>JASGHY010000001.1:4002500-7568047 GCA_047602185.1 Chitinophagaceae bacterium | reverse complement strand
CTATGTCTGGTTACTTCGTTCAGTTACGTATTGCTAAGGTTAATAGGGAAACACGATAGAATCCGAACAGCACCTGTGTGCGGCGCTTCGAGCCGCACGCGACGTCCCCACGAAGATGAGATAGTAAGATCCACAGCTTGTCGAACATTTACGCGTCATCGCCAGGCTGAACGTCGGCGGCCCGGCACGCCACGTCTCGCTCCTCAACGAAGGGCTGCAACGCCGCGGTCACGACACGCTGCTGGCGTTCGGCGCGCTCGACGACGGTGAGGCATCACTCGAGTCGGCCGCCCTGATCGCGCGATTCCGATCGCACGCATTCCAGGGCTCGGCCGCAGCGTCCGCGCCACTGGCAATCTGCGTGCCTTCATCGCGCTCACGCGCATGCTGTTCGCGAACGGCCGGATGTCGTCCACACGCACACCGCCAAGGCCGGCACCCTCGGCCGCCTGGCCGCGCTGCTCTACAACGTGACGAGAAGCCGCGCGAACCGGGCGCTCGTCGTGCACACGTTCCACGGCCATGTCTTCGAGGGCTACTTCTCGGAGAACATCGGCCCGAGCGATCCGCGCCGTCGAGCGCGCGCTCGCGCGAGTCACCGACGTCGTGATCACGCGGATCTTCCTCGCCAACGCGACGACATCGTCAATCGCTTTGGCGTCTCCCGCGACAGCCGCACAGCAATCGTTCCGCTCGGGCTCGACCTGGATGCGCTGTTCGAGGTCAATCGCCACGCGTCGGATCTGCGCGCGTCATTCGGCGCACACCCCGACGACATCGTCGTCGGCTACGCGGACGCCTCGTGCCCGTGAAGGATCTCGCGACGCTGCTGCGCGCCTTCGCCAGCGCGCAACGAACGGTGCCTGCACTGCGGCTGGTGCTCGCCGGCGGTGGCCCTGAGCACCGCTCTCTCGACGCGCTCGCCAGTGAATTGGGAGTGGCGTCACGTGTGCATTTCATCGGCTGGATGACGAAATATGCCACGGTTCTATTGGGCGATCGACCTGTTCGCCCTCACGTCGCTCAACGAAGGGACCCCTGTTCGCGGCCATAGAAGCCATGGCGGCAGCGAAGCCGATTGCGGCAACCGCCGTGGGCGGCGTTCCCGACGTGGTCGAACACGACGAAACCGGCGTCCTCTTTCCTTCCGGTGATGCAGACGCGTGCGCCGGAGGCACGCGCTGGTGTGGGCTGGCGACGACGTCGTTGCGTGCGCACGCTGGCGAAGCGGGTTCACCGAGACGTGCCCGCAAACGCTACTCGCATCATCCGCTGATCCGGCAGCGAGAACAGTGCGCTCTACGAACAGGAGCTGACGCGCAAGCGCGGCCGCTCCTGACGTCACGCCTTCTCCCGCGCTATGACGTTTTCGTTTGATGCGGTGTCCGTCTCAGGCGGGGCAACGAGAAGTCCGGCTGAAGCCAGACACGACGACGACATCGAGCATTGCTTGCTGGCGATGCTCAACGAGGACCAGCCGGCGTCGCACCGACTACTGGCCATCCGGGCCGCGGCCATCGTGACGCTTGATGATCGCCGTCCAGTGCCCTGGGCGGCGGCGCGGCGCGGTCGTGGAATGAGCGCCCGCTCTCGGCGTCGTGTCCGATCACCTTCATCCGTACCGCCCACACCTGGCCCAGCCGATAATCAGCCGAGATCGGCGTGATTCACCCGGAGCGTGAGGTAGAGGAACCGCGTCTCGACAGGAACGACCGCGGTGGCGACACGCCGCGCCCACCAGTACTCCTCCTGCGCCGTCTGGTTCCGGCCAATAGAACCCGTAGAGGTATTCACCGCCCGCTCGTTGAATCCGCACGGGCAGCCGCAGCGGTCCAGTCGCACTCACGACGACAGTACCAGCCGTCAGCGCGATGACGATGATGCTGGCGGCGGCCCAGGTCCACGGCGGCGGCGTGGTCCATCGAGACTGCGGTTTGCCAGCCGCCGCGAGGAACCATCCGGCCATGGTCCAGAACGTGAACGCCACTCCGGGATCCTGCCCCCAGGGACGCCGAGCAGGCTGATCGCCGCGATGGCGATGATCGCGGCGCGCACGCCCCATGCCGCCGGCTGCTCCCCCGCGTGCCGGCGGAGCACCCACCAGCCGAACGACGACACGAAGACAATCCCAGCCGATGCTCCCCACCACACCGAGCTCGACCAGCTGATGCCGGTACCAGTTCTGCGCGTTGTCCGGCGGCAGCCATCCACCGAACTCCCGGCCATCTGGTGGAACGCCCCGACACCGATACCGAAGGCCGGATAGGCCTCGATGGCGCGAGTGGCCGCCAACCCATATCCGTTGCGATTCCACAGTTCGACAAGGGTCGCGCGCACGCCGTCGTGGGTGGCACCCGACATACCGCTGGTGAATCGCGTGAGCGGACCGACCACGTGCGGGTTGTGGCGCGCCGCGACGACGAGCACGGTCGCGAGCACCAGGATCGCCACGCCGGCACTCACCAGCGTGAGGCGACGCTGCGTCCGCGTCTGCGATGAAGTCACCCAGGCTCAACACAGAGACAATCGCTGCTGACGCGAAGCCTGTTCGAGAACCGGTCGCCCACACGGCGAGCCAGAGCAGCAGCACCGGCGCGGCGAGCAGCCACAGCCGTCGTCCTCTCGCGACGAGCGCGGCCCAGCCACCAATCCACATCGCGGCGAGCACGCCGCTCACGTTCGCGTCCATCATGGTGCCCGATGCCCGATGGATGTTGGCGTACACCGTCGGGTTGAGGAACGTGACGTCGACGAACATCTGGTAGCCAGCCACCACACCCAACATCAGGGCGCTGATCCCCATCGGCGTGATCACCCAGCGGACCAGGAACTCCTCGTCGGTGCCGCACAGCCAGTCGAACCACAACACGCCAATCGCGAGCAGGAGCGCCACGTGCAGCGTCCATCCCACGGTCAGCAGCGGAACGTCGCTGAGCATCTCGAATGGCAGCCGTCCGCGAAACAGCAGTTCGCTCCGGAAGTCCACCGCACGCAGCGCGATGATCGGTGCCGTCGCACAGACGCCCGCGGCCCAGCATGCGAGCGGCACACGCCAGCGAACGGGCACCTGCCATCCACGGCGGATCGCGTCGGGGACGACGACGCCGAGCGCGGCTCCGAGCCATGCGACCGAATAGAGCACGTGGTACGCACGCCGCCGCGATCGAGCCAGATGATGACGGGAAAGAGGTAGGTGGTGAACGTGACGAGGGCGACCACGCGTCGGTCGATTGCTGTCCCTGCCGCGGCCGCGATGAAGATGCACGGCCCCAGCCATCGGATCGCCGGCCACGCTCCCTTGACGTAGAAGAACTCCACCAGCAGGAGCAACACTGCCCACGCGGTGACGAGGAGCTTGGAGGTGCGGTCCACAGTGCCCGGTGCCGCCCGCCCGGCTTCAGAGCCGGACGATGTTCGGTTGCGTGTGCCCCTTGAGTGCGTTCCTGGTGTCGACCACCAGCGGCAGCGCCGCGATCCGCGCGTAATCGAACGCGGCGTGATCGGTCGTGATCACCGCGCAATCGAACCCCTGCGCGACCGCTTCGTCGAACGGCTGCGAGGTCAGCGCGTGATGACCTTCTTCGACCTTCGGAATCCACGGGTCGGTGTAGGTCACCGTTGCGCCGCGGCGCGTGAGCAGCTCGATGATGTCGAGCGCGGGCGACTCGCGGATGTCGTTGACGTCGCGCTTGTAGGCAACACCGAACAGGTGCACGCGCGAACCGTTGATCGGCTTCTTCACCGAGTTGAGCGCGTCGGCCACTCGCTGGACGACATATTCCGGCATCGAACCGTTCACCTGACCGGCGAGCTCGATGAAGCGGCACTCGAAGCCGCTCTGCCGCGCCTTCCACGACAGATAGAACGGATCGATCGGAATGCAGTGGCCGCCGAGCCCCGGCCCCGGATAGAACGGCATGAAACCGAACGGCTTGGTCTTCGCCGCATCGATGACTTCCCAGACGTCGATGTCCATCTTGCGGCTCATCAGGGCAATCTCGTTGACGAGCCCGATGTTCACCGCGCGGAACGTGTTCTCGAGCAGCTTCACCATCTCGGCGACGCGCGTGGAGCTCACCGGCACGACGCGCGAGACGACGCGCCCGTAGAGCGCGCAGGCAACCTCGGTGCTCGCGGCGCCATGACCGCCGACCACCTTCGGAATCTCCTTCGTCGTGTACTGCGCGTTGCCCGGGTCGACCCGCTCGGGCGAGAACGCGAGCAGGAAGTCGACGCCAGCTTTCAGGCCGCGCTCCTCGAGCAGCGGCTGCACGACTTCGTCGGTCGTGCCCGGATAGGTCGTCGACTCGAGGATGACGAGCTGCCCGCGGCGCAGACCTTTGGCCGTCGCCTCGACCGCCTTCACGACGTACGAGAAATCGGGATCCTTGGTCTTGCGGAGCGGCGTCGGCACGCAGATGTCGACAACGTCCATCTCCGCGAGCTTCGACATGTCGCTCGTCGCGCGAAACCGCCCCGCGTGAACGCCCTCGGCCAGTTCCGCCGTGGGAACGTCGGGGATGTAGCTGCGACCGGCGTTGATCTCGCCATTCTTCCACTCGTCGACGTCGAAGCCCGTGACGTCGAACCCGGCCTTCGCGAACTCCACGGCGAGCGGCAGGCCGACGTAGCCGAGGCCGATGATGCCGATCCGCGCCTCCGAAGACCGGATGCGCGCGAGCAGGTCTGTCGCCGCCGGTGCTGCCATCAGCGCTTACCGCCGCCGGCCACGGCCGCCGCACCACTGAGCCGGGCGAGGTCGGCATCGACCATCATCTCGACGAGCCCCTTGAAATCGACCTTCGGCTCCCAGCCAAGCTCCTTCTTCGCCTTCGAGCAGTCGCCGAGCAGATGATCGACTTCCGCCGGCCGAAGGAGCGCCGGATCCTGATAGACGAACTTCTGCCAGTCGAGATCGACCCTTGCGAATGCGATCTCGATGAGCTCCTTCACCGAATGGGCGATGCCGGTCGAGATCACGTAATCGTCCGGACGCTCCTGCTGCAGCATCAGCCACATCGCGTTGACGTAGTCGCCCGACAAAGCCCCAGTCGCGATGCGCATCGAGGTTGCCGATCGACAGCTTGTCGCGCAGCCCCAGCTTGATGCGGGCGACGCCGTCGGTCACCTTGCGCGTCACGAACTCGAGACCGCGCCGCGGCGATTCGTGGTTGAAGAGGATGCCGGAGACCGCGAACAGGTTGTAGCTCTCGCGGTAGTTGACCGTGATGTAGTGGCCGTAGACCTTCGACACGCCGTACGGACTGCGCGGATAGAACGGCGTCAGCTCCGTCTGCGGCACCTCGCGCACCTTGCCGTACATCTCGCTCGACGATGCCTGGTAGAAGCGGATGGCGGGATCGACGCGGCGGATCGCGTCGAGCACGCGCGTGACGCCCTGCGCGTTGAACTCGCCGGTGAGCATCGGCTGGTCCCACGACGCGGGCACGAACGACATCGCGGCGAGGTTGTAGATTTCCTGAGGTCGGACTTCCTCGATGACCTTCAGCAGCGACAGCTGATCGAGCAGGTCGCCCGGCAGCACCGTGATGCGATCCATGAGGTGCTCGATGCGCCAGTTGTTCGGCGCACTGAGCCGGCGGGCAATCCCGTAAACCTCATATCCCTTGTCGAGCAGCAGTTCGGCGAGGTACGAACCGTCCTGCCCTGTGATCCCGGTGATTAGTGCGCGCTTGGCCATTCGAACTCCGGTAGGTGTCGCCCAGACAAAAACCCTCGGATTGTACCACGGTGTACGATGCGCTCAGGGAGGACGCGCGCGTGGAACGCATCGACGTGGTGATCATCGGCGCAGGGGTCACCGGGCTGGCGTCCGCGCTCGCCGCTTCGCAACGCGGCCTCGGCGTCTGCGTGCTCGAACGCCATGCACGTCCTGGTCTCGACACGAGCACGCGCAACAGCGGCGTGATCCACGCCGGCATCTATCATCCTGTCGGATCGCTCAAGTCGACGCTCTGCGTACGCGGACGCGAACTGCTCTACGCGTTCTGCGCGGCGCACGACGTCCCGCACGAGCGCTGCGGCAAACTCATCGTCGCTACTGACGATCGCGAGCGCGACATACTCGAGCCGCTGCTCGCACGCGGGCTCGCCAACCACGTCGACGACCTCCGCATCGTCGACCGCGCGTTCATCGATGCGCGTGAACCGTACGTGCGCGGCGTGGCCGCGATCTTCTCTCCCTCGACCGGCATCGTCGACGCCGAGGCATACGTGCGGGCGCTGGCGCGCGCGGCGGTGGATGCTGGCGCGATCCTGCTGCCGGGGACGCGGCCGCTTGCCGCGGTGACGACGACCGACAGCATCACCGTGCGGACGGAGCGCGAGACGATCGTCGCCGGACAAGTGGTGAATGCCGCCGGTCTCTACGCGGATGAGATCGCCGCGTTGCTCGGCGGCGAGCCGTTCACGATTCATCCATGCCGCGGCGAGTACGTGTCGCTCACCCCGGCGTGGCGGAATCGCGTGCGCGGTCTGGTCTATCCGCTGCCGCACGCATCCGGGCATGGGCTCGGCACGCACGTGGTGCGGACGACCACTGGCGACCTCGCGCTCGGACCTACGATTCACTACCAGACGCGCAAGGACGACTACGACGGCGATCGGTTGCCGCTCGAGGCGTTCGTGGCGCCGGCGCAGCGGCTGCTCGAGGGGATCACCATCGCGGACATGCGCATCGGCGGGAGCGGCATCCGTGCGAAGCTGCATCCGCCGAGCGAGTCGTTCGCCGATTTCCTCATCCGTCGGGACACACACAACACGCGCGTGGTCCACGCGGCCGGGATTGATTCGCCGGGCCTCACGTCGAGCCTGGCGATTGGCGAACGCGTCGCCGAGATCCTGCACGAAGTGCGATGAGATCAGGCCCGGCTGAAGCCTAATGTCGTTCGGAAATTTCGGACTTGTACCGGAGGGCGTCTTTGAGTACGTCAGCGGCATGGCACACCCGCTGGTGGTTCCGGGGCACTTTCTCGAGTGGTTTGACGCGTGCGTGGGGCCCGAGGGCCTGCCCGAGCCGCCGGCGGGGCGCCGCGGCCGCCCGCGCCGGGTGACGACGCGCCAGTTGGTCGCGACCCTCGTCTTCCAGGTACTGTATGGCGTGGGCACGGTGCGCGAGCACATGCGCGTGTTGTTTCAGACGCCGTGGGCGGACAGTTCGGCGGCCGAGCGGCGGGCGCACCTCCCGTGGGCGACCTTCACGGCGCTGCTGACGCGCGTGCTCCGGCCCCTCGCGTCCCCCGACGAGCCCGACGCCTTCTGGCGCACGCTGCGGCTCGTCGCGATCGATGGCACGCAGTTCAGTGTGCGCAATACGCCGCAGATCGCGCCGCGCGTCCGGAAAGCGCGCACGGCCGTGGGCCCGGCCGCCTTTGCGAAACTCACCACGACGGTCCTGCTCGAAGTAGGCCACCACAATCCGCTGGCGGCGGCCATCGGGGCGGCGGGCGAGTCGGAGTGGGCCCTCGCGCAGACGCTGCTCCCGCAGGTGCCGCCCCAGAGTCTCCTGCTCGGCGATCGGCTCTACGGCGTGGCCGCGTTTGTCGCGCCCTTCCAAGCGGTCTGCGCGCCGACCGGGAGTCATTTCCTGGTGCGCGCCGGCCGGGCGACCCGCCCCCGTCACGTGCAGCGGCTCGCCGATGGCTCCCGGGTGATCGAGATCCCGGTGCGCGCGCGTACGCGCCCCGCCACCGTCGTGGAGCGGCTCCGCGTCCGCGAAATTCGCGCGCAGATCGGCCGGCCGGGCCTGCCGGCGCACGTCCTGTGCCTTTGGACGAGTCTGCTCGATCCGACGATGGCGCCCGCCCGGGATTCGCCGCGCTGTATGCGCGCCGCTGGGAGCAGGAGCTCTACTTCCGCACGGTGAAACGCGTGCTGCGGCGCACGGACCTGCTCCAGAGTCAGACGCTCGAAACGGCGGCGCAGGAGATCGCCGCGCTCGTCCTCGCGAGTGCGGCGCTGGTGACGGCGCGCCAGCAGGGCGCGCTCCCCGACCTCGCCGCCGCGCGGATCAGTCTCGCCAAGGTGCTGGAATTCTGCGTGAAGCCCATGTGGCTTGCCGTCGACCTCACGCGCGGCCTCATCACGGAGGCGCAACTCCAGGCGATCCTGGCGCGCGGCCTCGCCCAGATCGCCACCTACATCTCGCCCCCCAAGCGGCCGCGGTCCGTCCCCCGGCAGGTCCGCCAACCGCAACGCCCCTGGCCACGCACCCGACACACCACCACGGTCTCAGGCCCGTTCAATCTGACCCTCCTGCCATGGCCCGACGGATTATCCGAACGACATTAGCCTGAAGGCGGGCACTACGAGTGGATGGGGCTGGTGGGCCAGGCCGGTCTGATGGGTCGGGGCGCCTCTGATCTCCGGCCTCTGATCTCCGACCTCTGTCCCTATCCCTTATCCCTTATCCCTTGTCCCTATCCCTTGTTCCTTGTCCCTTTCCCAAGTATCGCCGCAGCGCGTCCTGCCATGTCGGCAGCGCATATCCGATCGCCGCGTTGATCTTCGCGTTCGAGAGCGCGCAGTACTTCGGACGTGCCGCTGGCAGCTTCACGTCGTCGACCGACACCACGGTGAAGTTCGCCGGCAGCTCGAGCTGGCGCGCGGCCTCGAGCCCCACATCGTGCCAGGTGCCGTGTCCGCTGTTCACGCAGTGATAGAGGCCAGGCTCGGCGTGCCGTTCGAGCAGCGCGAGCGTCGCGAGCGCACAGTCGCCGACGTGCGTGGGTGACACCGTGCGATCGCCGAACACCTTCACCGGCGTGCCCGCACGAAGGCCGTTCACGATGTTGGTGAGGCTCCCCTTGTCGGGTCCACCAGGTGCGCACCCGAAGAGGCTCTCCACGCGAAGCACATAGGAGACCGGTGCGTCCGCGGCGAACCATTCGCCGAGCAGCTTGGAACTCGCGTAGACACTGCGGGGGTTCGGCGGCAGCGTCTCCGGCATCGGCTCGGTGGCGGTGCCGTCGAAGACGAAGTCGGTGCTGTAGTGGACGAGCGTGGCACCCACCTCTTTCGCCGCGCGCGCGAGCGTCCGTACGGCGAACGCATTGACCTTCAGCGCGTCGACCGCGTGCGTCTCCGCCGCGTCGACCATGTTGTAGCCGCTGCAGTTGACGATCGCGTCCGGTTCGACGGCGGTCATCGCATCCATCACGCCGAGATCGTCGGTCAGGTCGAGTGCCGCGCGATCGAACGCGTGCACGTCGTGTTCTCGACCCGCTGCCTGCACGATCGCCGCTCCCAGCTGACCGCGCGCACCCACCACTGCTATCCGCATCTACGCTGCTTCCCCGCTCTGCGCGAACGCCCGCATCTTCCGATCGTCGAACACGCCTTCCCATCGCGCCACGACCACCGTGGCGATGCAGTTCCCCATCACGTTGACTCCCGTCCGCCCCATATCGAGCACCTGGTCGATGCCGAGGAGAATCGCCGCGCCCTCGAGCGGCAGCCCGAACTGCGTCAGCATGCCGGTGAGCACGACGAGCGCGCCGCGCGGGACGCCGGCGACCCCTTTGCTCGCGAGCATCAGCGTCAGCATCATCATCAGCTGCTGCCCCGCCGTGAGCGAGACACCGGCCATCTGCGCCACGAACACGCTCGCCAGCGACAGATACAACGTCGTCCCATCGAGATTGAAGCTGTAGCCGGTCGGCAGGACGAACGCGACGATGTTCTTGGGGACGCCGAAACGTTCCATCACGACGAGCGCATCCGGAAGCGCCGCTTCCGAGCTTGCCGTGGAGAACGCGAGGAGGAACGGCTCCCGGATTGCCTTCGCGAACGCCAGGAACGGCACGCGCACGACGAGCGACACGCCCACCACGACGATGAGGACGAAGATCGCCAGCGCGAGATACATCACGAGCACCAGCTTGCCCAGCGTCAACAGCACGGCGATCCCCTTGCCGCCGACTGTCGCGCCAATCGCCGCGAACACGCCGACCGGCGCGAACCACATCACGTAATGCGTGACGCGGAACATCGCCTGGGCCACCGATTCCATCAGGACGAAGACCGGCCGGCCGCGCTCGCCGATCGACGCGACGGCCACCCCGAAGAAGGTCGCGAAGACGACCACCTGCAGGATGTCGCCGCGCGCCATGGCGTCGACGATCGACGTCGGGAACATGTGCAGCACGATATCCCACGCGTGCGGCTGCGCCTGCTGCATGCCTGACACCGCGGCGGTGTCGCCGAGCGGCACGGTGAGGCCCGCACCCGGCTGGAACACGTTGACGAGGACGAGGCCGAGGAGCAGCGCGATCGTGGTGGCGATCTCGAAGTAGACGATCGCCTTGAGGCCGATGCGTCCGAGCGACTTCAGATCGCCGCTGCCCGCGATCCCGACGACGAGCGTCGAGAACAGCAGCGGCGCCACGATCGATCTTGATCATGCGCAGGAAGATGTCGGCGATCGGACGGACGGACACGGCGAGCGACGGCCACAGCCAGCCGATGAGGATGCCGAGGACGAGCCCGATGAAGATGCGCGTGGGACCGCTGATCCGCCCGGAGGCGCGCGGTTCATCCCGCCGCGCGTCGGCGTGCATCATCGCGCCGGTCCGTCGTCGCCGATCGAGGCGATGAACCCGCCGATTGCATCGACCACCGTGCGCTGCTGCTCGATCGACAGCTCCGAGTAGATCGGCAGCGCGATGGTCTGCTCCGCCGCCTGCTCCGCGTGCGGGAACGCTCCCCGCGTGTATCCGAGATCGACGAAACAGGGCTGCAGATGGAACGGTACCGGATAGTAGATCTCGTTGCCGATGTGGCGCGCGTCGAGGAACGCCTTCAGCTCGTTCCTGCGCGGCACGCGAATCACGAACTGATTGAAGATGTGATAGAGCCCCTCGGGCTGCACCGGCAGCACGATACGGTCGAGGAGACCGGCATCGCGGAACAGCTGCGCGTAGCGCTTCGCGTTGAGGCGTCGCGCCTCGGTCCACGCCGCCAGATGCGGCGCCTTCACGCGGAGCACCGCGGCCTGCAGCGCGTCGCACCTGAAGTTGCCGCCAACCAGATGATGGTAGTACTTCGGCTCCATCCCGTGCATGCGCAGCAATTCAGCGCGGCGTGCGAGCGTGGCGTCGGTCGTCGTGACGAGACCGGCATCGCCAAACGCGCCGAGATTCTTGCTTGGGAAGAACGAGAAGCAGCCGAACGTCCCCATCGCACCCGCGGGGCGCCCGTGGTACGTCGCGCCAATCGCCTGCGCCGCATCTTCGATCACCGCGATCCCGTGCGCCTCGGCGATCCGGAGAATCGGGTCCATGTCCGCGCAGCAGCCGTACAGATGCACCGGCATGATCGCCTTCGTCCGCGGCGTGATCGCTGCGTCGAGCGACGCTGGCTCGATGTTGTACGTGATCGGGTCGATATCCACCAGCACCGGCGTCGCGCCGACACGGACGATGGCGCCGGCGGTGGCGAAGAAGGAGTAGGTGGTGGTCACCACTTCGTCGCCGGCACCGATGTCGAGCGCCATCAGCGCCAGGAGCAACGCATCGGTCCCTGACGACACGGCGATGGCGTGCGGCACCCCGATCTGCACCGCCAGCTCCCGTTCGAGCGCCGTGATCTCCGGCCCCATGATGAAGCGCTGGCTGTCGCACACGCGCGTGACGGCGTCGAGAATCTGCTGGCGGAGCGGCGCGTACTGCGCCTGGAGATCGAGGAGAGGAACCGGAGAGGAGGGGGCGCTCACGTCGGAATTCTACTATTGCCGCGCTTTGACGGCCGCGCGCGTCTCGCGCTCCACTTCCCTGCGCTTGATCGTCTCGCGCTTGTCGTAGTCCTTCTTTCCCTTCGCGAGTCCGATCTCCACCTTCACGCGCCCCTTCCTGAAGAAGAGCCGCAGCGGCACGAGCGTCATCCCTTTCTCGGTGGTCTTGCCAATCAGCTTCCTGATCTCGTCGCGGTGCAGCAGCAGCTTGCGCTGCCGCAGCGGCTCGTGATCGGCGTAGCCGCGATGCGAGTACGAGCTGATGTTGACGTTGCTACAGCCAGACCTCGCCCTTCTCGATCCTCGCGAAGCTGTCGCGCAGGTTCACGCGCCCTTCACGGATCGACTTCACCTCGGTGCCGAGCAGTACCATGCCGGCTTCCCACGTCTGCAGGATGTGGTAGTCGTGGAACGCCTTCCGGTTCTCGGCGATGTTCTCCTGTGCGAGCTCGCGCGCGGTCTTGTCAGCCATGTCTGCACCGAGGCACGAAGCCTCACGGCGATCTTAACGGTTCTCGGTGTCTCTCTGCGTGCTCGCGGCGCGTGCGCGGTGCGAATGAGGTGAGATGCGTCTCAGCGTCGGCCGCTGGCGAGCGTCGCGGCCAGCAGGACCGCGGCCACCATGCTGCCGTGGTCCGCGATGCCGCGCCCCGCGATGTCGAATGCCGTGCCATGGTCGACCGACGTGCGGATGATCGGAAGGCCGATGGTCACGTTGACCGCCTGGCCGAACGCAAGGAGCTTCACCGGGATGAGCCCCTGATCGTGATAGCAGGCGATCACCACGTCGAACTCGCCGCGCGTCGCCCGCACGAAGACCGTATCGCCCGGGAACGGTCCGTCGACACGAATTCCTTCGGCACGGCACGCTTCGATGGCCGGCAGGATCTGCTCGATCTCCTCGAGGCCGAAGAGGCCGTTCTCGCCCGCGTGCGGATTGAGGCCGGCGACGGCGATGCGCGGGTTCGTGGTGCCGAAGCGCGGAAGCTCGCGCGCCACAGCCGGATGGTGCGCGCCATGAGATCGTGCGTCAACGCCGCCGGCACGTTCGCGAGCGGGATGTGCACCGTCGCGAGCACGACGCGGAGCACCTCCGAGTAGAACATCATCGCCACGTCGGCGGCACCGGTGAGATGCGCGAGCAGATCGGTATGTCCGGCCCATTGCAGGCCGGCGAGCTTGAACGCTTCCTTGTTCACCGGTGCGGTGGCAATCGCGTCGACGACACCGCTCTGCGCGTCGCGGACCGCACGCAGGAGCAGCTCGTACGACGCGAGCCCTGCCGCGCCCGAGAGCACGCCCGGCTCGAAGTGCTGGTCGCCCGGCGGTATGTAGATGATCGGATCGCACACGTCGAGCACGCGCGGATCGATGGCAGCCTTCGCCGCGATCTCCGGGCCGATGCCCGACGGATCGCCAACGGTCAGTGCGATACGCGGCTTCATCGGCGGCACCCGCACGTGCCGGTGCCGCAGCTGCCGGTGCCGCACCCGAGGGGTTGTCGCACCCACCCTCGCTGCCGCAGCCGCCGTGCACCTGCCCCTTGGCGTTCGGCAGCTCGTAGCGCAGACAGCATTTGAGCCGGCCGCACAGTCCTGAGAGCTTCGACGGGTTGAGGCTCAGGTCCTGCTGCTTCGCCATCTTGATCGAGACCGGCTCGAAACTCGTGAGGAAGCGTCGTGCAGCAGAGCGGACGTCCGCACGTACCGTAGCCGCCGAGAACGCGCGCTTCGTCGCGAACCCCGATCTGCCGCATCTCGATGCGCGTGCGGAACTCGGTCGCGAGCTCGCGAACCAGCTCGCGGAAGTCGACGCGCGCGTCGGCCGTGAAGTAGAACAGCAGACGCGACCCGTCGAACGCCTGCTCGACGCGGGTCAGCTTCATCGAGAGTCCGCGCTCGCGAATCTTGAGGAGCGCGATGCGATAGGCCTCCTCTTCCCGCTGCCGATGCCGCATGCGCGCCACGATGTCTTCAGGCGATGCGAGCCGGACCAATCCGATAGGCGGATCTCGCCGTCGCACCCCTGCGCTCGACGAGCTGCGGCACCTGCGAAGCGACGGTGCCGATGGCCGGACCCTGATCGGTCTGCACGACCACCGCCTCACCCGCGCGCGGCACTCGCGTCGTCTCGGGATCGAGAGCGTACGACTGTGCGCGGCCGACAGGTGTCAGCTTGACCGAGACGAAGCGCAGCGGGTGCGACGTGGCGTCCTGCATGATCGTCAGAGCTGCAGCACGAGCCAGTCGGCGACGAGCTTCGCGTTGGTGTAGCGATCGAGCGATGCCAGCGCCTGATCGACCGCCTGGAACGCCGCGCGTCCGCGCGCGCCGGCGAATGCCGACAGGCGCTCCAGCCGCGGCGCGACGTCAGGGTTGGCGAGAATCGACCGGTCTGCCGACGTCGCAATCACCTCGATGTCGCGGAGCAGCGACGCCATCGCCCGCAGGTAGACCGCCAGCTGATCGCGTTCTGTCGACGCGGGCCCACCGCTCTTCACGACGAGATCCTTCGCGCTCTCGATCCGCCGCCGCGCATCGTCAGACGATGCGGCCTGGGAGAGGACACGCATCGCTACGTCGCGCGCTTCGACGAGATCGGCCGCGGCCGCTTCGAGCGCCTGACCGATGCTGCCGTTCGCCAACGCAGCCACCGCATACGCATCGTCGTCGCGATGTCCGCGGCGAACGAGCAACTGCGCGACCTCCGCTGCTTCGAGTGGACGAAAACGCAACTGCGGACAGCGCGATCGGACGGTAGGGAGAAGAAGATCAGGCAGGGCGGTGACGAGAATGAACACCGATCCCGACGGCGGCTCCTCGAGCACCTTGAGCAGCGCGTTCTGGGCGGAGCGTTCGAGACCGTCGGCCGAGTCGATGATCGTGACGCGGCGCCGACCTTCGAAAGGGCGATAGCCCGCCCGATCGATGGCGTCGCGTACGGGTTCGATCTTGATGTTGCCTTTGTCGTTCGGCTGGATGAACAGAACGTCAGGGTGAACGCCGCGCGCGATACGCGTGCACGCGGCACAAGCACCGCATGCGTCTACGGCGGGACCGCCGGATTCAGCGTCGACGAAGCTGAAAAGCTGCAGACAATTGAGTGCTTGTGCGGTCGACAGCGCTGCCAGCTGCTTGCCGACTCCCGCCGGTCCCGAGAAGATCAGGCTGGGCGGCAGCGTCTGTCGCGCGACAGAACGCGTCAACAGCGCGACGAGCTTGCGATGTCCGATGAGGTCGCGGAAGGGCATGACCAGCCAGCGACCGCATCGTATCACCGCTCCTTCGGTTTCCTCTCCCGCCGGTCGTCGTCCTGGCTGCGGCCGATGCCGAACACACGCGACCAGAACCCGCGCTTCTTCTTCGGCTCCTCGTCGTCACTTGCCTGCGCTGGCGGAGGCACGTCGACGGCGGCCACGACAGGCGGCGGCACGCTGTCGCGCTCGACGTGCGGGATCGGCGGCCGTTCAGGCAAGCCGGTGAGCACCGTGGCGAGCGTGCCGAAGAACCCGCGGCGCGCGTGGATCTCGCAGGTCGCCGTCGGCTCGGTGCCGCTGGCGAAATACTCGGTGTAGATCATCGAGCGCTGCGTGAGCCGTCCGTCCGCGTCGATGACGTCCGCGTGCGCACAGCCTTCAGTCGCGAGGTGTCCCGACATGCGGCAGATCTCGGCGGAGACGACCCCTTGCGGCGGAGGCAGCCAGCTTGGCTTGTCGCCAACCGTGGCGTCCTTCATGAACGACGCCCACAACGGCACCGCGACGTCGGCCGCGAAACCGCGCGGAAGGATCGTCTGCGGCTGATCGAATCCGACCCACACCCCCGACACCAGCGACGGCGTGAAGCCGACGAACCATGCGTCGTGATAGTCGTTCGTCGTACCGGTCTTCCCCGCGGCCGGCAGGCGGAACCCGAGCGAGCGTGCGCGCGCTCCCGTTCCCGCGTTGATCACGTCCGCGAGCATGGTGGACATGAGGAAAGCGGTGACGTCGCTGATCGCGCGCGTGCTCGTCTCTTCCGCCGTGTAGAGCACCGTACCGTCGCGATCCTCCACGCGCCGAATCAGAATCGGTTGCGTGACGATGCCGTGGTTGGCGAAGGCGGCGTAGGCCGCCGTCAGCGACTGCAGCGTCACCTCGCCCGATCCGAGCGCGAGCGATGGCACGCTCGGCACGTCGCCTACGCCCATCGCCTTCGCGTACTGCACGGTCTTCGGTATGCCGACATCCTGCAGCAGGCGTACGGCCGCACGGTTGCTCGAGGTCCGCAGCGCCTCGCGCAGGCTCATCGCATCGCTCGTCGAGTGCTCGTCTTCGGGCGTCCAGGCACCCTGCAGCGTCGGAATCGGATCGTTCAGGTTCTCGATCAACGTGGCGGGCGTGAAGCCGGCTTCGAGCGCAGCCGCGTAGACGAACGGCTTGAATGCTGAACCGGGCTGCCGCTTCGCCTGCACGGCGCGGTTGAAGTGCGAGTCGGCGAAGCTGCGGCCGCCTGTCATCGCGCGCACGTGACCGGTCGACGGATCGAGCGCGATCAGCGCAGCCTGCAGCGGCGCGTCGTCGGCCGCGGCGCGTTGCGCGCGCCGCTTCGCCACGGCCGCACGCCGCGCATCGAGATCCTTCAAGCCGTCGGCCACGGCCGCGTCGGCCGCGATCTGCATCGGCATGTCGATCGTCGCGTAGACGCGCAGCCCGCCCTGGTAGACGCGCTGCCAGCCGAAGCGCTCGACGAGCTCGCGCCGCACCTGCTCCTTGAAGTACTGGCCGTGCGGTTCGTCGGCCCGCAGCGAATCGTGCAGCGACGGCTTGCTCGCGCGCGCCGCCTGCCACGTCGCCGTGTCGATGGCGCCTGTTTCCTTCATCGCCTGCAGGACGACGTTCCTGCGAGCGACCGCTTTGGCCACGCTCACCGTCGGCGCATACGACGAGGGCGACTTCACCAGACCGGCGAGGAGCGCCGCCTCCGCCACCGTCAACTCCGACGCGTGCTTCCCGAAGAAGCCGCGCGACGCCGCCTCGACCCCGTACAGCCCGTCGCCGAAGTAGACCTTGTTCAGGTACATCCCGAGGATTTGATCCTTGGAATACAGACGTTCGATGCGGCCGGCGAGAATCAGCTCCTGCAGCTTGCGCCGATAGGTCTTGTCCGGCGTGAGGAAGCTCTGACGCGCGAGCTGCTGCGTGATCGTGCTGCCCCCTTGCGCGAGCCGCATCCGGCGGACGTTGGCGAGAAACGCCGACGCCATGCGCACGACGTCGAAGCCGCCATGCTGGTAGAACCGCTGATCCTCGATGGCGAGGATCGCCTGCTTCAGATTCGGCGACACCTCGGAGAGCGGCACGTCGATTCGCTGCTCGCGAAAGATGGTGAATGCAAGCTGGTCGTTCCGATCGAACACGGCCGTCGCCTGGTCCATCTCGCCGATGCGGCGCAGCGCCTCGACGTTCGGCAGGTCGGACCGGAGCGACGCCAGGAACCACACGCTCGCGCCGCACACGAGCACGATCGCAGCGAGCGCCGCGAGCGCCGCGATGCCGATGCGTGTGATGAGCGTTGGATGCGCGCGTCGGACGTCGGCGATGGCCTGACGAAGACGCTCGAGCTGCATTCGCAGAGGTTGCACGAAGGGACTGCCGTGCAACTGCCGGTCCAGCGGCGTCGCGCCGAATTCCCACGACAGATCGCACGATTCGAGGCGACGCTGCCTCACCCTTACACAGCGGGCGTCCTCGGACAGGACAGCATTAGGCGACGCACGACACACCCGCGGCAGCCGCGGTCAACGCGTGATGTGAATCAGACTAGCTGCTTGGGGGATGCCACTCGACTCGGAACGAAGTGAGTGGCGGGGTCGACGGGGCTCGAACCCGCGGCCTCCGGCGTGACAGGCCGGCGTTCTAACCAACTGAACTACGACCCCAAGATGTCAATCAACCTGCAGATTGCATGTGCAGATTCCAGATTGACGAGACTTCTTAATGTAGCAGACTGAACCGCGTTCGCCAACGCATTTCGCCCGCCGCGCAATCTCCGGCGGCACTCCGAACTGCAATCCGCTCGCGATGTGAATTCTGCAGTCTGAATTCCGCTGACGTGGTGGGCGGTAAGGGACTCGAACCCCTGACAGCCGGCGTGTAAAGCCGGTGCTCTACCAACTGAGCTAACCGCCCGGCTGACGCTCTACGGCGTGCCCGCTGCCCGCCAAAGCGCTCCATTATAGGCCGCCTTCCAACAGAGCAGCAATACGGCGAGGACGAGTCCACCGAGCGCGCGGTACTGCATGATTGGCCATCGCTTGATCGATGGTGAAGCGTCGCGTCGCTGCCGCGTCGTCGCGCGGTCCGAGTTCGCCACGCCGGTAGCGATCGTAACGATCGCCGAACTTCTGACGGAGGAACGCTTCCTCGCTGCGCACGGCCGCCGTGATCGTCGACCCGAGATACAGCGCGATCAGCAGCGCCACGATCGCGCTGCCCGATGCGATCGCGAGGCCGACGCCCATGATCGACGACCCGACGTAGAGCGGATGCGCGAACCAGCGGTACGGACCCGAGGAGGTGACCTCACGCGACTTGTTCAGATGTCCGGCCGCCCAGATGCGCAGCGCTTCGCCGACGGCCGCGACGAGTCCGCCGGCGAACAGGAGGATGCCGGTCGGCGACGCGAGCCACATGACGAGCAGCGCGAATGCGAAACCGAGCGGCACACGCCACCGCGCGAGCCGCGTCGTCGAGATCAGCCACTGTGGCGCTCCGCCGCGGCCAGGCGCCGCTCCACCGCGGCGAGGACTTCAGGAACGTCGATGTCGAGGAGACACATGCGATCGAGTCTGCATTGTCGCAGATGGTGGCACTGGCACACCGCCGCTCGCGACACGGCCTCGTCGTCTGCACCAAGCGGTCCGTTGCGCTCGGGTCGTGTCGGACCGTAGATGCCGACGAGCGGAGTACCCAGCGCGGACGCGATGTGCGTCGGGCCGGTGTCGCCCGACACCATGACTGCCGCTTCCGACGCGAGCCCCGCGATGTCGGCAATCGTCGTCTGTGGTGCGATGAGGGCGGCGCCGCCGGCGCCGGCCACGACCTCCTCCGCCAGCGCGCGTTCGCCCGGCCCCCACAGCACGATCGAGCGAAGGCCGTCGCGTGCGTGCAACTGACGCGCGAGCTCCGCGAGACGGGACGGCGGCCAGCGCTTGTTCGGCCACGCCGCGCCGGTGTTCAGCAGCGCGAAGGGACGTCCTGCCTCACCGACAATGGCGTCGACGGCAGCGGAGCGTGGCGCATCGAGCGCGAACTCGGGGTCGGTGGTTCGTATTCCGAGCCGTTCGAGCAACCCGAGATTCACGTGCACCACGTGTCGCGTCTCACTCGGTGCATACATGCCCGCTCCTCCCGGATCGTGCACCTCGGTATAGAGCCAGGTGGCGAGCGGCTCGCGCGCGTACTTCGCGTTGAAGCCAATCACTCGCCGCGCGCCGGAGAGACGCGCGATCACCGCGGACTTGATCAGCCCCTGCAGATCGATCGCCACGTCGTAGTGCCGCCGTCGCAAGTGCCTGATTGCCGCGAAGAGCGACATGCCGCCGCGGCCCTGCCGCCGATCGTCGACCACGATCCGGTTGGTGACGACCGGCACCAGATCCAGGATCTCGCGATGCTTCGCGCTGACGATCCAGTCGATCTCCGCCTCGGGGTACGCGCGGCGCAGTGCCACGGCCACGGGCACGGCATGGACGATGTCTCCGAGCGCGCCGAGACGAACGATCAGGATGCGCAGGCGTTCGGACATCAGGGCACTGCGGCAGCGCGCACGATCATCGATGGCCGGAGGGAGAACCGCCAGCGATCTTCGCGATGAGCTCGCGTGTGTTGTGGTTCTTGGGATCGCCGACGATCGCAGGACGTCCACCGTAGGCCTGCACGACCGCGCGCTCGGGGACCGACTCGACGGTGTAATCGGTCCCCTTGCAGTGGACGTCTGGCTGGAGCAGACGCAGCAGCCGCTCGACGTTCGGCTCGTCGAACAGCACGACGTAGTCGACGCCACGCAGCGCCGCGACGAGCTCGGCGCGATCCTGCTCGGGAAGGATCGGCCGATTGGTCCCTTTCAACCCGCGCACCGATCGATCGGCGTTCACCGCGACCACGAGCCGATCGGCTTCGGCGGCGGCTCCCTGGAGATAGCGGACGTGTCCGACGTGCAGCAGATCGAAGCAGCCGTTGGCGAACGCCACGGTGCGCCCGGCCGCCTTGTCGGCCGCCACTGCAGCGACGAGTTCCGCTTCGTTCAATACCGTACCCATGACTCGTGAATCAGACCGCGCCTCGTGCAGCGATCGTCAATTGCCCGGCGCGTCGTCGATTGCCGCGTGGAGCTCGCGCGCGGACACCGTCGCCGTGCCGCGCTTCATCACGACGAGCCCGCCGGCGTAGTTCGCGAGCCGCGCCGCCTCTTCGAACGTCGCTCCCGACGCGAGCGCCGCGGTCAATGTGGCAATCACCGTGTCGCCGGCACCGGTGACGTCCGCGACCTGATCGGATCCGAAGATCTCGATGTGAATGGTCGGCTGCTTCGGCTGGAACAGCGCCATGCCGCGGCTGCCGCGCGTGATCAGCACTGCCTGCATCCCGGTCCGGCGCAGCAGCGTCCGCCCTGCGCTCTCCAGCATCTCCCCATCGTCGTCGATCTCGATGCCCAGCGCGCGCTCGACCTCCGATTCGTTCGGTGTGCACGCCGTCAATCCCTTGAAGTCGAGGAGCCGATAGCGGCTGTCGATCACGATGGGGACGTTGAGCCGCGGTGTCCGCGCTTCGAGCGTGCGACGGATGGCGAGCGCCAGATCCGGCGTGATCAGGCCGGAGCCGTAGTCGGACAGCAGCACCGCATCGCAGTCGCCGAGCGCGGGCGCGAGCTTCGCGACGAACGCGTCGCTCACCTCGGGATCGAGCGGCCACCCGGTCTCGCGATCGATCCGCACGACCTGCTGCTTGGCCGAGTGCACGCCGCCCGCGAGAATGCGCGTCTTCACCGGCGTGCGGTACTTGCGCGCCCGCACGACCTTGCGCACGTCGACCGTCTTCGGAAACGTCGCGAGCAGACGCTGCCCCTCCAGATCCGCGCCGACCATGCCGGCGAGCAGCGCGCTCGCACCGAGCGCGGCCACGTTGTTCGCCGCGTTGCCCGCCCCACCGGGAACCACTTCCGTCGTGTCGTAGCGCAGGATCAGCACGGGCGCCTCTCGCGATACGCGCGACACCTCGCCGTAGATGAACTCATCGGCGATCAGGTCGCCGACGACGAGGACGCGCTTCGAGCCGAAGGCATCGATGATTCGAGTGCAGCCGCGCAGCGCGCGTGACGATGTCCATACCGGAGTGAGGAATTGTAGTGTGCTCGAAGCCTCTGGGCCTACCGGCTGTTCACCAGGACCCAGCTCGCGGCACCGGCGAGGTTGTCGACGACCGCATCTGCTTCGAGGTCGCGCGGCGTCTTGTGCTCTTCACTCGCACCGTATCCGGTGCGCACGAGCACGCCGCGGCCTCCCATCGCGCGCGCCAGCCCGATGTCGACCCAGCGATCGCCGACGGCGAACGAGCGCGCGGGATCGACGCCGAGCTCGCGCACCGCGCGTTCGACCAGCGCCGTTCCTGGCTTGCGACACTCGCAGCGTACGGCGTACTCCGGCACGCGACCATCGGGATGATGCGGACAGTAGTAGTAGGCGTCGAGATGGGCACCGGCACGCGCGAGCAGGCTGGCGATGTGCCGATGGCACTCGTCGACGACCGCCTCGGTGAAGAAGCCGCGGGCGATACCCGATTGGTTCGTGACCATCACGACGCGGATGCCTGCGCGATTGAGGGCGCGGATCGCGTCGGCCGCATACGGATAGAGCGCGATGCGCTCGGCCCGATCCAGATAGCCCACTTCTTCGATGAGCGTTCCGTCACGATCGAGGAACACCGCAGCACTCACAGGTTCCTCCGGATCTCGGCGAGCACGGCCTCGGGCTCGACGCGCGTCATGCACGCGTGTGTGAGCGGACATTCGCGGAGCATGCAGGGGCGGCACCATGTCGCGCTGTGGACCACAGCCGCGGGCGCCGGCCCGAGCGGCCGCGTCTCGTGCTCGTTGGTCGGGCCGAACACGGCAGTCACGGGGACGCCGACGGCAGCCGCGAAGTGCATCGCGCCAGAGTCGTTCGTCACGAGCCCGCGACAATGCGAGAGCACTGCGGCCAGCGTCGAGAGATTGGTTCCACCAATCAGGTTCAGCGGCCGCAAACCGGTGTGAACCTTCGCCAGAACCTCGGCGCCCGCGCGCGCGTCGGCGCCCACACCGATGAGCACCGACACCACACCATCCTTCGCGAGGCCGTCGATCGTCGCGGCGAATCGATCCGCCGGCCATCGCTTCGCGCCGCCGAACGCCGCGCCGGGCGCCACCGCGACGAGCGGCGTCTGCGCGTCCCAGCCCGCGCCCACCAGCCGTTCCTCGCCAATGACTCGCAGATCGTTCGGAACCGAGAGACGCGGCTCGAGCGCCCCTGGCGCGCAGCCGAGCGCGGTGGTCAGATGCTGATAGTAGGCGGCCTGGTGCACGCGCGTCGGCGGCACCACCGCACGCGTGAGCAGCAGCGATCGGAAGTCGCTGCCGTAGCCCCATCGCTCGGGCACACCTGCCTGCCGCACGATCCACGCGCTGTTGAACGAGTTCGGGAACAGCACCGCGGCGTCGTAACGCCCCGCCTTGACCGCGGCCACGCTCGCATGACGGCCATCGAGCAGCACCGCGGCGTCGACACCGGGCACGAGCGGCACGAGCGGCGCGATCGACGCGCGAGCGGCCACGTCGATCGACGCATTGGCATGCGCACGCCGGAGATCGGCAAGCGCAGGCAATGCCATCACTGCGTCACCCAGCCAGTTTGGCGCGACCACCAGCAGCCGTTGGCTCATGCCTGCGTGCGCTCTCGCTGATGGGATACGATTCTGCTCTTCTCCATCGTCATGCCGTGCATGACGAGCGTACCACGGTCGACGAGATCGCCTGGGTGCGGGTCGAGCCCGCGAAATTCCGGCGAGACGAACCGGACGAAGCTACGATAATTTCACCTTCGTGAAGATCGCCCTTCTCCAGATCAATCCGACAGTCGGCGACATCGCCGGGAACGCCGCGCTCATCGCCGACGCTGCATCACGCGCGCGCGCGGCCGGCGCCGATCTGGCGGTGACGCCCGAACTGGCGCTCGTCGGCTACCTGCCGAGAAGTCTGCTGCTCAGCGACACGTTCGTCTCGCAGGCGTGGATTCACGTGGAGCGCCTCGCGCGGCAACTGGCTGAGGGGCCGCCCACGCTCGTCGGTTTGCCGGAACCGAACACCGCCGACGAAGGCCGTCCGCTCTTCAACAGTGCGGCACTGCTGCGTGGCGGACGTGTCGAGCAGCGGTTCCGAAAAGCGCTGCTGCCCACCTACGACGTCTTCGACGAGGATCGCTACTTCGAGCCGTTCAGCGGTGCGCAGGTGCTGGATCTGGCCGGCACGCGGGTCGGGATCAGCATCTGCGAGGACATCTGGAACGACCGCGACTTCTGGAAGCGACGCCGGTATCACCACGATCCGGTCGAAGAGCTCGTGCGCGCAGGCGCGACTGTCATCGTCAACCTCTCCGCGTCGCCTTTCTCCGTCGGCAAGCACAAGCTGCGCGAGGAGATGCTGGGGACGATGGCGCGGAAGTACGGCGTGCCGCTGCTCTACGTGAACCAGTGCGGCGGCAACGACGATCTCGTGTTCGATGGACGCAGCTGCGCGTTCAATGCCAGTGGACTGCCGATCGCGCGAGGCAATTCATTCGCCGCCGACGTCGTGGTCTGCGATCCGTTTCAGGGAGAGAGCATCGGTCCGGCCACCGATATCGTCGCGGAGTCGGAGGTGTGGCGTGCGCTGGTGCTGGGCACGCGCGACTACGCACGCAAGTGCGGGTTCTCGCGAGTGGTCCTCGGCCTCTCAGGCGGGATCGACTCGGCGCTGACCGCGGCCATCGCCGCCGAAGCGCTCGGCCGCGAGCACGTGCTCGGCGTGCTGATGCCTTCACCGTTCTCGAGCACAGGAAGCGTCGACGACTCACTCGAGCTCGCTGCGAATCTCGGCATCGCCACGATGACCCTTCCGATCGAGCCGGCGATGCTGGCGATGGAGGGGACGCTGGCGGCCGCGTTCGCCGGCACGGTCCGCGACGTGACCGAGGAGAACATTCAGGCGCGCATCCGCGGCAACCTGCTGATGGCGCTCTCCAACAAGCGCGGCGCTCTGCTGCTGACCACCGGCAACAAGTCGGAGCTCGCCGTTGGTTACTGCACGCTCTACGGTGACATGTCCGGTGGGCTCGGCGTGATCGCCGACGTGCCGAAGACGATGGTCTACCGCGTGGCGCGCTGGCTGAACGATTCGAGAGGGGCGCGCGATCATCCCGGACTCCATCCTGACGAAGGCGCCGTCCGCTGAACTGCGTCCGAACCAGACGGACCAGGACTCGCTCCCGCCCTACGACATCCTCGACGACATCCTGCGCCGCCACATCGAGCGGCACGAACCGGCGTCAGCGATCATTGCCGCCGGATTCGACGCCGCGACGGTCCATCGTGTCCTGCGGCTGGTTCGCAATGCGGAGTTCAAACGGAAGCAGGCGGCACCAGGTCTGAAGGTCACCGACCGCGCATTCGGTACCGGCTGGCGCATGCCGATCGCCGCGCGATACGAGATCTGACGACACACGCTCGCGTGTACCGCGCCCTTCAATTCTCGCGACACCGAACCGGGAATCGCGTCAGGACCTGAGATCGCCGTCTTCGGCCGCGTCGGGAGCGCCGGCCGGAAACATCGCCCGTTCCTCCGTGACGCCGCCTTCCGGCTCGCGCCACCGGCGGTGCATCCAGAGCCACAACTCGGGATGCTTGCGCACGTACATCTCGAGGACGTCGGTGCAGCGCTGCGTCAGCTCGTGGATCGGATTGTCGGTCCCCTCGGGCGGCGGCTCGATGGCGTGTTCGTAGATCATCCGGTATCGCCCGCGCCCGAGCGGCAGCGCGAAGAGCGGGACGATGCGGGCGCCGGTGCGCATGGCCAGCGCGGCGACGATCGGTGTCGTCGCTGCCGGCCGATTGAAGAAGTCGACGTGGATCGCGTCGCGGCTCGAGATGTGCTGATCGATCAGGATGCCGACCCCTTTACCCTCCTGCAGCACGCGCAAGGCGCGCCGCAGCGTCCCCTGCCGATAGATGACGCCGTTGCCCGTGCGGGTCCGCATCGTTTCGAGCAACTGGTGCAGATAGGGGTTGTCGAGCGCGCGCGCCATCACCCACATCGGCTGCAGGCGCAGCCCGTGCACGAGCGCCTGGAGCTCCCAGTAGCCGAAGTGTCCCGTGACGAACAGCACGCCGCGCCCCTGCGCGTACGCCGACCGCACGCGTTCCTCTCCCTCGAACTCCACGCGCGCAAGCATCTCGTCGTTGGACAGCGTGCTGAACTCGAGCAACTCGAAGAGCAGACGGCCGAAGTGCGTGAATGCGCCGCGCACGATCGCCGTGTGTTCGGCGGGTGTGCGCGTGGGAAACGCCGCGGCGACGTTTTCTCGGCCACGCGGCGATGCGCGCGATCGAGCGCGTAGAAGGTCAGCCCGAGCGCGGAACCGCAGGCGTCGACGACAGCGGGCGGCATGAAGCGGACCGCGAAGATCAGCGACCGCACGGCGGTGTACTCGAGGCGATGACGGAACATATCGTCAGCTCACGTCGCGCGCGCCAGCGCCAGCCTGTTGCCGATCCAGACCGAGAAGAGATCCGCCGGCTCGACGACCGTCTCGAGCGGCACCGCGGCGATGGTCAACCCGGCGGGGAGTGCGAGCGGCTCGAGACGCATCGCGTCCTTCTCGGTCGTCACGACAGCCGTCGCACCACTCGCGCGCGAGGCGTCGGCGATGCGCGCGACGTCGGCCTGGTCGAAAGGATGATGATCGCGGAACAGCAGACTGCCAGCGACGTCGAAGCCGGCGACAGCAAGGTCCGCGAGGAACCGCTCGGGGCGGGCGATGCCGGCGATCGCGAACACGCGCGACGGTGGGGCGGGTGGCGTGCCGTGGTCCCGCAGCGTCCACGCCGCGCCGTGACGTCTCATGGTCCTGAATACCTGCGGCACTCCGAGGCGCTCGCCGATCTTCCGCGCGCTGTCCGCGCTGCCGCCGGGAACGATCAACGCGTGCGCCGCCGCGGCATTGGTCAGCGGCTCGCGCAGCCGGCCGGCCGGAAGCACACGATCGTCGAGATCGTGTTCGTCGACGAGCAGGAGATCGATTTGTCGAGCGAGGCGCACGTGCTGGAACCCATCGTCCAGGAGATGCACAGTTGCATCGAGCGTCGACTCCGCGACGCGACCCGCCTCGTAGCGATCCGCGCACACCAGCACCGGCACGCCCGGGAGCAGCCTGGCCAGCAGGAGCGGTTCGTCACCCGCGTGAGCGACGTCGACGAGCACATGCTCGTGATCCGACACCACGGTGACGCCGCGGCTCGGCGTCTGACGCCGATATCCGCGACTGAGAATGACAGGGCGCTCGCCGCTCGCGGCGAGCATGCGCGCGACGTACGCGACCACCGGCGTCTTGCCCGTACCACCGACGCGCAGGTTGCCGATGCTGATGACCGGTCGGCTCAGGCGTTTCGCGCGTGCCGGCGCGGCATACCACTGGCGCCGCCACGTGGTCGCGGCCCCGTACACCGCGCTCAGCGCTTCCACGATCACTGAACCAGTCTGAACGGACGGACGACGCCGCCGGGCGCCGGCAGCAGTTCGGACACGACCGCCATCGTCTTGTCCTTGGCGCCGCGGTTGGCTTCGACCAGTGCGCGGGCCGCAGCGCCGAGGCTCGCACGGCGCACCGGGTCGGTGACGAGATTCCGCAGCTCCTCTTCGAGCTCACGTTCGGCCTGCACCTGCACGACCGCGCGGCTCGCGAGGAACGTTTCGGTGATCTCACGGAAGTTGTGCATGTGCGGTCCGAACACGATCGGCTTGCCGAAGATCGCCGGCTCGAGGATGTTGTGGCCGCCGTAGTCGGCGAGGCTGCCGCCGACGAACACGACCGTCGCCACCTGATAGACCTGGGCGAGCTCGCCGAAGGTATCGAGCACGACGACGTCGGCGCGCGGCTCGGCTGTCGATCGGCAGCTCGGAGCGCCGCACGACGCTGAAGCCCTCGTCGCGCGCGAGGCGTTCGACCTCGTCGAAGCGCTCACGCTGGCGGGGCGCGATGATCAGGAGCGCACCCGGTGCGATGGAACGAATGCGTGCGAACGCTCGCAGCACGACCTCGCTCCTCGAACTTCATCGTGCTGCCCGCCACGAGCACGATGCGCGTTGGCGCCACACGGAAGTACCGCAGCACCGGTTCGCGCGGCCGGCCGTGCGATACGACAGTGGGAACCGGAAGCGAATCGAACTTCAGGCTGCCGGTCACGGTGACGCGCCGTGAATCCGCACCGAGGTCGATGATGCGACGCGCCGATTCCTCGCTCTGCATGCAGAAACGATTGATGTCCGCGAGCACGCTGCGGAAGACGGCGACGCACCATCCGATAGCGCGGGAACGAGCGTGCGGAGATGCGGCCGTTGACGACCATCGTCTTGATCGCCGCGCGCACGGCATTCGCGCAGGAGGTTGGGCCAGATCTCCGTTTCCATCATCACGAACAGGCGCGGCTTCACGACGTCGAGCATGCGCCGGACCGTGAATGCTCCAGTCGAACGGGAAGTAGAAGACACCGTCGACCTGCTGCAGGCTCGTGGCGCGCGACCTGCTGCCCGGCAATAGTCGTGGTGGAGACGAAGAGCCGCAGACGCGGATAGCTGCTCGCGAAGATCGGCGATGAGCGCTTGGGCCGTCAGCGCCTCGCCGACCGACACACGGTGTATCCAGATCGACTCTTCGCCGTCGACGTTCAGCGTGATGGGGAGATAACCGAGCCGTTGGCGAGAGGCTGCCGACGTACTTCTTGTAGCGGACCGCCTGGTACAGGAAATACGGCGACACGACCACGAAGACGAGCAGCGACAGGAAGCTGTAGGCAAGATACATCCAGCGTAAATCCTGAAACAGGCGATTTCACTGTCTCTAGCCAACGATTTACAGTAGAGGAGTATAACCGGGCGGTTTGACCATCCGCAGGGCGCGTTCATTACAGCTTAATTGTTCTGTCCGGGCCGGCATCGGGCTCGGCGCGAAAGGAGCGCTCTCATGGCGGTGACGAGTCGGCATCAACGGATTCGGGCGAATCGGACGCAACATCATGCGCGCCGCGCTCGGAGACAAGGACATTGATTTCGTCGCGGTCAACGATCTCACCAACGCCGCGACGCTCGCGCACCTGTTGAAGTACGACTCGGTGCTCGGCAACCTCCACGACGAAGGTCGACGCGACAGCCGACGGCATCTCGGTCGCCGGCGACGAGTTCAAGGTCCTCTCGAAGAAGGACCCGGCCGCAGCTGCCGTGGAAAGAGCTCGGCGTCGACGTGGTGTTCGAGGGCACCGGCAACTTCACCGATCGCGACGGCGCCGCCAAGCATCTGGCTGCCGGCGCCAAGAAGGTGATCATCACGGCTCCGGGGAAGAAGCCCGACATCAGCATCGTGATGGGCGTCAACGACGAGAAGTACGATCCCGCCTCGCACCACATCATCTCCAACGCATCCTGCACCACCAACTGCCTCGCTCCCGTCGTCAAGGTCGTGCATCAGGCTTTCGGCATCAGCAAGGGATGGATGACCACCATCCACTCCTACACGAACGATCAGAACCTCCTCGATCTGCCGCACAAGGACCTGCGTCGTGCGCGCGCCGCTGCGCTGTCGATGATTCCGACGACGACCGGTGCGGCCGCGGCTGTCGGCGAGGTGCTGCCGGAGCTGAAGGGGAAGCTGGATGGATTCGCCATGCGCGTGCCGACGCCGAACGTCTCGGTCGTCGACCTCGCCGCCATCGTCGAACAAGAAGACGACGGCCGAGGAAGTGAACGCGGCGCTGCGCGCGGCGGCTGACGGGCCGCTCCAAGGGCATCCTCGCGATTTCCGACGAGCCGCTCGTGTCGATCGACTTCCGGGGAAACGCGAACTCGTCAATCCTCGACTCGGCGTACACCAAGGTGATGGACGGCGACTTCGTGAAGGTGCTCGCCTGGTACGACAACGAGTGGGGTTACTCAAGCCGCTGCGTCGACCTGCTGAAGCTGATCGTTCAGAAGGGACTCTAGCCGGGGCGACCGCCTTCGGCCTCCCGCAGCGAGGCTCCGATGCCGAAACTGACCATTCGCGATCTCAACCTGCGCGGTCGTCGTGTCTTCATCCGCGTCGACTACAACGTCCCGATCAAGAACGGCGTCATCTCGGACGACACACGCATCCGCGCGACGCTGCCGACGCTGCAGTACGCGCTCGACCACGGCGCGATGCCGATCCTCGCCAGCCACCTCGGTCGGCCAAAGGGGACGCGCAACACGGAGTACACGCTCGGTCCGGTCGCCGACGCGGCTCGCCGACCTGATCGGACGACGCGTGGTGTTCGCTGACGACTGCGTCGGGCCGGCGGTCGCTCCGGCTATCGACGACGCGCGGCAGAACACCGCTATCGTCCTGCTCGAGAACCTGCGGTTCCATGCGCAGGAAGAAAAGAACGATCCGACGTTCGCGCAGACAGCTGGCCGACCTCGCCGACGACTACGTGGACGATGCGTTTGGTGCCGCGCATCGCGCGCACGCGTCGGTCGAGGGGATCGACGCATTACTGCCGCGAGACCCGCGGCCGGCCTGCTGATGGAGCAGGAGCTTCGGTATCTCGGACACGTGCTCGAAACGCCGGAGCGTCCCGTTCGTCGCCATCCTCGGCGGCGCGAAGGTGTCGGACAAGCTCGAGGTCATCGAGAACCTGCTCGGCAAGGTGGATCGCGCTGATCATCGGCGGCGCCATGGCCTACACGTTCATGAAGGCGCGCGGCATTGCCAGTCGGGCAACTCGCTCGTCGAGGACGACAAGATCGACGCGGCGCGCAAGATCATCGAGGATGCGGCGCGCCAAAGGGGTCGAGCTCGCGCTGCCGATCGATCACGTGGTGACGACAAGCCATCGCCGCGGATGCGCCGTACGAGACGCTGGCGATCGACGACCCGGCGATCGGCGAGCGAATGGGCGTCGACATCGGCCCGAAGACCATCGCGAAGTACACGTCGCTTTTGAGCGGCGCGAAGCACGGTGGTGTGGAACGGCCCGATGGGCGTCTTCGAGATTCCGGCGTTCGCAACCGGCACCAACGCGCGTCGCCCAGCGCGGTGGCGTCGGTGTACGGCACCACGATCATCGGCGGCGGCGACTCGATTGCGGCGATCAAGAAGGCGGGCATGGCCGATCGCATCACGCACATCTCCACAGGCGGCGGCGCCTCGCTCGAGTTCCTGGGAGGATGCACTCTGCCCGGGCGTCGCGGCGCTCAAGGACAAATAACGGTCAGGTCGGACTGGTGGGGTCGATAGGGCGGGCCGGCGAGGTTCGGTAGTCGCGTCTCGCGGACTGGATCGATGCAGGCTCACCCGATCCACCAATTCACTGACACCGAACCTGGAGGTCCCATGCGCACTCCTCTCATCGCCGGCAACTGGAAGATGTTCAAGACCGTCAGCGAGGCGGTCGCCTTCGCGAAGGTGTTCAAGAGTCTCGTGAAGGACGTGTCCGGCGTCGACATCGTTCTTGCGCCGCCGTTCACCGCGGTGCATCCGGTGGCCGAGGCGGTCCGTGCGAGCAACATCGCTGTTGCCGCGCAGGATGTCTACTGGGAGAAGGAAGGGGCGTTCACCGGCGAGGTGTCGGCGGCGATGGTTCGTGAAGCGGGCGCCGAGTTCGTCATCGTCGGACACTCGGAGCGGCGGCGGATGTTCGCCGACACCGACACGGCGGTGAACAGGAAGATCCACGCGGCGATCGCCGCGGACCTCACGCCGATCGTCTGCGTCGGCGAGACGCTCGAGGAGCGCGAGGCGAACGCGACGATGGCGGTGCTCGATCGGCAGTTGAAGGATGGACTCGACGGTCTGTCGCCCGGGCAGGTCGCCGATCTGGTGATTGCGTACGAGCCGGTGTGGGCGATCGGCACCGGACGCAATGCCACCGCCGCACAGGCGCAGGAGGCGCACGCGCACGTGCGCGGCCGGCTGCGTCAATGGTTCGGCGCGGATACGGCGGAGAAGACGCGGATTCTCTACGGCGGTAGTGTGAAGCCCGATAACATCGCGGACATCACGCGCGAGGCCGATGTGGATGGTGCGCTCGTGGGCGGCGCCAGCCTCGACGTAAAAAGCTTCGGAGAGATCGTGACACGAAGCCGCCGGGCTGTCATATAATCGGAGTTTCCGAAAGCGTTCCGATGCTCTACTACCTGCTTACGACGATTTACGTCCTCTCGTGCCTCGTGCTGCTGCTGGTCATCCTGTTGCAGCAGGGCAAGGGAGGCGACATGGCCAGCGCCTTCGGCGGCGGCAGCAGCCAGGCCGCGTTCGGCGCTCGCGCCGGCGCGACGCTGCTCTCGAAGCTGACGACGGCGTTCGCGGCGCTCTTCATGCTGGGCGCGCTCGGCCTGGCGATCATGGGACAGCGCGGCACCGGATCGGTGTTGAGCAGCAGCGCACCGCCGCCGGCTCCGGCTGCGGCACCTGCTCCAGTGACACCCGCTCCTGCGGCGCCCGCAGCGACGACGCCGGCACCAGCGGCGGCTCCCGCCGCAGCACCGGCAACGCCAGCTCCGGATCAGAAGTAGCGGTACGGATCAGTAGCACGAAATCGGCAGTACGGATTTAGAACGGCCTCATTCGTAGTGTCCGGCTTCAGCCGGACCTGATCGAGGCAAGCAGACAGCAGACGCGTCCGGCTCCCCAGCTGGACCCCACTTGCGGAAGTGGCGGAATTGGCAGACGCACCAGCTTGAGGGGCTGGCGGTAGCAATACCGTGGGGGTTCGAGTCCCCCCTTCCGCACCATCACTCGCTTCGCTCGTTCGGCGCGGCAGGGCGGCTTCAGGCGCTCAGCCATCGCCCTCACGGGCTCGGCTTTCGAGCACGAGTCCTTCCCCTCATACCCTTCTCTTCACTCACTTGAGAACTCGATTACCTTTGCGAGCCGACGAAGTGCGCTTCGAATCTGGTCGAGAGTGAACCCACCGAAACCGAGCACGACGCCTGGGCGAGCCGTTCCGCTCGCGTACATCGGAGAAACCGCGCGCAACGAAACACCCGCTTCGGCGGCCCGCGTCACAACGAGACGATCGTCTATGCCGGGTGCGAGCCAGAGCACGAGATGCATCCCCTGGTCGCTTGGGTGAGGCCAGGCAAGGTGTTTCGGTATGAGTTTCTCGATCAGCGCAAGCAGATCTCGCCGCTGCTGGTCGTAGACGACTCGGATGCGACGGATGTGGCGCTCGAGGTGTCCCTCGGAAATGAACGCCGCCAACACGTGCTGATCTCCGCCTGGAGGATGTCGATCGAGCAGGATTCTGGCGCCGCAAAATGCAGGAACGAGATCCTCGGGTAGAACCGCATATCCGAGGCGCAGCGACGGAAACAGGATCTTGCTGAACGTACCGATGTAGATCACGCGGTCGGGATCGAGTCCTTGAAGCGCAGGGAATGGATGGCCGGCGTAGCGGAGCTCGCTGTCGTAGTCGTCTTCCACAATCCACGAACCGTGGTCTCGTGCCCACGAAAGAAGCGCTTCACGTCGTCGCATGCTGAGGGGCATGCCGAGCGGATACTGATGCGACGGCGTGACAAAAGCTGCACGCGCGTTCGGATCGCTCTTTAGACCTGACGCAACGTCGAGCCCTTCCGGATCGACCGTCACCCGCACCATGCGGTCTGCGCGTTCCAGACTCTCCAGAATGGCGGTGATCCCGCGATACGCCGGGTTTTCAACCCAACACGTGTCGTCTGAGTCGAACAGGACTCGACACGCAAGATAGAGCGCTTGCTGGGTGCCCGTGGTCACGACGACGTGTCGAGCCTCGCAGCGAACTGAGCGCGAGCGACGAACGTACTCAGCGATGGCTTCTCGAAGCGCTAGTGCCCCTTGGGGGTCGCTGTATCCGGCAGGCGATGCCGGGCCACGAGCGCGCAATCGGTTACCCAGTCGGCGCCATACGTCGCTCGGAGCGACCGCTCCAGTCGGGACGGAGATCGCGAACGGCACTCCGCGGAGCGACCTGAACTCTTCGGCAACCTTGGCGTAGTGAGACGCCGCGGCGGAGAGCTTCTGCTTCGGTCCAGAACGCACTCGCCGCGATTCCTCCCGAGGTCGCGTGGGCGCCGCAGCGACTCGCGTGGTCCCTCTCCCTCTGGACTCCAGAAACCCTTCGGCAACGAGTTGCTCGAAGGCTTCAACCACTGTTCCCCGAGCAACGTTCAGAGATCGAGCGAGCAGGCGCGTTGAGGGAAGCGGCTCCGCGGGACGGAGCACGCCTCGCCGAATAGCGTCTCGCAGCGCCTGCATGATCTGTCGACCGAGCCGGCCGGCCGCTCGATCTAGAGGCGCGATGGCGGGAAGATCAACGGCTCGTGGCTTTCGCGGCATTGATTTTGGCCCATCGCATTTCGTTCCAACTTGCCCTTGAGCCTATACCAGTGCTTGCTTGGATTGCTCCTCGCCGACTGATATCCGAGCAAGGCTGACGCGATGAGACTGGTGCCGACGTGCAACTACGTCGTTGCGCACGCGTACGGCGCATCACCGCGCACGACGACGAACGCTTTGCGAGAGGAGTCGTTGGCCGTCTGACGCGCGACCAGGAAGCTTCCCAGCCAAAACCCTGGCGTATGCGTGACAGTCAGCGCGATCGGGTCACGAAATGCTTGGGGCGATCGTGGGACTTGAAGTGCGGTCACGAGAGTCGTGACGAAGAAGAAGCGCGGGCAGGACAAGGCGGCGTGACAGGGAGAGCACGGCGGCCGCGCTGAAGGCGAGAGGCACGAACTTGCCGGCGCGACGTTGTCCGTGCGCGCACGAGAGAACGGCGAGCAGTGACACTCGCCGTTCTCGATGGATCATCAGTCACGAGAGCCGGCGGCCCCCTGTTTCACCAACTTTCGAACAGTCGAACCTGTCGGCATGTCTCCGATTTTGTCGGGTCGCACTTCGCCGGTATAGATCGTTCGTGTCTTCGGATCGACTGCCAGCCCTTCCGCAATCGAGAGGTCGGTGAACTTGCTCGTGACCACTCCGGTCTTTGCGTTGCCGATGAACACAGCTTTGAACTTGTACGTGTCGACGGCGTAGAGCGTGTCATCCGGGAAGATGGTGATGCTGCTGTCGCCGCCGAACTGATCCCACTGCTCGAGGAACTTCCCGTCCTGATCGAAGATTTGAATGCGATTGTTCGATCGATCGGCGACAAAGACCCGACCTTGTGAGTCGATGGCAACGGAGTGCGGCAAGTTGAATTCGCCTGGGCCGGTCCCCTTCCTGCCCCACGCTTTGATGAACTTTCCGTCCTTTGTGTACTTGACCACGCGCGCGTTCACGTGACCGTCCGTGACGAAGATGTCGCCGTTCTTGCCGATGGCAACGTCGGTCGGTCCATTGAAGGTGTACTCACCGTCGCCGGCAACGCCTTTGGTGCCGATCGTCATGAGCAGCTTGTGATCGGGACTGAACTTGTAGACCAACTGGCCGTTGGTCTTCTCGTCGTTGTTCTGGCCGTCGGTGATCCAGATGTTGCCGTCGCGGTCGACACGGATGCCATGCGGCCAGACGAAGATCTTGTCGCCCCACGTGCGAAGCACCTTGCCATCCGCGTTCAGTTCGACGACCGGCGGCTCCGCGCGCGTGAACGCGAGAATCGTTCCCTTGGCGTCGATTGCCATTCCCGAGGTCTCGCCCCACTTCATTCCATTCGGCAACTGTTGCCCCCAGCCGGGCACGGCCTTGTACGCGTCTTGCGCTTCGAGCGCGGGCGAGAGCGCGAATAGAGCCAGAGCGGCGCCGACCGCCAGGGTCTGAGCGATCGCGACTTTGATATTCGTCTGCATTGTCTGCTCCTGAACAGTTTCCCTAATGAGCGAACAACGAAGGTCAGCTCGCATCAGGAAACTCTGCGCTGAGGCTGGTCCGCCGGTCTAGGGCCAGTTGCAGTCGAAAAGACTGGGCCAGAATGCCCGTCGTCTGAGGATCGTTCAGGCGCTACTCGGAGCCGTCGAGCACTCTCAGTCGCGAGTGCTCACGCGTTTTGCAAGGTTCCGCAGGCGGTAGACAAGAGAAGGAAAGACTTCCCACGCTTCGCCATGAAACGACGGGAACTCGGGAATGTCGTCGAAGCATTTTCGACGAGCTTCGCATGCCGGTGCACAAGCCGGCGACTTGTTGTCAAGCTGCATCACTTCGTCGGCCGCGTTCGCGGCGTCGTCCGCTCCTCATCGAATCGACGCAACCACTCCGTCCATTCCTCCGGAAGATGCAGCGGGGCGACACCAAACGCGGGATCGCCGTCAGGCACGCCGTGCTCGTGATTGGTCTGGACGAACGCGGTGCCGAACGACTTGACGATCTGCCACTGCGCCGCGACCTCACGCAGATCCGCGGCTTTCTTCTCGCCGAGGAAAAACGGATCGGCCCCCCACTGCGGCACCAGGATCACGCTGGGCATGCCGATGCCGGCGAGCAGCGCGTCGGCATCCTGTTTCGTGCGCGCTTCGGAGAGCGCGACGTGTTGGATGTGGCGTCCCTCCGCTTCGAGACGTCTGGTATCGAGCGCGAGCTCGTCGGGCACCACGATGGTCCAACTCGGAGCAATTGCCTGCCGAATCCAGCGTTCCGCGTCTCTTCTCGACTCCGTCGGAGCTGTCCACATCGCTGACAGGTGCGTCACGCCCACACAGCCGACCGCGAGCACGATCGCGACACCGACTCGCGCGGCGGAACGCATCCGGTCAGAACCTCTGACGAACGACGCGACAGACTTCGAGATGAGAGCGATGCCCAACCATGACAACGCCGCCACGATCGGGAAGAGGGCGAGCGTGTTCCGCTCGAAGTGCACGTGCTGCCGAATCAACAGCCACATCGTGATCGCTGGAAACGCGGCGAGCGTCGCGGCATGTCTGCTGCGACGCCACGCCAGCGCCACGAAGCCGACACCGGCCGCCACGGCGTTCAGCCATCCGAACTGCGAGATGAACTCGTGACTGTAGAACGCCACCTGCGGCCATCCCGGCCTCGCCTCGAAGCCCGGATGACGCGTGGCGTAGTGGTGCCCCTCGAATGCGAGGCCATTCAGGAACCCCGGCACGTCGAGCAGCGCATAGGGCATGGCCGCGAGAAACGCCGCACCAGCGCCGGCGATGCTCGCAGCCGCAAACCGCAATCTGCGTCCTGCGGGGGCAAAGGCGATGTTGCCCAGCAGCACCGACGCCATCACCGGCGCCAGCGTGTACTTGCTCGCCGTGGCGAGCCCCGCAAGCACGCCGGGAACGATCGCGAGTGACACGATCGATGGCTTCTCGGCCGCGGCGAACAGCCGCCACAACGCAGCCGTCGTAAAGCAGGCGCCGACGATGTCGACGTTGAGATAGGTCCAGCTGTGATACCACCACAGCGGCGTGGTCAACACGATGAGCGGCGCCACGACGAGCGCAGCGTCCCGCTCCACACCGTGCCCATCGGCATGGAGCGAGCGCACCAACAGTCCCGTGCACACGACCCCCACTACTCCGACGAGCGCGAAGAGTTGACGCGCAGTCCCCATGGGCGTCGATTGACCGTAGTACGGAAAGGCGACCTCACCGATCTCGTCGACTTTCGTCGGCGCATCCACGTCGAGCGATTCGCGGATGAAGCCGACCCCAAGGCCGAACGCCGCGAGGTACTTCGGCAGCGAGGGATAGTTGAACGTCGACGGATGGAACGAGCCCGAGACGATGAACAGCTCGGCCTCCACGGCAATTGCCGGTTCGTCCACGTGCCGCGGGTACGGCAGCGTGGTCCGGATGTCGCGGAACGCGAGCGTGAGTGCCCCGAGGACAACGAGGCAGAGGCCGAGTGCTGAGAGCAGCGCAGACAGCCGGAACGATTTCATGGCGCGTCGGGATGTCATCCCAGTGTAGCCGTTGTCGGGCGTCGAGCGTCTGCACGACGCGCGACGATGCCTTTCAATTGACTTTGGCCACGGCCGAACTCGAGCTCGATCATCTCGGGGCCGGACGGCCCGTCCTGGAGTGTGATCTTGTGCCGGAACGACAGCAAGTAATACGCGCCGTATACCCATCGTCGCGTCGCTTGCTGATGCCTCTCGACACGCCGCCGCCACGACACGACGCGCACCTTCACTTCGCCAGCCGCTGCTCCACCGGCACGATGACCCGCGCCCTCAGCTCCCGCACGAGCGCTCCCGCATCGTCGTATTCGTGGACGTCGAGGACCCACGGGTAGCGCCGGATGTGGTCGTACATCGCCCACCGCTCGCCGCCGCGACGCAGGATCGGCTGCACTGGCAGCGACGGCAGCTGCTCCACGATCGACACCAGTTCCTGGGGCACGCTGCGTGCGTCGGTGATGTCGGCCACGACGAAGCGCGCCATGCGCGCGAGGAGCGTGATCGTCTCGTGCGTGTCGCGGCTGTCGGGCACGTCCGAGTCGAAGACGATCGGCACATAGCCGTAGCCTGACGTTCTGAGCTCGTCGCGGACCGCGTCGAGCACGGCTTTCCGTTCCGCCGTGAAACGGCCCAGGATGAGGACCACCTTCGACGTGATGGTGTCGATGACCGACCGCAGCCGCCGGTTGTCGAGCAGCATGTAGAGGAACTGCGCGACCTCGAGATCGTCGGCCGTGATCGCCGCCGCACCTTCGCGAGGCGTAATCCGCAGATCCGCCTGCCGTGCTCCGTCGACCTTGAGTCCCCATGCCGACACACCGTACACCGCGGCGCCGGTGATGACGGCGCGATCGAGATTGCACTCGGTCAGACGCGCATGCTCCAGCGTGGCACCCGTGAGGCTCGCACCACGCAGATCGGCACGGCTCGCGTCCGCTCGGCTGAGATCGGCGCCATCGAGCCGCGCGCCGGCAAGACACGCGTCGCGCAGGTTTCCGTTTCTCAACGACGCGCCTCGAAGATCGGCGCCTGTCAAATCGGCGGCCGAGAGATCGACATCCCACATGTTGGCGTCGCGCAGGTCCACTCCCGGCAGCGAGGCCTCGTGCATGTAGGCCTCGATCAGATCGGCGCCGCGAAGCGCGACGTCGGTGAAGGTCGCCAGGCTGAAGTCGGCTGCCGTCATCTCGACGCCAGAGAGATCGACATGGTCGATCGCCGTGCCGGTGAAGGACACGCGCACGAGGCTGCTCCCCTCGAAACGCGCACCGGAAAGCTGGGCGTACGCGAGCGTGGCCCCGAAGAGATCGGCACCCCGGAGATCCGCGCCTCTCAGATCGGAGCCGCCCAGGTCGGCGCCGTTCAGACGAGCGCCGGACAGATTGGCGTGGGCAAGGTTGGCTTCATGCAGATCCGCGTCGCGGAGCTCCGCGTCCTCGAGATCGATCGTTTCCGACGGATGCGCGGCGCGCCACGCGTTCCATTCGGCCACACCGCGCGCGAGCCTCTCGAGGTGTCTGGAGTCGGCCATACGGTGATCTACCGGATTCGCCAGCGTCCGTCGTAAAATCGTCCGCTATGGACGAGACCTTCGGACTGTTCTGGATTCACATCGCCTTCGCCGCGATCGTCGGCATCATCATGATGACGTTCCTGTTCAACTGACACGGAACATCTGCTCACGCATCGACACGCACGGGAGCCTCGTCAGGCGCCCGTGCCTCGCTTTCTCGCTCATCCCGACACTGGCTGGCTCGCCAGCCAGTCGGCCGCCGCCACGTCGCTCTCGAAGACCCTCGCCGCGTCCGCCCCGCCGCCGTACTCCACGTAACACTGCACCAGCTGCGACGACGCGGTGGCATCGACCACAATCGCTACGGGACCACGCGCGCCGTGCAGCGCCACCTGCTGATGACCGCGTGTCACGAGCCAGAGCAGATCGGGTTCCGACGGCACCCACGTGCTTCCGCGAAGGTCGTACACCGCACCGTATCGCCAGATCCCTTTCGCGATCTGTCGATCGCCCGCCACGACGATTTCCTCGACGCTCCACGGATCGCTGACCGTCACGGTCACACGGCGCTGCTCGGCGTCCTGCATCATCGCTATCGGCATCCAGGCACCTGCTCGGAAAGGTGAACCACGCTGTGTGATTCCGCAGATTAGGACCTCCGCGACGGTCGGATGTCCAGACGATGCAGAGGACGATCCGCGGATATCTCAGCCGGTGCGCTTCGTGCCCGAGAGGACATCGTATAGCCGCCGGATGCCGCGGGCCAGGTGCCAGAGGAGAATGCCGGTCGCCGCGAACATCATCAGCAGCGATGCCACGGCGGAGTCGACCGACACGCGCCAGCGGCTCAAGTTGCTGACCAGAGGCCCCGCGAAGATGACCGCGCAGACGAAGGCTGTCACGAACCCCGGCGTCAGGTACTCGCCGGAGCCGCCGAACGGCGCGACGGCACTGCCCAGCATCGCTTCGACGTATCCGAGCAGCGGACCCGGCCCGCTCGCACGGAGGATCACCCACCCGACGAGGACAACGAGCAGCACGTAGACGTGGCGCAGCGCGCGCGGCACACGCTGGAGCAGAACGCCGACACCGAGCGCTTCGATGGCCAGCCAGCTCGCGCTGTAGATCGCCCATGGCAGCACGTTCCACGACGTCTCGGTCCACAGGCCGATCAGCAGGAAACCAAAAATCGTGAGGCCGTACCGCCCCACGCTGGCCTGTTCATGGCCGGCAATCGGCAACGCGGCGTAGTCGCGAAGCCACGTCACGAGCGTCACGTTCCAGCGACGCCAGAACTCGCGAATCGAATCGGCGGTATACGGACGACGGAAGTTCTCCTGGTAACGAAGCCCCACCATCTTGCCGAGACCGATGCCGACATCCGAGAACCCGGTGAGATCAGAAGTAGATCTGGAGACCGACACAGACCGGACCGAGCCACGCCGCATCGATCGAGAGCTTCGTCACGCGCAGATCGAAGATGCGATCGGCAACAGACCCCAGCGGCCCCGCAATGAGATAGACCTTCGTGAGCCCCTGCACGATGCGGCGGACACCGTACGAGAAGCCGGCCATGCTCACGTCCGCACGCGCCACCAGCTCCGCGAACTCGTGGAACCGTGAGAGCGGTCCGACGGGGAACACCGGCAACTGCAGGAGATAGAGCAGGCTGGTCACGTGCCGTCGAGGATCGGCGATGCCACGCCGCACGTCGACCAGATATGAGATGGCGTGACACGTGAAGACGGCGACGCCGACAGGCAGTCCGATTTCGGCGCGTCCCGGCCACACGGTCGATGCCAGCAGCGCGAGCGACAGCGCGACGCCCGCACCGAGCACGATCGTCGACGTCGGACGGTCTGGCCATGCGCGCAGCGTCAGTGCGAGAGCCTGGACGACGAGCGCCGCAGCCGCGAGCAGCAGCACACCGGTCCATCCCATGAACCAGGCGACGATCGTCCAGGCAATGAGTCTGAATCCCCACGCGACGGCGTGGGTGGATGTCACGCGAGCCAACGATCAATCATACCTGTGGCGGTTCGCTCGGTCAGCTGTCGAGGAGCATCCGCGAAACGCGACCTGCGTCCCTCGCGCGGGCGATAATTGCGACATCACGTCCGCCGCTCCTCCCTCCACCTCTTTCGACATCGCCATCGTCGGCGCCGGCGCCGCCGGACTGGCGACGGCGATCTTCACGCGTCGACTCGCGTCGGCCAGCATCGCGCTGATCGACGGTGCGCGACGTCCTGGCGCCAGATCCTCGTCAGCGGTGGCGGACGTTGCAACGTCACGAACGCACGCGTGACGGAACGCGACTTCAACGGCGGATCGGCGGCGGCGATCCGGCAGATCCTGCGCACGCTTCCCGTTTCGAGAACGATTGCGCTCTTCACGGAGCTCGGCGTCCCGCTCCACGAAGAAGAGCACGGCAAGCTGTTCCCCGATTCGAATCGCGCGAGGGACGTCCTCGACGCGCTCCTGGGCGAGGCGCGACGGTTGGGAGTGGAGCGCATCGACGGATGCCGCGTCGCGGCCGTGCATTCGTCTCCCGCGGGATTCGCGATCGATACGAGCCTCGGCGTGCTGCGGGCGCGTCGTGTGGTGCTCGCAACCGGCGGTCAGTCGCTCCCCAAGAGCGGAAGCGACGGTTCGGGATGGATCATGGCGCGACGGCTCGGCCACACGATCGTGCCGCCCGTGCCTGCGCTGGTGCCGCTCACGCTCTCCGCGTCTGCGTTGTCTCACGCCGCGCTCTCGGGTATCGCGCACGACGTGGAGATCGCGGTGTGGATCGACGGCCGGATCGGCACGCGTGTATCGGGGTCGCTGCTCTGGACCCACTTCGGCATCAGCGGACCGGCGGCGCTCGACGTGTCGCGGCACTGGACGCGCGGCGTCGCGGAGCACCGCACCGTCGCACTCACGCTGAACGTCGTGCCAGACCACACGTTCGACACCGTCGACAGCGCGCTCGTCGCGGCAAGCGCCGATCGCGCGCGCGCGACGCTGGCGACGATCCTGTCTGTCTGGATGCCTGGTGCTGTCGCAGACGCGTTCCTCGCTGCCGTCGACATTCCACGTTCGCAGGCGGTGGGCTCGCTCACCCGCGATGCACGCCGCCGGCTCGCACACGCGCTCGTCGAATGGCCTCTCGCAGTCTCCGGCACACGCGGGTATAACTATGCAGAGGTGACGGCCGGTGGCGTCGACCTCGCGGAGGTCGATCCGAAGACGATGGAGTCGCGTGTGCAGCGAGGGCTCTACCTCGTTGGCGAAGTACTCGACGTCGACGGACGACTCGGAGGGTTCAACTTCCAGTGGGCCTGGGCAAGCGCGGCGACCGCGGCGCGCGGGCTGACGCGCACCTGAGGCGAGCGACACAGACGACGAGCGAGGGAGCCATGCACGAAGCAACGCCAGGAGTGGATCGACGCACGTTCTTCGCGGCGGGACTCGGGACCGTGTTCGCCGCGGGAATGGCCGCGACGATCGAGGCGGCGGAACCAACGGCAACGGAGAAAGCCAACATCCAGGTCGTGAAGGACTTCTGCGCCGCGTGGCCGAGTCACGACCTCACCCGCTTGCTCGCCTTCTTCTCGGACAACGGCTCCTATCGCATGACAGAGACGATGGAGCCGACGAAGGGACGCGAGGCGCTCGTCGCGCGCATCACGACGATCCTGAACAACGTGAACCAGTTCGAGATCCTCGACACCTGGGCGCGCGGGCCGATGGTCATCAACGAACGGATCGATCGTTTCTCGAACTTCCAGCTGAAGTCGTGGCACGGCGTCGGCGTGTTCCTCGTGAAGGAGGGGAAGATCGTCGAGTGGTACGACTACACGATCGGTTCCGAGCGCGCCTGAGACGTACGCGCAATCGTGCAGTCAGCGTGTAGTCGTAGTGCCCGGCTTCAGCCGAGCCATGGTGCACGCGCGTTGCGGCGCGACAAAAAAAGGGGACCGGATATCCGGTCCCCTTTTTCGTTCGCGTGTCGAGGCGTGCGCGTCGTTCGTGTCTACTCGTCGTCCGCCGGAGCCTCTTCCTTCTTCTTCGTCTTGCGCGGTGCGCGTTTCCGCACCGCCTTCGCAGGCGCCGGCTCGCTGGTGGTCTGCAGCTGGACGAGCCTGGTGACGAACGTCTTCTTGCCGTGTTCGTCGAACTCGATCACGACGTGATGCTCGTTGTACTCCAGGATGGTGCCCTTGCCGTAGTTCTGCTGCTCCACCCTGTCACCTTTGGCCCAGTTCTTTGGAGCCATTACCAGCGAGGCTCGCGACGTCCGCCGCCACCGCCGCCACGATTACCGCCGAACCCGCCGCCGCCTCCAAAGCCACCTTCCGGCTTCGGCCGCGCTTCGTTCACGGTGAGGGCGCGTCCACCCATCTGATACTGGTTGAACTCGGACGCTGCCTTCTGCGCCTCTTCGTCGGTGGCCATCTCGACGAATGCGAAGCCGCGGGCTCGCCCCGTGGCTGCATCGCGCATCACGCGAACCGATTCGACGTTTCCCGCACGGCCGAAGAGCTCCTGCAGCTCCGCTTCACCCGTGGTGTAGGGAAGATTCCCGACGTACAGCCTGCGACCCATACTGGCTCCTCACGCAAAGGTGGCAGGCTCGTCAGCTCGGCGAAGCGTGGGAGGTGAGAACGAGACATCAGAACGGAAGCTCGAATCGACGCTCTCGGCGCGGGCGAAGCAGGCGGGGACTGGCCACCAGACGGGCGAAGTATACATCTATTCACGCATTCCGCACGAGAATTGGCGCGATTCCGCGCGTTCGAGACGCGGATGTTGTCAGTGTTTGTCTGACAACGTGCCCACGCGACCGTCGATCATGCGGACGATCCGCGTGGCCCCCCGCTCGGCGAAATCCTCGTCGTGTGTGGCCGCGACGATCGTGCGTCCGCGCGCGACGAGCTGACGAACGATGGCGGCAAGCTCGTCCCGCCGGGCGGGATCGAGCGACGCGGTCGGCTCGTCCATGAGCAGCACGGGAGGATCGGTAGCCAGAGCGCGAGCAATCGCCACGCGCTGCGCCTCGCCCCCGGAGAGCTCTCTCGGCAACGCGCGAGCCCGATGCGCCACGCCGAGCTGTTCCAGCAGCTCCAGACCGCGCGCTTCGGCGTCCGCCTGTGCCGCGCCGTGGACGTGCACCGGCGCCAGCCACACGTTCTCGATGGCGCTCAGATGCTCGAAGAGACAGTGGAACTGGAAGACCATGCCGACCTTCGATCGCAGCAATCGCAACGTGGTCGCCGACGGGACGCCACCTGCGAGCGCCACGCCGTCGACGTCGATCGCGCCGCTCTTGAACGGTTCCAGTCCGGCCAGGCTTCGCAGCAGCGTCGTCTTTCCGGAGCCGGACGCTCCCATCAGCGCGACGACCTCGCCGCGCGCGATGTCGACGGTGACACCGTCGAGAATCGTGCGGGTGCCGCGTTCGAGGCGCAGCCCTTCGACGCGGACGAGCGGGCTCAGGCGGTCGGCTGCTTCCATCGTTCCTCGAGACGCCGCGCGAGCGCGGACAACGGCAGCGACATGGCGAGATACAGCGCGGCGCAGAGTGCACCTGGCAACACCCAGCTCCCCAGGTTGGTGGCGAAGATCTGCGTCTGCTTCGTGAGCTCGACGACGGTGAGCACCGAGACGAGCGACGAGTCCTTGAGCAAGGCGACGAAGTCGTTCGTCATCGGCGCCAGCGCGAGACGGAACGCCTGCGGACCGCGAATGAGACGAAGGATCTGCCACTCGGTGAACCCGAGCGTGCGCGCCGCTTCGAGCTGTCCGCGCCCGATTGCCTCGAGCGACGACCGATAGATCTCACTCTCGTACGCCGCGTAGTTCAGCGCGAGCCCCAGGAAGGCCGCGATGAACGCCGGCAGACGAATCGCCGTGGCGATGCCGTAGTAGAGGACGAAGAGCTGCAGGAGGACCGGCGTGCCGCGCGTCAGCTCGACGTAACCGGTGAGCAGCAGCCGGATGGGCGCCGTACCGTAGACACGTCCGCTCGCGATCAACACGCCGAGCGCAATGGCCAGCGCCATAGAGAGACACGACAACACGATAGTCACGACTGCCGCGCGCAGGAGCGACGGCAGATAGCGCCGCGCCGCCTCGAACGTCGACGCACTCGAGACGGCATTGCTCGTATCGAGCCCGACGATCGGTTCAATCGCCTCGCCCGCGAGGACGCGCCGATGCAGCGCGGGTTGATCGTCGTTCCAGATCTGCCACGTCGAGAGGATCCGCTCGAGCGTGCCGTCCTGCATCGCCTGTTTCAGGATCTCGTTGCAGCGATCCCTGAGCGCCGATTCGTCTCGAGCCAACACCCCGACGTAGTGGCCGATCGCGACACTTCCCGGCTGCACGACGAACCCCTTGACGGTCTTCGATCGCCTGAACGCCAGCACGTTGTCCAGCAGCACGGCGTCCACGCGACCGTTCACCAGCTCCTCGAACGGATGCACGTCATCGTCGTACGACACGGCGGTGAGGCCGTGATCGCGCTCAGCGTTCAGGAGAATCTCGTAGGCCAGCGTGCCGCCGAGCGTGCCGATGCGACGACCGGTGAGATCGGCAAGCGTACGAAAGCGCTGGGCATCGGCGGTGCGGACCGAGAGCACTTCGCGGAACTCGTAGTAGGGCAGCGTCACCGACATCGACGCGCGCAAGGCCGGCGTGTCTTCGATGCCGCTGAGGCCGATGGTCGCATCGCCTCGCGCCACACCCTGCGCGATGGAGGTGAAGGTGATGAACTTGAATTGCGGCCGCCGCCCGAGACCGCGCGCCAGGAGATCGGCGATCTCGACGTCGAATCCGATCAGCCGACTGGGATTCGCCGGATCGGCCTCGACGTATGGCGCGCCCCCTTCAGGATCGCCCGCCCAGATGAACGGCTCGCCCCCCTGCGCGAGGATCGGCACGGCCCACGCAAGCACGACGCCGAGCGCGACAAGCCACGCGCCCACGCGCGTCGAGAACAATCGGATCATTCGCCGGCAGTATAGAACCAGGGGACAGGGAACAGGGAACAGGGAACAGGGAACAGGGAACAGGGAACAGGAAACAGGAAACAGGGGAAGAGTTTGCCTGGCCTGGCCTGCCCGGCCCGCCCGACCTGCCTGCCCCGCCCCCGTCAATCAAACGCGAGCACGGCGAAGATGATCGCCGTCAGCGCGCAGAGCGATGCCATCTTGCCGACGGTCGGCAGCTTCGCCGCCGCGGCAGCATCGCCACGATGCACCTGCCCTTCGAGTCGTGTGATGTAGACGACGACGATCGTCAGGAGCACGACGGCGGTCAGCTTCACGTGGAACTGCCAGGGCATGCCGCCGAAGCCGTTCCAGCGCGTGTAGATCATGGTGAGTCCGGTCGCCCAGAGCAGCACGAGCCCGATGCGGCCAACTTTGCTGATGGCAGGTGGAAAGCGCCCGAGCACAGACAGCTCCGTCGGCGACGCCTTCGCCATCACGCCGAGCATGGCGATGTTGCCGAAGGACACGGACAGGCCCATGCCCAGGCCGATGAAGTGCAGGACCAGTACGAGATGGTTGAATGTCGACACCGATTCCCTCCGCTGTTCAACGCGTCAACGGTCCGCGGACCCCGCAGCATCGTCATGCACACGCGCGAATCGCGGCTGGCGGCGTCCGCCAACGTCGACGTTCTCGAAGAACATTGCGAACAGACGCACCCACAGGCCAGTGTCGTTGTAGAGCGGACGGTACAGGATCAGCGGTTCGAGCGTCTCGCTGTGGCGTACGACGCCAACGACTTCGTACTCCCCGCCCTTGTAGTGGCGGTAACGGCCGGGAGGCGCATCAGGGAGCGGCGCGAGGTTGGACACGGCCGTGCATCATAGCAGGCACGATCGCAGCGCACCTCACTGCGTCGTCATCGACCACTCGACGATTTCAGGCGGCATCACCGTGTAGTCGCAGAAGCGCATCCAGGTCGGCGTGACGCGCACGTAGGTGATCCCGGGCCACGCCTTGCGCTGCGGACCGTCGGGAAAGGCGGTGAAGTACGCCGCCTGCACGCGATGCAGCTCGGGCCCCTGCGGCACGTCGGCAATCCCTTCGCACTGCAACGTGCGCGGATCGCCGTCGCCCCAGCCGCCGACGACGAGTGCGACGCGTGGATTGGCATCGAGATTCAGCGCCTTGCGTGTCGACTTCAGCGTGTCGAACACGAGCTCGAGCTGATCGGTCACACCGAAGCCGATGAGCGCGGCTTGCGGACCACCGTCGGCGGCGACGGTGGCCTCGACGGCCCAGCGGTGCGAGCGGAGAAACGTGAGGATGCGCGCGCGATTGTCAGGCGTCATGACAACCCCCACCTCTGACTCTACTCCCAAGCGCGGATCACAGATAATCGACGCCATGCGTATCACGCTCGGGTCTGAACGCCTGCTGTCGTCGACGGCTCTCCTCGGCAAGCGTGTCGGCATCGTCTGCAATCCTGCGTCGGTGGACCATCGCTTCGGACACGTGGCGGATCGCATCGCGGCCTTGCCGGGCGTGACGCTCGCCGCGATCTTCGGTCCACAGCACGGGTTCCGATCCGACGTGCAGGAGAACATGATCGAGAGCGCGCATGCGACCGATACGCGCCGGCGTGTGCCGGTCCATTCGCTCTACAGCGAGACGCGGATTCCGACACCAGAGATGACCGCCGGACTCGACCTCCTCGTCGTCGATCTCCAGGATGTCGGCACGCGCATCTACACCTACATCTACACGATGGCGTACTGCCTGACGGCGGCGAAGCGCGACGGCATCAAGGTGATCGTCTGCGATCGTCCGAATCCGATCGGCGGGACACAGGTGGAAGGGCCGATGCTCGTCAGCGGCTTCGAGTCGTTCGTTGGCCTCTACCCGATTCCGATGCGGCACGGCATGACGATTGGCGAGCTCGCGCGTCTCTTCAACGAACACTTCGGCATCGGCGCCGACCTCGAGGTGGTCCGCATGGAGGGATGGCAGCGCGGCTTCTATCACGACGATGCGGGCGCGCCGTGGGTGATGCCGTCGCCAAACATGCCGACGCTCGACACGGCGCTGGTCTATCCAGGCACGGTCCTCTTCGAGGGGACGAACGTCTCAGAAGGACGGGGGACGACGCGTCCGTTCGAGTTGAACGGGGCGCCGTGGGTGACGGACGAGCGCTTCGCGGATGCGCTGAACGCGCGTGCGATTCCGGGCGTCCACTTCAGGCCGACCGTCTTCGAACCGACGTTCCACAAGCACGCGAAGACCACGTGCGGCGGCGTCCAGATTCACGTCACGGACCGGAAGACGTTCCCTGCGGTCCTCACCGGTGTGCTGCTGACCGAAGCGTTCCGTGCGGCAGGACGCGACGCCTTCGAGTGGAAGCAACCACCATACGAGTACGAATACACGCTGATGCCGTTCGACATCCTCTGCGGAACGTCCGAGACACGCGAGCAGATCGAAGCAGGCGTCCCCGCGGAAGACATCGCTCGCTCATGGGAACCGGCGGTCGCGGCGTTCAACACGGTGCGGGAGCGCTTCCTGCTGTACTAATGCGTTTGTCGATTCGGCGAGTGCCCGCCTTCAGGCGACCACACACGACGTCACCACGGAAACACAGAGCTCCACAGAGCCCTTCGCACTTTCTGTCCTTCACGTGCGAGACGATCATCGCCACGGAGACACAGGGTCCCACAGAGGACCGTTGGCGCAACGGCTCTGTATGTCTGAGCCTCTGTGCATAGTGTCGTAGTGTCCGGCTTCAGCCGGACTTCCGTTGGCCCGCCTGAAGGCGGGCACTACGCCGAACTGAAACGCACTAGGGCTACCCTATCGTTTCCGCCGAGCTGCTTCGCGCGCGACGCGAATCTGCTCCGCGTGTCCGTGCGCATGCGCGGCGTACAGCTCGAGCCACGTGTAGACCGTGTAGCGACCGTGTTCCGTGTGCGTGCCTTCGCGCTGCCACTCTTCTTCCGACATCCGATCGAGGATCTCGGCTGTCGAACGGCGCGCGGCGCCGAAGGCATCGAGCGACGCGGCGATCGGCCGCTCCGTGTAATAGAGACGGCGGGCGAACTCGTCCTGGTCGTAACCGACGATGCTCGGACGGGGTGAGGCGACGAGGAGGCGGAGCCTGATGGCCGACGTCATCTCACTGTCGGCCAGGTGATGCACGATCTCACGCGCAGTCCATTTCCCTGGTCCAGGCGCCGCATCCAGTTCATCGTCGGTGGCGCCGGCCAGCGCCTCTGAGACCATGCGGAACCCGTCCTTGTAGGCGTCAATCAACTTCTGTCGAGTGTCGCGATCCATCCTGGCTCCTCTTCACGCAGGCTTCGGGCAAGGTCTCGCCCTCTGACCTCAAACCTCCGCCCTGACCTCAAACCTCCGACCTCCGACCTCTGACCTCCGACCTCCTTCCTACCCTCTGGTCTTCGCGATGCCGGGCGCGGACGCTTCCTGCTCGGTCGGCTGGAGGTGATGGGCGACAAGGTGACTCTGCAGGCAATCGAACGCTTCGACCGGTGTATCGGCGTACTTGAACAGTTCGAGATCCTGCTCGTGGATCGCGCCCCACTCCGACATCGGACCGAAGTTCAGGATCGCATCCCAGTACTGCCGGCCGTAGAGGACGACGCCGATTTCTTCGAGAGCTTGTCGGTCTGCGCGAGCGTGAGGACTTCGAACAGCTCGTCGAGCGTGCCGAAGCCGCCCGGGAAGATGACCAGTGCCTTCGCGAGATACGCGAACCAGAACTTCCGCATGAAGAAGTAGTGGAACTCGAAGTGCAACCCATCGGTGATGTAGGGATTGGCTCCCTGCTCGAACGGCAACCGGATGTTCAGACCGATGGTCTTGCCACCCGCTTCTCGCGCGCCGCGGTTCGCCGCTTCCATGATGCCGGGCCCGCCGCCGGAGGTGACGACGAAGCGATGATTGTCGGACTGAATCGCCATGCTCCACGTCGTGAGCAGGCGCGACAGCTCGCGCGCTTCCTCGTAGTACCGCGCCCACTCCACGGCCTTCCGGCTCCTGCGCAACTCGGCTTCGTAGTGACCGTCGCCGACGGGAAGATTGCGAGCCTTCAGCGTCTTCAGCGCGCGTTCGGCCCGCTCCCGGCTGTCGACCCGCGCCGACCCGAAGAAGACGACCGTATCCTGAACCTTCTGCTCGTGGAAGCGTTTCAGCGGTTCCAGGTATTCGGCCAGGATGCGAATCGGGCGGGCATCGGCGCTTTCGAGGAACTCTGGATAGAGGTAGGCGACCGGCTGCTGCGACATGCCTGCGGTCACTTTACCAGATGTTAGAATTCGCTCTTCCCGGCCGATCGGCCGTTCGCGACGCTCCCCGCACCCAACACGATGGCGGACAAGGATCAGTCCCTCAAGCTTGACGTCACGCTCGACGTCAACGCGCCCGTGGAACTCGTGTTCCAGGCGTTCTTCGACGCGTCCGCGCTCAGCGCCTGGCACGGCACGTCCCGCTCGATCGCGATTCCCCGACTGCTCGGTCCCTACGTGCTCGAGTGGCCGCCGTCGCAGGAACGCGACGAGATGCTCGGCCGGATGGGCGGCGTGTTCCGCGGCACGATCATGCACATCGAACCGAACGACCACGTGTTCCTCGCGGACGCCTACTGGCTGCCGCCCGATGGAGGTCCGCTCGGTCCGCTCGCCGTGCAGATGACCTTCACCCCGACAGCTGGCCCGGACGGCACCCGCTCGACAGTCGTTCGCATCGTGATGACCGGGTTCGATGAAGGTGTACGCTGGAAGCGATACCTGGGCCTCGCCACGACGCAGTGGCAGAAGGCGCTCGGCGTCCTGAAGATGTTGCTGGAGAAATAGTGATGCTGTTCATCGCGCTGACGATGGCCGCGGCGCTCGGTGCCGCGCCGCAACAGCCCCCCGCGGGCGGGCACACGATGCCGGCCGCCGACACACGCCCCGCCACGCTCATCCCGGGCATTCAGGGTGTGACCTTCCCTATTGCCACGCGGCGCGAAGAGGCGCAGAAGTTCTTCAACCAGGGGCTCGCGCTCGTCTACGCCTTCAATCACGACGAAGCGGTGCGTTCGTTCAGGCGCGCCGCGGAGATCGAATCCAGGCTCGCCGATGCCGTGGTGGGGCATCGCTCTCGCGCTCGGACCGAACATCAACCTCGACGTCGATCCCGCGCGCGAGAAGGAGGCGTACGACGCCGTGCAGCGCGCCGTGGAACTGGCCGTGCGCGCGCCTGCCAAGGAGCGGGCCTACGTCACCGCCCTCGCGAAACGCTACTCGAACGATCCGAAGGCCGACCTCAAAGCGCTGGCTGTCGACTACAAGGATGCGATGCGGCAGCTCACGCGCACGTATCCGAACGACAACCACGCGCTCACGCTCTACGCCGAGTCGATGATGGATCTGCGGCCATGGGCGCTCTACACGTCGGACGGATCGCCGGCCGAAGGGACGAACGAGATCGTCGAGGTGCTCGAGCGTGTGCTCGATCGCGAACCGGATCACGTCGGCGCGAACCACTACTACATCCACGCTACCGAAGCGTCGCTCACGCCGGAGCGCGGCATGAAGAGCGCGAAGAAGCTCGAGACGCTCGTCCCGGCCGCCGGTCACCTGGTCCACATGCCGTCGCACACCTACATGCGGACCGGCAACTACATGGGTGCGCTCGCCGCGAACGCGAAAGCCGCGGAGGTCGATCGCAAGTACATCGCCGAGACGAACCCCACGGGTTTCTACCCGGCGATGTACTACAACCACAATCTCGACTTCCTCGCGTCAGCCGCGATGATGGCGGGGCGCTACGCCGACGCGCTGAAAGCCGCGACGGAGGTAACGGCCAACGTCACGCCGATGGTGGCCGACATGCCGATGCTCGAGCCGGTACGCGGCCAAGACGATGTTCGTGCAGATGCGCTTCGCGAAGTGGAACGAGGTGCTCGCCTTGCCGGCGCCGCCGGCCGACGCGCACATCCTGACCACGCTCTACCACTGGGGACGCGGTGTCGCGCACGGAGCGCTCGGCAACGCCGCCGACGCCGAGAAGGATCGCGCGGCGTTCCTCGAGGCGCGGCACACCATACCGGACGACACGCTCTACAACATGAACCCCGCCGCGAACATCTTCGCGGTCGCCGAGGGCGTGCTCGACGCGCGCATCGCGCAGGCCAAGGGTGACAGCAACGCCGCCATCGAGGCGTGGACGCGCGCGGTAGCCGCCGAGGATCGCATCACCTACAACGAACCGCCGGACTGGTTCTATCCGACGCGCGAGTCGCTCGGCGCGGCGCTCTTCAAGGCGCGGCGCTTCGAGGAGGCCGACCTCGCCTTCCGCGAAGATTCTCGAGCGCAACCCGAACAACGGCCGTTCGCTCTGGGGCCGCTGGCAGGTGCTCCGCGCGCAGGACGGCGACGTCCCCGCCACGCTCGTCGTCCGACGCCGATGGCAGGACGCCTGGAACGACGCCGACATCGTCCTCAGGTTCGAAGACTTCTAATCAATGTTGAATTCTGAATGTTCAATTCTGAATGGGACCTGCAGTGCCATTTGGCATTGAGCATGCCGCCTTGATTCTCATTCACCATTCAACATTCAGAATTCAGAATTCCCATGATCTACCGTTTCATTTCTCGCTGGCGCGTGCGCGGTACGACTGGTGAAGTTGCCGACGTGCTGCGCGATCCGCTCGATCTCGTGCGGTGGTGGCCGGCGGTCTATCTCGCGGCCGACGAGATCGCACCGCCGGACGAACGCGGTCTCGGCCAGCGCGTGCGTCTGCGAACGCGCGGATTCCTTCCGTACACGTTGAACTGGGAGCTCGAGGTCACGGAGAGCCGCTACCCGGTGCGATTCGCGATCGCGGCACATGGCGACTTCGTCGGTCGAGGTGTCTGGACGCTCGAACAGGATGGCGACGATGCGATCGCGACGTACGACTGGCAGGTGACGGCGGAGAAGCCGCTGCTGCGGACGCTCGGGCCGGCGTTGCGTCCACTCTTCGAAGCCAATCACCGATGGGCGATGCGTCAGGGCGAAGAGAGCCTGCGGCTCGAGCTGCTGCGCAGGCGTGCGGCGTCAGCGGAAGCGAAGCGCAGTGTGCCCCCTCCGCCAGGGCCGGTCACCTATGCCGCCGTCGGCATCCTCGCCGGTGCGGCCGTTGTCGGCGGCGGCCTGGCCTACCTCATACTCCGCCAGCGAAAAGCTCGCCGCCGCTCGCGACATTGAACATTCAGCATTGAACCTTCAACATTGAACATTCAGCATTCCTAATTTCCTGCGTAAGGTCTGATCCCTCGCCCTGCGAGCGCGCCGACCAGGCGGCGGCGGAGCTCGTTCGCGACACGTCCCTGGTTCAACGGCATCGTCTTGAACTTGGTGCTGATGGTGTAGACGCCGTCGGCAATCGCGATCACGCCGGGGATATCGATCGGCTCCATCAGTTACACTGCCATGCATTACAAAAATAAACCCGGACGATACAGTGAATATCTCCGGGTCATGAATGAGGTACTTGTTGTACTAAAAACTACACTTGAGATCTTCTTCCTTTTCAAAGGTTTCTGATCCCAGGTTCAAGCCGGTCTCTACCGGCTTTTTTTACGCCCTTTCCTTTTATCTATAGGTAATACAAACTTTACGCAGACTTAGATTTTCTCTTCCCCAAACGGCCACTTTCAGGCATAGGCACACTATTTTCCACTTCCATTTCACACGGAATCAATCCTTTTTGGTATTTTGTGCCCTCAGAAACAAAGATAATGGATTTAAATTCTATTATCAAAATATTATTTCGAAAATAAATATAAATTGACTTGAGTCAAGTGGTCGATCCGATAGGCGCTCAATTAAAGGAAGTGAGAGAAAAGCTGAATTTAACCATTCCGCAACTGGCTCCTATCCTTAAGATCAAGGCTGCTACAATTTATAAATGGGAAGAAGGAAAGTCATCTCCCAGGTATAAGAACAGGGAGATCCTTGTGAAATGGCTGGAAAGCGTTCATTGGAAAGAAATTCTAAACACAGGCACTCCTAAGACCGGAACATCCGCCACACAGGAAACACCCGTTTCCGAAAAAGGCGAAAGATACCTGGCCAACCGCACACGCGACCCACACGATTATAAAGACAAGTATATAGCTGCACTGGAAGCAAGACTAAAAGACATGGAATTTCTTCAACGCATTGTTGATGTAAGTCTTAATGCCATCCAGGACGACGAGGAAGCCATGCTCAGCTTCTTTAAATTATCATTGCAACTGGAAATGCTGAAAAATGCCGGTGCCGATGAGAAGAAGAGAAAGGCGCTTGAAACGCAGATCGCCCAACTGCTGAAACCTTCCAAAAAGAGTACACGAAAATAATCTACCAGATCATCGCTTAGCTAAAGTAATCTGCCGGATCTATGTCCTGGTTATTATTACGTTTTAAGAACTCAAGCGGTGCATATCCCGTAAACTCGCTGAAGGCCCGGATAAAATGCGATTGATCTGCAAAACCATTCTCATAAGCAATGTCCGACAGCTTTGTAAATTTCCTCTGCTGCAGTTGCTGTAAACTGGATTGAAACTGGCAGATCCGTGCAAACAGCTTTGGCCCCACTCCTACATAATGCTCAAACCTTCGTTCAAAAGTTCGCTCAGGTACCTGCAGGTAGCTACGGAGATTCTTTAAAGAAGTTTGTCCCCCGCTCTCCATAATATGCGTTACTGCATAAGTCAGCGCTTTACCGGGATCTGCTTTTGCAGCAGTGTACAGATCAAAAAGATAATTGCTGATCAACTCCACCTGCTCATTAAGCGTTACTGCATGTTGAAACCTGTCAATCACTTCGCTCAATCCTTTGTTGCCGGTAAGCCGGAGATCAATACAATTGTCTGTAATTTCATTTGAATTGAAACAGAACAGCGGTTTAATAATATGCGGGTAAAAGCCTAAAACGATCATCCTGAAATTTCCTTCAGGCATCATTTGTAATGGTTTTACTGTTTGCCCGTAAACACAAAAGGGAGAAAGAGAAGATGCATTTTGCAGGGAAACATGCTGATCCGTTTGCAGGAAGATAATACCGGGATAGCCTTCAGCATAGAACTGCAGAGGCTCATTAATCCCGTTACATTGCGTTTGTTCAATGACCTGGATGTATTTTACAAAACGCTGTAATTTAAGGTGTGGCTTTATGAAGAAGGTTTTCATATCGTATCCCCTAAACTTTTCTTGTATTGTACATGAACGTTTGCCAGCATAACAATATTATCACTTTTTCCTGATACAGGCGTGGTGTTAAGCACATGCTTACTTCCGGAGCAATTTCACATATTGCATTACTGCTGTTATCTCCTGTTGCGAAAATCTTTTCCTGAATGCAGGCATGATCCTTTTTCCATTCCGGATCTGTACCAGTAGCGCCGAATCATTCAAAATACTTACCTGCAGGTTCTTAGCACCAAACGCAGCTTTGGTACCATTATCACCATGGCAGGGAGCGCAGTTACGTTCATATAATCGTTTACCATCCTGCTCAGTATGATACAATGCAAATGAGCTCAATATCATTATCAGCAATATTCCTGTCAATGCGGTATCTCTTTTATATTGTTTCATGATTCAATTGTAAAGTTGTTACTGGTAGTGAGGATTTTTCCAGCTTTGTCTGTATGCATCATACATGCATACAACATCAGCGTAAATGCCAGCACAGATGCAATTGTCCTGATATTATTCAGCATTACCCATGTCTGTGCAATACGATTTCGCTCTGAGAGTAGTGCCTCTACAGATGCCTGTGATAACTGTAATTTATCAAGATGTTCATTGATAGGTACATTGCCAGTTATCGTAACAACAAATACCCCAGCGAAATAACAGATGGCAGCCGCAAGCAACCAGCCAAAACGCTGATGATGGTAATATTGCCAGCTTACTCCGGGCAGTAGCAACAATGGCGCAAGAAAGCAGGCAAGAAATAACGGGTTCTGAATTGCCCTGTTCATAGCCTGCATGGCAGCGAGATATTTATTATCGGGTAATAATGCAAGCCCCGGCATTACGGCAACTGACCAGGAAAAGAAAAGACCAGCCATCAATGCGGTAGTGATCCCCGCCAGTAATAGCAAGAGAGAAGAAGTATTCATAAATAAGTTTAAAGGAGGTTAATTATTCCATACACCGGTGGCAGCAGCTTCCTGCACATATTGAGAGAAATCTTTTGCAGGACGATGAAGAGCCTCCTGCACGCCATCCGTTAGTTTTTCATTACGACCATCCAGCACTTCGGTAAACAGGTAATTGATAAAGGCAATATCATCTTCGGGTACCTGCTGGTTTCTCAATGCCCCGGCAAAGGTTGCAGCACTTACACTGGCAAACTCAATATCACGCCCTGTTGCTTTGGCAATTTCTTCCACTGCCTGCTGAAAGGTTACCAGGCGCGGACCGGTTAGCTCATATATACGGCCGGCATGGCCTCGTTCGGTTAATGCAGCGGTTACCGCATCAGCAATATCTTCGGCATCAATAAAAGGTTCACCTACATTACCTACTGGTAATATTACCTCCCCTGCCAGTACAGGCTCCAGTAAAAAGCTTTCACTAAAATTCTGGCTAAACCAACTGCAACGCACAATTGTCCAATCTACCCCGGCTTGTATAACGACTTCTTCGCATTGCTGTGCTTCCTCCTCACCCCGCCCGGAAAGTAGTACCAGCCGTTGCACACCTGTTTGCACCGCCACATCTGTAAATGCTGCAATTGCTTCTTTGGCACCGGGCACAGCCAAGTCTGGCTGAAAAGTAATATACACAGCGTCTGTTCCCTGCAAGGCGGGCTTCCAGGTACTGGTATCATTCCAGTCAAAGGCAGGAATACCGGAACGTGAACCAATACGATAAGAAAGGTTTTGCTGCTGCAGCCTGTTCACTACCCTACGGCCGGTTTTACCGTTACCGCCCAATACCAGTGTTGTTAACGGAGTTTCATTTTTAAGCATTTTCATGGCTATACTTTTGCGTTTGATATGATAACACAAACTTAGAATAGCCATAAAAGGAGAAATAGAACAAAACCGCCACTTTGGAAAATACATGTTGCCCAATGAGTGCTGGTAAAGCCACCAGTCACAGAACTAGCGGCCAGAAAACATTAGTGATCAGCAATGATCACGTTGGGTTGCTTTTTACCGGAACGCCTGGTTACGAATAGCAATAATGGCAATGCCAGCGCAAATAACAGCCCTATCAGCAGGAAGGAATCAAGATAGCTTAACAATGCAGAATGCTTTACCACATTGGCCTCCATCAACCTCATGCTCATAGCGCCGGATTCTGCACTGGTATATCCTTTCTGCTGAAAATAGCCTGCATATTGATGCAGTCTGTCCAATACAGCAGGATCAGTAGCTCCCAGGTTGCTGATAAGATCTGTACGGTGTACAGCGATCCTATGCACTGCATAAGTATTGATAATGGAGATACCAAACGAACCGCCCAGTTGCCGCATCATATTATTCAATGCTGCCCCCTGTGGTATGTCTTTGGGTTGCAATGAAGAAACTGCCAGCGCTGTAAGCGGTACTGTAAGAAAGGCCATGCCCAAAGCACGGAAAATAAGTGAAGCGGTAATGTATGAAGCGGATGTATCAAAATTGATAAGCGACATGCGCCAGTTGAAATAAATGAAACAGATAAAACCAATACCAATGATGATAACCGGGGAGACCCCCTTCTGCAACAGCTTACCGGATAAGATAAGCCCGAACACAGCCAGGATAGCACCGGGCAGTAGCAGCAAGCCTGTTTGAGAGGGAGTAAAGCCTAGTAAGCGTTGCGAAATAACAGGCGTAAGGAATACAGAAGTAAACATGCCTATCCCGGTAATAAAAGTAAGGATCGCAGCAATGCTCAGTGTTTTACTTTTCAGCACTCGCAGGTCAACCACCGGGTCGCTTACACGTAACTCCCAGATCACAAAGGCTGTTAATGACACAACAGCAATAACGGTGAACCACGCAATATAGGCTGTAGAGAACCAATCCTCGGTTTCCCCTCTTTCCAATACGGTTTGCAAAGTACTTACACCAATACTCAATAACGCAATGCCTGTCCAGTCGATCTTTTTAACGGTGGTTTTTATAGCAGGCTCCGTAAGCAGGAAGTAACAGGCAATGGCGGCAGCAACACCTATAGGCAGGTTGATGTAAAAAATCCAGGGCCATGAATAATGCTCGGTAATAAAACCACCCAATGTAGGCCCGATAGTAGGACCAATAAATACCCCCACTCCAAACAATGCACTGGCTACACCTTGTTTTTCTTTAGGAAATAATTCAAATACCACAGCCTGTGAAACGGATAATAAAGCACCGCCACCCAGGCCCTGCAAAAAACGAAAAGCTACCAGTGTCCAGATATTACCGGCCTGTCCACACATTAATGAGCAAACGGTAAACAGGATAATGGAACCGATATAATAATTCCTGCGCCCCAGTTTTGCCGTAAGAAAACTTGTAATAGGAATGATGATCACATTGGCAATGGCATAGGAAGTAATAACCCAGGAGGTATCTTCCAGTGTTGCACCAAGATTGCCACTCATATAGGATAAGGCCACATTTACAATGGAGGTATCGATCAACTCCATAATGGCAGCCAGGATAACTGTAATGATCAGTAAACGTTTCTTGAAATCACTCATACAAATAATACCAAACGGTATATTTTATAGTAAAAAAAATGCCCCGGAGGGACAGCCAATAGCGCCATATAAATAATACCAATTGGTATATTTAAGCGCAAAAAAATATTACACCTTCATGTCATTGATCAGCAGCTCTGCTGTCTTCATGATCTTGTCAAGACTTCCCTGGCTATTGGTCACTTTGGCGATCATGATGCCCCCTTCAATAAGGGCTACAATTGACAAAGCCAGGCGTGTATGATCAAGATCTTTTTTAAACTCACCCGCTTCTACGCCACCTTTGATGAGATCTTCAATATTCTTTTTCCATTTCTGCACAGCAGTTGCGGCTTTTTCTTTCAGTAAAGGATTCGTATCGTCAGCTTCCACCGCAGTATTTAAAACGGGGCAGCCGCCCTGTGGAAAGAAGCCACGGGTAAACTGATCGTACACCTGTGCGTACACTAATAGTTTATCGTGATAGCTGGTAGCCTGTTGTATGCGTTGTTTGATAATACTATTTACTTTACCATAGTTATGATCGAACACCGCAAGCGCTACTTCCTCTTTGTCTTTGAAGTTGCCATAAATGCTCCCTTTGGTAAGACCAGTAGCATCAGTAAGATCGGACATGGAAGTGCCCGCATACCCCTTCTTGTTAAAGATGGGCGCCGTAGTTTCTATTATAAAATTACGGGTGCGTTCCGCCTTGGATAATCCGTCTTCCATACCACAAATATACCAATCGGTATAATACAAAAGAGATTTTTGTTCGCCGTTCAGGTTGCTAAATGCCTGATTCCACGCACAAAATGTTCTGATAAGGTGCGGTGGCCTTACCTCCCTGCTAAACTTAACATTGCATATAACTAATTCATTTTATTGATGTTACAGGTAATCTTTCGGTAGCCAATACCCCAAAGCAGTAAAACTTAACATTGGAAATATTACCTTATTGTTAAGTTTGTTATCAACCCAAAAAAGTATAAATAAATACGATATATGTCAAAGACCAAAGACCAGGTAAAGAGTGAAAAAGAGGCATTGTTGAAAAACATTGAAACGACCTTGCAATCTTCTTTTATCAATCTGAAAGAAACAATCGGTGAAAAGAAATTTAACCGTCGTGTAAAAAAGGCCAGCAAATTACTGGCAGCAGGTGCAGCTAAAAAGATGGCGAAAGAAAACAAACCCAAAGAAGAAGCAGTACCAGCATAAGATATTCTCTTCTGAATGAAACAGCCTGCAGACAATTTGTTTGCAGGCTGTTTTTGTTAAGTGGCTGGTGAAGACACCAATCACCGGTATTGCAGCTTCTGCCACAGTCGAAAGAGTCAACATTGTTTTCTCATAAGACAGGAGGCCATCCCCTTAACCTGCCTCAATGCCCATTATCCATTTACCGGCCCCGGATAGTGGAGATCCTGTGGACATGAAAAGTTCGGGTTCTGATACATATAGCTTACCTTGAATAGCACAAATTGCCTGCTATGAAAAAGATCAGCGCTGTATTACAGTTTAATACTTATATATCCTGTTTTCTTTTCTTCCTCGTAGCCTCACAATTATACTCACCCGTTATTGCACAGAGTGAACAACAAGATACCAGGCAGCTTCAGGTAAAAACTCTGAATGGACTGGTGGAAGGAGTATTGGAAAAAAGCGGTGTACGTGCATTTAAAGGTATCCCCTTTGCCGCGCCACCCGTTGGTGATCTGCGGTGGCGGGAACCTCAACCTGTGCAGAACTGGCAGGGTGTCCGGAAAGCAGATCATTTTGGCCCAAGAGCTATGCAGACAGCCGTGTTTGGCGATATGGGTTTTCGTTCAGATGGTATGAGTGAGGACTGCCTGTACCTGAATGTATGGGCACCGATTACCAAAGGCAAAACACTGTTGCCTGTACTCGTTTACTTTTATGGCGGTGGCTTTGTAGCAGGCGATGGCTCAGAAGCGCGTTACGATGGTGAAAGCATGGCACAAAAAGGCATTGTGGCCCTTACTGTCAATTATCGTCTTGGTGTGTTTGGCTTTATGTCGCATCCTGAACTGACAAAAGAATCTCCCAATCACGCATCGGGCAATTATGGCTTACTCGACCAGGCAGCTGCGTTGCAATGGGTACATAAGAATATTGCCGCATTTGGTGGTGACCCCAAAAGAGTTACGATTGCCGGTGAATCTGCCGGTTCTATTTCTGTAAGTGCGCAAATGGCCTCTCCCCTTTCAAAAGACCTGATAGCTGGCGCCATTGGAGAAAGTGGTTCTATACTCGGTGCATTATCTGCCGTACCATTGAACCAGGGCGAACAAACAGGCGTAGAGTTTGGCAAAAGGGTCAATGCAGAATCGCTCGCAGCATTAAGAGCTATCAATGGAGACTCACTGATGAATGCTGCTGCCAAATTTGGCGTGTTCCGTTTCAGCAGTACTGTTGATGGTTATTTTTTCCCGAAAAGCCCCTATGCTATTTATGAAGCAGGCGAACAGGCACGTGTGCCATTACTGGCTGGCTGGAATAACGAGGAAATGAATTACCGCGGAATAATGGGTAATGAAAAACTTACGGTAGAGAATTATACAAAGGTGGTACAGCGCCTGTATAAAGAGGATGCAGAAACCGTTTTACAATTATACCATCCAGCCAATGATGCTGAGGTAGAAGAAGTGGCTACTGCACTGGCAGGCGATCGCTTTATTGCCTTCAGCACCTGGAAATGGATAGACCTGCACAACAGAACAAGTGGTAAGCCTACGTATCGTTACCTGTTTGAAAGGGCACGTCCTGAAATGACACCAGAGATGGGCAATGTTACGCCGGGACTTGCAGGCGGTGTTCAGAAATCAAGTGGCCCCAAAGCGCCACCAGCCAAAGGAGCTGTACATTCAGCAGAGATCGAATACGCTATGGGAAATCTTCCTTACAATAAAGTATATGCATGGACAGCAGATGATTATAAAGTGTCCCGTACTACGCAGGCTTATTTTGCCAATTTTATTAAAACAGGTAATCCCAATGGAACAGCATTACCGCAATGGCCTGTTGTTTCGGGTAATGCACCGGCAGTAATGCATATTAACGTACAAACACAATCAAAGCCTGATCAGCATAGTGACAGGTATCTCTTTCTTGATAAGCAGCTGAAGAAATAGCTCAGACCTGATAGGTTTGCTTTTCTATATATAGGGAGTCAGCATTGATTATAGACAAAAAGAAAAAGTTGTCAGCAACGGGGAGTTTTATCTACCCCGCCACCAACAACTACTTTATTAAAAACTGACAACTGCCGCGATTAAGAGAAACGTTCTACAGCAAATGGTTTCAGATCCATGCTGGTTGGTTGTTCGTTCACCAGCTCGCTCACCAGCTTACCGGTACCAGCCCCAAGGCTCAGGCCCAGCATAGAGTGACCGGTAGAAACAACGACGTTTTTGTATTTGCTGATACGCCCGATATAAGGAAGACCATCTGCAGAGCATGGCCTGTAACCATACCATATTTTATCCTGCGAAGGAACCGGGATATCAAAAGAAGGAATAAAATCTTTTACCGCTTTCAGAATACCTTCCACACGGTGATAACGCGGTGGCGTAGTAATAGGCACCACTTCCATTGTACCACCAAAACGGATCTTGTTACCATCCATCGGGGTGATCGCTACACGACCTTCTACCAGGATAATGGGATGGTTCACTTTATAAGGTGAGTTTTCCAATGTAACCGAGTAACCACGTCCCGGCATCAGGGAGATGTTGGTATCTACCAGCTTTGCGATCTCACGGCTCCATGAACCGGTTGCAATCACCACTTCATCAGTATCGTAAGCATTATCAGCAGTGATCACTTTATTTACCTTTCCGTTTGCTTTTTCAAAATCAATAACCTCCTGCCCTTTCAGCAATTGTACTCCCTGTTGCTGCAGGTAGGTAAGCAGGGAATGCATCAGTTTGTTGGGATACAAATGCGCATCACATCTGAAGAAGATCGCACCTATTGCTTTGATAGCAGCCTGCGGCTCCAGTTGCTGCATCTGTTCGTAATTCAGCAGGTCAACATCCAGTCCCAGTTCTTTGCCTTTCTCTACAGTATGCTTTGCATGTTCGGCTGAAGGAGCAGTTTGAAACACCTCTAACAAGCCTTTGTGCTCATACGCAAGATCAAAGCCAGGTAAACTTGTCCATGATTCATATTCCTTCTGGCTGATGATAGCAATATCACGTAAAGGAATGGCAGACTCTTCTACATTTTTCTGTGTAGCACTTTTCATGAATTTCATTCCCCAATTGATCAGTGCGCCATTCAGTGATGGTTGCACATAAAACGGGCTGCGTGAATTGAACATCCATTTCAATCCTTTACTAACCATGCCGGGAGCAGCCAGCGGAATAAAATGGCTGGGACATACATAACCAGCATTTCCATAAGAACAGTTATCCAGGAAATCACCTTTCTCTAATACTGTTACGCGGTGGCCGGATCTGTGCAGATAATAAGCAGCGCTCAACCCCATAATACCGCCACCAATAACAACAACATTTTTCACTTGTGTATAGCTATTTAAGATGTTACAATTTACTCTTACTCTCTGCCCCGCAACCAATCTTTCAGAATGGCTGCCTGTAAAGCTGTTGGATGCTGAACACGTGTTACCGTAAAGGGCTTTTCATATTTTGTTTCGAGTATTAAAGATAAGTCCTTTACCCCACTTGCCTGTGCTACCTGGAAATGCACAATATCACCGGGCTTTTTATCTTTTGTAATAGCCTGTACTGACTGTACGCTTGCCTTTTCACCATTTACGGATAGCAAAACCTGTCTTGGCCTGATGCCCGCAAACCATGCCGGGGAATTCCAATCCACATTCGTTATCATGAGACTATCATTTCTTTCACGTACGGCAACACCATGCCATGCACCGGGCAATGCCGTGCTTTTTGTATCCACATCCAAACCAGCGTAGGCAAAGTATTTAGGATAATCAACTTCTTTTACAGTGTATATGTATTCAAAAAATTCATTCAATGAAGTACCGGCAATTTTCTCACATACAGCCCTGAACTCAGCTTCGGTATAACCACGGTGTTTCTGCTGGTAATATTCCTTGTACAATGCTCTCATCACATCATCCAGCGAATATTTGTTCTTTGTTTCGTTACGGATCTTAAAATCCAGGATCAATGCCAGTGCCGGACCCTTTTCATAATAGGAGATCGTTTTGTTTACATCATCGCCGGTACGACCAAAAGGCCCATCGGCCCAGGTGTCGTAACTGGCCTGTGATACTGACTGAAACAAATGACCGGGTTTATTTTCAAATGCTTTGATACTGGTAGCGAAAGTATTGATGAGATCATCACCACTCACAATACCGGCACGTCTTAACAACAGGTCATCATAATAAGCTGTTACCCCCTCAGCCACCCACAGCATATTGGTGCGACTTCCTTTATCGTAATCGAATGGTCCCAATTCTATAGGACGAATCCTCTTGGCATTGTAATGATGGAAATACTCATGTCCCAGGAAACTCAGTACACCTTTCATGGAAGCTACCGTAGTAAGATTATTGCCACTAAAACTTACTGCCGCAGAATTAAGATGTTCAATACCGCCGGCACCGGGACCAATACTGATGAACGTGTAATGTTTGTAAGGGATATCTCCCATCATATCGGTAGCGGCTTCTACTACTTTCTTCAGTTGCTCCATAAACAAAGCGCGGTCAAACTGTCCCAGTTGATAGCCGATGAAATAATGCGGCAGCCCTTTTACCGTAAATGAAGGCAATTCATCGAGGTTACCAACCAGCAAAGGGCTATCATATAATACATCAAAATCAGGAGCAGTAAAGGTATTCGCAGTACCGGCAACTGGTTCCAGCCCGGTTGCGATACGGTTCCATTTTCCATAAGGCACAATCCTTACGGAAACCGGGTATTGCAAATAACCCGCTACATGTACAAATACACCTGGCGGAGCAATAAACCCTCTTTCTTCATCCAGGTAATTGGTAGCAACAAAACTGCGGGTGGTCTTTACCTTATAGGACACCTGTAAGGCAGCAGCCTGTTTGCTATACACCCTCCAGGTATTTTTATCTGCTTTTTCCCATTGGATAGCAACACCCTTGTCATCCTTCACTGTAAAATCACTTACATTGTCTGCATAGTCCATCACCTGGTAATAACCGGGCATCCATACCGGCATTTTAATGTCCAGCCAGTCTTTCTGTACATTATTGCAGTTGAAGGTAACCTGGTATTGATGCTGCGAAGGGTTTTCCATCGCTACTGTAAATGCAAAAGAAGGCTGTGCAGATTGTGCAACTATTGCTTGCACCTGCAACCATAAGAGCGTTATTATTAGGATATGTTTCATCATATGAGACTGTTCCGGGTTTCGGGTTTGATGTTTCGGGTTGAAGAATCGTGAATCGAAAATCGTCAGTCGTGAGTGGTTGAGGCAAGTGAATAGTGAATTGTCAATAGTGAACGGTAATCGTCAGTCGTGAGACGTGAATCGTGAGTGGTCGCTGCTGTATTTGCTCGCCGCTCGTAGCTCAAAGCTCACAGCTGTTTTGCCAACTGCAAACTGTCAACTGCCAACTTTCTTCCTGTCTTTCCTTCAAAATTCGATATTCAAAATTTGACATTCGATATTTTCACCTTCCGTACTTCCTTGTTAACTTATCACCTTTTCAACCTGTCAACGTATTAAACCTTATACTTTATACTTTAAGCCTTCCTCAACATCCTCGGACTAAACACCCTGCCCGCAGTACGATTGGGATGCGCCTGTATCTTTACTTCTACTTTGGTTTTTCCTTTGAGTAATTCTGCAGGTATGGAATACTCCACATCGTAGAACTTACCCGTAGGTCCACCTTTTAATTCCTGTGTGGCAATTTTTACACCGTCAACCAGGATATCAAATGCACGTCCTTTATCATCACCGAGATAAGAACACTGCAATACACACTCCACATCAGGCAGTACCTTCATTTCAAAAGAGAAGAAACCACCACGACGTACTTCACGGCCCCCACGGCCCAACGCTATCTCAGCATAGGATTCCTCGCTTGACTTCAGGTTATGATCACGCTCCGGCTGCATTTCACCGAGACGCATAATATCAACAGTTCTGTCGTCCAGCTCTTTCTGCTTTTTCTTTTCAGCTTCATAAGCCTGTTGCCTGGCAGCCCATTCAGCAGAAGTGAAATAGTCCCAGTAAACGCTATAGTACTCGTCGTAGGTTTTATAAAAAGGGACCAGTTGTACATCGTTTGGCTTAGCCACACCTTTTAGTTGAAAGCTAAGCGAGGCAACAGCAGGTTGTACCCAGTCCTTTACATTCCTGTTATCTGTAAGTAATACCGGTGCTCCATAAACAGGGTCCGGCATGTCTTTACCCAGTTGTCCGGCAAGCACTACGGGGCCATATAGTAATGCAATCCTGTTGGTATTGTCGGGCATGGTCTCTGCATATACCGACATCGGAAATACTACTTCTATTTTATCATTGTTCTTCCAGTTACGTTTTACAGTTATATAACCTTCAGCATTCTTTTCTGCTTTAACCTCTTTGCCATTTACCAATACGGTGATGCCATTGGCAGCCCACCAGGGATGGCGAATATTGATACAGAAGTTTGCAGGCTTTGTTGCCTGTATTGTGAAACTGCTGCGATCAGTTTCAGGAAAGGTTGTTGTTTGTGTAACAGTAATACCCTTAGCTTTCCAATTGAGTTGAGAAGGGATAAACAGGTTCACATATAAGCTACCATCTTTTCCTTCGAAATAAATGCTTTCGGCATACTTGGAATGGTTTTCCATGCCGGTACCCACACAACAGGTGAACGTATTGAACTTATCACTGAACTGCTTTTTTGCTCCCATGCGTAATGGTACAAAGTAGCACATCATACCATCTGTTGGGTTCTGGGAAGCGAGTATATGATTATAGAGGGTACGCTCGTAATAATCCATTAATGCAGAAGAAGGCTGCCATGCAAAAAGATGACGGGTTAGCTTCAGCATATTGTGTGAATTACAGGTCTCTGCGGTATTGTCGCTTAACCTGTCGTTCAGTTTATCTTCCGGCCCACAGTATTCATAATTACTGTTGCCGCCATTTACATAACTGTGATGATACACCATCGTATTCCAGAAAAAGGAGGCAATGGTTTTATCGCGCTCATTACCGGTCAATTCATACTGGCAGGCGCTGCCAATTGCTTTAGGCACCTGTGTATTGGAATGTTTGCCGGGCATAGGATCTACCTGTTTCGACAGGGGTTCCATCACAAAATTGTCGAAGAACTTATAGGACAGGTCAAGATATTTTTTATTGCCGGTAATAGCATAGATGTTTGCCAGCACGTCATTCATACCACCATATTCACAGTTGAGCATTTTATTCAATTGCTCCTGTGTAAGCGGATTGACAGTATTGGCTGTCCAGTCCGCCATACGTATTGCCAGTGTTAATGCCAGTTGGTTATCACAATACAAATAGGCATCTACCAGACCTGACATTACTTTATGCACTGTGTACCAGGGAGACCAACCTCCGTTGAGATCAAAACCTCCGGACTTTATCTCTCCCCGTGCCACACGACCAAAGATGGTATCTTCATTAGGGATAGCACCGATATAACCTGTTTTTCTTGCCTGCTGGCAACGATCAAGTTCCAGAACTATATAATCAACTTTCTCTTTAAATCTTTTATCACCAGTGGAGATATACATCATTGCGCAAGCTGACAGATAATGTCCCATTGTATGACCGGATAGGCCTTCACTTTCCCAGCCTCCGTAAACTGAATCTTTTACCGGCAGCTTCGCATTTTTATAGAAACGATACAGCAACCTGTCCGGGCTGATCTCCAGCAGGTAAGCAGCATCTTTTTCCATTGCGTTTTTAAAAGGGCTTTCGCCTGTCAGCTTTACATCACGCAAATCAAATGCATAGGCATTGATACCTACAACCGGTTTTACCTTATAATGGCGGTTGCTTTTTTCCGGCACATAGCTCTGCGCATACGTTGCCGCAGCAATAAAGCATGTTATGAGGAATATGATGTGACGTTTCATATTGTGAGTGGTGGTTCGTGAATCGGCAGACGGCAATCGGCAAAGCGTCAACCGTGAAATACTGTTGCCGGTTACCAGTTACAGGATACAGGTTACAGGTTTCACGCAAAGACAACAAAACTGTTTGCGTTAACCGCTCGTTCCTTCTTAATTTTCAAATCTTCAAATTCTCAAATTTTCAAATTCGCCCTAGCTTTTAAATTACCTGAAATCCATGCGCATAAGGATCGGCATCGTCTATTTTGATTGTATTATATCCATACACCATTGCCCAGCCTTCAATGCTTGGTACTATAGCCGGTTTGCCTGCAATCGTTGTTTCTTCTTCAATGCGCCCGGTAAATTTGGAGCCGATAATGCTTTCGTGAATGAACTCATCTCCCTTCTTCAGTTTTCCCTTTGCATACCACTGCGCCATACGGGCTGAAGTACCTGTACCACAGGGTGAGCGGTCTATTGCTTTGTCTCCATAAAACACAGCATTGCGTGCCGATGCCTCAGGAGAAATAGTAGCGCCCGTCCATAACAGGTGGCTCAATCCTTTGATATGTTCATTCTCCGGGTGTACAAAGCTGTATTGTTCATTTAAACGTTGCCTGCATACACGACTCCAGGAGATCAGTTGATCGGCTTTGTAATGCTCAAGACCGGAAAAGTTTTCCTGCGGATCTACGATAGCATAAAAATTACCACCATAAGCCACATCCACTTTTATAGTTCCCAGGTCAGGACATTCTACAGTAAGTCCCTCGGCAGCAAGAAATGATTTTACATTCGTGAGCTTTACGGACTTCACCTTACTGCCTTCCTGCCTGTATTCTACCAGCACCAGTCCGGCAGGAGTTTCTAAACGGAGCTTGCCGGGTATTTTTGGAGTAATCAAACCTTCTTCAATAGCAATAGTAACTGTACCAATGGTTCCGTGCCCGCACATAGGCAAACAACCACTGGTTTCGATAAACAGCACACCTACATCATTCTGCGGATCATGTGGCGGATATAAAATACTTCCACTCATCATATCATGGCCGCGCGGTTCAAACATCAGCCCTTTACGGATCCAGTCAAACTCCTGCAAAAAGTGCAGTCGTTTTTCCATCATGTTATTGCCCTTTAGAAAGGGACCACCACCAGCCACTACCCTCACCGGGTTTCCACAGGTATGTGCATCTACACAGAAAAATGTTTTTGAAGCCACTTGGGGGTTATAAGTTTTAAGTTATAAAGTTGCTGAATGCAGAAAACAATCAAACCATCCAGCCATCAGGCAATCATCATTTTCAAATGCTCAAATTAACTAATTAGCTATTTGATACTTTCCGTTTATTTTCCGCATGATCTTCAACGGGTTTTCGTCTTTTAACGCGTCTGGTAAAAACTCCTGCGGACAATCCTGGAAACACAACGGTCTTGCAAAACGTTTGATCGCATCTGCGCCTACTGAAGTACTGCCTGCATGTGTGGTGGCGGGATATGGCCCACCATGCACCATTGCATGACAAACTTCCACACCTGTAGGCACACCATTGTATAATAAACGACCTACTTTGCCGGACAGGACACTGATCACATCACTGAAGGTTTCTATATCGTCTTTTGTTCCGATTACCGTTCCTGTTAATTGCCCGTGCAACGATGCTACTGCCTGTTCAAGTTCCTGCTGATCTTTACAAACTACTATCAATGTAGAAGGACCAAATACTTCGGCCTGCAATTCTTCATTAGCTATAAAATCTTTTGCGGCTACTTTCAACAATGCAGCAGCACCTTTGTAACCAGCTTCCGCATCTTCCACCACTGCTACTGTCTCTACTCCATGCTGTTGCTGTAAGGTACGACGCGTATTGTAATAATTGCTGCATACTCCTTTGTTGAGCATGGTAGCAGGGACTGCCTTCTGTATTAACGCTGTCATAGAGCCTATCAACAGATCGGTTGCTTTACCTTGAATAGTAAAGAGCAACCCCGGATTGGTACAAAACTGTCCTACACCCAGCGTAACAGATCCAACCAGTTGTGCAGCAAGGGCCACAGCATCATTTTCCAGTTTACGGGGCAATACCAGTATCGGGTTAATGCTGCTCATTTCTGCATACACGGGAATAGGTGTTTTGCGTGCAGTAGTAGCCGTTTTAAAAATAGCAGTACCTGCTTTATATGAACCGGTAAATCCAATGGCTTTGATGCCTTCGTGTTTTACCACCTGTTGTATTGCTTCTACATCATTACTGATGATGCAGGAGAAAACGCCATCAGGCATATTGCATTTGCGGGCTGCATTCCGGATAGCAGTAGCCATCAGTTCGTTAGTACCCAGGTGTCCCTCGTGTGCTTTTACAATTACCGGGTTTCCTGCGGCGAGTGCTGAAGCGGTATCACCACCTGCGGTAGAAAATGCAAAAGGAAAATTGCTTGCACCAAACACCAATACCGGACCAACCGGTACCAGCATTTTACGGAGGTCTGCACGGGGTAATGGTTTACGATCCGGCATAGTAGTATCAATTACCGCTTCTACCCATGAACCTTCGCGCAATACTTCAGCGAATAATTTTAACTGACCTGTTGTTCTTCCGCGTTCGCCCGTAAGTCTTGCTTCGGGCAAACCAGATTCCTGCATGGCACGCTCTATCAATAGATCTCCAATTGCCATTATTTCATCAGCAATAGCTTCCAGGAAAGCGGCACGCTCCAATGCAGATGTTTTACTATAGATGCGAAATGCTTTACCAGCTTTTTCTATTGCTTTATTGATCTCGTCAGCAGTTGCTACAGCAAAATCACCCTCCAATACAGTATTACCAACTGTACTGAAAGCATTCAATGTTGTTGTACCCTGCCTGCTTTCTTCAAAACCTACCAGGTTATATCCTTTCATTTATGTATTCCTTTATCCAATGATATTGATCTCAATTAAATTACTGGCAATGCCGGGCGGTTTGCCATTGCCTTGTTAATGACAGCCATTACTTTTTCTCTTTCAGCACCGGTGATCTGCTTGCGTGGAGCACGCACATATTCTGTACTTAAACCGGTTTGCGCAGCAGCCAGTTTAATATACTGAACCAGTTTGGGATGAATATCCAGTTCCAGCAAAGGCAGGAACCACCTGTAAATAGCCAATGCTTCTTTTATACGGCCAGCCTGTGTAAGTTTGAAAATAGCAACTGTTTCAGCAGGGAATGCATCTACCAATCCACCAACAATACCATCTGCGCCCAGCATTACTTCTTCCATAAACAATGTATCTACACCGCAAAGGATGCTGAACCTGTCGGCAAAACGATTGCGCATGCGTGTAACATTTGTCACGTCGCGTGTAGATTCTTTTACCGCTACGATATTGGGAGACTGTGCCAGTGACTCAAACATATCCAGTGTTACTTCGATTTTGTAGTCAACCGGGTTGTTGTAGATCATAACAGGCAATGAAGTATTGGCTGCAACTGTTTTGAAGTATTCTACAGTTTCGCCATCATCAGCCTTATAACGCATGGGAGGCAATACCATTAATCCATTGGCTCCGTTCTTCTCTGCATCCTGCGCCAGCTTTACCGCTACTTTGGTTGATTGCTCAGCAATATTCATTACTACCGGAACCGACCCTTTTACTGTAGCAACTGCAAATTTGAGCAGTTCAATTTTTTCATCATATTCCAGGGTACTTACCTCACCAAGTGAACCCGCAAGGATCAGACCTTCACTACCTGCAGCTATCTGTGCTTTTACATTCTTTTCAAACATTGAAAAATCGATGGTATCGTTTTCTGTAAAAGGGGTAAGCATAGCCGGTAAAACGCCCTGCCATTTCATTGTACTCATGGAATTATTTTTTGTGAATTAGGATGAAACAAAACTAGCATTACCAACTCCTAATCAGTTTGAGTATAATAACTGATTCTTTGCAGATTTTAACCAAAACAACAAAAGAGAGGCTTAAAAACAGGCAATAAAGGCAAAAAAGAAGGCGTTTCTTTTGGAAACGCCCACGCAGGTTTTCAGACCCTTAAAAGTGATTCTTACAGGAAATTGAACATTATACCTTCCAGCCGTAGCTGATATATTCGTTATCGAAAGTGCCGTCATCGTACAGGTTCACAACGGCATATCCATTGTCTGTTTTGTAGCGTACGCCTTTCCACCAGTTACCGCTTACAGCGCCATTACTGATGTAGGTTACTCCATTGTACTGGATCTGCTCATATAAATGAATGTGTCCGCTTAAGCAAAGTTTTACGTTGGGGTGTTTATCAAATAATGCAACAATGCGTGCCGCATCTACGTGCATAGAACCTAATCCCAATACATAACCCTGATCACCTTTTACCTTATTATCTACCACTACAGTAGCTGCGGATACAATCGGTACATGTGACGCAACTATTACCGGGGTGGTAGCAGGTACTTTTGCCAGGTCCTGCTCCAGCCATGCAAACTGCTCATCATCCAACTGGCAGGTGTACCAGGTACCATCGTTCTTAGTCTGGATGCTATCTAAGATAATGAAGTGCCAGCCGGCTTTATCAAAACTGCGATAAGGGGTAGCCAGTTTCATCTGATCCAATGCATACTTTTTGCCATACAGCACATCTGATTTTTCTCCCATACCCCAGCAATCGTGGTTACCGATGCAATATTCAATGGGCAATGAGTTCTCATTTTTAAAGATGCCATGCCATAATTTCCATTGCTGGTCTACCCTGTCTTTGGGTTGTTTTAATGCATCGAAAATGGAATCACCGCCACTAAGAATGAAAGAGGGAGCATCCTTGATCGATTGCAGGTGATGCAGACAGGCTGCCAATCCTTCCGGCGCACGTAATTCAGGCTCCATGTGCACATCAGTTAAATGTGCAAAGCGGAGTACTCTTTTCTTTTTCTTATCGGATGAAGTGATCGTTTCGTTTGCAAAAGCAGATAGCCCGGTAATGCTGCTCAATAAAGTCAGCAAACCACCTTGTTTCAGTAATGTTCTGCGATTCATAGAAAACAGTTTTTAAGTGTTTTGTGAAATGCAAAAAAACATTACCTGCTATTTGGATGAACAGGGAGAAGAAGAGTTAATGAAAGCTTAACGGAGACGGGGTAAGGCAGGTTGTAAGTTAAGGTACAAGATTCAAGGAACAAGGCACAAGGAAATACAGTTGACAAGTTGAAAGGTTGATAAGTTAACAGGGAAGGAAGAAAGTTGGCAGTTGACAGTTTGCAGTTGGCAAAACAGCTGTGAGCTTTGAGCTACGAGCGGCGAGCAAATACAGCAGCGGCCACTCACGATTCCCCAACCCGAAACATCAAACCCAAAACCCGAAACGGTCTCACGACTGACGACTCACGTCTCACGATTGCCGTCTGCCGATTCACGGGGCTCTTTACGCATTCGTCATTGCGGCTACGGCCTGCTTTTTATAGCTTGGTTTGTTGTGCCTTCTTCCCCACCAGATATAGAAACCGGTGATGGGTAAACTGGCGCAAATGAGGCTGATAACAAACGCAAGGATCTTGCCCGGCAATCCGCCAATAGCACCTACATGGATATCATAGTTCATACCAATGAGGCGCTCACCACGATTATGCTCCTGGTGATTGGTGCGTAGTAATAATTTACCGGAGTATTGGTCAAATTGTAACTGATCGTAATCGTAATAAGTTTCTTTACCACGGTAGCCAAACATATAAATGGTACCTTCTTTGCCATAGGCCGGCGATATGCCAATACGTTTACAATCGGAGAATTGTTTTACGGCTTCTGCGTAGGCAATGTCCAAGGGATTTGAAGTGGCTACTAATAATGAATCTGATTTTACCACCTTGCTTTCCGGCTTCTGGCTGGTACCCGCTGCAGTGACATATACCAGTTTCTCAAACCACTGAAAAGCCCATACCATGCCGGTGAATGCAATTACCATTGCTATTAGCATGGCATAGAAACCAAGTACATTGTGCAGGTCATAATTGATCCGTTTGAACTTTGCATCCCATTTGATACGAAAACTCTTTTTGCGATTGGCCTTGTTCCATTTTTTGGGCCACCATAAGATGAGCCCGGTGATCATCATTATTACAAAGATCAGCGTGGCATAGCCTACCACCGGCTGCCCGTATTTTGTATTGAGCAACAAGCTCCAGTGCAGGTATTTTACAATAAAAAAGAAATCGTATTTATAATTTCTCTTACCGGTTATTTCACCGGTATGGGGGTTTACAAAAACAGACTCATAATGTTCCATTACACCAAAATAGGTGATGGCAGTATCGTTGGCTTTATAGGCCATAAACTCCCATGCCTTTGAAGGGTCCTTATAAGTGGTAACAGAATTGATGGGCTTATTGGCTCCCATTGCCTTCTGTGCATTCTGTTGCAATACGCTTAAGGGCAGCCTGGTTTGCTGCGGCTCAACGTTGAATGTTTTGCTGAAAACAATTCCGGAGATCTCTTTCTGGAAAACAAAGAGGCAGCCGGTGAGGCTCACAAGTACAACAATGATCCCTGATGTGAGTCCCAGCCAAAGATGTACTTGTCCGATAAGTTTCTTGAACCTGCTTTTGCCTGCGGCAGCCATGTGGAATGTGAAATTTACAAACTGCGAATTTCTGCCAGAGAGGGTAATAGCGGACTACGAATTTGGGAAATTCCGGGGAATCGGTAATCAATGTCATTGAATTAAGCTCCGAAAGAGCCTTCTGTAAGGCGCAAAAGCCACCCGACCGAAAGCACTCTCTACCCCTTGCCCCGCCCTTCAGGCCGAGGAACAACAAACAAGCAACCAGCAGGAAATCTCCCAATCACCAATCTCCCGCAAATCTGCATTTTTTAGAAAATGCGCTTTTAACATGGACCGGAATTGAACCCGGGAACCACCGGTAAGCTTACGATCCCGGGCAATCGTAAGTAAAGAAAGCCAAATTGTTGAATAAATATATAATCAGCAGCTATAACAATCAAACAATACAGCCATCAAGCCATCACAATCAATTCCCAATACTCCTTGTACCCTGTTTCCCAGGCCTTTAAAGCCATTTTGGCCCTAACGCTTTCATTTACAATCAATACCGAACTATACCTGGGCCTATACAGCTTATTACTTCATTTGTTATTCGTTCGTACCAAACCCTTATTTTATGCGCTCTTAGGGCGAACAAATACCGAAGGAAATACGGACCAATACCGAAGCAATAGCGAAGGAATACCGAATCAAACCCCTGTAAGAACATAACCTGCCTGGTACCAGGATTGGCTAAAAGGCTACCGGATGATGTTCTCACATCAATATTGGTAAATCAAGCCCCGATAGGTGCTTCCTGTAAGGCACCGGAGGCTTCTACCGGAGTCACGACATGCTTATTACGATCACCTCTATAAACAGGCAGTCACGCCGCGGGCCCTTTCTTAATCCAATGACATTGGATCAGGAACCGGGCACAAAAAAAGAAGCTGCGGACATATCCGCAGCTTCTTTCTGACTTTCCGACCTTTTATACTCCCTACCACTTTCCAATTCTCTTTTTATTGAAATTGAAATTGCGGGAAACATTGAAACCGAAAAAGATGTCCCCGTTGCCCCATGTACCGGTGGTACGGGCTATATAATAGGGAGCTACCATTCCCTGCGAATTGGAGAATACCAATTGAAACACGTGTCCGCCTGTTTCTATGTCAATACCCAGCGATAAAGAACGATGTATGTCGAGAGATGCTACCTGGTCTGATGACAGGTAATTGTATTCCGCATTTACGCTCATGCGTTTGGTAAATTTCATGCGACCACCTACCGTTACAGCAAACACATTGTTTTTATCCTCAGGAGTTGGCACCATATTAAAATGAAGCCAGGAAGGCACTACCTGTAAGGAAAGGTTGCGGGAAAACTTACGCGCGATCAGTAAAGCAGAAGTATAAGCCGTACGATACTTTGTATTCAGAAATGGTTTGTCTGTGTATTTCTGCGTGTAAGTGGTTATCAATTCATAGATACTCAGAGACAAAGGCATTCCGCTTGTTTTCTGCTGTAATATTTTGTACTTAATGGAACCGTCAAAAGTTTTATCAAGTGAGCTTCTGCCAATTCCTATTGCCAGCCTGTCGGTAATACCATAATCAAGGCCAAAACGAATCGTTGCATTGTCCAGGCCAAACAATGCGTAAGAACCTTCATTGAGCCTCCCAAACCTGTGCATGATCAGGAATTGCAGGTTTTTCTTTGCAGGCGATTCTACCGTAGGCGTATTGATCAGTTGGGTAGCTTTGAAAGTACCTGTCACTACATCACCGGAATGAGATACATCCAGCGAATCGTTCAGCAATTTCAGTAAACTGCTGTCTTGTGCAAACAGCGTATTGCCGGTTATCAAAAGGGTTAAAAAGAAAAGAGTCTTTCTCATCATGTCAATTAATAATTATCTGCTTTAATAAATCAGTCCTTTGATTGATATTGTTATTTACTGACTATCCGGATACAGGCAAGCTGCGATCAAGAGGCTCAACCTGTCAGGTTTACTTTCCTATAAGCGGAGAGACAGCTATTATTTCACAGGTGTACATTCTGCCAATACCTGTACAGCAATCTGTTTGGCAATCTTATCCCTTACCAAAGAAGGGATCTGGATATTGTAATCGGATGGCGTGATAAGAAAAGATGATTTCCCATTCAGCTTACCTGCTGTTATTTCAAGGGTAGCAGGCGCTGTCAGCTCTTTGGTTACACCATGGAGTGTAAGCTGTCCTTTTACCTGCACGTTGTAAGTACCGGGTGAAGCACTAACATTTCCATCTATCGTTCCTGTAAAGATTGCTTTGGGATACTTATCACTTTCTACATAATTTTCATTGAAGTGATCCTGCATCAGTTGTTTTTCAAATAAAAATCCCTTGAGCAGTAAAGTAAATGCTATTGTCTTTTTGGTAAGATCAATGGCTGTATAGACCTGCTTATTATCAGCCTTAATATCTTCCAATGGCGTTTTTGAGAAAAAACGGATCTCCCCGTTTCTCGTCATGTAGGTTTGTGCATGTGTACACAATGCAAGCATGCTTATCAATATGGTACTGTAGATCCTTTTCATTGTTCAATAAAACTTTCGTTATAAAAAACATGAAACAGCAAATGCCAAAACAGGTATTGCAAAGCGGAAATATTAAACTGCAACCGACGACCCCTTCCTGCAGTTTTGGTATTTGAATGCGAGGCTACCAGACATAGTCAACCAGCGTATTTGTGTTCCTTCACCTTACACATCCCGTTTACATGTACAGTTGTGACACCTGCTGTTTCATGCTTAGTTGTTCTGTGCTCCACGTGCTATCCAGGCCTTGATTATATTGATATTGCAATCAGATAGTTTCGGCAGGTTATAAGGCATAGCAGGATAACCGGCTGCATGTGTTATTACGCCTACGAGGTTGCCGTTATCTACCTGTATTTTCAGGTTGGCATAACCATCCAGGTTAATACCACTGGTAACAACACCATTACCATGGCAACTGTAACAATTGGCCTGGATGATTGGCAGCACATTGGCCGCATACTTCATATTTACAGTATCGCAGGTAGTAGTGCCTCCACCACCGCCTCCTCCATTTCCGCCACCGGCATTTGTTTCATTGCTTTTTGAGCAGGCAGTTACTACAATACAGATAGTGATCACCATTGCGGCCATAGATAAAAAGACCTTTTTCATACGTCAGTTTTTTAAGTTCATTTATTGCAGCAATACAGCATCTGTAATATTTACATCTGCCAGAAATCCTGCGCATTTTCCTTTAATGACAACCTTTTTTCCAATGCCCGGCATCGTTCCTGTACCGCCAGTGCTTACCAAACTGCAATTGACACCACCCGGCTTACCCGGCCCTGCTGTTAATAAGATGCCCCAGCCTTTATCAACCTGCTGTACATCGATCACCACTCCTGTTACTTCTATTATTTTATCGAGGTATTGCCGATTGGCAGTTTGCTCATCCGAAGCGTAAGCATCATATAATTTATCTGCAGCGATCCGCACGTCTGCCGATTGTTCAGCAGCAGTTTTCCTTGGAGTACAATACAGGTGGTACCCCCATGCTGCCAGTAACAGGCAACAGGCTACCCCTGCGAAAAAGAATAGCTTTTTTCGCTTCATACATAAACCCATTAAAATGTAATGGAAACGGCTGTCAACAACAGCACATCATCATTGGCAAAGCTTACCTGCCAAAGCTTCTACGGCATTAACGGATTGATTTCATGATACCAATATTCAACCCTGCACTACTTACCGGCAGACTACCGATACCAATGCCACCGAGCGGTATTCTTACATAGGGTTCAACCCTAAGGTTGCCCCATCTTCCTATATTATATTCATAGCCTATACCCAATTGCGCTACAGAGAACCAGTTCCTGGTAGAGCTCTTATAATCCCATCCACGTTCGTATACGTTTCCGTATCGCGTGTAGTTATACGTATAACTTTCTTTATTCATGATGTAAGACAGCAGCCCTGCATTTGCAGACCATGTATGATGCTGCTTTATGCTAAAGAAGTATCGTGCTGTTACAGGAATATCAATCATATTGCACCAGCCATTCACATTGTTGACAGTGGTACCGGAAGGCAAAGGGATTTTGTCTGTCTTAAAATACTCTCCGTCTGAATAGTAGTATTTCTTTTCCCACAATGCTCCTGTTTCTATTGCCCATCGTTTTGACAACCTGTATCCTATCAACACGCCTGCACTATAACCCAGTTTCCGGACCTGCTGCATTTTAACGGTACTGAGATCCGGGCTTATTACAATACCTGCATAGAACCCTTTTTCTTTTTTAACCGGTTCTTTTTTGTCTTTTGTTTCCGCAGGCACCGGGTTGTTTACTACACTATCTTTTTTCTCTTCGCTTATTTCTTTGCTCACTGTACTATCGCCTGTTGCTTTTTGCGCTGTTGGTTTTTCAGTGATATTGGTTTCACCGGTAAGCACAGTACCCCCTTCATCTTTCATCGCTATATTATCCTGTTCAGTGATCTGCAGGCGCTCTGTTTGTGCCAACTGATCTGTATTCTTTGTAACCTGGTTACGGGATACACGTAAACTGATGCCGGTGTTATTGTTACTGTATGTATGATACGTAAGCAGTTTACCGGAGGTTGCCTGTGAATACTGAGGGAGTGTAACTTTTTTTACCGGTTGATATTTATTGGTACTATTATCAACCGTATTATCAGTACCAGGTTTCTCCTGCCGGGATACCACCTGCTGCGATACCTGTTGCTGAACAGTTGTCGCTACAGGTATAGCGGTAATGTTTTGTTTTGTTGTTGCAGTACCCTGCCCATTACCGGCTCTGAAAGGAGGAATGTGTGCAACAAAGGCCAGGGGTAATAACAACAACCAGAACCAGCCGGTTCCACTTCTGTCCTTGCCGCTTTTGTTACCGGCAGGAGGAACATCATTGGGTTGCTGCAGACGCTGCATAACAGCATCCCAGTCGCCACCGTCGGTCTTTAGGGGATAGTCAGCCGCCGCCTTACGGAATACATTTTCCATATCGTCATTTAAAGACTGCATATATCAGCTTCCTGTATATCTCTATTCATTTTTTTTTGAAGATGCGCTTTCGCTTTTGCCAGGTTTGATTTGGAGGTACCGACTGAAATACCCAGTCTGTCCGCAATCTCCTGGTGCGAATAGCCATCAATAACATGCATATTGAAAACTGCCCGGTAAGAGGGCGGTAATTGTTTTACCAATAAGATCAACTCTTTATAATATAATCTCTGCTCGGGAGACTGGCCGCGATCCGGTTCCTCCCACACATAATCGGGAATGCCACCAATTTCAGGTAACATATTGTGCGCCCGCAGGTCGTCGATTGCAGTGTTTACCATTATTTTCCTTATCCAGCCCATCAGCATGCGTTCCATATCCACGTGTTCGTCACAATGGAATTTGCCGAAGTTGCGGAAGAGCTTCACGAATCCATCGTTTACCACATCCACAGCTCTATCGTACCGGTAGATATAGCGAAAGGTTATTTTAAGGGCATAGGCATAGTACCGCTCGTACAACAGCTTTTGATACCAGCTATTGTTACTGATGCAACCTTGTACTATCGTATGCAGGTGTTCCAATCAATAAGGAAGATAATGCAGTAGTATTATGCCAATATATACGCAATAATGGGGAAAGGGTTGCCTGGGAAGGACATTTTTTAAGAGAAAGTGAAAATAAGAAATAAGAAATTAATAATGAATAAGTTAAGAATACAGTTGTACGTTTTAAGTTATAAGTTTAAGGCACAAGGTTCAGGAGACAAGGCACAAGGAATACAGGTTATAATAGGTTGTAAGTTTTAGGTTGTAAGTTAAGGGACAAGGGAGTACGAAATAAGAAGTACGAAGTACGGGAGCAAAATATCGAATGCTGAATTTTGAATGTCGAATTTCGAAGGAAAGACCGAATTAAAGAACCCGAAACATCAAACCCGAAACTCGAAACAGTACTGCCGATTGCCGTCTGCCGATTCACGATCCCCAACCCGCAACTAAAAGGTCTTTTCCGCCACATTCCAGCCGCTTACAGAGATTGAAACGTCTGCCGCTTTTCTGATCTGCGGGCAATCAATAATGATCTTTTGCTGACTGCCGGGCAGTATAGTTACATAGTTGTCACTGTAAAATGCCGGCAATAACCGCAAACCCGTGTTTTTATCGAGCAGGGAAACACGATTGAAGAATGCAACGGGCTGTTTATTGTCATTAATTAATGTTACTGCTACTTTGCCAGGTTGTATAAACTTTACCGTAGTATTTAATTTTGCAGCAGGCAGTTCTGTTAGCCCCGAGTATTTTCCAGATGCATCCGGTAACCAGTAAATATTTCTGCTGAGGGTCTTATGTGAAGCATCCGTTAGCTCCAGTGAAAGAAAGGCTCCTTTTTCCTGCCGCTGTTTATCTATTATTTTTTTTAGTCCTGTCACAGACTTTACAGCAGAGGCCTCAATGGCCGTTTGCAGATCTACCAATACAGTTTTTGCTCCCTCCATGTTCCAGACACTTGCCTGTACATGCAGATCATTCATTGCTTCAAACTTATTATTGACAAGCATCACCGCTCCATCAATGGAATTATACATAACATGCAAAGGCTCTCCCCCGTTACGTAATCCATATAAGCAGGCATTGGGGTCGAGGTAGTAATCATACATCTGCCCACGCATGGCCGTCCAGGGATTTTGTGTTTTCCAGATAATAACACCTGTATACCAGCTCCACATGTGTGCACTGAATCCTTCTGCCAACGCACGGTACTGATCGTAATTGATCAATTGTGCCTTGCGGGTAAAATCTTTTACATCTTTTGCAGCGCCATATAAGGAGACGTAATGTTCGTAACCAATGTATTTGTGATAATCCCAGACAGAATCCACTGTTTCTTTGGGTTTAGCCCCGGCAGTATAAACAGGCACCTGCATATTTTCTGCGGGAATGAAACGTTGTAAAGATTCATAATCGCCTATACCTACAGAGCCTACTTCTGAGTTGAAAGGATAGGTACGGAATTTCCAGAAAGTATCTATGGGCTGTACAGAATAAGGACCATCTCCCCCACCCTTCAGTATGTTCATGGACATACTATCAGAATTGGAGTAATCAAAAAATGTACGTGTTCCGTCTAATACAGGGAAGATGTCTTTCTTTAATGCAGCCAGGATATCATCCGGAGGTGTTATTTCATTGCCACCGCACCAGATGGCCAACGAAGGATGATTGCGGATAAGTTTGATCCCATCTTTTACAGAACTGATAAACAGGTTATGGTCATCAGGATACAGCCTGCGCACTTCTTTACTTTCGAGCTTTTTAGGATCAACCCAACGACCATTGCAGTCGCCAGACATCCACAGATCCTGGAAAACGAGCATACCGTATTTATCGCATGCCGCATAAAACTCAGGACGTTCCAGTAAGGCGCCACCCCATATACGGATCAGGTTGAGGTTCATATCACGGTGATGACGTATTTCTGCATCGTACCGCTCGTCTGACAAACGCAACATGGCATCTGAAATGATCCAGTTGCCTCCTTTGATAAAGATGGGTTGTCCATTTACCAGGAAGCGGCTGCTCCTGGTAACAGTATCCCATACTCTTGTGATCTCACGAATACCAAAACTTAATTTCTCTTTATCAGAAATACCGGCTGCATTGGTGAACTGTAATTCGATATTATAGAGTTCCTGCCTGCCATAACCATTTGGCCACCACAAACGGGGATTGCTCACCTGTGCAGCTGGCAATTCTACCGTTGTAGTACTATTGGCTGGTAATGATACGTTTTTGAAGATCTTTTTGCCATTCAGTACATATTGCAAAACTCCGGTTACCACTGTACCGGCAGTATTCTCCAACTCTGCCGTCATTTTTACAGTAGCAGGCGCCTGTGTTCCCGATGATCTGCGTGTACCCGGTACAAGCGTGATAACATGAGGATCTTTAATATTCACATTGCCGGTTGTTTCGATATACACTTTATCCCAGATCCCGGTATTACGATCCCTGACAGGTTGTATCCAGTCCCAGCCTGCTACGTACTGGTGAGATACATTTTTTGCAATGGTCCCATCACCACCCTGTCCGCCATTGGGATTACCGACAGGGTCAGGGGGATATACAATTACTGCTAACCTGTTGTTTCCATCTTTGGCTAACCAGGCAGTGATATTGTACTGCTGACGCAGGAACATTCCTTTATGCGTGGTGTCATTTAATTTGTGCCCATTGAGAAATACATCACAGCTGTAATTAACGCCACGCAGATGCAGCCAGACCTGTTGGCCTCCGGATGCCCCTTTTTTGAATTCTTTTATAAACCAATAAGTATAATGTTCACGGCCTGTATTATAAATATCAGGGATGTGTTCATTGTTCATCCCATAAAAGGGATCAGACACCTGTTTGTTCTGCAACATTGTGGTCAACACAGTACCGGGCACCACAGCAGGTTGCCATTGCATTAAGGTAGTTGCAGGTAATGACAATTGTTCTCCCCTAACGTTTACGGCTGTTACAGGTGCGCAAAGCCATCCGCTTTTCAGCTCTTCTGTGTTTTGAGCAAGAGCGTTTATGCTGAGGAAGGTGGCTGACAGACCTATTATAATTTTATTTATCATTGTCCTGATTATAGTGAATGATGAATCGTCAGTCGTGAGACGTGAATCGTGAGTGGGAAAGTACGTGAAACGTGAAATATCAAACGTGAAAAGAACCGTGAATCGGCAGACGGCAATCGGCAATCGTGAGACGTGAGTCGTCAGTCGTGAGTGGCTCGTTGTTCAAAGATTACGGCTGTTTTGCCAACTGCAAACTGTCAACTGCCAACTTTCTTCTTGTCTTTCCTTCGAAATTCGATATTCAAAATTCGACATTCGATATTTTCACCTTCCGTACTTCCCCGTTAACTTATCAACCTTTCAACTTGTCAACTGTATTTCCTTGAGCCTTGTTCCTTGAATCTTGTGCCTTAACTTACAACCTACAACTTAAAACTTACAACCGTACTTGCGTTAGGCGTTAAGCGTTTCGCGTTCAGCCTTAACTTACAACCTCTATTCTCCCTTTAAGGCCTTTCACTTTTCTTTACTCCCCATGCTGAAGGTTTGTTGCCCATTTCAATCACCAATTCACCTTCGTTTGCAATGTCGGGGTAATTGATATAGGAACGTGTATATGGTTTTCCATTCAGCTTTACCTGTTGAATATATTTGTTTTTGCTACTGTTGTTCTGTACAGTGATCCGGAACTTTTTTCCATTACCACGATCTATTATTATTTCATCCATTACCGGGCTACCAATTATAAACTGTCCACCGGCCGGATTTACCTGGTATAAACCAATTGCTGATAGTACATACCACGCCGACATCTGTCCTACATCTTCGTTACCACTTAAACCATCAGGTTGGGTGGTGTATAAACTGTCCAGGATATAACGAACTTTATCTGCTGTTTTCCAGGGTTCTCCAACGTAAGTATATAAGTAACTGATATGATGGCTGGGTTCATTACCATGCGCATACTGGCCGATAAGCCCTGTAATATCAGCAGAGGCTTCTTTTCCCATATTACCCTGCACTACAAATAAGGAGTCGAGCTTGCGGGCAAAAGCAGCATCGCCCCCCATCAGTTGAATCAGTCCATAAACATCCTGTGGTACCAACCAGCTGTATTGCCACGCATTACCTTCCGTAAAATCATCTTTCATGTGCTTTGCCTCAAAAGGACTGAAAGGTGTGCGCCATTGCGTTGCAGAGACCCTTCCACGCATGAACCGGATGGAACTATCAAAATAATTCCTGTAATACTGCCCCCGTTTATAGAAGTATTCATAATCCCGCTTTTTCCCCATCTTCTTTGCCATCTGTGCTATGGACGCATCAGCAATAGCATATTCCAATCCCATTGCAACAGATTCTACCATACTATCACCGGGAATAAAACCGTATTGCTTTACCCATTTCAAACCTCTTTCGTCGCGCATCGCAGTGTTTTTAACTGCTTCCCATGCCAATGCGGTATCGAATCCACGGAACCCTTTCAGGTAAGCATCAGCTACTACCTGCACGCTGCTATAACCGGGCATAGTATTGGTTTCATTGCCCATTAAATGCCATACAGGTAAACGATGCTGTTGCTGATAAATAGCCAGCAGGGAATTGATCATATCATCTACCCTTTGTGGCTGCGCAAGCGTATAGAGCGGATGCGTGGCACGATAGGTATCCCATAAAGAGAAAATGGAGAGGTTGGTAAATGATGCTTTGTGAACGGTCTTATCGGTACCGCGATACTCACCATTGCAGTCATTGAATACAGCGGGGGCCATCATTGTATGATATAGCGCAGTATAAAACTTATAGAGTTGTGCAAGGCTTTTTGTTTTTACTGTTATACTACCCAATGCCTTGTCCCATTCGGAAACCGCATTTTTTGTCACGTCCTCAAAATTCCAGCCTGGTATTTCCGTAGTAAGGTTATTGAATGCATTTTCCATGCTAACAGGCGAGATGCCCACCTTTAGCTGTATGGTTTCGCTTTTTCTCGTTGTAAAACGAAATATTGCTCTTGCTTTTGGTCCTGTAAAAGTGTTTATGCCCGAGGCTAAAGCAGTTGTATCATCGAATAACTGCAATGAGCGGAAGGGTTTTGAAAATACTGCAGTAAAATAGATCCGCTGATCAGCAGCCCAACCTTTGGAAAAACGATAGCCGGCAATGGTTGAATCATTTACCCGCTCAATATGTGTTTCAACGGGTCTGTCGCCAATTCCTTCTTTGAGGTCGAAGATAATGCCGGCATTGTCTGAAGCCGGGAATGTATAGTGATGCATGCCGGTCCTTATTGTTGCTGTAAGTTTTGCCATGATGTTGTAACGATCCAGCAACACCATATAATGACCCGGTGTGGTAATTTCATTGCTGTGACTGAAAGTAGAGTAATAACCCGTTTCCGGTTTACCGGCAACTCCTTTCGACATTTTTACATCTCCAACAACTGGCATTACCAAAATATCACCAAGATCACCAATACCCGTACCACTGAGATGAGTATGAGCAAAGCCAATAATGGTAGAATCTGAACGATGGTAACCGGAACACCAGTCCCAGCCTGTGGAGATATTCACAGGCCCCAGTTGCACTGCACCAAAAGGAACATTAGCTCCCACAAATACATGACCATGTGCATCGGAACCAATGCGCGGATCTACATAAGCAGTAAACTGCGCATGACTGTGTAAGTAAATCAGTGATAATATGAGCAGTGAAAATTTTCTCATAGCAATGAACAAGGGTGTCTTTTATTTTCCGTCAAACTTTATAGTGGCTGTCAGCTTTATATCCTGCGAGCTGCTGCCTACCAGTATTTTGTATTCACCGGGATATAGTTTCCATTGATTGGCCTGCAGATCCCATTTCCTCAATTCTGCAACAGGAATATTCATCTTTACAGATTGTTTTGTCCCTTTTGCAAGATGTACACGTCTGAAGCTTTTCAACTCTTTCAGCGGCATGCGTTCTCCATCAGGGTACCGGATGTAAGCCTGTGCTACTTCGTCCCCATCCATTTTACCTGTATTGGTAATATTTACAATGAAGCGTACTGTGTCCTGTTCGTTACGAATAGCTGCAGGTTGTTGTTGCCAGTTGTATTGAAAAGTGGTATAACTTAATCCAAAGCCGAAAGGATACTGTACCTGCCCGTTGAAATAGCGGTAAGTTCTGCCCTGCATGGAATAATTATCGTAAGATGGCAGGTCCTGTAATGAACGATAGAACGTAACCGGTAATCTTCCGGAAGGTGAAACAGCACCAAATAAAAGATCAGCCAATGCGTTTCCTCCCTGCTCACCGGGATACCATGCGAGAATGATGGCGTCTGCATAAGGTTCAATAGCAGCAATATCAACATCACTGCCTGCAGTTACCACAGCGATCACCGGCTTTTTCTTTTTTCGCAATGCCTTTAACATAGCAAGGTGTGCAGGAGGCAGGCTTAAATTCAGCTTATCGCCGCCATTAGCAGCAAGAAAGGCATCACCTTCTTCGCCTTCCAGTACAGGAGTAAGACCAACTACCGCAACAGTTATATCACTTTCGCCGGCAGCCCATATTCCACCGAAATGCGTGGTATCAGTATAATCACTTCCCTGGTCGTATTGTACTGCCATTGCAGGACCGGCAGCAGCCGTGATACCTTCGGCAAAGCTCACCATATTACCAGACATACCATGATAGTTGGCAATGAGCGGATCCATGGCGCCAGCGTTAGGTCCCAATATCATCATTGACTGGTATTTGTTCTTATCCAATGGCAGCAGGTTATTATCATTTTTGAGCAATACCATACTTTGCTGTGCAGCAGTACGTGCCAGTGCTATATGTTTTGCATTGTGTACACTTTCTGCGCCCAGTTTGCTGAAGGGAACGGCAGCTTTATCATCGTAAAAGCCCAGTTTGATCTGTGTACGTAGAATGGATGACAATGCTCCGTCAATATCTTTATCTGTAACCAGTTTTTGCTGATAGGCTTTCATCAGCTCATTCTGCAACATATCGGAGCAGTCAAGATTTACACCTGCTTTAATTGCTGCTGCGGCAACCTCCACCCGGTTATTCATTACTTTATGAGCTTTCCAGATATCGTCCAATGCCCAGCAGTCCGTTACCACATGACCTTTAAAGTGCCATTCGTTATAGAGAATATTGTGCAATAAAGAATTGCTTGTACAGCATGGTTCATTGTTGAGCCGGTTGTATGCACACATTACAGATTCCACGCCACCATCTACCAGCTTTTTAAAAGCATAGAGATAGGTTTCTCTCAGGTCTTTTTCATCAACAATAGCATTAAACGCATGTCTTCCGGCTTCAGGACCACTGTGCACAGCAAAGTGTTTGGCCGTAGCAGCAGTTTTGAGATAAGTAGTATTCGTTCCCTGTAAACCTTTTACAAAGGCCGTACCCATAGTAGCAGTTAAATAAGGGTCTTCTCCGTAAGTCTCCTGTCCCCTGCCCCAACGCGGATCGCGGAAGATATTGATATTGGGCGACCAGAAAGTCAATCCCATGTATTGCAACCGCCTGTCCAATGCAGTAGAAAGATTGTATTTGGCCCTCGCTTCTGTTGAAATAGCATCGGCCACCGCATGTAGCAAACTATCGTTAAAAGTGGCAGCCATAGCAATGGCCTGGGGAAATACTGTTGCCAGTCCTGCACGGGCAACACCATGTAATGCTTCATTCCACCAGTTATATGCAGGAATATCTAACCTGGGTACCGCTTTGCTTCTGAATCCCAGCAGAGATATTTTTTCTTCGAGTGTAAGTCGTGATAAAAGATCCTGTACTCTTGTTTCAACCGGCAACTTTGCATTTCGGAATGCAGGTTTTGCCTGTTGTGCATTTGCAGCAACGGTAATGAGGAGTGAGAGGGTGAATGAGATGAGTTTCATGAACGAGTTTGAAATTTGAGTTCTGATGCAAGATATCGGATACGGGATGCTGGATCGTGAGACTGTTCCGGGTTAGGGAATCGTGAAACGGCAGACGGCAATCGGCAATCGTGAGACGTGAGTCGTCAGTCGTGAGACCGTTTCGGGTTTCGGGTTTAATGTTTCGTGTTCTGAAGTTTGAGGTTTCACGCAAAGACTGCAAAGTCTCGCAAAGCCATTTCGTCAACTGCAAATTGCCAACTGCCAACTTTCTTCCTTTCTTTCCTTCGAAATTCGATATTCAAAATTCAACATTCGATATTTTCCCCTTCCGTACTTCCCTGTTAACTTATCAACCTTTCAACTTGTCAACTGTATTTCCTTGTGCCTTGTCTCTTGAACCTTGTGCCTTCACTTACAACCGTCTTCCACTTAATTACTCAACGAAAATGCCAATGCCGGGTATTTTTCTTTTAGCGCGCTGGCAGGTAATAATACTTTTACGCTATCGCCTTCCACTGTCCACTTTACATTTTCGCCGGTCTGCAGCCATTTGATCTTACTGCCTTTCTTTGGGATATTCACTGTCCACTGAACATAAGGCGGAACAGCTTTTCCTTCTTCGAGGCAAACAATTGCATACTGTGTTGTGCCTTGTTTGCTGCGCGTGAAAAAGATATTCCCTTCCTGGTAATGTGGCGTAATGCGTGTATTATAAATGGCCTCGCCATTGGCTTTTGTCCATTTGCCGATCTCTTCCAATCTTTGTACAGCTTCACCAGGTAAAGTGCCATCAGGCCTGGGGCCAACGCCTAATAAAAGGCTGCCACCTTTTGCTACTACTTCGGCCAGTACATGAATTACCCGTGTAGCAGATTTAAACTTATCATTGTTTACATAGCCCCAGTTATTGGCCAGTGTCATACAACTCTCCCAGGGATGATCTAATTGCTTTGCAGGTATGCTTTGCTCGGGTGTCTGGTAATTTTCATAAGGTCCGTGCACCGTACGATCTACCATCAGTAAGCCGGGCTGAGCCTTACGCGCCATAGTTGCGATCTTGGGCATATCAATATCCTGGCTCCATTCCGGTATTGCTGCTCCCCATGACAATACTTCTTCGTTCACCGTCTCACGCGGACGTACCCACCCGCCATCTAACCAGAGAATATCAACAGTACCATAATTGTTCATCAGCTCACTGATCTGGTTATACGTGAATGATTTGTATTTTTCCCAACGCCAGGGAAACTTCCGGATATCATAATTATTATTACGGTCTGCCGTGGCATATTTGGGCCACCAGTAATTTTCAGAATGCCAGTCAGGCTTTGAGAAATAAGCGCCAATCATGAAGCCGTTCCTGCGAAAAGCATCAAACACATATTTGGCTACATCTGCCTTAGGATTGGAAGCAAAAGGACCGTTGGAGATCTTGAAATCAGTCTGCTTGGTATCGAACATGCAAAAGCCATCGTGGTGTTTGGTTGTAAATACCAGGTAACGCATACCCGCATCTTTACCAACTCTTGCCCATTCGTCGGGGTTGAATTGAACAGGATTAAAATCCTTTTTTAATCCCCAATACCATTTTTTAAAATCATCGTAAGCAATGGTACTGTCACGGTCGATCCAGGATTCTGAACAGAGTGCCCATGATTCAATGATACCCGGCACAGCATACAATCCCCAGTGAATGATCATTCCGAATTTCTGGTCCTGCCATTTGTCCAGTTTAGCCCGCACTAAAGTATCTGTGGGCCATTCGTATGTCACCGATTGCGGATGCACCTGTTGCTGTGCTTTTGCTATATTGGCAATAGTAACAGCTAACAGGATAGTATAAAAAACAGTACGCATAAAACTGATTCGTTATTTAAGTATTGACCGCGACGGAAAGATGGTAAATTTAAAGGAGAAGACTGATAATAAATAGCTCTGACAGGCTCACAGGCAGATTTTATTTTTGACAATCCTCAATTATTTTATGTCCTTGTTTTTCCTGCAAAACCCGCTCCCATATTGTTTTTTGCAATATTTAACCTGAACTTCATTTTTTTGAACCCTTTCCCTACCTTGCAATGCTATGGAAGAATACATTTCATTTGAACAGATACCCTTTGGGTCAGATGATTTTGCCAATAATCCGGAATCCCGCTGTCCCTGTATGTTATTGCTGGATACATCGGGTTCAATGGCAGGAATGCCCATTCATCAACTGAATGACGGCGTACAAACCTTTCGCCAGGAACTGATCCAGGATCCGCTGGCAACCAAACGTGTGGAGGTAGCAATGATGTCTTTTGGACCGGTGCAGTTGGAATCAGACTTTCAGACCGTAGATTATTTTCATCCACGCCCTCTTGCCGCCAGTGGCGACACGCCTATGGGCTCTGCCATTACAAGAGGCATTGAACTGGTTACAAAACGCAAACAGGTATATAAAGAGCATGGCATTGGTTATTATAAGCCATGGATCATTCTTATTACAGATGGTGCACCTACCGACAACTGGGCGCAGGCTGCCAGTCTTATTAAAGAAGGAGAGGCTAAGAACTCTTTTGCTTTTTTTGCTATTGGTGTAGAAAACGCCAATATGGAAGTGCTGCAACAAATTGCAGTGCGTACACCTTTAAAACTGCGCGGACTGATGTTCAGGGAATTTTTCCTCTGGCTGTCTTCTTCCATGAAAATGGTTTCTTCTAAGAATCCCGGCAGCAGCGTGAATTTATTACCCCCTACAGGTTGGGCTGAACTATGATATGGAAAGCAATAGGCCAAAGTATTACAGGCACATCGCATATTGCAACAGGTAAAGACTGTGAAGATGCGTTCTGTTTTAAGATTATGCCTTTGCCCACCGGAGAGGAAACACTGATTGCTTTTATCAGTGATGGTGCAGGCAGTGCCCGTTATGCAAAAATAGCTGCAGAAAAGGTGACAACAACAGCAGTGAATATTGCAGGTGACTGGATCTCCCGGGATATATTGCCCGGCGAGGACCATTTATTACAGTTGGCCGAAACATTGTACGATCAGTTGGAAGCATTATCTGTTGAGTACAACGAACCATTGAATGAATTTTCCTGTACGTTATTGGGTTGTATTCTGCTACCTCAACATGCCTGCTTTATGCAGATAGGTGATGGCGCTATTGTAAGGAATGATGGTACAGGTCACTATACACATATCTGGTGGCCTCACAACGGTGAATACCAGAATACAACTGCCTTCCTGGTGGATGATCCAAACTTTCCGCACCTGCATACAATGGTGGTTACAGAAGAGATCGCAGAAGTAGCATTGTTTACCGATGGCTTACAGATGCTGGCACTGAATGCCGAAAGCACTACAGTGCATCAGCCCTTTTTTACGAATATGCTTAAATGGCTGCAACTGGCAACTGAAGAAGAGCATGTAGCAGTACTGGATAAAAAGCTGGCAGCCTACCTGGCCGGGGATGCAATTAACAGCAGAACTGATGATGATAAAACACTTTTTCTTGCAACAAGGTTAAAGCAGGATAATGCAGGCATACAAAGGACTACATAGTACTTATACAACCGGAAGGGAAATTGGCCGCGGCGGCGAGGGGCAGGTATTGGAGGTAAGAGAGGACAGTACGCTGGTAGCCAAGATCTATTCTGAACCACTAGAGCCTGTAAAAAGGAATAAGCTGCAATACATGGTTTCGATGCAGCAATCATCTATTCACAGTTTTGCCGCATGGCCTAAGGATCTTTTGTTTGATGCTTCCGGCGTTATTACCGGCTTTACCATGCGCAGGCTGGATGGTTATGTTCCCCTGCACATGCTCTTTAGTCCGCTGGACAGGAAAAAGATGTTCCCTGACAAGGGTTATAACTTTCTTTCACATGTAGCAAGAAATCTTGCTACTGCTTTACACCAATTACATACGGCAGGTATTGTTATCGGCGATATTAATGAAGGTAACATACTGGTAGATAATAAAGGGTTTATTGCTTTTATTGATTGTGATTCTTTTCAACTCAATAAAGGTTCACAATATTATTACTGCGAAGTAGGTATTACACGTTACACTCCCCCTGAGTTACTGGAAAGAGGCAGTTTTGAAAATGTAGTCCGCACGATCAATACTGACTCATTTTCGCTGTCAATATTATTGTTCCAGTTGCTGTTTATGGGCCGTCATCCCTATGCAGGGCGTAATCTGTCGAAAGAAGATATTGATGAAGAGAAAGCTATCCGTACCGGCGAATTTGCATACTCGTTACATAAAAAGAACAAAAAGCTTTCTCCCCCACTCAATAGTCTCGATATTCATCATGTGCCGGATACTATTGTAGAGTTATTACACCAGGCTTTTGAACAAAAGGATAACCGCCCGTTACCTGCAGTATGGGCAAAAGAGCTGGATACTCTTACTAAAAACATGGCTGTATGCCAGCAGTCAAAGCTGCACACGTATCCCAATCACCTGAAAGAATGTCCCTGGTGTTTTTATAAGAACAATCGCGGTCCTGTTTATTTCCTGGATGAGAGCTACCTTAAATCAATACCTGAACTGCAGAATATTGAGCAGTTTATCAATGGATTTAAAGTTGAGCAACTGAAACTGAAAAAGCTTCCTGACACCTATAATGCGATTACCGGATCTCCGGCCGCCATTGGAACGAAATTCAGGCAACTGAAAACACTGCATTATGTTGTATTCTGGGTACTACTTATTACCGCATTGTTATTGGTTCAAATAAACCCGATCTATACACTGGCAACCGGTATCTTATTGTTGTTATTTAACTCTCTGTCGCCCTGGAGAAAGAAGATAGCTAAGGAGGCCAATATGCTCCGGGATAAATATCAATCGCTGAACCGGAAGTTTTTACAAACCGTAGAACTGTACAATACCCCTCCGGAGCTTACTATTTATAATAACGCAGCAGAAAAGATCACTACTTCCATCAGGCAATTCCGTAACCTGCCACATGAATTTCAGCAGCTAAAGAAACAGGCAGAAGAGAAATTGTATAACACACAACTCCATGGCTACCTGCAACAGTTTCACATCAACAATCATACGATCCCCACTTTTGGGCCTGCCAAGAAAGCATCGCTCTATAAACACGGGATTATTAATGCAGCTCATATTTCTTCGTTGAATAATGTTAAGATCACGGGTATTGGCCCCAAGAATATCCAGGTATTACTGACCTGGCAAAGACAGGTAGCTACCGGCTTTACCTATATCCCCGACTATAAGCTATTGGAACATGAAAGCATATTGGTAACCCAGGAAATAGCCCGTAAAAAAAGCCACCTGGAACATACCATACAGGCAGAATACAAAAACCTGCACTATAATAAATCACAGATCATGGGCCGCATGTCTGCGCTGGAGAAACAATACGAGGTTTTTGGACTGCAAAGCAGCGAGGCATTGATAGATTATGAGGCCTTCCGCAAGTGGGCGGGAATGTTGGGGAAGTAACGGTTTCGGTTGTCGGGTTTGATGTTTCGGGTTGAGGAATCGTGAATCGGCAGACGGCAATCGGCAATCGTGAGACGTGAATCGTCAGTCGTGAGTGTTCGCCGCTGTATTTGCTCGCTGCTCGTAGCTCAAAGCTCGCAGCTGTTTTCCCTTCGATATTCAAAATTCGACATTCGATATTTTCACCTTTCGTACTTCTTATTTCGTACTCCCTTGTTAACTTATCAACCTTTCAACTTGTCAACTGTATTTCCTTGAGCCTTGTTTCTTGAATCTTGTGCCTTAACTTAAAACTTATAACCAGTTTACCGCGTTAAGCGTTCCGCAACTGTATTCCTTGTGCCTTGTTCCTTGAACCTTGTGCCTTCAACTTACAACCTATAACTTAAAACCGTATTTGCATTATGCTTCTCCTATCCCAGCAACGACGCCAGCTTCTCCAATAAATCCTTTCCTTTCAGGTCTTTTGCAATTACTTTTCCGGAGGGATCGATCAGTACGTTTGAGGGAATGGTAGTGATGCCGTATAATTTTGCTGCTTCATTTTCTTTTTTGAGATCAGATACCTGGATCCAGGGAAGTTTATCTTCTTTCACAGCTTTGAGCCATTTGTCCTTGTCGCGCAATACATCTATTGAAACACTTAATACAGTAAAGTTCTTTTGCTTGTATTTTTCATAAGCAGCCAGCACGTTGGGATTTTCCATACGACAAGGCAGACACCAGGAAGCCCAGAAATCAACCAGGATATATTTGCCTTTAAAATCAGACAGCTTAACTGTTTTTCCTTTTGTATCAGGTTGGGTAAAGTCCGCAGACACCGTTCCTATCTTTACTTTCTTTCCTTCCTGGATCCTGTGGGCAATATCCTGTCCCTGCGCCATTTCTTTCAGCGAGGCGTTCAGTTTATTGTAGCATTGTTCTGTTTCCGGCAGGAACTTACTCTGCCTTGCTATGTTTGCCAGGTTCACAAGACTTACATAGGAATCAGGATGCTGGCGGATAAAATCAAGCCGTACGTTGATGCCTTCAAAAAATATCTGCAATTCCTTTTCTCTTGCAGCGTTTACCAGTGCAGTATCTTTCTTTTCTTCCGGGGTAAAGTAATCTATATTTCTCAGGCTTCGCTGTTTTTGTATTACCGGTGCCAATAATGCCATCAGTACAGCATTGTCATTGTTGGCCGCAGTACCCGATGCAATAGAATTTTTCAATGAATCTGCAGATTGCAGGGTAATAGTACCGGGTTCTATATAAACGTCATATGAATCCCACAGTATTTCAGCAAAACGGGGATTATTCTTTCTGCATACATATCCCTTCACTATTGTATTTACATTTCCTTTAAACTCAAAAGAATTACTTTTCACTACAGTAGAATCCATCAGAAGCTGATCGTTCTGCCTGTAACTTAAAAAGATGCTATCGCCGTCTTTATATGCTTTACCGTAACCCTTGATAGTAAAAGCTGACTGTGCCGCTAACAGAGATGGTAAAAAAAGAAGTGCAAGAACAGAAGATGTTTTCATGTGCTATGTTTAGTGTTACCAGAGCATGCTGCTCCTTCGTAAAATAGTACATTTATAGTACTGGCAAAATAAAATAACTCAACCTTTCATGAACAGGTGATAAATATTAAATTAGCCTAATACAATTGTAAGAAAAACAGGTAAAACACATACCCAAAGCCGGCATGAAAACTAAAAGCCCTATTATTTATATTACACTAGGCATAATTGCTACCATTATTTCGGCCAATGCAGCAATAAAAGGAAGCGTATTGAGTGGCATTGGCGCATTTGTCTGTGGAATAGGTATCCTGATTTATTTGCTGAGAGCTATCAATCCTGAAACGGAGCAAACAGAAATCGATTCAGTACCTTACGTTACAGAGGAAGAAAGTCTTTTTCATTTTAATGAAGAAGGTTTTAGCACATCCGTTAATGACAAACCAGTAACGATCAATTGGCAATCTATACAAACGATCATTGGCTATAAAGTGGACCTTGTTACTACTGATTGTATTTGTATAGATATTTTCTGTGATAACAATATAAAGCTGACAACCGACGAGGAAGTACCCGGATGGGCAGAGCTTTTAGAACAGCTGCATAAACAATTCCCTGTTATTGATCAAGGCTGGTATATCCAAATAATGAAGCCCGCGTTCGCGACTAACCTTACGCTTATTTACGACAAAGCAAACCGGACATTGGAAGAGGTTTGCCAGGATACAGAGTAGGCTCGCAAAGACGCGTAAGACGCAAAGAAGAAGAAAAATAAGGAATCAGAAAGAAGGAATAGCAAATGAGAAAGTATGCCGTACTTCGTATTTCTTACTTCATACTTACTCCAGGCTCCATAATAGCTTTATAGACATAACAATTGCCAGAAAGCAAAAGACCCAGAATACGATCTGTCCGGCTGCACCTTTGAATTTCAGACCCACTATTTCAAACTCTATTTTTCCGCTTACATATTCCAGCACCAGCACAAGAAACAAAGCAGCGATCGCGGCCATTGGTAAACCCACCACTGCCGCAAAATGTTTCTGAGCTATTGGCAGCCAGATCTGGCTGTCGTAGCCTCTTTTAGCCATAATAAAGAACACGTAAATAGAAAACAGGCTGATCAGTATAGCAGCCACCCAGGCAAAAGCATTTACAACACGTCTTTTTGTTTCGTTATTCTCCATGATAAGAAGTTAATGGTAAAGAGAAAGGTCGTAACCCAATCCCATTTGCCTAATATACATTTACGATAACTCTCCCGATACCGTTTTTTCACCCTATCTGGCAATCACCTTACCCGTTTTATTTTTCTACTTTAGAACAAGCAGAAGTACAATGAAAGATTAAAACAAGCCAGGGGTACCTGACTTCATTGCAAAAACCTTAATTTCATTCCATTCTTTATTGGATGCGCATGAAATATCTATACATACTGGCTTTGCTGATCCAGGCTGCAGCATACGGGCAGGATCTATCAGGAGACTGGACAGGCATTCTTCCACAAAGCGAGCGATCGTTTACCTTTAAAATGGAAACCCATATTGTCCAGACCGGTAATACCATTACAGGTACCTCTAAATACACGGAGCCCGGCAACGCTTCTGTAACAATAAAATTTTCCGGGAAAGTGAACGGCAGGGAGATCAATATCTATGAGTCGGAAGTAATACAATACTCTCCCGGCTGGAAGTGGTGCATTAAAAACATGGTAGGTAAGCTTACCATCAACACTGCAGACAACAAATATATTATTGAAGGTACCTGGACAAGCAATGTACAATACAATGGCAGCAGGTATTTTACGGAAGCATGTCCGCCCGGCAAAATGATCATCTCCAAACCTATCGGTCCGGAAGCCAGTAAACAAACGGGGCTTACTACCATTATCACCGGCAGGGTGCTGAATAAGGAAACAATGGCCCCGGTGAATGCTAATCTTACCATTACAGGCAATACCATTCCGCGGCAGGTAATTGGTACGGATGCAGAAGGCCGGTACACTTTTACTACCAATATCAATGCGTATCATACTATATCCATTACCGCCGATGGATACGAGATCTACAGGGATTCAATTAAACCGCATAACGCTGACAAGATCGTCAATAACTTTTTTGTAAAACCAGTCGCTGTAAAAAAGGAACCTGCGCCACCTGTTGTAAAAGAAGCTACACCGGTTACCCCGCCGCCTGCCAATACCAGCTTCATGGGACGTAAGATCAATGTCACGAATAGCATTACTGTAAATTCAGACTCTATACAATTATTCTTCTACGACCGGGGTGATATTGACAACGATACTATTACTGTGTATTATAACAAGCAACTACTGCTCAACAAACAGCGACTTACAGCCAAAGCTTTGACAGTAACCATTCCAGTGAACAGGGACCAGGATAATGAACTGATCATGCACGCTGATAACCTTGGACTGATACCACCCAACACGGCTTTAATGGTAGTGGCTGACGGAGATAAAAGGACAGAGGTGAACCTATCGTCTGATATGACGAAAAGCGGCAGTATAATTATCAGAAGAGCTCCCCGAAAATGAGGAATGTGTATGGAAGTAGTCATGCTGACGAAGGAAGCATCTTACCATGCTACGCTATAAAGCAGGCTACACTACTCTCATGAATTTACTTTCTATGCTACCGGGTTAGATGCTTCGTTCCTCAGCATGACGAGCATGCAGAGTAAATGCGCCATACTATACACACCGAGCAAGGGATGATAACATTTGATAACCAACTAAGTAATTGTTGCATTCATTACAAGGTTACTCTTTCGGGAACGTTCAGGTATTCTGAATAAAATAGCAGGCAATTTTAGATGAAGGTTCAAAAAAGATCTTCAGGTCGCCATCAATCCAAAAGTTCATTGCAGAAAAGATTTCTTCATAAAAATCATTATGCCCCCCGAAATTCCTATGACTGCTTTTTACATGATCATTACTCATTAACTGAGCTACAAATCTCATCTTCTTTTTTGTTTCAGGGCATTGCGGCCAATACTCATGCTGTTCCCAATATGGCTTCCCGGAAATTCCTATAACTCTATCCTCATTATCTTCATTGATACCAGCAAAAGGCTTCAAAGAGACTTTTAAAGTTTCATATACTACGAATGATTCTCTATTCAATTCATCATAAGCAGTTGTTATTGTTGCCGTATCGCTGGGGTATAATATTATCGGGCTTTCAGGATTTTTATAATCAAGATATAAATAATCAAAATCAGTAAAAACAGGACATAAAAGATGTAACGTAAATGGCAACCACGAGAAATGCTCATCTTTATTATTAATAAAACCCAGGTATTGCATACCTGCCCAAAAGTCGTTTTCCGGTATTTTAAAGTTCTGCGGTATTTCACCACCTAACTGGTGCAGCCCGTTATTATCTTCAACAAATTCAAGCTGCGGCTTATTATTGAAAAGTCTCGTAAATATGTTCATTGCTGTTAAATTATCTTTTCCATTTCCCTAGCCCAAAAATCCGGATCTCCGGTATTTTCAGCTTCTGTTCGGAAAACAATATGATGATCAAATAAAAAACGAGGCTTTCAGCCTCGTAAAAATATAGAAATCTCAAAATCCAGCAATCAGCAATCTCTAAACCCTTTCCTTTGCTGCTGCGATCTGGCTTTCTTCATCCCAACCTTCGTCAACATATAAACTGCGGGAGGCGCGGTCGGCCTGCAGAATTCGTTCCAGTTCCTGGATATTTTCGCGTGCTACGCTCATATACTCCTCTTCATTGCGGATGGCTGCAAGGTGCTTCATGGTGAGTTCATCATGGACAAAGAAGGTTTTGGCACTGCGGGTAACCTCGTGCGCACGGAAACCCAACATTCGTAGGGCATCTATACTTAAACGTAAACTGGTATCAAAGGTCTGGCGATAGATATGTAGCATACCCGCATTCATGAGGTTGTAAGCATCAAAGCGGTTGGTAGCCCGCACCAGCATACGCAGGTTGGGAAAATGTTTTTTGATGGTCTCGATCATCTCCAGTCGCTTTTCTTCATTGGCAATAGCAATAACAATGAGCTTGGCTTTGGCAGCGCCTGCAATTTCCAGGATATCGTGCCGGCTGGCATCACCATAATATACTTTGAAGCCCATGCGTCGCAGGTAATCCACGTTATCGCTATCAAGATCAAGTACTGTAGCTTCTACCTTATGCGCCCGTAAAAAACGACTTACCACCAGGCCAAAGCTCCCCTGTCCTGCAATAATTACAGGGTTATCATCATCCTGCACATCACTTTCCCTATCTGCCACCATTTCCTTTACACAAAGGTGTGGCATAATGAGTTTTTCGTTCAGCAGCATTGCCAGTGGTGTCAATGCCATACTAATAGCTACTACAGCTACCATTACACTGGTTATCTCTTTGGGAAGGATATTTGCCTGGTCGGAGAAGCTGAATAGTACAAAAGCAAACTCTCCTACCTGGCTAAGACCAAAACTGAAAACGGAGTTCTGGTCATTGCGCAATTTAAATGCACGGCCCAGTACAGCAAGGATCGCCATTTTTATAGACATGATGGCCGCTACCAGTCCCAGTATCATCCAGGGCTTTGCCAGGATAAGCTGAAAGTCGATAGAGGCGCCTACTGCTATAAAGAACAATCCCAGCAATAAACCTTTGAAGGGATCTATATCACTTTCCAGTTCGTGACGGTATTCACTGTTTGCCAATACCACACCGGCAAGAAAGGTTCCCAATGCAGGGCTCAATCCTACAGCAGTCATTAATACAGCAATACCTACTACCAGCAACAAGGCCGTGGCGGTAAACATTTCACGCATACCTGTACGGGCAATCAGGCGAAACAATGGGCGCACAAGATAACGCCCCGTAACTATAATAGCAGCTACAGAGCTCAATACGATGAGCGTTTGCGCCCATCCCGGTAAATGACTTACCAGGGTGGTTGTCTCATGGCCGCCTGTAGCATGTGTAGTAATTGTATTATCTGCCAATAAAGGGAATAAAGCCAGCATGGGGATCACGGCAATATCCTGGAACAGCAACACTGCAAATGAGTTCTGCCCGGCAGGTGTTTTCAGTATTCCTTTTTCGTTGAGTGATTGCAGTACGATAGCTGTTGATGAAAGCGAAAGGATCATACCCAATGCTGCGGCCTGTTTCCAGGGCAAACCAACAGCTATTGCTATGCCTGTTATTACGATAGCTGTGATACAAACCTGCAAACCACCCAGTCCCAGAATGGTTTTACGCATCCGTAGCAAACGGGATGGCTCCAATTCAAGGCCGATCACAAACAGCATCATTACCACACCGAACTCTGCAAAGTGCAGAATATCCTGTCCCTCGCTGCCAATGAATTTAAAACACACCGGCCCTATTATAATACCCGCCAGTAGGTAACCAAGCACAGAACCCAGTCCCAGCTTTTTTGCTATCGGAACCATTACCACCGCTGCTGCGAGATACACAAGCGCCTGGAAAAAGAATGTTTGTTGCATGGAATGTTATACGTTATAAGTTTATTACTCTTGGCATAAGCTGCCGTTACTGATTGCAGGCTGGTTTATACGTTGTAAGTTATATGTTGTAGGTTTATCGCTGCCCATATCAGCAACCCTGACTAATTAAAAAGTTTGCATCGAACAATAGTTCTAAAACTCAGCGACAAACTTATAACTTATAACTTATAACTTACAACCTCTACGCAAGCTGATTCAAATACTCTACTTCCCTTAACTGTGTGGTATCAATATCATCATTTACCAACGACTGTAAAATAGATCGGTATTGTTCTCCGTACCCTTCTATCTGCTGGCGGCTAATGCGATGGGTGCCATGTACCACAAATGGGGGCCAGTATTCCATCTTACACAAATGAGCCGTCTGATCGAAGGGTAACAGGAATTGTCTTACCGGATAACGATTATATCCTAACTGGGAATAGGCATCTTTGGTGGCGCCGCATGAAATTACATTCAGCATCTTCTTCCCTACCAGCATATTTCCTTTGGAGCCATAAGCCCAGTTGTGTTCCAGTACAAGATCGCACCACTGCTTGATAATTGCGGGCGCACTGTACCAGTAAAAAGGATGCTGAAAAATCACGATATCATGCTGCAAAAGTAACTCCTGCTCTTTTTCAATATCAATGTACATATCAGGATATTGTTCGTACAAATCATTGAACGTAACCCCTTCAAGGTTCCTGCAATAGGAAGATAATACCTTGTGAACATGTGATTTTGAATATGCCGGATGCGCAAAATGGATCAATACTTTAGCCATATCAATGAAATAGTTCCTTTTCCGGAATTTAAGCAAATGTTTCGGCTTTCCGCCTTTTTAAATCCTGACTTTTGTTGTCACTAAAAATCATTCCGGAAATAAGCCGTAGAGTATGTTGAGGAATAACGACCTGTTTGTATGGGCTATTATGACAGCAGGTTGACTGACAATTGGTGCGGAGGCTGACATGAAAGCAGGGGGAAAAGCAGTTTCGGGTTTCGGGTTTAATGTTTCGGGTTGGGGAATCGTGAATCGGCAGACGGCAATCGGCAGTACTGTTTCGAGTTTCGGGTTTGATGTTTCGGGTTCTTTAATTCGGTCTTTCCTTCAAAATTCGATATTCAAAATTTGACATTCGATATTTTCACCTTCCGTACTTCGTACTTCTTATTTCGTACTTTCTTGAGCCTTGTTCCTTGCCTCTTGTGTCTTAAACTTACAACCTATAACTTAAAACTTACAACTGTATTTGCGTCAGGCGTTTCGCGTTCTGCTTTTCAAACACCGCATTGACCACAGCTCCGTTCTGCATGATCCTGAAACCAGTGATGGCACCATTGGAATCTTTTTCAAATACCAGTCTGAACCTGTCTTCTGAACCGGAGATCGTAAATTGCCCGTCAGCAAGTGGTAATAGTTTGAATGACTGTGTAGCGTTTTTGAAGGTAATACCGGGATCTGAATTCTGAATGATCTCTACCTGGTTATTCTTTACCTCGTAAGTACCGGCATAGGTTGCACATTCCTCTGCAGTAAGCGTTTTGAGCATTTTGGTCTGCATAACAGGCCAGTGATAAGCATTGGCAATGCTTCGCATAATTTCCAGTGACAGCCATTCTCCCTGGTCGGAGTTGGTCATAATTACTGCTCCCTGCCCTTGTTGCAACAATCCGTATGCAAGACAAACATAGCCGGCTGTATTGCCTGAATGCCAGAAGGCAAGCGGTTTTTCAGAACCTGCCAGATGTGGTCCTAATCCCATTGAATTGATCTGTGGCTTCATCATCTCATTTGCTAGTGAAGCATTCAGTATAAGATCGGATACACCACTAACCTCTTTCTGCAGTTCGATGATGAGTAATGCAACGTCCTGCGGCGTTGTCCACGGACCGGCAGCCGCTCTTTCAGGATAAACGTGGTACTTTCTTTTACGATCGATCTTTCCGTCACTATCATGTCCACGGGCTATGGGCCTGCCATTTTCATCGGGGTAATAATCAAAAGTAGTATTGTTCATCTGTAGCCTCCGGAAAATGATACTATCCACATAATCGCTGAAAGACTGATGTGTAAGATCTTCTATTAATTGCTGGATGATGATATAGCCCCCACCTGAGTATTTTTCTACAGTACCCGGTATAGTCTGTGATACCAGCTTCTTCCTGTTGTTGGCAGGTTTTACTCCGGTCAGGATCTGTGCAGTGGTGGGCAATTCTGCATGCGGCAGGTATCCTTCAAAACCATAATCGTCAGTAAATCCCGCTGAATGGGAAAGCAAGGTTCTTAACGTAACTTTTTTGGCAGCTGTCATTTCATTACCAGGAATCTTCCAACTGGTAAGTTTTTCATTTACATCCTGGTCGAGCCCAATCTTGTTTTCACGTACCAGGTGTAATGCAGCCATTGCAGTAATAACCTTACCAATGGAAGCCAACTGAAACAATGTTTGCGTAGTTACAGAATCAGCAGGATTCCCGGCATCTTTTATACCATAAGTTTTTAAAGCAGTAATAGCTCCGTTGTTAATAATAGCAATGCTTACTCCATTTACATGATGCGTTTGCATCCGCTGGTAGATATTGTAAGTCTTTAATTCAGTTCCTGCACCTGCAATGATATTTTTGGTAAGACCATTATTTACCACTGCAAGATCATCCTGTGCCACAACAATTTTACCGATAACAATACCAATCAATAGTGTAGAGCAAACTTTCATGATACGCATGTTGATGATGGTTAAACTTACTGTACAGGAAGAGAGTCTCATAAAAGGCCTCTCCAAATTAATAAAACATTAACGGGAACATGAAAAGCTAAAGCAGTAAAACAGCGACATAATAAGCTCATAAGCAACTACATTTACCTGCTCTTCACCCTAATGGTTTTGTTTTACAAGCATCTGTACAGATTAAAGTTCAACACTTTATTACACCATTAATAAAAAATATATAACTTATAGCTTGTATTGTGCCAACAATTGTAAAACCATTAAATCGTAAATCTATGGGTAAGTTTGTTATTAAGAAACAATCTAACGGTCAGTTCATGTTCAATCTGAAAGCGGGAAATGGAGAGATTATTCTTACCAGCGAATCATACACTGCCAAAGCCAGTTGTGAAAAAGGCATTGAATCCGTAAAAACGAATGCATCTGATGATAGCAAATATGAACGAAAGACTTCTACTAACAACAAACCATTCTTTGTTCTGAAGGCAGGCAATGGAGAGCCAATAGGAAAAAGCGAGCTGTATGAATCTACAGCAAGTATGGAAAAAGGCATTGAATCTGTAAAAAAGAATGCTCCTGAAGCTGCTGTTGAAGAGGTATAAGCATATTCTAATAATAAAAAGGGGCGACATTCTTTGGAAGAATGTCGCCCCTTTTTATTTAAGCCGACCTTACAGGTCTAAGCCATTCAGGGTATCGCCCCTTTTAGTAAGCAGGATTAATTCACCAGCTTAGTTAATACGGGTGTTTTTACTGCGCTGATATTTTTATGTAATACATCATTCTGCTGTTCAAAGATCACGATCTCATTCTTTCCTTTCCTGAGCCAGCAGCCAGGTACATATAATGTTTGCTGAGGACCCACTTTCCAATACCTGCCAAGATTATGACCATTGATAAACACGATGCCTTTACCCCATTGCTCCATATCGAGAAAGGTGTCGCCTGTTGCGGTTAAGGTAAAGCTACCCTGGTAAATGGAAGGTGTCCCTTTTTTATTTACGTTGGCATATTTTTTAAGATCAGGAACATTGCTCATAGGCAAAGGATACATTTCCCAATTACCGGTGATCTCAGTTCCATTGATACTAACCGGACTAATGATCCCTTTCAGATTGTGTACGATCTCTGCGCCATAATTAATCCTTCCCATGTTCTCTACCAGAATATCCAGGCGTGCATTGAAAGGAATATCAATTTCACAGCTGTAGTTTTTGTTGATACGATTCAACTCTGCCACTTTCTCGCCATTTACATACACCAATGCATAATCACGCAGGCCTTTTATTTCCAGTTTACCATTGATGGGTTGTTTAAACTTACGGCTGTATATGATATAGCCATGTCCCTGGTTAATGTCTTCAAAAGTACGGGGAGTATCAGTTGTTACAGGCTTTATGTCTGCTGCTATATCAAACAGGCTTACTGCTTTTGTTAATGAGATGGAAGGAATACTGATCGTTGGAATGGGTGCAGGAACTTCAGGCAGTTTTGTTTTGGTATACTCCTGCAGTTTATTGCGCACAGCAGTATACTTGGGAGTTACCCAACCAGCCTCGCTGATAGGTGCATCATAATCATAACTGGTAATATCCGGCTGAATATCGTGTTGTTTATCGTAATTGGCGCCACTGGTGAACCCGAAATTAGTACCGCCATGTACCATATAGAAATTGAATGATACGCCTGCCTGTAAATACTTCTCTGTTTGCTTTACAACCTCTTCTGTAGCTACATTAGGGAACTTCTCGGCCCAGTGGATCAGCCAGCCGGGATAAAACTCGGCCACCATATAAGGGCCCATGTTGTTGTGGTACTTATTTACTACTTCTTTCAGCTTTTCAACATTGTCCTCTCCATTGGCTGTAGGCAAGGTACCTTCAATAGTACCGCCCTCAAACAACCAACTGCCATCTGAAGTAAACAGTGGCACATCAAAACCTGCTTGTAATAATTGTTGTTTGATCGCTGCGCTATAGGCTTTGTGTTCAGCAAGGGGAATATCTTTTCGCTGGGCTACATAAGAACCAAATTCATTTTCTGCCTGTACCATAATTACCGGTCCGCCATGTGTTATCTGCAGGTCTTTTACTTCTGCCGCCAGCTTATTGATGTAAATACGACATGAGTCAAGAAATGCAGGATTGTTACCGCGGATCACCAACTGCTTTTCTTTCTGTAGCCACCAGGGGTAACCACCAAACTCCCACTCAGCACATGCATAAGGACCAGGCCGTAGGATCACCATCAACCCTTCTTCCTGTGCTGTTTTTACAAACGCTGCAATATTCCTGCTCTCTGTTTTAAAGTCCCATACGCCGGGAGCAGTTTCATGGTAATTCCAGAAAACATAAGTAGCGACAGTGTTCAATCCCATTGCCTTGAGCATTTTGAGACGGTGCCGCCAATACTGAGCAGGCACACGGGCGAAGTGCATTTCTCCGGAACGGATCTCTACAGGTTTTCCATCATATAAAAAATGGCCGCCGCTGATCTCAAACTTATGAGTTTGCTGGGCAAGAGCAGCGACTATTGTAAAGAAGGTGAATGCAAGTAATAAAGTGATGCGTTTCATATATTGAGTTTAGAGAAGCTGCGAGCTATGAGCAAATACAAATAAGAAATCCGAATTCTAAATTTCGAAATCCGAAGGAAGGCCAGTTAGCTGTTGACAAGTTGAAAGGTTGAAAAGTTTATAAGGAACAGTCATTCACTATTCACTTACTTCAAAGGTTCAATCTCAAAATCCCTCAATTCCCCAATCATAAATATCCGGCAATCACTCACCATTCACTTGCTTCCCCCCTCCCTTCTTACAAACATACAAGCAATATCAATAGCTATTACATGCAAACGTTTGCACCTTTTACTCCAATTTTCTCCACAGGCGGTTAACTACTTAAATATTATAATTCTTGCTGTTTTCAGACCTTAGCCCTGAAAATTGAATATCCCCCATGTCATCATCTAAAAAGGTATTGGCTATTTGTGGAAGTACGCGCAAAGCATCTTCTAATCTTTATCTTATCCAGGCTATCGCCACCCTGGCTAAAGACCGGATGGAGATCACCCTATTTGAGGGCCTGATGAATATCCCTCCTTTTAATCCTGATGATGATAATGACCAGCCACCCGCTGTAATTACCAGCTTCAGGCAACAACTGCGTAATGCAGATGGTATCCTGATCTGTACCCCGGAATATGCAATGGGCCTGCCCGGTACTTTAAAAAATGCTATCGACTGGACCGTATCTTCCTGTGAATTTTCGAATAAACCGGTAGCTGCTATTACCGCTTCTTCCCAGGGCAATCTTGCACACGCTTCGCTGCTGGCCACACTGAAAGTAATTGAAGCCCACATAACAGATGACACGCAACTACTGATCTCTTTTATTAAAACCAAAGTGAACAGCAATGGGGAAATAACGAATGAAGAAACCCTGAGGTCGGTGCAAAAGCTGGTTGAAGCGTTTGGGGAGCTAATGAATCGTGAGATGTGAGACGTCAGTCGTGAGACCGTTTCGGGTTTTGGGTTTGATGTTTCGTGTTCTGAAGTTTGAGGTTTCACGCAAAGACGGCAAAGGCTTGCAAAGCAGCAAATCCGTTTTGTTAACTGCAAATTGCTAACTGCCAACTTGTATTCCTCGTCGCTCATAGCTCAAAGCTCGCCGCTTGTATTAGAGATAACTGTCAACTGCCAACTTTCTTCCTGTCTTTCCTTCTAAATTCAACATTCAGTACTCAACATTCGATATTGTTTTCCTGCTTTTACTTTCTCATTCTTCATTCCAAATTCCTTATTTCTAATTCCTGTATTCAACTTATAAATAACCCATTCGGGTCATTTATTTTCCGAAATGGCCACCTCCGGCATTTACGCTAATTTTTGTTTCCGTGGTCGTGTTTAATAAAACAGGTGTTTTTTGTAGAAAGGCTATAAAGATCTATTTGCTTTTATATCAGAACTATTCAGGGATAGAGGGAGAACCTATTGAGAACCTAAGGTAAATCCAAGGTAAACCTAAGGTCGATCCATGGTAAAAGCGCATTTCATAAAAAATGGATCATAGGTCTATAGAGCCCAGTTTGTTTAAAGGAGAATGAGCTTTTGAATAGTGAATGGGAATCGTGAATCGGCAGACGGCAATCGGCAATATCGTGAGACGTGAATCGTCAGTCGTGAGTGGCTGAGGCAAGTGAATAGTGAATTGTCAATAGTGAATGGCTACTCCTTGTAAACCTATCAACTTTCCAACTTTTCAACCCAGCCTTCGGCTTTCCTTCTAAATTTGATATTCAGTATTCGACATTCGATATTTTCACCTTCCATACTTTGTACTTCTTATTTCGTACTTGCTCCAACTTGAGCTTTTCAACAAACAAACATTGAGCTCCTGAACAAAACAGATCGTGCTGATTCATACCAACTTTGCTAAAAAATAATAACAATGAGTAAAGTTTGGTTTATAACAGGAAGCGCACGCGGATTAGGCAGAAGTATTACAAAAGCCGTACTGGCAAAAGGTGATAAAGTGGCCGCCACTGCCCGCAACACAGAGCAACTGAATGATCTGGTAGCAGAATATCCCGGACAGGTATTGCCACTGCAACTGGACGTAACAGACAAAGCACAGATCACTACAGCAGTTGAAACTACCGTACAGCATTTTGGACGTATTGATGTACTGGTAAATAATGCAGGATTTGGCATTATCGGCGCGGCTGAAGCCTTTACAGAAGAACAGGTACGCAGTCAACTGGAAACAAACCTGTACGCCCCTATTGCCATTACCCGTGCAGTATTGCCTTACATGCGTAAACAACGTTCAGGGCACATTATCCAGATCAGCTCTATTGGTGGTCGCATAGGTAATGCAGGGATCACGATGTACCAGGCTGCTAAATTCGGTATCAGCGGATTTACAGAATCACTGGCTTCTGAAATAGCCCCGCTGGGAATACATACTACTTCTGTAGAACCCGGTGGCTTTCGTACAGACTGGGCAGGAGCTTCTATGACCTTTGCCCCCAAAGTAGAAGGTTATGAAACTACGGTTGATGTAAGGGCTGATTTTATTTCAAGCGGACAGTTTATTCCCGTAGGTGATCCTGAGAAAGCAGCTAAAGTGATCTTTGAGCTGGCGTACACCGCAGAACCTCCCGTACACCTTGTATTAGGTAGTGAAGCTGCAGGTCTTTTGAAAAATGCCGATGCAGTACGCAAAGCGGAATTTGAGAAATGGTTACCGGTTACTGTTTCTACCGATCATGATGAAGCAGTGAACTTCCTGGAAACCGATTTCGGAAAACAGATCATGGCTAATAAGAAGTAAATGCCAAAAGGAGGGGAGTCGTGAGAGGAATCGTGAATCGGCAGACGGCAATCGGCAGTACTGTTTCGAGTTTCGGGTTTGATGTTTCGGGTTGGGGAATCGTGAGACCGTGAGGCGTCAGTCCTACCCGAGTGAAACCGTTCAGGCAGGTGTGCGTAGAGCGTTGATGAATTGCAAACTTGTAATTAACCATTCCGGTCGGAGACCGGGTGCATATGGAAGGCTCGAGTGATCCTGCGGAACACTACGCGCCAGAGAGGACCGTGAGGCGTCAGTTGTGAGTGCAGAAGCAAGTGAATAGATGATATTAAATCAGGATGGTTAGATTGTTGTAGGTTCTATGGCTATCGGCCATAACAATCAAACCATACAACCATCAAGCCATCCTGACTATTGCATTTTTACCTTCCGTACTTCTGACTTCGTATTTCGTACTTGCTATAAAAACATTCCCCCTGAGGCTTCGATCCTTTGCGCGGTGATCCAGCGGGCTTCTTCAGAACAAAGGAATGCCACAATACCACCAATATCATCAGGCACACCCGTTCTTCCCAGTGCCGTTTGGCTGGTGATAAAAGCAATTGCTTCCGGGTGATTTTCATATACAGATTTTGTAAAATCGGTCTGGATAATACCGGGCGCTACCACATTGGCATTAATACCTCTTGCCCCTACTTCCTTTGCGAGATAACGTGTAAATACTTCAATAGCCCCCTTCATGGCAGCATAGGCAGCATAACCGGGCGTGGTAAACCTTGCCAAACCAGTAGAGAGATTAATAATGCGGCCTTTGTCTGCAATAACAGGCAATAATTTCTGCGTGAGAAAGAAGACACCTTTGAGGTGGATATTGCATAATTTATCAAATGCTTCTTCCGTAGTATCTGCGATCATAGCTCTTGAATCAATACCTGCATTGTTTACAAGGAAATCAAAGTTTTCGCGTTTCCACACGGTTGTTAATTGTTGCTTTAATTGTTGAACAAAAGCATCAAAACTTTTTACTTCACCGGTATTCAATTGCAAAGCGACAGCTTTTCTTCCTTTTGCTTCAATAGCGGCCACTACTTCCTGCGCCTCTTCTTTTTTACTGTTGTAGGTAACAATTACATCATGTCCTTTTTCTGCCAATTGCAAGGCCATATTTTTTCCGAGCCCACGACTGGAGCCGGTTACCAGGGCTATTTTGTTTGTTGATTCCATCGTTTTTGTATTAAGTTTTACAGCACAAAATTACCAGCACTGGTACGTACGGGCATGGTGACTGTTTCAGATTTAATGGTGATAGTTTCAGTTTTTTGGGCAGATGGCCGTTAATTTGTATTAAATAGGCAGCAGGGACGACATCCTTTTATCTGTTACTGCTCAAAATATGCAGGATTGTGGTGTAAGGATGTCGTTCCTGGATTGAATTTAAAGGCTATATCATGACGAAATTATTTGTGTACAGCAGTTACAGTCCTTCTTTTCAGCAATATCTTGTTCAACATTTACCCGAAAATATAGCGACCAGTTTTAAAACAAATTTGCCGGATGCAGATGCACGTAAAGCTTTCCGAGAAGCAAGCATTGTAGCCGGTAATCCCCCACTTGATTGGTTTGATCCACTTCCTGAACAACTTACCTTCTGGCAACTAGACTCAGCGGGTTTTGAGAAATACAGCCAACTGGCCCTTACAATCCCTGTAGCCAATATGGGTGATTTTTTTGCCCGTCCCTGTGCAGAAACCATTGTAGGGGGTGTATTGGCATGGTACCGGGGTATTCCACAATCTGTCCGTTTGCAGGATGCACATCACTGGAATGGTAAAGCCATCCGCAATACGGTTCAGCTTTTGGGCAGACAGCAGGTGATTGTACTTGGTGCAGGCGCTATTGGCATGGCAGTAAAAGAGATGCTTACCGGTTTTGGATGTACTATTCACATGGCTGCGCGCAGTAATCCTGCCGCTACTATTCACTCCAAAGAAGAATTATTGCAGGCACTTTCTGCCACTAATCTTGTTATTAATACTTTACCGGGCAGCGCAGATAAATACATGACAGAAGAATTGTTTGCAGCCTTACCGAATGGCAGTGTATATGCCAGTGTGGGCAGGGGCAACACTACTGATGAAACCGCTATGATCGCAGTTTTACAATCGGGCAAACTGGCCGGAGCCGTACTGGATGTTACAGAAAAAGAGCCTTTACCTGCCGATAATCCCTTGTGGAATATGCCCGAAGTAATTCTTACCCAACACTCTGGCGGTGGCCGGGCAGATGAGGACACGGGAAAAATAGACTTACTGATCGCTAATATCAACAGCTTTATAAAGGGAGGGAAAATCGAAAATCCTGTTACCCTTTCACGCGGGTATTAATACCACTCCTACTAAATCGTTTATCCAATAGTGTTATTACTAAGTTTATTTTCGATCATCCATCACCGGGAACGATTGCGTAAATAAAAATCCAATTTTTGTTGGAAACCGCTGTTACCGTGTAATACATTAGCATCGGTTTATACAGGCTTGCCATTTCCCCACCCTTCGCTTCATAAGATCAGCATCCCCACCCCGCCTGTTAAACTCTACTATTGATAACATACTGTTTAGTCAACAGCAGTTGCTACCTGCTGCCTGATCTGTATTGCGCAATAAGTTGCTCTTACTGCATAGTACCCGGTATTGTCTATCATTATTAACAAATAAAACCACTTTTTATGATTATGAAGCGATTATTGCCGATCTGCTGCTTTATGCTTTGCATATTGTTGCAGGCAAGAAGTCAATCAGTTCTTTATGTAGCACCTGGCGGGTCTGCCTCTAATGCAGGCACATCTATTTCAGCACCTACCACCCTTGAAAGCGCTATTACCAAAGTAACAGCAGGGGGTACTATTTACATGCGGGGCGGTACCTACAGTTATACCGCTACCATTTTAATTGCACGTACCAATAGCGGCACCTCTTCTGCTTACAAAAACATCGTAGCTTACAACAATGAAGTACCTCTACTCTCTTTTACGGGACAAGCCCTTTCTACTTCTAACCGGGGCATAGTACTGGATGGTGCTTACTGGCACCTTACCGGTCTCATTATTGAAGGAGCAGGTGATAACGGCCTGTTGCTTTCCGGCAACAACAACATCATTGAGAAATGCATCTTCCGTAAAAATCGCGACAGCGGCCTGCAACTCAGCCGGTATAATACGGCTTATACCAGCATCAGCGACTGGCCTTCCAACAACCTGATCCTGAATTGTGAATCCTACGACAACCAGGATCCTGATAATGAAGATGCAGATGGCTTTGCCGCCAAGCTCACCTGTGGCACAGGTAATATTTTCCGTGGTTGTGTTTCGCACAACAATATTGATGATGGCTGGGATCTCTACACTAAACCCGATACCGGCCCCATCGGCGCTATTCTGCTGGAAAACTGTATTTCGCACGACAACGGTATATTGACCACAGGTGGTACATCCGGCAACGGCGATAAGAACGGTTTTAAACTGGGCGGTGAAGATATTTCAGTAAATCACATTGTAAGACGTTGCATTGCTTTCAACAATGGTAAGCATGGCTTTACTTATAACCGTAACCTGGGCACTATTGAAGTGACGAACTGTACAGGTTACAATAACGTAGAGCGTAATTTTAACTTTGACGGCGGTACTTCTGTTTTTAAAAACAATCTATCCTTCCAGTCGGGCAGTAACGACAGGATCATAGGTACAGCTACTGCTCCCAATGCTTTTACAGGTGCATCTTCCGGCTTTACCATTACCAGTGCTGATTTTCAGACACTGACACCCGGTACTGCCAGTGCGCCTACAGCAAACGGATTCCTGAACCTTGCAACGGGCAGCGATGCCATTAATGCAGGTGTAGCCACCACCGGCATTAGCTATAATGGTTCAGCCCCTGATCTTGGCGCCATTGAATCAGGCAGCACATCGACCACCAATTATACTTTATCTGTTGCCGCAAGCCCTGCAGCAGGTGGTACAATTACATTAAGTCCCTCAGGTGGTTCTTATGCAGCGGGCACTGTAGTTACACTTACTGCAACAGCAGCCAGTGGCTATACTTTTGCCAACTGGAGTGGCAGCGCCAGCGGAGCATCTGCTACCACCTCAGTAACCATGAACAGCAATCTGAGCGTTACTGCAAACTTTACTGCAACAGGCGGAGGCGGTACCGGCAGCACTATCCGTATTGAAGATAATGCAACCACCACTACCGGTTTGTGCAGCTATGACGGTAGTCTTTCTGCCAACACCGGTGCTAATAATGGTTATGTGATCAACCTTACCAACTCAAGCGCCAAGGGTATTACCTGGCGTGTTAATGCAGCAGCAGCCGGCAGCTACACGCTTACCTGGCGTTATAAGAACAGCGGATCGCAGGCAGCTACTTCTGCCAAACTGCTGGTAAACGGCGCTACCATCAACAGCGTGCTGGCATTCCCGAAAACAAGCAGCAGTACTACGTTCACAACTACTACTGCTACCGTTTCACTGGTGAGTGGAGGTAATACCATCAGGGTGGAAACAACACAGGCTACAGAGTTTGCTGATATTGACTGGATAGAGATCACAGGTAACAGTCCAACAGCAGGCAACTGTACCGGAGCACGTGTGGCAGCACCGGTTGACACAAGAGAAACGACACCAATAACCTTTACAAAAGCAGGCGTTTATCCTAACCCCACTACCGGAAAAGTGATCATTGCCTTTACACTTCCATCCAGCCAGAAGGTAAGCGTGCGTGTGTACAATGCATTAGGACAGGTAGTTGATGCTATTGGTGAAAGGAGCTTTGCAGCAGGCAATAACCAGCTTGAATATAATGGAATGACCGGCAGAAGACCCGGCAATTATTTCATTGTACTGGCAGGCAGTAACGGAAGCAGTGAACTGTTTACACTGATGAAAAAATAAACGTTGTACCTGATAGTGATATAAATAACAACATTTATTTACAGGTCATTATAACAAAGGGGCTGACTCATGCTATGAGTAGGCCCCTTTGCTTTCCTAAACTATTATGTCCGCACCTTACCGTTCACATCTCGATAACAAAAAAGCTCAGTAGCTTGGTTTTCATCCTGCCCTTCTTCTTCACTTATTATAAACCCAAACTTAAACCTGTTACTGACATGAAAATTCAATCATTGCTCATCGGCCTTGTGATAGGAGCGATACTAGGATACTGTGGTGCAAAATTCTTTACTACAGCTACAACGACGCAAACAGATGTTGCCACCACTAATCATAAAGACACTACCGGCTGGACATGGCCAGACAGCCTGGATGCGATCAAAGCCGCCCCCTTATCACATACTATATTATACGAAGATGATAGTGTTCGTATTCTTAATGTTACCGTTTTACCCGGACAGACGGAACCCATACATGCCCATCGCTGGAGAAGTGTAGCCTGGGCTGTACACAGCACACCTTTTACTTTATTTCATTATGGTCTTGACAATAAGAATAAACTAGTGAAACAGGATTCATTTAATGCTGTATTGCCGATAAACATTGCAAATAAATGGGCTCCGGAATTTCCTCATTCTATCAGGAATACCGGTAATGATACGTTGGTACTTTACAGGGTGGAGTTGAAGCAGTGAGAGACGTGAAACTGTTTCGAGTGTCGGGTTTGATGTTTCGGGTTGAATCGTGAGACGTCAGTCGTCAGTCGTGAGTGGTAGAAACAAGTGAATAGTCAATGGTGAATAGTGAATGGCTGCTCCTTGTAAACCTATCAACTTTCCAACTTTTCAACCTAGCCTTCGGCTTCCTTTCGAAATTTGATATTCAAAATTTGACATTCGATATTTTCACCTTCCGTACTTCCCTGTTAACTTATCAACCTTTCAACTTCTCAACTGTATTTCCTTGAGCCTTGTTCCTTGAATCTTGTGCCTTAACTTATAACCTAAAACTTACAACCTATAACCTGATTAGAAATGGTGCACCATTCCCAATCCAAAACTTCCGCTCTGGTAATAAGGCATTACGACTGTAGAAAGGTTTTGATCTTTTTTAGAAAATAATCTCTTCATGGTGGGATAAAGACGATAGGCGATATCAGTGGACAGGATACCAATACCGGCACCGGCAACTACATCACTGAGCCAGTGCTTATCATTGTACATCCGCAGATAACCTGTAGTAGCTGCCATAGCATAACCTGCAATACCATACCAGGGAGAAACATCCTGGTACTCTTTGCGCATAAATTCGGCAGAGGCAAATGCAACAGCAGTATGACCGGAAGGAAATGAGTAACGATCTGAACCATCAGGGCGTTCTTCACCACTGATCTTCTTGGTTCCGAAAACAACCGAGTTGGTTAATATCATAGACATACCATAAATGATGGTACGGTCTTTAAAATTATTTTTACCCTTGATACCCACCAGATTCAAGCCATACACGGCAACCGCAGGCGCCCATTTAAGATAATCATCAACACGCACGCGCTGGTGAGGATGTTCAATGGCCACCTCTTCGCGAACGTTCTTGTTCACATCCTTCAGCATATCGGCTTTCAGGGAAGTAACGCCATAAGTGATCATCAGGCCGGGAATAGCCAGTAATTTGTACAGCGGTTCTTTTTTGGGAGGAACATTCCAGTTTACCTTCAGGGGAACTGTGTCGGGGAAAGCGGCAGACTGCAAACTATCTCTTACCAGGCTAAACTGGCAGAAAGCAGACTTTTTTCCTACGATCAATACACACACTACAAGTGTCACCAGGGTTTTGCGCATCATTAAATCTACGTGATTTTTTTAAAAAATGGCCTATGGTCGGCAATTAACAACAAATGTCAACAACTCACACGCAATTGGTAGTTTCAGCAGCTTAGTATCGTATCAGGACGCATTTTATTATGCAAGAGCACCATTAATTTTCAAAAAGTTATGTTAATGCGTATTACCTGTTAAGCATTGCAATCATAACTCGCTAAAAATGATGGACTAATGACAAACCGGCAGCGGTACCATTATAAAAGGGCATTACCATAGTTGAAGAGAGTTTTTCTTTCTTAAAAAAGGTTCTTTTCATTACCGGATAAAGCCTGTAGGCCAGGTCTGTGGATAATATACCAATCCCCGCGCCTGCCACTACATCGCCCAGCCAATGTTTGTTATTATACATCCTCAGATAACCGGTGGCCGCTGCAACTGCATAGCCCGCGATGCCATACCAGGGTGAAACATCCTGGTACTCCTTCCGCAGAAACTCAGCAGCAGCAAACGCCGTAGCAGTATGCCCCGAAGGAAAAGACAGCTTATTGGAACCATCGGGCCGCCATTCTCCGGTAAGTTTTTTTACCCCAAAAACAGTAGCACTCATCATCAGGGTTGACATTCCGTATATGATAGTTCTGTCCCTGAAATTGTTCTTTCCTTTAATCCCTGCCAGGTTTAGTCCATATACTGCGACTGCAGGAGCCCATTGCAGGTAATTATCAATATGCAATTGCTTGTGCGGCCGCTCTGTCCAGATCTCTTCTTTTATACCCTGATTCCAGTCTTCCAGGCCATCACTTGTTAAGGACACTACGCCATAAGCTATCATAACAGCCGGTATATAGAACATGCGGATAGCAGACTGCTTTTTAATGGCAGCTGTATCCCAGTTTATTTCTTTACTAATAGCTGTTTTGTTGTACAACAAGCCTGCTGTATCAGTACCGTTTCCAGCCTGACAAAAACAGTTGTTTTGAAACGCAAGTATTACTACTGCGGCAAGGGTTAAACGGAGTAGAAACATGTGTTGGAGTTAGGTCATACTAAATTCCGGGCGGTTTCTGAAGATATTCTGTGTAATTGAGTGTAGTGCTGTTAAGGAATGTTCAAAGTTCACGACCTCCGGTATCTGTCAGCTTATATCATCAAAACGTACAATCACTTAGCGCATGTACACCCATCTTACAAACAGCTTGTTAATGTAACAGACCTACAATAATATCAGTGCAACTACTACCCGGGATCATTGAATTCTGAAGTAATCCTGAAGACATTCTGAAGAAATTCTGAAGTTTTTAAAATAAGCATTGCGTTGAATCAATTTTCGAATGGCTATTTCGCATTGCGTAACTGCATTTCCCGATTGCGCGCAGCAACGTACATGCTTCACTGTTTTTTTGCAAAAATTTTCACTAATCATAGAAACCACTACTATGTTGAGCTTAAGATTAAACCGACTGGCTGTTATCGCCATGCTACTGCTTATTACGCCGCTCTTACACGCACAAACCAATGCAGGTATTAAAGGGAAAGTAACATCTTCCGACGGGCAACCCGTACCTTCTGTGAGTATTATTTTAAAAGGGACAAAATACGCTTCTTTTACCAGTGACGATGGCCGCTTTAGCATGCACCATATTTTACCTGGTACCTATACCATCGTTGTTTCACATACCGGCCTGAAGACCCAGCAACAGACGGTAACAGTTGTTGCTGAAAAAGTTACTGAGGTTAGTTTTTCTTTAACCGAAAATTCTTCACAACTGGAAGATGTGATCGTAAATGTGAAGAAAAGCCTGAATACAAGCCCTGTAACGGTAGGCAAAGTGGCTATTTCGCCAATGGATCTACCGCAAAGCATTGCGGTAATTGGCGAAGGGGTTATTAAGGACCAACAGGCAATGCGCCTAAGCGATGTTATAAAAAACACAAACGGTGTTTACCTGTCAACCACCCGTGGCAGCACACAGGAAAGTTTTTCAGCACGTGGCTATTCGTTTTCCAGTGGTAATATGTTTAAAAACGGCGCACGCATCAACAGCGGAGCTATGCCCGAAGTAAGCTCGCTGGAAAAAGTAGAAGTATTGAAAGGAAGCTCCGCTATTCTCTATGGTAATGTAGCCCCGGGCGGCATCATCAACATGGTTACTAAACAGCCTAAATTCCATTTTGGCGGTGAGGTATCTATGCGCGCCGGCAGTTATGACCTTTATAAACCGGCTTTTGATGTGTACGGACCAATTTCTTCCGGTATTGCTTTTCGTCTAAACGGCACGTATGAATCAGCTAAAAGCTACCGCGATGTGGTAAGTTCTAAAAGGTATTATATTAATCCATCGCTGTTATTCAAATTGGGTAAACGCACAGAGTTACTGGTTCAGGGAGATTACCTCAAACATAATTTTACACCTGACTTTGGCATCGGCACACTTGATAATACCATTATCCCCGATGTTGCACGCTCAGCTTTTTTTGGCACCTCCTGGCAATATGCCAAAACACAACAGGCTACTGCCAATGCAGCTTTGAAACATCGCTTTAACGAATCATGGCAACTTACTACTACAGTTTCGTACCAACTGTATAAACGCGATTACTATTCAACAGAAAGGATACAGGCTGCTGCCAACGGAGACTGGACAAGACCTCTCGGCCGTAGCAATTCAGAAGAAAGTTATTATATAGCGCAGGCCGATCTAACCGGCAAATTCAAAACCGGCGTAATTGATCATACTTTACTGGCCGGGGTAGATGCAGACAGGTATTTTACACAGAACTATACCTATAATCAACCAGCTACCTATGACAAGATCAATATTCTTGACCCAACAAAATATACTCCACGCACAGATATTCCCGATGCTACAGCTATCCGCCTTACTAAAACACCAGTAAACCGTTTTGGCGCCTATGTGCAGGACCTTATCAGCCTCACTCCTAAATTAAAATTACTGGCGGGCGTTCGCTGGTCATACCAGAGTGCGAGACCTATTGATACTATAAACTACGTGACGAACGTAAAAACCAGTGGTACTACCATTAAAGATGATAAAGCATTTTCCCCACGTATAGGCCTGGTGTACAAGCCAACCAGTCACACTTCACTGTTTGCCAGCTATGCTAACTCATTTGCTGTAAACAGTGGTACTGATATTTATGGCAATGCTTTACAGCCTTCCATTATTGATCAGTATGAATTGGGTATAAAGAATGATTTTTTCAACGGGCTTCTTTCTGCGAATCTTACCTTTTACAGGATCGTGAACAATAACCTGGCACAAACTGCACAGCTGGATGCTAATGGTAATGTAAATAACAATACGAACCTGAAAGAATTAACCGGCCAGACTACCAGCGATGGTATTGAACTGGATCTTGTAAGTCATCCTTTAAAGGGGCTGGACGTAATGGCTGGCTATAGCTATAACTATATGCGCTATACCAAAACACCTGATACCAAAGGCAGTTATGTAACCGGTGAGCGTCTTGTCAATAACCCGGCTCACACAGCAAACGGCACCGTGTTCTACACTTTCACCGGCAACAGGCTGAAAGGATTTAAGGCAGGCGCCTCAGTATTTTATATCGGTAAACGCTTCGGTGGCTGGAACAATACCATCGGCCAGACACAAACCTATTCAAGACTTATTCCCGTATCGGGATTTACGACAGTAGATGTTTCACTGGGGTATACTTACAAAAACATCAGTTTACTGGCCAAAGTGTCAAACATCACCAACACATTGAACTACTATGTGCATGAAAACTATAGCATCAATCCTATTCCTCCGCGCCAGGTAGTAGCTACTTTATCATACAGATTTTAACCAATAAACCATATCCTGCAAACGCCTGTGTTGGTTACACAGGCGTTTTTTCTTTAAAGAAAGTCAGACCTTAACGGATCACCAGTACCTGGAATGTTCCGGGAACCACTGGCGGCCTTTTACCTTCTTCAGTAGCGTTACCAAACTCGGCAGTAGGTAAATACAATGTATGCGAAGTTTCATCTATAGCAATAGTTCTTGCTCCTTTTTTAGTAGCTACAGTTTCTTTCACTACGTAAGCATTGGCTGATTGTTCAGCAATTACCGTCATAGTGCCTTCACCATTAGATGTAAAAATGGTTTTGGTTGCATTATCAAATGCTACGCCATCACACCCATCGCCGATTGTTATTTTGTCTATGATCTTACCATTGCCGGCATCTACTACCACCAGTAATTTATCGCAACCGGCAAACAATCTGTTGGTGATCCTGTCAATAGCCAAACCGGTAGGACCTTCAGCAGGAGCTAATGACCAACGATTTTCTACCCGATTGTTTTTCAGATCCAATACTATTATCTCGTTTTTATCCTCAATATTTACATACACTTTGCCTTTTTCATCGCTCACCGCTGTTTCTGGTTTACCACCTGCATCAATTGTAGCTACCACTTTACTGGTAGCCGGATCGATGACTGTAATATTTTTACTTCGTCCGTTACAGGTGAACAGTTTTTTAGAGAACTTATCATACAGGATCGCGTCAGGATTATCGCCTGTTGCAATTTGTGCAGTTACTACACCTGTTGCCAGTTCAAAAACAGAGACTGTATTCAATCTTCCGTTAGTAGTAAATCCCTTTCCCAGCTCAGGCACAAATGCAATTCCATGAACACCGGTAGTATTAGGAATAAACCCTACAGAATCTCCTGAGTTCTTATCCAGAATATTGACCTGGGTTCCGTGTGAAACATACAACTTATTACCCGGGCCTACAGCCAGGTAATCCCATCCGCCATTGCTGGCAATATGGAATGTTTTAACGACATGAAAACCGTTTTGAGCCTGTGCTTTTGTTGCAGGCGAAAAAGACAAAGCTGTGAGGCATAAACAGGTAAAACTTCTTTTCATAATAATATCTGGTATTGGTATATTAAAAAAGGGCTGCAGTTGAGTCACTGCAGCCCTTTGTAATGCTTTGTATTAATCTTTTTCTTCCTTAATGAATTTGCCGTTGGCATCAAAGATCACGTCTTTTTTATTTACCTCAGCCTCATAAGTTACCGTACCCGATGCAGTAGTGATCTTAGCTGCTTCTTTTACCGTAGCACCTTTATAGTGCTGTTTGATATATTCAGTAGCAGCTGCAGGCAATTCAGCAGCAGTGATTTCCACCTCTGTTTCTTTTAATACTCCTTTACTATCATATACAGCCGACATTTCCTTGCCATCCTTTGTAAAATTAACCTCGTAATCGCTATTCTCTTTTTCCCATTTTACTTTAGATGCACCGGGAAAGGCTTTACTGAATGCAGCTTTCGCTACAGCAGGCGCCGGAATAGATTTTTCTTCTTTTTCTTTTTCCTGGGCTGTTGCACCAACATAAGTGATCATGGCTGCTAATAATAAGAGCGCATTGCGTTTCATGAAAATTTGTTTTTATCAGGTAAATAATACCCCTAAACTACCAGTACAAACTGAAGATTTCCTGTAGCCCTGAATAAGCCGGATTAACAGACATTTAACTGCACTAAAAGCACTCCGAATCTCATCATTTAGATTTTCTTCAGAATTGTTGTACAACTTGCCCAGTTTATTCGTACAAGGCTCATGAAAATAAAAGCTGGTAAGACAGGAATAGCATACTACACCCCTGTTTTTATAATTGCACTGATCCTGATCGGTATCTCTTTCATCACCAGGGTACTGTTACTCGCAAAAGCTTCTGCCGGTATAAGCTGGAATTTCAGCAATATAACAGGGCTTTTTGGTATCGGGTTGCTATACGATATGGTGATAGCCGCCTATTGCATGCTTCCCTTGCTGTTGCATTTATGGTGGATGAATGACACCATGTATACCCGAAAAGCAAAGCCCTGGATCATTTCGATATGGGCTGTTTTTATTGGCCTGCTACTTTTTACGGGCATACTTCCTAAAGATTATGACTCCGGTGTTCGCCATGCGGTAATGGGCTATTTCATTGTTCGTTTTGCTATTTATCTTTTACTCGCATTTGGCGGCAAGCAATTCCGTGCACGCTGGCGTACAACAGTTATACTGATTGATGTTTTTCTGATCACCTACCTCCTGCTGTTCAATGCTGTGAGTGAATGTTTTTTCTGGGACGAGTTTTCTGTACGTTATAATTTTATAGCAGTTGATTACCTTGTATATACCAACGAAGTGATCGGTAATATCCGTGAATCGTACCCCGTGGGCTGGATCATAGCAGCAGTATTTGTTATAGCATTTGCCATTACCTGGCTTTTACGGAAAAAGATCACCACTCCTTTGCAATACAGGCCATCTTTTGCAAAACGCTCTTTACAGGCTGGCATTATCCTGCTCTTTCCGCTTTGTGGCTTTCTATTTGTAAAACATTCATTCAGACATTTCAGCGGCAACGAATATGTGAACGAACTGGCGGGCAATGGCCTGTTTGAATTTGGCTATGCCTTTACCCACAACGAGCTGGATTATCATAAATTCTACCAGACCCTTTCGGACAGACAGGCATTTACCATCCTGAGAAACCAATTATCCGCTCCCAACAGCAGTTTTGTTTCAACCGACGTTTTTAATATCGAAAGAAATATATCTTACCCTGAACCGGAAAAGCACATGAATGTGGTGCTTATCAGTGTGGAGAGCTTCAGTGCTGATTTTATGAGATCTTTTGGCAATACTCAAAACATTACTCCCCATCTTGATTCTTTGGCACAGCATAGCCTTTTCTTCACCAAGCTGTACGCATCAGGAACAAGAACGGTACGGGGGTTAGAGTCGTTGTCCTTATCTATACCACCCACACCGGGCCAGAGCACCGTGAAGAGGCCCAATAATGAAAACCTGTTCTCTTTAGGTTCGGTTTTCAGATCCAAAGGCTATACAACACAATTTATTTACGGCGGCTATGGGTATTTTGACAACATGAAGTATTTCTTCAGCAATAACGGATATACCGTCATTGATCGTACAGCACTGAAACCTGAACAGATCCATTATTCCAATATCTGGGGAGTGGCTGATGAAGACCTCTTTACGCTGGCTTTACAAACAATGGATAGCAACTACCTGGCCCAAAAGCCCTTTTTTACACAGGTGATGACGGTATCCAATCATCGTCCCTATACTTATCCCGATGGGCGTATAGATATCCCTTCGGCATCACAGAGCCGTGAGGGTGCGGTAAAATATACTGACTATGCCATTGCAAAATTTCTGCGCGAAGCACAGCAAAAGCCCTGGTTCGGCAATACCATCTTTGTAATTGTAGCCGATCATTGTGCAGGCAGTGCAGGCAGCGTAGAACTTCCTGTTACGGGTTATCACATTCCTTTGCTTATTTATTCGCCCGGTAACCTGGCGCCACAGCGTGTTGACAAACTTACAGCACAGATAGACATTGCACCGACCATACTGGGCTTGCTCAGGTTCAATTACCGCAGTAAATTTTTCGGGCAGGATATATTTTCTATTCCTGAAGAGAAAGAAAGGGCGTTTATCAGTACTTACCAGGGACTCGGATACCTGAAAAACAACAAACTGGTAATTCAGACCCCGGTTAAGAAGACAGAAGAGTTTACACCAGACTTTATAACCGGCAAAGCGACTGCTACACCTGTTTCGGACAGTCTTCTTCAGCAATCAATAGCATGGTACCAATGTGCGGCATGGATGCTGAAGAACAGGAAATACAACAGGTAGTTTATACAGGATTTATTAACTTGATATAAAGTTGGCAGGTAAAACACCTGCTCAGCAGCTAAAACGAGGCAACACAATGAAAGTATTGATTATTGAAGACGAAAAAGAGTTGTCAGACAGTATTGCAACCTACCTGGGCAATGAGAACTTTATCTGCGAAACTGCGGCAGATTATAACACGGCCATTGAAAAGATCTCTTTGTATGAATATACCTGCATTATATTGGACATAAACCTGCCCGGTGGCAGTGGCCTTACTGTACTGAAAGAGTTGAAAGCACAGGGTAAACAGGATGGCGTACTGATCATTTCTGCTAAAAACTCGCTGGACGATAAAATAAGCGGTTTGAACGCAGGAGCAGATGATTACCTTACCAAACCCTTTCATCTTGCAGAACTGGGTGCCCGGGTATCAGCCATCATCCGCCGTAAATCTTTTGAGGGTAAAACTGCTATCAACTTCGATGAACTGACCATTGACATACAGGAAAAAACAGTAAAGGCTAATAATACATCTATCGATCTCACCCGCAAGGAGTACGACCTGTTATTGTATTTTATCGGAAACAAGAACAAAGTGATCAGCAAGAACGCTATTGCCGAACATTTGTGGGGTGATAATATGGACCTTGCAGACAGCTATGATTTTATTTATACGCATATCAAAAACCTGCGTAAGAAGATAATGGCTGCGGGCTGCCCGGACTATATTAAATCTGTATATGGAATGGGATATAAATTCAGCATCAGCTAATACGATGAATACATGAAACTGTTCACCCGGTACACCCGCATTAACCTGCTTATTACAGTAGTTATCTTTCTGCTGGCAAGTGGTGCATTCTACTTTTTACTGCAATATGTATTGGTTGACCAGGTAGACGACAGCCTGAAGATAGAGCAACACGAAATTGAAACCTACGTACAAACACATAACCGGTTGCCCGAAATAATACCGGTAAAAGACCAGGTCATTGCATTTAAACCTGCAACAGAAGTTATTGAAAAAAGACACTTCAGGACCACTAAAGTATACAGCGAGGAGGAGAAAGAATACGAACACATCAGGCAGATCTTTTTTTCAATAACAGCCGGCAATCAACTGTACGAGGCTACAGTAAGTAAATCGCTGGAAGAGACCAATGATATTATTCGTTCAGTGGTTATTATTTCTACTGTTACTATTGTACTGATCCTCATCAGCACATTACTGATCAATCGTTTTCTGCTACGCAAGCTATGGCAGCCATTTTACAATACGCTTAATGTAATATTGGGCTTTAAACTGGGGCAGGACCAGCAACTTAGTTTCCCAGCTACGGACATTGATGAGTTTTCATTCATGAATAAAGCGCTGCAACAGGCTACCGGAAAAGCCGAGCAGGATTACAGGATCCTGAAAGAATTTACCGAGAATGCTTCGCACGAATTACAGACCCCGCTGGCCATCATCCGTTCCAAACTGGATATACTGATCCAGGATGAAAAGCTTTCTGAATCGCAAAGCCTTGCCGTACAGAGTGCCGACAAAGCGGTGCAACGGTTATCCCGTCTTAACCAGTCGTTGCTGTTGCTGACTAAGATCGAGAACAAACAATTTGCAGATACCTCTTCTGTAAATATGAAACAGAAGATCGAAGAAAAACTGTTACAATTCCAGGAATTATGGGAAAACACGCATCTTGGCATTGATACCCAACTGGAAGATGTTTGCCTGCAAATGAATGCTGCTCTTGCGGATATTCTGCTGAATAATTTATTGAGCAATGCTATACGCTATACAGCTACTGAAGGACACATCAATATTGAACTGAATAAACAATCATTGACCATCAGCAATACTGCTATAGATGCAGCATTGGAAAAGACACAGATGTTCACCCGTTTTCACAAACCTTTTTCCACAGGGGAAGGCAATGGACTGGGCCTGTCTATTATTAAACAGATCTGTGATGTATCCGGCTATACTATCAACTACAGTTTTACAGACAGAATGCACCGGTTTGCGATCAATTTTCAATAATCTGCCGCCTATCTGAATCCTTTTTCTATTGCAGCTTTTTCCGGCATCAACATTACATGGAGCGGTTGCTTTGTGTGCGGTGGCAATTTCATCTCAAAAGCAATAATATTTACGCCCGGGTTGGCGGCATCATAGCTATTGGTGGGTGTTGCGGGCCATGTTTTCAGTGTCAGATCGTCTGCCGGTGGCATGGCCAGGACCAGCGTTTTACCGTCTTTGGAAAGTTCGGCTACATTACTCTTTGTGATCTTTACAGTTGCAGGTGTCACCATGGTCCAGCGCACAGTAACGGAATCTCCTGCAGTTTCCAGCTCATCATGTACCACTACATAACTCTGTTGCATAATCACCAACATACGGGTTGCAGATTTCAGCTTACCTCCATACAATGAGGTCAAATCCGCTGTAGCTCTTGTAAACTCAGGATCGCCTGAGTTTTCTGTGATCTTTGCACTACCCGTTACCTGTTGCAGTTCATTATTAACAGTAAGGGTATTATGCGCCAGGTTGTTGTAACGATATACACTCCATCGCTGGGAGTTCTGCTTCATATTCCACAGGTCTACTCCTTTTGATTCAAGTGTTTCATACTCCTGCATACCGAGGTCTATTGCCCACCTTACACCATCAGCTTCCATTACAAATGAGCCCACGTCCATGTGCGCATGACTTAAAGAAGGAGAGCCACCTTTAAATCCTACAAAAATAGCTTTGGGATCTGTCCACGAAGTACGCATCAAGGCTACAGGGTTTACTCCACTGCCAAACCATGTTTTAGAAACGGGGGCTACGACTTTGTTCATATCAATATCCTTTGCCCAGATCATAGTAGCAGGCAACAGGCGATTCTTTAATGGCATATTGCCGGACAATAATTGTTTCTCCATCCATAATAATGATGGGGTCTTTGTATGGCTGGCAAACCAGAACATTGCAGGGTTAAACTCTGCCGTAGTACCGCAATCAGAAAAGTTATAAGGTTTACCGGATGGCCCCAGCATGTTTTCCATAAAAGAAGCGGTTTGCATAAAACCCGGAGCTTTTGTTAACCCGAAGTCTTTGCCAAACGCTGCATCCAGGGCACTTACCAGCATTACGTTAAAGGAAGTGCCATAGCCCCAGTATCCATAGCCTTCAGGATATCCTCCATCCGGTGCATATTGCTGCAAAGGATAACTCAATGTATTGATAGCGCGGTTTACGATCTGTAAAGACAATTCCGGATGCGCCTCATAGGTAACCATAGCACCAAATACAATACCTGCATTACATACCTGGTTCCAGTTATTAGTACGTGTAAGCCAAGAATTGTATTCTTTATCCAGCGAAGGTTTGATGCCTTTTTCAAGAATAGCATCTTCAATGGCTTTGCGTGAAGTTTTTGACAGGTCGTTGTACAACCAGTCGTAACCAATAGATACAGCCATCGTCATTTCTGCTACGTCAAGAAAATGCGAGGGATTCCAGTCGCTGAAAGCCGATACAGCAAGCATTTCCTTTTCTGCTCTTTCCAGGTATTTACGCTGCCCGGTTGTTCTGTAAGCATAAGACAGGTAGAACACACGACGCAGACACTCTCTTGATTTATCCAGCAAACGTTTACCGATCTTGATGTGTTCAACCGGCGGCTGACTGATCATCTCATCACAATCTTTCAGAATAGAAGCATGTATTTTTTGCAGCAGGGCATCTTTGCCAATATTATTTTTAACAGCAGCCTCCTGCCCTTTTAATAACAATAATCTTGGGTGTGCGGGCAACTTTGCAGAAGAGGTCAGCGTATCCTGCTGCCCCATTGATAGGTTTGCTTTAAACAACAGCAGCGCAAAAAACAGGTACAGTATCTTTTTCATATCGTTGGTTGAGTGAGCAGCGTGATTAGCACAAAATGCTCCTGAAGTAATTGTTATAAAGATACGGGATGGAACTATGAAAAGTCATCTCCATATTTAGCCATACATACAAAATATCCATGATCAACTATATATTACAACTTTCAAAGAAGTGTGCATTATTGCCAGGATCAGATACATAGACATAAATACCAAAGATCAATCGGGGTAATTATGATATTAAATGAAGTATTCTTTCAGGACACAAGAAATGACCGCTAATGCAGGAAGCCGGATGCCTGAATTTCAGTCGTGTGAGTTAGTCCAATACATCCCCGGTATATAAGCCTTTCCTGCAATTATTTTTTCCTATACGGGCGGTAATAAAAAAGCTGTCAGATCTGGAGTCGTTTTGTAACTTTAAGCATCACCTATCTCCACACCATTCAAACCAACTACATATGGACCAAAGGATCATTAACCTGTTTGATGAATATACACACAAGCCACTGAAACGTGACGATTTCCTACGCCGGTTGGCACAGATTACCGGTAGCATGACGGCAGCCATGGCTATATTGCCGCTGCTGGAAGTGAATTACGCACATGCAGCTACGGTAGCTCCGCAGGATGACCGCATTATTACAGAAACAATCACATATCCCGGCGATGAAAGCACTATGAAAGGCTACCTTGCCCGCCCTAAAGCTGATGGCAAATACGGAGCCGTAGTGGTTATTCACGAAAACCGGGGACTGAACCCGCATATTGAAGATGTAACCCGCCGTGTGGCATTGGCAGGTTACATTGCACTGGCGCCGGATGCATTGGCTCCACAAGGCGGCACACCCACCAACGAAGATGACTCCCGCGCGCTGTTTGCCAAGATCGACGCGAAAAAGAATCTCAACAACTTTATCAAAGCATTCGATTATCTCAAAAGCCGTAAAGACTGTAATGGTAAAACGGGCTGCGTAGGCTTCTGCTGGGGTGGTGCACTGGCCAATCAACTGGCAGTGAATGTACCCGACCTGAAAGCTGCTGTGGCTTACTATGGCCGTCAGCCGGATGCTGCCGATGTTCCCAAGATCAAAGCGGCTCTGTTACTACATTACGGTGGACTGGATGAACGGGTAAATGCCGGCATACCTGCGTATGAAGAAGCATTGAAAAAAGCCGGTGTACAATACCAGGTGTTTGTGTATGAAGGAGCGCAACATGCCTTTAACAACGATACTGCTCCTACCCGCTACAATGCAGATGCAGCTAAACTAGCGTGGGAAAGAACCCTGAAATTATTCTCAGAGAAGCTTAAGTAATAGAATTGCTGATTTGTCAATGTGCGAAAGAACTCCATTTGAGAATTTGAAGATTTGAAAATGCCCATTCTACGAGATAAAGCATTCGCAAATTTTCAAATTCGCACATCAGGCCTTTCTTCTCTCAATCTCCTTTCTTATCAAAGCCAGTTCTCTACCTGTTTGACCAGAAACGGAGGAGTTTTCCTGTGCACGACGCATCAGGTAAGGAATTACATCTTCAATGGGACCAAAAGGCAAATATTTACTTACTGAAAAACCAGCTTTGGCAAGATTGAAAGTGATATTATCACTCATGCCATACAACTGCGAGAAATGAATATGCTGGTGATGCGGAGGAACCTGCTTTTCCTGCAAAAGTCGGGCTGCCTGCAGGTTGCTGTTCTCATTGTGTGAAGCTACAATAGTAGCAATGCGGTCGAGATGATCGATACAGAATGCAACAGCAAGGTTATAATCCCTGTCGCTGGCTTCTTTATTGGGTTGAATGGGAGATTCGTAATTCAGTTCAGCGGCACGTTTGCGTTCTTTTTCCATGTACGCGCCACGTACTAACTTGGCAGCAAGGATAAAATTACCCTGCCTGGCAGCTTCATAAGACTCCTTCAGGAATTGTAACCTGTCATGACGATATAACTGGATGGTGTTGTATACAATAGGATGTTGCTTATTGTAGTTATTCATCATGATCATGGTGAGGGCATCCACGGGGTCCTGGATCCAGCTTTCTTCAGCATCTACCAATACACCTACTTTACGGGAAGCCGCAGCATCACATATCTTTTTCATGCGCAGCGACACACGTTGCCAGGAATTTCTTTCACTGTCACTAAGGGTGTCAATTGCTATTGCAAATCTTTGCAACAGGGTACCGGAAGCTTTTTCCATAGCATTGTCCAGCTTTTCCAGCAGGGCAAAAGCACAGAAACCAGTCACTTTAATACTCATGAAGGGAATATTGGGCTGTGTGGCCGCATATTCAATTACCCGGATAAACTCGTCGGTGGCATGGTCAAATCCCTGTTCGCCATCTTCGCCACCTTCTACCCCGTAGTCAAGGATCACCTGTACGTGATATTCTCCCAGTTTTTTTGCTACCCCGGCAGTTGCCTCAAGGGTTTCTCCACCTACAAATTGCTGAAATATAGTACTGCGGATCAGTCCTTTAACCGGCAAACCGACTTTAATAGCCCAGGGGGTAAAACGGGTCCCCAGTTTCACCAGTCCGTTGTAGCCCATGGAAGAGAATAGAAAGGCGGCTTTCTTAAGCTCTTTATCTGATTTATAAGCAAATGCGTTTCCTGTATTGTCGAACGAGAGTACTGGCTGGGGATTATCCATAGAGGTAAAAATAATGCGCAAAATTAGGAGAAAGCCTGTTATACGCCTCATTCAAGGTTAATCTGTGCTAAGCATTGGACAATCAATGTTTTTTGAGATAGCTAATGCAGAAGCGGCGAGCCTTGGGCTACGAGCGGCGCGCAAATACAAACAATATGATGTAAGAAGTCGGAAAGGCACAAGGGATACAGCCAGGAGCTGCGGGCAAATGCAAGCCCGGAAGAAAAGCAAATATCGAATGCCGAATATTGAATTTCGAATTCCGGAGGAAAACCCAAAGAGGCAGAAGTATGAAATCGAAAGGTTGATGTCTGAAAGGTATAGCTGCAAATTGCCAACTTGTATTCCCGCGACTTCCAACCCAAGGCCGCCGCTTCTTCATTTTCAAATCTTCAAATTTGCCAATTCGCACATTTTCAGTTCTTCTTCAGCAAATGCTTAAGCCGGCTAAAGGTTTCGGGCTTGATATTCAGGTAAGAAGCGAGGATCTTCTGGGGTACGCGTTGCAGCAATTGCGGATGGCTATTCACATAGTCTACAAACCTTTCGCGGGTCTTTTTGGTCAGGTGCATTTTGGTGCGCAGATCCTTTTTGAGGTACATATCGATAACGATCCTCCTGGCCATTTTTTCAAGCCAGGGAATTTCGTTGAGGGCAATCTGCAGGTTATTATAGTGAATGCTCACAAGCGTAGAGGGCTCTACCGTTTCAATAGACATTTCGGAGGCAATACGATGGTGGAAGGAGACCTCAGAATGAATGAAATGCCCTTCTGTGGCCAATTGTAGTGTCATATCACCACGATCTACCTTTACATTTTTGCGTACAATACCCCGCATTACGATATTTAGGTAATAGTCTACCTCCCCTTCTTCCAGGATCACGGTCCTTCTTTCAAAATTGCGTACTTCCAGGAAGGGGGTCAACAGTTTCAGATCGTCTTTGGTAATAGGAGCATAGCGTTGCAGGTAGGCCAGCAACTGTTCATAATAGTACCTGATGTCTACAACCTGTGTAATGATCATAAAGCACTGGTTTAATCAGAAAACCCCGGATTTCTTCCGGGTATAAGCAGATGTTTTAACCGGCTAAATGTTTCGGGTTTGATATCCAGGTAAGAAGCGAGGTATTTTTGTGGTACCCGCTGAAAAAGCTCATGGTGTTGGTTCATGAACCGTACAAAACGCTGACGGGTATTATACCGCAACATTTCCAGTTCACGGCCTGATTTGCGCAATATGAGATCGGTGATGACGAGGCGGCCCAGTTTTTCCAGTTTTGGGTATTTACGGTACAGTTCCTCCATCCGCTGTTTGTGTAGTGACAACACTTTAGTTTCCTCAATGGCTTCTATTACGTATTCCGAGGGTTGCCCGGTAAAGAAGGAAACCGAGGAACTGATCAGCTCTCCTTCTTTTGCCAGTTGGGTAATCACTTCATGCTTGCCCCGGTAAAAGAACTTCCGTACAAGTCCATGCAATATAAAATGGCAATAATGTTCCTGTTCGCCTATATCTATCAGCCTGCCCCTGCGGTTACTGGCACGCACTTCCATGGCATCCATTAAGGCAGCCAGCTCTTCGGCTGAGAGACCTATAAAACGGCTTGTATATTGTTCAAGGGCTACAAGCATGGCAGCAATATATAATTAATCATAATCTGTCCCGATTCCTGTTAAGGTATATACGAAAGAACCGGCGCTCGTTGTTTACCGATTCTGACCTGATACGTTTATTAAAACATCTCCGGAACAGTTTAGAACTAAATAAATATTAGGATAAAATCACCTTTGTGATATTTATCCATTTTGACGTAGGTTTGCACACTCTTAAAATTGTAAAAAACACAGTCATTATGTCTAAAAAGATCCATGTAGCAAACCCTGTAGTAGAACTGGATGGCGATGAAATGACGCGCATTATCTGGAAATTTATCAAGGACAAGCTGATTCTTCCTTATCTCGAACTCGACATTAAATATTATGATCTTGGTGTTGAATATCGTGATCAAACAAACGACCAGGTTACGATAGACGCCGCCAATGCTATTAAACAATATGGCGTAGGTATTAAGTGTGCCACTATTACACCCGACGAAGCCCGTGTGAAGGAGTTTAACCTGAAACAAATGTGGAAAAGCCCTAACGGCACTATCCGCAACATTCTCGATGGTACCGTATTCCGCGAGCCAATCGTTATCAAGAATATCCCACGCCTGGTTTCTAACTGGACAGCTCCTATCATTGTAGGCCGTCACGCTTTTGGCGACCAATACCGTGCTACCGACACCGTTATTAAAGGTAAAGGTAAGCTGACTATGACCTTTACTCCTGAAGATGGTGGCGAGCCCCAGGTTTTTGAAGTGTACAATTTTAAAGGCGACGGTGTTGCACTGTCAATGTACAATACAGATGAGAGCGTAAAAGGTTTTGCACGCAGCTGTTTCAATATGGCCCTGAGCAAAAAATGGCCTTTATACCTGAGCACCAAGAACACCATTCTTAAAAAATATGACGGCCGTTTCAAAGATATCTTTGCTGATATTTATGAGAACGAGTTCAAACAGAAGTTCCAGGAAGCTGGTATCGTGTACGAACATCGCCTGATTGATGACATGGTTGCCAGCGCTTTAAAATGGAATGGCAACTTTGTGTGGGCTTGTAAAAACTATGATGGCGACGTACAGAGCGACAGCGTAGCACAGGGCTTCGGATCTCTGGGTCTGATGACTTCTGTACTGGTTACGCCTGATGGCCAGACCATGGAAGCAGAAGCTGCTCACGGTACCGTTACCCGTCACTTCCGCGATCACCAGGCAGGTAAACCTACCAGCACCAACCCTATCGCGTCTATCTTTGCATGGACACGTGGCCTGGCTTTCCGTGGCAAACTGGACAACAACCAGGCACTGATCGATTTTGCTAACGCCCTGGAAGCTGTTTGTATTGAAACAGTTGAAAGCGGCAAAATGACCAAAGACCTGGCAGTATGCGTTCACGGCAATAAAGTAAGCCATGGCGATCACTACCTGTACACTGAAGAGTTCCTGGACGCTATTGACCAGAACCTGAAAAAGAAAATGGGATTATAAGCTACCGCTTATTCCATCAAAATACACAAAAGCATCTGCCCCCGGCGGATGCTTTTGTGTTTCTATTAATGTGTGGAGGGTTTGAAAATTTGAGAATTTGAAGATTTGAAAATGGAATGTAGAGGTCGGAAAGGCACAAAGAAGTAGGAAATACGGAAATAAAGTATCGAATACTGAACTTTGAATATCGAATTTCGAAGGAAAGCCAGTTAGCCGTTGACAAGTTGGGAGGTTGAAAAGTTTACAAGGAACAGCCATTCACTATTGACAATTCACTATTCACTTGCCTCAGCCACTCACGTCTCACGATTGCCGTCTGCCGATTGCCGGGACTCACTCACGACTGACGACTCACGTCTCACGATATTGCCGGTTCACGATTCTTTTCACGTTTCACGTTTGACATTTCACGTATCTTGTATCCTGTAACCAGCATCTCGTATCCCCTCATGAACATTGACAATTATTATCCCAGGCATCCCATCCTGCAACAGCATGTGGCATTCTTTTACCTGTTGAAAGCTGAATCACCGGATTTCAATACTACTTACTATGCTTTCCCCAATATCAATGTACCATTAAGTATCCACAAGTCTGCTGTTAGTGATATTAAGGACAACTACACCGGGGTTTATGCCAATGCCAGCAATACGCCACTTGCTTTAATACAACGCAGCTACCAGGCTCCCCTGCTCATCAATTTAAAAGGCCCGGTAAACAAACTAACTATTGTATTTAAGCCTATGGGCATTAACCGGTTTATCTCACAACCATTTTCAGTAATTGCTGCTGAAGACTCCCAGGTATTTACCGACTGGCAGCAATACAACCAGTACCATGACTTTTTACAGCAGTTTTTTGCAGCTACTGATATAGAAGAGCAACAGGTATTGCTGGAAAACTTCCTGCTTTCCGTGTACAATAACAATATAGACTACGAAACGGTAGAAAAGGCAATTGCATTACTAACAGATTTTGCAGAGGAGCATTCTATTGAAGCAATTGCAGAGAAACTGGAACTGACCGTACGCTCCTTTAACAGGCTGTTTGACAAACATATGAGCATTTCACCTGTGGCCTATAAAAAAATAGCCCGTTTCCGGCATTCTATGCAGAACAAACTGTTCAGCGAGCGGTTTAAAAAACTTACCGAAATAGGCTATGCCAGCAATTTTTACGACCAGGCTTATTTTATCAAAGTGTACAACAAACTGACAGGCTCCAATCCTTCTGCCTTCTTCAATTCCATAGAAAAACTGGCTGACGACCGGTTGATCTTCAAATTTGTTAAAGAATAAAGGCTGTCCGAAAAATACAATTCCTGCTTCCCAATTACGATTTACTTCGTACTATATTAGAAACCGGAAGCATGATAAACAAACTCTTAGCACTCCTTTTAATAACCTTTTTTGCCTGCAACCTCTTACATGCACAGGAAGATTCGCTGGGCGCTTATACCAGCAAAGCCTACGGCCTGTACAACAAAAAAGATTATTGTAATGCCCTCTACTGGTATGAAAAATGTTTTACTATCAGAAAGGTCAATTACTCCTTATACCAGGCCTCTGTATGTGCCTGCCAATGCGGTCAGCCGGAGAAAGCATTGCAGTACTTCAAAGAGTTTATGGAACATGGCGGAGACTTTTATAATTATGAGTTCTTTGCCAATGATACAGCTACCAGTTGTATCAGGAATACAGACACCTGGAAAAATAGTATAGCATCGCTAAAGGTGAAGTACGATTCTGTACAGGCAGAGTTTAAAAGGTTTCAGGCTGCTATTAACGATACAACGCGGAGGATAAATCATTCACTACTTACAGACACTACCTACTGGCAACAACAGGCAACACAAAAAAAGCTCCCGGCGTTGCTTCAATCCATCAGGAGTTTCAATAGCTATCCCAAACCTCCTGTTACTGATCACTGGACCTTGTACCATATAAAAGTGAATGATACACTGAACGTACCATTCCTCGTGTACATTCCCCGTAAGTATGATCCTACAAAGAAAACGCCTTTATACCTGTACCTGCATGGTGCAGCAGGCAACAGGCAGGCATTCTCTACCGAAGGTAATACCCCTGAATTTGAGAAAGAAGTATTAAAAGAACAGTTACAACAACAGGCTTTTGTAATCTATGCATTTGCACGTAAGGATATCAATTGGCTGTACCATCAGCAGGCTTTTGAAACACTGATCAAAGAGATCAGCTTTGTAAAATCATTGTACAATATTGATGACAATAAAGTATATGTATCAGGCCATTCTGATGGTGGGCGTGGAACCTTCTGGCTCACACTGAACAAACCAACCACCTTTGCCGCAGCGTTAGGGATCTGTTACTATCCCGGCTTAATTAATTTCAATACACCCCTGGGCAATCTTGGCAACCAGGTGCCCTTTTATGGCATCAGCGCTACGGATGATGGCATCTTCAAAAACACTACAGTGAATGAGATCTACCAGTATGCACTGCAAAATGGAGCCAACTGGAAAAACTATACTATTACAGGAGGACATGGTTTACCATACTCAAGTCCTGATTCTTTACATTTTATTTATGACACACTTCAGCATCGTACAAGATCACCTTTCCCTGCTGCAATACAATGGCAGACAGATAATATAGCCAATGGCCGTTATTACTGGATCTCTATCGATGTATTGGATACAGCCGCTCAACCAGCTTCATGGCAACCCGTTTTAAATCCACCTGTTACCAAGGACGGTAAAACTGTAAAAGCAAATTATAATGTACGCAGGTCGGGTTTTATTAAAGCTGCTATAAAGAATAATATCGTAAATATTGAAGCATCCTGTGTAAAACAGCTCTCATTTTATGTATATCCTGAAATGGTTGATCTAAATAAACCTGTACAGTTTTATATCAACAATAAACTGGTAAGCACCAAAAAGATCAACCCAGATAAAAATTTACTGGTACAGGAATTTATAAGTACTAAAGACAGACAACTATTACCAGTAGCTAAGATCATATTACCTGTAGAACTTTAAATCTTTTAACATGCGTAAAACAGCTCTTTTATTCATCTTATTATCAACCACTCTTTTTGCTTCAGCACAAAACAAACCTGTGAAGTTTAACCAGGTCCTGGCCGATTCATTGAAGAGTATGGTGGTGGTTGACCAGATCGCCGCAAGCATTCCAAAGGGTAAATACAAGGAATTATCGAAGGAAGAATGGCAGCATTATAAAGACAGTGTTTTTGGCACTCACCAGCAAATACTGGCTAAAATATTCCATCAATACGGCTATCCGGGATTTGACCTGGTTGGCAAAGAAGGGTCAAACAACTTCTGGTTAATGGTACAGCATTGCGATAAAACACCAGCCTTTCAAAAAGAGATACTGGAGGCAATGAAGCCACAGGTTGATAAAGGCAATGCAGCACCAAAGGATTACGCCTACCTGGTGGACCGTGTAGGACTGAATACCGGTGGCAAACAGGTATATGGCACACAGGTAACCTACAACCTGAATGTATGCCAGGCAATACCACGCCCTCTATCAGACAGCCTTACAGTAAACACGCGCAGGAAAGAAGTGGGTCTTGAGCCCATTGAAAAATACCTGAATACGATGTCTGAACTGCATTTTGAAATGAACAAAGCCATGTATGAACAAAAAGGTATTACCAAACCTAAGCTATACTAAGACAGGCCACATTACGAGATCTTCCTGAAATCAGAAGGCCTCGCATTGGTAAATTCAAAAAAGGCATTGCTAAAGGCTCCGATACTGCTATAACCACTCACAAAAGCGATATCACCAATTGGCTTATCTGTTTTTACGATCATTTCAATAGCCCTGATCATCCTTAATGTTTTAAGATATTGCAGGAAAGGCATCTGCAATGTGGCCTGAAACAAACGTGATAAAGAGCGCTCACTTATATTAAAGTGGGCGCTTACGCTTTCAAGACTATGAGGCCCGCCGGGGTTCTTTTCCAGGTAACGGATGATCTTGTGTATGCGTTCGTCATTAGAAATAGGCAGAATAATTGGTAAGGCCTTATTGTTCAACTGGGGCAATAGTTTCTTAAGTGCTACCAGGAATTCAAAATTATTATCGCGGTGATCAACATGCTTGCCGTCCCATCGCTCGGTATAATTGATCATCTGTATCAGTAACTCATTGGCGGGGTAAATACCCAGGCGGCTATAGAAATCATTCTCCTGATCGTCATGCGCATAAAAGTACAGTGAGCGTAATACGGTAGCAGAATGCGCAATCTTCAGGATATGCTGCAGACCTTTAGGAACCCAGAAATAATGACGCGCCGGTATTACAAAAGTCTGCTGCTCAATAGTAATATAAGCGATACCACCCTCTACATAGCTCAACTGTCCCTTGGTATGTGTATGGGCAGGAATAAGCTTTTCAGACTTCTCATGCATCACAAATACTGACTGTTTAAGCCTGTCGATCTCCGGTAACAATGCTGTTAAACCCATTACAAAACAGTTAATGCTATAAAAAAGCAAAACTACGCCCTTGTCCGGAATTAATAAATAATTGTCTATTTAAGGAAAACAACAGCCGCCGGTTCTGAATAATTTTGTGTTTTAAATCTCCAGATGGAATATCATAAACGGGTTACAGTAACTGTATTGTTACTGATCTCCTCCCTGTATGCAGGTGCCCAGTACGCTACAACAAACGACAGCACCCTGCATCTTTCCCTGACAGAAGTATGGCAGAAAGCAGTAAACGCCAACCGCTCTATTGCCCTCAGCAAAAAGGAAGTTGCTATTCACGCGGAAACTCAAAAAGATGCGGTACTGCAAAGACTACCGGAAGTAAACATTACCGGCAGCATAGAAAAGCTTACCAATATGCCTGTTTACCAGGACGGTATTTTACATGCACACCAGCAGCATGATATTATCCATACCCTCTATAGAACAGGTGCCGATCTTTACTTTAACCTGTACAACGGGAACAAACTTAATCTCAGAATAGAAGAGGAAAAGCTTTTATATAAAACAGCCCTGATCAAAGAAGAAGAAACTATTACTGATGTAAGGTTCCGGGCTGCAGCCGCATATCTTTCATTACAACAGGCTTTACTGTTTAAAGCATTACTGGTAAATGATATTGCCAGTCACGATGAGCAACTCACAGAGATCAGGGAAAACTTTAAGAACGGCGTTGTATTAAAAAGCGATGTGTTGCGTGCAGAACTGGATCTCTCCGGTAAAAAGATGACACTGGTGCAGGCAGAGAACGATATACTCATCGCCAACCAGCAACTGAACATTCTTATCGGTGAAAAAGATGAACAGGTTATACAACCGGAAGCTGTACCGGATTCACCTTTCATTATAACAGGTAATTACGAACAATACCTGGCCATTGCTATGCAACACGCTTTTGACCTGCAATTATCTGAACAGGAAACGCAACTTGCAGACATTCATTTGCAGCAGAGCAGATCGCTGATGCGTCCTTCAGCCGGGCTTTACGGCAGTTTTTATTACAGCAATCCACAGGTATTATTATACCCTTATAACCCCTTCTGGTCATCGCTTGGTATTGCCGGTATCAAAGTAAAATTACCGGTTTCTTCATTGTATCACAATACACGTAAAATAAAAGCGGCCCGGCTTGAGATAGAAAGGGAAGAGATCAGGCACAAAGACACAGAAGATAAAATACGCCAGCAGGTAAAGGAGGCATGGTTGCATTACCGGGAAGCATTATTGCGTATTGATGTAGCCAGGAAAAATGTTGACCAGGCCATTGAGAACGAAAGGATCATCAGAAATACTTACTTCAATCATACAGCACTTATTACCGATCTGCTGAACGCCGGGCTACTGGTTTTACAGTCCCGATTTGAACTTACTACCGCAAAGATCACTGCACAATTAAAATACCACCAGTTGCAGCATATCACAGGCACTCTTTAATATGAAAAATATAAAAAACAGTCCTGCAGACAGGATCATCTCCAGGATAACCGGCTGGATAGCCGCACTTACATTATTAATACTCACCGGTTGGGGAATTTACACCTGCCAGAGACTTTATTATTATGAAGAAACAAATGATGCCCAGGTACAGGAATATGTGAACCCCGTTATATCAAGAGCAGGCGGCTTTATTATCTCTGTAAATTTTGAAGAAAACCAGGTTGTCAGTAAAGGAGATACTTTATTGCTGATAGACCCGCGCGAATACCAGCTACAGGAAATACAGACCGCTGCCGAGTTGCAGAAATCAATAGCCAGGTTAAGTGTATTGGAAAGTTCCATACACACCCTGCAATTAACAGCCAACGCTATGCAATACCAGGTTGTTTCCGGTAAAGCAAAATTGGAAAAAGAACAACAGGATTACGATCGTTACAGCAAACTATACCAGGCAGCCTCTGCCACACAACGACAGTTGGAAGATAATAAAGCTGCCCTTGAAGTCAGTAAAGCTGATTACGAAACTGCTCAACAGAACTATGAAGCATCTCTTGCCCGTATACAGGATACAGAAAATGAAGCTGCTGTTATTAAAGCTGAGATAGCACACCAGCAGGCCATCCTGTCAAGGAACAGGCTGGATGTGTCTTATACGGTTATCAGGGCGCCATACAACGGCAGAATGGGTCGCAGAAGCATTGAAAAAGGCCAGATGATCAACGCAGGAGACATACTTGCCTATATCGTCAACAATGAAACAGACAAATGGGTGGTAGCAAATTATAAGGAAACACAGATCAGCAAACTGCATATCGGAGATTCTGCCAGGGTTGAAGCAGACGCCTATCCCGGAAAAACTTTTAATGGCACTATTATCTCTATTTCTCCTGCCACGGGGTCCAGCTTTTCTTTACTGCCACCAGATAATACTACAGGCAACTATGTTAAGATCGTACAGCGCATACCTGTACGTATCCGGCTTACCGGTAACAGGCAGGATACAGAGCTTCTGAAAGCGGGTATGAATGTCAATGTGTATGTTCCTAAAAAACAGCATATACATGGATAACATTATTCCTGTATTCAGGCAATGGGTACCGGAATGGCTGATAAAAGTGACGCTGTTCCTCGTTATCATCCCCAGTCTTATACTATTCTTTCTGCCCCTTGCCAACATCAATGCAGCAGCAGGTTATTATGGCTGTGAGCCAGCAGACGTACAATTCTCTGTAGCATTATTCTACGCAGGCTATACAGGGTTTTATTGTCTTGAACGTCGCTTCTTCAGCTTCCTGGCATCCAAAGAATACTTTATCATTTTCACCTGCCTGCAAATACTGACGGCCTTTTGCTGTTACCATATCACTACGGTGGCAGTATTGTTCCCATTCCGGTTTATACAGGGTATGGCTTACGCGAGTATGGTGAATCTTTCATTAACGCTTATGTTTAACAGGCTCAGTAATGAAAGGGCCAGGGAAATCAGTTTTTCTATCTTCTTCGGTCTGCTGTTATGTGCACTGCCTTTCAACAACCTGATCACTGCCGATATAATAGATGCATTTAATTTCAATGCGCTATATAAATGCGCTGTTTTTGCATACCTGCCTGGTCTTGTGCTGATCCTGCTTATTATGAACACAGTACGGCTCCAGGTTAAAAAGCCACTTTATCAACTGGACTGGCAAAGCTTTGTGCTCTATACTGTTCTTCTCTGCCTTATAGGTTATATCATGTTGTACGGACAGCAGTATTACTGGTTGCAAGATGCGAGGATCAGATACAGTGTTGTTGCTATTGTTGTACTGGGCATCTTTTATGTGGTGCGACAGCTTTACATAAAACGCCCTTACACCAACCTCTCCGTATTCTCCTATAGAAATTTTAAAATAGGGATCCTGGTATTGTTTATCATGTATATCTGCCGGTTTGCTTCCGGTATCAGCAACAACTTTTTTACAACAATCCTGAAACTGGATCCACGGCATCTCTCCTATCTTAATCTTTTTAATATTGTGGGGCTTATTGCCGGCGTAGTGATAGCCTGCAGCATGATACTGCAAAAAAAGAACGCCAGGTATATATGGTTAACAGGTTTCCTGATACTGCTGGTGTTTCATGTAAGAATGTTCTTCCTCTTCAGTATGCAGGCCAATGAAAGTAATTTTTACCTGCCGCTCATGCTGCAAGGTCTGGGTGTGGGGCTCATCATGGTACCGGCAATTGTATATACTATTTCATCTGTCCCAGTTCACATGGGGCCTTCAGCAGCAGGCATCTGCCTGGCAGTTCGCTACTTAGGCTATTGCTCCAGTACAGCGCTGATCAACTATTTTGAATTATTCGGAAAAAGCAGTCACTACAACGCCTTTCGAGACCAGGTAACAGGTACTAATGCAGTGGTAAAGCAGGCAGTTGCGCGCGAAGCCCAATACATTACATCAGCAGGTGCCAATCACACCCTGATAAAAAAATTCCCTTACAGGCTACTGGTACAAAGGATGAGTGAGCAAAGTCAATTGCGTTTTGCGATGGATTATTATGAACTGATGAGTTGTGTACTGGTAGCTACGATCTTACTGATCGCATTGTTCCCATACCTTAACAGAACAGTGGTGTACTTACGTTCACAAAAGCTTTCTCCTGCCTGATGCGTTTATTGCTGCTTAGGGGTAACCCGGGCCGCAATTTCCAGGAGATTCCGTAACTCTTCTTCATTGGCAAGATAAAACTTGCCGATATCCAGTATTTCAGGATTCTGAAAAGACACATTATCCGGCATGGCAATACGTGCAGAGGTATGAAATTCCTCTGCACCAGTTCCAAGGATCAGCTTTTCTATATTGGAAGAGCGGACACCGGCTCCGGGCATGATGATGATACGGCTATCTGCCTGTTGCACCAGTTTTGCCAATAAATCAATGCCATCGGGAGCGGCACTTTTTTGTCCGCTGGTAAGTATGCGTTCACAACTACAATCGATCAACGATTCCAATGCGGCAAAGGGATCAGGCGTTCTGTCAAACACGCGATGACAAGTCACCCCCATGGGATAAGCCCACTCCACAATACGTTTCATACGCTCTGCATCAATAGTACCATCCTGCAACTGTACTCCTACTGAAATGCCATCACAGCCCAATTGCCTGCTCAGCAGGATGTCTTCTTTCATCATGGCAAACTCATAGTCATCATAACAAAAGCTACCTGCCCGTGGGCGAATAATGGGATACAGGTCAATAGCAACACGCTCTCTTGTTTCACGTATTGCTCCGTATGAAGGTGTAGTTCCTCCTTCCACAGGGCTATCGCATAATTCAACACGCTTAGCACCTGCCTTTTCAGCTATTATTGCCGACTGCACATTGAACGCACAAACTTCGAGAAGCATTTTTTGAGTTAAATTTTAAGGCACAAGATTCAAGTGACAAGGCACAAGAAAGTACGAAATAAGAAGTACAAAGTACGGATCGCTTAGTGTACTTGCTCGCGGCTCGTAGCTCAAAGCTCGCAGCCTATATCACGATTGCCGTCTGCCGATTCACGACTTTCCTCATTACCAGACACTCTTCCCCTTATACACCCTCTCTTCCTTATTACTTTTTACTGAATAGGTGAATCCTTTCTGCAGGGCATAAGCGCCATATTCTCCTTTTTTATTTAATGCAAGAAAACCAACCTGCACTTTTTTCGCTCTTTCAGGTCCACGGCTAATGATACGCTGTACGGCTTCTTTGCAGGCATTCTCCGGCGACAATCCCTGGCGCATCAGTTCCACTACCAGGTGTGAACCAACAATACGGATCACTTCTTCTCCCACACCGGTTGAAGTAGCTGCGCCTATTTCATTGTCAACATACAAACCTGCACCAATAATAGGAGAATCACCTACCCTGCCGTGCATTTTAAACGCCATGCCACTGGTAGTACAGGCACCACTCAGGTTACCATTAGCATCCATTGCCACCATGCCGATGGTATCATGATTCTCTGGTCCGCCGGGCATGGGATCATTTTGTTTATTGTACAACCTGTTCTCTACATTCATCTCTGGCTGATATTTCGATGTTTTCAACCACTCTTTCCATGCTTTCTCACTCTCAGGTGTCAGTAGATTTTCTTTTTTAAAGCCATTGGCCAATGCAAACTGCAAAGCACCATCACCCACCAATACTACGTGCGGCGTTTTTTCCATTACCAGACGCGCCACAGAGATCGGGTGCATAATATGTTCGATACACATTACAGAACCACAATTATAAAGCTCATCCATAATGCAGGCATCCAGTGTAACGCGACCGTCCCTATCGGGCAAGCCACCATAACCTATGCTCTGGTTGGTAGGATCAGCTTCCGGGATTTTTACACCAGCCTCTACCGCATCCAATGCACGTCCGCCGGCGCTGAGTGTTTTCCATGCCTCAGCATTAGCGGCTACTCCAAAGTCCCAGGTAGAGATGACAATGGGTTCATTCTTCATAACAGTATTTACTTTAGGAGATCGTGCAAAAACAGTTTTACCTGCCAGCATAGCAGCCGAACTGAGTACGGAAGTGTGCAAAAATCTGCGGCGTTTCATCATGTGATTGTTTATTAAGAATTGTTGTAGGTTGTAAGTTTTAAGTTATAAGTAAAACAGCCATTGCTGTACTTATAACCTACAACCTATCACTTATAACCGGCTGTTTGCGCCATAAACTTCTCCAGGCTCTTTTTCGCTTTTTTTCGTATAGCATTCTGTACAAAAGGTGACCAGCCCAATAAAGTACCTTTTAATCCCAATGCCTGGCGGCTCCATTTCCACAGGTCAAAATCATCCATGTGTTCAATGATCTTACCCTCTTCAAATTTGAACCGGGCAGTACAATTATTCACCACTTTGCGACCAGTAGCGGAAAAGGTATAGGTAGCGGTCCAGTTACAGGAACCATAGCCTTCATCGTCTGCTTCAATATTGCTCGCCTCTACAGAAAGGTCTTTTGCCTGTTTACACAACATTTCCCACATGGCCCGGGCCCGGGGAGCTTCCAGGTCCTGGAATACAGGGTCATAAAAGAAAACTTCCTCATGGTAACAGGCAGTCATTCCCTGCCAGTCTTTTTTACCAAAACACTTATAAAAGTTTTCTATCACTTGTTTATTGGCACTCATAAAATTTGGAAAAGAGGTTAAGGAACATTCCCTACATTTAATCCGCTAAAATTAAAGGTAAAATTAAATACATCATCTCATGAGAATGTTTTTACTGACGCTTGGGCTGCTTTTGTTACTGGGTGCCACGCATGCTCAAACGCCTTATCCGCAGGATTCGGCCTGGATCCGCGATAATTATATTAAAAAGGAAGTGTACATTCCTATGCGCGACGGCGTAAAGCTGTTCACTTCACTGTATATCCCTAAAGATGCTTCTGAAAAGCATCCTTTCATTATGACCCGCACGCCCTATTCCTGTGCTCCTTATGGAGAAAGCAACTGGAATGCCGGTCTCTGGAACACTCACCGCAGGTATTATGCACGCGAAAATTACATTTTTGTAGTACAGGACGTTCGTGGCCGCTGGATGAGCGAAGGTGAGTTTGTAGATGTACGCCCCTTCAATCCCAATAAAAAGGGCAATGAGATCGATGAAGCCAGTGATACGTATGATGCCATCGACTGGCTGGTGAAAAACATTCCCAATAACAATGGCAATGTAGGTGTGTTTGGGGTTTCTTATCCCGGGTTTTATTCAACTATGGCCGCATTAAGTGGTCACCCCGCATTAAAAGCAGTAAGTCCGCAGGCACCGGTTACCGACTGGTTTATGGGTGATGACTTTCACCACAACGGCGCCTTTATGATCATGGACTGCTTTTCTTTTTATGCAGGCGGTTTTGGCTATCCACGCCCCCAGCCTACTACGGTTGGCCCGCGTTCAACTTTACAATTGCCACGCAATGATAATTATCAGACCTACCTGAACATCGGCTCTTTGCAGAACTTCCTGAAACTGACAGGCGACAGCCTGAAATTCTTCAAGGAAATGTATGCGCATCCCAATCTTGATGACTGGTGGAAGGCACGCAATCCGCGCAACATCGTGAATAATGTACAACCTGCTATACTCACTGTTGGTGGCTTGTTTGATGCAGAAGATTGTTTTGGTGCATGGAACCTGTATAAAGCCATTGAGCAGAAAAACCCCGGAAAAACTTTCAATAAAATTGTGATGGGCCCCTGGTATCACGGTCAGTGGGGTTCGCAGGATGGCAGCAAACTGGGCAATGTTCGTTTTGGCTCCAATACTTCTTTCTGGTACCAGAACAATATTGAAGTTCCTTTCTTTAACTATTTCCTGAAAGGCAAAGGCGATATTTCCAAACTGCAGGAAGCTACTGTTTTCTTCAGCGGCGCCAACGAATGGAAAAGTTTGCCACAATGGCCTCCTGCTGAAAAACAGGACAAGCCCTTGTACCTGCAACCTGATGGCAAACTGGGTTGGGATAAACCGGCTGCCAAAGCAAGTTTCACTGAGTATATCAGCGATCCTGCTCACCCTGTTCCTTATACGGAAGATGTACACTTTGGCAGAACAAGGGATTATATGACCGATGATCAGCGTTTTGCTACACGCAGAACAGATGTTGTTACCTTCCAGACAGATGTTCTGTCAAGCGATGTAACACTTGCCGGAACTGTGGTTGCAGACTTACTTGCCAGCATTTCTACTACGGATGCAGACTTTGTAGTAAAAGTGATCGATGTGTTTCCTGATGATTTCCGTTATCCCGGCATTACACCAAATATGGGTCGTGATGCAGGCGGACCTTACCCAATGGGTGGTTACCAGATGCTGGTTCGCGGTGAAATAATGCGCGGACGTTTCCGTAACAGTTTTGAAAAACCAGAAGCATTTAAGCCTAATAAAGTAGAACGTGTAAAATTTGAATTACCGGATGTAGCACACACTTTCCAGAAAGGACACCGCATTATGATCCAGATCCAGAGCAGTTGGTTCCCGCTGGTAGATCGTAATCCGCAAAAATTTGTAAACATTTACGAAGCAAGCGACAGCGATTTCCAGAAAGCAACTATCCGCATTCATCATGATGCTACCAATAGCAGCAATATCATTCTGCCGGTAATACCATAGCTAGAATAGGTATTAGGAATTAGCTTTTTGCAATACACTCTTATAAAACAAGATCCCGTAGCATCTGCTGCGGGATCTTTGTTTTATGCTCTATTTGGTTGAAGAATCGTCAGTCGTGAGACGTGAATCGTGAATGAGTCCCGGCAATCGGCAGACGGCAATCGTGAGACATGAGTGACTGAAGCAAGTGAATTGTCAATAGTGAATGGCTGTTCCTTGTAAACTTTTCAACCTCTCAACTTGTCAACGGCTAACTGGCTTTCCTTCGATATTCGATATTTACTTCCTTTCCGGACAATATTTGCACATTAGATAATTTGCACATTCGCACATTACTACTTATCCCACCAAACCCTTGTCAAAAAAGTATTATCACCCTGTCGTGCAAGTGCAGCTTGTAGATTTACACCATTGGCAGATGCTTCGGATGAAGGATACAACATCCTGCGCGGGATCTTACCACCAGTGGCATTACCTACATAATTCACAGGCACCAGTGTTGGATAGTCACTTCTGCGCCAGTTAGACCAGGCCTCGTACCAGTCAATAAAACAGGCAGCCCAGTATTGCGTATTGATCTGCTGTAAACCGGTTGCATCCACATAAGGGTGTGCTGTAATATAGATATCTGCATCACCTTCGGAGATAGATGCCGTTGCATCAAACTGAGCTAATTGTCCCATAGCTGCAGTTACACCCTTTTTATAATGTGCAGCGGCACTCTCTCCCACACTCCAGCCTCTTTTAGCAGCTTCTGCCAGCAATAGTTCCACCTGTGCATAGGTCACTAAAAAAGTAGGTGCAGAAAGTTTCAGCATAATACCGCTCCGTATGGTGGAATAATTATTGACATTACCGGGGTAATTAGCGGCTTTGGTAATATCAGTAGCACCTCCGTTCTGATCATAACCATTGGGCATACCTACCTGCAATGCCGGAGTGGTATTGCCACTGGAATGGATCTGGGAAATATACAGCAGGCGAGGGTCATTATTGTTCTTCAGGAAGTCTATAAAGGTTTTACTTAAGAACACTTCGCCTTTACCGGTTGCATCCCACTCACCACTCAGGATATTACTATTCCTGTTTACGGTAGTACGGCCACCGGCAGCATCATGAATGATATAAGCATTCTCGGCATTGGAGCTGATCAATCCACCTGCATAAGCTTTCTCTGTCCATGTTTTAGCCTGTGCAGCATCTACTTTCGTCATACGCATTGCCAGGCGCAACATCAGTGAGTAAGCAAATTTCTTCCATAATGTTACGGCATTGGTAGCACCACGATAAATAAGGTCATTGGTACCAATTTTATCTTTAGAATCATCCAGTGCTTTGGCCGCTTCGTCCAGCTCCTTCAGCATATCTGCATAAACAGCACTCTGCTGATCGTATTTGGGAGTGAACAACCTTTTATAATAGCCAAGTCCTGCTTCAGAATAAGGAATATCACCGTACAGGTCAGTGATCCTGTGAAAGATCAACACCCGTACAATACGGCCTACCTGGTACATATTGGCATATTGCGGTTTGTCCTTTGTGATTTCCAGCAGGTCCATCACATATTTGATCTGGTCCCGATAGGCCACATCAAAATAAGAAGAAGCAAAGGCATCGTTCTGGATGTATTTATCTCCTGCATACCAGCCGGTATTAGCCAGTTGCTGCATCATCATGCCTGCATAGATTATATTCACGCGCCATGTTTCATAGCTAAAATCGCTGTTGCCGGTAAATTCTAACTGGGCGCGGCTCAGGTTATAGCCGGGCACATAGGTATCGGCTGAGGATTTATTGGTGTCGGTATTGATGCTTTCAAAATCTTTTGTACAACCGGTCAGCAACAACACAACCGGCATTGCAATCAATAGCGCAGTTTTATAAACGTGTTTCATAATGCTGTATTTAAAGTAGCGCACAAAGCTTGTTTAGAATTTTACATTTAAGTTCAAACCAATTGAACGTGTACTGGGCAATCCTGCATATTCAAGTCCCTGGGCATTGGTATTGTTATAATTTGCTTCGGGATCAATATTGTCAGTTGCTTTATGGATGTAGAACAGGTTCCTTCCTACCAGTGATAAGCTCAGCCCCTGTACCTTTTTACCCAGCTTAGCCGGATTAAAATTGTACGTCAGCGAAAGCGAACGGAACTTAATGAAGTCTGCATCATAAATATGTAGCTTTGAAATGGATGAGAGCCTGCCGTAATAAGTCTGCGCATCTACCGTAGCATTCACAACATTCCCCTGGTCATCCACACCTTTCACCGCTACTCCGCCCTGGCGTCCCGGTAATGTTTCTTTTGATACACCATAAGAATAAGCACGCGCATTGGTACCTGAGTAGATCACTCCTCCATATTTGTAATCGATCAGGAAGGAAAGTGTAAGATTCTTAAAGGTTACATCATTGCTCCAGCCACCTGTAACCGGGTGTACACCTGTTCCAAAGGAAGTGAGCCCACCATCAGCCTGCGGCAGGTTGGTAGCATCCAGCACGAGGTTGCCTTTTGCATCCTTCTTATAATCAAATGCCATTACCTGTGCAAAAGGCATCCCTACTATGTGCTGTATAAATGCACGCTCTGTACGTGATTCGCCACCTGGTACCTGCATGAAGGTTTGACCTTCTGCCAGTTGTATTACTTTATTATTGTTGCGTGAGAAGTTGAAAGAAGAGGCCCATGTAAAATTCCTGGTAGCGACGGGTGTACCGCCTACTGCTATTTCAATACCCTTGTTCTCTATCTTACCGATGTTCAGGATGGCACTGGTATAACCGGATGTCTGCGACACGGTGCCTTCCACAATGTCATTCAGTGTTTGCTTTTTGTACACCGATACATCTAATGACAACCTGTTATGCAACATCTTCAATTCGATACCAGCTTCCAGCTCTTTAATTTTCAAAGGTTCAATAGCATTGTTGGGGATCTTGTTTTCAAGGTTGCCCAATGCTACGCCATTGATGGTAGAGCCCAGTGTATTGTAATAAAGTGCCGTTGAGAATACAGGAGCATCACCACCCACCATCGCATAGCCTACACGCAGTTTTCCAAAATCCAGCCACATAGGTTTAAAGTTCTCAGAAAACACATAGGAGGCATTGACTGAAGGATAGTTGTAAGAGTTATTATTAGCGGGCAATGTGCTGGACCAGTCATTGCGGTCGGTAATGTTCAGGAAGAATATGCTTTTGTACGACAACTCAGCAGACGCATACAAGGATTGCACTTCTTTTTTAGGCGTACTGATCGTTGCATTTTTGGTACCTGCTGTTGCCGGGTTATACAGGTAAGGGAAGGCAAATGCGCTGGCATTGATATCCGTGATCTTTTGCTTCATGCGCAGCAGGTTGCCGCCCGCTGTAATATTCAACCCGATATTTTTCGTAATATTCTTATTGAAACCGGCTAAAAGGTCAGCATTGAACTCATTAAATGTATTGGTACGTTCAAGATCAAGGCTACCGGCCGGCCTGTAGGCTGTACCTGTTGGTGTGATCTGTGTAGCATTGAATGAAAAGAAATCATTGGCAATGCGGGCCTGTACATAGAACCAGTTTACCGGTGCAAATTTCAGGCTGGCGACACCCAGCATCCTGTCTTTGGAAGTATTGTTCTGGAAACGATTGGCTGCAAAATAAGGATTGGTAGAAAAATCATCACCGCTATAGCGTATCTCATTACCATTGGCATCATAACCCGGAGCAAGATATTCACCTTTCACGTTGGCCGGTAAAAACAGGATAGCGTAGTTACCATTACCCGGTGCATCACTCAGGTTGCTGCGATTGGTGCCAACTTCTTTTACATAAGTTACATTTGCCCGGCCAGACCATTTCTCTGACAATTTATAATTCAGATCAAGGTTAGCATTATTGCGTTGATATTTTGAATTGGGATATACACCCGAATTGCGCAGATCACCCAATGACAAACGATAGCTACCATTTTCACCACCGCCGGAAAATGCAATGGTATTGGTGAATGTAGAACCTGTTTTATAAAAATCCTTCAGGTTGTCTTTGCTTACGGCAGAGTAAGGATGTTGCTTGCCATCAAACAGGGTGAGCATAGAACCATCCAGTTTTGCTCCCCATGAACTAAGACCGGTGAGTCTTGCAGAAGTAGCATCCGTTGGCTTATTACCCTGTGTACCCTGTCCATATTCCTGCTGAAAATCAGTAAAGTCATTAATGCGTTCCAGGGTGGCATTACTGTTAAATTCAACTCCCAGCGTCTTTTTAGTTTTGCCCGATTTGGTAGTGATCAAGATCACACCATTACGGCCACGCTGTCCATACAAGGCTGCGGCAGCAGCACCTTTCAGCACAGTCATTTCCTCAATATCATCGGGGTTAATCGCTGATATACCATCACCCAGATCAGCGCCACCCCATTTACCGGCATTACCCATATTATCATTATTCATGGGAATACCATTGATCACATACAGCGGCTGGTTATCAAAAGTAAGTGATGAATTACCACGGATGGTGACCCTTGATGATCCACCAGGACCAGTAAGCGGGCCGGTACTGTTTACACCGGCTACCCTTCCTACCAGGGCGTTACCGATATTGATCTCACGTGCCTTGGTCAGCTGTTCTCCGGGAACGGTTGATACAGCATAACCAACACGTTTTGCTTCTTTACGTATTCCCAATGCAGTAACGATCACTTCATTCAGTTGCTCCTGCAATTGTTCAAGGCGCACTTCAATAACAGGATCTGATCCTACTACTACTTCGCGGGACTGGTAGCCAACAATTGAAAACAACAGCACCTCTCCCTTTTCAGCCTGGATCACAAATTCACCATTATGGCCTGTTGATACTCCACGCGAAGTTCCTTTTACTGTAATACTTACGCCCTGCAATGCCGCTCCGTTGGAGCTGGTTACTTTGCCGCGGATGGCATCGTACGCAGACTGCATTACTGAGCTATAGCTTAATGATTCTTCAGTAGTGGAAGTAGTACCGGGGCCATTGCTCCCGGGCGTTTTTTCAGTGTTCCTGAGAATAACAAATGTATTATCGCCAACCCTTTTGTAAGTAAGTCCTGTATTTTGCAACAGCAGGTCAAGGATGGTACCGATCTCTTTCTTTTCATCATAAACAGCACTCACCTGTTTATTAGCAAAAGCAGTATCGGCAAACAGGAAATAAACACCTTTTTTCTTGTTGAGCTGGGTCAGTACCTGGAATAAGCTGGTTGTTTTATTTTGTGCGGGATCATCTGCCAGCGATTCAGTTTGGGTCTGCTTTATTTTTTTTGCAGCAACATAGTTGTTCTGCGTGTAACCTCCCATGGGAAATACCGTAGCAGTCAGGCATAGGCATAGCGATGCAAAACCCGGGTTTAATCGAATTTTTCTCATGTGCTTTGGTTTTGATTGTCTGAGCCGGAAATCAGTATCCGGTAATGGTGACTACGTCGCCCTGGCGCGTAGCTTTTAATTTAAAGGCAGTTTCGAGCGATTCCAACATAATGTCCAGGTTATCTACCGGTAAAACACCTTTCATTAGTTTATCGCCAAGTGCAGAATCTTTCAGTTTTACTGTAATACCGTAATGTTCTTCGATGAGATGTATAGCCGATCTGAGGGGAATACCTGAGAATACTATTTTTCTGTCGCGCCATGCCAGTATACTTTCGTCCTGGGCTACTGTTTTTTTCAAAATACCGTTATCAAGTTCAGCAAAATCGCCCGGCACCATATAGATCTTCTGTCCATCTTTTGTAACCAGTGTCACACTTCCTTCAGTAAGCATTACACTATTGGTATGCTCTTTACTGATCACATTGAACTGGGTGCCTGTAACGATAATATCAAACTGGTTGGCATGTACAACAAACCTGCTTTTGGAGGCCGTTTTCTTTACATGGAAAAATGCTTCTCCTTTCAACCACACTTCCCGCTCTGTTTCCTCATTCCAGGTGCAGGCATATGAAATTTTACTATTGGCATTCAGCAATACTTTCGTTCCGTCGGGCAACACTTTTTCCACTATTTCGCCATAAGCAGCCTGTACCGATTCCGGCCTGTTTGTGTACCACCACCATCCTGCCCCTGTAAGCATCACCACTATCACAGCTGCAGCGGCAATCCAGCTCCGGCGGCTGATCCTCATTCTTCTTACTACCGGATCCGATCCCGGGTTTTGTACCCTGTACAGCAGGCGCTGTGTGGCAGCCTCTACCTGGGTTTCAGGCACATCCTTCTCACGCTGCAATTTCCCAAGCAACAATACGGCTTCCTCTATCAACGGCAGTATTTCCGGATGTGCCAGCACGTAAGATTCCCATTCGCGGCGCTGCTCATCACCGGTCTTGAAATACCATCCCGCAAAACGCTCATCGGCTATAATTTCTTCACTGCTTGAGAAAACTTTTTCCATATTGCTGCTTGTTGCCGGTAATAAGTGTCACGAACTTTGTTTTTGTAATCATCTTTTTAAAACTTTTTTTCTTTACATCCATTTTTTTTCCATTTTTGATGTAGCTAACGCTGTCACGCCAACAGACAATCCAACTATAAATCAGCCATTTGAGTAACGTCCGGCATGACATACTGCTTTGGGAAAATTTTCGGAAAGGTGACCACAATGCTTTGGGGGAACTCTTCCGGATGCACTATTCATACCTGTACAGGTATGGAAATAAGATCTGTGCCGATGTATACCTGCTTGAAGACGCCATACAGGAATTATTTGCAGAACTGTGGCAACAAAAAACTGCTGTACCAACCATTTCCATCAAAGCTTATCTTCTTCGCGCGCTGAAATACAAATTGTTCCGCACACTGCAGAAACAACACCTCATTGTTAATGCCGACAACCTGCCGGAACAGGGCTATTTTGAGCTAAGTCATGAAACGCTGATCATTGCGCAACAGGAAGACAAAGAAAATGCAGGCAAGGTAATTGCAGCAATGAACCAGCTAAGCGACAGGCAGAAAGAGATCATTTACCTGAAGTTTTACCAGGATATGAGCTATGAGGAAGTAGCGGAAGTGATGAACATCAATTATCAGGCTGCACGCAATCTTTTATACCAGGCTATTAAATCTTTACGCAATCGTTTGTCAACATGGTGGCTGTTTTAGCATTACGATTATTTTGTACTTTCGGCCACTCCTAATGAAACTTTCACAACCATAAAGTCATTCATTCATGCGCCAGATACTCACATTATTTACTGCACTATTATTTTTAAAAACCGGTTATAGCCAGGACATCAATATTGTTCCCCAACCGGCAGAACTGACAGCATCGGGAGGAGCCCCCTTTGTGATCAACAAAAACACGGTGATCGTTGCTGAAGATGCAGGAATGGACAATTCGATCCGTTTCTTCAATGATTACCTGCAACAACTCTATGGTTTCAGTTTAAAGGTTTCAAAGAAAAAGAATACAGCAGGCATCCACCTTCGTTTAAAAAAGATCGATAACCCCATAGCAGGCGCCTATTACCTGGACGTTACAAACAAGGGGATCGACGTTACCGGCGATAACGAGAACGGTGTTTTTTATGGTATGCAGACCTTGCTGCAATTACTACCTGTTGAGCAGGCTACAACGTTCAATATCCCTGCTGTTAAAATAAAAGACTATCCACGTTTTGAATACAGGGGTATGCACCTGGATGTAAGCAGGCATTTCTTCTCTGTTGACTTTGTAAAAAAATATATTGATTACCTGGCTTTGCACAAGCTCAATTATTTTCACTGGCATTTGACCGATGACCAGGGATGGCGCATAGAGATCAAAAAATATCCAAAACTTACTACCGTTGGAGGGTTCCGCAATGGCACCATCATTGGCAGGTATCCCGGCAAAGGAAATGACAATATCTATTACGGAGGCTATTATACACAGGAGCAGGTAAAGGAAGTAGTTGCCTATGCAGCACAACGCTACATCACTGTTGTTCCTGAAATTGAAATGCCTGGTCACGCTTCAGCTGCACTGACAGCCTATCCTTATCTCGGCTGCACCGGCGGCCCCTACCAGGTTCAGCAAACATGGGGTGTGTTCAATGAAGTCTTTTGTGCAGGCAATGATTCAGTCTTCAATTTTCTACAGGATGTACTGGATGAAGTAATGCCTTTATTCCCCGCAAAATATATTCACCTTGGCGGAGATGAGTGCCCCAAAGAAAGCTGGAAAAAATGTCCCAAATGCCAGCAACGCATGAAAACACTCAATCTCAAAGATGAACATGAGCTGCAAAGTTATTTTGTGCAGCGCATGGAAAAATATGTAAACAGCAAAGGCAAAACCATGATTGGCTGGGACGAGATCCTGGAAGGCGGCCTTGCCCCCAATGCGGTGGTAATGAGCTGGCGTGGTGAAAAAGGCGGCATTGAAGCAGCCAAACAAAAACACAAAGTGATCATGACGCCTACCAGCTACATGTACTTTGATTACTCCCAGTCAAAAAATGAAGACTCTGTAACGATCGGTGGTTATGTACCTATTGAGAAAGTGTACAGCTACGAACCTATCTCTAAAGAGTTATCACCTGAAGAAGGTAAATATGTATTAGGCGCACAGGCCAATTTATGGACAGAATACATAGGCTACCCTTCAAAAGTTGAATACACCATCTTCCCCCGTCTCAGTGCATTGAGCGAAGTATTATGGTCGCCAAAAGAAAAACGAAACTGGGCCGAATTTGAGAAAAAGCTGATGATCCAGTATAAGCGTTATGACAGGCTGAACATCAATTATAGCAGGGCTTATTTTGATCTCAAAGCCACCATTATGCCCACGCCTACCAACCAGGGAGTGCTATGGTACCTGGAAACAAATTCCAGGGAAGGAAAGATCCTGCACCCTACTTCTTCCAGCGATACCACTTTAGTGCCCTACACGCAGCCATTGGTTGTTGTATCAGATGTTACACTATTTGCCACTATGGAAGTAAATGGTAAACGCACAGGAGGTATTAAACAACAGTTTTCCTTCAATAAGGCTACCGGCAAAAAGATCAGTATTACCAACAAACCTGCTGATAAGTATGCCGGGCAATTAGGTGCATTCGGATTGATCAATGGCGCCCGTTCTGCAAAAGATATTAACTCACCCGAGTGGCTTGGCTGGGAAGGTGGAGATATGGAGGCCAGCATCGACCTGCTGTCTTCTCAAAACATTTCAAACGTAAGCCTGCATGTACTGGAGCAAAAAGGCAGCTGGATCTATTTACCAGGTGATGTGGAAGTGCAGGTATCAGATAATGGAAAGGATTTTCGTGCAACCGATAAGAATATAGCCATTACTAAAGAGGCCGGTACCAACATGGGCAATATCAGTATCAGCTTTTCGCCGGTAACAACCCGTTTTGTAAAAGTGATTGCCCGCAATTACGGCATTATTCCCGATGGACAACCCGGCGCCGGTAACAGGGCCTGGCTGTTTGTGGATGAGATTGCCGTGAATTAGCATGCTAAACGCAATACGCTGAATGCTTAACGCCTTTTGCCAGGTTAATCATAATAATTTAAAAAAGGCTGAATTGCGTTAAGCGTTTCGCATTAGGCGTTCAGCTAGCCCCACTTACACACATACAAAAATCATCATTTATCACATTAAGGAAACGTTTTCGTGAATTTGCGGCCACCCAATCCGGCATAATGTTGCAAATTCACGTAATTTCACGCAACCTTTTAAATATCAAGTTATGAGCATGGTTGATTCATTCGAGAAGATACCTGTCGCTATTTACCCCGACCAGAAAAAAGGCTCTGTAGCCGTAGCAAAGGAAATTGCCCAACTTATTCGTAGTAAACAAGAGAAATGGGAAAAATGTGTACTGGGGCTTGCCACCGGTTCCACTCCCAAATCTTTGTATGCAGAACTGGTACGTCTCCATAAGGAAGAAGGCCTCAGCTTTAAAAATGTGATCACCTTCAACCTCGATGAATACTACCCCATAGAAAAGGATGCATTACAAAGCTATAACCGCTTTATGCACACCCATCTTTTTGACCATATTGACATTGAGCCACAAAACATTCATATTCCCAACGGTGAGATAGATAAAGACGACATCAAGGCTTATTGCCTGCAGTATGAAAGCAAAATAGAAGCTGCCGGTGGTATTGATCTGCAGGTGTTGGGCATTGGTAACAACGGGCATATTGGTTTCAACGAACCCGGTTCCAGCATTCACTCACGTACAAGATTGGTAACGCTCGATAACTCAACCCGTATAGCAAATGCTTACGAGTTTGCAAATATCTCACTGGTTCCACGCCTGGCAATCACAATGGGCATTAATTCCATTCTGAAAGCCAAACGCATTGTATTAATGGCCTGGGGCTCTAACAAAGCACCGGTAGTACAAAAGTCAGTAGAAGAGCATGTAACAGAGCAGATCCCGGCATCGTTACTGCAACAGCACAATGACTGCATGTTTGTACTGGATGAAGCCGCTGCTGCAGAGCTTACACGCTTTAAATCGCCCTGGCTTACCGGCGATTGCGAATGGACACCAGCAATGGTACGCAAAGCCGTGGTATACATGGCGCTGAAACTCGATAAACCAATTCTCAGTCTTTCCAATAGTGATTACCTCGATAATGGTTTAAGTGATCTGCTGGTTGAAAAAGGCGATGCTTACGAGATCAACCTCCAGGTGTTTTACCTGATGCGCGATAGCATTACGGGATGGCCCGGTGGCAAACCCGATTTCAATTTGCCAACCCATCCTGAACGCAGTAAGCCATTCCCAAAAAGATCAGTGATCTTCTCTCCGCATCCTGATGATGATATCATCTCTATGGGCGGTACCTTCCAGCGTCTGCACGACCAGGGACACGATGTGCACGTAGCCTACCAGACCTCCGGCAACATTGCCGTTACCGATGAGTTTGTAACACGCTTTATGGACTTTGCTGTGGGTTTTGAAGATATGTTTGATATCGACAGCAGCAAATCAAAAGAAATATTAAAAGAAGCACGTAAATACCTGCAGGCAAAAAAATCAAAAGAGATCGATTCTGCTGATATCCGTGCCATCAAAGGTTTGATCAGGAGATGTGAGGCAAAAGCAACCTGTCGTTATGTGGGTATTCCTGAAGAAAACTGTCATTTCCAGAACCTACCCTTCTATGAAACAGGTACCATTGAGAAAAAACCAATGGGCGAAGAAGATGTACAACTCACTGTAGACCTGTTGCGCAAACTGAAACCTCAGCAGATCTATTGTGCCGGTGACCTTGCCGATCCGCATGGCACGCACAAAGTTTGCCTGGAGATTGTTTTTGAAGCAATGCGTCGCCTCAAAGAAGCAGGTGACGAATGGTTGAAAGATTGCTGGATGTGGCTCTACAAAGGAGCATGGCAGGAATGGGATATCAGCGAAATTGAAATGGCGATCCCCATGAGCCCGGACCAGGTATTGAAAAAACGCTTTGGAATTTTTATACACCAGTCTCAGAAAGATATGGTTCCTTTCCAGGGAAGCGATACCCGTGAGTTCTGGCAACGTGCTGAAGATCGCAATGCCAATACAGCCAGCTTATATGCCCGTCTTGGTTTAACCAAGTACGCAGCAATGGAAGCATTCGTACGTTGGCACTATTAAGTTGCGGGTGTCGGGTTGAGGAATCGTGAATACAGACTGCGAGCTTTGAGCTACGAGCCGCGAGTAAGTACACTAAGCGATCCGTACTTTGTACTTCTTATTTCGTACTTCCTTGTACCTTGTTCCTTAAATCTTGTGCCTTAACTTAAAACTTATAACCTAAAACATACAACTCTTTCACGGTTAAGGCTCAAAGCAGTGACTCTCCGGGAGCGCTGCTTTTCTTTTTATACTACCTGTCCATCTTTAGCAATGAAAATGCTTCACCCCGCTGTTTTATATTCTGTTCAAACACAAAACCGGCTTCTTTATACAATGATGCAAGCGGATGTTTTTTCAGATCGGTCTGTACAAACAACCGGTTCACCTCGCCGTATGAAAAAATAAATTCAACACAAAAAGCAATGATCAGCAAACACAACTCATGATCAGCCTGCAGATCATGGCGAATGAGCAGCTGCATTACATAATCATCCGGCAGAAAAAGCGTTACTTCATTTTCACCACTCCTGTATTCACAACTTACTTCCAGCAAAAAAGCGGGCTCCCCATCAATATGTCCCAGTAAAGCCTGCGCAAAATCAGATTCCAGTTTCTCTGCAAGCATATCTGAAAAAATATGCGGCGCAACAGGATCTACCGGCCATAGTCCTTTAATAAATTCTCGTTTCACCCAATCGAACACGAGTAAACGCATCGCATCATCAGTAAACGGTTGAATACTCAACAAACCATCAAACGGAAGATTTCTTGCATACACAATACCATATTGCTGTAAAGGATCAAAAGGCATACATAATTTTTCCACGTCAAAATAATTTATCGTTCCTGCACTTGATAAGTATGCAAAAGCAACGACCAAATTAGAGCAATTTGCAGCATCCTTATATTAATTCATTGTTTATAATGAATACTTGTTTATCGCTATGTCGAAAAAGCAAAAATTAATCATTCAAAAAATCATGAGTAACGTACACGTTTACACCTAAACTCATAATTCTTTTCCACCACCTTATTATATTCGTCTACACATCTGTTTTAGTATTCCGTATATTTATATAGATGCAGTTGATGGCATCAGCTTGCCTGAACCACCAATAAAACAGTCATGAGTCATACATTAAGATCAATAGATATGGGTGAAATTCCCCTTCGCCCTTTTGTTCCTGCTGATTTAAAAACACATCAGCTTCCCCGTGCTACTTATCTATCCGGAACAGGCACTTTTGGCCAGGTAATGTTTCAACAGGTAAAGAATTATTCATACGAGATCCAGGCACAGACCTACCTGATCAATAAACCGGGTACGTTTACATATACTGAAATCCAGGAGGAAAACACTGCTTATCTCTTATTCAACCTATGCGGCAGTATAAAACATTGCAACTACGCACACGATAATGATAACAGGGTATTTCATGAAAGAGACTATAATCTTTCTTACAATATCAATCCCGAGCAAACCATTTATTTTGACAAACCAGGCTTCTATACCCAGCTGAAGATCTCCTGTCCGCGTGATCTGCTTTCCTCACTTACAGGTTTATGTACCACCATCGACTCCTGCATAGCTGCCATACAACAACACCAGCGCGTAGTATGCTGGCAGGTAAACCAGGTAGCGCCACAAAAAATAATCAACCTGCTGGAAAAACTTTTTCAACCACCTGTAACTGATTCATTGTATGAGCAATACACAGCTATTAAAACAATTGAAATAGGACTGGAGACCCTGCTGCATGCAGCACGCAACCAGCAGAGAAATGCGGTTTCACTAAGCCCGCAACAGGTGGAAGATATCTACAACATCAGGGATTACATACTCTTACATCTCAATAAACGCTTTGCTACACAGGAGCTTGTATCAGGTACTACCTTAACTCCACAGACATTAAAAACCGGCTTTAGAACACTTTTCGGTACAGGCATTTATAACTTCCTGGCAATCGCCCGCATGGAAAAAAGTATTGAACTCATCCGTCAAAGAAAAAATATTAATACCAGCAGCATTGCCAGCGAACTCGGATATGCCGATGAGATCAGCTTTATTGTTTCCTTTAAAAAACATTTTGGCTACAACCCAATGTATTTCAGCAAGTAATCTTCACTGGTAGTCCTATACTTACCGGATACGGGCATAAGGGCTAATATTTACCCTCTTCTATAAATATTTTATTAACTTGTAGTACATGATTTATCCTTTATTGTTTTAAAGGAAGAGCATCCAACCACCGTACACATGGGCTTGATCGTAGCGCTTAGCAAGAACCACAAAATGCTTTATTATGCACGCATCAGTCCAGGCAAATGCCAACATCAAAGAATTTATCCGTCGTGATAAACAGGCAGCCATTGAGTTTCTCTACCGCGAATATGGCAATATGCTTTATGGCTTCATCTACTCTACTATCAACAATCACGAAGCCACTCAAACCATCCTCAATCACGTTTTCGAAGAACTGCCAAAACGCATCCACACTTACGACGAAAACAATCTGCGTATTTACAGTTGGCTCTTACAACTTACCCGCAAAAAATTAGGCAACGCGGTATTAAAAAGCCCTGCCGGACAGGAATGGAAACAAGGCAAAGATTTTCCTACCATCATTAATCGCATGGGAAGAAAACATGCTGAGATTTTCACACTGGCCTATGTAGTTGGTTATTCAGCCCGTGAAATTGCCGTTATCAAAAACACCGATGCCGACGTCATTGCACAGGAAATCAAACTCGCTGCTCGGGAGTTTGCAAAGAGTATGAAACTGGGAGAGTAAACTTTAGCAAATACGAAAGAAGAAGTACGAAGTACGGGAAGCTCAACGCGGAACACTAAGGCAGGTTATAAGTTTTAAGTTATAGGTTGTAAGTAAAGGCACAAGGTTCAAGGAACAAGACTCAAGGAAATACAGTTGACAAGTTGAGAAGTTAACAAGGCCGACAAGTACGAAAGGTGAAAATATCTAATGTTGAATTTCGAAGGAAAGACTGAGTTAAAGAACCCGAAACGTCAGACCCGAAACCCGGAACAGTCTCACGATTGACGATTCACGTCTCACGATTCAACCCGAAACACCAAACCCGAAACTCGAAACTGTCTCACGATTCCCCAACCCGGCACCCGGCACCCGCCCCGCTGTACCAAAACCGCACATTATCAATATCAAAAGCGAACACTTTCGTACATAGCAATTACTCAACAAGCTGTATTTCAGCATCTTAATAAATGGCTTTTGATTTGTTCGGACATAACTGCTTAATTATCTGCTATGTTTAAAAACTATTTTAAGACAGCCTGGCGTAACCTGGTAAAAGACAAAACCCATTCCTTCATCAATCTTGTTGGCCTGTCTACCGGTATGGCGGTTGCCATCCTGATAGGCTTGTGGATCTATAATGAAGTTTCTTTTAATAAGGGCTTTAAGAATTACAATCGTATAGCACAGGTAATGCAACACGTAAGCAATAACGGTGAATTGCAAACCTGGCAGAATGTTCCCTATCCCCTTGCTGCAGAACTGCGCAACAATTACAACAGCGACTTTAAACATATTGTAATGGCTGTTAACTGGGGCGAGCACATCGCTACCATTGGTGATAAAAAGATAAAAACCGTAGGCGGCTATTTTGAAAAAGAAGTATCGGAAATGTTTACCCCTGAAATAATACTGGGTAAGCAGGATGTATTGAAAGATCCTTCTTCTATCATGATCTCTGAATCTGCAGCAAAGAAATATTTCGGCGATGAAGATCCTATCAACAAGATGCTGGTCATTGATGGACAATCGCCCGTAAAAGTGGAAGCTGTTTACAAAGACTTCCCCATGAACTCTACAATGGCCAATCTGGGCTTTATTGCTTCCTGGGATTACTGGTACCATGCCAATAATGACCTGAAAGATATGGAAGACCCGTGGAGACCCAACTTCACTGCCTTGTTTGTACAACTGAACGATAATGCAGACTTAGCGCTTGCATCTGCAAAGATCAAAGACGCTAAACTGAAAAAAGTAAATGAACAGTTGCAGAAGAAAAAGCCGGCGCTTTTCCTGCACCCCATGAGCAAATGGCACCTGTATTCAGAATTTAAAGATGGCATCAATACCGGCGGTGCCATCAGGTATGTAAAGATGTTCGGTCTCATTGGTGCTTTTATATTATTACTGGCCTGTATCAATTTCATGAACCTGAGTACAGCCCGCAGCGAAAAACGTGCAAAAGAAGTAGGCATCCGCAAAACAGTGGGCTCTTTGCGTCAGCAACTTATCTTCCAGTTCTTCAGTGAATCACTTCTAACTGTTATAGTTGCATTTGTATTGGCCATTACATTTGCATGGCTTGCATTACCATCCTTTAACCAGATCGCGGATAAATTCATCCGGCTTCCATTCAATCAACCACTGTTCTGGATCATCAGTCTTGGGTTTATTCTTTTCACTGCATTGATCGCAGGCAGTTACCCTGCCCTGTATCTCTCTTCCTTCAGACCAGTGAAAGTATTAAAGGGTACTTTTAAAGCAGGACGCAATGCGGCGCTACCGCGTAAAATATTAGTAGTAGTCCAGTTCAGTGTTTCTGTAGTATTGATCGTGGGCACTGTGGTTGTGTATAAACAAATACAATTTGCAAAAAGCAGACCCGTAGGTTATTCGAGGGCCAACCTGGTTGCTATACCTGTTGCCGGTTCTAAGATCCACGACCATTTTAACGCGGTAAAAGATGAACTGGTACAAACCGGTGATATCAGAGATGTGGCAGAATCAGAAAGTCCTACCACTGCCATCTGGAATACTACCAGTGGTTTTAGCTGGCCGGGCAAAGATCCCAACCTGTCTACTGATTTCAGTGTCATTACTGCTTCGCATGATTATGGCAAAACAATTAACTGGCAGGTAAAACAAGGTCGTGGTTTTTCAAGGGAGTTTGCAACTGACTCCGCAGCAGTAGTGCTTAATGAAGCCGCAGTACGCTTTATGAACCTGAAAGAACCATTAGGCCAAACCATTACCTGGTGGGGACAGCCATTGAAAGTGATCGGTGTTATTGATAACATGGTTGTCAACTCACCTTATGATGAGGCAAGACCGGTAGTCTATACTTTACTGAATTTCCCGGGTAATATTGCACTGCTCAGATTAAATCCTTCCGCCAATGCAGGGACAGCTATCAGCAGGATCGAATCTGTATTCAAAAAATACAATCCTGATCAGCTTTTTGAATACAAGTTTGTAGACGATGAGTATGGTAAAAAATTTGGTGATGAAGAGCGCATTGGTAAGCTCTCAGGCATCTTCACTATCCTGGCTGTATTGATCTCCTGTCTTGGTTTATTTGGATTAACCTCCTTCATAGCAGAGCAGCGTAAAAAAGAAATTGGTGTAAGAAAGGTATTAGGCGCTTCTGTACTGCAGGTATGGAACCTGCTCTCAAAAGACTTTGTAATACTGGTATTGATCTCCTTCCTGATAGCAGTTCCGCTGTCCTATTATTTCATGGACGAATGGCTGCACAATTACAGTTATCGTACTAACCTGTCGTGGTGGACCTTTGTTGTAGCAGGCACAGGAGCACTACTGATCACATTAATAACTGTGAGTTTCCAGGCAATAAAAGCAGCATTAGCTGATCCGGCAAAAAGCCTGAGAACGGAGTAAGGTGGCAGGTATAAAGTTTAAGGGCTTGCTCCGCAGGCAGGCATGGCACGGTTACAACAAACTGTTATCTATCAGGCAGCATATTGTTAACCGTGCCATGTCTTTCTTAGCTCTTCGAGACTTGTAGTCTCGAAGTTTTATTATGTGGCTTGTAGCCACTTATAAAAAAAATACAAGCCACGTTTACTCAGCCCGTAACAAAAGGAAGTCTCCCTGTCATTTCGCTAATGACTTTGAAGAGTAATTATTGCAGGCTGCAAACCGGCAGCAGTTGCTTTTATAGTGATCGTTCCCTTAACGCCCCGTTTGGCACGTACAATCACCAGTGCGAGCCCTTTAAAAGCAGCACGTTCTTTTGATCCAAAAGAAACAAGATCTGCCGGATCACCGTTATCTGTCGCCACCAATTCACCGGCACCACTCACTTCAAACTGTATTGGATTACCGGCTTCAGGAACTGTATTGCCTTTACTATCTGTTACGCGAAGTGTAATAAACGAAAGATCATTTCCATCAGCCTTGATCAAACGTCTGTCTGCAATAAGTTGCAAAGCGGATGCAACACCTGTAGTGCGAACAATATCGGTAGCCCATGGCTTACCATTTTTATAGGTAACTACTTTCAAGGCTCCCGGCGCATAAACTACACTATCCCAACGGAACCTGTATTCATAAGCCGCTTTCTTTTTTCGTCCCAGCGACTTACCATTCAGAAATAACTCTGCTTCATCACCGGAAGCGTAAACATGTACTGGTGTTATTTTTCCGATACGCTCAGGCCATGACCAGTGTGGCAGTATATGCGCCATAGGCAGATCGGGTCTCCAGCGTGATTGGTACAAATAAAACCTGTCTTTCTTAAAACCGGCAAGATCAATGATCCCGGAATAAGAACTGCGGGCTGAATAATATGGGGTTGGTTCACCAAGATAGTCCCAGCCTGACCATACAAATTCTCCGGCCACAAAAGGATGATGATCCTGCGCACTGAATACTTTATCGGGCGAAGCGCCAAATGCAGCTGTGTACAGGTCATAAGCACTTACATATTTATTTTGCGGATCACCACCAGTGCTGTCGCTTACAGGCGCACTATAACCGCTGGTTACAGGAAATATATAAGTACCACGTGTACTAAGTGCAGAAGCAGTTTCACTGCTCTGGATCAACTTACCCGGGAACTTCTGTTGAAATGCTCCGTACAAAGGTGATGTCCTGATCCCTTTCAGGTGGGCATAGGCAGGTGCATCGCGAATACCCTCGCCCTGGTAATTCAAGCTCAACACATCCATTACAGCAGGAAAAGGCATATCCGGTTTGGCAAAGTTCATAGAAGCAGTGGCTGGTCTTGTACTGTCCTCTTCACGCACTATTGCATACAGTTTTTTGGCAACAGCAGCCCCTTCTTCGCTAGTATACTGCTCTCCTACTTCATTACCATAACTCCACTCAATAACAGAAGGATGGTTTTTATCACGCCTGATGAAAGCTCTTGTATCTGCTTCATACCAGTCAGGGAAGATTAGGTGAAAATCAAGCGGCGTCTTTCCTTTTTCCCAGCAATCAAAGATCTCATCAATGACGAGGAAACCCATTTTATCTGTAAGGTCCAGCAGTTCGGGTGCCGGCGGGTTGTGTGCAAGACGAATGGCATTACAGCCCATTTCTTTCAATAGCTCCAACTGTCTTTCTGCAGCCCTGTAATTAAAAGCTGCACCCAATGCACCAAGATCATGATGTTGATTTACGCCCTGCATTCTTACAGGTTTTCCATTTACCAGCAAACCTTTTACAGGATCCAATACCAGCGAACGTATTCCAAAACGCGTTTCATATACATCCGCAACTTTATCTCCGTCGTATAACCGGGTTACAGCAACATACAGGTTAGGTTTTTGTGCCGGGGGAGGTCCCCATAATAAAGGATCTTTTATTACAACTGACCTTTCAATCCTTGTTTGCTCTCCGGGTTTTACTGTTATGGTTGCAGCAGTGAAAGCTGCAATCTTTTTCCCGGCTGCGTCAGTCCTGCTATCAACAGTATAGACATCTGTTACTACACGTAGTTTTTTATCAGCAACAGACCTGTTGATCACCTGCACAGCAAGCTGAACAATGGCCGAAGATGCAGTTACATTTTTTGCCTGCACTGTTGTGCCCCACTGCGCTACCTGCACCGGGCTCACTTTGGTAAGCCATACATTCCTGTAAATGCCACCACCCGGGTACCAGCGCGATGAGTTGGCAGGATTATCCAGTCTTATAGCCAGTTGATTATCCCCACCAGGTTTTATATAAGGAGTAAGATCAATGCGGAAGGAATTATAACCATAGGGCCAGCCACCTGCCAGGTGACCATTGATCCAAACCATGGCATAAGACATAGCACCATCTACATCAAGATAGATGGATCTGCCGGCATCAGCCTTTGAAATAGCCAGCTTCCGGCGATACCACGCTACTCCCTGCACAGCCAGGCGTCCCATACCTCCACCTACTATTGCATCCTGTTCTTTATAAAAAGGACCATTGATGGCCCAGTCATGCGGCAAGGTTACAGGCTCCCAGGTACCATCATCAAAACTATTCTGTACAAAAGGGAAATCACTACCTGGCTCACCTGCAGGACGTTGATGCCTGCGGTCTGCATCTTTTATAAATTCATTGGCAGTAGGTAAGATCCATTTCTTCAGCACATCATCAGAAGCTATAGCGGCATTTGATTCAGTCGCTCTTGTATCTGCTACTATATCATCATTGCGTTTCCCAACAACAGGTCGTTTGTCATATACCAGCAGATCCGGCTCCCCGGCATACCGCATAAATTTCCAGCCATTATTAATACAAATACGTTCACGGGGTGGTATAGTATCTGTGTTGGCAGATGCAATAGAGTAATTAAAGAAGAGCAGCAAGCAAACAATGCGGGGTATTATACAAACAAACAATCTGAATACAGAAAAGGTCATAGTACTATTTTAATCTTACCAGGAAATGCCAGCCAGAAATTAATACAAAATATTCATCACCATTATACCTCAGTTGTCAGAACCCGGGCATGTGAATCTCTGAAAGAAATTGCACATTATATCAACCGGCAGGGAATTTTAACGCGATTACATAAAGTTGCATTATTGCACTCTCAGGCACCTTAAATGACTGCTGCAACCGCCCGGGGACCGGGTTCAGGCCTGCCTGCTTATTTTTTGCTGTAAGAGAAAAGAGAAGACTACCGCCATACGGAAGAATACGGACAAAATCACTATAAAACAATCATTTATCCGGATCAGAAGCAATCCTTATTCTCATAAAACAAGCAAAACCATGGCAATTCCGGCAACAGAATTATCAATAAGTGTCAACACCACAATTTAAATGTAATAACCTTTCCTTAAATTGTAACCGATTACATTCATTTTCTTTACTCTTCACCGTTAATTCACCCGGATTTTTATGGCAAAAGGGAAAGATGTTACTATCTACGATATTGCGAACCAATTGAATATATCAGGCTCTACAGTGAGCCGGGCATTGAAAGACGACCCCGCAGTAAGCCGCAAGACCAAGAAAAGGATCTTTGAGGTAGCCGCAGCGCTAGGCTATCGCTCGAACCAGTTTGCCAGGAATCTCCGCAAACAGGAAACCAACACCATCGGCTTTATGGTGCATGAGTTGCGAAGCAATTTTATTACCGAGGTATTGGCAGGTGTTCAGAATGTAACCAGCGAAGCCGGGTATGATCTTCTTATTGCACACTCTTCAGAAAGCTTTGCCAAAGAAACAGCCAACGCTAAAAACCTTTTCAATAAAAGAGTTGATGGCCTGATAGCCTCCCTTTCATTTGACACTAAAAATCTCGACCACTTCGGTCCTTTTCTTGACAAAGGCGTACCGGTTATTTTCTTCGACCGCGTAGAAAAGAATGAGGCCTATCCCATTGTTGTTATTGATAATTATAAATGTGGGTACCAGGCAACCCAGCACCTCGTAGACCAGGGCTGTAAAAGAATCGTTCATGTTACTTCCAGCACAGCGCGAAACGTATATGCCGAACGCTACCAGGGTTACCGTGATGCATTACAGGATAATAATATTCCTTTCGATGAAAGCCTGCTCATTATAAAAGACCTGAGTGAAAAAGCTGCCATTGAATCTGCCCGGCAGATCATGGCTATGAAGCCTATGCCCGACGGAGCATTTATTACCAATGACTTTGTAGCAGCCGTTTGTATGCGTACCCTCAAAGAGTATCATATCGCCATACCAACCGATATTGCTATCGTAGGATTTAATAATGATGCCATCTGCAATGTTATTGATCCCGCACTGACTACTATCAATTACCCCGGTAAAGAAATGGGAGAAGCTGCCGCCAATGCACTTGTGAATCATTTAAAGGGCAGCAGTAATATTCAGCAAATAAATACTATTATTATAGGCTCAGACCTTATTATCCGGAAATCATCCTTAAAAAGATAGTGATACGGCCAGGCTTCCAAAACACATTTACCAGTATGAAAAAAGTATTAACGATTGCATTCCTGTTTTTCGTTCTCTCCACAAATGCACAGGTAAAGCTACCACAACTCATCCGTGACAGCATGGTACTTCAGCGGGATGCAGCTATTAATATCTGGGGATGGGCATCCATAGGAGAAAAGATAAGCGTACAGTTCAATGGTAAAAGTTATAAAACAAAAACAGGTGATGATGGCAAATGGTTACTGAAACTGGCTGCTACACCGGCCGGTGGCCCCTACACCATGAACATTACAGGTAAAAACAAGATCACGTTAAGTAATATACTGGTGGGTGATGTATGGTTATGTTCCGGTCAATCGAATATGGCACACCAGGTAACACTGCACAGCGTGCGATATGCTGATGACATTGCCAAAGCAAACTATCCTGCTATCAGGCATTTCTGGATCCCTACGACTACCAATCTACAGGGGCCGCGCGCTGATCTTGCCGGCGGCTATTGGAAATCTGCCAACCCCAAAGATGTGCTGGATTTTTCAGCCGTTGCTTATTTTTTTGCGCGAGACCTTTATGAAAAATATCATGTACCTATTGGTTTGATCAATGCCAGTGTTGGCGGTACAACTATTGAAGCATGGACCAGTGAAGAGGGGTTAAAAGAATTTCCGGCCATTACCAAAACCATCGAAAGGAACAAGGATACTGCCTATGTTAATGATCTTAATCGCAAAGGGCAGACTGCACCAGTAAGATCCCGTGACAAAGGACTTTCTGAATCTACTCCCTGGTACAGTACATCTTATTCTCCTAAAGGATGGCATACTATCAATGTACCCGGTTATTGGGAAGACCAGGGCATCAGGGACCTGAACGGTGTGGTGTGGTACAGGAAAGAAATTGATGTTCCTGCAGCTATGACGGGCAAATCTGCAAAAGTGTTCCTTGGTAGAATTGTGGATGCAGATGTTTTATACATCAATGGAAAGCAGGTTGGCAATACCACCTATATGTACCCGCAAAGAAGATACAATATTCCTGCTGACCTGTTAAAACCGGGTACAAACGTATTTACAGTGCGGGTTACCAACAATGCCGGTAAGGGTGGTTTTGTTCCTGATAAACCTTATTCATTGATTGCAGGCAATGACACCATTGACCTGAAAGGCTACTGGCAATATAAAGTTGGTGAAGTATATATTCCACGAAGTGGTTTTGCCGGCGGAGGTATCTCTGCACAAAACCAGCCAACCGCTTTGTATAATGCAATGATCGCTCCCTTTACGAATTATACACTCAAAGGTTTTGTATGGTACCAGGGCGAAAGCAATAGCAGTCGTGCTGCTGAATACGCAAAACTGCAACCTGCGCTTATTGCCGATTGGCGCAATAAATGGCAGGAAGGGAATATTCCTTTTTTATTGGTGCAGCTTCCCGGGTTTAGCGATTATAATTACCTGCCTGCAGAAAGCCAGTGGGCCGAATTGCGGGAAGCCCAGCTACAAGCCTTATCAGTTAGCAATACAGCAATGGCCGTAGCCATTGATCTTGGCGAGTGGAATGATATTCATCCCGACCGGAAAAAAGAAGTAGGCCAACGACTTGCATTGGCTGCGGTGAAAGTGGCCTATGGTGAAAACACTGTTTATTCCGGCCCCATTTACCAGTCATTTACAATTGATGGCAATAAAGCAATTATTTCATTTACCAATACAGGCAGCGGGTTGATCACCAATGATGAGGAAGCGCCACAGGAGTTTGCTATCGCCGGTGCTGATAAAAAGTTTGTATGGGCCAGCGCCAGGATCGAAGGCGATAAAATAATTGTGTGGAGTGATGATGTGAAAGAACCGAAATATGTACGTTATGCCTGGGCTGATAATCCTGTTAATCCAAACCTGTATAACAAAGAAGGTTTACCAGCCTCGCCTTTCAGAACATCCTATTAAAAGGAAGTCATCCTTTCAGAAGGATGACTTCCTTTCAGTCCCCGGCTGGTGAGGACACCTGCCGGGGACTGAATAGGGAAAGAATCTCTTCCTTCAAAGTAAAACTTTACAATTTAATAATGTCTTTGCCTGCCAAACGGGAGTCGTCCTTCTATAAGGACGACTCCCGTCTCCCACTGTCGCAATTACCCCTCTTATTTGTCAGAACGATGTACGAGCCGGTTGGAATTTTACCACTAGCTTTGAATTGTTATTGAGAAGGCAACAGCCTTTCAGCAACTAAGACACAAAGCTTTTCAAACAATTAAAAACATTATTATGGTTCTCAATCCTTACTTGAATTTCGATGGTAATGCAGAAGAAGCTTTTCGTTTTTACCAATCTGTTTTTGGTGGTGAGTTGTTCGTAAGTAAAATGGGCGAAGCTCCGGGCACAGAGAATTTATCAGCGGAAGAAAAGAACAGGGCGATGCATGTTTCCTTGCCTGTTGGTAAAGGACAACTTTTAATGGCTTCTGATTGCCTGCCTTCTGCCGGTCATGTATTGAAAGTAGGTAACAATAATTATATCTCTGTTTTTCCTGACAGCCGTGAAGATGCAGACAGACTGTTCTCTAAACTTTCTGAAGGCGGTAAAATTGAAATGCCGATCGCTGACATGTTCTGGGGAGATTATTTCGGTTCTTTTGAAGATAAATACGGCGTGCACTGGATGATCAATTATAGTACGAGGAATGCAGGGTAAATGGAAATGAGGAATTAAAAATGAGGAATTGGCAATCAGGAAGGGAATACCGAATATCGACATAATCAGGAACGATATACAAGAAATCTAGCAATAAAAAAAGGGATGCTATCTTAGACAAGATACATCCCTTACTGCTATATATAAGACTCTAAGAACACATAGTTATGCTTCAATCATTATTTTACTGAAAGCATTGATGCATTTGCTCCATGATTGAATTCTATCTTTTCATCAGGATTGGCAATGGAAGTATTTGTAACAGTAATATTGCCGCTCTTTACTCCGTTTACACTTAATACCAACTCAGGGTCAGACGCATAACGCAGTTGATTGAACTGCAGGTTATAGCCATTCTCCACATATACAACCGGCTTCTTTTTATCACTGTATAGCTGTACGTTGTTGAGGTGAATACCATTTGCCTCTATGATCTCCGCTCCTTTTTTTGCTTTTACTACAATATTGTCGAGGAAAATACTCTTTACACTCATTTCAGGTAGTCCCCTTATGAAAATGCCTCTTTCCGCACCATGACACACCACGTTGTTGATATAAAAATTCCTGAACTGTGGCGTTGCTTCGTTTACTACAGGTACTTCAACTTTTTCATTGGCAGCAGGAGGCTTCATAAAGTAATACATATCGAAGAAGATGGCATCATGCACAATATCTTTCATCCGTATGTTTTTGATATAGATGTTCTCTACCACTCCACCCCTTCCACGTGCTGTTTTGAAACGAAGCCCTATATCTGTACCAATAAACGAACAATCATATACGTAAATGTTCCGGGCGCCGCCACTCATTTCACTGCCGATAACAAAACCACCATGCGCTTTGTACACAATATTGTTGCGGATGATGACATTTTCAGTAGGCTTACCTCTTTTCCTGCCCTCTTCATCTTTACCTGATTTGATACAAATACCATCATCTCCCACATCAAACGTAGAGCCTTCTATCAATACATTTTTACAGCTCTCCACATCTACCCCATCACCATTCTGTGCGTAATCAGGATTTTTGGCAAATACATTCCTGATCGTCAGATCTTCGCACAACACAGGATGTAAACACCAGGCGGGTGAGTTCTGAAACGTAACGCCTTCCAGTAATACCTTTTTACAGCTATTAAATACTACGAGGTTGGGGCGAAGAAAATCCTTGATATCTTCAAAATCTTTTAAGGTTTGTCCGCCCTCCATCGCTGCTGTTCTTTTCTGTTCAAAGGCCAGTTTTGTTTTTGCAGAAGGGAACCAGGTTTTGCCATCAGCACTTACTAAACCTCCGGAAGCAACTTTAGCTTTCCACTGTCCTTCACTAAACCTGTCTTTTGTTACCATACGCCACACATCACCATTACCGTCTATTACACCGGAACCGGTAATAGCAATATTCTCCAGGTTGGTACCCCAGATGGGCGACTGGTTGCGTGCCGAGCGTTTACCTTCGTAAATACCTTCTACCAGTGGATACTGATCGAAATCTGTGGTAAATAACAGAATAGCATCCCGCTGAACATGAAGGTTTACATTGCTTTTCATTTCAACAGGGCCGGTAAGCCATATACCACCGGGTACCAGCACTACTCCACCACCTTTTTTATTGCATTCAGCAATGGCTTTATTAATACTGGTGGTGTTCAGTGTTAATCCATCAGCAACAGCTCCATACTTTTGAATACTGAACGTATCCTTTCTGAATACAGGTTGGGTTACTACAGGCAGGTTCTTCCATATACCGGTTGTATCCCCTGTATATATACGAGCCTGCGCAGGTACAGATTGCAGACAAACTATTGCCACAGCAATGAGTATCGTCGATAGGTACTTCATCATTATTTTTTATTGCTATTTAATTCTTTCATGGCGTTGTAAACAAGTGAGGCTACTGCTATAGCGCCTTCTGTCTGGAAATGTGTATTGTCTTTTTGCCCCTGCGGATAAGCAACATATTTTCCCGCAGGCAGGTTCATAAAGTAATTATTGGTCACATACTCCTGTCCTTTTGCAGCAAAGGCATCCATAGACAACTGGTTAAGATCGATCAGCGGAACATTCAATTGAGCAGCTACTTCTTTTACTGCCTGCGGATAATCTCCATGCACATTATTGAGCTTGCCATCTTTCCATGGGTAATTCCTGGCTACCGGGGTCATTGCAATGGGAATGGCCCCTTTTTCCCTTGACTGCGTTACAAACAATTTCAGGTATTCTTTATAGCCGGCAATATTTACATATCGTTCCGGTTTATCTACTGCACCATCATTGTGGCCAAACTGCATCAATACCAGGTCGCCTTTATTCAGTTGCTGATAGATCTCTGTCCAACGGCCTTCTTCAAAAAAAGTGCGGGTACTTCTGCCACCTTTGGCCCTGTCATCAACCACTGCACTGTCTGTTTTTATAAATCCACGGAGATTACGCAGACTATCCGGTGCAAGGAACTGCTGAAAAACCTGCCCCCACCCGGTCACCGGGTAACGCTTATCCATGAAATCTTTTTCAAGGCTGTAATCGGCTACGGTAGAATCGCCAATGATATACACTTTAACAATCTTCTTTTTGAAAGCAAAGGACATCAGCAATGCTGTGGATACGAACAATAATAATGTGAAGAACCTGTAACGCATTACAAATATTTATTTTGTCAACGATTGAGGAATAAAGCCCATTTCTATCAGCCATGCTTCACATAGATTGGTCCATTGTTCTGCCGAACCCGGATTGTTACGCAATGCAATAGCATGAGCCCCCTGCGGAAATACGTGAAAGCTGGTAGAAACGTGATGTTCCAGTAATGCTTTGTACAATAACAAACTGTTCATAGGCGCAACGGATTTATCATTGAATGCATCTGCAATAAAAGTTACCGGTGTATTGTCTGTTACCCTGTTCTGAACAGAATATTTTTCTATCAATGCAGTTGACGGATTATCTCCCAACAGGTTTTTACGGCTTCCCGTGTGTGCATAGGTCCCCAGGTCCACAACAGGCGATACCAGGATCATAAATGACGGGCTAAAAGATACGGTATCTAATGTATCACCGATACGACTGAGATCATCTGCCTGTGTTGCTACCAGCCCTGCCAGGTGACCGCCTGCCGAAGAGCCTTGCACACCGATCTTATCAGGTTTGATGCCCCAGCTTACAGCATTGGCACGAACGATCTTGATGGCACGTTGAATATCCTGTAACGGCCCTGTTTCTCTTTGCACAAGATCCGGTGAATTGGGCAAACGGTAATTCAGTACAAAAGCAGAAATGCCCATTGTATTGAACCATCTTGCCAGCTGCACACCACTGATCACATAAGCCAGTCGCTCATAGCCTCCACCGGGACAGATAACAACAGCCGCACCTTTATTTTCAGATGCCGAAGGAAAAAACGCATACATGCCCGGCGTGCCTACCCTGTAGATCCTTTCATTGGCAATACTGTCTGTAAGGCTAAGTCCCTTACTATTGGGCATCTTTCCTTTAGGGTACAGCGGAATGAACTGTGCATATTTCTCAGGGGATGTTGGTGAAGCCTGCTGCGCGTATATTACTGTACACGCGCTGGCAAGCAAAAACAGGAATAACTTTTTCATGAATATCAATAACCAAAATTTTGAGTGAGGTTAGGATTAACGTCGCGTTGTGTTTGCGGTATGGGCATCAACTCACTTTTCCCGGTAGTAAAGCCCATCGCCAGCGAATTGGTAAATGTTAACGAGGTACTGCCACCCAACCACCAGTTCACCCTCGTTTGTCCCGTTGGCGCACTGGCCGTAGGACCAGGATAATAGAATGAATTCAGAAAAGGATTGAAATCATCCACATTGGTACGTGCAGGCCTGTTAACGTAATAAAGATAAGTAGGAAATTGGGTTGCATCCCTTGCATATGCCGGACCGTCTGCCATATAAGTGTATGGTTGAAATACCGGATGGCTGGTAGCTGTAGCAGTTGCCCATGCATTCAGGCGTGCCCTTGTTTCTGTAATAGCAGTTGCCATCAGGCCCCAGCGCATCAGGTCGTACTTGCGCACACCCTCGTTACCAAATTCCAGCATCCTCTCTTTTACCAGGAATTTAAAGAACCCTGTTTTATCAGTAGGTATTACCGGTACCGCTTCTTTGTAAGCACCTCCATGACCTCTTAAATTGATCTGGCGTACAGCATCTACCGCTACCGCCGTAGCGCCGTTATTCAGTTCATTTTCAGTTTCCGCATACCACAACAGTACATCTGCAAAACGGATCAAAGGCCAGCTTAACTGCATGTTCTGTAAACTGCTATTGGTTGCAGGTTTGTCAGACTCCGTTGCTCTTCCGCTACTGAATACAAAGGATGGGTTGGTTACCCACTCTCTTCTGAATTTACCATCATGGATCGCATTGATAGCATGTCCGATCTTGATCGTATCAAAGATCACTTCATAAGGAACACAGGTCAGGTCACGACGGATATCTGTTGAATCGAACATATAGAAATAAGTAGGCAGCACCGCCACGGAAAGCCCCCCGGTACCATTCATCTTCGTACCATTCTGAATACCGAGCTTACTATCTGAATTGGTACCAAATGCCATGGATGCCACCATAATAAACTCACCAGAAGGGTCATTGGTATTGTGTGCCAACAGGTAGTTCTTGAAAATACTTTTGTAAGAAGTTAACAAACCATGCTGATCAGGACGTGCAATAATATCTGCGCATTCGTCGTGCGCAATTTTATAGTAATCGAGATAGTTGGATGCGCGTACCAGGGCACCACCTGTTACAGGTAACTGGTAGCCCCCCCTTGTTAAAGCGATCTTTGCTCTCAATGCCTTAGCCGCCCCTTTCGTAAAACGAGGATCAATTACATCACCTACACTTCCTACCTCTGTTCGCCAGGGCAATACTTTTTGTGCTTCAGCCAGATCAGCGATCAGGTGATCATAGATAGAATCACGGCTTGTACGTGATTTATACAAATTGGCTTCGTATTGAGAAGGTTGCCATTGCACAGGAACATCTCCGAAATTGCGGCACAGCTCGTAATAGAATTGCGCCCTTAATACCAATGCCTCACCATACATACGTTGCAGTTGTGCCTGTTGCTGTGCGCTGCCGCTTTCATACAGAGTCATTTTAGGGATATTGTAAATACAGAGATTGGCTCTTTCAACACCCACATACATCTGGTTAAATGGGTTGGTGATATTCAGGTTGCCCGGTATACCAAGGTATTTTGCCAGCAACTGCCCTTCATCTGTTGTAGGCGGATTGGTACCCCTCTGCATTTCATCAGAGTCGTAAGACCAGTAACCGCTGATACGGATCCCATAGCCATAATCGCCACAAAGGGAGTTATAAGCGCCCAGCAATGCTTTGCGCGCATTGGGGATATTGTCAAATACATATTCCGTATCGAAAGTGGAAATAGCTTCCGGTGACAGGAATTTCTTACAGGATGCAATTGTTGCCAACACTGCCAGCAGCAACACTGTTATGATGGGTCTGTATATTTTCTGTGTCATTGTAAATGCGTTTATTGATGAAAGGATCACATCAGAATGTAACATTAAGGCCTGCTACAAAGGTTCTTGATCTTGGATATGCTGCATAGTCTACGCCCGGCGTAGTAGGATCAGAACGACGGGTACTGGCATCCGGATCATACCCCGTATATCCTGTAATGGTAGTTACATTGTTCACGGTTGCATAAATGCGCAGGTTGCTCATTTTAGCTTTTGAGATCCATTTACGGGGAAAGTTATAAGCCAGTGTAATATTATTGATACGCAGGTAAGAACCGTCTTCTACAGCATAGCTCTGCGAATAGAAACCATTAATACTGGTAGAAGGGAACCAGATCTTTGCATTGCTGTTTGCACGGCGCAGGGTGGCTGAATCAACACCCAGAATATACTGCGTTCCGGAAATAGTTACAGGTCGCTGAATGGAATTGCCTTTATCATCAATCATTTTCCAGCGATCATTGTCAAGTTTCAGCAGGTTTACCTGTGAGCCATAAGCACTCGCATATTCCAGCTTGTTGGCATTGAAAACATCGTTACCTACTACAAAATTGGCAAACACACTCAGCTCAAATCCTTTATAGGTAAATGTCTGTGACAAGCCCCCAAAGAATTTTGGCTGTGCCCTACCTATGATCGTTCTGTCATTATCTGCATCAACTTTTCCATCACCACTCAGGTCTTTGTATTTGGGTGAACCGGGTTGCAGGGTATTGGCAAGAATACCGGCATTAGAAGCTATTTTATCTTTCAGTACATATTGGGTATTGTATTGCGGATACAATGAATTAGAGAAAGGCAATGCATTGAAATCATCCAGTGTATAAAATCCATCGTTCACATACCCATAGATAGTTCCCACTTCTTCTCCCACGCGCAGCAGGTAATCAGCAGGGAAGTTGTTTGCACTAAACCAGCCGGAGTTGCGTAAGATCTGTTTATTAGGCCCGAGAGAAGTGATCTTATTCTTGTTAAAGGAGATATTGAAATTGGCAGAGTAGGTCATATCGGGCTTGTTGATGATGCTGGCCGACAACTGGATCTCAAGCCCTTTATTTTGTGTAGAACCGATATTCTGGAACTGCGTGGTATAACCGGAGGAGGAAGGGATAGTCTGGTTCAGCAACAGGTTCTTTGATCTGTTTAAATAAAGATCAATAGTTGCAGTCAGCCTGTTGTTCAGCAATGTTACTTCCAGTCCGAGATCCTGTGCCACCTGGCTTTCCCATTTCAGATCAAGATTACCAAGATTGGCCGGTGTTAAAATACCATTGAGCGCACCGTTTAAACCATAACCACTATTAGCTGGTGAACTGTATTGTGTACGATAAGAGAATGGCGTGATACGGTTATTACCGGAAGTTCCGTAAGAATAGCGCAGGCGAAGATCCTGGATCAAACCGCTGTTAAAGAACTTTTCTTTACTGATCCTCCACGACACGGCACCGGATGGAAAATAGCCCCAGCGGTTCCTGTCTCCAAAAATAGAAGTACCGTCTGCACGAACAGTGAATTTTGCATAATAGCGCTGATCGTAATTATAATCGATAGTAGAAAAGAACGAAGCCAGTGCAGTAGGCACTTTAGAAGAGCTGGCCAGTGGTTGCGGGAAAGCCGCTGTAGAAGCTGCTGCCAGTTGCAGGTTATTAAAAGCCTGGTCGGCCGTAACGCCTACCGGGAAATAACGGATATCCTGTGTTGCAGCGGAGTTCGTTGTTTTCTGGATCTCCTGCCCCAATAAAACGTTCAGACTACTTTTAGGACCAAAGAAATTAGAATTGGTATAGGTCAGTACGTTTGAATTGGTGATCTGCACCATTTCATTATTGTTCAGCAATACCAGCGGTTGCTTGTTGTTCGACTTTGCATTGTTGGTAAGCGTATCATCAAAAGACTGATTCTTTGTACGGCTTACGGTATAAGCTGCGGTACTGCGGAATGTAAGATTTCTTAAGATGTTGAACTGGAAATAGCCGGTTACGTTGTACTGGGTAGTGTATCTTCTTCTTGTTTCTGCATTGGCCAGCAGGATCGGGTTCAAGATATTGAAACCATTACCGGCATTCTGCAGATCAAGCGTAGCATCATACGACTCTTCTTCTTCACCGGGTAAGATCAACGGCTTGTAACGTGTAAACTGACGCAGACGGTTGGAGCCAGCACCACCGGCATCGGATGTACCCGCACCACGGATCAGTTGGTCCGTATATCTTGTCGTAAATCCAAACCGGAACCTGTCATTGGCTTTATGATCTAACCTGAAATTGAGATTCTTTCTCTTCAGATCAGAATTGATAAGAATACCGTCCTGTGTATTGGAAGTGAGGCTTAAATTGTAAGTAGTAGAGGCATTACCACCGGATACACTGACATTGTTTGAGGTCTGCAGCGCACTGCCTCCCATTGTTCTCTCCTGCCAGTCGTAGGTAGGATAGTTCTTATACTGCTGTACAGCATCCCATGAGATGGGGCTGCTGATATATCGTGTAATGGAACTGTCTGCCAGCCACATACTTTTTTCGTACTGGTACTCCACAAAATCATACGCGTTCATCATATCGATCTTCTGCGCCAGTTTCTGGATACCATAATAAGTATTGTAATTCACATTCGTCTTTCCGTTGGTATTGCGTCCACCTTTGGTAGTGATCACCATTACACCATTTGCACCTCTTGAACCATAAATAGCGGTAGAGGCAGCATCTTTTAACACGTTGATGGATTCAATATCCTGCGGGTTTAGTACAGACAATGCATTGTCAGTAGGTACACCATCCACTACATACAAGGGTTCAGAACTCTGGGTAATAGAACCGCGGCCCCTGATATTGATAACAGCATCTGCTCCGGGGGCGCCTTCAGACATGGTGATCATTACACCTGCCAGTTTACCCTGCAACGCTTCTGACACGTTGTTGAGCGGGTTATCCTTCAGGTCTTTGGCACCAATACTGGATGAGGCAGAGAGCAGGTCCTTTCTGCGCACACCCTGGTAGCCGATGATCACCACATCATTCATGGACCCGAAAGCTGCAGCGAGTGTTACATTAATAACAGTTTTCGATCCCACTGTTACATCTTTGGATGAATAACCAATGGAACTGAATACCAGGACAGCATTTCCATCCTGGGGTAACATAATCTTAAAGTCTCCTTCGGAATTGGTAGCAGTAGTAGTGGTTGTGCCTTTCAGATTTACTGTTACGCCACTGACAGGTAGCCTTGTACTATCCGAAATTACACGCCCCGTTACGGTACGTGTCTGGCTTCGGGCAATACCGGCACCTATGCACAACAGCAGGCATAAAAAGAAGTGTCTTTTCATAATGGAAGCTTTCGTATTGTTTGCTTGGGGGAATGCTCAAACCTACCCTGAAGGCAAAAAAAAGAGGTCCAAAATCTGACGTAATAGGTTCAAATTTTGGTTTACAGAGAAATCGGCGATTGATAACCAGAGAATTGCGAAGATAATCGTGAGACGTGAGGCGTCAGTCGTGAGACAGTTTCGAGTTTCGGGTTTGATGTTTCGGGTTGAATCGTGAGACGTGAGTCGTCAGTCGTGAGTGGCTGAGGCAAGTGAATAGTGAATTGTCAATAGTGAATAGGAGTCGTGAAATCGTGAGTCGTCAGACGGCAATCGTGAATACAAGCTGCGAGCTGTGAGCGACGAGCTAATACAACAACCATCCGTACTTCGTACTTCTTATTTCGTACTTTCCTGAACCTTGTTCCTTCACTTATAACCGGTTTTCGCGTTAAGCGTTCCGCGTTGAGCTGTATTCAACTTACAACCTATAACTTAAAACCTACAACCTGTATTCACAGCTGCTTCGCCTTTATATATTCCGATGGAGACACATGGTATTTATCCCTGAAACAGGTACTGAAGTATTTGGGGTTATTGAAACCAGACCAATAGGCCACTTCTGAAATATTTTCTTCGCCGGCGTCGAGGTACTGGCGTGCACGTTGCAAACGCATATCGCGTACAAATTCTACTGGCGCTATACCTGTGAGGCTTTTGAATTTCTTGTAGAAAATAGTGCGGCTCATGTTCATTGCGCCTACCACTGTTTCAATATTGAAACCAGGGTCCGTCATTTTCTCCTCTACTACCCTGATCACTTCTTTCAGGAAATACTCATCTTTTGAAGTTACAACTATTGGTCCGGGGCTAAGGGAGAGTGATTTCTTAGTTTCTACCAGTGATTCAAACAACTTCTTCCGCTGCCGCAACAGGTTATTGATGGCGGCTACCAGGAAGTCATTATTGAAAGGCTTGGTAATATAATAGTCCGCCCCGTATTCCAGGCCTTCTATCTGGCTCTCTACTGAATATCTTGCAGACAACAGTACTACAGGTATGTGGCTTGTACTGACATCATTCTTTAATTTATACAGCATCTGTATGCCATCCATTACCGGCATCATAATGTCGCTTACGATGAGGTCTGGTGCAAGCTCCCTTGCTTTTTGCAATCCTTCGGCCCCATCTCTTGCTGCTTCCACCCTGTATATTTCACCTAATTGCCGTTGCAAAAAAGCGCTTAGTTCTTCATTATCTTCCACAAGTAATACCAGCGGGGCGTCCTGCCCTTTTACCGGTGCTGCCGATTGTGTAAACAACTTTTGCTGGATAGCCTTAACATAAGATGTTTCTGCATTTTTCCAGCTCTCAAAAGAGATGTTCTCTTTTTTGTAGCTGCCTGTACCGGATCTTATTTTAAAAGTAACGGTCAATCCGCCATCCGGGTTATTGACAGCCCAGATACTTCCGCCATGCAATTGTACCAGCTCCCTGCAAAGCGCCAGGCCAATACCTGTACCTTTCATTGCACGTTCTGCCGGATGCTCACCTTCATAGAACAATTCAAAAATATCTTTCAGTTTTTCCTGTTCTACGCCCGGCCCCTGGTCTGCAATAGCAATGGAAAAACTCTCTTCAGCAGCGATAGAACTGATATAGACAGAGATCACAGAATCTTCAGGGGTAAACTTGATAGCATTGCCCAGCAAATTGTAGATCACTACATCCATTTTTTCTGCATCTACCCGTGCTACCAGCTCTTTCTGTTCCATAATAAACTGTAACCTGATCCTTTTGCCTGTTAATGCATCTGCGAAATGATCTGCTACCCTTTTGGTAAAAGTGATCATTTCTACTTCTGATAAATGAACGGTAGCCTTATTGCTTTCCACTTTCCGCAGATCGAGCAGTTGGTTGATAAAACGTACCATCCGGTTGGCATTCTTACGGGCTACATCTACACAGGCTATCCCATCAGCTGACAGCTTTTCTTTACGTGCCAGTTGTTCAAGGGGATTAATGATCAGGGTAAGTGGTGTTCTCAGTTCATGGGAAACATTGGTAAAGAAGTTCAGTTTCAATGCAGCCAGTTTTTGTTCCAGCGCAATTTTGTTACGCAGCTTTATCATCGCAAGCGCATTACGCCTGATGAACCAGCCAATCACTCCTGCGGCCAGTATATATAACATCCATGCCCACCATGTTTTCCAGGGTGGCGGAAGAATAGTAATAGCCAGCCTTTTGTAAGGTGTATTGGAATAAAGATCATTGCTAAGACTTTTTACTTCAAACACATATTCGCCCGGTGGCAGGTTGGTATAAGTAACCCTTCGCAATTGCCGGTCATCATGCCATGTACTGTCAAACCCTACCAGCCGGTACACTACCGCATGCCTGTTACCTGCACGTTGGTCCAGCACTGCATAATCAATACTGATAATATCCTGGTTATATTTTAAAGTAAGTGCCGGTACGTAATTGATGTCATTCTCTATTACAGTACCAGCTGCAGCGGGCCCGGCATCTTCATTATTGATCTGCAAATGGGTAAACGCAATATTAGCTGCAATACGGTTGTTACTGATGCTATCGGGGTGAAAAGACACATAGCCTTTTGTTGTTCCGAATGAAAGCTCACCATCTTCCCTGCGCACGCTACAGGACGCCTCTGAAAAACTGGCTCTTGGTAATCCATCGTAGGAGTCATAGTTCCTGAAAACACCGGTAGCAGGGTTAAACTTTGATAACCCGTTCTCTGTAGCGATCCATAATGCGCCATAGCGATCTTCAACACACCCCAATACATAATCATTAGGCATACCATCTCTTGTGGTATAGTTCCTGAACTGCAGTGCCTGAAATGGCTGTTCCCCGATGGCCTGGCAAAATCCGCCACCTGAAGTTGACAGCCACATCCGGTTATGTGCATCACGATAGATATACTGAATATCGTTGTTGCCAATACTCTGGCGATCGCCGGGTATTTTGCGATGTGAGGCAAACTTTTGATTGAACGAGCCAGCGTTTCCCTGTTCCATTACCAACAATCCATTGGTAGTACCGATCCATATATTGCCCTGTTTATCCAATGCCATGTGCCGGATCTTGTTAAATCCGGACTTCGGATAATTGCCAAACACCTTACCGGCCTGTACAAACTGTGTTGTATTATTTTGTTCCTGCACCATTACCAGCCCTGCATCAAAGGAACCGATCCAGATACGGCCAAGTTTATCTTCCAGCATTGAATATATTTCATTGCAAGGCAAACCTGTACTGTCGTTCTTATCGTGTACAAAATGCGTTAACCGGTATTTTGTTTCTTCCTTGTTTACAGGTGTTGCCTTATAGAGACCATTCAGCTTTGTACCCAGCCATATATTCCCCTTACTATCCTGCATAATTGAATATGCAGCACCCGGTCCTCCGGCAGGCTCATTTTCAAAGATGTTTTCAACCTGTTTATAATGCTCATCATAAACATACAGCTTACCACTCTTGGCTCCTATCCATAACCTGTTCTTATGATCGTAACAGATGCCTCTTGTTTCATTGTCAGAGCGCAACTGTCCCTGCTCCATTACCAGTCGCTGCCTGAAGTCCTTGCCCTGCAGAATGATCTTGATCAGCCTTCGTTCATTGGTTGTTATCCACAGTATGCCGGCATCGTCAGGATAAATGGTATATACAATATTGGGAAGCGTATAGTTACCCGACTCAGGGGTATTCAAAACATATTCAATGGAAGCCGTAGCGGTATTGTAGTACCCGAATCCTCCTCCTTTCATATTCACCCACACCATATCATTACTATCTTCCAGTATTTTAAAACGGTTACCGATAGCACTCAGCCGTTCTCCTGTGTTTTTTTCAAAATGGCGAAATGAATGATCTGCAGGATTAAATAATATTACGCCTGCTTCTTCCGGTTCAATCCACAGCATTCCTCTTTTATCTTCATAAAGTGTATTCAGCGAGCCGCCACCGGAGTATTTTACATTGACAGCCTTTTGATTGGCAAGATTAAAGAGGACTATCTCTCCCGACCCCGTACTGGCGTATAATACTGCGGTTTTATGAGAACGGAGTATAGTATTTAATCTGCTATTGGTTAATTTATAGGTCGAGAACGTTCCTGCCTTTTTATCATACACATACAGGCTTCCATCCGTAGTGCTGAAATACAGGCGATCAGCATCTTCATCAACTGCTGTAAAATTTTTACCGGCTGTTAATTCACTGACAGACTGAACATTTTTATACACTTCTTTTGCCGACCTCACAAGACGGGCAAGTCCATTAGTAGTTCCTACCCAGGCGTTGTGTTCGGTATCCTCATGAAAAAAACCTGTACTATCAGAAGGCAATGCGAAATCAGCAGCCAATCCTTTTTTATACTGTGTAAAGCGTGTAGTTGTTTGTGACACACAGAATACCCCTTCATTAACAGATTGCAACCATACTACATCATTGCCCGCATTCAATATTTTACTGAAATTGATCTTTTGTTTACCAATTGGAATAACGGATGCGAGTGGCAAATACTGCCCGTTCTTTTTATCAAAGCGATAGATCTGTTTATCATAAGCCTCGATCCAGAAATGACCTGTCTGGTCTTCCACTACCTGGTCAATACGATCGTTGCCGAGTTGCGACATATCGCCGGGATAAGATTTATAGGAAACAAAAGAACGTCCATCAAAACGGTTGATGCCATCCCAGCTGCCAAACCACATAAAGCCTTCCCGGTCTTTAATGATGTCGGTAATAGCCTGGTGTGAAAGTCCCTGTTCGGTAGAGTAATATTCTACTTTGCATTTAAGTTGTGCGCTGGCAGTAATGGCTAGCCACCACAGGAAGCAAATGAGAAGAAGTGTTTTTCTGCAAGCAATAGCCATGGTTCGATGCTTTGTTTCCCGGTTAAATATTGTTTCCTCGGGGGGCGGCGGCATTGTCTGGTTACGGAGCTATTCCATATCGTTGATCAGTTTCCTGGTAAGGGATGCCGCCTGCTACTGTAATATAAAGTATTTATGTGTTATTTTGACAATTGTAGATCATTGTACTGCATGTAGAATGGCTATTTATTTCCGGGAACGATTGCGTAAAATGTGCAGAACGCAAATACGGTTATAAGTTTTAAGTTATAGGTTGTAGGTTGAATACAGCTCAATGCGGAACGCTTAACGCCGAACGCGAAAGCAAATACAGGCAATTCGCTCTGTGTTTCTCTGTGTCTTTGTGCCTTTGTGGTTCAAAATGTTGCGAGCGGTAGTTTGCAGTTATCTCTAATACAAGCTGCGAGCTTTGAGCTATGAGGAATACAAGTTGGCAGTTGGCAATTTGCAGTTAACAAAACGGCTTTGCTGCTTTGCGAGCCTTCGCAGTCTTTGCGTGAAACCTGTAACCGGTAACTGGTTTCACGTTTGACATTTCACGTTTCACGAATCAGCCCCTCACGACTGACGATTCACGATTTCACGACTCCTATTCACTATTGACCATTCACTATTCACTTGCCTTAGCCACTCACGACTGACGACTCACGTCTCACGATATTGCCGATTGCCGTCTGCCGATTCACGATTCCCCAACCCGAAACCCGGAACAGCCTTACGTCTCACGCTTCCCCTCTTAATAATTTCTTAACGCAGCATATCCCCCCGAATTTTCACGCGGGAGTATTTACTCTATATGATTAACCATTGATCCTGCAGTTACAAACCGGCCGGTTACCTGCATTTATAGTAACGACTTATTAAAGCAAGAAGCTGTATAAGCATTCCTGAAACCTGTTCTATAAACAGGTAAGACTTTTTATTGCCTTAACCAACATACAGTAATCATTAATTATAATACAAAAGGCGAAAGCTGAAAAGCCTTAACAGAGTAAGCAATTAACTATCTAAACTAAAACAATGAAAATTCTGAACATTTACCAGGTGATGAAAAAGAACAGCGCATTAATTGTAATGCTTTTGTTGTTTGCCAACGGGCAACAACTTCATGCCCAGGGTTTCAACTGGCATTTTAACAGTGATCGTGGCGAGATATGGAGCGTGGATAACGATAACAATAACGATAATGAAGATTTCATCTGGCTCATCGATCAGAGTAGCTGGAACAATGGAGACAATACCGAGAGAATGCGTCTCTCTAAACAAGGTTTGAAATTGAAGGGCATACTGAATTTAAAACCTGCCAGCAATGTTGGGGGCGAAGGAGAATTTATCCGGAACACAAACCAGGCAAGCGGGCAGGATTATGGCCTGGGATTTTTCACCAATTCCACTCAAAGGCTAACCATAAATAACGTCGGCAATATAGGTATCGGTACCACTAACCCCGACAAAGGTATTCTGCACATTAAAGGTAGCTTTCACGTAGAAAGCGAAGATAATTACCAGGTATTTCATGTATCAGCCAGCAAGGCCCTGGTATTTGTGGGTAAAACAGCTTACAGCAAATATCTCAGCTCCCAGACAAACGGTGTAATCAAACAGAATAATTATTCACTGTGGGTAAGTGAGGGTATTGTGAGCGAAGATTATGCAGTAGCAAACGTAAGCACCTGGAGTGACTATGTGTTTGATAAAAATTATGCGCTGCCTTCTCTTGAAAAACTGGAGCAGTATATACAGCAGTACAAACACCTGCCCGCTATTCCTTCGGAAGAAGAAGTTAAAAAGAATGGTTATAGCCTCACCAAACTGAACAACAGTTTTCTTAAAACCATGGAAGAACTGACATTGTACACTATTGATCAGCATAAGAAAACTATGGCATTGGAAGAGCAGGTGAATAACCAGCAGGCGCAGATCGATAAACTGGCGCAGGAACTGGCAACCCTGAAAGCCATGATCCTGGCCACTAAAAACTAAGCAACCTGTTTATTTCACCAATCTTTTATTATGAAACGATATTACAGGCTGATAATATTGTGTACCTGTTTATGCCTGACGGGAAGACCAATATTTGCATACGTTGTTAGTACTACGTACAGCTCTCCCAATCCAAAAAGAAATATTGCCGGCACAATGCTGCAGCTTAACCTGGCTGATATCTTCGCACTCGATAAAGATCCCACGCGTTTAAAAGGTGGTATTGCTGCCAACATCATGACAGGGGGTAGCGTAAAGCTTAGCATGTATTATTATAGTAGTACCGTAGCTGATGGTAAGGGTGGATTGCTATATCGCTGTACAAGCACCACTTCCAGTGGAACTTTTAAAGGAAGCAGTGACATAATCAGCAAATCGGATTGGCACTGGTACTCATTTGGTTTAACAGTTGCTGATATTTGGGAAACTACTGATATTAAAACAATGGCTGTAAAAGCCGGCAAGGCAGATGTAAATTGCTTTAATGCTTTCTCATGTTATGGATATGCCTTAAGTAAAATAATTCCTGTAATAATAGAGGTAGAGGTACTTAATGCAGACTTAGGCCGGATAAAAGTGCCGAGCCTGGGCGAGTTCAGCGTGAGCTATTTTGACCAACAAGCCCTACCGCCCTTTTTATATATCGGGGAAAACGTGATGCTGGCTTCACACCGCGGTAACTGGCAGGGTGTAAATGCACCGGAGAATACAAATAATTCAATAAAAGGCGCGATCAATGAACAGTATGATATGATAGAACTTGATCTTTGGAATACCAGCGACAACCAGGTGATCGTGTTTCATGACCAGGGGCTGAATAAACGGACTACACAAAGCGGAAGTGTAAAAGACAAAACCTGGAATCAGATCAAGGACCTGTACATTAAAAACCGTTTTGATGAAGTGATCCAGAGTAATGATACAAAGATCATGCTTCTTGGAGACGTACTGGACTCTATTAAAAAGAACGATCCTACCGGAGCAATGTTTATCAACCTGGATCGTTCTGCCAATGATACAGCCATGTTTAAACAGGTGTACCAGATCGTAGCTAATAAAAATATGCTGAACCGTACCATTTTTAAAGGCCGGTTCAGTTCCACTAATGACCCCACAGCACCTACAGTGGCTTCCATCCGGCAGGCATTTACAGATATGTTCCCATCTGCCACCCAGGCCGAGCGTGATCAAAAAATGCGGCAAATGTATTTTACCCCCGTGTTATTTGACAACAACGTGAACGCCGGTAAACAAATTACCAATGATGTAGCTTATGCCACAAGAGTTAAACAATACATTGATACGATGATCAGTGCAGGCATCGCCGATGGTTTTGAACTGAATTTCAAATCCCACAACCCCTTTCATGGTACTTATGCTAATACCAATGACAATAATGTATTCCTGTTAAAACTATGGGATGTGCTGGGCGACGCTACTACTTCTGTCCGAAATTTTGTGGAATATGTACATTCCAAAGGCATGCCTGTGGGCATTTTTGCCAGTGTACCGGAGGTATGCGCCATTCCTGATTTTAATGCCGATGGTAGCCGGAATATGAACCAACTGGTATCAGGTTTTATAAAGGAAGATGTGCCTGACAGTAGCAATAGTCCGCTGGTTCCTTATAATCCTAAAATAACGGACCAGGGCACGTTTGATTTCAGGGGCGATTGGGAATTCTATATTCCTGCCGGCGTTGATTTTGTCATTTCTGACCGGCCGGATGCACTGCGCGTATACCTGAGAGCCATTGGCCGTTATAAATAACAGCTTATTCTCCATTAAAAAAACAGTGATGCAAAAAATAATTCAATATGGTTTATTACTGGTAGCCTGTACCGGGGCCTTTCTGCAACATGCTATGGCGCAGACCACCATACCCCAACCACTGGCTCCCAGGCCTTCGGTATGGTTTTCTTTTGACGTTTTTGGCGTATTCGGAATGGGTGCAAACATCGGTTCTGCCAGCGCGTTCGCAAAAGATGAGTACTCGTTATTTACGACTTCCGATCGTTTTGGTATTTCAGGAAAAGCTATTGACTTAACATCTAACAGACAAAGCGCTATGAAGATTACAGGGCCGAGTCAATATAACGCCAGAAAGCTTTTTGGCTACAACGAAACCATATTCCCCTCTGATTTTACCATCGCCTGCTGGGTATATGTCCAACCTTCTTCTATAACATATACTCATAAGATCTTCTATTCGGATGAGGATAATAGCCGCTTTGCACTGCTACATAAGGGATCAGACATTTACCTGCGTCGTGTGGCAACCGATAAAAACGGGGTAGAGCAAAGATTTGATTATCTTTTTGGCGCACCCGCATCTTTTGATGCTGGTACAGGTTGGTACCTGGTAGTACTGGTGATGGGAATGCGTAACAGTGACAACGCCCCTTATACAAAACTCTATATCGGCAAACCCGGTTATATAAAATATGATGCTACCGGCCCCAGGGTGGTTACCAATACCGATCCGCTGGCATCCAACTTTGGCGGTAGCTATGCGTTTCTCGGTGTGCAGCCCTTTATGCAGAATATAACAAATGGCTGGGGACTGGGTAATTGGGATGATAACGATCCCGTGTATGGCACCAACATTGTTGCCGCACATAGAATAGACGACTTCACTGTATGGGATGTAGCCCTGGACGACATGCAGGCTTATCGCCTTTTTATGTGTCAAAAGGATAATCCTGCTTCCAGTTGCTGGGTTAGCGCTACAGGAACCAGCTCCAGGAAACCCGCACAGCAGCCAGGTGCAGATTCTGTGGCCACTGCCAACGCGCTGTCAGTATATCCCAATCCTACAAACGGTGAGCTGTCTGTAACCATACCCCAGGGTACCGGCGGTACCGTAAGCTGCCAGTTGCTTGACCTGGGTGGCAAATTGTTGTTTACACAAACAGCTATTGTAGGCAAGCAGGGACAGGTGTTGCAGTTAAGCAATCTTAAAAAGGCGGCGCCCCTGCCGGGTATGTACCTGCTGAAGGTAGTAACCCCTGCGCAGACCAAAACCTTTAAAGTAGTAATACAATAAACCAACCAATCACTTCCGGGCTTCTGTATGGGAGCCTGGAAGTTTTAAGGAATGAGAATACAGTTGAAGGCACAAGAAAGTACGAAATAAGAAGTACGAAGTACGGAAGGTGAAAATATCGAATGTCAAATTTTGAATATCGAATTTCGAAGGGAAGACAGGAAGAAAGTTGGCAGTTGACAGTTATCTCTAATACAAGCGGCGAGCTTTGAGCTATGAGCGACGAGGAATACAAGTTGGCAGTTAGCAATTTGCAGTTAACAAAACGGATTTGCTGCTTTGCAAGCCTTTGCCGTCTTTGCGTGAAACCTCAAACTTCAGAACACGAAACATCAAACCCAAAACCCGAAACGGTCTCACGATTGCCGTCTGCCGATTCACGATTTCATGACTCCCATTCACTATTGACTATTCACCATTCGCTTACTTCCCCCACTCACGCCTCACGATTCACGATCACACCAATCCTTCCAGCTGCTGAAATACAGGGATCAATAATTTTCCCTTTTCCGTAAGCATATATTCAATATGCAAAGGTTTTTGTTTGATCACTACTTTATCAAGCAGTCCCACTTCTTCCAGTTCGCGCAACGCTACTGACAACGATTGTTTATTAGAGCCTTCTATCTGGCGCAACAGCGTACTAAAGCGCAATGGAGCCCCGGTAGCCAAACGGAAGATCTCTGCCTTCCATTTACCGGATAACAATTTTAAAAGTCCCTGTGCAGGGCAGGTTTCTTTTTCGGTGGTTTCTTTTTGGGTAGTCATATATTTCTGACCTCTTGTTCCAGAGGAATATTAAGTTCAATTTCGCGCGAAAGTAATTATTTGAATTACATAGAGATAACGCTATCGGAAGGAAATAGTTTAATTAATAAATAATGAAGAGCAGAAAACCAGCCGACATGAGCAATGAAGAGTTGCTTAAAAATGAGAAAATGCTGAAGGGAGTTACTTATTCGCTCTGCGGCTTATTAATCTTATTACTAGGTTTAACGATCTACTTAACTATCAAAAAAGGCTTTACTGCTTTATGCGTAGTCCCCCTGGGACTATCTACAATAGTGATCTTAAATTTTAACACACTAAAGGAAATCGAAAAAGAAAAAAGATCCAGGAACCTATCCTAATGCAAAAACGGCTTTGAAAAGCACGCTTATAAACGTGTATGTGCAAGCAAAAAGGGGCCCGCAAGGGCTCCTTTCCCCTTTTGGAATGAGGAATGAAAAGGCACAAGGTTCAAGGAACAAGGCTCAAGGAATACAGTTGAAAAGTTGAAAGGTTAAAAAGTTTACAAGGGCCAGGTATTCACTATTGACCATTCACTATTCACCTGCCTCAGCCACTCACGATTGACGACTCACGTTTCACGACTGCCGATTGCCGTCTGCCGATTCACGATTCTTCAACCCGAAACATTAAACCCGAAACCCGGAACAGTCTCACGATTGCCGACTCCCCTCATCAATCCGCTCCTGCCAACACAGTTGTATAATTGCTCAGTAGCTTAACCGTCTTTAGCTTAGGCGTCATATCTGCATGGACCCGGCTGCTGATTTCTTTTTCAAAAAACACATCCCTATCTGCACTGAAGGGAACCACTTGCACAATAATATCATGTGCTTCTACACCAGCATGTAAACCTATCTGCCAGTCGGCCCCAAAATAAAAATCATCTGCAAACAGTTTACCATCTTCATAGGCCGCACCGGTATCACCGTTGTAATCCAATACCAGTAATGCGGACCTTTTTAATGCCGGTAAGCGGATACGCCAGTAGCCTGCGTTTTTAACAGGCTGCAGATTGGTCTGGTATTGTGGTCCCGGCCTCGCTGCAGTATTTTTTTCATTCCTGTCATCCGCAGGTAATTGCTCTCCTTTATTCTGAAAAGCAGTAATATCCGTCACAGGCTCTGCCTTAACAATCATTTGCACGGCAGGCACCTGCCAGGTAAAGCGACTGAAAATACCATTTGCCTGTGGTTTCAGCGCTACAGCAGTCTCTGTCTTTAGTGTTTTGATAGCCGGGAAAACTGACACATCAAATTTGGGATCCCCTGTACTTTGTATTTGCGCCACCCCATTATTGAAAGTGATGTTTTGCGCCGTGATCAGTAATCGTTCTTTACCAAATGCATCACCCTGCCAGCTATCCAGCGCCTGCTGTTGGGTTAATGTAAGTATGTTAACCTGTTTTCCATTAGCCGTCTTCACTGTGATCATACAGCCAGTACCCGGTTTCAGATCTGTTACCAGGTATTTACCTTCCTGCTGTTGTACCCTGCCGCCGGTAGCGGTAATAGAGTGAATGCTATTCTTATCAAACACATAAACGGGCTTTAAGCCACCCGGCTGAAAAAATACATAGGTTGGCACATCACCCTTCAATACAGTAAGCGGTTGCAAGGTGGCCGATATAAGATTAACTCCTTCCACATCCATATTGAAAGGCAATACAGCCTGCAAGCCTGCGGGAACAGCTATTGGTTTATCGAAAACTGTAACAGAGCGACCATCAGCAAGCTTTAGCTGTACCTGTACCGCATTATGACCGGTAAGCTTTAACTGACGCTGGTAATTGCTGATGAAGATAAAACCCTGGTTACCTTTTGCACGCACTGCAAAACGAAGCATTGTACTGTCACCTGCACCAGCCGGCTTCTGATCCGGGAAATAAGGATAGTATTGCACCAGGCGATCTCCGAAATGATTAAAAAAGCTATGTAATACTTTAAACCAACGATAAGAAGGTCTTAATTGCCCAAATTCACCAAGCGGTGCCTGGAAATCATAACTGATAACAGGGTAATCGTTGGGATAATTGGTAGCCCTCGATTCCTGCATCGTGCTGTACCGGCCAATAGCATGTGAACCTCCATGAAACATATAATACCCCATCAGGTTGGCACCGGAGCCTGCTTTGGTATAAGCCAGTGCTGTTACATCTTCTGCTGCTATTACCGGGCGCCTGTGATAAGTAACCTGTATACCGCCGCCCATTTCAGCAGTAGCGTAAGGATAGCGATAACCTTTATAATCGGCTGCATCATCTTTTCGCTGTCCCAGCAGATCATTACCAATAGTGGGATCATTGCGTAATATGGAGAACAGGTAATTTTCAGAAAGAGGTAATGTTGTAGTACGCTTATCCCAGGGAGCTTCGGGATATGCGCCCCATACAGGCACCAGTTCATCCTGTGTAAGGTTGGCACCCTGCCAGGCAGTAGCCGTATAAAACGGCACATCAATGCCTGCATCAACAGCCATACGCTTCAGGGTAAGTATATGCTCCAATCCTGTGGGATTATTAAAGCGAAATTCATTTTCAATCTGTGCACCCACAATGGGACCGCCATCTTTAAAATACAAACCAGCCAACTGTTTTGCAATGGCGCCATACAGGTCTTTTACAGCATGGAGATAGGCTGAATCATTGCGACGAAAATTTCCACGTTTTACAATCCAGTCTGGCAGACCGCCATTACGGGCTTCACCATGACACCAGGGCCCGATGCGTACCAGCACAGCAATATCATGTTTTTTACAGAGTTCGATAAAATAACGCAGGTCCCTGTCGCCTGTCCAATCGAACCGGCCTTCCCTTTCTTCATGATAGATCCAGAAAACATAGGTTGCGATCACATCAATACCGCAGGCTTTCATTTTCAGTACAGACTCTTCCCATTTTTGTTTTGGATAACGGGAGAAATGAAATTCACCCATCACAGGGTACCAGGGCTTTCCATCTTTTATAAAGTACAGGCTATTGGCATCCAACGAATGGCCCGCTGCATTGGTATGAGTGCCCATTTTTAAATGCCCGCTTACAGGAGCAGGCTGTTGTTTACTAAGATCTATAGTGTACACTTCCTGCGCCTGTGCTATATGGCAGTAAAATATGCCTGCCAATATTAAAACTCCAAAGAGCCTGTTCCTTTTGCCCATACAATTACTTTTAACCGAGATTTATTATCGCTTTTATCACACCATTTTTGGGATCAAGCCATGAAGCGAAATTGTCTTTCACTTCACCAAAGTCTACTCTATGCGTAATATAGTTAGTGGGATCTACCAGTTTTTTCTTCATTGACCCGGTAACATGTTCAAAATCCTGCCGGGTGGCATTACGACTGCTCATCAGTGTAGCTTCTCTTTTATGAAATTCCGGGTGACTTACTACTATTTCATTTTTCTGCAAGCCTACCAACACGTAGCGTCCACCATGTGCCAGGTATCGGAAACCATCATTGATAGCCCGCTGACTACCGGTAGCATCAATGATTACTGTAGGAAAATCACCATTAGTAATTGTTTTCAACGCCTCTTCTACATTTTCAGCTGAGGCATTAATGGTGTGATGCACATTAAGCCTCGTCTTACAAAAACCGAGTCTCTTCTCATTGATATCAACAGCTATTACCTGTGCACCGGCAATACGCGCAAATTCCATAATGCCTAACCCTATAGGCCCCGCACCAATAACTGCAACAAATTCTCCCGGTACAACATTAGCCCTACGCACTCCGTGTGCACCTATTGCCAGTGGTTCTACCAATGCCAGTTCATCGAAACTAAGTCCTTCACCATGTACCAGCGAATAAGAAGGCACCTGCAGGTATTCTGCCATGCCACCATCAACATGCACTCCACAAACAGCAATACTTGTACAGCAATTGGGTTTTTGCATTCTGCAGGCAATACAATGCCCGCAATTAAAATATGGTATGAAAGTAACCGTTTCGCCAATGGCAAAGCCTTCTGCACCATCTACTGCTATTAATTCACCCGACAGCTCATGCCCCAGTACCCGTGGATAATTGAAAAAAGGCTGAGTTCCTTCAAATGCGTGCAGATCGGTACCGCAGATCCCGATACGACGGATGCGGATGATGGCATGATCATTCTTTAATTCCGGCGCCGGCAATTCGCTGTAGAATAAGGAGCCCGGCGTTGTACAGGTCAGTATTTTCATTGCTTGCTTACAGTTTCGAAAACGATAGACTATTTGCGAATATATCTCAAATACAGGTTATAAGTTTTAAGTTGTAGGTTATAAGTTGAATACCGCTTAACGCGAAAACTGGTTGTAAGTGAAGGAACAAGGTTCGGGAAAGTACGAAATAAGAAGTACGAAGTACGGAAGGTGAAAATATCGAATTTCGAAGGGAAAGCCGAAAGCTCAACGCGGAACGCTTAACGCCGAACGCGAAAGCAAATACAGGCAATTCGCTCTGTGTTTCTCTGTGTCTTTGTGCCTTTGTGGTTCAAAATGCTGCGAGCTTTGAGCTACGAGCCACGAGGAATACAAGTTGGCAGTTAGCAATTTGCAGTTATCCCGAATACAAGCGACGAGCAAATACAGCGGCGAACACTCACGACTGACGATTGACGACTCACGACTCACGATTTCACAACCCCCATTCACTATTGACTATTCACCATTCACTTACTTCCCTCCCTCACGACTGACGACTCACGTCTCACGATTGCCGATTCACGGCCGCCGTTTCACAACCACTTGCAGGTTCGCTAAAAAAACGGATATTTACTGAAATTACCAGAAAGAAACCCTAAGGCGCTGATGCTTTGCTGACCATATTATTCAAACCATCTCTGTCTTTCACAATCGAAGTAGTTTTAACGGATTTTTATTGTATTTAACACGAAGCACCCATGCCTGCGGCATTATCCATTTAAACCACTCAACAGCAGCTTCATTAACTACAATTTCATTCGGAGTCAGGAATCATAAACCAGGCGTACCATTGAGTGGTACTGGTATTACCATTGTAAATGTTAAAACTTCGGATGTTATGAGCAGTTCAGTTATCACAGGTTCCGGCAGTTATTTACCGGAGATCGTGAAGAAAAATAATGACTTTATACAGCAGGATTTTTATTCAGATGACAAGGCTCCTATAAATAGTCACAAACAGACCATCATTGACAAATTCGGTACTATTACCGGTATACAGGAAAGAAGATATGCAGTACCCGCTCAATCTACCTCTGATATGGGTATTATTGCCGGCAGGCGGGCAATTGCCGACAGTGGAATAAACGCCGAAAGCCTTGACCTGTTGATCGCAGCTCACAATTTCGGCAACGTATCTACATGCAACCACCAGCAGGATACAGTACCCGCACTTGCCAGTCGTATCAAATCCGGCATTGGTATTATTAACCCTTCCTGCATTGCTTTCGATACGTTATTTGGCTGTCCCGGATGGCTGATGGGTGTAATGCAGGCCCACGCTTTTTTTAAAGCAGGAATGGCCCGTAAAGCCCTGATCATCGGAACAGAAACCTTATCGCGGGTATATGACCCTTATGACAGGGACAGTATGATCTTCAGTGATGGCGCAGGCGCCGTTGTGCTGGAACAAACCGATGAATTGCATGCAGGCATCCTTTCCTGCCATGCAGCAAGCCATTGCGGGGCGGAGCTTAACTATCTTCATATGGCGCCCTCTAACAATGCGACTTTTGAACCTGGTATTAATTTTCTGAAAATGAAGGGACGTAAGGTATATGAGTACGCTTTAAAGCATGTACCGGCAGCTATGAAACAATGCGTTGATAAAAGTGGCATTGCCGTATCAGAGATCAAAAAGATCTTTATTCACCAGGCCAATGAGAAAATGGATGAAGCGATACTTGATGCATTTTACAAGTTATACGACTACCCCGCTCCTGTCGATATCATGCCTATGAGCATTCAAACACTTGGGAACAGTTCGGTAGCCACTATTCCTACATTGCTCGACCTGGTAAGGAAAAACCAATATCCCCAACACCAGTTATCTGCCGGAGATATTGTACTATTTGCTTCTGTAGGGGCTGGTATGAATATTAATGCTGTATGCTACAAATGCATTTAGCATTAACCTTTGATCACTGTTACCTCCAACGCTACCGGCCCTTTGGGACTTTTTTCTACCCTGAATGTAACGTTATCGTTCTCTTTTACCGGTGATAACAGATCATTCACGTGAAAGAAGATACGCTCGCCGGTTACGGCATCATTAATAAACCCAAACCCTTTATTGTCATTAAAGAAGTTTACCCTGCCTGTTCGCGGTACATCAGCGGGTAGGTCTTCCTGTTTAGGAACACCAATAACGATCTCTTCCTGTTTGAATACCTTCTTATGACGTGGGTCTGCAGGCTTATCAGTAATATTACCATCTTCGTCAAGATAGGCCATCATGTCATCAAGGCTTTTGCCTTTTTCTTTGTTGCTCTTCCGCTCTTTCATCTTCTGCTGCTTCTCCTGCTGCTTCTGTGTGCGTTGCTTTTCGCGCTCTCTTTTCGAGAATGTGATCTGAGATTTTGCCATGTAAATTGTTTGGTGAATCCTGCGATTGCAGGAAATATTGATTGAAAGAATTACCTAACCGATCGCTTCTGCTGCTGACAGCCGCACGATCTCTGAACCACTGAAAATGCGTGAGAGATTAGTGTCTTTTGATGTCAGGTAGGTTTTAACATCAGACTGATTAACGATGCGCCAGAAGTTCTTTCCTTTCAGCTCATCATAGTCGGCTGTTTTTACAAAAATGCCTGTAAAAGCATTTCTCGATTTAAAACTGATCTTAACAGGATTACTGTCGAAATTATTTTTTTGAAGAAAATTGTGAATCTGTTCGTTGGTCATTTTACTGATTTGAAGGTGAGCAATAGAGAGACTGCTTATGACCAGAACTTACAAAGTGTTGAGCATGTTCAATACAAGTGCAAGAAGGGAATAAGGCCCTGAAGGTAGGACAATAAATCAGATTTTTGCCTATTTAAATACATAACCCTATCAATAAGCACTTTATATATATTGTTTTTATCAATAACTCCATTACAACAGCCCCCTGCTGCAACTCTTTTAGTCGAGTGATCTGTATTCTGATACCGAGATCTTTTTTCCATCGACAAGGGTATGATGCAGGCACAAAATAGCAGTTTTGGCCTCTTTATCTATCGGCATTTCAATAAGCGCTTTGCCATTAGAGCGGCCATTTAAACTGTTTCTGCTAACCACCGCAGAATCCACAAGACCATAACTACGAAACATCCGATGCAGGTCTTTATCACTTATATTATGGCTTAAATTGAAGATCTGTATTGTCATACTCAAGGGATATTATTTAATCAAAACCAATAAACATTCAAATAACACAGTCACTACCACCTGTACCTGGAAGTACTGCCGGCTTTTGGCGCTTTCTCCGTTACATCCAGCAACTTTTCGTTTACACAACACTGATCCAGTTCGCTGATAGCTTTGCGTGCACAACCAGCATCTGCCATTTCAACAAAACCAAATCCTCTCGAAATGCCGGTATCCCTGTCTTTTACAATGACTGCCGCTATTACTACACCATAAGGTGTAAAATAATTCTTCAACTCTTCATTCCGTACATCAAGAGCAAGATTTGAAACATAGACCCTCATCCGAATTTTTTTAAGGTAGATCTGAGGAAGGCAAGAAGTAAGGAAAATAATTTGCGGTTTGTATAGCAGATTAATGACGATACTGATGCGAGGCTCAAATGAATATGATTGAAGGTAGACCTAATAACCGGATTCCCAATCTTATTTTTATTGCCACTCAGGCTGTAGCATACATATCGTTATTGTTTAGGCAGTTATAAGTTAAGGCGTAAGGAATACAGGTCGTAAGTTGTAAGTTTTAAGTTATAGGTTATAAGTTGAATACAGCTCAACGCGGAACGCTTAACGCCTAACGCAATGCAGTCCGGAAGGAAAGCAAATTGGCAGTTAACAATTTGCAGTTAACAAAACGGCTTTGCTGCTTTGCGAGCCTTTGCTGTCTTTGCGTGAAACCGGTAACCGGTAACCGGTAACTGGTTTCACGTTCGACATTTCACGTTTCACGAATCAACGACTCACGTCTCACGATTCACGATTCCTCAACCCGAAACAGTCTCTTTACTGCGTTACCAATGTATCATTGATACGAACATTATTTAACAGCAGGTCTTTTACATAATCTGTTTTCAGCGGTGTTTTAACGCCTTTGATAGTACAGTTGAACAACCGGAGACCCTGAACCGGTGATTCTTTGTATGCATGTATATTGATGGCATACTGACCACCATTGGCAACGTCAAGATGATCGACCAGGATGTTCCTTACAACAGGCATAAAATTGCCCGGCTGCTCGTAAAACATATCGCAGCTTATTGCAGCTTCTTTGTACGTGCCTACCCGGATATCTTTTAAAAATACATTCTCAATAGTGCCGCCTCTTGATGAACTGGTCTTAATGCGAAGGATAATATTCAGGTCAGGACTACTCATCCTGCAATTGACTGCATAAATATTTTTAGCTCCACCTGCTATTTCACTGCCTATCACCACACCCCCATGTCCGTCCTTCATTTCGCACCCTTCAATGATATGGTTCTCTGCAGGTCTGCCGTATTTTCTTCCATCCTCATCTCTTCCCGACTTAATAGCAATACAATCATCACCTGTATCAAAATAGCAATCTTTGATCAACACATTACGACAGGCATCAGGATCACAACCGTCCGTATTAGGTCCTTCTGCCTGAACATGCACTTTTTCAATGGTTACATTTTCACACATTACCGGGCTGATGAACCACATAGGAGAATTGATCATCTTTACACCTGAAACAAGTACGTTCTTACAATTATAAGGTTGAAACATATAAGGCCTCAGGTAATGGCCATCTCCAAATATACGTTTACGCGGATCCACTCCTGCACGCATCAGCGCATGCAGGCTATCCCTTGCTTTCAACTGGTTGGGCATGCCTTCTTTCCAGCCATACTGTTTACGTCCTTTCCAGCTCCACCAGTGCTCGTTATTGGCATTACCATCTATAATACCATTGCCTGTTACAGCAATATTCTCCTCTTCATAAGCATAAAACTGTGGTGAATAGTTGATGCAGTCCATCCCTTCCCAGCGTGTAAGCACCAATGGATAATCGGCGGGATCCTGGCTGAAAATAATTTTTGCTCCATCCTGCAAATGAAATTCCACATTACTTTCCAGGTAAACAGGCCCAGTGAGATAATTGCCGGCAGGCACTACTACCCTTCCGCCACCTGCCTTACTGCATGCCCGGATAGCATTTTTTATTGCATTGGTATTGCTGGTTATCCCATCACCTTTTGCACCGTAATCGAGTATACTGTAAGTCCTGCTATTAAATTTTGGCTGACTGATCAGCTTTCTTACCTGCTCCATTTCTTTCAAAGGTTGTTCGGGGGAAGTCCAAACTTTAGGATCTTCTGCATTGAGTGAAGTAAGCAATAAAGCTGTAACTGCCAAGAAAGCAGCACTAACCAGGTATTTTACCGTTTTGACAGCAACCATATACATTATTTGTTAAAATCACCAATTGATACACTGAAGTTATTGCAGATTGCAGTACAAAGCCTGTTATCTTAAAACAATAAAACAGACAAAGGAGAAAATAATCATCCTGCTATTGAACCAGCAGATGCAGGCGTGAAGTATTTTCATATCGCAACGCAATACCAGGAACAGTAAAAATAAATGCGGGTCTATGAAAAACTTTCCTGTACTATCCCGGAAAGAAACTACTGCCTGGCACAAAACAAAAAGCCCCGGTAAGGGGCTTTGGTGAATAATTTTAAGCAGCAGTTATTCTGCTTTGGCAGCCTGTTCTATTACATTAGCTACTGCTTCGGGTTGTGACATGAAGATAACATGACTTCCTTTTACTTCTGTAGCCTGTGTATTGGAGCGTTTGTACATAGCACGCTGAATTTCGGGAGCAATGCTTTTATCCTCAGTAGCTATACAGGCATAGGTAGGTTTATTTCTCCAGGCAGCCTGTGTAATATTGGTAACAAAACCTTTGGCATAAAATGCACCTTGTGAGGCATACATAAACTCAGCTTCATCTTCGGGAATATCTGCACAAAAACCAGCATGGTATTTGGCTTTATCATAATAAACAATGCCTTTTTCATCAGGAGCCAGTACACCATTTTCTGGAGCGGGCGGAGCGGTCTGCAACCATTGCAAAGCAGATTCTCCATTATCGGGCTGAAAGGCGGCTACATATACCAGTGCAGCTACATTAGGATGGTTACCGGCTTCGGTAATAACAGCACCACCCCATGAATGGCCTACCAGTACTGTGGGGCCATTCTGCCTGTCTAATACCACTTTGGCAGCAGCCACATCATCTTCCAGTGAAGTAAGCGGGTTTTGAACTACAGTAACGTTATAACCTCTTTTAGTTAGCACCTGGTAAAGAGCTTTAAAACCTGAACCATCGGCAAATGCGCCATGTACCAGTACTACGTTGTTAATTGCGTTTTTCATTTTATTTATGTTTTAATGTGTTTAATTAAATCAACGATACAAAGTTGCTGAACTTTGGAGGCCCGGCTAATGACAATAGTTCCCGGAATGTTGTAAAAATTTCCCTTTGTTTAAAAAAGCAGGTAAAGCAAGAGAGGGTCGATGCCGCTGGTTAAAAAAAGCTACTTGCCACAAAGGCACCAAGACACAAAGTACAGGCAAGGAAAAGCCTTCGTCTTCCTTTTTACCTATATGGCAAAAACAGTTCAGTAAAACGTTATTAAAATACGGATAGTGAAAACAGGCTTTATATCATGAAGTAGCTTTAAGGTAGCTAATGTTTTGCAATGGATGCCTGGTTTTGCCCCGGAAACAGTTTTTTAAACCTACCGGGAAAACACCCGGGTAGGTTTTGTAAGCACCGGCTGACTATCTGAAAGAAATAAAAATATTTTCCGGTCGCTGGAATTGCCTGAAAATCAATAGCAGTAAGGGATATGGCGGAAAATAGCCCATATCATCATAACCCATTGTAAAAAAAAGAGTTATTTCAATTTGGCAGGAATGAATAATCTCCCTATTTTTGCCGCCCATTCGAACAAAAACAACGGCCCCGTAGCTCAATTGAATAGAGCATTTGACTACGGATCAAAAGGTTTCAGGTTTGAATCCTGACGGGGTCACGATACAGGACAAAGTGGAATATATTCGCTTTGTCCTGTTCTATTTTAAGCATACCTCGCTCATCTTCAAAAAGATAAAACATGAAATCTGGTAACGAATAGTGGTTCGATAAGTTAAATGAATAGTTAGATGTCATCTATTTTAATTTATAATGACTTTAGTAACTTTTAATTATGAGAAGTGATAAATAACTACGCTGGAATTCCTTTCGGGATTCAAACCTTATCGTTTACTTTCTATCTGCGTCGTTATTGTGTTGGTTCAAATAGTTACTAACTGCAATCCTAGCAATCTTACGCATGAACGCTAGTATTTCTTCTGCTTGTAGTATCGAGACAGTAATTCCTTTTTCTTTAAGCATTTTTACTACTTGTTCTGGATTTAATCTTTGGGGTTTGTCAGAAAGCGGTAACTCGTCCTTTTCGTTAATCATGTTTATTCGAACGTAGTAACAATCCCGCAATGTTGCAGCTGTTTTTCACCTAATTTAATATTAGGCTTAGTAAGATACCGATTCCCAATTTAATTGTTATTTAGATCTAAGGGAGCTTTTTTAAAACCAGCACTTACTAACTAATAAGATAAGATGCTGCTTAAGATGTTTTCTGCATGCCAGTCGATGTTTTAAAGGCAGGACCTCATTGTCTAAACTCAAGGAAAACTTGTAAGAGGTTTCCACCTGCTATTCTTCAAAGGTGAGCTACGGGTGATTGTTCATTTCGTTGCATATCGACTAAGTCGATATAGTTTATTAGTGGAGTCTGATCCTTTTGGGTAACGAATTAGGACTAAAAGGTCGTTAATATAATGTAGTGACATAATTGATAATATGTTGTGATAAGGTCGTTTGACAGATATTTCTTAATCTTTGTAACCGATTTGCTAAAAATATTAGTTATTTTTGAAGGCAGCTAGTATAGAAAGCCCTTATTATATCATACACATTATTGCAGTAAATTGCCTGCTTATGGGAAAACCGTTTTCACGTGAACTAGAACTTATTGATGATATTTATAATTGGGCTGCCAGTGTCGAGCTCCCATTTTCCGACGAAGAAATTAGCCCTCTTTTTCAACACCAGACTTTATTTGTTGGCTCCGGCGGCTCACTAAGTGCCTGTTATCTTGGCGCTAAATTGCACGAAAGATTCGGTCATATAGCAAGGGCTATCACACCGCTTGAATTACTACAATCTACCGCTCTAATTCAGAATTCGAATGTGGTTTTAATTAGTGCCAGCGGAAAAAATTCAGATATTCTACAAGCATGCGAAGTCGCAAAATTGTATGGCGCAAAGAACATTGTAAGTATCGTCATGAAGTCTAACTCGCCTTTGGCAAAAAAGACAAAGTTGTATGAATATTCCAGTATACTTGAATTAGATATCCCCTCAGGAAAAGATGGATTTCTTGCTACCAATACTCTTGTTTCGTTTTTCACGCTTTTGCTAAGAATGTATAAGATTAGTATCCCTGAAAAAGCCTTAAATGATGTTCAAGTCAATCTTCAAAGTTTTATCGATAAGTTACATCAGGACTTTACACTCATTGTTCTGCATTCCGGCTGGTCGCTTCCTGTAGCCTATGATATTGAGTCGAAATTTTCTGAAGCAGGTTTAGGCAATGTATTGATAACTGACTACCGCAATTTTGCCCACGGTCGGCACAACTGGTTGGATAAGAAAAGGAAACAAACTGCCATTATCGAATTAATTACTCCATCCATAAGGAGTCTTTCTGAAAAAACCATTAAACTCTTACCTAAAGATATTCCACTTTTAAGGCTTGAGTCTTTAAAAGATGATCCGACGGCAGCGTTGGAGTTGTTAGTAAAAGCTTTTCATCTCGCCAACGAAATTGGAAAACATGTAGGAATTGATCCTGGTCGTCCTGGAGTTCCTGATTATGGAAGTAAACTTTACAGGCTAACTTACCCTAAGGACTTAATTCCACAAAGCAAAGAACTCGCTGAACACATATGGATTCAACGGAAAACTAGAGTTTCGAGTCTTGCGTTAATGAGCGACAGTGAAATCAGCATTATTGCTGAATCAATGCGTGTATTCAGGAATAACATCAATAATGAAAAGTTCGGAGGCTTGATTTTTGATTATGATGGCACGTTATGTACTGCGAGAGAAAGGTATGATGTGCCTTCAAAAGAAATATCTCAGTCTCTTAATAAATTTCTTGAAAAAGGATACTGCCTAGGTGTAGTTACGGGTAGGGGTGGGTCAGTCCGAGAAGCATTGTGCAAGGTATTATCACCCAAATATCTCAGCCAGGTTATTATCGGTTATTATAATGGCTCACAAACTGGTAACCTTACAGTAGATAATCTTCCATTGCAAGATATTCCCTTAAAACCTAATCTAAAAAGGTGTTATAATGCACTTAGTAAAAACGAATTAATTAGTCAATACATTAAAGAAAGTAAAATATCAATAAGGTTGAAGCCTCATATGATTGAGGTGCAAATTTCTAAGGGTGTATTTTTCCCCATTAAGTCCTTTATTAGAGATTTGTTATTGCTAACTGTTGATGCTACTTCAATTAAGATACTGGAATCAAGTCATTCCATGGATATTATTGATGCAAAAACATCCAAATTAGCAGTTGTTGAGTCTTGTATGGAATTGGCTGAAAAAATGAGGGTTCCTTCCAACTTCATTTGCATAGGTGATCGAGGAAGTTGGCCGGGTAATGATTATCAACTGTTGTCGTCAGAATTCTCATTGAGCGTCGACCAAGCATCGCCATCATTGACTACCTGTTGGGATATGTCTGTGCCGGGTGTTCGAGGAGTAAGCGCAACAATAGAATACATTAATAGTATCAAATTTTATAAGGGTTATTTTAAGATACAGTTATGAAAGATGAAATAGTTCAAGCGTTTTTAGCAGAAGTTGTAGAACCCTCCTCTTTCTATGAACATCGTAAGTACTTTCAGAATATGGCAGCTTATAAGTACGACGGATATCAGCAATATTTTGCAGGCAAACGATTTATCGAGAGTTTTGCGCTTTGGCTCAAAAGGTTTAACGAAGAGGATAGGAAAGTTGTGCTTCGGCTTGTTAGGGACAAACTCATCTACATTTCAAACGAAGAAATGAATTCTTTGGTGTCATCTTGTTATCAGGATCGAATAAAAGATATTTTAGTCGATAGGATAAGTAAAGAGAGTAAAATTCCCCCCTACAAAATATCGCATATTACCGCTTCTAAGGAGTTCGATATCTTAGTAAGACAGTCACTATTTTGTGGACTCAGCGACGGTGCTAGAATGGACATTTTTAGACGTGCTAATCCAAGCGTAATCTCTCACGAGCAAGTTTACCAAACCTATGAGTTGTCGCAAGAGCGAGCAAAAAAGATGCAGGAAGAACTTGAGGAGGATTTGAAAACGAAACTCGGGAATGATGCAAAAGAAGGTCATAGCAAATTTAAAATGCTTTTTCTTATGGATGATTTTTCTGCTAGTGGATCGTCCTATCTTAAAGTTGACGACGAGCAGAAGCTGTCTGGAAAAATAGCGGCGCTTTACAGAAGTTTGTACGGAGAAGGTAGCGATTTGCAAGAGGTGTTTGACACAGAAAGCTTAGAAATCCATATCATATTATATATCTGCACCGAGCAAGCATTTGAAAAGATACAATCGGCAATACCTGAAATTACTAAGCATTATCCTAAAACGCCGAAACTTCATGTGCTCCACTTAATTAAAAACACAGTCAAGATCGTATCACCGAGAGATAAAGAAATCGTTGAGATTTGCGAGAAGAATGACTATTATGACGATGATATAGAAGACAAGCATACTGGAAATGTAAAATTGGGATATAAGCAATGTGCGCTTCCCTTAATACTGGAGCACAATACTCCTAACAATTCGCTATCAATCCTGTGGGCCTATGAGAACCTTAATTTTGTTGGTCTATTTCCAAGAATTCCAAGACATAGAGAGATATGAAAGTTGATTTTAATCCATTTTATACGAGAGCCTCAGAGTATTTAGATCAGGACAACCGTTACGTAAGGCTTTTCAGTGCTGAAGTATTGACTATTTTTGATCCATCACAAATATGGAACACCGTCAATATTTTAAGGAGTTCTCCAGGCGGTGGCAAAACAACAATTTTAAAACTATTTACGCCAAGAGTATTAAAAATTATTCTAGCAAATAAAGAAGATCGCTCATCCTTCGGCGAACACTGCCGAAGGATTTATGAAGTATTAACGGAATTAAAAGTATTTGATGGAAATGAACTATTGGTTATCGGCTCCATGATTTCGTTCAATAACGAATACGCCTCATTGGAATATTTGAAAATTGACCAAGGACAAAGAATTAGGCTGTTTAACGGTTTATTGAACGTTAGAATTATATTGGCGGTACTCCAATCAATCGCAACATCAGTTGATAAGAACTTTTCGGAAGGCCTAGCGGCTATCAGCATTGAGACACCTGATGTTCATTCGCTACCGGTTCAATTGCGAGGAATAAAGAACGGAGACGATCTTTACGAATGGGCTTGCAATCAGGAGGAGTTGATTGCGAAAGAAATTGACTCTATTTTCCCTACAAACAACGAAGACATTTTGCGTGTGGACGATTTATACGCATTTCACATTTTTGCTCCTAATTCACTCTATATTAACGGGCGAAAAAATGAGTCGAGAATTCTAATTATGCTTGACGATGTACATAACCTATCTACGATTCAGCGAGAATACTTTCTCAAAAAGATAATAGACAAGAGGTCGCCTGTGAATGTTTGGATTTCAGAGAGATTTAAGGCCCTAACAATGAATGAGATTTTTTCGGAAGGGAATAAAGTTGGGCGAGATGTTTTCAATATTGAAATAGAGAACTTTTGGGCTGATAAAAAGAATTATGTAAAGTTTGAAAAATTTGCGAGGGCGGTCGCTAACAAACGAGTTGAGGAAGCGTTGATGGAGGATCGCCGAGAGTTTGCGACATTTCTCCTTGACAAGGTAGAATACTCTGACGAAGTTGTAGAAGACCTAATAAGCTCAATGAGGCGGAAGATTCATGAGATGTACAGTAATGATCGCTACAAGGCTTTATTGGATGCAAAAGTACTGCAAGGAAGTTTGTTAGACAAGTTGATAGAACTAAGGGCATTTGAGATATTGTTATATAGAGACAAGAACAAAGTTCAACAGACAATCGATTTTGCAGAAGAACTTTCTTCAGAAGAATTGGAGGAGAAGGAAGGCGCTGATGTAATCAACGCTGCTAAGTTGTTCATTAATCAAAAATATAAGTACCCATATTATTATGGTATATCGGTCGTGTGTCGCTTAGCTTCATTTAATATTGAGCAGTTTCTGTTTATTTCTGGAAACTTATTTGAGGAAGTTATTACAAATTCGATAAGTAGGATTTCTAAAAAGAATATTGAAGTAGAATTATCTCCAAATAAACAGGAAAGTATTATTAGAAAGGTGTGTAATGAGAAATGGAAAGAGCTTGCGATTAAAGTTCCAGATTATGAAGTTGTTCATAGGTTTCTGACTTCAATTGGCGAGTTTTGTCAAAATGAAACCTATACTCCTAATGCATGGAATTCTCCAGGTTTAAATGGAATAGCTATATCTATGTCAGATAGAAGCCATCTTAGACAAATTATTGCGTCGGCCTCTCCAGACCATCCGCACTACAAGCTAGCTAAGGTCATTGCCACATGCATTTCATATAATCTTGTTGATATCAAGCTTAACTATAAGAATGATGGGCAATGGATGCTTATCTATTTAAACAGGCTCTATTGTGTCCAGTTTAATCTACCGTTGCATAATGGAAGATTTAAAAAACTAAAACTTTCGGAACTGACAAACTGGGTTTCAAAAGGGTATTCAAAAAAAGATATAAAGCTTGAATTATGAGCTTAAAATGGGAAAACTATTTTCTGCGTAAGGGGGTGAGTTGTGTTGATTTTTGGGACTCGTATATCAAGGAAGGTAAACGAGATATTTTATTTTTATTAGCGATTGGATTTGACCCCCGAACATCTGCAGGATTGGAGACAATTTATACATTTGACTCCAAAATTGGTAAGCGAGATGTTATTGGTATTCGCTATTATACAACAGAGAGAAAAGACGATCCATCCGATTCTGCTGTGATGAATCACGTATCTCTCATAGAATCTTTTTTAGAAGAAAGAGGTTTACCAATGCCAACGTATAAAGATTTAGTGATGCGGTCGGCATCTGATATAAGTAGTGCGTCTGCCAATGCAGCGGCTGACATAATTAGTGGATTAGAAGAAATTGAGCCTTATACAGATATTGTGGTTGATATCAGCGCTATGCCGCGTAGTGTTTTTATTGCGTTAGTCAACAAGCTTCTTATACTGGTTGAGCATCATAACGCTAAAAATATAGGCGTTATCAATTTGCACCTATTGACTACCGAGAATTCGCATCTGGATTCAAAAATTATTGAACAAGGAATAGAGGAAACGCCTTCTTATATTCAAGGCTTTGCCTTGATCGAAAAAGCTCGCACAAGTGATTTCAGAAAGGTGTGGATTCCAATTTTGGGGGAAAATCAACGAGACCAATTCGTTAAAATAAGAGATCAAATTCAGCCTGATGAGATTTGTCCTATCTTGCCATTTCCATCAATGGATCTTCGGCGTGGGGATGAACTAATAAACTACTATCAGGATGTATTGTTGAGCGATCCTGCTTTTAGTTTAGCTAATATTATTTACGCCGATGAACTCAACCCTTTTCACACATATAGACTCCTCGTGGATGCCATTACACGTTATAAGACCTCTTTCGATTTACTCCGTGGGTGCAAAATATATCTGTCAACTTTGTCAAGTAAGTTACTTTCAATCGGTACTTTTTTAGCGGCTTATGAAATTAAGTCAAAAGGCTTAGAGGTAGGGATTTTGCACGTAGAATCACGCGGTCATAAACTAAAGGATGAGATAACGCGTGAGGGAATAAAAGAAATAGCGGAAAAGAACAATTTATTTGAAATTTGGTTAGCTGGTGAAGCTTACAATAAAAATTAATAGTTTGGAGATCACAATCATAAATGAACAGAAGCCGGTTTGCATTGGCATTGGCCTATTGGCGCTTGATGTTATGCTAAACGGAGACGATAATGAAACTCCTCAGCTTTTTGCTGGAGGATCATGCGGAAACGTCTTGTCAATATTAGCTTTCTTTGGATGGAATAGTTTTCCAATTGCTCGGTTCTCAAACATTCAAGCAACTGGCGAAGTATTGAATGATCTCAAAAGATGGGATATTCATCGAGAATTTGTTTTTGTAGAAAAGTCCGGAAGTACACCAATAATCATACATCGAATTTTTAAGGATAAAAATGGGGATGTCAGACACAAGTTTGAATTTAAAAATCCAAATACAAAGACCTGGTTCCCTCAATACAAATCAATAGTAAGAGAAGTTGTAAATCAAATAACTACTCGCCAAGCAAAGGCTGAAGTATTTTATCTCGATAGGGTCTCTAGAGCGGCATTGGATTTAGCTGCATACTATAAAAGTGAAGGGGCGATGATTTTTTTTGAACCTTCATCTATTAAAGATGACAAACAGTTTCAAGAGGCGCTTGAGCTTTGCGACATTATAAAATTTTCTTCCGAAAGAGTAAATTCATTTGCTGAGAATTATCCAGAGAAAAAAGCCTATTTGGAAATTGAAACATTGGGTTCTGATGGATTACGATATAGAACAAAAAAGTCAAAGAAAAATGGATGGACTTTTCTTCCGACTACAAAAATTGCCTTGGTTGCTGATTCTGCAGGAGCAGGAGACTGGTGTAGTGCCGGAATTATTCATACACTTGGAACCTTTGGTGTTCAGGGATTGAAAAGGGCTTCTATAGCAGATATTGAAGAGGCCTTAACTGTTGGTCAATTATTGGGTGCGGCGAACTGCCTTTTTAAAGGAGCGAGAGGTATGATGTATAATTTGGAATTGCCAGCAATAAATAAATACTTAGAGTTACTTAAAAAAGACAGCGGAATCCCTGTACCTGAATTTAAGCGGAACAAAAAAAATGTGAAACAGTTTTCTTGGGAGAATCTATTGAAAGAAGCAAAATGATATTATTTATTACAAGTTAATAAGGTTGATGCCTTATTAACTATCGGAAATGTAGTAATCCTGTTGTATTAAGGTTTTTTTTGCGAGGAGATCGGTAACAAGGTAATCATAACAGCCTTCCCTATACAATGGTCTCCCTTTTATAGGGATGCCCCCTTTCAAAACCATTTTTTCTATCTCGGATCATACTATAGCGGAAAAATGCTGACTTAGGAAGGGGTAGGAGTAAAGTGTGTCTCTGTGTACAGGCTTTTCGCCCGTAAAATTCCATGCTTTCGGTCTACCGGATATCTTATGACAAAAATCGACTAAGGCGTATTTACAAGCACCAAAATATGCAGACAGTACTTCCTTAAACACGAGGAAAATATATGGTTGGTGTGGCTTGCCGTCGGGAGGAATGCTACCGCCTTCCATCTTGTTATTCGTACAAAATAGTGTACCCAAATACTTGACAATCACAAGAAAAATCACTGAGGGAGCCGTCTGGATTAACGAGGAGAGTCATGATTCCGGGATATTTGCTTGCGCGAGGATACACTCTCTTGGAGGAGCCAGCAGTAATTGTTTTCCAATACCTCGGATCGCAGCGCATTAGCCATTTTGCAAATGGTATGGTGTAAGATTCCTATTGCATGAAATATTTGCCTTAGGCTAATTGATAAATGAGTCTATTTTCCGTTGTAATTGATGAAAACCTGAAGAAAGTCATGAAAAATGAATTATTTAACCGTTTTTTCTGAAAAATGATTATAAATCGGAAATATAGGCATTGGGAAGATACCTGTATCCTACTATGAAGGGAGCTGTTCAGAAAGTAGGGTGCCGTCTTTAAAGTGATCAGACGATAACCAGTTTCCTCTTATATGCTATTACCGCATGATGTATTGTAAATTTATGTATGTAAACTATTGTGCTCTGGAAATCCTGTCTATGTCCAGTTATTGGGCAGCTGTATGGCAAAATGCGTTAGGTTGTTTCATTGCAAGTATTCCCGCCATATTTTTATCATGGATCATATTTAAACTTACACTTGCGGACAACACCAAGGCAAAAAGGAAAGAACAGGAACAGAAGGATAAAGAAAGACTGAATGATCAGCAAAAGAAAAATAAAGAAAGATTGGATTATTTTAAATACCTGGTGAGTAGGAGTTACGAAGCAAGCAAACTCATGGAAGACGGCATAGATGGGTTTATCAAAGAAACTAGAAAGAACCTGCTTGATCTCCCTGATTTAAGATATACACCATTGAATGGACTGAGGAGAGTTTCTGAATTGCAGATGATGGATGAGGTGTTGTTTGCTTTTACTGAAAAAAACAGTAAAGAGGAAAATGCGGTGAAAGAATTTGAACAGATCGTTAATCGAATAGATTTTTTGCACTTATTGTATCAAAACTTAGTAGAGCAGGCTTGGAAAGGTAAGAATTTTGACCATCAAAGACAATTGCAGGTTACAGATAGTATCTATAAGGCTCATTTTATATTAAAAAAAATTCTTGCACCAGCAAAAGGCTACCCGATACCAGTAGTAAAAGTCTTGGTGCCTATACTGCAAGCCTACCAGAAGTTAGCGCAAAAAAGCCAAACACCTTTGACTGACTATATAGCTCAATTTTTACGTCCTGTTAATGCTGCTGTTATCCCTATTCTTAATAATGGATATTATTCCGACGAGCTAAACGAACTGCAAGAAGCGGCTTCCAGAGGAGTACAAGTATATGACTCTATTCCAATCCATAATAAAGTTCTTACGGATGATGTGGAAGAAACCACTTATAAAAAATGTGTAAAAGTAAACTCTGACCTAAAATTGTCTATTGAGCGATATTTATAAGGGGTTTCTGCTGGTGGTGGAAATAAATTAGTGTTGAGTCGAATAAACGACTACAAGACCTAAAACAGGAACGCGAAGCCCAAGAGAGAGTATCGTACGTTTGATATGCTCTCTTGGACTTCGTGATCCTAGCTTTTACTGAACTGGATTAATGTACGCGAAACCGAGGATGGTTTCATGGTTCCATTCGCCTTCAGTTTAAGGCATTTAGACTGATTTACAATTTACAAATTGTAAATCAATGTTTGTGGCTTATTTCCTTCTTGTTTCTGTAATATGTTTTAGATCAAGCCCAAATGGTTTAGTTAATTTTGCCAATCGTTTCAGATCTACCAAAAAATTGCTAGAAAACTGTATCTTTCAGGTCACAAAGCCTTCGCTAAAGCGAAGGCTTTCTTATTTGGTAGCATTGAGAACTTGCTTTCATAAACCGGGTAAATGTAAGTCCGGATAAGGTCAAAAAATTATGGGATTATATCCTATCCCGGTATTGCAGCGCTAAAAAACAAAAGCCCCCATGCGAAGGGGGCTTAATGAGAATTAACCGAACCGGAACCGTATGCTTTTAAAGCAGGTATATAAGTCTCAGATCAAAACCCTCCTTTTTATTGAATGAACATTTTATTATCGTGCTTCATTTGCATAAAGCATGATCTTATTTACCTTTTACTTTAGCAGCCTGCTCAATCATCTCAGCTACAGCTTCAGGCTGTGACATAAAGATCACATGGCTTCCTTTTACATCTATGGTTTTGGTGTTAGAACGTTTGTACATGGTACGCTGAATTTCGGGTGCTATGCTTTCATCTTCAGTTGCTATACAGGCAAATGCAGGTTTATCTCTCCACGCAGCATGAGTTATATTGGTAGTAAATCCCTTTGCATAAAAAGCCCCCTGGGATGCGTACATAAAATCGGCTTCTTCTTCAGAAAGATCGGCACAGAACCCTGCATGGTATTTTGCTTTGTCATAGTACACAATGCCTTTGTCATCGGGAGGCAATACACCGTTTTCGGGAGCTGGTGGTGCTGTCTGCAACCAATGCAAAGCAGATTCTCCATTGTCGGGTTGAAAAGCTGCCACATATACCAGTGAGGCAACCTTTGGATGATTACCGGCTTCTGTAATAACAGCACCACCCCATGAGTGGCCTACCAGTACTACAGGGCCATCCTGTTTATCCAGTACCACATTGGTTGCAGCAACATCATCTTCCAGGGAAGTAAGCGGATTCTGTACAACAGAAACATTATAACCTTTTTTAGTTAATACCTGGTAAAGCGCTTTGAAGCCAGAACCATCAGCAAATGCACCGTGTACTAATACTACGTTTTTGATTTCGTTTTTCATTTTATCTGAGTTTATGTGTTATGTTTTAAAAAATCAACAAGACAAAGTTGGCCAGATTCCAGCAGGTAGGGAATGGCGATATTTCCCGAAGCGTTGTAATTTTTTCCCGGTTGTAAGATTGGGAGGGGATAATCAGGAGACAACAGATAATTCAGGATGTGGTTACGCAACTCAGGCTGCTACTGAAGGTTGTATTATAAAAAAAGGGGAATTTGCTGAAACAGGCGTGCCTTTTATAGAAGCCCGTCCACAAAAGTTACTAACTTCACTGAAGAACAAAACAAACCCGAAACGATACCCGAACTCTGGCAGACATTCTATATATAACTTTTATATGGTAAATCCGGAGAAACAAATTGCTGATGAAATCGCCAAATGGAACGGGGTGACGGTTGCACAACTAAGCCTGCGTTTTGACAAAGTGGTAGTCCGGCTATTCGGACACCTCAGGACAGCTATTGAAGAAGCCATACCGGATGATGAGACTGTAATAGTGACAGTTACTGCCCCGATCAAACTTCCTTCAAAAACAGCGCAGGCGCTTGAAGAACAAATAAGGCATCTCCTGAAATCCGGGACGCGAAACCGGAAGCGAAAGCTATCCATTTTTCAGAATGAGGTAAGTATTAAAATAGCAGGGGCATCCTCGAAGCGATCGGTTAAACTTATTGGCCTCGTTCACCATCGGGATACTGACCCTGCACAACTCCTTGATTTAGCTACACATTGGCTATTCGACCATAGCTCCTAGCGTATTTATAAAACAAAGGCTTTTAATCAATTAATGAACAGGCAATCAATAAGCTACCTGGAGTTTTGATTATCAGCCCGGAAGCGGTTTAAAAGCCTGTTTGCATACAGACAAATAAACATTTCCTGTATTACCTCTAATCTGAAACCAGGGGTTAACAAAACATTTAGATACTCCCTTAAAACATTTTCACCCGTCATTCGTCTACCTTACGAGGGACATCACAAGGTCTCTTTATAAGCAATGGCAAAAAGACTTATCTCAATAATCCTCCTTTGGTTAGGCACCGATCTCTATTTTTACCAGGCAATACAGACTTTAACAAATTCTGAAGCAATCTTAAGAGGCTACTGGCTTCTTGATCTGCTGATTGTTACCGGCATGCTTGCCACCATGTTTGTACAACGCGGCTCGCGCCTGCAGCAAACACTCATTGGCTGGCTGATGGGCGGACTGTTACTGGCCTTTGTACCCCGCTTATTTTCACTACCCGTGTTATTGACAGAAGATATTACCCGCTTGTTCCGTGGATTTCCTCCAAGAGCTATCTGGGTAAGTGAGCTGGCAACAGGTGTTGCGGCTATCATGTTCCTGGTGGTACTGTTTGGTATTACACGCGGAAAGCATTTTTATCGTGTAAGACGCGAAACACTTCATTTCCCCGATCTTCCTGAAGCCTTTGATGGTTTCCAGATCACCCAGATAACCGACGTTCATTCCGGCAGTTTTACCAATACAGCAGGTGTGCAGAAAGGGCTGGACCTCGTGAACGCACAGGAAAGCGACGTGATCCTCTTTACCGGTGACCTGGTGAACAATAAAGCATCTGAAATGGACAGGTGGATCCCTGCTTTTGCAGGTCTGAAAGCACCGATGGGTAAATTCTCCGTACTGGGCAATCACGATTACGGCGATTATGTTCAGTGGGAAAATACCGAGGCGAAACGAGCTAACCTGGCCCGCCTGAAAGAAGTGCATACGGAGATCGGCTTCCGCCTGCTACTGGACGAATCGATAACACTGCACAAAGATGGTCAATCCATTGTGCTGCTGGGTGTAGAGAACTGGGGCAAAGGCGGCTTTCACAAGTATGGCGATCTGAAGAAAGCAAGCACCGGTGTACCTGACCAATCGTTTAAGATCCTGTTATCACATGATCCATCGCACTGGGAAGGTGTAACACTCGATCACCACCAACACATTCACCTCACCCTTTCAGGACATACCCACGGCATGCAATTTGGCTTTGAACTGTTTGGATTTAAATGGAGCCCTATCAAATACATTTATAAACAATGGGCCGGGCTTTACCGCCAAAAGGATCGTTTCCTTTACGTTAACCGCGGATTCGGCTTCCTGGGCCTCAAAGGACGTATCGGCATGTGGCCGGAGGTGGCAGTGATCTCGTTGAAGAAGCAGTAGGGAAAGAAAATCGTGAAACGGCAGCCGTGAGACGTGAGTCGTCAGTCGTGAGTGGCTGATTCGTGAAACGTGAAATGTCAAACGTGAAACCAGTTACCGGTTACAGGTTTCACGCAAAGACTGCGAAGGCTCGCAAAGTAGCAAAGCCGTTTTGTTAACTGCAAATTGCTAACTGCCAACTTGCTTTCCTTCCGAGCCTGTATTCGCGTTAGGCGTTAAGCGTTCCGCTTTCAGCTGTATTCAACTTACAACCTATAACTTAAAACTTATAACCGTATTTGCGTTCCGCGTTCAGCAATTGTATTCCCTGAGTCTTGTTTCTTGAAACTTGTGCCTTAACTTTAACCATGCCTTCTTTTGATTTCAAAAGGTTGCCGGTACTGGATAACACAGAATTGTTCTCCTCTGAGAACGAGAACGATTATTTCCCCTTTCACTTTCATGATTATTATTGTGTTTCGCTGATCACTAACGGTACTGAATTGCTGCACAATACCATACAGGAGTTTATTGCCCCTACCGGCTCCATCAGCATTACCCAAGCCAATGAAGTGCATCGCAATTATTCCCTGAGCCCAACAGGTTATAGTTATAAAACCATTTATGTAAACCCGGATGTACTGGCTTACTGCAATAATGGCAAATCAATACAGGCGCTTGACAGGGTGATCTATGACACACCCTTGTTCCATCACTTCCGGCAATTATTCAATCCTGAACACAGCACACCCGGCTTGCTGGAAAAAGCCATTGCGGATCTTGCCCGTTATGCCACTGATCCGTATGAAAGCAGCCCGTTCGAAAGAAACTTTGCCAGCATCGACGATATTATTGAAACACAGCCCGATACGCCCATTGATACGGACTGGCTTTGCCGTAAGTTTCACATGAGCAAGTATCATTTTATCCGCAGTTTCAAAAAAGCGAAAGGCGTTACACCCCAGGCTTATATTATGCTGTACAGGCTGGGTAAGGCCAAAAAGTTAGTTCTGGAAGGGGCGCCGCTGACAGATATTGCCTTTCAATGCGGCTTTCACGATGCCAGTCATTTTAACCACAGCTTTAAAAAGTATTTCGGGGTATCGCCCAGTCATTACCGGCAGGCATAAAAAAGCAATTTTATACAAGTGATTTCTGAGCGCCGTAGTTATTATTGTGTATAAAGTAACCCATGTATGCGCTCAGCCCTTATTTTCAGCATCATAGCATTTTCCCTGGCCTCCTGCAGTTTCCACGCCAATAACTGGCACGGTACCGATGTGCCGGGAAACACACAGGCCTCCTTCGATTATTTTAATGACAAAAGCAAACACACTATTCAGCTAACAAAAGGCCAGGTGCTATTTACCAATTATAAGATTACCGGCAACAGTGGAAAACTGAAACTGGAAGTAAAGCAGGGAAGCAACCTGTTGTGGCAAAAACAATTTGCAGCAGCTAGTGACACCGCTGCTTTTTTTGTAGTGGCACCAAAAACCGGCGAATACACCGTAGTAGTGAGTGGCGACCATGCCGCCGGAAGTTTTGCAGTGCATTACAATGCGGCTGAACCACGGCAACCTGAAGTAAAGATCAATCGTAATATAGAATTGTTCGGGCTGATGCTACAGCTTGACAATGGCGGCGATATCCTTCCCCGGAAAGATACGGTGCTGATAGACGGCAGGCAGGCCACCTGGCAACAGTGGTATGCCATGATGATGCGGAACTACCCGAAGTACAAGCAATTTGATACCTGCCAGGTGATGAACATATACCGGAAAATGCAGGCAGACGGATATTTCAACGACTTTTTTGCAAACCTATTATTACAGGTAGACGAAGTGCCGAAGGCAAGGATCAATGCTACTACAGATAGCGACGTTATTATGGCATTCTCAGCAAAAGGCGACAGCACAGCAGCGCTGCAAAAAGTGAATGCCTTCCTGGAAGCATTCAATGCATTTTACAAGACTGTTGATTTTGATGCTTACCTGGCTGCCAACAAACAATATTATGATCTTGCCCAAAGCTCAGTCATAAAAAGTCTGCCCGAAAGTTACCTGTTGCCGGTGATGGAACACTATTACCGCAAACAATTCAACAACTATTGTTTTGTACCCAGCCTGAATATGCTGACGAGTACAGGCTATGGCAAAATGAACAAGAACACCCGCACCATCTATGATGCATTCGGATCATTCTCCTTTATCTCTTTCGACAATGCCCACCCGGATATGGGATTTAGCTATCCCGAGAAAATAAAAGTACTGGCAGTACATGAGTTCGGGCATTCCTTTGCAAATCCTTCAGTAGATAACCTACCCTCATCATTAATAGCTGCTACAAAATATTTGTATGAGCCTATCCGGAAACAAATGACGGAACGCGCCTACCCTTCCTGGACCATTTGCCTGTATGAGCATTTTGTAAAAGCAGGTGAAGCCATTATAGCCGAAAAGATAGGTGACAGTACGCGGGCGCAGATCTTTATCCAGGACGCCATAAAATCCGGTTTTATCTATGTTCCTTTTATTGTAAATGAGCTAAAGCAATGGGATAAGAACAACGGAACTGATGCCAGTTTTGATGAAGCGGTTTTGAATACAGTGAAAAAGCTGGCAATAGCGTATAAGAAATGATGCAGGAGACGGTTTCGGGTTGGGGAATCTTGAGACGTGAGTCGGCAGACGGCAATCGGCAAGCGTGAAATGCGGATGGCTAAATTGTTTTATGGCTCTATGGTTATCATCAGCCATAACAATCAAACCATACAACCATCAGGCTAGTTGTATTCCATTTTCAAATTTTCAAATCCTCAAATTTTCAAATCCTGCATTCCCTCATCAAACTAAATCTCTTCCCCTGTTCTTTGCGTTTTTCCGCCAACAAACTTCCTTTGCCCAGCAGCAACTTCGTTAAAGAAGTAGTGAGCTTTGGTGCAGGAAATAGTATTGGTCTTACTAAAGGCTTAGGCTCTTGCTGTAACGCAACAGGCATCGGGTGCTCTATTCCATGTTCTTCAGCTTTAAAACCAACAGATGCCAGGTATTGCCATAAGGCGATCTCTATTTCTTCTGCAGTGTATTCCCGATCTTTCAGTAATCGTGAACCAAGGCCTGTCATCTTGCGATACAGGCTATGCAGCTTCCATCCGTCGGGTAGTTGACGATACACCTTCGATGCGATTGTTGATGCGCGGCCCAATCGTTCAGCATACTGCATGGTAAGTGTAAACTCAGGAGATGTTTTTACTCTTTTACCGGTAAGCGAACTTTTTGTACGCACACAATACTTCCCTTTCCAGTAATAGAAAGTAAGATTACTATAAGTACCAATAAATATGATCTTTGCTTTGTCTAAATTCATTGTTTTTTTTAATTGTGAAATGCGAACGTGAGTCGTGAATCGTCAGTCGTGAGTGGCTGAGGCAAGTGAATAGTGAATGGTCAATAGTGAATGAGAATCGTGAATCGGCAGACGGCAATCGGCAGTCGTAAGACTGTTTCGAGTTTCGGGTTTGATGTTTCGTGTTCTTTAGCCCGGTCTTTCTTTCAAAATTCGATATTCAAAATTTGACATTCGATATTTTCACCTTCCGTACTTCGTATTTCTTATTTCGTACTTCCTTGTGCCTTGACTCTCGTCACTTAACAACAAAGCTACACCCGCGCCCACCCTATTTCCAAACACGATTGCCGTATTTGCCGTTTTCATACAAAACTTGCCGTTCTTTCTTTTTCAGAATCCGGATTCGTCAATAGTGAATGGAAATCGTGAGGCGTGAATCGTCAGTCGTGAGTGGCTGATTCATGAAACGTGAAATGTCAAACGTGAAACCAGTTACCAGTTACCGGTTTCACGCAAAGACTGCGAAGGCTCGCAAAGTAGCAAAGCCGTTTTGTTAACTGCAAATTGCTAACTGCCAACTTGTATTCCTCGCCGCTCGCAGCTCAAAGCTCGCGGTTGTTTTGTTAACTGCAAATTGCCAACTTGCTTTCCTTCCGGGCCTGTTATTCGCGTTCCGCGTTAAGCTTTTGGCTTTCCCTTCTATATTCGAAATTCAGTATTCGACATTCGATATTTCCTCAAGCCTTTCACTTTTTCATTCCTCATTCCAAATTCCTTATTTCTAATTCCTACCCCTCGTTATACTCTCCTTCTTGTCTCCTTCTTGTTTCGTTCTTATTTACAGCGTATAAACTAGGGGTTTTGTCTTGGCGGTTCCGGAAGGAAACAAGAACCAGGTAAGAACCAGACAAGAAGAAATGCCGAAAGGGGAAAGAAAAGGAGATGCAATTGCAATAACGATTTAACACACAGAACCTATTGTAAACCAATAAAAAAAGCAATGCGTTCTTCGCATTGCTTTTTTCTATCAGATCGAAATCAAATACCCCGGCCTCCGTAACTTCCTACTCTTTATTCAATGTCGTTTAGTCAGTAGCTGGTGAAGATACCAGCCGGAATGAAAGTTTTTAACTAAACAACATTGACTCTTTATTTACAAAATATTGCCAGCCATCTAAGCCAGCTTTCGCTTTGATCTTACGGAAATGATCGTTTGTAACACCACAGAGGCCGCTACAAACAACAACCCGACATAAAAGGACAGGTTTACCTCCTTGCCTTCTGCAAAGAACAGGAATGCCATTATAATAGCATAGATGGGCTCCAGGTTGAAACTAAGATTGACAGTAAAGGCGGGGATCCTTTTGAGCGATTCTGCAAACAACACATACAACCCTACCGTACAGAACAATGATAAAAGCAACAGGTACATAGTATCCTTCAGATCAGGGATCAATCTTTCTACAGGAAAACAATAAAGATACAAGGGCATTAAAAGCCCCAGGCCAATTGTTCCTCCCAGCATCTGGTAATAGTTGATGAGCTTACTATCGTACACTTTTACCAGCCGTTCATTGTAAATAGTGTACAGCGCTGCAAAAGCAGAGGATATAACACCCAATGCAATCCCCAACTGGTAAGAGGCATCAAAATGGAAGATCAATGCAATACCCAGTAAAGTAAGCAGGCTCAGCAATAGCTCCGTAACAACAAACTTCTTTTTATTAATCAGCGGCTCAAAAATAGCCGTGAAGAAACTGGTGAGACTATAACACACAACTCCAATGGAGATATTTGAATACTTGATACTGCCATAAAAGAATACCCAATGGATAGTGATGAGCATACCAACCTTTGCTATATCAAATTTTTCACGAAGAGAGATGGCTGTGCTGACCTTAAACAGATGCAGGATAAAAAACAACCAGATAGCAGAAAAGAATACCCTGTACCAAACCAACAGCCCTTCATTAAGTGAGATCAACTTGCCGAATACGCCTGTAAAACCAGCCAGTACTACAGCTATATGTAATAAGAGATATGTTTTTTTCATAAAGAATCATCCACCCATCCATAACAGGATGAGCATTTTAATATTAACAACGAATAAAAATGTGTAGAACAATGATCAGCGAACAACAAAATGTCCCGCTGATATTTTTAGCCGAAGAATATTAAGGTGCCGGAGGAGGAAGACAATTCGTTCTATTCATATCAATTAACGTAATTGCTGCAAAGATAATGAAATATAAATTCAGAATTTTGAAATTCGAAGTTCGAAAAAGAACCACTTACCCGGTTGAAATATTACTTTAGCAACCTCAGCTTTGAGAAAAGATCATCGAACATCAGGCGGGTGTCTAAATGGGTATATACCCTGACTGGTCTGCCATTCGGGTTGTCATCATAGCCACCCTGTGCATTGATCAGCGGCAACTTTTTAATTACATAAGCGCTGGAGGCAGGATCAGCCTCAAAGCCCGACTGTAGTGCTGTCAGCAATACCAGCGGACTATCGCCCAACACATAAGTTTCACCCAGGTTCCACCGGGAATTTCTTGCTTTTGATAAAAGACTGGCAAGGCTTTCATAAAGATAAGCCCCCACTCTTCCGCAGGGCTTTACTTTATCAGCCAGTTCAGCCAGTGATACCAGGCATTGCCTGTAAGCATTTCGTGGCACCTGCCACAGCTTTACTGTAGTATAGTTAAAGATGCACCGGGCTGCTGCGGTATCAATATTGAGATTGTACTCTACACGTGACCCGTTTGGCGGAGGAAAAGCGAGATCACTGTATTCAGGGCCACCGATCCACACCAATGTAAATTTATCAGCTATATCCGGTGCTTTTATGACTGCGGAAGCAACTTCAGTAAGTCCTGCACCACATACAATGTATAATGGTGCCTTTGTATCTGTACGGCGTGCTTCCTGTATAATAAAATCAACCGCTTTATCAGCAACTGCTGTGCGGGCATCGGGCATTCCTGTATTGGAACCAGCCAGCACAGGGATAGACTTGTCTGCATTTAACAGGGTCAGCAATTCTTTTGCTTTCCGCGCTGCATTATCAGCTTGTGTACCCGTATTATCAAACCAATCCTTGGGATGCAGGTGAGAGCCTATAACAGCCCTGATCTCTGCTGAATTTGATAATACCTGCTGTGCCAGTTGAAACAGGCCATCAGGGTCACCACTGAAATCATTGTCTACAATTACACGCATCCTTGGCTGAAAAAAACCGGTATCCCTGTTTTGCGCTTTGCCAACCAGGAAGAGAAACGTAGTATGAATAAAGATCAATAAAAACTTTCTCATTTGCAGAGCTTGCTGATGTATTAATAATGCTGTTGAAACTACGAAAACCTGTTGCTCTGTACAAAATTAAAACCGGCGTATGGAAATCCATACGCCGGTTATCGTTGTTTATTTATTAAAACGTATAAATCCATCAATTAGCCAGTGATGCCATATCAATAACAAACCTGTATTTCACATCTCCCTTTTCAAGACGTTCAAAAGCATGGTTTACATCCTGGATCTTAATGATCTCGCTCTCTGCTGTTATGTTGTGTTTAAAACAGAAGTCCAGCATTTCCTGTGTTTCTGCAATACCACCAATATTTGAACCGGCAAAACTTCTTCTACCCATCACTACATTGAAAGCGCCTATTTCAAGCGGCTCCGGTGGCAGCCCTACCAATACCACGCTTCCATCGTGTCGCAAAAGATTGAGATAGGTATTTACATCATGCTTTGCCGAAACCGTATCAATAATAAAATGCAGGCTGCGATTGTATTTTGCCATTTGTGCCGCATCTGATGACAGTACCGCTTCATCTGCACCCAGGCGCTTTGCATCAGCTACCTTGGAGGCTGATGTAGTGAACACCACCACATGCGCGCCCATTGCTTTGGCAATCTTTATAGCAAGATGTCCTAACCCACCAATACCTAAAACACCTACTTTTTTACCGGGACCGGCCTGCCAGTGTTTTAATGGAGAATATACGGTAATGCCTGCACATAATAAAGGCGCAGCGGCAGCCAGGTCTTTAAAAGACGGCATCTGCAACACATACTTTTCGTGGCAAACATAGGTCTTTGAAAAACCGCCTAAGGTTGCACCTCCTAAAAATTTGTCCGGACTATTGAACGAATACGTTACTCCTTCATCGCAAAACTGTTCAATACCTTCATTGCAGTATTCACAATGGCCGCAACTATCTACAATACAGCCAACGGCTGCCAGATCGCCTACTTTAAACTTTGTTACATGGTTACCTACAGCAGTAACCCTGCCAACGATCTCATGCCCCGGCACAATAGGGAACATTGTACCACCGAAATCATTTTTTATCTGGTGCAGATCTGAATGACAGATACCACAATAAAGTATTTCCATTTCCACATCATGCGGCTGTACTACCCTGCGTTTGATCGTCATCTCTTTCAAAGGGTTTACAGCAGCATCTGTGCCATAAGCTTTTACCTGTTTTGTGTCCATATTTTTAATTCATTTATAGTTTACTGATCCCGAGGTTCTTCCTGACCTGAAGTTGAGGATCATCAATAAGCGTGGCTATAAAAGCCGCGATACTCTTTCTTGAAACAGCACCGCCGGTTTCCGGTTGTCCCTTTTCTGTAATGGCATAATCGATCTCATTCGCATTGGTAAACCAATCAGGCCGCAGAATAGTATAATCAAGCCCGGAAGCTTCGATTACATCAGCCAGCTTACGGTAAGGTACCAGTACGGGCTTTAACGGCACATCATAAATACCGATAGAACTGATAGCGATGATCCTTTTTACCCCTGTTTCCTGCATTGCTTTTACAATGTTAGTTGCCATTGCTTCCAGGTTGCCTGCAAGATTTACATACACGATATCCTGTGCAGTCACAGCGTTTTTTACGCTACTGTAATTCATGGCATCCCCTTCAATAACACTACACCCTTTCTTTAAGCTCTCCGGCAACCTGCTGCTGTTTCTTGCAAACAACGTCAACGCTACATTACCTGATGACTTCAGTGCTTCTATCACGTATTTTGCAAGACTTCCGCCTGCGCCTATTATAATTACATTCTTCATGCTGCTGTTATTATTTACCTACCCGCTGTTGCAAATGAGCAGGGTATCTTGCTCCCTGTACAGTGATCGTTGATGCTGCGGCTTCTATTTTGTCCAGGTCACCAGGAGTTAATTCAACAGACGCGGCACCAATATTTTCCTGCAGCCTGCTCAGCTTTGTGGTACCGGGAATAGGTACAATCCAGGACTTTTGAGCAAGTAACCAGGCCAAAGCGATCTGTGCCGGTGTGGCATTCTTTTCAACAGCAATTGCTTTTAAAAGATCTACCAATGCCAGGTTAGCCTTCCTGTTCTCTTCTGAAAAGCGTGGCACTATATTCCGGAAATCTGTGCTGTCAAACTGCGTATTTGCATTGATAGCCCCTGTTAAGAACCCTTTTCCCAAAGGACTGAATGGCACAAAGCCTATTCCAAGCTCTTCGAGCGTTGGTAAAATCTCCTGTTCAGGTTCCCTCCACCACAAAGAGTATTCGCTTTGTAATGCAGCAACCGGGTGAACAGCATGTGCCTTACGGATAGTTTGTGCACCGGCTTCTGAAAGTCCCCAGTGTTTTATTTTACCTTCTTTCACCAGGTCTTTTATAACACCTGCCACCTCTTCAACGGGAACATTGGGATCAACACGATGCTGGTAAAACAGATCGATATAATCTGTCTTTAATCTTTTTAAGACAGCATTAGCAACTGCTTTAATAGTTTCAGGACGGCTATCCATTCCCAGGTCGGGCTTACCATCTTTAAAACCAAACTTGGTAGCGATCACTACCTGCTCACGAAAAGGAGCCAGCGCTTCTCCCAGCAACTCCTCGTTTGCATAAGGACCGTAAGCTTCTGCTGTATCAAAAAAAGTGATCCCGGCCTCAAAAGCGGAACGCAACAATTTTATGGCTTCCTGCTTATCCGTTGCGGGACCATATCCAAAGCTCAATCCCATGCAACCAAGCCCGAGGGCCGAAACTTCCAGGCCACTATTCCCTAATATTCTTTTCTTCATTGTAAAACGTTTTATATTCACTAAGAGGCCGGCGGGTACCAGCCTTTGTATTTCCTGTTGCAAATTTCAGGACAGAAAAGGTGCCGGATGGTATACACATTACTGCTTTACCTACCAATATTACAGATGTACCCCTGCTGTTTGTTCTAACTATACAGTAATATTTCCTTTTGTGCCAGTAAATGGCCGGGTCATGGGGAAATCGTTAATCAATGTAAGGTTGTAATTGAAGGCACAAGGTTCAAGAGACAAGGCTCAAGGAATACAATTGCTTAACGCGGAACGCAAATACGGTTGTAAGTTGTAAGTTTTAAGTTATAGGTTGTAAGTTAAGGCACAAGGAATACAGTTGACAAGTTGAAGGGTTGATAAGTTAACAAGGGAGTACGAAATAAGAAGTACGAAGTACGGATGGTTGTTGTATTAGCTCGTCGCTCAAAGCTCGCAGCTTGTATTCACGATTGCCGATTGCCGTCTGCCGACTCACGTCTCACGATTCAACCCGGAACTGACCTTACGTCTTTGCATAAAACATTCAACAGTTTTTACTGGTTTCAGAAGATTGCTTAACTTATCCAGCGAAAATTTCATTATATGCAAGGTTCACAACAACATAAATACTCAACAGATATATTATTAGTAGGAGCAGGCGTTATGAGCACTACCCTTGCCATGTTGCTGAAAGACCTTGATCCGTCGCTGCACATCTCTCTACACGAAGTATTGAGTGGTCCTGCCCAGGAAAGCTCCAATGCCTGGAACAATGCAGGCACAGGTCATGCCGCACTATGCGAACTTAATTACACACCAGAGCTACCGGATGGCAGCATTGATATTTCCCAGGCTCTAAAAGTTAATACAGCATTTGATCTTTCCCGGCAATACTGGGCCTACCTCGTTAACCGCGGTATCATCAATGATCCGCAAACATTTATCCATCCAGTACCGCATTTCAGTTTTGTAAAGGGCGAAGAAGATATTGCTTATCTCCAAAAACGATTTGCCGCCTTAACAGCTCATCCCCTGTACAGGGAAATGGAATATACTGAGGACAAAAGCCTGCTCAGCGAATGGATACCGCTGACAATGGAAGGGCGCGACGCCAATCAAAAAGTAAGTGCTACGCGCATGAACACGGGTACCGATGTAGATTATGGCAGCCTCACCAATCATTACATAACGCATTTACAACAAACAGATGGTTTTACCATTACGTACAACAGTCGTGTAACGGATCTTAAACGCCTGGGCAATGGCTGGCAGGTAGAAATAAAAGACGAAACCACCGGGGATGAATATTATGTATATGCCGGCTTTGTTTTTCTTGGTGCAGGAGGCGGCTCCCTGCCATTGTTACAAAAATCAGATATACCGGAAGGAGACGGCTATGCCGGTTTCCCGGTAAGTGGCCTTTGGTTGCGCACAGATAATCCGGCTGTTACAATGAAGCATCATGCAAAAGTGTATGGCAAGGCAGGTGTGGATGCGCCACCAATGTCGGTCCCTCACCTGGATACAAGACATGTGGATGGAAAGGCTTCCTTGTTGTTTGGTCCCTATGCCGGTTTTTCAACAAAGTTTCTCAAACATGGCTCCTATCTTGATCTCTTTAGTTCTATAGACCTCCACAATATTTTGCCATTACTGGCTGTTGGAAAAGACAACTGGTCATTGGAGAAATACCTGATAGGTCAGCTGCTCGAATCTGATGCCAAACGCTTTGATGCATTACAGGAGTTCTACCCGCTCGCCCATGAATCTGACTGGCGACTGGAACAGGCAGGCCAACGTGTACAGATCATTAAAAAGGATGAAAAACACGGGGGTGTACTAAAGTTCGGAACTGAGATCATCAGTGCCGGCGATCATACATTAGCAGCCTTGTTGGGTGCTTCGCCCGGCGCCTCTACTGCAGTAGCCATAATGCTGGAAGTGATAGAAACCTGTTTTGCAGAAAAACTTCACCATGACGGTTGGTTGCAAAAGCTACAACAGATCATTCCCTCCTATGGCATATCCCTGCAACAACAAACAGATCTCTGTTTAAAACTGAGAGCTGAAACGAGGGCAGTGTTGAATGCTTAAATACAGGTTATAAGTTATAGGTTTTAAGTTGTAAGTTGAATACAGCTATACGCGGAACGCTTAACGCGAATACGGTTGTAGATATTTGAGAATTTGTGAATTTGAAGATTTGAAAATGGAATACAGTTGCGAGCTATAAGAAAGTTGGCAATTTGTAGTTACCTCGAATGCAAGCGGCGAGCTTTGAGCTACGCGCCGCGAGCAAATACAGGAAAACCAGTTGCATTGATCAAATTTCAAATCTCAAATCTAATATCCAGTATCAAGCATCCGGTATCCGGAAACTCCACTCACGACTCCCATTCACTATTGACCATTGACTATTCACTCTCCTGATCCCCTCACGATTGCCGCCTGCCAACTCACGATCAAGTATCCCAGCATCAAGTATCCTGCAACCTGTATTTAAAATCTCAAAATCACTAAATTCCGAAATCAGAAATCTTCAGCAAGCATTCACTCACAGCTACTTACTTCTCTTCATTTCCTTCTTCATACTATGCACTATAAACCAACTCCTGGTTATGTTGCCTGATGCATCGGTTTCAAATTCAAACTGCATATCGGCCGGGCTGTCTACAAAAAACTTGTTCTTTGATTCAGGTTTTAATTCTTTGGCACTGGCGCTATTCTCAAACCTGTACAAGAGCTTACCTTCTTTTTCAGTGAATTCAATTTTTAGCGGCTTCGGCATATTGTCAATGCTATAGCTACCCACGTATTTACCAGGCAAGGCGGCATCTATGGCAACAGCTTTGTGAACATAAGGCATCACAAAAGGGCGGCCAGTAACAATATAGGTCAACGCGCCAGTCACCATCCCCACATTTGATTCATTGTTGGATAGAACGATAACAGTAAGATCATCTTTGATATAACGGCAAAGCATGGTATAATAACCCGGCCAGGACCCACCATGTAAAGCATAATCACCCACTTCATTGCGACCAAGCATTACCCCATATCCATAATATTTTTCCTGTGCAGTATCCGTTATTGATTGGCGGGACAACATTTCTTTTTGTGTAGCCTCCGGTATCAACGTGTGATTCTTTATTGCCCTGTCCCACTTTAACAGATCACCGGTGGTAGAATTGATAATGCCATCTCCCTGTATGCCATCGAGATAGATCACGTAATCATAATCAGGCAGGCTATCCGGTAAAACATATCTTTTTAAACTATCTGAATACACAAAACCGTAGGCATAATCCGGGATCACTTCTTTCAAAGACCTCCTGGTATTGTACACACGTGAATTTTTCATACCCAGCGGCTGAAAAATATTAGTGGCCATAAAATCTTTAAAGTTTTGTTTTGATACCTTTTCAATGATCGAAGCCAGTAAGGCATAAGCGGTATTGGAATACTCCCATTTTTCTCCCGGTTTGAAATGCACAGCAGGCTTTTCAGCAGCCAGGAAACCGATCATATCTTTGTTAAATGCGATCCTATGGTGATCCCATTTCTTTTCCATCTCCTCCTCATATGCAGGTAGCCCGGAGGTATGTTCAAGCATTTGCTGCAGGGTAATATTGTAATAAGGCAGTTCCGGGAAATAGTACCGCAGTGAATCGGACAATTTTAAAAGCCCTTTTTCTTTCAGGATCAGGATCCCCATTGCGGTAAACTGCTTGGAAACGGAAGCCAGTTCAAAGACTGAGTTATTATCCAGCAGCGTTTTGGCATCATAGCTCCTGTAACCAAAAGCCTTCTGGTAAAGCACCTTCCCCGACCTCGCAACCAACACATTACCATTGAATTTCTTAACAGCAACCTGAGCCTCCATAAAGCGGTCAAGTGTTGAGGTATAATCCTGTTGTGCCTTTGCTGCCACCGGCAACAACAAAAGGAGTAATATTTTTTTCATACGATCTGTCTTTCGGTTTAACGCTTAAATATACTAAATGCCGGGAGGAATCAGTTATTAGGAATTAGGTTTTAGCTGTTAGGCAATACAAGTCGGGAAGTCCGAAAGAAAAACAAATATCGAATGTCAAATTTTGAATATCGAATTTCGAAGGAGAATACAAAGTAGCAGAAGTATGAAAATTAGAAGCCTGATGGTTGAAAAGGTATAACTGCAAATTGCCAACTGCCAACTTGTTCTCCCGCGTCCTTGCGAACCTTTGCTGTCTTTGCGTGAAACCTGTAACTTGTAACCGGTATCCGGCAACCGGTATCTCAACATCAAACTTCAAATCTCAAACTGCCATATGAAGCGTTTCTCCCGCAGGGATTTCATCACTACTTCGGCTATGAGTTCAGTTGCCTTTGCAGGCGTTGTTCCCGGTAATGACTTCTTCTCCCCTTTCAACATAAATGAATTAAGCATCCTGTCGAAAGAACTGGCTACCCAATGGGCACAGACGCTTTTGCAGCTACAGGTTAAAGATGCAGCAAGTCCCGATTATGGTACAATGATCTACCCGCCGGAAAACAAAATACATGGCAGGATGGGCGATACATTCTATCCTTTTCTCTACTTCGCTCACCAGACAAATGATCAACGCTATCTTGATGCAGCCGTTTTATTATACCGCTGGATGGAAAAGACCGTTAGCCAGGAAGATGGTTCCTGGTTGAATGAACCTGTAAAAAATTCATGGAAAGGCACTACGGTGTTTACATCCATTGCACTGGCCGAAGCCCTGAAACTACATGGCAACTTACTTGATACAAATTTCCGCCAGCAGATCACAGATCGGCTGCATAAAAGCGGGGACTATATCTTTAAGAATTTCTCCATTGATTATGGCAATGTAAACTATCCCGTAGCTGGTTCTTATTGCCTGAGCCTGCTGGGAGAACTGCTGGACAATAAACAATACAAGCAACGTGGCAGAGAACTGGCTCATACTGCCCTGGGCTTCTTTACAAAGAACGATCACTTTCTGCAGGGTGAAGGTACTCCCTACTACACTCCCAGCCCCAAAGGTTGTTACTCTGTTGACCTCGGCTACAACGTTGAAGAATCGCTTCCCTCCCTTGTGTTGTATGCAAAACTTACCGGGGACAAGGAAGTACTTGAGACTGTTGTAAAAAGCCTGCATACACATCTTGAATTTATGCTGCCCGATGGAGGATGGGATAATAGCTGGGGGACCCGCAATTATAAATGGACCTGGTGGGGAAGCAGAACATCAGATGGCAGTCAGCCTGCCTATGCGCTCATGGCTGATAAAGACCCTGTATTCTATAAAGCAGCCTTACAAAATACCCGCTTGCTGAAAGCCAGTACCAAAGAAGGCATACTGTATGGAGGCCCTCATTATGCATCTCATAAAATACCGGCCAGCCTGCACCATACTTTCTGCCATTTAAAAGCACTGGTAACTATTCTTGACCAGGAAATTCCAACACCTGCAACGAGTAATATCCGGCTTCCACGGGAAAAGGAGTATGGCACCCGTTTCTTTACAGATATACAAACCATGCTGGTTTCAAAAGGAAAGTTCAGGGCTACTATTACTGCATATGACAGGGATTATAAAGATTTTAAAGGTGGGCATACTTCGGGTGGAGCCCTCAGCCTTTTATGGCATCAAGATACCGGGATCATCTTTGCAGCCAGTATGAATGAATACCAGTTGTATGAAGCCGGTAATATGCAAAAAGACACCGATCCATTGTCCATGCCCCTGACACCGAGGATAGAATTTAAAAAAGAGGGAGTTGCCTATACCAATATCAATGATTTTACGGCAACCATCAGGCAAACACAAAACGGTAATGATATTGTAGTTGAAACAACCTCGAAACTGGTTGATAAGAATCAGCAATCCCCCTCAACAGGAGATATCCATTGCTTTATCAACTACCGGTTTACCGGTAATAAGCTCATTATCCATTTCAGTCACGACAATAAAGACAGGAATAACCCTGTTCAGATCATACTGCCCGTTATATCGCCTTCCACAGAAAAAACAACCAAGACAGCTAAAAGCATAGCCTTTCAGCGCAACAAACAAACCATATTATTGAAAGCTGATAAAGATCTGAGCCTGCTTCCTACTGATGCTTCCGGCAGGATCTTCAATTTCGTTCCGGGCCTGGAAGCGGTACCCATCTGCATAAAAGATACTGTTGCAACAATTGAAATAGCAATAAACTGATAGTTCGAAAGTATGATTTGCAGCTACTGTAATAAATGAAACGTGGCTATAAGCCACAAAGTAGAACTTCGGAACTGCAAGTTCCGAAGAGCATGCTTGTCGAAGCGTCCTTCGCTTCGACAATATTATTATGTGGCTTGCAGCCACTGCAATAAATGAAACGTGGCTATAAGCCACAAAATAGAACTTCGGAACTACAAGTTCCGAAGAGCACGCTCGTCGAAGCGTCCTTCGCTTCGACAATATTATTATGTGGCTTGCAGCCACTGCAATAAATAAAACGTGGCCATAGGCCACAGAATAGAACTTCGGAACTGCAAGTTCCGAAGAGCAATTATTGCTTTAACAGCTTATCAATTTCTTCGTTAAATTCTTTTACGAATGCAGTATAATACTTTCCTGTAGCAGGACCACTGTACCCTGTATGGATCTGGGCCACCTGTCCTTTTTTATCAATGATGATAGTAGTGGGAAATGAGAGGAATGTATTCAATGCCGGCAATGAACTGGCTACATATTGTTTATCGGCCTGTCCGCCAAATACCTGGTCATATTGTATATCGAACCTGTTGCGGAACCGGGTGAGCGCTTTTCTTACAAAAGCTGTATCCGTCTGACGCTCGTAATAAATAGTGATCACCTCTACCCCTCTTTTCTTATTCTCCTTATACCACGGTGCCAGGAAAGCAGCTTCGTCAATACAGTTGGGGCACCAGGTACCAGAAATAGCGACTACCACTACTTTGTTTTTATACTTCGCATCACTGAGCGAGATCTTAGTACCGTTTACATCGGGCAGAGAGAAATCAAATGCGGTATAGCCATCTTTCAGCGCAGTAAGTTTATAAGGATCAGGTAAAGCAGCATTGGGATCAGGTGTACCGGTAAAAGCCTGTCCGCCTCTTACTCCTACGGTACCTGTCAGCAATCCTTCTTTTGTAAAACTGCCTTTATAGTAGCTCACTCCAGAACCAATGCAGGAAGAAAGATAAAAATCATTGCCTTCCACAATACCTTCCAGGTAACGGGAATCACCGGTTATCCGCAGGAATGTTCCTTTTAAACGATTGCCTTCCTGTGTAAACAATCCTACAGCCTTTTCCTCTTTACCATTTTCTGATTTAAATACAATATCATAAGTGCCTGAGATATTACCTGCAGGTGCTACACCACTGCCCTGGAAACGATAGTCTTTTCCAAACTCTGCTCTTATCTGTGTAGGATTACCTTTTCCATCCTGTCTTCTCAAAACACCGTGAAGTGCGTTGTTCTCAATTTTCAAAGCCAGTTCATTATCAAACTGATCGATTGCTACAAACAGCGAGTCTGCTACCTGTCGTACTTTACCACCGACAAAACGTTCATCACCGTTCAGGAAATACAGGATCGTATCTTTCTTACTATTTACACTGATATCAAAATTGAAAGGTATTTCTGTAGCGGCTCCCACAGATACTGCACGCCATTTACCTACAGGAGAAAAACGAACATCATCCTGTGCAGATCTTTTATGCAGGCTGATATTATACTCCCCCGAAGCAGATAGTTTTACTTCCTGCGTTTTAAAATCACTGCGACTAAATACCAGTACAGAGTCTTTATCTGAAACAGGAATATAATAAATGCCATCTGACTGAGAACCTGAAACCCGGTTAGTACCCTTTACTGTTACCACTACCCCTTCCAGCGGTGAAGATTCTTCAGCAGAAGAAACGATACCTGTAATTGTCCGTTCTTTTTGCTGAGCCTGCGCAACACCTGACAATAATACCAGGAGTGCAAATAATAATGTGTATGTACGATTCATATTAACAGGTTTATATTACTCATGTGATGATAACGCTGCCGCCAGGACAACTCTACAACTCATCATTCAATAGCGGATCGGTATTGAATTATATTGTCCACCAAATTTATAGACTATTATATTCCTAACAGAATTTTATCCTGAAAAAAGTTTATCACCATAGTAAACACGGCGGTCATTTGCCTATACTCGCAGTAGATAATTTTGAAATACGTCTGTACAAACCTGCTTACCTGCCCTGGATCAGCAACGAGGCTTTCAATTTACTACCTGCTATAGATCATTACAAATCAATAGCATATGTGATTTCTTAAAATAATCCCTTAAAAAAGAATTGCGTAGCCAAATAACTTCATATACATTTGTAGCCACATGGCTTCATATTAATTATTCATCATGAAACTCCGAAGAGATCCATTCCAGGCAATTGCAGATCCTACCCGTAGGGCGATACTTGTTTTACTGGCTGCACAAACCATGACAGCCGGTACTATTGCTGAACGGTTTGATGTAGCACGACCTACTATTTCCAAACACCTGCAGGTATTGAGTGAATGTGAACTGATTGAATCGAACCAGAAGGGAAGGGAAATTTTTTATGAACTGAAACTTGACAAAATGAAAGAGATAGATCAGTGGCTTGAACAGTTCAGGAAGATCTGGGAAAACCGTTTTGGCAAGCTTGACAATTTATTATCGAAACTTCAAAATAAAGGCAAATGAAAAACATCTTACAGTTCGACTTTATAGTAGACCAGGAAAAGAACACCATCACCATCAAAAGAGAATTTACAGCCAACCGCCAGTTGGTATGGGATTGTTATACCAAAAGTGAATTGCTTGACCAGTGGTTTGCTCCCGACCCGCTTACCACCAAAACAAAACACATGGATTTCAGGGAAGGCGGCTACTGGCTGTATGCAATGGTGGAGCCCGGTGGAAAGGAACATTGGGGACGTGCAGATTACAAGAAAATAAACCCGATAGAAAGCTATAAAGTACAGGACTGTTTTTGTGATGAAAATGGTGTGGCCAATACCCAGCTTCCGCAGGCAAACTGGGATGTAACCTTTAGCGATCTTGACGACAATGCACTTGTGGAAACGGTTATTACCTACCAATCACTGAATGATCTTGAAACGGTAGTTAAAATGGGCATGAAAGAAGGCATGACCGCCACCCTCCAGAGACTGGACACCCTGTTATTAAAACTGGCTAAATAATCATATTCCGGCTGATCATATAAATAAAAACAAAAAAAATCACTACAATGGCATCAACGAAAGTAAGTATTGAAACAACCATCGCTGCTGATGGTAATAAAGTATGGGATTACTGGACAAAACCTGAGTACATTACCAAATGGAATTTTGCATCAGACGACTGGCATTGTCCTGCCGCGGAAAATGACCTGAGACCCGGCGGAAAATACAAAGCAAGGATGGAAGCAAAAGATGGCAGTTTCGGATTTGACTTTGAAGCTGTTTATGATGAGGTCATTGATAAAAAGAAGATCAGCTATACAATGGGAGACGGCAGGCAGGCTACTACCCTTTTTGAGAATGGCGGCGGAAAAACAAAAGTATCCGTAACCTTTGATGCAGAAAATGAAAACCCTGTGGATATGCAAAAAGCAGGCTGGTTTGCTATTCTTGAAAACTTCAGGAAATACACCGAGACCCACTAAGCAAGATCAATGATAAACAAAAAGCCTTGTACTCAGTGCAAGGCTTTTTTGCAGGTAAAAGAATGGATGCAAAAACCGCAGCTTTTTCTTCCGTGGTTAAAAGCAGTAACTTCATTCTTTCAACCTGTTTTATGATAAAGCAATATGCACCCCTTATAAAAATTGGCATATTAACTGCCACTGCAATAATCCTTTTCCAGGTACTGAGCCTTTTTACCCTCTACAGGTATATGCGCCTGGACCTTTATCTTGGAATAGTGGCTGTTTGCTTTTTAGGTGCCGGCCTGCTGCTCAACCGCTCAGTCAAAACGACCCAACCGGTACAGTCCGGTGATGCGCCACCCTCCTTATTAACACTTCTTACCAACCGGGAACTGGAAGTACTGCAACTGATAGCAGAAGGCAAAACGAACAAGGAAATTGCAGCCGCACAGTTTGTAGAGATCAGTACTATCAAAACACATGTCAATAATATATATGGTAAGCTAGCCATCAGCAACCGGAAAGAGGCACGCTCCAGGTATGCAGAACTGACCCCAAAAGCCTGATTTCTGCAAAATCCACCCTTTCTCCACCCCTTTCTTTTTGTTTTGAGCCGGCTTACTGTGCAAATTGCCACTACGTATCAAAACATACGTTCTATTTATCATTATGACATCATCTCTTAAGCATGGCATTTTAACCGGGGTAATTTCCGGAGTATGGGTAATCGGGTGTTTTACCATTACCAGTTGGGTAAGCGACCTGTTGCAGCTTCATATCTCTCCAACCAACATCCGGGCTTATTCAGGCCTCCTGAGTATTATTATCCTGGTAATGGGCATCTTTCTGGCCATGCGTGCGGTAAAACGCGCAAATGGTTTTCAACTTACGTATGGCCAGGCCCTGAAAACAGGAATGATTGTTTCTGTAATCACCGGCATCATGGTTGCCCTGTTCACCCTCCTGTATTGCACTATTATCAATCCCGGTTATACAGCTTATATGGTAAGCGAAATTGAAAAGGAAATGATACTGGCCCATAAAGCCCCTGCTGTTATAAGCGGCGAGCTGGAGAAGATCCGGAAAGAGTTCAGTACCCCCATGCAGGTAGGTATGGCACTAATAGGCCAGATAGTTGCAGGCGTTATAAGTTCACTTATCCTGGGATTATTTGTCCGTACTACAAACAAACATTCTTAAATTAATATTTAATATGAAATACTCTCTTTTACTGGCATTTGTGCTTTGCACCTCTACCAGCATACAGGTCTATGCACAACAACAAGCTACAGTAACCAATAGCCTGAAAAACTATGCTTTTCTCATTGGTGAATGGGAAGGCGAAGGTGGAGGCCAACCCGGTCTTGGTAAAGGCTCCTTTAGCTTTAAGCCGGAACTGGATGGCCGCATTATTGTAAGAAAGAACCGTGCTGAGTTTGCCGCCACTGCGCAAAGGCCGGCTTTTGTGCATGATGACATGCTGATCATTTATGCCGACCAGCCAGGCAATCCCACAAAGGCTATACTGATGGATAATGAAGACCATACAATTCATTATGATGTCACCTTTTCTGAAGACAAAAGATCAGTCATTTTTACAAGTAGCATTACTGAAGGGATGCCTGTGTTTCGTCTGACCTATGTACAAGTGGATGCCAATACAGTAAATATTAAGTTTGAAATGGCACAGCCCGGCAAACCGGATACGTTCAATCTTTATCTTGAAGGAAAGGCACACCGAAAGAAATAGAAAACCAGGGCAGGAAATGGTATCACCCCTTACCGGGCAAATATTCAGAGCGGAGTTTCTTTAAAAAAAGGGATCAATAGATTAAATTTACCCATAACCTTAAAGAGCCCCCGCCATGAAAAAAATATCAGGTCTTGTAATAGTTTGTATTGTTATTGCATCCGGCATTAAAGCGCAGACCATCAAAATATTCTACGAAAAACGAGATCGTGATTATGTATTCTATGCCGACAACAACGAACTGTATCCTATCTCGGTTTCTTTAGACTTCGACTTAACAAATCTTAAGTTCTCGGAAGATGCAAGCAGGATATTTATTATCCCTGCTTCCAGGTCACGGTTCAAACTTGGTGAACTAACCACTTTAAGCAATGGCGCTACAAGATTCAGCTATAAATACAAAACCACACTGGGTGATGTAACGATCAGCAGGTATGATAAGGACTATGTGTATGACCTGCCTTTTCAAAAAGGAAAAAGTTTCAGGTTGTTCCAGGGATATAACGGTTCGTTCTCGCACCAGCAGGAAAACGCCCTCGACTTTACCATGCCGGAAGGCACTGAAATATTAGCGGCAAGAGAAGGTATTGTTGTACAGCTTGTACAAAACAATTCAGAATCCTGTCCTCGTGAAGAATGCAAGAAGTACAACAACTACATTACCATTATGCACCCGGATGGAACTTTTTCTTATTACGCTCATTTCAAATACAATGGCGCAAAAGTAAAGCTGGGTGATGCAGTTAAGAAAGGTGATGTGATTGCTTATAGCGGCAATGTTGGCTGGTCAAGCGGACCACACCTACACTTTGCCTGCTTTTTACCACAGTTTGAAAAACGCCGCTACATTGAAACCAAATTCAAAACAGATGAAGGCGATAAAACCGAAATGCTGAAGGAGGGGAATGTGTATGTGAGGAATTATTAAGCAGGTTATAGGTTTTAAGTGAAGGCACGAGGTTCAAGGAACAAGGCTCAAGGAATACAGTTGAAAGGTTGATAAGTTAACAAGGGAGTACGGAAGGTGAAAATATCAAATGTCAAATTTTGAATATCGAATTTCGAAGGGAAGACAGGAAGAAAGTTGGCAGTTGACAGTTTGCAGTTGGCAAAACAGCCGTAATCTTTGAGCAACGAGCCAATACAACAACGACCAACTCACGACTGACGATTGACGACTCACGGCTTTTTCACGTTTGACATTTCACGTTTCACGAATCAGCCCCTCACGACTGACGATTCACGTCTCACGCTTTGCCGATTGCCGCCTGCCGATTCACGATTCCTATTCACTATTGACCAAACCCCTAAATCTCAAAATATCCAAATCAGAAATTCCTCTATTGGTCGTAGCTGTGATAAAACGGCTGGAATGGCTGGGCTGTTTTGTTACTCTCACCGAAGAGCTTCTTTAATGCTGCAGGCCAGGTTCCGGACAGCGGTATGATCTTAAAACTACCGGAGATGGTTTTGCCGTCCTCAAAAGAATATAGGTCCTCCGGCCAGGTATATTTATTGAAACGACCGGAAACAGTTGCATTGTGGCTCACGATGATACCTGATGCAGTTCGCTCCACTGAAATATCAGCATTATCTGCCAGCAATACAAATCCTGCGCCCTTTTCATCCGTAAACACCGCACAACTTACATGCTGACGATTGCCCGCATAGTAAAGATCATTGCTGTTCAGATGATAGATCCCAAATTCGCTCAGCCTGTCTTTGCCGGGATATGCTGCATAAGGGCCTTTACCAATCCACCTGAACTCTGAAAGTGCTGAAGGGATCAATAATGAAATACCAGCCTCGGGGGTTACTCCTTTGCCTTTTGATGAAAGTTGATAGTGTACATTGATATAGCCACTATCAGAAAATGAGTATTCAAGATCAGCGTCAATTGTTCTCAGCTTTGGGGTATCCGGTTGGTATTTGTAATGAACAACCAGTTTATGCTCATCAAATGAGCTAATTGTTGTTTCGGGATGCGATAATAAAAAAGGGCTCCATGTTGTATAAAGATCTTTAGATCGTCTTGAGGTCCTGGTAGCGGTTTCTGATATAGTGGGCTTACGTCCAACCCGTGCAAAAGGCCCTTCTGCAATGATCACATTGCCGGTTTTGTTTTTAAGTTGTATGCCACCTGCAGCGGTCAGCTCAAAACGGTAATTACCTGATTCTATAACATTGCCTGCCTTTACCTGTTTTGCCCCTTTCTGAACGATGGAACCAAGAATGGAGGCATTTTCCTTCTGCTTCACCAGGTACGTTTTTTCATAAAACCTGTAACTCGCTTTGTCTTCAAATGAAAGCAGCAGGTAGTAATTGTTTGCCGTTGGCTTAGCGGGTAATACAGCATTAATTACCAATGTAGTTGTATCATGCGGTTTGCAATTTAATGGTACGGTTCCGGAGCTTATTACTGTAGTATCGGCAAAGAGTTTCCATTTACAGTTGATAGCAGATAAGTTGGTAAAATCATAGCGATTATTCACCCTGATCCTGAATGTTTGCTTACCGGGTTGGTACTGCAAGGTATCGTCGAATGCTTTTACAGGTGAATACACTTTCCTTACCTGCCAGTAATCGACCTGTGGTACCCTGTTGGCATACACAATACCATCCGTACCCTGGTTATCACCCGTGTCGTATATACTATCTGCGCTTGCCCACGCATACACGGTTGAATCATTTCTATAAGTGCTTTTTTTCGTTTTTCGTAAAATGCCCTGGTCAAAAAACTCCCATACAGCTCCACCGGCCAGTTTGGGATTGGCATACATAATTTCATACAGCGCTTCCATCCTGCCAAAATCAAGTCCCAAAGCATGGGCATATTCAGTTACGATCATCGGTCGATCGATGATACCGGCATAACGCTGCAAGTCCGGCTCCAATGGGTAATGTGGTGCAAAAAGATCAAGCGAATCCGGTAGGGACTTTGCCATCTTTTCAAATACAGAAGGTGTTTGCGGAAAACAGTATGGACGTGTTTTATCCAATGTTTTTACATAACGTCCGGCCTTAAGGCCTATATCAGTTACCGGGTTTTCATTTCCTACGCTCCATACAATTACACTGGGCCTGTTCTTATCACGCGCTATGGTAGCGTATGCCCTTTCTATCAGCAATGGCAGGTAAGAAGTATCTTCCAGCAATTCATCCCCATACCCAAAAGGCACTTCATCTATTACATAAAAGCCAAGTGAATCACACAATTCCAGCAAACGCGGATGCGGAGGATAATGCGAGGTGCGGATAAAATTGATATTTGCTTCGTGCATCAGTTTCAGATCCTTCAGCATCTCCGGTTCTGTAACTGCCCGGCCATTGACCGGTGAAAGATCATGGTGTGTTGCTCCTCTTAATTTAATGGGCGAACCATTCAGCTTAAGGATACCACCGGCCCAGCTTACCTCACGGATGCCAATACGTTCGGTGATCTTTTGCAATTCGGCACCATTGTTTTTTAATGATAAACGCAGGGTGTATAGTGTTGGTTTTTCGGCAGACCATAGTAAAGGCTTTTCAACATTCACGCGCGATGCAAAGTCAACTGAGTATTGACCGGTCTTTGCAGCACCGGCAGTCATCATAAATGTTCTTATTAATTTACCAGCGGGATCAATTAACTGTCCCTGTAATTGCAGACCGGAAGTATTACTACCCTCAACCATCGCTTTGATATCAATAGAAGCGCCTGTAGTATGTACAAATGTTTGTATGGTTACATCCTTTACATATACCGGCGGAAGACTAAACAATGTTACATCCCGTATAATGCCCGACAACGACCAATCGTCATTGGTATCAAATTCCCAGCCTTTGGGATGGGTGATCACTTTTAATGCCAGCGTATTTGACTGACCTGGTTTTACAAATGCAGTAATATCTATAACATGCCTGTTGTAAGAGCTGGTGAAGTAACCTGCCTGGTGCCCGTTTACCCAAACGGTGTACCCAAACTGAACACCATCAAAGGCGATATAAATGGGATTGTCTTTCCAACCTGCAGGAACAATAAAATCCCTACGATAAAGTCCCGTACCATTTTTCAGTCCCTTACCATAAGAGGGTTCTGCAAATCCCTGCAACTCCCAGTTTCCCGGAGTTTTAATACCGGCCCATTTGCTGACATCAAAACCGGGTTCATAAAATAAAGAATCCACACCTATCACTGTTGATGGCAGGTATTTAAACTTCCAGGTCCCGTTCAGCGACTGGATAGTATGAGAGTCGGCAAATGAGGGCACCAGTACCTGGGCAACCAATATATTACAGGAAACAAAAAGACAGGTAAGGGTTATTGCAATCGTGGTCTTCAAACGCATAATAGTGAGGGAATTTTTAACTATGCGTGAAAATAGGCAGATAGGTCGCAGGGAGTGAAAAACCCGTTCATCAAAACCTGTCCAGAATTATGGACAATGTAACTCAATAACAACAAGCAATTTACAAATAACAAAATTCACTGGAGAGACAGTTCTATTGATCAGAACCGGTATAAAATACTGCCATCCGGGTTCTTCAGCACACAGCTTTTAACGTAGCCTGTGCCCTCAAACTCGATGAACATACCCTGTATATCACCAATCGATCTCTGGTAAGGTCCGGAGAAGATCAACTTGTCATTTACGAACAACGACACTTTTTTATCCTGGTTGATGAGTTTTACGGTATTCCATTCCTGCAGGTTTTGGGCAAACTGCGAGAGATTGCTTTTGGCGCCATCAAAGGCCTGTTCACTTACCACGTTCAATACCTTGTAACTACAACCGGGACTAGCCAGTTTAAACCGGATAAAACCGTTGATACCCGCTACCTGGAACTGGGAGGTATTACAATAAATACCTTTTTCATCTACCCTGTTCTTAAAGACCATTTCAAAGATGAAATTGTCGGGATTGCTTTTAACGGACACAGGAGTAAAATTGCAAAGCCGGGTATAGAACAGAATTGTAGTATCCAGTCCAACTGCCGACAACTGCCCTTCGGAAAGATGAAAAAGACTATCAGGACCGGTCTTTACTGCCGGAAATTCATAATACCGTTTGGGCAATTCCCGCTGGTTATGGAAGCCTAAAGCAACCCACCCGTCTGAACGAACAGATACTACGGTTGATGCCAGGCTGCTTTGCTTTGCCTGGAGCGTTACATTAAATACACCGGGGAATAAATAATTATGAGCGATGGTCCTTTCTCCGGGCTTCACCGGCAATAAGGGAGACTTATCACCGAAATTCACAAACACACTATCCTTACTATCGTTGAGTGCTACCTGGAAATAAGCAGTGGCAGGCAGCAGCCCTTCTGTTCCGGACAACCTGATATTGCCGGACGGCCCTTTTTGGGAATTGCGGATAATGAAGAATACAGATATACCAATGCTGATGACAGCAAGAAGGGCAAGTAGCCAGATCCTCGAAAACCCGGAACGTTTTACTTCAACCGGCACCGCCCGGGGCAATACAGGAACGTCAGCAGGTTGTTCTGATAACTGAGGAACATATCCGCCGTATTCCTTCAGCGCATCCAGCGTGGCCTGCTGTGGCTGGTAATCGTCCTCAACCGTTATCTTACCAAAGATCCTTTTTAGTGTATTGGGACTGATCAGTACTTTGGTAACCTGCCTGATCTCAAAGCTCAGGTCACTAAAATCACTATGCTTCCAGCCGGAAGCCGCCCCGCGGTTAAAGCGGTGCTCGCAACATTTAATGATCTCAGGTAACGCTGCCTTTCTGCCCATTGAACAAAAATATAGTAAGAACAGTATCTTTGGTGCAACGTAACTTATTTCACATGACCAGGTTCTCTTTTAAACATATTTTATCCGTACTGGTATTAGCGCAGTCTGCCTATCTGGCTAATGCACAGGTGATATCCGACAAACAACTGAACATCTTTACACTTGGCGATAGTAACGGTTCTTTCCCCTATAGCTGGCCACAGCAGATCCGCGCAGCGTTGCCAAATTCCAAAGTATTCAACATCAGCAAATCAGGGCGTACCATCGGTTTTATAAACCTGAACGATACTACCTTAAACTCCCTGATGGTAATTGAAGAGAACCTGCAAAAAGCTGCCACCAATACCAATGAGCAGCCTTACGATTTCATTGTGCTGGAACTGGGTACTAATGATGGCAAAGCAGTATTTGCCAATCGCCAGCAGGAAGTAGCCGGCAACCTGGAAACACTGATCAAAAAGATAAAAGGCAGTAAATATTCAAGTATCAGCAAGGCAAAGATCATTATCATCTCTCCCCCACCCTATGGCACTAAAGCCGAGGCTACCGAAAAATATGCAGGCGGTGGCAAACGCGTGGAGACCTTTAACGACGCTTTTCAAAAAGTGGCAAAAAAGAATGGCTGTCTTTTTGTAAGCGGTTATAAAACACCCGGACTTAACATTGAAACCATGACAGCAGATGGCTTACACCTCGATTCCACTGCTTCCTATAAACTGATTGAACCCGTGGTGCATTTGATGGTATCAAAAAGTAAATAATTACATACTTACTGATCAGTTCCTCATTAGTAAAAACGCCATTCGAAGAGAGTGAAGGCATTTCTTTTCTCAGTTAGATCTTACAGTTCTTAATAAATCACAATTATAGATACTTGCGGGAGAAATAACTACTTCATCTAAATTTATGTTACTGCCATAACGTTCTTTCATCTTTTGCTTTACCGGCTCACTTGTGAGATCAAAATCCTTTAATTTCTCTAACCTGCCAACTTCTACTCCTGCCGCCTCTTTATAAATTTTCCATACTAGTTCAGAGCAATAGATCCTGTCATTTGACCATTCAAAATACAGATCATAGTGCTTGTTCCTGAACCCGGCAGCAACCTCTTTCATTTTTTGCAGAACAGAAGTTGTCAGTACCTTATCTGCATTCTTCAGTCTTTTAATTACATATTTCCCATCCATCCCACGAGCAATCCATTTCTTCAAAGGAGTGAACTTAACAGGCTCAATAGCCTCGTAGACATAATAGTCATTGCCTGTTTTATAAATAATGCCACAATGACTATATGCAGAATGGGTTGCAAGTTGAATGGCCTTGCTCTGTGCAGAAAGAGATGTCTGGAAAATAATATCACCAGTCCTGAGATCACTGGCCGCAGATTGTACAACAGCTGATCTTTGTGGAATCAACAAACGACTTCCGGCATATAGCCCCCCTGCTATCAGGATACCGGAAATCAGTATTGTAATAAATATTTTCATACAAAACCTCCTAAGGTTATTTAAGGCACCTGCCAGAATGCAGCCGGGTTGTGCGTGGTGTAACGAACAATAGTCGTTTTTATATCCTTATTGTAGGATTCTGTTCTTACCGGTCTGTCCTTGAATTTACCATATCCTACAGGTGCCAGATATATATAAGTGATCGTTTTTTCTCCGCCCTTTGTTTCTACATCAAAACCACTCTCCAGGGTACAATAAAAACGGTACACATTCTTTGACATATAATTGTCCAGGTAATCTACTTTAGTGATGGTAAGCCTGTGGTTCCAGTTGGCATCAGGGTTAGAGATCAACGGCTTGTCGTGTACCAGTCGGTCACGCACTTCTGCAATACTCAATAACTCTCCCTTGTCATTCATCACATAAGCATCGTTGGTAGGATCGACCCAGATCCATTTTTTCAATTGTGGCAAATAAACAACGTTGATCACATGAGAATCATAGTCAGTACTGAGACTGTCCTTGGGGAAACAATAGATCTTCCGTGATTTGAATCCCAGCGACAAGTAGCAATCATTCAGCACGGTAGCCAATTCGCCACAGGATACTCCTATATTTTTTGCTTTGGCAGCAGCAGCAATAGCCAGGCCATTTATAGACGTAATACCGCTTTCAGTTGCGCCATCGTGGTGAATGGTATTGTGTACCCAGTGTAATACGTTCAGTACCTTACTAACGTCACTGCCCTCCCCCGCCACTGAATCCAGTTTGAATTGCTGACGTAAACTTACCAGCTGGGGATTGTCGGCCGACTGATAAGTAAATGCCGGCAACATAATACTATCAGTGGTAGTAAACCTGTTATCCTTTTTCAGGATGTATATATAATCACCAAACTCGCGCATTGGCTGTACAACGGTTGCAAATGCCTTTTCTTTCCTGATATTATCCAGGTCAGTATCTTGTTGTAAATGTGCGTAATTGGTGTACCCCGCTTTAATAGCTTTATCAAGATAGGTAATTGCAGAAGGCTTGTTATTCAGTAAAGAATAGGCGCAACTGAGGTTATAATAAGCACCCATTAAATAGGGAGCAAACAGCTTTTGCTGGTCCTTGTCAAGACTGCCATATTTATTCAAAAACTCCTTTAGCAGTACATTGTATTGTGCAACATCTTTTTTCTTGTATGCCTCTACAAGTAGGGGGTAATGTTGTTTGCTAAAAGCAGCAAAACCTGAATCAGGGGTTACTTGTGCGTTTACTAAACTTGCCGCCAGCAGTAATACCATAACAGACAAAAAAATGCTCAGTCTCATATCAGTAAGTCTTTTCGGTTTGTATAAGTCTAAAGGTTAAAGTCCGTTGGAAGATCGGGATGGCAGGCAATCAATTGCAAATAAATAATTAACGCGAAAATTATAGCGGAAGATAAATACAATTACGCAACTGTACAAAGCAGTAACAATAAAAAACAGGCTGATAACGTATTTATCGACACATCTTAATTTAAGATCGATTTTCTTGCCGTTGCTCCTGAATTAACCCCGTAATTGACCTCCGCCGCTTACCTTTACCCCATCACATGAAGAAAAATACTATGAAACAGATGCGTAACAAACTTTTCGGCACTTTCATCTTATTAGGAGCCGCCTTTACTTCGCAGGCACAGGCAGACTGGAACAGCATTGGCGCCGGTGTTATACACCAGGACTCTACCACGAGACAGGGCTACACCCTGATCTTTGTAAATAAGTCGGCTGATTTTGATACAGCCATTGGCAGACGGATGACAGATGCCTTTTTTACGGTGTATCCTGTAGAAGCTAAATTGTACAATCCCAAAACACTCCGTAAGGTATTCTTTGTTGTAGATCCTGAATATAAAGGGGTGGCTGCTACTGCCGGCGGTATTGTTCGTTATAACCCTGAATGGTTTAAAAAACACCCCGGCGATATAGATGTAGTAACACACGAAGTAATGCACATTGTACAGGCTTATCCCGGTGGTTCCGGCCCCGGCTGGATCACAGAAGGCATTGCAGACTATGTACGCTATACGCTGGGAGTAGATAATGCCGGTGCAGGCTGGAGTTTGCCTGAGTACAATGCAAAACACCATTACGATAATGCCTACCGCATTACTGCCCGTTTTCTTGTATGGATCGAGAAATCACACAAAGGTTTTGTACAAAAACTGGATGCTGTGATGCGCTCCAAAACATACCAGGATAGTTTCTGGAAAGAGCAAACCGGCAAAACAGTAAGTGAGTTGTGGGATGAATATGCGGCTAACCCGGGGTTGTAGGAATGCAAGTCCGGAAGCGAAGCAAGTTGGCAGTTGGCAATTTGCAGTTAACGAAACAGCCGCGAGCATTGAGCTACGAGCCGCGAGCAGATACAAGGACCTTTTGAGGGCTTTAGCCCGCTTCGGGTAGTTGTAATTAATCTATTCTATCTTATTGGTTCACCTTGCCCGACCTTTAAAGGTCGGGCAAAAGGAAGCCTGAATAGAGTAATGGAAAAATTCTTCAACATGGCTAAAGCCACAAGGGATACAAGAATAAGGAACAAGGTTCAAGAGACAAGGCTCAAGAGGTTGAAAGGTTAAAAAGTTTACAAGGGCCAGGTATTCACTATTGACCATTCACTATTCACTTGCCTCAGCCACTCACGATTCCCCATTCACCACTCACTACTCCCCCCACGCTGTAACCACCAATCTCCTTCTGCCACCGTGGTCTCTGTGTTCACACAAATAAATGCCTTGCCAGGTACCCAATGCAAAATGACCATTGTAGATGGGGATCATTACAGAGCTGCCCAGTAATGCAGCTTTCAGGTGAGCAGGCATATCATCCGGCCCTTCATCATTGTGTTCATAATCGGGATCATTTTCCGGAACAGCTTTATTGAACCAGGTTTCAAAATCTATCCTTACTGTAGGGTCTGCATTTTCATTAATAGTAAGCGATGCAGAGGTATGCTGAATAAACACCTGGCACATACCGGTCCTTAATTCCCTGATGGCAGGCAATGCCCTCATCACTTCGGCCGTAATCAAATGAAATCCACGGCGCTTCTCCGGCAACTCCAGTAATTGCTGAAACATTTTCATGTTATAAAGTTACCGGTTTACAAAGAAAGGGAATGCTAAGACATAGCTTTTATAATACCCAGTTTAACGGCCTGCTGTACTGCCATTGTGCGCGACCTGGCATCCAGCTTAAATAATATAGAAGTGATATGATTGTCTACTGTTTTAGCGGATATAAAAAGCCTGGCGGCTATTTCTTTATTCTGCAAACCTTCGTGCAACAGGTTCAATACGTCCAGCTCACGATCGGTCAATAAGGAGGGGTTGGTCTTTGTGCTTTTGCGCATTCCTCTCGGGATGCTTTTAATGCCCAATGCACGCATGTCGCCCTTTAGCTTTTCACAGACAGCCACAGCACCCAACGACTCCATAATGGACAATACCTTTCTTTTATCTTCTTCAGTTCCTTCAAATAATACCAGCGCCTTTTCATAACCACAGCCAGCTTCATCCCATAATGTCATTTCCATTGCTGCATGATCTATACCGGCTATTTCGTGCCTCACTGCTTTTGCAGGCAATGACTGTTTTCTTACTTTCTGTAACCAGAGCGTAAACTCGTTATAACCAATAATATTATCAGACTCTTCCATCATTGCAATGGTTTGCTGCAACAGGGCCGGTTCAATAACAACGTCACCGGTGAGCCATTCGTATTCCAGCAAAGCAGCAACCGCAGGCAATATTCGTTGCAGTTCCTGTGCATCAAAAGACAGTGTTTTGGCTTCCAGCAGCAATGGCAGCGCTTTTATGCCTTCACCTCTTCTGCATTGTATGGTAGCCGCCACTATCAGTGCAGTGATCTTGATCACGGAACTCTGATTCTCATGCTGCAACAGTTGCACTGCTATTGCTTCAGCATCCTGCCAGTGGCCTGTTTCCAGCAGTAGTCTTGCTTTTTGCGAAAGCATATAGGCTGCCCATGAATCAAGATCTCTTTCTTCACAATACTGTATGCCTTTATCCAGGTAATCTTTCGAGATCCTGTATAATTTCAGGGCCAGTGTTTTACTGCCAAGATTGGTATAAGCACGTGCTACGTGTTCATGATAACTGTATCGTAATCCTATATCGAGACTTTGTTCCAGTTGTGAAAGTCCCGCTGCCCTTGTTTCGGGCAAACGCATTTCTATAGTACCTACATTATTCAGGGCATGGCAGAGCGTTTCTTCATCATTTAATTCCTTTGCAAGAGCAATTGCCTGTCCACCCCACAGCATACATTCCTCATGATGATCAGACAACATCTTTAACTGCGACATATTACTATACGCCATTGCCTTAGCCCTTGAAGAAGGCTGATCTTTTAATACATCTATTGCCTGCAATCCATAGCTTTCAGCATTTTTTCCGTTACCGGCATACCACCACAAACGTGATAAGAAACGAAGACTGTTACCGACAGCTTCCTGCCTGTTTCGTTGCTGCCAGCCATGCAGTACTTTCTCCATATATTCAATGCCTTCACTGATACGGTTGGTGAGATAGCATTCATAGGCATATGCTTCATACAACCTGATCATTTCTTCGCCATCCTTATCCCGGATATATTCAATTGCTGTGAGATACAATTTCAATGCTTCACTATGCGCGCCAACCAGGGCCGCCTGTTTTGCAGCAATGGGAGCATACTGTGCTACCAGTTCCTGCTCACGTGCATTCTTTGCATGGTGAATGATCTGCTCTACCTGCTGCTCCTGTTCAAAGCGTTCGCGGAACAGGTCGAGTATCTTTTTATTAAGTGCTACACTTACAAAAGGAGAAAGCTCCATTTCAATAGTGCGCCTATACAGTTCGTGTTTAAAAGCGATCTTATCCCCCTTCAGGATCAGGATGCCCGTTTCAAGTGTTTGCTCAATGGCTGTTACATGAGGCGGTTCCAGCATCTTCACCGCATCGATCGCTATTCCTGCCGGCAATACAGACAGCAGCTCCCATGTATGACGTGTGTCTTCATCCTGCCGATAATACACACTGAGAATGGAATCCCTGATATTGTCGGGAATGCCGACACTATAACTTGCCAGGATCTCATTTACATAAAAAGGATTTCCGCCGGATATAGCATATACATCATTCCCTTCGTAACCTTTAGCTATAGCCATTTGCGCTACTACCTGTTGTGATAACGGTAATAACTGCAGGCGTGTAAAGGAACCGGGATTGAGTTGCCCAAGCGTATGCTTCAATGGATGACGGGCATGCAGTTCATCATCACGATAGGTAAGTATAAAAAGACAACGTAATTGTGTAATGCGTCTTGCCAGGAATTTAATAAAATCCAGGGTAGCTTCGTCGGCCCAGTGTACATCTTCAAACACTACCACACAAGCTTTATGCTGCTCCATCAGTTCACGCAATACACGGGTAAAAAAGATAGTGCGGTCTGCCATCTCCGAATTATAATCAGGCAGTTCATTGCCCATCTGCAGCAACACATCGTATAAAGGAGCTAACGGGCGTGGCGTAAATAATGCATCGCAGGTACCCTGGTAAACGATGCTGGTATTTTGTACCGTACCGGCAAATGTTTTAACAAGAGAGGTTTTACCAATACCGGCTTCGCCGCTTACAAACACACAATGCCCTTTGCCGGCTGCTGCCTGCTCATACGCTGTTTGCAATGCCGTGAGAAATGCGCCCCTTTCAATCAATTGCCGGTCCATACTGGAAAAATAAGATACCCCCTCCTACTAAAATAGGGAAAACCTCCTATATGCGGCATGGCAATAACATCGTGCTTTGCAATAAATATTTAAGTCATTAAGCAAAACCATTGTATGAAAAGTTTTATCGTTACCACAGTGCTCAGTTTCAGTATTTTAACCGCTTCCTTTGTGTCTGGCCAGACAGATACATCCAGGCATCTTTTTATTGACGTACACCAGTTGCAGCCGGGCAAAGTAAAGTTTGAAGATGTAGCAAAAGCACACGCTAAAGACCTGGCTACTCAAGATAAGCATCATGTTGAATTCCTGAAATACTGGGTCGATGAAGAGAAGGGGCTGGTATATTGCCTGTCGTCTGCATCAGATTCTGCTGCTGTTAGAAAAACGCATGCGGAAGCACATGGCCTTTTACCGGCTTACACTTATAAAGTATCTGACGGAGAAGCCGCATTGCTTACAGGAAACAAAAACCTCTACCTCGATATCCATTACCTCGGTGCCGGTAAAGTAACGGCTAAGGACGTTGCAGCAGCTCACCAGAAAGACCTTGCTGTACAGCAACAATTTGGCGTGAGTTTTATCAATTACTGGGTAAATGAAAAAGACGGCGTGGTACTTTGTTTATCAGAAGCCCCCGATGCCAAGGCTATTATTGAAACACATAAAGCAGCACATGGCCTTATACCAAAAACAGTGGAGAAAGTGAAGCAGGGGCAGTAAGGATCGTCAAACGTGAAACCTGTTACCATTTGCCGGTTACAGGTTTCACGCAAAGACGCGGGAGAACAAGTTGGCAGTTGGCAATTTGCAGTTATACCTTTTCAACCAGCAGGCTTCTAATTTTCATACTTCTGCCACTTTGTATTTTCCTTCGAAATTCGATATTTGCTTTTCTTTCGGACTTCCGGACTTGTATTGACTAATTACCATACTTCCTTCCCCTTTATTCAGTACCTTAGGTTAACCTCATCAGGTTAATATGAAAAAATTAGCCATTACATGCACCCTGCTCTTCATAGCAGGTATGCTCACCGCCCAGTATAACACAGCTTATGAAGCACTGATAGCTAAAGCAGGACTGTTTCACTTACAGAAAAATTATAAAGAAGCCATCAGCACTTTTGAACAGGCATTTGCACTAACAACTCCTGATGCATTGAATGCTTATAAGGTTGCAGGTGCATACGCCTTAGACAGCAATGCAGATAAAGCCTTTCATTATCTTGAACTGGCACTAAAGCTTGGTTATACAGAAGCCGACTGGCTGGCTGCCGATCCTTATTTTGATTACCTGCGCAGTACAGATCCTGGCCGCTGGAAAAAGCTGAAGGAAAATGCTTTTGCATCCGAAACTCAATTTTCTCAGACACTTAAAAAGCCGCTGCTGCGTAAACAGATCAATACAATAGTTCTGAGTGATCAGCAGTTGCGCTATAAACGGGCGCAGGCTGCTACTAAAAAAGAAAGACAGGAGATTGATAAAGCCATACAGCATTCGGACCTGCAGAATATTGAAATGGCGAAATACATACTTCGCCGTAACGGATGGCCCAAACTTTCTGATATTGGCCGTGATGGACAAAATAACCTGTGGCTGCTGATCCAACATGCAGATATGAATGTTACTTTTCAGCGACAAGCATTGGACTCCATGAAGGTATTACTGGGCACTCCTGAACTGAATCCTGAAAATTATGCTTTCCTGTACGACCGGGTGCAATGTAATCTCAATTACCGTCAGCTATACGGTACACAGGTCAACTGGACACATAACGGGCAGGCCTCCGGTTTCAGGCCCATTCAGCAGGAACATGAAGCAGATACACGAAGAAAGGAACTTGGTATGTTGCCTTTACAATTATATGCACTGACCTATGGATTTGCTTACGAACCCATTTCAAAAACACAGGCTGATGAAAATGAACGGCACGACCATCAACTTGTATCAGCACTGATGGATAGCGCACAAAAATATTATGAGAAAAAAGAATACCAGAAAGTATATGATACTTATAATGAAGCATCTACTATAATGGGAGGCATGAGTAATGAAGATAATTTCCTGGCGGCAAAAGTGCTGGCAAAGATTGCAGACAAAACCAAAGAGCAGCAATACAAAGACATTTCGCTTGATTTCCTGAACCTGCTATGGCTCCGGGGCGAACTCACTAAGAAAAGACTGAAGAAAGAGGCCGCCTTTGATATACTACACAGCGAAGCCCGGTGGGTGGAAATGTATGAACAAAGCTGAAGTCTGAAAGAGACAAGGCACAAGGAATACAGGTTATAGGTTGTAAGTTTTAGGTTATAAGTTAAGGAACAAGGCTCAAGAAAGTACGAAATAAGAAATACGAAGTACGGAAGGTAAAAATATCGAAGGGAAAGCCGAAGGCTCAACGCCGAACGCTTAACGCAAATACAGCAGCGACCACTCACGACTGACGACTCACGCCTCACGACTGCCGATTGCCGTCTGCCGATTCACGATTCCTTTCACGTTTGACATTTCACGTTTCACGAATCAACCACTCACGACTGACGACTCACGTCTCACGACTTGCAACGAACTCATAAACAACAAATTACAAACACATACACACCCATCACCACAAGCCTCTCGCCACATTCAGCATCAGGCTTAGGGCATACCGCATTCCTGATATTTTCCCGCATGGTAATTACAATTTTCCGCATTCGTAACACAGATACCTTGGTAAGCATCTAATTTGCCGTCTCAAATCGTTGAAACCCCGAAACAACGGTCAACTTAGTTATATCAAAATCGCAACCATGAGATATCTGTTTATCTGTCTTCTTTCCGGCCTTACGTTTGGAGCGTATGCACAGAGAGAGGGCGGCCCCCAGCAAAACGCTAACACTTTACTCGATCAATCATTCTGGCAAAATAAACCTGGTGTAGAAGCTGTAAAGGCTGAAGTTGCCAAAGGCAATGATCCTGCACAGCTGAACGGATCTGCATTTGATCCCGTAGTACTGGCTATCAACTCCGGCGCTCCCAACGAAACGATCATTTACCTGCTGGATCAGAAAGGCAACCAGCCAAACAAGATCACACATGATAGCAGAACTTATTTGTTCTGGGCTGCCAACCGTGGTAATACAGAAGTAATGGAATACCTGTTTAGCAAAGGCGCTAAAGTAAATGTGCAGGATAGTCACGGTATGTCAGTTATCAATTTTGCAGCCGCTGCCGGACAACAGAATACCAAAGTGTATGATCTGTGCATTAAGAATGGCGCTGATCTTAAAACCGATCTGAACCATGACGGTGCGAACGCATTGCTGCTCGCCATCAGTAATGATCCTGAACTGAAACTTACCAGCTATTTTGAGTCAAAAGGACTGGACATTAAGAGCAAAGATGCTGCGGGCAATACAGCATTTGACTACGCTGCCCGTTCCGGCAACATACCGGTAATGAAAGCACTGCTTGCCAAAGGTGTAAAATACAGCGACAATGCCATGATCCTTGCCAGCCAGGGTGGCCGTCGCGGCAGCAATTCACCGGAAGTATTTCAGTACCTGGAAAGCATCGGCATTAAGCCAACCGTTACCGCCAAGAATGGTGATAATGTATTGCACTCTATTGCGCGTCGTGCGGGACAGATCGAATTGATAAAATATTTCCTGGGTAAAGGAGTAAATCCTAACCAGGCAAATGAAGATGGCAATACACCTTTTATGTATGCAGCGGCATCTAACCGCGATACTGCTACTATTACTTTACTCACAGCTTCTGTAAAAGATATTAACCAGGCTAACAAAAGCGGTATGACTGCTCTTGCTTTTGCAGTACGTGGTAACTCTCCGGAGATCGTTGAGTACCTGCTTAGCAAAGGTGCAAACGCAAACACTGTTGATACAAAAGGCAACAACCTTGTTTATTATCTTTTTGAATCATATAGCCCACGCCAGTCAAAAGATTTTGAACCCAAACTCAAACTGCTGCAAAGCAAAGGAGTTAATTTTGCTACACCGCAAAAAGATGGTAATACGGTGTACCATTTTGCAGTTGCCAAAAACGACCTATCACTGGTGAAATATGTACAGGCCTTTGGTGCAGATGTAAATGCGAAGAACCAGGAAGGTCTTACAGCATTGCACAAAGCAGCCATGTTGGCCAGGGACAATAACATGATGCAATACCTCGTTTCAATCGGTGCCAAAAAAGATATCAAAACTACCTTCAACGAAACAGCTTACGATCTTGCCAGCGAAAATGAATACCTGACCAAACAAAAAGTATCTGTTGACTTCTTAAAATAAGAATAAGTATTAATATGACTCAATCTATCAGGTCCGGACTTTTAATCGTTCTGTTCGCTGCAGCTCTTCCCTTTGTAACAATGGCTCAGAATGCCGGCACAACCAAATACAAGTGCATGATACAGATGAGTAACTATATGGGCGAAGGTGCTTATATAGTAGTATCGCTCATTGGTAAAGATGATACTTACGAAAAAACACTCTACGTTTTAGGTTCCGACAAAAAATGGTATCCCGACGTAAAAGAGTGGTATAAGGCTTACAAGAAAAAACCCACCAACCTCAGTGCTACTACCGGTGCCTCCGTTGCCGGTGGCGACCGCAGTGTGGTAACGCTGGAACTGGACAACGATAAGATCAATGCAGGCTACAAACTGCGTTTTGAAAGCGCTGTTGAAGACAAAGAATATTACATTAAAGACCTTGAAGTTCCCCTGACTACCGAAAAACTGTCTGCCAAAAACGACGGACAAGGTTATATCAGGTACGTACGTTTCAGCGCTAATTAATAGTATTTCAGCGATATGATTATATCCGTATGGAGATACAGCCACCTTTCGCTGGCTGTATCTTCTTTTCTGCTCCTGACCCTGGCATCCATTACAGGTATTGTTCTTGCTTTTGAACCCATCTCAGAAAAAGCAAAGGGCTATCGTGCCAAAGAGTTTAATACTACAACACTGGCACAGGCTATTCCTGCACTGAAAAGTAAATACAAAAGCATCCAGGAGCTATCCGTGGATGATAACAGCTATGTTATTCTTTCCTATACCGACGAGCAGGGCAATAATCAGAAAGCCTATATCAACCCCGTAACAGGCGAAAAGCTGGGAACACTCAAAGAACAATCTGCTTTTTTTCAATGGGTAACCTCCCTGCATCGCTCCCTGTTCCTGCACGAAACAGGAAGGATCATTATGGGTGTGCTGGCATTCCTGCTCATCCTTATTGTACTCTCCGGCATTGTGCTGGTAATACAGCGGCAGAAAGGCATTACACGTTTTTTTGCAGGCATCGAACGCGGCAATTTTGCACAGTACTACCATGTATTGTTTGGCAGGGTTGCGCTGATCCCTATGCTGGCCATTGCACTTACCGGTACTTATCTTTCCATAGCACGCTTTGGTATAGTAGACGCAAAAAAAATAACTGTAAAAGTTGATACGGATAATATTGAGTCAGATCCTGAAATAAAACCTGGATCATTTAAGATCTTTCAGCAAACACCACTTTCACAGGTACAGACAATACAGTTTCCTTTCTCTGATTTTCCTGAAGATTACTTTACGCTTAAACTAAAAGACAAAGAAGTTGCCGTCAACCAGTTTACCGGTGGCATCCTTGCGCAGCAGGACTATTCAAAAGCTTACCAGTTAAATAATTTCAGTCTCAGGTGGCATACCGGGCGTTCCGGCTCTGTATGGGCAATTGTACTGGCCATTACAGCCGGCTACATTCTCTTCTTCATTTACTCTGGTTTTGTGATCACGTTCAAGAGACGTGCAAACCGGATGAAGAACAAGTATAAGGCGGATGATTGCAGTATAATTATACTGGTAGGTTCAGAAAACGGTACCACGTTCCGTTTCGCATCATCGGTTTACAAACAGTTGCTTGGTCATGGGGAAAAGGTATATCTCACCGATATGGATAAGTATGCCGTATTTCCGAAAGCAGACCACATCGTTATAATGACCAGCACCTATGGACTGGGTGATCCTCCTTCCAATGCACAGCATTTTGCTGCGCGACTGGCTAAATACCCTCAACCGCAACAGGTACGTTTTTCAGTGCTTGGCTTTGGCTCAAGAAGCTATACCAACTTTTGCCAGTTTGCTTATGATGCCGATCATTTAATGAGACAACAGCAATGGGCAACGCCTGTTACAGATGTAATTACTGTCAACGACCGTTCTCCGCAGGATTTCAGCGCATGGCTCACCATATGGTCGCAGGAAGCAGGGTTTCAACTGGCAATGGCACGTGAATTACTGGAGCCCAACACTGAAGGATTAGAAAAGCTGACCGTACTTCACAGAACAGCCGTTGATGCTGATGATGCATTTCTTGTACGTTTAAAAACAAGAAGAAGCAGTAAGGTTGCTTCAGGTGATCTGCTGGCTATTTACCCTAAGAATGATCACCGTGAAAGATTGTACTCAATAGGTAAAGTTGATAAGGAAGTACAGTTGAGTGTAAAACTGCATGCAAAAGGATTGGGTTCGGGCTTTTTAAATGCATTAAAGGCGGGAGATACCATCAAAGCCCGTATTGTTAAGAACAAACATTTCAACTTTCCTCATAAGGTTTCACAGGTAGTCATGATCTCAAACGGAACAGGTATTGCGCCTTTCCTCGGAATGATTGACGAGAACAAACGAAAAGTGCACTGCCGTTTATATTGCGGTTTCCGTACACACGCTTCTTTTGACCTGTACAGACCTTTCCTCACTGAAAATATTGCTTCACAAAAACTGGAACAGTATCGCCTTGCATTGTCCCGTGAAGGGGAACAATGCTATGTAAGCGACCTGGTAGAAAAAGACAGTGAATTCTTCTTTAACCTGCTCGCATCTGGCGGTACCGTCATGATCTGCGGTTCGCTCTCTATGCAAAAAGATGTAATGGAAGTGCTAGAAAAGATCTGTCAGCAAAATAATGGTAGCAGCATTGAAACATTCCAGGCTGCCGGACAGGTATTGACCGATTGTTATTAAACTGAAGTAGCAGATAATACCTGACGGGTATTTTCTGCAAAGGGGAATTGTATTATTCCTTCACCCTATACTTTTCAAGGTTAATATCTGCTGAAGGATAAAATTTGCCTTCATCAGATACCATGATGCAACTGTATTGAGGAAACTTTTTAAGTAAACGGAAACCAGCGTCTTTTCCCATTACCATAATAGAAGTGCTGAAAGCATTACACATCTCTGCACTGGGACCAAAGATGGTTACACTAATAAGTCCGGTGGCAGGATACCCGGTTGCAGGATTAATAATATGCGAATAGCGTTTACCATTTAACTCTACATATTTTTCATAACTCCCGGAGGTAGTCACGGCACCTTTTTGCAAAGGCATAATGGCATAGAGATCGCCCCTGTGAAAAGGATCGGTAATGCCGATAGTCCATTTGCTACCATCGGGCTGATTGCCCCAGGTACTCATATCACCGGAGCCATTTACAATACCTGCCTCAATACCTCTTGCCAGCATCATATTACGGCATCTGTCTGCAGCATACCCTTCTCCCAAAGCACCAAAACCTATCTTCATTCCTTTCAGCTTTAAAAAGATGGTAGATTGTTTACGGTCGATGATGATATTTTTATATCCAACTTTTGCCTTTGCTTTCTTCACCGCTTCCGGGCTGGGCATTTCAGTCATAGAGCCATCAAAACGCCATATTCTTTCCATAGCAGCAAAGCTGATGTCGAATGCTCCGCCGGTAAGTTCAGAAATATGAATAGCTCTTTCAGTCAGCTCCAGCACCTCGCGATCTACTTTTACAGGTGCAATACCTGCGTTCTGGTTTACTCTTGATACCTGCGATTCCGGGATCCAGTCAGAAATAAGATTTTCTATCCGCGACACTTCAGCAATTACTGTATCAATATTACGCTCAGCTGTTATGGAATCTTTGGCAACAATGGTAATATCGAACCTGCTTCCCATCAGTTTAGCCATTCTTTTCCGGAGTACCTGTGCAGTACCAATAACATTCGATAACAACAACGCTATAGTGACAATATATTTCAGATGTTTTACCTGCATAATCCTGAAGATTTATTCCTTTTTGCCAGGAGCAAAAATATCGTTCCTGCCTCAATTGTAAAGAAATGCGATAAAGGTTAGAGACAAGTCCCTGATCAGGAGTAAAGTTTGTACAATCGGGAAAAACTAAAGATAAGAGGTAAAGAGAGGAATACACCAACCGCAGAGAACAAGAGTTACAGAGGTTTTCGCAGAGAGTAATTTAACGCAAAGACGCGGAGCTTTTTTCGCGAAGAGTATTTACCAGAATATTTAATACAGCTTATTATTTTACGGTAGAGAAGTTGAACCAGCAGCAAACTTCGTATACTTTACACCTTATTGCGCCTCTGCGTCTTGGCGAGCTTATTTAATCAACCGCAGAGAACAAGAGTTACAGAGGCTTTCGCAGAGAGTAAAACCAGCAGCAACCACTTTAAACCTTATACCTTAAACTTTCTCCCCTACGGAAGAGAGAAGTAAAACGTAGCCCCCTTACCTGGTTTACCTTCAGCCCATATAGATCCGCCGTGGCGGTTAATAATGCGCTGTACAGTAGCCAGCCCTATACCCGTACCACCAAACTCTTCACTGGAATGCAGGCGCTGGAACATGCCGAATAACTGGTTGTAATACCGCATATCAAAGCCGGCACCATTATCTTTTACATAATACACCTTTTCATCTTCCTCGTTTTTATCACAGCCTATCTCAATCACGGCTTTATCCTTTTTACCGGAGTACTTCACGGCATTGGAAACCAGGTTGGTCCATACCTGTTTGATCAGTGAAGCATCAGCAGTAACATCAGGTATATCATTTATTACAAACTCAATATTCCGGTTCTTTTCCTGGGAGCGCTGTTCATCAGCGATCTCGGCTGCCATTTTTTTCATCCGGATATCAGAACGCGCAATGGCATGCTGATCCCATTTAAAAAATGTAAGCAGGTGCTCGATCAGCAAAGACATTTCCTCTGTACCTCTTATGATCTTGTCTGTTATCATGCGCCCTTCATCATTCAGGCTTTTTGCATGATCTTCCTGCAGCACATCTGCATACAGCCTGATAGACCGCAACGGCGTACGCAGGTCATGCGATACAGAATAGGAAAATGCTTCCAGGTCTTTATTAATGGCTTCCAGTTGCAGCGTACGCTCTTTTACGCGTTGCTCCAGCTCAGCATACACATTGATATTCTCTATGGTAACGGCCGTAATATCAGCAAGCGACTGCAGCAGCATCACTTCAGCCTCTGTTGGCAGGTGTTTGACAGCCCAGTAATTACCGATGGCGCCAATGGGGTCCAGTGTTCTGATGGGCACCATCGCCAGGCTCTTTACGAAAGTGGGTTTATATACATCGGCAGGAATACGACTGTCAGAAAAAATATCTTCAATAACGGCAGGCCTACGATTGATCATCGCCCACCCGCTTACACAGGTATCTATAGGAAAACGGTTCCCCTTCCACAGGGGCCCTATGGCATCTTCTTCCGCATAATAGCACTTGTCACCCTCTTTCAGTACAAATGTTGCTCCGTCGGCACCCGTCAACTTACGGGCAGCCGTACGCACTATTTTCATTACACTCTTCAGGTCACGGGCAAGGGATAGTTCCTGCACGGTGGTAACGAGCAGTTTTACGCTTTCAGGAGAAGGATTTTGCATAGCAGTAAACACAGTTTTTCGAGACATTCTGATACCAGATCTTATTGAATCGTAGGATAATATACCAACTTTTACGTTATCATAACATTAAATTAGCTCAATCCGTCTAAAATCATGAAACGTTTAGTGCATAAATTTACCATAGAAACGGTTACCAATAGTTTTATTTATTACAACAAAAGCTGCCAGCTCCCTTAAACAAAAAAGATATTTTCGGTTATCTTTGATATTATCGCAAATTCCCCCCACCTTATTGTTCTTCCCCTGTACCTATTTAAACAACAGATTATGTTTGTATTGTCAACACGATAACTACATAGTCCCGGACCAACGATCATGAACACGGCCGAAAAACAACCATCTCCGTATCTGTTACTGTTGACGCACCCGTTGAAACAATAACTTTAAAAAGTACGTTGAATCGATATAAAACATCATATTGACTCATTTATAAAGGAGCCAAAGGCATAAAATGCTTTCTGTTCCTTTCTTTTTATAACCACACACATGATCAACAGGATACTCAGTATTGCAATGGCCTTGCTGGCAACTGTCGTTGGCCTTTACCCTGCCCTGTATTTTATTGTAAAAGAGCGGTTTGGTTTACTGCTGTCGAAAGATGATGCCCTGCTAAAAAATACCGGCTGGAATACTGGTTTCTATACACACATTACTTTCGGCGGACTTGCCCTGTTAATTGGCTGGATCCAGTTCAGCAACAAGCTGCGAACAAAAAAGCCCACTTTACACAGGCAGATCGGGAAAGTGTACGTTATCTCAGTACTGCTGAGTGCAGTGGCAGCCATGTATATTTCATTCTATGCCACCAGTGGGTTTATCGCAGCATTCGGATTTTTTTTATTGGGTGCCGTCTGGTTTTTTTCTACACTGAAAGCCTATGTCGATATCAGGAATGGTCGTATCAATTCGCACCAGGCAATGATGATCTACAGTTATGCCGCCTGTATGGCAGCTGTAACACTGCGCATTTATCTCCCCATCCTGCAAAATATATTCAACCCACTTATCGGTTATCGTATTGATGCCTGGCTTTGCTGGGTACCCAACATCATGGTAGCCTGGCTCATCAACAGGAACATCTACAGGAAAAGAACCACTTTGCTGGCTGCTGCCTGATGTAAAACCGGATCAGGAATAACAACTCATTCATAACTTTACGGTTAAAGACGATCTCATGAAAATAGCGACCTACAATGTGAATGGTGTAAACGGACGTTTGCCGGTATTGCTGCGCTGGTTACAGGAATCCCAACCCGATGTAGCCTGTCTGCAGGAATTAAAAGCCCCACAGGAAAAATTTCCGGAACAGGCTATTAAAGAGGCCGGGTACGAGGCCATCTGGCATGGACAAAAAAGCTGGAATGGAGTTGCCATCTTATCACGTGTAGGCATGCCGCAGGAAATCCGCCGTGAATTGCCGGGCGATCCTGAAGATGTGAACAGCCGTTACATTGAAGCAGCTGTCAATGGCGTTATCATTGGATGCCTTTACCTGCCCAACGGAAATCCCTACCCCGGTCCTAAGTTTGACTATAAGCTATCCTGGTTCAAACGCTTACAGGCACATGCCAAAAAACTGTTGCACGAAGAAGCGCCTGTAATACTTACGGGCGACTATAATGTAATGCCTACAGAACTGGATGTATATAAACCTGAAAAATGGGTAGACGATGCATTGTTTAGAGTGGAAGTACGAACTGCTTTTAAAGAACTGGTAGACCAGGGCTGGACAGATGCCATCCGGAAATTATATCCTACTGATGTCATTTATACATTCTGGGACTATTTCAGAAATGCTTATGGTCGTGATGCGGGGCTGCGTATTGATCATTTTCTGCTGAACCCACAGGTAGCCAAGCGCCTGAAAGCAGCAGGAGTTGACCGCCACGTACGTGGCTGGGAAAAAACAAGCGACCATGCTCCTGTATGGATTGAGTTGAAGAAAGCGTAAGATACAAGAAACAAGACTCAAGGGTCAAGGGAATACAGTTGACAAGTTGATAGGTTGAAAAGTTTACAAGGGAGACAAGCACGAAATAAGAAGTACGGAAGGGGAAAATATCGAATGTCAAATTTTGAATGTCGAATTTCGAAGGGAAGACAGGAAGAAAGTTGGCAGTTGACAGTTTGCAAAAGAGCTTTGCTGCTTTGCGAGCCTTCGCTGTCTTTGCGTGAAACTGCAACTGATTTCACGTTTGACTTTTCACGTTTCACGAATCAGCCACACTCACGACTGACCACTCACGCCTCACGCTTTGCCGATTGCCGTCTGCCGATTCACGGTTCTTTTCACGTTTCACGAATCAGCCACTCACGACTGACGACTCACGTCTCACGATTCACGACTCCCTCCCTTATCCCCCGGCGCTGTATAAACATGTACATCCTGTTGCGGAAATGGAATACTGATCCCTGCCTGCCTAAATGCAGTATCAATGCTAGCATGCACTTCACTGGTTACCGATAGCGAAAAGTTGATATGCTTTATCCAGAAATACAGTTCAAGAGCAATAGAGCTTTGATTAAATGCGCTGATCACAACTGTCGGTTCCGGATACTTCATAATTTTATCATGGTTATCCATGATCTCTTTCAGCAGCGTCTTTACTTTCTCAAGGTCAGTACCATAGGCTACACTGACCGGCAGGATATGCCTTTTAATATTGCGGCCCATAGTCCAGTTCACCAGGTGCTGACTTAACAGATCACCATTGGGTATTATCAAACAGGAGCCATCAAATAATGTGATCACACTACTTCTGAAGCCAATGGTCTTCATTACACCACCTTTGTCATTTATTTCAATGGTATCACCCACATTCACCGGTTTTTCAAAAGCGATGATCAGCCCGCTTACAAGGTTATTGACCAATCCCTGCAAGCCAAGACCAATACCCACACCTAAAGCACCCAGTATTATCGTCATTCTATCGAGCGGAATACCCGAAGCTGCAAATGCAAGAAATACACCCAGTGTAATAATAAGGATACGCAGTAATAAGATCCAACTCCCCAATCCTACTTTTTCTTTACCACCATGTCCGGCACCTGTATCCGAAGCAAAAAAAGAAATGATCTTCGACAGCAATGTGGAACATACCAGGATGATGAGGAAGATGAATACGCTATTGATGGTAAAGGTATAGTTGCCGATCGTTCTTTCATTGGCAAGGAAATCGTCCAGCGGTTCGGCAATCAGTTTATACACATAAAAATTACGTCCTACCACTACAAACCAACCTGCTACCAGCAGCAGGTAAAAGAACCAGGGCGCCTTCTCTCCTACTTTTTCAAAATTGATATACAACAGTTTTCTTTCCGGGTGTTTATACACCAGTGCAATCAGCCGTAATCCTTCATTAATGAGCCATACTGTCCATAAAAACAGTACGGCCACCACCACGCCAATATACCCGGACGTCATCAATGTTTTTGAAAAATTGTACCGGCCATAGATATTTAAGATAGCGGATGTTATTTCAAGCAATACTACAAACCCTATAAAGAAAAGGATCTTCTTTTCCTTTAACTCATGCTTTCGTCCAAACAACAATATATAACTGCCATATACCGCACCTGCCAGGGACAGCAACAGCATTATCCAGCGTTCCGGGCGTGATGCCTGTAATACCAGGTTATCCATACCGGCCAATACGAATAAGGAAACCATTATTATCCAGAAGCTCATCCAGTACCTGGTGATATAGTTCCGGAAGATAATAGCAAGACATACCGCACAGATAGTCCAGATAATAAAGTTGAAGATGAAAGGGGGATTGATAAAAATAAACTGAAAGGGATTCAATACAATTAAAATAGCCGACAGCACCGGGTACCTGACTACCAACTGTCCTTTCATATCTTCCCTTAACAAACCTTCATGCGATAGCCGTTGACGAATAGTGCGCAGAAAAAGTGTTGCTACCACTACCAGGATCAGGATGATAAACAGCCTGCCGATATTCTCCCGCACAAAAAAGGTAAGCGCCAGCTTATTCTTTGCAATAGAAAATGACCATATTTCTCCAAAAGGTCTGACATAGGTGGAAGGCCCCCAGATATTGCTAAACTCCCGGTGCAGGTTCACACTGGCGGCGTGACTCCTGGATACCTCTATCTCCTCCAGTGCCGATCTCAGTTCAAAGTTCAGCATGTCCACCTTATTCTGCAGTTCCTGCACACTGGTTATGCCCTTGTCAATGGCAGAATCTACAGGGCTCAGATCCTTGGCCAGCACCACCACCTTCTTCAGGTATTTGATGATACTTACTGAATCTGTCGGAAAAATGTACAGTACAGAATCACTATACAGGGAATCTATCTTATACCTGAAGTTTACCAGGTCGCTCGCATAGGCATCTACCTCCTTTTTACGATGCCCTATTTCAGAATATAACTGTGTAAGGATCACATTTGACACAGACAGGTTACGCTGTGTCTGCCGGGTGCCCTTGTTTACCAGCACGCCATCTTTCGCTACATCAAAAGTATTCCTGATAAATAACAGGTCGTTATTGATCTCTACGGTATCAATACCATTCTTCAAACGCAGCTTGGCCCGCTCAATCACTCTTCTTACTTCTTCAACGATCTGCTTTTGCCGCAGTTCTATTCTGCCAGTCTGGTATTTCTGAATACTATTTACGGTTTCTTTATGGCCCAGCTCCTTTAATATAGTTACCAGGTCTTTGTGAGAAGTTGAATCTTTCCGGCTCAGTAATGAGTCGGACCTGTTAATAATAGTAGCAGAATCCTGCGCCTGGGCGGCAAACGAACAGCACAGGCATAGCAACACAACACAGTACCATTTTCTGACAAAGCAGGCAATTGGGGAAAGTATATATATGCAATTCAAGGTCACCTGTTTTATAAAATGTAAAACGGATCAGTGCCAATAATCATAAACCTTTGAACCTGCCGGGGGCGAAGCGAAAAACAGAAGAGAACAGTTGCCAACCAGGAGCATACTTTTTTTGAGCCGCAGGAAACATTCACCAGTCAATGTAAGTACACCGAAAAGTAAGCATTGTAACCGGGTTGCATTTCAGCGACATTAACCCCGTGGCAATGAATGCTGTCGGGTACGTAAATCCTGCACTTTAAGATACGACTTAAATCAATTTCCGGTGAGACATGCAGAAATTTAAAACGAATTGCCGTATAATGCAAAGAATGTTTCACCATTCAAACTTTCCGTACCCATCCCTCGTATATTAGGTGCATCTGACTTACTTATCCAGCGTTTGAAAAGTTCACCGATATATACTGAACAGGAACTGATTGTGTTGCTGAAGCAACGTGGTGAGGCCGCATTCAGTTATCTTTATGATAACTATTCCGCAGCCCTCAACGGTGTTATTATTAATATACTGCAGGACGAAGCCATTGCGCTGGATGTACTACAGGAGGTATTTGTAAAAATATGGCGGCAGATTGAGCAGTATGATCCATCCAAAGGCAAACTATTCACCTGGATGTTTGCCATTGCCAGGAGCACAGCCATCGATACCATCCGCAGTAAAGGCTGGCAAAACAGTAAACGCAACTATTCATTAACCGAAGACTACACCTTGTTGCCAGACAGTAATAATACTACTGACAAACTGGAACTGCGCAAGGCAGTACAGGCATTGAAGGATGAACACAAATCATTAATTGAACTATCGTACTTCCAGGGTTATACCCAGGAAGAGATCGCTAAAATGACCAATATCCCATTGGGTACGGTAAAAACAAGATTAAGGGCAGCCATTGTGCAACTGAAAAAACAGGTTAAAATTTAAAGTGGATATACAGGAATACATACAAAGTGGCGTAATTGAAACCTATGTGCTCGGCATTGCCAGTACGGAAGAAATTGCCGAACTGCAACGGCTGCGCCGCCAGTATCCTGCAATAGAAACAGCCATCGCCCAAAAAGAACAATGGCTCAATGACCTTGCCAATACAGATGCAGCCCCCCTGCCCGGCACTGTAAAAAACAACCTGCTCAATACTTTAAAGAATGAATTTACCGCCCCCGTAATTACGATGGATACTGCCCCCACCCGTAAAACAGGGCGCACATTAAAATATGTAGCAGCTGCCTCAGTTATCTTACTTGTTGGTAGTTTTGGCATGAATATTTATATGTACAGCAAATACAGAAAAGCTGTAAGTGATTATACCGCCCTTCAAAACGAACACAACACCCTTTTAACAGAAAACAAAGTACAGCAGGCAAAATACGGCAGCCTGTACCACAGCCTTCAGCTAATGACTGATACAGCCATGCTGAAAGTTTCGATGCCCGGCATTAAGGGCAAAGAAGGTACACTGGCTACACTGTATTGGAATACCAGGAGCAAAGATGTATATGTATTTGCCAACAACCTGCCACAAGCGCCCACCGGTAAGCAATACCAGCTATGGGCCCTGGTAGATGGCAAACCGGTGGATGCAGGAATGCTTACTGATTGTGGAAACGATATCTGCAAACTAAAAACAATACTACGTGCACAGGCATTTGCCATTACTCTTGAAAAAGAAGGTGGTAGCCCCACCCCTGATTTAAACGCAATGTACGTGCTGGGCACAGTGAAGTCTTGAGATGACAAATGCTGGTAAACAATTTATCGGCAGATGCAAAGGCCGCCTTTCCAGGCGGCTTTTTTTATTACTACAGGCTTATAAAAAACGACTCCCCATATATAGAAAAGTACACCTCCTTGCCCGGCTGAACGAGGGATCAGGTCTAAGCTGATAAGCAAAGTTGCTATACCCAAAATAGTCAAGTTGCTCTGGCCCGGCCTGACAGGTTAAGCCTCTCAGCGCAGCTTGCCTATATCCGGTATATCCGGAGAGTCAGGTATAAAAAAACTTTCGAAAAAAAACAGGGGGGTCAAACTTTTGAAAAAATATGCGCGTATATATAAGGTCATCTCAAAAAGCAACACACTGGTCGCGACTAACGCCCCCACACTACTCAATACGGTAATGTTTTAGTAATTAAAATTTATTGTCATGAACAATCAGATCGCAAATTTGCCGCAGGGCAATAACGGGAATGTTATGCCCGAAACAATTGCCCGCAGAAAGTTTCTATCGTACGTAGGCATTGGGGCTTCTGCAGCTACAGTAATTGCTGCCTGTAATAAAGATGATGACAATGCTGCACCTGCCGGGAGTGTGGACCTTGGCTCCGGCGATACGGGCATACTCAACTACGCCTATGCACTTGAACAACTGGAAGCCGCTTTCTATACACAGGTGGTGCTAACACCTTACAGCGGTATTTCTGCTGCTGAATTATCCCTGCTTACAGATATACGCGATCACGAAGTGGCTCACCGCGAATTTTTCAAAGCAGCTTTAAGCACCAGTGCTATTATAAGTCTTGAAGTAAATTTTTCAGCCATCACCTTCAGTAGTCGTGACAGCGTACTGGCAACAGCCAAAGCGTTTGAAGATCTTGGTGTATCTGCCTACAATGGTGCCGGGCAGTTGATCACCGATCCTAATTACCTGTTACTGGCAGGCAAAATAGTATCAGTAGAAGCCAGGCACGCCGCACTTATCCGCGACCTTATCAGCAATGGCACCTTTGCCGATAGCACTGTCATTAATACTAACGGCCTTGATGTTGCCAGCAAACCCGCCGATGTACTGGCTGCCGCCAAACCATACCTTAAATCTGTATTATACGGCGGTAAACTGCCCACTTCCTGATCATCATTTTCTTCACCGGAAAAAACTAATCAATTATGAACATTGAAAACATTATTACCGAAATAGAAAAGACTGATCCCGAAGTGTATGATCGTCTTAACTCGCGCAGAAGCGTTATGCAACAATTTGCAAAGCTGGGAAGCAAGCTGGCACTTACAGCCCTGCCCATTGCACTGGGAGGCATGTTTAAAAAAGCATACGGGCAAAGTACTTCCGGTATCGTAGGCGTGCTTAACTATGCGCTCACACTGGAATACCTGGAGGCAGAGTTCTACACTACAGGTGCAGCATCAGGCGTAGTGCCAACGGGCACACCTGCAGTAGCAGCCATTAATACTATACGCGATCATGAAAATGCGCATGTAGCTTTTCTTAAATCAGCCATCACTTCGCTGGGCGGTACACCCGGTACCAAACCCACTTTCGATTTTACCGCCGGTGGCGCTTTCAGCAATGTATTCACCAACTACGATACTTTTCTGGCAGTGTCACAAACTTTTGAAGATACAGGTGTACGTGCCTACAAGGGCCGGGCAGCAGAGCTGATCAGCAATAATGATGTGCTGACCGCAGCATTGCAGATCCATTCTGTAGAAGCACGTCATGCATCGCACATACGCCAGATGCGCAAAGCCCGTGGCGCCAGCGTAAAGCCCTGGATTACCGGCAATGATACCGGTGGTATAGGCTCTGCTGTACAGGCCAGTTACAATGGAGAGGAACTTACCACGCAGGCCGGTGTAAACATTGCACAGATAGTAAGTGTCAATGCAGCCAGCGAAAGCTTTGACGAGCCACTTACCAGTACACAGGTGCTGGCTATTGTATCGCCTTTCATTAAGTAAAATTTTTAATTCACTATAAATATCAAGAAACATGAAAAAGACAATTTTTCTGATGGCCGCTTGCCTGCCTGTGCTTACCTCACTCAACAGTATGGCTGCTACAACAGTATCAGCAGCTACTACAAACCATATTACAGTTGCTGCCGATTGGATGAAATCACCTGATGGCACCTGGCCCGGTATGAAGGATGGTAAAACCTATTGGTATAAGCTGGATAAAAAAGGCGGACTGTGGTGGAGCATGGATGGCAAACAATGGGCTGCAGTAAAAGAAGGAGCATGGGCCGATAAGGATGGCAAATGGTTAAAGATCCATGATAAAAAGCTGGTGTGGAGCACAGACGGTAAGGCATGGGCCGAAGTACCAGATTGGCAATGGCAGGGTTCTGATGGCAAATGGTATAAGTTCGATAAAAGCTGGGGCCTCTGGGTAAAATAACAAGGTCGGCGACAAAGTATCTTTTCTATAAACAATGATGCTTTGTAACAGCCTCACAGATCTGTGGGGCTGTTTTCATTATTGCCACAGATGTGAGGTATCAGAAGCTGAACGCCCAACGTAAAACACTGGACGCCTGCCAGACCAGGGCATGGCACGGCTGCAATAACCTGCCCCCTATCAGGTGCCATCCGCTAACCGAGCCATGCCTTTGGCAGACTGAGAAAGGTTGTCATCCCCTCTTTGCCCCGTTATTTTACCGGAGGCTCCTACCATATTTACTTTTCTTTCTCCTTTTCTCGTTCCCTCTGTATTTGCCTCTTATCTCTCTTATGTTTACTTACAAGTACCTCTTTCAGCTCTTCTAACCTTTCATTCAACCATACACACTAGCGACTTTAACCTTAAAATATCCATATCATACCTCAAAATCTGAATTGTAGACCTACTTTTACCAATTGTACATATACTCACGCCAATTGCATACCTACTTACACCGAATGCATACATGCTAATGGTCATTTTATATGTACACATAGCGTATGTTTATATACTTCTATCATTTGTACATATACTTTTGCCGTTTGTTCATTTACTTCAGGTATTTTGTTATCTGCAATGACCATTTTCATATATATACCGTCCACAATCACGCATTTACTGTCTCCGGATACTAAAGGATTCAAAGAAGAAAAAGAAGTAAAAAGTACAGTTCTGTACCAGTAAAGGACGAATATGTACTAATAAAGTATTGTTTTGTATGAACAAAGTACAGAATCGCATTCTTTAAATAATATAGTTTCTCCACTTTTACACTGCGTGAATAAAAAAGATACACAATATCGCGGTGCAAGAGCAATGATCGAAACTCACTCTATTAAAGAGTTCAGGGAGATCTTCGATTATGTACCCAAATCTACTGTAGCCCGTGATATGGGTAAGAACAACACACGCATGGAAGATCTTAAAGAGAACGTTCATAAACTAACGATCGGAGACCTATTTACAATCAGCTCACTGTTAGGGGTAGATCATGTTTCTGTATTTATGCTTATTGCTAACCAGTACATTAATGACATGAATAATAGCAATACTAAATAATTCTCCTGAAAAACACCAGGTGTTTGTACCACATCAAAAAAGCCATCCTCTATCTGGGATGGCTTTTTGTTGATAGCATAAGGTTCTGCTTTTATTAATCAGCCGATAGCTCCAGCTCAGGTTCAGTAATTGCAACAGTCTCCTCTTCCGCTGCAATACTTTCCTGCACTTCTGCTGCCGGTTGCTTATTGCCCAATATTATAAAGCTCATGGCAAATGATACAAACAACAATGCCATACTTACCCACATAATGGCATGTACACCATACATGGTAATAACAATGCCACCCAATAAAGTGCCTAACGTTACACCTGCATTACCAAATGATACCATAAGGCTGGCCGCGAGTTCCGGCGCTTCGGGAGCTTCGGATGTAGTACGTGTATTGCCAATTAAAAACCCACCGGTATGTATAAAGCCCCATATGGAAATAATAACCGCCATGGGTACAAACCAACCGCCAAACATATATGCCAGCATGTGAATGGTGATCAGTGAAAGCATAAACAGGCGGGTTGTGAGCAATACATTTTTACTCAGCGCTATACCCGTAAGCCAGTTGCCCACAATACCTGTACCACCAAACAATAACAACATCAGGCTTACCTCGCTGCCACTCATCTTTGTTATTTTACCAAGATACTCTGCAAAGTATCCATAGCTTGAAAACATACCTGCAATCATGATCATAGTAGCCAACAGGTTCACCCAAAGCTGTTTTTTCTTTAAGATCTGTAACTGGCTCGCTGATGATGTTTTTTCAGTAACGGGCATAGAAGGTACAAACATAGCCAGCGCAGCAAAGGCCAGCAGGTTAATAGCACCTGCCAGTATGAATGAGGCCTTCCAGTTAAAAAGTTCGGCTATATACGTAGTAATAGGTACACCTAATACTGTTGCTACACTTAAGCCAGCCAATACCACCGACACCGCTTTGGGCGCATCTTTAGGTTCTACCTGTTTTGCTGCTGCTACTGTAGATACTGCCCAGAACACCGGGTGCAGAAAAGCCGGCAGAATACGAGCCAGCATCAACACTGTAAAGTTGGGTGCCAGTGCAGAGAGAATGTTGGATAATACAAACACTGCCATCACCAGGCACATCATTACCTTACGGTTTATTTTTGCTGTAAGTAATGTGGTAAATGGCCCCGTTAACGCAATGGTTAGTGCAAATGCACTGAGCAGCCAACCTGCCGTATCAATTGATATATTAAACTCGCGCGATATAGCCGGCATAATGCCAATAACCCCAAATTCAGTAGTAATGATGCCAAAAGCCCCTAAGGCCATGATGTAGATTGACTTCTTCATAAATTAAAACATTCAAATGTTTCGATAAATAAGGTAAAAGGAATTGGCTCGTTCTGATGCATGCTAATCAGAACTTACCCTTTAAGAGCTGTAAGGCTTGCAATGTAATCGTCCAGTACATCCTGGTTTAATACATACTTCAGGTTTCTGCCCTCCTTTTCGGGGATCAGCAGGTCTGCATCAACCAGTTGTTTTAAATGGTGGGAAATAGAGGGCTGTGTAAGATCGAGCAGGTCATTTACTTCCGCGCAGTACAGGCAGTCCTTCTTCTTTTTGAACTGCTTCAGAATTTCAATTCTGTTGGTATCGCTCAGCGCTTTGGAGATCTTCTCAAATTTCCTGTTGTCCATACACCTTTCCGTATAATTCTCAGCAAAGATAAATAGATACATCGAAATCCATCAATGTTTTTTTTGGGGCTCTCTTAAATCGGTGGTTTTCAGGGAAGATACCCTTTTAAAAGGGTATCTTCCCTTGGCCGGCTAGTTACTGATCGCTTTCAACAACTCCTCTTTAAAGGTATTTTCATTAGGTGTAGTAAACTGTGCAGTGATAAGTTTGCCATCTGGTCCGTATAAGAAATAGCGTGGCACGGCTTTTATTTCAAGCGTTTTTAATAAACCATTGCGCGAACCATCCTGTAAACGAAAACAGGTAAGTTTATCATAAATACCTTCATCCTTACTGGCTGCCAGCCAGTCATCTACTTTATTCTCCTCATCAATACTTACTGAAATAAACCTGATGTTCTTGTCTTTGAACAAAGGCTTTACTTTATGCAGGTAAGGCATTTGTCCACGACAAGGGCCACACCAGCTTGCCCAGAAATCGACAAACACATAACTGCCTTTGTGCGACCGGATGAATTCAAAATAGTTTAGCTGAGCCCCTTCTACATTTTTCATTTGCGCATTAGCCAGGTTGGCCTCATTCTTTGTAAGCTCTATTTTCTTTTGTACCATCGCTTCATACCGGGTATCATCAATGCCTGCTTTTTTAATACGCGCTACGTTAGCTTTTAGCTGATCTATATTCCCTCGATAATCCATATAAAGCCTATCCAGTAAGAAGGAACGGTAAAAGCCGCTGTGCAGGATCTTCGGATCTACTGCATCAAAATAGTTCCAGAATTCTTTCACCGGTCTTTTGCTGTTATATCCCCTGTAACGGGCCAAAGAATACAACATGCCAAAAGTGTAAGAGGAACTTAGTGCTTCAATGCGGGAAAGATTATTTTCAATATCATCATAACAACTATCCAACATCTTCTTATACCCTGTATTTACAGGCTGCTCATATGGTATAACTGCCAGGTATCTTACTTTAAAAAGATAATTAAGATTATTCAATGCCTTTGCAAATGCAATATTTTTTGGATGGTCAGCCAGGTAGGCCCTGATCTTTTGTTCATTTTGCTGATACTTTGTTTCTACTCCCCGTATATAAGAAGCCAGGCCATTGGCAAGTATCCGTTTCTTTGTGTCATTCTCATTATAAGTATAGAACCCATCCATATCCAGTAAACTGTCGACAGGCTTATTATAATGTGGGGAATAAGCGATACCCTTTCCATCATTGTTAAGTACTATACTATCGCCGGGCAGCACAAGATAACTCCCATTAGTACTTGTTGACTTTCCTGTGCGTATATCTACAGCCATAACACCATAGAAGAAGAAAACAGGTTTACCCGTATTAATATACTTTTTTACAACAGTATCGCTATGTGTGGGGTTTCTGAAGTCAATATAGGTGTTAGCAGGACCTTCCTCAGGTATATTGGTATTGAGTATTATTTCATTGAGGTTATCAAATGCTACACTGATGAGCGTTTTACGCTGGCCCGGAATTGTTTGTGCATGTGACTGCACTCCTAACAAGATAAGAATTACTGTTATCCTTTTCATATGACTGGCTTATTTAAATAACGTTGATCCTGCAATACTTCCTATTGCAAACCAAAGAGATTCAGCGCCAGCTATTCTCCATAAAAATTATACTCCTTTTATTTTACAGGTAAGCTCACACGCTCTTCGCTGCTTACAACTGCGAAGTTTTATTATGTGGCTTTCAGCCACTACTCACCAACTACTTTCCTGTATTCATCTTTTGTTCCAGCAGCTTCATAAAGTAACCACCTACCACGCTCCTGGCCTGGAAACCTACCATTTTCCCATTAGTAGTTTCGTGCCAGTCGCTCAACGGCACCCGGTTAGGCGTTTGCGTGGCATACCTGTACACAGGGCTAATGAACTTCCTGAAGTCATCGCCGGATGATGTAAGCGTAGCTGTCCAGATGATCCAGTCTGATTTTGTATAGGTTCTGCGGCTATCCAGTGGCAAACCATACACCTGCTGGTGTTGCAGGTACCAGGCTACTTCTTTACTATATACTTCCCGTGGAAACAGATCGAGTTTTAATACCTTATCCCAAACAAGATTATACTTCTGGCTCCAGGTGCCCGGCTTTTCAAATGACAATGAATAATGATCTCCATCTGCCGCCAGCAACTGCCATTTGGTAACCATTTCCTTTGCAGCAGTTCTGTACTTAGCAGCCGTATCACTATACCCAAGTGTCTGTGCCAGCTGGGCATAAGCAGCTAATGCCACGATGGCTTTTACAGAAAGATTGGCATTACGTGCCAGGTGACCGGCAAAATCATCAGTACACAATTGATTAGTGGGGTCAAAACCAGCAGTAAACAGGTATTGTGCCCATGTAGATAAAGTAGCCCAATGCTCTTTAGCATACATTGCATTCCCTTCAGCTTTAGCTATAGCTGCAGTAAGGATAATCATATTACCTGATTCTTCCACCGGCATATCTTCCCCATACACTTGCCCGTTGGCCAACGGGTAAGTACCGATATCATGTGCTGCAAAGGGTTTTGTGTATCTGCCGCTTTCGCTGTAATAAAAGATGCCGGTAAGCATTCCCTTCAAAAGATCAGGATTGTACAGCAGGTATAAAGGTGCTGAAGGATAAGTAACATCTACAGTATTGATACAGCCATTACTGAAATTTTCCTTTGATAAGAACAGTAGTTCACCCTTCGGGCCTTTTACCAGTTTATGGGCAGCAATGCTTTGCCGGTAAGCAAGATCGCAGAGCTTTGCATACTCCTCTCCTCCTGCCGCTACTGCATTATCATGAAGCTCTTTATCAAAATGCAGGCATTTACGCAGTACATCACGATAATCTTTTGAAGCCTGTTGTAGTTTATGCTCAATGGTCTGTATAGAAACCGTTTTCCAGTAAGCTTTTAAATCAGTACCGAAATACTGGATAGCATCCAGGTCATCATACCCTACCAGGAAAAGCTGCTGTACAGGATCAGGACCTATAGCACCCAATGACACAATAGTATTCAACATCAGTTGCTTGCCTTGCTGAAGGTCTGCAGCCTGTGTATTATTTATAAAGGAGCTTGTTGCGTCTGCCGCATTGCTGATATACTGTTTCGTCTGGTTATTTTGTTCAGCAGCAATGTACATATACCCCCAGTCGATCCTGAGATCATCTCCTTTCTTTTTAAGCACAGGCTGTTCTTTAGTACCTGCTTTTAATACAGACAGCCCGCCACTTGTGTACTTAGCAGCAGTAACCTCCTGTGAAGCCAGGTTAACTGCTATATCGGATGAAGCACCAAAATACAACTGCACGTTATGCCTTTTCCTGTCATTGGCAGTTACAGTATATACAACATAAGAAACGGGCCTTGACAAAAGCGAAAGATCATTTAACAACAAAGGAGATAAAAAAGTGAGGGTCACATCTACCGGCCCACAGGTATAAGTGTACATTACCCGGGTAGCACTGATAGTAACGGAGTCTTGTTTAGCCTGCACCGGTTTATCCATAGCTGCAGGCTTTTTTTCTGTTACCAGTCCTGCATCCAGCCACTGGCCACCTGCTGTATTGGCACAATGAATAGCCAGTACATTTTTCCCTTTCTTCAAAATAGTACCAAAGTCCTTTACCGGGTGATAAAGGAACCTGTGCAACCATCCTTTTAAACTATAGATTTGTTCGCCATTGAGATATACTTCAATATTATCATCATGCAGAATTTTCAGGAAAAGATTACCGGGAATACTATCACCAAGCATAAACGTTCTTCTCCACCAAAGATCCTTACTCGTTCAGGAAGTGCCTGCTGTTGTTGCATTATCCCCAAACGGCGCTTTACCCGATTGCCAGGCAGCATCGTCAAAACCGGGCAGCATCCAGTCTGATGCAGGCGCTGTTTCAGTAAACTTAGCTGTATAGCTTTCTTCCTCCGAGCTGGGCAATACAGGTTCATAAAGTTTTCTCTGTTTACCCAGTACGCTATAAGTAACCCCGTCCACCTTTACCATTCCAATAAGCGGTTGTTCAGCCCCCGTCCAATGTTTGGTAACAGACGCATTTAATTCATCTGTACCCGACCAGATGCTGAAATAAGGGTCATGGGTTATTAAAGGGTAAGCCGGAGCCTGTTGTTGAGTATAGCCCTGTATTACCAGGAAAAGCAAAGCAGCAAGGATCGTTTTTTTCATATAGGAGGTTATCAGAAAATGAGAACAGAGATTTAAATGATCTGTACACAAAATATCTATTTTCCATTGCAATTCTTTCTCCTTTTTTAACATAACGGATGGTAACCCGAAACACGACGGGTATCGTTTCTGTTGCTTTATAATTATCTTTGACTGAACCAGCCAGCCTTTAAACTACACGGTAATCCTGTAAAATTCAGACCATAACCTGTTTACTAAACTGTATAAAAGACTATATTTTCATTCACCTAAAATACGCGGTATGAAACGGATCAGTTGTATTGCAGTTATGTTGTTGTTCACCGGCATCAGCCTGTTTGCCCAGAGTGCAGGAGATAAAATACTGGGTGTATGGCTCAGTGAAGAAAAGGATGGAAAAATTGAAGTGTACAAATCAGGCGACAAATATTTTGGCAAACTGATATGGGGCAAGAATATGTATGAAAAGGATGGCGTTACCTCTCGCAAAGACGACAAGAACAGTGATGCAGCACTAAAGAACAGGCCACTGAAAGATCTTGTGATATTGACAGACATGAAATACAATGGTGACAATGAATACAGCGGCGGTAAAATATACGACCCCAAAAGTGGCAAGACCTACAGTTGTAATATGAAACTAAAAGACAGCAAACTTGATCTCAGGGGCTATGTTGGGGTATCCTTATTCGGAAGAACTTCATCGTGGACAAGACCTTAATATTTCGGGTTCCGGGTTTGATGTTTCGGGTTGGGGATCGTGAATCGGCAAAGCGTGAGCCGTGAGTCGTCAGTCGTCAATCGTCAGTCGTGAGACGTGAATCGTGAGTGGTTGAAGCAAGTGAATAGTCAATGGCCAATAGTGAATGGCTGTTCCTTGTAAACCTATTAACCTTCCAACTTTTCAACCTAGCTTTTGGCTTTCTCTTCGATATTCAAAATTCGACATTCTATACTTGTTTTTCTTTCGGACTTTCTGACTTCAGGACTTGTATTGGCTAACCCCTAATCCCTGATTTTATTAGTAATAAAAAAGATCATTGCTTGGCAATGATCTTTCTGCAAACGTGTTACTTCCAGGTTTAATCTATTTTCTTCTTCAGCTTCTTCAGTATTACTGAAAAATAAATGCTGAACATACCCGCGGCTATAAATGACAGTGCAATCCAATACACCAGCGAAAGACCTGCGAAGAGTGGATTCCACAAAAGAATAAAAGCAAGTATTACACCCAGGATGCCCATAGTAAGTATAAAGCCCCAGTCAGACGCACCATAATTTCGCATATCGATCGATACGCTGATGGCCGCAATGGAACGGAACAAAACCAGGAAACCTATATACAGCGATAAAGTAGCCAGGGACAATGCAGGATTGGAGATCAGCAAAATACCCGCTATTACACCAATGATGCCAAAGGTTAACATCCAGCCCCAGTTATCCAGCTCATGCCGGTTGGAAATAGAAAAGATAATCTCTATCAATCCTGTTATAATAAATGAAACACTGAAAAGTATTGCCAGTGCAAGAAACGAGCTTAGTGGTTGTGAAAACACATACAGACCCAAGATAATAAAAAAGATACCCACCAGCAACGGTACATACCAGTATTTAACTCTTTCACGTACAAATTTGTAAGCCTGATTAGCCATAGCTTGTATTATTTAATGGTTACTGAATACTGATATTGCCCCGTAAATATTTCCTAACAGCTATAAGCAGGTCTTGTTCAAAAGGATACGCATTATTCTACCGGTGATACAGTTCGGTAATGTGTTAACTAAATATAATTAAAATACCGCACGCTGACCCGGTACAAAGTTGCCCGTTTATTGAAAAACAGGCTGGTATAAGTTTTTTAAGTGCTGTATTGTGATTCACTATACTATTAGCAGCAAGTTGTTTAAAGCTTTTACTACACAAATGCTCTGAACAAGTACCTAACTTTAGTGTAATAAATAGATCCGTCACCTCTCTGGAATGAAGCATTTCTCTAACCATTCTACAAAAACTTAAACAATGGAAGCAGAAAAGAGGCAAATTATCACTGTGCATAACACCATTAAAGCTCCTGTTGAAAAAGTATGGAGATTCTGGACCGAGCCAGATCATATTCAGCAATGGAACTTTGCTTCAGACGACTGGCATACACCGTGGGCTACAAGTGATCTGAGACCGGGAGGTAAATTCACGTTGAGAATGGAAGCAAAGGACGGCAGTTTCGGATTTGACTTTTCCGGCATCTATAACGAGATGAAAGTAAACAGGTTTCTTAAATATACTATTGAAGACGGAAGAGAGGTAAGTGTCACTTTTGCTCCGGATGGAAATATTACGCATGTCACTGAAACATTTGAAGCAGAGGATATGCATACACTTGAAATGCAGCAAAGCGGCTGGCAGGCTATCCTGGATAATTTTAAGAAATACACGGAAGGAAATTAAAATGAGAAAGTAAAAAGATCTAAGGAACAAGAGATATAGGGATCAGGTATTAGCTGTTAGCAAGATAGTTTGATGGTTGTATGGTTTGATTGTTATGATAACCATAGAGCTATCCAACAATTTAACCATCCGCATTTCACTCCCGGATAATTGGTCGAACGGGAACGAATTCATTCAGGCAGGTTTCACGTTTGACATTTCACCTTTCACGGACTTCCCACTCACGATTCACGACTCACGTATCACGCTTTGCCGATTCACCACTCACGCCTCACCATTTCACATAATACAAACTTAACATCCCCGCTTGCCGGCGCCTGATACCTTTGCGCAGATTTTATTATTGCATACCTGTATCACTGTAAAAGGTGAATGTTAATTACCATATATGAAAAAAGGCTTTGTTTTTTCCTGTTTACTATTGTTGGGGAATCTTGTTTTTGCTCAGTCTGCACAACACGTAGTAGTGATCACTATTGATGGTTTTCGTCCTGATTTTTATCTCGAAAACGAATGGAACACTCCAAACCTGCACCAGTTACTGAATAAAGGAACACATGCTATTGGGGTAAACAGCGTTTTTCCTTCTATGACCTATCCCTCACACACCGCTATTGTAACGGGCGTATGGCCTGTAAAACATGGTGTTTATTATAATGGAATGTTTGAACCCAATGGTTCTACCGGTAAAATTTACTGGAATGACAGTTCTATCAAAGTACCTACACTCTGGAATGCAGCACAACAAAAAGGATTAAAAGTCGCTTCATTACTGTGGCCTGTATCAGCAGATGCGCCGGTAATGTACAATATACCAGACATTGGTAGCCTGGGTGATGCGGTGAGAGAAAAATATTCAAAGCCACAGGGATTCGTTGACGACCTTAAGAAAAATGTATTTGATAATGCAACCCGCATTGAATATGGTAAAGATCATAATGTAGCGAGTATTGCTGCGTATGTTATTAAGAAGGATCAGCCTAACCTGATGACCATTCACTTTTTCTCGGTAGACCATTATGAACATGAACAGGGACGCCACGGCGACCAGGTGAAAGCAGCAGTAACAGATGCCGATAGCAGTGTAGGTATTATTGTAAATGCACTGAAAACAGCAGGGATCTGGGATAAAACAGTATTGATCGTTACAGGCGATCATGGTTTCCTGGATGTAACTACCAGTGTAAACCCCAATGTATGGTTAGCCAAAGCAGGACTGATCACTGATATTAAAAAGGGCGAATGGAAAGCACAGTTCTTTTCTGTAGGTGGTTCCAGCTATTTGTACCTGAAAGACAGGAACGATAAAGAGACACTTGAAAAAGTAAAAAGCATACTGGCTTCCCTCCCTGAAGAACAAAAGAAGCTGTTCCGCATTATTGACCGCAAAGCGCTGGATAAAGTAGGCGGCAACCCTGAAGTGGAATTTGCTTTAAGTGGTGAAAATGGTGCGTCATTTGGTAATGGCGTAACAGGCGAAGCAATTAAACCCGGCAAAGGTGGTACACATGGCTATTACCCCGACTTCCGTGAAATACGTACTGGCTTTATAGCCTGCGGCCCCGGCATAAAAGAAGGTGGAGAAATTAAAGAAATGAATCTGCGCGATATTACCCCGCTGGTGGCCAAACTGCTGAACCTGCCTTTCCCTTCCGCAGAAGGTAAAATACCTGCCGGTCTGTTGTCAAAGTAGTATCAATGTTTAAATATTGATAGCAAACCCCGTCTTTGACGGGGTTTTTATTTACCCTAAAACGCCCAAAACCTTCCCATATAAAGCCAATATTCCATAAATGGGATAAAACCAGAATTAGATTTATTTCCAAAACACTACTATTCAATGAATTATATTTTCGGTACCAAACTGGTAGTTTCAGTGGCAACCTGAATCTAATGCCCATGACCTATTTCTACCCTTTACAAAAAACGATATGCACGATTGCATTGTTGTTAACGCTTTTTACTGCTGCCAACGCCCAAAGCTGTACTCCGCAGGGCGACCAGGCAACCTATGGTACCAATAATGTTTGGATTGGATATGTGTACCAGGGAACCAACTTTAATACTTACTATGGATATGTGAATGAAGGGAACGTAGCTTCTGCCAACTTTGATGAAAGCTTTGGTGGTGGCGAAGTGTTCTATTCAACCAACGGCTGCAGCCTGTACACCAGTGGTTTTAGTGTAAGATATATGCTTACTAAAACATTTGCAGATGGCAATTATAGTTTTATAGTGGGTGCCGATGATGGCTATCGCTTAAGCATTGATGGCGGGGCCACCTGGCTTATCAATAACTGGGGCGATCATGGCTATACTGAGACCACCCAAATTGTACACCTGAGCGGCTCGTACAACCTCGTACTGGAATATTATGAAGCATATGGTGATAACAGGATCGCGTTTGCATGTAACGCCGAGTGCGTGGGTAATGGTGATCCCTCTGTATATGGTGCAAACAATATATGGAGAGCTTATTTTTACCAGGGAAAAAACTTTGACATGTACAAGGGTTACAAAACAATAGGATCAACCTATGATCCTAATTTTGATCTTGACTTTGGAGGTTCAAATGTTACTTATGCCACAAGCAATTGCTCTATAGTAACAGAAAATTTCAGCGCCCGCTTCAGAATGGATGTAAACCTGCCTAGTTATACCTATATTTTTACGCTTGGTGGTGATGACGGTTATAGACTAAGTCTTGATGGGGGTAGTACCTGGGTAATCGACAGATGGTTTGACCAGGGATATAGTATCGCCAGTTATACGGTTACTTTAAGTGGACCGCAAAAGATAGTACTGGAATATTATGAGAACGGTGGCGCCAACAGGTTTAGTTATTCAATAAACAATAGCACATTACCCGTAAAACTGGTAAGTTGGTCAGCTTCGCTGCTGGCTCCCGGTAAGGCAAAGCTTTCCTGGAAAACAACCGATGCAGTTAATTTTGATCACTTCATACTGCAGCGCAGTACTGATGGCCAGCATTATGAATCTGTTCAAACCATTGCTGCTACCAACAGTACCAGCAATGCCACACAGAGTTACAGCACTACAGATAATTTCTCATTCAGTGGAGTAGTTTATTACAGGCTTGCCATGGTTGATAAAGATGGTTCAATTAATTATTCTGCCGTTGCAACACTTAACTCAACCACAGGTACCAGTAGCATTAAAGTATATCCCACAATAGTACAGAACCGTACAGTGAATATAGAATCCGGCAACATCAACAATGGTACAATAGAACTGTTTGACCTGAATGGCCGCTTATTACAGACTGAAAACTATTCCGGCTCAGGCCGCAAACAATTACAGTTAAAAGGAGCCAATGCAGCAGGTGCCTACCTGTTAAGAATAAGAACAGGCAACGAAATATTAGCAAAACAAACTTTAATAGTACAATAAACCCCTAAACGTTCATTTGTAACAAAGGGCCGGAGTTTTCCGGCCCTTTTTATATGTTCAATATACAACGCGCAGTTTCTATTGGAAATCCTGCTTTCAAGGCCCAATTACTTTACCGGAACCAGAGAAACAATTAATAATTATTTTTAACCCATGAAAATACAGTTCTGGTCGGTAGGTAAAGCACATGAACCTTATGTGAAGGCTGGTGTGGAAGATTTCACAAAACGCATCTCTAAATATTACCCGGTAGACTGGGTGATACTTCCCGCACCTAAAAATGCCGGAGTGCTGAGCGAAACCGATCTGAAAAAGAAGGAGGGGGAAACCATTATGGGTAACCTGCAAAAAGAGGATTATCTTGTTGCACTGGACGAGCGGGGCAAACAGGTCAGTTCAGAAGGGTTAGCGCAGTTGCTACAGGGAAGAGCAAACAATAGTGTTAAGAAATTGGTTTTCCTGATCGGGGGCGCCTATGGTATTGATGAAGTAGTGCTGAAAAGGGCTGATTTCAAATGGTCGCTGTCGCAACTGGTATTTCCCCATCAATTGGTAAGACTGATACTGGCCGAACAGGTGTATAGGGCCTGTACCATTATCAGGAACGAAAAATACCATCACAGCTAATCATTGCTTTCCATATTTTTGATCACTTATCCGGCTTTAATAAAATTGTCATGACTATCACGATTACGCTGATCATTATCATCATTACGGTGCTGGTTTCTATCTCTGCTTTCAGCAATGAAAAGATCATGAACGACCTGATCTTTTATCCTCCTGCTGTTACCTACGATAAACAATGGTACCGTTTTTTTACCTGCGGTTTTATTCATGCCGATTTTGCCCACCTCATCTTCAACATGTATGCCTTGTACCTTTTTGGTAGCGGGGTAGAAAAATACTTTGAATACATCTTCGGAGCAAAAGGACGCATCCTTTACCTGTTGCTGTATGTTACCTCCCTGTTTGTTTGTCTTTTACCTACTTATGCCAAACATAAAGAGGATGGTTATTACAGGAGTCTTGGTGCCTCAGGAGCTGTTTCAGCGGTGATCTTCGCTTCCATACTGCTAGACCCTGTAAGAGGTATCGGCATCATTTTTATTCCTATCTATATCCCTGGTTTCATTTTTGGCGCAATCTACCTGGTAGGTTCTTCACTGCTTGATAAGCGTGGAGGTGGTAATATCAACCACTCAGCCCACATCTGGGGAGCATTATATGGAATTGCCTTCCTCGTATTTGTAGGCTATGTTTTCTCCGATTACATGGTGCTTTCGCAGTTCATTGCCAAAGTGCGGCAATACTTACACATGTAGATTTATCTGCAGTAACTTTTTGCTGGCATCGGTGATCTTAAACCGGTCATCTATCCGCATGCCCACTACCCATACAATCTTTTTATCCATTTCAAGCACCCACACTTTCTCTTTATCGGTCATGGACAATTTCTGATCTACCAGGAAACGGGCTACCTTTTTCTTCTTCCGCATACCCAGCGGGTAAAAATAATCACCCTGCTTCCATCTACGAAGTATCAATGGGAAATGAATTGCCTGTGGATCCAGGCAGGCAATGGCTTTATCTGTTGGTAAAGCATCCTTTTTACGTGCGGTTGTTTTAAACACCAGCTTTCCATCAGCAAACAACACTTCCTCATTATCCTGCTCTACCAGTATAGTGGCAGCCTCCATATTTTGTTGCGGGGCAATAATGAGCCAGTTACGGTTACGGATAATGCGGTGCGTGGCGCTTGCCACATATTTACCAGACTCACTTTGCAAAAGGCCTATAACATCTTTTGTCTGCGCAGCAGTAAAACCATAAGGATGAATGATCTCATACACAATGGTATTCAAAGGCACAACATTCCGCAGTTTCAATACCGGTATATGCACTTCGTTGCCTTTTACTACCAGCAATTTTTTAGTTTGTCTTTGCACAGCCTGGTCATACAATACTTCCATATCAGCAAAACGTTGCAGGTTATCCAGCAGGTTGTTTTCCACCGCCGGAAATACCTGTTGGATCATAGGTATTACCTGGTGGCGAAAATAGTTACGTGAATATTTATCAGTAGCATTCGAGCTATCCTCCACCCATTGCAATCCTCTTTGCTCCGCAAATCCAGTGATCTCACTTTTACGGGCAAACAACAATGGTCTTACCAGTTGTTGCTGCTTAGGCAGTATTCCCCGCAATCCCTGTACGCCTGTTCCCCTGAAAAAATGCATCAGCATGGTTTCGATGTTGTCATCGGCGTGGTGGGCAGTAGCGAGGACGGCAATCGGCAATCGGCAATCGTGAATGGGTTCTTCGTGAGTGGTGAGTCGTGAGTCGTGAGTGGGTACCTCTGGTTTCGGATTTCGTTCTTCGATCTTCGAACTTACATCCTCCCGTACTTCGTATTTCGTATTTCGTATTTCTTCCGGTCTTCCGGCTTTCCGACTCTCAAGGATTTCCCTGAACCACCCATATCTCAGCTCTCTCGCCGCTTCCTGGATCGATAGCTTATTTTCTTCTGCATAGGTATTGGTATCAAATCTTTTTACCAGCACCTCTACGTTGTACTTTTTGCCAAGCGATTGTACAAACAGTTCATCACGCATACTCTCCTCCCCTCTCAGTTGAAAATTGCAATGAGCAATTACAAAAGAATAACCGGCCATGCTGCACAACTCGCACAACACCACAGAATCTACTCCACCACTTACCGCCAGTAACAATCCCTGTTGCGTAGTAAAGAGTTTGTTTGTTTCAATATAATCCCTGAACTGTTGTAACAACTGCAATTAATTAAATGATCTGTTTAATAAACCAGGTCTTCGTACGCAGACTGTAACTCATTGTAAGCATGATTATCACCTGCAGCCCTGGCTGCTGCCATGCCTTTTTCGTACCATTCAATGGCCAATGCTTTATTGTCTGTTCTTTCAAGCAACTTACCAAGCTGGTAATAGCTGCCTGTATAAGAAGGGTCATGTGTTAATATTTCCTCAAAAAGCCGGCGGGCAGTGGCTTCATCACCTGTTTTGATAAGTTCCAGCGCCAGTGCGTGTTTCAGAAAACTGTCATCAGGATTTTTCAGCAAAAACTCCCGCAGTTTGTTTATGCGATCCATAGTTTTTCCACAATTAATTTTACTAAATCTTTCAAAACTATCTTTGCGGCGCTTATATTTGTATTGGCAATGGTTGCATAAACAACCAACTATTATTACCTTAAATTGTTCGCCAATGAAGATTTTGGTATGCATCAGCAAAACGCCGGACACCACGGCAAAAATAGCTTTCACCGATAACAATACGAAATTTGCACAGGATGGTGTACAATGGATCATCAACCCTTACGATGAATGGTATGCATTGGTGCGTGCTATTGAGCTGAAGGAAAAAGATCCCTCCACAGTGTTGCACCTGGTAACAGTTGGTACAGCCGACGCCGATCCTATTATCCGTAAAGCACTGGCATTGGGTGGCGACGAAGCTATCCGCGTAAATGCCGACAGTCACGATAGTTTTTATATTGCTTCACAAATTGCTGAAGTAGCAAAACAAGGCGGTTACGATCTCATCTTCACCGGTAAAGAAACCATTGACTACAATGGTTCTTCTATTGGCGGTATGGTGTCTGAACTGTTGAACCTGCCTTACGTATCTCACGCTACCAAGTTTGACCTGAATGGTACCACAGCAACCATTACCCGCGAAATTGAAGGTGGAGAAGAAGTTTGCGAAGTAGCGCTGCCTGTAGTGGTAAGCTGCCAGAAAGGAATGGCTGAACAGCGTATTCCCAACATGAAGGGTATTATGGGCGCACGTACCAAACCTCTGAAAGCAGTAGAGCCTGTAGCTACAGATTCTCTTACTTCCGTAGTAGGTTTCTCTTTACCACCTGCCAAAGCTGGTGTTAAAATGGTACCTGCCGACAACCCGGAAGAACTGGTACGTTTGCTTCACGAAGAAGCAAAGGCAATTTGAGAATGAGCTAATGTGGCAATTTGAAAATGCCATCGCCACAATAGCCACTCATTTTCAGATTTTCAAATCTTCAAATTTTCAAACTTAGTCTCTATGTCAGTTTTAATATATATCGACCAGTCAGAAGGACATGTAAAAAAAGGATCGCTGGAAGCATTGAGCTATGGAGCTAAAATTGCCTCCCAGCTTGGCAGCACTGCTGAAGCCGTGGTTCTTGGTACTGTTACAGAAGACCTGGCAGCGTTGGGCAAATATGGTGTTTCCAAAATTCACCACGTATCCAACGACACATTGAATCATTTTGATGCACAGGTATTTACCGGCGTTATTGCCCAGGTAGCCCAGAGTGCCGGTGCAGATGTGATCATTTTCTCTAACAACGTAGACGGAAAAGCACTGGCTCCCCGCCTGGCTGCCCGTTTAAAAGCAGGGTTGGTATCCGGCGCTGTAGCATTACCCGATACCAGCAATGGTTTTGTGGTAAAGAAAAACGTTTTCTCCGGTAAAGCATTTGCCAGCATAGCCATCAACTCGCCTGTTAAGATCATTGCACTCAATCCTAACTCATATCCTGTTACTACCGTTGAAGGCACAGCTACCGTAGCTCCGTTCACTGCTACCGTGGAAGCCTCCAAAGTAAAAGTAACAGCTGTTAACAAAGTAAGCGGTGAAGTTCCTTTAAGCGAAGCCGACATCGTAGTAAGCGGTGGCCGTGGCTTGAAAGGGCCTGAAAACTGGGGTCTTGTAGAAGATCTTGCCCATGTACTGGGTGCCGCTACCGCGTGTAGCCGCCCGGTGGCTGATGTACACTGGCGTCCGCACCACGAGCACGTAGGACAAACCGGTCTTACCATTGCCCCCAACCTGTATATCGCTATCGGTATTTCAGGCGCTATTCAACACCTGGCAGGGGTAAACCGCAGCAAAGTGATCGTGGTTATTAACAAAGATCCCGAAGCTCCTTTCTTTAAAGCGGCCGACTACGGTATTGTAGGCGATGCTTTTGAAGTAGTGCCTAAAATCACTGCTGCCATTAAAAAACTGAAAGGAATAGCATAATAAGCGTATAAGTGGTAATACTTTGAGGCCAAACGATTTTGGCCTCATTTTTTTTGATAAAATCCCTTAGTTTCGTGCTTTGTTATGAAGAAAATAGAGTTGGAAATAGTTGCCTTATCGCACAGCATTACCCAAACTCACTCTTATGCTGTGGTATTGGGAGAAGTGAATGGCTTACGTCGCCTGCCCATCGTTATCGGAGGGTTTGAGGCACAGGCTATTGCGGTAGCTTTGGAAAAAATGCACCCCAGTCGTCCGCTTACGCACGACCTGATGAAAAACTTCATGAACGCCTTTACCATTGATCTGCAGGAAATCATTATCTGCGACCTCCAGGAAGGCATTTTCTATTCCAAACTTGTTTGTGTAAGTGAGCACGATACTGTAGAAATTGATTCCCGTACTTCCGACGCCCTGGCGCTTGCCGTAAGGTTCGGTTGCCCCATTTATACCTACGACAACATTCTCGAAAATGCAGGCATCCTGATGGAAGACCCGGGAGGCAGTGGCAAGAAAAAACAGCCAAGAGAAGCAGTAGCTGCTGAAACTGTTTCTGTTCACGACGACCTGAAAGGCCTGTCGCTGGAAGAACTGAATACCCTGCTGAACGAGGTGCTGGAACAGGAGGATTATATCCGCGCCATCGCCATCCGCGACGAGATCAACAGCCGCAAGAAACGCTAGTCACAGATTAAAGGATTATAAATGACTTTACGGATTACAGGCTTCGGGACCAGAACAATCTGCCCTGATCCACGAAATCTGTGCTATATCAGCTTAATCCATGATCAAATAAATCAGTGAAATCCGTGATCGTATTTCCCAATTGCAAAATCAATATCGGTCTGCATATTACCCGTAAAAGGGAAGATGGCTATCACGACCTGCAAACGATCTTCTATCCCCTTCCCCTGAAGGATATGCTGGAAGTTGCCACCCGCAGCGATCAGCAACAGCCGGTTAAGTTTACCATGTCAGGTTTACCTGTTGCCGGAGATGCCTCAAACAACCTCTGCCTGAAAGCATGGCAATTACTGAAAACCGATTTTCCGCAACTCCCTTCCTTACAACTTCACCTGCACAAGAATATTCCGATGGGCGCAGGTTTAGGCGGAGGCTCCGCTGACGGAGCATTCACGCTGAAATTGTTGAACGATAAATACAGGCTTCAGCTTTCCGAAGAACAACTTTTACAATACGCATTGCAACTGGGTAGCGACTGTCCTTTCTTTATACCCAATACTCCCTCCTATGCTACCGGTCGTGGTGAGTTATTAGCACCGGTACAGCTTGATCTCAGTGCTTATTCCTTTGCATTGATCCATCCTTCAATACACATCAGCACAGCATGGGCATTTGCCAACATTACTCCTGCAGAATCCCTCCTGTCTTTAAAAGATGCGATCACTAAACCGGTTGAACAATGGAAAGATCTTATTTCCAATGACTTTGAAGCACCGGTTTGCGCACATTATCCCACATTGCAAAAAGTAAAAGAAGACCTGTACCAGGCCGGCGCAGTCTATGCTGCTATGTCGGGCAGTGGCTCCAGCTTTTATGGCATTTTCCAGAAAGGAAAGCTTGATAAAGCGTTGTTGAGGCATTACGAATCTAATATGCATATTTGTTAATGTGCAGATGTGCGAATGAAAATACAAAAGATGGTTTGACGGCTATATTGCTTGATTGTTAGAGCTGATAACCATAAAACTATCCGGCAATTCAACCATCCATATTTCACCTTTCTGAGCAACCTTGCCGATTGCCGTCTGCCGATTCACGATCCACTATTGACCATTCACCTGAAAAAACGTATCTTCGTCTAAATCACACTTTATCAGTACAACTGTTCACATAGTACATTTCCTGCACTTTAATCTCGATTTTCTCAACCACCGAGGTTAGTTTCTGTATTTCCCGGCACCCCTGTGTCCTTACTTTCCTGTTTCACATTATTTATTACTCATTTCTCATTCTTATTGTATGCATTCTACACTCAGCATGTCTGAAAAAACCAGGCATTATATCCAGCTTGAAGAACAATATGGCGCGCACAACTATCATCCCCTGCCCGTAGTGCTGCAAAAAGGACAAGGCGTATTTATGTGGGATGTAGACAATAAACGTTATTACGATTTCCTGAGTGGTTATTCCGCTGTCAACCAGGGACATTGTCACCCGGCGATCATGGCTGCTTTTATGGAACAGGCAGCACAGCTTACTCTTACATCAAGAGCATTCTATAATAATGTACTGGGAGAGTACGAACAATTCATCACTGCATATTTTGGCTACGACAAAGTGTTGCCGATGAATACGGGCGTAGAAGCAGTGGAAACTGCTATCAAGCTTTGCCGCCGCTGGGGCTATATGGTAAAAGGTATTCCTGAAAATAAAGCTACCATCATTGTATGTGATCAAAACTTTCATGGAAGAACCAGCACTGTGATCTCCTTTAGTACCGATCCTGCATCTTACTCCCGCTTCGGGCCTTTTATGCCGGGCTTTACAGTAATTCCTTACAATGACCTGCCTGCATTGGCAGCAGCTTTACAGGATAAGAACGTAGCCGGCTTTCTTGTTGAGCCTATCCAGGGCGAAGCAGGCATAGTAGTACCAGATGACGGATACCTTTCTACTGCGAAGAAGTATTGTGAAGATGCCAATGTATTGTTTATGGCCGATGAAATTCAAACCGGTCTTGGCCGTACAGGACGTATGCTTGCATGCGACCATGAAGATGTTCATCCGGATATCCTTATCCTTGGTAAAGCATTGAGTGGTGGCACACTGCCTGTATCTGCCGTACTGGCCAATGATGAAATAATGCTCACCATCAAACCCGGTGAACATGGTTCTACCTACGGCGGCAACCCGCTGGCCAGTAAAGTAGCAATTGCAGCCCTCACCGTATTGAAAGAAGAAAAGATGACCGAGAACGCAGCTGTGCTGGGTAAATTCTTCCGTCAGCAGTTAGAAAACCTGCAATCACCACATATTACACTGGTGCGTGGCAAAGGATTACTGAATGCAATTGTCATCAATCATCCTGATAAAGAAGCGGCCTGGGAACTTTGTCTCGAAATGAAAGAGCTGGGCCTGCTGGCAAAGCCAACACATGGTGATAAGATCAGGCTGGCACCACCATTGGTGATCACACGTGAGCAATTAACAGACTGCGTACAGATCATTCAGCAAAGCCTGGAAAATTTGTAACTTACCATAGTATAACCTGATATTGATTGACAACACAGCATCACGCGGAAGAACACCTCACCAGTTCTGACCTGCTTACAGATATTGTTATTGGCATGAGCGACGGGCTTACTGTTCCGTTCGCATTGGCCGCCGGCTTAAGCGGCGCGGTCAATTCTACGGGCATTATTGTAATTGCCGGTATTGCAGAAATTGCAGCAGGCTCTATCGCTATGGGACTGGGCGGCTACCTGGCTGGTAAAACAGAACAGGACCATTACAACAGTGAGGTAAAACGTGAGTATGAAGAAGTAGAGCGTGTGCCTGAGGCAGAAAAAGCAGAAGTAAGAGAGTTTTTCAGCAATCTTGGTCTCAGCAAAGACATCCAGGATAAGGCTGTAGAGGAAATAGCGCAGGACAAAGACAAGTGGGTTGATTTTATGATGAAGTATGAGCTTGGTCTTGATAAACCCGACCCCAAACGTGCCACCAAATCAGCCTTAAATATCGGGTTGTCTTATGTAGTTGGAGGGCTGGTTCCTTTAAGTCCCTATTTCTTTATTGATACTCCCGTAAACGCCTTAAAGATCTCTGTAGTAGTCACCTTATTATGCCTCTTTATTTTCGGATTCTTCAAAAGCAAAATAACCGGTGTTAATCCCTGGAAAGGAGCACTGAAAGTAACCCTGATCGGGGCGATGGCTGCTGCAGCAGCATTTGGAGTAGCGAGGTTGTTTGAAAGCTAAATGCAAAAACTGTTTCGGGTTGAAGAATCGTGAGTCGTCAATCGTCAGTCGTGAGTGGCTGATTCGTGAAACGTGAAATGTCAAACGTGAAACCAGTTACCAGTTGCCGGTTACAGATTTCACGCAAAGACTGCGAAGGCTCGCAAAGCAGCAAAGCCGTTTTGTTAACTGCAAATTGCTAACTGCCAACTTGTATTCCTCGTGGCTCGTAGCTCAAAGCTCGCCGCTTGTATTCGAGATAACTGCAAACTTTCTTATTGCTCGCAGTTCAGCGCTTCGCCATTGTCAAATCTTCAAATTCTCAAACTTTCAAATTACCGTACCCGCATATTAAAGCATTATTTCTTCTCCTGCGGAACCGGAGTATCGGGCAGTAAGATCATTACCAGCATTACAATACTTGCAGTAAGCATCATCCAGATACCGGGCTGTTTTACCGGGCAGATACCACGATAGCAACCAGTAAAAGTGATAAAGGTCTTAATAGCGTATGCCACTACCAGGGCTCCTACCAGCAGGTTCCAGCGTTTGGCCCAGATCTTGGGGATCAGGTACAATACCACACCTACTACCGCCAGGAATGTAAACACCTTACCGGGCTGACCATATTGATTGTTCTCTGAATAGAAACCAGTGAAGTTCTTATTCAGATCAGGATGAAATGTCCAGGGGAGAAAACAGGCAATTACCAACGCCACAGCGGCCAGAATACCAATCCATTGAGAGTATCGCATAAAAGACTATAAGTTCTAATGCCGCGAAAATACAAAACAGTTTTGGGTTCTCAATCGGCGAAGCACCAAACGTGAAAAGTGAAACGTGAAAAAGAACCGTGAGTCGTGAATCGTCAGTCGTGAGGGGCCCAGGCAAGTGAATAGTCAATAGTGAATGGCTGTTCCTTGAAACTTATCAACCCTTCAACTTGTAAACTGTATTCCTTGTGCCTTTTCCGACATCAGACCTCCTACTTCCGGCTTCTTCCCCATTCCCTTCAACAAAAGCTACACCTTATCGTTAAATCCCGTACATTGATTTTGACGCTGTATACCGGCCCCAACCTTTAAAACAACCATACCCCATGACACACATCACAAAAATATGTTCGCATGGAATGGCTGAAAGAAACGCTTAGGCACTACCCGGAAATCGCTGTTTTTCTCACACTTGCTGTGGGATTTTTTATTGGTAAACTGAAAGCAGGCAAATTTACCCTGGGCACTGTGACTGCAGTATTGCTGGTAGGCATACTTGTAGGTCAATGGGGCATCCAGGTATCTGAATCCAGCAAAACGATCTTCTTCTTTCTCTTTCTCTTCTCAATGGGCTATAGCATTGGACCGCAGTTTTTCCAGGGATTAAAAAAAGACGGCTTATCACAGGCTCTATTCTCTGCTACAGTTTGTATCAGCAGTCTCATACTGGCTTACATTTTATCGCTGATCTTTCATTTTTCTCCGGGTACAGGTGCCGGGCTATTTTCTGGTTCCAATACCTGTTCTGCAGTAATAGGTGTAGCAGGTGATTCTATCAATAAACTCAATATTACAGACGAACTGAAAAAGCAATGGACCGACCAGATCGCTGTTGCCTATGCTGTTACCTATATTTTCGGTACAGCAGGTACAGCATGGTTCTTATCTGTTATCGGGCCCATTATATTAGGGGGCAATGTAGCCGAGAAAGCAAAAGAGCTGGAAGCTGAGATGGGCAGTGTAGGTGATGACGGAGAGAATATCAATACCGCTTATGACCAGGTTGCCTTTCGTGCCTATACCCTTTCTACCGCTATCTTTCAGGATGGCATGACCGTGAAAGCACTGGAAGATTATATGGTGAATCACCACAAACCACTCTATGTGCAACGGCTCAGACGTAAAGGACAGCTACTTCCCATCACCCCCGATACAAAGTTGTTCCAGGATGATACGATTGCCGTAAGCGGACAACGTACACAGATCGTAGATGCGGAAGAACTGCTGGGCAAAGAGATCATAGATAGCGAATTGCTGAGCTTTCCTATTGAGACTATGAACATAATTGCCGTTAAGAAATCACTCATTGGCCTTAGCCTGATCGCTATCCGTAAAAAAGACCTGATCCACGGCGTTGCTATCCGCAAACTGACAAGGGCAGGTATCGAGATCCCGGTGAAAGCACGTACTACCCTGGAAAAGGGTGATATACTGGAACTGGTAGGCGCTAAGGAAGATCTGAACAACGCAGTAAAGAATCTCGGTTATAAAGAACAAAGTGGTATTGAAACAGATATTGTGTACATGGGTATCGGTATTGTAATTGGCTCACTCGTTGGTGCACTAACAGTAAAACTCGGAGACATCCCGCTCAGCATCAGTACCAGCGGCGGTTCATTAATAGCAGGTCTGTTCTTTGGCTGGTTACGTACCAGGCGACCGGTATTTGGTAATATCCCTGCCCCGTCAGTATGGCTGCTACAGAAACTCGGGCTCCATGTATTTATTGCCATTGTAGGTATCTCTTCCAGCAGTGGTTTTATAAAAGGATTAGAACAGGAAGGCATTAAACTATTTATTGCCGGTGTAATACTTAGTATCGTTCCAATGACCCTGGCTCTTTATCTTGCCCGTTATGTCTTTAAATTCCACCCCGCGATTGCACTAGGTGCCTGTGCAGGCGCTCATGATGAGTCTGCCGCCTTACTTGCAGTGCAGGATGCTGTTGATAGTAAAATCCCAGCCCTTGGTTATACTGTAACTTATGCAGTTGCTAATATAGTACTGACGATTTCCGGGGCATTGCTGGCGATAATACTGTATCATTATTCTTAGAATACAGTTATAAGTTATAGGTTTAAGACACAAGAGTTAAGAAACAAGGTACAAGGAATACAGTACCAGGGAAACGATGTGCAGATGTGTGAGTGAAAATGCAGCAGGATGGTTCGATGGTTTATGGTTCGATTGTTATTGTTTATAACGTGGTTAACAATTAATGACCCGATCACTTAAAGGGATTAAGGGTTACTTTCCATGATTGTAGTACACTGTCGGCCTCTGCTGTATTGATGGCCCATGAGTTACTGTAAGCAGGTTGTCCTTTGTACTGATCGTCTGCAATATCCTGCACAGCGATCGTTGTCTGATTGTCCCGGTAATCATGTGTAGTTACCAGGTATCGCTTTTCGGACGGATTCTTGAAATAATCTTCTTCCCGCCAGATGTTCTGCTTAAGGGTATCCAGTAAAATTATTTTCCTGAGAAAGCCAGCTTCCGACATTTCGGTTTCCGGTTTGTACATGAAAATAAACCGTCTGCCTTCAACAGATGCATCTTCAATGATATGTAAAGCAGCATCAACAGGTACCAGGTGCAGCCCTTTCCTGAGAGCATTTTTATTTGTCCCGAACTTTTCACGGATCGGTTCCATCTTTGTATCGGAAGAGCAGCCGGCAATAGCCACACAAACAATAAAAAAGAAAATTCTATTCATACACAATACAACTAATGTCTGAGTTATGATTTTAAATACTCCTGATCATTGAAGTTATCAATTTTATTGCTTATCACGATGTTATTGTATGCATTCTTATCTGATGTTACATCCGGCATTTATAACGCAAAAATCCCCACCGTTTACGGCAGGGACCTTGTTTGCTTAACACCGACATCAATATTTATTTACACCTACACAACATCCGGTAAGTGTCCGGGGGAACAGCTTACCTGGTAGTGTAGCCTCCGTTAGCAAAAATGGTTTGCCCCGTTATCCACCAGCCGTCTGTTACCAGGAACTCTACCAATGGAGCTATATCTTTGATATTCGTTAATCCTCCTAATGCTGATGCTGATTTGTGATAGGCTACCGCATCTTCCGATTCCTGCCCATAGAAAAAAGGCGTATCCATAGGACCAGGCGCTACAGCCGTAACAGAGATGCCCCTGCCGCCAAATTCTTTTGCTGCTGCTCTTGTAAAATGTTCTACCGGCGCTTTTAACCCTTCATAGGTTGAGTAGTACCCTGTAAAGGCTGCGAGCAGGGATGTTACAATAGTACAAACCTTACCATTGTTATTGAGTTTTTTACCAGCTTCCTGGATAAAGAAGTAGGCCACCTTTGAGTTGATATCACTCATACTATCATACTCAGCTTCTGTAGTATCTACATAGGGCTTTTTCAATACTTTCCCTACAGTATTAATGGCAATGTCTATACCGCCATATTTTTTAATTACCTCGTCAAAAAGTTTTGTGATGTTTTCTACTTTGGTTAGATCTGCCTGGAAGATAAAGGCCTCCCCTCCTGCTTTCTGAATGTCGGCCAGTGTTTTCTCTGCATCTGCCTTCGTAGCATTGCTGTTATAATGAATTGCGACTTTTGCGCCTTTGGCTGCAATATTACTGCTCAACAGGCCACCAAGATTTTTTGCACCACCAGCTATCAAAACCGTTTTCCCTTTTAATTCATGATTTGCCATAATGATCTTTTTTAGCGTATGGCAAAACTCAGTAAAACAGGTAGCTGCATCATGGTGAACTTTTGGGTTTCTGGTAGACAGCGCTATTTTTTTCTTTGCCTGAATTCACCGGGTGTTTCACCTGTAAGCTTTTTGAAGAATTTTGAAAAGTTGGAGGGATCGTAGGTAAGTGTAATGGCAATCTGCGCAATGGGTTCATCAGTTTCAGTAAGCATTTGCTTTGCTCTTTCTATGATCTTAAGATCATAGAAATGACAAGGATGATGGCCCTTAGTACGTTTTACGGTATCTGTAAGATGGTAATGTGAAATATGCAGGGCCGATGCGATCTCTTTTAACTGCATCATCTGTGTTGCATTGCCCTTTATAAGATCATCAAGATGTTTGTCCAATAGCTCAAAATACTGCCTGACAATCTCTTCCGGTCTTCGTACTGCGTCGCTTTCCCTTTTACTCATTGCTAATCTTGTTACCTATAAAGGTCTGTATTTTTTTGTTGATGGCATGGTGAACTTTTGGGATGCTGAACGCGGAACGCTTGAGGCTGAACGCTTAACGCGGTACGCCTAACACAAAACGCAAGGAAAGGCAGACCAAAAGAGAACAGTGGATGATCAGAATACGCTTTAAATGTTTACGATAAAAAAACAGGGACTGCCAGGAATGGCAGCCCCTTAACCTAAACCAACCAAAAGCTTTACTCAGGCATTGATCTTACCCGGCGTTTACATGGCATGCGGATCGGTTTTTATTGCTACTCTTTTTAAGTATTAAGCAGCTACACCCGCTTCCGGAAGAAAGCTGTTGTCCGTAATACCTGTTAACAGAAAGATCTTCCCGGTAAAGCTGTTATTTAATCCATTTTACCCAATGCCTTTTTTAAAGCGGCCTCACTTATACGATAAGCAACCTTTGCATCAATAATAGCTGTTACAGCCTGTTGCCAGATCAACTGGGCCTCCAACACATCTTTGCCAACAATAGTTCCCGCCTTAAAACGGTCTTCACTTAGTTTCAGATTTTCATTGGCCTGCTGTAAGGACGCGCCGGATAGCTCAACTCTCTTTGCTGCCTGGTTTACCTGTATATAAGCCTGTTTTACCTCGATAGCCATTTGCTCTTTTATTTCCTGTAACTGGTACACCTGCGCATTGATAGCAAACTGCTGCTGTTGTACTTTTTGTTTTCTGCCTCCCCAGTCGAACAAGGGAATATTCATGCTTAATAACCCGTAATAGGATGCCATTGCATTGCGGGATGTATTGGCCGGGTTTATTCCCGCTTTTCCAAATGCAGCAAAACCACCGGCACTTATCCCTACTGTTGGCCTCATGTCAGCTCTTAATAACTCCTTTTGCATACCTGCCGCTTCCATATTCTTTTGCAGAATGGTAATCTCCGGTCTTGCAGCATATACAGTTGACAAGTTGGTGTCTGCTAGCTGAAAGCCAAATGCGCCCTGTATAGTATCTGTAATAACATACTCATCAACAGGCAAACCTGTCAGTTGTGCCAGAACCTCACGTGACAGATACACTGCATCTTTTGAGCGTGTAATGGAAAGCTCTGCATCATTTAATTGTACTTCGGCACGCAATACATCGTTTTTGTAAATGAGCCCGGCAGTAAACTGGTTATTGAGATCCTGGTGCAGGGCAGCCAGTTGTTTTTTTGATTGCACTGCCAGTTTTACTTTTTCCATAGCAGATACTATGTTCCAATAGGCTTGTTCTGTATTGAAGATCACATCAACAGTACTGAGTGCTTTTTGTGCTTCTTCTATCTCAACGCCTTTCGCAGCAACCTGTCTGCCCAGTTTTATTTTACCACCGGCATAAATGGGTTGTGTTACAGTAACGGAAGGCGATGCGCCATATTCCGGTAGTATCTGGCTCAGGGGCTTTCCAAAGTAGAAAGCAGTAACTGATCCATCTATCTTTGGTTTTGCGGCAGCATCTGCCAGCTCTTTTCCGGCTTTTGCTGCATTGATACGTTCCTCAGCAGCCTTTACCGTGTTATTCTTTGCCAGGGCCATTTGCCGGGCAGTTTCCAGTGAAACGGCCTGTTGTGCCAGCATTTGATGTCCTGTTATCATAAACAGTGCAAGACCGGCTATATGTATATGCGGATATTTCATGCTCTTGAAACTTCTTTTATATTAACCGTGTGAAGGTTTGTATTGAATGGTGTCGTGATAGTCGGGCTGTGTATCTTCTTCTTCAACCGGTGCGGGTTTTACAAACCGGTAATACATTACAGGTACTACAAACAAAGTGAGCATCATTGATACTATAAGTCCTGATGCCAATACACTACCCAGTGGGGCCCACAGAGGCGACTTGCTGATGATCATAGGCACCACCCCTACTGCCGCAGCAGCAGATGTTAAGAAAATAGGACGCATTCTTCTTTTGGCAGCCGCTAATGCTGCAGAGCGGATAGTGTAACCATGATCCTTTACCAGTTCGTCTGCATAATCAACCAGTATAATACCATTCCTCACTACAATACCAATAAGACTTATGATACCCATGAATGCCGTCATGCCCATAGGGTTGCCGGTTAGCAGCAAACCAAGGAATGCTCCCAGCAAACTGAGTGGAAAAGTGGAAAGTATAATAAGGGTTTTGCCAAAGCTTTTGAACTGGAACAGCAGGGTAAGAAAAATGAGGATAAGACTTACACCCAATGCCGTCATCATACCGGGTTCGTTTTCTGCACTTGATTCAGCATCACCACCGTATTCTATTCTCATTCCCTGTGGTAACTGTATAGCGGCTATTTTGGGAGCAGCCTCTTTCAATATCACAGACGGACGAATGCCATATTGTGCTTCAGACAAAACGGTGAGTGTCCTTAGCCCGTTACGATGTGCAATAACACCGGTATGCCATCCCGGAACAAGTGTGGCTACTTCTTTTAAAGGCACTTTCGTATTATAGCGTGTACTTACATGCAGGTTTTCTAATGCAGACAGATCTTTACGGCTGGCAGAGTCAAGACGTACAAAAATGTCCACGGGCTTATCACCTTCCCACAACTGTGACACTGCATAGCCTTTTAAACCTGCACCTATTGTTTGTGTAACAGATTGATTGGATACGCCCAGGCGGTTTGCCTTGTCCTCATTAATAGCCAGGCTTATACCAAAATAATCATCTTCATAATCGGTATGTACCCAATTGGTGCCTTTGGCTTCCCGGAGAATGGCCTTGACTGTATCTGCTAATTTTTTCTGCGCAACCATATCCTCACCAATTATACGCACTGCTATTGGCGAGCCTTCCTGGAAACTCAATTGCCGTAAACGCACATAGCCATCGGGCACAAAGCCTTCAAACTTTGGCAGGTATTCATGAACAATATCTTCCGTAGCCTTTGCACTGGTGGTAGTAATGAATATCTGCGCAAAGTTTCTGCGTGGAGGCTCTGGTGCATAGGACGTCTGAAAACGTGGTGAGCTGGTACCTACAAAACTGCTGAGGTCGGCCACACGCTGATCTTTTTTCAGGATCGCTTCAATTCTTTTTACAGTAGTTTCTGTTTCTGGAAGGGATGTACCGCTGGGCATCCACACTTCTATATTGAACTGGTTACGCTCACTGGTAGGGAAGAATTCCTGCTCTACCTTGCCTGCAATAAACAATGCGCTTACTACCGCTAAAACAGCACAGACCATTGTAGTTTTAGGCCAGCGAAAACACCATTCAGCCGCTTTATTGAATACGTTCTGCAAATGATCTAAAAGACTTTTCCGCTGCGGACGATCTGATATTTTATGCCTTAGTCCTTTTTTGATAAATACATAGCAGGTATAAGGTGTTAATAACAGGGCCACCAGCATAGAAGCAATTAACGCCACTGCTACTGTAACGGGCAATGCCGCCATAAAATCCTTAGCGATGCCATCCATGAAAATTGCCAGCGGCGCAAAGGCAAATATGATTGCCAGTGTTGCCGTAAAAATGGGAAGAGACAACTGTTTCGCTGATTGCCAGGCGGCCGTCCAGGGTGTTATGCCTTCATCAAGTTTTTCAATATAGTTATCTACCACTACAATGGCATTATCCACCACCATACCCAGTACAATAATTAAAGCTGCCAGTGTAACCTGGTGTAATTCTATTCCTATGATCTTTAGAATACCAAAAGTGATAAGGATAGACAAGGGAGCTGCCAGTGATGAAACCGCAGCAACACGAAAAGGCAGTAACAGCATTACCACAATAATTACCGACAAGATGGCCATGCCAAACTCAACCATGAAATGACGGATACTTTCATCCACTACCTCCGGCTGGTTTACGATCATATTCACCTTTACATCGGGTGGAAATGTTTTCTGCACCTCCTTGATCTTTTCCTCTACTTCATGCCCAAACTGTACAATGTTATTGCCGGGCTGCATTTCGGTAGAAAGGATCATTGTTTTATCCTCTCCCCTACGGATGTAAGATGATACTTCCTCGAACCGGCGTTCGATGCTGGCTACATCTTTTAAGCGCACTACTGTTCCGGATGGTGTTGTATAAATGATCTGGTTGCCGATCTCTTCTTCATTATTGTAACGGCTATTGGCAAATACAGGTACATTGCTGGCGTTAATTGTCAGCTCACCGGAATAAGCTGTAACGTTCTGTAGCTGGAGGGTCTGAATAATGGTGCTTACATCAAAACCATATTGCTGCATTTTACGATCGTCAACAGTAATATAGATCTGTTGTTTCTGTCCGCCGGAACGATTGATCTTGGATACCGTAGGAATTACCTTGAGGCCATCTTCCAACTGATCAAGAAACTTTTCGATCTCTGCATAACTTCTTACAGGTGATGACACTGAAATGATCTGCGCTGTTACATCGCCAAAATTGCTGTTAACAACGGGGCCTATTACGCCCGGCGGCAGGTTTGCCTTCAGCGTGGTATTGAGACCATGCTGCAAAGTGCTCCAGAACTTTTTACGATCTTTTACTTCTGTATTGAGTTCTACTGTAATGAACACCTGTCCGTCCTTTGTCTGCGACCTTGTTTTTTTCTTTTTTACTTCTTCAAAAGAAAACAGGTATTGTTCAATTTTATTGGTTACCTGTTTTTCCATCTGTACTTCATCCGCTCCCGGATAAAAAGCGTACACCATGGCTACAGGCATATCGATCTTGGGATCTTCGCTCCGGGGCATATTCATTAATGAATAGACCCCCAGTATCAGTAGCAGAACAGTTACCACAATGGTTACCTGCCTGTACTTCATGGCCGCTTCTATAAAATGTAATTTTCTTTTCGTGCTCATGATGCTGTTTGAATAATTTAGTGCGGAATGCCTGATGCTGAAGGCCTAACGCAGATACAGGTTGCTTAAAATGTCACTTCGCTTCCGTCTGTCAAGTGGGTTTGTCCGGCTACAATGATCTTATCACCGGTATTAACACCAGTTGTTATTACCACTTCATTATTGCCGGTAGCCCTTCCTGCACTGATGCGTCTGCGTACAGCTTTATTACCTTCATTCACCGCAAAGACATACAGCAAGCCATCGGCATCGCGTACTACAGCCCTGGCAGGCACTACTACCTCCGGCACTGTTTTACCAGTACGAACGGTTACTTCTGTAAGCATACCGGGCAATAGTTTTCCGGCACCATTGCTGATCCGCAGCTTTACGCTGTATGTTTTTGAAGCATCGTCTGCCTGCGGATTAATGATAGAGATCTTTCCTTTTATACTATCCTGCAAAGTGGGGATATAAATACCGGCTTCCATTCCCTGCCTTAAACTACCTATTTCACTTTCCGGAACTGTTACTTTTGCATATACCATATCTGTTTTGGCAATGGTAAATGCAGCGATACCGGGAGCAGCAGTGCTGCCGCTTTCAGCAAGCTTAGCTGTTACAATACCCTGCATAGGTGCATATAAACGGCTATCGGTAAGCCTTTTGGCTGCCAGGTTCCTGTTGGCTTTGGCCTGTTCCAGTTTTGTTTTTATTTCTATATAGTCTTTGGCAGGTAAACTTCCTTTTTCATACAGGCTGTTCAAACGTTGGTACAGGTCGGAAGCCTGTGCAAGCGATGCTTCTGCAATTGCCAGCGAGTTTGTGTATTCCGTTGCATCAATACTGGCAAGTAACTGACCGGCTGATACGTGTTGTCCTTCCTGCACCATTACATTGTTTACTGTACCGGGCACAGCAAATCCCGTTTGCACAATATTGTCGGCTTCAATGGTGCCGGAATAAATAAACTGCTGCTGCAAAGCCGCAGGCTGTACCAGGTGAATGGTCACCCTTACCGGAGCAGCAGACTGTTGTTTGGTTTCTTTATTACTGCCGCATGACATGAAAAGCATGCCCGACAGAACAGCCGTCAGGCCGTACTGGTAATTAAATTGCATGTTCGAATTGCTTTTGGTATTTGTTACCTGTTAATGTGTATGATTATACTTTTTTACAACAGGGAATAGGTTTATAAGAAGTGCTGAAAATATTCAGTACCTGGGCAGCGATCTCCCGGGGTAGCGAACTATTCTGCTCTTCATTTAACAGGCTATCGTTATTGGTAATATTATCTGTTATTATCTGCTGATATTCTATATTGAACCTGGAGGCCTCTTCTGCAAAGCGGGCTATTACTTCCTGCTGTACTGTGGCGGCTATATTTGCCAGGGCGCTATATGGCCTGTCTGTAAAGCTTTGCCTGTTGGCCACATGCAAAAACATGCCGCCCCCTTTGTTGTGCATATTCTCCAGGTATAAGTCTGCCGCTATGCAGAACGATGTAATATCCTCTTCGATCATTGCCTCCCACTCATTTCTGCTGACTTCCGACAGAAAGGGTGACCTTCTTATATTCTGTGACAGGTACACCAATAAATCGCACCGGCTATATTCTTCTAAAAAGTCCTTGCTCAGCTGACGCTGTTTTTCATAACTGGCAAGATCCGTGAGCAGTGTAACCAAATGCCCGGAGTATGCAGCCGCAGCTCTTGTATTTAACACATCTACCTCCAAAGCATTGTTTACCGGGGCCATAACAGTAATGCCCTCCTGGAGAAAATGGAAGATCATTTCTTCTTTCAGCAAACAATTGCTGCCGGTTACTGTTGCTGTTATGCCCTGATACCTGCCATTCATAACGTTCATTATCGGGCACAAAATTGCTACATACTGCAATCAGGTAAAAGGTCTGTTTGTGGGAATAGTTGTTCTAAATGTAGGATTGCGGGTTCAGGAGTTCTGTTCGCGGTATTCTGTAGGAGTGAGACCGGTCTTATTTTTGAAGAACTTGGTAAAGAAGGACTGGTTGCTGAAGTTAAGCAACTGTGTTATCTGTCCTATATTGTATTGCGGATCGCCCAGCAATACCTTTGCCTCCATTATTACCGCCTCATCAATCACCTCCCCTGCCGTTTTGCCCGTAGTTTCTTTCACAACCTCCGATAAATGGCGTGAGGTAAGGTAAAGCGCATTGGCATAGAACTGTACGCTACGCTGTATTTTAAAATGAACAGCCAGCAATTTCAGGAAGCGCACAGTAAGCTCTTCTTTACGGGTAAACCTGTTTTGCGTGGCCTCCGTATTGCGCTGATAAATTGAAGCTACATCATAAGCAAGTGCTACAAAAGCCGCGGCTACCGATTGTTGCTGAAAGCTATCTAATTCCTGTCCCTTTAATTTGCTGTAAAGGAAAGCTAACAATCGCTGCAGGTTATTCTTCTCCTCTTCGTTTAAGGCAGAAAGCGGTTTGAAGCCTCTTACAAAAACCTCCATAGCCTCAGTACTGTTCAGGTGAATACCACGTTCACTGAGGTAGTCGGGTTTTACAGTAACTCCCAGCATCCTGTAATCTTCGCTGAAGTAACTGAACTCATATACCGAGTTAGGGCCTACGAAACATACATTACCTGCATCGACCTTAAAGTCTGTAAGATTTGCCTTCAACACGATCTCACCTTCCAATACCAGTATAATGCCGAATACATCTGACCTGTAGGGGAAATGCAACTGCATGAAATCAGCCATATCGACCTCATTGAAAGCCTCTATTGGTTTTTCCTGTGCCGGAATGTTTTGCATGCTGGGTATTTTATCACTGTACTGCAAAAGTCTGAAAATAATTCCAGTTGTTATTTATGGTAAAAGGTTTCCATGGGAGGAAGTCAGAAAGTCCGGAAGACCGAAAGTCAAGAAGAAAACCTAAGCACAGAAAGATGTGCAGATGCGGGGGTAGCAGGACCTGGTAGCCAATATCACTGAATTAAGAAAGGGCCACAGAGTGGCCTCCTGTTTATAGAAATTAACGCAGCAAGCGTATAATGGATCCGGTAGGAGCCTCCTGTGATCTACAGGAAGCTCCTACCGGAGCTGAATATCTTTAATGAAAATTATTTTTCTATAAACAGGTAGCTCCTCCGGAGCCTGATTCAACGATATCGAAGTACGATTTAGTTCCAGGTGGTTGTATGATTGCATAGTTATTATTACTCAAGACCATCCAGGAATGTAGCATTTTGCAATAACGGTTACGTGCACTAATGTTAAATGCTATTATTTTTTACTTACCATGCACGGATTAATGATGTTTTTACTGCATGATTTTTTAATACTTTTTGCACACATCAACAGATAACGTCTACATACCAACTAAAATCATTTGTTAAAAAACTTCTATTAGTTTTTTCATCGAAATCATATATTATATTTTCGCATACCTAACACACCACATCCTATTACTCCTCACTAAACTCAGTAACACAACTATACCAGCAGTTAATAATACCTGCTTGTATTAAATCCTTTTACCCACTCTAAAATTTTGTTTATGCAAAATTTTACAAACCGTCATAAACGGGCCGTATTATATGTGGCTGATGTGCAGAATATTCTTGGAATATCTGCCCGGAGTGCCAGGAGGTTGATGAACAAAATACTGCAGCAAAACAATATTACGGAGCGTAATTATTTAACTGTCCAGGAATTTTGTATAGCGCAGAAGATACCGGAAAGTATGGTATATATGCGTATCGACAATTAAGATATCAATCTTTTAAAAGGCTGCCCGATCTAATACCGGGCAGCCTTTATTATTCCGTAGACACACGCACGATTAATTAATCGTAACCTGGTTGCTTACGGTGTTCTCTGCATAATCCCATGCATCGACCTGTATAACCGTACCGGGTAAAGACAGGTTATCATTCTTTACCTTGTACTCATAATTACCGGGTATCTCAGTCAGAGACGCTGTACCTCTTTCAATCAAAGTACCATCTGCTGCGCTGATAGTAACCCTTACCTGTCTTAACAACTCATCTACACCCATCAGTACAGTAATCTTATCACCGGGCACACCCTGGTAATAACTGGTAACAATACTTTGCATTACCGGTACGCTGAAATAATCGGCTATTGCCAGTTGATAAGCACTCTGGCCAAGGGCTGTCTTTGCTACATACAGTTTCCATACGTCTGCATTCAGCATAATTGTTTTAGCATACAAGGCAGCAGCTTTAAACTTATCCTTTACGGCCTGTTGTGCCGCTGTAGCCTTTTTAGTAGTAATAAAGGGCACTTTTGCCAATACTGTTTGCCCGTTCTTCTGGCGAAAAACCACCTGATCTGCCAGGTTACCGGATGCACCGGTCATGATGATATTATACTTATTTTGCTTTGCCATTTTACTTAGATTTTAAAAATGAAAAGAGTAGATTAAAAGCTGCCGGCCGCGGTTCCGGCAGATGGTGTACAACAGTAGTCCCTACTTCAGTGCTAGCGGCTGTAGTAAGCCCTGCTGTTATAAACCGGCGTGCCTTACGGGGCACATCACAAACATACCACTGCACATAAGCGGTTTCCAAATGTGCTGGTCATAGATGGTAAAACTGTACATAACTGGCGTAAAATGGCATTCATGACTTAAAATGGCCTGTAATAGTAATTGTTGCTTTGTCTGACTGCTATTGGTTGTTCATGCACATTATTGATCAAACTGTCTGTTATTGTCCCCTATTGGTTATTCTGACCGATATACGAGGCAATCATCTACTCTCCTCTTTTTTTAGAAAGTACGGGGCTACTACGGCCACCAGATGGAGCTTAGATACAGCTTAAAGCCAGCAATGATACAGCAGGCACTCTTCTGCATCTGGCCACACCAAACTTTCCAATCGTATAATAAGTGTTTCACATTTTTTTAGCAGTCCGTTTTTAGTCCGAAGTGCCAGGCTTGATGTTTCTACTGGTTCACCCAATTCTATTGCCATATGCGACAGGGAGTACACAAATTTGAACGCTCTATGTGCGGGCTTACCTTCTACCGGTTGTACAACAAGTGGTACATCCGGCGCAACAGTTCATTGACTGGCAGACGGGTAAAGACCAGTAAACGCTTTGCCAAAAGCAGGGAATCCGCAGCAAAGCTGGGCATAGCCTCTAAACTGGCTGCCTCAGTGTACAAGCCCTTACCACCAGCCTGGAAGCTATACGACCTCTATAAAAAACTCACAGCATTGGCTATTCAGTTACTCCATGAAGGTGCTGATGAAGCTACCATCCACAAATCCCTGGAACAACAGTTATACGATTGGGGATACCGGAAGGAGATCAATTATCCTGTTATAAAATGCGGCAAGAAGCGTATTGTATTAGGTAGACTGGAGGATTGTGAAGATCGGGAATGTATAAAGTATAAAGTTCAAGCTTTAAAGTGTTCAACTTCAAAGCTCAAAAGCAAAAATGTAACTGACGTTAATTCGGGAGAAGGTTTCACTCAAAATAGCAAAGATGTACGGAGCAAGGCAGCATTAACCTTTACTCAACAAACTAATACAATTAAGCAGTTGTCACGGGATACGGGTTGAGGCTTTTACTATAAGTGAGGGACACCTGGAATTAATAAGCCGGATACATCTAAACAAAATGTATTTTTCGCTTTCTTAATAAGGTCTCATTTCGGGAAAGTCATTATATTCAAACGTTAAATACATTAACGGCCTTAGTGAAGGCCAGCGAGACTTAATTACAACAACATGCATTTTCCTGAAAAAATCCCAATCGAAAGAATTGAAGAGTATCATACTCATTATTTAGGAAAAACAAAACAAGGTTTACAATTCTGGGGATATACAACCTTTGTATGGACAGTTTTACCTAAGGATATAAAAGGCAATTGGCAGGATTATCGAAACGAATATGTTGTATTACATCTTTTTGACAAAGAGGGCACTTATATTGAAACCAAACATTGGCTGGCTGGCCCAACCAGCCAGATTACAGATGAAACATTAACAAATAAGCTAGAGTTAATGACTGCCGAACTTGGCGACATTGAATATGGCGATATTGCAATTAAACCATTTACTACCGTAATTGATGGTGTGACATTTGGACTGGTACCCGAATACGAATATGGTTTTATCAATCTTGAACCCAATTCTACAATAGCATTTTCTGCCCCTTGGGATGGCAGTTACTCGACTTAACAGATGCATCCCTTATGGCTCCGTTAAATGACTAATTCATAATCGAAGGAGTAACAAAAGAAAGAAACGAAGCCTTCAGTAAAGCACCCCTCTTATACTCGCAAAAACTTATTACATAATTTGTAATTGCTCCCAATCTCAAATCCCCATCCGTACACCATTTGTACCGAAAGCGTACAGGGGCGCTAAAACACCATCTATAAATCATTTATAATCAACATTTAGCAAGGCGGCATCGTGTTTGTTGCAGGATGACTAAATTAGCAACCTATGCTGCGGAATTACATCCTCATTGCCTGGAGAAATCTTACCAAGAACCGGTTTTATTCTACCATTAATATACTCGGTCTATCGACCGGTATCGCCTTTACCCTGCTGATCGGCGCTTACGTATGGAGCCAGTTGCAGGTGAATACTCAACTACGGCATGCCGACCGGCAATGCATCCTGCTGAGCAAATGGAAAGATCCTAATATGGGTTATGAGATAGCCTCCATTGCAGAATTGGCCGGCGCTCTTAAACGTGAATATCCCAACCTGGTAGCTAACTATTACCATTGGGATGGTATTACTTCAAACGTTTCTTATGGTGATAAACATTTCCGCGAAGGTCTGCAGGTAGGCGACAGTACTTTTTTGACTACCTATGGTTTTAAGTTATTGTATGGCGATGCGAAAACGGCTTTGAATGATCCTTTTTCAATAGTGATCACCGCTGCGAAAGCTAAAAAATATTTTGGTAAGACAGATGTAGTGGGCCAGTCATTGAATATTGAAAGTTTTTCCGGCTCTAAACATGATTTTGTGATCACGGCTGTAATGGAGAATCCATCTGCCAATTCTGTTACCTGGTTGACGGAGGACAATAAGAATGAACTCTTTCTGCCAATGGCCGCCACCAGTTTTTTTGGCCGTAATGTTTCAGGCTGGAATGCCTTTAATATGGTAAGCCTGGTGGAGCTTCAACCGGGTGTAAAACCCGCTGATCTTAATCAACCCATCCAGCAGTTAATGAAGCAGCATGCATCGCCTTTTGCGGTTGCTAACCTTACCCCCTATGCTGTAGCACTGAAAGATTATTATCTCACTGCTAATAATGGCCTTGTACGCAAAATGCTGTACGCGCTATCAGTTATCGCGCTTTTTATATTGCTGATGGCTATTATCAACTTCATCAATATGGCGGTGAGCCGTTCTTCTTCACGCATTAAAGAAATAGGGATCAGGAAAGTGATGGGCAGCCTGCGTAAACAACTGGTATGGCAATTCCTGATAGAATCTGTTTTACTGGTGTTTTTTGCTACGCTGGTGGCTGGCGTCATTTACATACTGGCTGCTCCTTTCTTTAGTACAATGCTGGGCAAGTCTTTACCGGCAATCGGTTCTTTCCCACTCTACTTTATCCTGTTCCCTGCAGCGCTGATCGTTGTTACCGGTGTACTGGCGGGTCTTTACCCTGCTTTTATACTCTCCTCCCTGAAATCAGTGGATGCAGTAAAAGGTAAGCTGGCCGGTATTAAGGAGAATGTGTTGTTGCGAAAATCGCTGGTAACCTTCCAGTTTGTTACCGCAGCGGTAGTACTGACCGGCGCTTATATTATTTCCCAGCAGATGAGCCTGTTCTTTGGTAAAAGTCTTGGTTTTAATAAGGAGTATGTTGTTGCCGCACAGGTACCGCGCAACTGGACCCCGCAGGGAGTACAGCACATGGAAGATATTAGAAGGCAGTTTGCGGCTCTTCCACAGGTGAGTGATGTAACACTTTCGTATGAAGTACCGGACGGTAAAAACTCCGGAAGCGTTAGCCTGTATAAAGCCGGTAGTGATTCTACATCTGCCAATACATCCTTGTTGCTGTACACAGATGAGTATTATACCAAAACTTATGATATTCCTATGGCAGCCGGTGATTTCTATAGCACTGGTGCGGCTACCGATACATTTAAAGTAGTCATCAATGAAGCACAGGCAAAGGCTTTGGGTTATGGTAATGTTGCAGATGCAGTAGGTAAGCAGGTTAAAATACAAGGAGCACCTCCCCTGTTTACGATTGCCGGTGTTACCAGGGATTTTCACTTTGGTTCCATGCAAAAGACTATTCAGCCTGTTACTTTTCTGCAGGTAAAACTCACGAATACTTTCCGCTACCTCTCGTTTAAACTTCGTGCCGGAAATATTGGAAAGGATCTTGAAGCATTGCAAACCCAGTGGTCAGCATTGCTACCGGGAGCTGCTTTTGAATACCGCTTTATGGATGATGTACTGAAACAATTGTATCAATCAGAAATGCAATTGCAAAAAGCTTCTTATGCCGCCACTGTATTGTCCATCATTATCGTGTTGCTGGGCGTTACAGGACTGGTATCACTAAGTATTCAGAAAAGGACACGCGAAATAGGCATCCGCAAAGTACTGGGTTCTTCTATTACCGGCATTATCCAATTGTTCCTGAAAGAGTTTGTTACTATCATTATCCTGGCCTGCATCATTGCTTGTCCTGTTGCATACCTTATTATGCAACACTGGCTGGATGGCTATGCTTACCGGATCAGCATTACCGCACAACCTTATATTATTACTATCGGTGCATTGATACTGGTAACCGTAGCACTGATCGTTGCGCAGACCATCAAAACGGCATTGGCCAGCCCGGTAAAAAGTTTGAGAACTGATTAACTTTTATAGTTCCGGCTGGTGAAGACACCAGCCAGGGAATGAGAACTGACTAACTATATAATTCCGGCCGGTGAGGACACCTGCCGGGGGAAGTGAAATTAACAAAGAGATTCCGGCTGGCGAAGACAGCAGCCAGGGAAGTAATTAAAACAAAACGGGCGTTCTGAAAAAGAGCGCCCGTTCTGTTATATGCAAGGTTATTGAGAAATAAATTTTCTTAGGCTATCACATTTTCATGGCTGTGATGTACCTGAATCCTGAATGAATCTCATACTATATCTTTTTTATGTCCAATAGAAAAGAAGATTTTTCTGAAGTAATCCGAAGTATCATTTTTTAAGGCATCCCCCATTGCTACATCATCCACCTCACAGAAGTTTGAAGCTGAAATCAATGGAAAATTGGCCGGTAACAATTTATTGTTACTCTAATCTCAAACATCAAATCTCCGCTTTTCAATAGGTCAATTGAGCTGATTTAATTACCCGGAGCTAAAAAATTGTTTTTATTTCATTAATCAGTGTCTTAAAAACAAAATCCGTATAAATAATTGATTTTGAGTGATTAATTTATTTTTAATATCCCAAAAACAGTGTTTATAACACTGTTTTTTCAACCTATAAGTTGATTTTTCATGCAATTAATCCCTATTTTTGTGGACGAAACGTCAGGTGAAGGGCTATATTCCGCTCATTACAAAGAAGAAGATGAGGATGAGCTTACGCGTAACCTTGACCTGTGGAGAGATCCACAATACGTACTTGAGTACCTTTTGTCGAACAAAGAATGCCTTGAGGTACCTTATTTTAAAAATAGTTCTATTGATAGCATTGCCTTAAAAGTGGAAAGTGAAGCTATTGAACTGGAAAGGTTGTTGTGTCATTTGACTAAAAGAGGATTTAAACACACGGGAAGTAATCTTCAGGAATTATTTAAGCCACTGGAAAACAATGAATACTCCTTATATATACATCAGCAAAGTAAGGCTGTTATAGATGATCATCATTTTCCCAGGCCAATTTTACGAATCTATGCATTGCGAATTTCATCAAACACTTATGTAATTACCGGTGGGGCCATAAAACTTACCAAAGAAATGCGTGAGCATGACGACACAGTTAAAGAACTTGATAAACTAACGAAAGTAAAACAGTTTCTAATTGCCAATGAGTTAAGCAGCGAAGAAGAAATTAAAGAGTTTTTATATGAACAATTTTAAGGCTAAAATCAGTAAGGTAACAGGCAGCACTCCTTCTAAATGGAAACAGCAGGCCGCTTACAGACTTGAAAACGAATGGCTGATATATTCCTCACAAATTGCCAGGCGTATATTAGCCATCATACACGATAGTAATCACCTTACACAAAGCAAACTGGCAGAAATGCTGGAGGTATCGCCTCAACAGATCAATAAGATTGTAAAGGGCAAGGAAAATCTTACACTTGAGACCATTTACAAATTATCGAAAGCCCTGAATGTAAATCTGATCACATTTCCAGAATATAAATACAGTACACCGCTGGCGTATGAATCATTCCAACCCAGCCAACAGGCAAAAATAATTCCGTTGCCAATATTTACCCGTGCAGATAAGGTAGTAAGCAGCCCATATGTAATGGAACTATAAAAGCAATCCATAGTTATACTATGACACGTACAGAAAATTCCCAGGCAATTACAGTTAAACGAATCAAGTTACTATCATTTAATATTGAAGAGGAATCATTAATTAACCTGACCTCAATAATAAAATTCGAAATTGATGCCAGTCTTGCCTTTGCATTGGATGAAAACCTCGTAAATCTAACACTAAGATTACACTATCAACCAGAAGACAAAGAGAGCATTTTAACAGATATAACTGTACAGAATTTATACGAAATTCCGGATTTACAGCAGTTTGTTACTAATGAAACTGAGATCAAACTTCCTTCATTACTTATTTCAACGATCACAGGTATTTCAATTTCTCATACACGAGCTTTGTTTGCATTAAATGTATCCGGCACATTACTTCAGGATAAACTTCCTGCGGTAATAAATCCAGAGACTGTAGCCAGACATTTTTTCCCAAACATGTTTGAAGTAGAGAAAAAGATACGATAAGGCAAAAGAGGTTATAAGTAAAGAACGTCAAACGCATAATGTCTACCTGAACGAGGTTATTCAGACAGACGAAAACAGGCAACTTTTAGTATTGCATTCATTATATAATTCCGATTGGTGAGGATACCGGTCAGGGAAAAAATCAATAAAAAACGGGTGCTGTGCTAACAGAGCACCCATTTTTTTATTTGTGAGTAGCAGTATCTTTTATTTCAACTTTTACAAATCTTTTTAGCACGGTATCCTTGTTAAGACCTTTAATATACACATTCATTGCGTTGATATGCCTGCTGGTGAGTGTGCGGGTAAGCGGCACTTTCATGGAGTCTGCATCAAAAGTGGTTACATACAGGTTAGCGCTGTCCAATACGCGCTTTGCTTCAGCCAGCAGGTTATTGGCATGACCTGTAAACGGCGAACTGAGTGCTCCATTTAAAGGCGCCAGGTATTGCGGTGAATGTGACTCTATTTTCGCTTCCTGCTTACTGTTCTTGATGAGCAGGATCTTAACCCTTTTTGCAGCATTTGAATCGATCTTTTTTAAATTATAATACACATCCAGCGCAGTTGCCAGGCCGTAATTTTCATAATAGCCTCCATCTACAAACTGGGCATGAGGATGTGACCCGAGGAAGGATGCAGCGCTGATAAGCGGAAATAACTCCGATAGATTGACAGCATCCCTGTAAAGGATATCCTTTTTCTGTATTTCGCAATCGAAGGTTCTGTCCTGCAAAGGCAGCACGGTATTGGTAAAAAAGGCAGTGTCGGCCGGGAATGGAGACAATACAGTTCTTCTGCCGCTGTTCACTTCAAAGGTATTCACCAGGTGAATAGGATAACACCCAAGCCTGTTCTGGTAAAAGATCCTGAATGAATCGCGCACCAGTTCTTTCTGACGGCCCATAATGTAGAATGATTCATCGAAGTAATTGGTTGCCTCTTTCTTTTTATCCAAAGCCTCCGTGAGCACGATATCATATTCCTGCCGGATGCGGTAATTGCGATCAAAGTATTGATTGGCAGGCATGCCACCGGAAGTAAGGCTTTTAGGCCCCGTAGCGATCCAGCCCAGCATTGTTTCCGCGGGGTCGCCCAACAGCAGCCCATATATTCCGCTTGCATTATAATTGCGCAGGTATAGCTTTTTCAGGAAAACAGAATCGTTCGTTGCAATACCTTTTTCTTTTGATTTGATATAATGATACAATCCTACTGATCCACCGGATACAGTACTGTAACACAGTGTCCGCTGCCAGAAAGTGGGATCTATCTTGTCAATCTCTCTTAATACCGCTGCTGTGATATAACCAGCCCTGGAACCTCCCCCCATAGCGCAAACAATATAAATACTGCCATCAGGGTAATTAGTGTTGATCGAATCGTACCTGATCTTTAACGCTGTACCCAATGAATCAGTTATCGGCTTACCCTGTGGCGTAGCAATAAGACTGATCCTGAACTGATTCTTGTTAGGAATAAATGGCAGGATCAGGAACATGATGGTAGCTACAAATGCTACGCATTTCCAGAAGTTATGTTTGTTGGTATAGATATTCCGCCAGTAATCGAGATAAGTGAGCAGGAAGCTGAATACGATCAGCAGGATGTACAAGCCATTTGTTGGTTCCAGCGAAGACGCCAGGTAATAGAACCAGGTAACAATGATCAATACACCTGCAAAACACCAGTAAAAGTATTTTGAGTGCTTACTGTTCTTTTCACCTACCATCTCTATCACCAGTTCTTTCACCTCTGTACCCGCTGACTCCACACTGAAAAACAATAACCGGAACAAAACAGCGCTGCTGATACAGATAAATGATGCAGTAGTATACTTAGCCCATCTTCCGGGAAATAAATAGATCACAAGAGCCAGGATGGTAACAGAGACCATTATTCTTATGAGGATTACCAGGTAGCGGTTACTGGTCAAATTTATCAGTACCGGCACATTGGGTATTTTTTGCGAGAGCCATACCACAAAAATGAATAAGGCTACGCAAAAAATATTGGCAGCTATCAACGCTAAACCATCAGTATTATTTTCTGTAGAGAATGTCGCTATCTTATTAAACAGGATCAGGAAAGGCAGCATGGCCAGTAATGACAGTATCTTGGTACCGAGGTAAAACTGTTTATACCTTTCAATGATCTCGCCCCTCCTTGTATCAGAGAGCAAGAAGAAAGGGATCAGCCACATCGAAATACTCATCATCATTGTACTTACAAAAAGGGAGATCAACGATGGAATACGCGAGCCGGGGTTGTCCTCGTATTTATTGAGCCATGCCTCAATGATATCATTACCTACGCCCACAAAAAACAGGATATAAAAAAGTAAAGCAACAACAAGGAAGATATACCAGTTTAACCTGACAGTTCTGATGAGTGCAGGCACAATGTCCTGTTCAAACTCTTTGCTGAGCCGGGTGAATTTCCTTATGGCACTTTCTATTTTCCTGATGAGTTGAGCCTTCACAGCATTTAAGATAAACGCGGCAAGTAATGCCAGCAAAAACGGCAGCAGGGTTGACATAGCGATGGTTTTGGAATGTTAAAATAGTGCATGGCACGCTTACCGGCAAGGGTGAAATGACTGTATTTTTTCAGGGGAAGCTGAACGCGGAACGCGAATACAGGTTATAAGTTGTAGGTTATAGGTTGTAAGTGGGAATACAGAAATTGGGATAATGTGCAAATAGGAATACTGTAAGATGGTTTGATTGTTATGCCTTATCTCAAATCACAAAATCCCTACATTCCGCAATCTGAAATAACATCGGCCACTCACGGCTGACGGCTCACGTCTCACGACTGCCGATTCACGATTCCCCAACCCGAAACACTAAACCCGCAACCCGAAATCCCCCCTTGTCTAACTCACGATCGGATTCGTCCACTTCGGCTTTGTTTCGCTGGTCTGCCCTCCTGTTTTGAAACAACTTTGCTCTATCAAATAATTCAAAACAAACAATACTATGAACACGAAAGCGACAAAATTAATCTACTGGACAGGCGCAGCATTAACTTCTTTATGGTTTGGCACCAGCGGCATTTGTGAATTGACTAAAAATCCTCTTGTATGGGACATTACCCTGAAACTGGGTTACCCTTCTCACTTCATTTACCTGCTCGGTGTTTTTAAAGTAGCAGGCGTAGCCGTATTGCTTACTCCTAATAGATTACTGAGACTGAAAGAATGGGTATTTGCAGGCATCTTCTTCGATATCATTTTTGCCTTTTTCTCTAAACTGAGTGTATTGGGATTCCCCGCTACTGTTGATGCCATTATTGCCTTTACAATGGTTTCTGTTACCTACACTATGTTCAGAAAATTATATCCCGCAACTTATACTACGCAAACCGCGTAAAACTGAATGAACATTTAGCAATGAAAGCTTCTGGCGAAAGCCGGGAGCTTTTTCTTTTTAAATGAATAATGAGAAATAAGGAATGGAAAATGAAGAAGGGAAATACACAAGAAATACAATTGCTGAACGCGGATACAGGTTGTAAGTTTTAAGTTATAGGTTGTAAGTTAAGGCACAAGGTTCAAGAGACAAGGCACAAGGAAATACAGTTGACAAGTTGAAGAGTTGATAAGTTAACAGGGAAGTACGAAATAAGAAGTACGGATTGCACACTCCATTCGCTCACAGCTTGTGTTTTCGTTTCACGTTTGACATTTCACATTTCACGAATCAGCCACTCACGACTGACGACTCACGTCTCACGATTGCCGATTGCCGGGCACAAAAAAGCCACCACAAACATTGCTGTTTATGATGGCGGTAGCCTGGATAGATACAATTATTATTTACCTGCTGCGGCTTCAATTACTTTTGCTACTGCTGCGGGTTGGGAAATATATACCGCATGACTGGCTTTTATTTCCGTTACAGTAGCACCAATACGTTTGTACATTGCCCGCTCTAACTCAGGATTGATCGCTTTATCTTCTGTAGCTACAATAGCATAAGAAGGTTTGCTTTTCCATGCAGCTTCTGTTAAAGGTGTAGTAAAACAAGACCCTACAATTGGCTGCTGCGAATCGTACATAAAGTCGGTTTTGGCTTTGCTGAGATCAGCAGCAAAACACTCCTGGAACAATGCTTTATCAAAATAGGCAATGCCATTTTTATCTGGGGGAAGAATACCATTCTTTGGTAATGCCGGTGCAGACTGGTATGCTTCTAAGGTAGTCTGACCAACTTCGGGAGCAAAAGCTGCTACATATACCAGTTTTGCCACTTTGGGCGATACACCCGCCTGGGTGATGACAGAACCACCCCATGAGTGTCCTACAAGTACAGCAGGGCCATCCTGTTTTTCCAATGCCCTGGTAGCAGCAGCTACATCATCGTTGAGTGAAGTAAGCGGGTTTTGTACAAGGGTTACATTGTAGCCATCTTTTTTCAGGATCTGGTACACAGCTTCCCATCCGGATGCATCGGCAAATGCACCGTGCACTATTACGATGTTTTTAATTTTAGTAGCCTGTTGTGCAAAGCTATTCGCTGTAAAAAAAGAGAAGCATATAACCACTGTTGCAAATACTAAAGATCTGCCTGTTCTGAATTGTTTTTTCATTTTTTGTTGATTTAATATGTTAAGCATTTTTTTATGATAGTACCAATTAGTTAGTTTACAGCAGCGCGTGTTGCTGCATTGATTGCACCTGTCCGGGAATTCTGTACCAGGCCAATGATCTCCCAGTCCTGTGCATTGAAACCTTCCGGTACACTGATCTGCTCTGTACCTGCTGCTGCTTTCCTGAGATCAAATGTGTAGAGCTTGCGAACGATCTGTGCGTGGGAAAGTGTACGCCCTTCATTTTCACCCCGCATTATTTTACTTACAGCATGCTTCTGCACTACAGCAATAAGCAACTGATCATTACTGGTATTACCCGTTACCTGGTAACCAATAGCTATATTACCGGTAGCCTGCTTTGCTTCAATTGCCAGTGTACTATTTGCTGCACCGCTTAACCCCTGTTGTACTCCTTTGTTGATGGTACTTTCATCAGAACCTACACATTCTGTTCGTCCGTTAATAACCACCTGCGGGGTATATACCTCACCTGAAAGCAGCGAACTATACTGGTATTGTCTTTTAGAGAACTGTGCATCACTGAATTTATCCCTCCAGCCCAGGCGATCCCAGTAATCCACGTGGTACGATAGTACATACACCGGTTTGTTACCAGCCTCTTTCTGTACACGTGCCAGCAGTTCGTCTGCCGCAGGGCAACTGGAACATCCTTCAGAAGTAAAAAGTTCCAGTACAACAAAGCCATTCCCGGCAGTTACCCGGGACTCCCCTGTTTTCGATGTATGGTTCGGAAGAGAAAGAAAAGCTGTAGATAGTATAAATAACAAAACGACTGATACTATTAAGATGCCCGATGTTTTCATTTTCCTGATCTTTTCTGTTTTCGTATTCATTGTAATGATGTTTTAACTGAGGCAAAGCTAGATGCAGACCTGCCGGCTGCCTATTGATAAACAGCCGAACAAGACAAACAGCACCGCCAGTCAGACATTCTTACAAGTGGACCTGTACAGACTATCGCCACACTATCCTTCTTTAATTAAAACAGGAGCTTTCTTACAATATTGACCCGTATGAGGCTGTAAAATTATCACGTCCCACCCTGATGCAGGATGTCTTATTGGAGGAATCTGGTGTATAATTCAGGAGTTGTTATGTCCACTTCACGGTGATGGCACTGGTCTTGCTATCACAACCGCTTTACTTTTGTCTTGTCTTACAGCATAAACAAGATCCAAACGAATAAAATAATCATCAATAAATCACTTTACCATGTACCAGCGTAATCGTACCGGCCTTTTAAGTTTCATTGCAGTGGCAGTTATAACAATACAACTCAGCTTTATGAACCAACTACAGGCTCAAAGTAAAAGCAATTCAGTACCGGCATCATTTACCCGGATCAAACAGGTTAAAGCAGGTGTATTGGATATTGGCTATGCAGAGGACGGTCCCGCCAATGGCAAACCGGTTATCCTGCTGCACGGCTGGCCCTATGATATTCAAAGTTATGCGGAAGTAGCGCCACTGCTGGCAGCCAAAGGATTCAGGGTAATTGTCCCTTACCTGCGTGGTTACGGCACCACACGTTTTCTTTCTGCTGAAACTCCCCGTAATGGTCAACAGGCAGCCCTGGCTGTGGATGTTATTGCATTGATGGACGCTCTTAAAATAGACAAAGCAGTGATCGGTGGTTTTGACTGGGGGGCACGTACTGCAGATATTGTTGCTGCGCTGTGGCCCGAACGTTGTACTGCACTGGTTTCTGTAAGTGGCTATCTTATCGGCAGCCAGCAGGCCAATAAAGCACCACTGCCTCCCAAAGCAGAGCTTGTATGGTGGTACCAGTTCTATTTTGCCACCGAACGCGGACAGGCAGGTTATGCAGCCAACCGATATGATTTTTCAAAACTGATCTGGCAAACCGCTTCACCTGAATGGCATTTCAGCGATACCACTTTCGGGCAATCTGCCGTTGCCTTCAACAACCCTGATCATGTGGCTATTGTAATTCATAATTACCGCTGGCGCCTGGGTATTGCAGAAGGTGAAAAACAATACGATGAGCTGGAAGCAAAACTCGCTACTGCACCAGTTATTAATGTACCCACCGTTACCCTTGAGGGTGATGCGAATGGCGCACCTCATCCCGATCCCGCTAATTATGCGGCAAAATTCAAAGGCAAATATGCACACCACACTATTAAAGGTGGTATTGGACACAATCTTCCGCAGGAAGCACCACAAAGTTTTGCTGATGCGATCATTGAAGCAGCAGGCTACGCTAAATAGACAATATTATCATACTTAATAACTTCTAATTTTTATAATAATGGAAACTCAAACAATCATTAACAGCAACAGTACTGTCAACAGCACTATCGACAAAGTTCTTTATACCGGAAAAGTTCATATTACCGGCGGACGCGAAGGAACAGCCAAAAGCACAGACGAACGTTTAAATATCAGCCTTTCAACTCCCGGCGGACCAGGTAAAGGCACCAATCCTGAACAATTGTTTGCTGCCGGTTGGTCTGCCTGTTTTATCGGTGCAATGAAACACAATGCTTCAAGTCTTAAAATACCACTGCCTGCTGATACTGCCGTTGATGCAGAAGTGGACCTGGCAACTGGTGCAGATGGTTTTGCCCTGCAGGCACGTTTAAATGTAAGCCTGCCCGGACTAACCTATGAACAGGCAAAAACTGTAATTGAAGCAGCACATCAAACCTGTCCTTATTCAAAAGCAACACGTGGTAATATTAATGTTCAGATCAATGTAGCTGTTTAAAAGCACGAATGCTGAAGGAAAAGCACGAAGTATAAAGTTCGAATTCCGAAGAAAAGGAAATGCACACAACGCATTTCCTTTTCTTTAGCAGGCAGTTTTATCCATGTCCGGCTCAGGGGCCAAACTGTCCACTTCAGCGATAAAAACCTTTCTTCCAGGCAATCAGCCGGATACCTTAGCTAAAAAATAAGATAATGTTTACCAGCAAACATAAAAAAGTAAAACTCACCATAGCAGTATTGTTGCTGCTGGTTATTGCCATACAATTCATTCAGCAACCGGTATCTCACCCTCCGGTAACTCACCCTATTACAGCACCGGAAGAAGTAACTGCTATTTTTAAGCGTGCTTGTTATAATTGTCATTCCAACGAAACACAGTTAAGCTGGTATGATAAAATTGCACCTGCATCCTGGCTGGTGGCCTATGATGTGAATGTAGGCCGGTCACGTTTTAACTTCTCAACCTGGGATACGCTGAGCGCAGCAGACCAGAACGGTAAGATCTGGGAAATGATCAACATGGTACTAAACGGAAAAATGCCACTAAAAAGCTATACAGCCTTACACCCGGAATCAAAACTTACAGCACAGGATATCGAGATCCTGAAAAAGTATGCCAATGAGATAAGTCCTGCTAAATATCATGATACCATTGTCATTAAACAGGCTCAATCGGAATACGACAGGTTTGTTCAAATGACAGATACCATTGCCCGGGTACCTGTAGCAGCTAATGGCGTTGAATATATCCCTGGTTTTCAAAGCTGGCAGGTGATCAGTACTACCAATCGTTTTGACAACCATAGTATCAGGATCGTATATGCTAATGACATTGCGGTTAAAGCAATTAAAGAAAACCGGATCAACCCACTCCCCGATGGCAGCACTATTGTAAAAGTGGTATGGAACAGTATTGAGGAAAAGAACGGTGATATTCTCCCGGGATCGCTCAACAGCGTTCAGATCATGACGAAAAATGATAAACGCTTCCCGGATACCAAAGGATGGGGCTTTGCCAAATTCAATGGCATCGGGCTTACACCGTATGGAACAACACCGGCATTTAATACCGCCTGCTTCAACTGTCATAAAGCAGCAGCAGACAATGGCTATGTATTTAACCTTCCTCTTCAGAATAAAGACCTGGATAAAAAGACAGAACTTATTAAATAATGCAAGCTCCTTGGTTTAAAGAAAAAGCTGAGCGCCGACCTGACAGGTCTATTCTGAGAAAGAATGTTACAATAGTAAATGTAAAATGGATTCCCAGCCCAGACCTGTCAGGTCTGTGATCGCTGATCGCAACTTGCCTATATCTAAAGAACCCGTTAAATAATTATATATGAAACTACTACCGGTAATATTGTTGATAGCTGCAGCAGGGCTGAACGGATGCAGTACTTCTTCAACAGACAAAGCAGGCGTACGCGAAATATTCGATACCCGCGGATTGCAGGTGATCACTTTATTTGCCAACAGGCAACAACAGACCATGTCGGTTCTGTATGGCAACAGATCAGCCAAAGTATCTGCCGTTGCCGGTTATCAAAAACATGTAGCAGGCGAATTGTTTACACTCGTTACTTACCAGCAGGCAGACAATAAATTCTGGTATGGCAGTTATATTAATGGCGCAGTTAAAAGTACTGAAGTTGTTACTGTAACCGCTTCGGGCAACGACAACCAGTTCAGTTACAAACTGGCACAGGGAAAAACACCTGTTGATAACCCTGAACAGCCATTGGATACAGCCAACCGCATAGCATCTATATTTTCACATAGGGCGGGTGTATTTCCATAACAGTTTACCGGCAATTGAACAGAAACTGGATATATTTGTCAACGCCCATCACCGAACCTCCGAAAATAAACTGAACAGTTATTAATGAAACAAAAAAGCTTCCGCGTATCTCATACTACCATCTGGGTCAGTTCCATTATCCTGGGACTGTTATCCTCGGTACCGCAGATCGCCTCCCATCATTTCAATGCCGCTGAGGCCGCTGTAAATGCGGGCATCACAGCTGCATTTGCTATAGTGATGTGGTATTTCAATATTTTCATTTTATCGCGCAATACCGGTACTACCCGTAAACAAAGTATTTCCTATTCCAAACTGCTGGGTACCCTGGCAGTAGGCCTGGTAGTGATGCTGGCACTTGCATGGATACAGCAGCTTATTCTATCGCATATCAATTTTGGCCCTACCATGCTGATGGTTGAAGTACGTGGTATCTTAATCAACCTGGTATTCTATATGTTCCTGAACATGCTGCAACAGAACTATGAACACCAGCATGTAAGTATGGAACTGGAACAAATAAAAAATGACAACCTGAGTGCACAGTATGAACTGTTGAAACAACAGGTAAATCCACACTTCCTGTTCAACAGTCTTAATACGCTAAAAGCAATGGTAGAAAGCGGTGATAAAGATGCCGTTGATTTTATTATTAAACTGTCTAATTTCTACCGCTATACACTTGAGAGCCGTAAGCACGACCTGATCCATGTGCGTGAAGAGATGGAGATCCTCAACGCTTACCTTTTCCTGCAAAAAGCGCGTTTTGATGATGGCATTACTTTCACAAATGAACTGTCAGAAAAAGACCTGAAAACGCTTATTCCCCCATTCACTTTACAATTGCTGGTCGAAAACTGCATCAAGCACAATGTTATATCGCTGCAGAAACCACTGCACATCAAAGTATATGAAGAAGGTGACTACATAGTGCTTGAAAACAATGTACAGCTAAAGACAGGCGAGGTTGGTTCTCTGGGAGTAGGTCTGAAGAACATTAACCTCCGCTATTCTCATTTTCTTGAAAAACAGGTAGACATTATCAACGATCAAAAGATCTTTAAAGTAAAACTTCCGGTTATCTATGAATATCGTAATAATTGAAGACGAACTGAAAACAGCGAAATCACTGGAAACTATTATCCTGTCCCTTAAGCCGGAGGCTAAAATAATAGGACAATACCAGAGTATTGAAAGTTCTGTAGAAGCATTATCTGATGACATTCGCCCCGACCTGATCTTTATGGACGTGCAGCTGGCGGATGGTCTTTGTTTTGAAATATTCAAAGCAGTTAAGATCACCAGCCCGGTTGTTTTCTGTACCGCATTTGACGAATACTCGCTGGAAGCATTTAAAAACAATGGTGTGGACTATGTGCTGAAACCATTTTCAAAAGATGATATTAAGGAAGCACTGAGAAAGGTTGATGAACTTAAGAACTTTTTCCAGCAGAAAACCTCCCCCGATATTGAAGACCTGTTGTCAAGGCTGAGCCCTTCCGGCGGAGGCAAAACAAGTTTCCTTGTTTTCAGGAACCAGAAGTACACAACAGTGCACACTGATAACATTGCCTACTTTTATATTCACTTCGATACCACTTATATCGTAACCTTTGATAAACAGAAGTACGACGTTAACCAGTCACTGGACCAGGTTACCAGTGCTGTTTCCCCAAAGCAGTTTTTCCGTGTGAACCGCCAATACCTGGTCAATTTCAAGGCCATTAAAGAAGTGGAACACTATTTTCTCCGTAAGCTACTGGTAACCCTTGTAATTGAAACACCGGAAAAGCTACTGATCAATAAGGAAAAGTCGCGTGCCTTCCTCACATGGATGGAAGACAGGTAAACCATAAATACTACAGTTATGCAATTTCTATCGCTTCAACCGTTTGTTCCTTCGGGAAAAGACTTTGAAAAGTCAAAGCAGTTTTTCACTGAATTGGGATTTAACCTGCTGTGGTCAGACGGAGGCTATGCCGGTTTTGAAAAAGATGGCTGCAGGTTTATTCTACAACATTTTGACAAGGACGAATTTGCTCAAAACTTTATGGTGACGGTAGGCGTAACCAGTGCAGAAGAGTTTCGCAATAGTGTTCTTGAAAAACAATTACCTGAAAAATTCGGGATCAGGATAGGACAGGTAACCCAGCAATCTTATGGTAAAGAAGTAAACATCATTGATATTGCAGGCGTTTGCTGGCATTTTGTAGAGTAGTTCGAAGCTTTCCGGAGCTGGCAGTTTCCTGAATCCTATATAGTATTAATACCAAAGGGGAGGCAAATGTGAGTACCGTCAGGATGTCTCGTTATAGTATAAATTTATACATTACAGAAAGATTAGTAAACACATATGAGAATCGGACATCGTTACCTGACTTTTGACAAAAACGAGAAACTTACGAAGTTGCTTGACAAATTGGAGATCAAATATAAGGTGCAGGAAAAGCATTATGATCCATCGACATATTTCTATGCTCTGGAATTTCATTTATATGAAGACGACCCAAAATTTATAGAACGAAAAAAAGCAGTTGACAAATTTAAAATACGAACACAGGTTGGCACTTTTTATGAAAAAGGAGATTATGATAATGCAGAGTGGTTCGTTATTACTACTGGTGAGTATCAATATCCACAACCGGAAGAAGGTTACAAGGATGCAACATTTAATCTTGAAAATTATTGTCAATTTTGTGGAATTGGAAAAATTCAAAATGCACCTTATCGACTTCAAACCCAACCAAAGCAGCTTAATAATCAATTCTGGGGACTACATTGGGAATTTGAAGCAATATTTGTAAGACAGGGAGCTAAAAATATATTGGAACAGGAGAAAATAAAAGGTATCAGGTTTTCAAACCCGGTATTACACAGAACCAATTCACCAATTGAAGGATTTTACCAATTACATATTGACACTATCCTGAATAAGGGTTTCGACAACTATAATACACAGACAATTACCTGTAAAATAAACAACGAAGAAGGGCTGAACACTAATAAAAAAACAACATGCTGCGGGCGTATAAAATTTCATCACCCTATGATCGGGGGATACTTATTTGACAGAACCTTATTTAAAAAAGATTTAGATATAGTTGAAAGCAATGAATATTTTGGGAGTGGAGGGGCCGCTTACAGGCTTCAAATTGTGTCGAAAAGATTTAAAGAGATCGTCGATAAAAACAAATTAAAAGGCCTATCCTTCATACCTATTATGCATAACAGACTGAATCGATGAAGTCAGTTTGTTGCAAATCGATTGGCTAAGAAAACGGGGCGATTGTATTGAACAATACTCCGGTTACACAAACATCGATTTCTTTTATTCCTTCTTTGTCCCTATTTATTCCTTCTTTGTCCCTATGCCCTTGAGCAAATGGGAGCCTATGTATAAACGTAAATAAACCTATAGTTGTAGTAACACTAGCTGATTCCCAGCCTTGCACGCAGTGCGTCGCGGAATGTGCTGCCTACAGGAATCTTTTCATTATTGATAGTTACCTGGTGTACTTCGATCATGGTAATATGCCTGGTGGCTACTACATATGATTTATGTATGCGTATAAAATCGGCCGCAGGTACCATATCAAAAACATCTCCCATGTTCTCACGTATCAGGATCTTCCTGTCCTTTAAATGAACAGTAATATAATTACCTTCTTTTTCCAGGTAAAGGATCTCCTTCACATTGACCTGGTGGGTTTGGGGGCCGCTTTTAATGAAGATGGTTGCCTCTTCGTCATTACTCACCGGGCCGGCCAGCACAGCAGCAGCTTTATTAACGGCTGCCAGGAAACGTTCAAAAGTGATAGGCTTTAACAGGTAATCCAATGCATTGAGGTTGTAACTCTCCACAGCATAATGGCTGTAGGCAGTAGTAAAAATGATCAATGGCTTAGGTGATAAAGTTTGTACAAGTTGCATACCGCTGATGTCCGGCATGTTAATGTCCAGGAAAAGCAACTCTACTCTTTCGCGGTTAAGGTATTCAATAGCCTTTACCGGTTCACGAAAAACTGCCTTTAATTCTACAAGACCGCTTTTGCTGCAGTAGCGCTCAATGACATCAAGCGCCATAGGCTCATCATCAACGGCAATACAGGTTATCACGCTAAATGAATTTCAAGGTTTACTTTATATATTCCATTCTCCGGTTTTGCCTGTAGTGTATACATACCGGGATATACAAGCTGTAACCGGCGTTTTACATTTTCAAGACCGATACCGCTTTGCTCTTCAGCCAGCTTTTTAACAGCACTGTAGTCGGTATTCTCACAGGTAAAGATCAATGTTTTTTGATCAATTGCTATGGCTATGGTAATGCCTGAATGATGCCCAATTAATACGCCGTGTTTAAACGCATTTTCCAGGAAAGGGATAAACAGCATGGGCGCCACCTGCACCCCTGCAATCACTCCCTGCTCGGGATAATCAAACTTTACAGTTACCTCATTATCAGCATAACGCAGTTTGTTAAGAGCAATGCAATCTTCCAGGTATTCAATCTCTTTCAGTAATGGTACACGATCTGTATTACTTTCATAGATCATGTACCGCATCATGCCCGACAGTTTTGAGATCCCGTTCGCCACTTCACTATCTCCTTTTTTCTGGGCCATTGAAAACAGGTTATTAAGCGTATTAAAAAGAAAATGCGGATTCACCTGCGACCGTAAAAACTTAACCTCGGTACTGAATTGTTGTGCCTCGGCCTGGCTGCGCACCAGGTTGTTCCGGATCCATTCTTTAATAAAAAAATACGCGATGGCAACCCCCAGCACTGCCAGGAAAATAATTGCCATCACTAATTGCATATCCCACCAATCTTCTGTTGAAAATTCTTTCAGTGGCAGGCGGCCGGAGGGGTCCAGAGGTATTGCACCCGGAAGGCTGGTGACACTATCAGATACTGTACCACCTACTGTATCCATCGATAACGCTATTCTTGGAGAAGAGGCCGGTGAAGGAGCATCCGGATGTTGCGTATGGCCGGTTGCACCAATCTGCATGCGGACTACAAAGTAGTTGATAACGAAAAGCAATACAAACCAGCCTGCAATAGCTGACAGGCTCGCTATCTTACTCTTATAGCGTATCACTTTTTTAAACAGCCAGTATATATACCCGTAGAACAACAATAATAATACGCCAAGCACCCACACGGCATGAGGGAATAACAGGCGGCCGTTCATTGCCCGTGACACCTTACCATCATCGGTATTCACAATATTAAAGGAAGAAGCCGTAAGTGCATTTAATGCATAATATACCGCCAGCCAAAACAGCAGGTGGATAACGATCTCGATAAAATATCTGGCTTTATTATGTGGCATATACAACTAAGGTAAACAGGGCATTGACGCCATATACAACATTGTGACGAATAGGCTATACAACGAAGCCAACAGGCTGTTTTTGAAATGTACCGGTTGCGCCCATCGCCGGATAACAAAAAAGCATCTTTCTCATTGTGGCTAACCTATTTGGTCCCAATGCTTTTTGCAGCCAGAGATCATAGCATAGCATTGCTGAAAATATTAAGCTATGAAATGGATCACCTTATTCGTTACCGGGCTAACCCTATCGGCCCTTGATGCAGCAGCACAACAGCCGGATACGGCACGGATTGTAGTTCATTATAAATTTACACACTTGCGTGATACAACGAACCGCAACAATCCGGACAGGGACAATATGGTTTTACTGGTAGGCAAAAATGCCAGTGCTTACCGGGTGTATGGCCGCCAAACACAGCAAAACCTGGCTAGGCAAATGAAACAGGCCCCTGTTTCTGACAGAAGCGATAAAAACAGCGGGCAGATATATTTCCAGTTCTTCCGTGATAAAAAACTGGTAAGAAGGGAGCCTATCTTATTCACCAACTTCGTGGTAAGTGATGTATTGCCGGTAATAAACTGGCACATCAGCCCTGATACCGCCAGCTTTGGCGGCCTGCATTGCCAGAAAGCCACCTGCCATTTTAAGGGGAGGAATTATACCGCCTGGTTTTGCCCTGACCTTCCGGTGCCTGCCGGTCCCTGGAAATTGAATGGATTACCCGGAGTGATAGTTGAAGCCTACGACACCCAAAAAGAGGTTTGCTTTATGTTTGATGGCTTTGAAAGGATTGAAACCCCTGTTATTGCAGATGATCAGCCTTCTGATGGCAGACCTCCGATGGGTGGCGGGCCGCTTATTGTTGAGGGCAATCACCTTATTATCAAAATACCCACTAATGCCACGCCCACTACAGAGAAAGAATTAGAACGGCTATATGAACTTGGCAGAAAAGACCCCAAGGCGCTTGTAACAGCACTGGTAGGTCCACAGGACCCCGGTACACCGGGACCCAAGGTCGATATGAAGGCTGAGCCATTACCGGTGGTGAACAACCCGATTGAATTACCCGAAAAACGATAACCGTGGTAACCAGATTACTGGTAGTGCTGGCAGGCATGCTGCTATCATTAACCGCTTTTGCACAGGACATAAAGGGCACAGTGAAAGACAGTACAGGCAAAGCTGTGCCCTACGTAAGCATAAACCTGAGAACAAAAGCAGGCAACGTCGTTATTGCTTATACGGCAACTGATGTCAATGGCCTGTATCTATTAAAACGTCCTGCCAATGTACCGGCAGACAGCCTTTATCTTGAAGCTCGCTGTATAGGCTATAAAACGCAAATCAGATCACTTACCGGCCCGGCTGCCGAAATTGACTTTACCCTTGCTGTTGCTGTTGACGAACTGCAATCGGTTATTGTACAAAACACCCAGCCCATGTTGCGTACGCATGGCGACACACTGAACTATAAAGTTTCTCAATTCAGCACCACCCGTGACAGGGTGATTGCAGACGTGATCAAAAGATTGCCGGGACTCACGGTAGCAGAGGATGGCAGCATCCGCTATAATAACAGGCTGGTATCCGGCGTGTATATAGGCGGAGATAACCTGCTTGATGACAAATACAGTATTGCAACTAATACAATTCCACAAGGCGTGGTGGATGAAGTGCAGGTGATCACTAACCATCAGCCAATAAAAGTACTGCAAAACAAAGTAACCAGCGAGGACATCGCTATCAACCTGACGTTTAAAAGAGGTTCTCAACTGCATCTCTTTGGCCGGGAAAGCATTGGCGCCGGGTTGCCGGGTAAGTACAATGTGGATATGAACGCGATGCTGTTTAATGATAAATATAAAGGCATCAATTACCTGAAGGCTAATAATACCGGCGACGATCTGCAGCAAGACCTGGTTTCGCATAATGGCTCTAATTACCAGGAACGCACAGGCTATATTCCACCAGCTACCCTACTCTCTTTAGGCCAGGTAAATAATCCTGATCTATTACGCACCCGCTATTTTTCAGGAAACGCCGGTGTACTGAACACCAATAACCTTGTAAACTTTAAAAGCGGTTTGCAATTGCGGTTGAATGCTTATTACCTGCGAAACAAACAACAGCAGGATTATAGCCAGTACACAAGCATTTTTTTACCAGGCGATACGGTACGATATACTGAAGAGCAGCATAACCAATTCAACCCATCCATTTTACAAACACAGGTTACACTGAACATCAATAAAAGCAAATATTACCTGAACAATGCATTTATGATGAATAATACGCGGTCGTCCAATTACTCAAACCTGAATACCAACGGAGTACCGGTGAACCAGGTGTTTAAAAACCTGCCACTTAGTTTTTCCAATGAGTTTAACACCATCCGGACAATGTACTCAAAGCATATCGTTGAGTTCTACTCCTACATCAGTCATATAGCCGGATCACAATACCTCAGCTTAGGGCCTGACTACAATGATACCTTGTTCAACAAAGGAGTTTCTTATCAGCAACTGATGCAGCATGTTGAGATACCAACATGGTTTACCGGCAACTATATTTCATTGAAAATACCGGGCAGGTGGCTTACTCAAAGTTTTAAAGCAGGCTTTAGTTTACAGTCGCAAACACTTAATTCGAATCTTAATGCGCTGCAACATGATAATACTGTAAGTCCGGTATTTGACAGCGCGGTAAATCACATTGGCTGGAGCAATAAAAAATGGTATGCTGAAGCAGCTTATGATATACCGGGTAACAGGCTAAAAGCCAGGCTTGCCCTGCCACTTACGTTTCAACAATTACATTACGAGGACAACAGTTATAAGCTGAACAAGGAATTATCCCGACTGTATTTTAACCCGCAACTATACCTGAAATACCAAACCGGCAGAGAAAGCTATCTAAGCCTGCAATACAGCTACCGCAACGAAACCGGGAGCATTGAAGATATTTACCGGGGAGGCATTTTAAAGAACTATCGCACGCTCTATGCCAATAGCGGTGATTTAACCTTACGGCAAAACCATTCAGCCACCGCAGGATTTGACTACCGTAAAACGTTGAGACTTTTTTTCTTTGGCCTATACGCATCGTACAATAACATCCGTGCAAACAACATTACTTCCAGCATCATTACCAATAACCTTCAGCAAAGCGTGATGTTGCCATATCCCAACAATACCGGTTCATGGAGCATTACAGGTACCACCAGCAAGTATTCGTTTAAGTTGCATACAACCTTTAGCGCAGTGCTGCAATGGCAACAAAGCCATACGGTGCAGATCCAAAACGGAGACTTGCTGCCTTATAACACCATTGTAAAAAGGCTAAGCCTGACCGCAGAGACCAAACTGAACAACCAGGTAAATTTCAGTTATAATGTTACCGGAACACAGATCAACAGTCATTCAGCAGCAACAGAACCCGCTGATCGCATTAACCGGTTAAAACAACAGGCAAGTATCTATTATGAACCAACCGACAGGTTGCAATTCAAATTATCCGGTGAGCATTATTTTACAAACCGGCAGGGAAACGCTGATCTGAAATACTTTTTCGCTGATGCTTTTATAAAATACCATTTCAAAAAATGGAATGCTGATCTGCAACTGGACGCCACTAACTTACTTAATGTAAAGACCTACAATGCTGTTTACCTTTCAGCCAATACACTTACCGCCAGTTCGTACACTCTACCCGGCCGCATCATCCTGATGAAGTTTATGTTTAATTTATAAAACAAAGCATTAACTCCTTCTGTAACAGATAATTATATTTGCTTGCATAATACAAGTACTACCTTTTCATTCTCTGATGTAGAAAATTCCTATTCTATTGTCAATGAATCTTTCCATTTTAAATTCCAAAATCCATTTTGTATCTTATATGAAAGTAGAAAGCTAAAAATTAGCTATCATGAATGAAGAGCATTTACACATACTCAAACAAGGTGTTGTACAGTGGAATGCGTGGCGAAATGCCAACCCTAAAATCCGTCCAGACCTAAGTGACGCAATACTTGACCAGGTTGACCTCAGAGGAATTAATCTCTCTGGGTGTAACCTGCGCGGAATCAAAGTTACCTATAGCAATTTATCAGCAAAAGACTCTTTTTATGCAGACATGAATAATGAACTGAAGGACGGAGATTTTGTTTCTGACAATAATCTATTTAGAGACATTATTAACTTAATAGCCAAAAAATCAAATGAAATATCTGATTTATCTAACGCAGATTTAACAGGTGCCTTATTCAAGAAATGTGACATTAGGTTCGTTAATTTCAACGCTGCAATCCTTATTGATACATTCGCCGATGAAGTTCATTTTATGGGATCTTCCTTTACTAACACGAACCTTTCCAATGCTTCACTACATGCGTGTGAACTAGAAGCATGCGATTTTTTTCAAACTACCCTGGATAGAGTTAGCATAACGAGTTCTGAACTTGATGGCGCAAGATTTTACCAAACGGATTTGATCTGTGCCGATCTAACACTATCCGATCTGCACAATACAGAATTTAATTCTTGTAAGTTAATTGAAGTTAATCTCAGAAGCAGCCGTTTAATTGATACCATTTTCGAAAAATGTTTCATTTCTCGGTGCGAGCTTTATGGAATGGCTGCATGGGATATCAAACTGAACGATACCATTCAGGAAAATTTAAAAATAACACACCAGGATGATACATCAGTTACACTTGATGATTTAGAGTTGGCACCTTTCATGTACATGCTTTTAAGCAATGCAAAGGTTCGTAAAGTCATTGATACAGTTACATCAAAAGTCGTACTTATATTAGGTCGCTTTACAACTGAACGAAAACAAGTACTTGATCTTATAAGAAATGAGCTAAAACATCTAAATCTGACGCCTATCATCTTCGATTTTGAAAAACCTTTAAGTAAAGATTTGACTGGAACAGTAGAAACTCTCGCACGGCTATCCCGGTTTATTATCGCAGATTTAACAGACCCATCCAGCATTCCACATGAACTTGCAACCATTGTTCCTTTTTTAAGAACAACTCCTGTAGTACCAATACGTCTCCATGGAACAGGTGGATACACAATGTTCACCGATTTAATGAAAGCATATCCCTGGGTGATGCCAATCTATGAATATACAACAGAGGAGACCCTGATAACAGACCTTATTAGTATTATCAGTCCAGCAAATGAAATGGTCGATAGGCTAAGGCAAGGATAGGACTCATATTATACTCACATTTTATAACTTCTATATATTGAAGGAGAACAGTGAACTTATGTGGCATCTAACCACACGACTGCTATAAAACAAAAAAGGATCGCAATAGTGCGATCCTTTTTTGTTACCAGGAGTTCCGGCAGATCGTCGGAACTCAATAATGTATTAATAATCTTATCCAATCCTCTTGTTTACCCATTCCAGGATATCAGCCATTACAATTTCCTTATCAAGATCATTGAGCAAATCATGATAATGGCCTTCATACAGCTTCAATGTTTTATCGGTTGAGCCTGTATTATCATAAAACTCCTGGCTGCCGGAAGGCCTGGTTGCTTTGTCTTCTGTACCGTGCATGATCAAAACAGGAAGTTTTATGGAACCAAACTCTTTCTGCAAACGCTCATCTGCCAGTGCCAGCTGCTGGATGGTTTTAGTAGGCTGCGTTTCGTGGGCAATCAGGGGATCATTGTTCATCAATGCTACCACGGCCTCATCCCTTGAAAAATCTTCATTCTTTAATTTAAGTACATGCGCATGGGGGGCAATATGGCTTAAGCCTTTGAGAACAGCTATAGCAAAATCCGGTGCAGGTACTTTGTAGGCAAAGCTCTCACAGATAAAGCCATTTATTTCATCCTGGTGCGCTAAAACAAATAAAGCAGACAATACGCCTCCTGCGCTGTGGCCCAAAACAAACAGGGGCAAACCCGGATGTGCTTCTTTTATAATAGCAACCAACTGGTCAATATCAGCAACAATTTCATTATTATCCGCAATGTAGAATCTTTCTCCATCAGAGTTTCCACGGCCTCTCAGATCTATTCCATACACTTCTATACTCTGTGCATTGAATTGCTCTGCCACCCATTGGTAATGGCCACTGTGTGAATTAAATCCATGTACAACCAGTACAACGGCTTTGGGGCTTTCAACAGATTTCCAGTTCCTGTAAAATACTTTTTGTCCATTGCTGACAACAAAAGTATTGTTAATTGATTCCATAAAATAGCTTTAAGAGTTATTGTAATAAGTCTTTACTGCTTATCGTGTACACCTCTTAAACTTACTAAAAAATATTAACCCCGTCTGGAAACAGAGCGAGATTTAATAATTACATGACAGATAAAAGACGCCTGTCAGCGTCATTGACCAACAAGCAAACCCAAAACAGCTCCCTGGTTGCAAAGCGGGCTATAGCAAGGCCTACCAGGCTCCGAAGCCCTTTGCCATGTACGATCTTCCCGAACGCAGATAATACATAAGAAAGCGTATAGCTGAGCAGGTAAGAGTGTAAAAAAGCACAGGAGTTCAATACATAACAATCATTTCATAAATACTTAAAATACACTTTTAACAGGTTCTGTTATTTTGACTTCGATTTACTAACCTACCAACCAACATGTTTACATCCCATATCCACCTGCTGCAGGCAATGATATTGTCTGCAGGGCTAGGCGTAGCACTGGCATCAATGGAGGGACGTATTAAATACCACCCCCAGGCATTTGCCCACAATGACTACAAACACAAGCGCCCATTGCTGGATGCGGTCAACAATGGTTTTCGTTTTGTGGAAGCCGATATCTATCTGTCACGCGGCAAATTAATTGTATCACATGGCCCTCCTGTCTTTACACGCCGCAGAACACTAAAAGACCTCTATCTTACCCCCCTGTTTGACACTACAGAATTTTTCACCATCGAAACGGAGCCTATTAACCTCGTAATTGATATGAAAACCGGGGGTAAAACACTCGATTCGCTCTGGCAATTGCTCCGGGATTATAAGAGCATGCTTAGCTCTCTTGAAAATGATCAGTTCATCAAGCGGAAAATAACCATCATACTAAGCGGTAAAATTCCACGAAAGTTATCTGCAGAACAGGCGAAATATCTTTTTTTAGACAGCCATTGCATGCCGGCCCAACGGCATAGGGAGAGTTTGCCTGAAAAACAATACCTCATGTCAAGCTGCAGATTTTCTTCGCTTTTAACATGGGATGGCAATGGCGAAATACCAGAGGAAGACAAAGAAAAGTTGCTGCTGTTTGTTTCACATGCTCATGCATCCGGCAGGAAGGCCAGGCTCTGGGCCAGCCCCGAAAAATCACAGGTATGGAAAACATTGCTTGATTGCGGCGTTGACCTTATTAACACCGACAAACTGGATAAACTCAATAAATTTCTCTCAGAGAGCAGTACTACTCAACCCTGAAACCCTTTCTCTGAAACTTACAGTTCCAAAGTTCCATTCTGTGGCTTTTAGCCATGTGATTGCCACAAAACAAAAAAGGACCGCAACAATGCGATCCTTTTTTTGTCAGAAGAGGCTCCAGGCAGATTCGAACTGCTGTAAAAGATGAACCTTTACGCCCCATCACTATTTGTTTGACAGGCCGGCAACCCCATCCGGAAATATATTCTTTGCTACCTGCACCATATCAAGCGCTTCACGCAGCAAATGTATTTTACCGTCTTTCGCAACCAGCCTCCCCATATAGTGCTGATGGTAAGGCTTGCCTGTAGAGGCCGCCGTACAGTCTACTTCATACTCACCAAATGCTTGTTCCGGGGTATCGATAAGTATTTGTATGTTTTTAAAAGCAAATCCGGGAAAGTTTTTGGGAAGGTTCTGCAGAAATTTATGAAGCGTTTCTTTGCCGCTCCACCGCCACGGTAAACCAAGACTGTTTAAATAAGGCAGTTCAATGGTTGCATCGTCGGCAAATAGTTCAATCACCTTATCTGCATTGCTGATATTTTCGAGATATGCCAGTAATAATTCTTTCGCTGTTTTCATTGTAATAAAATTTCAAATAAGTGTATGCTGTTTATCATAGGGAAATGAATGCCGGCAGTACCGGCCAGATTAATTGTTATATGCTGCCAGCCATTTTGCTTTGATATCTGCACGCGCCTGTATAAATTCTTTATCAGTTCCCTGCGCAATCGCATCTAAGGGGAAACGCAGTGGGCGGCTGCCTTTTTTCATATTCACCAGTTCCAGGATGCCATCCGCAATGGTTTGCGGGTTCATGTTGAAGGTTGCCATTTTGCCAAACAGGGCCGTACCCAATGCATTGAACTTTTGGGTAGCCGCTTCACCATATTCAGCAACGATGTTATCCTTATCTGCATTGACCCCAGCTTTACTACCATTGGTCATTTCTGTAGGATATACGCCGGGTTGAATGCTTACGTTCTCAATACCGTAATCAGCCAGTTCCTCCTGCATACCTTCGGTAACGCTTTCCACTACAAATTTGGAAGCCATATAGGGGATCATAAAGGGTAAGGTATGACCGCTGGCGCCTGTGGTGATGTTGATGATCAAGCCATTTTTTGCCTGTCTCATAGAAGGCAGCACTGCATTGTAAGTACGCAATACCCCATAAAAATTTACTTCAAACATACGGCGTACCTGTTCCAGAGAATACCCTTCCAGTAAGCCAAAGCCTGAAACAGCGGCATTGTTGATAAGCACATCAATATGGTTGTATTTGGCCAGTACCTTACTGAATGCAGCGTTTACAGACTCATCGCTGGTAACATCTATCTCCACTACTTCTATATTGGGTAATGCAGAAAGCTCTTTTGCGGCGGCAGCATTCTTCCCGCTTACGCCGCGCATGCCGGCAATTACCGTATGACCTGCATTAGCAAGCGTGATGGTAGTAAGTTTTCCAAAACCGGTGCTGGTGCCTGTAATAAAAATAGTCTTTGACATAGTCGTAATTTTTTATCGTTTTTTGATAGATCAAAATTGGCTTAATCACAATGGCCGGTAAATGAGTTAAGACAAGAAAAAAATTGACCTATATCAAGAGGGAATTTAAAACACCTGTTACACGAAGAAAAGGGAGGTAAGTAAGTTTTATTATCGTCCTTGCCTGAGGAAACAATGAATATTGAACACGATAAAACTCATGAGAAGGTCAGCAGTATAAAGTTTGTGATTGTTATCCTCACTGCAAAAGAAGCCCCGGGAATCCAGGCGACCTGTATTATCCGTATTCACTTTGGGTAACTACTAACTATCGCTGGTCATTTCTTCGCGACTGCGTTCCGTATGCGGCTAAGCGTTTCAGGTTTAATGCCAAGGTAAGAGGCAATCATCGCCTGGGGGATGCGGGTGGCGAAGTCAGCATATTTATTGATGAAATCGAGGTATTTCTCTTCTGCAGTTTTGCTGATGCCTGATAAAATGCGGTTTTGATTAACATTGAAGCTTTTTGAGATAATCGCATGTACCATGTTATTGAATGCAGGAACTTTTGAACAGATCATGTCAAAGTTCTGGCTGGTAAAAACCACCAGTTCACTGTCTTCAATGGCGTCAATATTATAGCGCGAAGGAGTTTGGTTCAACAGGCTTTCCCGGTCGCCGATCCACCAGTTTTCAATACCAAAATAAATGATGTGTTCTATGCCCTTTTCATCCACCGCATAGGTACGCATGCAACCTTTGGTAATAAAGGCATGGTACTTCCATACATCACCTTCCTGCAGCAGGTATTGTTTCTTCCGTAATTTTTTGAGGATGGAAACAGACTGCACAAGTTCCTTTTCTTCATCTGTTAAAGAAATCCTGCTGTCAAGATATTGCTGAAAGAGATCGTACAAGGTGAAATTTTACCTGCAAAGTAAAGCATCTTATCAGATAATGGCAGCAATTTGAAAGGCGGTAAGGTGAAGCTACTAAGGTTGTGGAAAGATGGTACCGGCAGCAGTGTGTAATTGTGCGTTTAACTTCATAAAAACGAGGGAAAATAAAAAGGGAATCGTCGGTTGACGATTCCCTTTTATGAGGTTCCGAGCAGATTCGAACTGCTGTAAAAGGTTTTGCAGACCTCTGCCTAGCCACTCGGCCACGGAACCCTGTTCGTAGGGAAGTTACCCGTTTTTAAGGGGTAGTTCCCGTTGGGGTGTGCAAAAGTAGGATATTTGTCGGATATTTGAATCATTACTTCACGAACTTTTTATGCAACAAATTCAAGATTCTGAACTTATTATCAATTCAAGGGGTGCTATATATCATTTAGACGCCCGTCCGGAGGAACTGGCAGATACTATTATTACCGTGGGCGACCCTGACAGGGTGGAGATTGTGAGCCAGCACTTTGATAAGGTAGAGTTCCGTTGCCGCCACCGCGAATTTGTAACTCATACCGGCTATATCGGCAACAAAAGATTGTCTGTAGTATCTACCGGTATTGGTCCCGATAACATTGATATTGTACTGAATGAGTTGGATGCACTGGTAAATATTGATTTCAGTACCCGTACCATCAAACCCGAGCATACTGCTCTCAATATTATCCGTATCGGCACTTCCGGCGCCCTGCAGGCAGATATCCCGGTGGATAGCTTTGTAGTATCTACGCATGGTTTAGGTGTAGATAACCTGCTGAATTTCTATCGCCACGAAGAAAATGACGAAGAAAAGCAGTTGCTGCAATCTTTCATTACCCAAACGCAATTGCACAACAGGATCTCCCAACCTTATATATCCGGAGGAAGCGCCTCTATTATCAAGCATTTTGTAGAAGGCTTCCATCATGGTATTACTGTTACCTGCCCCGGTTTTTATGGTCCGCAGGGCAGAGTATTGCGTCTCGGGCTCAGCAACCCCAACCTGATAGACCGTCTTACCCAGTTCACTTTTGGACCTCACCGTATTACTAATTTTGAGATGGAAACAGCTGCCATCTACGGGCTGGGCAAATTGCTGGGGCACCACTGCCTGTCAGTAAGCGCTATTGTGGCCAACCGGGTAGCGAAGGAATTCTCAAAAGACGGCGGCGCAGCCGTACAACAACTGATTACGAAAACATTAGAGCTGGTTACCCGTTTATAGTGTATACCAAAGCGTAATTTTCGCCATTAATGATTTAATTACCTTTGTGTAGAAAGTGTATGTAATAGCAGACAGTGACAGAACAACTGAACAATTTTCAAATTAACAGCAAGCAACGATAAGGGGATCTATATGCAAGCGCAGTTTTTTAAATACCAGGGAACAGGAAACGATTTTATTATTCTCGATAACAGGCAACAGCAGTACAACGAACTAACCAATGCACAGGTGAAATTCCTTTGCGACAGGCGTTTTGGCATAGGAGCCGATGGCCTGATGCTGCTGAACCTCCGCGATGGCTACGATTTTGAAATGAAATATTACAATGCCGATGGTGGCGAAAGCACTATGTGTGGTAATGGTGGTCGTTGCCTGGTAAAGTTTGCCAGTCACAGGGGAATTGTAAAAAGCCAGTACAAATTCATGGCTGTTGATGGTGAGCACGAAGCAAAAATTGATGAGAATGGTATTGTAAGTCTCAAAATGATAAACGTACCGGGTATTAAAGAATACCACGGCGATTTTATCCTGAATACAGGCTCACCCCACTATATAAAAATGGTGGATGACGTAATGGGCTACGATGTATTTAAGAAAGGACGCGAGATCCGCAATAGTAATCTTTTTGCTAAGGAAGGCATCAATGTAAACTTTGTACAGCAACAGGGCGATTACGAGATCATTGTACGCACCTACGAACGCGGTGTGGAAGATGAAACACTTTCCTGCGGTACAGGTGTTACCGCCGCCGCCCTGGTTAATTACCATAATGAGTGCGGTTTTAATGAAGTAACTGTACATACCAAAGGTGGTAAATTGAGTGTAGAGTACGACAGGACTGATGACGACAGTTTCAGCAACGTATGGCTCTGCGGACCTGCCGAAAAAGTGTACGAAGGCTCTATTAATCTTCAATAACAGTATTATAAATGGCCGTTACCTGGAATAAAGCACAAATTCTCAGCGAATCTGAAAAAGCCTTCCGGGAGCTGACCAATTACTGCCACGATCTTCCGGCTGATAAGCTATTCTTTCAACCGGAAGATAAATGGTCCATTGCACAGCACATCCAGCACCTTATTATTGCTACCCGCACTGCCACTGCCGCCTATGCCCTGCCTAAATTCATCGTACGATGGATTGCAGGTAAACCCAATCGCCCCTCCCGTAGCATGGACGACCTGGTAAACAAATACAAATTAAAACTGGCCACCGGCGCCAAAGCCTCAGGCCGTTATATACCGGCACCCGTAAGATCATCTATCGGAAAAGAAAAACTGATGGAAAACTGGCAGAAAGCCACCGCCACCTATCTCAGCGCCATTCACAAAAACTGGAAAGAAGAGCAGTTTGATCAGTATATAGCCCCTCACCCCCTGCTGGGCAAGATCACGCTACGCGAACTCTGCTACTTTACAGCCTACCACACCGGGCATCATTTGGCGAGTATTAAAGCTGCAACAGAAAGGTGAAACAGTTGGCAATTTGCAGTTATCTCGAATACAAGCTGCGAGCTTTGAGTTACGAGCAAATACAGCAGCAACCACTCACGATTCAAGCTTTGCCGATTGCCGTCTGCCGATTCACGATTCCCCAACCCGAAACAGTCTCGCGATTCACGACTCCTAACCCCAAACTTACGGTCCTCACAAAAAATACTGCCGGAATCAAAAAGCGCCCTTAACTTTGCGGCGGCCAATGATACAATACTTCAGAAATATCAACTACCAGACCGTTGCAATCGATAAGCCCGAAAACGGTTCATGGGTGAACGTACTTCCGCCCTTAAAACAGGAAGAGTTTTCAGAATTGTCAGAGGCATTGGACATCCCGCTCGACTTCCTTACCGACTCACTGGATATTGACGAAAGAACGCGTTACGAGCAGGAAGACAATGTAAAGCTGATCGTAATCAAAACGCCCACTGAAAACAACTCCTTCAACGAGAGCGACGCCTACTACATCACCATCCCTATTTGTATCATCCTTACCCACAACCAGATCGTAACCGTTAACTCTTTTGAGAACGGGGCCATCAAAAAGTTCTTAAGTACTTTCCAGAACAGGCATCCGGATAACCGCAAGATGATGGTGCTGAAGATCTTTGAAAAGATCATCCAGGCCTATATGGAAAACCTGAAAGAGATCAACCAACGCCGCAATATTCTTGAACAAAAGCTATACGCAGCCAACCGTAATGAACAGTTATTACAACTGATGCGTATCCAGAAAAGCCTGGTGTACTTTGTTACAGCCCTTCGTTCAAACGAAATGCTGCTGATGAAAATTGAACGCACCAATTTCCTGGGTCTCAATGAAGAAGAAAAAGAGTTTTTGCACGATCTGATAGTGGACAACTCACAGGGCCTTGAGATGGCGCAGATCTATACCAACATCCTCAGCAGTACACTGGATGCTTTTGCCAGCATCATCGCCAATAACCAGAACGAGGTTTTGAAAAGATTATCTGTAATCACCATTGTATTCACCTTCCCGGTACTGGTAGCCAGCATTTATGGTATGAACGTGCCGATCCCTTATGCGCATTCGCCATACGCCTTTTACATACCGGTATTTTTATCATTGGTGATCTCACTGGTTATCGGGTGGTTCTTTTTACGCAAAAAGCTGTTCTGAGATCTTAGCGCAACCGGGTAAACACTCTATTCCATACTTCTTACTTCACAATTATGTTCAACGTACGGGTTTACGGCCTTCTTATTAATGAAAGCAGACAGGTATTGGTAAGTGACGAATATATCCGCGGCAGTTACTATACTAAGTTTCCCGGCGGCGGGCTGGAATTTGGTGAAGGCACACGCGATTGCCTGAAAAGGGAGTTTATGGAGGAAATGAACCTTAACATACGCGTAGGCGACCACATTTATACTACTGACTTTTTCCAGATGAGCGCATTCAACCCCGAACACCAGATCATCTCCATCTATTATTTTGCACATCCGCTTGAAGAAATAACAGCTCCCTTACGCGATAAGCCTTTTGACTTTGATGAACAGCAAATGGCAGTATATCATGAAAAGAAGGAAACTGAGACCTTTCGTTTTATCGACTGGCACCAGTTTTCTGCTGAAAGCGTAACACTCCCCATTGATAAAGTAGTGGCCGACCTTATTAAAACCATGTAATTACCCTTTGCTACACTTCAGGCAGCAGGATAATTAACACACAGCCCCTTTTGACATCCGTCAAAAAATAAAATAACCAAAAAACAATTATTCGTAACAGTTATACCATTTACTAACCGTTATAAGCACTGTTACAGCGTACATTGAGCCATCCAGGCCCTTCACTTAAAGATCAAAAACGGCCTGGTCTGTAATGAAATTTAAATTCCATTACAGGTATAAATACTAAGCAATATCACTTATATTTAAGCGGACATTACCTATTAAGAAGAACTGCCTGCAAACACTTTTACCTTGAAAACGACCGATGTAAAAACCACCCTGAAGATCCGTATAGAGCAGTCTCCCCGGGTTGCAGTTGAATATCTGTACTCGGAATACAGTGCTATGTTACTGGGCTATACCATGCAATTTATTCCTGACAAAAAAGAGGCTGAAGAGGTTTTGATGCTTATTTTTGAAAGATTGTCAGGCAGATTGCATGAAATCCCTGAAGCCATTTTGAGCGTATATTGTTGGTTACAGATCGAATCGAGAAAGATCATATTGGATTATAAGCAAGGATGTAGAAAAAATGCCCCGCTGGAAAATGTAACCGTTAACAATAACACCTCTTACAGCTCGTTGTTAACAGATGCATCTGAAAAACAGAGAACTGTGTTTATCGAAATGTATATCAACGGGCGTTCAGCACAGGAAGTAGCATTACAATTACAAACAGACACCACCTCAGTAAAACAACTATTAAGGGAATCTCTGATCATCATGCGAAAAAACATGCCTTGAATATCCAGCAATACATACAAAGCGGCATTATTGAGGAATATGTGATGGGCCTTGCACCAGCGGCAGACAAACAGGAGTTTGAAAACCTGCTGCCTCTATACCCGGAACTAAGATTAGCGTTGTATCACTATGAAATGCAACTGGAAGAAAAAGCATTGGCCGACGCTATTCCACCTCCACCGGGTCTGAAGAAAAGAACACAGGACGTTATCAATAAGCTACCAGCCAAACGCCCTCTTTTCGACGAAAGCCCCCCACCCCCTCCTTTTGCAGAGACTGCTACCAGCGGTGGTGATGCTTATATCCCTATAGAATCGCAGGACACCCATATTAAAGTACATAAGTACTGGCGACTGGTAGTACTGGCTGTGTTTATTTTTGCCAAGATCTGCCTGGGCTTCATGCTCTACTTCGCCATCCAGTATTATGAAACTAAAAATGAGCTGAAAGACCTACAGAAACAGATCCAGCATATTTCAGAACACCAGAAACCCCGTTCATAACCTCTCATATTGAATTTATCCCCAATACATAGACCTTTGTTCTGGATAACTAATTAACTTTTTTAGGTGATTTCATAGCTTTTATTGAACATTGCAGGCCTTAAAATTGTTGATTTTCAGTCAACTATATTGCTTTTTTAAGGCATGGACAGCAAATGAAAGTTTTTTCAGTTGAACTATTCATTGTTAGCTGATTATCCATACCTTTGCAAACTCTTTAAAAGGGTAGTTCATGAGCAATCGCCGGAATTTTGATATTGCGTTTGTAGGATTAAAGCCCGGTATTCATGAGTTTGAATATGAGATTACCGATAAGTTCTTTATAGATTACCAGGAACAGGACTTCCGCAACTGTATAGCCCACGTAAAACTGGCGCTGGAGAAAAACAACAGTTTTATGCTGTTGAAATTTGAAATAGGTGGAAAGCTGGAAGTAACCTGCGATCGTTGTGGTAACAATCTGCCATTGGAGCTGTGGGATGAGTTTAATGTAGTAGTTAAAATGGTAGACGACCCTGAAATAATGAATGACCAGGAAGAAGATCCGGACGTTTATTATATATCAAGGGGCGAAAGTCACCTGCACATTGCAGACTGGATCTATGAATTTATCAACCTGAGCATTCCCATGCAGCGCATGTGCCCTGAAGATGAAATGGGAGGCTCACATTGTAACCAGGAAGTTTTGGCCATGCTGAAAAAACTGGATACAGATAGTAATACCCCTCCGGCCAACCCACTTTGGAAAGGTCTGGAGCAATTCAGGAATACCGAAGACAATTAATAACATTAAGTTTTTTAAGTAGTATAAATTTTGAGTTATGCCTAATCCGAAACGAAGACATTCCCAGCAGAGGGGTGCGAAGAGAAGAACTCACTACAAAGCTGAGAAAGTAACGCTGAGCAAAGACAGCACTACAGGCGAGATCCACGTACGTCACCGTGCGCACGTAAGTGAAGGTAAGTTGTATTACAAAGGAAAAGTGGTTGCTGAACAAAGCCCCATTAAATAACATTCCTTTTTAATAAAGCCTGCGCCGGAGATGACTATTTGTTTAGACATGATGGGTGGAGACTTTGCACCACGCGAAGCGGTGAAAGGTATTCACCTATACTTATCTGAAACGGATACTCCGGCCGTGTTGTTATTGACAGGGGATGAAGCTCAGATCAATCCCCTGCTGCAGGAATTCAATATTCCTGCAAACGCCGTTAAGGTAGTTCATGCTCCCCAGGTAATTGGTATGCATGAGCACCCTACCAAGGCTTTAAAAGAAAAACAGCAGTCTTCTATTGCTGTAGGTTTTCACTTGCTGGCATCTGGCAAAGCCGAAGCATTTATCAGCGCTGGTAACACCGGTGCTATGCTGGTAGGCGCCATGTACAGCATTAAAGCCATTGAAGGCGTACAACGCCCCACTATCTCCACCATTATTCCCAAAGACAACGGTAAAGATGGTTTGTTACTGGATGTAGGCATGAACGCCGACTGCAAACCAGAACATCTTAACCAGTTTGCCCTGCTCGGTTCTCTTTACGTACAACACATTCTCAACATCGATAATCCGCGCGTAGCGCTGATCAATCTTGGTGAAGAAGAAGGTAAAGGCAATATTCTTGCACAGGCGGCCTATCCCCTGCTGAAAGAAAACAAAGAGATCAACTTTACCGGTAACGTTGAAGGAAGAGATGTTTTGCTGGACAAAGCAGACGTAATGGTGTGTGAAGGATTTACAGGTAATGTTATCCTTAAAATGGCTGAGTCCATTTACGAGATCACTCACCAGAAAAACATTCAACACGAATATTTCGAACGCTTCAACTTCGAAAACTACGGTGGTACTCCAGTATTAGGTGTAGCCAAGCCAGTAATTATTGGTCATGGTATTTCTCACGCCAAAGCTTTCGGCAACATGATTAAACTTGCGCAGAAAATGATCGCTGCCGGTTTAATGGAAAAAATGAAAGCAAGCTTTGAAGGTAAATAAGTATCTTACCTGCCGGAGGCCCATACCTTCATGAAATCTATCCGCTCGTATTTATCAGACTATTTCCGTTTCGTCAACCGCACTGTTTTTATTGTTACTCTGGCATTCACAGCTATCCTTGTTACTATCAACTACACTGTTGGCATTGAGAAAAGGATCAATACATTCTCTTCCCCTTTATTAAGATTTGCAAGCTTCTCTGCCTTGTATATTTTCACCTTTTGTGCAGTACATATAGGCCAGTTACTGATTGCGCGTAAGTCAATACCCAAACAAAAGAACTTCCTGTTACTGCTGTTGCTATGCCCGGCTGTTTTTGCTGCAAAAATCACCTTTGACTGGTTCACACATCTTACAACAGATCATCTCTCCTACCCGTGGAAACAATACTGGTACCAGGTACTTAACTGGCCTTTTAAATGTGTACTGGTAATGGCATTGGTGTGGCTGATATGGAAATGGCAACGATTTGAAAAGCCTGTTGCGGGTTTACTTCTTAAAGGTTTTGATGCCAGGCCCTATTTCTTTCTTTTATTGCTGATGATCCCGCTAATAGCCTTTGCTGCTACACGACAGGATTTTCTGCATACCTATCCCAAGTTCCAGCGGGTTGCCTTCATTGATAGCTATGTAACACATCCTATGCCCTGGAAACTGCTTTATGAGCTTTGCTACGGCATCGACTTCATTACCATTGAACTCTTCTTTCGTGGATTTTTAATACTGGTCTTTGCCCGCTTTGTAGGTAAAGATGCGATTCTGCCAATGGCTGCATTTTATTGCACTATTCATTTTGGCAAGCCTCTTTTTGAATGTATCACTTCTTTTTTCGGTGGATTGATCCTGGGAGCTGTAGTCTATAATACCCGTAGCATCTGGGGAGGAGTAATTGTGCATCTGGGTATCGCCTGGCTGATGGAAGCCGGAGGCTATGTAGGTCAACTGGTTTTAGGTTATAAGTGAAGTGATAGGCTGTAAGTTAGTCGTTACACTATCAGCCTTTTGTATTTTACTTATTACCGACAACTTAAAACCTATAACTAAAAAAACTACAAACCCGTAAGCCGGATTCTGTTGTCTCCGCCGGAGCGGACAGCTATCATTTATCTGGTTCGTCCATTACTGGAAGAATCGTTCTGCCTACCCACCCAACGTTTCTGCCGAAGCAAAATCGGACGAGCCGCCCTTCAACGCTGGTGTACATGGCATTTCAGCATGCAAGGTTTACCCACCCTACCGGTTACCCGGCAAAGTCGTAGGCTCTTACCCTACGTTTTCACCATCACCCTCTGCTTTGCAGCAGACAAACCTGTTTTGCAACAAGTGAAGGCTGTAATTTTCTGTGGCACTGGCTGTTTCTGCCCGAAAGCAGAACCCGGCCGTTAGCCGGTGCATTGCCCTATGCTGTCCGGACTTTCCTCCCTCTGCCGAAACAGAGAGCGATAGCACGGTTTGTAGTCGGTGCAAAAATACAGTTTTCGGATGAGGAGAAGTAATCGTGAGAGGTGAATCGTGAGTCGTGAGTGGCTGAGGCAAATGAATAGTGAATGGTCAATAGTGAATACTTGACCCTTGTAAATTTTTCAACTTTTCAACCTCTTGAGCCTTATCGGCTTTCCTTCAAAATTCGATATTCAAAATTTGACATTCGATATTTTCACCTTCCGTACTTCGTATTTCTTATTTCGTACTTCCTTGTGCCTTCACTTAAAACCTATAACCAGATTTCCTTGAGTCTTAATATTGAAAAAAGATCTCTGTAGCTCCATACCCGTACGCAGAATGGTATTGATTGATAAAGCTCTTTACTTCTCTACGTGTACGCAGTATCTCATGAATTTCATCACGTAACTTTCCTGTACCCACGCCATGAATTACTATCATACCCGGCAGATGATGTGCTAAGGCTAACTCAAAATACTTCTCAAAAGTTTTAAGCTGTAGTGTGAGTTTTTCAAAATTGTCCATAGAATCTGCATCAGGCGTAAGCCTTTCAATATGCAGATCCACTTCATGCCTGGCAGGTTCCAGGTGCTGGCGTACCCGGGAGGCATCATATATCTTATAACCCGATTTAGCCAGTTTGCTAAGGTCTATTGCCGGCGCCTCATCATAAGGTCTTCCGGGGTAGGTATCAAATAGCTTATAAGAGAAAGTAGCTTCTCCTTTCTGTTTCAATTCTTCTATACGGGCAAAAACCTGTTTGGCTTTCAGCTTAAGAGAAGACTCAAAATAATCTGCTTTGTTTTTGTCAGGCGTTGCCAGGGAGAACTCAAAGGAAAACGTAGGATTATCATTGAGTTCTTCAAACGGAATATCGTGCAGGTAAAAATCTTCAAACGGGTGAACCAGGTTGTTCAGGTCAAAAGAAGTTTCGCCTTTATAATTCAGTTTATAAATGAACTTATAGCCTGTTGGTGTGCGGTTTATAAGCCTGATCTTCAGATCATCCACCACATCGTCGCCAAACTCATCTGAATGCATCACCGGAATGAAGGTGAGCCATACCCCATCTATTACTTTATCACTGACCTTCTTTTTCTCATGTGGAACAGAATCAATGTATTTCTTTTCCTTTTTGGTAGGAACCAGTTTCTGTTCTGAAAAACGTTTGAAATAAGGAAAATCCAACTGGTCGGTATAGGCAGGAAATTTAACTCCCCGCACATCTACCATTACCATTTTTTCATTGATGATGTCCACTACCTCTCCTTCATCGTTGGAGTGCAGTACTACTACTTTATCGCCTATCTGAAATTTCATAATCGGGCGTAAAAATACGCCAATTTCAACAATCCTTTAGTTTGCCTGATTATGCGGTAGCAGAAGCCAGTTTACTTTTCTTATAACCGTAGCTAAAATAGAAGATCAAACCCAGTGCCAGCCAGCTCAGGAACCAGATCCAGTTGCTTTTTGTCATACCGGTTAAAAGGTACAGACAGGTGGCAAGTCCCATCAGTGGAATTAAGGAGTATTTTTTCATGATAGCCAGTACCGCCAGGATAAGACAGGTACCCCAGAAAATAATTAAGGAGATATTGGTAGTAGCAAGGTCCATAAAGGATGCGCTGCCACTTGTATAATCTGTATTACCTGAATAATCGAAATTAAACATGTCAGTAAAATAGGCTGGTTTAAAAATGCCAATGCCTACCAGCACCACCACTACCAGCAGCGGGAAAATAACACGGCTGTTGATATAAGGCATATTGAACCTGCCGGGAACTTTTTCTTTCCTGGGGAGCAGTAACACACCTCCGCACACCAGTACAAATGCAAACAGTGTAGCAATACTGGTGAAATCCAGTACAAAGGTTTTATCAGTAAAGATGATGGAAAGACCAACTATTACCCCCGTTAAAATAGTGGCAAACGAAGGCGTTTTAAATTTCCCGTGAATACGTTGAAATACGGGCGGCAGTAATCCGTCGCGACTCATGCTCATCCATATACGTGGCTGCCCCATCTGGAAAACCAGCAGTACACTTGTCATTGCAATTACAGCACATATCGAAACCAGGGTTTGCATCCAATGAACGCCTTTCACCCTGAAGATCTCAGCCAGCGGATCACCTACACCTTCAAACTGGCGGTAGTTCAGCACACCTGTCAGTACAAGGGCCAGTAAAATATAAACCACTGTACAGATCACCAGTGAATAAGTCATTCCCTTTGGCAGATCCCTCTGGGGATTTTTACTTTCTTCTGCCAGCACACTTACTGCATCAAAACCAATATAGGCAAAGAAAACACCCGACACGGCAGCCATTACACCACTAAAGCCATTGGGCATAAACGACTTAACTCCTTCATCATTTACCGGCAACCAGTTATCGGTATTTATATAGCAGGCTCCTACAATGATCACCAACGCTACTACAGCCAGCTTTAATATCACCATGATATTACTGAAGTTCCTGGATTCCTTGATGCCAATGTACACCAGGTAAGTAATCAGCACATTGATGATCAAAGCAGGCAGGTCAAAAATCACCTTCAATCCGCCAACTACAGGCGCCGTATTCCAGGCACCGATCAGTTCTTTGTTAGAAGATCCGCTTAAGAATGCCTTTTTAGCTTCCAGGTAACTGCAGGTAAGATAGTCCGGCATATGGATATGCCGGGATTCCAGTAATGAAGTAAAATAGTCGCTCCAGGAAAAAGCAACATAAATATTACCAATGGAGTATTCCATTACCAATGCCCAGCCAATGATCCATGCAAACAACTCACCGAAAGAGGCGTATGCATACGTATAGGCGCTACCAGCCACCGGAATACGGCTGGCGAACTCTGAATAACAAAATGCGGTAAAGCCACAGGCAATACCGCATAATATGAATAATAGTACTACGCCGGGACCGCCCTTAAAACAGGCTTCGCCCAGGCTACTGAAGCTACCAGCTCCAATAATAGCCGCAATACCAAAAAAAGTAAGGTCTTTAACTCCCAACACTCTTTTTAACCCGCTACCACCACCATGAGGATCATCTCCACCCTCTGATAAAATAGATTCGATCTTTTTTGTTCTGAAAAGCGAGTTTGACATATCGAGTGTTGGTTTAAGCGGGTAAATTATAGAAAAAATGTGTACCGGCGAAGTTCATAATGATTTGCAGCCAAAATAGGATGCAAACGGAATATGACAAAAAATATCCATATAAAAAAAGACCCCGGAAAATACCCGGGGCCTCATGAACCCTTAAGAATGGCGTTCCGGAAAATGTATCCGGACTAATTTTTTCACTTATCGTTTCAGAAAAGCAGTTGGCCTTGCCAGGACTATCTGCACAACGCTTCCAGTATAGCTTCCTTCCTTTTGGAAGAGATCTCAACCTGTGAATCATCGGGCATTAGTATGATATTCTTATGCCCCTTGCGTACAATTGCCTTTACATAATTTTTATTAACGATGGCAGAACGATGTACCCTTAAAAAATCGGGATGGCTGCTGATAGCCATATCGTATATTTTCAAATGTTTGCTGGAAGTATATTTATTGCCATCTGCCATTTTTATGATAGTGTAATTAGAACATGATTTGAGATAAACGATCTGCTCCATATTAATGACAGTGATCTGCCCATGCGTAGTTACCAGTAATCGCTTGGGATACCCGTTCTCTCCAAATTGAATGGTTGTTTTTTCATCCTCAGATATCTCGGGAATATCATGTTGCATCTTTTGCTGAAGACTGCTTACCACACTTTCTATTAAGTGTTGTTTAGCAACAGACTGAGGTTCATTAACAGCTTTTCTTTTATCAGCTTTCAATGTATTGTGATGAACAGGATCAATGACCAACAGCATTACCATTTTGGCAGGAAGTCCCTCCTCATCCTGCGGTGATGTAATGATGTCCATTACTTCTGCATTTTCGGCATAGGCATTAATGAATGTAAGAATGTCCTTTTTGTTGTTCAGCCCCGGTTCCACATTTTGCCGGGTTTCAGATGAACGCTTTTCGAAGAAATAAGAGTTCACACTCTTGTCATCCATTTGGATTGTTTTTACAACTCTCATAAGAGATCATGATTAACAGGTAAATATTTGAGATTCCCGAACTACGCTTTAGTCTGAGCAAAGAGGTTGTGTCTTTTAGTTAAAAAAGACAGTGACAAATAATCTGAACAGGAACAATCTTTGATTTTTCTACAATCCAAAGAACCAAGTTGAACATATGCTCAACTTATTGTTGCTGTAGAAATCTTTCATGTAAGTTGGATGTAGCTGCTAAACAGGAGGAACTTAACCTTTAATAACTATTTACGAAGAATTATACGCTACGGTTGTAATTCAACCGATATAAAATTAAGAAGTTTGCAACAATTGATCTAAATACTTACTGATACCGTGTACTTTAAACCCCATCACTGCAACAAACATCCTGATAACCAATTCATTCTAAATAAGCCATCTTATCAAAAACACAGTCATATACACTCGTATAATCCCTGGTTATGTTTGCAAAACTAATCAGTCCCTGATTGCTTTGCCGTAATAATCCCCTCACACTATTGTGGTAATATACTTACAATACAAAAACACCCAAATCCGCCCAAACCCTCTACCAGCCTGCAAACCAGCCTGCTCTGTCAAATCATTAGGTAAAACAATTAAAGATCAATTTAATAAAGTGGCCCGTGTAAAGAAGCAGAATCTGTTTACTCAGTTAAAACATGCTTTCGCTCAATTTCTTTTTAGCATAATACCATCTACAGAAGCCTATTGGTAGCTTTGTCCTCCTGCTTATATCTCTTCCTGGCTTTGATTATTAGCAAATGATCTCAAGAAGAGCATTTGATGCTCAAAAAAATCAGAACGATACCTCAATGAAAACCCGTCTTGTATCCCGAAAGCTCCCTGAAAGAAATCAATATACTGTATCAGGCTATTCATTACAGCAGGCACAACATTGTGAAGACCTCACAAAACATTGCATGGCCATATTAGTAAAAAGAGCAGATAGAATCATTAAAACACCTTGAGAGATGAGTACAGTTACTAAATTACCACCAACCTTGTACCTGCAGACATCTGCTGATACATGGGAACAAACAGGCAGAGCTGCCCACCAGGCATGGGAAAAAAAACTGGGTTATGTTTTATTCTTCACAGGTATTGGACTCTATGTAGCCTCAACTGCTACCCTGCTGATGCAATTACAATATACCAATGGCCTTACCTGCGCAATACTGATTGCCGGTAACATTCTGTTATACAAAGGCATTGTTCTCAGCTTTGCCGGCAGAAACAGGAAAAACCTTAAAAAACTTTTCCTTACCGCAGTTACAGGTACAGAATATGAGCAACTAGAAAAAAAACTCCAACGGCAAATAAGAGAGGAAGGACTATTATATATACTATTGGTGATAACACTGTTATTGCTGCAGACAAGCTCGCATCATCCTTTCTGGAAAGGTGTAACAGAAGGAGCTTTGTGCACTGTATCTGTCCTGCTCTTTATCAACACCTACAGGATCTTTATGTACAACCGCCAGGTCAAAAAACAGTTACATCCGGATAGCAACTTAAACCTATAATTAAAAGTAAACCGAAGCGAATGAAAAAAAAGTTAACCATCCGTGTATTACAATCCGGCAACCCCGTAGAGGGAATAAGGGTATATGCCACTACACTTACAGCCTCACACGAAAACCAGGAAACCACTCAGGCCGCGCAAACTGATCAAAACGGATTTGCAACTTTAAGCTGGCAAAACAATTACTTTCTGTCTGCTATTTATATTAATGACCAACTCGCCGCAAAAGGAAGATTTTATCCCGGAGGAAATAAGCTAATTGAGATCGAAAGAGTAATAGGCTCACCTGATTAAGATCAAACATTTATTGTATATAATTTAATCACCAGAAAATAGTTCTTTCAACATTATATGAGAGAACTTATTCTATCTTTTCTGTGAATATATTTCTTACTGTCGCTTATAACATAACATATACTATACATAACGCATATTGATTACAGTGACTGAAACTTATACCCCAAAAAGGTCTTTTTTTTCAAAGTTTAATTTTACTGCTTCTCTTATTATAAATTGCTTCACGAAAAGATATAATGTAGCCGATTTATTATATCATTGTAGCAATGTGCAGACTATGATATGATTCTTAAGTAGGCCTGCCCCAAACAACTCACTATGCCAAATATCCTGATTGCCGATGACCATTCCATCGTACGCTTTGGTACGATGTTAATTATCAAACAGTTCATTCCCAACGCAAATATTAGTGGCGCAGAAAGTCTCAACAGCGCATTGAAGTATCTCAACTCCCAGGATTTTGATCTGCTGATCCTTGATGTAAACCTTCCCGGAGGCAATAATATCCAGATGATCGATGTGGTTAAATTACGTCAGCCACAGATCAAGATACTTATCTTCTCCGCTTACGATGAACAGCTATTCGCATTACGTTACCTGCAGGCTGGTGCTGATGGGTACCTGCCCAAGCAACTGCACGAAAACGAATTAAGGACCGCTATCCAGACTGTTTTGAATGATGAAAAGTATATTAGCCCTTCATTAAAAGAAAGGCTTTTAAATGGGGTTACAGGCCGTTCAGAGCCGATGGTAGCAAACCCCCTCAATAAATTATCAAACAGGGAAACAGAAGTAATGCAACTGCTTATAAAAGGATTAAGCCTTGCTGATATAAGTACTACACTGAATATCGAAGTATCTACAGTGAGCACTTATAAAAGCAGGATCTACGAGAAGCTTCAGGTTGCTAATATCATTGATCTTGCCGAGAAAGCAAGGATCTATAATGTAGAGTAATACTGTACATTTTCCTTTCCGGTTAATAACCGTTTTCAGATTACAGGAAAACTACCTTGTATTTTTACGATATAGTTTCGTATGACTATCTGTTCAGGATGATCAGCATAGTGGTGCCAGACTCATGATCACTCTTTACACGAAGCTGTGCGTTTATCAGTGTCGTAAGTTCTTTTACGATCACTAACCCAAGTCCTTTGCTTCGGGACAACATCATTTCTGCTTTTTTGGCATCACCTGATAATTCTTCATCATTTGTATTGCACCATGCTACCAGGTCTTCATCCATACCAATACCAGAGTCACGCACTTCAAGATATAGCTTATCCTGCTCCATTTCACAGGAAACAGTTATCTCTCCTTCATGAGTGAATTTTATAGCATTATCAAGCAGGTTGTACAGGATAATACCCAGCAGATGTGCATTGGTTCTTGCAGCTATGTCAGGGGAAACGTTATTGACAATGGGAATAGATTGAGAATAAGCCATGTCACGAAAAATGAACAGGCGGTCTTCTACCAGGTTAAAAATATTTACCTGCCCGTAACTGATGTACTCATCTTTTGAATGCAGCTTGATATACTGAAGAAGGTTATCAGTAAGGTAGTACATACGATAGGCTGCATCATAGAGTAATCGTACATTAGCCTGCAGCGACTGTATATCAGGCATTGAACGGGAAGATGTTTCTTCGTAAACATTGCGGGCCGTGATAACAAGATACTTAAGCGGACTTTTTATATCGTGTGTGAGAGAAGTAATAAGTTGCTCCTGTAAACGAGCTTTCTGACGCAACACTTTTTCCGAAGCTTTTAATGCTACCAGCGTTTCCTCTACCTCTATTATATTTTCTTTTTCACTCACCTTTAGCACCTTGGTCTTAAAATAAATATTCTGAAGATACAGCCAGCTGGTTGCACCAGCCCCGGCTATAATAAGCAAAACAGTTATTGCACGCAACCATAGTGATTGATAGAATTTTTCCGGAGCGGCAATGGCAATGAATACGCCAATTACCAGTAACAATAACGGAATGATTTTCATAATTGCGGATCGAGTAGGAATCAATTTGCGTTTCCGATACACATTATTTCTTGCGAGCTGGTCAAGGCGATCGTTGTGAGATAAGCTAATTGAACCAGATCCATACCTTGCATAAGAGTGGTCTGAATTGCGAATCATAGAGAACGGAGTTTATAGAGAACATTAACGAAATAACTTGGTTCAGAGATGTTCAAAAAACACAGATTTATACCCCTTACTGATTATACATACCTGTTATACAACACTCTGCGTTATGGCAATAAAAAAAGGGCACCCAAGGAGGTGCCCTTCCACTCCAAATCCAATATTGAAACCATACTCAGAGAACGCTACATAAAATGCGCAACACCTGTTAAATCCTGCACCTGAAATTCAATTCATCCTTTTAAAAAAGGGGCGGGAGGATTTTATTCCTCGCCGCATCCCTTTTTCCTGCGTTACTAAGATTAAGAACTTAGTTCATCAAAGGATTCAACTACGAGTGTACTACGCAGTTACTGATGTCATAGTTTTTCAAAAAATATAAGACCTGTTTTTCATAGTAATAAAGGACCAGGGCTTTTCGATTGATATTTACGACATCAGCCAAGTTTATTATTCAAAAAAGATTATATCCGGAATCTTAAATTGCGGGTGTACAATTCAAACTAAAAGTTGGTTGTAATGCTACCGATGCTACTAACAGAAGTTCTTTAACCTTAACTGGCCAAAAGATAGGACCGAAACATACAGTTCGGCTAACTATGGCGGGGAGAGTTGCTTTGCAATGCAATATTAAATCAGCCTAAGGGGAAACACTGTAATAACCTCTCTAACTTATTGTAGTAAACCAGCCACAGAAAAATAACTCACTCTTTATGAATCACTTACTACTTGATTTATGATAATAAACCCACTTTTTATCATCTTACCCCGATATTTACCCTGTATCATTTACCCGAAAAAGATCACGCTAAAAACAAGAAAAGCTGCTTAAAAAGCAGCTTTCTTTATATCGACTTCTTATTTACGAAGAGGTATTAATGAGGTCTGACATTCTTATTACCAGGCTTATTATTAGCCGGAGCCGGAGCTGGCTTTTTGTACTGAGGATGGTTCTTATTACCGAAATAACGCTCATCACGGCTATCGCGGATAGGCTGCTGATCATGCTTGCCCTTGTAAGGTGCATACTTTGCAACATTATCTGCATGGCGCAGGTAAGGCTTGTTTTCATTGATCACTACTTTATGTGCTGAGTAGAAATCAAAGTTCTTATATCGCGCGGGCAGTGTAGTAGTACGTACCCAGCGATTGCCGTTTTTGTACACATATTGCTTTGATGGTACTTCGTAATATACTTCAATATCGGGCAGGTAATAATAATCTACATAATCATAGCCAACAGGCCCCCAGATTGGTTGTACATCAATATTGAGGTTTACTTTAACCTGTGCCTGTACCTGATTGCTTACTGCGAAAGTTCCTGCCAGAATAAACGCCGCGAATAATAGTTTCTTCATTGTTTAAATAATTTAAACAATGAAAAATCAAACAGGATGCCATGAACCAACCTGTACAGGCAGCTTCTGCAGCATTATAGAAGAATGCCACTAATTACTATACGAATACCGCTTTTGAGATAGATAGAATGTTACTGCAAAAAAGACAGTCTGCTACGGCATGAAGTAAGAATTAATACTCGCGCTGGACCAAAAAGTTAGCAAGTGCGCGCAAATATTCTTTGCGTGCAGGTTCTACATCAATGTTATCAAGATGATGAAATGCCTGGTCAATATATTTGTCTTTCAGATGGAATGCCCATTCATCAACGCCACAACCATGAAAGATGGCCAATACCTTTTCTACTTTACCAATAGGGTTTTCCTGCATTAATTGTAACAACGCTGCACGCTGTCCCGCATCGGCCACTTCAAGCGCCTTGATCATCAGGAAAGTCTTTTTATTGGCAACGATATCACCACCAGGCTGCTTGCCCACTTTGGCAGGATCACCAAATGCATCAAGGTAGTCGTCCTGTACCTGGAAGGCAATACCAAGGTTTTTACCAAATTCGTATAAGTGCTGCTGATTATGCTGATTGGCGCCCCCGATTATGCCACCCATCTGTAAACTGGCAGCCAGTAATACAGATGTCTTTAATTCGATCATACGGATGTATTCATCCATCGGCACTCCTTCACGGTTTTCAAAGTCCATATCCATCTGCTGCCCTTCACACACTTCACGCGCTGTTCTGTTGAACAGGTGAACGATATTATGATGATAATCTGCTTTTATTTTATTGAGATAGTCGTAAGCTACTACCAGCATTACATCCCCTCCCAGTAAGGCAGTGGAGGTACCGTATTTTTCATGTACGGTAGGCATTCCCCTACGCAGAGGGGCTTTGTCCATGATGTCATCATGGATAAGGGTGAAATTATGGAAAAGCTCTATTGCTGTAGCTGCATTCCAGGCATCCTGGCTTATTTCACTAAACAGGTCATTCCCCATCAGGCACAAAACAGGTCGTACACGTTTACCACCCAGCTTCAGAAAATAATCATTGGCATCATACAGTGTTGCCGGTTCTGCGGGAAAGTGACGTGTTGCAAAATGCTGTGTAAACCTTACTGATAACTCTTCAAAACTCAACATACAATGCCTGCCTGTTTTATAACTTAAGAATTTTATACAAATGGCTTATTATTAACCATTCTTCTTTTTACTGTTCTTCTTTTTTACCGGCGATCTTTTAGTCACTACTGTCCTTTCTTCCGGAACACCAGGCGTTTGTACCCATTCATAATCCAACTGGCGTTTGGAAAGATTGGCAGCTATCACTTTAATGGTGACCTTATCGCCCATCGCAAATTTACGGCCACTTCTTAATCCAACTAAACTATAATCACTTTCCACATGCCTGAAGTCATCATACTCCAGCAGGCTGTTGATGCTTACCAGGCCTTCACATTTGTGTTCTATTGTTTCTACCCAAAAACCAAAAGAGGCTACACCGCTGATAACGCCTTCAAATTCTTCTCCTAAAAAGCCCTGCATGTATTCAACCTGCTTGTATTTGTTGCCGGCCCTTTCAGATTCCATTGCACCGCGTTCTCTTTCACTGCAGTGTTTGCATTTCTGTTCCAGTTTTTTATCCGGTTCCACCTGTTCGTTCAGAATATCGAACATAATACGGTGCACCAGCACGTCAGGGTAACGACGTATAGGAGAAGTAAAGTGACAATAGTATTTGAAACCGAGACCATAGTGCCCGATATTTTCAGCAGTATATACAGCTTTGGCCATAGTGCGAATGCCTAATTGTTCCAGCACATGCTGTTCCGGCTTACCCTTCACATCGCGCAGCATCTGGTTGAAAGATTCAGCAATGCTTTCAGGGGTTTTGGTATCGAACGTATGACCATATTTCTTAGCAAACTCAATAAAAGGCATCAGCTTCATTTCATCCGGTGTATCATGCACGCGGTATGGGAAAGGAAGGTCTTTTTTATTGAATTTTACGCGCGAGGCGCTTTCTGCAACCACGCGGTTGGCCAGTAGCATAAACTCTTCGATCAACTGGTGCGCTTCTTTGCTTTCTTTTACTACAATGCCAATGGGCTTACCTTTTTCGTCCAGTTTAAATCTTACTTCCTGTGAGGAGAAGTTAATAGCACCTTTTTTAAACCGCTGTTTGCGGAATTTCTGGGCAAGATTATTCAGCAACAGGATCTCGTCCCTGTAATCGCCTTCCTCTTTTTCAATAATATCCTGCACCTCTTCGTAAGTAAAACGACGATCGGAGTGAATGACAGTTTTACCCAGCCAGTATTGTTTTATCTCGGCCTTAGGTGTTATCTGGAAAATCGCTGAGAATGTCAGTTTGTCTTCTTTAGGACGCAGTGAACACAGTTCATTGGAGATACGCTCTGGCAACATGGGCAGTACCCTGTCTGGCAGGTATACCGAAGTGGCGCGTTCATACGCTTCTTTATCCAATGCTGTATCGGGTTCTACGTAATGACTTACGTCTGCAATGTGTACACCAATTTCGTAATGCCCGTTCTTCAGTACCCTGAACGACAAGGCATCGTCAAAATCCTTGGCATCTACAGGGTCAATGGTCATGGTGAGAATATCACGGCAATCTTTTCTTTTATCAATTTCGGCCTGGGGTATCAGGTCGGGAATCCTTGCAGCTTCTTCCATCACTTCGTCAGGGAATATCAGGGGGAAGCCATTTTCGATAAGGATCTCTTTCATAGCCATATCGTTGGTGTCTTCTGCCTTCAGCACCTGCACCACCGTACCCATCGGTTTCTTATTTTTTGCCCATTCTGTGATCTTTACAATCACCCTGCTATGATCCTGTGCTCCATTCAATTCCTGCATCGGAATGAATACATCGGGCATGGGCTTATTTACATCTGCAATAAAGAATGCAGTGTTTTTGCCTACTTCTATCTGGCCAATAAATTCGGTCTGTTTACGATGCAACACTTCTTCTATCACCCCTTGCAAACGGCCACTTTGCTTGCCACTGCCTATTATTCTTACGCGAACTGTATCGCCATGCAGGGCTGTATTAAAATCATTGGGTCTTACAAGAATATCATTGGAAGCATTCTCCAGTATTACATACCCGATGCCAGACCGGGTAATATCTAAAATACCTTTAAGAGTATGCTGCGTGTTGTCGTTTTTCTTCTTTTTCTTCCTGGAATTATTTTTTCTGCTCATTCCATACATTTAAGTAGTTAAGCTGAATCCGGTAATGAATTTAGTAATTAAATCAGTAAACTGTTGCTGTTGCTCAAAGAGGAATTGTATTTCTATCGGAAGAACATATACCGGGTAATCCTTCATTTCCTGTTCAAACTTGATAAGCCTGACAGCGTCTTTTTCGGTGGTGAGGATAATTTTTCTGTCTGCCTGGATGCTGTTGAAGCGTTTTACGATCTCTTTCCAGTCGTCGATGGAGAAAATATGATGATCACTGTAAATAAGTTCATAATAAGTTTCGGTCACTTCCTGGAGGTGCCGCTTTAAGGGTGCAGGGTTGGCAATACCGCTTACCAGCAATACTTCGGTTTTGTCTGTAATGGTAGTTTGTACCGCTTTGCCGGTAATATGATAAGGCAGCCCGTAACGGATGCAGCTAAAGAACAAATGCTGGTGAGGCAAAGGATTGATCTCTTTGCGTATAGCCTCTCTTTCTTCCTCCGATAAGCCGGGCGGGCATTTGGTCACTACCAGGATCTCGGCCCTGCGTGCGCCTGCCTTTTCATCGCGCAGATCGCCGGTTGGTAAAAACCAGTCGCGTGTAAAAAGATTGCTATAATCTGTCAGCAGAATATTGAAGCCGGCTTTTACTGCCCTGTGCTGAAACGCATCATCCAGTATAATTACTTCTGTATCGGGCTTATCATGCAGCAGTTGCGGAATAGCTACTACACGCTCCTCTCCCACCGCAATATTTACATCTGGAAATTTGAGATGGAACTGCATGGGTTCATCACCAATTTCAAGCGCTGTAGTTGTTTCGTTGGCAAGCGAATAGCCTCTTGTTTTGCGTTTGTAACCGCGGCTTAATACGGCTACCTGTATATTGTTGCGCAATTGCCTTACCAGGAATTCGACCATTGGGGATTTACCTGTGCCGCCTACTGACAGGTTGCCCACACAGATGATTGGTAAATTGAAAGTTGTGGAGCGGAGTATTTTTTTATCATATAACCGGTTTCTCAACCACACAACTGCACCATATACCAATGAAAGGGGAAACAACAAGATCCTGACAGGACGAAGCAATGGCGCATTAAAATTCATAAATACGTCGCGGTGTAATACAAAAGTTTAAAGGTACGTCAAATTCATTCATGTCTTCTATCGATTCAACCGCTTCAAAGAAAGAAAACCCTATTTTGATGATGTCCGGGCGACATCTTGCCAGAAAACGGTCGTAATAGCCTTTACCATACCCCACGCGATAGCCCTTATCGTCAAAGGCCAGTAACGGAACAAATACAATGTCCAGTCGCTGCGGATCTACTATAATTCCATCGGCAGGCTCCAGTACATTGTGTTTATTCTTTACCAATACACTTTTTTTATCTACCTGGATAGCTTCCATGTGAGAGGCAACAGGCTCAATACGAGGCCATGCCAGTTTGAGCATGGGGTATTGCTGTTGCAACATGTCTTCGCAAACAGATACATCAAACTCATGTCTTTCAGTAATGGGAGAGTAGGACAAGAGGTAATCGACAGAGGGAATCTTCAGCTTTTTAAAATTGAAGCCAATAAGCACAGTCTGTTGCTGAAACTCTTCTTCAAAAATGCCCTGCCTGCGTTGCAGAAATTCTTTTCGTACGGTTGTTTTTATCATAAATATTCTTTCAGATGCCTGTCAATAAGAGCAGCCTGAGAGTTGATAAAGATCCCGTTTGGTTGTTTTTCATAAGGAATGGATGCTATTTTAGGAAATCCGGACCATTGAACGATCTCATCTTCGTAGTCAAGATACTGGTCATTGAATATCCATCCAATAACCGGCAAATTCATCTCCCTGCATACACGAGCGGTCAACAGGGAATGATTAATGCTACCAAGATAGTTCCGGCTTACGAGGATAACTTTTGCATTGAGTGTTTGTGCAAGATCCGCCACAAACGCCGACTTACTCAATGGTACAAGCAGTCCTCCCGCGCCTTCTATAATCAAGTTACGACTAATTGCCGGAACCTGTTCACATATTTTATGAATGGATATATCGACCCCTTCATTACGTGCTGCAATATGTGGTGATGCAGGCATTGCCAACCGGTACACTTCAGGGTGTATTCTGCCCTGATACCCTTCCAGTACACGCTGTACCCACTCACTATCTGTACCCTCATCATAACCAGCTTGTATAGGTTTCCAGTAATCTGCATCCAGTGCTTTGGCCAGTATAGCCGAAACAACTGTTTTCCCTACTCCTGTTCCTATGCCTGTTACAAAGATCCGTTGCAATACGTTATAAGTTGTAGGTTATAGGTTGTAAGTTGAATACAGGAAAAGTAAGTTGGCAATTTGCAGTTATCTCGAATACAAGCGGCGAGCTTTGAGCTATGAGCCACGAGCAAATACAGCAGCAACCACTCACGATTGACGACTCACGTCTCACGCTTTGCCGTCTGCCGATTCACGATTCCTCAACCCGAAACAGTCTCACGACTCTCCGCCTTCCTTGTTCACAAAAATGCTGAAAATGGTAGTGCCGTAATTACGGGCTGTTACAAACAGTGGATATTGCTCGTAGTTATTGCGGGGCGTGTGTTCAAGCACAAACCAACCGCCTTTTTTAAGTAATTGCTTTTCTGCGATCTTCTTTGGCAACTCATCAATGGTGGTCAACGCATAGGGCGGACCAGCAAAAATAAAATCGAATTGCTCACCACAGGATTCAATGAACTTAAACACTTCCATACGCACCACTTTCAATACACTCAGCTTAAGCGATTCCGTGGTCCTTTTAATAAATTCATACATAGCCGGATCTTTCTCTACAATAGTACAATCCCCTGCACCGCGCGAGATCAGTTCATAACTGATACTTCCGGTACCACCAAACAGATCCAGTGTTTTTAATGAAGCTATATCGAGGTTATTCTCAATAATATTAAACAGCCCTTCCTTGGCAATATCAGTAGTGGGCCGTGTATGTGGCATCTTTGCGGGCGGCGTAATCCTTCTTCCTCCTAACTCTCCTCCAATTATACGCATAAGGCCATTTTCATAAGCGGTGAAAAATAATGCTGGGGGTACTGTGAAAACTCCTGCGGCAGGTTTAAACGCGCAGGCGCCAGTTCCCATTCAAGTTGTAAAAAGTACTTCAGCAATTCCAGGTACAAAGTTGATTGTTCATCAATAAGACCTGAAATATACATCTTAACTTCTTCTGGATTCAATTGCAACTGGCTGCATATTGCCAGCAGGTGAAACGATACATCGTCCGGCGTTTGATAACCGTAGGTTTGCAGTAACGCCAGTTTTTTCTCTTTAAAAACGGCTACTACAAACTGATCAGCCGCTACTATTACATGTATGGATTCCTTTCCTTCATCTTCATTATTGTTCTTCTGCTGTGTAAGGAACAAGGTGTAATAATGCCAGTACTTACCCGCTGCAAACTTCTGCTGCAACAGGGCATGTGTTTCGCGGGGAATACGGTAAATATTATACAGGTTCCAGCCCTGTACTTTTTCACTCAGCATCAATCCCCTGCGGGCATTACCATAAACCAGCTCTGTTGCCGGCTTGCTCATGTCAATATGGAAATATCGTTCGGGCAGCAGGTTACTGTCTGCATAATTATAGATCACAAACGCCTCACGAAAAGATTGCTGCAACCATTCATCTTCTTTCAGGATCTCCTGCAAAGATTCATGCGTTGATTTGTCGGGTATAAAATCGAGGCTATACTGGCGTAAGGCCAATACCTGTGAGGAATTTCTGTTGTACACTACATAGTTAAACGTCTTCTCTCCTACTTCCATCAGCAGAAATGTGTTACCCCACTCTTGCGGCATACCAGATGCCGGTACAATATCAAATGTAGCTTTAAGCATAAGTTAATACAGTGTGCAATGATACTATAAATTCACCTGAAATTACCCGTTTTTATAGCGAACCACCTGTTTTCAATACACCGGTTGCCTTTTTGATATAGAAAAAAATAATAAAAGATATTTTACCTTGCATGTCATTTATTTATGAGCACCTCATCCTATAACAAGGATTTACAGTTAGATGTATCAACGAAACAGATATTAAAGCTGACCTTACCTATCAGCTTTGCTATTTTAGTTCCGCAGATCAACTTTATCACCAACAACATTTTCCTGGGTCATTACAGCGAAAAAGCACTGGCTATAGCAGGCCTTACCGGCGTTTATTACCTGGTGTTCTCTGCTATCGGCTTTGGACTGAACAATGGATTGCAGGCCTTAATTGCACGCCGCGCAGGTGAGAACAGGCCTGAAGAGATCGGTAAGCTTTTCAACCAGGCCATCTTTATAGGACTTGCCATTGCTACCATTGGCATCTTGCTCACATGGCTGATAACTCCCTACCTTTTTGCCTTGTTCATTGACGAGCCGGACAGGCTGCAACAGGCTGTACAATTTTCCCAGATAAGGATCTGGGGCCTGCCCTTTCTGTATGTGTACCAGATGCGCAATGCGTTACTGGTAGGTACCAACCAAAGCAGGTACCTGGTTATAGGTACACTGGCAGAAACCATCACCAACATCGTGCTGGATTACCTGCTCATCTTTGGTCATGCAGGGTTACCGGAAATGGGGCTCAACGGTGCGGCCATCGCATCTATCATTGCCGAGTTTACCGGCATGGCCGTTATCTTTTTTGTAATACACCGTAAAGGTATCGGCGCACGGTTCAGGCTTTTTAAAGATTTCAAATGGGACCCGGCCAACCTGAAACTGATCCTTTCATTGTCTTCCCCTCTTATTCTGCAGCATGCTATCAGCGTAATGAGCTGGGAGTACTTCTTTTTGCTGATAGACAGTCATGGTGAAATGGCGCTCGCGATCTCCAATATCATGCGTAATGTATTTGGCTTATTTGGCGTTATTACATGGGCATTTGCCGCTACCACCAATGCGATGGTAAGCAACATCATCGGACAGAACAAACCGGAAGAAGTATGGCACTTGCTGCGCAAGATCATCCGGATCTGTACCGGCCTGGCACTGGTAATAGCATTATTAGTGAACCTTTTCCCTCACTTAATCCTTTCTATATATGGACAATCGGGGGATTTTGTAGAACAGGCCGTACCGGTTATACGCGTAGTATCGGTAGCGATGGTGCTGATGTCCTTTGCCATCGTATTTTCCAATGCAGTACTGGGTACCGGCAACAGCCGCATTACATTGCTGATTGAAATAGCGGCTATTACGTTTTACAGTATCTATGTATATCTTGTTCTCGGTAAATATTTTCTGTCCATCACGTACGGATGGATGAGCGAATGGCTTTACTGGATCACGCTTTTCCTGCCTTCATTCCTGTACATGCGCAGTGGAAAATGGAAAGGAAAAGTGCTCTGATACGTTCTGCAGACAACGTTATGCACACCTAATCAAGATGCTGTGTGGTTGACGTTTTCTTAACTGATAATGAGGTAATTTTGCCAAATTTTATTTGCGATTATGGAAAGCGAAAAAGTACACTGTTTAATTATAGGCTCCGGGCCGGCGGGCTATACTGCAGCCATTTACGCCGCAAGAGCCAACCTTAAGCCTGTTTTATACCAGGGTATCCAACCCGGTGGCCAGCTTACGATCACTACTGAAGTTGAAAACTATCCCGGCTACCCCGAAGGTGTTCAGGGGCCTGAAATGATGGTAGAGTTTGAAAAACAGGCTACCCGCATGGGTGCCGATATCCGTTTTGGACTGGCTACCAAAGTTGACTTCTCTGCCCAGCCTTTTAAAGTATGGATCGACGAAGAGAAACTGATAGAAGCCGATGCGGTGATCATTGCTACCGGAGCTTCGGCCAAATGGCTTGGTATTGATAGTGAGCAACGTCTCAATGGCTATGGCGTAAGTGCCTGTGCCGTGTGCGATGGTTTCTTTTTCCGCGGTAAAGAGGTAGCCATTGTAGGCGCCGGCGATACCGCTGCCGAAGAAGCATTGTACCTGTCGAAACTGGCTTCTAATGTACACATGGTAGTACGTCGTGATGAAATGCGTGCTTCTAAAGTAATGCAGGACCGCGTATTGAAATCGCCCAACATCAAAATTTACTGGAATTCGGAAACCGACGAAGTCGTTGGAGAAAATAAAGTGGAGGCCGTGCGCCTGAAGGATGTTAAAACCGGTGCTACTCAAACTGTTCCGGTAAGTGCATTCTTTGTAGCCATTGGTCACCAGCCCAATTCACAGATCTTTGCCGACTGGCTTGATATGGATGAAGCTGGTTATATCAAAACTGTACCAGGCACTTCCAAAACAAATATTGAAGGTGTATTTGCAGCAGGCGACGTACAGGACAAAATTTATCGCCAGGCTGTAACTGCCGCCGGAAGCGGATGTATGGCTGCACTGGATGCTGAACGCTATCTTTCTGCCAAAGGAATTGTATAGTGTTTACTGCTTTGTTATTGAAAATTAATATAACAAATCAATACTTCTTTCTAATTTGGTCGCGCTGTTTATATCAGGCAGTGCGACCAAAAGTTTTTTATGGTGGTTATTGAACTACAGAACGTACAGTTTCAGGCTTATCATGGTTTGTATGAAGGGGAAGAGAAAACCGGCGGACCTTACGAAGTGAATGCAAAGGTTACCTACGAAGAAACAGACACCTCCTTTGATGATTTAAGAAGTACCATTAACTACGTTGAGATTTTTAATATCGTAAAACAAAGAATGCAGGTTCCTACTCCCCTGCTGGAGAAAGTTGCTGCGGGCATCATCCGCAAGATCAGGCACTCTTATCCATTTGTTACAGAAGTATCTATTTCCATTTACAAATTAGAACCTCCCATTACCGGCTTCCAGGGAAAGATCGGTGTTACACTGTACCAGAAGTTCGAGAGAAGATAGCGGTTGCAGGTGTAAAGTTTAAGGTATAAAGTGCTTCGGTTCGGAGTGCGTGGGCTGCTTTTGCTTACGCAGTAACCGGTTTCCAGATACCGGATTCCGGTTACATGTCTCAGGATACTGGATGTTGGCAAATACACCGTAAGTATACACCGGGACAACTGCCAATTGCCTACTGCCAACTTGTATTTGCTCGTAGCTCAAAGCTCGCCGCTTGTATTCGGGTTAACTGCAAACTGCCTACTGCCAACTTGTATTTCTTGTGCCTTGTCTCTTGCCCCTTGTGCCTTCACTTAAAACCTACAACCTGTATTCAAAAAAAATCCCCGATAACGTTTCCATTACCGGGGCTTAATTTATTTACAACTACGAGGGATATTATCCCAGGTATGCTTTCAGTGCATTGCTGTAACGAGCTTTCTGTAAACGTTTGATAGCTCTTTCTTTGATCTGGCGGATACGCTCTTTGGTCAGGTCATATTTCTGTCCAATCTGCTCGATGGTTACACCATTTTCTCCATCCAGTCCGAAATATGCGTTTACGATCTCAGCTTCGCGTGGGCTCAGTGATTTCAATACACGACGGATCTCGTTACGCAGAGAATCCTTCATTACGTCATCGTCTGTATCATCACCGCCTTCCAGCAGGTCGCCCATTGCTACATCTTCAGCTTCGTGCACAGGTGCATCCAGTGAAGTGTGACGGGTATTGCTCTGGAATATGTTGTTGATCTCGGTTTCGCTCATTTCCAGCAACTCAGCCAACTCTTCTGTACTTGGTTCACGCTCGTGTTCCTGTTCAAAAGCCATATAGGCTTTGTTAGCTTTGTTGTAAGTGCCAATTTTGTTTTGAGGCAGGCGGACTAATCTGCCTTGCTCTGCCAACGCCTGTAAGATAGACTGGCGAATCCACCACACAGCGTATGAAATGAATTTAAAACCCTTGGTTTCATCGAAACGCTGGGCTGCTTTTATCAAACCGAGGTTACCCTCGTTGATCAGATCGCTAAGAGAGAGGCCCTGGTGCTGGTACTGCTTAGCCACAGATACCACGAAACGAAGGTTGGCCTGCACCAATTTGTCTAATGCCTTTTGATCGCCCATCTTGATACGCTGAGCAAGTACAGTCTCCTCTTCGGGAGTAATCATCGGGATCTTTGAAATTTCCTGAAGATATTTCTCTACTGCCTGCGAGTCACGATTGGTAATCTGGGTAGCAATTTTGAGCTGTCTCATATCTTTATATAAATATTACAAATCTCTACAGGGTACAGTATCAACATTTAATAGACAAATAATGTTCGGGAGAAGTTGCAAGTAATATTGCAAAAGAGTGTTAATTAAGCCGCCCGATATGTCCTGAACCGTCTGCAAAAGTAACATGCAATCGTCAAACCTCATAGCCCCTGTGGATAAAAACCACGCTGAATCCGGTACATCGTTATCGTCAACAGGTTTTATAATGCCCTGTATGCCAATATTGTCTTAACTGTAACCAGCGCCCACAGCGTACTTGAGCCCTTTGCTATATGTACGGAGAAAATGGGGATAGTGTAGATTAAAATTTGAAAAAATTTCCACATTTCTTGTATAACTAAGAAAATAGTTATAATTTCGACTAAATCTTTAGTTATACCATGAAAGCATTGACCAAAGCAGAGGAACAGGTAATGCAGGTGCTCTGGCACCTCGAAAAAGGCTTCCTCAAAGATGTTCTGGAAGCCATGCCCGAACCTAAACCGCATTCGAACACCATCGCCACCATTTTAAAGATCCTGGTTGAAAAAGGCTTTGTAGACTATGAGGTGCAGGGCCGCAATAATCTTTATAAACCACTGATAAGCAAGGAAGAATACGGCAGAAAAACCGTACAGCAGGTGGTGAAAGGTTATTTTGGGGGCTCTCTTACCAAACTGGTGTCCCAGTTCATAGACAGTGAAAAACTGAGCCCGGAAGAACTTGAAGCACTGCTGAAACAGATTAAGAACGCACAAAAAAATTAGCTATGTACCTGCTATTCTATTGCCTGAAAGTAGTGTTATGCTCCGGCATTTTACTGGGCTATTACTGGCTTTTCCTGCGCAACAAGAAATTTCACCATTATAACCGGTTTTACCTGCTGGCCACTTTATTGATCCCGGTATTGCTGCCGCTGGCAAGTGTGCCTATACAGTGGCAACCAGGTGCGCCCGTTCACAGTATTATATATCGCGTAGCAGATTTTACCACCTTTAACCAGCCAGTAATAGTAAAGGCAACTCCTGGCTTTCATTTTACAACCCGAAACCTGACCGGCATATTTTATGTTGCCGGTTGCGCCGCCCTCCTCTTTTTATTGCTGAGAAGCCTGTTGTATATCCGGAAACTTGAACGGACCTATGAGCATACCCGGCTGCAGCAGTTAAAATTTTATATGACAAATGAGCCAGGCACACCTTTTTCGTTCTTCAGGTCTGTTTTCTGGAACCGTGGGCTGGATGTAGACAGTAAAGAAGGACAGCAAATACTGAAACACGAACTTTTTCACGTGCAGCAAAAACATTCTGCTGATGTATTGCTTAGCGAGATCATTTGCCTGTTTGGCTGGTTTAATCCCTTTTTCTTCCTCATTAAAAAAGAGCTGAAAGCCATTCACGAATTCCTGGCAGATCAATACGCCGTTTCAGGAAATGATAAATATGCCTATGCCACCTTGCTTGTAGAACATGTAATACAATCCCGTCAACTTTCTATAACACATCCCTTTTTTCAAAACCATTTAAAACGTCGTGTAGCCATGATTACTCAATTCAACCAGACAAAGTATGGATATTGGAGCCGCGTACTGGCCCTGCCTTTTTTAATGACCGTATTTTTTGCCATTGCCCTTAAAGCACAGCAACCAACTGCACCAACTCACAGTGAACAAGTAGCTACTGCTTCTGCTACTGCGAATTACACAGTATCAACGCAAACTATAACTGCGAAAAAAAACGAACCAACTACTGCTGCACCTACAGCAGCTCCAATTGTAACGAATGCCACAGCCTCAGCTATTGCTATTGATATTACAAAAGTTCGTTTGCTGAAGGAAAATGCAACAACCCGCGATGAAGTGACGAGGGCATTCGGCAAAGCCTCAGTATCTACCATCAACACAGAAGCAGAGGTATGGGAGTACTGGCACAATAACGCTCAACTGAACCTGGCATTCGACAGAAAAAGTAATCTGCTGAAAGCTTTTCAGTACAATGAGGTCCTTTCTAAAAGCTCTATGCTCAATTACAATGCTGCACAAACTATTGAAAGAACAAAAACCAGTGCCGCCGATATTGAGCGCCTGTTTGGCCAGCCCAATAACATTTTTATTAATCAACAGGAAGAAGCCTGGCATTATGGTAATGACAACTCGGTTCTCAACCTGAGCTTTAACAGAAATGGTATTGTAAATGATTTCGTATTCAGCCAACATGAACCAGGTCTATATGCGGATACCTCAAAGCCTCTTTCCAGGGTCGATATCCTTCCTGCATATCCCGGTGGAGTAAACGCATGGAAAGATTTTTTGCATAAAAACCTGAAGTATCCACAACAAGCTATCGACAAAGAAATTAAAGGCACTGTTGTTTTACAATTTGTGGTAGCTGCAGACGGTACATTGAGTAATGTAGAAGCATTGACAGGCCCACAGGAATTAAGATCAGAAGCCATGCGACTGATCAAAGCCAGCGGCAAATGGAACCCGGCACTTGTAGATGGTAAAAAAGTAAACGCTTATTTAAAGCAACCAATCATATTTGCACTGGAAAGGAGCTAAGAAGAGCTTATACAACAACACAACAATTGCATATAAAAAAGAAAAGATAGCAGATGCTATCTTTTCTTTTTTATGTCGTTGATCTATTGATATTAATAAACGATCTGCTCGCCATTTACTGTCAATACCAGCTCTTTTTTATCGCTGGCTTCTACCCTTCCTACTATCTGTGCCTGCATGTTCAGTTTGGCAGCAATAGCGATCATATCATGCGCTGCAGCTTCTGACGTAAATACTTCCAGGCGATGGCCCATGTTAAATACCTGGTACATTTCGCGGTTATCACTGCCAGAGGCTTTCTGGATGATCTGGAATATTTCAGGCGCTTTAAAAAGATTGTCTTTTACAATGCGGAAATTGCCCGGCAGGTATTTCATGCACTTGGTTTGTCCGCCGCCGCTGCAATGTATTAAACCATGAATATCTCCAAAATGACTATCAAACAACTCTTTCACCAGGGGTGCATAAGTACGCGTGGGCGACAACAGCAATTTACCAACATTGGTTTTCTGCTGCTGACCATTCACATCCACACTGATCTCATCCGTCATTCTGTGCGGGCCTATGTACACTACTTCGTTACTCAGTGAGTTTTCGTATGATTCTTTGTATTGCTCAGCATAAAACTTAGCCAGCACATCATGGCGGGCACTGGTAAGACCATTACTGCCAATACCACTGTTGTACTCGGTTTCGTAAGTGGTTTGTCCATAGCTGGCAAAACCTACAATTACGTCTCCGGCCTTTATTTTTTCGTTGGTGATCAGTTTATTTTTCGGCCAGCGTGCTGTCATGGTACCATTCACCGCAATGGTGCGAACCACATCACCTACATCAGCCGTTTCGCCACCGAGGTAATGGATATTTACACCATATTGTTTCAGCTCATCAAACAGTTCCTGTGTGCCATTGATCACCACTTCCAGCACCTCGCCCGGAACACATTTTTTATTTCTGTCGATAGTAGAAGAAAACAGCAGGTTATCGTAAATGCCTACGCAAAGCAGGTCATCGAGGTTCATGATCACGGCATCCTGTGCAATGCCTTTCCATACAGAAATGTCGCCGGTCTCTTTCCAGTACAGGTAAGCCAGGATACTTTTGGTGCCGGCACCATCGGCATGCATCAGGTTTACCCAGTCGGAACTGCCGGTAAGAAAATCGGGGTAAATTTTACAGAAAGCATAGGGATACAATCCTTTATCGAGTTTTTCAGTAGCCTTGTGAACCTCTTCTTTCTGGGCCGAAACCCCCCTTTGTGAATATAAACTCATGGCCGCAAAGCTAAAGAAATGAGTTTAAAGTTTAAGGGGGAATGTATAAGGTTTAAAGTATAAGGTCTCCCGATTAGGGAAGCCTGCTTAATAGTTAAAACATGCAATAAAAGAACCGGATGCTGATATTTGAGCCCGCTCCACTTACTTACCCACTTCGGCCTTCAACACCTTAAACTTTAAACCTCATACTTATATCTGTACATTTCAGTCCGTGAAACCTACTCGATAGCTAAAGTATGTAATGACAGAATCAGATGCTGATATTTGAGCCCGCTCCACTTACTTACCCACTTCGACATTCAACACCTTAAACCTTAAACTTTAAACCTTACACCTTCCCCTTTCACCCTGAATCGTAACCGACGACATTTCTCCTGTTCCACCTTCTTACAACAACAGGAGGTTTCGCTATCGTGACAATACAGGGAATGGCAACAGGTGTCGCTATTTTTACAACAGGCCGGGAGATCGTTTCACAAGCTGGTTCAACATACTGCCTGACGGAGGGCTGTATTACTTCATATACTATATCCTTGCGGTATCCTAATCCGTACAGGTACTGCCATAAAACATTTTCAATCTCACTATCTGTAGCATCCTGTTTTATAAGCAGTTGATTACCTACCCCCACCAGCTTTCGGTATAGGCTATGCAGTTTCCACCCGTCTGGCAACTGCCGGTACACTTTAGATGCAACAGATGATGCCCTTCCCAGTTTAGCCGCAAACTGCATGGTCTTTTTAAACTCAGCAGCACGTTTTACCCGTTTGCCCGACAAACTACTTACCGTACGCACGCAATACCTTCCATGCCAGAAATAAAACACCAGCATTTTCCGATAGGTACCGAGGAATACGATTTTCCGGGGATCGAAGGGGATGCGTTTCATAGCTCACGGGTTTAAAGTTTAAGGTATAAAGTTTAAAGTGTTAAGCTTCGGACATATGGTACTAATCGCGAGTGAGGCCCGGCAGACGGCAATCGTAAGTGGTGGGGGGCAAGTGAATAGTCAATGGTCAATAGTGAAAGACTGTTGCCGGTTACCAGGTTTCACGCAAAGACTGCCAAGACTCGCAAAGCAGCCAAGCCGTTTTTTAACTGCAAATTGCCAACTGCCAACCTGTATTTGCGTTCGGCGTTAAGCGTTCAGCGTTGATCTGTATTCACATAGCAAATTTGCACACTCTTCCCCTCCACTTCCAAACCTGTGTGCCGAATATGCCGATTATGCCGAAAAAGCCGAATATGCCGCCTTGTTCAATCTTTATCACTTGTTTCACTTTTTCATTCCACATCCCTTTGGCCTTTTTTGCTTTCTATTTCAGCATTCGAAATTCGATATTCAAAATTCGGGCTTCCTGGTTCGGCTCAGCTTATGACCAGGTTATGTCCAGCTTGTATATTAAAGCGTACTCACTAAGGGTTTGAGCTTGCGTATTCGAAAACCTGGTGTTTGTTTGGTATGGATCTGGTGTTTTGTTGATGTGAAGATGTGCAAATGGAAGACAGAAAGTTCAGGGATTAAGAGAATTAGCAATAAGGGATCAATGTCGTTGAATTAAGAAAGGGCCACAGCGTGGCCTCCTGTTTATAGAAAATGATCATAACAAGCATATCATGGCTCCGGTAGGAGCCCCCGGTACCTTACAGGAAGCTCCTACCGGAGCTGAAGACCTTTTAAAATTGACCTTCTATAAACAGGTAGCTCCTCCGGAGCTTAATTCAGCGACGTTGAATAAGGAATAGGGATCATCATTTAATTGGTTGTTAGCATCCATGCACCTGGTATCCGGTATCCGGCAACTGGTATCCCGTATCTTGTATCCTTCATACAGTAACCGGTATCCCTCATCCGGCAACCTGCAACTTAATTGCTCACTTCAGCCTATCTTCGCAGCTGATTTGTATATGAAAGTCTATCACTCAACAGATACCCTTCCGGCCTTTAAGAAAGCGGTAGTGACCATTGGCACCTTTGATGGGGTTCACCTGGGACACCGGCAGATACTGGATCAACTAAAGCAGGAAGCTGAACGAATTGGTGGAGAAACCGTCATCATCACTTTCCACCCGCATCCCCGCAAAATTGTGGGTAAAAGCGAACACCCCCTTCAACTGATCAATACCATTGAGGAAAGAATTGAGCTGCTGGAAAAGAACGGTATTGATAACCTGGTAATCGTTCCGTTTACCGCAGAATTTGCCCAACAGACACCGGAAGAATACATTGAACACTTTCTTGTTCAGAAATTTCAGCCACATACTGTTATCATCGGCTACGACCACCGTTTTGGACAGGGTCGCAAGGGTGATTATAAACTGCTGGAACTTTACAGTGCCAAACTTGGTTTTGAGCTGAAAGAGATCTCCCAACATGTGATCAATGAAAATACAGTCAGCTCTACACGTATCCGTACGGCTGTATCACAAGGCGCTATTGAAGAAGCCAATGCCTTACTGGGTTATACCTTCTTTTTTGAAGGCACCGTAGTAAAAGGCAACCAGCTTGGCAGAACACTGGGCTACCCTACTGCTAACCTGCAACCGGCCGACGATACCAAACAGGTACCCGGTAATGGCGTATATGCTGTGGAGGTAACAATAGGAAATACATCAGCTATCCTGAAAGGAATGATGAATATTGGTGTTCGTCCTACAGTAGATGGTACCAAACGCATGATTGAAGTGAACATCTTTGATTTTGATAAAGACATTTACGGCGAAACTCTTCGCGTGTATGTAAAACATTACCTCCGCTCCGAAAAGAAATTTAACGGACTAGATGCCCTGAAAGCTCAACTGGCAAGCGATAAGGTGCAGGCGGAGAAAGCGTTGTTTTAATGTTGTGAATACAGGAATGCAGGTTGTAGGTTTTAAGTTGAATACAGCCTAACGCGAAGGCAAATGCAGGCAAGGCACTCTGTGTTTCTCTGTGTCTTTGTGCCTTTGTGGTTCAAAATGCTGCGAGCTTTTAGCTACGAGCGGCGAGCAAATACAGGAGAGAAGCCCGAATTCGGAATTTCGAAATCCGAAGGGAAGCTGAAGGCTGAAAGAAGCCGCGAGCCTTGAGCTACGAGCGGCGAGCAAATACAGGAGAGAAGCCCGAATTCGGAATTTCGAAATCCGAAGGGAAGCTGAAGGCTGAAAGAAGCCGCGAGCCTTGAGCTACGAGCGGCGAGCAAATACAGCAACGACCCACTCACGACTGACGACTCACGTCTCACGATTTCGATATTCACTATTGACCATTGACTATTCACTTGCTTCAACCACTCTCGATTCACGACTGACGATTGACGACTCACGATTCCCCATTGACTATTCACTATTGACCATTCACTCCTTAATTCACCCTTCCCTGCTCGCTTTGAGCACCACCGCTGTCATGCTTTTTACGGCTTCCGGCCGCTTTACCAAAGCTATAAGTGAATGACAAGGTTACCGTACGGCTATCAGACTGGTTACGCCATTTACCTTGCCCGTTCTGCAGATTATTGATCGTTCCATACACCACGCGGGTGTAGAAGATATCACGTACATTCAACTTGACAGAACCCTTATTCTTCAATACTTTTTTCTGAACACCTGCACTCATCTGAAAGAGGTGCTTTATCTGGAACTGTCCATTGGTGACTTTAGATTGATAATTACCACCGAGTTCAGCACCCCATCCTTTATCGAAGCTCAGCTGGTTTGTCAGGGACACGATACCGAAACCTCCGCCGGTATTGATGTACTGAGTATAGAGGGGCGACTTCACTTTCAGATATCTGTACATTAAAAAGGGTACGGCTGTCCACCATTTGGCAACAGTGATATTGCCGCTTACAGAAATACCTGTTTCTATTTTTGTTGTAAGGTTGCCCGGGCGACTGTAATATTTCGTTCCGATCAATTCAATGGTTTCCTCAATACTGTTCTTTATATGATTGAAATAAGCAGTAGTGGTGATCCTGTTCTTGAAAATATGCGACAATTCAAATTCATCACTGAACTGAGGCTGCAGAAAGGGATTACCCGTGTAGTAAGTAAATTTATCAAGCGGTGATACAAACGGGTTCAGACTTCTGTAATATGGTCTTTCTATACGGCGGCCGTATGAAAAAGTCAACTGGTTATTGCCATTGCTATCCAGCTTATAAGAGATAAAGAATGTAGGGAACAGGTTTGTATAAGTTCTTTTAAATGCAGAGTCGGGTTTTACTGCATTGCCTAACTGGTGCCCCTTTGATACTGTATTTTCCAAACGCAGACCAGCCTGTATAGACCAGCGCTTAAACTCCTTATTCATATTCAGGTAGCCGGCATTGATATTCTCATCGTACTGAAAGTGATTGGTAATATCGTAATCGGGTGATGTAACTCCGCCAGCTGTTCGTTGATAATCTGCAATATTATCTGTACGGGTATAGCTGGATTTGATGCCTCCCTCTGCTCTCATATTGCCCGGTAAGGGATGGGTATAATCCATTTTGAAGGAATAGATATCGATATCTGAAGGCAGGTTGCCGATCAATGCATCCTGGCTGATCACCGTATTATCAGGCCTGTAACTGGCATTCTGGTTATTCTGGCTGGTTCTGAAACGATACAGAATGTAATCTGCATCCATAGTAAGCTCACGGCCCGTACTATCGTACTGATGGCGATAGTTTACGTTGACACTTCCGTTGCGGAATTTTGTACGTTGCCTGTTATCGGCAGTTATTACAGAATCAAGTTGGTTGTTGCCGTCTTTAAGATTACTGGTATTAAAGTTATTCTCAGACGAAGGGTTCAGCATACCATTCAACACTACTCCCAGGGTTGATTTCTGAGTTACATAATAATCAAGCCCCAGCTTCAGGTTATTGCTCCTGTTCCATCTTTTGATATAGGAATTCTGATCAAAGATCGTTTTCAGGCTTTCATCATCATTCCTGATGCGACGTTCAATATCGAGGTTAGTAAAGTTGGTAGCTTCGGAATAGCTGGTAGTTCCGAAAAGGTTGATCTTATTATTGCGATAGTTGAAATTGATGCTGTTATTTGTTTTGGGATATTTACCCTGTGTATAAGCGGCACTTACGCTACCGTTAAACCCTTTGATCTTTGTCTTTTTTGTACGGATATTAATGATACCAGCATTACCGGCAGCATCATATTTGGCGGGAGGGTTTGTCATCAGCTCTACCCTCTCCAGCGAAGAGGCAGGAATGGACTTCAGGTAATTGGCAAGATCAGCGCCTGACAAATAAGTTGGCTTATCATCAATATAGATCAGTACAGATGATTTACCGTTAAGACCGATGTTTTCGTTATTATCGACCTGCACACCGGGCGATTTTTCCAGTACTTCCAGTGCATTAGCCCCAGCATTGGAGATAAAGGCATCCACGTTTACTACCGTTCTGTCAATTTTCCGTTCTACCAATGGCTTACGGGCCGTAACCGTTACCTGGTTCAGGGTCTTTTCTTTGGTAGTCAATGTCACAGCATCCATTGTGAGAGCAGACTGCTGAGTACTGAGTGCAACAGGTTTACTGTAATAGGGTTCATAACCAACACCTGTTACTGCTACAATAAAAGACAATGCAGGAAGGTTGGTGAACTCAAAATGCCCGTCCTCAGCAGTAATGGCAACTTTTACCAGCGAAGAATCTTTGGCTTTTAATAAACTGACCGTAATGCCTCCTATTCCCTTTTTGTCGGCAGATTGTACAGCACCATTCAGTTTAAGATTTGATTGAGCTATTGCCAGGCAGTGCAATAACAGCATGCAGCAAAGTGCAGGAATCCCTTTTGTTGTTTTCATGACTAATGTAGTGAGAAGGCTATTTTGTTATTTCATGGCTATACCTTTCAACCGGCAGTTACAGATCCGGTTGCCGGTAGAAAATTGCGATTGTGTATTAACGGGGGTTAATCGAATCTCCAGTTATACAGGTAGCTCCAGGTTGGTCTTTTTACAAACATCTCCCTGTATTTGCGGTGTACACTCTCAGGCATTTTAACGCCGTTCACGATAAACTCTTTAAAGTTTAGCTTGTACTCCAGCGAGCTTTCCGAATTGGAAGCAATAATTTTATCCTTTACCAATTGTGCTACTATTACCTCTGCCTCTACGGGTTTAGGGCCTTTGTTAGCGGGTGTTATTGTGGTATCAGCATCGCTGTAGGTAGTGCTTCCGTGGGTAATGACAACACCGGTGCGAACACTTGTTCCGTTACCGAGCTGTCTTAACCTGTCATCCTGCAATTTATGTTCTGCAGCCAGGCGGTCTCTTTCACCATCGATCAGTAGTCTTTGCTGTTTCAGTGATTCCAGCGAAGCCAGCTTTGCTGACTGTAATGCATCAGCATCAACCTGTGCATTGAGTTGCAATTGCTTTGGCTGGTAATCAATTGAACCAGCTTTATAATCTTTATGTTGCGATTGGTAATCTTTGTATTTGCTGACATACACAGGCTGCTGGTACTGCTGCTGTTTATATTCCTGGATAATGCGGTCTCTTTCCCCATCCTGCCTGGCCTGTTCGTCCCTGCTATAATATCCGCTCTGATCATTATAAGGTTTTTTGGAGGCCTGCACAATAACGTCCCTGATAATATCCTGGTAAAAAGGCAGGCTATCTGTGTCAATCTCTTTTTTCCTGTAATAAAGCTGTACAACCTTTCCGTTCTCGGTCACTACTTCATAGTCGCTGTCAAGGAAGTGCTGCCTAGTTAGTTCAGTGATCACGGTATTCTCCTCTACTTTGCTATCAGCAGCAGCAACAGATCTGTTATGTTCCGTAATCAATTGATCAAGGCGGCGGTAATAAGCAGGAATCTTACGCGGCGCTATCTCTTTCCCATTTATCCGTAGCCAGTTTACATTGCTTTCTGTTGTACTGAACTGGAACAGTGTATCGTTTTTCTTGAAAAGAAATACCTCACCGGTCTTTCCGGTCTGTTTATCTTCTGTCTTCAGGCTGGTTCCTTCTACAACCGCTGATGGCTCATAGTGTTTGGCCAATGGAACTGTATCAGCAACCTGTTTATTAAGGGTCTGCTGTTTTATATGTTCCTGTTCCGGCTGTATAAATGCCCACGTAAGTATTAGTGCAATAACGAAGCAGGTTACAAAAAATGCTTTTTCAACTGAACTGGAGGTATTGTTGCCGGGGTTGATGATACGTTTTATCCTGTTAAGCAGGTGGTTCTTTTTTCCGGGAAATGCCATTGCATATCCCGCAGCCACATTGTATTCCTGGAAGGCCATCAGTGCATTGATATATTGTTTGGGGTTACTGATCTGTGCAATTGCTATGTCATCACAACAATGCTCACGTTCTTCCCTTATCAATGAGGAGATCCATAATACAGCAGGATTAAAGAAGAAGATCGTTTCTGCAAAGCTCTGTAACAGGTTTACAAAATAGTCCCGGCGTTTTACATGCGCCAGTTCATGCAAAAGAATAGCTTCCAGTTCATCCTGCGGAAGTTTGGCAAGTAACCCTAATGGTACAAGTATTACCGGCTTAAAAAAGCCTATTACCAACGGTACATTTACTCTTTCTGATTCCAGCAATGACACCAGCTTTTTGATCTGTATACCGGCAGCTAACTCACTTACCCTGTTCTTCCACCAGGCAGCAGGTTCATACGTTTTGTAATGCCTCAGTCGTTGAATATGTGCAAGGCCTGAGATCATCTTTACACACTTCATACAAAAGAAAAGGAACCAGATAGTTACCAGCAAGGCCGCATGTTCATTGAAGTAACCCACAAACAGGTCGATATAATAGGCAGCAGTGTTTCGTTCTGCTATCACCATACCTGCATTCTGTACAGGAACAGGTTGCTGTACAGGTATAATATTTCCATTCACCAAACCCTGTGCAGGTTGTACACTATTATAAACAGTCCACTGCCATATAAATGTGGCAACAGTACCGGTTATAAAAAGAGTAAACAGTCCTATAAACAGGTTATACCGTACAGAGGCGCCGGATCTTTTTGTGCAATACAGCACAATACCAGCTATTATAGCCAATGCAATGCCCTGCCACAATGAGTGTAACAGTGTCCAGCACAAAGCCTGACATAGCTCTGTTGAGAAGATCTGTTTGATGAAAAGAAGGTACATGTAGTTAGTTTTTAATGGCTGTTATTCATTTTTACTATCCAGCTTGTTCAGCAGATCCCTGATCTCATCCAGTTCTTTTTTACTTGTTTTCTTATTCCCCAGTAATTGCATCATGAGACTGGAAGCCGAACCATTGTACATAGAGTCAACAAAACGTTCGAGCAGAAAGCTTTTTGTCTTTTGTTCTTCTGTAGCTGCGCTGTACACATGCTTCATGCTACTCTCGTCTCTCTTCAGTAGTCCTTTTTCAAACATGATCTGCATCAGCTTAAGGGTAGAAGTGTACTGTACGGCTCTTTTCTGTTCGTTCAGTTGATCATTTACAAAACGTACAGTAGAGGGGCCATGCTGCCAGAGCACCTGCAGAATCTCCAGTTCTGATTTAGTAGGCTCTATGGGCGTATGATTAGCTTTTTCCTGCTTCATGACTTAAAGGTAGGAAACTTTTCGTACGAACAAAGCTTTAGCCTTCTTTTTTTAAAGATTTTCTTTTTCCCCTGAAATTAAAGGGCGCTGTATTGGCATCCATTAAAGGCCGGTTCAACTGTCGTTAAAATCAGTTGAAATGTTGCTTTGGATTGAATTTAATCGTGAGACGTGAGTCGTCAATCGTCAGTCGTGAGATGTGAATCGTGAGTGGTTGAAGCAAGTGAATAGTCAATGGTCAATAGTGAATGGCTGTTCCTTGTAAACCTATTAACCTTCCAACTTTTCAACCTGGCCTTTGGCTTCCCTTTGATATCCGAAATTCAATATTCGATATTTTCTTGCTTCCGGACTGATTTCGCGCAAAGACGGCAAAGGTTCGCAAACTGCCTACTGCTAACTTGTATTTGCTCGCGGCTAGTAGCTCAAAGCTCGCGGCTGTTTTACTAACTGCAAATTGCCAACTGTCAACTCGCTTCCTTTCCGGACTGTCTTTGCGTTCGGCGTTGAGCCTCCGGCTTTCCCTTCGAAATTTCCCCTTCCGTACTTCTAACTTCGTATTTCGTACTTGCTACTGTTGCATCATCTTTGCCACCATTTCTTTCAGCAGTGAGGCATCCTCTGTACCACTATCATTTACTCCTACACTTTTAAGATTGTACTGGTGCAATAATAATAATGCAGCTTCTATGCCCTGGTAGCCGTAGCCACGTGCAGCCTGCAGGTAGTCTTTTACGAAGTAAGGGTTTACGCCAATGTTGGCAGCCACGGTCTTATCATCCCGTGCATCCTGCCCGAAGATCATGTACGTTTTGCTGAAAAGATTATACAGTGTGGGTAATACCAATTGAATGGGGGCAGCTTTGGGATTGGCTTCAAAATAGGAGATAATACGGATAGCTTTGGCCAGATCTTTGGCTCCAACGGCCGATTGCAGCTCAAACGTGTTGTATTCCTTGCTTACACCAACATATTTCTCAATATCGTCTTCGGTAATGTTCTTACGGTCGCCAAGATTTACCAGCACCTTGTCAATCTCATTATCTATACGGCTAAGATCATTACCAATATGATCGACCAGCAGCAGCAAGGCCTTTTGCGACATGGTGTACCCTTTGGACTTAACCAGTTCGCCGGTCCACTCGGGTAGCTGGTTATCATACATCTTTTTGGTAGTAAGCATCTCCCCCTTTTCCTTCAGCAGCTTAGCCAGTTTGCTTCTCCCATCGACCTTTTTTTCCTTATATGATACTACGAATATTGTAGAAGTAAGCGGGTTTTCAATATACGACTCCAGTTTATCAATATCCCGCATCTGTTGTGCCTCTTTTAGCAGCACCACCTGCCTTTCTGCAAACATCGGATACCTTCTGCAGGCATTGATCACGGCTGTCCAATCGGCATCCTTTCCATAAAAAATGGTAAGATTAAAGCCGGCCTCAGCTTCCGTCAATATGCTATGTTCTGCATAGTCTACCACCTTATCTATAAAAAAATCCTCTTCCCCTTCGAGCCAGTAAATGGGCTTAAACTGCTTCTTTTTCCACTCCCCGATTATTTTTTCTGCAGACATGATACTGATAGAAATAGTTAAAATTCCGGCAATATTACATTAAAACAAAAGCTTTCTGATATGCAATTATACACAGTTTTAAAGCAATAAGAGGTTGTATTTCAGCGTTTTTACCGGTTACTGTTAAAATGGGCAGGCAATTTCTGGCATGGTTTTGGAAAAACGCTATGTCAGATACTTGAAAACTCATTTATTAACTCCTTTTAAAAAACAATATAACTATTATGAGTACAACCAACTATCCATCAGCAAGCCCTCAGAGTCAACCTCCTAAAAGGGACTCTAAAAATTTGATCATTGGTTTATTAGCAGTGGGTATTCTTGGAACATGGGGTTACTTCCTGTGGGATAAGAATAAATCTGACCAACAAATCACACAGTTGCAAACGCAATATGTAGCAGTTGATTCATCTAAGAACGAGTTACAGAAAAGCTACGACGCTTCTTTAACACGTCTGGATTCACTGACTGGCTTCAACAATGAACTGGAAGGTAAACTGACAGAGCGTAACGGCGAGATCTCTAAACTTAAAGGACAGATCAACGGCATCCTTAAAAAACAGAAGCTGACTGAGTCTGAAAAGAAACAAGCTCAGGCCCTGATCGCTGAACTGAACGAAAAGATCAATGGACTGGAGCAGGAAGTAGCTCGTCTGACCGCTGAAAATCAGCAGTTGACTACTGACAAAACTCAATTGACAGCTGATAAAGAAAAGCTGACAACTGATCTGCAGACTACTACCACTCAGAAACAAGATCTGGAGAAGAAAGTAGACATCGCTTCTACCCTGAATGCTTCTAACATCAACATCACTCCGGTTGATGAAAGAAAAGGTGGCAAAGAGAAAGTGACCACTACTGCAAAAAGAGTAGACAAACTGGTTATCACTCTGGATGTTGAAAACCGTATCGCTACTACTGGTAATGCTGATATTTATGTAGCTATTACCGGTCCTGATGGCAAACCCATCCAGGTAGAATCACTGGGTTCTGGTACATTCACTACCCGTGAAGATGGCGACAAACCTTTCACTTACAAAGTGCCTGTTGAGATCGAAACCGGCAAAGTACGTCACGTAGAGTTTGCCTGGAAACCAGGTAACACTTTCCAGAAAGGAACTTACAAAATTGAAGTATATCACAATGGCTTCAAAATTGGCCAGGCAACCCGCGAACTTAAAAAAGGTGGATTGTTCAGCTAATCAAGAAACAACCAACATATTAAAAAAGCCGCCTCCGGGCGGCTTTTTTAATTAGCAAATGTGCAGATTAACTAATGTGCGAATGCATTTGACGGAGGCAAGTGAATAGTCAATAGTGAATGGTCAATGGGGAATCGTGAGATCGTGAGTAGTCAATCGTCAGTCGTGAATGGGTGTTCCTTGTAAACTTATAAACCTTTCAACTTTTCAACCTCTTGTGCCTTGTCTCTTGAACCTTGTGCCTTCACTTACAACCTATAACTTAAAACCTACAACCTGTATTTACGTTCAGCTTCTCTCTTCCACCCACTACAATATCGCTCTCAGCGCAGCCCTTCCCACATGCACCACGCGTGATTCACCGGGTTTACGGCCTTCATATTGAATGCTCATTTCAAGATTGCCGGAGAGTCTTTTGGTAAGATCAAGGCTCCAGAGGTAGTTGCGGCCCGGAGACAAGCCATCCAGCATAATGTATGCAGAGGTACTATTGACATCAGTAGTGCCGTCGGGAGATTTGAAATCGATATTACTGAAAGTAAACTTACCCAATATGGAAGTGCTTTGCAGGATATTGTACTTAACCTCTGTACTTACTGAATTGGATTGATATTTTTCCTGGTTACCCTGCTCATTCTTTTTATCGGTGAACTTATAACCGGTAAGGATCCTGAAACTGGTACCGTATATAAAGGTAACCTTCGGCTCTACAGACCATTGATTGATCTTATAGTTACGGTTATCAAACTTTTCGCTGGAGGTAGCTAATTGGGTAAACCCCTTTTTGCCTGTGGCTTCAAAGGCCAGCGAACGGCTTACATTCATTCTGCCCCGTAGGCTCCAGTCAGTAATAGTATAGGTTTCATATCCGTATGTCAGCAATGACTTGCTGCTGTTCTTGGTATTGTTAATGTCTATGCCCCATACCGTACTGAACCTGTTGAAAGAAAGCGTGTTTACAAAAATGGAAGAAAGCGTCAGTAAGGAAGTATCGTTAACCGCTCCTTTAAAAGGATTGAGCTCTACCAATCCATTTGAGACCTCTTTTTTATTGACCTGTAAAGAAGACTGAGCATTGAATTTTGACAGGAAACGTACAAAACTGCCGCTTTTATTAGGATTGAAGACTGCACGGGGGTTAAGCGCAAGGCTATAGTTAAATGTATTATAACTGGCTTTTACATAAACATTGGTAGGTGTAAAGATACGCAGGTATTTAGCCTGGTCAGAGAACAAGGCTACTTCAAACTCGTTCAACTGCTGTACGCCGTCATTATTGTAATCAATCCAGGTATATACCCCCTGCCCTGCCTGCACTTCCAGGTAAGAGAAGTCACGTTTCTGCTCCTGCCCTGCACCCGCTTCGTACAACATGTTACCGGTCAACAGGCCATTCCATTCATTAACCTGGTATTCAGCACGGGCCAGCAAACTTTCCTCTGCCTTCTGACTGGTGATAGAGCTATCCAGCACCATCAGGTTACGATAGGTACCGGTAAAGCGAAACTGGTGATGCGGGTTTTTCATCAGGTTTACAGACATATTTACGTTCTGGCTCCTGTCTGAGCGCTCAAGGTTTTTACCAACCGGGTAGGCATTGGTACGGGTAAACCAGGTAACGCTCCAGTTATTAGGTTTTGCAGCATCCGAGCGCAATACCAGCTGCAGGTTACTGAAGGAGAAACTTTGCGCGGCCAACGTATCTGTAGCTTTGTTCTTCACTTTGTTGTACTCCACAGTATAGGTAGCGCCTAATGTATAGTTCTTCAGCTTCGGGAAACTGCGTTGTACATCCAGGGTAGGACGAAAGAAATAGCCTTTTTCAATGGTATTGCTGACATTTGTCAGGCTGACGTTGTTGTTGAACCGCCAGTTGCGCCATACCTGCTGATGGGTAATGGCATTACGAAAGCCGCTATACACGCTTCCCCTGTTGTATTGGGTAAACTGGTAACGGAAGGAGTTGTTCTTCTCATCAACCAACTGGGTAGCCGCAGTTATGATGCTTTCATTCTGCAAAGTATCTGTAGAAGTTAATCCCCAATCGCGTGAGAACTCCACATTTCTTAATCTTTCCAGTGGTTTAAATGCAGCCTGTACATATTCGTAACCGAGGTCAGAAACCAGCTTCAGCTTTTTGGAACTGCTGAGCGGACGGGCATCTTTTACAACCAGCTTAGCTGCATAGCCCTTGTCATTGTCCTTATCCAGTTTGGAGAAGGTGTTTACATCATACTTACTCATGGCCCCGTCAACCGACACCGAGGTTGTCTTTGAAATAGTATAATCAACCCCTACATTGAGTACCTGTTGCTTTTTTGGAGTAACAAGGAAAACGGCCGGTTCATACTGCCCCTGTTTCTTTCCGCCTACAGGTTCTACCCAGCGGTATACTTTACCATTGGCTCCATTAAGATCAAGGATATAATTACCGTTTCCAACACCTACATCAACAAATGACAGGGTATAACGTGCACTATCCGGATTGGTGGAGTACACAAAGACCGAATCGTGCTCAGTACCGCTATTGTACAAAGTATCTATCTTCTTGTACATGATCTTACCCACAGAGAAAGTATCTACCGTGGCACTTGGATAATAGGCCTGGCTGATACTGTCGCCAATAGACCCGAGAAACCTTTTCTGATCAGTGTCCAGTGTCTGATTGATCGGTGAACTTTTAGCATCCGCATTGCTGAAGTAAGCCAGCCGCAGTTTAGCCTTATTATCGAAATTGGTTTCGTTACTGAGATAAATATTGGAGTTAAGGTAGTTCCTGTCAGAATATTCGAACTCAACCTGTATACGCTTATCCTTAGTGACCATTCTCTTAGCTGTGAAAGTGATCTCAGCCGTGTTGTAGTTGATCACATAATCCTGGTCCTGCCCGCGCTGCATCAATTCTCCATCAATGTACACCCGTTCCGTATTGGCAAGTATAATAAAGTACAATTCGTTATTAGCGCCCTGCAAGCGATAAGGTCCCTGGTTGCCTTCCTGTGGGGTAAGTGTATTGCGCGTAAACTTTCCTTTCGCAATGGAGCCACTTACCAATGTCTTGTTGCTTATTTTATCAGTAACCTGGGAGGTGGTTTCAAAAGCAATACCCTGTAAGCGTTTATAAAAGCTGAGGAAATAACTTTGCTGCTGCCGCAGGTCAATATCTCCCAAACTAAGCTGCCAGGTCTTTTTCCTGAACTGTAAAAAGATCTTGTCAAACTCATTCAACTGCTGCGTAGTACCATCGGGCTGAATAGGGATATTGTTATCGGTAATAGCTGCCATGATCTCAATACTGTCTGCAAGATATCCGCTCAGTTGCAGGTTCAGATTAGAAGTTACCACCGCATCCTGGCTGTTACCAAATGAGATGGCACGGCCAAAACTACCAGTGTAGGAAATATTACCAAAGTTGAAAAAGTTGTCTTCGCGGGTGGTTTGCCCAAAATCAGGAATAAACGGCTGACCAGTGAAGTTGTTCATGATGCTGTCGTACTTCATCCTGCTTACCGGAGCATTGATCTTGCGGGGGAAAACGCGGTAGCTGATCATTACACTGTCTGCAAGGGGTTTCCGTTTCCAGTTGATCACTGCATTTACGGCGTCAATGGTGTATAAACTATCCGGTACACCTATTATCCTGAAAGTATTGGGAATAATGCTGAGGGTATCCAGTAGCAGGCGGCCATTACTGGTGCTGATCATTTTCCGGCGCTGGTTAGACACAGGTTTAGCAGGCTGTGGCGTTTGCGCAGCAACCGACAGCAACACTGATACAAGAACAGTCAATAGTATCAGGGGTTTTCCGATCAACAAGCCTGGTATTTCATTGTACAAATGGACTTTTCAACGCTCAGCACCCCGGTTCATTGAAAAGAGATTTCCTTTCATTTTACCGCAGATTTTACCCCTTTTGAAGCAGTAGTCCGGCGGCTTTTTTATTAGCGCGTAAAGTTATGATTTATTGTACTATACAAGGATTTTATAGACAGAACGTTGTATCCACGCGGTTTTGCAGCCATTAAACATTTATTAACAAGCGACCTGCAACAGTATACGGGTGGCTGGTGTCATTACCACACTTATGAGAAAAACTTTACTCCTGTCATCCCTTACTGCAATCCTATTCACAAGCTGTACGCAGTACGCTTATTTCCATAACCCCGTGTCTGCAAACGTCAATGGCTACCGGAGCATCCCCATGAAAAGTGAGGAGAAAAAGTCTGCCATTTATGCAAGTGGCGCATTTACAACAGGTGGCGCCAATGAAGACCTGCGCGATGGTTTTAGTGCAGGCCTCGTTACTGTACATCAAAGTCATAATTTCGGCCCCTTCCAGGGCTATTATGGTGTTATGGGTATGCTGGGCAGGTATAAAGTGGATGACTATGGTACACAAAGCAGTACAGAACGTTACAGGAACAGTAACCTGGATGTACCGTTGATCAATAGTATGGCTGGCAGAAAGACATTTGGCTCGTGGGGGGCTGTTGGAGGGCTGAATGCAGTAGTTCCCTTTGGCCGTAAGCACGAATGGCGGATACTGGGTGCTGAATTTTCATGGAACCGTGAGTTCGGTGATTATCTTGACTTTCGTACCAAACTACCTGATTCAGCGGCCAATATTATAGACCGCAACCGAGATCATATGAGCATTGCGATTACCAGCGACCTTGTTTTTCACCTGCGGAATGGTTCTGTTGGTTATAAAGCCAGTGTTGCATTAGGTACCAGGAGATTGACCGAATATGATAAAGACAGGGCACGTAGCAGGTACCAGCCGGGCTGTGTCTCGAATACCTTTCACATTACCATACAAAAGTTTACCGGCTTCTGGCAATTCAACGTAGGCGATCATTCTCTCGGTATGCAGTTAGGTCTTAACTATAGGTTAGGCAGGTACTAAACAGCATGATGTTGCCACCACCACTTAGTTCAATATAGTAAAACAGATATCCATTATATTTAATTCCTGATTCACTTAACCCGGAATCAACCATACATACCATTATGAAAGTCCAACTTATTACGGTATCACTGCTTGCTGTAGTGTTGTACAGTTGTTCACACCGTTCTTACCTTCAAAGTCCGTTGCAGGCCAATACCAATAGCTATAAAGCCATTCCTCTTCAGAGTGAAGGTATAAAGGCAGCTACTTATGCAAGTGGTGCTATTACTACCGGATCCGCCAACTACAACTGGCGTGATGAGAACGTAGGTTTCATTGGCTCAATACACCGCAGTCATAACTTCGGAGGTCTGCAGGGTTATTACGGCGCTACCGGTGTTGTTGGTAATTATCACATGGATTATGATCCTATGCTGCAGGATACCCGTGACAGTGTATATTTCCATTCCTCCAGAAACAGGTTTTACGGAGCATGGGGCTTTAACGGGGGATTAAACTTTGTAATACCTTTCAGAAATGGCAGTGAATGGCGTGTATTCGGTACTGAAGTATCATGGACACGTGAGTTTGGCGATTACAGGAGTCTTCGCTCTAAACTTACTGACTCTATAATGGACCTGGTAGATCGTCACCGCGACTTTACTACACTGGGCTTCAGTTCTGACTTTGTATTCAAAAAAAGAAAAGGGGGAACTATTGGCTATAAGTTTGGCTACGTTACTTCACTAACCACACTTCGCAATTATAGAAGTTATCATCAGGGTCCCATTACACCGGGATATTTCTCACAGACACTTCACTTTTCAAAGAATCGTATAAATGGCTACTGGCAACTGAACTTCGGTACCTATTCTGTGAGTTCTTTGCTGGGAGTAAGTTACAGATTTTAGCAGGCAGGGATCAGGCATTAGTGATACTGAAAGCCTGATCCCTGTTACTATCTTATTTAAGCAACTGCCTTTTTCTTAGCCTGTTTTTCTTCCAGGTATTCATCAAAGGTCATCAGCTTATCTATTGCACCAGTGGGTGTTAATTCAATAATGCGATTGGCAACTGTTTGCAGGAAGGTATGGTCATGTGAGCTGATCAATACAATACCTTTAAAGTTCTCCATGCTTTCGTTGAAAGACTGGATAGACTCCAGGTCAAGGTGGTTGGTAGGTTCATCAAGGATCACCACGTTAGGGTCCTGCAGCATCATACGACTGATCATACAACGCACTTTTTCACCTCCGCTCAATACAGATGTTTTCTTCAGTACCTCATCACCGCTGAACAGCATTTTACCAAGGAAACCACGTAAGAATGGCTCATCCACATCAGTTACATGCGGTGGCACATACTGACGCAGCCAATCCATCAGGTTCAAGTCTTTCTCTTTAGGGAAGTATTTTGAGTTATCGTTTGGCAGATACGCGTTGGTTACTGTAGTACCCCATTCGTATTTACCACTATCAGCTTTCAGCTCACCATTGATCACTTCAAAAAATGCAGTGATCGCCATCTGGTCTTCAGCTACAATAGCCACTTTATCTCCCTTATTCAGCGTAAAGCTGATATCCTTGAACAGGGGTTTGCCTTCTATGGATTTAGAGAGTTTTTCCAGGTTCAGGATCTGGTTACCAACCTCACGTTGTTGTTTGAAGATGATACCAGGGTATTTTCTGTTGGAAGGTGCGATATCTTCAATAACCAGTTTCTCCAATGCTTTTTTACGTGATGTAGCCTGTTTGGACTTAGAAGCGTTGGCACTGAATCGGGCAATAAAGTCCATAAGGTCTTTACGCTTTTCCTCTGTCTTCTTGTTCTTGTCAGACATCTGACGGGCTGCCAACTGGCTACTTTCGTACCAGAAGGTATAGTTACCGGTATAAATCTTGATCTTCTGCCTGTCTACGTCTGCTACGTGTGTACAAACTGTATCAAGAAAGTGACGGTCGTGCGATACAACGATCACGATATTTTCATAATCAGCCAGGAAGTTCTCAAGCCATGATATAGTAACAACGTCAAGGTTGTTGGTAGGCTCGTCAAGGATCAGGATGTCGGGGTTGCCAAACAATGCCTGGGCCAGTAACACACGCACTTTCAACGCACCATTGATGTCTTTCATCAATTGTCCCTGTACACTCTCTTCCACACCCAGTTCGCTCAGCAGGCTGGCAGCATCGCTATCGGCAGTATAACCACCCATTTCGCCAAACTCGCCTTCCAGCTCACCGGCACGAATCCCGTCTTCTTCAGAAAAATCGGCCTTTGCATAAATGGCGTCTCTTTCCTTCATTACTTCCCACAGTTTTTTATGCCCCATCAGTACGGTATTCAATACAGTACATTCGTCAAACTCAAAGTGGTTCTGTTTCAGAACCGCCATGCGTTCGCCTGGAGTAATGGTAATAGAACCTTTGTTAGGTTCAATTTCGCCTGCAAGAATTTTAAGGAAAGTAGATTTACCGGCACCGTTGGCACCAATTACACCATAACAATTTCCCTTATTGAAAGAAAGATTTACCTCATCAAACAATACACGTTTACCGAAAGACAAGGTTACATTATTCACTGAAATCATACTAAAAGCCTGGATTTTTGAAGCCGCAAAGGTACGACAAAATAACAGTTTTACCAGAAGCTTTCTGCCATGTAATACGATCTCTATTAAGTACTGTTAGTCAACTCTTTGTAATATCCCCCATATTATTATCACGAGCCTTATATCTGCGACAATAACTCCTGCAGGTCCAATGGCACTGTTATCATATTCAGGTTACCATTTTCATCCAATGGCCATTCATCCTGCGGTTTGTCCCAATACAGCTCTACTCCATTACCATCGGGATCATCAAGATATAAAGCTTGCGAAACACCATGATCTGACGCTCCTGTTAACGGGTAACGTGCATCCATCAGTCTTTTTAATACCACGGCCAGGTCGCGCCTTGTTGGGTAAAGAATAGCGGTATGGAACAGCCCGGCAGATTTACGCGGCGCTGGTGGTGCTCCTTTACTATACCAGGTATTAAGACCTATATGATGATGGTAACCACCTGCAGAAAGAAATACAGCCTGCGTACCATAACGCTGGGTGATCTGAAATCCTAATAATTGCTGGTAAAACGTCAATGCCCTGTCCAGGTCAGCAACTTTAAGATGTACATGCCCTATGCGGGTTTGCGCTGGTACAATGTAGTTATCCATTTTAATAGGAGAATTTAAAGGTGGCTAATTTAAAAATGATACCTCGCGATGGCTTAACAGTCCGGCTATTAAATTTAGACATTCTTCGCACCTCACAGATAATAAAAAGCCCCGTTCTGTTGAAACGGGGCTTATGATCCTTATCTATAAAAAAGACTTATTTATCAACTGTTAAACCAGCACCAATAAATTCTCCATTCAGGCGGGAGATATTGGTTACAGCGATCTCTTTTGGACAAACAGCTTCACAAGCCTGGGTAAAGGTACAGGAACCGAATCCTTCTTTATCCATCTGGCTAACCATGTTCAGTACACGGTTTTTCGCTTCTACTTCACCCTGTGGCAACAATGCCAGGTGAGATACTTTGGCAGACAGGAACAGCATAGCTGAACTATTTTTACAGGCTGCTACGCAGGCACCGCAACCAATACAGGCTGCTGCTGCAAAAGCCGCATCAGCTTTATCTTTCTCGATGGGAATAGCATTCGCATCTACAGGGTTACCAGTGTTTACAGAAACATAACCACCTGCCTGGATAATACGATCAAATGCTGTACGATCTACTACCAGGTCTTTAATTACAGGGAATGAGTTAGCTCTCCAGGGTTCTACAACGATGGTATCACCATCTTTGTAAGCACGCATGTGCAACTGGCAGGTAGTATTAGCAGTCCAGGGACCGTGCGGACGACCATTAATATACATAGAACACATACCGCAAATACCTTCGCGGCAGTCGTGATCAAAAGCAATGGGATCTTTTCCTTCGCGGATCAATCGCTCATTCAACACATCAAACATCTCAAGGAAAGACATTTCCGAAGAAATATCACTTACCTGGTAGGTTTCAAAATGGCCGTTGTCCTTGCTATCTTTCTGCCTCCACACTTTCAACGTTAAATTCATTGTATAATGTTCCATGCCTGAATATTTGATTGTTTGATTGCTTATTTGTTTGATTGTTATTTACTCAATTTCAGATTGGTATATTTTATCAACCGGTTTATTGCTTCAGGAAGTTTTTGCAACTCGCCGAATATATACTCATACTCTTCTTTTGAAACAAGTTGCCTCACCTTTGATTTCTCATTCCAATCAAAACATTCCTTAACTGAACCAGCACTATACCAATAGAACTTGATCTTATCTTTCTTAAAATACCGACCAAAACCTTCCGCGATATTAGCCGATATTGAATCTGTTGCTGTGATAAACTGCTCTCCCACCGTACGCTTCGCTGAATATTCCCACTTTGATGCAACATCCCAGACATAGTTACTTAACCTAAACGAAATCTTGTACGCATCTATGTCATTCAACATTAAATATTTTCCAGCCATTCTATCAGGTTTGATGAATATAACAGTGGTGTTACTATTAACCATCAAGCCCTTTAACCATCGAACAATATTATTTATAGCTACGCTGAGTTGGCTTCGCAACTTCAAATACAAGCTCTTCTTTGTGCATATCCCAGTTGCTGTCTGATTTATATTCCCATGCAGCTACATAGCTGAAGTTGGCATCATCACGCAATGCTTCACCTTCTTCAGTCTGTGATTCTTCACGGAAGTGGCCACCACAGCTTTCCTTACGGTTCAAAGCATCTTTACACATCAACTCACCCAGCTCTATAAAGTCGGCAACACGGTTAGCTTTATCCAGTTCAGGGTTGAACTCATTAACCACACCAGGAATTTTAACGTCGCTCCAGAACTCTTTTTTCAGTTGCTGGATCTCTACGATCGCTTCTTTCAATCCCTGCTCGTTACGGGCCATACCGCATTTCTCCCACATGATCTTACCAAGACGTTTGTGGAAGCTCTCTACAGTTTGAGAACCTTTAATATTCATCAGTGTGTTGATACGATCTCTTACTTCATTTTCAGCTTTCACAAACTCAGGATGATCGGTAGGGATCTCTTTAGTGCGGATCTCATCTGCCAGGTAGTTACCAACAGTATATGGAATTACAAAGTAACCATCGGCAAGCCCCTGCATCAGTGCAGATGCACCAAGACGGTTAGCTCCGTGGTCGCTGAAGTTTGCTTCGCCCAATGCATATAAACCGGGAACAGTTGTCATCAGTTCATAATCTACCCAAAGGCCACCCATTGTATAGTGTACGGCAGGGTAAATACGCATAGGTATTTCGTAAGGATTTTCACCGGTAATCTTTTCGTACATATCGAACAGGTTACCATATTTCTCTTTCACCACTGCTTTACCAAGTTCAATAACCTTTTCAGCAGAGGGGTGAGCAATACCTTGTTTATTACACTCAATTTTACCATAGCGTTCAATCGCTGCGGCATAATCAAGATAAACGGCCTGTTTGGAAGTACCTACACCATAACCGGCATCACAACGTTCTTTGGCAGCACGGCTCGCTACGTCACGGGGAACCAGGTTACCGAAGGCAGGGTATCTTCTTTCCAGGTAATAATCTCTTTCTTCTTCCGGAATTTCATCAGGTCTGCGGTTGTCATTCTGAGCTTTTGGAACCCAGATACGACCATCGTTACGCAATGATTCAGACATCAGCGTAAGCTTTGACTGGTGATCGCCGGAAACAGGAATACAGGTGGGGTGGATCTGGGTAAAGCAAGGGTTACCGAAGTACGCACCTTTGCGGTGTGCTTTCCATGCAGCAGTAACGTTACTGCCCATAGCGTTTGTTGACAGGTAGAATACGTTGCCGTATCCACCGCTGCACAACAATACAGCGTGACCAAAATGCTTTTCTAACTCACCGGTTACCAGGTTACGGGCAATGATGCCACGCGCCTTGCCATCGATTACCACTACATCCAGCATCTCGTGACGGCTGAACATTTCCACATTACCCAGTGCTACTTGTCTTTCCAGTGCCTGGTAGGCACCTATCAGTAACTGCTGGCCGGTTTGACCTGCAGCATAAAAAGTTCTCTGAACCTGTGTACCACCAAATGAACGGTTGCTGAGCATACCACCATATTCGCGGGCAAAAGGAACACCCTGTGCCACGCACTGGTCAATGATGCTACCACTCACTTCAGAAAGACGGTGTACGTTACTTTCACGTGCGCGGTAGTCACCACCTTTAATAGTATCATAAAACAAACGGAACACAGAGTCACCGTCGTTCTGGTAGTTTTTAGCAGCATTAATACCACCCTGGGCAGCAATAGAGTGCGCACGGCGTGGAGAATCCTGGAAACAAAATGCCTTTACCTTATATCCCAATTCGCCCAAAGCAGCGGCGGCAGATGCACCGGCCAATCCTGTGCCTATGATTATAACTTCCAGCTTACGTTTATTGGCTGGGTTTACCAGCTTACAGTGGCCTTTGTATTCTGTCCATCTTTCGTTTAAGGGACCGGCGGGAGTTTTTGAGTTCAGCATACAACCAGTTTATTGTTGATCCGGCATTCCGGAATTATTCTTAATAATTAAAAAAGTGTCTGTCAAAGCATCTTAGCTAACACGGGTTAGCTCAACCATTGGAGGTAAATGCTTACAGGCATCATAGCGAAGCCCAGTGAAACAATAACAGAGAAGGCAATACCTGTTGAATGTAACAGTGTGAGGTAGCGTTTATTGTGTACACCCAGGGTTCTGAAAGCACTCTGGAAACCATGCATCAGGTGCCATGCCAGGGAAATACAGCCAAGAACGTATAATATTACAACCCATGGACTCTGGAATACTTCTACCATACGGGCATACAGGTCTTCGTACTCGCTGCCATTGATATCTACCGGAGCAAGATCGTGAGTAATACGGGAAGAAACCCAGAAATGAGAGATGTGCATAATAAGGAACAACAGGATCAGGGTGCCCAGCAGTCCCATAGAACGACTATACCATTTACTGCCTTTGTTACCCATGGGAACGGCATATTTTACCGTGCGCTTGCTCCTGTTCTGAAATTCAAGCATAAGGCCCTGAACGATATGGAGCAGAATGCCTACAAACAATCCAACTTCCATAATACGGATAAGTACTGTGTGGCCCATGAAGTGAGCGGCTTTATTGAACATTTCACCCTGATCATTGGCCCAGATACAGGCATTGATGCCAACATGCACTACGAGGAAGGCGATCAGGGAAAGCCCTGTGATACTCATGATTACTTTTTTACCTACGGAAGACGTGAAGAGTTCAGTCCATTTCATGTAAATCAGTTTTGTCTTTTTCGAATTCTCATGAAGACAGAGCACAAGCAATCATGAGAACAGCTAGTTCAATGAATAGTCTTTAAAAATCCCACGCAAAAATAACGCAGCAAGGCCAAAAATCATATTTTGGTAAAATTTTTCCTCGCAGAAAAGCTAAAATGGCTTACTATTTCAGGGTATCAAATGCTTTGATACGTGCGCTATGCCTATCATACATTGTTTTTTTGTATAACTGACTTACCGGGTTAAAAAAATTGCAGGGGAATTTTAATTACTATATATAATGGTATAATCCGGTTTTCTGTGCTACATTGAGGAGTCCGGCAGCATGCCGGCACTATAAATAACAATCTCTCTTCATCCTTGTTATTGACCCAGGTAGTTGCCTGCCGTTTTCCTGTAAAGGCACCCTTATACTACCCTGCTGTTTCATCATAGTTCTCACTTCCGGTAGTGGCAAGTGAACCAATTCGTTATACCTGTACAAGCACGGTATATTGTGCTATTTGTAAAATACCTATCTTAGCCGACTAAAATTTACGCTGAAATGAAACAAGAAGAGGATTTCGACGCCAACCTGGCTGGGGAGGAAGGGCAATCGGAAGAGGCGAAGAGCAGTTGGTTTAAGCGAATCAAAAAAGGCATTCTGACCAGTACCGCAGAGAAAAAGAAACACCCGAGGGGCTTTGGAGCAAATGCCCTGAGTGTGGTTATATATGTACAGTGACTGAATTACGGGAAAATCTTTTTGTATGTCCTAAATGTAACTACCACCATCGTATTGGGAGCGCCGAATACTTCGACATCCTGTTTGACGAAGATTATGACGTTCTGTTTGAAAATATCCGTTCAAAAGATTTCCTGCATTTCACAGACTTAAAATCATACGAGAAAAGACTGGAAGAAACCTGGGCCAAAACCGATATTACCGACTCTATCCGTATAGGTAAAGGTGAAATAAAAGGCCAGGGACTTGTAGTGGCCTGTATGGATTTTGAATTTATCGGAGGCTCACTGGGTAGTGTAATGGGTGAAAGGATCGCCCGCGCGGCAGACCTTTGTATCCAGCAGAACATCCCCTTGCTTATCATCTGTAAATCAGGTGGCGCACGTATGATGGAAAGCGCCTTCTCACTGATGCAGCTGGCAAAAGTGTCCGGCAAATTGTCTCAGCTTACAGATGCCAAAATACCTTATATCTCTTTTCTGACCGATCCATCATTTGGTGGTATCTCTGCATCATTTGGTATGCTGGGCGATCTGAATATTGCGGAACCAGGCGCATTGATTGGTTTTGCAGGCCCCCGTGTTATTAAAGAGACCATTAAAAAGGACCTGCCCGAAGGATTTCAACGCAGTGAATTTTTACTGGAGCACGGTTTTCTCGACTTTATTGTACACCGCAAAGAATTAAAGGATAAACTGGCAACAGTTTTCTCACTCCTTAAGAATTAATACCCGAAGTCTGAAGCCTGAGCGCTTAGGTAAGAAAATATATTACTCAACACTTCTTACTACCAGCCTCATACTTCAGACTTCTTATTTCAGATCTCATTGTCTATGGCAGAAATGCGCAACAGATCAGCCTATCATGATTACCGCATCGAAGATAAATACGATGCTGGCATGGTATTGACCGGCACCGAAGTAAAGTCGCTGCGCAACGGACGAGCAAGTTTTAACGATAGTTACTGCTACTTTCACAGGGGCGAGTTATGGGTAAAAAGCCTGCACATTGCAGAATATACACATGGCACAGTATACAACCATGACCCTGTAAGAGAGAGAAAGCTCCTGCTGCAGAAAAAAGAACTGCGTAAGCTGGAAGCCAAGATGAAAGAGAAAGGCTACACCATTGTCCCCCTCCGTATTTTCTTTACTGAAAAAGGTTTGGCCAAGCTTGAAATTGGATTGGGTAAAGGAAAACAACTTCATGACAAGCGTGAAACGCTGAAGCAGAAAGATGCCGAACGCGAAATGAAACGTTACCTGAAATAAGCAAGCTACTTTATTGCCGGACTCCCGTGCTTTTTACAACATTCATGTGATTATTATACAATAAGTAACAGGTGTGTAAAAAACAGGCTTATTTCTGATATAGTAAGTTAGTTTTACCGATTTTTAGCAATATTTTTCATTATCTTCAACATTATGCTCCGTAATACTCTATTAATCCTATTATGTATCATCGGCCTTAGAGGATTCTCACAAACCATCTCAGGGTCGTGGTATGGTAAAGCCGACGTCGTTGCCCAGGGCAATAACAACAACTACCTTACAGAATTAGTGCTGAAGCAGAAAGGTGATAAAGTAGAAGGTATCTTTGGCTATTATTTTAAGGACTCTTACCAAAGCTTTTATATTCGCGGCAAGTACGACAAGAACACCCGCGAAATAAAGATCAACAACATTCCCCTGATCTTTTATGGCTCTACCAGCACACGTGCAGGTATCGATTGCCCGATGACCTTCACCGGTATCTTAACGGTGAATAAAATTCAATCCAGCATTAAAGGCTCGTTTCTGACATCTGAAAGCAAGTATAAATACACCTGCCCTGAGATCAGGGTAAACATGTTATTTGATATTGCCGAGAACAAGGATAGCATATTGAGCCACCATGTAGCAGGACAAAAAATCTGGAAACCAAGCGAAGACGACTTCGTGGTGATCAATACCGCAGATCATAAAGCTGTAACTGTAATGGGTGATAATTCAAAACCATTGCCGGAAAGAGTTAACTCTGTAAATATCGAGATCAACCCGCTGAAGGACCTGATAGATAGGTTTGAAAAAAGGAAAAACGTTTATACGAAGGATATTGAAATTGAAGCAGACTCTGTTCGCATCAGTTTCTATGATAATGGAGAGATCGATGGGGATACCATCTCCGTTTTCATGAACAAACAGCCTATTATTGTAAGCCAGGGCTTAACTACCAAAGCTGTGAACCTCTATTTTGCACTGGATACCCTGCAGGAGGTCAACGAGCTGAGCATGTTTGCTGAAAACCTCGGCAAATATCCTCCCAACACAGCATTAATGGTGATAACTGATGGTATTCATCGTTATGAGGTATATATGTCCAGCAGCTTGTTGCAGAACGCTACTGTACGCCTAAAACGTAAAAAGAAGCATTAACGATAACAACATTATAAAAAAGAAAAGGCCCCGTTACCGGGGCTTTTCTTTTTGCAATCAACAAACCTTTAATGGTTTATGGACTAATTTAAAGTTCTTTATTCTGCCCGCAGGCTCTTTACAGGATTCATCAATGCTACTTTTATTGCCTGGAAGCTCACCGTGATCATAGCTATCAGCATCGCTCCTAAACCAGCTACCACAAACACCCACCACTGAATAGAGATACGATAAGCATAACCCTGCAACCACCGGTGCATGGCCCACCATGCAACGGGGAATGCTATGATCATAGAAATCAATACCAGCTGCAGGAAATTGGTAGATAATAACCCTGTAATACCCGTAACAGAAGCACCCAATACTTTACGGATGCCTACTTCCTTCGTTCTTCTTTCGGCCATATAAGCCGCTAAACCAAACAAACCAAGACAGGATATAACAATAGCGAGCACAGCAAATACACGCGATAATTTACCAATAAGCATTTCGCTTTTAAAAGCATTGTCAAAGGCTTCATCTACAAAAGCATACCAGAAGGGATAAGCTGCATTATCCCTTTTCATTACGGCTTCTATTTTCGCGAGCGCATCTGCAGCTTTTTTATCTTCTTTCAACCTTACATACATCAACTGGGCTGCCTTTGGCTGACAAAAGAAGATCACAGGATCACTTTGACCATACATATCTCCATATACAAAATTCTTCACCACCCCTACCACATGCATGTTTACATCATCTGCATTAATGATCTTTCCTATCGCACTTCCCGCTCCCATCAGCTTTGCCATTGATTCGGTAATGATAACGCTATTGCTATCAACAACCGCGTTGGGATAAAAGTCGCGCCCTTCAATGATCTTAATGCCGGCAGTGGCAATAAATTCAGGACTTACCCTTCTGTGCGAAACCAGGATATCCTTATCTGCATCTTTCCCCGACCAGGTAAAACCGGAAGAGTTATTGCCGATAGCCACCATATTGAAGCTATTGAGCGCAACATTCTCTACCATACCGGTAGCCAGCAGATCCTGTTTGATAACAGCAAACCTGCTTACCATATCGCCACGCACATCCATGGTAATAAGATTGTCCTTATTATAACCAAGCTCCCTGTTCCTTACATGCTGTACCTGTTGGTAAATAACAATGGTGCAAACAATCAGTATAATAGACACCGAGAACTGCGTAACGACCAGGCTTTTCCTGATAATAGCAGCCCCACTGCTTTTTAATTTGAGTCCTTTGAATACAAAGACAGGATTGAATGACGATAAATAAAGTGCAGGATAACTGCCAGCCAGCAAACCACAAAGGATAGCTATAGACAGCAATACACCGATGTGTAAAGGCTTGTTGAGCCCCGGAAGCAGTTGCTGCTCCACCAGTATATTGAAAGCCGGCAACACCATTAATATGATGACAATGCCTACCACTACGGCAAGCAATGCCATAGCAACAGCTTCTATGAGGAATTGCATTACCAGCATTCTTTTAGCAGCGCCCAACACCTTGCGCACACCTACCTCTCTTGCACGCTTTTCACTGCGTGCTGTAGCCAGGTTCATAAAGTTGATACAGGCTATCAGCAGAATGATCCATGCTATTACCACGAACATGCGTACATAAGTAATTCTTCCGCCGGTTTGCACGCCATCTTCAAACTGGGCACGCAGGCGCCAGTCGTTCATTGAGAACAGGAACAAACGAGTGGAAGACTCTTTCTGCCTTTTCTGGAAAAAACCATACAACTGCTTATTAACCGTCGCTACATCTGCACCCGGCTTTAGCTCGGTATAAGTGGCAATGGAGTTAGCTCCCCAACTGCTAAGGCGATTACTGTTATTATTGAAGTAAATATTGAATGGCGCGATCCAATCGGCCTGTACAGTTGCATTTTCAGGATAATCTTTAATTACACCCGTTACCACGTAATCCTGCTTATTATCTGCACGGATAGTTTTACCTACAAAAGGCTTTTCATTGCCAAAGAAGTGATGAGCCATCTTTTCTGTGATCACCACCGAATAAACCTGTTTAAAAGCATTGGCAGCATCACCCTCTACAAAAGACAAAGTGAACATGCTGAAGAAAGAAGGATCAGCAAAACTCCCTTTCTCATACATTGATTTATCGCCTACACTGAATAAATATGCTTTTTCCTGGCGTACACGGCAGGCATCTGCTATACCAGGGATCTCAGCCTTCATAGCTTCAGCCAACGGGCCCGGTGTAGCCCAGAACGTACGCACTTTACCTTCATAGGTCTGGTTTTCCAGTATGCGGTATAGTCTGTCCTTCTTTGCGAAAGAACTATCATAGTTTACTTCTGACTCAACCCACAGGAAAATGAGCCCGGCACAGGCAATGCCAATAGCCAGACCAAAGATGTTGAGAAAGCTATACGTCTTGTTCTTCCAAAGATTACGTAATGTTGTTTTGAGGTAATTGCTGAACATAGTAGTTAAATTGGTAAAAGGCATTGAGCGTATTCCAACACAATGCCAGTTATTTATCAATTGACAATCAACCAACTACATAGCTACCATGATCCCATTGTACGTTTTTGATACGTCACGATGTACGATTCTGAACAGGCTGTTCCATCATTTTGTATCGCTTTCACCCTTTCGCTGCTGTTGTAACTGAGCGCTGATCTGCTTGGCCTCCTGTGTAACAGAAAAGGGATAGTTACTGATCTCCAGTATCCGGATGGCATTACGGGTACGCAAGGGGCCGGGTTTTATGGTGTGATCAAAAAGCAGTTCATTATCCCTGATATCTTCGGCAAAATGATAGAGTTCATAGGCTTCTGCCAGCATTTCGGCCAGTTCAATATCATGGGTAGCAACAAATACAAGGTTATTCCCGCGGTTGAGGTAAGAGAGAATTGCTTTTGCTGAGGCGATACGTTCAATAGTATTAGTACCTTTAAAAACTTCATCAAGTAAAAAAAGATGTTGCTCTGCCATTCCTGCCGCACTGATGAGTGTTGACATGATATTTACTTCTTCAAAATAATAGCTCTTCCCATCCAGCAGGTTGTCATCAATACGGATAGAAGAATACAATTTAAGAAGAGGTGCACGATAGCTTTCTGCAAAGCAGGTATATATTGATTGCGCCAGTATTGCATTAATTCCCAATGTGCGCAGGAAGGTTGTTTTGCCCGACATATTGGAACCGGTTATCAGAACACTTTTATCATGTACCATCATATCATTGGGTGTACAATTTTCAATTAAAGGGTGTATTGCCTTTTGTATGTTGAACTTTTTTGCAGCAGGTATCAATTGCGGACGACAGGTTGCCAATGCCCCTGCACGCAGCGAAGCTATTGCGATGGCAGTATCTATCTCCCCTACAAACCTGAATACATCATTTACTTCCTGTTGCTTGTTTTCCAGCTCTTTTGTCACTACAAAGAATGCATGAAACTCTACCAGGAAAAAAGCCTTGACCATCTCAAACACATACATCATAGCCTGGCTCACATCATCCATAATGCCTGTTTGCCCGAAATTGAGCAGTGAGGAACGTTTCTGAAAAGTTTTAAGAGCAGCAATGCTTTTGACAACGGGTTCTATCTCAAAAGGAAGCTCCATACGGCACAGCTTAGCAGATACATTGAGTAAGATATTCAACTGGGGAAACGACCAGATAAACCTGTATGTATTATTCTTATTACGAAAATGTAGAAAGAGATTAACGGCCAGCGGCAACATCAGCCAGATCAGTAATACCGGGAACCATATTGATAAAACCAACATCACTATTACAGCAATAGTATCCAATACAGCCAACAGGTACCACGAGGGTCTTTGCTGGAGCTTGCCTTCCTGCAAATGTGCAATATTATAAGCCTTGCTATCGTGTAATGATAATAGCTCAGTCTGCACAGTTTCGCGCAATTGTATATTATCCGTAAAGAACTGTACCTGCGCGTCTGTTTGCTGTAGTTGCTTCAAATTTCCGGAAGGCGTACACAATGTATTGAACAAATACTGCTGCCCTACCCTGCTGGTGGTGTGATCGATGACTGTAAATACTTCATGAAGATCAATATCTGCCAGCGTCTGAGGTGTTAAACGATGAAATGGAGTATCTTTCTGCAGGTTACTGTATGCCGTAATCTTATCAAAATCGAAATACTCGTTACGCGGTTTTCCCCAGCGCTTTCTCAGGTCTTCTATTCTTTTTTTGTTACGCTTCTTCTCTGCTATTACCAGCAACAGCAGAAAAAAGGCTATCCCCAGCAGAAAAGCCACCATAATTCCCGGCATACAAGTTTATTTTAACCCTTCAATTGGTTAGCAAGGTATTGAAAGAACAATAAAAAAAGCTGTTCCTTGCGGAACAGCTTAACGAGCTATTTTCATATCAGTAAAAGATATTATCCAAACAACTCAGGTGCCTTGTCATCTTCTTCTTTCTGCTTCTTCATTACCCACTCAAACTCGGTGCTTTTTGAGAAATCAGCCAGCTTATTACCAACTGCTTTCCATCCCATTACCTCCACCAGGTCGTACAACTTGATCTTCTGCGTACGGGCCTGTGTACCACGCCCTGTCTTGATCATTACAATAGGTTCGGAGTGTGTAGTCACCGCTTCAAGGTAATTGCCTTCACCCTCTTTTATAAACATGAACTTGTTGCGCAATGTAGTGGTCTCAATCTTGAAACGCTTTACATTGAACTGTTGTTTATCATTATCAAGGTAAATAGCAGTGATCAATTTCTCAGGATCAAACTTCTCGATCTCTATTACATTTTCAGGATCAAATTTCTGTATCAGTTCCTGGTCTGTAATCTCGTAAGTACCGTCATGATACATTACCAGTATCTTATCATCAGGCTGGAAACTACCCAGGTATTCTCCTTTTTCTTCTGTGCTTAATCTGCCAAATGTATCATCAAACCAAAGCTTTTTACCACCCAGGGTAGAACGGCCTGCTTCTTTGAACTTAACACTCTTAATGGCATATTTAGTAACCTGGTTACCCATACTGCTACGTCCTTTGATCTCCAGTTCTTCAAAATAGAAATCAAATTCCTTGTTACGTGCAGGGCTATTGGGGCTTAATACCACTTTTACGATCTCCGCTTCACCGTTGGGGTTGGCAGAGAAATAATACACCTTACTCTTGTCATCACCTTTTGTAAGATCGTATTCTTTATCGCGGGTAACGCCTGTTACATTGAAACGTTTCGCGTAGCTTACACCAGTCTTATTGTCGCCATAGATCATGTTGTAAGTAGTACGTTCATCGTTTTTCTGGAACACTGCGATGTGAATGATATCCTTGCCGATAAAGGTTTTATCTGCCACCTTTACCACTTTCATTTTACCGGCCTTGGTAAATACGATCATATCATCCAGGGAAGAACAATCAGCTACAAACTCATCTTTCTTCAAGCTGGTACCGATAAATCCATCAGCCCTGTTTACATAGATCTTGGTATTGGCAATAGCTACATGCTTTGCCTGGATGGCTTCAAACAGTTTGATCTCTGTTTTACGCTCACGTCCTTTACCATATTTTTTCAGCAGGTTCTCATAATAGGCTACTGCAAAATCAACCAGGTTAGCCAGGTCATGTTTTACCTGCTTAATGTCTTTATCGAGTGCTTTGATCTGCTCATTCAGTTCATCAATATCCAGTTTGTAGATACGACGTACCGGTTTTTCAGTGAGCTTTACAATGTCTTCGCGGGTAATATCGCGTTTCAGCTGTTTACGGAAAGGAGCAAATGCATCGTGAATGCCCTGCAATACTTTTTCCCAGGTAGCATATCTTTTCTCCAGCTCCTTGTAGATCTTTTCTTCAAAGAAGATCTTTTCGAGTGAAGTATAATGCCATTTTTCCTGCAACTCGGCCAGTTTGATTTCCAGCTCGCGTTTTAGTAATTCTTTGGTCCTATCTACTGATACTCTCAGTAGCTCATGCACACCGAGGAACTGCGGTTTCTTATCTACAATTACGCAGGCGTTAGGCGAAATACTGATCTCACAATCAGTAAATGCATACAGCGCATCAATAGTAATATCAGGAGAAATACCGGGTGCCAGGTCTACCTGGATCTCTACTTCAGCAGCAGTGTTATCTGTTACCTTTTTGATCTTGATCTTACCCTGGTCATTTGCTTTAATGATAGAATCGATCAGCTGTGTGGTAGTAACGCCATAAGGAACATCGCGGATAAACAATGTCTTTTTATCAGCTTCTTCAATATGCGTACGCACACGCACCTTACCGCCACGCTTACCTTCGTTATAGTTGGTAATATCTATCATTCCACCCGTCTGGAAATCGGGATGCAATTCAAACTTTTTACCCCGCAGGTACTTAATAGCAGCATCAATCAGCTCACAAAAGTTATGAGGCAGGATCTTTGTTGCCAAACCTACAGCGATACCCTCTGCCCCCTGTGCCAGCAGCAAAGGGAATTTCATTGGCAGGGTTACAGGCTCATTTTTACGTCCGTCATAACTCAGCGCCCATTCTGTTGTTTTGGCATTGAATGCTACTTCCAATGCAAATTTGCTGAGGCGCGCCTCTATATAACGAGCTGCAGCAGCATCATCTCCTGTACGTACATCACCCCAGTTGCCCTGGGTTTCTATCAGCAGGTCTTTCTGCCCCATGTTTACCAGGGCATCGCCAATACTGGCATCACCATGCGGGTGATACTGCATACTCTGCCCGATGATGTTGGCCACTTTATTGAAACGGCCATCATCCATTTCCTTCATCGCATGCAAAATGCGGCGCTGTACGGGTTTCAATCCGTCTTCTACCGCAGGTACGGCCCTTTCAAGAATTACATAGGATGCATAATCAAGGAACCAGGTTTTGTACTGACCCGTTACACCAGTATCGTGTTGGTAAAAACCTTCGTTGACTTCTTTGTCCTTCGCCATTTGTCAATTTTTGTTCTGCTCAATATTATTTTATTCTTCGTACAACTCCAAAGGCTGTCCATTGGGATCATTAAAGAATGTAAACTTTTTACCGGTAAATTCATCAATCCGTACATCCTGTACTTCCACCCCCTTAGTCCTCAATTCCATAACAGAAGTGTCCACATCCTCTACCACAAATGCAAGATGCCTCAGCCCTTTTGCTTCCGGATAACTGCCCCTTTCACGATAATCGGGAAAAGAGAACAGCTCGACCTGGTATTTTCCGTTAATGGACAGATCCAGTTTATACGACTGTCTTTCTGCCCTGTACACCTCACTGATAACTTCAAAACCCAGTATTTCAGTATAAAATCTCTTACTGAGCTCGTAATTATCAGTCAGTATTGCAATATGGTGTATCCCTTTAATTCTCATTCAATCTACACTTTGTTTTTACCTCAACAGCAGATGTTGATAAAATTAAAAATCAGGCAATAACACCCATTTTCCGGGCACAAATATATAAACCTTCTGCCAAAGCAAAACCCCGGTAAAGATTTTACCGGGGTTCCGAAATTCATTATAAAAACGAATAATAACCTATTATTTGTAAGTAATTACCAGTTTGGGATACTTATCTGTTTTGGTTGGGTGATTACTTCCAACAAAGACCCTGCAGGTATAGGCAACTTCATTCTTCAACTTCAGCAGGAAGCCATAATTTTTGCTGGTAGAAACCATACTGGCAACCAGGGTAGAAACATTAATATCTATGTCTTCGCTTGATTTAGAGCTGGAGGGCACTGTAACCTGGTTTGTTGTAGTTACAGCGGGTTGGGTAGCCCATGCAACAGTCGATGCATTCCAATCTGCCGTTATCTGTTGTACATAGAAAGAATTGTCTGCTCCATAGTTCGCATCTACCTTATTAACACTCTCAGGAGGAGTATTTGAATAGAGGAGCAAATGCGCTTCCTGGATAGTAGCAGAAGCAGGTATTGAGCTCAGGTCAAACTTTAACATGCAACGTCCGTAGTGGGGGTCTCCTACAGTCCATGCATCCAATAAAACCTCATTGCCCGCACCGGCCGAACTCTGATCCTGCGTTCCTAACTTAATCAACATCTTTTCACCAGGGTTACCAGCTGGCTGTAAAGTAAGCGTTCTAATGGGATTGGGGTTTACCACCAGTGACACAGTATCAACACCGGTAGCACCCAGGTTGTCTGTAGCCATTAGCTGGAATACATATTTACCTTCTTTCAGTCCCCTGGCAATAGTAGAATCCGTACCAGGATTTGCAATAACAGCCACTGCAGGGCCAGATACCTGGCTCCATAAGTAAGCTACTACTTTACCATCGAGATCGCTGGCAGTCCCTTTGAGTATTACAGAATCTTTGGGGAGGGTAATGGCATTGAGCGTGCCGGCATCAACAACAGGAACGTTGTTGACATCAGGGTCTTTTTGACATGCTGTTATAACAAAAGAGAACAGCAGCAAAACACCCAGGAAAGAGTTGCGCATCATTCGTTAAGGGGTTTTAGGCCGCAAATATAAGTATCTTCTGAACTTATTCGTTCTTTAGGAAACGTTAGAATTTAAAAGATACTTGCCGTGTCGTAGTTACGCCCACACATGCATATTAAATATTATCTGTAGCGCCGGCAATCTTATTTTGTGGAAGCATTTTTGCCAATTTCACCTAGATGCGTATACTGAAAACCGGTGATGTATTTGAGGCCATAACCGAAAACACGGTCCATACTGGAGTGCGCCAGTAAAAGAATACCTGCAAATATTATCCAATGCGATTGCAGATATGTCCCCAGCAGATAGATAACAATAGCAAACCCTTTATGATGAAATAAATTATAGCAAAAAGCGCCGGCTTTGTTGCCCGCCACATACCCCAGCATACTGAGATCGGGGGCCAATATAAGTGCAGGAAACCACCACCATGCGATGGGTAACTGGTTAAACAGAAAGAGGCAGAGTATAAACAGCCCTACCTCTTCCAGCTTAAGGATATTTTTCATTTGCATTATTCTACTTTTTTGCCCGGCATATCACGGCCGTTCTGGTGAAGTATCAATTGCTCTACCTTACCGTTAGCATCTTTAGTAAAAGTGATCTGTGCATCCACCACTTTCAGAAAAAAATTCTCATTGGTTTCTGCAAACAGGTCAAATTTTGGCTGACCGGTAGCCTGCGCTTTTAATGCACCGCTCTCAAGTGTAACGGTTATTTTAAACGTAGGCGCCAGTTCGTATACGCCTACATACTGTTGCAACACATTTTCCGGTACCGTGATAGCCACCTTTTCCTTAGGCAGCGTGTAAGGCTTGTTAAACAATATAGCCGCTATATCACGTGTAAGAGATTCCAGTAAAGGTGTATTGACATTGCTGATAAGAATGATCGTAACATCTTCTGAAGGAAAGCGGGCGATATTAGAGTTAAAGCCATGAATACCTCCACCGTGATGGATCCGCGGAGTTCCATACAACGAATCGATCATCCAGCCGTAACCATAGTTTTGTTTATAAGGGGTAAACGCCTTTTGCCAGGATGCTGCTTTTACAATTTTGTTACTGTTGATAGCCCTGTCCCACCTGTACAGATCACCCACAGTTGTGTACAATGCACCGGCAGAAAAAGATACGCTTGAATCGACAATGGGTGCAGGCATTCCGCCGGTTTTGGTCAGCGTCAGATAGCCTGTTGCCTTATCGGCTGATTGCAGGTGCTTAAAATCGAACCCGGAATGCTCCATGCCCACTGGGCCCAGGATCACCTGGTGCATAAGAGTTTCATACGGCTTACCTGTTATTTTTTCAATGATGTAGCCTAGCAGGCTATAACCGGAATTGCTATAGTTCCATTGAGTACCGGGCTCAAAGTCCAGTGGCCACGACCTGAACATAGCGATCATTTTATCGCTGGTAACAGGCTTCGTAATTTCCGTTTGCATAAAACCGGCACTGTCAGTGTAGTTATGAACACCGGAAGTATGTGTAAGCAGATTTTCAATAGTGATCTTATCGCCCTGGGGGTAGCCGGGAAAATATTTGCTGAGCTTATCAGTAACTGATAATTTTTTCTGTTCCTGCAACCAGAGTATCAACGCTGCAGTAAACTGCTTGGTAACAGAACCCACCTGGTAAATGGTAACAGAATCATTGAAGGTGCCGGCCTTTACATCTTTTTTACCATATCCCTTTTCCAGTAAAACCTTCCCCTTTTGTGCCACTAACACGCTGCCATTAAATTTACCCGCCGTTACGTTGGCTGTAAGTAATTCATTCAGCTTTTCTACAGTACTCTGTGCCTGCAGTACAATGCATGCAGCCAACAGCCACAGCAACAAAAAGATCTTTTTATTCATAGCAAAGGTATTAGACATAGATGCGGGGCTTACGCTCCGGCAACTTCAGCAGACTGGGCAGACTTTATTTTCACTTCAAAATCCTTCATATTCCTTATTTCTCCCTGCACATCGTAGCCTCCATTTTCAAGCATCTTTTTCAGACGCCATAAAACGTAGGCATCACCGGTTGTTTGTTTGCTTTTGGAAAGAAACTGGTTAATGATCTTACTGGCCTTCTGCCAGTCGCCGGTGATATATTTTTTCAACTCTGCATCATAGAAATCGTAATCGTGCTGAGTAAGTTTTTTACCGCCTTCCAGCGTACGCACTCCTTTATCTTCATTGCAAAGCTTTATCCATTCGTCCGGGTCTACCTCAAATTCGCTCATGGTAATAGGACGGGCAAGTTTCTTTGCCTTGAGATATTCTTTTGGAGGGATAGTATGCAGCCATTCAGGATAAAAGATCAACCCTTTTTCATTGATAAACGGCAGGTTGTTCAGGTAGAGGATAAAGACCCTGCCCTGGAATTCGGCCATATAACGCAGCAACCAATAGTAGCCGCTTACATCATGCTTGTTTTGTGCGGCCCATATCCAGATCAGTTCTTCCTCATTGCGACGCATTGTTCCTACCAGCTCTGCCACTGTTTTATAATCATCCACTTCCCCGGTCTCTACTTTTCCGTCATAGTCACCACCGGCCAGCACATCGCGCCACCATTGTTTACGCACCTCTATGCCCTCGCCCATGTATATATTTTGCAAAGGGCCTACAGCATAATCATCTTTTATCTGTATTACTTCACCCTGCAGGCTTTCGTCCAGCTCAATTGCTTTGTTTAACACATCTACATCAGCAGCGTTAAATACAATGTGGATCATAAACTATAATCAATTAGATAAATGATATTTTACTAAACAGCTCAAAGAAATCCAGTTTGTACACGACAGAAAAACAGCTTCTTATTTACAGCACTATCACAGCTTTTGCTATTTATGGGTTGACGACTTAACAACTGTTCTTCTCAGATCCGGAAACAATACACAACTACTTGCTTTCTGCTGCCACAGCGGCTTCTGCGGCCTCTGCTATATCCAGTTCGACACGCAGGTTGTCAATAATGAACTCCTGGCGTTCCTGTGTATTTTTACCCATATAATATTCCAGTAGTTGCTGAATATGTTCGCCCTGCTCAATGATTACAGGCTCTTTGCGCATTTCAGGACCAATAAAACCAGCAAACTCATCAGGAGAAATTTCTCCCAGTCCTTTAAAACGGGTGATCTCAGGTTTACCACCCAGCTTTTTAATAGCTGCTTGTTTCTGTCCTTCATCGTAACAATAAATGGTCTCCTGTTTGTTGCGCACGCGGAACAACGGGGTATCCAGGATATATACGTGGCCATTCTTTACCAGGTCCGGGAAGAATTGCAGGAAGAAGGTCATCATCAGCAAACGGATATGCATACCATCCACATCAGCATCGGTTGCAATCACAATATTGTTGTAACGCAATCCTTCGTATCCTTCTTCAATATTCAATGCGTGTTGTAAAAGATTGAACTCTTCGTTCTCATAAACGATCTTCTTGGTAAGGCCAAATGAGTTAAGCGGCTTACCACGCAAACTGAACACAGCCTGTGTTTCTACACTACGGGCCTTGGTAATGGAACCACTGGCAGAATCACCTTCGGTAATAAAGATGGTGCTTTCTTTCTGTTTTGCCAGGATCGCTTCTTTATCCTTACCTGTTGGCTCTTCATTATAGTGATAGCGGCAATCGCGTAATTTTTTATTGTGCAGGTTGGCTTTTTTGGCACGCTCATTAGCCAGCTTTTTAATACCTGCCAGCTCTTTACGCTCACGCTCACTCTGCTCAATACGTTTCTTCAGCGAATCGGCCGTTGTAGGATTGCGATGCAGGTAGTTATCCAGCTCTTTTGCAAGGAACTCCACCACAAAGTTCTTCATGGTAGGGCCACCTTCGTATACTACCAGGGAACCCAGCTTGGTTTTTGTCTGGCTTTCAAACACAGGTTCCTGCACACGTACAGAAACAGCCGCACAAATGCTGGCACGGATATCTGCCGCATCATAATCCTTTTTATAAAAATCACGGATGGTCTTTACATACGCTTCGCGGAAGGCAGCGAGGTGCGTGCCCCCCTGTGTAGTATACTGCCCATTTACAAACGAATAGTATTCTTCACCGTATTGGTTTTCGTGTGTAAAGGCAACTTCAATATCTTCTCCTTTCAGGTGAACAATAGGATAACGAAGTTCATCTTCATTGGTCTTACGCAGCAACAGATCAAGCAGACCATTTTTACTTACATACTTTTTACCGTTGAGGTTGATGATCAACCCGGCATTGAGGTAGCAGTAGTTCCACATCTGCCCATCGAGATACTCATGCAGAAAGTGGAAGTTTTTAAATACAGTATCATCAGGTACAAAAGTTACCAGTGTTCCATTAGGCTCGTCCGTTTTAACCTCTTTATGTTCTTTGGTAAGAACCCCACGTTCAAACTCTGCCGTTTTTTCTTTTCCCTCACGGAATGCGGTTACCTTAAAATAATTACTCAGTGCATTCACCGCTTTGGTACCCACACCGTTCAAGCCAACGCTTTTCTGGAAAGCCTTACTATCGTATTTGGCACCGGTATTGATCTTACTTACTACATCTACCACTTTCCCCAAAGGAATACCACGGCCATAATCGCGTATAGTAACAGTTTTGGCATCCAGCGTAATATCTACCTGTTTGCCATAACCCATCGTATGTTCGTCAATACAGTTATCCAGCACCTCTTTCAGCAATACATAAATGCCATCATCGGGACTGGAACCATCACCCAGTTTGCCAATGTACATACCAGGACGCAGGCGAATATGCTCACGCCAGTCTAAGGAACGGATGGAATCTTCGGTATAATCAAAGAGATTAGAATCTTTTTCTTTCGCCATATAATTATTCGTTCGTATTCGTAAAAACCGGGTTCAGATTAAAATACCAATATATTGATAATCAACAAAATAAGCTCATTCCCATTCCTTTCCTCAATTCACTGATCATTTGGAAACGGGCAAATATAACCAAATGGACGCAGAGGGGTTAAGTGTGATTTATTAACAGTGTGGAAAATAACCGGGAATTAAGACACGATGCCTAAAGGATAAGATACAGGAAAATAAGGGGTTATAAACACGAACTGCCGCAGAAGTCTCTTATTAATGCTGATCCGGGCTGCAACAACTCAGCAATCCGGCTACACCTGGGCTATAACACATAGGGGGACTTATTCGGGTTTCCTTCGCTATTGCTTCGGTATTAGTCCGTATTTCCTTCGGTATTTGTTCGCCCTAAGAGCGCATAAACTAAGGGTTTGGTACGAACGAAATACGCTTAAAACAAGGCACGGATATAGAGCAGGTATAAGGATGAACACAACCTCCCGGCAGCAGGAAGCACCAATTAATAAATTGATAATCAATTAAATAACAAGAAGCAGGAAAGCAGAAGTATGATATAGGAAGTCGGAAGGGGAAAATATCGAATGGTAAATTCTGAATATCGAATTTCGAAGGGAAAGCCGAAGGCTAGGTTGAAAAGTTGGAAGGTTAATAGGTTTACAAGGAACAGCCATTCACTATTGACCATTGACTATTCACTTGCTTCAACCACTCACGATTCACGTCTCACGACTGCCGATTGCCGCCTGCCAATTTACGACCTGCGTCCGGCAACTGGTAACCTCTAAAAATGCAAATCCCTCCAGCCAGCCCGGCGAGAGGGATATTACAGGTTATTCCATAGTAATGTTATCCAGTATGCTATAGCAACAACTAATTACTTAGTTGGCCTTAATGATCTTTTGTGTCAGCGTTTTGTCGCCAAATACTGCCTGAATAATGTATACGCCACTTGAGTAGCGACTAATATCGAAATTGTAACGGGCAACCGGGGTTCCGGAGATCAGTGTTTCTGCTACTTTTTGTCCTGTACTATTGTACACTGAAATTCCTTTGAGATTAGCAGGGTTAGGATAGAACTGGACTGCAAACACACCATTGGTAGGACTGGGTGTGACCAGGAACCCTTTCGCTTTCAGGTTGGGATTGATCGATACCTTATATACATTAATATCATCCAGGTAAATATTGTTTTCCCATTCGGAGGTATTAAGAAAAGCCAACATAAGATCCCCCGCACCGATGTAGGATGACAGATCAACAGAATCCTTTCGCCATTCAGTGGCGGTAGGTACAAATGAGGTGGTAACTGCTGTACTGCGGGTGATCAGCGTTTTACCCCACTTTTTGTACAGGCTGGTGTAGGTAACGCCGCAATCTTTACTTACCAATACCTCCAGCGTATCCCATACATTGCCTGCCGTGGCAGGATTGGTCTGTACCGCTGCTGCTAGCTGGAATGTAATAAAAGCAGAGTCAGCATTGGTAATATTTGTTACGGGCAAACGCAGGTAATCTTTCTGATCATTTTGTCCATAAGCAAGGTTGCGTATCACTACAGATGCAGAACCTGTTTTGGCAACACCCGTTACGCGCTCCCATGTATAAGAGTTATCAGGATTAACGATATCCCAGCGGGTAGGCGGGAAAACAGCGCTTTCAAAACCTTCAGAGATCGGTAAGGAAACAGCCGCCCAGTAAAAGAAACTGGTAGTAAGGGTATCATTGCTCTTATCCATGTCTGTACCTGCATTAGGATTTGCCACATATACTTTTAGAGTATGTGTACCTTCAGAAGTACTAATGTTGCTAAGTGTTACGCTTGCACTGGCAAGGCTTGCAAGCGAGCCTGTCCAATGTGTAAGCTGTGCTGTGCCTCCATCAATACTGGCATAAATATCAACACCCGTTAAGGTAGACGAGCCACTGTTGCGCAGGGTAACAGAAGGGCTGAATGATGAAGCACAGATGCGTGAAGTTGGTTGCAATACAGTTCTCAAAGAAGCATCCAGTGATTTGAGTACCACGGGGGTTGCGGCATTGGAAGTAAGCAGTGAGGAACGATATAAATTAAGCGCCGACTCCATACGTGTTCCCTGGTTCACCGTGAACATTACCATGCAGGCATCATCTGTATAATCCATAAAATTCTGGTACATGATGCCTGGTGCAGTAGTAGTACAATTATCAGTCACGACTGTGGTACTGGGGCAACCATAGGTTTCGGAAGCCTGGTTGGGAGTATCATCTACATAATCCGTTCCGGAACAGGCTCCATTATCGTCGCCCCATATATGATAAAGATTGAAGAAATGGCCTGCTTCATGTGTAAGGGTCCTTCCTTTATTATATGGTCCGGATGAAGCCCCGGGCAAACTGGTATAAGCAATAGCTATCCCCTGCTCAGCAGATACTGTTGTGTTGGGAAATGTGCCATACCCCAGGATACCGCCTGAAAGATTGGTTACCCAAACATTCATATACTTATTAGGGTCCCATACACTGGCGCCACCGGCACTTGTGTATTTTAGTGAATTATCATTTACACCATAAGAGCTTTTGGTGGCAACATATCTTTCAATACCGGTAGTAGGTCCATCGTCGGGTGTACGTTGTGCCAGTACAAAACGGATATTTGATTTAGCGTACAGCGGTTTAAAAGCCGCCGGGATCCTTGTTGAATCGCCATTCAATCCGGCATAGTCATGATTCAACGTATCCAGTTGTGCCTTTATCTGTGCATCGGTAACAACATTGGGATTGGTAAGCACAATATGAAATACCACCGGAATATAATAGGTAACGGCCTCCTCGCGAAAGTTTTGTCCCGCACGCTGGGTAGTAACCTGTTGCAACTGCTGTTCTGCTGCTTCCATCCGGGTTTTCAGGGTCGGGTCTTTTTTCAATGCAATCTCCAGCACCTGCATAGTTCCGCACCTGTCGGCTTGTTGTTTCTGCTGTGCTACAGCAAAAACAGCCATTGTCATTAACCACAAACTGCAGCCAAAAGATTTAATGTAGTGTAGCTTCATGTGTAGAAGGAAGGTTTAATAAGAACCTACGTAATAATGGACAAAAATGTTGGTTCGGGTAAAGAAATATAGATGTCGGGGCAAATTGTATCGGTCAATACTTCAATCATGAGGGTGCCTGCGCTTCACAACCGGCTTTTTGCTGTCTCAATAATAAGTTTTTCCGGCCTTGATTCCCATCAATCAGAACGATATTTTTAAAAATCACATCTTTGTGCCTGATTTTACAGACATGAGCAACAATTTTCTTGAGTTACAACAGGTAGGCGTTACACTGGGTGGCAAAAAAGTACTTCAAAACATTACCCTTACCATACAGGAGGGACAGCAATGGGCTATCACCGGCCCTTCGGGCAGTGGCAAAACGGTACTGGCCCATACCATTGCAGGGAAACATTTTTACAGCGGACACATTATCGCTTCATTTGATACACCGGAAACCTATCACCATTCCGTAATGATGCTGGAACAGCAACACCGGTTTACCGACCGGACCAACAGGCAGGACTTTTATTACCAGCAACGTTTTAATTCTTTTGATGCCGAACAAACGGTAACAGTACAGGAAGAACTGGCCCGCTACCTGGAAGGTGTAGAAACTGTAGCGGGTATGCCTGTTGATAATTTGCCCCAATTGCTGCAGATAGACCACATACTGCATGAACCACTAATACAGCTTTCGAATGGTGAAAATAAAAGGGTACAGCTGGCTAAAGCATTGCTGTTGCAGCCCAGGTTACTGATCCTCGATCATCCGTTTACCGGGTTGGATGTAAAAGGAAGACAACTGCTGCATACCATCCTGGATACATTAAGTGCAAACAACGTACGGTTAATACTCATTACTTCAGCACATGAAATACCGGTTTCCATTACACATGTGGCAACACTTGAACAGGGAACACTTGTTGCTGCTGTAGAAAGAAAAGACTATCAGCCACCGGCTACTACAGTACAATTGCCATTCAGCATTGAGCAACTAAAGAAAATGCCTGCAGGCATAGAAGCCGATTTTACTGCCGCAGTAAAAATGGTGAACGTGTATGTTCGTTACGAAGGCAAAGAAGTACTGAGCAATATTAACTGGGAAGTAAAACGTGGTGAACGATGGAGTTTATCCGGGCCTAATGGTGCAGGTAAATCCACACTGCTCAGCCTCATCAATGGAGATAATCCACAGGCATATTCAAACGAGATCTATTTATTCGATCGGAGAAGGGGAAGCGGCGAAAGCATCTGGGATATAAAACGCAACATTGGTTATATTTCACCTGAGCTGCATTTGTATTTTGATTATACATCAACCTGTTTCCAGGCTGTGGCATCAGGTTTGTTTGACACCATTGGCTTATTCAGAACACTGAATGAAGACCAGGAACAACAGGTACTGAAATGGATGGATCTGTTTAAACTTACCTCACACAGGCGTACATTACTGGCCAATCTCTCTGCAAGTGAACAAAGGCTGGTGCTGCTGGCACGTGCTTTGGTTAAAAATCCCCCATTGCTGATACTGGATGAGCCCTGCCAGGGATTGGATGAAGAGCAGCGTGCTGCATTTAAAGAGATCATAAATATGCTGAGCCTTCATTTTAACAATACCTTGATCTATGTAAGCCATTACAAAGAAGATATTCCTGCGTGCGTAACACGCCATCTTCAATTGGAAAAAGGCGCAGCAACTATCTCGTAACTATAAATACCATATACATTTATAAAAGAAGAAGCCCAGTGTTTCTTCTTTTTCATTTTATTTTAATGTTGCTACACACATTGATAATAGTGGCTACATTAAAACACGATTAGTAAAACGTGTATTTACATTAAAACACTATTAAGCGACCGCATATTTATCCGCAAAGTTTCATTCTGGCATAGTAGTTGATTTTTTAGTATCACCTCCCCTGTTAGGCCTACCGTGGGTAACATAAGTTTGTTTTTTCTTAACCTATAAAATTCCTTGTTATGAAAAAGGTGAAATTAGGATTGGCAACATTAGCAATTGCCACAGCAGGATTATTTGCATTCAAAGGCATTCAGAATGGTTCCATTAAAGGAACCGTAAGCCCGGCAGACGGTGCAACACAGGCATGGGCCCTGTCCAGTTCCGACACACTGAAAGTAGCTATTGACAAAGGTGCGTATGAAATTTCAGATGCCAAACCTGGAACTTATCGCATAATCATCGAAGCGAAACCTCCTTACAAAAATGCCGCTAAAGACGGTGTTGTAGTAAAAGACGGTGAAGCTACCGACGTTGGAGAAATCAAACTCGAGCAATAGCCACGGGTAATCCTTTAACATGAAGGATGTTTATAGGAAAGCAGCATTGAATATCTTCGATGCTGCTTTCCTGTTATATATTTGTTTACAAAACCAGTAAACCACTTACCAATCATCAGCGACCTCCTGCTTTAAACCTTAAACTTTATATCTTCTCCCCTCTTTTGGTCATTTTTCCCCAATTGTTTTATTTTCCCTTATTTTTGCATCCCACTGTCTCCGTAGCTCAGTTGGTAGAGCAATTGACTCTTAATCAATGGGTCCAGAGTTCGAGTCTCTGCGGGGACACAAAAAAAGACAAGTTGAATTATCAACTTGTCTTTTTTATTTCACGCCACTATTAATTTTCAGCTATTGTTCATGTGCTGGCGATCCCTATAACATCATCATTTCTTCTTCCATCTTCCATTTGCGGGCGTGTAATTCGTCTTCTTTGTAAAAGACATATCCTTTGCAGTACAGCATACCATTCAGGAAGTCAGCAGAACCTTCATGTCCCCTGTCATCAATGTAGCGAACACGATTACCCCTGATAGTATAGCTTCCTGTATAATTGGTTTCCTGTTGTCCCTGTACTTTGCTTTTCTGGTAACGGCCACCGGGCAATAACTGCTGACGGATATAGCCGTCCCTGGTAACCCATGTGCCTTCCAATGATTGTTGCTGTTTCATACGTAATAATGGTTTAATGTTAGTGTGTCAATTAAAAACCTGTTGACTTCGTCAGTGTTTCCATTCTCTTAAATGCGTTGCTCATAACATCCATCTTCCGGAAAGCCCTTTCATAGGCATCATCACCCAATAACAGGTACACCGGGGGCTCGTCCATTGCTGTGATCTCTATCATTGCCTTTGCTGCTTTTTCAGGATCACCGGCCTGCACTCCATCCATTTGTTTGTACTTCTGATGTGTGGCCCTTACTTCATGGTATTCTTCAATAGGGTTGCCTGTAAGCACAAGCGATCCCTCAGTAAGAAAACTTGTTCTGAACGCACCGGGAGCAACCACCGTTACATGGATACCCAACGGCCTTACATCCTGCGCCAGCACTTCCGACATTCCAACAATGGCAAATTTTGCTGCTGCATAAATACCCCAGCCTGTATTAGCAGTAAAACCGGCGATAGATGAAATATTAATGATATGCCCTGCACGTTGCGCACGCAGGTAAGGCATTGCTTTGCGGATCACATTCAATGTTGCAAACACATTTATATCAAATGCCTCTCTTGTTTCTGCATCTGTCAACTCTTCTATACTTCCCCCAATACCATAACCGGCATTGTTTACAATTACATCTATACGACCAAAACGTTGGTGCGTATCGGCCAAAGCCGCAGCCACGCTTTCTTCATTCACCAGGTCAACCTGCAAGGGTAAAAAATTATCAGCGTTATTGTCTACCGCTTTTACCAGTTCGTCCTTCTTTCTTGAAGTAGCAGCAACCTTCTGTCCTGCAGCCAGTAACTGTGTTACCAGGCTTAAACCTAACCCTTTCGAAGCTCCTGTTACAAACCAAACTTTAGCGTTACTCATATCTTATCTTTTAACAACACAAAGGTAGACTGGTTTGCTGCCTTCTCATTTATCACTATCAAACAAATGATTGTAAAATTCAAACAATTGAACAACTCCCCTCTTTTCAGAAAATCCTGTACGCATAACCAACATTTTGCCAACTGTTTTGTTGAGTGTTTCCACATCTTAACCTTTTAATAAATAAATATGGGTAAACAAGACCTGTTTATAACAATGGCTTTAGCAAGCTGGGAAAGTAATATAAAGCGTACCAATGCGGTGTTTGACAGCTTTACTGATGAAGAACTGCAGCAACCTGTGGCTCCTGGTAAAAACAGGATCATTTATTTGCTGGGGCATCTTGCAGCTGAGCATGATATGCTGTTGCCTTTACTGGGGTTGGGCGAGCAACAATACGCGTACCTGAACGGGCCATTTATCAGTAGCCCCGATGGGACTGTAAAGGACCTGCCATCTGCAAAGGAATTAAGAGCAGCATGGACTACTGCCAATGAAACACTGCGCAAGCATTTTAATGCACTTAGTACAGAAGAATGGTTTATGAAACATACACGTGTTTCTGAAGAAGATTTTGCCAAAGAGCCGCATCGCAACAGGTTGAATGTATTGCTATCACGTACTAACCATGTATCCTATCACCTTGGTCAGCTGATACTGGTAAAACCCGGTTCAAAAGATTAAAGAGATATTGAATATATTAGTGAATGCTTCGCCCCATAGATAATTTTTTTCTGCAGCAGGAAGAACCGGTGAAAAGCTGTTTACAGTTTTTACGCGGTCATATTCTTCAGCAACACGATAACATTACTGAAGCATGGAAATATAGTATGCCATTTTACTGTTACAATGGAAAAATGTTTTGCTACCTGTGGGTACACAAAAAACTCCATCAACCTTACCTGGGTATTGTAGAAGGAAGCCGTGTTGATCACCCGGACCTGCTGCAGGAAAAAAGGGCGCGTATGAAGATCCTTCTGCTCGATCCGCATAAAGACCTTCCCATTAAAAAGATCAATACCATTTTAAAAGCAACACTGGCTTTATACCTCCCCAAAAGCCGCTAACCTGCATTGAGCTATATTTGCAGGATATTTTGATGGCAAGAACAGCCATTTACCTGCAAAAGAATTGGTTTTGATAAGAATAGATAATATAGAACTACCTGATTTTCCGTTGCTGCTGGCTCCCATGGAAGATGTTACCGACCCTCCTTTCCGCGCTGTGTGTAAAGAAAACGGAGCTGACCTGGTGTACACAGAATTTATTTCCAGCGAGGGATTGATAAAGGATGCCATTAAATGTCGCCGTAAACTGGACATTTTTGATGAAGAACGACCAGTGGGCATACAGATCTTTGGTGGTGATGAGGATAGCCTGGCAATGGCTTCTAAAATAGTGGAGGTTACCAATCCTGATCTGCTGGATATCAATTTCGGATGTCCTGTAAAAAAAGTGGCAGGCCGGGGTGCAGGCGCGGGTGTATTGAAAGATGTAGATCTGATGGTGCGCTTAACTGCAGCGTGTGTAAAAGCAACAGATCTGCCTGTAACGGTAAAAACAAGATTGGGCTGGGACGATGATACTAAGAATATCGAAGAAGTAGCTGAGCGTTTGCAGGATGTTGGTATTAAAGCGCTGGCTATTCATGGCAGAACACGTTGCCAGATGTATAAAGGCGAAGCAGACTGGACCTTAATAGGTAAAGTAAAAAATAACCCACGCATCAGCATACCGATCTTTGGTAACGGCGATATTGACAGCCCGCAAAAAGCACAGGAATATAAGAACAGGTATGGCATTGATGGTATTATGATCGGTCGTGCGGCTATTGGCTATCCATGGATCTTCCGTGAAATAAAACATTATATACAAACAGGCGAATTGCCAACTCCCCCTACATTGCAGGAACGCCTGGATGTATGCAGACAACACCTTCGCCGTTCTTTTGCATGGAAAGGCCCATTAAGTGGCGTGTATGAGATGCGGGGATTATATACAAAGTACCTGAAGGGATTACCGGACTTCAAACCTTTCCGCGATAAACTGGTAACACTTACTGAGCCTGCAGCAATAGAAGCAGTGCTGGATGAGGTAGCTTCCGTATACTCAGGATTTGAAATAGTACATACCCCAATTGAGTTGGTGAACTATCACGAAAAGTGTCCACTGTAAATTTACTATTGTACATATTTTCTTTTTCTTGTTTATGTCAACAGCTCATAAATTGACATATCTCTTCATATACAGTATTGAATATATATACCAATACACGTCCTTTTCAAGCTATACATAAACGCTTATACTAATACGCCTGATAGCATTTACCTGATCATAAGTCAATATTTGACAATTGATAAGAAATACTCTTTTTCGTTCACGTGTTTACAATGTGAGCATAACAAATTACGTTAAGGTGATTATACCCTCAAAAACATGATTACTTTTGTGTAATCGCTGTACCCAAGGAAAGCGACCCTAAACAAAGATCCATGAAAAGACCTTTACATTCGTATCGGCATGTCCTGCTGCTGTCTATGCTATGCCTTGCCATAACTGTATGTGCCAATGCGCAGCTCAGTTATACACTTTCGTTTCCAACGTCTACTTATTCGGCTAATTCAAGCCCGACTACTCTTGTGAACAGTAGTGTAGATGATGGTATTTCATCCACCACCAATATTGGTTTTACCTTTACGTATAATTGCCAGGATTATACTACTTTCAGAGCTAGTAGTAATGGATGGTTCTGTTTTGGCAATGGAACATCATCTTCATTACCCACCAACGACCTTTCTACAACTGGTAATGGTCCTCTTGTTGCTCCATTGTGGGATGATCTTGCAACATCTTCTTCCGGAAATGTCAATTATAAATTATCGGGAAGCTCCCCTAACCGTGTGCTTACTATTGAGTGGAAAGCTATGAGGTGGAGTAAAGCGACCACCAATGCTGTAATATCTTTCCAGGCAAGACTTACTGAAGGCACCAACGAGATTGAATTCAGGTATTACAGGGAAACTTACGCTGTAAGTAGTGGTTCGGCTTCCATTGGTATAAACAGCGGAACAAGCAGTACTGATTATTATTCTCTGAATAGCACAGGTGCAACCCCTACGGCAAACTATGGGTCGCAGACATCAAATCTGAGTGCCAAGCCAGCCACCAACGAAGCGTATAAATGGACCCCTGCATCAACTATCGGGAATGCTATCGCTACGCAAGCAATTACCAGCAGTATTTCCAGGTGCAATACTCAAAATCAGCAGATCATTGGTCTTGAAATACCTACGAATGGATGTGGCAGTAATACGCTAAACCTTTCACAATTGGTGATCAGGATGAATGGTTCAGATAATCCTACTACTGACGTAAGTAATATACACGTATACTATACAGGTACCAGCTCAACTTTTGTCCCTATCAATGAATTCAATTCGTCAGCAATTGCGTCATCTGCCAGTAACATCACAATCACCGGATCCCAAAACCTGTCAAGTGGTACAAATTATTTCTGGGTGACATATGATATTAATCCCAACGCCACTGTGGGCAATGGAGTAGATGCTGAATTCATGTCTCTTACGGCAAGCGGAACCGCATATACACCTACAATAACAGCTCCTACTGGTAAGCGACTTATAGGTAATTGTATAGCTGCCCCAGGTGGTATTAACAACGCTAGTTTCTGGATAAAAGCCAATGCCGGAACGTCAACTACGGTAAATGGAGCTATAATGGATACCTGGAATGATCAATCCGGAAACAATCGTAATGCAACTTCGTCTATAAGTCACAGACCCTTTTATTACGATAATAGTACCAATAATATCAACTTTAACCCGGTTGTTGGTTTTGACAGAAGCTATGAACATGCAATGGACATTAATAGTACCGGGGTTTTATCAGCAAATAATAATGCCTATGAAGTTTATGCTGTTTTAAGACCCTCGAATAAAAACCTTTCTGTTCCCGGCAAGTTCTTTAGTTCAGGAGGTACAGCTAATAACAGCTTCAATTCGTTTGACGTGCGTAGCAGTTATTCTTTCAACGATAGCTGGAACTTTAACGACCTTATTATTGCCAATACATGGACGCCGGATTATCCTGTAATTTCAACGTTCGATTATAATACGATCAAACGCGAAATGTTTATTTCAGGAAGCTCAGCAGGAACTTTAACCATCAGTAACCGTGTCAGCCTGGATAACTATTACGCAATAGGATATCAACGTTCTACCTTTATGGAGTTTTATGATGGAAGCATTGCTGAACTTATTGCATACACCAACACACAAAGCCCATTAACCAGGCAAAAAATAGAATCTTATCTGGCCATTAAATATGGTCAAACTCTTTCACACAACTATTATTCGTCATCCAATACTGCTGTATGGAACACCTCATTAAATAGTTCTTACAACAAAAATATAATTGGCATGGCGAGAGATGATAATAGCGGATTAAGCCAGAAGCAGTCAAAAAGCACTGCCACTACCAGTGATATCCTAACTATGTATCTTGGTACTACCAAACAAACCAATCAGGCAAATAATACCACGGCTTTCACTTCGGGGGATAATTCATTCTTTATGGTTGGTAACAATGGAACATCGATCCTTTTTCCTGGCGCAGTTTCGCAGACACCTCCCGGCATCTGTTGCCGTTTGCAGCGCCAGTGGTTGACACAGATCACCAATTTTTCCAACACCAACATGACATTTGAATTTGATTTTGAATCTATAACTCCGGGAACGCTGCCATTGAACAGGTTTTATATTCGCCTGCTGGTAGATGATGATGGTAACTTTAGTAACGCTACAGTAATTGATCCCTCTATAAGCGTATCAGGAGGGGTGTTAAGAGTTACAGTAAGTGCTGCCAACTTTGTGGGTAAGCCTTATTTTACGATAGCATCAACACAGGACCTCTCAGTTTTACCAGTTTCATTTACCAGCTTCACCGGTATCTGTAACAACAGCAACACACAATTGAAATGGTCTGTAGGTAGCGTTCCTGACAATAACTTCGTTGTAGAACGCAGCAATGACAGGGTAAACTTTACTGCCGCAGCAGTAGTAACACCCAATGCATCCGGCTCACAAAACTATCAGTGGACCGACCTTTCTCCATTACCCGGTGTAACTTATTATCGCATCAAAGCTACAGATGCCAACCAGGCCGTTTATTACTCGGCTATTATCGCCGTAAGCAGTTGTGGTAATAATAAAATGATGCTAACAACAGATCCGGTGTCAGGAGAATCAGCATTGAACATACAATTACAACAAAACACCACCGCACTTATAAGCCTGTATGATGTAGCCGGTCGCAAATTCGACATCCCGGGTTTGACCGGTAAACAGAGCCTGCAAAGAGGAACTTACAGGATGCCGGTATCATTACAATCATTAACTGCGGGCATTTACCTGCTGTCTGTAGAAATGAATGGCAATAAGTATGTGTACCGTGTAGTAAAACAGTAATTTGGTCAAAGGTTATATCTCAAAAGTCCTGTGCATTAAACCGCGCAGGGCTTTTTTATTTGTATAGTTGCGGTAGTACATTTAAGCATTGACGTTATTCATAAATAATTAACAATTCCTTGTTTTTTCGATCACACCCCATACAAAATGATCGGCATCTACAGAAAAAAACAACTGCTTTTTTAAAAGAATTCTGCCCGGCTTTTTATCCCCGTTCCTGATTGGTTTTGTGTTTTGTGCATAACCTGTGAACATAGTACTATGATCACCTATTCAATTCATAATCTGCATATTATAAAATACCGACACCCTAATATGTGTGTACTTTTTTCCCCTCCTGCTTATTTCATTTAACTCATACTAAATAGTCACTAGTTTTTCACATTCATTTTCCACAACCTCTGTATAACTGCTTTTTTGATAAGTGGAATTGACCCTTACTTTTGACCCTGTCATTTGGTTCCATTACAAGCTTTATTGTATAGATTAAAAGGGAAATCCGGTGTACCAACCGCTCCTGCGGATTGTGGAATCCGGTGCTATCCCCGTAGCTGTGAGTTCTTTACATGAACCAGCTACAGCCGGAATGATACAGCGTCTTTATAGAAGATCACGGTTGTAAGTGAGGCGTTTATGTATGTTGAACAATATGCCACTGTTCCAATCCCCAGCGGAACGGGAAGGTGTTCAGCAGTGAACGAGCCAGAAGACCTGCCAGGTGACTTTACACTTTTTGCTTTCGGAGGAAAAGCAACGGTGGACCAGACTTATCGCAATACAACTGTTCTGCGAGGCTGTTCCGGCCGTTTCTTCGTCTCCATACGTTAATTGTTTGTTTACTGTTAAACCTAAGAGGATTATGGAAACCGAATTACTATTGAAAGAGAACAAGGATCGTTTTGTTATTCTACCTATTAATTATCCCAGGATCTGGGAAATGTATAAAAAGCACGAAGCAAGTTTCTGGACTGCTGAAGAGATCGATCTGAGTGGTGACCTGAAAGATTGGGGCAATATGAATGAAGGCGAGCGCCATTTCATTTCGCACGTACTGGCATTTTTTGCTGCCAGCGACGGTATTGTAAATGAAAACCTGGCGGTAAACTTCATGAGCGAGGTACAATTGCCTGAAGCACGTTGTTTTTATGGCTTCCAGATCATGATGGAAAATATCCACAGCGAAACCTATGCTCTGCTGATTGACACGTATGTAAAAAACCCACAGGAAAAAGACCGCCTGTTCCATGCTATAGACACAGTACCCGCTGTAACTAAAAAAGCTGAGTGGGCACTACGCTGGATCGAGAACGGAACTTTTGCTGAAAGGCTGGTAGCATTTGCTGCGGTGGAAGGTATCTTTTTCAGCGGCAGCTTCTGCTCAATCTTCTGGTTGAAGAAAAGAGGTTTAATGCCCGGGCTTACTTTCAGTAACGAGCTGATCAGCCGTGACGAAGGCATGCACTGCGAATTTGCCTGCCTGCTGTACAGCATGCTCAGCAATAAACTGCCCCAGGAACAGGTACATGCCATTATTACCAACGCGGTGGAAATTGAAAAAGAGTTCGTTACTGATGCTTTGCCTGTAGACCTGATTGGCATGAATGCCAAGCTGATGCAGCAATATATTGAGTTTGTAGCGGATCGCTGGGTAAGTGAACTGGGGTATGCTAAGATCTATAATGCCACCAACCCATTTGATTTCATGGAAATGATCTCTCTGCAGGGTAAAACCAACTTCTTTGAGAAAAGAGTGGGCGATTACCAGAAGGCCGGGGTTATGAGTAACAAAGATTCTCAGACATTTTCACTGGAGGAAGATTTCTAATGTGAATAGTGAATAACTATCCACAAATTATGTGAAACTTCCTGCGTTACTTAACTGTTCATTATTGAGCGGTTCAAATCATTGACTATTAACCATCACTATATAACCATTAAATTCTGTTACTTATGTTCGTAATCAAAAGAAACGGTAAGCAGGAGAGCATAAAGTTCGATAAGATAACAGCCCGTATTCAGAAATTGTCATACGGATTAAGTTCGCTGGTAGACGTAATTGAGGTAACCAAAAAGGTGATTGAAGGCATTTATGATGGCGTTACCACTACCGAGCTGGATAACCTTGCTGCAGAAACAGCAGCATCATTAACTACCCGTCACCCCGATTATGCGTTGCTGGCCAGCCGTATTGCGGTAAGCAACCTGCATAAGAATACAGTGAAATCATTTTCACAGACCATGCGTAAACTGTATAACTATACAGACAGCGCAACCGGCAGAAAAATGCCTTTGCTTGGTGATGATATCATGCAGGTAATTGAGGCAAATGCTGAACTGCTGGACAGTTCTATTATTTATGACCGCGATTTTGGTTTTGATTATTTCGGCTTTAAAACACTGGAAAAATCTTACCTGCTGCGTATTGATGGCAAAATAGTAGAACGCCCCCAACATATGTATATGCGTGTGGCAATCGGTATCCATAAAGAAGATATCGAGAATGCTATCGCTACCTACAACCTGATGAGTGAGCGCTGGTTTACACACGCTACTCCTACCCTGTTCAACGCAGCTACTCCAAAACCGCAGATGTCTTCCTGTTTCCTGCTGACCATGAAAGATGACAGCATTGACGGGATCTATGATACACTGAAACAAACAGCTAAAATATCACAAAGTGCAGGTGGTATAGGTTTATCTATCCACAATGTACGTGCTACCGGCAGCTATATCGGCGGAACTAATGGCACCAGCAACGGTATTATTCCTATGCTGCGTGTATTTAACGATACTGCCCGCTATGTAGACCAGGGTGGCGGCAAACGCAAAGGCGCTTTTGCTATTTATCTTGAACCCTGGCATGCTGATGTATTCGAGTTCCTTGACCTGCGTAAAAACCACGGTAAAGAAGAACTGCGTGCAAGAGACCTGTTTTATGCCATGTGGATCCCCGACCTGTTCATGAAACGCGTGGAAGCCAACGAGCAATGGAGCCTCTTCTGTCCCAACGAAGCCCCCGGACTGGCTGATTGCCACGGCGAAGCTTTTGAAAAGCTGTTTGCCCAGTACGAGAAAGAAGGTCGCGCACGTAAAACCATACAGGCACAGGAACTGTGGTTTGCGATACTGGATGCCCAGATCGAAACCGGCACTCCTTATTTACTGTATAAAGATGCTGCCAATAATAAAAGCAACCAGCAGAACCTGGGAACTATCAAAAGCAGCAACCTGTGTACAGAGATCCTGGAATATACCAGCCCTGATGAAGTAGCAGTTTGTAACCTTGCTTCACTGGCGCTGCCCCGTTTTGTACAGGATGGCAAATTTGATTTTGAAAAACTGTATGAAGTAACCTACCAGGCTACTATCAACCTGAACAAGATCATCGACAATAACTATTACCCTGTAGAAGAAGCTAAACGTTCTAACCTCCGTCACAGACCAATTGGTTTGGGCGTACAGGGTCTGGCAGATGCATTTATCCTGATGCGCCTGCCATTTGAAAGTGAACTGGCAAAAATGCTCAATAAGAATATTTTTGAGACCATCTACTTCGCTTCTATGACAGCAAGTAAAGACCTGGCCATCAAAGAGGGTTCTTATGAAACGTTTGCAGGCTCTCCGCTTTCAAAAGGTATTTTCCAGTTCGACATGTGGAATGTGAAGCCATCTGACCGTCATGACTGGGAAACCCTGCGTGCTGAAGTAATAAAGCATGGTGTGCGTAACTCTTTGCTGGTAGCACCTATGCCAACAGCATCTACTTCACAGATCCTCGGCAACAATGAATGTTTTGAACCATATACTTCTAACATCTATACCCGCAGGGTACTGAGTGGTGAGTTTATCATTGTAAACAAGCACCTGCTGAAAGACCTGATCAATCTCGGGTTGTGGAACAACAGCATGAAGAATAAGATCATAGCTGCCAATGGTTCAGTACAGCATATTTCTGAAATTCCTGCTGAAATTAAAGAGCTGTACAAAACGGTTTGGGAAATCAAACAACGTAACCTGATCGATATGGCTGCCGACCGCGGTGCTTATATCTGCCAGTCACAATCACTCAACCTGTTTGTAGACAGTCCTTCTAATGCTAAACTTACTTCAATGCACTTCTATGCATGGAAGAAAGGATTAAAAACCGGCATGTATTACCTGCGTACACAGGCTGCATCACAGGCATACCAGTTCACTGTTGAGAAACAGGGCAGCACAGCAATGGAACCAGTGGTACCAAAAGCTGAAGCAACGAATAGCCAGGCTAAAAATGACATCAACAGCATTGATGCCACTATTGCCGACGGACCAGTTTGCACGATGCAGGATGGTTGTATTTCCTGCAGTGGTTAGTATTTAACTTACCCAATTATATTCCAAAGCCTGCATTTATTCAATGCAGGCTTTTTTATTATCAGGTCAGTTTCAACTTAGCCTGTGAAGCCATAATGGTAGTAGTAAATCCCAGCATTGCTATGAGCGTAAACGACCAGCGTAAACTGGCAGCCTGTGCAATAAACCCGATAATGGGAGGCCCGGCGAGAAAACCGAGGTATCCTATAGTGGAGACGGCTGCCAGTGCCATACCCGGTGTCATAGTACCTGATTTACCGGCAGCGCCATAAACCAGTGGCACTACAGATGACACACCAATCCCTACCAGTAAAAAGCCAATGGTAGCAACCACTATTGTGGGGAAAATAACAGCAAGTAATAAACCAGTTACGATCACGATACCACTGGCCTGTAAAATACGTTGGGGACCAAAGAACATAGCCAGCCTGTCGCCGGCAAAACGGCCGCCAGCCATTGTGCACATAAAGGCCGTATAACCTAATATCACAAGATGAGGAGGAGCTTTTACTATTTTTTGAAAATACACACCACTCCAGTCGAACATAGTACCCTCACAGATCATACAACACATAGCGATCAAACCCAGTTTCAGCAAAGCAGCATCTGGCCATACAAATAAAGGTTTACCGGCTCCGCTGTTTATATCCTTTCTTAGAGTAAACCGCACCGCTATCAATGCACATACAAATACTATGGCACTTACAATACAGAAATGCTGTACAGGCAACAGGTGTAAACGGATCATAGCATTACCGATCAATGCGCCGGAAAAACCAGCCAGGCTCCATACCCCATGAAACGAGGCCATGATTGAACGTCCGTATTGCACCTCTAAGCTTACGGCCTGCGTATTTACGGCAATATTCAGCAGGTTGCCACCAATACCAAACACAAACAATGTTAAGGCCAGCTGCCAGCCTGCTTGTGCTAAACCCAGGACGGGTAAAGTGCAGGCATAAAAAAGAGTAGCGCCCATAACCACGTACCTGCTGCCAAACCTGGATACCAGCCAGCCTGATAAAGGAAGCGAAGCCAGCAACCCGATGGTTAAAGCCAGCAGGATGCTTCCCAATGCTGCATCATCCAGCCGGAGACTTTGCTTAATATCCGGGATCCGCGATGCCCAACTGGCAAAGCAGATCCCTGCCATAAAAAAATAAGCCCCGATAGCAATACGGTTCAGTTTTAGCGAAACAGGCAGGTTATTCATGCCTCAAAGGTAATACAGTACACAAAAAACCGTTATTACATAACTTATTCACAGATTTTGCCAGAATAAAGGACCTATTATATTTGCAATCAATTTTAACCGCTTATCCGCTTATGAGCCACCGCTGCAAGGTGCTGTTACTTATCTCTGCATTGTTTATCTCCTGTATTTATACAGGCATTGCGCAGTCTGATACTACATCCACTTTTGGTTCTCTTTCTTTCACAGCCCGTACACATTACGGTTTTTTTATAGCCAACCAGTCTAAATCAATGTATGTCCGCGATAGCCATTCAGCCCTGAATGAACTGGATATCAGCTTAACGACTACAAATAAACATGCATGGGCACAGGTAAATAATTTTCTTCACCTGGGTATCGCCCTGTTATACGGCCGCTCCGGCGGTGATCAATACATAGGGCACATAGGCGCTATTTTTCCTTATGCAGATTTTCCATTGGTAAAACGAAATGCATTCACTACCTCATTCAGATTAGGCTTTGGCCTAGGCTGGGTTGAGAAGCCATTTAACGCAGAAACAAATACTAAAAACCTTTTGATAGGCAGTAAATTCAATGGTTGTATCAATATGGCATTGCAGTCAGAAGTGCAGTTAATAAAACATGTATATCTCTCTGCGGGCATTTCCTTTACGCATCTCTCCAATGGCTGTTCCAAATTGCCCAACCTCGGTCTCAATATACCTGCAGTAACCGCAGGTCTTCGTTATGCCATACGTGCTGATGAAAAGCCTGTTAAAAAAGAGCTGGCACCATTTGTAAAGAAATGGCACTACTATGTTTTTGCAAATGCAGCAGCCAAACAAACTTATCCGCTTACCAATACCACCTACATGGTAACGTCTATAGCAGCGGAGGCGCTTAAAGACTTTTCCTATTATGGCAGGTTTGGGGGTGGCTTCAATGTTACCTATGACCCTTCACTCAGCAGAGAAATAGAAGGAGCTTTTTTCATCTTTGATAAAAAAGATCCTTTCTGGCAAGCAAGTATTTATGGCGCTTATGAACATGTTATGGGTAAATTATCTATCCCAATCCAGTTCGGCATGTATGTTTATAACAAATACCCGGTATCAGGTGTATACCAGAACATTGGTTTACGATATAAAGTTTCAAGTCATTTGGTAGCTAGCCTGCAGTTAAAAGCACACCTGGGCAAAGCAGATTACATTCAATACGGCATTGGCTATAAATTCTGATAAAATGTATAAAGCCTCTCTCATAAAAGTTATCACTATATTATCCTGTATATTAATTGCAGCAGGATGCAGTAAGGAATTCTGTTTCAAGAAAACGGGCAATATCATTATTGAAAAGCGCATACTTCCATCTTTCTCTACTATCGAATTATATGAACGCATCAATCTAATCCTTACCCAGGATGACGAACAACAGGTTAGCGTTGAAACCGGAGAAAATTTATTAAGTGATATTTCTACTAACGTTACAGATGGTGTACTTACAATTCATGACAACAACTCCTGCAATTGGGCCCGTAACCTTGACAACCGCATAAACGTATATATAACAGTACCGAAATTATCCCGTATACTGTATTACGGAGCTGGCGATATAAGCTCAACTAACACACTAAAATCATATGATTTTTACATGGATTCATGGACTGGCATAGGTTCTGTTCATTTAAATGTCGACGCAACCAATACCTACGTCACACAGCGACAGAACAATGCAGATATCTCTATTACCGGTAACAGCTATTACACTTTTGTCTATTGTACTGAACAAGGTACTATTGATCTTCGAGGTTTAAATTCAATGATAGTCAACGTTGACCATCGTAGTATATTACCCGTTTATATCAATGCATCCGATTCTATTGACGCACATGTTTTTCATACAGGGAATGTTTATTACAAAGGACACCCTTCCAAAATAAACACATTATATACCAACTCCGGAAGGTTGATCCCAATGGATTAAAGAACAGGTGCTGCAATGCTTCACAACACCTGTTTTACAGGTTCTACCTGTTTACACAATCATAGGTGTAGTTAGTATAATAATCGGCAACATTGTCTGGTCCGCCACTTGTAAAGTGATATGTCCTTTTCCAATCCTCCCTCAAAGGATACAATCCATCATACTGGTAAGTAATGGTAGCTTCCATATAGTTGAAATAACCACCCTCATATTTACCAAAATACTTTGCTGATATAATGTTATTCTCCGGAATAGGATCAAACTGACCCACTCCCTGGTCAATTCCATAAAACAATGGGTTTAATGTGAAATTGATCAACGTAGATTGCGGATTGATCTTATTATCATACCTGTACTCATGATAGATCTCCAGATCAAGCTGCTCATCTTCCACACGCGCCATTGGTATGGAAGCGCTCAATGGGCTTTGTGATAGCATCTCAGGTAGTAACGAGGTGGTCCAGAAAGGTTTATCAGCAGCATTACTACGCGCAGCACTTACAATACGATAGAACAACCTTTTCTTCGGGTTACAGGAAAATCCATCGTACTCCCACCGCTCCACAGGGTACACAGCATTCAATCCTCTTTTCTCAATTAACCGACCCAGATGGTCATAGGTAAGAAATGCCTGTTGTACCACCGTTATTCCGTCCACTACATCAATTCTTGTTACCAAATCGTGTTCGTAATACAATTTGTACTTGTACGAATAATCTGATGGAGTAATTACAGAAGGCCGTTTTTTACTATCATACACTATATAATAAAAATGGGTATTGGTGGGATAGCCGTAAGAAAAGTCAGTTAACAATCGCTGCCCATCATATTCATACGCAAAAACACCGCCGTACCATGGTCCATACCTGTCACTGGTTTTGATCTGACATAAACGTTTAGGAAGATCATTCTTTTTACAGGAAAATAATACGCATGCACATGCGACCGCCAGTCCCAGAAGGGTTGAGATTTTCTTCATAATAAAAGTTTTAAAATGATGAATAAATGAAGGGAACAGATATGATCCGTAGCGGTAACGGACTAAGCAGTATGTACCAGTGAAACAGTGAGCGGGGGACATTGGAGAGTTTCATAAGAAGAATCCGGGGCATTATAAGTTCTCCTCTCTTACCCCGGTGAGGGGCAATGCCGTTTATACAAACCTACAGAATAGTGTATTACACCTGCATTAAATTACAGAGACAATCTACCCAAAACGCGATAATTACACCTTACCAATTGTTTACCAACCACATGCATGTACGAAAAAACCTTTACTATTTTAATAAGTATAATTCTTAATTTTATAGGTATTTATTTGTATACATCAACCACACTGGTAAACCTTTTCGGGTAGCAACACATAAATGTTTTTGTATAGAACAGATATACTTTATTAATCAATATTCAATATGAGCCTTTCCCCTTTCGACCCTGCTGAACAAATGGCAGAAAGAACTGCCCGGCAAGCTGTAACGCCTGCCGCAACAGGTGTTGATAAAGAAATTAATCTGAATGCTATTATTGAAACCTTCGATGGTTTTGTGTGGAGCGTTAATAGCAATCTTGAATATATAATCCTTAACAGCGCTGTTCGTAAAAAAGTAAAACAATTACTGGGCATAGACATTCGTCCCGGCGATAAGATGCTGGATATCCTTGAATTACTTGATCCATCTAAAACACCTGAATGGAAGAAATTATACCAGAGAGGATTTGAGGGCATTCAACAGAAAGTTATTCAACGATTTGTTCTCGAAAATGAAGTTGTCTATTTCGACATAGCCGTAAACCCGATAGTCGAGAACGACATTGTAATAGGTTTTTCCTGTTTCGTTCGTGACGTAACTGAGAAAGTACAAAATGAAGAGAAGCTGAGATCCAGTGAAACATGGTTTCGTGCACTCATTGAAAATAACAGGGACTTTATCATTGTGCTAACACCAACCGGTGATATTACTTATGCCAGCCCTTCCGTACAAAGGCACTCGCCTGTTGAGAATATGAGCCTGCAGGGACTAAATGCTTTTCAATTCTTATACGAAGAAGATATCCCGCCACTACAGGAAAAGCTTCAGCAGTTGTTAAACAATCCCACAGTTCCTCTTCACATCCAGGTAAGGGCCAGAACAATGCAGGGTACAGAAATATGGCTAGAAGGAATTATCACCAACATGATCGATACACCGGGTGTGAACGGCATTGTTTGTAATGTTCGTGATATCTCCGACAGAAAAAGAGCAGAAGACACCCTGCAGCAAAGTGAACTGAAGTTCCGCTCACTGATCGAGCATTGCGATGACTTCATTATGATGGCTGACAGCCTCGGCAACTTTACTTATGGCTCTCCTTCTGTGACAAAATACCTTGGCTATGCAGAAGAAGACTATATCAATAAAACGGTCTTTAACTTCATTCATCCCGATAGTGTAGCCTCTGCCCAAAAGCTATTACAGGGTCTGTTTGAGAACCCTGGCAAGCCGTTCCTGATCGACCTGCAACTATTACATAAAAACGGAACATCTGTTTGGGTGGAAGGAATCGCCTCTAATATGTTTGATGTGGAAGGCGTTAATGCACTGGTAGGTAATTACCGGGATATTACCGCCCGCAAACTGGCAGAACAGAAAGCAAAAGAATCGGAGGACCTGTATAAAAATCTTTTCAACAAAAGTCCATTGCCGGTATGGGTATGCGATGCAGCATCACTCCGGTTCCTTGAAGCCAACGAATCGGCAGTAATACATTATGGCTTTTCACACGAAGAGTTTCTTGAAATGACCGCAGAAGATATTATGCATCCGCAGGATCATAGTGAGTTGCGTCGTTTTCTTGCGACCGATAACGAAACTACCCCACGTCGTTTGCTGCGCAAGCACATTAAGAAAAACAAGGAAAGTATTTTTGTTGAAATACTGGCTCACGCCATCAGTTATAAGGGAAAACCTTCTTTCCTGGTATTAGCAAATGACTTTACTGAGAAAGTGCGTTTGCAACATGAACTGATGGAAGAAAAAACGCACCGTCACCGCGAAGTAACGCGTGCGTCTATCGATGCACAGGAGAAGGAAAGAGAAGAAATAGGCCGTGAATTGCATGATAATGTAAAGCAGATGCTGAGCACTGTAAAGCTATCATTGAGCTGCATTACAGTACAGGATCCTGTTCATGCGCAAATGCTGCAACGAAGCAGCGATATCATCACAGATGCTATTACCGAGATCAGGAAGCTATCGCGCTCCCTTACCTACTCTTTCCAGAAAGAAATCGGTCTGCAATTGTCCATCGAGGACCTCTTGAACAGTATCCGTATCACAGATAAGATCAAGATCGCTTTTGCATTTGAACTGGAGCACGAGAAACAACTGGATGATAAATTGAAGATCTGTATTTTCAGGATCATACAGGAACAACTCGCCAACGTATTGCAACATGCAGAAGCGTCTAAAGTAAGCATTACCATTGCTGAAAACGACAATACTCTTGAACTGAAGATCGTTGACAACGGTAAAGGGTTTGATCCCAAGAACAAACGCAACGGCATTGGCATTACCAATATCATCAGCAGGGCTGAATTATTTAATGGCAATGTCGATATAAAATCAGCTCCAGGTAAAGGTTGCACACTGAAAGTGACATTTCCCCTGAACAAATAATCTTACTTATCGTTTTACTTATAATAGCATGAGCCCGTATTAATACGGGCTCATGCTATTATAATTTCCTGATTAGCGGATTTTCAGATTTCTTTGCACCGGAATAAGCCAAGTACACAATGAAAAAAGCATTTTTGTTTGACCTGAATGGAACTATCATTGATGATATGAAGTACCATACCAAAGCATGGTTTCATTTATTAAATGATGAATTAGGGGCTAACCTGAGCTGGGATGCCGTTAAAAAAGAGATGTATGGTAAAAACTCAGAATTGCTGATCCGTGTTTTTGGAAAGGATCATTTTACCCAACAACAAATGGATACGCTTTCGCTGGAAAAGGAAAAACGCTATCAACAGGAGTACCGTCCCCATCTTGCATTGCTCCCCGGTCTGCAACTGTTTTTTGAAAAGGCTCATGAACTGCATATTCCTATGGCAATAGGCTCAGCAGCCATTCCCTTTAATGTAAATTTCGTACTGGACAATCTTCATATCCGTCATTTCTTTAGCGCTATTGTAAGCGCCGATGATGTAGCGGAAAGCAAGCCGCATCCCGAAACCTTCCTTAAAGGCGCCGAACAACTGGGTGTTGCTCCTGAAAACTGTATTGTTTTTGAAGATGCACCCAAAGGCGTAGAAGCGGCCCTCAATGCCGGTATGCGCAGTGTAGTGCTTACCACCGTTCATGAACCGCATGAGTTTGCACAGTATCCTAATGTCATTAGGTTTGTGAAAGATTATACGGAGCTGAGCGTGGATAATCTGGTGAAATAGTGAGTGGTCAGTGGGGAGCGATACCGTGAAATGTGAAACGAAAAACCGTGAGTCGTGAGAACTGTTTCGGGTTTTGAGTTTAGTGTTTCGTGTTCTGAAACCGGGAATCGTGAGACGTGAATCGTCAGTCGTGAGTGGCTGATTCGTGAAACGTGAAAAGTCAAACGTGAAATCAGTTGCAGTTTCACGCAAAGACAGCGAAGGCTCGCAAAGCAGCAAAGCTCTTTTGCCAAATGCAAACTGTCAACTGCCAACTTTCTTCCTGTCTTCCCTTCGAAATTCGATATTCATAATTTGGCATTCAATATTTCTTCCTTCCGTACTTCTAACTTCTTATTTCGTATTTTCTCGGGCCTCTTCAGACTTCATACCTCTACTTTCTTCTGGTCTTCGCATTAAAACAAAAAAGACGTGCCGTTATTCACAACACGCCTCTTCAGCTATTTACAGGTAATATTACTACTACCAGAATTTAATATACAGTGCACTTAAGATGAGTAAGGTAATAACAATCATCACCAGGGTTGTAGATGATACTTTGAACATACCTTTTTCGAGGATAAATGCTTTGGGATTTACTTTAGGACCAGCAAGGCTCAATCCAACCATTACTATCATGGTGAATACAAATGACCAGCCCATGCAGATCAGGAAGGGGATCTCCCATGTATGTACTAAAGTACCTTTTACGTCTTTAATTACTTCAAATGAAGTGTATAAAAGGGTTTCGTGACCGAACCACTCGGGAGCATAGTTATTAAAAATAACTGATACTATGAAACCAGTGATGATACCGGCGATAGCCGCTGTACCGGTTGTCCTTTTCCAGAACATACCCAATATAAACATGGCGAAGATACCCGGGCTGATGAAACCAGTGTATTTCTGAATGAAGGTGAAACCACCTTCGCCACCAATACCCAGCAGATCATTCCATGTTAAGAAGATAGCAAGGACCATAGCCGCAACGATCGTGAGACGACCCACTCTTACCAAGCTTCTTTCATCAGAATCTTTGTTGATATATTTTTTGAAGATATCCAGTGTAAAGATGGTAGAGATACTGTTTGCCTTACCAGCCAGTGAAGCCACGATAGCTGCCGTTAACGCCGCAATTGACAAACCTTTCAAACCATTCGGTAAAAAGCTCAGGATAACGGAATAAGCGTCATCTTTTACTTTATACAGATGTTCGTTAGGAACACTTGTCATCAGGTCGCCGAGGTGACCATTTTTGTACAGTACAAACGCTGCAATACCGGGCAACATTACGATTACAGGCATCATCAGTTTCAGCATACCGGCAAACAGGATACCGTTACGGGCAGTCTGCAGGTTAGCACCCAATGCACGCTGCGTGATGTATTGGTTACAACCCCAATAGTTCAGGTTAACGATCCACTGACCAGCCAGGTACATAGCAATACCCGGTAAGATCACGTAACGCTGAACATCGTATTGCGAGCTTTCGGCCGTCGGCTTTTTGAAGATCATTTTAAAGTGATCAGGCGAATCTTTCATCAGGGTGGTAAAACCATCCCATGCGCCGCTACCATTACCTACTTTATGGCTCACCATATTCAGCGCCAGGTAAGTAGTAGCTAAACCACCGATGATCAATACTGCCACCTGGATTACGTCGGTATAACCAATTACTTTCATACCACCCAGTGTGATGATCAACGCAAATACTGCCAGTGCAATCATGATCACATGCAGGTATTCGCCACCTACCAGGCCATTGATAGCCTTGGCACCCAGGTACAGGATTGAAGTAAGATTTACCAGTACATACAGGAACAACCAGAACACAGCCATGATCAACGCTACTGTATCATTGTAACGCATTTTCAGGAATTGCGGCATGGTATAGATCTTATTCTTAAGATAGATCGGTATAAACCATACAGCGATAATGATCAATGCTACTGCTGCCAACCATTCGTATGCAGCAACAGCCACCCCTGCAAAAAAACCGTCGCCACTCATTCCGATAAATTGTTCTGCAGAAATGTTAGAAGCAATTAATGAGGCGCCGATTGCCCACCATGTCAATGAACCTTCGGCAAGAAAAAAGTCTTTTGTATCTGTAAAGTCTTTTTTCTTTTTGCGATACACCCAGTAACCATATCCGGCTACTATGAAAAAGTAAATAATAAATACAAGGTAGTCAGAGAAGATGAGCTGCTTGTTCATATGTTAACAATCGGGGTGTTTTGGGTGAAAAAATAGTTGAGTTTGTTGGTGCTTATTTATTAATCTGGAAATATACTTCATTCCATCGTAATTCGCTTTTAAATTGGTGCAATTGAGTATTTTTTCCGATCAGCACAAACTCGACATCTGCCATTTCAGCAAAATCTTCCATATGTTCTGCGGTCAGATTCTGACTGTAACAGGTATGGTGCGCACCGCCTGCAAGTATCCAGGCAGCACAGCCTGTATTCATATCGGGCATTGGCTTCCACAATACGCGAGCAACAGGCAGCTTGGGCAGGCCATGAATAGGTTTCACCGCTATCACCTCATTTACCAGTAAGCGGAAACGATTACCCATATCAACTACCGAGGCATTGATAGCAGGGCCAGCGCCGCTGTTAAATACCAGGCGAACGGGGTCTGCTTTACCACCAATACCCAACGGATGCACTTCGCAGGAAGGCTTGCCTTCGGCTATAGAAGAGCAGATCTCAAGCATATGTGAGCCCAGGACCATTTTATTTTCAGGATCGAAATGGTAAGTATAATCTTCCATGAATGAGTTACCACCGGGTAATCCCTCACCCATTACTTTCATAGCACGTACCAGTGCAGCTGTTTTCCAGTCGCCTTCACCGGCAAAACCATAACCACTAGCCATCAGGCGCTGTGATGCAATACCGGGCAACTGGGCCATGCCATGCAGGTCTTCAAAGGTATCAGTGAACCCTTTAAAATTGCCCTGCTCAAGGAAATAACGCATTCCCTTCTCTATCTTAGCAGCTTCACGCAATGAAGTATGCTGCTCACCGCCCTTACGCAGCGATGCGGTTAACGTATAAGCCTCCTCATATTCTTTTATCAGCGCATCTATTTCCTTATCGGTTACTTCGTTAATGACCTTTACCAGGTCGCCAATACCATAGGTGTTTACAGAATAACCAAACTTCAGTTCTGCTTCCACTTTATCACCTTCGGTCACTGCAACATAACGCATATTGTCACCAAAACGGCAATATTTTGCCCCTTGCCAATCGTTCCATCCGGCAGCGGCACGTAACCATGCAGCAAGGCGTCCATGTACTTCTTCATCTTCCCAATGACCTACTACCACTTTGCGGTTCAAACGCATACGACTTACCATAAAACCAAATTCCCTGTCGCCATGAGCAGACTGGTTGAGGTTCATGAAGTCCATATCTATTGAATTCCAGGGAATATCACGGTTGAACTGAGTGTGTAAGTGCAACAATGGTTTCTGGAGAATCTTCAGGCCATTGATCCACATTTTTGCAGGAGAGAAGGTATGCATCCAGGTGATAATACCTATGCAACTTTGTGCAACATTTGCTTCCTGGCACAATCCATAGATCTCTTCAGGGGTTTTAACCACAGGTTTGAATACAATGCGAACGGGGATTTTTGCAGATGCATCCAATGCTTTAGCAATCTGTTGTGCATGTTCTGCTACCTGTCTTAAAGTTTCCTCACCATACAAATGCTGGCTACCGGTAACAAACCAGGCTTCCAGTTTTTTAAGATCACTCATAACGTTATATTGATTTTTTCAAGTTTCGGATCAAGGATAAGGTGAAGCTGCATTTTATGCAACAAATGCTAATTTGTTGCATAACTTAATGGCAGGTGCTAAGATAACGTTCAATCAATTTCAATGTGGAACTGATATTAGAAGCCCCTTTCGTTTACACCTTGTGCTTTTCCGGCTTCAGGCTTCTTTATTCGCACATTTTCAAACCTACACACCAGTACATTCTACTGCCCGTAATATGAATGTGGGCCATGTTTCCTCTCGTAATGTTTTTTAATCAGTGCATCTTTTAATCGGGGCGCCTTAGGATTGATCTGTTCTGTGAACAGGGCCATGCGCGCCACTTCTTCCAGCACTGCAGCATTGTACACTGCCTTATGCCCATCTTTACCCCAGGTAAATGGAGCGTGATTGCCTACCAGGATCATTTCCACTTCTTCATAACTCAATCCGCGCTCTTTAAAACAATTGAGGATCTGGAAACCGGTTTCATATTCATAATCGCCCTGTATCATTTCATCACTCATAGGTGGTGCACAGGGAATATCAGCAGTAGTATGATCAGCATGTGTAGTACCGTAATTAGGGATATCGCGCTGTGCCTGTGCCCATGCAGTAGCATAAGTAGAATGCGTGTGCACGATACCACCAACTTTTTCCCAATGCTTGTACAACACAGCATGTGTTTTTGTATCGGAAGAGGGACGTAATTTACCGGCAACAGTAGCTCCGTCAAAATCAACGATCACCATATCATCCGGCTTCAGGTTTGAATAAGGAACACCGCTTGGCTTAATAGCAAATACGCCCTGCGATCTGTCGGCCACGCTTACATTACCAAAAGTGAATAATACAAGCCCCAGTTTAGGCAACTGCATATTGGCTTCGTAAGCAGCTTCCTTTATATCGGTATATTTTGGCATCGCAGAATGTTGATGATTTAAAATGGATAAGTTAATAAGACCGGGATATGGTTAGAGATTTTGTTCAATAAAACCACCCAATGCTTTGTATTTCTGATAGCGTGCTGCATATACAGGCACCATTGCAGGATTGGGGTGATATTCTGCATCAAACCCCTGTCCCATAGCAGCCATAGCATCTTCTACCTTTGAATAAATGCCTGCAGCAGTAGCAGCAAACATAGCAGCGCCTACAGCACAGGTTTGCTCTGATCTATGTATGCGGATAGGCATGTTCATTACATCAGCCATTACCTGCATGATATAAGGAGACTTTTTAGCTACGCCACCCAACCCTATCAGTCCTTTTACTTTTACACCTTCATCGTTAAAACGATCTACAATAGCCTTGGCACCAAAGCAAGTTGCTTCTACCAATGCTTTGAAAATGCGTGGTGCATCTGTCGCAAGATTTAAACCACTGATAGCACCTTTCAGCAACTGGTTGGCATCCGGTGTTCTGCGACCATTGAGCCAGTCAATAGCCAGTTCATCTTTTTCTGTAACTTCTATTGCAGCGGCTGCTTTTGAAAGGGAGGCAACCAGTTTATCGTTTAATTCAGCTTTTAATGCTTCAGCAGTAGCAGCATCTACTACAGAGGAGGAAGACAGCAGTTCATTTACAGGCCATGCAACAATATTCTTAAACCATGCATATACATCGCCAAAGGCACTCTGGCCTGCTTCCATACCCATCATACCCGGTATAACGGAACCGGGCACCTGTCCGCAGATCCCTTTAACCAAGGTATCTTTTACTTCTTCCATAGGAGCTACCAGCATATCGCAGGTAGAAGTACCCATTACTTTGCTGAGATAGTATGGTTCTATCTGTCCACCTACTGCACCCATATGAGCATCAAAAGCTCCTACGCATACAATCACATCTGTAGAAAGTCCCAGGCGCTCTGCCCATTCTTTACTAAGATTACCAGCGGCTTTATCGGAAGTATAGGCTTCTGTAAACAAATGTTCTGTGTATCCTTTTAGCAAGGGATCCAGTGAACTGAAAAATTCATCAGGGGGCAGGCCATCAAAATCAGGAGACCATAGTGCTTTATGACCAGCAGAGCATACACCGCGTTTCATAGCATGAACGTCGGTACCGCCTGTCAGCAGGAACGGGACCCAGTCACAATGCTCTACCCATGAGTAGCAGGCATTACGCACTTTTTCATCTACACGTAAAATGTGCAGCAATTTGGCCCAGAACCATTCGGAGGAATAAATGCCTCCTACATATTGCAGGTAATTAACGGGAAATTTAAGCGCATGCGTGTTGATAGCTGCAGCTTCAGCAGTTGAGGTGTGGTCTTTCCACAACACAAACATTGCATTGGGGTTCTCAGCAAACTCCGGCAATAAAGCCAGTGGGGTGCCGGTCTTATCTACTGCCACAGGTGTAGAACCCGTGGTATCAACTGCTATACCTTTTACCTGTGCAGCAACATCTGCACCGGCTTTCTGCAGGCAATCTTTTATTGTTTTTTCCAACCCTTCTACATAATCGAGCGGGTGCTGGCGAAACTGGTTGATACCCGGTTTGCAATACAACCCGTTCTTCCATCGCTGGTAATAATGTACTGAAGAGGCTACTTCGCGGCCGTTGGCGGCATCTGCTATAATGGAACGTACGGAATCTGTACCGTAGTCAACGCCAATAACATATTTATTCATGTGGCAAAATGAAAATTCGTGTCAAATTAACACTTATAATTGATTTGCAAAAAAACTGCATTTCTTATTGAAATAAAAAAACTTTTGGTTTCAACTAAAAAACGAGTGGTTGCTAAATTATTAAGACTTAATAATCATTACAAATTGCCCGGATTGGGAATAAAATTGAGAAAGGCGTTAAACTGTGCGTTGTACTGCCGTTTATTGATCTTGTAGTAGAACGCCCCTTTCCGGGAACTCTCTTTTTCTTTTTCCTGTTGCTTGATCAGCAGGCCTGTGGACATGATCTTGCGGCTGAAGTTTCTTTTATCCAGCTCGGCATCATACACGCCTTCATACAGGCTTTGTAATTGGGGTAAGGTAAATTTTTCAGGAAGCAGTTCAAATAGAATGGGGTGAAAGGCAGCTTTGTAACGTATTCTTTCTCTTGCCATTTCCACCATTTGTTTGTGGTCGAAAACCAGTTTGGGTACCTTTTTTAAAGAGAACCACTCTGCATGATACTCCTCGCTCAACTGCTTTTCATAATCATGAATATTGATGAGGGCAAAATAGGCTACAGAAACAGTGCGCTCTACCGGGTCACGGTCGGGCTCCCCAAACACCTGAAGTTGCTCCATGTACACACCATCCAAACCGGTAAGTTGCTTCAGAATACGTGCTGCAGCCTGTTCGGGGCTTTCATCTGTCTGCACAAAGCCTCCCATAAGGCTCCATTTGCCCATCTCTGGTTCAAATCCTCTCTGGATAAGCAATAGCTTTAATTCCTGGCCGTCAAAGCCAAAAATGATACAGTCTACAGCAAACAATAACCTGGTTTGTTTGGAATAGCGGGTCATTAGAGCAAGTTAATCATTCAAAAATAAATATTCTTGTACTATATATTCCTACACAGGCTTAAAACATATTGTAAAAGCCTGTTTTTTCATACAATTCCTGCCAGTTGATCCTTAAGTCGTTTTAACTCAATGATTAGTGTAAATTTGACAATTATTACCTAAATTACGCCCGCCGGGCCTGAATTTGCCGCGGTTTCTTCTTAAAATTGCCACATGAAAGTTGTTCCGTTCACCATACCTGTAGCAAAAGAACATTCCATCATTGTGCAGGAGGACCTGTTGCCCTATTTTTACAATTACCTACACCGCCACAACGAAATCCAGATCACATGGGTAATTGCAGGAGAAGGCACTTTGATCGCCGGCAACTATATGCACCCCTTTAAGGCAGATGATATTTTTATAATAGGTTCTAACCAACCCCATATTTTTAAGAGCGACGCTTCTTACTTTAATGCACGAAGCAAGCAACAAGTTCAGGCATTAACCATCTTTTTTCACCCCAAGGGTTTGTTAAGCGCTTTGCTGAGCCTCCCGGAAATGGGTAGTGTGCGTAAATTTATCCAGACTACTGATTTTGGATTACAGGTGCCAGCCACATTGCGGAAGAAGATAGCTGACGATATGCTGAAGGTTAAAAACATGGAAGCCAGTTTGCGACTTGCCGCTTTTATCCAGTTGTTGCACCAGCTTTCTTCTATTAAAGATTATCACCTGCTTTCGACCATTACCGACGACCTGCATATCAGCGATACAGAGGGATTACGCATGAATGATATTTATCAATATACCATGGGTAATTATGCTGAAAACATTACGCTGGCGCAGGTATCGTCTGTTGCACACCTTACACCACAGGCATTTTGCAGGTACTTTAAAAAGCATACCCGCAAAACCTATCTCACCTTTTTAAACGAGATCCGCATTAACGAGGCTGCCAAGAAAATTGTATCCGGCAATTTTGAAAGCATTTCTTCAGTAGCTTATCAATGCGGCTTTGTTCACGTGGCAAATTTCAATCGTGTTTTTAAGAAAGTAACCGGTAAATCACCCAAGCAGTATTTGAAAGAGTATAGACACAAGGTTAATTAGATAATTGAGTAATTTGAAAATGGGAATACAGATGGCTTGATTGTCACACTGTTTGATTGTCGGGCTTCATAACCTTCAAATCACATAGCTACCTGATAAGTCAGTAACATTTTCAAACTGTCACATTCTCAAATTTTCAAATCAGTAATTTATTTCAACTGGTAGAATCTCCAGGTTGAAGTGAAATCTTTGGGTAATGATTGATTGGTAAGAATAGCACGTACCATCTCTACCGGCATAGCATTTTCGCGCAGGATAGCATCATGGAATTGTTTGTAAGTCATTTTGCCGCTGTCTACCAGTTCTTTTTTAAGTGCATAGAATTGCTGGCCACCCATCATATACGCCAGCTGATACAGCGGGCCATAACCACCGGTAAACGAACGACGCACCTCTCCTTCCGCATTTGCACGTTCATGCCCTACCCTGTCTACCAGGAAGTCGATACATTGCTGTGGCGTCCATGTGCCTAAATGATAATTGAGTGAGAAGATAATGCGCGCGCAACGGTGCATGCGCCAGAACAGCATACCAATACGGTCTTCAGGCGATTGGGGGAATTTAAGATCCCACAGGATGAACTCCCAGTAAAGTGACCAGCCCTCTGTCCAGAATGGTGTATCAAAATTGCGGTAAGCTTTGTAACGGTCATTCATGAACTGTTGTAAACCATGACCGGCAATCAACTCATGATGCACAGTGGCTCTTGAAAAATGCGGGTTGTTACCACGCATGCTCATCATACGATCTTCGTAATCCATTGTATTGGTGGGATACGCGATCTGGATCACTTCGCCACCCAAAAAGAATGGACTTACCAACTGCTGACGAGGGCTCATCATCGTCATACGCCATGTTTCTTCAGCCAATGCCGGTATAGTTACGAGGTCATTTTTTTTGAGGAAATCGATGGATTCATTGTATAAACGGAGAATGGTTTCGGGTTGTTTTCCTTCCGGCACATATGTATTCTTGACTTTTTCCAGCGCTCCTTTCCAATTATCACCAAACCCCATCTCTTTGCTGGCTTTGAGCATCTCAGCATCGCACCAGGCAAATTCTTTGTTGGCAATAGCTACCAGTTCATCAGGCGTATAAGGAATAAATGCCAGTTGCAGCTGACGGATCAATTCATCACGGCCAATGGGTTTACCTACAATACCACTGCCATCATCCTGTTTGGGTAATGAAGCTCTTACTTTTGCTGCTATTGCTGAGGAATATACAGACAGTGAACTGTCCAGCTTTCGTGATGACTGTGGCACCCACCATGAAAATTCAGGATCATACCCATTGTAAAAATCCAATACGCTTCTTAATGCATCCTGCATACCTCTTATAGCCATTACAGCACGGTTGCCTGCGGCGGCATCTATTGTTTTTTCTTTTGCCAACTGTTGTTGTAACCCTGTAATAGAGATGCTGATCTTATTGAGCTCGGCTGACATACCCTTCGCATCAGGTACAGCACCACGACGACGTCTTTTTTCCATGACATAGATGGAATCAGCAAAGGGTAGCCAGGGCTTTGCCTGGTTGTATTCATTTTCTTCTATTCCCAGTAACCGCAACTGCTCCTGCAGATCGCGGGTGAATAAGATATAATCAACTCTTGAACCCGTATTTAGCTGGTCGTATTTCAGTTGTTGTAATTTCTGCAGGTATTCCTGCTGCAATTTTTTGAAACGCTCTCTCCGCTCCGGAGAACTCTGGACCGCATAGAAGCGATTCAGGCTACCCCTGTCAGCATAGTATTGCACCATCAGGTTATTGACCTCACTGCTTTGCTGGTACAGGTCGGCATTGTTTTTCTGAGCATCTGCAATTACAGCAGGAAGGAGTAAAACCGGTAACAGGACCCGGCGGAAACAGTTAGCAAGTGACATGGAAGATGGGTTGAAATGGAAAAATCAGGATCAATATACAGCAGTCCTGCTATATTTTATTACCGCTGGACATTTTCTGCTTACTGATGGATACCAATGATACAGAGCGCTGCGCTAACCCTAGAGCGAGAGAGCGGAAAAAGGGATGACGTCCTTTTTCAATAAACCAGTATATCGGGGAATACATACATAAGGTCGTCATCCCCTGTCCACTTGCACGGACAGAGTCCGGGTGAATATAATGAGCGCTACGCTAACTCTGGAGCGGGGGCGAGGGGTAAAAATGGAAACGGGCCACCAGAGGCAGCCCGCTTAACCTGAATACAACACACTATTTTTAGTTCATATGTTCTTCGAGGATCTTTTTGATCTGTGCAGAGATCTCGTCCTGTTTGGCAGTAGCATCTTTGCTTTCCAGTGATTCCAGTTGTTTGGTAAGGCTTTGGTTTTTCACCTCGCGTTGCAGGGAAACCAGCTCTTTTTTACCGATCAGGTTGTCCCAGTTGCTTCTTACCTTATTCCAGTAACCATTGTATTTTGCCCACCACTGGCTGGCTACTTTACACTTGCTGTCATCAATTTTCCTGTAAATATTGTAGCCTTTTTCCATTACAACCAACTGGTCTGGCTGACCTGCAGTACGTACCACTTTGGCATTGTCCTGCTCGTGTACCCAACCAGTATCAGTTAAAGCGATGGTATTGCCACGGGTCAATACGTTGTAATCTTTACGTTTTGTGTACTCACGACGGGGCAAAGGAGCATCTGTAACGTTTTTCCAGAAATGCTGTCCATTCTGGTGTACCCATACCGCAGTACCCTGGTAACGGGGAGCATCATCTACTTCCCATACAGATTGTGTCCACTGACCGGCAACCTGGCTGGCTGGCAGGTGTACCTTTTTCCATTCAGTACCCTGGTTGTATTTCAGCAGATCAGTGTTCTGATATGTCCAATCTTCACGCCAGTGTTTTACGATCATGCTGTCGTCGATCACCAGGATGTGCTGGATAACAAACTTCTTATCAGTACCTTCTACCAGTCCGGCCCATTCTATGCCTTTTGCTACATACTTGTCTTTCAACTGGTAATTTTTATCAGTTGCGAAGGTTTCGGCATACTTAAATTCCACTTCGTAGCAACCGCATAAGGACTTGATACTGGAAATGTCTTCTTTGCTTTGAGCTTGAGTCAATTGAAGGCTGCCCATCAACAGGCTGCAGGCCAACAGTTTTTTATACATACATGTGAATTTTGAAGTACAAAACAACAAAGGCATAGGCTTAATGCTTTGCTGAATAAGGAAAATCAGGTTACTAAAAACGGAAAAAGCGGCTTGTTTCCAGGCCGCCTTTTCTTTGCTTTTTTATACCATTCAGTTGTGCACTGAAAAAACGACTAAATCTGAACCGGTTAAGCTTTTTTAACCAGTTTATACTCAATAACAGGCATACCTCTTACACCACCATCGTTAGCGTGGAAGCTAACAAATTTCAGTTTGTATACGTTGCCTGCAGGGTCTTTTACTACATAGAAACGATCGGTTTTAACACCAATGGTTCCGGTAGTTGCACGCCAGTTACCACCAATTACAACTTTGCTGTTGCTGAAGGTGGTAGTAGTGATATTAGCTTCAACGTAGTTATCATAAGTTACAGTGCTGGTCAATACCTCAGCAGCAGTTACACCACCCAGGTAGTTGATATACACATAATCAGAGAAAGTATAAGGAATAGTAGCTGATGCTTTATAAGTGGTCAGCGTCCATTCAATATCCCAATCTGCTTTTGCAGGCTCAACACTTACAGCAGCGCCTTTGTCCAGTGAAACATATTTGAAGTTGTAGCTGGCATCTTTTGCAATGTCAATTGTTTTAACTGTTGTTTCAGACAGTTTTGCATATTGCAGTTTATAGCCAGTACCATTACGCAGGATACGTATTTTGTACCAGTCTTTTGCAGGAGAAACCATGCCATTGCTAAGCTTTAGAATATATACTTTGTTGTCTGAATCGGTAGCAGAAATAGCTGCGATAACAGTTTTAGTGATATCACCGTCTACGTCATCAATAATATCCATAGTACCAGCGCCCTGACCCAGTGCCAGAGAAGCAGAGAAACCAACTGTATCTGAAGTTGTAACCAGTGTAAGGTCAGTTTTATTGATCGCTTTTGCAGTAGCTGCAGTGGTATTATTGATCTTTACACGGAAATCTGTGCTGCTGCAATAGAAACCAAGATCCCATGCAACACGTTTTACTGAATCCTGCTCGTCTTTACTGAAGTCTACAAACACGGTATTTTCGGCGTTGGCACCACCAGCACCACCGTTGAGGGTAAGTGTAGTACCATCTGATGGTGGAATTACAGGAGCATCATCATCTTTTTTACAGGCTCCTAAAGTAAGCGCAAAACCTGCTATTAACCATGCATAAGACAGCTTGTTCTTCATCATTGTAATTTTTGATATAGAGTGAGAGTGATTAATTGTATTTATTATTTAGACCATTGAAAATTGAGCCCTACAAAGTAGGAACGACCGAATGCAGTAAGGATCGGGCCACCGGTACTATGCGCACCGCCTGCACTCTGCGAATTATTCTGAATACGTACCACATCGAACAGGTTTTTAACACCTGCCTGGATGGTTACATATTTCAGAATGGTTTTTGATGCTGTCAGATCAGCCCAGTTGTAAGAGGCTGTTTTTGACAGGTATACATATTCATTATTGGTAACCGGATCAGTAGCAACCCCATAGGAAGGCAGTTTGCCGGTAAACTTGTAAAAGAATCCTAACTGTCCTTTGAGTTTGGGGAAACGATAGATGATGTTGCTGTTTATTTCCGGAGACCATGTAAACTCATGTTGTCCTTCTTTTGAGTAAGCGGCATCATTGTACAGGGTATTGTAACGGCCTACATAGGAAAAGCCCAGCGTTGCCGTAAGATTTTTCCAATTGAAGCTATTGTCAAGAGTACCCCCTACTGTTTTGTATTTGCTGATATTTACGTAGGTGTAAATATTATTTGCATCCAGTGCCAGGTCTATCCGGTTGCTGAAATCGTTATAGAAACCTGACAGGTTGGTAGTCAGCGATACGTTTTTCTGGTTGTAAGCCTGCCAGCTTAAAGAGGCATTGAAGCTGTTGGAATATTCTGCTTCGAGATTAGGATTGCCTTTGATAGAGTGACTGGCGTCAAAGAAATAGAAATACAATTCACGCAATGAAGGAGCACGGAATCCACGTGCATATGACACACGTAAATCAAGGTCGTTCCTGAGGCTGATCTTTGCGTTTACCGAAGGGATAACAGGTGGTGCGTCGTAAATAGAGTTTTTGCTAAAACGTACACCCGGTCTTATATTCAACCATCCCAGGGGCTTTATTTCTGATGAAACAAAGAAGGAGTAATCATCGATCTCTGGTTTTCCTTCAATACGCTGACCGGTTGTTTTATCTGTTTTAACTTCTACACCGGGTTGTAATGATACAGTTGGAGAGATTGTCCATTGAGCAGTACCACGGAAAAAGAATGTTTTGAAAGTAGAAACATCCCATTGACCTTCATTACCAGCTAAAGTTGGGTCTGACGGTGTTTTGGTCCCATTCCTGTAATCAATATTATAGGTCTCCGTATTACGTTTATAATCCTGGTAGGAAACAGCGCCATTTACCTGCAGATTGTTGCGCACATTCCACTCAGCCTGTAACTGGTGTGTAAAGCGATTGGTAATATAATACTGATCGAGCCCTTTGTAGTTGTTGGTGTTCATTACACCGGCCGCAAAAATATTTTCATGCAGGTAGTCTAAACGATACCATGCATTTATTTTATTGGTACGAAATCCTATAGTACCGCCTGTGAGCCACTGGTCTTTAGGTTTCGCAACTTTTGCGGGATAGGCAGCAGTATCGGTATAACCACCAAAGGTGTTGCGGGTGCCATATACACCAATACGCCATTTATTTTTATTCCAGTTTACACTGATATTTTCGTTGTGGTTTCCATCACCGGAAAAAGGATCATAATAGCTACCGGTTGATTCTTCCTGCACCCTGGCTGCAACACTTAACTGGCTTTTGGCAGAGTTGCCTTTTTTGGTAATGATATTGATAACACCGGCTAAGGCGTCAGTACCATATACGACACTCATGGGGCCTTCTACCAGCTCAATACGTTCTACAGAATTAATATCAATCTGGCTAAGACTCTGACGTGTGCTGCCACGATCAACCAATGGGATACCATCCAGCAATATTTTCACATTCTGGCCGCTCATACCCATGATCGAGATATCTGATTCGCCCAACGTTTGATCTGTTGAGAAACGAACTCCCAGTTCATTATTCAGGATACCAGCCACATCAGTAGCTGCACGCATACGGATCTGTTCGGACCTGATAACGCGTACACGGTATACAGAATTTTTAAGAGATTGAGGGGCATATTGACCGGTTACCACTACCTCTTCCATGCTTTTGGTCCTGGAAGAATCGGTTTGGGCGACAAGTTGCGTGCTAACTAATACAAAGGGTAAAACAAAGCTAATTCTAGCCATAAGGCCATGGGTATTTTTCGACTGCAAATGTCATACAGGACAACCAGCCCTCGATTACGCAATCCGCAAATCCACTTTCGCAAAAGGGAATGTTATAATTTCCTATCTGAGCACTGACTGATTAAGATGAATTTGATCTGTGTCGTTGAAAATCAATCAAAATGCTTTATTTATGCAATATGAGGACCCTATTACGCTACACTCTTTTTTTACTGATCGCGATAGCCTGTTATTCCTGTGAGGAAGGCAAAAAACCAAAAACAAAAGCAGCTCCCGGCAAAAAGAAAGCTGAGGCTAAAGTTGCTGTTGCAAGTGATACCTTAATAATACGTACCAGAACAGCGGTTGCCTATGCGCCTGATAATGCCATTATCGAAAAACGGAAAAAAGAGATCGGGGCGAAGAATTTCCAGGTAGGAGCGGATGACTACCTGTATTATATGAAGTATTCGGGGGAGTTTCTGAAAAAGGTAAAACTGCCGGTTCAACAGGTAGGCAAGCAGCAATACCTGAAATTTGTGCAGGACGATAATAGCTATACCATTATTAAAAAGGATACCGCTTCTGATCTCTGGGGTATTTATTTCTTTACACCTTCTAAAAAGCCTTTGCTGGCAGATATTACGAGTATTGAAAAGGAGTATAAGGTGTATTTTAAGTAGACGGTTTAGGTTGTAAGTGCTCCGTTTGGCCGGCAACCACCTTATTTTCTTTACCTTGCATTCCATGACGGACCTTAACAGATTGTATTCCGACAAGAGAACCGGTATTGATAACCCTACCAATAATACGGACCCGCGCACAGAATACCAGCGCGACTATGACCGGATCATTTTTTCATCTTCTTTCAGGAGACTGCAGAATAAAACCCAGGTTTTCCCGCTTCCGGGGAGTGTATTTGTTCATAACCGTCTTACCCATTCACTGGAAGTATCATCTGTTGGCCGTTCGCTGGGTACTTTGATCGGGGCTTTTATTGCCAATAAATTTAAATCGGACCTTTCGGAAGAAAGTATCGAGTTTTATAAACACAGCCTGTACAACGTTATTGCCGCAGCCTGTCTTTGTCATGATATCGGCAATCCCGCCTTTGGGCATTCTGGTGAGGATGCCATCGCCAGTTTTTTTGTGAAGAATGTTGCAGAACTGGGTCCCCTGTTTTCTCCAAGAGAATGGAGCGACCTGATCAATTTTGAGGGAAATGCCAATGCTATCCGCATACTTACACAACAACAACATGGTAAAGCTGAAGGCGGTTTTCGTCTTACCAGTTCTACACTGGCCTCTATAGCCAAATACCCCTGTGAGTCTATTGCCAAACAGAAAGGGATTACCCACCGTAAGAAATTCGGCTATTTTCAAACAGAGAAAAAAGCCTTTGAGGCGATCGTCAGCAATACCGGTATGATACAGGAAAGTGCCGACCCGGTTATTTATCGTCGTCATCCGTTTGTATGGCTAGTGGAAGCAGCTGATGATATTTGTTATAATATTATTGACCTGGAAGATGCACATCGCCTCGGTATTATTGCCCATACAGAATGTATAGACCTGTTGTTATTCCTGGTGGAGAAGCTGGGTGTTGATAATATAGAGAAAGTGAAACTGCAGCTTTCGAAGATCAATGATAAGAATGACCAATTTTCTTATCTGCGTGCCAAATCTATCAATACGCTTACCATGAAGTCGGTTGATATTTACCAGCAAAACTTTGATCGTTTCCTGGATGGTTCTTTTTCTCAGCCCCTGTTTGATGTGATAAAAGCTGATTGTGAAGCGCTGGGTAAGATCACGGAATACTCTATCGAAAATATCTATAATCACCGCTCAGTTGTTGAAATTGAGAATGCCGGTTATAATGTAATGTATAACCTCCTCTCCCATTTTGTACTTCCCATTCTGAAGGATAAAAAGGACAGGGATAAATCGGAGGAAAAGGCAGTGAAGCTGATCCCCGCCCAGTTCCTTTATGAAACGGGCTCACCGTTTGAAAAGGTGCTGGGTATTATTGATTACGTTTCAGGTATGACAGATAACTATGCCACTGATCTTTACAGGAAGATAAAGGGGATAGAGATAGGGATGTCTATCTGATTGCTGATTTTGGGATTTCGAAATTTATAGATTTACGAAATCCCGAAATATCTACATCACAAAATTGCTATATCTACTCCAGCACTATAACAAACCCTCCATTGGGTTGTACAGTTAGGTTCATTACACCGGAAGCCGAAACAGCAGCTGTGTTTTGTGTAAATGATAAAGGTTGTGTTCCGTCTGTGATGATGGTGGCTTTATGGGCTTTTAAACTACCCAGTTGTAATGCCAGTTTCTTTTCAACCGCTTCTCCATTGATGCCACTTACATACCATTTTTTCCCTGAACGACGTGCTATGACAGCCAGCTTACCAGGAAATCCGTCGATGAATTTTACATCATCCCAGTAATCGGGTAAGGTTTGTAAAAAACTTTTTACATAAGCTGGTACATGGCTCATACCCTGTGGTGATTCTGCATAATGTTGTATGCCCGACAGGAACAATACAGATAAAGCCAACTCATATCCACTTGTTGTACGACGCTGGATCCGTGGAACTTTATACAGATTAATAGGTGTAAAATCCATCGGATCGAAGGCATTGCGGGTAAACGGCAGCATAGCACAATGATTGGGCTGCAGGTCTGCGTCTTTCTGACCAAAAGTTACCATTTCAAAACCTTTAACAGCTTCCGTTGTCAGCAGGTGGGGGTAAGTACGTTGCCATCCACGTGGTAAGGTAGCACCATGAAAGTTTACCAGCAGTTTGTATTTAGCTGCATCTTCCAATATATCGACATAGTATTGGATCATTGATTGTCCATCGCCTCCAAAGAAATCGACCTTAACCCCTTTAATACCCATCGCCTGCAAACGGCTGAACTCTCTTTGTCTCAAATCGCGCGTGAGTAGCATATTACGGGGATGATACGGCGTAGTATTCCAGGCACCGGCAGAATTATACCACAACAACAGTCCTACGTTTTTGGTAGTTGCATAATCAGCCAACTCTTTGATCTTCTCATATCCTATCCTTGTATCCCAATCAGCATCTACCAGGCAATACTGCCATTTCATATCGGCAGCAAAATCAATATACCTGTGCTGGATATCGTACACAATGGAATCATCTTTCGACATGATCCAGCTCCATGATGCCTTGCCCGGTTTTATGAAAGAAGGATCAATCTTTATAGCAGGATTTGCAAGGTCAGTTCCCAATGTAGATTCTGCAATGGTCTTTAAACTGCCCAGTGCAATAATTCTCCAGGGTGTGCTCCAGGGTAAAGTATGCTGCGGCAGTAAACCACCTCCCGTAAATACCTCGCGTGGATCAGGAAAATCGATATTGTAGGTGGCATGGAGTGAATCTGCTTTTAAACGGGTACCGCAATAGCTTCCGTCCATCGCTGTTTCTGAAATGAGTACCCATGTGTTATTGCTTCTGAACAATGCAGGATAGATCCATCCCGCTCCCATTGGTGAAGGAGTTCCGGCAGGAACATCCTGCAGATAATTTTCTTCGTAAGAAGGATTGGATTTTTCCCAACCACTTTTGGCTACAGCCATCGGCTGCGTCCATGCACGGGCACTATCTACAAAATGATAGGAAGTTAGTTCCCTGGTAACCTTTTTTATATCTGATGATACCCCGGGAAAATAATAACGGAACGCAATGCCATCATTTGATACCTGGAAGATAATATCGAGCTTATTGCCTGTATTGTTTTGCAGGTGCCATACCCGTTTGTTGGCAAGATAGGTGATGTCGCTTTTTTTAGCATTGTGCGTAGTATAATGGTCTTTTACTACACTTACCGGGTCGGTGCCGGTAACGGAAAGTGTTTCTGCAAAATTGGCGTCTTCCAACACAAGCCCTAATGAAGAAGGTAATAAGACTGCCCTTCCCTGGTAATCTGCCTTGTACCAGGCAGCACCATTGCTGATACCTGCCGTAACATTTATTTTTTTATCGGGACTGCTTACAGAAAATGACTGGGCTATGGCCACCAGGGGCATACTGGCCACCAGTAACAGCAAAGATCGTTGTGCAGATTTCATACAAGGCTTTATTCTCGTTAATAAAGCTGAAAGATATTACTACTGTTACGCTGTAGCAAATAGGTTGTGCAATGTGGTAAAATCGGTAAAGAATGAGGTTAAATTGGGCCTCCTGAACCCCTCCGATGAAGGGGCAGTAACTCCGGAAGTACTTTCGTAGCAAACTTTCAATATGTGATGTCCAGGATGTGCTCCATAAAGCGACTTTGCTAATGATTGCGACAGGGTTAGGTCCTTCGTTCCCCAGGACGACTTTGCATTTTTTGCATTCTTTATTAATTGCAACCAACCGGAGCTTAATTCATTGAGGTTGATTCCCAATTCCTCTATATCTGATTTCCTGAACCTTGTGCCTTGAATCTTGTGTCTTCCTTCGATGTTTATTCAGGAGGTGGTGGATATTGCTCTGGTTTGTGATGATACTTGCGGGGAGTGTATTCTATTGCTGCGTTTATCAATTCGTCGAGTGTAAGCCTCTTTCTTTTCCGCCTGATGGTGGTTCTGCTAGTGGCGGCAGTGTTTGTTGCTGTGGTTGTATCAGCCTGTGCTGGTGGTATTTTTATTGCGACAGATGAGGGCTGTACCGTTTGGTAAGGAATATTGTTACGATAGCCCAGCTCATACATCAGTTCTTCCAAATCATCCAGTATATAATTAGGGTCCCTGCCGAGGTTTAATTTCTTCATGGCAAGGCCCGTGAGCTTTTTGTAGACCTCATGCAGTTGCCAGCTTTCGTGGAGCTGGCCGTAGATCATCGAAGCTAGTCTTGCTGCGATCCCCATGCGGTAGGCATATTCTCTTGTTTTGGCAAACTCTGGTTTTGTCTCTACTCTTTTACCATCGAGACTGCTTTTGGCGCGGGTATACCATTTATCTCCCAGCTTGTACAGCGTGAGATCTCCAATCGTTCTTTCCCATTTTATGGGTCCTACCTGGCGTGCCATAGTTGAAGTTACAGCGGGGAAATGGGATGATATGTAGCTAAGTAGCTACTTGGTTGTAGGTTATAAGTTGTAAGTTTTAGGCTAATACAGTTGCCGAGTATCTGAAATGGTAGCCTAAAAGCACAAGTTGTATTTTGATAGTCAATCTGTTATGTTTTTTAATGATGGATTAAGACTGTATTCCTGGTTTAAAACATGCTGAAGTCCGGCTTAAAGCATTGGGCAGTAACCAGTCGGTGATTAGTAAGTAACCAGTGGGCAACCAGAGTAAAAGCGCAGTTTTTAAGTGGTTGATCGCAGATTTTAGGACTTGGGAGGATTTTGCGGAGCAGGCCAACCGCAGAGAACAGGAGAAACAGAGGTTTACGCAGAGAGGGGGCTTAACCGCGAGGGCGCAAGGGCGCGATGCTTTTTGTCTTATACTCTTATTGCAGCTTAGCGCCTTGGCGAGCTTATTTACCAGCGATGGGGAATATGCTGATTTAGGAATTTAGGGATTTTGAGATTGGGTTGCTGGATGCTGGTTTCTGGATTGTTGGCCCCGTCCTGAAGGACGAGGTAATTACCTGAATACATTGCCTTATTGAATGATGCTTCTGCTTACCGGCTGAAGCCGGATAAAAAGAGTGAAGTTAACCCCGGTCGGAGACCGGGTGCATATGGCAAACACGAGAGCGCTACGCTAACTCTCGCGCCAGTGAGTGAAGACATAGATAGCGTCTTTGCGTTTGCTTTGCTGTCTTTGCGTGAAACCGGAAATAGCCTTAATTAAGATTCCACTTCTTTAACCACTTGTTGTACTCTGTTTGTAATGGTCCGTAGCCTGCATAGTACCAACTATACCCATTTCTTCTTTCGGGACCAATTTCAGCCAATGAGCTCTTTTTGATACCATCCCTGTCGCAGAAGAAGGGAGTGCCAGTCTGAAGATCATAAAAACGGGCCAATAATACCGGAGCATTGTCATCTTTCTGAACAACCGTATTTCTTTTTCCAGTTGCATCGGGTTCCCTGGTAACCCTGAGGCCAGTGATCTTGTGCATATCGAGCCAGATCATGGCGTCTTTTACGGAAGTAACAATTTCAGTGGAAGGCTTTTGGATATCCATCAGTAATTGAATAATGCCTACAGATTCGCCACCACTGAAAGAGGCCAGTTCGTAAGCTCTTGCATTGGCTGGTAAAAATGTTACTTCATCATGCTGGGCACACCATACAGTTGGCTTACCATCTACTTTTATCTGTGTCTTTAGAATACATTGAATGCCTTTATCAAATGAAGCCCCGGCCTTTTGTCTCATTTCATTGCTGATGGGAAGCTGTGCATATAAAGGAGCACCATCAGCAATATCTCTGAGCAGTTTCATTACATTTACCATCGCATTGTCGTTGTAGGTAATATGTGATGAATAGGAAACGCCGCCAGTACCTCTTGAAGGATAGAACTGTGGCCAACCTCCATTTTTGTATTGTGCATCCAACAGGTAGTTGAATCCTTTATTAAAGGACTTCCAGTAACGCTCGTCTTTTTGTTTGCTGTAAATTTTTGCCAGGAACATCATCTCTGTAGTGGTTGCCCCATTGTCGATGGTAGCACCAATACCAGACCTGCTTTTATTGAATTCGTCTTTCTCTGCCTCTGAAAGCGTGTGGTGGTATGGTTTGTTTTTTTGCCAGCCTCCAATATCCTGCTGACAGAATAAAACATTTTCTGCTACATTCCGCGCTTCAGCGGAAGCATACCATTCATCCGGCATTTTTGTTGCAACCTGTCCCCAGGAAAGATCAGATAAGCCGTTGTCTTTTTTATCTACCTCCTGTGCCATCGATGGCAACCAACAGATCATTAGTAAATAGGCAAGAGCTATGGGTGTTATTTTATTTTTCCGGTGGTGCAATGCGTTACGTTTCATGATCGGGTGCTGTAATTGTTGTACTAAACTAGTTTATTTTTTTGCGCTTTACAATTTTGTACAACAACAGCCGGGCATCGTTAACTATATCCTAACAAACAGGAATGAAGAATGAGAAATGGGAAATAAGGAATAATTAAGGTAAGTAAGTGGGGTTGGCGATAACCTGCTACCACTTCTTAGATCTATTCCGACTCCGTGACAGTTTCTTTAACCAGCATCTAATTGCAGGTCGCTGCTTGGATAAAAGACTCTAATGCCTTACAGGAAGCTCCTACCGGAGCTGAATACAACGACAAAATTGATTTTCTATAAACAGGTAGCTCCTCCGGAGCTTGATTACGGCGAGTGAATCTGGAAAAATGAGAAATGAGGAAGAGGGAACGAAAAAACAAATGACACGCCGATGGCTCGTCACTTAATACTCTTTAATTCAGGCTCTAATTCCGGCGGGTGTCCCACCCGCCGGGGAGTCCGGGAAATGAGGAATTGGGAATGAGGAAGAAGGAAGAAGGAACAAAAAAACAAATGACATGCCGATGGCTCTTCACTTAATACTCTTTAATTCAGGCTTTAATTCCGGCGGGTGGGGACACCCGCCGGGGAATCCGCAATAAGGAATGGGAAATGAGGAAGTAGGCTAACAGTAATCTGCAACCATCTTCTTGTTTTAATTTTCCGACTCCTGCAGTCAGTGTCTTTAACTTAGTATCTAATTGCAGGTCGCCGCTTCGATAAGAGCATCTAATGACTTACAGGAAGCTCCTACCGGAGCTGAATACAACGACAAAATTGATTTTCTATAAACAGGTAGCTCCTCCGGAGCTTGATTACGGCGAGTGAATCTGGAAAAATGAGAAATGAGGAAGAGGGAAGAGGGAACGAAAAAAACAAATGACATGCCGATGGCTCTTCACTTAATACTTTTTAATTCAGGTTTTAATTCCGGCGGGTGCCCTCACCCGCCGGGGAACGTTCCGTGGCTGGTGTCTTCACCAGTCACTTAATTTAACGAAGTTGATCCCTCACTTATAATTCCGCTTGTTGGCTGAACCTTGCTCTTAATAAAAATACTTTATATCGTATTGGGTATTGTACTGCGGGTTTGGTGGATAGGTTATTTTTACTGTTGTTTTATCCAGCCTTTTATTCTGTATAGTGTATGTGTTTTCTATCACTTTTTGTATTGTACCGGATGAGGAAGTTGCCTGGGTGATCTTTCCAGGGAATTTATTGGCCCTGCTCAAAACCGGGTAATTGTATAACTCATACATTTCAGCAACATCCAGGTAATAAATATATGCCCAGGGATTAAAATTTAATACATCAGAATAATTTTCCAGTGTATATGTTACCGTTGAATTATTAGAGACAGAGATCACTTTATTTACCAATCCTTCTGCATTGTACTGGTAAGTTGAAGACCATTGCAACTTTGTTCCTGTACCATTGGCTATCCAGTATTTGAGTGTACTTACTTTATTGCCTGCATCGTAGGTAAATTCATAAACTATGCTACTGGTAGAATAATCGCTATTTAAAAAAATATGGCTTACACGGTCCTTATTATCATAGGCGTAATCTGCATATTTACCCATGGCAGCGCTAGCGATCTGCTCTACCCTTCCCTTGTTGTCGTATGTAAATCCGATCTCACTATTGCCTGTTGATGTTGTGTAGATTATCTTTAAAAGAGTACTATCGGTGTCATACTTTAACTCACCGCTGGCAGATGCAGAAGGCCATTCGATACGGCGAAGCAGTTCTTTTTTATCAGCAACAGGATGATCACAGTCCTTGTGTTTTGAACAACTGATTAAAAGCATCACAGATGCCAGCACAGATAAAGTGATGTTACATTTCATTGTATTTAATTTCTACCATTGATAGCTTTATTAACGCGCCTGTTGCATCCGGCCGGGACTCAAACTACCGAAATGATGAAATAATACTTTGAATTGCTTTTGTACTAATATGAAATTATTGCAATGCGGGCAGTTTTGCTATTAAGGGCCACACTGTTTAAAATTCTGTTATTCTAACACCATTATCTTTACTCCATTGGCTATACCGTTGTTTTTACAATATCTGAAGTGGGCAGTTTGACAGTATTTTGTACAAATGATAATGTCTGAATGCTATCGGTTATCATTTGTAGGCAGGCGAATAATAGTAAGGCAATTCGTGGTACCCGTTTCATGGAATAATGTTTTCAGCAATAAAAATAAGGTTGGAAGATATCTTACAGATTTCTCCGTAGCAATCCTTCAACCTTTCCTGAAAATCAAAGTACTTATCTAATAGTACAAGTTCATGTCGTATGTGTTATCCAACCCTATAGCCCCCGGAAATTTGTTGCTTACTTTCACTTTGTTTAAGCGGCCCTTTTCAATAGTAAACTGTTGTACTATAATTCTTTCTACTCCGGCAGAAGTGGATTTGATCACTTTTCCCGGAAGCCTGTTCTGGCTACTCAATACCGGGTAGTTTAATAATTCATATAAATCTACCAGCCTGGCAGGTTCAATAAATAACCAAGGATTAAAATTACAGGGATCGCTATACTCACTCAGGGTATATTCAATGGTATTCCAGTTGCTATCGGTGGAAGTCACTTTTATTAACAGACCATCAGAATTATATTCATACGCGTTGATATACTTCAGACTGGGTATACTATTCTCAACCCAATAGAATCTCATTTCGGTTAGCTTCCCTGCACCAGCATAAACAAACTCACATTGATAACTAATATCGCTAATGGGATTTGAATATAAAATAGTGTGTACCCGTCCCTTTAAGTCATTAAAATAATCAGCCTGATCATTGGTTCGGGTGTCTTCAATAAAATCAATCCACTTTGGACTACTATAATGAAAATTTACAAGTGTTGATACGAGTGGACTGGTATACCGGATATGAGATACTGTACTATCATTGTTATACTGAAATGTACCATCTACATCAGTGCCCGGATTCATGGTTATGCGACGTAATAACGCTTTTGACAATTCCTCATTGCCCCCGGTTGCAGGGTCTGGCTCATTGCCTGATTTCTTCGAACAGGATATTATTGCGATACAAACTGTTATTAAAGTAATTATAAAAAAACTTCTTTTCATGAAGCCAGTTTTTTAGTGATAAAATGATAATTTAAAAGACAAGCAACTCCCTGTTATTTCCCATGCATATCTCTAAAATGTCAGTTTAATTGTACAGAATGCTTAAGTTTCAAAGTGAAGAGGATGCACCAACTGCTTTTATGAATTACTTAATCTTAAAAAAGAAGCCTGCCTGTTCAAAGGCAGGCTTCAGGAGCTTAACATCAAACCATTTGATTAGTATTTAAATGTAATATCGTAGGCTTCATTGTTCTGAGGAAAATTGGGCATTTTAAAGTCAACCGCTATTTTATTGATTCGTCCTTCCTGAATCGTAAACCTATTTTCTGTTGCGCTTACCACCTGCCCATTGGTTGTCTCGGTTATTTTTCCTGGCAATTTCTTCATTGATGAAAATATTACATAGTTATAAAATTCAGGGAAACGGCCACCTCCGTAAGGACTTATAAATGCCCAGGAATTCAGATTGAACGCTTCGGAATAATTTTCCATAGTTAAAGTCCGTATCTGGCCTGATTGCGGAACAGTAGTGATAGACGTCAACGATCCTGTAGCATCATAGGTATATCCTGAAGTATAATCGAGTACTTTGATTGCATTTTCTTCAGTACTGTATTTTAGCTCCTTTACCCTATCTTTTTCATCATATTTAAAATCATAAATAAACTGAACAGGCGTATTAGCGTGTGTTATTCTTGCTTCTGTAATTCTTCTTTTGGTATCATAAGTATATTTTTGTTCGGCCACAGGGCTGGTTCCCTGAATTTTCTCAAGCCTTTTTCCACTACTATATACGTAACTGAAAAGTGTAGCTCCAAATACATCAGTATATGTAACCGTTTTGAATGAACTATCGGCATTATATGTAAAATCGACTACCTGGTTGTCGCCATTGGTCATTACTACATGCTTTAACAGGGCTTTTGAAACCTTTTCGGGGTCAGGCTCAGGATCATTTTTGTCATCATCTTTTGAACAGGCAGCAAACAAGGTCGCCAGTAATACCGGCATAAACATCAACTTCTTTTTCATTGTTACTTTTTATTTAATCGTTTATAGACTGAACATATTTAACAAGTAACAGCTCTATATTATTTAGACTTTTGGCCAGAATGATGAATTATTATGTTCAAATGAAATTATCTGTTACTGAAAATGCCTGTGCATCTCCATCCGACGTTTTTATCAAATCAAACGTATTGTCAGGATGATAGCCATAGGCTCAACAAAATTTATATCAGGCAAAGTGTGAGCAACTGATGCTATTTCACTCTTACTTTTATAACTGACCACGACAACATTATTGCCAAACCAGTCTTTCCCATGAATTTGACCTCAATTTGCTTAGCGAAACAAAACTTGTTCAGAGAGTAAATGCCTGACATCCTGAAATGACAGAATTAATCTTTGCATTATTGATGCGAAGCACTAAATGAAAAGACTGGTCAGCAATAACATGAAAAAAATGTTCATATACCTGATTTTATTGCCGCTTAACTGGCAATAAAACCGATTAAATAGAAGAAAGACCCATGCTGCGATGTACCAGCCCGCGGGCTGCAAAAAAAGGCAATAAAATATATCTTTGGAACAAGAGGCCGCCTGTTTTGGCGTCTGATAGACTGACGTGCAGATAAGTAACAAAGCTACCTGGTTTTGTTGCGGTGTAAGGATTAAAAGACAACCAGGGAAATGAGAAAATTAATTTGATAACCACTGAATTTAAACAACACCCAATGATTCGTAAAAAGATCTGCCTGGCGTTTGCTACCATATTGTTGACTTCTTCAACCATATCGTGGGCGCAAACAGTACCAACGCCAAAAGAACATTTTGGTTTCAACATTGGCGACGATTATCAGCTCGCTACGTACACACAAACAGAAGCTTATTTTAAGAAACTGGCTGCTTCATCTGATCGTACCAAACTGGTATCTATCGGACAAACAGAGGAAGGAAGATCTCAGTTTATGCTGATCGTTTCTTCTCCTGAGAATCTGAAGAAACTGGACAGGTATAAAGAAATTGCACAGAAGCTGGCACACGCAGAAGATCTTACTGAAGAGCAGGCACGTGCCCTGGCTGCAGAAGGTAAAGCAGTGGTTTGGATTGACGGTGGTTTGCACGCAAACGAAACAGTAGGTGCTCACCAGTTAATTGAAACAGCTTATCAACTGGTAAGCCGCAAAGACGCAGAAACTATCAACATTCTGAACAACACCATCATATTAATGGTGCATGCCAATCCTGACGGACAGGAACTGGTGTCAAGCTGGTACATGCGTGAATCTGATCCCAAGAAGCGTTCACTGAACCAGTTGCCCCGCCTGTATGAGAAATATGCAGGGCATGATAATAACCGCGATTTCTTTATCGCGAACCTGAAAGAAACACAGAACATGAACCGCCAGTTGTACGTTGAGTGGATCCCACAGATTATGTACAACCATCACCAGGCTGGTCCTGCAGGTTCTGTAGTAGCAGGTGGCCCTTTCCGCGATCCATTTAACTATGTATTTGACCCGGTAATTGTTACTACTATTGACGCCCTTGGCGCAGCGATGAGTAACCGCCTGAATGCAGAAGGCAAACCCGGTTATACAGAGCGTTATGGTTCTAACTTTTCTACCTGGTACAATGGTGGTTTGCGTACTACCACATACTTCCATAATATGGTAGGTCTATTAACCGAGATCATCGGAAGCCCTACTCCATCTGAAGTACCCCTGGTACCCAGTCGTTTAATTCCGAATGGTGGTACACCATTCCCTGTAACTCCACAGGTATGGCATTTCCGTCAGTCAATTGATTATTCCGTTTCGCTGAACTACGCTGTATTGGGTTATGCATCCCGTTACCGCGATGAGGTATTGTATAATATCTATAAAATGGGCCGCAACTCTATTGAGCGCGGTAGTAAAGATTACTGGAGCCTGTCTCCCAAAAAGGTAGAAGCTATTAATGCTGCTTACCAGAAAGACAGAGCTGCTGCAACGCCTGCAAGAGGTGGTGCACAGGCCGGACCTGCTGCAGGACCCGCTGAAGGTCCCGGTGGTGGTGAAGGCAGAGGTGGTGGTGTTCCATTGAAATATTACGATTCAGTAATGAAGAACCCAGCCCTCCGCGAAGCACGTGGTTATATCCTGTCTGCAGATCAACCTGATTTCCCTACGGCAGTAAGGTTTATCAACGCATTGATAAAAACAGGCATCCTTGTTCATAAGGCCAGCGCTGAGTTTACAGTAGCAGGTAAAAAATACCCTGCAGGTTCTTACGTAGTACGTTGCGACCAGGCTTTCCGTCCTCACGTAATTGATATGTTTGAACCACAGGATCACCCGAACGATTTCCAATACCCAGGTGGCCCTCCCGTTGCTCCTTATGATGCAGCAGGCTGGACACTTGCTTATACTATGGGAATCCAGTTTGATCGTGTGATGGACAAATTTGACGGTCCTTTTGAACGTATTGCATACGGTGAGTTACAGACTCCTAAAGGTCGTGTAGTAAGCGCTTCTGCCGGTTATGCACTGAACAGTGCTGGTAACAACTCATTCATTGTAGTAAATGATCTGTTGAAAGCCGGTGCTGAAGTATACCGCGTGGCAGATGGCATTGCAGGCTTTAGTGCAGGTTCATTCTTTGTTCCTGCATCCGGTAAGGCTAAAGCAGTGATCGAGAAAAGCGCTGTTGAAAACGGCGTTGAAGTAGCGGGTGTTGCAAAACGTCCTGCAGGTCTTAAAAAAGTAAGTGCATTACGCATTGCCCTGTGGGATATGTATGGTGGTTCTATGCCTTCCGGCTGGACCCGTTATATCTTTGAGCAGTTCCACTTTAATGCTGATGTTATTTATCCTCCAACAATTGACTCAGGCAACCTGAAATCAAAATATGATGTGATCGTATTTGTAGGTGGTGCTATTCCTGCTGCCTCTACTCAAATTGCAGGTGGCGGCAGAGGCTTTGGTGGCGGTGGATTTGGCGGAGGTCGTTCAGATGACAACCTGCCTGCTGAATACAAAGGACGCCAGGGCAGAATTACTGCTGAAAAATCTATTCCTGAGCTGAAAAAATTCATGGAAGCAGGTGGTAGCATTGTAACCATTGGCTCCAGCACTAACCTTGCTTATCACCTGAACCTGCCAGTACGTAATGAACTGGTAGAACTGGTGAGCGGCGAAGAAAAACGTTTGCCCGGTGAGAAATTCTATATCCCCGGCAGCGTATTGCAGGTAAGTGTAGATTCTACTCAGAAAGCTACCTGGGGCTTCAATTCAGTTGCTGATGTGTACTTTGATGGCAGCCCTGTATTTACACTGGCTCCTGATGCAGTATCAAAAGGCACCCTGACCCCACTGGCATGGTTCCCTAATAACAAGCCATTACGTAGTGGCTGGGCATGGGGACAATCATACCTGCAGGGTGGTGTTACCGCGTTTGAAGCAAATGTAGGCGCTGGTAAACTGTATGCATTTGGTCCTGAGATCACTTTCCGTTCTCAAACACATGGTACTTTCAAGATGTTGTTTAACCAACTGCTGGGAGTAGCTAAGTAATAAAGTTCTCTTCCAAAATAAAAAAGACTGTCTCGTGTGAGACGGTCTTTTTTATTTTCAACACCTCCTGGTCAGAATGCCGGACGAGCATCTAAACAAGGGGCCACTCTGTGGCCGGTTCTTCTTCCATCCTATTCGTAAGCATTTACAGTATATCTTTAGCATGAAAAGCATTTACCAATGAGACAATGTCTTTTGTTACTACTTCTTGTCATTACATTAAAGATAAATGCGCAACAGCCCTATATTCAATTACTGGGTACGGCACAGGATGCAGAGTACCCACAAATGGGTTGTACCAAAGACTGTTGCCGGGAAGCATGGAGGAATGATTCATTGCGGAGATGGGTTGTTTCTTTTGCCCTGGTAGATCCTGTTGAGAAGAAATGGTGGCTATTTGAAGCTACACCTGATATTAAATACCAGCTGCAACTTTTTCATCAACTCAATAAAGGACAATATTCTTTTTTACCTGAAGGTATCTTTCTTACACACGCACACATTGGTCACTATACTGGATTGATGCAACTGGGAAGAGAAGTGATGAACACCTCAAACATACCTGTTTATACATTACCTAAACTGAAGAACTTTCTTGAATCAAATGGCCCCTGGAGCCAGCTTGTTAAGCTCAATAATATTGCGCTACAACCTTTACAAGCAGACTCAGGGTTTACAATCAATAGCCGAATACGGGTAACAGCTTTTACGGTTCCTCACCGTGATGAATATTCTGAAACCGCAGGTTTCCGTATTGAAGCCGGCAACAGGAAAATATTGTTCATCCCTGACATTGATAAGTGGGAGAAATGGAACAGGAATATTGTACAGGAAACAGCATCTGCGGACATAGCACTGGTTGATGCCACTTTTTATGATATTAACGAACTGCCCGGCAGAAATATCAGGGAAATTCCTCACCCGTTTGTTACAGAAACGACAACACTTTTTAAAACAGCTCCCGCTGCTGTCCGCAGTAAGCTATATCTTATTCACTTTAATCATACCAATCCGCTGCTCCGGAATGACAGTATAAGAAAAGCTATCTTACAACAAGGATTTCATATCGCAGAACAGGGTGCAATACTCTGATAAAATCGCTTTAATAAATAAGCCGGTAAGTTGTAATACAACATTACCGGCTTTTGCTTTATAATGGGTTAGGACTACTTCTTTTTCATCAGCATTTCAGGTTCGTTGGTAGTGATCAGGTCTACCTTAGCCTGTAGCAAACTGTCCATAATAGCAGATTCATTCACCGTCCATGCATTTACAGAAAGACCAAGCTGTTGGGCCTGTGCAATCCACTCAGGATGTTTCTGGAATACAGAATAGTGATAATCGAGGCCAGTGAATTTATATGCTTTTGCCTGCTCAGGGGAAAGATCGCCTTTCAGATAACTAACCTGTGCAAAAGGATCGAGTTCCAGTACACGCTTTAACACCGCAGTATCAAAACTGATATAGGTAGTCCATGCCTGGGCTTTCTGGTGCACCACTTCAGCCACACATTTATCAGTGAGTGCTTTTATGTGTTCAGGACCAGCATTGCTTTTAATTTCGAGGAACAGTTCTGTAGAAAACTGTTTTAAACCGGCAGCAATGTACTGGCGTAGTGTTGGTATTGTTTCGCCATTAGAGAGTTTTTTCGCAAACACTTCTTTGACTGTAGCAGTAGCGATCTTTAATCCTTCAATTTCAGGATCGTGATGAATAACCAGTGCAGAATCTGCCGTCATATGAACATCAAATTCGCTTCCCTGGCACTTCATGTCAATTGCATGTTGCAGAGAGGCAATAGAGTTTTCAGTAGCACCGGTATTTTTCCATGCACCACGGTGTGCCACTACTTTGTTCTTTGCAAAATTATCTTCCAGTAATAAGAAATCGCCGCTTAGCTTATTTTTCTTGTACGTTCCGGTGATAGTCACTTCTATGGACGCAGGCAGGCTTGCACTTTTGCCAGGCTTGACACAGAGTTCGTTACGGGAATTGAAATATAACCATGCACTTCCCTTACCTTTCAGTTTCCAGACATAAGGTAAACTATCCGATGAAAATACACCGGCCACTACACTGTCTGTTTTTTTGTAGCGGTAATCGGAAAGTAATAAGCTGCTTTGTGCTGATGCAGTGGCAATCATTGTAGTGCAGATAGCTGCTAATAAGGATGCTTTTTTCATTCCCAGGGTGATTCTTTATGGTTTTATAACAAGCTGAGCCCTAAAAGTAATTGATTGATGATAATTAAAGGGGAAGAGGAGTATTAAAAAAATATAAATCTTACGCCGAACGCTTAACGCGGAATGCCGAACGCAGGGGGAGTCCGAAAGTCGGAAAGACCGGAAGTCCGGAAGAGAGAAGCTCGAATTCGGAATTTCGAAATCCGAAGGGAAGCCAACGGCCAGGTTGAAAAGTTGGAAGGTTAATAGGTTTACAAGGAACAGCCATTCACTATTGACCATTGACTATTCACTTGCTTCAACCACTCACGATTCACGTCTCACGACTGACGATTGACGATTTCAGAACCCGAAACGCGAAACCGTTACACCACTTCCCATGCACCGGAGTCTCCTATTTTGTAGCTGAGGCCATTGCTCATTACCAGTACTTCCCTACCCTTTTCATCCGCAATCCTTTTTTGTTCATAGACCCTTATGCCGTTGTTTTCACGGGTAAGGTAAACCAATAGTGCAGACACAGTTGGAGCTACTTCGTGCAACCACTGCTCATCATTTTCCCGTACAAATGCCTGACTCATATAAGTGATTTTGTATAAGTTACAACAAATTACCATTTAGTTATTGCCCTGTAGAATATCCCCGGTGAACCTTTAACCTTTTCTTCTCGTATATACTTCTTATGAGGCGATTCGTAGCACTGCTGGTATGTGTACCAGCATGTTTATTCCTATCTTATAACTGCACAAAAAAAAGCGGACCAGGAGCAATATCTGCTCCTCCTGCAACGCAGGATACCACTACAGGTAAAACTTTCCTGGCATTGGGCGATTCTTACACCATTGGTCAGTCAGTAGATGCATCGCTGCGTTTTCCCACTCAAACTACTACGTTGCTGAACAGTACTACTATCCGTTTTCAGACGCCTCAATACATTGCTACAACAGGCTGGACTACAGTTGACCTTCAGAATGCTATACAGCAAGCTAATATTCATCAAACATACGACATAGTAAGTTTGCTGATCGGTGTCAATGATCAATACCAGCGTATGGATACGAGCGGCTACCGTTCACGTTTTGAGCAATTACTACAGACAAGCATTCAACTGGCTGCCAATAAAAAGGATCATGTATTTGTGTTGAGTATTCCGGATTATAGTGTTACCCCTTTTGCACAATCAGGTGACACTGCCAGGATCAGTAAGGAGATCAATTGGTTTAATGATATTAATAAACGGATCACACAGCAATACAACTGTAATTATCTATACATTACTGCACTTACACGCCAGGCTGCCAATGACCCCTCACTACTGGCAACAGACGGATTGCATCCGTCAGGCAAAGAATATAAATTATGGGCAGATCTACTGGCAACGATGGTGAAGGCGGTGGTGCAATAGAATTTCAGCAATCGAAAGAGCAGACCTGACAGGTCCTAGCTGTTATTACAAGTTACCTATGCAAAAGCATCTCCAAAGCGCTGCTCTGACCTGTCAGGTCGGGTTGGTGCAGGTGAAGTGCTCTATCGAATATTCAATGTGCAATTTTCAATGCTCAATGCTCCAGAAGAAGGCAGACCTGACAGGTCTTTGCTGCTATTACAAGTTACCTTTGTAAAAGCATCCCCAAAGCTCCGCTCTGACCTGTCAGGTCAGGTTGATGCGGGTGCGGCTCTCTATTGAATACTCAATGTGCAATCTTCAACTTTCAATGCTCCAGAAGAAGGCAGACCTGACAGGTCTTTGCTGTTATTACAATTTACCTATGTAAAAGCATCCTCCAAAGCTCCGCTCTGACCTGTCAGGTCGGGCTGATGCAGGTGCGGCAATCTAGCAAATACTCAATATGCAATGAGCAATTTTTAAGGCAAGGTAATGCAAGCTATAAAACTATTTGCCGATATAAGGCAAGCTGCTATTGAACTGAAAGCAATGGAATATTATCTTTACCGCAAACAAGGCGGAAGATCATGGAAACAACATCCGGCAAAACTGTACTGATACTGGGCGCTAATTCAGATGTGGCTAAGGAAGCTATTCAATTGTATATAGAAAAAGGCTATGCTGTTATTGCCGCATCCCGCAGTACAGGAGACCTCTCTAATTTTGTGCAACAACGTAATCTTCCTTCAGACAGGATCACCGTATTGTATTTTGATGCTACCGCATTTGATACACATCGCGCCTTCTATGATTCATTGCCACAAAAACCACATATCGTATTATACGCCGCCGGCTTCCAGGTTACTAACGACGAAGCTCTTATTGATTGGGATGGTACCTTCCGGATGATGCAGGTCCATTATTGCGGCGCAGTATCTATACTTAATATAATCGCTATGGATGCTACCAATACGCATCTTGAAAGAATTATAGGCTTGTCTTCGTTGTCTGGCGTGCGTGGTCGTAAAAGCAATTTTATTTATGGCAGTACCAAGTCTGCTTTTACACAATACCTGGCAGGTCTGCGCCAGTATCTCTTCACCCGTAAAGTCGCCGTTAATGCTATTGTAGCTGGTTATATCCGCAGTAAAATGACCGCAGGCCTCGATCTGCCGGAATCATTGATGCTGGAGCCTGTTTTTATCGCTAAAGCAGTGGTGAATGCAGGTAACGGATTTACTATTGTACCAGGACTGAAATGGAAAGCTATTTACCAGGTGTTAAGAATGTTGCCGGAAGGATTGGTAGCGAAGTTGCCGTAAGGACTGTTCCGGGTTTCGAGTTTGGGGTTTCGTGTTCTGAAATCGGCAATCGTGAGTCGTCAATCGTCAGTCGTGAGTGGGTCGCTGCTATATTTGCTCGTGGCTTAAGATTACGGCTGTTTCGCCAACTGCAAATTGCCAACTGCTAACTTTCTTATTGCTCGCCGCTCGTAGCTCAAAGCTCGTGGCTTCTTTCAGCTTCGGTTTTCAAATGGTTATCTGAAAATGCTTATGTAGTTGTTTTTCTCCATTGGCTGTTATTACTATCATTCTTGAATTCTTTGTTCTGCGTAACCAATCTTCCTGCAGCATTTTATTGAGTAAGGCTGCGCCCATTGCTCCCGCTATGTGGTAGCGCCTTTCGCTCCAATCAAGGCAAGGCCTTACAATCGTTCTGCGCTGTTGCTGTAACTCTTCTGTATCAATGCCAAACTGTAGTAACCATTGGTTTCCCTTTTTGCTGATCACAAACTCATTTTCTTTTTGTTGCAGGATCTTTTGCCGTAAGAGACTATCTGATAATGCCACCCCTATTTTCCCGGCAAGATGATCGTAACAGGTCCGGCAGTACCTGATACCCGTATTATCCTCATCCGACCGTTTGTCTCTTGCCTTTACAGGTGGAATAAGATTAGCCAACGCTTCTACTGCATAAGCTACTTCTTTTCGGGCAAAACGATAATACCTGTGTCTTCCCTGGCTTTCTACTACTAATAAGTCTGCCTGTACCAGCTTTTGTAAGTGCATGCTTATATTCTGGGCAGTAGTATCGGCTGCTATCGCTAATTCAGTAGCAGTGAATGCTTTTCCATCAAGCAGTGTCCATAATACCAATGCTCTCGTAGGATCACCTATTAATGCCGCTATATTTTTAAAATCCTGCTCCATTCCTATACAATGACAGTTCAGTTTAGAATGAACTATCTGTGTATAAAGTTATTTAATCTTGTAGTATTAAAAATGATCATTAACAGTGAAAACAGCATTATTTCCTCAATCGGAAATGCAGGACCCTTATGCATTTTATGATGAGATACTTGCCAACTCACCTGTATGGTGGGATGATGTGAATAAGATATGGGCAGTCTATCCGTATGACTATTGTAATTCAATATTGAATCACCCGCTGACAGCCATACCGCCTGTTTCGACGGCGGGTTTTGACCCAGCAGCATTGGTTATTGCATCTAACCTCGTAAGATTAAGCAATGCTCCTCAACATGCGTCTTTGAGAGATGTTACAATGGGCTTGTTTCACCATTTACAACCTGTTGAAACCAGTTCATTGATCCATGATCTTATCTGGCAACAGCCTGATCCTTCTCATTTTGACTGGACTAAGATCTGTAAAAAGTTGCCCTTGCTGCATCTCCTGGAAGGATTTCGTTTTGACAGGGCAACCAGTAATCATATAGCCGCCCTTATACCTGAACTGGTGTATATTATGCTTCCACAAAAGACACCTGACCAGTTAGTGCTTATCAATAAAGTATCAACAGAGCTCTATAACATTATTGAGACTCACCTCTACAGGAATACCACCTTTTTTAGCATCATTCAGTCTTTTACCCAATCGGGAATGAACCAGGAGGATGTTATTAACTGTTGTGTGAGTAATATTACCGGGCTGCTTATACAGAGCTATGACGCGCTCAGAGGTTTATTGTCACTAGTACTACTGTATTACCTGGAACATAAAGAGCAATGGAAACCAGATCTCCTTTTTCTTCAAAGAGCTGTTACAGAACTCTTACGCTTTGACCCGCCGATCCATAATACGAGACGAATTGCTACCGGAGACTTTTCTATTGATGATATTACAATAAAGCAGGGTGAGAGAATATTACTGATACTGGCTGCTGCAAATCGTGATCCCCGGCAATTTGTGCATGCTCATTTATTTGATACCGACAGGACTAATAATGACCAGGCATTGACTTTCGGAACAGGTGTACATGCCTGTATTGCCCGGCATTTTTCTGTTGAACTGGTGGCAACTAGCATGTATTATTTGCTAACCCGTTATAAAAGCATACAACTGGCTGATGATTATCCGGCATTTGAACCATTGGTGAATGCACGCATTCCTTGTTCGTTTAAGATAAAAGTGTTGTGAAAGCGGATTGATAATACTTTAATCTTGCTGACTCTGGGCGAAATACATCATATCAGACCGGTCAAAGACCGGGTCCATATATTAAGACACGAGAGCTACTACGTGAACTCTCGCGCCTGAAAGAAAAGAGAATTTGCAACAGGTTACTTTTATTGTTGCATTCTCTTTATTTCGACTTCCAGATTTCTCCCTGCGCCGCAACAGATTAATTAGGCAATATCGTTGCTGGCTATGGTCGAAATGACAAAACGCTGTACAAGACCGGTCAGAGACCGGGTGCATATATTAAGACACGAGAGCCACTACGGGGGCTCTCGCGCCTGAAAGTAAATTTGCAACAGGTTGCTTTTATTGTTGCATTCTCTTTATTCTGGATTCCGGATTTCTCCCTGCGCCGCAACAGATTAATTAGGCAATATCGTTGCTGGCTATGGTCGAAATGACAAAACGCTGTACAAGACCGGTCGGAGACCGGGTGCATGCAAGGTACGAGAGCCACTGCGTGAACTCTCGCACCAGAAAGAAGCCTGAAAGAAACGTTTGATTTTTACATTTAATTAGATACTACCTATGATCGCAGTAATTTTTGAAGCTATTCCACACAAGGTGCACTTTCAAACCTACCTGGATATTGCAGCTACCCTGAGACCTGAATTGGAAAAAATTGATGGGTTCATTTCTATTGAAAGATTCGAAAGCCTTTCTAATCCCGGGAAAGTATTGTCGTTATCATTCTGGAAGGATGAGGAAAGTATTAAAGAATGGCGAACACTGGAACTTCATCGGGCAGCCCAGGCGAAAGGAAGGGATCTTATTTTCCAGGATTATCATCTTCGTATCGCTACTGTGGTACGTGATTATGGTATGCTAAGCCGGGAAGAGGCACCAGTAGACAGTAAAGCTTTTCACAATAAAGAAACTATCAATTAGAAGATCTGCTGCAACGCTTCTTTGACATCTATACGATGGGCTTTGGAAACAGGGATCTTTGTTTTGTCAGTAAGCAGTAATATGCCACCATCTTCTTTGAGATAGCTTTTTACAAATCTTGTATTGACCAGGTGCGACTGGTGTGTTCGTACAAAGCCATAAGGCTTCAGTAACCCTGCAAATTCTTTCAGGGTTTTGCATACCAGCAATTTCTCTCCACTGTCCAGCAATACGTATGCATAGTTGTTGGATGCTTCGCAACGGATGATGGAACCAACAGGAGCATAGCGTATTTCGTCCTGTAAGGGCAATGCAATTTTCTGTTGCTCTTTGTTGCCGGTAGTTATAAATGATAACAGGTTCTCAAGACTATGGTCTTTCTGCTTTTTTGTGATACGAGTACTGGCTTTCTCTACTGCTACCTGCAGATCATTTACAGTTACAGGTTTTAGAAGATAGTCAAGCGCGGAGAATTTAATAGCCTGTATTCCATACTGGTCATGTGCAGTGACAAAGATGACCTCAAAATCAATGTGGGTAAACTTTGTCAGCAGGTCAAACCCCGATTCGCCCGGCATCTGGATATCCAGGAATACCAGATCAGGCCGGTATTGTACTATTGCAGTATAGGCTGCAGTAACATTATCGGCTGTAGCTACTACCCTGATCTGTGGAAAATGCTGTTGCAATAACCGCTGCAGGTGTTCTACATTGTTGAGCTCATCGTCTACTATAATGCCTGTAATCATCATAAGCTGGTCTAAGTTAACCAATCATGTAATTGTATAGTAACCACGGTACCTTCTATGCCGGATTGCATGTGCCAGGTGACGGTTTCATTTCCATACATTTCATTTAGTAACCGTACACGTTCGCGAAATAATGACAATCCCATACCTGTATTATTTGTATCGTGATGATCAGCCTGTATACCTCCACCATTATCGCTTACTGTCAACACCATTGACTGGCCGAGAACATCCACTTTCAGAACGATCATGCCCTTTTCTTTTATCAGCGCAACCCCATGTTTTACCGCATTCTCTACAAAAGGCTGTAAAAGCATAGCAGGTATTTCGGTATTAACTATATCTACTTCTTCACCAGTAATAATATTGTATTGAAAAGGGATACGAAGCTGCTCCATTTGCAGGTAGCTACGTAACATAGAAAGTTCTTCATCAAGACTCACTAATTCCTGTCCACTGGTTTCAAGTACGGTACGGGTAAGGGAAGAGAAATTGGATAAATAGCGGGAGGCTGATTCAATATCTTTTTTACCAATAAGGTTCTGGATGGCACTCAGCGCATTGAAAAGGAAATGGGGATTTAACTGGTTTTGCAGATTGCGCAACTGCATTTGCTTTACCTGTTTTCCACGCTCTGCTTTATTCAGCCTGCTTCTGTTATAGCGGTAATAGCCATAAAAGGCCGCTGCAATCAGCATCACAATGCCAAGGATATAAGGCAGCAACTGTTTTAATGAGTATTTTTTTGCAAAACCGGTTGGGGACAACACTTCAAAAGGGATTTCCAACACCCATTTATGGTAGTCAGGTGAATTAAAGAAATAGAAATTGCCAACCAGTAACCTGTATTTCCCCGGCTGTGCAAAAAGCTCTTTGTTAACACGTAGTGACGGTTCATTGAAATAATGAGCAACTTCTACTGTATCCTTCTTTCCGTCAACATTTCTTTCCAGCACAGCCTTGTATCCGAACGTTTGTTGCACGTTATTAAAATCAAAAATTGCATCCAGGTATTCTTTATCGCCGGGCAATTTCAGGTTGCTCAAAACGCCCGTTACAGCATCCTTTTGTGTTGCATACCCTTTATGCAGCAAAACCGGATCAAGGAACCCATTCATGCCAAGTATATTATCCTCCTTATAGTAGATCCGGGTTTGTCCCAGCGACAAGGCAGCCGGCACCGGCCAGTTTACGATCATGCCTGCACTGATCAGACCGCTTTTTTTATTCCGTACTTCCAGTACCATGTACTTCCTGTAGAAACAAAAATTGCCTATATCAGCATACCTGTAGCCTGTTTCCGGAACAGTTCTGAATGCAGTAAAACTGCTCCAATCCCTGTACACTATGCTATCATTGATAATGATCCTGTATTGAAAGCTATCTGCATTACCGGGATGAATACCAATTGCAATAATGGATACTGCGGAAGAATCAAAAACATTATGTGAATTGTATTTTCTGCTGAAGATCCTTACCTGGTATCCAAAATATCCTTCTGCCCTTGGATTGAACCGGATACCCAGGCCGACAGAAGGCAATGGTTTGCATACCATGCGGGTACTATCTTCTATCATCCCTCCTTTAAATCCCCAGAACTCCTGTGAAGCACCATGAAAAGTGCGCAGATCTTTTTCAAGAATGCTGTAATTGTTTTCCCAGGTAGTGCCATCCGCATTGTAATGCATTACATTAAAATGATAATAGTCTCCTGCCCTGTACACCTTCTGTGCCAGCAAGAATGCAGGCAGCACTGCTGATAACAGTGCTGCTGCAATTATTTTCAGCAACAAATATTGCCGCAGGTTATTCATTCCTGTAATTTAGAAGTTATTTTGCTGCTACCAGATTTTTTTCAATTATACCCGTGAGCTCATCTTTACTATAACCAGTTCCTGCATATATGATCTTTCCCGCGGGATCTAACAAGAAAAAAGAAGGATAACCTGTTACACCATATTTCATTACTGTTTCACTATACCAGCCTTTACCATCCCAGAGGTATAACCATTCCGGACGATCTCTTTTCATACCTTTTAACCATAGCTCCCTGGTGGCATCAACATTAAAACTAACGATGGCTAATTTTTCGCTATACTTACCTGACAGTTCCTTCATTTCATCTATTGCCATTACGCACGGACCACAGTAGGTCTCTGTAAAATCGAGCAACACATATTTACCCTTCATCTCTGATAAACGGTGTTTATTGCCCGATGAGTCGATCGCTTCAAAGTCTTTGGAATTATCACCTTTCTTTAATGGATTACCTACCAATAGAAAAGCATTGACAGTACGGGCATGATGATGTTCTTTGTATGGAGACTCTATTCTATTATACAAACTCCTGAGGGTAGCAGAATCAAATTTGTTCTTCAGGTAAAACAATTCCCTGGCCCCTGAATAAGAGTTTACATATTTCATTACAAATGCACGCCTGATGGAGTCTGTAGCATCATCCAGCACTTTTACCTGTTTCCAGATGCTTTTCTGTAATTCAGGATTTTCATTCTTTCTCATCAGCGGTATTGCGATATCTGTAAGACTGTCTCTTGACTCGTAAAAGGGGGCAGTTTGCCTGTAAAGAATATTCTCTACATCCTGGCTTTTAGAACCAGTGATCTGCATAAAGAAGGGCATATCCTTACTGCTACCTTTTATCGTTACCGTTTCGTTGCCAACTAAAAGATTGCAATAATAAAAGCTGTCTTTGGTTTGGGTGTACAGCCATAATGAGCGGGGACCATCTGTAAATGTGCCTTTCATGGTAAAAGCACCATTGTTCATAACAGTACTGTCAACCTCCCGGGCAAGATCAAGATCTCTCAGCCAGAACTTAGTACCGTTCTTAAAACCGCTTATTTTCCCTTTAATAACATACTGTTGTGCTGCAGCGATAGAGGTAATGCAAAGGAGCAGCAGACCTGTAACCAATGTTTTCATGACTTTTTTATGTCAAAAATGGCTGGTTGGTCGTCATTATGAAAGCGCCATCGAGGATCAGGCTGTTTTTACCGAGAATCCGGGCTTTATTGGGGGTGTTTAAATGACCATGGACGATTGACCATGCATCTACACGCGGTATCTTAATCCTGTATCCGGCAATCAAACTCCGATCCCCAATTATTAGCATCTGCAATCGCTAGGCATGCCATAAATGCTCCGGGGAAAGTGCCACATAGATCATATCGCCTTCGGCATAGTGTCCGCTCAGCGATTTGATCGTTACCAACTGCCCCATCAGCAGTACTTCTATTTCGTAGGAACTGCCCAGGAAAATAATGCCGGTGACCTTTGCAGGAATACCACCTTCTTCTGCGGTAACAATCTTAAAACTACCCGGACGTACAAACATCGCCTTGCCATTGGTATCTACCCCCAAAGCAGCAGCAATTTGCGGGTTCAGCATACTGTAGATGCCCATAATACCCGCCACGTACTCATTGGCGGGCTGCCAGTACACCTGCAAGGGAACGCCTTTCTGTACAACACGGCCGTCTTTCATTACGATGATCTCGTCGGCCCAGGAAAGTACATCCTGTGGGTCGTGGGATACCAGCAGACAGGTAATTTTTAACTGCTCGCCAATGTCACGGATAGCAGCTTTGAGAATGTTCTTATGGATCATGTCCAGGTTGGAGAAAGGCTCGTCCAGCAAAAAGAGCCTGGGAGACATGATGAGTAACCTCGCCATAGCGATACGCTGTTTTTCGCCACCGGAAAGCTGGTTGGTTTTGCGATGCAGCAGGTGATCAATACGGCAGACTTTGTACAATGCCATCGCCTGTTCATCGGACAAGGTATTGGCATAGTCCAGGATCTCTTCTACGCGGTATGAATTGCGCAGCTCGTAATGCTGCGACAAATAAGCTATATGTTGGTGGCCGGGGATCAGTTTTTCGAGGGGGCCTTTTACGCGCTTTCCTTCAAATACCACTTCACCCTGATCTGGTTGGATCAGTCCGGCAATAAGTTTGCATAAAGTACTTTTTCCGGAACCTGATTCCCCGGAAATAGCCACCCTTTGAAAGGGATATTGTACAAAATTGATATCCTTCAATTCAAAATCTTCCCCTTCCTTCCTGTAAATACCCGAAACCTTTAAGAAATTCATATAATCGAAAAAAATCTTTAAGACGGCAAAAATACCTTGTTTCGGGTTAAGGTACAAGGTTTAAGATTCGAGGCAGGAGGAATATGCTAATACAGGTTGTATGTTTTAAGTTATAGGTTGTAAGTGAAGGCACAAGGTTCAAGAGACAAGGCACAAGAGGTTGAAAGGTTTATAAATTTACAAGGAACACCATTCACGACTGCCGATTCAATGCCATTGAATTAAGAAAGGGCCACAGAGTGGCCTCCTGTTTATAGAAAAGAATATAATAAACGTGTCCCGGCTCCGGTAGGAGCCTCCGGTGCCTTACAGGAAGCTCCTACCGGAGCTAAATATCTTTGATAAAATTGATTTTCTATAAACAGGTAGCTCCTCCGGAGCTTAATTCAACGACATTGACTGCCGATTGCCGACTCACGATTTCCCAATCCACTACAAAAGACTTCGGGAGTTACAGAGTCCCTCCATTGGAGGGGTTGGGGAGGCCAATACAGCTTTGCTACTTTGCGTGCCTTTGCTGTCTTTGCGTGAAACCTGTAACCTGTAACTGGTAACCCGCAATAGTCTTTCACTATTGACTATTCACTTGCTTCTGCCACTCACGACTGACGATTCACGTCTCACGATCTAATATCCCACCACCCTATTCCTCTTTTTCAGGTAATAATGCCATAGAAAATAGACCGCCAGCGAACGGAAGGGTTTCCATTCTTCTGCCAGTTCCAGTATTTCGGGAGCCGTTCTTGCATCGGTTAGTTCTTTGACCGTATTTACGACAGCAATATCTCCTATCGGGAAAATGTCTTTGGCCTGCATGCAAAACATCAGGTAAATATCAGTTGTCCAGGTGCCGATACCTTTGATGGCTGTAAGTTGTTTCCTGATCTCAGCTTCTTCCAGTTTATGAAGCGCTGGAAGATCAAGCTCTCCTTTGACAATGGCAGCAGATAACTCACGTAAATATTTTGATTTCTGCCGGCTGATCTGGCAGGTGCGCATTTCTTCGTCGGTCAGCTTTAAAATATGAACAGGAGAAAACTCCGGGATATATCCCTGCAGCTTCAGGAAATGGGCATTGGCTGAGGCAAGGCTTACCTGCTGCTCCAGTATAATTTTGGATAAAGAAATAAAACCCGGCTCCCTCGACCAATCCGGTGGCACACCAAACTGCCTGTGGATGTCAGCAAACATCCTGTCGCGTCTGAGCAGCTTTTTTACATCCTGTTCGTTTACAATCCTGCTACTGTTCATTGTATCAAAAATATTTAAAACCTGTTGAAATGTACATCTGTAATAAATTGATGGCCTGACCTACCGGCCAGACCATCAATTTGCAGAAAATGCCACAGATCAGGCTACAAGGTTTTCCAGCGCGCCAAAAGCGTGATCTATTACGATCTTCCAGGTACCATCTTCCTGTTGTTTCATTACTTCAATGCCTTTGGCACTTACTTTTACTTCATCGCCATCCGTAATATTCCATTCTGATCTTCCCACGGCAAGATTGCCTGTCTGAAGACAGTAAACTGTTTTGATCTCCATTTTGCCTTTGACTGCTAAAATTGCTTTGACTGCTTCTTCAAACTTCTCTTTTCCTGAAACCGGTTTGCCGGGCTCGGGAACAATGATGCCATTAACATCATACATGCTTAATACGGTAGCTACATCACCGGTATTGAAAGCGGCAGCTAATGTAGCATGGGCATCCTGTGCTCTTGTAGGTAAATTCATGTTGTTAGGTTTTATGTGATTAATTATCTGGATCAATTGATTTTCCTAATATCAGTATGCAGCTTTCCAGCGGTTTTAACCTGCCAGGTCTAACATGAACGGTTTGATTGCTTTCTATAAGGAAACCTTCCCTAGTAGCCCAGACCTGACAGGTTAACATTCCTGCTGATATAGAACCAAACTGCATTGTTATGACAGGATAGGTTGAAAACTGTCATCACCAATGATCTCCCGGGAAAGACTGCCAACATTATTGTACACTTTGTTGAAGAGGAATGGGCCCATACTGGCTCTTTTAACTCCCAGCTTCTCTAATACTTCAAAACCGGGCAAACCGGGAATACACATTACATTGAGAGGTAACCGGGTGTTGCTTATTGCTGTTTCGATGTCTTTTTCCACGCTGATACAAGGCAGAAAAATACCATCGGCACCTGCCGCTTCATACAACTTCAGTCGTTTCTTCGTTTCTTCCTGTTTGTTCTGCACATTGAGAATATAGGTATCACAACGAACATTGATAAACAGGTCGAGCCCTTCTGCAGCAAGCTTGTTTTTCAGGTACGCAATTGTTCCTGCAAAGACCTTTGCATCTTTTAATACCCTTCCGGAAGCATAGATCAGAGAGTCTTCGATATTGATACCCACAACCCCAAGCTCAATCAACTGTAATACATTGTTGTAAATATCTTCATCTGTAATACCATACCCCATTTCAATATCAACAGACAGCGGTATTTCTATGGCAGCTAATATTCGCCTGATGACAAAGAGGTAATCACTAAAAGGCATTTCTTCTCCATCCTTATAACCAAGGCTTTCGGCTACTGCTGCACTTGATGTAGCGATGGCCGGAAATTGCTGCTGTTGAAACTGTAATGCACTTTTTACATTCCATGCATTGGGTAGCACAAACAGGCCATTAGCGGCATGTAAGTCCCTGAACTTTTGAACGCGAGCTGACATAATCTTTTATTTTATGATGATTGTATAAGCAAAGAGGGGTTCGTGCCGGTTACCAGGTAACCAGTTTATTTGCTCAGCAATGCTGAAGACACAATATTTAATGATTGATCAATTGCCCCTTTGTACTAACAAAATTATTGAGGCTATAAAAGCTGGAATTGTATAAAATGGAACTGTTTTAATTATTTACCAGTGCAAGTGTAACAGACGATTGCTCCGGCAGGTAACCGGAAGGAGTAACACCCGTAAAAGATTTGAACTCGCGTATAAAATGTGACTGATCAAAATAGCCGCAGTCGTAAGCTATAGAAGTAAGTGATGCATCTTTTTTAGTAACCAGCTTCAGGCTATTCTGGAAACGATTGATCTTACTGTACAATTTAGGCGTAAGACCTGTGTATTGTACAAACAGTTTTTGCAGGTAGCGTGATGTAATACCGTACCGTGATGCCACATTCTCCATGTTATCGAAGAAATCCTGCTGACGGATCTCGTGCATCACATTGTTTACAATAGTACCCTTACCCAGTTTCTTTTCAGTAAGTGACAGCTTATTCCACAAAAAGGTCTCTATTAATTCAATTCTGTCAGACCATGTATTTGTCTCCAGTAAGATCGAATGTAAAGTATTGATCTCGCTACCCCAGATGCCTGCAAAATCAGCTACCTGGTCATTGAACAGATCTACTTTATCATTGAGGAAATAGGCCGCTGCATGTGGAAAAAGGCGAATGCCTAACATCGTGTTCTTACCAACCGACCTGATCGGTAAGGGCTTAATGATCTGTCCCCATAATTCAACCGGAGGGTTGGTGGTATAACCATCTCCTGTTTCTACCTTCCAATTGCCAGACCCGAGATTGAATATAATTTCCATATTGCCGCTGGGAAATACAGTATCCTCAAATGCCACTTCTGATGAAGATTCATAGATGTAGTAGCATTTTACATACTGACCTAATCGCGCTCCCGGCCTTATTTCATTATATCTCATTGGATAATAGCATTTAATGCAAAGGCAGACAGTAAAGTTAAACATAAAAACCTTTCCTGTCGCCCTTGCCTGTTTAACGGGAATTTTTCATGGCTAATCCCTTGAATATGACTCAAAATTAGTAAGGGAGGGAGAGGGGAAATTGTATAAAACGGAACAAAAGAAGGCTGAACGCGAAGAATGGGGTTATAGGTTATAGGTTGTAAGTTATAGGTGAAATACAGGGATGATGTGCAAATGAAAGCCGGAAGAAAGTACGGAAGGGGAAATATCGAATGTCAAATTTTGAATATCGAATTTCGAAGGGAAGACAGGAAGAAAGTTGACAGTTTGCAGTTGGCAAAAAAGCTTTGCTGCTTTGCGAGCCTTCGCTGTCTTTGCGTGAAACTGCAACTGATTTCACGTTTGACTTTTCACGTTTCATGAATCAGCCACTCACGACTGACGATTCACGTCTCACGACTTCACGATTCACTTCGGAAGATCTTTTCCAGCAACCCAAATAACTCGGGATGATGTTCTTTTAATTTATCGGGACGTTCAAAGAAGTATTCGGAGATTACGGCAAAGAACTCTGCATCATTGGTAGCACCATAGAAATTTATATCCCTGTCCTTACCCTGTTTCATATCACGGATGGTCTCATGGATCTGTTTTATCCAGGGCAATACATAAGGACGTGAAAGTAAATATTCAGGAACACCGTCTACTGCCCCATCCGCTTTATCAAGCAGGTGCACGAACTCATGTATGGCCGTATTATGACCGTCAACAGGATTGTTAAAAGAACTACGTAAGGATGGCTGTGATAAGATCATCTGCCGCTGCATCACGCCATCTCCTACCATACCCAGTATATTCCTGTCGCCCCCTTCTACTCCATACTCTTCATTAAAACTGTCTTTGAATAATAGCACCTCATTGATGTTGTTGTACTGCCAGCCGGAAAAATGAAAGATGGGAATGATGGCCCCTGAAGCTACCAGTAAACGATCCAGTTCTTCTACCTGTACACCTACACCTGTGATCCTTATCTTTTCAAGAAACTGCTGTACCCTCTTTTCAAACTGTTGTTTCCCTGCTTCATCAAGATTCCTGTAAAAGGCAACATGCTCATTCAGCAGCTTACCGGCATCAGATGGCAACTGGTAGCCTTCGTTGCGTTTTTTAGAATTGTTATTGTACATCGCAACACCGGCAATAATGGCAACTATTAAGAGGATCAATCCAATCATATCTACGTATTTCCTTTAGTCAGTCAATGAAATTAGCATTTTTGTAAAATGCAACTGTAAAAAGCTTTCAGAAACACGTATGTGGAGATCCGAAAACCATATTGTATCATTTATTTCTTTCCGTCAATTGCTTCCAGTGCGTCTAAAATACCATCTGCACCGGGGTTAATGCCAACCGGTGATACATAAGCCCACCTGATGATCCCCTCTTCATCCAACACATACAAGGCTCTTTCGCTCTGGCCTGTTTTTTCATCATATACATCATACAATTTCGCCACTGCACCTTTGGGTTCAAAGTCGGCGAGCAGTGGAAAATGTAATTTTCTGTCGCCACTAAAAGCAAGGTGACACCAGATACCATCTACAGAAATACCCAGTATGATAGCATTGTGTTTTCGAAAGAACGAAAGGACTTCATTATATAATGCCAACTGATCTTTACAAACAGGGCTCCAGTCTGCAGGATAGAATGTAAGGATCACTTTCTGCCCCTTCAACTGGCTGAGTGTAATCTTTTGATCAGGTGTATCGTTCAGTGAAAAATCAGGCGCTTTTGTTCCTACTGTCAGCATAAATAAAGTTTTATCTTAAATAAAGTATCTCCCGGCAGGCAGTTAAATAGCTTCCAGGAATTCCTTAAATGCTTCATATTCGTAATCCCCTTCATAACGCTTGCCATTTACAAAGAAAGTAGGTGTGCCATTTACGCCACTGCGCAAACCGCCTTCAATATCCGTTTCTACTTTATTGATAACAGCATCTGAAGTCATATCTTCCTCAAGTTGTGCAATATCAACCCCGGATTTCGTTGCATAGCTTAAAAGGCTTTTTACCGAAAGCTGGTTCTGGTGTTCAAAGATCAGATCGTGCACAGGCCAGAACTTACCTTGTGCAGCAGCAGATTCTGCTACGTAGGCAGCAGCCAGTGCATGAGGATGGATCTCTGTTAATGGAAAGTTCCGGAATACAAAGAGCAACTTATTGCCAAAATGGCTTTGCAGCTTCTTTACAATGGGATAAGCCGCTCCGCAATGGGGGCATTCATAATCTCCATATTCTACCAGCACAATATGTGCATGCGCATTCCCCTGTACATTGTCTGCAGAAGAAACCGGGTTGTGTAAACTCATAATAATGTTTTTAATATTTGATCCCCAATGTTGTTTAGTTAAGAGCTTTTATTCCGGCGGGTGGGGACACCCGCCGGGGATGCGCCCGTGGCTGGTGTCTTCACCAGACACTAACTAAACGATATTGATCTGATCCCAGCGGGTAAAATTTCGTTGACTAAAGAATGTAATTTATGACGGTATAATCATAATCCGTTCCATGCCTGTTCCGGAAAAAGCAAACATAGGTTAAACAGGCAATCCCGTCAATGGGTAAACAGTAGGTTCTATTGTATATATGCAAACAACTATTAGCCTCTGTCAACACCTCCTCGCCAAAATGATCTCAGGGAAACGATCTACGCACCGCAACTGCCAGCCGCCGGTAAAGCCAGATGGTTATCAATAATGACAAAATAAAGATTCCGCCTAATAGCAGAAACGAACTATCAATGCCTGACTGCCAGATGAGTTGTTCAGGCTTTGTACCAGCCTGCCATTCGGCCTGGCCATGCAGCCACAGATCAAGGTTGGAATAAAGATTACCTGCTGTATGCAATACAATTGCCGGCAGAATGGAATTGGTGAGATAGGTAACAGTTCCGTAAATAGCAGCAACAGCTACATAATATGGCCAGAGGATCAATGTAAAATCAAGGTGTGCAACGGCAAACATAGTACCTGTAATGAGAATAGCAGCAATAATACCCCAGCGTTGTTCAATAGGCCCCTGCATATACCCACGAAAGGCAATCTCTTCTACTATCCCGGCTACAGGAGCACCCGCCAGTAATAAAGTAAGGACAGTACTATCCGGCACATGCTTCATATCCGGCAATTGCTGCTGTGGCAATACCACCATCCTGTTAAGCAGGTGTAAGGCTATTACCAGCGTTACAATGCCCATTATCCCGGCCAGTAATGACCAGCCCCATATCCTGGTTTTTAATGGATAGGCCCGCATACTGTATTTCCGTTCAGCAGCCGTTGACTGCGGAGCACCCTTTCCATTACAATAACGCCAGAAAAAGAACAGGTAAACAGCCATTAACGGAACTGCCCACGGAAAGGCAGGGAAATAACTGAGGTTGGCTGCAAAAAGAATATTACGTGGAATAGTACCGGCAAAGACCAGCAGCATTCCTGTAAGAACAGACCGGACAACAATACCGGTATGTTGCATCCATCCTCTATTTCCGGGGGAGGTCATCTTAACTGTATCATCATCAGTATAGACTATAAGATACTCAGGATTTCTCTTTCCCGGAAATACAGCATTTATTGACCTGGTCGTAATGAGCAGGTAATCAATGGTAATATCTTTTAAAAGGGTATTAATTCCGGCTGGTAAAGACACCAGCCACTGACTATTTTTTAAGCACGGTCTGTATTTTTCATTTTCCCTTCATGTTCGGCTTCTAGGTTTGTACACGTAATCAATTGTTACACCTTATTAAAACAAACTATTATGAAAACAACATTCTTAAGCATTGCAGTTCTGGCAATATCAGTTAGTATATCAGCACAGGAAGCCTCAGTAAAAAACAGTCAGTCGGCCACCGTAAGCGCCGGTAAAGGAAGCGCCAATGTACAGGCTTCATCTCAGACAGACATTAATACCAATGTAATAAAAGCAACTACGGACAAATCTGCTGAAGTTGCAACAAAGGCACAAGTAACCAGTGCAACCGCTGCTACGAAAGCAAAGACCGCTACAGCATCTGCGGTACAGTCTGCTGAACAGCAAAGCAGTACATCAGCGCAGGTTGCTGCATCTGCCGGTGTATCGGCCACCGCTACAGCCGCTAACACAGCCAATGTAGCAGTAGCATCTGAAAAGAAAGTGGCCGTAACAGCAGAACATCAACTGAATACTTCTGCCAATGCAGCCGTGCAGACTGGTAACACAGTTGCCACATCAGCAGGCACTAAAATTGTAAAAGGAGCAGGTGTAGTGAAAAGCGAAACAGCAACTGCCGTTAATGGTGCTAAAACAACAGCAGGTAAGGTTGCAACTACTTCTGTTAAAACAAGCGCCGCGGTAAGCAATAGCGTAAAAGTAAAACCCGTTAAAATAGCTACCAATGTGCACACTGGTCTGAAAGCGGGTATCAGGTAAGCATAATTTTCAATATTATTGTCCACATGAACAAAGGGATCTTTTATCATAGTATAAGTATTATCTCAATCCTGTTAATCTGTTCCCTTAAAAGTTGGGGTAGCGAAACGCTGCCCCAACTTGACGGTAAACCGGTATGTGCTTACCGGGTGGTAACAGATACTGTTCCGGGCCAGAAACCGCCCGAAGTAAAAAAAGAAGAGCCGAAACAGGAGCAACCGGTAAAAGAAGCTGTAGGCGAGGTAATTAAAGAAGTTCCCAAATCCAAAAAACAGGTAAAACCCGTAGCTGTATCAGCAACCAGTGTTCCCGTAAAGCCGCCTGTGATCATTAAGCCCAAAGTGGTGATCAAAAAAATAGGCGTACGTATTCCTTAAAACGACTAACAACATGAGACAAATTCTTTTTATTATATCCGTACTATCAATCAGTATTGCCTGTCATGCCCAGGCAGATAGTACTGCCAAATCCGATAGCACCGCTCCGGAAAAATCAACACTCACCCTTGGCGTCAGTTATGCCAATAATGCCAACTATTACGGGCAGAAGTCACAGGAAAAAATGGCCTATGTAGCTGTAGTCGGTTCTTACCGGCATCGTTCAGGCTTTTACCTGAACGGACTTGCTTATCGTTTGCTGAACGATAGTAACCGCCTCGCTTCAGCGTATGGAGTAGGTGCAGGTTATGCATTTCATCTAAGCAAACACCTGTCGGTAGATCTTGGATATACCTATACTTTTTATCCTAAGCTATCACCGTTTCTGCAGGCAGCCAACCCGCACATGGCCAATATCACATTTACCCATAGTGGCTGGCTCACCACTACTATCAGCGGAGATTATGCATTTGGCAAAACCAATGATGCCTTTGCCACTTTCGGATTAAGTAAACAAGTAAATCTTTTCAGCATCAGTTCCAAAGATGTAGTAACGCTTACACCTCTGATAGATGTTACAGGCGGTACCCAGCGGTTTTATGAATACTATACCACGGAGAAAAAGATCAGGGACAGTATCCTGAGCCTTCTTTCTCCCATCTTCGGCAACCCGGGCAGCGGCACCACTACTACCGTAAAAACCAATACCAGGTTTGATCTTTTATCATACAGCTTAAAATTGCCACTGGCTTATAACCGTGCCAGCTACATGATAGAGGCTTCGGCACAATTTTCATTACTCAGTAACCAGGCACAGTCAGATCCCGGAAAACTGAACTCATTTTTTACAGCCAGCTTCTATTACCAGTTTTAAACGCTATGAAAGTATTGATCATTGAAGATGAAAGGGACATGGCAGGGGAAATTGAAACCTTCCTTGCAAAAGCAGGCTATCTCTGCGACCTTGCTTTTACTGCCAGGCAGGCAAGACAGTTTATGGAAGACGGTCCGTATGATTTTATATTGCTTGATCTTGGACTACCCGACCAGGATGGTTTACAGGTATTGCATGAGGCAAAAAAGATCTGTGCCGATGCGTCCTATATCATTCTTACAGCCCGTGGCAAACTGGAAGACCGTATAAAAGGACTTGATCTTGGCGCAGATGACTATCTCGCCAAACCCTTCTCCTTACTGGAACTGCAGTCGCGCATGCATGCCATCAGCCGCCGCAAATCAGGATTAAAGGATAATCTTGTATCACTGGGCGATTTTACTATTAACTTCAGCAACAGGACGGCCTTTCATGGCGATAAGGAGATTGATCTTTCAAAGAAGGAGTTTGACCTGTTGAGTTATTTGCTGCTGAATAAAAACCGTCCGCTTACACGTATGCAACTGGGCGAACACCTGTGGGGTGGCTTTACAGACGATGACTATGATTCTAACTACATTGATGTACATATCAAGAATATCCGCAAAAAGATGGTAGAGCATGCACCTGTGGATTGGTTGCAAACCATCAGGGGCGTAGGCTATAAAATCAAACTATAACAGTGAAGCTGCTAACCAAACTTACGCTTACATCCACTTTTTCCAAAGTAGCCATTGTGCTGCTCTTTATTGCATTACTACCTTTCCTGATCAACCGCGTGGCATTTCAAACCACCAATCGCCTGCTAAAGCAACAGGCCAATAAAGTGCTGGATAATATCCGTACGAACGGGATCGATTATTACCTGCAGGGCGATTCTACCTACGGTAGTTACACTTTGCTGAAGGAAGAATATATTTCACTGGAACGCGCTCATGCCATCTATTCATCTGACACTATCCAGACAACCCAACGAATTATTGAAGGCGATACCTTAATGTACCGTGTACTGAACCAGGCATTTGAATACAACAATCAACTCTATGAACTGGAGATTGGCAGAACAATTGCCTCTATCAGTCAATATAATGCACCGCTACAGAAAATAGCCCTCTACGTTCTGGGCGCACTGATCGTACTTACCTTACTGATCGACCTTTCTTTTACACGTATATTGCTGAGACCACTAAAAACCATTATCCGCACCCGGATCATCAACACCTCATTTCCTTTCAGGGATATTCCTCAACCTATAGCTACATCAACCACAGACTTTCAATATCTCGATCAATCATTAACAGCCCTGATGAACCAGGTAAAAGAGGACTTCGACAGGGAAAGAGAATTTACGTCCAATGCCTCGCATGAATTAATGACACCGATCGGTATTCTGCAGACAAAACTCGAAAACCTGCTGCTGTTGAATGACCTTGACGAACCGGTACAGGAGAAGATCATGGAGATGATGAAAACCCTGAACAGGCTTAAAAAGATCGTTCATTCGCTGCTGCTGATCTCAAGGATTGAAAATGCTCAATACAGCAGGCAGGATAGCGTACAGCCGCATATAATGATCAACGAGATCGTACAGGAGCTCTCGCACCGCCTGGAAGACAGGAATATAAAGGCAACCTTATCGCTGCAACCAGCTACAACATTGCACAAGGTGAATCATGACCTGTTGTTCCAGTTGTTCTATAATATTATCAACAACGCAATACGGTACAATAAGGAGAATGGCTTCATCCGGATCAGTGATACTTATCATAACGACAGTACTTACGCTATCAGCATAAAAGACTCAGGGATCGGCATCCAGCCGGAAGATATTGATACCATCTTTGACAGGTTCAGAAAAAAGAACACAAGCGGGGAAGGTTATGGACTGGGATTATCTATTGTAAAAAGCATTGCCGATTACCACGACATTCAATTGAAAGTAACTTCACAACCCGGCGAAGGAACTACAATAACCGTATCTTTCATAATAGGATAACGACCTTCAATAGCAATAAACCGGGATGATTATCAACCTTGAAAAGGTGGCGATACCCCTCCCGCCTGTAGTGAACCATCCTGCACAATCCTGTTTTTCCCTTTCAAAAACAGTAAAACTTATCTTAGCCAGATGAAAAAACATTCCTCAACGATTGATATGTCAAAGAATATTTTCCTTAAAACGATCAGTTGCCTGCTCCTGCTCAGTGCTTTTATTACACTGTCTCCTCAATTATCAGCAGCACCCTCCGCAAAGTTCAATCCCTTTATTGCGCCGGGAACACTTACAGAAAGCTCGGTAACCCTGCTATGGGATAAACAGGTAGAAACCGGAAACGCGGTTTACGAGATCTATCTGAATAATAAACCGTATGGCACCACCCGTAAGACCAATTACACCATTACCAAACTATTACCCAATACGCAGTACACTGTAAAGATCGTTGCCAGCCAAAATAAAGAAACGGTAGCAATGAATACCATTGTTTTTAAAACAACGGTTAAAGGGAAAGTCTATAACATTCTTGATTTCGGGGCAAAAGACGATACACTCGTTAAAAATACCCGTGCTATCCAGGCTGCCATTGATGCCTGTACAGAAGGCGGCACCGTGTACATTCCCAAAGGCACTTATATTTCCGGGGCATTGTTCCTGAAAAGCAACATGACCCTGTACATTGAAAAAGATGCAGTGCTGAAAGGTTCTGTGTCTGTGGATGACTATCTGCCTATGATCCCCAACCGCTTTGAGGGATGGGAAATGAAAACCTATGCCAGCCTATTGAATGCCGGTACCTTATCGCGTAATGGAGGCTATTCTGTAACAAATCTTCGCATTACAGGTGAAGGAACGCTTGAGGGCGGTGGTAAAAAACTGGGCGATGCAATGATCAAAGCAGAAGGAATCCGCAGCAGGGGACGCTTATTACTGCTTATGAACTGCCAGGACGTGAGTATTTCAGGCATTACCCTTACACAACCTCCCTCCTGGACCCTTCACTATATTTACAGCGATAATATCTCCTGCCACGGTCTCCGCATTATTACCCGTGGTATCCGCAACGGTGATGGTATTGATCCCGACTCCTCTACCGACTCCTATATTTTTAATTGCAGCTTTGATACCGGTGATGACTGTATCGCCATTAAATCAGGCAAGAACCCCGAAGGCTTTTATGTAGGCAAGCCTACTAAAAATGTAAGGGTAACTGATTGCGACTTTATTTACGGTCATGGTATTTCCATTGGCAGTGAAATGTCTGGCGGTGTAAGCGACGTACTGATCCAGGATTGCCAGGCAGGCAACCTGCTGAATGGAATGCAGATAAAAGGGACCAAAGAAAGAGGTGGCTATGTAAGGAATGTAACCGTATCAAATTGCCAGCTAATGAAGATCACAGTGTTCTCCGCATTGAATTATAACAACGACGGAGAAGCTGCGCCTGAAGTACCTGTGTTCGAAAATTTTGTATTCAGGAATATTGATATGAAGGATGCGAAGACTACAGAACCTGTTATGATCATCAATGGCTTTAAAGAAGCGCACCACCTTCGCAATTTAACTTTCAGCAAAATTGTATTACCCGACGGGGCGAAGATCCTCATCAATGATGCGGAAAAAGCAACGTTTACCAATGTAAAAACAGTAAGCGGTGCTAAACCAGTCTATACGGTGAATAATAGTACAGAGATCGTTTATTGATCGGATATATGCAGATGTCATTTAGTTAAGAGCTTTCATTCCGGCGGGTGTCCCACCCGCCGGGGGATGCACCCGTGGCTGGTGTCTTCACCAGACACTAACTAAACAACATTGATTGATAAGTTGCGATTAAGAGGCTTAACCTGTCGGGGCGGGCCTGAGCAGCTTAGCTACTTTTTGTATGGTGACTTTGCTTATCAGCATAGACCTACCCCGTCGTTCAGCCGGGCAGGCAGGTTTGTTTTCTTATTAGCCGAAGTCATTGAGACATGACCTATTTCGGCTGGTGTTGAAAACAGTAACCATTTCCAATATTGGTCATGTGCCTGCAACGTATGCCTTTTTTAGTAAGCCCTTTGCACTGCACCGTTTTGCCTTGTCCGGCAGATTTATCGCCCATCGCCGGCTGTAACTTACTGATAGCTGGTTTGCAGATCATGCAAGGTTCCAGTCCCAACTCAACGGCTTGTTCTGGTGTTATCTTCTCCGAAACATTCTTTACCATCCTGCAACCCGCAAGATGATACTTCTTTCCATAAGGAGTTTTATAAATTGACTGTCCCTTTACCGTTACAAGACATAACAGTAAGAGGATCAGCAGGGAGCTACATCTGGTTACAATGATTTGCATATATGGCTAGCCTGCATAATAATAGCGTTTAAAAACCGTAAATGCAAACCAGCCCTTTATAGCATCATCAAAGCACTGGCTGTAAGTACCTATAAATGCAAATGATAAAACACATTATCTGCAGCCATTAGAGGAAAATAAGATGGCAGGTCAGTTTTATTGATCTTTTCAAAACCATTTCGCTCATAGAAACGTTGCGCCGCTTTCAACTGTGTTACAGTGCCAAGATAAAGGTCAGTGATCTGGTGTTCTTTACTGTATTGCAGTAATACATTCAATAATTGCTGGGCAATTCCCAGTTCTTTACCACGAAATGCCTGCTTTACAAACATCTTACGGATAGCACCAGCCTGGTGTCCTGTTGAAATAAGTGCGATGGTACCTACCAGTTGCCCTTCATAAAACGCGCCCCAGAAACCACCTCCGGTACCTTGGTAATGTGTCTCTATATCCAACAGGTCAGGCTGATCTTCCAGCGTTACTGCCACTTTAAATTCATCCTGCTGAATAGGCAGAATGATCTGTACTATCTCTTCACAATAATCATTACTCAGCGGCTTTATCTCCAATTTCATATTCACAATTAAATTATCCGCAAAGGTAAGGCACAAGGAAGTACGGAATACGAAGTTAGAAGCACGGAATACGAAAATGTCGAATTTCGAAGGAAAAGCCGAAGGCTTAACGCGGAACGCTTAACGCAAATACAAGCAGCGGGCAATAAGAAAGTTGGCAGTTATCTCGAATACAAGCTGCGAGCTTTGAGCTACGAGCAAATACAGGAAGACCGGTTGTATTGATCAAATTTTAAACATCAAATCTCAAATCCAGTATCCAGCATCTATTATCCGGAAGCTCCACTCACGACTCACGCCTCACGGATTCAACACGAAACACTAAACTCAAAACCCGAAACAGTTCTCACGTCTCACGATTGCCGATTCACGCCTCTTACTCCATCCTGATGCTCTTTACCGGGTTCATCAACGCGGCACGGATAGCCTGCACACTCACAGTAAAGATGGTGATCAGGATCATGCTCAGTGCAACGACTGCAAATATCCACAGCGAAATAGGTGTGCGATAAGTATAGTTCTCCAGCCATTGGTACATAAAATAATATGCAATAGGCGAAGCAATGATAAAAGCCAGTCCTGTTAATATGATAAACTCCCTTGAAAGCAGCATCCATACCTGCAGCACATTAGCTCCTAATACTTTCCTGATACCTATTTCCTTTGTTCTTCTTTCAGCCATAAAAGATGCCAGGCCAAATAATCCCAGTAAAGAAATGAAAATGGCGAAGGCTGCAAAAAAGCCCGATAGTTTACCGATACGCACTTCTGTTGTAAACTTCGCTGCATAATTATCATCTACAAACTTGTAATCAAAAGGAGCTGCAGGCGTATAGCGGCTGAACACTTTCTCAACGCGGCTCAAAGCACTGCTGATACCCGCTCCGTTATTAATACGCACCAGCACTGTATTGGCCGCCTTATAGCTCAGGGTGTATAAAGTGGGCTGTACAGGGCGAAAGGGATCACCTTTTACAATATTACCTACCACACCGATGATCCTGAGATCACGACCATTCAATTTTACGATCTGATCAACCGGCTCTTTCATTCCCATTAAGCGAACCGCTTCCTCATTAAAAATAATACCGGCAGTATCTGTAGAAAATGCCCGGGAGAAATCTCTTCCTTTTATCATCTTCCACCCTATTGTATGTCCAAACTCATGTGTTACCTGGTTTGCCATGATGAGGGGTGTTGCACCCGGTACTTTACCAGGCCATGATATATCTGTGGTACCTCCATTATCAGCCGTAATGCTGCCGCCCAGTTCCGCCATATCATACACTACCCCCGTCTTTAAAAGGTCGTCATGCAATGCTTCATAATGTTTAAAAAGACTGGCATGCGGGTATACTTCCACCAGCAGATCACGATTGTAACCACTGGAGCGGTCCTTTGCAAACTGGATCTGACGCCCAACAATAATGGTTCCGATGATCAGTATTACTGAAACTGCAAACTGGAATACCACTAATACCTTGCGCGAAAACACATTACCCTTGCCTGTCTTATGAATACCCTTCAATACTTTCACCGGTCTGAAGGAGGAAAGGAATAAGGCGGGGTAACTTCCTGCCAGTAATCCCGTTACCAATGTAAAGACCAGCATAATAGCCCAGAAAGGCCAGTACGTCCAGGGCAGGTGCATACTTTTACCGGCAATGCTGTTGAAAAAAGGCATTGCCAGTTGTGCCAGTAGAAGGCAGGCTATCAAAGCAATAAAAGCAATGAGTACTGATTCAGAAAAGAACATATATACTAACTGTCTCCGCAAAGAGCCCAGTGTTTTACGGATCCCTACTTCGCGCGATCTTTTTTCACTGCGTGCAGTGCTCAGGTTCATAAAATTGATACAGGCCAGCAGCAACACGAAGATGCCTGCTATTGCAAAAAGACGTACCAGCTTGATCAACCCTTCACTTTCAGCCCAGCCGGTAAAATCACTATACAAATGCCACTTACTCATGGGGTGCAGAAAAAAGGCTGGTTTATACCGTGGAGGATTGTCCAGCTTCATGCGTATATCACGGACCTTTCTGGAAAGCTGCTCCACATCAGTTCCCTCACGCAATAACACATACAGGGGAAATGAATTTTCGTCCCATTTATCCAATGCATTGCCGGCATAACTATCCAGGGTTGAATAAAGCTGCCAGGTTCCTATAAAATGTACCCCGTTGAAGGAACTGTTTGCAGGCAGGTCCTTATACACACCAGCCACTTTAACATCAGCTTTATTGTTCAGGCGAACAACCTGCCCTATAGGCGACTGGTCACCAAAAATTGAACCGGACAGCGATTGTGATAATAACACCGCATGCATATCGCGTAAGCCATTCAGCTCGCCCGATGTTATATCCAGCGTAAGCATCCGGGGAAGATCTTCTTCAGCGAAGATCCCCGGCTGTATCAATTTCTTATCGCCATAGGCTACAATCACATCTTTGGTATAAGTTGCCATACTGGCTGCTTCCACTTCAGGGTATTTGGAACGAAGCTCTCTCGACAGCGGAACAGGCATTGAATTGTAAAAAGAATTGTTGCCATCAAAGTTTACCATCTGCCAGGCCTGTGCCATCCGTTTGTAGTTCTTATGATAACGATCAAACGACATTTCATCCCACACCCATAAACCTATCATCAATACCACACCCATCCCTACTGCAAGCCCGCCGATATTGATCAGTGCATATCCTTTGTTTTTCAGCAGTTGCCTCCAGGCAATTTTTAAAGAGGAGTAAAACATATCTGTATGTATAAGTGGATTAGAATTATTACTGTTAAAGGCAGGCCTGCGATCTTTCTGCAATGTGCCGGGCAATCGCCTTAAATAAAACAGCACAGCTATTATATAGCGTACACGCGCAACGAACACACCGGAACGCTGTACCCAATGCGTGTACAGTTCATGCAGATCTCCTTCTACTTCTTCCAGCATGCGGGCATTGATCCGCTTGCGGAGAATAAAATGGATCCATTGCGGGGGATCAGATTGATGATTCTTTCTCATAGCATTACTTAACCGGGAATAAGTCGCCAAAGCTCTTCCCGTATGTTCCTGATTTCTTTTAATTCCTGCATTCCTTCTGCAGTAATAGTAAACAACCGTTTACGTCTGCCGCCACGTTCACCTGTGGCGCCGCCCATTTCAGAACATACCAGCTTTTTTTCTTCCAGCCGGTAAAGTGCAACGTGTACAGCGCTTAGCTGAATAACCCTTCCGGTGCGCGCCACTATATCTTCCAGCAACAATGCGCCATAAGCCTGTCCATCCATAGCGGCAACAGTCAGTAATACCAGCTCTTCAAATTCTCCTATATTGTTACGATACATATCATTTGATTCACTTTTGCTAAACAAATATACTGCCAGAGTTATAAGCCATTACATTACAACATGTTGTAGCCACCATTCCATTATGAGTGTCCGTAAGCGTACACTAACTGTACGGGTTTAGAATGCTTCAAACCTCTGCTTAAAGAATGCAAACCGAACTACCCGGATAATCAGGCATAACAAAGGACGCAACTCAAATATCACTGATCATTGTCGTTAAATTCAACTCCGGAGGAGCTCCCTGTAAGGTAAAGGCGGTTCAGTGCTATTTTGTAAATTCACAGTTGCTCAACCAAAACTACACAGCATGGCAGTTCATGTAGCAATCACAAGAAAGGTATTACCCGGTAAGGAAGAAGAATTTAAAGAAGCACTCAGGAAATTTATGGGTGAATCATTTGCGCATGGAGGCGTTCACGGAGCAGCGATGATCACTTCCCTGCCCGGTTCTGGATCTAATGAAATTGGGATTCTGAGAACATTCAAAGACGAAGCAGAGCGCGATGCATTTTATAACTCAAAACTTTTTCAGGATTGGGAAGCCTATGCAACTAGACTGACAGAGGAACCCGTGTACAGGCAACTCACAGGCCTTGAAGCATGGTTCCGGTCACCAGTGCCACCGCCCCGGTGGAAAATGGCAATTGCAACATTATGCGGCGTATTTCCAACAAGCCTGTTCCTGTCACTTACTATCGGCCCCTTGTTACAGAAACTACCATTGCCCTTACGGCTGCTGATCATTGCCTGCTGCATGGTAGCGTTGCTGACATGGGTTGTAATGCCCCTCGTAATCCGGCTATTAAAAAAATGGTTGCGCCCATCCAGGTAACCGCGAATTACTCACAACAACAATTATGAAAACAACATTCAGTATTACACCTATAGAGGAACAGGATATAACAGGCATTGTAAAAGTGGTGAATGAGGCTTACCAGGGAGAACCCGGCACCAGGAGCTGGACATCGGAAGGACATCTTGTACAGGGATCAAGAACAACAGCAGCCAATGTACTGCACCTGTTTCACCAGGCAGACACTGCCATTTTTAAATGCACTGATGACACAGGTGAAATACTGGGTTGTGTGGTACTGGAAAGAAAACCCGATACTTTATATCTCGGCATGTTATCAGTAAGTCCACGTACACAGGCATCAGGCATTGGCAGCCTGTTGATAGAATATGGTGAGCTATATGCCCGTACACATAACCTGTCTTCGGTAACCATTACTGTTATAGACAGGCGTAAAGAATTAATTGAATGGTATCAACGTAAAGGGTTTAAACTAACCGGCAAGCAGATCCCATTCAGCAACCAATCCTCATCTTCAGATCTTGTACTTCATCTTGTTGAACTACGAAAAGAGTTACCTGCAACCAGGTAAAAAAGCATATTGCTGATATAAATCAACCATTTGCAACAGGCAATGAAAGCCCCAAACCTCCGTGGCTAATATTGGTATATTTGTATATAACCATAACGTTGCTGCTATGCAAACCAAACAGCTACTCTTATTACCACTGCTTTTGTGGGTACTCATGGCCAACAGTCAAAGCAAACAACTGAAGCTGGCAGCCGTTATGCGAACCTATCATAGCTACAATATGTTTGATGGTGCAGTACTGGTAGCCGAGAATGGCCGCATCATCTATAAAGATGCATTTGGCATGGCTAACAGGGAATGGAATATCCCCAATACCACCGACACTAAATTCATGATCGGTTCTGTATCCAAACCATTAACAGCTATGCTAATGCTGGTACAGGTTCAGAAAGGACTGATTGACCTCAACAAAACAATAGCCGATTATCTTCCGGAGTTTACAGGCAAACCTGCAGGCATTGTTACCATCCGTCAATTGCTGAGTCATACATCCGGCATGCCGAACTATGATATCATCAAAGACTTTTTCCCACGCATCAGTCGCCAGTATTTTGAAAGAGATGAGTACATAAACATCTATAAAGACTCTGCTCTTGCATTTAGTCCGGGTACCAAATACAGTTACAGCAGTTGGGGATACTTTACACTTGGTCACATCATGGAGAAGGTAACCGGCCGATCATACGCACAGTTAATGAAAGAAGATATCTATGATAAGCTGGGTATGAATAATTCCGGCTCTTATTATCACACACAGGTAGTAAATAAGCGTGCCACCGGTTATGACTATATTCCCGGTGGCTATACCAGTTCAGATTTTCGTGACCAGTCTAACACAATGGGAACAGGTGATATCTATTCTACAGTAGAAGATCTTTTCAAATTTCACCTCGCAATTACGAATAACAGTCTTATCAATAAACAACTTACAGATGAAATGCTGACACCAGGCATTAAACCGGCTGATTATGGTTATGGCTGGTTCAACAAGAACTTTAAATATACAGCTACAGACAGTGTTGCGGTTAATTTTCACCTGGGCATGACGGAAGGCTTTATCTCTTTTATACTTCGTATTCCATCTACCAATAGTTTTGTGGTGATCCTTTGCAATAGCTCTCCTACCGATTTCTTTGGCATTACCCGCAACCTGGTAAGCACATTGTACAACAAGCCTGTTAAAATTAAAAACCCGGTACATAAGGTTATGGAATCCATGATAGCAGATAAAGGAGCTACTACCGCGGTTGATCAATACAGGAAACTAAAAACAGATACCGCCAATTATTATATCGACTGGATCTCGATGAACTTTATAGCAGAGCAATTACTGCAACTCAAACGCTATGATGATGCAAGGATCATTTCAGAGAACAATGCTGCCGAGTTCCCTGACCGCGACCTGGTAATGGTCACTATGGGAAATATCTACCTGAAATTAAACCGTAAGAACGACGCGATCATTTACTACAAAAAAGCCCTCGCAATATATCCCGGTTACGAAGAAGCAAAGAACCGGCTTAAAGAACTGGAAGATAAATAAACGTGCATAAGGCGTGGTACGCCTTTACAACCAGCCTATTGCCCCGCCCTAAAGGACGAGGCAATCATTTTAAATGCAATGCCCTGACAAACGATATTCGCCTACCGGCTAAAGCCGGATCAGTTTTCGTATTTGCCTTTTGTAATTCCTTCTAACTCCCGGTTCCCGATCCCCAATCAATGTCATTGAATTAAGAAAAGGCCGCAGCGTGGCTTCCCGTTTATAGAAAAGATCACAATAAGCGTGTCCCGGCTCCGGTAGGAGCCTCCGGTACCTTACAAGAAGCTCCTACCGGAGCTGAATACCTCGATAAAATTGATTCTCTATAAACAGGTAGCTCCTCCGGAGCTTTAATGCACTAACATTCGCTGGTTGACTAATTTCCAATCCCTGCTTATTCCCCGCCCTAAAGGGCAGGGCAATGACTTAAATCTCCGTCCAACAAACAACAACCGCCTACCGGCTAAAGCCGAATACCGCCCGGGAATAAAGGCGTGGTACGGTTGCAGCATCCTGCTACATATCGAACAGCGCCTCATAACCGTTCCACGAATTAAGAAAGGGCCACAGCGTGGCCTCCTGTTTATAGAAATGACCGTAATACGCATGTCGCGGCTCCGGTAGGAGCCTCCGGTGCCTTACAGGAAGCTCCTACCGGAGCTGAATACTTTCGCAAAATTGATTTTCTATAAACAGGGAGCTCCTCCGGAGCTTTAATGCACTAACATTCGCTGGTTGATTAATTTCTAATCCCTGCTTATTCCCCGCCCTAAAGGGCAGGGCAATGACTTAAATACATTTCCTGAAAAACAACATCTCTTTACCGGCTAAAGCCGGATACCGCCCGGGAATAAAGGCGTGGTACGGTTGCAGCATCATGCTATATATCGAACAACATCTCATAACCGTTCCACGCCTTGTACAACCGCTTATTGCCCCGCCCTAAAGGGACGAGGCAATCATTTTAAATACAATTGCCTAACAAACAACATCCGCCCACCGGCTAAAGCCGGATACCGCCCGGGAATAAAGGCGTGGCACGGTTGCAGCATCACGCTACATATCGAACAGCGCCTCATAACCGTTCCACGCCTTCCCCACCGGCTAAAGCCGGACCAGCTTGCCCCTTGTCAACTTGATAACTTTTAAACCTATCAACCCCTGCTTTGCGTTCTGCGTTAAGCATTCCAAGCTCCTGTTTTCCTTGTGCCCTGTCTCTTAAATCTTGTGCCTTTCCTTTTTCCAAATTCCTCATTTCTAATTCCCTATCAGCTCCCTACCAACTCCTGACCTGATCCCTGCTTAACCCGTACTTCCTCCGTACCAAACCCTTAGTTTCTGCGCTCTTAGGGCGAACAAATACCGAAGGAAATACGGACCAATACCGAAGTAATACCGAATAAAACCCCTACCTGGGTATAACCAGAACCCTCGAAGTCCCGGCCAATAGCCAGCATTTTGTTAAATGTCAGCGGCTTAAAACATTGTGCACGTACCAGTAGTCCCGGTTAGGGTTGGCCGTAATGGATAGATCAGTCTAAGGATTTACCTTTAAGAAGCATTATCCATGATAAAATCATTTACCCATGAGGAACAAGAAGAAAGAACCGGTTCCTGAGAATGCCTGGATAGGAACCATGAAGCGCAGGGCGCTTACCCTTTACATGCTGAATGGGGAGTACCTCATACGTACCAGGAGCTCGCTAACCGGAGAGAAGGTAAAAAGAGCCGCATGCTTTAAGAATACCAGGAGATCCGCAGGACGACTAGGCAGCGCTTCTTCACTCGCTGCAGCAGTATACAATCAACTTCCTGAAGGCTGGAAACTACATTCCCTCTACCGCACCATGACAGGCATTGCAACTCTGCATATTAAAGCAGGTGAGCAGGATGATGCAGCCATTACCACCGCACTGTGGAAATACCTTGAAGAAGTGGGGTTTCGTAAAGACATTGAGTATGAACCGGTGCTCCCTTCGACGACCGTGTATGAGGAGCGGGGCTTAAAGTATAAGGTTCAAGGTTTAAGGTCTTTTGCTCCGAAGACGCTGAATAAATGTGGGGGTGGTTTAAGGTATAAGGTTCAAAGTATAAGGTCGTTTTATTGTAAACCACTATACAGGTATATAACACCCCGTACTTCAGGGATGCTTTTTACGCAGGCAGGTGAAGTTGGGCAAAGGACGCAATACAGCAGGGAGCAGGTATTGCTTGATTCCGGTTAAGGGGAAACCGTGTTTTGTATAAACCTTGCCCGGAAATGTATAAGCCTTGAGCTATTGATGCGCCGGACCTTTGTATAGAACAATTCATACAAAGTAAAATGAAACAGACAGTATTAATAACAGGCGCCTCTTCAGGCTTTGGAAAATCAGCAGTAAAGTTATTTCATGAGAAAGGCTGGAACGTAGTAGCTACCGTTCGTTCACCGGAAAGAGCCACAGAACTTTCAGCATTAAGCAATGTACTGGTCACAAAACTTGATGTAACAGATAAAGACAGTATCAAAGCAGCAGTAGCAGCAGCTACAAAACAATTCGGACAGATCGATGTGTTGGTAAACAATGCCGGGTACGGAACATTGGGTGCACTGGAAGCTGCATCGGATAAGGTGATCCGTCAACAGTTTGAAGTAAATGTTTTCGGGATCATTGATGTAACAAAGGCAGTATTGCCGGTAATGCGTGCGCAGGGATCAGGTACTATTATCAACGTTTCTTCCGTTGGTGGCCGGCTTACCTTCCCGTTCTCTACCCTCTATCATGCCACTAAGTTTGCAGTAGAAGGTCTTACCGAATCATTACAGTACGAGTTAAACCCATTAGGCATCCGGTTGAAACTGGTAGAACCCGGTGGTTATAAAACTGATTTTGTATCGCGCTCCATGGATTATTTTGGTGCCGGTGATATCAGCGATTACAAGGCTCCTTTTGACAGGTTTACAGCTAAGCTGGATCAATGGCCTTTATCGGAGAACATTGGTGAAGTAGCAGAAGCTATTTATCGCGCAGCTACAGATGGCACAGCAACATTACGCTACCCGGTGGGGCACGATGCTGTTGAGACACTTAAAGCAAGACAGCAAATGGATGATATTGCTTTCAAAAACATGATGATAACACAAACCGGGATCTAAATGATCTTAATCCTGCATCTGTGAGGAACAGGGCTGTTTTTAATTTCTTAAATACTTCTCCGCCTATAGGAAAGTAAACCTGTCAGGTCTAAGCTGTTAAGCTAAGTATCCTCATAAAAAGCAATTAACCCGCTCAGGCCCGACCTGACAGGTTAAGCCTTTTAATCGCAGTCTGCCTGCCTGATAGACAGATTTCTTAATTTTGTAATTCCCAATGAAAAGAACAACTCCATCCTATATTGACCTGGAGTCCATCAGTGACCTGCACGACCTGGTAAAGTATCCCCGGCCAAAGCACCCGCTTATCAGTGTCATTGATCACACAGACTTTTATGCAAGGCGGCCAAAGGAAGATTCGCTCTACAGGTTTGGTTTTTATACCATCTCCTGCAAAAGATTTGAAGGATTACTGCATTATGGCAAAAGCCAGTATGATTTTAAAGAAGGTTCCCTGCTGTTTACTGCTCCCGGCCAGGTAATTGGTTCCGGCCCTAATGTAACGGTAGATGAAGGGTGGGCATTATTTATACACCCTGATCTGCTGCATGGCACCAGCCTCGGTATGAAGATGCATGAGTATTCTTTTTTCCAGTACGAGATCAATGAGGCCCTGCATGTATCGGAAGAAGAGAAGCAGATCCTGCAGGACTGTCTCAATAATATTACAAGAGAGTACAACCAGCACATTGACAAGCATACGCAAAGTGTGATCATCAGCAATATTGAGTTGCTGCTGAATTACTGCAACCGCTTTTATGACCGGCAATTCTATACACGTTCTAAAGTGAATGCAGACGTTATTCAACGGTTTGAAAGATTGCTAAAGGAATACTTCAGCCAGCCAGACCTGACAGAAGAAGGCTTGCCCCAGGTTTCTTATTTCGCTTCCCAGCTCAACCTGTCCGCAGGTTATTTATCGGACCTGTTGCAGAAGTTCACCGGCAAAACAACACAGGAGCATATTCATCTTGAGTTGGTGGAAAGAGCTAAATCATTGCTGTGGAGTACAGAGAAGTCGATCAGTGAAATAGCATACGACCTGGGCTTTGAACATCCCTCTCATTTTGCCAAACTGTTCAAAGCGAAGACAGGTAAAACAGCCAGCGAGTTCAGGCATCTTAATTAGAGAAAAGTAAACACCATAAGAAAAGCCTCTGATAGTTCAGAGGCTTTTTCCTGCCATAGAGAATAAACAACTGTCAACTGCAAACGCCATGTTCCTTTTATTTGTATTACCTGTCAACCACACAGCGGAAGCCAATAGTACCGCTACGATCGAGGCCGGGCGACATGAGTAAATATTTGCCGTATTTATTCAGTTCATAAGCCGGTGGAAAATACCAGCGTGATCCCTGTGCCCTGTAATAACCGGTACCCTTAAGCACGGCTGCCCGTGTATGTTCGTCCTGGTATTCATCAGTCCATTGCCATGTATTACCTACCATGTCCTCTACACCAAAGGGACTTGCTCCTTGCGGAAATGCCTTCACTGATGTAGGTGGCCGCATAATGCGGTTGGTATCCTGCAGCGGCATCTTAGTTGAGTCTTTTGCTCCCCAGGGATACAACCTGCCGTCTGTACCCTGTGCTGCATATTGCCATTCCCATTCGTGTGGCAGGCGTTTACCTGCCCATTTAGCATAGGCCCGTGCATCTTCCAGCGATACCCAGGTTACTGGTTTATCATCCCAGCCTTCGGGGTAATGACCGTTACTCCAGTCTTTCAGAAAATTGTGATCATCTTTCGGATGATATTTTGTGGCCTGTATAAAGGCATAATACTGTGCATTGGTTACCGGGTATCGGTCAATATAAAAAGCAGGGATGGTCATTTCATGTTGCTGGCTTCGTGCTGCATTCTGCTCCCAGGGGTGCTGTATGCCCAATGCTGTTGGTAACTCTTTGCCTTCGATCATTACACCTACCGATTCAAAAAGATATTTATCAGCAGCAGGGATAGCGATCATACCGGCTGGTGCAGCCGTTGCTTTTTTGGTAAGCTGTATTGCTACCAGTTGTTGTTGCAATGGTTTCCACCCGTCGCTTAATTGCTGTAACGATTTCTTTGGAGCATTGCTCAACACTGTTTTCAGCAATGAGGCGTCTATGGAGCCGGTGGCCAGTATTGCGCCATATCCATTTTTTTCAATGGTAAATGCAAGTGTAGCATTATCATTACTGACAGCAGGTTTCAACTCCTTACCATTCCACAGATCGAAATAGCGCACTCCTTTTGTTGCGGGAATGCTGATCTGCTCACCTGTTTTATCAGTGCTGTCGCGGTTAATAAAAGTATAGATGGTGCCTTTGCTGCCGGGAAAACGCGAAGCATAGATCCCGGCCTGTTGGGTTGGCACATAGGGTTCCCAGTCGGCATTGCTCCAGTTATCCGGAAAGGTTCTGTAAATAGCAGCAATTCTTTTTACTGCTTCTGCATAACGCTCAGGATAGTTGTTCCAGATACCCCAGATATTTTCCCATGTATTAATGCCTACGCCATTGAAGAAAGCATATTGCAGGTCATCAGTTTTATTAACAGCCCAGCGGTTGGTAATATTTACCTGGTGCATTGGCTCCAGCCATTTGTACACACTTACTCCGGGTGTTTTTTCATAGGGCCAGAAATAGCCCCAGCTCAGATCATTCCACTCTACACCTTTGATATTGCGGATACTTAACTCAGGTTGAAAGGCAATGGGGTAACCAAGACTGTCTGCTGCATGTGCAAAATCTTCACTCACACCACTCATAGTATCCCCGTTCAAACCATCGGCACCTATCTCTTTCATTTTCTTCACCAGTGCAATGGCCATTGCATAATCCAGTTTGCGTGTACCATTGTCCCAGATCATTATCGGGAAAAACACCTTTACACCACGGCGGTGAAAATCGGCGATCATCTTCTTTACCCCTTCAGTACCACCCGGCATACCCGCCAGGTAATCAAGCTGGTTACGGTTATCTACACCAATATTGGGATAAGTGGGCCAGATCAGTACACCATCCAATCCACCATATCTTTTTTTAAGATCATCGAGGTAGCGGTCTACAGTATAGGTCATTCCCACATTATCGTAAAAGAAACGGTCGTGCGACATCATCTGTGCAAATACAAAGGTGCGTTTTACCCAGTCCGTAGCAGGCCGTTTATAATTGTGATTGCTATAGGAAATATGTTGCAGTTCGGCAGTTCTGCGTTGCCTGAGACTATCAAGCCACACTGCATGGTCCATATTGGTAGCAGCAGGTCCCGCATAGAGTTCGCGGAACATGCCCTGTGTTTTAAGCTGTGCCTGCAAAGAGCATAATGAAAAAAGCAGGCCGGCTGTTAGTATATTCTTTTTCATTTGGCTGGTTGGTTATCATACACGATGTAATCTGTAGCCCGCAGGTCAAATTTGCTGTCGGGATTTTTTACTGTGATCTTAACTGTGTGTTTTCCGCGCGGCATATTCAGTTTCCAGAAAAGCTCATGACGGCGTGTTTTAAAGTTTGTCGGGAACTTTGCAGTTTCCACCAACTGCCCGTCAATAAAAAGATCGGCCTCAAATGTGTAATCATCTCCGCCATCTCGTTGCTTTTTGGAGGCGGCACCCAGGAGCGAAAAACCGGTTCCTTCAAAGTCAAAGGTCAGCCCGTTAGCTTCGCCTTTATTGCGTAAAGAATTCTTCTGAATGGGATAGATCTTATCAAAGCTCTTTTCATAACGCACGGTCAATGGTTCCTGCACACGGATCACAACGTCAGTTTCTGTTTCGCTGCCGCCGTTTTTGCGGATCATATCAAGAGCATGTTTATAACTGGCAGCATACACACCATTCAGTGAAAGCGTAGTATAGCTGAAGTTCATATCTTCTATTTCATTCAGCCCCTGTTTCCAGTAAGCAGGTATTTTATCATATCCCAGCAAAGTGCCCAGGATGCCCCCGGCCGAAGAAGGATTGCAGTCTGCATCCTGCCCGGCACGGGTAGCAATCTCCAGCGTACGGGAATAATCGCCATTGCCATACAATAACGCCATGATGACATAGGCCGCATTGATCTTTGCATCAATGTTAAAGGGAACAAAAACGCCCTGCGGGCAAACCATATCTGATGACCATTTCTTCTCCAGTTCAAACCAGGTCTGTTTCCAATCGGTAGGATACTTTGCATTCCATTGGATCACATCATTCATACACTGGTAAAATTCACTCTGTGCAGGAATGGTCTTTAAAGCCTCCTTTACTACTGCTTTAATATCTGTATATGTAAATGCCAGCGTGTACATGGCAGCCATATATACACCACCATACCAGCCATCGCCATAGTTCATGATATGTCCTATCTTATCATTAATGGCAGAGGCAGAGTTTGGCATGCCGGGGTTCATCAGTCCGCAATAATCTGCTTCGATCTGGTAATCGATGGCATCAGCATGCAGGTTGTGTTCCGGCGAACCTGATGCAGGCGCTTTAATACCATTAAGAATATTATAGCGTGCTGCCTGGTTGGCAAACCACAGGTCATAACCTGCATTGGCAAAAGCATTGGCAAAGGAATCAACCGGCGCATCTAACCCGTATTTATCAATGATGCTTACAAAAGTGAGATCCATGTAGATGTCATCATATAAGCCGGGTATCTCCGTCATTGTTTTCTTCAGGTAACCGTCATACCAGGTCAGTGGCTGGTAGTCCTGTATAAGAGTTCCGTTGTAACGGAATTCATAAGGGCCGCCAAAGGTTACACCGATCGTTTGGCCTGCCCAGCCGCCACGGATCTTATCCTTTAATACCGTCTTGCTGATGCGTACGGTTTTACTGCCCTGCGCTACCGTAGTGCCGGCAATTTTGTTTTGTGAATAACTCTCAGCCGTTGGTAACAAACAACCGAATAACAGTATGCGTGCAAGCAATTTCATGTAGTAAGCTTTTTATAAATTAATAACCAGGGTTCTGGTGCAGGTTTTTATTTACGTTCAATACAGCAGTAGGTAAAGGATACAATTCATCTTTTGAAGTACCTGCTGCCTTTTCAAACCATGGAGTATTCCATTTCTCAAAACGGATCAGGTCCTGGCGGCGATGGTATTCCCATGCAAACTCACGGCCCAGTTCTGCCAGCAGTTCATCCATTGTTAATGTAGCTGTGGTATAATCATGTGTAGTGTTGCCAAATGCACGTTCACGTACCTGGTTTACAAGGTCCACAGCTTCCTGTGTAGCCACACCACCGTTCTTGCGCATAATAGCTTCAGCCTTTGTCATCAGTGCATCTGCATACCTGAACACTACCCAGTCATTGCTCATGCTCTCATTATCCTTGAGCCCTGCCTCGTATTCATACTTTTTAAACCGTACACCATCATCCAGCAAAGCAGGTGCGGTAGTATTGTACAAAGCATTGATCTTGGGACGATAGGTAAGCTGCCTTGTGGGCGATAACATTAATGCGGCGCCGGTATTACTTACCTGCGGACCTACCAGCCAGCTATTAATACGTGAATCAGTAGCTTCATACGACTTATAAAAATCTTCCAGTGCGGCATAGCCATCCCAGGTAAAAGCGATCAGTCCAAAGGTCTGCTGGCTCAGCGTGTGCAATGTCCAGCAATGGATCTGCAGAATATTGCCAGGTGTTTGTGTTTTATCATAAGGAACAACAAAGATGTTTTCCTTAGAGCCTGTGTTGTTGGCTGCAAAATTGGTAAAGTAGTTAGCAGATAAACTATACCCGGATGTGCTGATAACAGCAGAAGCAGCACTGATAGCCTCATCCCACTTGGTGGTGCCTGTCCACTTCTGTGCATTCAGGTACAGTTTAGACAGCATCATATTCGCCATTGCCTTTGTGGAGGTACGTCCGTAATTGGCGGTGGTAGGCGTTGCATCCAGCAGGCTGAGATTGTCCGTAATTTCTTTTACCAGGAAATCCCACACCTGTTTGCGTGTGCTTTGTGAAGGCAGCGTTACATCTTTGAAATCGGTAGAGATAGGAATGTTACCAAACCAGTCCATAGCACGGTAATAGAAAAAGGCCCTTGCCATCTTTACTTCCGCTATTACATTGTTCTTGGTGGGGAAGGTAACAGAAGATTCTCCCAGTTGATACAGGATCTGGTTGCACATGGAAATACCATCGTAACAGAAACTGTAACCGCCAGACATTACCGACAGATCGGGATTGAACTGGTGACGGTGTAATGCGATCCAGAGACCGTTATCGTACCATAGATTGGTTTCACGGAAAGGAATGATACATTCGTCGGTACCAACAAGGTCAAGACTTCCTGCACCAAAACGTGCAGTGATCTTCCGCATCTGTGCATAGATACGTCCCACATTGGTCATTACTTCTGCTTCGTTACGAAAGAAACCATCAGCAGGAATAGAAGAAAATACTTCCTCATCCAGTTTTGTGCAGGAAAATGAACCTGACAGCATTATGAAAATGGCGCTGTATATAATAGTCCGTTTCATAAATTATTTTTTAAGCAATTGTTAGAAGGTTACATTGAGGCCCACCGTAAATGTTCTTGTACGGGGATAATAGTTATAGGCATCTATACCCGGTGAAAGGCCTGCCAGCTGCATTTCAGGGTCCACGCCTTTATAACCGGTAAACGTCAGTAATTGCTGACCAGCTGCATACACGCGTAATTTTTTCACTACGCTGTTGGCAACGTTGGTAGTGTACCCGATGGATACGTTATCAAGTTTTACGTAAGATGCTTTTTCAACAAACCTGTTGGAATATTCTGCTTTGCCTTTATAGCCGGGGTAATCCAGTGCGCTCTTCAATATGTTCTTTCCACCGAGGTAACCGAAGTTCTCATAATACAGGCGGTGGATATTCAGCACATCGGCACCAAAAGAGCCACGGAGATTAAAGGAAAAGTCAAATGCCTTGTATGCAATGCTATTGCTGAATGAAAGCTGGAACTTAGGATAGGCATTGCCTACCACTACCCTGTCTGCTTCATTGATAACACCGTTCTTATCCTGGTCCTGGTAAATAGGGTTACCGTTGGCATCTATGCCCAGGAATACCAGTGATACAAAATTGCCAAGCGCACCACCTTCCACGATCTGGTGTGTCCATGTCTGCACATCAGCACCAATATTACCGGTCTTCAGATCAGTCAGTTTAAAGCCTGCATCATTGTTTGAGAAGGACACTAGTTTATTCCTGTTGCGGCTGTAGATCAAGGTACTGTTCCAGGTAAGATCTCTTGTTTTTACAGGTATTGCATTCAGTGTTACTTCCACACCATTGTTGCGGATGGTACCAACGTTTGCATACAACTGGTTATATAAATTGGGAGGTACAGGCACAGTGTAGGTCCACAGCAGGTCTTTTGTATTACGAACATAATAGTCTACGCTTCCACTTACTCTTCCGTTCCAGAGCCCGAAATCAATACCCAGGTTCAGTTCCTGTTTCTTTTCCCAGCGCAGATCGGGATTGGGGTTGCTGGCAGGTGGATAGGTATTGATCCATTGACCATTGTACAAGATCCTTCCGCCTGTAGCCAGGAGTTGCAGTGAACGGTAGTTACCAATATCCTGGTTGCCCGTTACACCAAAACCGCCACGCAGTTTCAGATCAGACAACCAATCAACATTGTCCATGAATTTTTCCTGCTTAATACGCCAGCCTACACTCACAGCAGGGAAGTCGCCCCATTTGTGATTGGCACCAAAACGGGAGGAACCTTCATGACGCAATGAAGCGGTCAGTACATAACGGTCATTGAAGTTGTAGGTTATACGTCCAAAAAAGGCTATCAGTTTATTGCTTTCGCGGTAGCTCGACATAGAAGCAGTACCCTGTGTCAGAGCAGCACCTGCGCCAATATTATTGGTACCATAGAGGTCTACATCAAAATTACTGTTGCTGGCTGCAAAGGTTTCATTGTTACCCTTCTGGTATGAATAACCAGCCACAGCCTGGATATCATGATTACCAAAGCGTTTGCGGTAATCGCCGCTGAACTCCAGCAACTGGTTTGTTGACTGGCCGGTGCTGATGGTAGCCACACCATTATTACCGATACCAATGGGATAATACCTTGACTGGTAACGCTGGTTCTTATATTCATCCCTGATCAGTGAGCCAAATGCAGAGAAGTTTAATCCCGGTGCAATGTTGTAAGTAGCTTTTACGCTTCCGGTAAAAGCATGCTCCTTACCACCATTGGTTTCTTCATTGATCATTGCCACAGGGTTATAATACTGGAATGGCCCTGTGTTCCTGAAATAGCCACCTGCTAATTTATTGGTAGAATCATAGACAGGTTCAGTAGGGTTACGACGGAATGCCTGTTGCAGTACTTCCTGGTCGGTAAACTCACGGATGGTTTCTGCATACAGTAAATTATAGTTGATGGTTAGTTTATTATTCAGCCCCTTCTGTGTAGCTGTTACCTTTGCCTGCATCCTGTTGTTCAGGTTGTCTTTCACAATACCCTGTGAAGCACGATAGTTTACAGCAGCACGGTAAGAGAAAGCTTCTGTACCACCGGTCATTGCCACATCAATATACTTATCTACAGGTGTACGGGTTACTTCTTTAAACCAGTCTGTATTTGCCTTATAGTCAAATTCAGCAAGTCGTCCGGGATATACCTGGTTAATGGCTCCGCGAAATTCATCAGCAGTAAGATTTCTTAATTTCTTGGCTACAGTCTGAACAGAGAGATAAGAAGAAACTTCCACTGACTGACGTCCGGCCTTTCCTTTTTTAGTAGTGATGATGATAACGCCATTGGTACCCCTTGTACCGTAGATAGCTGCAGCCGAACCATCTTTTAAGATATCCATAGATTCTATTTCATCGGGGTTCACGCTGTTCAGATCACCACCCAGTATACCATCAATCACAAACAGGGGCCCTTGTCCGCCGGAGAGTGTTGTTAACCCTCTTAACTGGATATCAAAGCCACCATTTACATCACCACCCGCAGGGCGCGTAATATTCAAACCCGCCACACGGCCCTGCAGCAATGCTACCGGGCTGCCGATACTTCCTTTATTAAAATCAGTTGGCTTCAGTGAAGTAATGGCACTCGTTACTTCCTTCTTGGTGGTGGTACCATAACCTACTACCACAATATCATCCAGCTTGCTGAATGTACTGTTGAGTGTTAATTCAATTTTTGGCTGATTGTTGTAAGTAAGCTCCTGTGATTCAAAACCAATAGCAGAAAATTGTAAGACCTGGTGTTGCTTTACGGTAATGGAGAAATTACCTTTTTCATCAGTGGCAGTAGTGATGAGTGTTCCTTTTACAGTTACGGTAACTCCGGCCACCGGATTACCTTTTGGATCAATGACAGAACCTGTAACGTGAGGCGCTGTCTGGGCTACTACGATCGTTGATAGTAACAAAAACAGGCTGAGCAGCGCCCATGTACGGGCAAGCAGGGTCAGCATGAGAAATTTATTTTTCATACACAAGCAATTGATTTGATGTAATAAACTATATAGAGAGTATCAGAGCCTTTTGATTGACAGAAAGTGATCCTATGGAGATCCTGATAAAATGATCAGCGCCAGCCCTATGACGAAACAGGCGAACATACCGATCAATAACCCGGTGACATTTTTCTGCGAGCCTTTAAATTCTTTCCATACCAGTACACCCCAGATGGCAGCTACCAATGTAGCGCCCTGTCCCAGGCCATAGGATACTGCAGGCCCTGCTTTGCCTGCCGCTATCAGGTTGAACAGGTTACCTGTTCCCCAGATGGCGCCACCAAGTATGCCTACAGTGTGCAGAGAAAATTTGCCGGAGAAATAATCACGGTAACTCACCGGTGGTCCCTCGATGGGTTTACGCATCAGGATCGTATTGAACAGAAGATTGCTAATAAGTATGCCTACAGCAAAAACAACCGAAGCACTGTAAGGCGTCATTTTAAGCGGCTCAGGGTTCACGAAATTATTAAGGTCCATAGAAGCCGCAATAAAGCGGTAGAAACACGACATCAGCACGCCAGCCAGCACCGAGAGCAAAATACCTTTGGCTCCTGCTTTCTGTGCATTGCCACGGCTTCTTTTAAAAGCAACAGCATTGAGCACAATGGCAATGGCCACCAGTATAACGCCTCCGAAAAGCATAGCAGGCTCACCTTTTTGTACAGAGATATAATTGATAAGTACTCCCAGTACTAAGGCAATGCCGATACCTACGGGAAAGGCAACCGCCATACCTGCAATAGCAATAGCTGCAGTAAGTAATATGTTGGCAAGGTTAAATACCACACCGCCTATTAAAGCACTGCGGATATTTTCGCCACTGGCCTGTTTGATATCAACAAGAAAACTGCGGCCGTTTTCACCGGTACTTCCCAGTGTAAAAGCTGCGAGTAAGGAGAAGAGCAGGATTCCCAATACGTAATCCCAGTAAAAGAGTTCGAAGCGCCATTTGCCTGTAACCAGTTTTTGTGTGTTGGCCCATGATCCCCAGCAGATCATGGTAATGGTGCAGAATATGATGGCAAGGGTGTAGTTTTCAATAATGAACATAGCAATCGCTTTTTATCGTAAGCAATGAATACAGTAATCGTTAGATAGAAACTTTGCGTGCGATCAACTCATTCCGGTAAGGAATGGAAGATTGCGCACCCATCCTGGTAACTGATACAGAAGCTGCTTCACAGGCAAAGCCTACTGCCACCGCCAAGCTTTTCCCTTCAGACAATGCCACTGCCAGCGCACCATTGAACACATCACCAGCTGCTGTAGTATCTACCGGCTGCACAGATGGAGTGGGCACTATGTGAAACACAGTGTCTTCCAGCAGCAATGCACCCGACTCACCCATGGTGACCACCACATTGGTAACACCCAGTTGGCGGATAGCCTGTGCTGCCTGTTTGGCCGTTTCAAGATTGGTAACCTTAATACCTGATAAGATGGAAGCCTCAGTTTCATTAGGGGTAAGTACATCAACATACTGCAACAGATCGGGAGGTAATGTAGCTGCGGGTGCGGGATTGAGGATGACCCTTGCTTTATTCTGTGCAGCCTGCCTGGCAACAAAGTGTACCGTATCAAGCGGTATTTCCAGTTGCAGTAATACAATGTGCTTGTCGGAGAGATCTTTTAACGCGGCCTCTACTTCCGTAGTGCCTAATGCTGCATTGGCGCCGGGTGCTACCACTATACTGTTTTCACCTTCTTCATCTACAGTAATAAGTGCCACACCGGAAGGCAACTCATCATCAGACAGCAGGAAGCTGGTATCTATACCTTCTTCATCATACAGCCTGGATGATTGTTTGCCGAATACATCATTGCCCATTTTTGAGATAAAGATCACATCTCCGCCAAGCCTGGCTACAGCTACTGCCTGGTTAGCGCCCTTTCCGCCGGGGTTCATAAAAAAAGTACCACCAAGTACAGTTTCTCCGGGTTCGGGAATATGGCTGGTCTTTACCACCATGTCCATATTAGTACTGCCTACAACAATAATTTTCTTCATTTCCATAAGTCAGCAATCGTTTTAATCTGTACCAAAAATATCCGTCCTCCTAATGAATAATTTGCCAGAGTTTAACCTTTTTGGTATTTTCAAATACCATTTTCCTTTCCTACCTGTTTTATTAAACTGCTGTTATTTAAACGATTGCAGCTTTCATTTTTATCAGAAAAGCATAAATCAAACATTCCATGTCTGCATTTATTACTGCATTCAGGCTGGTGCATTCATTATCCGGACCAGAAAAAAGACAGTTCAGGCAAATGAGCTTGAAGCGTAAAGGCGACAAAGATTATGTAGCATTATTTGATCTGCTGGAGAGTGTACAAACACAGGATGAGAATGAACTGATCCGTTTGTTCCGCGATAAGAATACAACCGCTTCCCCTGATAACACAGCACGTTATCTTGTAAAGCTGATAACAGATTCACTCATCAGTACAAAAGTGGAAAAAGATCATTACTTCCATTTGCTACAGGGACTGATGCGTGTTAAAGTACTGCAGGAACGATCTCTATCTGAAGAAGCATTCAGGGAACTGAGTAAACTGAGAACACGCGCTGAAGCTACACAGAATCATATTGTGCACTACCTCACCGCACGCATGGAACTGAATCACCTTTCCATATCCAACTTCCCGGATATCTCCGATAAGGAACTGGTGAACATGCAGATGAAAACAAAAAGCTCATTGCGTACACTTCACCATATTGAAGACCACTATTCTTTATATGAATTGTTACGCTACAGGTTAATACATTCCGGCAGGGCAGCATCCGAAGAAGACAGGAAGAAACTCAACGACCTGTTGCTGAGTGAAGTGAGCCTTGTAGCGGGTAAAGTAAAGAACAGCCTTGAATCCAGTAAACTCCATTTGCTGTTCCAGTCATTCTTCTTTACCAATGTTGGCGATTACCATTCAGCACTGAAGACCTTTAATGAACTGAACAGGCTTTTTGATAATAACCCCGACTTCCGTGAATATCCTCCCATGGATTATTATGCGTCGCTGGAAGGTATTCTTGACAACCTGAGAACTGCAGGGGAATATCTTGCTATGGAGCAATACATTGAAAAGCTGCAGGCAATAGACTTACAGAACTGCCCGGACTACTTCACCAGGATGGTTCGTAAAACTGCGGCTGTTTACCAACTGGCATGGCTTACCGGTGAAAGAAAAATTACTGAATCGATCGCTGTTACAAATACAATTGATAAAGAGTTGCTGCAAACAGTGCACCTGATGCACGATGAGAAACAATGGGAGCTTTATTTTTATGCAAGCCTCAGTTTCTTCCTGAATAAGGACCTTAAGAAAGCCCATCAATGGATCCAGAAAATAAGTACTGAACAATCGAGGTTTGCCATGCTGCCTATCTGCAAATGCATCCGGTTATTGAATATCATTATCCACTACGAACTGAAAGACCTCAGCTATCTTGATTATGAAATAAGGTCTTACAAACGTTTCTTTCATCGTAAGAACCGGGTAAGCAAAACAGAAAAGATGATCTTTAAGACCATCCAGTTAAACCCCAATACACATTCTGCCATCAAGAATAAACTGCTGGCTCCGCAGGTAATGCGTTATGTAAAAGATATTACAGCCGATAAATATGAAATGCAGCTATTAAAGTACTTCCGTTTTGACCAATGGGCTGCACAGAAGTTTGAAGCCGGGTATTGAGAATAGACCTGTAAACACCATTATATAATTGAAAAGAGGCACCCCTAAGGGGTGCCTCTTTTGGTAACAGACAATTGGTTGACTGCTAAAAACGTTTCTCGCCATTGATGGTTACATTCTTTAACCGGAAGTTCTTTATAATGGAAGTGTCTACGTTCAGGTAGTTTTTTGCTTTTATGGCCAGGTTCTCAAATGTAAAATCTGATAACTGGTATTCAAAAGCATTTGAATTACTGTGCGTGTCAGCAATACCCACGTTGAAAAAATTATTGCACTCCAGGTTGATATTGCGCATGGTGATGTTTTTCCCATACGACATCCGGGTTGCTTTTTCTCCCTTGAGGTCGAAGAACTGCGTCCAGGGACGTACGTATATAAAGTTTTCAATATTGCGGCCTTCTATGTTTTCCACCAGCACATACTCATAGTCCTGCGGGGTATCGGGACGCATCTTAAGCCATAACAGGCGCTCTGCATTGTCTATTTTAATGCGGCGCAGGATAATGTTGCGGTTATGGATAGACTCGCTTCCAAAGGTTAATGCACCATGACAAAACCCATAAGTACAATCTTCAATGATAATGTTGATATTCTCACCGTTGTTGGGGTCCTTATCGGCTGTAGGTCCTTTACCACCTTTCAATGCTACAGCATCATCATTTACTGACATATAGCAGTTCCTGATAAGGAAGTTCTTGCAGCCATCAATATCTACGGCATCAGTACTTGGGGCTTTTACAGGCGCTTTGGGTGAGTAGATATACAGGTCGAGCAGCTTTACATTCTCACATTTATAATAGTGGCTGGTCCAGAAAGGAGAGTTGATGAGTTTTATTCCTGAGATCTGTACGTTCCTGCTGTTAGAAACATACAGCAGCCGGGGTCTCATTTCATCCATATTGGTAGTCTTGGGGTTGAACTCCCTGCGCAGCCAGAAAGATTTCCAGTAACGCAATCCATTACCATCAAGAGTACCTTTACCGGAAATAGTAAAGCCATCCAGGCTATCAGCATTGATCAAAGCTGTAAAGTATTTCAGTGTCTGCCCTTCCATTCGCGTCATGCGAATGGGAAAATTACTGATGTCGTCACTACCTTTCAGTTTCGCACCTTCTTCCAGGTACAGATGTGTACCCTGTTTAAAAAAAAGCGAACCACTCAGGAAAGTACCTTTGGGAATCACCACTACACCGCCACCACCGGCAAAGGCTTTGTCAATAACAGCCTGTATTTTCTGGGTCTGGATAACCGTACTGTCTTTTACCACGTTATAGTCAGTAATGGTATAACGTTTTCCCAGCTTATTAATATTGGTCGGTATATTTTTTCTAAACCAGCCCGGTATGGGAGTTCCATCAGGAAATAGTTCCTGGCTCCATGCGTGCTGGTGTAATGTTATTGTTACAATGAACAATATGAACAGTAATTTCTTCTTCCGGATCATACAATCATTTTATTGGTTCAGACAAAGCTGTACGTCAGCAAATCTATGAAGGTGGGAAAATACGATAAACTGGTTGAAATGGGCCAGGTACTTGATACAAGGTATTCCAGCAGAGATAAGGTGGCCCATACACAGGATAATTTCCGATGTGGCAGAACAGATCACCGGTTTTGCAGAATCCGCAATATTCATGTAATACCGCCTGTTACTTTCATAGAAAAAAGATGATCTCACACTATCGTTATCTCGTAATTACTATAGGCGCATTTTTACTGCTGCAGAATCCCTCTAGTGCAAAACAGGGAAAAATGCTCGATAGTACTTTAAGGGCCTTGTCAGCACGTTCCTCAGATGCTGGTTTCTCTATATGTGTTATAAAAAAAGACAGCATCATCTATTCCGGGGCCTTTGGTTACAGGAACCTGGAGAAACGGTTACCAGTCACAGAAAATACAGTTTTCCCTATTGGTTCCTGTACCAAAGCATTTACGGCTGCATTGACCGGTTGCCTGCAGCCACAGGTACTGCCCGATAAAGCAGCACACTATTACCTGCCCCAACTGCAATTCTATAACGCTCAAATGACTGAACAGGTAACAGTACGGGACCTGCTCTGTCACCGCAGTGGGTTACCGCGCCATGAATTTTCCTGGTTTCTTATGGCATCGCCAGGCCGTGACAGCATGTTGCAGCGAATAGCCTTTCTTGAACCTAATTACAGGGTGGCAGAAAAATGGCAATACAACAATTTCGGGTATTTCATCCTGGGTATGATAGCAGAAAAGGTCACCGGTGCATCTTATGAAAAGGCAATAGAACAATACCTGCTGGCGCCTTTACAAATGAAACATTCTTATTTTTCTTATGACCTTCTATTAGCAGATAGTAATGCCGCGCATGGATATAAAAAAATAAACAACCTGTTCAAACCGGTACCATATCACCCCTTGCTGGCAATGGCGCCTGCAGGCGGGTTAAACAGCACTGCGCCTGATATGGCAAGGTGGTTATCAACCTGGGTCATGAACAACGGCAATATCATCCCTAAGGGCTTTGTAACACAATCCATCACCTCACAGGTGGTAACCAAACCTGCACTTCCTAATAATGATCAGCCCGGCTCCTATTTCTCAAATTATGGGTTCGGCTGGTTCCTTACCTCCTACCGTGGACATTACAGGGTAGAGCATGGTGGCAACATAGATGGTTTTACAACAACAGCCTGTTTCTTTCCTTCAGACAGCATTGGCATCGTGGTATTATGCAACCGGGAAAACTCTCTATTGCCGGCAATGGTCCGCAACCTGCTATCAGATCATTTCCTGAACATTCACGATAATCAACCGGAGCCTCCAAAGCCGGCAGCCCCACCCACTAATGAAACACCCAAAGACAAATTACCCCGTAATAATAGTGAAGCATTACCTGTAATTCCACCAACACACCCTCTACTTGCATATACCGGCCGTTATGAAAACCCGGGGTATGGTGTTATTACAGTTTTTTTACGCAACGACTCCTTAATGGCTGCGCTGGGCAATTATGAATGGTGGCTCCGTCCGGAACAATATGACGCCTTCATGGGAATTGACCCTGGCGGGGACATAAAGCTATCTGTACTGTTTAAAACACATGCTGCCGGCTATATTGAAAGCATGGTCATTCCTTTTGAACCAACTGTCGCTCCCATCCGGTTTATAAAACAACAAGATAAATTACCATTATCCGGATCAATCAATTAATATGAAACGGTACCACATTATTCTATATCACCTGCTCTACTGGTTGCTCTACGAAAGCGTCTGTTTTTTCTTTATTTATATTTCACGCGGAGAGAGAGCCACATTCTTCGACGAAGATGTATTGCTCAATCTTGGTCTGCTCACTTTAACCGCCCTCGCTTCTTTTTACGGATCTTATTGTTTGCTATTTCCCCGTTACCTGGCTAAAAAGCAATTAAAAGCTTTTGCTATTGCCGGCCTGGTACTATTGCTGATCAGTTCCTTTATACCCATTGCCTGTATCACAGCGATCGTTTATTGGAAAATATCTTTCCTGCTGGAGCCTTCTGTATTTTTTATACTGCAGGCAGGCTTCTTTGTTTGTGCGCTCATCAATGGTATCGCCGCTACTGCATTAAGAGGCGTACTACACTGGTGGCAGGATATCCGCGTGAAAGAAGCACTGGAAAAGAAGAACCTGGAAACGGAACTTGAATCCTTAAAATCTCAATTGCAACCACATTTTCTGTTCAATACCATCAACAATATTGACATCCTGATCGGGATTGATCCTGCTAAGGCATCTCTTTATCTGCAACAACTGGCAAGAATGCTGCGCTTTATTTTATATCGTGGTAAACAACAAATGATCCTTCTTGAAGAAGAGATCAGGTTTATACAGGATTATGTGGCGCTGCAACAGATCCGCAAAACCCAAACGGATTGGATAACCCTGTACGCTGAAGGCATAAGATCTGATCTATTCATTCCTCCCCTATTGTTTCTGCCTTTTATTGAGAACGCCTGCAAATATGCAGTTACCTCCAATAACAAGGAGGCCGCCATCAGTATACGTATCATTACAGAAAATAATAAACTTGTTTTCACCTGTAGTAATTTCTACAATGAAAAAACAGCAGCAGAAAAGAATGGCAGCGGCCTGGGACTTACACTCAGCAAGCAACGAATGCAACTAATGTATCCCGACAGGCACCATTTGGAGATCACCCGCGCTAAAGATACTTTTACCGTTCAATGCACCGTCGAATTATGAATGACCAGTCTACACTCACCTGCATCATAATTGAAGATGAGCCGCTCGCTCTTTTACGCACAAAAGAATACGTAGAGCGTATTCCTTTTTTACGCCTGTTACATACTTACAGCAATCCACTGGAAGCCTTAACAATACTTGGTTCAGGCAACATTGATCTGCTTTTCCTCGACATCCAGATGGAACAGCTCACCGGCATTCAACTGCTACAATCTCTTTCACAGCCGCCTGCAGTAATACTGACTACGGCCTATGAAGAATTTGCATTAAAGGCTTTTGAACTGGATGTAACTGATTATCTTCTCAAGCCATTCTCTTTTGAACGCTTCCTTGCTGCGGTAATGAAAGTACAGCAACGTAAAGCGCAGGCATCCCTTCCTGCTTTTCTTTTTTTCAAAACTGCCAATCAGCAACAAAGGATAGAGCTTGATGCAATTCACTTTATAGAAGGCGCGCGCGATTACCGGAAGATCTATTATGCAGATCAAACCCTTCTTACACTGGAAACCTTTGGCGAATTGGAGGAACGTTTACCCGCATCATTATTCTGTCGCGTACATAAGTCATATATAGCTGCGATATCCAAAATAAAAACCATTGAAACGGATCAGGTACTGATCGGCAAAACCTGGATACCGGTTTCAGAAAGCTATAAGAAGAAATTACTCTCAGTAATAGGCGCAACCCTTAGACCGGGGAAGAATCAGGGGTAATACCCATTTTCAACCAGATTTATGTCTGTTTTCAAACGAAGGATGTCTATTGAATGAACTCGTTTTGTATATATTGCGTTTCATTGCTTGCCCTATGGCTTATTTCTTATTCATTGATGAAAGTGGCCAGGATCATCATGATTCTCCATATGAAGTACTGGCAGGTGTTTCCATGCTCGATAAAGATCTCTGGACCTTTATCCGGTCAGCACACGATCTGGAATTGGCACATTTTGGACGAATGTACCGTGAAGAAAATAATGAGATTAAAGCCACCAGATTTCTCAAAAAGAAAACCTTCAGACTTGCCAGTCAATTACCTCCTATTCCCTTAGCAGAACGAACGATCCTTGCTAAAGAAGCATTGGACAATGGAGCAAATATTACACAAAGACAATTAACTGCGCTCGCACAAGCCAAACTCGAATACGTACATCAGATATTTGAACTATGCCAGCGTTTTCGGTGCAGAATATTTGCCTCCATCATTTGTGATCCATCTATTATCCCTAAGGATAAAGACATGCTACGAAAAGATTACATATACCTGTTTGAACGTTTCTACTATTTTCTGGAGGATAAACCTGATGAACCAAGAGGGATTGTTGTTTTTGACGAGCTTGATAAATCAGCCAGTCATCTGCTTCTTGATCAGATGGATAAATATTTTAAGAAAACTGCAAAAGGCAGATACCGCGCCAGTCTCATAATCCCTGAGCCATTTTTCGTTCACAGTGATCTCACAACTGGTATACAGATCGTGGATTTTGTAGCCTATATACTATCATGGAATTTCAGAATGGGTAAATTAAATAAACCAGCCAGAGAAGAATTAGACAGTTATATGGAACAACTTAAATCACTACGCTATAAAACAACAAGAGAGATTGGAGATGTCCAGGATCATAGCATCTGGAGCGTTAGCATCGTATAAAAGAAAAAAGGCAATGCCGATTACTCAGCAAAGCCTCCACTACAAATATACAATCAAAAGCTGGATATTTAAGTAAAACAGGCTCTTTATTGGCATGGTAGCTAATAGGAGATCATTATGTCAGATATCAGAATAACACGTATAGTTATAATAGCTAATCAGTTATAAACAAAAAAAGGGAGCAACCTTTCGATTACTCCCTTTAGTGGAGGTGAGGGGGATCGAACCCCTGTCCAAACACGTTCCCCAAAAGCTTTCTACATGCTTATTCCGGCATTATTTGTAGGGCAATAGCAGGAGACGGACGAACCAATTATTGCCTTAGCTGGATGGTCTTAAGCTACAGTCACAGCCTTCTGTAGCAGCATTCTGCGTTTGTTTTTAAGTCGGCGGCGGGGCGTGGTAACAGAACAACCTGCCCGGCGGCCCTAATGACTATCTAATCACTGATTAGGCAGCCATGGCATACTGTGTATTGCCATTTGATGTTTTGCGTATTCAGATTAACGGGCTAATTACGCAACGCCCGGCATGCTTACACCTTCAAAGATCTATGCTGTCAAAGCCGGTCACCCCCATTTGATCTGAGGCCTGAGATTTGAAATTCAATTGCCTTTCAATGTCTCAATTACCGGACAGCAAATATACGATTTTATGCGGAAAGAGGAATGCAGGCCAATAGCAGGTCCGCAAGTCCGAAAGGAAAACAAATGTCGAATACTGAACGTTGAATTTCGAAGGGAAGCCAAAAGCCAGGTTGAAAAGTTGGAAGGTTAATAGGTTTACAAGGAACAGCCATTCACTATTGACCATTGACTATTCACTCCCATCCCTAAAAAAAGAATCCCCTGTAAGAATACAAGGGATGATAACCAAAACTAACTGCTATGAGAAAACTATTATTGAAATGCTTTATTTCCGATTTGTTTCACAAACATACTACGCACTACCACCGTTTTCATAGTTAAATCGTGTGAAGTGGTATTTTAGGCTGATAAAGTGTGGCAATTTGATAATTAACTGAAAAAAAGAGTCCCGCCGGGTATAACCCGGCGGGACTCTTTAACAATTTATTGAAGCTTAACTACTTCCTGAAAAACGTTCTCCAAAAATCTAATCCCAATGCATAGGCCATCAATCCCAGCAGGATCACCATACCCACCACCTGTGCATATTCCATGAACTTATCGCTCGGCTTACGGCCTGTTACCATTTCGTACAGGGTAAACAGTACGTGCCCACCATCCAGACCCGGGATCGGTAGTATATTCATAAAGGCCAGTACAATGCTCAGCAGCGCTGTCATGCTCCAGAACACTTCCCAGTCCCATTTAGGTGCAAACATATTACCAATAGAGATAAAGCTACCCAGTGACTCACTGGCTTTTACCTCTTTGGAAGTGAACAGCAGTTTAAAGTTCTTCACATTCATCACCAACGTAGTCCAACCTTTTTTAATACCGGCAGGAATTGCAGGGAAGAAACCATATTTCTGGTAATAAGCTCCGGTCAATTCTTCACTATCTACCCAGAAGCCGATAGAACCGATACTGTCTGTTTTTGCTTTTATCAGTACGGTATCATTGTTACGCAATACAGTCAAAGCAATTTCTACATTCTTATGTTTCGCTTTCTCTTTAACATATTCATCATAGAATGTGATCGGAGTGCTGTCCAGTGCAATGATCCTGTCTCCCCTCATCAGTGAATCTTTGGTAAAAACTTTCACACTGGGAAACACAGTATCTACAATAGTATAAGAACGGGGTGCTACAAACTGTCCCTTTGCTTTGATCAGTTTACGGATAGTTCCTTCAGGAATGGTAATATTTATAAGGCTATCATTCCTTTTTACCTGTACTGTTTTAGCCTCATCAAGGATAATATCGCGGGTAAGAGAGAAATAGTCGTTTACCGGTTTGCCATCCACACTTACAATGAAGTCACCATTTTTCAACCCTGCAGCTTCACTGATAGGACTTACCATGACGCCGTACTTCATATTCTGTACAGGCAATCTTCTTTCGCCCCAAACCCACAGGATCATGGCAAACAGGAAAAAGCCCAGTAAAAGATTTACGGTAACACCACCTATCATGATGATCAAACGCTGCCAGGCCGGTTTGCTGCGAAACTCCCAGGGCTGGGGTGGCTGTTTCATCTGCTCTTTATCCATGCTCTCATCGATCATACCGGATATCTTTACATATCCGCCCAAAGGCAACCAACCTACACCATATTCAGTATCGCCTACTTTTTTCTTGAATAAAGAGAACCAGGGATCAAAGAAGAGATAGAATTTTTCGACCCTGCATTTAAACCATTTGGCAGGAAAGAAATGCCCCATTTCATGCAACACTACCAAGATAGACAGACACAATATTAACTGCCCTGCTTTTATACCTACTGTAGCCCAATCAAATGCTAACAATGTCATCATAATTGCTGAATGCTTGGAAAATTTTATTGTTTCATAAACGCTTACACCGCTACAGGCCGGTTACCGGCAACGGCAATGGTGCCCAAAATATTCAATAATATATCTTTTATAGCAACCATCCGCATAAATTCGTGATTATTTAACGCCTTTGGCTACCGAAACTGATATATCGCGGCTGTTTATCAGAGTTTTATCAGCGAAGCAGCATAGTTACGGGCCTCCGCATCACTTTCAAAGTACTCCTGCAACGTTGGCTTTTCTATAAAAGGTACATACGCCATGGTTTTCTCAATAAGATCGGTCATATCAAGAAAGCCAATACGGTTGCGCAAAAACGCATATACAGCGATTTCATTGGCGGCATTCAATGCACAGGGCACATTACCACCTTTAAACAACGCATCAGTAGCCAGTACCAGGTTGCGGAAGGTTTTGGTATCAGGATCTTCAAACGTAAGCTGAGCAGGCTTACGGAAATCGTAACGGGGAAAATCATTGGGTATCCTGTGCGGAAAAGCCATTGCATACTGAATAGGCAGTTTCATATCCGGCAGTCCCATCTGGGCCTTAATACTGCCATCTTCAAACTGCACCATGCTATGGATAATACTTTGAGGGTGTACTACTACATTTACCTGCTCGGGCTTCAGGTTGAATAACCAACGGGCTTCGATCATTTCCAGCCCCTTATTCATTAAAGTAGCCGAATCGATAGTGATCTTGGCGCCCATACTCCAGTTGGGGTGTTGCAAAGCATGGTCACGCTTTACATTCACCAGGTAATTAGGCTTTCTTCCCAGGAACGGTCCACCGGAAGCTGTAAGCACAATTTTCTCAATGCGGTTCCTTGTTTCACCTACCAGGCATTGAAAAATGGCGGAGTGTTCAGAATCAACCGGTATAATAGGCACCCTGTGCTCTACGGCTTTCTGCATCACAATATCGCCTGCGACTACCAGTGTTTCCTTATTGGCAAGCGCCACAGCTTTGCCATTTTCAATTGCTTTCAGTGTAGGTCGCAATCCTGCAAAGCCTACAATAGCAGCCAGCATCATGTCGTAGCAATTCATGGCAGCTACTTCCTCCAGCGCCTGTTCGCCTGCAAACACCTTAATATCTGTGGCAGACAGCTGTTCTTTTACCCGGCTGTACTTGCGCTCATCGCAGATTACAACAATATTGGGTTGAAAACGTAATGCCTGCTTTACCAGCAACTCGTCGTTACTGTGAGCAGTCAATACTTCTACCGAGAACATCTGCGGATTAGCCGCAATTACATCCAGCGCCTGCGTGCCTATTGAACCTGTGGATCCAAAAATGGCAATGCGTTTGGAAACGTTACTGTTTGACATGAACAGGTTATTCTGAAATAATTTTAAATGTAAATAAACTCAATATGCTATAACGGGCAATTATTCAACATATTTCTCCAACTGCTCAGCTATTTTACGGTCATTGCTCAGCCTGGGTACTTTATTTTGACCGCCCAATTTACCAATTGACTTCATATAATCAATAAAGCCATTCTTTTTTATGGGGCGAATGTGCAATGGCAATAAAATATTACCCGTAATGAGGTCATCGTAGTAAATATTCTTATTACGCAGGTTGTTATCTATTTTCAGGGCAAGACGCTCAAGGTCCTGCGGACGGTTTTCAAACTCAATAAACCATTCGTGGTACGACTTGCCCCTACCCTGCTGGATCATCGGCGCGACAGTAAACTCTGTAATATAAAGCCCTTCTTCTTCAGCAGCCTTGATAAGACTTTGCTCTACTTCCTCACCTATTACGTGCTCACCAAAAGCAGAGATGAAATGCTTGATACGACCTGTTACAACAAGACGATAAGGGTTGGTTGATACAAATTTTACAGTATCTCCAATATTATACCCCCACAAACCGGCATTGTTATTAATGATCAGGGCATAGTTCTCTCCTACTTTTACATCTTTAAGACTAAGCCTGGTAGGATTGGGGGAGAATATTTCTGAAGCAGGTATAAATTCAAAGAAGATCCCGCTGTTCGTATTCAGCAATAGTCCTTCCTCATGCTGAGAATCCTGGAAGGCAATAAATCCTTCGGAAGCCGGGAAGGTTTCAATAGCAGCAATGGGCTTGCCTATACTATCAAACAACTTGGTTCTGTAAGGCTCTACATTTACACCTCCATGTACCAGTACGGAGAAATTCGGGAAAACATCCTTTATCTTTTTACCGGTCCTTTCAATCAACCGGTCAAAATACATCTGCATCCATGGTGGTATACCGCTGATAAGCGTCATATCCTGGTCAATGGTTTCAGCAACTATTTTATCCAACTTGGTTTCCCAGTCTTCGATACAATTGGTTTCGTAAGAAGGCAACTGATTTTTACGCAGGTAGCTGGGTACATGGTGATTTACAATACCACTCAAACGCCCGGTAGGGATACCACCGATACGTTCCAGCTCAGGCGAGCCCGACAGGAAAATCATTTTACCATCGGTAAAAGCCGTATTACCCGATTCGGCTATATAACATAATAAGGCATTACGTGCCGTATTAATATGGTTGTCGATAGACTCCTTGGAAATGGGGATATACTTTACACCGCTGGTAGTACCTGAAGTTTTTGCAAGGTAAATGGGCTTACCCTTCCACAAAACATTGTGTTTACCTTCCTTTATCTTCTCTATATAAGGTTTATACTGCTCGTAATCACGAACGGGTACGGCCTGCAAAAACTCTTCATAGACAGATACATTACCCAGGTAATGTTCTTTACCAAAGTCGGTATTGCGGCCAACCTTCAGCAATTCTTTCAGAATAGCCTCCTGGTCCTGTACCGCAGTTGTCATTCCTTTTCTGATTCCTTTATATACGTAGTGGGCAAATGGTTTTGCCAGAAATGATTTGATTTTCATGATCCTATGCAATCCTTGGTGAACAAACCTACATCAATTACAGTAATGCGCAAAGATAGTTTTACAGGTGGAAGAAGCCGGGTAATTTTAACAAAATGGATAAAGGAACTGCCCCCATCATGCGAAAAGCACTCCGCGGCTTTCTGAAACCGGGATACCGGGATTAGAACCAATACCGCCGGCTCAATGTTCCACCGAAATCCTTGCTTCTCTCAGAAAAGAACCGGGTCTGTAGTAAATCCCCTACTCCTTATCTTAAATGGTCCCGGAAGCAAGTGCCCCTAAGAGCATCAAAAATGCGCAGATCAGGCAAAAGCTATTAGAAAGTGCGCCTTTACTCCGCATTTGAACTAAAGGCCAGATAAAGAAACCATCAAGACCTCATACAGACAGAAGTCGTCCTTTCCCAGGGGCTGCTTCCATTGAAAGCTCCAAACTTCAAATCCTGACGCCAGGCTCTCCGGGTACTTCCCAATCAGGCATATTGTATTCAATTCTCTGAATCTGAAACCCTTACAAATGCTGCTTTTCCACAGCAAAACAGTACTTTTGCACAAAGGCCATAAAATCTTATAAAAAAATGGCTTAAACACTTAAATATCCATAGCAAACCCCTACCTTTGCACTCCTAATTTTGGAAACGTATGTTCGCAGTTGTTAAAATAGCCGGTCAGCAATTTAAGGTTCAAAAGGACCAAACTTTATATGTTCCCCATGTGGATGGCAACTCTGGCGATAAGCTGGAATTTGCAGAAGTATTGCTGGTAGATAATAACGGAAGTTTATCTGTAGGTAGCGCTGTAAAGGCTACTGTAAAAGCAGAAATCCTTGACCAGGTTCAGGGTGATAAAGTGATCGCTTTTAAAATGAAAAGAAGAAAAGGTTTTCGTAAAAAGCACGGTCACCGTACTCACTACACTAAAATCAGGATTAGTGATATCGCTTAATCAGCGGTACTCACCTGTTAAAGTAAATTGTAAAAAATAGTAAATACTTAGTTGTATGGCACACAAAAAAGGGGAAGGTAGTGTAAAGAACGGCCGTGACTCACAGAGCAAACGTCTGGGAGTTAAAATTTATGGCGGTCAACCTGCTATTTCCGGTAATATCATCGTTCGTCAACGTGGTACCGTATATCACCCCGGTAAAAATGTTGGCGTAGGAAAAGATTTCACGTTGTTTGCTTTGAGTGATGGTGTTGTAGAGTTCAAGAAAAGCAAGAACGATAAGACAATCGTAAACGTAGTTCCCTTAGCTTAGTTTTTTTGCTCTTAGCCTTTTTTCCGTGATTGAAAAAAAAATTTTTGACGGTTTAAAATTAGTTTATATTTTTACTTAGTTAAATTCTATTTACTAACCGTTAAATTCACAAAATCATGGCAACTAAGAAAAAAGCTGCAAAGAAAGCCGCTAAGAAAGCTGCTCCTAAAAAAGCTGCAAAGAAAGCCGCTAAGAAAGCTGCAAAAAAGAAATAAGTTTTGCTTTAAAGCAGAAAATATCAAAGTCCCGGTTTTACCGGGACTTTTTTATTTTATCTAAAACCCGCGCCCAGCCTGCATTTCCACGCCTAGCCTATCTCTTCCGCATAATCGCGATTCACCTTTTCCACTTTACCTGATAACAGAAAAGGTTGCTGTCCTTCTCAAGCAAACTCCCTTTCGCTTAAAAAGAATAACAACCTCTCTGCTCTAATTATGATCACTAAACTATGAACTGTTTAAGGAACGACAACCTTTGTAAGAACCATCCTGTATAACCAGCCAGCCGGCAAAGATTGCCATCCCCTGGGCCTAAACATGACTATTCCTTCCCTTTATCCCATAATTTAATTTCTATCCCAGAACGGGGGCGGCTCTATACCCAATGAACGCAGATATACATATGCCTGGGCTCTGTGATGGATCTCATTATCTACAAAGTACAACAGCGTACTGTACACCGTTCCTTCATACTCGCCAAATGCTTTATCAGTTTCCTGGAAACGTTGTGGTGCAATCTGTGGCCAGTATGCCTGCATAGTAGCAGTTACATTGTCCCACAACTCCAATAGCTCTTCTTTGGTATCAGGTGTATTGGCAGGAGAAAAATGCAAAAGGCTTTCGCTGTTCTCCCATTTGCCTGTAGCCACACCTTTAACACCGGCACCGGCAAGATCTATCAGTTCCAGCACCATCTCTCCAAACGGACGCATGCCTCCAATAGAATACTTGAATAATTTGTCTTCTGGAAAAGCATCGATTACCCTGCGGGTCAGGCGACGATGCCCCTGCCAATGCTCATAGAACGCCTCAGGACTGATAACAATTGATGTTGCCAACTCTGCCAGCGGTTCAACGGTATTTTTCATAATGCGCATTTTTTATGGTTAATAATCTTTACAACACAAAGAAAAAACCGGGTAGTGACAACCCTATGTCAGCAGTGGGTAAACTAATTTGAAAGCAGAAAGACTGTTGTAAGTTATAGGTAGTAGGCTATAGGTTTAATACATCAATTACTAATAAGCTGATTATTCCCAATGTTTTAAGCCATACAAAGCCGAGGTATTTTAACCTATAACTTAAAACTTACAACCTATAACCTATATTTGAGTCGAATCATTCCTCTACAAATGGCTATTGACAATTACTATATCGCTGACCAGTTTTCCCTGCTATCGAAACTGATGGATATTCATGGTGAGAATTCTTTTAAAGCGAAAAGCTATTCCAGCAGCGCGTTTGCCATTGAAAAACTGCCGCAGCCTCTTGCTGAGCTTCCTGCTGATAAACTGGCAGGCATTAAAGGCATTGGTGATTCTGCTGCTAAAAAGATCACAGAGTTGCTGGAAACAGGACGTCTTAAAGTATTGGATGAGCTGATCCAGAAAACACCACCCGGTGTACTGGAAATGATGGCTATTAAAGGCCTTGGTCCTAAAAAGATCGCTACCATCTGGAAAGAGATGGAAGTAGAATCTATTGGTGAGTTATTATATGCCTGCAATGAAAACAGGCTGCTGCTGTACAAAGGCTTTGGGGCTAAAACACAGCAAAGTGTAAAAGAAACGATAGAATTTTATCTGCGCAACCAGGGCAGCCACTTGTATGCTGAAACAGAAAGCTATGCTTTAACAATAGATAAAACATTACAGGAACACCTGTCTCAATACCAGTTTGCCATTACCGGTGGCTTCAGAAGGCAACTGGAGATCATTGACCAACTGGAGTGGGTAACTACAGCACACGCTGCCGCCCTCCAATCTTTTTTTGAAGCAAATAACTTTACAACCACCGCAACTACTGACAGCACTATCAGCTTTAAAGGACCGGAAAACATTCCGCTGATCTTTTATCCGGTGCACAAGGACGCCTTTTACAGCACCCTGTTTACCTCCAGTTGCAGTGATGAATTTGCGGCAAGCTGGAAAGATGTACCGGGGTGGAATGCAGCTACTGCATTTACATCCGATGAAGAGATCTTCCAGTCTGTACAGTTGCCTTACATTCCGCCTATGTTGCGCGAGAAAGCCTTTGTACCGGCAGCATTAAAAGCTATTCCCGATCTTATTCAACCTGCAGATATCAAAGCCATCATTCACAGTCACAGCGACTGGAGCGATGGAATGAAGACGATTGAACAAATGGCAAAAGCCTGTATCGATAAGGGATTTGAATATCTTGTTATCAGCGATCACAGCAAGAGCGCTTTTTATGCAAATGGCTTATCAGAAGATCGTATCCGCGAACAACACCGCTATATCGACGAGCTGAATGCAAAGCTCCATCCGTTCAAGGTATTCAAAAGCATTGAGTGTGATATCCTTAATGACGGCTCCCTCGATTATTCAGATGCCATTCTCTCCACTTTCGACCTGGTAATCACTTCTGTTCACTCAAATCTCAAAATGAGCGAGGAGAAAGCGATGATGCGTTTACTGAATGCGATCAGCAATCCTTACACCACTATTCTTGGCCACATGACTGGCCGCTTATTACTAAGCCGTCCCGGCTACCCTGTTGATCACCATAAGATCATTGACGCCTGCGTTCAACACCAGGTTGCCATTGAAGTCAATGCGCACCCCCGTCGTTTAGATATAGACTGGCGCTGGCTGGATTATGCACTGGAAAAAGGAGCCATGATCTCCGTAAATCCTGATGCACACGATACAGACGGTTATGATGATTGCAAATACGGTGTACTGACTGCCCAAAAAGGAGGTCTTACCAAAGACAGGAACCTGAGTAGTTTTTCCCTGACTGAGTTTGAGGATTATTTACAGAAACGCAAAGCAAGCTCTAAATTCTAAGTTATAGGTTATAAGTAGGAATACAGGGAACAGGAATTGGGTGTTAGCAATACGAGCTGGGAACGGCGAGCAAATACAAGTTGGCAGTAGGCAATTTGCAGTTGTTTCTGTGTATGCTTATAGTGTATTTGCCAACATCCTGTATCCAGAAACCAGCATCTTGTATCCTGTAACCGGTAACAGTCTTTCACTCCCATTCATTATTGTCCATTGACTATTCACTTGCTTCAGCCACTCACGACTGACGACTGACGTCTCACGATTACCGATTCACGATCCAGCAACTTGAAACCTGTAACCAGAAATCCTTCATTAGCTTGTAGCTCTCAACAAAGGCAGCTTCACAAAGAACGTAGTTCCTGCTCCCTCTTCAGTCTTAAACCAGATCTCACCATTCGCCTGCTCTACAATGCTCTTACTCATGGCAAGACCAAGCCCTGTACCAGATGATTTAGTAGTGAAATTGGGTGTAAAGATCTTCGACTGGGTGGCTTCCGGAATACCGGTGCCGTTGTCCGTAACACTGACTGTAACATAATCGGCACTCAACTCTTCATGCACACGAATAATACGTTGTTCACAAGAAGCGCTGGCCTCGATGGCATTTTGCAGAAGGTTGGTGAAAAGCCTGTTCAATTGAGTTTTATCCGCAAACAGCAATACCTTACTGTGAACCGGTTCCCATTTAAAATCAAGATTCTCTGTAGCCTCGTAGAGTGAAGACAAAGAGTATAATAATTCGTGCAGGTCAAATACTTCGTTCCTGGGATTGCCAATATTGGCAAACTGTGAGAAATCAGAAGCGATCTTCGAAAGGTGATCGATCTGTTCTACCAGTGTTCTGGCCACATTAGCCGTCATATTCTTTACATCGGGCGAATTGTTGTCAATTGCTTTCTGTAAATACTGAATGCTCAGCTTCATAGGTGTCAGCGGATTCTTGATCTCATGCGCTACCTGCCTGGCCATCTGTCTCCACGCCCCTTCCCGTTCGCCCCGTGCAAGGGCCTCCACACTTTCATCCAGCGTATGCACCATTTTATTGTACTCCTGTACCAGGATACCCAATTCATCATTACGCTTCCACTCAATTTCCTGGTTCACCTTGCGCAGGTTTACCTCCCGCATTTTCTCTGCAATAATGGTAAAGGAAGATGTAATACGATTGGTAATAAATAACGCAATAGCACCGGCTACCAGGAAGATAAAAGCATTCAGGTTAATGATCGTCACCAACAGGTTAGAGATCTCCTGCTTCAGATCTCCCTGCGCACTGTAAGAGGGTGTATTAATATAGGCTATTGCAATACCATCATTATCCAGCACCGGGTTATAAATACTGAGATAATTTACTTTGGCTACATTCTCTTCAATTACACTCTGCACCAATTGCCGGTTGTGCAACTGAAAATAGGCCTGCGGATTCATTTTTTTACTGCTCACCCCCCTTTCATACACATCAGGGTTAGAAGTGAAACGCAGGTTACCGGAGGTATCATAAAGATTCACATCCGTTCCATGGATCTCTGCTACTTCCTTCATCACATTTTCCACTTCCTCACCAAAACCGGGTTCGTACAGCATTATGCCGTTGTTGAACGCGTCATTGTCAAGCAGTTTCGTCTGCACTTCACGCTCCATGATCTGGATGGCTCTTGCCAGCCTGTCGCGGTTATTACGGTGATAGCGGCTGATGAAAAAGAAAATAGTAGCAATACCAATTACCAGGAACGACAACAGGCTTACCAGGATAATAGTGGTGTGGATCTGCGAACGGATATTAAACTGCAGATTTTGTTTGAAAAGATTCCAACGCAACCTGCTGCGTAGTAAAATTGAACTGAACCGGTAAAATGCCAGCAGGAACAGGAAGGTGCTGAACAGGTACGCAAACAGCGTGATAGATTCAATAAACGTATTGCTTTTACGTGCTATGATCACCACTTTACTGGAAGCCTGCCGATACCAGAGCTCATCGTACCCGTATCGCTTGTCGGTCCAGAATTCTTTTGGTTTCAACTGGCTTTGCTGCAAATGCGTAGGAAAAGGATAATCATTGTATCGCTGTATCAATCGCAATGACGCATCATACACAGCATAGGAATAGACCGACGAATACTCCGGTACAAGCTCTCTTGTTTGCTTAAATAACTCCGGCACCAGGGCATCACTTTTGTACTTCTTAGGCTCGGCCAGGATAAATACATAACCCATGGTATAGCCACTGGAATCCTTCACAGCCTGCCGGTAGATATAAGCAAATTTGTCGAACGACTTTTCAAAATAGCGGAGCTCCGAAATATCCACCTTCGTCTTTTTTCCCTGGATACGGAAAATAGTATTCAATGTATCGTACGAGACACGGTCATCGTTGTACAACGCATTGTGGGAAGAATCGAAGGTAAAAATGCGCGTATCATACTGGTTTACGTATGAAATATAGTTTTTAGAAATAATGCTATCCTTCAAAAAACTATTGGACACCGGATCACGGAAACGATCAAAATTATCTGCCAGGAAATTACTGTCAAGATAGGTCAATGCAATACTTACAAGGTGCTCATTGGCAGGATCGGCCTGTGAATACAATTTCTCTGCAAAACGCTTACGCTGATCCAGTTCGATATTGTTGTTTTCAAAAATGATCACTACCGACATGGAAAGCGAGAACACAAATAACCAGAACAATACTTCTGATACATTTAAACGCAATCCCAGTCCGGAGAAGATCTTCAACTGCATCAGCCAGATAAATGCCAGCAGCCACATCAGCACACAAAGATTTAACTCTGCCATACCGCCTTTATAGGCTACCGATAAAATGGAGAGACCAATTACCGCAGTTATGATAAAAGTGAGATAGTTGCGCCCTTTCACCAGCCTTCCCGCCCAGGTGATCAGGATCTGCGAAAGCAGGAAATAGCTTAATGCCAGTATGGCCAGTACTACAAAGCCGATAAAACTATAGAACGTAAGACTGAAAACGTTCATTACGTTGAACGAGATCTGCGCATCTGCCACCAGGCTTTGCAGAATATCAGCCACCACAAAGGACACCATTACCTGGATAGACAATACAATTACCAGTAATACCCAGTTTTTCCAGCCGGCAACATAAGGTTCGGTAAGTTTTACATCCATACGCCGGTTAACGAACAATACGATCCAGCACAAAAGCACCGAATTGATAAACAGATCGCCCAGCGAGCTGAGTACAAGGCTGGAACTATAAATAGCAGGATCAAATAATTCAAACTGGCGCAGGTCAAGTACTCCGGGAAACTGGTAAATACTAAATCTCAACAGCAATATTGTACCGGCAAGGAACAGGAGACCAAACCAGAAACCATATTTACGGCAGATAAAATCAGCAACATGCTGCAGGTACATGAACAACAGAAAGAAAGCTACGATCACCAGTCCTATTACCCAACCACTTTTCTGACTGTCGTGCGCACTGGTTTGTTGTAAATAAAACAACACCTTACCGCTACTATTCCTTACGGGCAAGCCGCCGGTAAAAGATATGTCCACCCATTTACCTGCATTTGCAAAAGGCACAAACTCCTTTTTCAGGTTTTCAACCTCTACAAAATACTTCCACATCACAGGTATCATGGCTTTCACCGTGTACGAGCGGCCATCAAGCGTCAGCGTTCTTTCATCATACACATATATACCATTCTCCCATTGCAGGGCATAACTGGTTGCTCCGCCCTTCTGATGCTGTGGAGGCATTGTTACCTGTGTATTCCAGAACACCAGTTCTGGCTCGGCATAGTTACTGTTACTATAAATAAAAAGGCAGTAATCTTTTTTCTTATCCAGCAGGTTGTCAAGTGTAGCCTCAGTATAGGTCTGGCTCACCAGCGATTGCAACAATGCGGTATCTGCAACTACTTCGCGGAAATCTTTTTCTTTTTTCTGCACCCAGCGTTCTACCTGGTAAGCATAATACCTGATAGCCGAAGTATTGATGACATATTTATTCAACAGGTAAGCAACCGCAAACAGGCCAAGTGCGGCCAGCAGCAGATACGTACTCCTGTTAAACAAGTTGTTCAGCAATTGCTTCAAATGCCACTATTTTGTTTTTTGATAGAGTTCCAGATGGCGTCCATCTCTTCCAAGGTCATATCTGCAAGATCTTTACCTTCCTGCAGCGCCTGTTGTTCCATCCGGGTAAACCGCGAAATGAACTTTTTATTGGTTTTTTCGAGGGCACTTTCGGCATCTACCTGCAAAAACCGTGCATAATTGATGAGAGAAAATAGCAGGTCGCCAAATTCCTCTTCTATATCAGCCTGCTGTTTGTGGGCTATAGCTTCTTTTAACTCCTGGGTTTCTTCTTCTACCTTATCCCAAACCTGCTCACGGTTGTCCCATTCAAAACCAACCTGCCGGGCTTTTTCCTGCAACCGCGTGGCTTTTACCACTGCGGGCAATGATAAAGGCACTCCTCCCAGCACCGATTTCTTTCCCTCCTTCAGTTTCAACTTCTCCCAGTTCTGTTTTACCTCTTCTTCATTCTTCACTTTTACATCACCATAAATATGCGGGTGGCGTGAGATCAATTTATCGCAAATGCCATTTATTGCTTCATCCAGGGTAAACTGCTGCTGTTCAGCACCAATTTTCGCATAGAAAACAAGATGCAGCATCAGATCCCCCAATTCCTCCTTAATGCCTTTCCAGTCTTTATTAGTAATAGCATCTGCCAGCTCATACATTTCTTCAATAGTAAGTGTGCGCAGGGTGTCAACAGTCTGCTTTCTATCCCATGGGCATTGCTCACGCAATTCATCCATAATCTTCACCAGTCTCAAAAAAGACGCTGCTACCTTTTCTTGTTCCATACACTATAATTTACATTCTCAATACTGCTACAGTAAAGAATACGGCAAATAATAAGATCAGTGAAAAACAACAGCATATATTAAACAGCACAAATTTCATGATTGTTTTACCACGTCCCTGTCCGTAAAAAGTGCGCATTGACTTATACGTATAATAAATGCCTCCCAATACCATTATCACCTGCAACCAGGCTATCCATCCCCAATCAAACTTGTCATCCAGCGACATGGTTCCGAAATACAACAGCAGGAAGATGAACGTAAAAATGTAGAGGTAGATCAGGAAGATGGCATGATCTGTATAATAGAACTGCTTACGGCGGACATAAAGCAATTTCAGGAAAACAGCATATAAGGGCAAGGATATAAATAAGAGGTAGGGGAAGGAATGCACAAATTTTTCAATCAGTTCATGCCAGAAACGCTCCTGGTCATCACCATAGGTCTGCTGCAACTTAATATTTCTACGCTTAGCTATACGTTTGAACCAGCCATCCCGCTTTGAAGATGGTAATTTTAACTGTGCTGAATCATAAGCAGCAATAGACTCATAAGATTCCTTCTCATCATCAAAGTTTACAAAGTTGACATTGTGTTTCTTTTTCTGATGTACCTTTTTTACTTCGGTAGAGTCTGTTGTTTTTAACGTATCAGTTTTGCCAGCAACCTCGGTTCCCAGTACATTGTCCATACGGCTAAAGGCCTCTTCGATATCCACAGAGTCCTGGTGTGTCTGGGCCTCTTCCAATGCTTTTTCTTTAGCATTTGCCAGCTTCTCGGTACTGATACTGCCTACCTTTTCAAACGATTTTTCGTTAAAGTGAAACTGGTACACTGCATAAAAGGCAAGAAAGAACATAGCCGAACAAAACACGTACATCCTGATGGGATGCAAAAAAGATGCTCTTTTGCCACTGATATATTCTTTAGGCAGCAGGCCGGGTTTGGCAATAAGGTAACGAGTGGTACTGAAAAACTTACCATCAAAATGCGTAATGTCAGAGAAAAAATGGTTTATTAACCCCCATACAGATTCCTTCGGCTCTATGTTCTCCTGACCACATTTATGACAATACCTTCCTACAACTTCGGTATTACAGTTTAAGCAGTTTGTTTCGTGGCGTTCTTTTGAATGAGACACAGGAAAATAATTTTAGCTAAAAATAAAGAATGCGTGAATTTTATAGAAAATTTCAGCTCATAGCTGTATCGAAAACATATATTTACCCGTTATTTAATATAACATATAAACAAGCAAAGTAAAAAACAGCATGAAAACTGTATTGAGCACCCTGTTGATCACCTTTTTAACCTGTACTGTTTACGCCCAACACTATTACAATGACCTGCTGACCAACGCTGATTTTATGAAAAAAAGAGAGCTGTACCGGCTCAACAAGGTAAAGGCTGTGCAATATTACAGTTTTGATAACAATAATCAGCCTATCCAGGGCTTTGAGTGTGAACAAACTATCACCAATAATTTCACCCTCATTACCACTACTACAACTGCCCCGCTTTCAGGCACTACCCGCAATATTTCAACCTTTAACGCCAATGGTCAGTTAATGCAACAAACTGATACATCTGAAGGTAACAAAAGCACCCTTACTTATACGTATGATGCAGCCGGCCGCATTACAGAAGTAACCAGCCAGTCTGTTTCTCCCGGCAATTATATCAGTGGCGAACGTCATCTGTGGTACTACAGCCAGGATGGAAAACCTTCAAAAATGCTGAAAATCAAAAACAGCCAGGACACTACTTATATCAGCTTTATACTGGACGAACAGGGTAATGTGGCAGAAGAAAAGCCCGTTTATCGTGGTAACCAGCAGCCTACTACGTACTATTACTATGACGACAACCACCGTCTTACAGACATCGTACGCTATAATGCACGCGCCAAAAAGCTGTTGCCCGATTATATTTTTGAATATACTGAAAAAGGTCAAACAGCTACCATGCTGGTAACCGCAGAAGGTACGGGCGACTACCAGAAATGGTATTATACTTACGACGAGAAAGGATTAAAATCAAAAGACCTTTGCTACTCCAAAACCAAAGTGCTGATCGGCAAAGTTGAATACAAATACCAGTTCCTGAATTAAAAGATCACTTTTTAATATCTCTGGGGGCAATCAATTATGATTGCCCTTTTGCATTACCGGCAACCAGTCATAATCTACGTGATTACCTGTAAAAGACCAGATCTTTTCATGGCTGCCAATAGGGGTTTCGGCCATCTCCCGGTTTTATTGAAAACCCGCGTAGTTTGACTGATAATCAAACTATTGCAAAACCTAACCTGAGTCAACCACTGTAAACGATCTGCCATGCTGATGATCCGTAAAAGCCGATACAGCCTGCTAGCGGGCTTTATTGCCTTTTTCCTTGTAGTATCATTTATTATACGCTCTGTTCTGCTATTGCTATCCGTTCAAAAATCAGGGATCCCTGTTTCCGCCATCCCTGCTATTTATCTGAAAGGAATGGTATTTGACACGGCAGTAGCATTATTCTTCAGTATAGGGTATTCCCTTTACCTGCTGTTGCTACCGCAACGCTGGAACAATACTTTATTCAACAGGATTTTTACCTATACCTTTTTTACACTGGTGATCTTTATCATCGTGTTTTCATTTTTTGCAGAGTTCACCTTCTGGAACGAGTTTGAAAGCCGTTTCAATTTCATCGCAGTAGATTACCTGGTATATACTTTTGAAGTGATCAATAACATCAACCAGTCGTACCCCCTGCATTACCTCATTACAGGCATGTTATTGCTGACAGCTATCGTATTTATGGTTTTTTATAAAAGAAAAGCCTTCGACAACAGTTTTCAGTCAGTGACCTGCGTTAAAACAAGGATCGCATTTACCGGTGCAATCCTTTCCGGCGCAGTGATCTGTTTGCTCTGTTTAAGAAATTCCTGGGCCGATAAAAGCGTGAACCATTATCAGAATGAACTGTCAAAAGCAGGCATTTTTTCCTTCTTTGCTGCTTTTAAGAACAACGAACTGAACTACTACGATTTTTACAGGAAAACCAATACAGGCAATGCCTTTGACATTATCCGGAAAGAATTGGCCAGCACAGATGCCCGCTTTACCGGCTCAGACCACAGCATACGCCAACAGGTAAAAGACAATGGCGATACACAGCAGCCCAATGTTATTATGGTTACCATAGAAAGCTTTAGTGCCGACTTTATGGCACGCTTTGGTAACCAGGAACACTTAACACCAAACCTTGATTCACTGGCCAACAAAAGCATACTGTTCACCGACATGTATGCAACAGGTACCCGTACAGTACGTGGCATGGAAGCGCTCACACTGGCAGTACCCCCCACTCCCGGCAACAGCATTGTACGCAGGCAGAATAACAGCCAGTTATTTACCGTAGGTACTATTTTTAAACAAGCCGGCTATGAACGCAGGTTTTTCTATGGTGGTGATGGCTATTTTGACAATATGAACAATTACTTCGGTAATAATGGTTTTGATATTACTGATAAAGGCGGACGCCTGATGCCTGGTGAGACACTGAACGCAAAACGTACCGTAATACCAGACAACAATATCAGCTTTCAAAATGCATGGGGCATCTGTGATGAAGACCTTTACAATGCAGTTATACACACGGCAGATACCACCTACAAAAAGCAACCATTCTTTTATTTTGTAATGACCACCTCCAATCACCGTCCTTATACATATCCCGAAAAGAAAATTGATATCCCTTCAGGAAGCGGCAGGGAAGGTGCGGTAAAATACACTGATTATGCTATCGGTCAGTTTATTAAAAAGATCCAGTCAAAGCCATGGTTCAATAACACCATCATCATTTTTGTAGCAGACCATTGCGCCAGCAGTGCAGGTAAAAATGAAATCGATATAGCGAAGTATCATATTCCCTGCATGATCTACAATGTTAAAAACAGCACTGCAACTACCATTGATACACAATGCTCACAGATAGACCTCTTCCCTACTTTATTCGGCATACTTAACTGGAAATACGAAGCCAACTGGTATGGTAAAGATGTACTTCAACCCGGTTACCAGCCCCGCGCTTTGATTGCCACTTACCAGAAATTAGGTTATCTGCAACGGGATCAACTGGTGATCCTTGGTCCGCAGCAACAGACAGAAACCTATTACTGGAATAAATCAAAGAACGAGCAACAGGCTACTAAACCAGATGACAATCTTGTACAGAAAGCCATTGCCTACTACCAAACTGCCTATTACCTGTATAAAAATGGTGGTATGCAGGAAGAAACTCCATTGACAAAAAAATAATCTGCCACACAATTACTTATTGATCCTGCTCATATCCGATAACGTATTAATAACTTTTTAATGTTATTCTAATATGAGTTAAAGCTCAGCATAGTAGCTTAAAACTTTTTGCGTAACCAAAAAGTTTACATGCTGCCTATTCGTATTCTGATCATTGAAGATGAAAAGAAAATTGCTGATGCTATCAGGAGGGGGTTGCAGGCCAGTTCATTTGAGGCAGAAGTTGCCTATGATGGAACAATGGGCTGGAAAATGTTTCAACGCAGCCAGTACAACCTGGTGATACTCGACATCAATCTGCCCGGCATTACAGGATACAAACTTTGCCAACAAATAAAGCTGGTCAACAGATCACTCCCTGTGCTAATGCTTACCTCCATGAGCAGCCTCGAAGATAAACTGGACGGTTTTACTGCCGGGGCAGATGACTATGTCATCAAACCTTTTGACTTCCGTGAATTATTGCTGCGTGTCCGTGCTTTACTGAAAAGAATACACTCCACAGTAGCTGAAGGCAACCGTTTATCTGCAGCAGATCTTGTAATGAACCTGCATACCAAAGAAATTACCCGCAACGGTATTCCCATCTATGTTACAGCAAAAGAGTTCCAGTTGCTGGAATATTTCCTCCGCAATAAGAACCGGGTGGTTTCCCGTGCAGATATTGCCCTCCATGTATGGGGCATAAATTTCGAAGACAAGTCCAATATTATAGATGTATATGTAACCTACCTCAGAAAAAAGATAGACAAGAATTTTGAACACCAGTTAATACAAACCCATATAGGACTGGGATATGTGCTGAAAGAACCCCGATGAAGATCTCCACAAAAATAGCAATTCTATTTACCCTGCTGGTATTACTGATCCTGACAGTAGCAGCCCTGGTAATGCTGGCAACTATAGAAAAAAATGTAAGCCGCGATTTTCGTAAAAGACTGGAAGCAAAGGCATCAAGTGTATCTGTTATCTACTCTTCCCGGCCATCCGATTATCCTACATTGTTGAAGATGCTCAATTACCGCATGTCAACAACGCTCAGCAATAAAACGGTTATTATTCTCAATAGCGACGACCATGAAGTGTATAAATACAACGATACCGAGACGATAGCCCCTGTTATTGATACCAATTGGATCAACCAGACTAAAAGAACCGGGCAGGCCAGCTTTACCAATAAAGGCAGGAATATTCTGCTCAAATATTTCAACAAAGAGGCTTCCCCACCCTATATGGTAATGGTTGCTGCTGAGAACACAGTAGGTTCACGCTATACCTCAGAGTTAAAAAAAGCATTATGGATCACAGCGCCATTTGTAATTATACTGGCCCTGGTCATCGGTTTTCTGCTATACCGAGGATTGATCATGCCGGTCAAAACAATTATTCATGACGCCAGGCTGATCTCATCCAGTAATCTTTCTCACCGGTTGCACATCGGAAAACAAAAAGACGAACTGGCAGAACTTAAAAGAACGATGAATGATCTTTTACAACGGCTGGAAGAATCATTTAATACACAACGCCGGTTCATTTCCAATGCTTCACATGAATTATCGACACCCCTCACCGCTATTTCAAGCCAACTGGAAGTATCATTAATGACAGATAACAGTAAGGAATACTACCGGAATGTAATTCAGTCTGTACTGGATGATACCAGGGGGCTTCATCATCTTACCCATACTTTACTGCAGATAGCCAAAGGGGGCACAGCAGGCGCTTTACAATTAGACAAAGTTCGGATAGACGAAATGTTGCTGAAAGTACATGCAGACATACTAAAGCAACACCCTGAATATATTTTACACCTCAACTTTGGTAGCTTTCCCGAAAACGACGATGGCTGTTCGGTGTACGGCAATGAATTACTGGTCTATACTATTTTCAGGAATATTGCCATTAATGGGTGCAAATACTCTCCTGATAATACTATCGCCATCGATCTCGACTTTACTGAAAACACCATTATATTCAACGCGGCTAATAAAAGCGAACATCTTACGCCTGAAGAGATTGAATTACTTTTTGAACCATTTTACAGAAGCAGTAATGCTGAAGACAAGGAAGGCTATGGTCTGGGGCTTGCGCTTACAAAAAAACTGGTACAGTTACATAAAGGGCAGATCAGTGTAGACTACCAGGATGACAACAATATCCTGTTCACAATTATCTTTCCATCCATAAATGCGAGCAACACGTCGGCATAACTCAAAAACAGCCGCTATTCATTTTAATGATCGTTTAATACTGCTCTAATTCCTCCTTAAAACTCGGCAGCTACCTTGAGCCCCTGATATTTACCAGCTAATAGTATAAGAGCTTTTATATTCTTGCCAGTTGTGCGTGTAATTCAGGAAAACGGAAAAGGGCAGCGCATAAGTAGCAACTCTCCGCTATAACAATTATAACGGGGAAAATGAAGGGAGCCGGCAGGCATAGCATATTGCCGGTTTTCCTTTTCTTCTTAAATATTATCAGCCGGTCACTTCTTTACAAGCTCCACCAGCAATACATCATTTTCACGCATGGGGTATTTGGCAGTAAACAAACCTTTACTGTCAACAGTAACGGCAGAAGACAAAACAGGCTTGCCATCACTGGCCTGTTGCAATTGTTTTACCTGTTGCGGCGATAGTTGATCAGGAGACCCCATATCAACGTAGGTTGTATAGGCATCATTGGTTCTGTAACCGGTTTTATATACATTCACCGTATACTTTCCTGCAGGAATATTCACCAACCTGATCTCTACAGGCGCAGTTTGTTTTGATGGCAGATCACGTTTATAAAAGACCTGGTTACTTACAGAATCTCCCGGATGGGTAATGGTAAAGTTCCAGCACAAAGCCTGTATATTACCCTTATCATTTTTGCAGATATAAGATGCATCATCTTTATTTACCAACTCATGATTGCCAAGACGGTGCAGGAACTGGTATGCATAAAAAGCCGGTTTACGGATGGATTGGTAATTCAGTAAACCAAACCCTCCATGAAAAGGCGTGGTACGCGGACCATTCTCTTCAAAAATATCAGTAAAGGTCCAGTAACTCATGGACTGGGTTACATTACCGGTACGCTTTAATTTATCAAGGATATAGGGCGCTTCATGATAGCTGTCGTGAATAGGGTCAGTAGGAGTATAAGAAGAACTCCATTCAGTATAATGCATTTCAAGGCCCGGGTAACCGGATTCTTCAATCTGCTTCCTGCTGTTCTTCACTTCGTCATAAATAGAATTGTATTGACTGCTCAATACAGTAGTTCCTGAGCCATCAGCATCCACAAAACCACTTTTTACACCATACACGTGTGTACTCACAAAGTCAACAGGACTGGCCGATGTTTTACAGTATTTTAAGAACTCTGGTATCCATGCACTACCTGCCGTAGCCGGCCCACCTACTTTAAACTGCCTGTCCACTTTCTTTACCGCTGCTGCAGTTAAAGAATACAATTTGAAATAATCCTCCATACTGCCGGCAAAAAAGATGTCTTTCAGGTTGGGCTCATTCCACACTTCAAAATACCAGGTGGCTACTTCATCCCTTCCGTAACGATCTTTAAAATGCTGTACCAGCACAGTTATTAGGTTTTGCCATTTCGTTTCATCCTTTGGATAAGTGATATTTCCCTTCCACCAGAAAATAGTTTTATTCCCTGAAGCCAGAGCATTGGGCATAAATCCCAGCTCAACAAAAGGCTTCACTCCTATCTTCAGCATATAATCGAACAACACATCGATGTACTGCCAGTTATAAACAGGATTACCTTTCCTGTCCTCAAAATAAACACCCATATCATCTGTCAGCAACCCATGCATACGCAGATAGCGGAATCCGCATTGTTCTTTTACCAATGCCAGTTGTTGTTGCCAGTCGGCTCTTAACCCTTCATTTGCCCTCCCGGCTCCTACACACATATCAAAATAATTATTCAGTGGACCAGCCACACGATTATAATCGGCACTGATGATCCTTGTCTGACCTGTGGCCTGGGCAGCAAGTTGTAACACAAATACGTTTGCCAGCAAAGCCAACACAATAAAACGGGTAAAGTATTTCCTGTTCATATAATCACAGTATAAATAGTCTCCTGTTAAAATAATACTCCTGAACATCAATTGCAATAGCCCTGGTACTTAAAGCAGATATGCCCTGCCGGTTTATTTTTTATAACCTCGGGCAGGGCATACCAGTTCACCTTAATTAAACATAGAATCACTATTTCAACTGAAGTCCGGATAAGAATTCGTAAAAGGCTGATTTCTTCTTAAATGAAGCATCGTACAGCAATGGATAATCAATCGCTGCCGCTGTCACCAGCCAGCTGTCTTTATCAGTAACACCCCAAACAGTAATACCATAACGCTGTGCTGCAGGTACATTACGCAGGTAGGATTCTACCACGTATTTGTATTTGGCAGCCTGTTGTGCCATCAATGCCTGAGTAGTCACAAAGTTGGGCGTTTTAGCAGGGTTTACACGGATATCCAGTTCTGAGATCTTCACTTTCAAACCCGTGGAAGCCAGTTTCAGCAATGCATAATCAATACCTGTATTAGGCGTATTAACACTAAAGTGCATTTGTAACCCTACACCATCAATAGGCACCCCTGCTTTCTTCATGCGGTTGATCACAGATACCATTGAATCTGTTTTAGCAGTTGATGCTTCCTGGTTATAATCATTAATGAACAACAAAGCCGTTGGATCTGCGTCATGCGCATATTTAAATGCTTTGATGATCACGCTATCGCCACCACCGAGATAGGTCCACCAGGGAAACATATCGCTTTCAGATGTAGGATCATCACGGTACTGTCCATTGTCCTTAAACAACTCATTTACCACATCCCATGCCCTTACATCTGCTTTATAATGACCCACCATTGCTGTGATGAAGTTTTTGAGCGTAGTATCAATACGGTAATTTTTCTCTGCATTGGTAGCTGTAGTAGTACCAGGGTTTGTCAGCGTTAAGGTTACACTGTCAATATAGAATGTACCTGCATTCAGGAACTGGAAGTTAAAACGGGTAGCTGCTCCGCTGGGTGTAAGATCGCAGGTATATTTTGCCCAGCTGGTAGTAACTGTAACATCTGCTGTCTGGTAACCACCGTTCTGTGTCTGCACTCTTATTTTTGGAGTAGCCGATCCTACATGCTTTGCATAGAAACTGACGCGGTAGGATGTACCTGAATTAAGATTAGGCGCTCCGTCTGGCGGAAAGGCCTGGAACTGGTACCCGTTGGCAGCCGGTGTGGTCACCACAGCCTTCAACCCTCTTGTACCATTGTAAAATTCATCAGCTCCTGTACTCAGGCTAAAGGAGCCAATACCTGTGCCTTGTATTTGACCTGTCCAGCCCGTACAGATGGTTCCATAAGTTGTTCCTGTATTACTAATAGTACCCGCTGTACCCGTTTCAAACCCACCGTTGGAGATCTGGTTAGGATTGGGAGCCTGTGCAGACCCCGGCAAAGCCAGTAAGGACCGCAGGTAATTACCATTGTTATTCTGGTACCAGCATAAGGTATGGCCATACACCGCAATACCAGCCTGTTTACAAAAATTAACCAGGTTATCAGGCTTTGAGAAATTATAGGTACCATTTGCCTGTACTACGGAACCATGCTTCATTACATACCCGGGAGTAAGGCTATTGAACTGCTCTTTTACCGTTGCAGCATACAGCGAGTTGTTCATGATGGAGTCATAATCAGCTCCTACTCCCAACAGGTATTGTGCTGCTGTTTTTAAAGTGAGCGTAGTATCTGCTACCAGCACCTGTGGTTCGTATTTCACTTTTTTACAACCCGATGCAGCCATGCCTCCTGCTACCACCCCTGCCGCTATTATTATTTTGAAATGTTTTTTCATAACAAGTTTTTTAAGTGTCGCTTTTAATAGGTGAAACGGATATTATCAAGATTCACCTGCCCCTGAACGCCGTTATAATTCACGAAGTGGAATTTCAACGTTCTTATCTGTGCCGGATTTACCACCTGCGATGCATCAGTTCCATATCCGAAATAGAAATCGGACAATTTCAGGGCTACTGTTTGCCAGCCATTCCAGCTTATAGATACTACACGATTGAAGTTGTTACCACTCTGGTCTTCCAGCAACACCTGCACCTGTGTACTTGTATATCCGTTGCTGTTGGCATCAAACTTAATATAGGTATTGGCGGCTGTGTTAGGCAATGCAAAAGATGGGGAACCACTGCCGCTGGGTGTTGAGATCCCTGCATAACCAGCAGTATTGGTTGTTTTAGGAATAGCCTTGATAAAATTGCCCTGCAAAGCAACAGGATCACTGCTGGCAACCGTTTTGGAAGTCATGTCGCCGTATGAATACCAACTGCTACCATCAGGATACAGACCACCGCCATCAAAGTCAGCGATCAGCAAGGCTTTTTCAGTAGTAACCGTTGCAGTACTTACTGCTGTACCGCCTGCAGTAGTTACAGTAACCAGCCCGGCAGAAACACCGGCAGGTACTTTGAACTTAAGCACATTGGGACTGGTTGAATCAATTACAGTAGCCTGTACTGCACCCAATAATACTTTTACAATATTGCGGAAGAAAGTACCGGTTATAGTTACAGTATCACCCACATTGGCACTCAACGGGTTTACCGCAGTGATCGTTGGTGCTGGTTGTATTACTTTAAAATTGATCTGGGCAGTGCCACCAAGACCGTTCGTGAGTGTAATTTTCTGCACACCATAACGTGCACCACCGGGCACATAGATCAGTAAATGACTATCTGTATTGTACACGGGGTTAATGGTAGAGTTCACGGTATCGAACTTTACACTTACCAGTCCCTGCAAACCGGAGCCACTGATATCGATCAGCGTATTGGGTAAAGCACTATCCGGATTTGCTTTCAGGTTGGAGAGCGAACCACCTGAAGGTGCAGGAGGATCACCATTATTTTTTTTGCACCCGATGGCCAGCATTACAAGCATTGCCAGCAGGAAGCTTATTGACAGTACACTATTTTTTCTCATAACTGAAACGCTTTATGTTGTTATGACTTTAATTACTATTAATAATAAGGAACCGGATCCTGTGACAGTTTAGGATCATTATCAAGGTCTATCTGCGGAATAGGCATTACAAAATTGGCAGCAGTAGGCGTTACTTTTAAAGAAGTGATCACATTGCTGCTGTTGATCCTGCCGCGCTCCTGGTTGGCAATAATGCTAATGGCCTGCGCCTGTGGCAAACGCAACAGATCATACCAGTACTGTCCTTCAAATGCAAATTCTACCCTGCGTTCGTGCAGAATGTCCAGGATACCAATACTGCTTTTATCTCCCAGTCCGGCCCTTTTACGTACGCGGTTAAATTGTTTCAGAGCATTCACATCGCTGGTAGAAGCATTGCTGCCCAATACAGCCTCCGCATAAGTAAGCAGTACATCTGAATAACGGATCATATAAGTATTGATGCCCGTAGACATGAAGTACACCCCACCTACTGAACTATTGTCCTCGTAAGTGCCTACAACATATTTCTTAACGCTGGCATTGGTAGTAGACAAGTTATTACCGGGATAAGTATAACCGCCTGAAGCCTGTTTTAATTCAGGGTAAACATCATCCTTCAGCATATAGGTTGGCTTACGACGAAGGTCTCCTGTTTCAAATGCGCTTTGCAGATCGAGCGTAGGGCGAAATGATCCCCAACCATCGCTGAGGCCGGTTAACCCCTGTCCATAAGCAGCGCAATAAGCCTGTGTTACATTACCGGTGCCATAGCTTCCGTCTACGTTACTGGCCACCCATTGCAATGCGAACAATGACTCTTTGTTGTTATTGTTTTTGGTATAGAACAGATCAGCATAGCTGTCCATTAACCCAATACCATACGCCGTTTCATTGTTGATCACTTCCAAAGCTTTAGCGGCAGCATTGGTATAATCCTTTTGCGTGAGATATACTTTTGCCAGCAATGCTTTGGCCGAAGCTATTTTAACCCTTGCAGCAGTAGCGCCTTTAACCGGCAGGTTAGCTTCGGCATATTTCAGGTCTTCAATAATAAACCTGTACACATCCGTAACAATATTGCGGGGCAACTGGTAATTGCTTACGTTTTTGGTCATGTCCTCAATAATAGGCACTGCGCCATATAAACGTACCAGGTTGAAGTAAGCGGCCGCACGCATAAACCTTGCTTCACCAATAGCCGTATTGATAGTAGTTGCATCCAGTTTTGATGCATTGGCCTGCACATTCGTTATCACTGAATTAGCCACAGCTACTACATAGAACATCGATTGCCATCCTTTATAAATGTATCCATTGGATTGCGTAATACTCATGTTCTCAAACTGCGTCATATCGGCATCCGCATCCCCTTTGGAGTTGCCGGCATAAGTATCGCCAATACCCATATTGTACTGGCAGTTGAAATAGAACCAGGGCTTGCCATACATCGCAGCAGTAGCAAGACCTACCTGGGTTGCATTGTTATAAAAATTACCATCTGTGTACTGATCTGCCGGCACCCCATCGAAGAATGATTTCTTACAGGAAGAAACACCCATCGATAATACAGCCATCGCAGCGATCGTAACAGGTATATTGAAATAAGACTTTTTCATTTTCAGACAATTTGAATTTTGCGGAAATACTAAAACTCAACGTTTACACCACCGGTGAAACTTCTCGGAACAGGATACCTGCCTACATCCACACCTGTCAGCAGCGGGTTCCCGTTGTATGAACCAATCTCGGGATCATAGCCGGTGTAGTGTGTAAAGGTGTACAGGTTCTGTACAGTGAAGTACACTCTCAGCCTGCTGATGAATTTTGTAGTACGCTTCAGCATATCAGGAGGTACAGTATAACCAAGTGTAAGGTTCTGAATACGCATGTAAGAACCATCTTCTATAAAGCGATCTGATACACGCTCGTTGTTGTTGGGATCACCGTTTGCATAACGAGGCATAGTGGTATTCACATTTTCAGGTGTCCAGCGTCCCCTGATTGAAGCCAGTTGGTTACCTGATGTGGCTGTCATGCGTTCGCCCCATACACGTACGTAGTTGAACACATCATTACCATAAGATCCTTGCAGGAATACTGACAGATCAAAGTTTTTATAAGAGAAGTTGTTGGTAAAGCCGTAGGTAAACTTAGGATTGGGATTACCAATATAAGTTCTGTCATCATCATTTACCACATTGTCCTTGTTCATATTCACGAACTGAATATCACCGAGGTACATACCGGTTCTTGGATCAATCGCTTTACCATTCTGTGATGGAGCGTTCAGCAATTGCTCAGGTGTTTGAAACAGTCCCTGTACTTTATATCCGAAGAACTGACCGATAGGTTGCCCTACTACTGTCTTGGTAATGTTGGTGTTTCCGGTATTGATAGATTGAATAATGCTGGATGTTTCACTGCTCATTTCTTTCACAGTATTTACATAGTGTGAGAATACCAGTGTACTTGTCCATCCGAATTCGGCACCGGGCTGGTTGTGATAGTTAATAGAAAGGTCCACACCCTTGTTCTGCATTTTACCCAGGTTAGCATAAGGAGGAGCTACACCCACACCCTGGATCGGTGCGCCCGTATAATAAGGCCATGGCAACTGGAACAGGAATTTCTTTGATATTTTATTATAGAAATCAACTGTTACATTGAACCGGTTCATGATTCCGATATCTATACCCAGGTTCCATTGGGTAGCATGCTCCCATGAAATATCAGGATTTGAGAAGTTGCTCACCAGGAACACCGTACCGCTTCCCATTGAAGTAGAGTTGCTGAAAGTTGGCGACAATGCAGATCCCCATGTATAGTTGGGAATATTCTGATTACCAACCTCACCATAACCAAGACGGAATTTCAGCAGATCAAGTTTTGATGTAAGATTGCTGAAAAACTTTTCATTGCTGGCTGTCCACGCAACAGACGCAGCAGGGAAATAACCAACCTGGTGTCCGGGAGCAAATTTAGAAGAGCGATCACGACGAACAGTTGCTGTTAAAGCATAACGATCGTCATAAGCATAAATACCTCTTACAAAGTAAGATTCCTGTGAAGTACGGCCTTTACTTTCGGTAGCACCGGCCGTAGCCGCATCACCTAAATTGATAGAAGTAATATCGTTTGACGGGAAGTTTGATCTTGATGAAGTAATATTATCCCAGGTACTCTTATAGGCTTCCTGTCCAGCGGTTGCAGTAACATCGTGTTTACCCAGTGTTTTGTGATAGGTAAGTACGTTACGGATATTCCAGAAAGTAGAGTTACCGTTCAGTACAGTGTATTTGTTCTGCGTATTCTTTACAGAACCCCAGTTATAAGTTGGTAAAAAGGTAGAAGCCTTGTTCCAGTTATAATCAGTACCAAAGTCTGAACGGAAAGTAAAGTTTTTCAGGAAAGTGATCTGGCCATACACATTACCCAACAACTTATTTCTGTCAAAAGTTGTTTTCCATGATCTTGCCTGCGCCACAGGATTACCAACACCTACAGCACCAAAATTTGTCTGGTCATTGGGACCACCAAAAGTGCCGTCAGCCTGGTACACCGGTACATCAGGAGATTGCATAATAGCCATAGCCACTACACCATTTACAGTGTTGGATAAAGTAACATCCTGCCTGGTAGCACTATAAGTAGCATTCACACCAACTTTAAACCAGCTTTTTATCTGGTTATCCATGTTGATGCGTACAGACTTTCTGTCAAAGCCGGAACCAATGATAGTACCGTCCTGTTTGTAGTAGTTGCCTGAAATATAATAGGTATTGCCAGCTTTACCACCGGCAAAAGACAGGTCATAGTTCTGTTGATTGGCAGGCGTAAAAATTGCTTTCTGCCAGTCAGTTCCTTTACCCAGCAGATCAGGATTTACAAACTCCGGCTGACGCGCACTACCGGTATAGTCTGCAATACTATTCTTGTATTCAGCATACCCTTTCAGGTCAAGTACATCAAGGTATCTTGAAACCTTCTGAACACCCTGGTACATATTGAAAGAGATCTTTCCTTCGCCAGTACGGCCTCTTTTGGTAGTGATCAGTACTACGCCATTGGCAGCACGATTACCATAAATAGCAGCAGCAGAGGCATCTTTCAGGATATCAATTGATAAGATATCACTTGGGTTGATGCCGCTTAATGCACTCATTTTGGTCTCGCCATCACCAGCCAGGCTCATAAGGTCGTTATTACTGTTACCTTCCACAGGTACACCGTCAATTACATACAATGGTTCATTGCTGTTCTGTAATGAAGTAACACCACGTACACGTACAGATACGCCAGCACCGGGTGCACCGGAGTTTTGTGAAACGCTTACACCAGCCGCTTTACCCTGCATCATCTGGTCGATACCGGTTTGCGGAATGTTTGCAATATCTTTTGCAGTAACAGACGCAATGGCACCGGTAACATCCTTACGTTTTTGTTGTCCATAACCAATTACCACCACCTGGTCAAGTTCCTTGCGCGAAGAGGTAAGCTGTATGGACAATTCATTATCCGCTGCTGTAACCTTTATTTCCCTGTTAATATATCCTACACATGAAAATACCAGTGTACTGTTTACTTCGGCAGAGATGGTGAAATAGCCATCTTTATCTGTTGTTTTACCGCCGGTAGCCCCTTTTACCTGTACGGATACATTGGGAACAGGTTCGCCACCTTCAGTGGTAACGACACCTTTAATAATTTTCTGGGTGGTGCCCTGTGCATTGGTCACCGGCAACAGCAGCAGTTGCTGTACAACAATCATTAACGCAATCAGGAGAACTCTTATCCATTTCCTGGATACAGGTAACGCGTTTAACGGTTGTTGCGTAACCGAAAATGTCATAAAAAGAATTGTTTAGATGATAAATAGTTTCACCAGCCTCATAGCCGGTGCATAAATTCAGGAAACCTTTCCTGGCAGATGATGGACAAAGAGATCAGTTAGCTGGTATTCATGGTGGCAAGAGATTGAGGGGATAATCGTTATTATTTTGATAATGGGTTACTCTTTATTGAACCTGCAGTATAGCCTCCTGCCCTTTGGCGGCACCCAACTCTTCACTCCGCCTGCCCGGCAATGCGCCTCCTACAGATATCTTATACTGGCCTGCATTTTCTATGATCTGTCCTTTTTCATCAGCAAACGACAGTTCGCGTGCAGTAAGACTGAACGTTACTTTTTTAGTTTCACCAGCCTTGAGGTAAATACGTTTAAAGCCTTTCAACGCATACAAAGGAGCATCCTGATCCCCCGTCACAGGCGTTACATACAATTGCACTACTTCATCAGCATTTACTTTACCGGTATTTTTCACCTCTGCTGTTACCTGTAAGGACTGGCCCTTTTTTACAGTAGTGGGCACCTGCAATTTGCCGTAAGAGAAACTCGTATAGCTCAATCCATAACCAAAAGGATACAAAGGCTCGGCATTCATATAGCGATAAGTACGTCCTTTCATGCTATAGTCTTCATAAGGAGGAAGCTGGTCAAGTGATTTTGGGAACGTTACAGGTAGTTTTCCCGAGGGAGCCACTTTACCAAAGATCACATCGGCAGTGGCATTGCCACCTTCTTCACCGGGATACCATACCAGCAGTACTGCGTCTGCCAGTTCATGGATCTCAGCAAGATTCATGGGGCTGCCACCAGTGATCACAGCGATCACAGGATTGTTATTGTCCTTCTTCAGCTTACGTAAAAAATCTACCTGGTTCTTTGGTACATTATAATCAAGACGATCACCATAAGAGGGTGATGCGATTGATTCTCCTTCTTCCCCTTCCATTAAACCGGTAATACCTAACACCACAATCGTGGCATCACAGTTTTTAGCTTCCCCGGTGGCCCAGTCAATAGGATTCAGATTAGGTCTGTCCGGCAATATACCCGGGCGATATTGCAACTGGCTGCCAGGCTGTACCTGTGCAGCAATGCCTTCTATAAACGTGGAGTAATTATTATTAACACCATAATAGTTGCCCATCAATGCATCCAGGCTGGCAGCATTGGGACCAGTAATAAAATATTTTTTCAGATCAGTACGCAAAGGCAAAGCACCATTGTTCTTTAACAGCACTATTGATTTTTGTGCTACCGTACGTGCCAGTGCGCGGTTAGCAGTTGTATTAATATCTTTTGCGCCTAGTGCATCATACGGTGTACTGCCTTTGGGATCGAACAGGCCCAAACGGAATTTCGTTCTCAACAGGATAGCCAGCGCACTATCTACCTGCTTTTCTGTAACCAATCCCTGCTTCACTGCATTTACCAGGCCTTCATTAAATACACTGCCGCAATTAAGGTTTACTCCTTTTTTAAGCGCCAGCGCTGCCGCTTCCGTAGCATTGCTAACTACTTTATGCCCTTCGTAAAAATCAACCAATGCCCAGCAATCTGTTACCACATGCCCTTTAAAACCCCACTGACCACGCAATACATCCTGCAGCAGGAACGTGTTTCCGCAACAGGGTTCATCATTGGTACGATTGTACGCACACATTACAGCTTCTACATGCGCATCTACCAGCGCATGAAATGCAGGCAGGTAGGTTTCCCACAGATCACGATCACTGGCCTTTGCATTAAATTCATGTCTCAGCCTTTCGGGGCCGCTGTGTACAGCAAAGTGTTTAGCGCAGGCTGCTACTTTCAGGTAGCGGTTATCATTACCCTGCAATCCATTTACAAAAGCAACACCCATTTTAGCTGTCAGGAAAGGATCTTCACCATAGGTTTCCTGTCCCCTGCCCCAACGCGGATCACGGAAAATATTGATATTGGGCGTCCAGAAAGTAAGCCCGCCATATTTTAAACGATATTCTTTTGCTACAGCGGCATTGAACATGGCACGCGCCTCCGTAGAGATCACAGCGGCCTCTGCTTTTGCAAGACTATCATCGAATGTAGCTGCAAGACCAATAGCCTGCGGAAAAACAGTAGCTACCCCGGAACGACCTACTCCATGTAATGCTTCGCTCCACCAGTTGTATTCAGGAATATTTAAGCGGGAAATACCAGGACTGTTATACATCATCTGGTTAGCCTTCTCTTCCAGCGTAAGGCGCTTTATAAGATCATTTATACGCACTTCAACAGGCTTTCTTACATCCAGATAGAGGGGTTGTTGTGCACACAGCACAGACACAACCATGAGTTGCAGCAGGACAGAGACAATGTTCTTCATATAAGCAGTAATCCTGTTTTTGAGTTAAGTGAAATGGTCGTCATTCCTTCACTTATCCTTCTTTGGGTTGCTTATCAGTAGTACTGTTTCTTTACCCGAAAACGCTATGCAACCGGTTGCATGATTTTGTTACAAAATGAACACTATTTGCTCATTACGCAGCGCATCATGATCACACTGACAGGCAGTGCAACAAGTTGCATTACATTACCAGGAATACCTCACACAATCTGCCCGGCAAAAGAAAAAGGCAGGCGAACTATTGCCTCACGACAATCTGAACGACCTGCCACGATATCTATAACTACCAATAAATCTACTGAAAATCAATACAATAAAAGTCTCAGAATCAATTATCACACATTGTACGGGAATTGCCATAGCAGTAAAGAGATGATGGGCATCATCACATTTCATCATTCGGTGCTGTTGCATTAACTGCATACCATCAATCGTTTTTTTAAGGCAAGTACTATGGCTAAATTGTAAAGCGGGATAAAAATAGGGTAAATAATCCAAAATGCAACCGATTGCATTTATTTTTTGCAAAAAAAGAAAATTGATGAATTTGTTGTCTTAGATTTGTTTCAAACGAATGATTGCGCACGATGAGGAAGGATAAAGATGTTACCATCTACGATATTGCCAGGAACCTCAGCATTTCACCTGCCACAGTAAGTCGCGGGCTGAAAGATCACCCTGCCATCAGTTCAAAAACCAAGAAAAGGATCACTGACAAAGCAAGGGAACTGGGCTACCGCTCCAACAACTTTGCCAGCAACCTGCGGCAACAGAAAAGCTATACTATTGGTGTATTACTGCACGAGCTACACAGTAACTTTATTATATCGGTACTGGCAGGTATTGAAAAAGTAACTGCCGAGGCCAATTATGATATTATCATTGCCCACTCATCCGAAAGCGGGTTGAAAGAAGTGGAGAATGCCGAGAACCTGTTTCACAAACGGGTGGACGGACTAATCGCCTCCCTTGCATTTGACACACCCGACCTTTCTCATTTCGATCCATTTATCAGTAAAGGTATCCCGGTTGTTTTCTTCGACCGTGTGGAAGAGAACAGCGTAGGCACCAAGGTGATCATTGATAACTTTAAAGCCGGGTATGATGCAACACGACACCTTATAGAGCAGGGCTGCAAACGCATTGTACATATTACCGGCAACCTGAAGAGGAATGTATATGCCATGCGTTGCAATGGTTACAAAGCAGCGTTGCGCGATCATGATCTTCCCTTCTCTGATGAGCTGCTGCATGTGATCAACCTGGAACAGGATTCTTCCATAGCTACCGCAAAAGCTATTGCAGCAATGGACCCTATGCCCGATGGCATTTTTGCCGCCAGTGATTTTACCGGCGCACTCAGCATACAGACTTTTAAAGAGATAGGAGTAAGAGTGCCGGAAGATATTGCCGTGGTAGGCTTTAACAATGATGTGATCAGCACTATTGTAGAACCACGTCTCACTACCATTAATTATCCCGGTGTTGAAATTGGTGAAGTTGCAGCACGCAACCTCGTTCACCATCTTACCGGTAATGGAGATATTACACTTACCAATTCCATCATCATCAAATCCGAGCTTATCGTCCGCGAGTCATCACAAAAGAAGCCGTTGTAAAGGACGATGACCGGTTGTTCCTGCCATGCAAAAAATCATCTCATTGGTACTGCTGCTGGTTACAGCCACACTGCACGCAGAAAACGGCTATCGCCTCTGGCTTCGTTATGATGCAGTTTCCAACAAACAATTACAGGCCTCTTATCGTAAACAACTCCACTGGATCACTGCCGATAGTAATTCCATTGTACTGCAAACAGCCCGCAAAGAATTACAGGCAGGCCTTACCGGTCTGCTGGCTCAACCAGTAACTTTTACCAATACAATTCGCCCGGAAGGCAGCTTACTGATCGGTACTTTACAAAACCCGGCAATAAAGAATGCCGTTTCCAAAGAAAAACTGCAAGACACTGGTGAAGAAGGGTACTGTATTTTCACCCAAAGAACAGGCCAGGGAACACTAACGATCATTGCAGCCAATACCGATAAAGGAGTGTTATATGGTGTATTTCACCTGTTGCGTCTTTTACAGACACAACAACCGATCAGCGCCTTAAAGATCTTCAGCAAGCCACGCATCCAACATCGCCTGCTCAATCACTGGGACAACCTGAATGGTACTGTAGAGCGGGGCTATGCAGGCTTTTCGCTCTGGAACTGGCACAAACTACCCGGCTATATCGACCAGCGTTATATTGATTATGCAAGAGCGAATGCATCCATTGGCATCAATGGTACAGTACTTACCAATGTAAATGCCAACGCTTTCATCTTAACAAAAGAGTATTTACAGAAAGTAGCAGCCCTCGCCAATACATTTCGTCCTTACGGCATCAGGGTCTATCTCACTGCACGCTTCAGCGCTCCGGTTGAAATTGGCGGTCTTAAAACTGCCGACCCACTTGATCCGCAGGTACAGGCATGGTGGCAACAAAAGGTAAAAGAGATCTATCATTATATACCTGACTTCGGTGGCTTTCTTGTAAAGGCCAACTCTGAAGGTCAGCCGGGTCCGCAGAATTATGGCCGTAACCATGCTGATGGTGCTAACATGCTGGCAGATGCACTGGCACCTTTTAATGGCATTGTAATGTGGCGTGCTTTTGTGTACAGCAGTGAAACCCCGGAAGACCGGTTCAAACAGGCATGGAATGAGTTTACACCTCTTGACGGAAAGTTCAGGAAGAATGTAATTGTGCAGGTAAAGAACGGGCCTATTGATTTTCAGCCCAGGGAACCTTTTCATCCTTTGTTTGGTGCTATGCCTGCAACACCATTGATGATGGAATTTCAGTTGACACAGGAATATCTTGGCTTCTCTACACACCTGGTATTTCTTCCCACACTATTTAAAGAATGTCTTGATGCAGATACCTATGCAAAAGGCCCACACACTACTGTTGCATCTGTTGTAGATGGTACTGCTGACCACCACGCATTATCCGGCATGGCCGGTGTTGCCAATATTGGCAATGATATTAACTGGTGTGGTCATCCGTTTGCGCAGGCCAACTGGTATTCGTTTGGAAGGCTGGCATGGGATCATGAACTATCATCCTCACAACTGGCTGATGAATGGATCCGCCAGACCTTCAGCAATGAAAAAGTATTTGTTGACAGCGTTCGCCGGATGATGTTACTATCCCGCGAAACACTGGTCAATTATATGACACCGTTGGGCTTACATCATATCATGGGTTATGGTCATCATTATGGTCCGGCACCCTGGCACGACAAAGCTCCGCGTGCAGACTGGAACCCGGTTTATTTTCATAAAGCGGATAGCGCCGGTATTGGGTTCAACAGAACAGCTACCGGTAGTAATGCGCTGGCACAATACCAGCCGGAAGTACGTAAACAATTTGAGAACCTGGCAACCTGTCCGGAAGACTATTTGCTCTGGTTTCATCATGTCCCCTGGACTTACCGGTTACAATCCGGAAGAAATCTATGGCAGGAATTATGTTATAAATATTACAGCGGTGTTGATTCCGTTCGCTGGATGCAACATACCTGGCAACAGATGAAGAAATATGTGGACAATGAAAGATTTGAGCAGGTACGCATGTTACTGGCAATCCAGGAGGAAGAAGCTGTGTGGTGGCGCAATGCCTGCCTGTTGTATTTTCAGACCTTTGCTAACATGCCTTTACCACAGGGAGCAGAGCAACCGGATCATACCCTGGATTATTATAAGGGGCTGAGGTTTCCATATGCTCCCGGTAATTAGCTTGATTGTTTGATGGTTATATTGATCGATTGTTATGACTGATAACCACAAAACGATATAACATTGTAACCATCTTTCTTTCACGACTGACCCCGTTCGAACGGATCGTCCGGGCGGGCATTCACAACTCTTATCAAAATATCAAAATCAGAAATCGCTCTCTATGTTGATGGAACAAACAATGCGGTGGTTCGGACCCAATGACCCGGTTAGCTTACAGGATATACGCCAGGCAGGATGTACAGGCGTTGTTACCGCATTACACCATATTCCCGTTGGTGATGTATGGACTGTAGAAGAGATCGCTAAACGCAGATCTGCCATTGAAGCCGCCGGCTTGTCATGGACAGTCATTGAAAGCCTGCCGGTACACGAGGATATTAAAAAACAAACAGGCAACTATCTTCAATACATTGAACAGTACAAAGAAAGCCTGCGCAATGTGGCCAGTTGTGGGCTCAGGGTAGTTACTTATAATTTTATGCCTATCCTGGACTGGATGCGCACAGAAATTTCTTATACCATGCCCGATGGCAGTAAAGCACTTTATTTTGAAAGAGCTGCCTTTATTGCATTTGACCTGTTCTTACTAAAAAGGCCCGGTGCTGAAGCAGACTATACGCTGGAAGAAATAGCTGCTGCCCTGCAGCGCTTTCAAAGCATGACGCAGCAGGAGAAAGATACTCTTTTCCATAACGCATTGTTAGGACTGCCCGGCAGCGATGAAAGATTCACACCAGAGCAGGTGCTTACTGCCTTAAAGACTTACGAACATATTGATGCGAAAAAGCTGAAAGAGCATCTTTTCTATTTTTTGCAACAGGTAGTACCCGTGGCCGAAGCGGAAGGCTTACAAATGGCTATCCATCCTGACGATCCTCCTTATTCATTACTGGGTTTGCCACGTATTGTAAGCACAGAACAGGATGCTGTTGAATTGTTGCAGGCCGCCCCCTCTCCCGCCAATGGTTTGTGTTTCTGCACAGGTTCATTCGGAGCACGTGCAGACAATGACCTGGCAGGCATTATTCAACGACTGGGAGATCATATTCATTTTATTCACCTGCGCAATACCAAGCGCGATGCCGCCGGCAATTTTTATGAGGCCGATCATCTTGCAGGGGATGCTGATATGTACAGCATTGTAAAAGAGCTCATCCTGCTGATGCGTCGCACCAACCGCTCTATCCCCATGCGCCCGGATCATGGTCACCAGATGCTGGACGATCTCAAAAAAACAACCTACCCCGGTTATTCAGCTATTGGCCGTTTAAGAGGACTGGCTGAATTGAGAGGACTGGAAATGGGCATTGACCGTTCACTGGCGTAGCGCTTCAGGTTTAAGGTATAAGGTTTAAAGTTTAAGGTCGTGCAAGGCGGAGTTACTTTTCTAAATGTTACTCCCGATTGTAGAGGGCCTCTTTATACCTTAAACTTTATACTTTACATAACTTACCGCCGGAAAAACACCTAACTTTACTCTTCCCTGAAGCAGCCATCTTTTCATAAATATTTTTGATCCAATTACATTATTATAATGTTATGGATTAAAATATAGTTATTTCCACATCGTTCGGATGACATCACCTGACCCGTGGAATGAATATTGCATATACCATAAAACATCTATAACTTAATATTATGGAAAATACCTCCCGTCGCAACTTTATCATCAACACAGGTAAAGCCGGCATAGCAGCATCTGTTTCTTTATCAGCATTGTCAACATTTGCCGGTTCTTACGCAGCAGCTCCCCTGGTAGCTGGCCCGGGCACACCTTATACACAACAGCCTTTACCATATGCTTACGCAGCACTGGAACCTTCCATTGACGCGCAAACAATGGAGATCCATTATACCAAGCACGCCGCTACTTACACCAAAAACCTCACAGACGCAGTAGCTGCTGAAAAAGTGGACATTACCAAAGTAACGCTGGAAACCCTGCTGGGTGGCATTTCAAAATACTCTGCCAAAATGCGTAACAACGCCGGCGGACATTATAATCATGAATTGTTCTGGAAAAGCATGGCCGCTCCCGGTGGCGCTACAGCTCCCTCCGGTAAACTGAAAGCAGCTATTGAGAAAGATTTTAATTCTATCGATACCTTCAAAACTCAATTTACCGATGCCGGTAAAAACCGTTTTGGCAGCGGCTGGGCATGGCTGGTGGTTACCAATGATAAAAAGCTGGTAGTTACCTCTACCCCCAACCAGGACAATCCCCTGATGGATGTAAGTGAAGTAAAAGGCTTTCCTTTACTGGGTCTTGATGTATGGGAACATGCTTATTACCTGAAATACCAGAACCGCCGCCCGGACTATATCAACGCCTGGTGGAATATCGTGAACTGGGATTTCATCCAGAAACGCTTCGACTCTATTTAAGATCTCAATTTCTATAAATAACAAAGGGCCGGTAATTCAAGGATTACCGGCCCTTTTACTTTACAAATGTCTTTCATCGCTTACTTAGCTACCGCAAAGCTATAGGTAGCTACTTTCCAGATATTTTCATAGTGCTTGCCGTTGTGCTCACCGGCTTCTTTAATGCTGTGCAATACCTCAGCCATATAAGTACCTGGCATTACAGGCACTACTGATACAGTTCCATTGGCATCAGCGGTCGGCTTTTTTTCCCAGCCACCGGGCGCTACTACTTCTACCTGTTGCTTGGCAGCAGGCTGTTGCTGGTAAAACGCCTGTAATTTCACTGGTGTATTCACTTTTGCAGCACCACCGGCTACAGAAAAAATACTCAGCTCATTGGTATTAAAGGAAGCCTGGTTAGCAGCCTGTCCTACAATAACAGTAGCGCTGGCATTGTATTCAATTTTTGCTGCAGCATGCAGGTCCTTCACCACATGATAGATCAGGATCGTGTACACTCCATCAGCCGAAGGAGTAAATTCAGCCTGCAGGTGATCTACCGCATCTTTGGTATTCAGTTGTATTTTCTGCTGACCGGGACCAACCAGCCATACTTTTATCTCTTTCAGATCAGAGAACCATTTGGCTACAGTGTCTCTTTCGTTCTCACCAAACTCGCCAAAATATACCCTTACTTCATGTTTACTGCCTTTTTTACCTGCTGCATTTGTTTCTATCCATACAGCATGGGCTGATACTGTACCCACAGCAAACAATGATACCAATACAAAGAGAGCCAGTCGTTTCATATTAACACGTTAAATTATTTAGGGATGATATTCAACCCCGCGAAAATATTACGCACGACTAAAGCTATAATGCCGCAAACGGAAATCCTTTTACGCAATTGGGAAAGGGGAGCGGAATACAGGTTGTAGGTTGTAAGTTTTATGTTGTAGGTTAATACAGGAATTGGGAATCAGGTATTAGGAGTTAGGTTTTAGCTGTTAGCAAATACAAGTCCGGAAGGAAAGACTGGAAGAAAGTTGGCAGTTGGCAATTTGCAGTTGGCAAAGCAGCCGCGAGCTTTGAGCTACGAGCCGTGAGCAGTTGACAATTGGCAGTTTGCAGTTACTTCGGTTTGCTCTTACGGCAAATATACCAGTGTCCAGAAACCGGCATCTTGTATCCTATAACCGGTAACAGTCTTTCAGCCCATTCACTATTGACCATTGACTATTCACCTGCTTCAACGACTCACGTCTCACTACTCCCCGCTTACCGCAATTTCAAAAAAAAGCACAGGCCAGGAATAGCCCGTGCGGCTGAATTGAATCTGTCTCTCGTTACAAACTTCAATGACTCTATCTGTATTGATATGGTATTTCCCCGTATAATAGAGGGATGAGAAATATCATTGGATACGATCGGCAAAACAATTTACAAAAAACATACTCATATCTTTAATGAATATGCGCTTTTAATCAAAAAATAATAAAATATAAATGAAATGACTACACGAATACTACGCTACCCAAATCCCCTTAGCCAGGAAGCAAAGAATTGACATATAACAGTTCGCAGCATTTTCGAATAAAGGAAAACTTTTAGTAAACATATTAAAATTTGTTCCTAAAGGATTTCACTTATCAGAATGCAATATCTTAGCCTTTCTTCTATGTTAAGGCTTCACGATGTATTTATGATCTGGGGGGTGTTCTGCAGCTTCATAACAAGCTTCCTGCTGTTTTTCAAAAGCAGCTATCATCGTCATGCAAACCGGCAACTGAGCATTATATTATTTTCCTGCGGGTGGTATGCCTTTATTTACCTGTTATTTATCGGTGGCGGGCTGGAGCGGGTGCCCTATATTTTCAGGCTGGGAAGTCCGCTGTACTACCTCATCCCTCCTTTGAGTTACCTGTATGTGCGCAGCACTTTATACAATGAAACTTCTTTTAAGCGTAGTGACTGGCTTCATTTTATACCTGCCGTCGTTAACCTGATAGACCTGATGCCCTTCTACTTTGCAGATATTGAACTGAAAAGAGAAGCGGTACGTTCTATTGCCCGCGATCTGAACATGAGTTATATGAAAGGATCGGGGTTAATACCCTCCATTATACATGCTACCCTGCGTCCCATTCAGGGTGTCATCTATTTTACTTTTCAATGGCTGCTGCTTGCAAAATTTGCCGCCCGTAAAAGCAACAGGCAACTATTACAGCGGGAAAGACTCTACTGGCTATTCTCATTTTCAGCCTTTTTAACCCTCATGTACCTGTCGCTGGGTGTTATCACTATTATAGGCTGGGTATTACTGGGCACCGGCAGTAATATTATTGAGATCGGTAAGATACCGGTACTGATCATGAACCTTGCTTTTTTTGGTTTCAGCGTTTACCTCCTGTTCAAGCCATCCATTTTATATGGCATACGGATGAACCAGGATACATCGCCAGACCGGAACCTGATCCTCGCAAAAGAAGATCCGGTCCCTGCCGGAAATTTACATACTCCCATTACCCCCATCCAGGTTATTGTTTCTGAGAATGCCAATGGCGGTAAAAAGGAATTACAATTGCAGGAGGAGCAGGTAAAAATTTATTGTGCTAAACTGGAAGAATATATTTCAGGACAACAGGCTTTCCGCCAACAAGGACTTACTTTAAACTCCCTGTCCGAAACATTGGATATTCCCCGCCATCATTTGTCTTACCTACTCAACCGGCATTACGAACAAAGATTTACCGACTTCATTAACACCTACCGGGTGGAATACATCCGCCTCCGGATGACTGGCGAAGACTGGAAAGAACTCACTTTGGAAGCTCTTGCAGAGGAAGCCGGCTTTTCTTCACGCAGTACTTTTTTTGCCGCATTTAAAAAGAATACGGGTTTAAGCCCCAGCGAATACCAGAAACAGCAGTCTTTCTAAGCGTAAAACTGGCGTTTATTTGTGCTGTTTTATAAGATAACACATTCCTTCCCCCTTATAAATCACCTCTTTCTGATCGGGCTAGTAATTTTATACTATCCTACCCGGTGAAAGCCACTAAACACCTATTACATCAATTACAAACCCTGAACATCTATGCATTCCAGCATACATGTTTTCTCTGTTAGCCATTTTATTACCTCATTACCCGTCTCATTTATATGTGGCGTTTCTGCATTTTATCTCGTAATCGTTGTTCGTGAACTCCGGGATATTCTTACAAAAAAAGAGCCCCTTGTTACAGGAGCTTCTCCGGAAATTGTGAACGAGTAGCGCAATTCTGCATAACTATTTGTCCTGAAAAATCTTTGAATTACAGGATTCGCTTTGGGCTATTCAAAGCACCTAGTAGCCATGATCAGAATATTTATGACCACAAAGGCATAATCCCTGGTCAATCGGACTGAATTGAAAACCCTGACATTTATTACACTTCTTACACGGCCCGCTGCCCGCATAAATATGATGACGCTCCTCCGGAATAACAATTTCAGTTGTAATCTCTCCTTCCATCATACATTGAGAATTACGGATATCTACATCAGGTAAGTGCTGAAACGACTGGCTTTTCATAAATTAAATTTTATATATGAATATAACTTCTAATTCGACCAAGGCTTTATTCTATTTGATCGTTTCTGCGCATTAGAACGCGCCAACTATTTTTACCAGTTGCCCAACCTTCGTGTAAAGAACTTCAAACTTCGGGCCTATCAACACCTAGTTTGTTCGGCCTCTTTCTTCTTCATTGCCAAAACCCCGCTGCTGCACCTTCACTTTGTCATTACCAATATTCCAGGTAAGGGTAATATGGAAAAACCGGCTACTATTGTTTTCACTGTAAACCTGCCTGATGCCGTTTACCACCGATGCATAATTTTTGAGATACGCGGTATTGAAGACATCATTGCACAGTAATGATAGCTGCAACTGGTTTTTCAGGAATCCCTGCCTGAAGGCAATATTCAATCGTGACAGATACCCTATTTCATACAATCCCCTTTTAAACGGTGAGCTATACATATAATCCACCTGCAGCCCGGAAATCTTGCTGAACGAAAATGTATTACTGGTTGCCAGGTAAAACTGTAAGCTGTTTGCCGGGCTGGCATTAATCTTTCCATTAAACCTGCTTTGGGCACCCATCACATACATTGTATTTACACTTTGCCACCAGGGAGTAATATTGGCAGAATAGTTTTCCCCGATCCCATAATAATATTCCCTGAAATAGTTCTGCCGGGAAATGATCAGTGCATTGGTTTGCGGATCGGCTGTAAATACCGGGCCAAAGCCATTTGATGCAATATTTAAAAACAGGTTGGTTCTCCAGGCACCTTTATATACATGGCTAACATCAATATCATCACTGAAAGATGGCTGCAGAAAAGGATTGCCTTCTGAATAACTGGTACTGTTGATGTAAGAGCGAAATGGATTCAACAATGCAAAACCCGGTCTGCTGATCCTTCGTCCATAACTCAACAGGTAGTAATGGTCATCATTCCGTTTGTAGGAAAGCGAAAAGGTGGGAAATAGTTTCAGGTAATCATTATCTGAAACCTGGTTTAGTGTTGCAGAATATCCTTTTGTTTGTGTGTATTCCATCCGTAGCCCGGCCTGCACATTCCATTTGCCTATACTTTTTATTCCGTTTATATAAACGGCCTGGTTGGTTTCCTTGTACTCAAATGTATTGGATTGTGAAGCGTCTTGCTCGGGTATACCAGTTATGGTATTATAATAAACAATATCACCTTTGCTCCTGGTATAAGCCGCTTTTATGCCATACGACAGGTTTAAAAATTTCAACGGATGCTCCAGGTCTGTTTTGATGCTGACATTATCGATCTGCTGTGCAGCAATATTTTGGGCAGACTGAATGGTATGCAGGAACTGCATATCCGGGGTAAAGGTATTGGCAACAAAACTATTGTCGATGGATGAGTGATACCTGAAAAGATCAGCATCAACTGAAAGTTTTTTCCCGGCAGAGTCCAGTTGTGATACCAGATGTGCATTAAGCGCATGACTGCTATTACTCAATTTCCTGTTTCCTGTATTGAGCAATGATGAGTCAAGCTGATGTGCAGTATTATAAATATCAGACTTAACCAGGTCGCGACTACCCGGATCATTGAAGTTGGCTGCATATTGGAAACCAATCATCGTTTTACCTGAAAGATCATAATCCATTGCAACGCGCCCTGATGCATTATTTTCTTTTTGCTTACCTATGTACTGCAAAAAACGCGGGCCATTGGGATAAGCAATATTTAGTTCCTGTTTCGCCCTGCTATGTCCCAGTTTACCTCCAGCACTTACAGCAAGTCTTAGCTTGTTCTTATTATACAGAAAACTATTCCGGAGTGTATAGAAGTCATAGCTATTCTGGTCGTATGTCGCAGTAAGCGCATTTTTCCAGGAATCCACTCTTGCTTTCTTCAGTACAATATTGATGATACCACCGTCGCCGGCAGCATCATATTTTGCAGGCGGATTAGTGATCACTTCAATACTTTTGATATCCGCAGCAGCAATTGACTTCAGGTAGTTTGCCAGCTCTTCACCAGTCAATTCTATCATGCGCCCGTCAACCATTACCCTTGTAGTTCCTTTGCCCAGCATAGTAATGTTATTATTCTGCACCATTACTCCCGGTGCAGTACTGATCACATTCAATGCATTACCACCTGTTGCAGCAATATTATTCTCTACATTCAATACCAGCCGGTCCTGCTTATACTCAACCAGTTTTTTCTTTGCTGTCACTACAAAGGTTTCGAGACTGGTGGAATTCTGCTGTAACAGGATAGTTCCTAATGCAGTGTCCTTTTGCAGTACTACTATTTTCTCCCAGCTTATATAACCTAAAGCACTGATGAGAATAGTATAGGTATCCTTTGCCAGTTTTAATTCGAAACTGCCGTCCTCACGGGTTACTGTTCCTCCCGCCATATTGCCCAGCCCATTTTTTACTACCACGTTGGCCCCGGCAACCGGGGTATCACCGCTCTTTACCAACCCGCTCACCTGTACCTGTGCTATTGCCCATACCGGCATCATTAACAGTATGATCAGTAAGAGCCTGCCATGCCTTTTCAACCTGTTCACTGTATTGCTTTGCATACCTGTAAATTGTTTTATGCAAAACTGGAGCAGTAGCAAAAAGGAATAGACCGACAGCATAAAGTCGAACCGATTTGTAGCCGTGAAATTGGTGCGACTTTATTACAGGACGTTCGACTTTATTGTAACTGGTTTATTATGAGGCAGTACGAAACTGGGTAGGGGTAACGCCTGCGTGTTTTTTGAAAGCAGTATTGAAAGATGATTTTGAATTAAACCCCACTTCGTAGAAGATCTCCTGGATGGTGAGATCATTCTTTTGGGGATCTTTTAACAGGGCCATCGCTTTGCGGATGCGATACTCATTTACAAAATCAAAAAAGTGTTGCCCCAACTGGTGATTGATCAATACAGAGAGATCACGTACAGGCATCTTCATACCCGCGGCCAGTTGCTGAATGGTAAGTGCAGGATCAAGAAAAGGCTCCTGCTGAACCATATAACTTTTTAGCTGCTCAATCCTTTCATCCTGTGTATCACCCGTTGCATATGCTTCATCTGTTACAGGCGGTACAGTTTCAGCTATAATATTTTCAACCGGCTGAATAGCAGAATCCACACTTCTGAAAAGCTCCGGGTTGTACAATGCTTTCATTACAAACCAGCATACTACCAGCATGGCATTGATACCAACGATCAACTGGGCATTTTCAAATGCACTGGTAGTGTACACCTGGTTAATAATATCCTTTATCAATACAATACTATGTACAATAGTGATAACTGTTGTTAGTTGGAACAACCACCTGTAGGTAATGGAACCTGCATCCGTATAATTTTCCAGGTAGATCTTCCTGTACCTGCTGAGCAATAAAAAAACTGCTGCTATATAAAAGACAAATTGCAGATGCCCTGCAATATTCATGAAAATGATCTCCGGATGTTCTGAATAATGCTCCAGGAAAACCAGTTTTGCCGGGTGATCAACAGTATAAAACTCAAAAAGCAATACCAGGTTTGCCAACAGGAAAGGAATGAGATGTAACAGGTGTTTGGGACGCAGTTTAAAATCTGCATAGCAGATAGACAACGCGTATAAATAAAACAATGGATTGATCAGCCACCCGAGCGAATGCTTAAACATTAAAAGATCCAGCCAGGGTAGCAGGTGCCTGTCGAGAAACCATGAACTGATATCTACTGCATTAAAAAAGATGAAAAGTGCGAGGAGTATATTAGAAAGCTTCTTAGTGCTTTTTACTGTAAACAGGAACAGGGTAAATAACAGGGAGATAAAAACGATAATAAGGCTGAGGACGCTTTGTATGTTGTTTTTATCCATCTGGCTTATATGATTAAGCGAAGTAAAAGGAATTATCAAAAACAACAAAAGCCGCCTGAAGCGACTTTTAGAAGTACCCGGGAGGGGAATTGAACCCCTACTCCCGTTGCGGGGAACAGGATTTTAAGTCCTGCGCGTCTACCTATTCCGCCACCCGGGTGACAGTGGGGAATAAAAAAGGTGTGAGAACATCACACCTTCATTTCTGGAGCGGAAGACGAGGCTCGAACCCGCGACCTCAACCTTGGCAAGGTTGCGCTCTACCAACTGAGCTACTTCCGCATGTATAATCGACTATAAAAGAACAAAGTAATCATCCAATTCCTACACTTTCCTTTCCTTACTTTCTCTTCTTTTTCCTTCTCTCAAAACCCCGTCGTTGAATTGGGAGTGCAAAGATAGAGATTGTATGATTACTTCAAAATTTTTCGCCAACTTTTTTTATAAATTATTTGTACTCAGGCGTGTAGTGCGTATTGGCAGGCACGTTCACCTCAGGCTTGCCTTTATAGCGCTGAGTATATAAACTATAGCATCCACCTAATACGAAAGCCAGTACACAAAATACCTGCAGATAAAACAGGAATACTGAAGAATTCACCCAGCTGTGTTTGAAATCTTTCTCGCGGTAATCTTTTTCTTGATGTTGATCCATAACGAGTTAATTGCAGTGCAAAAATAATAGTTCAGATGAAAAAATCAGTGTTTCTTATCAACAATTTCTGTAAATGTTTTCTTACCCTGCACAAAGTAGCTCCACACCACGCTTTTAGCCAAACAACCTTTTAATAAATATATTCTTTTACGAGGGAAAAACTGCTTTTTCTTAGCCGAAAACAGCCATCCCAGGAATGCAAAGTGTGCTTTTATTACTGCTGTAAAATACCTGCCCTCTCCTGCCAGTAATGATTTGGTAGCAGATATCGCATCCAGCAAAAAACGGTAAGCTATTACCCATATTGCCCGGCCTGCAGGAAGGTTTTTTGCCAGCATCACCAGGTTATTACGGAAGTTCAGAAATACCTTGCGCGAATTGCCTTTGGGCAGAGTACCGCCACCAACATGGTATACTACCGATTGCGGGCAGCAATACACCTCATATCCTGCCAGTTGTAAACGCCAGCAAAAATCAATCTCTTCCTGGTGCGCAAAAAAGTATTCGTCCAGCCCACCGGTTTCATGATATACAGCCGCACGCACAAACAAAGCTGCGCCGCTGGCCCAGAAAACCGGGGCAATACTATCATATTGTCCTTTATCTTCTTCACACACATCAAATACACGCCCGCGTGCAAACGGGTATCCCAAATGATCTATCCAGCCACCGGCCGCACCAGCATATTCAAATAAATTACGCCGTTTGTATTGTAAGATCTTGGGTTGACAGGCCGCGATCTTTTTATCGCTTTCCATCAAGGCTATCACCGGCTCTATCCACCCTGCCTGTACCTCCACATCTGAATTCAGCAATACATAATAATCCGACTGTACCTGTTTCAAACCTTCGTTGTATCCCCTGGCAAAACCCATATTTTCCGATAACTGTATAATAGTTACCTCCGGGTAGTGCTGCTGTAAAAAGGCTACTGAATTATCTGTAGAAGCATTATCGATCACCACGATGGCTTTATTAATATAGGTGCTGCCCTGCACTGAAGGCAGGAACTGCTGCAGGAACTTTTGGCCGTTCCAGTTGAGAATAACAATAGAAACCAGTGGTGATGTCATGTATTGCGAAAATATTTCCGGGAATAACGGATGCAAAGGAACGGTTTTTATAAATTAGTCGAATGATTCAGCCACTTTTTAACTGGAGAACAGGACTTGCTATTGTTGCTATTGCCATTGTAAGTGGTACCATCTTCTATTCGCAATACCTGGCGGGCAAAATAGCACTGGAAGAGCGCCAGCGGGTAGAACAATGGGTGGAGGCAGGCAAATTGCTGATCCACGACAGCACCGGCATCAGTGATAAACTGGCCGGGATGATCATTGCTGAGAATAAGACCATTCCCATTATTGTTACCGACGAGAACGGGCGCATACTGGACCAGGTGAACCTCGATTCGGCCAAAGCATTGAATAAAGACTATGTGCTGGAAAAAATAAAGGAGTTCAAATCGCAGAACCAGCCTATAGAATGGAGCAACCCTGTAAATGATGGCGAGAAGAATATTTATTATTACGGCCATACCAAACTGCTGACACAGGTGCGCAACTACCCGATGGTGCAGTTGCTGATCGTAAGCCTCTTCATTATTATTACACTCACAGCGCTCACTACCAGTTTTAAATCATCTCAAAACCAGGTATGGGCAGGTATGGCCAAAGAAACAGCTCACCAGCTGGGCACCCCCTTATCTTCCATACAGGGATGGGTGGAGATGCTGAAGGAAAATCCTGACAATGATAAAATAGTGCAGGAAATGGAGAAGGATGTGAACCGGTTGAAGCTGGTATCAGACCGTTTTGGTAAAATAGGCAGCAGCCCGCAACTGGAACCACATGATCTTGTAACACAGGTAGCCAGTATGGTGGAATACATGCGTAAAAGGGCGGCCGGTAAGGTGCAACTGGTATTTAATACCAATGGCATTGAAAAACTGGATGTAAATATTTCTCCCCCACTTTTTGACTGGGTAATAGAAAACCTGTTGAAAAATGCGCTGGATGCTATGGAAGGCAAGGGAAATATTACCATTTTCCTGCAACAGAATGCGAATAATGTAATTATAGATATTGCGGATACCGGCAAAGGAATTGCCCGCCAGAACATCAGAAAGGTCTTTAAACCGGGCTTTACCACCAAAAAACGCGGCTGGGGACTGGGTTTGAGTCTTTCCAAACGTATTATTGAACAATATCATAAGGGACAATTATTTGTAAAAGACTCAGAAGTTGGAAAAGGAACTACATTTAGAATTGTTTTAATCAAATAGTTATTTATTTTTGCAGCCGCCTCACCGGTTTATAGCCGGAAAAACGGATGCGGAGGTGGCGAAATTGGTAGACGCACTACTTTGAGGTGGTAGCGCCGTAACTGGCGTGGGAGTTCGAATCTCCTCTTCCGCACTGAAATTATTAAAGCTGGTCAACTGACCGGCTTTTTTATTGTACCTGCCTGAGCCAACTGAAGAGAAAGGAGAGCGCGGAGAATGCTTAACGAAAGCAGCTAACACCATAAACGCCGACAAGCAAAATCAGTACCCGACAAAGCGATTTCAGAATACCAAGTATTAATTTATTACTAAAGCCCCACCTTCAGGTTTTCATGTCAACCCTCCTGATCAGCTATTAATTGTCGCATCAATAATGCAGTCGATAACTTTTTCTGCATTACAGCCATTAAGTCCGGCACCCCAACAAGCGTTAAATTCAAGAATAAACCAACCTGTCTGTTCACTAAATGCAATATCTACAACTACGACATTGGGCAACTTGCTTTTATTGTCACTAATGAATTTTGAAACGAATTCTTTTCCGCTTGCAAGGTCCGCTGCCCCTTCGTACAAAGCAATATCCTTTACTATACCATCTTTTACAAAGATTCTTGCCTCCGCTTGTATGTTATCAACAATACTTGCAACTAAAATCTCTTCGGTATCCTGAAGTCCGTTTGTTGCTTCTTTGAAGTCTGCAATTGTCTGAAATATATCTGCAATAAATATCTTTGGAATTACGGGTTTGATGAAAACGGGAAAATCCTCTTCCGAAATCTGGTTGATTTGTTTTAATTCAACATTTCTCTTTGTCCACTCGTTTCCAAGTCTGGCAATCAATGTATCGTCTGGCGAAAGAAGTTCAACATTATAGATTTGAGCCAACACAAACGCGAAAGTCTGGTTACCATAAATTGCAATCTTCTGTTTTGTCAATTCTTCATCCTTAATCCAATATTTTCCAAGTCGCTTAATTTGTCCACCGTTTTTTATCCAAGTCGCAAACACTTGTTCAAATTCGGTATCACTCTTTTCGGGAATTAAAAGTATTGTCGGTCTGTCCATAATAATAATCTGTAAATAATAGCTAACGTTCGAGTATTGCGAAGGCAGTGAATCTGTAGCCTGTCCTACCTGAAATGCCTGACGGCGTTTAGCTGGAGTTGAAGATAACAAAAAATGCTGAGCAGAATACTTCCAGCCTGAACAAAAGAAAACAGGATAGATGAAGCTGAAGAAATAAACATCAAGCACTGATGGCAATACGCCTGGTCTTCCTGATGGTCCTGATAAAGTAGATAAGAAAAACAATTTGCCCTATCACGAAAAGTGCCCACGCAATAGGAATTAGCTTCATCCGAAATTCTATTACTCTTATCAATTCGTTTTGATCTGTCGATCGAACATCTAAAAAAATGGAAGGGAACTTCAGATAAATGACTGTAGGGATTGTCAATGCGAAATGGATAGCAAATAAGGTCCAGTTTGTTTCACCTGTCCGTTTAGATAATAGCCAATAACATATTATAGCCAGCAGCAAAACAATGACAACAACAAGTTCAACAATAAAATATGGAGGAAAAATTGTGGTATGCCAGCCGGGAACTACTGAAGTTGCAAAGTCAAAAGAAAATGGAATTGTCAGTAACAACAAAATAACGAAAGCGAGCAATGGAATATAAGATCTACTCATACGTATCGTTCAGCCAGTGCTGGTTTATGTTTGATGTTGTTATGAAAGACTACGGCCAACAGGCAAGGCTCTTCTGACGGAGTTTATCTTTTGTCTGCCTGGTACCGTTATTGATTAAATATACAAAAAAGCATTGCTTATTTCCATTATTCATTTTGATAGCGATTATCAACGTTTCGTATAACATAATTACGTTCCCATCATTACCCCCTTTCGCTGGTTGTTTCATTCTGCTACATTTACATAATGAAAAAACTATTAGCATCGTTCATTATACTTCTCTGTGTACAAACAGCCAACGCACAGTTAGCTACTCCACATCGCCTGCCAATAGACATGATACAATTCTTTCAAGGGTCATGGACAGGAGAAGGTCAGTTTTCCAGTGGTCGTTCAATTCAGGCTTCACTCAATTTCAAACTTGCATTAGATAGTAGCTGGCTCACCTGTGAACATACAGACAAAGCTCCCGCCACTTACAAAGCCTTACTATTCTGGGGTACAGATCCGCGCACCGGCCAATTCATTGCTTATGCTTTTGATAATGGACAAGGTCATCGGCAATTCCAGAGTGAGGGTTGGAAAGACAATCGCCTAGTTCTGGAAAATGTACAGGAATATCCTGGTCTGCGGTACCATGTACCAACATTTTATCTATGAACAGCTAGAAAGCAATCAATTTAAAATGACGTACGAAACCAGCAAAGATGGCAAAACATGGAAGATGGTAGATTACCTCGTATTTAAAAAGAACGCTTGATGGCAATATTGCTGTTCGGGGCTTGCAGCATTGAAATTTCATTATCTGCTTTCATTGTCGTTGAATTAAGGAGTTATATTCCGGCGGGTGGGGACACCCGCCGGGGGCGCTCCGTGGCTGGTGTCTTCACCAGCCACTTAATTCAACGATATTGATACTGCTTTTAGTAATTATAGCAGTAGCCAAAGGCTACAAAATAAAAATACGAGACTACAAGTCTCGCATAGCTCAATTGTAAAAGGGATGACGACCTTTCTTAACCTGCTAAATAAATTACAGAAAGCACACAAGGTCGTCATCCCTCGCCATACCGGCTCTGCGTGCCTTTCAGTGATGTTCCTGTCCGCAAGGCTTCATATTGCCTTTAGGCCTCTTATGCCGGGGACATGATCTTAACATAAGCCGGTTCAAACCCTTACTTCATAGGCTTTTTACCGGGAGCATGACCGGAGAAGGTCGGGAGAAGGTCTATATAAAGCGAAATGCAGAATGCTAAACGCCTGATGCCTGAAAACAAGGAAAAGCGACAAATGAGACAAATCGGCCAAATGAGACAAAACGGTACAGGTGATTTGGAAGAAAGCAGTTAGTAAGTGCAAATTTGCTGAGATGAATACATGAAGTATGAGGCCTGATGTCTGAATAAAGTCCGGAAGCAAGTTGGCAGTTGGCAAAACAGCCACAAGCTTTGAGCTACGAGCGGCGAGCAAATACAGCAGCAACCACTCACGACTGACGACTCACGTCTCACGATTCAACCCGAAACAGTTTTCACGTCTCACGATTGCCGTCTGCCGATTCACCTCACAAAAAAGCAATCACCCATTAACAGATCATTGCCTGTAACGAGTGATTGCCTGTTGCCTGATTGATCTTTTATTCTTCTTCAGCGCTATTCTTCATCTTCATCAGAAGTGTGTAAGCGTTTTTGATCACTACTTTATCAACGGAGAGGGTATTCTTTACTTCTGTAAACCCGCCATTGGTAGTACCCGTTTCAACCGGTAGCATTCTGAATGTATTACCTGCTTCCTGGCTAAACAGGTAATATTTGTTTTCCCATTTTACAATAGCTTCTTCCGGAACAGCCGTCACCTTAGCATTACCCAGTTCAATCAATGCATTCATAAAGGTGCCGGGAAAAAGCTCTTTACCGGGCCTGTCAAGATCGCAATGCACTTCGGTACTTCTGTCGTCATTGATCTGCGGCGTTATCAGGTGAATAGTAGCCGTGTACTTTACATCGGGTCTGCTATTGGTATAACAAGTGAGCTTCTGACCAAGAGAGAGCCTGGAAGCATCATTTTCGAAGACTGTCAGTGACAAATGAAGATCATCCCGCTTTATCAATTCCAACAGGACATCCGCAGGATTTACATATTTACCGATATTGACATTCACCTTTGTTACATACCCGCTGAAAGGTGCACGGATACTTACCGTTCTTGAGATGTTATTATCAGTAAGCGTCTCCGGGTTGATGCCAATCAGCCTCAGTTTCTCACCTAATGACCTTACAAGGATCTTCTGATTATTGAGTTCGCTTTGTGCCTGTTGCAGTATTTTATCACTCGCAGCTTTTGTTTCATTGAGTGTTTTTTGCCTGGCATAGTCGGCGCCGGCGTACTCCAGTTTGTTTTTGGAGGTCAGGTAGTCCTGCTGCAGCTGGATATACTGCTGATCTTCTACAGTAGCCAGCACTTCACCCTGCCCTACCCTTTGACCGGGTATCAATGCCATTGTTTTTACATACCCACCCAGCGGTAAACTGATGGACACAATATTCTGCGGCGGCACATCTAATGTTCCACTTACTTTAAGTGTAGAGTGCATCATTTTTTGCTCGGGAGCGCCAATGGCAATATTGGCGTTCTTTATTTGCTCTGCAGATAAGGTTACCACATCACTGTCTGTTATTGCAGCGACGGTATCTTTCTTGTCGTTCTTAGGCGGCGCCTCATTACCACTTTGGCAGGCAGTAACGAATGATACAACAACGATCCCTATAATGAATTGTATTTTCATAATGTATTTATTGGCTAGTTAACAGAACTTAATTTTTCGATTTCAAAAGCGGCATCATTTAACTGCTGAATACTACCGAGGTATTCTCCGCGGATCTGCAATGCCTGGTTTACCAGTATTACCCAATCCAGGTACCCTATCTCTCCCGCATTCAGCTTCCTTGATGCTGCATCCAGTATTGCAGAAGCATTCGGTAATAAAGTACTGTGATAACGCCGGATCAGTTTGAGATGCTGTCCATATACAAACATTGCATTCTGAACATTCCTGTTAAGTTCCTGCCTGGTAAGATCAAATTCCTGTTCGCGCTGTTTCATCAAAACACCCGCGGCTTTGATCCTGTCTCTTTGCGCCCCGGAGAAGATAGGAATACCTACTCCCACACTTACGGAGTTAAACCGGCGGGAACCGTCAAAATACTTTTCCGTATTCTGGTCAGTTGTTTGCCATCCTTTAATGGTAGAGCTATTTACCGCTGCGCTGAGCGATGGCAACAATTTACTTTTCTCCAGCTTTTGCTGTTGCTCTGCCAGCAGGATCTGCTGTTTCTGTGCCTGCAACACAGGGCTTAATGCAAGCTGTGCCGTATCAGGCAAAGTATTGATCGCATAAATAGCTGAATCACCTGCCGGTTCAAAACGGGTGCTGCTGTTGAGCAGTGTGTTGAGGTTATTGAGCTGCACTACATAATCTGTTTCCAGGTTCTGCAACTGGCTGGCGATCTGTACACGCTGGTTCTCCGCAGTTGTTTTTTCCAACACATCTGCCTCTCCTACCTGGAAGCGCTGTGCAGCTTTTGACAGGAAATTCGCATAGACGCTATCAGCTTCTAACAGTAATTTCCGTTTCTGCTGCAGTACCAGCAACTGGTAAAATGTTTGTTTTACAAATGCCTTTACTTCCAGTTGCCGTTGTTTCAGGTTGGTTTCAGAGATCGCAATATGGGTTTTATTGATCGCTGCCTGCCGTTTGTACACCGTAGGGAACTGGATGGATTGCCCGAGGGAAATACGGTTGTCGTTCTGTAAACTATTGAACTTACCATATTCAGCACTCAGCATTGTTTTATCAATATCAAGATTATCTCTTTTGAGTGCCTGTGCATACTTCACCTGTGTCTGGAATACCTTTATAGAAGCATTGTTGGCCATTGCTGTATCAAGCGCCTGTTGCAACGTTATAGGCGTTTGTGCCTGCGTTGCGATACCTGCGCAGCAAAGGACCACTACTACTGCTACAGACTTATTCGGTTTGAAGTATTTAAATCCTTTTTCAAATACGATGTACAGGATCGGCAATACAAATAATGTGAGCATAGTTGAAATAATTAAGCCGCCAATTACCACTGTTGCCAATGGCTTTTGTACTTCACCACCGGCACCGGTACTGATTGCCATCGGGATAAATCCTAATGAAGGCACCAGTGCCGTCATCAGTACAGCCCTCAGTTTGGTTTTTGTGGCATGGATAACAATACGCTTTACATCCGTCCAGCCTTCTTTTTTAAGACGGTTAAATTCGGATACCAGCAGGATACCATTTAACACTGCTACACCAAACAGGGCAATAAAGCCAACACCGGCAGAAATACTGAAAGGCATATCCCTGCCCCACATAGCCAGGATACCGCCGGTAGCAGATAAAGGAATTGCGGTATAAATGAGTAGTCCCTGTTTTACAGAGCCAAAAGCAAAATATAAAAGCAGGAAGATGAGCAACAGGGCAATCGGCACTACAATGCTCAATCTTTCTTTAGCCGCTGTCATATTCTCAAATGAACCGCCATAAACAATCTTATAGGTCCTTGACATTTTAAGTTCCTTGCTTACTTTTTCCTGCAACTCCTGTACAATGGATTGTACGTCGCGGCCATTTACATTGAACCCTACAATGATCCTTCGTTTGGTATTTTCACGCTGTACCTGGTTTACACCTTCTATCTCTTCGATACCTGCCACATACGATAACGGGATCTGTGTGCCCTGTTTTGTACTGATCATAAGGTTCTGGATATCGGCCATTGTTTTACGCGATTCGCCGGACAACCTTACCACCATATCAAAGCGCTTTTCACCTTCATACACCCGTCCTGCTGCCTGGCCGGCAAAGGCTGTATTGACCACGCGATTGATATCACTTACATTCAGACCATATTTTGCCATGCCGTCCCGGTCGTATTTAATCACCACCTGTGGCATACCGGTCACTCTTTCTTCATAAATATTTACAGCACCATCCACTTTCTTAATGATCTCCGTTAAACGATGTGCATAAGCTGCAAGACTATCCAGGTCTTCACCAAAGATCTTACACACTACATCCTGCCTTGCACCCGTCATCAGCTCGTTAAAACGCATCTGCACAGGAAACTGAAAACCTACAGTAATACCGGGAATAGCTTCCAGTGCTTTTGTCATCTTAGCCGTTAACTCAGGAAATGTTTTGGCTGATGTCCATTCATGTTTGTCTTTAAGGATGATCATCATATCACCAGCCTCAAAAGGCATCGGGTCTGTTGGAATTTCAGCACTCCCGATCTTGGTAACTACTTTTTCTATTTCAGGGAACTGTTGCAGCAACAGTTTGGATGCCTGTTGCGTTGCCTGTACTGTATTATTCAGGTTGCTACCGGTAAGCAATCTTGTCTCTACAGCAAGATCACCTTCTTCCAGCTGGGGTATAAACTCTCCGCCCATTTTTCCCAGCAGATATACAGCTACAGTAAAAAGCAATAGTGTACAAACGATCATGGTCTTAGGGATCTTCAACACATTATTCAGTAATGGCTGATATCTTCTCTCCAGCCATATTACCAGTTTATCTGTGATCGTCTGGTTATGCGAGATCTTTTTCTTTAAGCATAAAGCGCACATCATAGGCACATAGGTAACCGATAAAAGGAAGGCGCCCAGGATAGCAAACGCAATGGTCAGTGCCATTGGTTTGAACATCTTTCCTTCTATGCCTTCCAGTGAAAGGATCGGCAGGTACACGATCAGGATAATGATCTGGCTGAATACTGCAGACTTGATCATGGAGCCGGTTGATTTACCTACCTCCTGGTCCATCTGCTCCTGCGTTAAGCGCGTAATATTCCTGAAGTGTTTTGAATGAGCAAACCTGTGCAGGATGGCTTCTACTACGATCACAGAGCCATCTACGATCAACCCGAAATCAATAGCGCCCAGCGACATGAGGTTACCACCAACACCAAACTTGTTCATGAGAATAATGGCGAACAGCATGGACAGGGGTATTACGGACGACACAATTAAGCCCGCCCGTAAATTGCCTAAGAAGAATACCAACACAAAGATCACGATCAACGCGCCTTCCATCAGGTTGGTCTCAACGGTTTTGATGGCATTGTTCACCATCTTTGTCCTGTCGAGGAAGGGCTCTACCACAACACCTTCAGGAAGCATTTTCTGGATCTCTGCGATCTTTTCTTTTACTCTTTTAACTACCACCGAAGAGTTCTCACCTTTCAACATCATCACTACTGCGCCTGCTACCTCACCTTTGTCGTTGAAGGTCATTGCTCCGTACCTGATAGCGGAGCCATAATCAACCTTAGCTACATCACGCATTAAAAGCGGTGTACCATTGGCCAGGTTCTTTACAACGATCTTCTGAATATCTTCAATAGTAGCGGTAAGCCCCTCGCTCCTGATGTATAGAACAGTGGGACCTTTTTCAATGTATGCTCCACCGGTATTCTGGTTATTTTTTTCCAGTGCATCAAACACATCTGAGATGGTGAGGCCGTAAGCCTTCAACTGGTTCTGGTCAACGGCAATTTCATATTGCTTTAACCTGCCACCAAAGCTGGCTACTTCTGCCACACCGGGTGTACCCAGCAGTTGCCGTCTTACGATCCAATCCTGGATAGTCCTCAATTCCATTTCATTATACTTTCCCTCAAAACCTTTCAAGGGACGTACAACATATTGATAGATCTCGCCCAGGCCGGTAGAAACGGGAGCCATTTCCGGCATCCCTACTCCATCAGGAATATCCTGTTTTACCTGTTGTAATCTTTCACTGATCTGCTGACGCGCCCAATAAACATCCGTAGCGTCATCGAATACGATCGTTACCAGTGAAAGTCCAAAGCGGGAGAAACTTCTTATTTGTTTTAATCCTGAGATACTGCTGCAGGATTGTTCAATGGGGAACGTGATCAGCCTTTCTACATCGGATGCACTTAAGGCAGGAGAAACAGTGATAACCTGCACCTGGTTATCTGTAATATCGGGTACGGCATCAATAGGAAGCCTGGTAACCTCGTATGCTCCCCAACCAATCAAAGCCAATACAAACAAACCAATGATCAGCTTATTCTTTACAGAAAAGCCAATGATCTTATTAAGCATAACCTTTTTGCTGTTTTCTGATTTAGAGAAATAATAATATACCTGCTACCGGCACATCATGTATGCAGATAACAAGGTCAAAAGGAGAAAATCAGGTTAAGCTTGCGGAGGCCTGAACAATGAGGATAATGCGGGTGAAGGAAGCAGGTCATCATCCCGGAGCGGGAATGATACAATTACTTCAGGAAGTTCAGTATGTTTTACTATTAATGGCTTTGAAACCGAGAATGGAGAAGAGTGACCTGTATGGATTGTTTTGAAGGGTAGCTGCCTGTCCTGCTCATCATCATTATCGTTAATATCCTGCCCCCAATAATGCATAGACAGAAAATCCCATACATCAATACTTTTATCACGTTGCTGGTGATCCATGTAATGCGCTACCAGGAAAGGCAGTTTCCTGAACTGCTCAGCCAGGCCACTGTTTAAAACAAACAATAATATGATTGCAGTGTACTTGCGCACGGGTGCAAATATATAACAATCAGTTGCATGTACCCCGGGTTCATGCTGTGTTTCCACGCTGAAAAGATTAAAATCCGGTAAATAATAATCCCTGTTCACAACAAAGCAAATCGGGCAGAATAACAGGGATCGCTGAACACAATCAATTGATTTATATTCTTTTCAATTAATAGTACATCCTCAATAGCCGCACACATACGGATATTAAAACATATAAACTTCATATTGAAAAAATGACAATCGGCACTGCTGTTCTGCAGGGTCATCTTGCTTTCACATCAATCCTTTACAGGTATCAATTAATTTTATTGCACCACTTTAATCATTACAGCACAATGAAACGTACACACTCCTTTTTTATAAAAGAAGATAACCTTGTAGTAACTGAACTGAGCGGTGAGCTGGATAGCAATGATATAGAGGAATGGCAGCTGTCATTAAAAAACGTCATTAATAGCCTGGAAGCTCATTCAAAGTTCAAGATACTGGTGAACCTTCATGGGTTTAAAGCACAGAATTTTGATGCACACAAAAAATTCAGGGTTATTATTCCTCTTACACTCGCTGACTATGGATGGTATGTAGGCTACCTGCGTATGTTTCCCGAAGCAGCGATCATGATCCATGCACCATACAATATTCATTGCATAGCGGCAGCTCACGTACACCACGATGAATCGAAGATCAGCAATTACGCAAAGAACTACACAATGATCAACGAAGGCTTTTTTACAGACCCCTTAAAGGCAAGGGAATGGATTAACGGTATAATTATTCAATAAAAAGGACGGTAGCCCGGGTGCTTGGTTGTTAAGATCAAACTGATATAGTCTAAATCTGCAGTTCTGCTACAGTTTTATCTCTTGATTTAGCCTTTATTTTGTTACTGCAAAACAACATCATGAATACTACTCCATTCAACGACACTGATATACAGGCTTTCAGAAAAGATACACCAGGCACCGCCACACTGATCCATTTTAATAATGCAGGATCGTCCCTGCCACCTGATACTGTAACCAGGGCAATTACCACTTACCTGCAGGAAGAAGCACTGAACGGGGGCTATGAAACAGAAGAGAAATACAGAGAGCAACTGGATAATACACATCACCTGGTTGCCCAACTGATCAACGCTGATCCGGATGAAATAGCCCTTACAGAAAATGCCAGCGCAGCCTGGGATCTTGCTTTTTATGGGCTTGATCTTTCACAGGGCGATGAGATCATTACTACAGAAATGGAATATGCCTCAAACGTACTGGGGTTACTGAATGCTCAAAAAACAAAGGGCGTTATTATTAAAGTAATTGCCAGTGACGAAAAAGGCAACTTTCCATTGGCTGAACTGGAAGCTGCCATCACTTCCAAAACCAGGCTTATAGCAGTAACGCATATTCCCTCTACTGCCGGCAATATACTTCCGGTAGCAGCCATTGGCGCCATCGCCCGTAAACATGGTATTACTTACCTGCTGGATGCCTGCCAGTCTGCCGGGCAAATGCCATTGGATGTAAAGGAAATTGGTTGTGATATGATGGCAGTAACCGGCCGTAAGTTTTTGCGTGGGCCACGTGGTACAGGCTTTTTATTTGTAAAGAAAGAGGTACAGCCTGCACTGCGGTTGCAGCAAATGGATGGTTTTACAGTAACCAATCTTACCACTACCGATTTTACTGTACGCAATGATGCCCGCCGTTTTGAATGGCACGAAAAGAACCATGCAGTAGTGCTTGGTTTTAACAAGGCAATAGAATACGCCCTGCATGCAGGCGTTGATAAAATATGGCAACGTGTACAATTGCTCTCAGGCTTACTGCGCAGGCAACTAAATAACATTGATGGTGTTACCGTACAGGATACAGGCGAACAGCTATGTGGCATTGTAACCTTTACCGTAAAAGATATTAAGCCGGTTCTTATCAAGAAAGAGCTGGCAGCAAAAGGCATTAATGTAAACATAGGCCCGGAGCAAGCCACTTTGTATTACATGCACAGAAGGCGGCTGCCACAGGTGGTACGTGCATCTGTACATTATTACAATACGGAAGAGGAAATAGCTTTACTGTGCAGTAACCTGAACACCATTATACAGAAAGTTCATTAAGAGCAGTTATAAGTTTTTGTAACTTTAACGGAGGCCCGGCGGGTGAGTACCCCTGCCGGAGTACAGTATAGTTAAATGATACGCCATGCAAAGCCAGTACCTCCACAACAGGTTTAATATTCTCAGGCAAAAGCCTTTACTGCTTTTCATTTTACTGTTGCCGGCATTACTGGTGGTTACCGTGCTGCAGGATTACCTGCAGGCGCAATATCACCACTTTGCATTTTATTTTTCAGAGTCTATACTGTTCAAAATATTCTGGGTACTGTTCCTTCCGGTAAGCATACTGCAATTGATGCTTTTCAACAGGCAGCAATACTTAACAGGTACCCTCAGTAAAATTTTCTTTTTTGTTATCTCGTCTACAATTCTTCACATGCTGCTGTTCGCCATACTCATCTATGGCTTGTCTGCCTTGTTTTTTAACCACACCTATTCTATTGCCGGCACATTGAGCTATACCATTGCCGAAGACATTTATAAATACCTGTTGATCTATACAGCAACAGGTCTGTTGTATTTCCGCGGCCATGTTCCGCTCTCTCAAAATAATACAACAGTCCCGGAGCCATCTATTGCCGGTAGTATCGATAAGATCTTTATTACCGCTGGCAGAAACAATACAGTTGTTGCAGTAAAAGATATTCTCTACATTCTTTCCTCCAGTCCTTATATAGCCATTCATACAGCACATAAAAAACACCTGCAGCAGCAAACACTGAAGTCAATTGCCGGGCAACTGGATAATAGGCAGTTTGCAAGAATCCATAAATCTGCCATTGTTAATATTCAAAAAGTAACGTCCTACACTTCAAGGCTGAATGGCGATTATGATGTTACCCTCGAAAACGGTGAGCAACTAAGGCTCAGCAGAAACTATGCAGCCAACTTTAAGCATTGCATGGAAAGTAAGTCCTCAGCTTAGCATACAAACTCCTCCTGTTGCCATATACCGCTTTGATTACCAGCCATGCGAATGGATTTTTGCTGAAAACTTTTCAGCATGAAGAAAAAGACATTTTACCTGTTCCCGGCACTTCTGCTTTTATTGATCACCTGCAAGGCACAAACGGATAATAGTAAACTGGCAGGCGGCGGTTGTGATGGTTGCGAGATCATGTATGTTGGCATGCCCGCCAATATTAAAGCTGTAGATACCAGTGCAGGCTGGCACGAAGCAGGACAGAAATTACTGGTAAAAGGGACCGTTTATAAAAAGGATGGAAAAACACCAGCCCCGGATGTGATCATCTATTACTGGCAAACAGATAACAACGGATACTATTCCCAGGCAACCGGTATGCCACCCAAAGCGAGGAGACATGGGCATATCCGTGGCTGGGTGAAAACAGGCGCCAATGGTCATTATGCTATTTATACAATAAGACCTGCCCCCTATCTCCGGGAAGAGATGCCCGCTCACATTCATTTGTCCATTAAAGAACCCAACATCAACGAGTATTACATTGATGAGTTTGTATTTGACGATGATAAACTGCTGACCGCTAAAAAAAGACAGAAACTGGAAAACCGCGGCGGAAACGGTATACTGAAAATAACAACGTCAGGTAATTTACAGGTGGCTGAACATGCTATTATCCTGGGCCTGAATATTCCCAATTATCCAACAGCAAAATGAGCGTTGCCATTGTAAAAGGACGACATCCTTTTAAAGGATGTCGTCCTTTTAAAGTACCTGTATCCCCTTTTCACGATAGGGTGAAAAGATGTAGCTGTCAGGTTCTATCTCGGTTACAATGGTATGCAGTGTTTCTATGGGGCAAACCTTGTAGGGCTCTGCTGTACCTATTTTATCGTGTTTGGTTATAGCAACAATCCTGTCTGCGCAACCGATCATGGCACGCTTCATATCACTTTCAAGGTAGTTGATAGTGCTTACTCCAATTTCATGATGCAGGCTACAGATACCGATGAAACAGGTATCCACATGCAGTTGCTGCAAGGTGCGGATAGCTTCAGCACCTACTGTTGCCTGGCAATCGGGCAAAATGCGGCCACCGGTCAGCACTACTTCCATATCCTTTCTACCGGCCAGTAGCGCAGCCGCGGGTACGTTGTTGGTAATTATGGTCAGCGGCATGTCCAGCAATCCTGCCAATGTATAGGTAGTAGTGCCTCCATCCAGTAAAATAGTATCGCCGGGCTTTATCAGTGACAATGCTTTATTGGCAATGGCTATTTTCTCTTTTTCTGATACATGCACACGCTCGCCAAAGTTGTGTGAGTTGGGCGAATGCGGTATGGCTCCCCCACGTACTTTGGTAAGCAGGCCGTTTTTTGCCAGCACTTCAATATCCCTGCGTATAGTGTCTTCTGATACCTGCAATGCCTCACTCAATTCTGCCAGCTTTACTGATTGGCTTGATTTCAACTGGTTTATGATAAAATCTAACCTTTCTTCTCTCAACATTTTGCGATATTTTACCGCAATTTAATACATTAGGCATATATTGTTGCAATATTTTGCACTATCTTGCATTAAATCGCAAAATATGGAAAGGAAAAGAGTACTGATAGACATGGACCAGGTAATGGCTGATATTACAACGCATTTTATTGAATGGTACAAAGAAGCTACCGGCGAGCAGATCCCTTATGAGCAGTTACTGGGCAGGCCGGAGGTAGAGGCATTCCCCAAACCTGAGCTGATAAGAAAGTTTTTATATACCCCCGGCTTTTTCCGCACGGCCAAAGTAATGCCCGGCAGCCAGGAAGTTGTTGCAGCATTAAATAAGCACTACGAAGTGTTCATTGTATCTGCAGCAACAGAGTTTCCTCAATCACTTGCTGAAAAAATTGAATGGTTGCAGGAACATTTTCCCTTTATAGGCTGGCAACAGGTGGTGCTCTGCGGTTCTAAAAAACCGGTAACAGGCGATTACATGATCGATGACCACCTGAAGAACCTCGATCCGTTTGAAGGAGAAAAGATATTATTCACCGCTACACACAACTCACACATACAGGGATATACAAGGGTGAATAACTGGGAAGAAGTACGTGAGTTATTATTGAATGATAAAGAAAGCAGGCAGGAAGCAATCGCTAATGTAGCTTAATCATTTTACAGGCTTCACCGGGATCCAGATCTCTTCTTCAGAATCAGGTGAATCGTTCTTATACTTTTCACCTAATAATTCATAATGAGGTCTGCTATCCAGTACATAGCCCGACACGGGCAACCAGGTGCCAAGTATGTATTGGAATGCTTTGGCACCTTCGGCCGGCAATCCCTTATACAGGAACACAGCATACAAGCCACCGGGTAATATAAAAGTTTCCATACCGGGCGGCACAGTGGAATGATCTGTTACTTCTACAGCAGCCCATTTTTCGAACGTAGCCGCAGGATCAAAGTTTTTAAAATGATCTTCCGCATACAGCTGCATGGAATAAAGTTCTGAGCCAACCTTGTTGGCGATCAGCTTTCTTTCAGGCATAAAACTGCGCCACAGTTCACCCGTTCTGTTATTGGTAAATGACATGGTAAGGTGCTTGCCTACCAGTTTCTTACTGTCGATTGTTGCTAACCTGTATTCCATTGTTAATTCTTAGGATCGATCTCTATACCGTATTTGGTTAAAAGCCCGGCCACGGCGGAGAGGGAGAACTTAGCCTTCTTCAGCTTGTTATTTTCAGGATCGATAGAATAGTTATAAGACCTCCTGAGATCTGCTTTCTCGAGAACTGTACGTTCAAAAGTGGCATCACTAAGATCGCAGTTATCAAACACACAACTGGCGAGATCGCATTCTGTAAAATCAACACCCTGCAGTTGTGAATCTTTAAATGGTGTCTTTTTGATCTTTGTTTTGAAAAAAGAGGAATGGTTCAATACACATTTTTCAAAGCTGAACGAAAGTCCAAACTCACTGCAATGATCAAAGCGGAGACCCAGCATTTTACACTCTTTGAATACCACATCCCGAAAGGTCGTTTTCCCCAACATTACCATACTGAGATTGCAACCAATGAATGTGCAATCAACAAAGATCATTTCTGAAAAATTGGTATCAGAGAGATCACATTGTTTGAAAGTACAGTTATCGTACTCCCCTTTCTTTAATTGTTTCTCTTTCAGATCGCCTTTCTCAAAAGTCTGATCATATACCTGCTCCATCCTGCTTTTTTAAATTTATACAGCAGCAAGGTAACCAATTACAGCAATTTTTTTCCCTGGTTCATCAAACCGTAATATCATACTCAATGTCGTTTATTAAGTGATTTGATTCCGGCGGATGGGGATACGCCCGTGGCGGGTGTCTTCACCAGCCACTCATTAACCGACATTGATATCACACTAATGCGGCAATTGCTCCCTGAACCTGCCATATACCCATGTACCGGCTATAGCACTCAAAAGCGTGATCAGTACAACTGTAGCGCCCGTACCGATCTGCGCAAACAACGGACCGGGACAAGCACCGGTTAATGCCCAGCCAAAGCCAAACAGCAGCCCTCCATATACCTGCCCTTTGCTAAACTTCTTCGGGTGAAATGCTATTTTCTCCCCGTCCAGTGTTTTGATATTAAATTTCTTTATCAGCCATACCGAGAGCATCCCTACTGCAATAGCGCTGCCTATGACGCCGTACATATGAAATGACTGCAGGCGGAACATTTCCTGTATCCTGAACCAACTGATCAGTTCGGCCTTCACGAATAGGATACCAAAGAGCACGCCTACCACCAGGTACCGCAGGTTGTGGTACCACTTGTGTGTTACCTCACTTTCATTGATACCGATCGTATCCAGCGAGCGCACTTCAAAATCCGTATTATTATCTGTTTTTGATATTGTTTGCATAATAGTTCGCGTTACTTTTTTTATAAAGACAAAATAGCCGGCAATAACAGGTTAGCCATTATAAACCCACCAGCCATAAAACAACAGGTAGCAATTACTGAAGGCCATTGCAATGTTGAAATACCCATTATAGCATGTCCACTGGTACAGCCTCCCGCATAGCGTGTTCCAAAACCAACGAGGAAGCCACCTATTACCATCATAATAAATCCCCGCAGGGTAAGTAAGGCAGGCCAGCTAAACAAAGCAGCCGGCACCAGCGAATGATAGTCATCAACGCCATAACGCGCCAGATCATTGACCAACGCAGGGTTTACTACTATCGCCGCAGGATCTCTTAACCACAATGCTGTGATCACTCCTCCCAGGAAAATGCCTGCTACAAAGAACAGGTTCCATGCTTCCTTTTTCCAATTGTATTGGAAGAAAGGGACCTTTGCAGGAATACAGGCAGCACAGATATGCCGCAATGAGGAACTGATGCCAAAAGATTTATTGCCCAGGATCAGCAGTGCAGGTACGGTAAGCCCTATCAGCGGCCCGGCCACATACCAGGGCCAGGGTTGTTGTAAAAATTGTAAAAAGCTCATATCTATTCTTTAACGATACAAAATTGCGTCATTACTGTTACAGGTTATGTGACTTTAATCACGCTCTATGTGAAAATACAGCGCTTACTTCACAGTTCCATGCTACAAAACAGGCGGGATGATTGAAAGCATGGTAACTTTAACAGGATCCCGGTAAGCTAAAACATTCATCACTATGTCTCAACAACCAGCAATCGCAGCTTTTCTATCCACTCACTTTAACCAGTTTGAAGAAGGATTGAAAAAACAACTGGAGGAGCATGCCACATTACGGCACTTTGCAACCGGCGACACACTGTTGCTGACAGGACAATATTTCCGTTCTACCATGCTGGTTGCCGAAGGACGTGTAAAGCTGTACCGTGGCGGTCAGGAAGGCGAAGAATTTTTTATGTACTATCTCGAACCGGGCGATGCATGTGCGTTATCTATGATCTGCGCAGCTAACCAGCAAAAAAGTGAAATAATAGCACGGGCTGTGGAAGATACTACGGTGATCTCTATCCCTTCTGCCATGATGGACCAGCTAATGCGTGAATACAGATCATGGTACTATTTTGTACTGGAAACCTACCGGCTGCGTTTCCAGGAGTTGCTGGAAGTGATCGACAATATCGCTTTCAGGGGAATGGATGAAAGACTGGAGTTCTACCTGAAAAAGCAGGTAAAAGAATTAGGTACCCAACAGCTCAGGGTTACACACCAGGAAATAGCCAATGATCTCAGCACTTCGCGGGAAGTGATCTCCCGGTTATTGAAGAAGATGGAAAACGAAGGAAAAGTAACACTCAATAAAAACAATATTGAGTGGCATGCATAAACTTTTCCAGTGTAACAAAAGTTACCAAAAAACAAGATCCTTTACATGACCTTTGCCTGCAAACAACATTCAGGTAATGGAAATACTTGGTTACTCCGCGGCGATACTTATAGGCGTTTCACTGGGGCTCATTGGCGGCGGAGGCTCTATCCTTACCGTACCTGTACTGGTGTATTTGTTTGATATACATCCCTCACAGGCAACCTTCTACTCCTTATTCATTGTTGGCATTACCAGCCTTGCAGGTGCTTACAGCAATTACAAAAAGCAGCAGGTAAGCATTTCTACTACCCTGTTGTTTGGCATTTCTTCTATTATTACAGTATTGCTTACCAGGCGATTAATTGTGCCTGCTATTCCTGAATATATTCTTTCCATTGGTAACTGGCAGCTCACAAAGTCGTTTGCAACAATGCTGTTGTTTGCCTTGTTAATGATCGCAGCAGCAATATCCATGATAAGAACAAAGGATTCGCAGGAGCAAGCAGGAACATGCTCCAATGGCAAGACAGCTTACGGAAAGCTTTTATTGTACGGTCTGCTGATAGGCCTGGTAACAGGCCTGCTGGGCGCAGGTGGTGGGTTTCTGCTGATCCCGGCACTGGTACTGTTGGTAAAGTTGCCGGTAAAAACGGCTATCGGTACATCACTGGCCATCATTGCGCTTAACTCGTTAATCGGATTCACAGGTGACCCTGGTCATTATTCCATTGACTGGACTTTACTGATAATACTCAGTACCCTTGCTATTGCAGGCATTATTGCCGGTAGCTATTTAGGGAAAAAGATAGATAGCAGCCGGCTGAAACAGGGTTTTGGCTGGTTTGTACTGGCAATGGGCATTGTTGTCATTACCATAGAACTAATGAAATAAAGACAGGTGATTTTTGTCACCTTTTTTCTTATAGGTGTTCAGGAAATTTGTAAAACAATACCATTTCAATTAAAACTCTTCAATCATGCAAATTGAACAGATCTATACCGGGTGTCTTGCACAAGGTGCTTATTATATTGAAAGTAAAGGGGAAGCTGTCGTAATTGATCCACTCAGGGAAACAGCGCCCTACATTAAGCGTGCTGAAAAAGATAAGGCTACTATCAAATATATTCTTGAAACACATTTTCACGCTGATTTTGTAAGCGGTCATCTTGACCTGGCAAAAAAAACAGGGGCCACCATTGTGTATGGTCCAACTGCCAGGCCCGGCTTTGAAGCGCATGTAGCCAATGACGGTGAAGTATTGCAGGTAGGCAACATCACCATTACCGTAATACATACTCCCGGCCATACGATGGAAAGTACCTGCTATCTGCTGAAAGATGAAACAGGAAAAGCCGTTGCCATCTTTACCGGTGATACATTGTTTATAGGTGATGTTGGCCGTCCGGACCTGGCACAAAAAGTAGTAGCCGAGCTTACACAGGAAAAACTGGCAGGCTTGTTATACGACTCACTGCACAACAAAATACTACCGTTGCCAGATGATATTATAGTTTATCCTGCACATGGCGCCGGATCGGCCTGTGGTAAGAATATGAGCAAAGAAACCACGGATACCCTTGGCCACCAGAGAGCAATAAACTATGCATTACAACCAATGGACAAAGCTACTTTCATTAAAAAAGTAACTGATGGCCTTATGCCGCCACCTGCCTATTTTCCTTTGAACGTTATGTTGAATATACAGGGTTATGAGAGTATTGATAAGGTACTGGAGAAAGGTCTGCATTCCTTATCACCGGATGCCTTTGAAGAAGCAGCCAACGAAACAGGCGCTATTATGCTGGATACCCGTGATGCACAAACCTTTGCCAAAGCCTTTGTGCCCAATTCTATCAATATTGGCGTAGATGGCAGTTTTGCCCCCTGGGTAGGCGCCCTGATCCCCGATATTAAACAACCCATCCTGCTGATCACCGATCCCGGCCGTGAAGAAGAAGTGGTAACAAGACTGGCACGTGTTGGGTACGATCATACCATTGGCTTTTTACAGGGAGGTATTGAAAGCTGGATAACTGCCGGTAAGGAAACTGATAATATTGAAACGATCAGTGTGGATGAATTTGCCAGGAGAATTAAAAATGAAAAGGACGCAATGATCCTTGATGTAAGGAAAGAAAGCGAATACCAGTCTGAACATATTATTGATGCAGAAAACATACCACTCGATTATATCAACGGCAGGATTGCAGAAGTAAGCAAAGACAAAACCTGTTATGTTCATTGTGCAGGCGGCTATCGTTCTATGATCTTTAGTTCTATTCTTCGCGCACGCGGCTACAACAATCTTATTGATGTTAAAGGAGGCTTCAAATCCATTAAAGAAAGTGGATTGTTCCCGGTTACTGATTACGTTTGTCCCAGCACGATGTTGTAAAATCATTGATTATTAATTGAGTATCAGCTAAGGAAGAATAATAAATATAGTTTCAAAGGCAGACCATTGTGTCTGCCTTTTTAATTTGCCTTTAAATGAGTATCTTGTATGTAGCTCATCTTACAATACAAAGGCCAACTGCAAGGCTATTTTTCGTACCCTGTACAACGAACATGTAATCCTTCCCTGGAATTATCATCTCCATTCTGCTAACACTCAAACAACTGTATTGTGAAAAACAACAGGTTCTACCTTCTTATTCTTTCTGTCATTGTGCTATTGGCATTATCACCCCACAATGATCTTTCTGAAACAAGGATATCTACAGACATTATTGGTTGTATGCCCCCACCTGTTAATACTATACGGCCTGATGCCAGTGGAAAATATGTGTCCATTCTGCCGGGATGGGGAAATCATTCCTACAAAGTTGCTACCGGTAGCGACAGTGCGCAGCTTTACTTTGACCAGGGGCTCTCTTTATTTTACAGCTATCATGGCACAGAGGCCTATGCATCATTTAAAGAAGCTGCCCGCTTTGATCCGGGTATGGTAATGGCTTACTGGGGGCAAGCGCTTGCAGAAGGTCCCGCTTATAATTACTCGTACTCCTACAAAATGAGAAAAACAGTACCGGCGATCATTACTCAACTGAATAAAATGACAACCAATGCATCAGTCAAAGAAAAAGACCTGATCGATGCAATCAATAGCCGTTACGACATTACTGATACTGCTGATAGTAAACGCCTGCAGCTTAACCAGGCCTATGCAACAAAAATGCAGGCATTGGTAAAAAAATATCCCGACGATATAGAGATCAAAGCGGTTTACCTGGATGCCGTAATGGTGATGCATGAATGGGATTTCTGGAATAATAACGGCACCCCCAAACCATGGACTCCCGAACTGGTTGGTCTTTGTGAAACCATCCTGCAAAAAGATCCGCGCCATCCCGGGGCCTTGCATTATTATATTCATGTAACAGAAGCCTCGCGCAACCCGGAAGTAGCCTTGCCGGGGGCTGATGTATTACAGGAAATGATGCCCGGTGTTGCACACATGGTACACATGTCGAGCCATGAATACGAACGCATAGGTCTGTATGAAAAAGGCGTAAAAGTCAATGAAAAAGCACACTACGACCTGCACTTGTATGATTCACTGGCTAAGTCACTTTCGTTATTTACACAATCGCCCCATTACCTCGCTGTAGATGCTTACTGTGCCATGAGCGGCGGCATGTACACCCGTGGACTATCCAAGGCTATCAATTGCCGCAACAATGTAAAGCCTGAACATGCAAAAACAGCTTTGCAATACATGTATTCATTTCCTGTGCTCACAATGGTAAGACTGGGCAAGTGGAATGAGATACTGACTGATAAAGATGCTCCGCCTGCCGACTGGAGTTTTTCCAGTCTGCTGTATGATTTTGGAAAAGGAATGGCCTACAGCAGTACCGGCAATACAACAATGGCCATGCAATACCTGCAGCAATTACAGAAAAAAACAACTGATAGTATTCTCAAAATACCCTTTACACCTTATCGCAGCAGTCCCTACGAAATAGCAGTGTTGGCAGGTTATATACTGGAAGCTGATATCCTCTTTCAACAGAAAAATATCAATGCCTGCATTGCAACATTGCACAAGGCCACTACTGTTGAAGACAATTTACTGTACGCTGAACCAAAAGCGTGGATGATACCTGCAAGGCAATACCTGGGGCATTATTTGCTTCTGCTGAAAAGAGCCCCTGAAGCAGAGAAGGTTTACCTGGAAGACCTTACCTGGAACCCCGGCAATGGCTGGTCTTTACTGGGTTTATATCAAAGCCTGGAAGCACAGGGTAAACATGAACAGGCTGCGGAATACAAAAAACGTTACCTGCAATCATTTTCAATGGCCGATGAAATGCCTCCGGGTTCAGTATATTAAAAGATAACCGATCACTTTAAGATTGTTCTTTTGTTGTTGTCAGTATTATGCAAATAGCCATCCACAATGCGGATGGCTATTTTACTTCGCAACACAACAGGTATTACAAACCTTTAAAATAAGAAACGTTACCCTCCATATTAACTTCTACTATAATTGTTTTGCCTGGCTTGATCAACTCTACAAAATAATTATCCTCGTCTTCAAACTGTTCACCGAAAATTGCAGGATCTGTCTCGTTAAATTCATTGTCGTCAAAAAGAATGATCTTTCCTACATCATAAGTTCCATAATGCTTTGCAATGGTTTTCTGTGCGGCAGCAGGTAGGTCATCAAAGTTTTTTGCGGTAGTAGTACCTACCAGGTTGCCATCTGCATCATAAAATGCAGTATAACTAACTCCTGCCTGTGTAAACATTACCTCATCTGTTGATGCTCCCCGGCGATACGCAACATTATCAGCATTCGGGAAATCACGGAAAAAACTTTCTTTCGTTGAATAGCTCACCTCTGACTTCTTCATTAACCTCTCTTCTTTCCTCGTATCCTTAGCAGTATTAGTATTATTGGTGTTTTTAAATTCGTTAAGAACAACGTCGTTGTATTGTGCGAATGCAGTGGTGGTTATAAAACCCATTGCAGCAACTGCGCCTAAAACAATAATCCTTTTCATAGCTCATATTTTTTAATAGTACAAAATGTTATTCGTACTAATGGACGACAAACGCTATTGCAGGTTTGCTGTTGAATGGTTAAGCATGCGTTAACCGTTTTGAGCCTTTAACATTCCTTTATAAGATAGATTATGCTTGTTGAATGTTTGATCGATTGAGGATAGAAAACAAATACACCAATTAACATTTGTTATGGAACACTATTAACTGGAAAATTTTATAAGATCAATACTAATGTACCGGCAATGATCAGCAGTGCACCCACAGCAGCTTTCCATGTAAGTACTTCGCCCAGCACGACCACTGATAAGATAATAGCGATAGCTACGCTTAATTTATCTACCGGCGCCACCTGTGATACCTTTCCCAACTGTAATGCTTTAAAATAAAAGATCCAGGAAAGGCCGGTAGCCACACCCGACAATAAAAGGAAGAGCCAGTTTTGTTTGCTAAGCTGCGGCATGGAAGATATACTTCCTTTAAAAAAAGCAATACCCCATGCCAGTACCAGTATTACTGCAGTACGGATAGCAGTTGCAAGGTCTGTATCCATATTTTTTATCCCTACTTTGGCAAAAATGGCTGTCAGCGCAGCAAAAAAAGCAGAGAGTAAAGCATAGATCCACCACATAGTAATATCGTTTTAAATATAAAACAGCTATGGGAAACTGTATTAATTCTGTACACCATACCCATCACCATTTATTCTTCATTCAATCACATAGCACATTCCTCATTGAATTTATTTCATTTCTCGTTGCCGTACAATAAAAAAAGCCATCCCATACGGGATGGCCTTCTCGCCTTATTCCTTCTAATCGGGGTAGAGAAAAAAGGTTATTATTCTTTTACAAGTCTTACAGATTGTCCGTTATGCAGTTTCAGCAGGTACACACCTTTGGTACAGCGCTGCATATCGATCGTGGTTACAGTTTGTGAAATACGCACCTGTTGAACCTGTTTACCTGTTACATCATATAGTATAGCCGTGGTATTCAACAACGCTCTATCTGTGATATTTAATGTTGCCTGTGCTTTTACAGGATTGGGATACACTGTTACAGATCCGCTTCTTTCAGCTTTCAACAATAGTACTTTGCTGTATGACTCCTTACCATCCTTATCCGTTTGCCGGATCCTGAAGTAAGCAGCTCCCTGCAATGCCTGCGATTGTTGGTAGTGATAAGAATGCTGACCATCTCCTTGTCCCGCAATAGTAGCAACAGCAACAAAATTCACGCCATCAGCAGATTGTTCTATAATATACCTTTCAACATTTTGTTCATCTACCGTCCAGTTGATCTCTGCATAATTCTGTGCCGTGAGTGAGGCTGTTACATTGATCCAGGTAACAGGTAATGGCACTACTGTAGTTTGTACAACAAAGCCGCTGAATCCTACAACATCAAAAGTTACTTCCCAGCGATTAGGCGTTACACCTGTATTGTACACAATATTGGCATCAACCGGATCTATTACAGTTGGTGTGCCGGCGTATGTAGCAGGCAATCCTGAGCCATTGCTGCTGGTACCGGGATATTTACCAATACGCAGGTTGGCTTTTCCTGCAGCATCACCAGAAGCAGTTGGCAGGTTCAATGTACTTCCCGGTGCCGCATTGAAAGCAGTAAACTCTGCCTGTGTAAAGTAAAGTGTTACAGTTCCGGTGGCTGTAGATGCGTTGGTGGCAGGTGTTATTTCATAATGCCTTGCCACAAAAGGCTGCCCATAAGTAGGTACACTGTTCGCTATCCACACCTTAGCAGTAACAGTGCCGCTTACTTGTGACGGCAGGCCCGAAGGGACTACTTTACACACAAGATTACAGGAAGGATCAGCTATAATGGTATTAGAGGCATTAACATTAAAGGTAGTATTGATAGCTGTTCCTCCTGCGGTGGGCAATGTAGTGGCAGGAGCACTTACAACTACTGTTTTCATAATGGATGTACTCGATGCATCGGTAATGGTACATACATAGGACCCTACACAAAGCCCTGTAGCAGTAGCAGCGGTACCTCCGGATGGAGACCAGGAGTAAGTGTACGGCGGATAACCACCCGATGGGGTAACAGAAGCAGTTCCATTACAACCATTGTTACAGGTAGGACTGGTAGATGATGTAGTAGCTGCCAATGCCGCCGGGGGGTCATTATAATTAGCCAGTAAAATAGCCGGCGTGGTATAAGGTGTACTTGAATAAGAGCTAAGCTGTGCTGTGGGTGAAAAAGTTATTTTCCCTACAAAAGAACCCGTTGTCCAGATTGCACCGGTCTTCACCGCAGCAATCCCTGTAGCAAGATCAGCCAGAGCGCTGGAATTATCTCCTGCCCCCTGCGTAGCCAGCAAAGCATTACCGGTAGCTCCATCTACTTTTACAACAAAGGGATTGGAACTAAATCCTACTCCCCGGGTATTGGTTAATGTAAGTGCAGAAGGAGTTGCCGGAAAACTGATAGTTCCCGTGCCTGATGTTCCATAACTACCTGCTATTATTACTTCTCCCCTGCCGTTGGCGCAAATAGCATTGCCCCTGTCGTCATCAAGACCTGCCGTTCCGGCTTTTTTGGCCCAGCTAACTGTATTGGCTGAAGGGTCATAAGATGCATAAAAAACATCCTCAGTTCCTACGCTACCATTGGTCACTGTATTTCCTCCTATTGAAGTAGAAGTGGAAGAGAATGCCCCTGTAAAGATCACACGTTGATTAATAGGCTCCCAAACCGCACCCAATGCCTGTTCATTTCCTGTTCCCCCGGCTGAGATCCCACTTATAAAAGTTCCGTTGGAAGCATTGATCTCCAGCAGACACATATCCTGTGCACCGCTATTGGTTAATGTAACAGTAGATGCAGGAGACGCAGTAGTATAAGTAGCCGTGCTGTTTTCATAACAGCCTGCAAAAACAATTTCATCAAGCCCCGGTACATAGCAAATACTGCTGCCGTTTACATTATCATCGTTGGCCGCAGAACCTCCGGTGCTTGCCCATTGAAAGGTGCCGCTGCTATTCAGCTTGGCTACAAACATATCAGCAACGGCCGCAGAATTTTCATTGCGTGTAAAAGAACCAAAGGTGGCTGAAGTGGCAAATGTTCCGGATATATACACATTGCCTGAAGGATCAAGGCAAACAGCCTGTCCCCAGTCAAAATCAGTACCGCCAAAAGTAGTAACCCAGGTGGTAGCGCCAGTTGATGCATTCAGCTTCAATACAACGCCATCTGTACCACCTGCAGCATTATATACAGTGGCACTGGCTCCTACAGTCATAGAATTGGTAAACCTGCCGATCACATACACACTGGAACCATCAGTAGCTATCCCATCTCCCCGATCGTTGCTTGTTCCTCCAAAACGGATAGCCCATTGACATACCCCGGATGAATTGAATTTGGCAACGAAACCTTCAATAGCGCCGGAGGGTGTAAGCGTAATAGCGTCAAAAGCAAACGTAGTAAATGTTGCATTTCTTGAGATACTACCTGTCATATACACGTTGCCGCTTGCATCTGTACATACGGAAGCTATCTTGGTGCCGGGTGCATTATTATTGAATGATTTACTTAATGTCCATTGAGCCCGTGCAGATGTATGCACAGCAAGAGAAGATAATATCAATAACACTATACACACATAATGCCTCAAATACAATTTCATATTAATAGGTTTATTTTGAAAGGATATTATACCAACCCATCTATACAAGCCTGTTGCCTTTCTGTAAACCAAATCCTGCCAGGTGATGCCCCGGGTAAAAGCCTTCTTCGCAATACACTACATCTGCGCTGATCGCTTTACCATCGCGGCATGCTATTGTTAAACCATTTTTTTCATCAACAGATAAGATGGTACCAGGCTCTGCTATTTCCTGTTGCTTATCACAAACAGAAGCATTGCTGATGCCAAACATCCAGCCATTCCAGCAGGTGGCTGCCCCTTTGTTCCACGGATTGCAGGCATTTACCAATGCTTTAATATCACCTGCATCCATCGTTTGCCAGTTTATGATCAGGTCGGTAGCTACCGGCCTTCCATACCACTGTGCTTTTGTATGATCCTGTTCTTTTTTCTGAAGATTCCCCTGCAGCAAGCCATTCAGTAAAGCGCCACTTACCTGCAGACCCGCATAGGCCAGTTGTGTGCAGAACAAACCAAAACTGGCATCGGGCGATAAGGGCACTGCGTATTGTAACAGGATAGGCCCGGTATCGAAGGTTTCCGTCATTTCATGAACAGTTACCGCCCCCATACTGGTTTTGTTACGGATCATCCAGAACAAGGGATTGGCCCCCCGCCATTCGGGCAGCGGCGCATAATGAAAATTCAAAAACCCGTATTTAGGGATTGAAAGCGCCTGTGCAGGTACCAGGTAGGGGAAAGTTTTTACCAATACCACATCAGGCTGGTATTGTTGTACCCATTGAACTATGTCGTTATGAAAAGTTCGTTTTGTAAAAACCTGTAGCGGTACACCAGCCATCATACAACGTTGCTGTACCAATGGTTTTATCTCCTGCATACTTACAGCAATGCCTACTGCTGCCACCATACCGGTTTGCAGCAACTGGCTTAAAGCCGGCAAAGCAATCCTGCTATTACAAAGTATAGCTATCCGCATATTTTACATACACAAATAATTGTTTCTCCAACCAGAGGCAGCCATCGAAGGTCTGTCTGACATTACCTGCGCGTGTTCAGTATTTGTCACAGGTATTATTTCATGAATATTCAAAACACATTTTCCCTGTTCATCTGCTGTTATTGCTCCCTTGTATAAAGGGGCATAAGTATAATGCGTATCCGGATCGATCGTAACTGTTCCGCGCGGGCCCTGGTATGAGAAACCACTTAATGAAACAGTTTCATTATCGATAGCCTGCAAAGCAACAATGGCGGCCTCCCATCCCAATACATGGAACAGGTTAGGCGTTTTATTCTTGCCCTGCTGAATACTATTTGTAAATACCTTACTGACATCGTATTGTACGCTGGTAGCCCAGGGCACAATAGCCAGAAAATCACCACCCGGAAATTCACATTTAGCCAGCCATTGCTCTTCTGCCATAAACGGAGAGCAATAGAAAGGCAGCGATACAGCGCTTCTGTTGCTCTCTTCTTTTAATGCTTTAAAAAAAAGCTGCGACATTTTAGCACTGAAACAGGCTGCTACAGATTGCGCCCCGGAGTTTTGCAATAACTGCATATAGGGAGCAATTGTAAATTCTGCTTCCCTGAAATTGCTGACATAATTGCCACATACACTTCCACCTGAGGCTTCTAACCCGCGTGAACATTCCCACGGACCACGATAGCCACCATCATAAAATGAAGTAGCCATCAGTACCCTGCGCTGTTGCTCACCTGCCAGGAACCCGGCAATGCGACATGCATGTACGCCCTGTAGTGAAATATGATAACAGTTCTCGCCAGGGTCACAGGAAGGAAGCTGCATTCCGGGATCTACAAAAAGAAATGTTTTTCCCGATGCTTCAGCCAATGGATATAATAGTTCGGCATTGGACGAATGACAATACGCGATCACCACATCTACATTGTGTTGCAGTATCAGCAGTTCTGCTTTGGCATAATTTACAGCAGGCAGTTCACCGTAACCAATATTCTCGGTTACAATGGCAATATCCTGTCGTTGCTGTAACTGCAGGTAACTGCGTAGCCCATGCATTACATCTATGCCCAATGCCGGGTATTCGTTAGAACGCGGAAGCAGCAATCCAATAGTAAATGGCATACACTGTTGTTGGGTTAAAAACTAATAGCCAGAACTGTTTTAAGGTCTTTGTGGAAACACGCCCTGCAATGCAATAATATAATTCAATGTAAGCTCCGGGTGCAGGTTTGAAAAAGGCTGTGTGCCACCGGTAGGTTGCATGGTCAATGTTCCCTGGTAGCTCAGCATATTTACATTACCATTGGAGGTGTACAATTTTTTACTGCCTGAAGTACCATATACATTACTTACAGGCGATGCATTGTTGGCACTGGATGCAGCACCGGGTGTAATACTTACTGCCACCGGGTGGGTATGCACAGGCATCTGGAGCGTAGTCAACGTAGTGGTTTCAGTACCACCTTGTTCTCCTACTGAACGGGGTGAAAGCCCGGGGCCCTGGCCGGAACTCAGTATTGCACGGCCACGCAGATCGGGTAATGCAAAGGTGGTTCTTCCATCACCACCATAATAAGTACCTAACAGCGAGAACAAAGCCGTGTTCTGTGAAATAGGCATCAGTTGTCCCTGGCAAAACGCCCAGCCACGGGGCGGAAAATTTCCTGCAAAAAGAAGTACACTTCCTAAATATGGATCCATAAAAATGATAATTAAAAGAGATGAACAAATACTGTTACGATCAATTTTGTGTTGGATAAATACCCGCTACGCAGATCACATAGTTCATGGTAAGAAAAGGCGACATGATCTCTACCGGCTGACTACCACCAGCTGGCGGAGTATTGACTGTAAGAGAAGAAGTACCGAGTGTAGTACCGGTATTGCCTGAATTATAAAATGTAGAACCACTGATCATGGCAGGCACAGCGCCTGTAGGTGTATCTGTAGTTCCGGCATTGGCCGAAGCACCGGGGTTACCTGCAATACCAACAAAAGCATGGCTATGCACAGGTATCTGATTTGTAATGAATGTGATACTTTCTGTACCCGCCCTTTGTCCTATTACATAAGGAGATAAACCGGGGCCTTGTCCCTGGTGTATTGCCACACGGCCCCGCAGATCGGGTAAAGCAAAGGTGGTTTGTCCATCACCGCCATAAGTGGTACCGATGAGGTTAAAAAGTACATCGTATTCCGAGATAGCCAATAATGATCCGTCACACATTAACCAGCCAACCGGGGCAAAATTGCCCGCAAAAATGCCAATAAGACCTATGTATGATTGTGAATACATAAAAAATGTTTTAACAAAGCATCGTTAATAATTAGTTTCTGCTGGGGAAAATACCAACCAGGGCAATGATGTAATTGACTACCAGGTAAGGAGAGAGAATATTTGCAGGATTGCTGTTGCCGGCATTACCAATAGTGGTACCGGTATAATCAGGTGCCTGCATAGTACCTGTAGCTGAAGCGGCATAGGCGCCGGTGAACTTGCCGGGGAAGTTAAAATCAGGCGTAGGATCACTGCCTGCTGCACTACCGGCCTTGAGGTTTAACGTAATGGCGCCATTGTGAATATGCGCAGGCAGGTTATTTATAGTCAATGTAACGGTTTCAGCACCTGCCGCCTGGCCAAGATTATAACTACCCAATCCGGGTCCCTGACCAAACGTTACAGCTGTACGTCCGCGTAAGTCAGGTAAAGCAAATGTGGTAACACCATTACCGCCATAAGTAGTTCCTAAGATCGAAAACAATGCCTGATTCTGGCTAATGGCTAATAACTGGCCATTACAGAATGCCCACCCTTTGGGTGCAAAATTTCCTGCAAAGCAGGTAATAGTCGCCATAAGAGGTTCCATAAAAGATTCTTGTTTAGATAAATAGAGTATGTGCCGGTTGGGAACGGTATAGAAATCTCATAGAGTATGACCTCGATCAACTATCTGGATGGAGTAAACGAAATGAAATATGTACGGGCTATTTTCCTAAAGGGGTGATTGAAGGTAAATATATTTTAATAAAAAACAATACAAAGGTTATGAAATTGTAAAGCGTTTATGGGTACTTGTTAATATATACTAAGTTGTATCAAAAAACAATTCAACAGCATACCTCGTCACCCATTTAATCCGCCTGACTTTTTTGACAATCTGACCTAATTGACTTATCTGCCTGACCTGGCTCACGTACCCGATTTGCTTTTTCCGCCCACACACTTAATTGCCTCATCTGACTCCCCCGACTTATCCCCTCCTATCTCTTTAAAAATCAACACTCTTATCAGCTCATTACTTTTTACTAAACTTGCAAAAAAAAGCCAATGGCTACCGATATAAAATGTCCTAAATGTGGTCACCAGTTTGCGATAGAAGATGCTGTATCTGAGGAATATAAAAAGGAACTGCGCGAACAGATGGTAACATTTAAGAAGCAGAAAGAAGATGAACTGGCAAAACGGGAGAAAGAGATGCAGCAGCAATTACTGGTAAAAGACCAGGAATTTGCCCGTAAGCTGCAGGAAGAAAAGCAGCAACTACAATTAACAGTAGAGGCCAATCTGCGCAAAACCATCAGCTCAGACTATGAAAATCAATTGCGTTTACTGGAGCAGAATAATAAAGACAACGAGGAAAAACTGAAACAATCCAGGCAAAAGGAACTGGAGTTCCTGCAAAAACTGCAGGAATTGAAAAATAAAGAGGCCGAACTGGAGCTGGACGTACAGCGCCGCCTGCAGGATGAGCGCAGTAAACTGTCGGAAGAACTGCGAAAGCTGGAAGAACAAAAAACGGCTACCCGCGAGAACGAATACCAGTTGCGCCTGAAAGAACTTGAAAAACAACTGGATGACCAGAAAAAGCTGGCGGAAGAAATGAAACGCAAAGCCGAGCAGGGCTCCATGCAGTTGCAGGGTGAAGTGCAGGAACTGGCCCTGGAAGAAATGTTACGCTCAACTTTCCCGTTTGACCAGGTAAGTGAAGTAGGAAAAGGGGTTCGTGGCGCCGATTGCATTCAAATAGTACGCAATAACTTTGGACAGGAATGCGGTAAGATCATTTATGAAAGTAAGCGTACAAAAGATTTTTCTGCCGAATGGATTGAAAAGTTGAAAGCAGATATGCGAAGCCTGGGAGCGGATATCGCAGTGATCGTAACGCAGGCTATGCCCAAAGATATGGACCGCTTTGGTGAAAAGAATGGTGTATGGATCTGCACATTCACCGAAGTAAAAGCACTTGCACATGTGTTGCGTGATGGCGTACTGAAAGTATTCCTTGCTGCCAAATCGCAGGAAAACCGGGGCGACAAAATGCACATGCTGTACGATTATCTTACCAGCAACGAATTTGGTGAACAATGGAAAGCCATCCGCGAAGGTTTTCTTTCCATGAAATTATCCATCCAGCGGGAACGTGATGCGATGGAGAAACTCTGGAAAGCCCGTGAAAAGCAACTGGAAAAAGTATTGCTGAACGCAGCACATATCCGCGGCTCCATTGAAGGCATTGCAGGCACCGATTCTATCAATCTTAATTTACTGGATGAGGGAGAGGACGAAAAGTTAATTGATTAATATGCAGATGAACTAATGTCTGAACAAACCGATACTAAAGAACCCAAACAGCCATTGCTGTTTGGGTTCTTCATTTTGGCATCTATACTTTTAAAAAGACTAATTTCTGAAATCTATAGTTGTCAATTCGGCGCCGCTAATCGTTTCAGTTCTCCCAACTCTTTTAAGGCTGCCTGCTGTTTCAGGAATCCATAATTAATGCCCCCTGCATTCAGCGTGCTGCCTTCCTGGTAAGGGAATTTATCAAAGTCCTTGAAGAACTCTTTTATCTTTTCCTGGATAGGTATCAGCAGCCACATTTGCCGTGCAAGAAATTCAATGGCGCCGCCCCCCTCTTCCATTCCTCTTTCATAGGGATCCATACGCAGGTTAGCGATCAGCGCCCATGCTGATGCCTGGCGTACGCCTGTTGCAATGTTGCCATGTGCTGTGGCAAAGCTTAGCTTCCAGTCGTTCCAGCGCACGGCGTTCAGGTTACCGCCCTGGTCAAAATAATACAGCGCATCACGAGGGCCTTTGGATTCTTTACCCTGGAAGTAGGGCATAAAATTATAACCATCCAGGTGCACTTTAAAAGTCTTGCCTGCGCCACTCCATCCTTTAGCCATTCTATCTTTAATATCGGGCACCCCTGCTGCAGCCACCAGTGTCGGGAACCAGTCTATCAGCGAAATAATATCATTGTATTCTGTTCCGGGTTTTATAACACCGGGCCAGCGTACCAGCATTGGGATACGCATACCGCCTTCCCATGTAGTACCTTTTTCACCTTTATAGGGCGTCATACCACCGTCGGGCCATAATGCTAATTCAGCGCCATTATCTGTAGTATAGACCACGATGGTATTCTGATCAACTTTCAGATCTTCCAGTTGCTTCAGTAACTCTCCCACCATTTCATCATGCTCGGCCATACCATCTGCTTCAATCCCTTTTCCTGTTTTGCCGATGGATGATTTTTTCAGGTGGGTAAATACGTGCATGCGGGTAGAATTAAACCATACAAAAAATGGCTTATCCTGTTTCACCGTTCTGTCAATAAACTGTTTGGCAGCAGTTAAAAACTCTTCATCAACTGTTTCCATACGTTGTGAGGTCAACGGACCGGTATCTTCTATTTTGCCATCTGCTGTAGAACGGATAACACCACGCGGGCCATAGTTCTTTCTGAATGCAGGGTCTTTAGGATAAAAATAACCTTCCGGCTCTTCTTCTGCATTCAGGTGGTAAAGGTTTCCGAAAAACTCATCAAACCCATGTTTCGTTGGCAAATGTTCATCACGATCGCCGAGGTGATTCTTACCGAACTGACCGGTAACATATCCCTGTGCTTTTAACACATCCGCAATCGTTGGCATCCAGGTAGTAATGCCATGCGGATCGCCGGGCATGCCAATGGTCAGTAACCCTGTGCGGAAAGGCTCTTCTCCCAATATAAAAGAAGCACGCCCTGCCGTACAACTTTGCTGGCCATAAGCATCAGTGAAAATAGCGCCTTCTTTTGCAAGACGGTCTATTGATGGAGTGCGGTATCCCATCATACCTCTGGTATATGCGCTTATCTGCGACTGCCCTATATCATCACCAAAAATGACGAGTATGTTAGGCTTTTTCTGACCAAAGGAAATTACTGTAACACAAAGGGACAATCCAATGCAAATGATGTTTTTGCATAGCCCGCGGAAGCTTAGCTTAGTCATATTAGTCTTATTTAAGATGATCTCAGATACAAGGTCTGCATAGCTCCATTGTCTGAAAACCAACAGGGAACCAGTTCAGCCTGTTTTTTACTAATAGACACGCGTCAAAAAAGCCTTCCGCCATTTATGGGGGTGATTTTTTAAAGTCGAGGGATCGTAAATCGTGAGTGGCTGAAGCAAGTGAATAGTAAATGGTCAATAGTGAATGGGGTGAAAGACTGTTACCGGTTACAGGTTACAGGATACAAGATGCCGGTTTCTGGACACTGGTATATTTGCCGTAAGAGCAAACCGAAGTAACTGCAAACTGCCAATTGTCAACTGCTCACGGCTCGTAGCTCAAAGCTCGCGGCTGCTTTGCCAACTGCAAATTGCCAACTGCCAACTTGCTTCCGGTTTTTCCTTCGGAATTCGGTATTCGATATTTCACCTTCCGTACTTCGTATTTCTAATTTCGTATTTGTTTTCCTTGCGCCTTGTCCCTTAAACCTTGTGCCTTAATTACGTTACAACCCACGCCAGCGCCAATCCATCCATGATCCTGGCAGTAACCGTCATGTAAACGGGCTGTTCTTTCTTGAAAACAAAAGGCATTGTAATCCAGTCATTCACACCAATGGTGATGGGACCGCATAGCTGCATGTGCTGTTTAAAATCTACCAGTCCCAGGCCATACCATTTATAGATCGCTTCTTTAGCGCTCCACAAAATAGTAGTGAGTTCGAGATGCAGTTTGGGCAGAGCTTCCCAGTCTACCAGGTATTTTTTCTCATCATCGTGCAGGAATTTGGGAGCAATGGTATGCATACGGGGGGTTACCAGTTCTATGTCGATCCCTACCCTATGCACATTACTGGCAATAGCGGCAGCAAAATGGCCGCTGTGAGAGATGGAAAAATGATATTGCTCTTTCTCCAGGAAAGGCTTGCGGGTATCGGCTACCAGGATCTCTGACAGGGGAAAATCGTCGTACAGGGAAGGCAGGAGGTAACGTCCTGCAAGGTGCTGCAGCCGCTTATAAGGGTGCGAAACATCCTTTTTCAAGGGTACTTTCTCAAGAAAAAAGCTTTCCGGCTCTTCTATACGCCAGATCCCCAGGCGGGTATCAGCGTTAATATTATGTTGATAAAACAATGCCACAGTATCAGTTTAGTATTTACATTGCGGCACCGCAGCAACTGCCCTTTTGCAGACCACTACGGGGGCGGCAATTTGTAACTGTTTACCACTACGATACATCAAATATAAATCAACCACGTTATATGATCTTGTCGGATACGCGGATATTGGAAGAAATCAGTAAAGGGACCATTAAAGTTGAACCCTATGACAGGTCGTGCCTGGGCAGTAATTCATACGACGTGCACCTGGGAAAATGGCTGGCTACCTATCGTGAACACATCCTGGATGCCAAAAAGCACAACCAGATCGAATATTTTGAAATACCCGAAGACGGTTTTGTTCTCTATCCCCATATCTTTTACCTGGGCGTTACGGAAGAATATACCGAAACCCATGCCCATGTTCCCTTCCTGGAAGGTAAATCTTCTACCGGTAGGCTTGGTATCGATATCCATGCCACTGCGGGTAAAGGTGATGTGGGTTTTTGTGGCAACTGGACACTGGAGATCTCCGTTAAACAACCGGTACGCATTTACAAAGGGATGCCCATCGGCCAGTTGATCTATTTCCCTGTTGAAGGCGAGATCGAAGTAAAATACAACCAGAAGAAAAACGCCAAATACAGCGGTCAGCCCGATAAGCCTATTGAGAGTATGATGTGGAAGAACCAGTTTTAATGTGCTAATGTGCAAATTGGATAATGTGCAAATGAAACAGCCCGGTATGCTTTTTCTTTAAACATGGCTTGATTGTCCGATTGACTGATTGTTATAAAACTCAATCATCAGATTTACCAATACGCAAATTGGATAATGTGCAAATGAAACAGCCCGGTATGCTTTTTCTTTAAACATGGCCTGATTGTCCGGTTGACTGATTGTTATAAAACTCAACCATCAGATTTACAAATGCGCAAATTGGATAATGTGCAAATGCAACAACCCGGTATGCTTTTTTTAAACATGGCTTGATTGTCCGGTTGTCTGATCATTATAAAACTCAACCATCGGGCAATCAAACCATACAACAATGTACTTCATTTGCACATTTGCTAATCTGCACATCAAATCGCTTCTTTACCATTCTTCTTATAATACGCCACCAGCCACGCTATTACTTCATTGTACGCTAGTTTGCCGGAAGGCTGTTCGTTGGCTTTCAGGTATTGCCCATACAATTTATCGATCACCGCTTCTATAGGATTGCGATAGCGTTTGGAAAATTCCTTCATTTCACGAAAATCTGCTTTTACTACTTCAGGTAAACTCTTGTCAAACTGCTTAGCCAGTGTTGAATCCTGTATAAAAAGATAGAAACGGGAATAAGCATACAGGTCAAAATATACGGAATAGCGGAAAGCCGGGTCTGTAGATGATTTGGCAGACAGGTAACCGGCAAAGTTGGCCTCATTTTCTTTGGCATAGCCTAACTGGTGCCCTATTTCATGACAGGTAGTGAAAGGCTGAATGAACAAAGGCACCGTAGTATTTACCTGTGCCTCGCCCGAAAACGGGTTGTAATAACCTGTATATCCAAGATAGTTACCGAGATAACTGAACAGGGAAGGTTTTACAGAACGGAAATTATACGCCAGGTCTTTTTCTTCTGTAGCTAACTGACGGTAGGCTTCGCCAGCCCCGCTGAACAAATACTTTTTTGATGCCAGTTGTGGCCTGTTTTCCCTGGCTGCGGTATCCAGTTCGTTCAATCTCACCAGGATCTGTTTTATCACTACCTCAAGGTCATCTTTGGTATATTTATCGACTTTCAATCCTAACTGTTGTGCAATACCCTGGCGGTTATAATTCAATCCCCACAGGCCATTAAAACAAACGTACACCAGCAGTATTACAAAAGCAAAACGACGCAGTGCAGACAGCCAGTACTGTTTATCAGTTTGCCTGCGGATAAGTTTCCTGATCATCTGCACCAGTTTATACAGCAGGTAGATGATCACAACAGCATAAAAAATATCACCAACGCTGAAAGGCAACCAACCAAGCAGGATGCGTTGCGCACCTGCCAGTACAGGATAAATGCCATTGGCGTAATAGCGTTCCACCGCCTCCGGAAAAAGAGAAAAGACCTTAATAATAACAGCCAGTACAATCAGCAATATCCAGGCAATTCTTTTATTACGCATAGTATTAAAAATAGGAAAATCTTTACTGGCAACTATACAAAAGCCGTGAAACTTGTGGTATTTTGCAAACAGTTGTTAGTTTAATACAAGCTGCGGGCTTTGCGCTGTTCCGCGTTAAGCATTAGGCGTTCCGCGTTCAGCACACTTATAACCTATAACTTATCACTTATAACCTTGCCATTGCATGAATTTAGAATTCAATAAGAACGAAGATGTAATGAAACTCTCCCTGTCGCAATTGCGCCAGCGTTTTGAACAGGTAGCACTGGGAGGTGGAAAAAAGTCGATAGAGAAACAACGTGAAAGAAATAAATTGACCGCACGTGAGCGTATCGCTTACCTGTGCGATGATAATACTCCTTTTATTGAAACCGGCACCTTTGCAGGCTGGGAAATGTATGAGGAACAAGGTGCCTGCCCCTCAGGCGGTACTGTGGCCGGTATTGGTTATGTAAGCGGTAAACAATGTGTAATTGTTGCCAATGATCAAACAGTAAAAGCAGGCGCATGGTTTCCCATTACCGGCAAAAAGAACCTGCGCATGCAGGAGATCGCAATGGAAAATCATCTGCCGGTTATCTATCTTGTTGACAGTGCCGGTGTATTCCTGCCTATGCAGGATGAGATCTTCCCGGATAAAGAGCATTTTGGCCGCATCTTTCGCAATAACGCCCGCATGAGCGGCATGGGTATTCCACAAATTGCAGCCGTAATGGGTGCCTGTGTGGCAGGTGGCGCTTACTTACCCATTATGAGCGATGAAACGCTGATGGTGGAAGGCAATGGTTCTATTTTCCTCGCTGGCCCTTATCTCGTAAAAGCTGCCATTGGTGAAGATATTGACCAGGAAACACTGGGCGGTGCCACTACACATACAGCCATCAGCGGTATTGCTGATTATAAATTCAGTACTGAACAGGAATGCCTGGATCATATTAAAAAGATGATCGCTAAAATGGGACATTTTCCTTCCGCTGGTTTTGATCGTATCGCTGCTAAAGCTCCTGCCAAAAGCCAGGAAGAGATCTATGGCATTATCCCCGCAGACGCCACACGTCCTTATGATATGCTTGATATTATTGAGCGATTGGTAGACAACTCTGAATTTGAACAGTTCAAGGAGGATTATGGTAAAACCATTCTCTGCGGCTATGCACGCATTGATGGCTGGGCAGTAGGCATTGTGGCCAATCAACGCAAAATGGTGAAGAATAAGAAAGGTGAAGTACAGATGGGCGGCGTTATCTACAACGACAGTGCCGATAAAGCAGCCCGCTTTATTATGAACTGTAACCAGAAAAGAATACCGCTTGTTTTTTTACAGGATGTTACCGGTTTTATGGTAGGCTCGCGTAGCGAGCATAGCGGCATTATTAAAGATGGCGCTAAAATGGTCAATGCTGTTGCTAATTCAGTAGTGCCTAAGATCACCATCATTGTAGGTAATTCTTATGGTGCAGGTAACTATGCTATGTGCGGCAAGGCCTATGATCCTCGCTTTATTTATGCATGGCCCGGCGCCAAAATAGCTGTAATGGGTGGTGAACAGGCCGCCAAAACATTGTTACAGATCCAGGTGGCCGGTATGAAGGCAAAAGGCAAAGAAGTGTCTGCTGCCGAGGAGCAAACCTTGCTAGACACCATTAAAGGACGCTACGAAAAACAAACCACACCTTACTATGCCGCTGCAAGACTGTGGGTAGATGATATTATTGATCCTTTAAAAACAAGACAGGTTATTTCCGAAGGAATTACCGCTGCCAATCATAACCCGGATATTGCGGTGTTTAATCCCGGAGTAATTCAAGTTTAATCAATGTGCAAATGTGCGAATTTGAAAATTTGAAAATGAACTGAGCGATGGCTTGATCGCTATAGCAGTTTAAAGTTTAGAGCACCGAAAGAAAGAATTGATAATGATATGGTTTATCAGCAAACGGTATTAATTTGCACATTTTCAAATTAGCATATTAACTAATTAGCTTTGGCAGATACAACGAACAAAGGTCTCATCATTTATACTGACGGTGCATCACGTGGTAACCCTGGCCCCGGTGGCTATGGCGCTATTTTAATGTGGGGTGGGCGCGCTAAAGAACTTTCCGGCGGCTATCGCAAAACCACCAATAACCGCATGGAACTGATGGCTGTTATTGCAGCACTGGAAGCACTTACCAAAGAAGGGTTGAACATTACCATTTATTCCGATAGCCAGTACGTAGTAAAAGCAGTGGAGGAAGGATGGCTGCGCAACTGGATGAAGACCGATTTTAAAGGCGGTAAAAAGAATAAAGATCTCTGGACACGTTTTCATGCACTGATGCAAAAACATTCTATCCGTTTTGTATGGGTAAAGGGGCATGCCAGCAATCCCTACAATAATCGTTGTGATGAACTGGCTACTTCTGCTGCTGATAACCGCGGTAATTTACAGGTGGATGTGGGGTTTGAAAATGGAGAGAATTAGAAAATGTTCCGATGTGCAGATGAAAATCCAGTGAATAGTCAATAAACAACATAATTAAAAAAGCCACTCCTTACGGAATGGCTTTTTTAGTATAGTGAAAAGCTACCTTATTAAGCAATAGCTCTTTTTGCTGAAGGACGATTGATCAGATACCATGCGCCAAACAACATGCCACTGAATAATACAGTAGCGATGAGGCTGTTCAGGTAGAACGGAAATGCAGCAGTATAGCACTCCATTAATCCTTTCCAATCTTTTGAATATTCTACATATTCACCTACACCTGCCCAGGTTAAAAAGTTAGATACAATAAAGAAATAGGTAGGAGCCAGTAATGATACCACACCTACACTTACTACATCGATCTTCTTAATGAGGTAGCCAAACAATGCTACGGTACCAAACAACAGGCAGTTTATTACCTGGCCGCGATAAAAACCCTGTACAGAGGAAAGCCCTGCAACATACAATCCCTGGAAAATAAGATCAGAGATGAGCATGGATAGTACAGGAATAATAAAAGCATATCTTTTATCTTTTATTACAGCTCCGCCAAAAATAGCAATCGCCCACTGGGGAGCAAAGTTTCCTGGTCTGCCCGGTATCAGGCGAACAATGGTAGCAAGTACCACCATCAATACCATAGACCATATCAGTTTTTTGTTTGTATTCATACGTATATCTATAATGTTTACAAATTTATAGCAAATTCCTCAATTTCATTCGGGTACTGTTGCCCTGAACAATTCGGCTGTGTCAACCGCTTTTATGCTTACAGAAGCGCCGGAAACGGCCAGAAAAGCCTCTCCACTGTTCAAAGTAAACGTAGTTTGCTCATTTGCGACCTCCACAGTTCCGGCATATACCAAAAAGATCTCAGCTGTTACAGCCTGTATGGCCGTTTGCTCCCCCTTTTGCACCCGGATACGGCGCAGTTCAAAATCGCCCGCAGGTGTCAGGAATACCTCTTCCGCGGCAACAGAACCAGCTGTTCCTGTGATCACATGGGGGATCACTGGTTCAAAGCGTACATGCTTCATCAGCTCTGATACATCAATATGCTTATTGGTAAGGCCACCACGTAACACGTTGTCCGAATTGGCCATGATCTCCATATTCTGTCCTTCAAGGTAAGCGTGCAAGATGCCGGCATCCTGGAAAATGGCTTCTCCCTGGTGCAGGTTCACCACGTTAAAGAAGTAAATAGAGAAAATACCACGGTCAATGACATCCGGGCTATTAAAGGTCTTTGCTGCGCGGGCTGCCCAGAAATCTTCCTGTGTTCTGTTCAGTTTACCCTGTTCGTACAAAGGAATAATGCGGTCCAGCAATGGTTGCAGGTGTGCGTTTACCTGTTGCTGCTGCATTTCCATTACTGTTTTGTAAAGAGCAGCATAATTATCTTCTCCAAATACCGGCGCCAGGAACTGTAATTCCGGCACTTGTTGCAACACCTGTTTCAGCAAAGCAGGTGTTTTAAACCCGTGCAATAACCAGAAATCGCTCAGCGCAAACATCAGCTCTGGCTTATGGTTATCGTCCTTATAATTTCTGTCCGGAGCCTGTAAAGCTGTTCCTTTTTTGTTTTCTGCTGCAAACTCTGCTTCTGCTGCCTTCTTGGCAGGATGCACCTGGATAGAGAGCATATCTTTTACATCCAGTACTTTAAACAGGTAAGGCAAGCGGCCAAAATTGTCGTTCACCGTTTTACCCAGGATAGCAGCAGGTGCTGTTGCTACAAATTTATCCAGTGTTTCATCGTTGCCATTCTCTTCTATAATAGCAGGCGCATTGGAGTGAGCCCCCATCCAGTATTCGGCAAAAGGCTTATTATCGGGATTTGCAGTATGTAAAAAGGCAGGAATGAATGAACTGCCTCCCCAGGCATAATGTTGTACTTTACCGCGGAGCCTGAATATTTTTGTACTATTGTGCATATACTGTTATGTGGTTGCAATGATACAAAAAAGCAAACGATGAGCCACCATAATGATACCGGGAAAAAAGGAGAAGAACTGGCTGCAGTGTATCTGCGACAACAGGGCTTTACTATTCTGCACTGCAACTGGCGTCATTCACACTATGAAATTGACATCATAGCCCACCGCAACGATCTTTTACACTTTATTGAAGTTAAAACACGGCGCAGTCTTACCTACGGTCAGCCCGAAGAAAGTATTTCGAAGAAAAAACTGGAATGTTTACTAAAAGGAGGTGCTGCCTACCAGGAACAATTTCCACAGTGGAGGAAAGTGCAGTATGATGTATTATCCATCACCCTCCTGAAGGGCCAGGAACCGGAGTACTTTTTTATTGAGGATGTGTACTTGTAATGTGCAGATGTGCCAATTAGCCAATGTGCAAATCGGAAAATCCTTTTGTCTGAATGCAACAGCAATCAAACAATCCAACCATCAAGCTATTGTTTTTAGAATGAAGACAAAGATTAAACCGCTATTATTCGCACATTTTCAAATTAGCACATTAATTCTCCAGCTTCTCTTTCATCCTCTCCACCAGCCTGTAAGTGGCCGGGCAATACTCCACATTTTGTTTGAAGACATGCATGTAGTCGATCATGCGTTTGCGGGTATGGTGCGGGAAACCTGAGCAGTCGCGCGGACGCACCTCGTAGATAGAGCATTTATTGTCCTTCAGGTTCAGGAACTGGCAGGGCTTCTTCTTGTTCAGCCAATCACCTTCGCGGTCTTTATACAACCATTTTTTACGGAACTCTTCTTCCGATACTTCCAGGTGACGGGCAATACGTTTGATATCCGTTTTGGTAAACGTAGGCGTCATGGTTTTGCAGCAATTGGCGCAGGCCAGGCAATCAGTTTCCTTCCATATTTCAACATCAGTAGCTACAGCAAGACTGTCCAACCCACGTGGAGGTTCTTTTTCCAGCTTTGTCAGGAACCTTCTCAGTTTAGACCGGTTGGCCAGCATTGTTTTCTTAAATGACTTCAGGTTAAATGTTGCCATAATAGAATTTGAAATTTTCCGCCTGTAATCCCGTTGTTTGCAGCCCCACAGGGCTTTTTATCGTCCCGAAAATAAAAGTTTAATTAATACAAGCTCTTCAAATTATAAATTTGTTATTTGCAACATATCAACATTCATGTGGGAACCTTATAAAAAGGGCTTTAAAGCCTTTCTGCAACTGGAAAGATCATTATCCGATAACTCGGTGGATGCCTACATGCATGACATTGAGAAACTGACCAGCTATCTGCAGGATAACGGGACCATGAAAACCCCGTCGGATATAGATTTGAAGGATCTGCAGCAGTTCATCCGATGGATTGGCGAACTGGGTATGACGCCCACTTCGCAAGCCCGCATTATTTCAGGGCTACGCTCATTTTATAAGTACTGCACCATTGAAGGCATTGTAAAAAAAGATCCGACCATCTTACTGGAAGCGCCCAAGCTGAAGAGGGCCCTGCCGGATGTACTGGGCTATGAAGAGATAGAAAGCATCATCGCCCGGATAGATCTCAGTAAACCCGAAGGAGGCCGCAACAAAGCCATTCTTGAAACCATGTATAGCTGCGGGCTCCGCGTAAGTGAAGTGGTAAATCTTAAGCTCTCCAACCTTTACCTTGATGTAGGTTTTATCCGTGTGATCGGTAAGGGTGATAAAGAACGACTGGTTCCTATTGGTTCCTCAGCTACCAAATACATCAACATCTATCGCAACGAAATAAGAGTGCATGTACCTGTTACAAAAGGAAATGATGACATCTTATTTCTCAATCGCAGAGGCAGTAAGCTCACCCGTGTAATGATCTTTTTAATGCTGAAAGATCTCGTTAAAAAAGCAGGTATCACTAAAAATATTTCACCCCATACCTTCCGCCACTCCTTTGCCACCCATCTTGTAGAAGGCGGAGCCGATCTGCGTGCTGTACAGGAAATGCTGGGGCATGAAAGCATTATTACTACTGAGATTTATACCCACCTTAACCGCGAATACCTCCGCGAAACCCTGCAACGTTTTCATCCGGCGTTTAAGTCGTGAGTGGCTGATGCAAGTGAATAGTCAATGGTCAATAGTGAATGGGAATGAAAGATTGATGAGGATTTAAGTCTTTTGCGCCTCGGCGTCTTTGCGAGCTTTACTTATCTTCGTTCAGCAATGAAACAAATAAAAGCAATCATCTTCGACCTGGATGGCACTATAGCAGACACACTTCCTTTATGTATTGCAGCATTCCGGAAATCAATAGAACCGCTGGCTGCACGTACCATTACCGACGAAGAGATCATTGCTACCTTTGGCCCTTCTGAGGAAGGAACTATCCTGGCACTTGCACCAGATCATTATGAAGAAGGCGTTGCCGCTTACCTTCAGCATTATAAAGAACTGCACGGTATGTGCCCCGTACCATTTGCCGGTATCACTGAGCTGTTAGATCAATTATTGCAAAAAGGTGTAAAAGTGGCAATGGTAACCGGTAAAGGACAACACAGCACTGTTATTTCACTGGAACAATTTGGCTTGACCAATCATTTCGAACTGCTCGAAACAGGTTCACCTGCCGGCCCGCGTAAAGCAGAAGGCATTGCCAACATATTGCAACAATGGCCCGATATAGCGCCCGAAGAAACATGGTATGTAGGGGATGCTCCCAGCGATATTATCGCCAGTAGAAAAGCAGGTATTCCTGTTGTTGCTGCCGCCTGGGCCGCCACTGCCGAACCAGAAAAACTAATATCCTTGCAACCTGGTGAAATATTTTACAGCATTGCAGATTTCACGAAATGGGTGTTGGAAAGAGTGTGAGATTTGAGTAGCCTGTAAGATACATTGTGGGAGAATGTCGTGAGACGTGAATCGTCAGTCGTGAGGGGCAAGCTGCGAGCCTTGAGCTACGAGCCGCGAGGAATACAAGTTGGCAGTTGGCAATTTGCAGTTGAGTCTTTCGGACATCAGGCCTCCGACTTCATACTTCTGCCTTTTTGCATTTTCCTTCGAAATTCGATATTGGAAATTCAGTATTCGAACTTTTATTCAGGATCTCTGGCGCGCAGTGTTCCGCAGGATCACTCGTGCCCTCCATATGCACCCGGTCTCCGACCGGGATCACGTTCTCGCAGTTAACTCTTGATCTCCTTTTCTCTGTATTCCCCTCTTAGCCTTCCCCTCATCCGCGAAATCCGTTCAAATCTTAAAATCAGCGATCAATTACTTAGAAACTGCGCTTTTACCCTGGTCACTTACTGGTTACCTACTGATGATTGATTAGCCACTGCCCAATGCTTTAAGCCCGACTTCAGCATGTTTTAAACTAGAAACAGTATACAGCCTTGGTATGTATGAACATAATAAATTGACTACTAGTGTATAAGTTGAACATTTAGTCCCCAGTTTCTAATATTTAGCAACTGTATTAACCTAAAACTTACAACTTATAACCTACAACCATGTAGCTTACTTACTACATCCCATCCCATTTCCCCTTTGTAATTTCAACTATGGCACGCCAGGTAGGACCCATAAAATGGGAAAGAACGATTGATGATCTCACACTGTACAAGCTGGGAGATAAATGGTATGCCCGCGCCAAAAGCAGTCTCGATGGTAAAAGGGTAAAGACAAAGCCAGAGTTTGCCAAAACAAGAGAATATGCCTACCGCATGGGGATCGCGGCAAGATTGGCTTCAATGATCTACAGCCAGCTCCACGAAAGCTGGCAATTACACGAAGTCTACAAAAAACTTACGGGTCTTGCTATGAAGAAATTAAACCTCGGCAGAGACCCTAATTATATACTGGATGATTTAGAAGAACTGATGTACGAGCTGGGATATCGCAACAATATCCCTTACCAAACTATCCAGCCATCTTCTGTTGCCGTAGAAATACCACCTGTACAATCCGATACAACAGTAACAGCACACGCTACTCAACACAAACCTTTCAGGCTTCGGAAAAAAAGAAAACTTACACTTGACGAACTGATAAACGCAGCGATAGAATATACTCCCCGGAAATATCATCAGAAGCCGGAACAATTTCCCCCACCTCCGGGATAAATATCGAATGCTGAATTAAAAAGGGAAAACAGCTTTGAGCTATGAGCAGTAAGAAAGTTGGTAAATTGTAGTCGTTCTGGCCTCTATTTGCAGATACAAATCTCAGGCTTTTTATCCTGGCCCTGTCCTGAAGGACGAGGCAATTACCTGAATACATTACCTTATTGAATGATGCTTCTGCTTACCGGCTGAAGCCGGATAAAAAGAGTGAAGTTAACCCGGCCGGAGACCGGGCGTATATGGCAAACACGAGGGCGCTACGCTAACTCTCGCGCCAGGGAGGCAACGACAGAAAATTTGAGTCAGAATAACTGTCAGCTACTGAAGATTTGTGACAATTCCCAATTCCTGTTTCCCATTTGCACATTAGCACATGCTTTACTTGCACCTTGTACCTTGAGCCTTGTGCCTTACACCTTCCCCCCTCTCACCGCCAACAACCTGTCTGAGAACTCCGTATTCTGATTGCGTGAAACAGGGATCAGTTCTTCTACTCCCGGTAATTGCAGTTTATACCCCTGTGCATTTCCTTCTACGTGCTGTACTTTATCGAGATTAACGATATAGGCCCTGTGACAACGAAAGAACGCAGGCCGGCCAGCCAGCGATTCTTCCACCTTTTTCATCGTAATACGAATGATGGAATATTGTAGTCTACCCTTCTGTTCAAAATAGATCTTTACATAATTACTGGCAGCAGCTACATAATATAGTTGTGAGGGATGTAATTCCAGTTTCTCCTGCTGGTAATCGCCGGTAAACAATATCAGTTCTTCTTTTTGTTCCGTTTGTTTTTCTGTAATGGCAACCTGTTTTTCATCAGCCAGTTTCTGTTGCAGTTTTTCTTCCAGCACTTTTGCTTCCTGCTCAAAATGTCGCAGCAACCGATTTTGCTTGAACAAAGTATAGATGGTAATTGGCAGAAAAGCTGTTGCCAATGCATAGCCCTCAAACCAGAAAATATTGACCAGCGAAACGTTGGCATTAAAAATAAAAACAGACAGCAGGCAGTTCACCACACCAACGATCAGTACAATGAAAAACATGTATAAGACCTGCTTGGCCGTAGTCCATTTGTTTTCTTCAAAAAAACGGGGAAACAGCAGCGGCAAAACAAGCGTGGTAATGGCAATACAGGCAAAAGCAGAAACGGCATAAAAGATACTGACCAGTAATACCTGCCGTTCATTTCCCAGGGAGGTCATATCAAATGGTTTGAAGCCCCATAAGAACAGGAAAACAAACAAACCAAAACCGGCTGCTACCAGCAACCGGTTCTTTAATGAGCTATTGTAAGGAAATTTCTGCTTAAACAACTGTACGCCTGCACTCATAACCGTAAAGATATTCATGCGGGCAGTTTTAAACCTATAGCTGCGCAATTTTTTCCTTTAATCTTTTTGCGAGTCCTTCACCCCACCTGGGAGCAATGCTGTTGGCAGGCTGAAAGGTTTTCAATTTAGCAAAGCAGCTATCAAGCGCAGTCTTTGCAGCATCTACCCCACCACCCAGCATTTCAGGGGTGTTAGCTTTTACCCTTGCTTCAATAACATAGGGACGAGGGTTGGCTGGGTCCAGTTTTTTGGCTTTGGCCAGGTAACTGTCGCCTTCATTCAGCGAAGTCCAGCGATCCGTAGGGTTTACCAGTACCCGTGAATAGATCACCATTGCCTGTACAATGGCTATTTCAGCATTATCGGGGCTAAGCGTTGCCGCCTGTTTTATCTGTTTCTCGGCTTTATCAATAATGGGGTCTGTGGTGCTTCTGTCTGCAATGGTGTTCAGCAGGGTAATGTTACAATAAGCCGCATAATAATAGGCTTCCCATCCCTGTCCTATCTGTTCAAATTTATCGGCAAGGGAAGTTAAAGTAGCTCCACTGGTAGCTGTATCCAACACCTTCAATTGGGCTTCTATGGCACTGACATAGGCAGCATTATTACCGGCAGGTTGCGCCATTAACAAACGGGCACTTGTTAAGATCAGCAGGCTGATAAGCATTAATTTTTTCATATCTGTAGTTTTTAATTTGATGAATTGTGCAAGAGCATTTCAGCGTTTGCAATTCAAAACTACGCTGGCTATCAGCCGTTTACAAATAAGAGGGATGATGTGCAGGCTTTAGGGACGACCTGCATGCACAGGGACAAACAGGAGCTATGCGTGGGGACTGGCAGCAACAAAAATACCGGCCCCCCGGCCGGTATTTTCTGTATGAAAGGCGAAAACAGGCGAAGAATCGCCCGTTATTGTACCAGCACTTTCGACTGGTACACACTCTTTGAAGTACGGTTGGAGACCCTCAGCCAATAAATGCCACGACTCCAGTTTGGATTGATTAGCAGACTGAGGGTTTGTTCTTTTGTGTTCATCTGCACCTGTTCTGCATGCATCAACTGACCATTTACGGCAAACAGTTCAAGACGGTGTTCGCCTGCTTCTTTTAAAGCCAACCTTACCTGCAGGGTATTACCCGGCAAAACAGGATTGGGATAGACAACCACATCCTTTTTGGGTAGCAATGATTCAGCCAGGCGTCCGACCTTCTCTTTAAAGGAAACACTTCTAACCATCGTAACACCTCCCGCTAGGGCTGTGATATAACGATAGCCAGATTTAATTACTACGGGATCCAGCTCTTTCTGTGCAGCTTCCAGGTATATAACAGGTTCCGGATCTGTAGCGTCAATATGATGTATTGCAGTGCGGTAACCAATGGCACTGATCTCAAGTGTATCAGCACCGGGTTGAACTTTCATTGTAAAATGTCCATTAGAATCGGCAGCGAATCCATAAGCAATACTTTTTGCTGTTATGGTGGCAAACCCTACAGGTTGGTTGGTCTCCTTATCAAGGATCCGGGCCGATAACACAGCAGGCTTTTCCGGTTCACTTTTTTCGTCGGGAATCCTGATTACAGGAGCTCCCATGACTATAGAAACAGCGGTTGTTTTTTTAACAGGAGCAACACTCTTTTTATGAACAGGCTTTTTTGTTTGTGCTTTTGCATCCACTGATAATAACGTAGCCGCTACCAGCATATTCCACATATATACCCACGAAAAACGCCTGGGTCTTTTCTCTTCCAGTTTTTTGTTCAACTGGTCATTGTTAAATCTGCCGCATACATTGGCACCTGCTGTTGAAAAGTATTCCAACACTTCCTTGTCACTCATCATACTAAAATCCACTACGTTCCTGGCGCAGGCGTTGCAAAATCGTCCCTGTTCACCAGGCATCATTTTATTCCAATCCTCATGACAAGGTTCCGGCACCTTAAGTTTGATAGACATAAGCAATGAATTTTGGGATTAACAATTGAGTTTAATGAAACCAGCCCCCGGATATAAACAAGCTGCGATTAAAAGGCTCAACCTGTCAGGTCGGAGCCAGGTAATACCATACAGCTGACTAATATTTATACCGGGACGAATCTGAGATGGCTATTTTTCCCATTATCATGTTTTCCGGGTACAGGTATACGACTTCTTTTGTTCTCCCTTTTCCGGGCAATGCCACCTCTATGCTCTCATACCCCGGAGCAACGATCTTAAACTCCGCCTTTCCTTTATTCTGCAAGGGCACTTTGAATACAAACTTTCCGTCTTTATCAGTCTTTACAGAAAAAGAAGTGCCCGATACGGTAACTGTTGCTCCCGCAACCGGCCTGTTGCTTTCTACATCCAGCACAAGAGCTGTAACCTGTTGAACTGCATTAAAAAGCTGATCAACCGATTGCCGGATAGTGATCTTATCTTCTGAAAGAAATTGAGTAGCCCTCCTGTTCTCTTCCTGTAATACAACTTGTTGTTGTAAGGGCAATTTTGATTGAGCCTTTGCATCTGCTGCGAGTAAAACAGCGGCCACTAACATATTCCATACGTATTTCCATGAAACCTGTTGTGGCCTTACTGTTCCCACTTCTGTTTCCAGTTGTCTGCGGGTAAATCTTCCGCAAACGTTTTTCCCAGCGGCCATTGAAAAATATTCAAACAATTCCCTATCACTCATCATACTAAAATCTATCACCGTCTTTGCACAGGCAGCACAAAACCTACCCTGCTCACCAGGTGTCATTTTATTCCAGTCTTCGTGACAGGGTTGCGAAACGCGGAGTTTTATTGACATAAGAAAGATTAATGTTATTGAAGATCCTGATATAGACTAGACCTGATTAATCGGCTCAGCCTCACAACTAGTCTTTTCTATCAGCCAGGTGTTCTTCCTTATTGTCATTGCGTTTTGTAAGAGATTGCGCGCTTTTCACCAGTTTTATAAATTCACCACGATATCCTTCTTCGTCTTCACCTGCTGCTGCTTTGGCCAGCGATAATACATTGGCAAATGAAGCTGATTGTTTGAAAGAAGAATTGCGCAGCAACATTCCAAACTCAGCTACAGCAGCAGCAAAGCGGAAGTTGGCTGAGCTACCCTGCAACGTAATTACTTTATCAGCAACAGGATGTTCCAGTAATTTGCTTTTATCACCATCAGGTTGTTTATACCTGAACTTTACTGTCAGTATTTCGTTACTGGCAGAAGCTTTGGCTACAGAATTTTGCTGTTGATATTTTAATTTATCAACCGGTTCAGCAAATTCATTTTTTACGCCTGTCGGTATCACTTCATACAAAGCCGTCACAGTATGACCGCTTCCCATTTCACCGGCATCTTTCTGATCATTATTGAAATCTTCCTTATTAAGCATGCGATTCTCATATCCTATCAGGCGATAAGATTGAACTTTAGCAGGATTGAATTCAACCTGCAGTTTTACATCCTTGGCAATAGTAAACAGGGTGCCCCCAAATTCGCTCACCAATACCTTGCGGGCTTCTGAAAAATTGTCGATATAAGCATGGTTGCCATTTCCCTTGTCGGCCAGTTTCTGCATTTTAGCGTCCTGGTAATTGCCGGTGCCATATCCCAGCACAGTTAAGAACACACCGCTCTTACGTTTTTCTTCAATCAACTCTTCCAATGCAGCGTCGCTGCTGGTACCTACATTAAAGTCACCGTCTGTGCACAATAAGACACGGTTGTTACCATTTTTCACAAAGTTTTCCTTTGCAATTTTATATGCCAGTTGAATGCCTGCCCCACCTGCAGTAGAACCACCGGCCTGCAACTCATCAATAGCGTCTTTTATTTTTTGTTTATCCTCACCGCTGGTTGAAGGTAGTACCACACCTGCAGCACCTGCATACACTACAATAGCTACTTTATCTTCATCACGCAACTGATCTACCAGCAGCTTCATGGATTGCTTTACCAATGGTAGTTTGTTAACATCCATCATAGAACCCGACACGTCAATTAAAAACACAAGGTTGGCAGCCGGTAAATTTTCAGCAGGTACTTTTTTACCCTGTAATCCTATCAGCACCAGTTTGTGTTGTTCATTCCAGGGGCAGGCTGCGATCTCTGTATTTATTGAGAACGGATCATTTCCCGCAGGTGCAGGATAATCATAATGGAAATAGTTGATCATTTCTTCTATACGCACCGATCCGGCAGGCGGCAACTGACCCATATTGAGCATCCGGCGTATATTACTATAAGAAGCAGCATCCACATCAATTGAAAAAGTAGAGAGTGGATTGTCTGTAACAGACTGGAAACGGTTCTCTACAATAGCATCATATCCTTCACGATCAAGATCGTCTTTCTTAAAAGTGTCCATATTATAATTATATCCCCCCGTTACTCTTGCATTCCGTTCATAACCGCTATTAACGATCACTCCTGGTGCAGTGCCAACAGCACTCATATCCAGCACATCACAACTCACCTTCTTTTTGTCTCCAATACGCATTACCACTACTTCCTGTAAATTCTTCGAATTGGCGGTTAATGCAATACTCACCGATTGTCCGTTATTGCTGACTGTTATTTCCTTTTTATCAAACCCGACAGCAGTAATTATTAAAACTGCTTTTTCACCATCGGCCTTTAATGAGAAGCTACCATCCTGCGCACTTACAGTACTCCGGTTGGATCCTTTTATTATGATAGAAGCATTGCTTACCGGATTTCCTCCATCATCGGTAATCATTCCTTTGATTGTAAACGCTGCCGGCGACACAAACGAAGGCGTTACCAGCATCAACAACATTAATATGGCAAACAGGTATCGCATAACAAAACATTTTATAGCCTGATGCCAGTAACTTTGTTATTACACAAGCAACCAACAATATATTTTTAGCTATCTTGTAGTCAATAGCATCTCCGGATTGGCATTTATAAAGAACATACAACACAACGAATTGCCCGATAAAGAACTCGTGATCCAGTTTAAAGAGTCGGGAAGTATGGAAATATTAGCCATTCTGTTCCAGCGTTATATGGACATGCTATATGGCGTGTGTTTTAAATACCTGAAAGAACAGGAGCCTGCCAAAGATGCGGTGATGCAGATCTTTGAGGAACTGACCCTGAAACTGCCCCGCCACGAGGTGGATAATTTCAAAAGCTGGCTTTACACACTCGCTAAGAATCATTGTCTTATGCAATTGAGAACGCCAAAAAACATCAAAACCACCGAATTTAAGCAGGAAACTATGCAATCGGAGGAAGATGTGCATCTGAATGGCGTATTTGAGCGGGAAGAAAACCTTCAAAAGCTGGAACATTGTTTGCAAACATTGCCCGAAGAGCAGAAGGTGGCGGTGGAATTGTTTTATTTACAACAGAAATGTTATAAAGAAATAGCCGAAATAACCGGCATTGAATGGAATAAAGTACGTAGTTATATACAGAACGGAAGAAGGAACCTGAAGATTTGTATGGAGAAAAAAGAAGAGCTAAAAGTAACAGGGATCAGGCATTAGGTTTTTATTAACATTGCATCAGGAACATGCAGCAAAACGGTTACCATATTGAGCAGTATTCAGCAGCTACCCTTCAGCAATACCTGAAGGGAGAATTACCTGCTGAAACCATGCATGCTATAGAAAAAGCAGCACTGGAAGACCCCTTCCTGGCAGATGCCATTGAGGGTATGGAACTGGCTATGCAGCAACACGAGGAGGATGCCATTGCTGCACAACTCAGCAGTCTTCGCCAACAGGTACAGGCTAAAGCCACTGTACCGGTAGTTACAGCTCCGGTACGTTCTTTCCGCTGGTGGCAGGTAGCTGCCGCTGCGGTAGTGATCATTGTGGCAGGTATTACGCTCTATAATTCACAAACATCTTCTAAAGAAAGAACTAACGAGATAGCTGCTGTTACACCCACTGCTCCGGCAACTGTTCCACAGGCAGCAGCACCAACCACCACAGCACCTGCAGTGAATGATACAAAAGATAGTGCAGTGATTCTGGATTCCGGGATAAAGGCCCAGGTACAGGTTTCTTCCAATTACAGCTTGAATGACGCCCGCAAAAATGCTCAACCTGACCGAATGCTTACTCCCAATCCATTTGCAGAGAACGCAAAATCTTCTAAAGCAAAGGACCTTGCCGCTCATGTTGAAGCAAATGGCATTACAACGGATAGTATTGTGGTAGGCTATGGTACACCGAAGGTTAGCAACGCTGAAATACGGGGAAGAAATACCGGTGGCTATGATCTTCAGCAAAACGCAATGGCTAAAAAAGCTAATCCGGCATTGATAAAAACTGATACTATTTCCCAGCATGAATTATTCAACAGCAAGAACACCGAAACAGAGGTGGTAACACTGGGCAATAATGTAACAAGACAACAACCGGTAACTGCCAATAAAACAGAATTCATTTCACGGAAAGACGATGACCTGGATGATTTACTTATTAAGGGGCGTGTAACAGACAACCAGGATAACCCATTGGGCAATGCACTTGTTAAGATAGAGCGTGATAAGAATATAACAAGTTTCTCTACAGACCAGAATGGATATTTTAAAGTGCCTGTTCCTAAAAATGATTCAGCTGTAACAGTTGCAGTCAATGCAGTGGGTTATAAGAATCAACAGTTCCGTTTGCTGAACAATGCCGCTTACATGCAGCAACTACGTTTACAACCATTTGATAATGCGCTGAAAGAGTCGGTAGTTGTAAGCAGCAACAAGACCCAGGCATTTGCACAAAGGTATAAACAGAAAATAACAGTGCAGGCCGCCCAGCCCGAAGGTGGATGGGTAGCCTATGAAGCATACCTCAATAAGAACAAGAAAGCTCCTGCTGACAATCCCAATGTTACCGGTGACGTGGTGATCTCATTCGAGATCAGTAAAAAAGGCGTTCTGTCTGGTTTTAAAATAGAACAGTCACTGGCTGATACTTACGACACAGAAGCTATCAGGCTGGTAAAAGAAGGACCCACCTGGAAATTACTGCAGGGCAAAAAAACAAGAGCCACAGTAATTGTTCACTTTTAGATGCAATTTCCGACAATTCATCCCCACGCGCATTTGTACATGAGCACAATGGCTATTTTTGCCCAAATTTGAGCTATCATGAAAAAACAGATTCTAGCCATTGCAGCATGTTTTACCATACTGTGCAACAGCCATGCACAGGGATTTAAAACACCTGCCCCATCATCTACCCAGACCATTAAGCAGGATTTTGGACTGGGGTCTATTGAATTATCCTATTCGCGTCCGAATGCTAAAGGCCGTGTTGTATTTGGAGACTTAACACCTTACGGCAAAGTGTGGCGTACAGGTGCTAATGGTGCCACTACACTTACTTTTGGTGATGAAGTGATCATAGGAGACAAAAAGATCCCTGCGGGTAAATACGGACTGCTGAGCATTCCCGGTAAAACATCCTGGACCCTGATCATTACCAAACAACTGGATGTTACCTCGCCTGCTGCCTACAAACAGGAAGAAGATGTAGTACGCGTAACTGTTCCCTCTACAGCGCTTGCTGCTTCTGTAGAAACTTTTACCATGCAGTTTGTGAATATCAAATCTACCTCCTGCGACCTGCAGCTTATGTGGGAAAAGACATCTGTAAAGCTGCCTATCAAAACAGATATTGACGCAAGAATAATGGAACAGATCGGTACAGCGATGAAGAGCGACAACGCTAACAAGCCCTATTTTGGTGCGGCAATGTATTACATGGAAACAGGCAGGGATGCGAAACAGGCCGACGAGTGGTTTGGCAAAGCTGCTGAGCAAAACCCCAAAGCATATTGGGTGCTGTACCAGCAGGCTAATTGCAAAATGAAACTGGGCAATAAAAAAGAGGCTGCTGAACTGGCAAAGAGATCAATGGAAGCAGCCAAAGAAGGTAAGAATGATGATTATGTAGCACTGAACAAAAAGTTGCTGGCAAAACTGAAATAAGCAAGCAATAAGCTTACTATATAATACAAAGCCCCGGTGTTACCAACCGGGGCTTTTGTTTTCAGAACATCTGCAACATTCTATTTAACGATTGAAACTATACCTGAGGCTGGTAAATTATATACAACATTGTTCACCTTCACCTGTTTAATATCTGCTTCAGGAGGCAAACAACCGGATGATGATTTAATGCTATAGTCAAACAAAACAGAATCAGTTACCTTGCCGTTTATTTCTATATAGTACATGGCAGGAGAAGGTATTATAGACAGAATATAATTATAATCATCCTGCAACCTCTTTGCACTGTCTGGCCTGGCGACATCGTACTTTTTGTTACCCTCAGCATTGTAATAGATCTTCAGCTCATCTTTGGAATACTTTTTATACTCGCCAAATAAGATATCATGACCGGCAGTATCTGTAAAATTCAGCAGGAATACGAAGCCGTATCTTCCCGTACCGGAGCCGCATAGGACCATGCCCTTATCTTCATCTTTTTTACATCCTGTTGCCAGGCCGGCAATAAATAATAATAGTAATGCGTAATTAACAAATCTCATAAAGTGGTTTGATTAGATCATGAACAGTATAAAAGAAAATCCCTTCTATACCTGCGATGACAACCGACCACGCCAAAACGTTGCCTGTAAAAGCTCACTAAATAATAAGACAGCGATGGCTCCCATTACATTGAGCCAGAGGAAGGAAACCAAGTCCAGAAAGTACACAGTAATTACCAGTACTTCAGCAATTACTGCCGCGGTGAAGACTGCATTTCCCGCTATTTTTTTCCGGAAAAAGGCTACGAGGAAAATACCCAGGATAGTTCCATAAAACCAGGAACCTAAAATATTTACAGCTTCTATCAGGCTGTTCCCAAGATTATAAGCAAACTGTGCTACCAGGATACAGAAGATGCCCCAGACCAATGTGTATAATTTAGACCAACGGTATTCCTGTTCTGCATTTAAAGTTTTCTTGTAGAACTTCCGGTGAAAATCGATCATGGTACAGGAAGCCAGTGAATTGAGCGCAGCAGCAATACTACCCCAGGAAGCAAGAAAAATAATAGCAATGATCAATCCTACCAATCCATTGGGCAGCACATCGCCTACAAACCGTAAAAACACATAATTGGTGTCATTGGTATCACTGCCGGGATTAGCTTTCTTTACAATATCACGAATATCACTACGCGCTTTATTATCCTGCTGTTCACGCACCTGCATTTTGTTACGCAGATCATCTACAGCTTGTTCATCGTGCTTTTTTAATGCGTCGGCCAGCGCAATGGCATTAGTTCTTTTTTCCTGTTGCAATTGCTGGTATTGTTGGGTTGCAATGGCATATTCACCAGCGTACACACTGCTTTTTACCGCATTTTCCTGTGCCAGGTTAAAGAAAGGAGGCGCCTGGTAAAACTGGTAGAAAGAAAATACCAGTATTCCGATCAACAGGATACCAAACTGCAACGGCACTTTTACCAACCCATTCATCAGTAAACCCAATTTGCTTTCACCCTCGCTGCGTGCGGTAAGATAACGCCCCACCTGGCTTTGGTCAGTACCAAAATAACTGAGTGCCAGAAAGAAACCGCCAATTATACCACTCCAGATATTGTATTTGTCTTTCCAGTCGAAACCTTTTTCAGTAGCGCCGGAGGTGATCACATTCAGCTTGCCTGATTTGCCACCAATATGCAAGGCGTCTATCACTCCCACCCCATCAGGCAGCATTTTAACAGCCCACCATGCAGCAATGAACATGGCAGCGTAAATAATTATAAACTGTAATTGTTGTGTATAGGCTACTGCACGGGCACCACCTCCTACAGTGTAAATGATCAGCAAACCACCCATAAACAGGTTGGTGATAGTAATGTCCCAGCCCAGCATGCTATGCAAAACCAGTGAGGGTGCAATAATGCTGATCCCTGTAGAAAGCCCCCTGGATAAAAGAAATAAAAAGGAAGTAAGCAGGCGGGTTTTCAGATCAAATCTCTGCTCCAGGTATTCGTAAGCAGTATAGATCTTTAGCCGGTGAAAGACGGGCACGAAGAAAATACATACAGCCACCATTGCCAGCGGAATACCAAAATAGTATTGCACAAAACGCATTCCGTCTGTATAGGCCTGTCCGGGCGCAGTGAGAAATGTAATGGAACTGGCCTGTGTACCCATGATACTCAACAGGATGATCCACCAGGGCATTTGCCTGTCGCCGAGAAAATACCCTTCCAGGTTGCGCGACGTACGGCTTTTGTAAATACCGTAAGCGATAATTATCAGCAATGTAATTGCCAGCACTGTCCAATCTAACGCAGTAAACTTCATGCAAAGTGTTTAGTGAACAGGTAGAACAATATTATCAGCAACAGCAGGAAACCTATTACCAGTATATACCAGTAACGCCATTTCCTGAACACAGGGATCTTTTCATTCTCTGTCATATTGTTCCTGGTTAATTTTTGAATTTTGAGATGTAGTTATTTAGAGATTTGTATCAAATCACAAAATCCCTACATCGCTAAATTTCATCAATCCCGTTTCCGTTTTGCAGATGCCATCAGGAAAATAAGTCCAAGCAAGAGCCCCAGCATAATGCCCACACTCATTTTCTTAATGAGCTTTCCAACTATAAGGCCGAGAATAATGGCTATAAATAAAGCAACTTCTCCACGTTTAGACGGAGTTGAACTCATGAATTAACTTTTCTTTTTGTTTAACGCAATGATATTGGCCAGCAAACGATACGCTCCGGGTACCCCTGCAGGCAACTGGCGGAAAAATACCAGGCCCGTGTACACGAAAGTTCCTTTTCCATAGCGGGCAATCAGCAAACTGCCTTTTTGCGGCGCTTCATTGGGATCGGCCATCGAAAGTGGCATTTCAAAGACCGGCGATACCTGTTCGCCAAAATAAATGCCACGCTCCTGCGTCCAGCCTTCAAAATCCTTTGCAGTGATCTTATTGGGATAGTTTAATACAACATGTTCAGGTTGCAGGAAATTGACCGTAGCCTTTTCATCTGTAACACGATTGCGTGAAATAACAAACGGATAAGGGCTGATACGTGCCTGCGCACCATTGATCATGTTGTTGGTATTGTACTGTACAATAAGATTACCACCATTTTTTACATAGTTCATCAGCACTTCATATTTCTCCGACAGGAAGCTGTGAATATTGTATGCACGTACACCGGTAATGATAGCATCAAAAGTAGCCAGCTTTGCTGTTACAATCTCAGCAGGATCGAGCATTACTACTTCATACCCCATTGCCATTAATCCTTCAGGCACATTGTCGCCGGCGCCTTTGATGTAACCGATCTTTTTACCTACTGTACGTACTTCATCAGTCAATATTTTTATTTTGGACTGGTAGAAATAATGGACCGTAGGAATATGATCGTAGTTGATGAGACGGATATTATTGCTGAATGTTTGTGTTAAACCCGATGAATCATGAATTGAAATACCGGTTTCAAGATCAACATTGGCTTTAAAGGTCATTAATGAATCAAGGCCTATGGCTATTTCCTGCTGACTGTTCCTGGAAAGGTTCAGCATCACTTTTTTGGAAGCCAGTTTTTTATCCATCACCGAAAACACCACAGTACCGGGCTTATTACCTTTTTCTGTAAGACTCTGGTAACGCACTGTAAGTTTGGGAGATACTTTCGGTATTACATTGGTCAATACCACACCCGGTGCGCCACTTACAATTACAGAAGGCACTGTAATAAATGGTTTGTATTGCTCAGCCTTTACCGGATCGGTATATTTATACTGGATGGGATAATTAGTAGTTAAAGACACTTCATTGGGCAGGAAAAATACCACCAGCAGATCATTAACAGGGTTTTGTGGTAAGCCTACCATCGCCTGCGACTTTACAGTAAAGCCTCCTTCCGTCATCTGGTCGCGCAACCAGTAAGGCTGATCGTCCATATAGCTGCCCCGTACCAGGCGTTTGATGGTACTTGATCTTGGCACATTGTAAGGCATGGTATCTGCCAGCAAAAAACTGGTATCACCGCTGTTCACTCTTATTTTACCTACAGGATAACGACTGCGGTTGATAGCATAGAATGTTATTTCTACAGAATCACCCACCACTGCAAACTGTTGTTTTACCGTAGCTTCAAAATACAATCCCATACATGCCTGCAGAATATCATTCAGCTCCTGTCTTTTCTGGCCTACGATATACTGGTAATCCACCCTCGATTCGCTGACACGCATTGCTTTGCGCACTTCCATCAGTGCGGGTATAGACTTTTCAGGGTCCTGTACTTTAAATTGTTCCAGCGCAGTTCTGATCTTCTCTTCTATCACCGTATTACCTACACGGTTCCAGCTAACATCTACCCCATCCATCAGGTCTTTTACAGGAGGCTCGCCAGCTACCGGCACCAGGTATTCCAGTGCAGCGCCTCTTGAACCTGCAGAACCAAAACCCTGGGTTTTGTGCTGACTACGGCTTTGTGCAGCTATTTCCCCATTACTTTTTCCTTCCATGGCATTGTAACCACCCACATCAATAGTAAACTGGTCAGTGGAAGTAGTATTGTTGCCTCCAAAGTTGAAAGTATTCCACATCAGGCGTTTGGCCCGCCATACGGTAATGCCATTTTTCAACTGATCGGGAAAACGTGTTGAATCTGCGGCTGCAGCAAAGGCTTCACGCGCCAGTATAGCAGATGCAGCATGATGTCCGTGACCGGCACGTGCATCTTCAGGGAACCTTGTTATGATCACATCAGGGCGAAATTTCCTGATAACCCACACTACATCTTTCAGTATTTTTTCTTTGTTCCAGATGGTAAAGGTTTCTTCTGCATTTTTTGAAAACCCGAAATCAAAAGCAGTAGCAAAAAACTGTTCAGCTCCATCAATACGACGGGCAGCCAGCAACTCCTGTGTTCTTACCAGGCCCAGGGCAACGCCCTGCTCATCACCGATCAGGTTCTGCCCGCCATCACCTCTTGTCAAAGACAGGTAAGCTGTGCGGTATTTCTTCTCTTTTGACAGGTAGGTAAGCAGTCTTGTATTTTCATCGTCAGGATGTGCGCCTACATACAATACAGAACCCAATACATTCAGTTTTTGTATCTGCTCATAGATCTCTGCGGAACTATAGGTAGCAGGTGCCTGCGCTTTGCCTGCTATTCCACATAACATTGCCATGGCTGAAATCCAAAAACTCTTTGCGTAGAAATATTGCTTTACTCGCATACGATGTTTTATGCTTAAATGATTGCTGTAAAAATTAAAAATGATCCTGTACCCAATCGATCAGTTGATAAGGGAGCAGTTTCATATCTGCATTTGAATTGATCAGTATTACTACTGCTTTACCACTTACAGGGTCTACAAGCATTGAACTGCAATAACCGCCGGTTTGCCCGTTGTGTCCCATGTAACTTTTATTGTTGAACGAATTGATATGCCAGCCCAATGCAACCCGGGTCTGGCCAAATTCAAATGTTTGCTGATGCGTTAATTGTATTGCTTTACTTAATGGTGTTCTGGCAGCATTCACCTGGGCTTTGGCATACAGCAACAGATCATTTACACCTGACCGGATAGCGCCAGCACCTGCCAATGAGATAAACTCCCATGAATGTACAGGCTTTATCTGTGCCTGTGCATCATAGCCCTGTGCAAAATACGCCGAGTCTGTTTTACCGATTGTAACTGTTGTTTGTTTTAAACCCAGTGGTTTGCAGATCACTGCCTTTAATTGCTGTTCGTACGATCTGCCGGAAACCCGCTCAATGATCACTCCCAGTAAACCTACTGCCAGGTTTGAATATTCATATTCAGCTCCGGGTTCACGGGTTGTTTTAAAACGTTTCAGAAAGGCAAACAGTTTTGCATCATCATATTTTACATAAGGATTGTCGGGTATGGAACTGAAAAAGATATTTCCCGGCATACGCGGCAAGCCGGATGAATGATTGGATAATGATGCTATAGTGATCGGTTTGCCATTGAATTGTAATGCGGGGATTGAATCGGGCAGGTATTTATTGACCGGGTCGCTTAAATTGATCTTTCCTTTCTCTACAAGATCGGCCAGTAAGGTAGCTGTAAACGTTTTGGAGAGAGACCCTATTTCAAACAGCGTATTGCCACCTGGTACCTCTCCCTTGTCCTTCACCATTTCCCCGTAACCGTATACATGTGTTTTGCCATTTTCGAGTACCCCAACAACAATACCAACTGTATTTACCTTACTGATAAAAGGCTTTATCAGCGAATCGACCTTCTTATCCAACGGTGTTGCCAGGGGATTACTGGTAGGTACAGGAGCCGTTTTGCTGGCAACAGGCACTTCCACAGGACGAAATAATAAGGTTTCCAGCCTGCCCTCTTTATCCAAGCCAATGAATAAGGCCAGCACCTGTCCGCTGGTAAAAGAGGTTTTATATTTTGCCACATTATCAGTGGCAGATTGAAATTCAGTGGTATTGATATTACCCAATTGCTTATTCAGTCCTTCCATTGCCTGTGAAAAGGCCGTTTCCGTAAGGGCTTTTCTGAATGCTGGATTTGTCATTTCGTAAAGCGCAGTGGTATTCTTCTCATTGTAGTATTGCCGTACAAGCCGGGTAACGGAATCTACCCCGGAAGGCGCCTGTTGAGCATAGGTTATGCCGGTAACGCAAAGTAATATGATGAGGAAAAGTAAACGTAACTGCATCGGCAATCCTTTTAGAAATAGCGGGTAAGATAACAATCTCCCCTGATTCCATACTTTAAAGCCGTAAATGAGGCCAAAATAAACAAAAGCGGGGCATTGTATTGCCCCGCTCATATATTTTAACTAAACGGCCAAATCGGTTTCGTGTGCCGGGTTTGAGGTTTCGGGTTCTGAGATCGTGAGACTGTTTCGGGTTTAGAGTTTCGGGTTCTGAAATCGGGAATCGGCAGACGGCAATCGTGAAATACGAGTTGCCGGATACCAGATGCCGGTTACAGGTTACTGGATGCCAGATCCTGGATTTGCCAACTGCTAACTGTCAACTTGCTTCCGGTTTTCCCTTCAAGATTCGATATTCGAAATTCAGCATTCGATATTTTATCCCCGTACTTCCTTGTCACCTTATCAACCTTTCAACTTGTGAACTGTATTTCCTTGTGCCTTGTATCTTGAACCTTGCTCCTTACTTACAACCTATAACCTCTATTCGCGTTAAGCGTTCTGCGTTCAGCATTTCCTAACACCCGCGTCTACTGCCCCACAAAGAAAACCGCATTGCAAAACAGCAGTTTGCCGTTTTCCCAGAAGCTTCTGAACAATGGGTTATCCGTCATATATACTACGCTGCCGCGGCCCATATCTTCCACACCAAATACCAGCGCATCCTTCAGTTTTTCTTTCAGTTTTGAACCTACAAAACCCGCTACCTGGTTGTCTTTTTTAATAACACCTACGTTCCAGTCGCCATTTTTCAGGAACTCATACATGTTATCATCCTGCTTCAGGGTATAGTAGAAATTATCGTAACCAAAGGCCAGGGGGTGTGAATTATCCAGATCTACCCTGTAAATAGAACCGGGGGTTACGTTGGGCAGGTAATCGCGCTCACGGTTTTCGTAACGACGCAATGCATCATACTCATCCTTCTTATCACCTTTTTTATCGTCTTTCTTGTCGTCGTCGTTTTTCATCTTAATACCCCAGTCATTACGTGAGAACTGGGCCACTGCGTTTTCCATTACTACCAGGTGACCACCACTGTTTACCCACTCTTTCAGCATTTCATGGGCTGATTTATCATTGAGACTGCGATAATTTCCATCTGCCAGGATCAGTACGTCGATCTCTTTCAGCACATAACGATTGAGCTCGCTTGCCTGGATCACGTTAATGGGATATTGTAACTGCATATCAAAGAAATGCCATACTTCACCCATTCCCAGCGAAGAAACGCCTTCACCGGAAAGCAGTGCTACACGGGGAGTTCTGATCGTATGCACTTTGCCTGAACCAAAATCAAAACCTTTATCTACGAAAGTAGAGGCTACTGTGGCATAAGCTATACCTGCTTTGCGCGCTGCTGAATCAACAACAGCCTGCAATGAGGTGCCCAATGACTGGTTGCTGGTGCGGGTAATGATCAGGGTTCCTCTTTCATAATCTGCAGTGCCTATTTTGAAAGGCTCTTCTGCATAACGCATTTTTACTTTATGCTGTAATGCTTCGCTTAAGAAACGTGCACTGTTTAAGCCATTCCAACGTACCAGGTAAGCCGCTGCCGGCTCTGGCAAAATAGAATTTGAAATAGTTGTTTTTGCATGCTGTGCTGTATTTACACCGGGCACATAAGCATTCAGTCCATAAGTGGTCAATCCATAAACAAAAGGAACAGACCATGCAGTGATATCGTAAGTAACAGAATCGGTGAGTTTGGAATTACGTTCAAACAATACTTTCAGCAAATTAGAGTTTGGCTGATTGGCATTGATGATAAGATCACGGCTATCGGTTTTGAAAGACTCCTGTTTACCGGTAAAATAGTTCACACCGCTAAAGCCAGCGCCGGTTCCATCGGCCCACTCGATCATATTTTTGTCCAGCAACTCTTTTAAACGTTGCAGCCTGTCACCGGCGTCAGCTTTAATAACATAGGCTTTGTAATCACCGCCGGGTGCTGTACGGGCTTTGTCATAATATTTTTTAAACTCCTGCACCAGTCGTGCTGAGTTTTGAGAAGCTACTTCAATGGTAGACATACCTGTTGTAAAGTGGTGATATAAACGATCCCATAAAGTGAGGGTATCGCCATCGCTGTTAATAACAGCCAAACCACCACGACTGTGTCCCCCCTGCTCGAATGTCATACCAATGGCACCACGGTAAATGGGATAGGTATCGCCATAGCTCGGGTAGAACAGATCGAATCTTTCTTTGGTGAAGAATAACCAGCCATTCTGGTCAAAGTATTTAGCATTGTTCTTTCCGATCATTAACTGGAAATCGCGCTGCCAGTTGGTGATCACCTCGTGGAAAGGCTCTGCAGCAGGAGCAAAATAGTAAGGATCATTATACCCCTGCTCATGGTAATCCACATGGATCTGGGGTAACCACTGGTTGTATTTTACAATACGTTGCTGAGATTCTACCTGTGTTTGCCAGGCCCAGTCACGGTTGAGATCGAAATAGTAGTGATTGGAACGACCGCCGGGCCAGGGTTCGCTGTGCTCGCGTGAATAGGGATTGGGATTGGCTTTTTTGCCTACCACCCCGTTGAACCAGTTTACAAAACGATCACGGCCATCGGGGTTGATACAGGGATCAATAAGGATCACCGTGTTCTTCAGCCACTCTTTGGTTTTGCTGTTGGCAGGATTTACCAGTTCAAATAAAGTGAGCATGGCAGCTTCTGAGGAAGATGTTTCGTTGCCATGTACGTTATAGCTCAACCAAACAATAGCGGGGGCATTTTCAGATGCAGTTCCCTGCTCTTTTGCCAGGCCAGCCAGTTGCAGGTTGTTCTTGCGGATATCTTCAATTTTTGACAGGTTTCCCGGTTCCGCTACTGTAGCCAGTAACAGGGGGCGACCTTCATTGGTGGTGCCGTATTGCTCCAGCTTTACCATATTGGGTACGGCCTCGGCCACATACCTGAAATAATTAACTACGTTGAAATGGGGCGTGTAACGACTTCCCAGCTTATAGCCCAGAAATTGGTCGGGCGACTTCACCTGTGCTATTGACCAGCCGGCCAGCAACACCAGGCTTAACAGTGCAGCTACTTTCTTCATATTCGTGTTTGGTATGAGGTGTGAATGTAAGGAAACAAACACGAACTATGAAGGGCGAAAATGGTAAACGGAAAGCCAGTTGCAGGTTTCGGGTTTCACGCAAAGACAGCAAAGGTTCGCAAAGCAGCCAAGTTGTTTTGCCAACTGCAAATTGCTAACTTTCTTATTGCTCGCAACTCGTAGCTCAAAGCTCGCAGCTCCTTTGCCAACTGCAAACTGCCAACTTTCTTCCGGGCTTTCCGATTGTATTAGCGTTAAGCCTTAGGCGTTAAGCGTTCAGCCTAATCCGGTTTTCTGTCCGGGCGGAAGATAAAGCGTAAGGCAAGATCGCGGGTTAGGTAAGCGGATGTCCAGTTAAAGAAGGTTTTTACCCTGTTGCGGTAGTTGATAAGCGACCAGATATGTATAATGGCCCAGATACCTGCGGCAAACAGCCCTTTGAAATGCAGTTTACCAATATCGGCCACGGCCTTATTACGGCCAATAATAGCCATAGAGCCCTTATCGTTGTATGAAAACGGCTTTAAAGCACGTCCATTGAGTTGACCTGACAAATTCTTCGCAAGGTTTACCCCCTGCTGAATAGCCACCTGCGCCAGTTGGGGATGCCCGCCGGGGAAATTCTTATCAGTGGTTTGCAGGCTGCTATCGCCAATTGCATACACATTTGCCAGACCCTGTACTTTATTTAACTCATCTACCATTACGCGTCTGCCACGGCCTATTACCTCTTTGGGAATACCGGGAAGCTCTACAGCAATTACCCCGGCTGTCCATATCAGTGTAGCCGTAGGTATCTTATTTCCATCGCCCAGCAACACCTCATGATCCACATAATCCTTTACCTGCGTTTTCAGTTTCACTTTTACACCCATTTTTTCAAGCGTAGCCTGTGTATAGGTCTGGGATTGGGAACTCATTGGGCCCAGTACATGCTCCCCGGAGTCTATCAGGTATAAATGCCACCATTTTTCACGCAGTTCGGGGTAATCCTTTTTAACCACGCTATGTCTCATTTCGGCCAGGATGCCAGAGATCTCTACACCGGAAGGCCCCCCACCTGCTACTACAATAGTGAGCAATTTGTCTCTCTCTTCATCACTGTGTGCAAGGGTTGCTTTTTCAGCTACCTGTAGCAGGTAGTTACGCAGTTCAATGGCATCATTAATGGTCTTCATCGGCACTGCATTGTTCTTCACATTTTCAAGACCAAAAAAGTTTGACTGTGTGCCTGTTGCAAATACCAGGTAATCGTAAGGGATATCACCGTTGGTAGTGACTATTTTATTTTCAGCAGGCTCTACACTTAAAAATTCGGCCATCCTGAAGCTGACGTTGGGACTTTTGCGAAACAGTTTACGGAACGGGTAACTGATATTGGAAGGTTCAAGAAAGCCCGCAGAAACCTGGTAGATCAGCGGGGGAAAGAAATTATAGTTATTCTTATCCACTAATGTAATATGAAAGCGTTCATCTTTCGATAACTCCTTAATGAAATTAACTCCTGCAAAACCTCCTCCTACTACCACTACCTGTTTTACTGCTGTTGCCATATGTACATTTGTTTTATTCGAAATCGTGAAGACAAGCTATGAGCTTTGAGCTACGAGCCGTGAGCAAATACATTCAACCACCCGTACTTCGTACTTCTTATTCCGTACTTCCCTTGCTCCTTGCCTCTTAAACCTCGTGTCTTCTCTTAAAACCTCATTCCCATCGTAAAGTACGGATACCAGCCTTCTTCTGAATAGCCCATCACAAATTTGAACACAGCTACCTGGGCTGGTGCAAAATAGAGGCCACCACCTACACCATTGTGCCATTTGCCGGAGCTTTCTCCCTGTTCCCAAACCCTTCCGATATCATAAAAACCAGTAAGCCCTAACTGGCCGGGTACTATATAACTGGCAATTGTGGCCAGCCTTACCCGCATTTCAAGATTGTTATACATGCTGTGCTGCCCGGCAAAACGGTACTGGCGATAGCCCAGCAGGTTTTCCTGTCCACCCAGGAAAAGGGATTGGTAAAACGCTGATTTACCCACGGTAACCCCACCTCCTGTTCTGTTGGCAAGCACTACGCTCTGTTTGGCGTTCAGGCTTTTATAGAAGCTGATCTCCGGTATAAACTGTCCGTATGATTTAGCATACTCATTCAGACCGGCGTACCCCTGCAAACGCAGGTTGATGTAATACCCCCATGACGGTAAAATGGTATTATTTCGTTTGTCGAGGATATAATCTATAACAGCTCCCAGGTGTATTTTGTTCTTATCAATAGTGGCGCTGTCGTAAGAACCGATCTGCGATACATTATTGATAAACCGGCCTTTATTGTCGTCAGCATCAAAGCGGTAATACTGGAAAGCCGGGCCTATGGTAACACTGCTTCCCCGGCTGCTGCGCCAGCGTAAACCAGCCCCTGCTTCGTAGGAACTATACCTTGTACGATAATACTTTTTAAAATCACCCTCTTTAACATATTCTGTTTCGTTGCCTCTTCCAAAGAAGTTCACCGTGTTGTTGGGCGCTTTGATGATTGCCCTGGCTACCAGATCGGCTTTGCCAAATACATGGATCCATTCGCCACGGTACACAAAACGATAGGCTTTGGTAGAAAATGAATGCCCGGCTATCAACTGCTGGGTATTGGCGTAAGGTGTTTTGCGAAAACCTCCCTGCTGGGTATGTTTAAAGCCAAGTCCCATCAAAAAGCCGTCATCGGCATTGATACCAATTGTTGCCAGCGGCATGGTAACACTGTACAGGTTGGTAGGTACAAATGAAACCATACCTGTATCAGCAGACAGGTGTTTTTTGAAAACGCCTGCATCACCCATGTAAACCGTACCGTCCTTTTTATCATATAACTGTATCCGCTTATCAGAATGGATCACATTGTACACTTTGTTGCCGGAACCACCGATAAGGCGCAGTTTTACTTTTGACTGGTTGTTGATCACTACACTATCATTACCAGCGCTCAGGTAAAGCCTTACTTCACTGGTAATATCGGGTGTAAAGGTTCTTGAGATCAATACGTCTTTGATCTCTCCATCCTTATTGATCTTTTTAACGATCACACGCAGAGAACTGCTGTCACCATCAATGATCTCTACCAGTTCATTTTTATCGCTCAGCCTTATATCTGCTTTCTGATAAATAAAGTGATAGAACTTATCCATAGCAGCAGGCATATTTCCCCTGCGTTCTTTTAATTGCTGAAATAACAGGTCATGACGCAGGTTGTAGGATGAGGCAGGCAAACGACGAAGGCTTTCTTCCAGCACAGAATCTGTTACCAGCGACACAAACTCGTTCGTTACTTTCATCCATTCGTCGTAATTGAACTGGAAGTCAGGATAAGGATTGAGGAAGTTTGATTTGATGATGGAATACCTTACACGTGGTATTTCACCACTGAACCCCTGTAAGGTTGGTAAGATCCAGCTCCTGGAAGCCAGCCTGGGAAGCCAGCCCTGTGTAAGATGCAATACCTGGTCGCGATCGCGGGGAACAGCTACATATTTTTTATCCTTGTCCTTGTTTTTCTCTTTGTCTTTATTGGTATCGTACCAACGCCATTGGTCAGGATGCCTGTCCCAGTCATTTACCAGCATATCCAGTAATCTTGCCCGCAGAAACTCTTTTCCTTTAAAACCATTGTCATTATCCTTCACCAGGTTTTTAAACAGCTTTTCTGAGTTATCTGATTTACCCAAGGGTTCCCTTTCTTCTACCAGGCAAACCATGTTGGTAAAGGTTTTCGTGTACACTCCCAGGCTCTTATCAGGAGCAATAACACCGATCACCGGGTTGGCGTGTGGTACATTCACAGCATCGGCAATAGGCGGTATTATCAGTGCAGAATAAGGGTGCTGACCACTGGTAGCATCGTCCAGCAGATCGCGTGCAAATGTTTGTCTTAATTCAGGAGGCAGCAGTGCATCCGGGTTTTTCTCCACACTTCTTATTACCCATTCTTTACCATTGGCATCTTCCAGTCGCAATGATTTGGATTGCATGCCACCTCCCAGTCGTAAAGGTTTTAAGCCACCGCCGAACTCTGAAACACGGATTACCGGAAGTCGCGTAGTAGCGGCCCACTCTTTTCTGAAGCCCTCGCCAAATAACGTGCGGTGAAATTTGCTAACCTTATCATAATCCGGCCTTACCTGTACATCAACACTGTCTGTTGCAATAGCCGCAATGGCAGCATCTTCCTGGAACTTTACAGAAACATGTGGCTGGTTATATACGTATGCTGAACGCATACCCGTATCGGTGTACACATAATAAGTTAGCCGTACACTATTGTCAAGCATCAGGTCGGCAGTCACATATCCCTGCACAGCATCTGCAAACAATGAATATTTTCCTTTGCGGGCATAGGTATTTTTAGAACCTGCACCACTTATAACCTGTGTATTTTTATCTTTTATTAACTGCAGACCATGTTCGTGCCCGGAGGCAACGATGAGATTAGGGAACCCTTCAAATACACCATCAATCTTTTTTATCATTTCCCTGTACAGCGGATGTTTAAGATCTTCGGGACTGGTAAACAGGGAACGCAGCAAAGGATATAAAGTTCCTATTCCGGGTAAAGGGATATAAAGATTTTTATTGGCTGCCGTTAACGGAAAGATGTGATCCTTCCAGGAGAAATAACCTCCGTGTGTTCCATAGCTTTTGAAAGGATGGTGATCTGCCAGTATGATGGTTTTATACCTGTTACGGTATAAAATATCTTCCATAGCAGCAACAATATCTTCACGGGTAGAACAATCACAATCTGCATCAGGATTACGTTTATTATAGATATACAACCACCACTCGCTATCAAAAGCAATAATGGTAAGACTATCAGAAACATTGATCTCCACAGGATCAGGGCAGCCATTTGGTGGCACCAGTTTCAGCAGGGAATCCTGTTGTGCTTCGAGAAACTCCCATTGCTGTTTAATTTTTGCCAATCCTTTCGGACCCATTTTATCCCAATCATGATTGCCCGGCAGAAAATATACAGGCAAGCCTTTGCTACGCATTGGCTGATATTGTGAACGAAGGATATCCTGTGTTTCTTTTTCATTTTTAGCACCGGGGAGTGCCATACCACGTGGATAAATATTATCGCCCAGGTATAATACAGTTGTTTTACCCCGTGTAGCGTTGCCTGCTGCATGTGCCAGCACGGTAGATTGCCATTTTCCCATTTCACCGGCATCGCCAATAAGGATCACACGGTGTACAATACTATCCTGTGCGTACAACATACCGCAATACAACAGGAGAATCAATAGTAGAATTTTCTTCACAGTAGTGAGGTTAACCATTAATGAAATTCAATAAACAGCTATTCAGGCTGACCGGTGAGGGCAACGGCCAGGAAATAAGCAGCCGGCGTTTTCACCAGCAACCAATTTATTTTGATTTATACACAAACTTCAGCACGTTGCCTGCCGTCACTTCATCTCCCTCGTTGGATATGTATAAATTATTGTTTGTATCAAAGGCAAGCCCTTCGGGCTGATGGAAAACAGTAGGATCAAGCAGGTGCACTTCCTGCACCTTCCAGTTACCGTCTGTTATCACCAACATTTTATTGACAGAGGAAATAATATACCATTGTTGCGTACGGGGATTTTTTGCCATGGCTGAAGGGCGGAACTCCTTTTTCTTTTTATCAGGTGCTTTCTGCAGTACATCTTTCACGTCAATAGTGAAAGTAGCTGACTGGAAAACAGAATCGCTGGCTGTTACAGAGAAGATATAACCTGTTAAAAGATCCGTCTTCTTATCAACCTCGCACTGCTTACACAAAACATATAACTGGTTGGTTGCATTGTCTGCATATAAGCTCTCGTATTCTCCCTGTGGTAAAATATGTTTCCATTCCGTTACCACATCCTGGATCTCTGCATCCCTTGCACGACTGAAAGGGAAAACATGCAGGCTGCCACTACTTTTAAGCACCACTACTGTTTCATTAAGAATAGCCACATCTTCATAATCGCCGCTCTTACCATACTTGGCATGTGTTACTGATTTTACACCAGGATGGAAATAAAACAACTTGCCCTGTTCGTCCTGTATAGCATACATACTATCTGCACGGCCATGATGAAATGCGATCCCGGAGATCTCGATCAGGGCATCAGGCATAAAGAATTTCTGAGGCTTTGCCAGGTTATACCCTACCGGGCTGGTATAGGTAACTTTCTGCGCACAGGCTGCCAATGCCATCATCACTATCACTCCTATGACTACGGAACAATTGCGATATTTCATAAACTTGCCTTTAATCAGTTTTATAATTAACGTGCAGAGAGCCACTCATAGATTGCCTGTTGCGAGCGTACGGGTTCATCGGTTTCAGCTACAGCAATATTTTGCATATCCCGGTCAAGTATTACAGCCTGTTGATTGTCCTGCCATTGCAATGCCAGTATATTTTTGATCTCGTCTTTTATGGATACATCATACACCGGGAACGCTACTTCTATACGGCGGTACATACTCCTGTTCATCCAGTCTGAAGAACCCATGAACAATTCGTCCCCACCATTATTGTGAAACAGGAAAATACGGCCATGTTCCAGGTACCTGTCTACAATCCGTCTGATAGTAATATTATCACTCATTCCTTCCACAGCAGGTATTATACAGCAGATACTACGCACTATCAGTTTTATAGGAACACCTGCCTGTGAGGCCTCGTACAGTTTACTGATCAATACCCGCTCTTCTATATTGTTCAGCTTAATAGTAATACCACTTGCCAGACCTTTTTTTGCATTTTCAATTTCCCTGTCGATCAATTCCAGGAAACGTTGTTGCATATTGAACTGCGCCACCAGCAAATGCCTGAAGGGTACCTGCTCAGGAGAAACCGGCTTCTTCCTTCTTCCCAGGAAAATGAAAAGCAATTCCATTTCCCTGGTAATTTCATGGTGACCAGTAAGCAGGATATGGTCAGTATAAAACCTTGCTGTACTTTCATTCAGGTTGCCGGTTGCCAGCATACCATAATACTCCATCCGCTTGCCTACACGCTTTTTTACCAGTGCAATTTTTGCATGCACTTTTAAACCGGGTATGCTATAGATGATCGTAACACCGGCATCTTTCATCTTCCTTGCCCATTTGAGATTGTTGGCTTCGTCAAACCGGGCTTTCAGTTCTACCAGCACTGTTACTTTTTTACCATTGCGGGCAGCACTCATCAGCGCATGTACAATCTTCGAATCATTGGCCACCCGGTACAGCATCACATAGATCTCTTCCACGGCATTGCTGGTAGCCGCTTCATTGAAAAAGCGCAATATGGTATCATAGGACTGGTAGGGCGGATGTACAATAAGATCTTTCTGCCTGATCTCTTCAAACAGTGAACTGCCGGGCACTATGGCTTTCTTCAACGAAGGCTGTGACGGGTATCTCCAGGCATTGTTATTCACCGGCAGTGCGTCAAGATCCTTCAGGTTGTGATACACACCGCCTTCCACTACCCCGGCACTTTCCAGCTTCAGTTCATTAATCAATGTTTGCAGTGTACGCAAAGGCATTGACGGTTCGTATAAAAAGCGCGTAGCCAGACCAAAATCCCTCTTGGCAATCTGTTTTTCTATCTTCTCTGCAATATCTCCTTCGTACTCATCTTTAAGATCGAGTTCAGCATCGCGGGTTATTTTAAAAGTATATGCCCCTGCAATGCCTTTGCCCGGAAACAGGTAATTCAGATTCCACTTAATAATATCATCCAGGAAAAAGATATACTGTGTATCACCATCTGCTATCTTATAAAAACGCGGCAGGTCATCTGCCGGAATGTTTATAATTACAACGCTCTCTTCGTTCCTGTTATCCAGCAGCTCTACCGCGAGATATAGTTTATTATTCAGCGGAAAAAAGCTGCCGGGTGTTTTATCAAGATGTACAGGCTGTAAAAACGCCAGCACCTGTGTTACATAGTAATCATACAGTTGCTGCAATGCCGCTTCGGGAGCAGGTTCATTGTACACAATATGTATGTTGTTTTGTTTTAAGGCCGGTATTAATTGTTGGGTTAAAATACGTCCAAACTGTTCCTGTTGGTTCTGCACCATAGCCGCCACCTCCTGCAACAAAGCAGCATTTGCATTTGCTTCGCCTTCTTTCTTTTTACGGAGTGCGATGTGTTGCAATGCCATTACCGCCGGCATCCGCACACGATAGAATTCATCAAGGTTTGAGGAATAGATAGAGAGAAAGCGCATACGCTCCAGCAAAGGCACATTTTCCTTTGCCGCCTCCTGCAACACCCTCCCATTGAAAGAAAGCCAGCTAAGATCCCTGTCGAAAAAGCTATAGTTCTGCATACAACTTCCCTGCTTAACCCTGATGAAAAACTAGCGTTTTATAAGCGCTGCAATAATAAATGCCACTACAGAGGCCACAATACCAAACATGAACACATTGTATCCTACACGCAGCAAGCGGTATTTTCTTCCCAATACCACCCCTTGCGAATACAGGTCGCGGATAAGGCTGCCGTATAAGAAATCACGTTCATTCATCATCCGCAGCATGCCCCCTGTATAATCTTCAAGGCTCATTTTGTAAAAGTTACCGAAGAACAGCAGGTTTACTTTTTTCTGGTCAATATCGTCCTGTGTAAATGTTCCTTCCGGTATATTGGGACGGGTAGCCAGTATGGAAAATACCATAGCCACCACGCACACCGTAAGCAATAGAATGGCGGGTATTGTATAATTGGGATATTCTTCCAGTTTGCGCAGCAGTACGCTCAGCAATACAGAGATAATGATTGAGTTGGTGGAGATCATGATATGTGCCTTGCTATCCGCCATATCGCTCAACCGCTGATGGTTATTGGAACTGATGCGGAACATCGTTTCTATACCACGGTTGGGACGATCTTCTTTTTTCTTTTTTTCCTCTTTTGCTTCTGCTTTATTAGCAGGAGTAGCTGCATTTGTAACAACTGCCGTGTGGGTAACAGGCTGTTTTGCAACAGTAGGGGCGGCATTATGCGCGTGTTTTTCTTTCTCTTCCGCTTTTCTTTTCAGTTGTTCAAGATTTGCCTGCTTCTGATCATTCAGCAGTACACGGGCATAATCGGTATGGTAATGATGCATCTCCATCAGCCGGATGGTAGCGTTGCGCCATTCATCCTTATCGATCTTTTTATCGAACCTTGCTGAAGCCTCTTTACGCATCAGTTTGTTGCGCTCCATAAAATTATCGCCCCCCAGGTGAAACAGGTCAGCATCACATACTATCTGTTCCAGCAGGTTTACAGGATGCTGCGGCAGTCTTGTAGCCATTATACATCCTTTTATGGCATTGATGGTTGCTTCATCTACCCCTTTTGCCTGTAAAAAGGCAGCCGCCTGCTCTGCACCCACTTCTTCGTGCCTGGCAGGCGTAGTATAATAACCTATATCATGAAACCAGGCAGCAGTGATCACTATAAAAAAATCATGATCATTTAACTGGTAATGATTGGCAATAGTGGTTGCCGCTTTTACTACCTGCTCAGTATGTTCACGATTGTGATAAAATAGCTTTTCCCCATTCACTGTATTGAAAATGGGCAATACGTATTCCTGTACCTGTTTTACTAAAAGTTGATAGTTCATGCAAATGGTTTAATGCCTGAGACATCCGGTACTCTAAATTAACAATTCCCCGGTGCATATCGTTAATAGTCAACGATATTTAAGCGAAAGTTTTTACCATTAGCAGGCTATAAGCATAATTTATACAACTCTTCAGGTAATATTGACAAGAAAAAGGAAGTATTACCAGGTAAGCTCGCCGTATTGTTCGGTGTACTTTTCGGCAAGAATGCCCCTGACAGGCAGCAGTATGATATGTCGGAAAATAAACTCTTTGTCTTGTTTTTTGGCAATTGAACTATCGAAAATGAAGCCCTCGATCATGTAGTAAATAACTGTGGAGAACATAACCGGCTCTACATCGGGGTGGAGCAGTTCCTGCTCACGGGCTTCCTGTAAAAGCGGAAGTATAAAGGCTTCATCAAGCTGTTGCTTGAACAAAGTATTGCGGTCACTGGTGTAATACAACCTGCGGGCATCGTACATAAAAGCACTGCAGTATCCAAACAGGTCGTCAACGACCAGTTGATAAATGCCCAGCAATGCTTTTACAGGGTCTGTTGTACTTTCTTTTACCGCACGGGCATGCACATCAAGTATCTGCAGCGCCTCATCGAGGCAGCTGATTAACAGGTCTTCTTTATCTGCAAAATGGGTGTACAGCGTTTTCTTCGACATGCCCAGCCCACGCGCAATGTCATTCATGCTCACACTCTTAATACCATGTTGCTTAAACTGCTGTAAAGCTTTGGTTGTAATATCACCTTTTGTCATAGCATTCTGCCTCCGTATCAGAAAATAAAAAATGATGCAAACAAATACAGAGCCTCCGGTACATCTTCATTCAATTCCTGCCTGTACATCTATCCGTTCTTTTTAGCTTATACCTTTCCTTCTTAACGCCTGATGTACCGGAATGCTCAATTGCCTGACCTTTCTTTTCCTTATCAAACTTCCTTTCTGTTATTGATACCTGCCTTATGTATTGTTAGTTGTTTCCCTGTTTCGGGCAACGTTTTTCCCAATAGTCCATGAAAAAGCATATCGGGCGCTTCGGCTGTTCCTTCATATAGTTTCATCACATAATCTCCCACCATCCAGGGATTGATCCATCCCGCATGCGCTGCGGGGCGTTCGCTTTTATCGTGTATATCTACATTGTTGATCAGTAAGTGATGGAACTTAACCGGCGTATTCTGCAGCTCTTTATAAAACAGCCTGCTCATCTCTGAAATAGCGGCCCCACCTACATTTGACAATGCATTATGAGCATTGGGCAGCAGGTTGGCAGCATTGCTGATGCAAACGAAAGTACCTTTCTGTAACCTGCGCATCAGTCTCAGAATTAAACGGCCACATGAGTAATACACAGTCATCTGGTCGGTAACCTGTTGCCAACTGGTAGTTTCAGCATCCAGCAATCCTGCTACAGGACGCAGGCCATCAAACAAGGCCACCATCATATCGATATGCCCATATTGCTCGATGATACCCTCATTGATCTCTTCATACTTTTCATATACGGGCATGTCTGTAAGCAGGGTTATTAAACGACCTGTCTCTATATCTGATACATATTCTTTCTGTAACTGAATATCGTGTGAGCTTTCGGAAGGGGCAATTACAACAGCATCTTCAGCCAGCAGGTAACGCAATACTCCCATGGCAACAGGATTGGAACCTCCATACACGATCATTACTTTACCGCTTAACCTTTGATTACCTGCTTTTTTCATCGCTGCGTAATTGTACAGCAAAAATCAGCTATAAACACCGGCGAACCAATGTCAGAAAGTAGGCGGTATATGTCTGGAAGTCCTGAAGCGGTTGTAAGTTGTAGGTTATAAGTTGTAAGTAAAGGTCCCTGTCTGAGATGGTTCAGGATAAATATAGCATGCAACGACACTAAGGCGCAAAGAAGGCAATAAAAGGCATAAGTAGTAAACAATGTACCCACTACAACGACAAACCTATAACATATAACTTACAACTTTGTCTTCTTCACTATCTTCTCAAACAGGAAGATGCCGATGGCGGCAGTGGCAATGCCCGCTAATACGTCCAGGACGTAATGGTGACTGGTGTACACTGCGGCAAACCAAATACCTACGGTAATAGTAGCAAATACAATGTTGAACCAACCTAAACGGCTCTTAATACCATAATACAACACAATGGCGGGATAGGCTGAATGAAGAGAAGGCATGGCTGCAAACACGTTAGATCCTTTGGCATATAACGATCTGAAGATAGATACACCAAAGTAATCGTCAAACCTGTGCAGGCCTGCTGTATTGCCCGGTGTGCCGGGAATAAAGTCAAAACCATGCTCCTGAACATACCACGGTGGAGCTGCAGGATAAATGTAATAGACTACAAAGCCGAGAAGATTTACAAAAAGGAAAGTAAGACAGAACAGGTAGAACATCCGCCTGTTCCTGAAGAATAAAAAGGTAGCAAATAACAATGGAACCGGTACCCAGCACAAATAGAAAAGGCCGGTCAGTACATCAAGAAAGGAAGAAGTATGATGTAACCACCATTCATTGGGTGTTAACAGTTCACCATTGTAATGAATACCAAAAATGCTTTTCTCTGCATTGTAGAGGTCCCCGATATGTACAGTACTGTACCTGTAATTGGGAAAAGCCTTCATGTAATCATAAATGATCCAGTAGATGATGAAAATGGAAAACCCCGTTATAAACGCACGTGTACCGGGTGAAATATAATATAATGCATTAAAGATCACCACCAGGAATACCTGGTCTGGTTTGAAACCGATCAACAGCGCTGAAAGCAGTAAATATGCTATCGAAACAGCAGTGGTAAGTAACAGATCTTTCTTAGTAAATAAACTAGTGGTTTGCCGGTTGCCTGGTTTCATTCTTCTTCTTTGGAAAATCCGAACCTAAAATAATATCCCACAACGCAGAGCTTACACCATATCCTTTAGTGCTGTCATCATAATGGTGCAGCATATGGTGTTGTTTGATCTTTTTCCAGAATGCACTTTTAAAGTTGTAATGGTGCATTGCGTAGTGCATCATATCATAGATGAGGTATCCGATCAGGAAGCCCGGGAAAAAGGCGTATAAATAGGCCTTATTGGGAAATATGAAGTAGAACAGGACGAAAAAGATAATAGCCAGCGGAATGCTTGCAGATGGTGGCATTACCAGCCTTTTTGCATCGCGTGGATAATCGTGGTGCACACCATGAAAAATAAAGTGAAGGCGTAACCCCCATTTGGATTTGGGTTCAAAATGGAATACATAACGATGCAGAAAATACTCCGTTACTGTCCAGATGAAAATACCCAGAAAAAGAAAACCTATAAATGCGGGAATGCTGATATCATTCAGAAATGAGCGTACCGAAGAAAAAATGATCACTGGTATATAAATATACAGAGGCACGGTGAAATGTACTTTTGACAGTACTTCCATCCAGTTGCTCTTAAACATCCTGGTCGATTCGGATGAGTTGGATATATAGTTCTTTTTCATTGTAGTAATTCTTTTATACTGAACGCTGCCAGTTAGGACTGTTTCGTGTTCTTAGATCGTGAGATTGTTCCGGGTTTAGGGTTTAGAGTTTCGGGTTCTGCATTTTCGGGCTTTGTTCCCTACACAACTACTAACACCAAATTCCTGATTCCCTATTCCTTGTCAACTTCTCAACCTTCCAACTTGTAAACTGTATTTCCTTGTGTCTTGTCTCTTGAGTCTTGTGCCTTCTCAGACATCATCAGACTTCACGTATTTCCATTCGCACACTAAACTTTCATCGTCTCCATCACAGCTTCACCTGTTATAGGGTCAGAGCCATACAACTCTACATGCTCAATATTGGGAGACCAGAAAGAACCGCCTTCTTTTATTTTGATGTAGATGCGGTTAAGGATCACCCATTTTTTATTGATAGAAGCATATACGTGAAACTTCCTGTCTGTTCCTTTCATCAGGTACATTGAGTACTTTTTGTACGATACAAAATGTAACTCGTATTTTTCTACACCTACTTTTTTGGCGCTTACACCGTAGGCAAATTTACGCTGAATAAAGCTGAGCTCAGCCCTTTGTCCCTGCTCTCCGTAACGGATCCAGAATACATGCACGGGATTAGTGGTATCCATTGCCCCATTCTCTTCATATTTCAATTCACACACAATGGTATTCACATTGGGCGTACGCTGCAGGTAGAACAATTGTGCCGGGTTACCTGTAGGAGTAGGAAATACGGGCTCCTGCGCCTTTACAGTGTTTCCCCACATCAATATCAGCATTACCAACCCCGCTACTATCTGCAAGCCTTTGTATTTACCTGCCTTCTTTTTCCAAAGCTTTCTTTGCATCTGTCAGTCTTTTGATCGCCGTGATATTCGTTAATACTGCCATTACTGTAAGCGGTATGGTAAATACAGACATTGTTTCAAATACATGGAAAGGAATGCCAGGTACAAAAACCTTGTAATCGCCTCCGATAAAAAAGGCCGTAATACCACAGGCTATAGCTGCTACGCCTGTTAATATCACTCTCTCCGGTCGCTGCATCAATCCCCCTTTGTTCTGAATACCCAGTCCCTCACTACGCGCACGTGTGTAACTTACCATCATGGAACCAATAAGTGCAATAAAAGCAAAAAGCGAACTTAAAAAATAATGGTGTGATACCAGGTAATAACAGATCCCCAGGAACATTACCATTTCGCTATATCTGTCTAATACCGAATCGTACAGGGCACCAAAGGTGGAACTCATATTGCCCAGCCTGGCTACCTGCCCGTCCAGCATATCGAATAATCCTGCAAATAAGATCAGCGCACCGGCCCAGCCTACGTATGACAGCTCGCCGCGATTGCCCTCTTCTGCGCCTATAATAAAAATAACCGCTACCCCTATGTTCAGTATCAACCCAATGGTAGTTACCAGATTGGGCGTGAAGCCGATCTTTATCAGCCCTTTTACGAAAGGATTGATAACGGTATAGATAGCCTGTTGCAGTTGGTCTCGTAATAACTTTTTAGACATAACCTTTTCCATCAGAAATCAAATTTAACCCTTGTTCTGATACCCCATTGCGGCACATCCGGATTATTGAGGTAGGTTAACCTCTTTACAAGATCAACACGTATCAGTTTAAAAATGTTGGCAATACCCACGCTAACCTCTACATAAGGCTGATTTTTGAGCGTAAAGGTCGTTGGCTTGCCGGTTGCTGTATCGGTAGGGAACGGCATTGCATAAGGATTCACAGCCGGGTTATTTTCATTTCTCAGGCTGCCATACAACACTTTGGCACTGGCTACCTCGCGTAATTTCAATTTCTTAATTAATGGTAACTTATTAAAAATGAATCCATTAAAGTAATAATCAGCACTCAGGGCAGCATACTTGTCACTTACGAACTCCATAAAGTTCATGAGGTTGTACGAGTTAAGCTGGTACGAATAGGTTTGGTTGGCACGGTGAATGGTCAGCAACGGATAAGGCAACTTGCCAAAGATGTAACCACCCTCTGCCACCACATCTGCATAACCAAACTGTGACAGGTAAAAACGTTTAAAGATATTCAGGTTGATGTTGTGGTAATTGTATTCTCCACCCATCAAACCTTTAACACCGGCAATATACCTGAACTTGAAAATAGGATACTGGTTAAACAGCGGGATACGATATACCTTACCCTGGTAGAATTGCTCGTGCGGTGCCCAGCGGAACTCTGCAGACAATTCGGTTGTGGTAATGTCAGGAACATTGGCATAAACACCACCACCCAATGGCTTCTCGTACACAATGCTGCCCGCAGGTTGCTGTTTCCAGTTCTTAAAGCCAAACGTATAAGATAAGTTCTTTCCAAACTCACGGGTATATTCTACCTTAAAGATGTCGTTGTACAACCACTTATCGTTGGTACCACGTTTGAATGACAGCAGGAAGTTATCCTCCTGTACAAATTGCAATTCCTGCCCGGGAATCTTTGTATCGTGCTGGAAACTTACACGCAGGTAATTGAGCGGGTAAGAATAAATTGATTTGTGGTTGAAAGAGTATGTACCTGCCAGGTAATACTTCCATTTCTGATCTTTAAAACCGTAGGCCGCATAGTTCTCAAAATAAATGTTCTTATTGAACTTAGGTGTGGTACGGCCTCCCAAACGAAGGCGGAAACCTTCTACCGGGTTAAAGCTATAGAATGCATTTACAGGCCCTACTTCATAGGCGCCAAATGATTTGTAACCGGCCAGCAGTAAGGTAGCAATGTCCATCACACGTCTGAACGAGCGCATCTTCTGCAGGCTGTCTATATTGGTGTAAACCTTTGATTCAATTTCTGTAAGTGGTTGGTGACGGCTGGCAACCCAGAAGCTATCCGAAGGATTTTCTGCATTGGCCGCCATTACTTCCGATTTACCGGCATATATACTATCAGGTGCCGGTTGATTGATGAGGAAGTTTTTGAAAGAGACCGTTCGTTCACCCATAATACCACCATCTGCTCCTTTACTGAGCGCAAACTCAGCCAGCATATTGCTCATGATAACATGAAAACGCCCGTCAGGGCCTTTTTCAAAATCCTGGTTAATGTGCAACTCACGAGTCCAGTTGATGTTGGCATTTTTACTGATGGTCATGGTGATCTTCTGCACTCCATAATTACCATCCAATGTAATGAACATGGTTCCGCGGAATACCAGGTCATTGGGATTTCGCGGAGTGAAATACATTCTTATCAGTTTTACGCCATCCAGTTCTGTGGTATCACGAATGTAAAACCGGTAAAAGGTGGGCGCCATATCGGCGATAGGGCTTAAAAACTGGTTGGTAAGGATCGTAATATTGTTCTCGTAGATATCAATGTTAGCGTACATTTTGTTGAGATAGGTACTGATACCATTGTTGTCAACAAAGTCGCCGAAGTTCACTTTCTTCTGACCGAGGATAATGGTCTTTTCTTTCTCAGGGCTTTTCCTGAAATATTTTTGCGTGAGGGTTTCTTCAAGATACATAGGTAGCAGGGCCTTGCCTTCTATCTTGGTTGTATCCTGGTTTTCGAGTACAAACTTGTAATTTTTCAGTAACCGGTTCTTCATTAGCTTTTCGGGCTTGTTGGTTAAAGAAAATTCCATCTTTTCATACTGCTGGTACTGCACGTAATCGTATGACGTGATACGATTGCTTTTTTTGTGATCTATTACCTGGCGGATCAGTTCTACAGCAGGGTTATCCTTATTCCTGTATTTACCGCGTTTGTTGGTAGTGATCACCACTTCTTTCATCTGCTCCAGCTGGAGATCGACGATGATCTCTGTTTCCTTACCGAAAGGAACAGATTTAGAAATAGTCTTATAACCTGTATAAGAGATTTCTACAGTAGTCCATTTGGGATTAGAGGTCTCCAGGTAAAAGCCGCCATCAGCATCGCTCAATGTGCCTTTTCCACCTTTAAAGACCACACTTACAAATTGCAATGGCTGCTGTGTAACCGCATCTTTTACAACCCCCTTAACCCTTGTCTGAGCGTTGGCTGTAAAACCTGCAATTACCAGAGAAAACCATACTACCACTATAGCCCCATATCTGCTAACCGTGTTCATATTTATCGTTGCTTGACTTATCGTTCGTTGCTTTACTTAATTATTCCTGAAAACATATCTTTTCTGCATGGGATAGTTGTAACCTACTGCTACCAATACTGATATGGTAACCTTTGCAATCATGTAATGCAGCCCCATTGGCCCGGTAAGCAGGTACACACCGCCTGCATTCAACAACAGGTTACCAACCCACACCAGCAGGTATCGCATTGCCTGGTTATAGGGCCTTTCGTCCCCGGTACCAAACACCCAATGCCTGCCCATCAAAAAATTCACGACTCCCCCGATTGTTGTTCCGGTTATACTACCAGCAACAGGATAAAAGTGCAAACCACTTACCAATAACACAGTTACCAGGTAATCCGTTGCAGAAGCAACCAAAGAGGCAATATTTGCTTTTAAGAACGTCATTTATATATATAAAGCAATGGCATTCAATACAATCCAGGAGTAAACTCCTGCCAGCACATCATCGGCCATTACTCCCCAACCCCTGGGTATCTGTTCCATCTTTCTGATACCCAACGGCTTTGCAATATCAAAAAACCTGAATAACACCAGGCCAATTACTGCATACACCCATTTTTGTGGCAAACACAAGAGGGTGATCATCATACCGGCACCTTCATCAATCACCACCTTACTACTGTCCTCTCCCCATACATGATGAGCCGCGTTTGCGGCCCATACTCCGGTAAGTGTAGTTATTAGTGCAATTAATACCTGCCAGAGGTAGTGCATATCTCCAACAGGTATTAAGCACCAGATAATACAATACGCTATTGCCGCAATGGTTCCCGATCCTTTTCCTATATATCCTATGCCACCCATCGTGGCAATAGCTTTTTGCAATCCTGTCATTATTATAACGATTCAACCAGCTCCTGGTAGTAATCCAGGCCCAGGTGAGTTATAAGGTCTTCACCCATCATATGGCGAAGTGTATTTTGCAATTTGATCAACTGTTTGAAGATGTCATGCTCTGCACGCAGCTCCGGTAAAGTTTGCGGAGATTTGAAGTAGAATGACAACCACTCCTGAATACCGCTCATGCCTGCACGTTGTGCCAGATCCAGGAACAATGCCAGGTCCAGTACAATTGGTGCTGCCAGGATAGAGTCACGGCAAAGGAAGTTGATCTTGATCTGCATGGGGTAACCCAGCCAGCCGAAGATGTCGATGTTATCCCAGCTTTCTTTGTTATCACCATGTGGAGGATAGTAGTTGATCCTGATCTTGTGATACAGTTCACCGTACAGTTCAGGATTTACATCCGGCTGCAGGATCTCTTCCAATACACCCAGTTTAGAAACTTCTTTTGTTCTGAAGTTATCAGGATGGTCCAGTACATAACCATCACGGTTACCCAGGATGTTGGTAGAGAACCAACCACGGATACCCAGTGAACGTGCAGCCAGACCAGGCGCTACGATAGTTTTCATCAGTGTCTGACCGGTTTTGAAATCTTTACCGCCAATAGGGGTATTGGTTTCACGGGCCAGGTCTACCAGTGCAGGAATATCGCAGGTTAAGTTAGGAGCGCCATTTGCAAAAGGTACACCCAGTTTAATAGCTGCATAAGCATAGATCATACTGGGAGAAATGAACGTGTCATTATCTTTCAGTCCCTGCTCAAAGCTGCTGATAGTAGCGTGTACTGCTTTTTCTTCAATATATTTTTCGGTAGAACCGCACCATACCATTACTACACGGCTCACACCATTTTGCTTTTTGAAGTTCTCGATGTCTTCGATCACCTGCTGAGCCAGCTCGAATTTGGTAGCTGCTTTTTTCACATTCTGACCATCCAGGTTAGTGATATAGCTTTTATCAAAAACAGCTTTCATTGGTTTGATAGCTTCCAACTCAGGTTTGATAGCGTTCAATAAAGCAGCATCGAGCACTTTCGCGTTCATAGCAGCTTCATACACGTTATCTTCGTATACATCCCATCCGCCAAACACGATCTGCTCAAGCGAAGCAAGGGGTACAAAATCTTTTACCTTCGGAACACGGTTCTCCGTTCTTTTACCCAGCCTGATGCTGCCTGTTTGTGTCAGCGAACCCGTAGGCTGCGCCAATCCTTTTTTAACAGCTTCCACACCGGCAATAAAAGTGGTAGCTACCGCTCCCAGTCCCGGAATAAGGATACCCAACTTACCTTCTGCGGGTGATACCTGATTGTTCATGTTATTCCTTTTATTTGATAAATAATAGTTTATGAAAAAACCGAGTAACGGTGTGAAACGTATAACAAATGCCTCTGCCAGTTGTTGCGTTTACACCGATTTTATATCTTTTTTATAGCCATTGGTGTTGTTTATACCACTCAATGGTCTCTTTCAATCCGTTTTCAAGGTGGTAACGGGGTTTAAAGCCCAGTTCCTGCTTAATTTTATTAATATCACAATACCAGTTGGCGGCCGTTAATTCGTGCAGTTTTTCCCTGTTCAGCACAGGTGTTTTGCCAAGCCATCCGTAGGTTTTTTCCATTGTAACGGCCAGTGCACGTATAACAGGCATTGGTATATGGATACGCAATGTTTTTCTGTTCAGCTCTTTCTTGATAATCGTAGCAAGCTCGTAACGGTCGTACCCTCTGCCATCGGTAATGTTATAAATCGCATGGGCAACAGGCGAAAATAAAGCACTCACAGTAATGGCAGCCAGGTCTTTAACATAAATAAAACTTAATTGCTGTGATATTTTACCCATGTAAGGTTCCATACCCCTGCCAATTGACTTAAACAGCATGAAAATGTCTCGTTCACGCGGACCGTACACTGCCGTAGGTCTTAATACAATCCAGGGCAGTGGAGATGTGGACAGGCGCTCTTCTGCCAGTAGTTTACTTTTACCATACTGGGTTACAGGCGCTGCTATGGTGGTTTCGGTTATGGCGTCCTTAATGTTGCTTAGCGGGCCAATGGCAGCCAGGCTGCTCATCATCACTATTTTCTGTATCGCTACGCCCGACTGTTCGGCAGCCTTTATAATGTTGTACGTATACTGCGCGTTGATCTCGTTGTAATCTTCCTGCCGTTTGGCCTTTGTAGCGCCTGCGGCATGAATGATAAAACTGTATTGCTTTTCTTCAATATCCTTTTTCAGCGACTCAATACTCGTCAGGTCGGGGTAAGTATATTGAATATTATATCCCTGCAGGTGCTGCACATTGCTGCTTTTGCGAACAGCGGCATACACTTCAAGTCCTTTTTCAAGAGCTGCTTCTATAAGGTGAAAACCAACAAAGCCGCTTGCCCCCGTTATCAGCACTTTGTTATTCATGAGTATATCGTCCTTTTAGCATGACATTGGCATATAACCGCTGCACATACTTACAATGCTTTTTCATAAATGCGATACTTCTTATACAGCCTGCCATTCATATCCTGAATACCTTTATTCATCAGCATATTGTCTTCCAGTATCCACGATGCTTCTCCCCCTTTCATATTCTTTTTATGCGCGTACTGTATAATATCTGCATAGAAACAGGCTTCAATGCCCAGTTTTCTGTATTCCTCCGTTACTCCCAGTGCCAATACACGCACATAATTTATTTTCTTCAATCCCAGCAACAGCTTAAAGATGCCGGTAGGTAACAATCTTCCTTTCTTTATTTTGATCAGTACCTGGTTCAGATCGGGAATAGCCAGTGCAAAACCAACTACATTTCCTTCATGTTCGGCTACCAATACCAGGTTAGGATCAATGACCATCTTCATATCCTTGGCCATGTATTTAAACTCATTATCCGTCATTGGTACAAAACCCAGGTTCTTGTCCCACGCAGCATTGTACACCTTATGCACTTTTGCTACTTCATTCTTGAAATCCTTCATGTTCAAAGGACGGATAACGATGCCTTTATTTGCCAGTCGCTTCTTCAATACCTCCTGCAATTTTACAGAACGATCATTCACTGTCTTTGTAGGAATATCGTAAGCAAACAGGTCTGTCTTTTTGCCAAAACCGTACTTTTCAATAAGCTTAATGTAATAAGGCTTATTGTAGGTCATCATTGCCACAGGAGGCTCGTTAAAACCTTCAGTAAGCAGACCACAGGTTTCGTTGGTTGATGGGTTTACAGGGCCAATGATAGTAGTGGCTCCTTTGGCAGACAGCCATTCTGCTGCGCTATTGAACAATGCTTCTGCTACTGCGGCATCATCTACACTATCAAAGAAACCAAAGAAGCCGTCGGTTGTATGGTTAAAACTATTGTGAACAGTATTGAAAACTGCAGCAATACGGCCTTTCAGTTCATTGCCATCATAAGCAAGAAATAACTGAAGGGTGGAGTGCTCGTGAAACGGATGTTTTCCCGGCGTTAATAGATCGCGCTGGGCAATGAACAGTTCCGGCACATAGTTCGGATCACCATGATACAGGGTATGCGGAAAATCGATGAACTGCTGCAATTGTTTTTTGCTGCTGACCTGTTCTACACGGATCATAGTTCCTGTTTTTGCATAATGCCTTTGATATCGAGCTTTGTTGCGGCTTTCGCTAATTTCTCAACGGCCTCTTCAATCTGGTCAAACGTATGGGTTGCCATCAGTGAGAACCTGATCAGAGACGAGTCAGACGGAACTGCCGGTGATATTACGGGATTCACAAACACACCTTCTTCCAGCAACATTTTGGTGAGCAGGAAGGTATTCATGTTGTCTCTCACGTAAACAGGAATGATAGGGCTTTCGGTGATACCGGTATCAAAACCGTTTTCCTGCAACAGTTGCATCGTATAACGGGTATTAGCCCATAATTTCTCGATGCGCTCTGGTTCGGCCTGTATCAGTTCCAGGGCAGCCATTACACTGGCAGCAGAAGCCGGCGTCATGCTGGCGCTGAAGATGAGCGCACGGGCCTTGTGCTTCATAAACTCAATAACATCTTTACTGCCCGCTGCAAAACCACCCAGTGATGCCAGTGATTTGCTGAAAGTGCCCATAATAATGTCCACAGAATCGGTAAGACCAAAATGAGAGGCCGTACCTGCTCCTTTCTGACCAATTACACCAAGACTGTGCGCATCGTCTACCATAATATTAGCACCGTATTTATCGGCCAGTGCTACTATTTCAGGCAGTTTTACGATGTCACCTTCCATGCTGAAGATCCCATCTACTGCAATCAGCTTAACAGCATCTTCCGGAAGCCCGCGGAGTTTTGACTCCAGGTCTTCCATATTATTGTGACCAAACTTAATTGTACGTGAAAAAGACAGGCGGCTGCCGTCTATAATGGATGCGTGATCATATTCATCCAGCAACAGGTAATCATGACGGCCGGTAAGGCTCGACAAAATACCCAGGTTTGCCTGGAAGCCGGTACTGAAGAGGATTGCTGCTTCTTTACCGGTATATGCCGCAAGACGGTGTTCCAGTTCAATATGCAGATCAAGTGTTCCATTCAGAAAACGCGAGCCTGCACATCCGGTTCCATACTTTGCTATTGCCTTTGCTGCTGCCTCTTTGATAACGGGATGATTTGTTAAGCCCAGGTACGAATTGGAGCCAAACATCAATACCTTTTTACCATTCATCGTCACTTCGGTGTGCTGTTCGGAGTCTATTACCCGGAAATAAGGATATATTCCCATTGCCATTGCCTCTTTAGCATCTGTGAAGGAAGCAATTTTCTGATTTAGTTTTTTCTGCATCAATCTAAGTGGCTTTAAACTATGCTGGAAAGCGTAACCAGCTTTGGTATAATAAAAACATGCCTGTAACACTTTTTTACATACCGGGGTTCAACATGCAAAGTTGCTGAAGTATCCCATGCAATAAAATGTCTGAAAGTAGGTTGATTATGTCTGAATGGCGGAATCTGTTGTATTTTTTAGCTACGGGGGTTTACCGGATCTAATTTTTTACAACGGACCAATCATACTCTCTTCCTGTAATCAGTCGGCGTAAGACCTGTATGTTTTTTAAAGAACTTACTAAAAAAAAACTGGTCGCTGAAGTATAATGATTCTGCCACACTGGCTATACTCTGCGACATATTATTCAACAATACTTTGGCCTCCATCACAACCATACCATCAATCATTTCGCCTGCCGTTTTGCCTGTTACTTCTTTTACCGTCTGCGTAAGGTATTTTGGCGTTACGCAAAGCAGATCGGCATAAAAGAACACACTCCGCTCCTCTCTGAAATGCCCGTTCAGCAATTTCGCAAACCTCATGGCAAGGTCTTCTTTTTTTGTAAGTTGGATGGAAACCGCCCCTTTATGTTTCCTGAAAACAGTGGCCATTTCGTAAATAAAGGCCAGGAAACTATGATTAATCACTTCTTTATCCAATACATTACTGTTGTTGCCTGCACTCTTTCTCGACATCACCTGCACCAGGCTAACAAGATTATCAACATCCTGCGGTCCCAGTGGCACAACAGGGTCGTTATTCGCTGAAAAGAAATCAAACAGCTCCATGTGTTTCGGGCTCATACCGGCCTGCGCCATAAAATCGGATGTAAACACCATACCGCAAACCGCACAATCCTCTGTTGCAGGCCCGAATTCCCTTACTACCGTAGGTGCAATTACCAGTAAATGATTTTCAGGCACCTCGTAGTCTGTCAGGTTAATTCGTAGCCGCATCGTGCCCTTTGTTACAATCACCAGCGAAAAATGATCGGAACGGAACGGGTATTCAATTAAACGCTCCCGGCCTACGCGGCGGCTTGTTTCAACTATATGAATTCCTTCCGGTTGTGGGCTTTCCCCTAACAAAGTCAGTAGCTCTGCTAAAGTATGTCGGCGCACAACGTTGTTATTCATAGTGTGAAATGAACCCGTTAAAATAAGTCGCTAAACTGTAATTGACTTAAAAAACGACAACTACAATTAACGCAAAGATAGTTTTTGTTCTTAATACAGATTTAACACCTTTTACATTAAATGGTTTAAAAAAACCATTAAAATTAACCGTAAACCTCTAACAAATTAAACTATTTAGGTATATTCTTGAAATCTGTCTTATTTTTTGGTTAAGTTAAGCCTACTTTCTGTTTTTTCTTCCTACAGGTATGATAGACAGGTTTTTGCCCCTCATTGGTCGATAAAATATATAAAAAGCAGCTCCAACGGTCAACCCCAATTTTCAAAAAGACGACTTTCTTCCCTAGTAGCCAAGCGAAAAGTGTGGAAACGGAAAAAAGATGCAGTGAAGCGGGGGGACAGGAATTGGGAAATGAGGAATTAGAAATAAGGAAGGAAAAGCCGAAGGTCAAAGGGAAATATCGAATGTTGAATTTCGAATATCGAATTTCGAAGGGAAGCAGAAGGGCAGGTTGAAAAGTTGGAAGGTTGATAGGTTTACAAGGAACTGTCATTCACTATTGACCATTGACTATTCACTTGCTTCAGCCACTCACGATTGCCGATTCCCGATTTAAGAACACGAAACCTCAGACACGAAACCCGAAACCTGTATATTTGACCACCTAAACAGACGATCAGATTTCATATGAGCATTTCAGTGATTGCTTTTGACGCAGATGACACACTTTGGGTGAATGAACCATATTTCAGAGAAACAGAAGATAAATTTTGTAGCCTGCTGGAAGATTATTTGCCCCACCACACGGTTGCCAAAGAACTTTTTAAAACGGAAATACAGAACCTTTCCCTATATGGATACGGTGTAAAGGGTTTTATGCTTTCAATGATTGAAACAGCCCTGCGGGTTTCCAATAAAACAGCCAATATTGAAGTAGTGGAAAAGGCCATCCAGTATGGTAAAGACCTGCTGGAGAAACCTATTGAACTACTGGAAGGCGTGGAAGAAGTGTTACACACTCTTAAAAAGCATTACCGCCTGGTAGTAGCCACCAAAGGCGACCTGCTTGACCAGGAACGTAAATTAAAAAAATCAGGACTGGAGCATTATTTCCACCATATTGAGGTCATGTCTGACAAACAGGAGGCGGATTACAAAAAGCTCTTGCGTCATCTTGATATTCCTGCAGAAGCATTAATGATGGTAGGTAATTCACTGAAGTCGGATGTATTGCCGGTACTGAATATCGGCGGTTCTGCCGTACACGTTCCCTATCATATTACCTGGGAACATGAACAGATTGAACATCGCGTGGAACATCCCGGTTTCAGACAGGTACAGCATATCAAAGAAATTTTACCCTTTTTATTACCATGAAGCAGTTATTGAATATTGAGAGCTGGTCGAGGAAAGAACATTTTCAATTCTTTGGCCGGTTTGACGAACCCTTTTTTGGTGTTTGCGTGGATATTGATTGTACACAGGCGTATACAAATGCAAAAGAGCGTGGAGCTTCTTTTTTCCTGTATTACCTGCATGCGTCATTAACTGCCGCCAATGACCTGGAACCTTTCCGTTACCGGATTGCCGGTGATGAGATCTACATTTACGATGTGATCCATGCCGGACCTACCATCCAACGGCCGGATAAAACATTTGGCTTTTCAAACATTCTTTACTACCGCGATTTTGATCATTTTATACAGGAGGCTACAAAAGTCATTAACCAGGTTCAGAACAGTACAATCCTGTTTCCCGAAGAATATCTTGAGAACATTGTTCACTATTCTTCCCTACCGTGGATCAAATTCACGTCCATCTCTCATGCCCGTAACTTTTCTTTCAAGGACAGCATTCCTAAAATATCATTTGGTAAAATGACCGAGCACAATGGCAAACGTTCTATGCCGGTTTCCATACATGTAAATCATGCGCTGATGGATGGGTATCATGTAGGAATGTATCTGGAAATGTTCCAGGAGTTGTTGAATGGGAAAGCGTGAATCGTGAGACTGTTTCGGGTTTAGAGTCTAGTGTTTCGGGTTCTGAAATCGTGAATCGGCAGACGGCAATCGTGAAATACGAGTTACCGGATACCAGATGCGGGTTACAGGTTACTGGATACCAGATCCTGGATTTGCCAACTGCAAATTGCTAACTGCCAACTTACTTCCGGCTTCCCTTCAAAATTCGATATTCGAAATTCAGCATTCGAAATTCTACTCCCCGTACTTCGTACTTCTTATTTCGTATTTTTCTTGGACCTTGTCTCTTGAATCTTGTGCCTTAACTTGCAACCATGCGCCTCACAAAACTCTTTACCGAATTTTTTGAAAGCGAAAAGGCCGGCGGACTGGTGTTGGTTGCCTGTACCATTGTTTCGTTACTGCTGGCTAATTCTTCTTTGCAGGATGAATACATTCATTTATGGCATCTACAGATAGCCAATAATAGTCTTGCCCACTGGATTGATAATGGCCTGATGGCAATCTTCTTTCTACTGGTAGGTCTTGAATTGGAACGTGAAATTTACCAGGGTGAACTGTCCTCACTTAAAAATGCCACCCTTCCCATATTTGGTGCATTAGGCGGCATGCTGATGCCTGCAGGTATTTTCCTGCTGTTGAATTACGGAACTTCTACACAGGCCGGCGCAGGGATCCCTATGGCTACGGATATTGCTTTTGCAGTTGGCGTCTTGTCATTATTAGGCAACCGTGTTCCTGCATCATTGAAAGTGTTTTTAACTGCCCTTGCAGTTATTGATGACCTGGGCGCCATACTGGTCATCGCTATTTTTTATACAGACACCATTCAGTTTACATGGCTGCTGGGTGCAGCAGGAATTTTTGCTATACTGATTATCCTGAACAGGCTTAAAATACATCATTGGCTACCTTATATAGCGGGTGGCATCGCACTTTGGTATTGCATGTTAAACTCGGGCGTGCACGCCACCATATCGGGCGTACTATTGGCCTTTGCCATTCCCTTTGGAGATGGAGGCCCTAACACGCTTTCCTATAAATTGCAACGTTTTTTGCATATCCCCGTCGCCTTTATCATTCTACCACTCTTTGCACTGGCCAATACCTCCATCACTATTGGCAGCAACTGGACAGCAGGGTTACTGCACAGCAATAGCCTGGGTATTGCTGCAGGTCTCGTAATAGGAAAGCCGTTGGGCATCTTCCTGTTTGCATTTACTGCAGTAAAACTAAAATTTGGTACCCTGGCTGAAGACCTGTCCTGGAAGCAACTGGCAGGCGCCGGTATGCTGGGGGGAATTGGGTTTACCATGTCAATCTTTATTACCCTACTGGCTTTTGAAGACAATGAAGAACTAATTCTGAGTTCGAAGATCGCCATTTTAATCTCCTCGTTATTGGCTGCAGTTGCTGGTTATATGTGGTTAAGTACATCCTTTAATGCCAAACGCCCAACGCAGAACGCTTAACGCTAATACAAGCTGCTAGCTTTGAGCTACGAGCCACGAGCAGGTTGCAATTGGCAGTTTGCAGTTAACAAAACAGCTTGGCTGCTTTGCGAGTCTTGGTAGTCTTTGCGTGAGACCTGTAACTGGTAACCGGCAACAGCCTTTCACGTTTGACGTTTCACAAACTTGCATGGATCACTTACGACTGACGATCGACGACTCACGATTTAAGAACACGAACCCCTCAGCAATTACAGGCTTTGTACCTTCTTCACAATACTCTCCGCATTCATCATCTCTGCCGGGGTTAATACAATATCCGGATGTAAAAGATTATCCTGCCCTTTCTTCTTTCCTGCAGGACGGATCCATTCCTTTACACCAAAGGATACCTGGATCCTGGTATTAGGAAAGTTGTTGTTGTACATTTCACCAAAGTGGTTTGGATGGCCATGTCTGGGAACTTCACCTATTAATGTAGCAATGTGATTGTCCTTAATAAGAGTGGCAAATAACATAGCACTTGAAAATGTTCCTTTGCCTACAACAACGGTTACTTTTCCCGTAAAAAAAAGCGGCATAGCCTGTGGTGTAACTGTTTCCGGTGCACCGTAGATCGTTTGTCCAACGGGTGTAGCGGCATACCTCTCATCTTTAAGCCCCCATGACTCCAGTAGTTTCAGGTATTCGTCGCTGCGTTTCCAGGTGTACTGATAATCCTGGTAAGGTTTGGCATAGAAATAAGCAATCATATAATCTCCAACGGCAGAATTGCCTCCGCCGTTACTACTTACATCAATCACCAGGTTCTTTACATTATCATTATGGATCAGTTTAAAAATGCTATCAATTTTACTGCGGACAGCAGTCATAGAGTTTGGACCATTTCCTCCCACATCAAAAGAGCAGGCATTGATGTAACCGGTATTGCCAAATCGTTGGTAAGTAATTCTTTCTTCACAGTCAGCATGATCTGCGTTGCGGTTGAAATAATCTCTCCAGGCAGTTATAGTAATGCCCTTCACAACAATTGTTTTATTGGCTGTGGTGCTGATTGTAAAACTGCTATCGTAGGTTGTATTGGCAAATGCAAACAGGTAACCAAACTGTGCAAGAGCGGCCTCAACACGCTGGCCGGGAAAACCGGAGGTTTGCAGAGCGCATTTGCTGATCCAATCGGCTACCGGAATGTTGTTGACAGCTGTAACCTTTACTCCTTTACCGATTGAACTGTTGCCCGCCAGGATCTCTTCTGTAACGTAATCGTTTCCTTTCTGCACAAGAGAGAATGGAATACATACGGATCCGTTACCGAATGTTGCCGCATGTAACTCTTTCTTCAGGTTTAGTTGGGCATGTTCGTCCGACAGGTAAGCAATAACCGGTTTTACCAGTTTGATAAAATCAGTAGCGGTGAGCGAATCTTTTAGTTTAGATTCAATCTCACTAAACAGCTTGTCATATTGTTTTTCTGATAGCTCGCTGTAAGGCATGGCATGTACACGAGTGATCTGTGTTTTCAAAAAAGCAAGATCTTCTTTTAACTGTGCAGCCGAAAATCTTTTATCAGGAACCGTTTGTGCGTTTACAATTACAAAGCTCAACTGTAGAAACAGGATACAGAAGAATGTTTTCATGCAGGAAATAGTTGTTTGGCTATACTATGGGTTTACTTTGTCAGAGACATAGGTAGCCAACAAATGTTGCATTCACAACAGATAGTTTTTGCTGCCATATTTTAGAGTTTCAGGCTTAAGCTGTTAAGTGGGTTGCGGCAAGTGAATGGTCAATGGTCAATAGTGAATGACTGTTCTTTGTAAACTTCTCAACCTTCCAACTTTTCAACCTAGCCTTCGGCTTCCCTTCAAAATTCGATATTCGAAATTCAGCATTCGATATTTCTTCCGGACTTCCGGACTGTGTTAAGCGTTCCGCATTTTGCCTTTAAAAACCAGCAACCGCAAGGCATTCATAGCAACAACCACCGTAGAGCCTTCATGCGCCATTACTGCCGGGCCCATACTGGCGATACCGGTAATGGTAAGCGGTATCAGTATGGCCACCATACCAAGACTGATCCATAAATTCTGCTGAATAATTCTTGCGGAATAACGGCTCAACCGGATAGCAAAAGGCAGTACTGAAAGTTTATCGGACATCAATGCTATATCTGCTGTTTCTAATGCTACATCAGAACCGGCAGCCCCCATAGCTACCCCTACAGTACTTTTAGCCATAGCCGGTGCATCATTTACACCATCGCCTACCATGGCAATTTTCTTTTCGGTTTCTGTAAGACGCTTAATGGCATCGAGCTTTTGTTCGGGCATCAGGTTGCCCCATGTTTCAGTAATACCTACCTGTTTTGAAACGGCTTCCGCCACCTGTTGATTATCGCCACTCAGCATTACAATTTTACGGATACCGGATTGTCTCAACTGACTGATCGCTTCCGCAGCCTCAGGACGTGGAATGTCCATTACAGAGATCATACCGATGACTTCTTTGTTGCGCTGCACCAACATCGTTGTATTACCGGCTTTTTCAGATTCCTCTACCTGTTTTAACACATCATCTCCTAACATGAGGCCACCCTGCTCATGCAATAGCTCTTTATTGCCGATATAAATAATATCGCTATTCAATACTGCTTTTACGCCCCTGCCGGCAATAGCCTGCAGGTTCTGTGCAGAGGATACTTCTTGCTGCAATCTTTCTTTTGCATCTTTTACAATCGCTGCGGCTATCGGGTGATCGCTCAGACTTTCTACAGCTATTACAACAGCCAGCAGGTCATTTTCTGCTACGCCACTGAATGTTGTAATACCCGTAAGCCGTGGCTTCCCTTCGGTAATAGTGCCGGTTTTATCGAAAGCCATAGCGGTAAGTCCGCCCAGGTTTTCCAGGGGGGCCCCACCCTTTATAAGGATCCCTGCACGGGCAGCGCGGGCAACACCGCTCAGCACTGCACTGGGCGTAGCAATAGCCAACGCACAGGGACTGGCAGCTACCAGTACAGACATGGATCTGTAAAAGCTCTTGCTGAAAGGCTCATCAATGACCAAAAAAGCAAACAAAAGCGTAATTACCAGCAACAGCACCGAAGGCACATAATACTTCTGCACCTTGTCGGTAAATAACTGCGTGGGCGATTTCTGGGAAACCGTTTCACTTACCAGTTGTATCAATCTTGACAAGGTAGAGTCTGAGGTTTTCTTCAGCACTTTTACCAGCAATACATTATTCCCGTTAATAGTTCCTGCAAATACTTTGTGCTGTGCAGGGATATTCTTTTCATTGCTGAGATCGGCATTGGGATCAGGCACAGGCAATTTATCAACCGGGATGCTTTCGCCTGTAATAGGTGCCTGGTTTACTGCGGAACTTCCTTTTATCACTACGCCATCTGCTGCAATCTTACTGTTGGGTTTGATAACGATGGTATCACCTGTTACGATCTCCGATAAAGGCACTTCTGTTTCTTTGCCATCTTTTTGTACAATAGCAGTAGAAGGTGCTAATGATGATAAAGCAGCAATAGACTTCCTGGCTTTGTTCATAGCGTAATGCTCCAGTGAATGACCAAGACTAAAAAGGAATAATAATAAGGCTCCTTCAGCCCAATCGCCCAGGATCGCAGCACCAATTGCTGCAACGAGCATCAGGAAGTCAATATCAAATTGCCGCTGTGCAATCCCTTCAGCGGCTTCTTTAGTTGCGAAATAGCCGCCAAAGAAATAAGAGATCACATAGCAGGTAATACTTATCCATGAAGGAACTGCTGTAATAAAGGATAATACAAAGCCGATCAGCAGGAAAGCTCCCCCTGTTAAAGAAAAAATAAGCTCTGTCTTGTTGCCAAAAATTCCGTCATGCTCATGAACGTGAGCATGCTGCTGGCCCTCATGGCTATGCGTATGCTTCTTTTCTGAATGATTGTTACTCATAACAACATTTAATCAATAAAAAATGACAATACCCCTGTTACTATAAGTGTTAGTCCTGTAATGATACCCGCATTATGCTCCAGTGTATGCCAGTTGAGTTTTAATAATCCTTTATAAGCCAGCCTTACCCACAATACCATGCCTGTAATGGAAATGAGACAATACATAGCAGCCAATACCATTACAAACCACCATCCATAACTACCAGCTGTCAGAAAATAGGCTTCAATTTCCATACAGGGTGATAAGAACATGGTGAGCACCAGCGCTGCAATTACTTTTTTCTCAGATCTATTGGTATCAACATGTCCATGTAAATGAAAATGGTGGTGGCGATAATGCTGCCAGATGAAAAAGATACCCATCACTATCAGGATCACCGGGGCAATAAGCCGGAAGTAATTGTGCCAGTGTACAGATAACTGAACACCCAGTAATCCCAACCCGATGCCGATAAGCGCGGTACTTAATGCATGTGCCAGTCCGCTAAGGAATGTAACACGCGTTACCGCACTCAGTCCCCATCCTTCCTTTCTGCCAATTGCCAATACAGGCAACCAGTGATTGGGGATCACAGCATGCAATAAGCTCACCAGTATGCTTCCTATCAATATTTGTTGCATTGATACTGTTTCATTCGTAAATCGGTAATCGTGAAACGTGAGTCGTCAGTCGTGAGTGGTTGCTGCTGTATTTGCTCGCCGCTCGTAGCTCAAAGCTTGTGGCTGTTTTGCCAACTGCCAACTTTCTTCCTGTCTTCCCTTCGAAATTCGATATTTCACCTTCCGTACTCCGTGCTTCTTATTTCATACTTTTCTTACGCCTTAGCTCACAACCTCACCTTTACCCCTCCATTCACCACAAACCCATCTACCGGGGCATAAATGTCGCGAAAAACAGGATTGGTGACGGGACCGGTATAAATAGTATCGAAGCGGGTTTGCCGGGTATCGGTAAAGTTTTCAAAATTTACAAATACGGAGAACTTTTCCCAAAACTTTTCGGCCATAAAACCGGTTATCCAGTACTGTTTCCCCATTGCTCCATCGCCCAGCCTTTGCGGAGATACATAGTAAGCTTCCAGTCCCAGCTTCAGGTTGTCTTCTATTTCATACATCAGCACATTATTCAGGCGATGCCGGGCGGATAAAGGCATCCAGGCCTTATCACTACCAACATAATTATTGACATCTGCATAAGTATAACCCAGGAACAGCTTGAAATGTTGATATGTAAGCTTAACATTTGTTTCAAGACCACGGGTATCGATATGGCCTGCTGAGTTTTCAAATACCATTTTTGTACCATCGGGTACCAACATCAACGGCCTGTTGAGCCTGGTATAGAAAAACAACTGATTTATGCTGCAACTCACCGGGCCGATATTCATACGGTAATTAAGATCAAAATTAGCTCCCATAGAACGCTCATTAGAAACTGTCTGCTGGTTGATGGGCAGGATGTCTTTGAACTGGATACGCTCAGCTTCTTCCGTAAAAATTGTAGGTGTTTTATAGCCAAACCCTCCACCTGCACGCGCCGTAAGCTTTGAACTGAAACGGTATAAGACCGAAGCACGAGGTAACAATTCCATTCCATAGGCTTTCACATAATCTCCTCTTAAACCGGTTTCTATTGTTAATGCAGGCACAGGCGACCATGTATTCTGAACAAAAACGCCCAGCGTAGTGTACCTGTAATCCCGTACAGTATCGCCGGCATAGGGCTCTTCTTTAAACTGATCTGTCAGCACATTAGCACCAACGATCCATTGCATTTGTTTTCCGTTATGTCGCCAGTTGAGCTCTGTAAAAGTGGACTGCTGCAGTCCCTTAAATTGATAGGTGGGAATTTCAATAACCCTGTTGTAGCGGTTATAGCTATTCTTAAAACTAACCTCAGACTGCTCATCAATACGATGATGAATACCTATCTGGGTAGTGAAACGATCTGTTTTGTTGTATTCGTAATAACCGGCTTTATCATGTTTAATATAATCCATGCTGCCGCCTGTCCTGTTTTCTTTCATCAGGGTAAAACCTATATCTGCTGTTGTTTTTTTACCATACAGAAAAAGTCGGGGATGAACAGTAATCCGTTCTGATTTTGGAATAGCAGTTAAGCCGATACCGGCAGGATCGTAAGGACTGGCAAAATTGCCGGAAGCAAACATAGTAACGCCGGCTTTACCATATTGCTCGCTATAAAAGCCACTGATATCAGCACCTTTGGCAGAGGTTACGTTGGCAAGAAAACTAAGTTCTCTTTTGTTTCCCGGTGTTTTAGAAACAAGGTTTACCAGGCCTGCGATAGCTCCCCCACCATATAAAGTAGAGGAAGATCCTTTGATCACTTCTACCTGCTTCAGGTCCAGTGGAGCTACCTGCATAATGCTTAACCCGCCGGCAAAACCACTGTAGAGCGGATAACCATCACGCAGGATCTGCGTGTACCTACCATCAAGCCCCTGGATACGAATTGAAGAGTTATAGGATGTAGCAGAGGTTTGCTGTGTTTGTATCCCTGTGCTTTCGTTCAGCAACATGCGGATATCGCCGGGTTTCATATTGCCTTTTTCATCCAGCTCTTCACCGGAGATCACCTCCACACGGGTAGGTGTATTGGCAATGGTTCTGCTGGTACGTGTGGCTGATACCACTACCTCCTCTTCTTCATCTTCTTCCGGTTCCGGAAACCATTCGAATATTGCGGCATTAGCCAATGGGAAGTTGTATTGCATTACCAGTTCATGAAAACCGGTATAACTGATAATAAAAGACTGGCTTCCATCCGGGATGCCTGTAATGATAACAGTTCCGGTACTATCTGCTATATATGATTTCTGTGCCTGCTGCCATAATACAGTGGCACCAGCCAGGGGTGTTCCGTTGTCTTTGTCTTTAATAGCTGCTTTCAGAATATGCTGCGCATTTGCCAGCACGGGCAGGCAGCACAGTGCAATGCCTGTCAGTAATAATTTCATAATGGATTTAATGAAAATGTGAGCAATAAAAGAAAGTGATGATACCTTCTGAAATAAAGGATATAGCTCACACCAGTTGCGGTGGCTGCCACACAGGAAGAGAGATCTGAATTAGCCTGTCAATATAGCGTTCAAAATACTGAGCAGTGAAAGTAGTTGTTACCGTAATGTCGGTTGCAGGAAAAACAACAGGTGTATTGGCACAACATGCGCAATGACAAAAAGGTGTACAGGCGTCGTTATGTTCTGTTGTTTCTTTTGTTTGTTTGCCGTTTGCAGAATGCGTATCATTTGGCAGGCAGGCAGTTTCTGAAGCATCGGCGCAAGGCACGCAGTTCAGTAACAGTATCAGCATAGCCAATATGAAAGTAATGGAACGCATTGAGACAAAGGTAGGAAAATAAGGAACAGGGAAGGCAGGAATCAGGGATTGAGGATTGGATGCAAAAGGCAAATGAGAAATAAGGAATTAGAAATAACGAAGGAAAGGCCAAAGGCTCAACGCGGAACGCTTAACGCAAATACAAGCTGCGAGCTTTGAGCTACGAGCCTCGAGCAAATACAACAGCGACCGCTCACGACTGACGATTGACGACTCACGACAGTATCATTCTTTCACCGGAAGCTCGAAGCTAAACCTGCTACCCTTGCCAATAGCACTGCTGGCTTTGATATTGCCGCCCTGTGCTTCGATAAACTCCTTGGAAATAGCCAGTCCCAGCCCCGTGCCAGACTTTTCAGTACCCGGAACCTTAAAGTAACGGTTAAAGATGCGGGAAAGATATTTTTCGTCAATACCACTTCCGTGATCTGTTACGGAGAATTGGATATGCCCGTTGCTGGTCGCCACGGCAATATCTACATCAGAGTTTTCGTATGAATATTTGATAGCATTGGTAAGAAAGTTAATAAGTACCCAGGATGTTTTTTCTTCATCAGCCTGTACCTGCGGTAATTTATCCTGCATCTGCAAGCGCAACGCTATATTCCTTTGCTGTGCCTGGAACTGAACAGCCTCTACTGCTTCTTTTACAATAGCAGCAGGCTCCACAGATTGCAGTTTCAATTGAATATTACCTGTCTCAACCTGCGTCATGTTCAGCAACTCACCGGTGATCTTTAACAAGCGTTCTGCATCTTCCTGTATGCTGTGCAGTAATTCATGCTGCTCACGATTCAGTGGACCTACGCGCTCATCGTTTAAGAGGCGGCCGCTCATTTTTATAGAAGAGATCGGTGTTTTCAATTCATGGGATACAGTAGCGATGAAGTTTGTTTTGGCAATATCCAGTTCATGAAAGGGAGTAATATTGCGCAAAACGATAACCTCGCCAATAACGGCATCACTGCGCTGTATAGTTACATATTCTTTTGAGAAATAACTCTCTTTACCATCTGCATAGATCTTCAGCTTTGCTGAATTATCCTGTTGCAGTAAAGTACGCATCAGGTCGTTGCGGATAGCAACATCGGCGGCATATTTACCTACCGCCTCGCTTGATTGTAATCCTAACAGATTCTGTGCTACTTCATTCAGGAAAAGGATATGTTTCTTTTCATCGAAACCAATAATTCCGTCACGCATCTGGTTAATAATGGTCTCGATACGTGTTTTTTCAAACATCAGTTTATCAAGGCTACTATGCTCGTATTCATCCAGCTTTCCAGCCATTATATTGAATGCATTGATCAGTTCGCCAAACTCATCATCCTGTTTTACATGAATGCGTTTCTGGTAATTCTTTTCAGTAACTGCCTTTATACCTTCCGCCAGGGCGTGTACCGGCTTTGCAATAACAGAAGGGAAATTGATCACAAAACTTAACGCTACCAATACGAGGATAGTAAAAATGACAGTAAGCCATATGGTAGCATCTGAGGCGGTGGTGCGGGCTACCAGTGTTTTTTTGACAATAGCCTCCTGGTTCAGTTCATTAATGACCTGTATGTTCTTCCGTATAGCGGTAACACTTTGTTCATCGGCCGGGTTGATCAGTAGTTTTGAGAAGTTAGTTCTTACAGCAGCCGTGGCATCCTTTTCACCCTTCTCTGTAACATTGGTTTCCTGCGCGGTAAGGTTGTCATTAAATGAACGCAATGCCCCGGAGTTCAAAGGAAAGGTATCCAATGCCTTTACCATGTTGTTGCAATAAACCAGCGACTCATGGTTATCCTTCAGAATATCTTCGGCATCATTACTCAACCTGTTAATATAGAAGATGCCCATGATGCCAAAACTGATCAGCATCACGAACAATACAAGCATCCCAAATGTAAGTTTCGTTCTTAATCGCATATCATGAAAGAATTACAACATCAATATCTGCCTTCTGCAATTTCGTCAATAACTTATTAAATACTGCTGTGCGTAGAATAACATTTAATAAAGAAAGATGTGGCTTGCCAATACAGATGGTGGTTACTTTCTTTTCTTCTGCCACTTCTATAATGCCTTTGGCAATATCGCTATTCTCTACCCTTATCAATTCCGCACCGAGTTCTGTTGCCAGTTTAAAATTATTGATCAGGTGCCGCTGGGCCGACAGACCGATCCTGTCGCCTGACTCTTTAGGTGTTTGTACATACAACACATACCAGCGTGAACCATAGTAAGCAGATAAACGGGCTGTTTTCCGGATCACCATTCTTGCCACCTGGTGATTGCTGCTGATACAGGCCATAAAACGCTCTGCCTTTGCCTGGCTGGTCCGTGGCAACTCCCGTTCTATCTTACCTTCTACCTGCGAAGCTACTTCTTTCAATGCCAGCTCCCGCAACTGCAGGATCTTTTCAGACTGGAAAAAATTTGCCAGTGCGGTAGCTACTTTATCAGGAGCATAGATCTTTCCTTCTTTTAGTCTTGTGATCAGCTCATCAGCGGTAAGATCAATATTTACCACCTCATCGGCCATCCGAACCACCTTATCGGGAATTCTCTCTTTCACTTCAACACCGGTAATATCTTTCACTTCTTCGTTCAATCCTTCAATGTGCTGGATATTTACCGCACTGATCACATTGATACCTGCATCCAGGATCTGCATTACATCCTGCCATCTTTTTTCGTTGATGCTACCCTCAATGTTGGTGTGCGCCAGTTCATCCACAACCACTACTTCCGGTCGCAGGTTCAGGATAGCCTGGATATCCATTTCATCTAACTCCTTGCCTTTGTAGAAAAGCTTTCTTCGTGGTATCAGGGGTAAGCCTTCGGTAAGGGCTTCGGTTTCCTTACGATTATGCGTTTCAATATACCCGATCTTCACATCTACCCCATTGCGCAACAGGGTATGCGCTTCCTGCAGCATCCGGTAGGTTTTACCTACGCCGGCGCTCATGCCAATATAGATCTTGAACTTACCACGTCTTGATTGTTTGATAAGTTCTAAAAAATGTTGTTGTTCGGGTGTTTCGGGCATGACGCTTTTTTAGAGTTGCAGGATACAGGATCGTGAATCGTGAGGGGCTGTTTCGGGTTTAGAGTTTAGTGTTTCGGGTTCTGAAATCGGGAATCGGCAGACGGCAATCGTGAAATACAAGTTACCGGATACCAGATACCGGTTACAGGTTACTGGATGCCAGATCCTGGATTTGCCAACTGCAAATTGCTAACTGCCAACTTACTTCCGGCTTCCCTTCGAAATTCAGCATTCGATATTTTACCCCCGTACTTCCTTGTTAACATATCAACCTTTCAACTTGTGAACTGTATTTCCTTGTGCCTTGTCTCTTGAACCTTGTGCCTTAACTTACAACCTATAACTTATAACCTGCATTGTCGTATAACATCGCCGTGCACAAACAATTCGTACAATGCTTGTCTTGCAGGATATTGTAATTTACGCAGCTTTTACAGCCTTCCCAGAATGTTTTTTCTTTGGTGAGCTCACTATAAGTAACAGTTTCAAAACCAAGACGGGCATTCATTTTCATAATAGCCAACCCGGTAGTGATACTGAAGATCTTAGCCCCTGGATACTTTTCTCTTGACAACAGGAAGATCTGTTCCTTGATGGCTGCCGCTACTCCCCTGTTGCGGTAAGCAGGATTTACAATTAAACCGGAGTTGGAAACAAATTCACCATTACTCCATACTTCAATGTAGGAGAAACCTACCCACTCTCCATCCCGGGTAAGAGCAATAACAGCCTTACCCTGCTCCATCTTTTGTATAATACTTTCCGGGCTACGCTTTGAAATACCTGTTCCACGTTTAATAGCCGAATCTTCCATTTCATCTGTTATCGTTCTGGCATAGTGCGCATCGTTACTATCAGCAATACGGACTATAATATCATCAGGGTCCATTTTATTAGTTTTAAATTATCGTCTAAACTTCTTGTAATCGTCTGTTTGTATTAACAACCACTCTGCATTACCTGTTTTACATATATATTATATAAACATGCAGGTATCAACTCTTTTACATCTCCCTCTTGTTTTTTATTGCCCGATAAAAAAACAGGAAATGCATAAATGAAAATGTTCTCAATGGCATTCTTTACCAGTGCATCGCCATTTACATATAAACGTTCTGCCAGCCTGCAGCATTTGCCTGCCAGTTTTGTATTGTGTTCAAGAAATGCTTTACCGGTATAACGAGTAAAGCACTGCAATGAGGTGTACAGATTAGTTTGCGCTCTTACTGTCAGTTCCATGCTATCGGTCTGAGGCATTACTTCCCGCAGGTAAGCGGGTAATTCATATTGCGAGATCATTTTGTTCGGTTTTAGAGCTCTTATGTGCCAAAAAACATTCCGGATGCCAGACCTCTCAATCAAACACCTCTCAATAGAATATCAATCAACAACTTAAGCAAGTCAATTAATTCATTAGCCCGCTACGCCTTTCTGCAAAGTCTTCCAAAACGGAAGGGTGTTTTCTGAAATGGGGGGCTGTTTCGGGTTGCGGGTTTGAGGTTTCGGGTTCTGAAATCGGGAATCGGCAGACGGCAATCGTGAGACGTGAATCGTCAGTCGTGAGAGGGGCGCTGCTATATTTGCTCGTTGCTTAAGATTGAGGCTGTTTTGCCAACTGCAAATTGCTAACTGCCAACTTGCTTTCGGTTTTTCCTTCAAAATTCAATATTCGAAATTCAGAATTCGATATTCTCCCCCCGTATTTCGTACTTCTTATTTCGTATTTTTCTTGGGCCTTGTCTCTTAAACCTTACGCCTTATCATACTTCTGACATCCTACTTCAGACCTCCTGCCTTTACCAAAAAAGCACAGGGAAACAATACTGTTCCCCCATGCTGTACAACTGCGAAAAACAAAAGGATTAACGGATTAAAATCACACTTAAAATTGATGCTGTTATAATTGGTCTCAACGATAATGCTTTGTTTATAACCGGAAGTTCACCGATACAATTGCCCTGTTCTCTGTTTTACGCAGATCAGGCAGCCAGGTAGGATCTACAGGATCAGAAGTAAAACCGGTTTGTGATGTAGTACCGTCCGGGCCCGCGAAATAAGGAACGTTGGCGTTGCGGTGTGCATACTCAAAACGCAGTGTTACGTGATCATTGGGCATAATATCCCAGGTAGCAGTAAACTGTCCCATTTTCAGGTTTTTACCACTGGCAATTGCTTTATCATAATCATTGGGCTGTGCAGATGGTGCTGCAGGATAAAATGCCAGGTAACCACCGGGATTGGTGATATAGTCACCGCGTAGTGTCAGGGCCATTTTATTGCGGTTAAACCATACCCTGTGTGCAATAGAAGTACCAGCCATATAGTTGTCTTTGGCTTTTACACCTTCACCTGATTGAAATCCATAGTGGTTATTGATACTGAATGCAGCCTGTGATATTCCTTTTGACTGCGCATTTTTGAAATAGCGTGCTACAAAGCTGTCGTCATGGTGAAAGCGGCGCACTTTTGACAGGCTTGTTGAGCCAGCAACATGCGTATCATTGCCATAATAGAAGTTCGCTACGATCTGTACATTCTCACTGGGACGGTAATAGTTGGAGTTACCCAATCCGATGTTCTTGCTCCAGCTATTGTAACTCTGCCACCCGTTCAATAACCATAACTCTGTTTTGAACTTCTTAGATGGAAAGAACTGTGCTCTTGCTCCCTGGAAATAGAAGGGTGTAAAATCGCAGACCATGCTACGCTGGTAGCTCCAGTTTTCCTGCAGCACATAGCTTTCAAGACCTATGTAAGACATGAAGATCCCCATCTCGATATTAAGGCCATATTTTACATTGAAATGATAACCTGCAGCAGCTTCACGGATAAACTTGAGGTTACCGGCACCTGTATTGCGACCACGTGTTACAGAACCGTCAGTTTCCTGTACAATATGTGTCATACTACCGGTTTGCAACCACAGGCGGCCAATGATGTTCTTATAATTACTTTCAATACCAATACTGGCCTGGTTGATCTGAAACTCATTACTTCTTCCCGTAGCAGCCGAAATAGTTTGAGTATTGTCTTTCGGCCTGGCAAAGTTGTAATTAAAATAGCCATCAAGCAGTACAGTACCTGTTAAGATAGTTTCGCCGTTCTTGTCGGCAAGTTGCAGTGGAAAGTTCTTTTGCCTGTTCTGCCCGTTGATCCATGTAAGGTCCATTCCATCAAAAGGGATCTTTACCTGCTGGGCATTTACTTGTTGCAGTCCAGTCAAAGCAGTAGCACATGCCAGTATTCCTGGCAACATTTTAGTCTTCATAATAAACAATGGTTAAAATTCTTTAGAGTTATAAGTTGTAGGTGCTGAACGCGAAACGTCTAACGCAGAACGCTTATACAACTAATGGCCTGATGGCTAAATGGCCCAATGGTTATGGACTATAACCATAAAACCATCAAACAATTCATCCATACTTACTTCATCGCATCCAGGGCCACATTCAGTTTTAATACATTCACCTTTGCAGGACCAAACGCGCCGAGTAAAGGAGATTCAGTATGCTGGCTTACCAGCTCGTATAGCTTTTCTTCACTTATTTTACGGATAGCTGCAATACGTTTTACCTGGATCTTAGCAGCAGCAGGAGAAAGATCAGGATCCAATCCACTTCCGGAGGCTGTTACCAGGTCTGCAGGAATGTCTTCTTTTTTAATACCGGGGTTGTGTACCAGGAAAGTATCTATCCTGTCTTTCACCTGTTGCAGGTAATCAGGATTGGAAGGACCTTTGTTGGAGCCAGCTGAACCTGCCGCATTGTAACCAACAGCAGAAGGACGTCCCTGGAAGTATTTATCGTCGGAAAAGTGCTGACCTATATTGGCATAGCCTACCACCTTACCATTCACTACAACAGTTTCACCTTTACCTCCACCAGGAGTAAGCTTTCCTACAGCAGCCAGTGCGATGGGGTATAATACCGCCAGCAATACGATCATTACCAGCGTAAGTTTAAGAGAGATCAATATATACTTTTTCATTTCCTTGCTTTTTAAGAATTACATAAATACGGCCAGCAACATATCAATGAGCTTGATACCGATGAAGGGAGCAACAATACCCCCTACACCATACACCAGCAGGTTTCTGCGCAATAATGCACTGGCACCAATTGGTTTGTAAGCAACACCACGCAATGCCAGCGGTATCAGCAACGGAATAATAATAGCATTGAAGATAACTGCCGCTAAAATGGCGCTTGCCGGGCTATTGAGGTGCATAATATTCAACGACTGTAATGCAGGGATAGATGTAATAAACAATGCCGGCACAATAGCGAAATACTTTGCAACATCATTCGCAATAGAGAATGTGGTAATAGTACCGCGGGTGATCAGCAATTGTTTACCGATCTCTACTATTTCAATCAGCTTGGTAGGGTCGTTATCCAAGTCAACCATATTGCCGGCTTCTTTGGCAGCCTGTGTACCACTGTTCATAGCCACCCCAACGTCTGCCTGTGCCAGAGCAGGGGCATCATTGGTACCATCACCCATCATGGCCACCAGCTTGCCATTGGCCTGCTCGCGTTTGATATAGTTCATTTTATCTTCCGGTTTCGCCTCGGCAATAAAATCATCCACACCGGCCTTTGCAGCAATATACTTAGCAGTTAAAGGATTATCACCTGTAACCATTACGGTCTTCACTCCCATTTTACGCAGACGTTCAAAACGTTCACTGATGCCGGGCTTTATGATATCCTGCAACTCAATTACACCTGTTATTTTACCATCTTTTGAAACTACCAGCGGCGTACCACCATTGGCAGCGATCTCTTTTACCCTTTCGCCTGTTTCAACAGGTACTGTGTAACCAGACTTCGCAGCAATATTGCGGATAGCATCGAAAGCACCTTTACGTATGCTGGTACCATTCGGTAAATCAACACCACTACTACGTGTTTCAGCGGTAAAATCGATCAGCTTGCTACCAGAGGGTAATTGCTGATGAGTAATTTTGTTAGCAGCAGCCAGTTCTATGATCGATTTTCCTTCAGGTGTCTGATCGGCCAGTGAGGACAATACACAGGAAGTAATAAATTCCGTTTCGTCCTGTCCATTGGCAGGCCAGAACTTTGTAGCCTTACGGTTGCCGATAGTAATGGTACCGGTTTTATCCAGCAATAAGGTATCAATATCTCCTGCTGTTTCTACTGCTTTACCACTCTTGGTAATTACATTGGCGCGTAATGCACGATCCATTCCCGCAATACCAATAGCACTCAACAGGCCACCGATGGTAGTAGGGATAAGACATACGAACAAAGAGATAAAAGCGGCAATGGTGATAGTTGTATTGGCGTAATCAGCAAATGGTTTCAGGGTTACGCATACAATAATGAAAATAAGCGTAAAGCTCGCCAGCAGAATAGTCAATGCTATTTCGTTGGGTGTTTTCTGACGGGAAGCACCTTCTACCAGTGCAATCATTTTATCCAGAAAGCTTTCACCCGGTTCAGTGGTAACTTTTACTACTATTTTATCTGATAATACTTTTGTACCACCGGTTACAGAAGATTTATCACCACCAGCCTCGCGTATTACAGGGGCAGATTCACCGGTAATGGCACTTTCGTCGATGGTGGCGATACCCTGCACAATTTCTCCGTCCATAGGAATTACATCACCGGCCTCACATACAAACAGATCGCCTTTCTTTAATTGTGAGGAGCGTACAAGCACCACTTCATTTACGTAGATATCACCTACCGGCTCTATTTTTTTAGCAGGTGTGTCTTCTCTCGTTTTGCGCAAGCTGTCAGCCTGCGCCTTACCTCTTGCTTCTGCAATTGCCTCTGCAAAATTGGCAAACAGCAGGGTGAGCAGCAATATGATAAAGACAGTAAGATTATATCCGAAATTGCCGAGCGTAGCCTCAGTTACAAATGCTGAGTAAACAGTTACCAGCAGCATCACCACTGTTCCGATCTCTACCGTAAACATTACGGGGTTGCGGAACATACTGCGCGGTGATAATTTTACAAAAGACTGTTTCAAAGCCGGAGCTACCAAAGACTTTGAAAACAGGGATGTATGTTGTTTCATTTCGTTTTACATTATAATTTAAAAGACCGGCTATTGGTGACAAGTTGTAAGTTCTGCCGAACGCTTAACGCGGAACGACTAATGCTAATACAAGCTGCGAGCTTTGAGCTACGAGCTGTGAGCAAACACAGCAGCGCCCACTCACGACTGACGACTCACGACTCACGATTGCCGTTTACATACTAAAATATTCCGCCAGGGGCCCCAGGGCCAGAGCCGGGAAGAAAGACAATGCATTGATGATGATAATAACAGCAAAGGTCATCGCACCAAACGTTACAGAGTCTGTTCTTAACGTACCACCTGATTCCGGTATAAACTTCTTATTAGCCAGTAATCCTGCTATTGCCAACGGCCCTATGATGGGAATAAATCTTGCCAGGATCAATACAATACCCGTGGTCACATTCCAGAATACGTTGTTATCGCCCAGTCCTTCAAAACCACTACCATTGTTGGCGTTGGAAGATGTATACTCGTACAGCATTTCAGAGAAGCCATGATAACCGGGGTTATTGAGCCATCCCGATGGTTTTACACTCCATGCTATATCCGGGTGGTGTGCTACAAAATAGGCAGCGAGTGCCACGCCTGCTTTTACCAGGAATGTGGAAAGCAGGGTTACCATTGCAGCAATCTTTACTTCTCTTGCTTCTACTTTATGTCCCATAAATTCCGGTGTACGGCCAACCATTAACCCGGAGATAAACACTGCAATGACGATGTAGATATAGTAATTGAGAATACCGACACCGCAACCACCATAAAAGGCGTTGATCATCATACCCAGCAATTGCATCAGTCCTGATAAAGGCATTGAGCTATCGTGCATAGAGTTGACAGAACCGGTAGAAATAACCGTGGTGAGAATACTCCAGTAACCCGAAGCAGCAGGGCCGAAACGCACTTCTTTGCCTTCCATTGTCCCTGTAGGCTGTGCTATACCCATTTTGGCAATAGCCGGGCTACCGTGGACCTCTGTTACTATTGTTGGTATCAGCAGGCACAGCATACCGATCGTCATGATGCCGAAGATCACATACGCAAACTTTTTACGCTGTATGTAGAAGCCCATGGCGAAGATCATAGCCATAGGAATAAGTACCTGGGCCACCATCTGCAGCATATTGGTGAAATAGTCAGGGTTCTCTAAAGGATGTGCAGAGTTAGCCCCAAACCAGCCACCGCCATTGGTACCAATGTGCTTGATAGCGATCATACCTGCTGCAGGGCCACGGGACACCTGTACGGTATCGCCTTGTAGCGTAGTGATGGTATCTTTTCCATCAAAACTGGTTGGTGTACCATGAAATGCCAGGATAATACCAACTATTAAAGACAGGGGCAATAAGATACGGGTGATCGTTTTTGTAAAGATGCTCCAGAAGTTACCAAGGTTATTGGTGGTCTTTTCTTTCAAACCATTCAACAGCGCTATCAACGCAGCGATACCTGTAGCCGCACTTACAAACTGTAAAAAAGTGATTACCAGCAATTGAGTGAGATACGTAAGACCGCTTTCACCGGAATAGTGTTGCAGGTCACAGTTTACCAGGAAACTGATTGCCGTATTGAAAGCAAGGTCGGGGGTCTGCGCAGGGTTTCCATCCGGGTTCAATGGTAATTTATCCTGGAAGAGCAGCATAAAAAATGCATATACAAACCATAACAGGTTAATGGTAAGCATTGCTTTCAGAAATTCTTTCCAGTTCATTTTCCTGTTGGGATCAATACCGCAAAAGCGATAAATGAACCGTTCTACAGGATTCATAAAATCAGTAATTGTGCGTTCTCCCTTAAACACTTTAGCTATATACTTTCCCAATGGAAAAGCCAGCAATACGGTAATTAAGAAAGTAACCACAACACCTGTTAATTCAGTATTCATATTCAGGAGGGTTTACTCAATGTTGTTTAATTAAGGGCCTTCATTCCGGCGGGTGGGGACACCTGCCGGGGGCGCCCGTGGCTGATGTCTTCACCAGCCACTAACCAAACGACATCGAGGGTTTACTATTAGAATTTTTCGGGTTTAATTAATACATACAACAGGTAAATAAATACCAGTACAGATAATATCAATAATGCATTTATCATGATCAGGAGTTTGTGCTTTTTGAAACGGAGATACCAGATTACGGTTATCAGATACCGGTATTATCATCAACTGCAATACAGGCATCACAATCCGGTTTCTGTACCAGGAATGTTCAGATGTGCTCAAAAAAGTCGATGGCTTTGAAGAACAGAAAGAAGCTGGCAATTCCGGCTACCAGTAAGATGATCGTAAGCATATTGTTTGTTTTGACTGCTTTTAGCCAAACGGGGTGCCGGGTATAAATTATCCTAAAGTCAAATACCGTAAAACGCTGTATGGTAGCAGCTTGCAGGAGAAAGGAGAATAATTGGTAGGTATATCTTCAAAAACAAAACCCTTCCAAAATGGAAGGGTTTATTATCAAAATGGAAAGACCGGTTACAGTATCTTATACTCTTCGATCTTCCGGTAAAGCGTGGTTAGACCAATATTCAGCAGGCGTGCAGCCTCCGTTTTATTGCCTTTTGTATGGTTGAGCACACGTTGTATATGCAGTTTTTCTACGCTGGCCATATCAAATGCAGACAATACACCAGGTTTTGAAGGCGCTGTATTGGTAAGGAAATCGGCAGGCAAACTATTCACGGTCAGCTCATCACTGTTTTCCATGATCACCGCCCTCTCAATTACATTTTTCAGTTCGCGTATATTTCCCTGCCAGTTGTGCTGTTGCAGACAGGTAATAAAATCAGGCGTTAACCCTTTTAACCGTTTATTGATCTTGGTACTATATACACCGAGGAAATTCTTAGCCAACAGGGGAATGTCTTCTTTACGTTCGTTCAGGGAAGGCAGGTTGATGGTAAAAACGTTCAACCTGAAGAACAGGTCTTCACGGAACTTACCTTCATTTACTTCCTGTTGCAGACCGCGATTGGTAGCAGCAATAATGCGCACATCAACTTTTACAGGTTTTGTATCACCTACTTTAATGAACTCGCCTGTTTCCAGCACACGTAATAATTTGCTTTGCAGCTCCAGCGGCATCTCGCCTATTTCGTCGAGGAAAAAGCTGCCTTTGTGCGCTTCTTCCATCAGGCCTTTTTTATCTTTCAATGCGCCGGTATAGGCGCCTGCTTTATGCCCGAAGATCTCGCTCTCTAACAGTTCACGCGGAAAGGCACTGCAATTTACCGCCACGAAGGATTGCCGGTTACGGGGGCTTGCCTGGTGAATAGCCTGTGCAAAGACTTCTTTACCGGTGCCTGTTTCGCCCAACAGCAAAACAGTGGTATCAAGCGGCGCTACTTTACCTGCAAGGTTTACGGCATCCCTGATAACAGCGGAAGTACCAATAATTGCATCAAAAGTATATTGCTTACCCACTTGTTTTTCCAGGTGACGGATACGCTGCTGCATCTGTACTTTTTCAAATGCCCTGCTCACCAATGGAATGATGCGTTCGTTATCATCGCCCTTGGTAATATAATCAAATGCCCCGCTCTTAATAGCCTGCACACCATCGGCGATATTGCCGTAGGCAGTTAATAAAATGATCTCTTTTTCAGGATAGTCTTTTTTGAAGGTCGTTACCGCATCCACTCCGTTACCGTCAGGTAGCTTTACATCGCAGACTATTACATCAATGTTCTCCTTATCCAGCAATTTACGACCTGCTGCCAGTGTACCGGCTTCTATAACCGTATATCCTTCCAGTGATAGTATGCGTTTCAGCAATCCACGCAGCTTCTCTTCATCATCAATTAATAAAACATTTCCGGCCATAGAATACCATTAAAATGTATTTATAAACCGGCAAATTAATCAAATCTTTGATGAGCCAACAACAGAAAACCCCGCAATTACTTTATTCATTGCAGGGCTCCTTTTGGTCGGTACAATAACCCAATCAGTTATGCAACAGCGGTTCGGCGCGAAAACCGGCCTCTTCTACCGTGCTGATAATTTCTTTTTCAGACAACTTTCCCGGTTGTACAGTTAGTATCCTTTCCGGGGATTGCAGGTCAACAGACCAGTTATGCTGTCCGGCTTTTTTATCAAGGAATGGCGTCACTTTCTCCAGGCAACCGCCACACTTAATCGTTGTTTTGAATTTTAATATAGTATCCATATCCTTCTATTTTAAATATTATGAATGAATCTGCTAACAATCGCAGCCCTTTAAAACTTATCGTTTATACTTTAACCTCAGGCTATTACTTACCACGCTCACGCTACTCAATGCCATTGCAGCTCCCGCTATCATCGGGTTAAGTAGAAAACCGTTGACCGGATATAAAATACCCGCCGCCAGTGGAATACCTATAATATTGTATATAAAGGCCCAGAAAAGGTTCTGTCGTATAGCTTTAACAGTATCAGATGATATTTTTATAGCCCTCGGGATCTTAGTAAGGTCAGATGAGATGATCGTCATCTTAGCTACATCCATTGCAATATCGCTACCTTTGCCCATAGCGATACTAACATCGGCCTGAGCAAGTGCATTACTGTCGTTAATGCCATCACCAGCCATTGCTACCACCTTACCCTGTTGCTGTAACTCTTTTATAAATGCAGCTTTATCAGCAGGCAATACTTCTGCCTTATAATGTTGTATGCCCGCCTGCTTTGCAATGATAGCCGCTGTTGAGGCATTATCTCCCGTAAGCATATATACTTCTATGCCAGCTTGCTGTAATTCTTTTATAGCAGCAGCTGATGTTGATTTAATAGCATCGGCAATGGCTACTACGGCCAATGCCTCTTTATCATTTGCAAACCAGATCACTGTTTTCGCTTCGCTCAACCATTTATCAGCAGCCTGTTTTAATTCATTGGCTATTGAAATAGTATGCTGAGTCAAAAGTTTTAAGTTACCTGCATAGTATTGGCGTCCCTTTATTATTCCACTGGCCCCCATCCCTGTTATACTTTCAAATCCGTTCACCGGCAGGTAATGGTGCGCAGGTATAGATTGTACAATCGCTTCAGCTAAAGGATGCTCTGACTGTTTTTCAAGACTTGCCAACACCAGGTGCAGTTCATCATCCTGTTGCTGCCAGTGCATATCTGTTACAACCGGCCTGCCTTCAGTAATGGTACCTGTTTTATCCAGTACAATAGCATTGATCTTTTTTGCCAGTTCAAGGCTTTCTGCATCTTTTATCAGGATACCGTTTTCTGCTCCTTTACCAACTCCTACCATAATAGCTGTAGGGGTTGCCAGTCCTAATGCACAAGGGCAGGCAATTACCAGCACGGTTACCAGTGCAAGCAATCCCTGTGTAAACCCATTTTCACCACCTGCAATGATCCATACCACCATGCTCAGTACCGCAATACCTATTACTACCGGTACAAAGACGGCGGCTATTTTATCTACCAGTTTCTGCACAGGCGCTTTACTTCCCTGTGCATCCTGCACCATTTTAATGATCTGCGCCAGTAAGGTATCACCACCTACTTTTTCAGCAGCAAACCTGAAACTTCCTTTCTGGTTAATGGTTCCCGCAAAGACTTTGCTTCCTGCATTCTTTTCTACAGGAACAGGCTCTCCGCTGATCATACTTTCATCTACAAACGATTGCCCGTCCTTCACGGCTCCATCCACTGCTATCTTTTCCCCGGGTTTTACCAGGATGATGTCACCTGGCTGTACCTGTGCCACCGGGATATCAACCTGCGCACCGCTGGCCTGGACCACGGTTACCGTTTTAGGTTGCAGCCCCATCAGCTTTTTGATGGCAGCAGAAGTATTGCCCTTAGCTTTTTCTTCCAGCAGTTTGCCGATCAGGATAAAAGCGATCACCACAGCCGCTGCTTCAAAATACACATGAGCATGAAGCCCGCGTGCATGCCAGTAACCCGGAAATAAAGTATTGAATACACTAAAGAGATAAGCCACGCCCGTGCTCAATGCAACCAGCGTGTCCATATTGGCAGAACGATGTTTAAGCTGCTTCCAGGCGCCGATAAAGAACTGCCTTCCAAAAACTATTACTACAGGCGTGGCAAGCGCCCACATAATGTAATTGGCATAGGGAATATTCATAAATACCATACTGATCAATACCAGTGGTATTGAAAGTACTATTGCACCAATTGTTTTAGTGCGTAATTCTTTAAGATGTTTACGGTGAGATTCTTCCAGTGCTTCTTTTGCATCATCACTTTCATCAGTTACTATGTCGTAACCTATTGATTGCACCTGTGCTTTCATTGCCGCCGGGTCAGTAATACCGGGCACATACTCCACCTTTGCTGTAGCATTGGCAAAGTTTACCGATGCACTTATTATACCGGGCATCCCCTGCAGCATGCTTTGTACACTGGCAGAACAGGATGCACAGGTCATACCTGTTACCGGGAATGTTTTAGTAGCCGTCGCTACATCATACCCCAGCGAACGAATAGTATTCACTGCTTCAGGAATAACCTGTTGCTTATCTTTTACCTGCAGTACTGCACGGTGATTGTTTAATTCAACCTTATGGCTTGTTATGCCTTGTACTTTTTCCAGTCCTTTGTCAACTACCAACGCACAATGCTCGCTCTCCACACCTTCCAATGGCAGGTAAACTGTATCGTTATTGGTGCTCATGATCTTTACTTTATCCTGTAAAGTTCGATACTATTGTACAACAGACTGTTATACCATTATGGAAAGTATTTATAGTTAATTGGGATCGCTGCTGTAAATGAAGCCTTTACACGCCATCCAGTGGCTTGCGCAGGTTACTTCCCTGGGCCTTGAAAGCAGATGGGGTAAGACCTGTTACTTTTTTGAACTGTGCAGATAGATGCGCTACACTGCTATAGCCCAGTTGAAAAGCAATTTCACTGAGGCTCTTTTCATTATAGATGAGCAGTTCTTTTACGCGCTCTGTTTTTTGCAGGATAACATATTGCTCAATGGTAATGCCTTCTGTTTCGGAGAACAGCTTACTCAGGTAGGAATAATCACGGTGTAATGACCTGGAAAGAATATCAGCAAAGGGGAATTTGCTGTCTTCAGAATAATGTACATGCTGTATAATAATATCTTTTATTTTCTGGATCTGCTGCGTACGCACATCGTCCAGCAACTCAAAGCCAAGCTCGCTCAGGCCCTTACGCAACTGCTCTTCCTGTTCTTTGGAAGGCGATGCCGCCAGCACCACTTCGCCCAGCTTTACCTGCAATGGTTCCAGCCCGGTCTGTTGCAACTGCTGTTTTACAGCCGCAATACATCTTGGACAAACCATATTCCTGATGTGCAATGTGCTCATGAATGTAAAGATAAGAAAGGAGCGGCAAGTTTCAAGATCGTGAATCGGCAGTCGTAAGACTGTTTCGGGTTTAGAGTTTAGTGTTTCGGGTTGAATCCGTGAGACGTGAGTCGTCAGTCGTGAGTGGTTGCTGCTGTATTTGCTCGCCACTCGTAGCTCAAAGCTTGTGGCTGTTTTGCCAACTGCCAACTTGCTTCCGGCTTCCCTTCGAAATTCGATATTCATAATTCAGCATTCGATATTCTACCCCCGTACTTCCTTGTCACCTTATCAGCCTTTCAACTTGTGAACTGTATTTCCTTGTGCCTTGTCTCTTGAACCTTGTGCCTTAACTTATAATCTATAACTTAAAACCTACAACCCTCTATTAACGTTGAGCCTTCCCCAGCCTGCTATGCTTCCTTCCATACCCAAAATATACAGCAAAGCCAATGGCCAGCCAGATGATCAGGCGGAGCCAGGTATCAGCAGGCAATGAGAACATCATCAACAGGCAGGTTGCAATGCCTAGTATTGGTACTACCGGCACAAACGGTGTTTTGAAAGCCCGTGGGATATCGGGTTGCTTTTTTCTCAGGATCAATACACCCAGGCACACCATTACAAAAGCCAGTAATGTTCCGATACTTGTCATCTCTCCTACTACTTTAATGGGAACAAGACCTGCAAATAAGCTGATGAACAAACAGAGTACAATATTGGATTTATAAGGCGTAATGAATTTGGGGTGCAACTGTGAGAAGACCTTTGGCAATAATCCATCACGACTCATAGAATAAAATACACGTGACTGTCCCAGCAGGTCCACAAGTATTACAGAAGTATATCCCACCAGGATGGCAAGAATAATAGCCATGCCCAGCCACTCGTAAGGCGTATTCTGAATAGCTACTGCCACCGGTGCGGCATTGTCTTTAAAACTGGTATAGTGCGCAAGCCCCGTCATTACATACCCGAACAATATGAAGAGTACAGTGCAAATGATCAATGAGCCGAGGATGCCAATAGGCAGATTCTTTTTGGGATTCTTTGTTTCCTGTGCCATAGTCGCCACAATATCAAAACCAATGAACACAAAAAACACCACACCTGCGCCACGCAGTATTCCACTCAATCCAAACTCTCCGAACTTACCGGTATTTGGTGGTATGAACGGGTGATAGTTAGCCGGGTTAATATATCGCCAGCCTAATGCTATAAACACAAGTACTACACCTACTTTCAATGCTACGACTATCGCATTAAAGATGGCTGACCCTTTTGTACCACGAATAATAATGGCCGTAATGAACATTACGATCAATACAGCAGGCAGGTTTACCCATCCATGCATTACAGTACCATCTGCCAGTGTTATCTTTTCAAATGGCGATGCTACCCACTGTGCAGGTAAATGAATATTGAATTTATCAAGGAATTTCACCAGGTACTGCGACCAACTGATACCAACTGTTGCAGCTCCTACCGAATATTCGAGTACCAGGTCCCAGCCAATGATCCAGGCAAATAGTTCGCCCAGGGTGGCATAGGCATAAGTATAAGCGCTGCCTGCGACCGGCACCATAGAGGCCATTTCAGCATAGCACAATGCGCTGAATGCACAACCTACTGCAGCCAGCAGAAACGATAGAATAACTGCAGGACCTGAGTTATTAGCCGCCGCAATACCTGTAAGAGAAAAAAGACCGGCGCCAATAATAACCCCGATACCGATGGCAATAAGATTAACGCCACCCAAACTTCTTTTAAGCGTGTTAGTTCCGCCTGCTGCAGCTTCCTGCTGCAGACTTTCAATAGATTTTTTCAGCATCATAAGTCAGTACTACTAGGCTTTGTTGGAAGAAGTGATCAACCTGATAAAATTGGAATAGTAACGTACCTGCCGTACAACACGACGAATACGAACCTTAAAGCGGTTATTGATCGTATAATTATTGATATTGGTAAGCAGTACACCTGCCAGTATTATACCCAATGCTGCAATCTGTGCGGGAGCAATCATTTCGCTCATGAACAACCAACCGATCAGTACTGCCACCACAGGGTTTATATAAGTATGCATACTTACCAATGCCGGTGGTTTTATGGTGAGCAACCATATATAAGAAAGATAGGCAACCACAGAACCCATCACTACGAGGAATGCCAACCCCATCCATGCCTGTGCAGGAACCGCGGCAAATGAGAAACCGGTCCATTCATGTCTTACCATACTAACTATCATACTTGCAACGCCACCAGCCAGTAATTGCTGAGCCGCATTCATAACGGTAGAACCTTTTGCAGGGAAATTCCTGGAATACAATGATCCCAATACCCATGAAAGAGAACTGATACCCAGCACTACAAACGCCGTAATGCGTAAGCCTGCATCAGTTGCAGGTGCCGCTTCTCCAAAACTTCCCTTGAAGAACAATAACAATCCTGCAAAACCGGTAATGAGGCCGATAATAATGAACTTATCAGCAAGGTATTGCTTACGGTTCTTTGCATCCAGTGCAATAAACCAGAAGGGTGCTGTAGCCGCAACAATAGCGGCTTCGGAAGAACTTACATATTGCTCGCTCCATGCAACCAAACCTGTACCACCACCTAATATAAGGATACCGGCGATAGCATTACGCCCAAGATCTTTCCAGGATGATAAACGCTCACCTTTCAGAATTCTCCAACCCACAAGAAGGGAGCCTGCTACAAGAAAACGCAGGGCCGATAAAATAAAGGGAGGAAATCCCTGCAATCCATAAGTGATTGCAAGGAAGGTAGAGCCCCATATAATAAAGATGCTTGCAAATGCAAAGGGGATCAATGAATTGTTAACTGTGCTTATACTTTTACTGCTACGCATATACTTCCAGGATCTAAAAGCCTTTTAAAATGATCTGCTATCTGTCACTATGCAATACGGGTAAAAAAAATCCCCGGTGCTGTTGCATCGGGGATATCATATTTACATTTAAATATCAGTATTCTTACCGGTGCTCCCCCGAACAACTTTTACATACACAGGTAATACAAATGCATGACGAAGCTCGCTTCGACATGATATGCATCTTATGTTGGCTGTATGTTATAGCTGCAATCTTTTTCACAAAAGAAATATTTAACAGAACGCAAAGGTACACTTCGCTAATAATTCTACCAAATCAATAGAGTGTATTTAAATATGACTTAACATTCCGGCCCCTTAAAAGGGTCCGGCCAATACCCGTTTCAGGCTGTGTTATAGCTTTTATAAAGCCTGTTAGTTGACTGTTAACCAACTTTTAGTTGTGACCATGTGCATAATAATTGTTTCAAATTTGGGTAAGCGCATTGATGCAGAGAACATGGATTAATGCAGCGATTTGTTCAGCATTAAAAAAAGATAAAGAGATGAAAAACAGATTCACAATCGCCTTTGCAGGCATCGCTCTTTCAGCCTTTGCGCTGGGATGGGCATGGCATGCAACCGGACAGAAAAATTACAACAGCATTTTACAGGACAATACCTCTATGCCCGTAGTGAAAACAGTTTATTCTTCTGGTACACCGGCAGCAGCCCCGGTAGATTTTGAAAAAGCAGCATCAAGTGTCCCTTCGGTGGTGCATATTAAAACAGTTACCAAATTCAGCCAGGTAAAAGGAAGAGGCAGACAGCAACAACAGCAGAATCCTTTTGGCGATATGTTTGGTGGCGATGATGTATTCAGAAGGTTCTTTGGTGATGGTAATGGCCAGGCATATTCACAACCCGACCAGAAAGCATCAGGTTCAGGCGTTATCATCAGCAACGACGGTTATATTGTTACCAACAATCACGTAGTGGATGGTGCTACAGAGATCAGCGTAACCCTTAATGACCGTAAAACTTATAAGGCCAAAGTAATTGGTACCGATCCTAACACCGACCTGGCACTGATCAAAATTGAGGGTAAAGACCTGCCGGTAATGAACGTAGGTAACTCAGATGATGTAAAGCTGGGTCAGTGGGTAATGGCTATTGGTTATCCTTTGAACCTCGACGTAACCGTTACGCAGGGTATTGTAAGTGCCAAAAGCCGCAACATAGGTATTAACCGCCAGAGCGCTTCACCTGTTGAGTCTTTTATCCAGACAGACGCAGCAGTAAACCCTGGCAGCAGCGGTGGGGCCCTGGTAAACCTGAATGGTGACCTGATCGGTATTACTTCCGCCATTGCATCGCCTACAGGTGCATATGCCGGCTACGCTTATTCTATCCCCTCTAACCTTGTTAAAAAAGTTATTGGTGATATCATGAAGTTCGGTTCCGTACAACGTGGCTATCTCGGTATCAGCATGGCACCGGAAGATATGGACGATGCACAGAAAAAAGAACTGGGTATTAATGATGATGTAAACGGTGTATGGGTAGCAGAAACAGATCCCAATGGTGCCGCTGCTGAAGCCGGCATTAAAAAAGGAGATGCTATCACTAAGCTCAATGGTGTACCCGTTGCCACTTCTGCACAGTTATCTGAACAGGTAGCGCGTATGAAACCCGGCGATAAATTACAACTCACCGTTTTGAGAGGCACTACTGAAAAAACAGTAAGCGTTACCCTGAAAAATAAACTGGGCACTTTTGACAGCCAGAAACAGGCCGTGATCGCATCACTGGGAGCAGAGTTCGCTACACTGGGTAAAACAGATGCAGCTAAACTGAACCTTGCAGGTGGTGTAGTGGTAGGCGATATCAAAGATGGTATCATTGCCGATCAAACCAATATGAAAACAGGTTTTGTGATCACTAAAGTGAATGGTATTGCAGTAAACTCACTTGAAGAGTTTAAAGATGTAATGTCAAAACAATCAGGCAACCTGCAGATAGAAGGTCGTTACCCTGGTAGTAAGGAAACCTACTACTACGGCATCAACGATTTTAATAAATAGTCTATGTTCATTTTCATCATGCAGCAAAAAAGCTATTCCCCGGAATAGCTTTTTGCTTTTATAGTATTGAGTAATGCTGATATACCAGCCTACTTACTTATGTGGCTTTGCACGCTCGTATTGCGAAGGCCATGGAAGATCGACTCCTAACTCCTGTGCAGCATGCAGGGGGAAATAAGGATCGCGTAATAGCTCCCTTGCCATCAATATAAGGTCTGCATGCTCATTGGCGATTACCTGTTCTGCATGTTTAGCAGTAGTTATCAGTCCTACAGCACCGGTGAGAATACCTGTCGCTTTTTTGATCTGCTCTGCAAACGTCACCTGGTAACCTGGTTCTACAGGCACTTTAGCGTATGATACCAATCCGCCGCTGGAACAGTCAATCACATCCACCCCCATTTGCTTCAGCAATTTTGCAAGCTGTATTGATTCTTCAATATTCCATCCTCCTTCAGCCCAGTCAGTAGCAGAGATCCTTACAAACAGGGGATTGCCTGCCGGCCATACGGATTGTACAGCTTTCACTACTTCCAGCAACAACCTTGTCCTGTTCTCAAAACTGCCGCCATATTCATCGGTGCGGTGGTTACTGAGTGGTGATAAGAACTGGTGTAATAAATATCCATGTGCAGCATGCAGTTCTATTACTTTATATCCGGCCTCAACAGCCCTTGCCGCCGCCGCAGTGAAATAATGGATAACCTGTTGAATACCTGTGATATCGAGTGCCACCGGGGGCTCATATTCGTCCCTGAATGCAATGGCCGAAGGAGCTACTGTTTGCCATCCACCGGCAACACGTGGTACCTGTTTACCACTTTTCCACGGTGGCAGGGTACTGGCTTTTCTGCCTGCATGCGCCAGTTGAATACCAGCAACAGCGCCCTGCTCATGAATAAAACCGTTCATCTCCCGTAGCCGTTCTATATGTTCATCTTTCCATATTCCCAGGTCAGCGGCACTGATACGCCCTTCCGGACATACTGCAGTTGCCTCCTGTATTATCAGTCCGGCACCGCCCACAGCCCTGCCACCCAGGTGTACCAGGTGCCAAAAGTTTGCAAACCCATCTTCGGCGGAATACATACACATTGGCGAAACAACGATCCTGTTCTTAAATGTTACATGCTTAATTGTAAGCGGGGAAAATAATACAGACATGCTTTTTTACTCCTTTGAGATGACTTAACGTTTTACATAGCCTTTTGTTCATCAGGCGGTTGTAAGTTAAGGTACAAGGCTTAAGAGACAAGGCACAAGAAAAATACGAAATAAGAAGTACGAAGTACGGGGGTAGAATATCGAATGCTGAATTATGAATATCGAATTTCGAAGGAAAAGCCGGAAGCAAGTTGGCAGTTAACGAAAAAGCTTGGCTGCTTTGCAAGTCTTGGCAGCCTTTGCGTGAAACCTGCAACCTGTATCCTGTAACTGGTAACCGGCAACATCCTTTTACGTTTCACTTTTCACGTTTGACGAAAAAAGCAGCGACCCACTCACGACTAACGACTCACGTCTCACGGATTCAACCCGAAACACTAAACTCAAAACCCGAAACAGTCTTACGACCCCCACCTGCCTTTGCTATAAAGCATTAGCAATTGAGACTGAATGAGATTGCTCAATAATGTTTGTATAGAAGAACACGAAACTTTAAACTCGAAACCCGAAATTATTAACTGGCTTTGGGAACCATGTATTTACTGAAGAAAGGATAAGCCTGTTTGCTGGCCTCGCTGTTGCTGCCATATTGTCTGCGGAAAGAACGCATTTTTTCGGTGAGTGCGCTAACTACTGCAAGAGGAATATTATCGCCGTATTGCTTTTTTATTTCCTGCATCTCCACCTGGATCTCAAGCCAGGCAGCATCCATCTGTTTAAGCAATTGTTTGGAATCCATAGGTAACAAAGCTTTCGCTCAAGGTTTAATAGTTTTTAAAAATGCGAGCTGTAAGCACTGGAACATCACCGTGACCCTAAACTACATCTTTACACGCAGATTCACAAATATTAGTTTTCCACGCGTCGATTTCTTCAACAATATTAATGTTTAATGAAGTGGGTCTAATCCCTCTATCAAAAAATTTATCAAACATCAAATCATTACTTATCAATAAGAGATGTATGCTTGGTATCTTTCATAGTGGTGTACACTATCAACGAAATAAATATGCAGATTGTTACGTACCAGTAAAAATAAGATTCGTGGCCTGCATTCTTAAACCACAGCGCCACATATTCTGCAGTTCCGCCAAACAGGGCAACAGTGATTGAGTAAGGGAACCCCACACCAAGTGCCCTGATCTCTACCGGGAACAGCTCAGCTTTTACCACCGCATTTATCGACGTATAACCACTGACAATTATCAATGCAACCATAATTAATATGAATGCTTCAACAACAGTATTGGTATGGCTCAACGTTGTTAACAAGGGAACAGTACACAAGGTTCCAAGGATACCAAAGCCCATCAGTAAAGGCCTTCGCCCAATACGATCTGATAACAAACCGAATACCGGTTGCAGGCTGGCATAGATGAGCAATGATATAAATGTGATCCATGTTGCCTGGTTTTTACTGAGATGAACAGTATTCACCAGGAACTTCTGCATATAAGTGCTGTAGGTGTAAAATGCAAGCGTTCCTCCCACCGTTAGTCCGACCACAATGGCAACTGATCGGGGATATTTCATTAACTGTCGGATAGTTCCCTGTTTTCGGCTACCCCCTTCTGTTTGCTGCTTTTTAAATGCTGTAGTTTCATGCATGTGCGCACGCAGGTAAAAAGCTACCAGCGACAGACCCGCCCCGATAAAGAAAGGAATACGCCATCCCCAGCTATGCAATTCTTCTTCCGTAAGAAAGAATTCCTGCAATAATAGCTGGATGCCCAGCGCAATTAACTGGCCTCCTATTAATGTCACATATTGAAAACTGGAATAAAATCCGCGTCTTTCAGCAGTAGCTACCTCGCTCAAGTAGGTGGCAGACGTGCCATACTCTCCGCCCACACTTAAGCCCTGTAGCAACCGTGCCAGCATCAGGATGGCAGGGGCAGCTACACCAATAGTTGCATAGACAGGTGTTACCGCTATCAGCAACGACCCGAATGACATTAACAACACAGATAAGGTCATGGCAAACTTTCTTCCCTTTCTGTCGGCAATGGAACCAAACATCCAGCCGCCGATAGGACGCATTAAAAAGCCTACGGCAAAGATGCCGGCAGTATCCAGTAACTGTGCGGTAGGGTTACTTTTCGGAAAAAAGACAGGAGCAAAATATAATGAGAAAGCAGCATATGTGTACCAGTCGTACCATTCCACAAGGTTACCTATCGAACCACTTACAATAGCACGTACTCGACCAGATGTGCTGGATAGTTTATCAACCGTCATAAACAGCGCGTTTTGAACAGTAATTTTTATCAGGCTTAAAGTTGGGGGGAGCGGATTGGTGCGCAAGGTAAGGAATTGAGGGGAAGGCTGAATGGGAAACGCCAAATGCAGAGAAATGAGGAATGATAAAGGGAAGACAAATATCGAAAGGAGAGCCGAAGGCTTAACGCAGAACGCCTAACGCTAATACAGGGTTATAAGTTAAGGCGCAAAGCGTAAGAAAATACGAAATAAGAAGTACGAAGTACGGGGGTAGAATATCGAATGCTGAATTATGAATATCGAATTTCGAAGGGAAGCCGGAAGTAAGTTGGCAGTTAGCAATTTGCAGTTGGCAAATCCAGGATCTGGTATCCAGTAACCTGTAACCGGCATCTGGTATCCGGTAACTTGTATTTCACGATTGCCGTCTGCCGATTCACGATTTCAGAACCCGAAACAGTCTCACGATTGCCGATTCACGGTTCATCCTGTATTTCACCTACAACCTGCATTTCGCGTTAAGCCTTCTGCGTTGAGCGTTCAGCATCGTTATACCCTCCCCTCGCCTTTTCCAGCCGCTGCCGGATACGGGAAGCCAGTATTCTCGGAGCGAGCACCTTCATATTTTCACCAAAGCCCAGTATTTCACGTTCCAGTTCAAAGTTCATCACCACATCAATACGGATGATAATATGCTGCGCATCTTCCTTCAATACTGTTTGCGAATGATGGATAGGCTTGGTCAGCACATAAGGAGCATTGTAACGATCTACCTGCAGCACTACTTTATGTGCCCTGTCTTTCTCTGTTTTGGTAACTCCCAGCAGGTCGCTGAAATAACGTTCAAAATCTACTCCCTGGTACTCTACAAAAGGCTCTTTATCCAGTTCATTAAAACCGATGATCCTGTCGAGCGCAAGAGTGGTCAGTTGTTTTCCCTTCTTGGCTTTTGTGATCAGGAACCAGCGATTGCGGTATTCCTTCAGCAGATAAGGATAATAAATATTCTGGATAGCATCTTTAGCCTTGAAGGATTTGTATTCCAGTAACAGCGTTTTCTTTTGCAGTATAGATTGATATAGGGGGTTGATATGCTGTAATCCTTTTACCAGGTGATTATTTTCAAACTGAATATATTGTCCGCCTGAATGTGTTGATTTGTAGAGATTATTTTCCAGCCGGGCGATCATCTCACTCATTTCATCGAAATAGTTAAACCCGTTAAACTGTTTCAATACGCCTACAATCTCTTTCATCTTCTCTACATCCGCGTCATTAATAGGAGCATTGGTTATACTGTAAGCAGCGTCACTGTAACTATAGAATTTCTTATCAACAACAATGATCGGGGCATTATATCCCAGCTTATCGCTGCGCATCAACTGCAGATCAGCCTGGATAGTACGTCTGCTTACGCCGGAAGTGATGCCTTCATATTCATACAACCGCTCTCCTACTTTTTCTATCAGATCGTCCAGTGTCCATTTACGATAACGGTTCCGCAGGCATTCATCAATTGTTTTATAACGTATCAGTGCCAGTTTATTAACAGCCATAGAGGGTTTGGTTTCATTTCAAAAGTAAAAAAAGCGTCTTACTACGCAATAGAACTGCGCAGTTATTCCTGCAGAAAACAGAATAGTGCTGAATACTATATTTAAATAATTGTCTGTCAACAATTCTAAAAGATTTCAAAAAAAACATTTTATTACGCAATTCCGCTGCGCAGATGCACAGGCATATTTGTGTCATCAGGAACAGGTCAAGAGTTTGTTACTCCTTAAAGCCAAAAAACACAATCTCAATTATCGGTTCTGATTTAAGCAGTAGCTCAGCTGGTTAGAGCAATACAAGTACAGTTTTAAAATTATCGTATCGGTCAATTAAAACTTACTGCCATACATGATGTATGGGTCGTGGGTTCGAGTCCCACCTGCTTAACAGTTAAGGTCAATGTTCGCTTACTTCAACATTTTTTAGGAAAACAGCGACCAGATTACCTGACTTTTTAAAACAACTGTTTATGAAAAATTTATTACAAGTAAGCCTTCGCCAATACGCTATCTATATCCCTGCAGATATAGTAAAAACGGATAAAACGCCATTAACACCCGTAACATCTTTGTTACTGGCCAACCTGGCCAAGCTAGGATACCATGTAAGCGAACCATTAAAAGATGCACTGAACAATACAGCACCAGCATTGCAGGCAAAAGTATTTGAGATCTTCCGTGAAGTAATGGGTGTCCATAAAAACTGGACTCCGTTGGTAAAAGAGTGGAATATCCCTACCGGTGAATCATTGCAGGACCATATTGTTACCTTCTTTGCCAACATATTTAAACAGAAAGGGACCATACTTCCCTGTGGGCATGCCATTCCTGATAACACTTTCCCTTTGCATCGCTACAATGGTTGTCCCTTTTGCGGAACACCTTTTGAAGCCGGCAATATTGAAAATTTTAAACAGGGCAGCGGTATCAGAATACTGGAACTATGGACCGATATTGAATTAAACGGGTTCTTAAATGACCTTCTTACTTCCAAAACAGCCCTGGACGCTACACAAATGGATAGCTTGCGTTTATTGCTGGAAGTATTGCCTGTACCACAGGTAAAGATCGGAATGAAGGAAACTCTGATGGCCGTCATTGATATTTATGTAAAGGACGATCAATATCAGAAAGCACAGGAGTTGTTTGCTTCACCTGCTGATATATTGCGATACCTATGGTTTAAGCATACCGGTTTTTTACAGGTAGTGGCACCTAAAACAATTATAAAACGAGTAATATCCAACAATAGACATTTTGTACAGGGGCTCGACAAAAGCGCAATTGCAAAATTATCATCCATCAGTTCCATGAAATTAAAATACACCCGTAAAGAGTGTATTATGGTGGCAACCTGGTTGAACAACATTCCCCTGAGCGCAGAAAGGATATGCGAATCTATGCATCCTAAAAGAAGCATGTGGGTACGTTTTATCAGGGCATTGCGACTGGCAGAATACAGCAAACGTAAAAACTTTGCAAAACTACGGACCATAATGGACCTGTTTTATACAGAGCGATACGATGTATGGGCAGGAAGAGTAGAGCATTTCCGTCTGCGCTATAATGCAGTAGAAACCTTTTCATTGATGCAACAGCGTCCGGGCCTTTTTGCACGTTCATTATTCGCTAACATGCTGTGGTTTGGACCTGAAGACGCCATCGCAGCCTTCACCGAAGTGATAGATAAAATTCCGGCAAGACTGGTGCTGACATTAAGCATGTATTCAGATAATTATTTTGATAAAACCGGAGAACGCTCTGTAAAACCACTGGGAGGCAACAGCAAAAAGATCGCAGCAAACTACCTGCTGACGATGTATGATGAAGATCAGTTAAAAATGATGAAAGAAGCTGTGACTGACCTTGCTGTACTCGCTATAAAAAAACGTTTTTCGGAAACGCTTTCAGCAGGCAATACAATGTATATAGACCCTGCATTATTCAAAATACCTGTAGCAATTGGAGATAGAACAGACACCGTACAGGATATACCTGCTGCATTGATGGGCACAAGATTTACCATAGCAGGCAATACAGTACGATTATTTATGCAATGGGGATACGGACTACCAGCACAGCATATGGATATGGACCTTAGTTGTGTTATAGCCTATAATAACAGTACAGACTTTTGTTCTTTCAGCAAATTGAGCACAATTGGTTGCAGACATAGCGGTGATATCAGGAATATACCAGATAAGACAGGCACTGCCGAATACATTGATGTAGATATCCCTGCTTTGCAAAAGGCCGGAGCTGTATATGTGATCTTTTCCTGTAACGCTTACAGCAATGGAAGCACTACTCCTAACCTCGTAGTGGGATGGATGAACAGCCGGTTTCCGATGAAGATCTCAGAAAAAACAGGAGTGGCATATGACCCTTCTTGCGTGCAACACCAGGTACGCATTACAGGCAAACTTACAAAAGGGCTTGTATTCGGTGTGCTGGATGTTAAACAAGAGGAGATTGTGTGGCTTGAAATGCCTTTTGGCGGACAGGTAGCACAACAAATGGATATAAGCAATGTAAGCGCGCTGTTGAAAAAACTGGATAGCAAACTGAACATCGGGGCATTATTACAATTAAAAGCAAGCGCACAGGGCATAACGATCATTGACACAGCAGATGCAGATGAGAACTATACCTTGTCCTGGGCACGTAATACAGCCGCTGTTACAAAGCTGCTGATAGATTAAAGCACAATAAAGTAATCCGCTCTTAAGCGGGAATACTTTGATAAGTAAAAGAACATGAACAAATATGAACGGCTGAAAAATGAATTAGCAACAGCCGGTAAAGGAACATTAAAAGCTTTTGGTAACTCTATGTTACCTATCCTGAAAAACGGCACCTTACTCACTTTTGAAAAAGCTACCACTTATGAAACAGGTGATATTGTTTTCTGCAAGGTAAAAGGCAGGTATATAGATGCCCATAAGATCATTAAGAAGGATATCAATAAAGGATTTCTGATAGCCAATAATCATGGCTTTGAGAACGGATGGACAAAAACAATTTTCGGAAGGGTAATACAGGGTGAATACCAGGACAGGATCATTTTTAAACGGAAGAACGATGAGAACAACAATACTTAACAAACTACAGCATATAGCGAAGGAACATGACATCCACATCCTGTACGCCTGCGAATCGGGCAGCAGGGGCTGGCAGTTTCCTTCTCCGGACAGTGACTATGATATACGGTTTATTTATGCCAAACCGTTTAGCAGGTATCTTTCTGTGTCAGAACAAAAGTACCAGCTGAGCTTTCCTCTCAGTAAAGAACTGGATATTTATGGATGGGATATACGCAAGGTATTGCAACTGGTACGTAAGTCAAATACTACTCCTTTTGAATGGTTGCAATCACCAATAGTGTATATGGCAGAAGATGGTTTCCGTGATGCGCTGTGGTCATTGTGCAATCAATACTTTAGCCCTCGCAGCAATATTCATCATTACCTGGGCATAGCTTACGGCGCATTGGAGAGCATGACCACCACAGACGAGATAGACATCAAAAAACTGTTCTATGTATTGCGGCCACTGCTGGCAGCTAAGTGGTGCCTTGAAAAGAACAGCATAGCTCCTATGACCATAGAACCGTTGATGAGCTTACTGCCGGATACGCTCTATACACCGGTACAGGAACTGATAGCATTTAAAAGCACGGTAAATGAAGATCACAGGATAGTACTGGCGCCTTCATTCAGGTCTTTTATTGCCGAAGAAATGTCACGTATCTTAACAGCTACCAAAAGTATACCGCATGCTACATTTGGCTCCGGTTTACTGGACGAATTCTTTATCAATACGATCAGGCATTATGACTATACATGATATAAGATCCGGGGGCTTGCTGCTGCTGGAATGCATCAGCGGCAGCAAAGCCTATGGATTGGCAACCCCTCAATCAGACACTGATATAAAAGGAGTATTCTATCTGCCCAAAGACAGGTTCTATAGGCTCGATCACCTTCAACAGGTGAGCAACAGTACAAATGATGAAATGTATTATGAACTGGGGCGATTTGTTGAACTGTTGACAAAGAACAATCCTAATATACTGGAGCTACTGGCCACTCCTGAAGAGTTTGTCCTGTACAAGCACCCGTTGATGGAGTTGTTGCAACCGGCATCATTCTTATCAAAGCTATGTATGGATACCTTTGCCGGTTATGCCATGACCCAGATCAGGAAAGCAAGGGGGTATAATAAAAAAATTGTCAACCCTGTGGAGCCGGAACGGAAGTCAGTAACAGATTTCTGTTTCATTATGCAGGATCATCATTCCATACCATTGGAACAATGGCTGTCTGCAAAGACACTGACAGCGAAAAACTGCGGACTGGTAAGCATCCCTCATGCCAAAGGCCTGTATGCGTTGTTTTACGACGCAGAACAGACTGCAGGATACAACGGCATAGTACGCGGCGAACAGGCTAATGACATCTGCTTATCTTCCATACGGGGAGATCAGCAGCCTATAGCTTACCTGTTTTTCAATAAAGAAGCCTATTCTGCTTATTGCCGTGAATACCGCGAGTATAGGGAATGGGAGCTGCTGCGTAATGAAGAGCGCTATTCCATGAACCAGGCGCATGGTATGAATTATGATGCCAAAAACATGATGCATACTATCCGTTTGCTGCAAACAGCAAAGGAAATACTCCGGGATGGCAAACTGAACGTACATCGTTCGAACAGGGAAGAACTGCTGGCAATCAAAGCCGGTAAATTCTCTTATGAGGAATTGTTGGAAAAAGCCAACATACTGATAGACGAAATAAAGGTTAGTGCAGAAAAAAGCAGTCTGCCCGAAAAGCCAGACATGGCAGCAGCGGAGAGAATACTAATACAGATGCGTACAGCATTGTACAATTAAACAGTAAGAACATGAACACAACTATAACCGGCAACGATCTTTTGAACGCAGGATTTACCGAAGGTAAAATAATCGGCGCTGCGCTGGTTGCCGCTAAACAACTGGAAGCATTATCTAAGGATGAAGTATTGACCTTATTAGCCGATGTGAAGAACAAGCCTGAAAACTATATGGATAATGCTGTACTTGAGCCGTTGGCTACAGCCATTATAGAGGTCAATAACACACAGGAAGACAAAACTATTCCGCTGATGGCAACTGCCGGTGAATATGCAGTATATGGCGCCACACAGATAGAAGCAGGAGCTTTGAAGCAAATGGAAACAGCCATGAAACTGCCGGTTACCTCAGCAGGGGCATTAATGCCTGATGCACACCAGGGATATGGTTTACCTATCGGGGGTGTGCTGGCTACAAGAAATGCAGTGATACCTTATGGTGTAGGTGTAGATATCGGGTGCAGAATGGCGCTGACTATTTTCGATATCCCGGAAGCGCACTTCAACGATAATGCAGCAAAATATAAAAGAGAACTGATCGCCTTTACTAAGTTTGGTGCAGGCGCAGGATGGCATGGACAACATAAAGCCGACCACGCAGTACTGGAAAGAAAAGAGTTCAATGATATTCCCCTCCTTACTGCATTGAAAGATAAGGCATGGACACAATTAGGCTCTTCCGGCGGAGGTAACCACTTTGTAGAATGGGGCGTTATTGAATTTGCAGAAAGGGACGAAGCACTGAATATTGAAGCAGGTAAATACCTCGCGTTATTATCACACTCCGGCTCAAGAGCATTGGGTGCTACTATCGCAGCATATTATACCAAACAGGCTAAAGAATTGTGTAAGCTGCCGCAGGAAGCAGCCAACCTTGCATGGCTTGACCTGGATTCCGCAGCAGGACAGGAATACTGGATCGCAATGAACCTGGCAGGAGATTACGCTTCGGCCTGTCATGAAATAATCCATCAACGACTGATAAAAGCTATCGGCGCACAGGTACTGGCTACCGTAGAGAACCACCACAACTTTGCATGGAAAGAAAACCGGAACGGCGAAGAAGTAATTGTTCATAGAAAAGGGGCGACCCCTGCAGGTAAGGGAGTAATGGGTATCATTCCCGGAAGCATGACCGCTCCAGGTTTCCTGGTAAGAGGTAAAGGGGAGATACAATCCATCAATTCTGCTTCACACGGAGCAGGAAGACAGATGAGCCGTACAAAAGCTATCCAGAATATTTCCAAAGCAGAGATGCAGGCTATCCTGAAAGCCAACGATGTAACATTGATTGGTGCGGGACTGGATGAAGCCCCGATGGCCTATAAAGATATCTATACAGTAATGGCCGCCCAGCAGGACCTGGTAGATATCGTAGCCAAATTTACCCCACGTATGGTGCGTATGGCTGACGACGGAAGCAGAGAAGATTGATCTTTATAACACAGGGACGATATCCTTACAAAAGGGTGTCGTCCGTTGTTAGTTCCGTGAATCGGCAGACTGTTTCGGGTTTAGAGTTTAGTATTTCGTGTTCTGAAATTTGAGGTTTCACGCAAAGACAGCAAAGGCCCGCAAAGCAGCAAAGCTGTTTTGCCAACTGCAAATTGCTAACTGCCAACTTACTTCCGGCTTCCCTTCGAAATTCGATATTCAAAATTCTACATTCGATATTTCTTTGTATTTGCGTTAGGCGTTAAGCGTTCCGCATTCAGCCTTATTTCTCATTCCCCCTTGCGCCTTATCTCTTAAACCTTGTGCCTTAACTTACAACCTGTATTAACATTCCTTTTCACAGCCCTTTAACCAAAAATTTTATGTGCGGCGGCTTTTTACTGTCATTAAGCCATAAATTTGAAAAATGGTCGGCACCAGGAAAATAAGAATAATACTTATTACACTACTGGGCGTTTTACTTTTAGTAAAGCCCAGCCTTGGTATGGCCTTTTCTGATGTACAGCCGGATGATGAAGATAGCTTCATCAATATCCAGAAGCTCTTCAAAAAAAGAAAGCAGGACCTTGATGAATATTCTGAAATAACGGCCGGCTATCGCACTTTTGCCATTGTAAAGAAAACACCTCCTGCATTAAAGTCTTCATTTACTACTGTTTCTACGCGTCTTGTTACAGACGTACATTTTATCAATATTCCTTTTTTCATTATCCCTCAACGAAAGGTTTACCTTCTCTCCGGACGGCTTTCTGTCTGATACCTCTTTCCTATTGTTATTAGTAAACATGCTATGGTAGTAATCACAGCATGAGGTCTTTATTATTTCCTACCACTCATTTTATTGTATGTTCCGTTTCAAACAAACCTGCATAGGTCTGTGCTGGTGTTGTATTGTAACCCTGCGCGTTTATGCGCAGGAGCAACCACACACCATCAGCCTGTCATCTATACTACAACAGGTCAATACAACAGCCCCTTCTCTTGTTTCTGATTCCGCCGCTGTAAGCGTTAAACAGGCGCAACAGGAAGCAACCCGTTATAACTGGTTACCGTCGTTAAAGTTCAATTACCAGGCCAATGTTGGTACCAATAATAACCTGCCCGGCGGTTATTTCTCATACGGCATTGTCCCTTCTAATTCCAAAGTACGTGTAGAAGGTAATTCCAGCACTATTGTTACCGACCTCGGCATTGCTTCCTTTGACTGGGAAGTGTACAATTTTGGAGCATTCTCTGCGCAGCAGAAAGTAGCCGCTTCTGATGTAGAGGTAGAGCAATCCAAACTGGAAGGCTCACGCTACCAGCTCCAGGCTTTTACTATTGATTACTACCTGCAACTGGTACGCATCCAGAACCTGTTGGCTATCCAGGCACAAAATATTTTACGTAATACGGAGATCAAACGCACCATCCGCTCGCTGGCTGCCAGTGGTGTAAAAGCCGGCGTTGATACCAGTATTGCAGAAGCTGAACTATCCAAAGCACGCCTTACTTATATAGAACTTTCCAACCAGTTAAAACAGGCGCAGCTGCAGCTTTCTTATATCAGCAGCATCCCGGCAGAACAGATACTACCTGATACTACCATTGACAAAACATTACTGCAACGCTATGCAGGCTTTGTTACAACCGACATTCCCGATACGGCCAATCACCCGATGATGCGTTACTATCGTGAGCTATACCAGAACAGTCTTGAAAAAGAGACACTGGTAAAGAAAAGTTATTTACCCAAAGTGTCATTACAGGCTGCCGCATGGGGTCGGGGCTCCAGTGTCAGCGCAGCAGATGAATTTCGTAGTCTTTCCAACGGATTGGGATTTGAACGCGCCAACTACCTGGTGGGCGTAGGTATTACCTACAACCTGTTTGATCTGAAAAAGAAACAACTTCAGTTGAATGTACAAAAGGCCAATACAAGGTACGCACAGCAGAAAATAGCAGAACAACATTCATTACTGGCAGTGAATAATACACAGGCCGACACAGAGCTAAGCACTGCATTGGAACGGCTGGACGAGATCCCTCACCAGCTGGCTGCAGCACAGGCTGCTTACAGGCAAAAACTATCATTATACAAAAACGGGCTTACTGATATTGTAGAGCTGAATGCAGCACTCAGTATACTATATCGTGCAGAAACTGATTACACCAATGCAAAGTATATTTTCTGTAAAGCGCTTTTCCAGAAAGCCATTACCGAAAACAAAGTAGCACCCCTTCTTAATTTACTAAACTAATTAAGGCTATGTCGTTAGTAACTACAGCACTCAAAAAGCCTGTTGCCACCGTGGTCGTTACGTTAAGCATCCTGCTGTTTTCTGTCCTTACAATCATTAAAATACCTATTGATATATTTCCGCAGTTAAATCTGCCCACCATATATGTGATCGAATCTTACGGAGGTATGTCTGCACAGCAGATGGAAGGTTTCTTTTCCACCCGTTTGCAGGACCAGTTCCTTTATGTAAATGGTGTCAAAAATATCAGCGCTAAAAACATACAGGGACTTACCATCCTTAAGCTCAGCTTTTATGAAAAGACCAATATGGCTGAAGCCTCTGCACAGGTAGCCCTGCAGGTAAACAGGGCCATGAAGTTTTTTCCACCCGGTGCATTACCTCCACAGGTTATCCGCTTTGATGCATCTTCTTTACCCGTAGGTCAGTTAGTGATCAATGGCGAAAAAAGAACATTGAAAGAGATCTACGACCTGGCTGCTACCCGTGTGCGGCCAATGTTTGGAACAGTACCCGGATTATCGGCACCACCACCCTTTGGCGCCAACTCACGTGCCATTACGGTAAGCATAGACCCCAGCAAACTGCGCAGTTATAATCTTACTGCCGATGAAGTGGTGGCAGCACTGGCAAAATTCAATGTAATGGCGCCATCCGGTAACCTTCGTCTTGATAACACCATGTACCTCACGACCATCAATACACTGGTAAAGCAGGTAGATGAATTTGGAGACATCCCCATCGTTACCAAGAACGGAGTACCGGTATTGATAAAAGATGTTGCCCGGGTAGCAGATGCTACTGACATTACTGTTGACTACGCACTCATCAATGGCAAACGCTCTGTTTATATTCCGGTAGTAAAAACTGCTGATGCATCTACCTGGGAGGTTGTGCAGAGTTTAAAAAAGAAGATCCCGGAAATACAAAGCCTGCTGCCTGATGACGTAACGGTTTCTTACGAATTTGACCAGTCGGTATTCGTGGTAAACGCAGTAAAAAGTCTTGTTACAGAAGGTGCATTAGGAGCCCTGCTTACCGGGCTGATGGTATTATTGTTCCTGCGTGATCTGCGGAGCAGTCTTATTGTAGTGATCACGATCCCTGTATCAATCCTTATAGGAGTATTGCTGCTTAGTATGTTTGGCCAGACTATCAACATCATGACGCTGAGTGGTCTTGCTCTTGCCATCGGTATCCTTGTAGACCAGGCAACAGTAACCATCGAGAACATTCACCAGCACCTTGAAATGGGCAAGAACAAACGACAGGCTATACTGGATGCCTGCCAGGAAATTGCATTCCCTTTGTTGCTGATCCTCCTTTGTATCCTTGCTGTGTTTGCGCCTTCCTTCCTGATGACAGGGGTACCCAGGGCCATGTTCCTGCCACTGTCATTATCTATCGGCCTTACCATGATCGTAAGCTATATCGCTGCACAAATGCTGGTACCCATTCTTTCCAACTGGATGATCAAAGCAGAACGTTATCAGCACTACCATCATGGTGCAGTACACGCACATGCCGGCGAAGCATTAAACGATGCAGAAATACAACAGGTCTCCGAACATCTTGCAACAGAAAAAACGGAGCCTGCAAAAAACGACTTCTTTGAAAAAATAAAGCTGCGCTATATTAAAACGTTGCAGCGTACTATGCCACGCAAGAAACTGGCAGTTGTTACTTACCTGGTAATTGTACTGGCCTTAGTAGCCGGCGGCTTTGCCATTATTGGTAAAGACATGATGCCTAAAACCAATAACGGGCAGTTCCAGTTGCGCATTAAAGAGCCTGATGGAACAAGACTGGAGCGTACCGAAGAAAAAATGAGGAAAGTATTGCAGATCATTGATACTACAGTCAATCACCATGTAGCCATCAGCTCGGCCTATGTAGGTTTGATCCCCAGTAGCTATGGCTCCAGCAATCTCTACATTTTCAATACCGGTACACACGAAGCTGTATTGCAGGTAAATCTTGATGAAGAGTACAAAGTGAATATGGATGAGCTGAAAGATGTTCTGCGAAATAATATAAGGTATGCCTTACCTGAACTAAGGATCAGCTTTGAGCCTATCGACATGACCGAAAAGATCATGAGCCAGGGAGCCTCCACTCCTATCGAGATCCGCGTGGCAGGAAAAGATATGCAGCAGATCGAAGACTATGCCAATAACATAGTGGATTCACTGAAAACAATCTCTTATCTACGTGATGTACAGATCGCACAACCTTTAAAGTTCCCTGTAGTATCTATTTCCATCGATCGTTTAAAAGCTGCACAGCTTGGATTGAATGTACAGGATATTGCACGCTCGGTTACTGCCAGCACTTCATCCAGCCGCTTTACAGAAAAAAACCAGTGGCTTGATGAAGATAAAGCTTATACCTACCAGATCCAGGTACAGATCCCTGAATATGTTATGAACACTATGGATGAGCTGAAAGAGATCCCACTGGTAAAAGGCCAGAACAGCCCTGTACTGGGTGATATTGCCACCTTTACCACCAACTATGTTCCGGGTGAATATGATCGTTCAGGGCCCAGGCGCTTTCTTACTGTAAGCGCCAACATTTATAAAAAAGACCTGGGTACTGCCACCGAAGCAGTACAGAAAGCATTAAGATCTGTTGGCACACCTCCCAAAGGATTGGTAACAGAAGTAAGAGGTATGTCGAACCTGCTGGAAGAAACCTTATCTGGTCTGCAAAGCGGTTTATTGTTTGCCATCCTTGTGATCTTCCTTTTACTGGCAGCCAATTACCAATCATTCAGGTTATCGTTAACGGTATTATCAACAGTACCTGCTGTAATTGCAGGATCGTTGGCTGCATTGCTGCTTACAGGTTCTACACTCAACCTGCAATCATACATGGGCATGATCATGTCCACAGGGGTATCTGTAGCCAATGCCATCCTTATTGTTACCAATGCAGAAAAGCTGCGGCTTGATTATACAGATGCTACCCGTGCCTCTGTTACAGCAGCATCCATCAGGTTACGTCCCATCCTGATGACAAGTCTGGCCATGATAGCCGGTATGATCCCTATGGCCTCCGGTATGGGCGAAGCAGGTGAACAATCAGCTCCCCTGGGCCGTGCTGTAATAGGCGGGCTTGCAGCTTCTACCCTTGCAGCCCTGTTCATACTGCCGCAGGTCTTTGCATGGATGCAAAAGAAAACAAGCTATACTTCACCATCCCTGATGCCTGAAAACAATGATTCTTCCAACCTCTAAAAAAATGATCATGAAATATAATTGTCTTTTATTATCGTTCATCCTCCTTTCCATGGCAGCCTGTACTGAAAGACAGAAGCCGGTAGATATGACAGGAAAAAAAGCGACCGTCGGGTCAACCAGCAAATATGAAACGGGACAGGTAGTAGAAAAACCGTTGTCCAGCTATGTAAAACTACCGGGGCAGTTACGCCCCTTTGAAGAAGTGAATATTTATGCCAAAGTAAATGGCTTTGTAAAACAGGTAATGGTAGACAGGGGCAGTACCATCAGGAAAGGGCAGGTATTGATGACGCTGGAAGCGCCGGAGATCGCATCACAGGTGCAGGCGGCCATGTCCAAGTACATGCAGGCCCAGGAAAATGCAGTTGCCAGCAAGGAGAAATACCGTCGTTTAAAAGAAGCGGCCAAAGAAGAAGGTGCGGTTGCCCCGCTTGATCTTGACAATGCATTATCGCGTATGAAAGCAGACGAAGCAATGGTAATGTCTGAAAAATCTAATGTGGCTTCCATCAACAATATCGAAAGCTACCTTACGGTAACGGCTCCTTTTGATGGCATTATTGTACAACGTAATGTATCGGCAGGTGCATTGGTGGGCCCGGGCAGCAAGGCCAATGACCAGCCATTACTGGTACTGCAATACCTGCAGAAATTAAGGCTGGAAGTATTCATTCCGGAGGTCTATGTTGATAAGGTGGATCTGAAAAGCCCCGTGCATTTCACCTTCAATTCTATTCCGGGAAAAGAAAATGCAGCTACCATAAGCCGCTCGGCCAATGCCCTCAGCAGCCTGCGCTCAGAAGCGATAGAGATCGATATCAGCAACAAAACACAGCAACTGAAACCGGGTATGTATGCCGAGGTCAAGATCCCGCTGTTATCCAATGCCAGCTCATTACTGGTACCCAACAATGCCATTGTTCGCTCAACCGAAAGGCAATATGTAATTGTGATCAGGGATGGCAAAGCTGTTATAACCGATATCAAGGAAGGTTTAACTGCCCAGAACTTTACCGAAGTATTCGGCAACCTGCATGCCGGTGATGAGATCGTTTTACATGCAACAGATGAAATCAAAGAAGGAACAATTATTAAATAGCATCTTCCACGGACGACATCCTTACAAAAGAGTGTCGTCCGTTGTTAGTTCCGTGAATCGGCAGACGGCAATCGTGAAATACAAGTTACCGGATACCAGATGCCGGTTACAGGTTACTGGATGTCATATCCTGGATTTGCCAACTGCAAATTGCTAACTGCCAACTTGCTTCCGGCTTTCCCTTCAAAATTCGATATTCAAAATTCAGCATTCGATATTTTATCCCCGTACTTCCTTGTAAACCCATCAACCTTTCAACTTCCTTCCGGACTTTCCTTTTTTATTTCTAATTACTCATTCAATGTCGCTGAATTAAGAAAGGGCCACAGCGTGGCCTCCTGTTTATAGAAATGATCATAACAAACATGTCGCGGCTCCGGTAGGAGCCCCCGGTGCCTTACAGGAAGCTCCTACCGGAGCTGAATACTTTCGAAAATTGGTTTTCTATAAACAGGAAGCTCCTCCGGAGCTTAATTCAACGACATTGATTCCCTATGCCTTGTCACCTTATCAACCTTTCAACTTGTGAACTGTATTCCCTTGTGCCTTGCCTCTTAAACCTTGTGCCTTAACTTTGTATCTTTAATCCAATGCTTTACCAAAACTATACACCTTCACCTGCATTGGCTGCTTATATCCGCTGCTACTGGAGCCTTGAAGCCGAAGGCACGGGTTTATCAGCAGAAAGGGACCGCATCTTTCCCGATGGTTGTATGGAACTTATTTTTCACTACGGGGATCAATACAAAAAATATCACACCACAGACAACGCCGATCTGCAACCTCATAGCTTTATCCATGGTCAGCTTACAGGTTTTATGGAAATAGAAGCAACAGGCAATACCGGCATCTTCAGTGTTCGCTTCCATCCCGGTGGTTTAAGACCATTCATTCCCTTTGGACTGGACGAGATCACGGATACCTATATCAGCATAAAAGATTGCTGGAACAAAGAGGGAGATATTTTAGAAGATCGTATGCTCAATGCAGTATCTAATGCAGAACGTATCAATATACTGGAAAGCTTCCTGTTGCAGAAACTGGCAACACGTCATTCATACAACCCGGTTATAGATCAATGTGTAAAGACCATTATTCATCATCATGGCAACATTACCGTAGATCAGTTAGCCACATCAATGCATATTGGCAGACGACACCTTGAACGACAGTTTATAGCACAGGTTGGCTTAAGTCCCAAACTACTTGCACGCATCACGCGCTTTCAGCAGGTATTGAATATCATTGAAAGTAATCAGCATCACAATCTTACCTCTGTCGCTCACCAGGGTGGCTTCTACGACCAGGCACATTTCATCAAAGACTTTAAAGAATTTACCGGTCTCAATCCCAAACAGTATTTTTCAGAAGAGCTGGTATTGGCAAAGTATTTTCGTGAGTCGTGAGGACAAGCTGCGAGCTTTGAGCTACGAGCCGCGAGCAAATACAGTCGTATTCCGTATTTCTAACTTCGTATTTCCTTGTAAACTTATCAACCTTTCAACTTTTCAACCCTCTTGTGCCTTGTTCCTTGAATCTTGTACCTTCCTTCGATATTCGTAATTCAGCATTCGATATTCTACCCCCGTACTTCGTACTTCTTATTTCGTATTTTCTTGCGCTTTGCGCCTTAACTTACTTCACTCTCCCCATCGGAAACTGTACAGCCCTTTCCTGTCCGTTGCGCATGCCGGAAATAACAGCAAGCAATGAATCTTTTGTTACGAGGGTATAGGTGATCTTCTGCGGAAAATCATGCGCAGGATTTTCAAATACCAATTGTGTAGCTGAAGAAGAAGTGAGTTTAAAAGTAACAGGTTGACCATTGTTCTGATCTTTCACTACCGGTACATAATACAGGCTTCCTCCACGTTCTTGCAGGGTCAGTGTTTCAGAAGAAAGAGTATCCTTACCTCTTACAAATGAACTTTTACCCGTATAAGTAGAATCATTCTTTTGCTGCCATGATTCGGTCAGCAATCCACGGGGTGTGTTATTCTGCCAGTTACCCAACAACCACGAAGCTTTTGCGATCTCACCTTTATAAACAGCATTCGTTGCTGACAACAGGCAAACCATTACCATCATTACAGGAACAACCGGCAGCATTCTTTTCATTTTACTCATACGTTTTGGGTTAGTGTTGAAGCAAAGATGCGGCATTGCTGCAAACCGGAATTGTAAAAATGCGACTTGTTTTTGAAAGGCAATCGTGAGACGTGAGACTGTTTCGGGTTTGAGGTTTCGGGTTCTGAAATCGGGAATCGGCAGACGGCAATCGTGAAATACGAGTTACCGGATACCAGATGCCGGTTACAGGTTACTGGATGCCAGATCCTGGATTTGCCAACTGCAAATTGCTAACTACCAACTTGCTTCCTGTGCTTCCCTTCCTCACTCCTTATTCCAAATTCCTCATTCTCAATTCCTGACCCGCTCCCCACCAACTCCTGACCTACTACCTGCTTAACACGTACTTCGTCCGTACCAAACCCTTAGTTTATGCGCTCTTAGGGCGAACAAATACCGAAGGAAATACGGACGAATACCGAAGCAATACCGAACAAAACCCCTGGCAGGGTATAACGTCTTATAGACTCTCATACCAGAATGTTAATGAAGACAACAAGAAACTATTGAATACACTAAACAAACAAGAGTATGTAAACAGTTCCGTGTTCAGAAATCGTGAGTTGTCAGTCAATGTCATTGAATTAAGAAAAGGCCACGCTGTGGCCTCCTGTTTATAGAAATGATCGTAACAAGCGTGTTGCGGCTCCGGTAGGAGCCTCCGGTCTCCGGTCCCTCACAGGAAGCTCCTACCGGAGCTGAATACCTTCTAAAATTGATTTTCTATAAACAGGTAGCTCCTCCGGAGCTTGATTCAATGACTTTGAGTCGTGAATCGTGAATGGGTCGCTGCTGTATTTGCTCGCGGCTCGTAGCTCAAAGCTCACCGCTTGTATTCGAGATAACTGCAAATTGCCAACTGCCAACTTGCTTTCGCTCGTAGCTCAAAGCTCGCCGCTTGTATTCGCCTTATGCGTTCCGCATTTAGCGTTCAGCACTACCGCACTTGTTTAACCCCCACATACATAACCAACCAACAACCTTCACATGCATTAACATGAAAACCGTTTCATAAAAGGTTAATGTTGGCTGTTGGCTATTTATTCCTGATTTTTCCTTATCTTAAAGTATTGTAACTCAAATCACTTTTCCGACCCTTATTGTTGCCACACATTTGAAAGCCTTACGGGGGATTTAAGGCTGTTTCTGATTAGCACACCGATTATATTACGGGTTATCCATGGGAGGATAACTGGTTCTTGGCGCACCACGGTTAGTATCGCGGTTGCAGTGGATGGATATTATTGTATCGACTGAATTCATTATACAAAAGCTGACGGAAACTAACTTATGAAGAATTCCCTGTTAACACTCATTGTATTCCTATGCCTTTTTTGTTCAACCATGTTTGCCCAGCAAAAGGACCTCACATCTCTCACAGGCGGCACTGATACCATCACCAATTATTCAGCCTTTAAACGGTCACTCTCTTTCTCAGGTGTATTGCAAACCCGTTACGTAGCATCACTCACCGGTCATGTAGATGTAAATGGAAAGAATTTTGATACTACCAATGGCGTTACCAATACCTTCCTGGTGAAAAGGGCACGCTTCATGGTAAAGGCAAATATCAATGATCACTTTTCGGCTAATATCCTGGTGAACTTTGCCGACTTTAATTCTGACCCTGCCAATAAGGTGTTAGAGAACGCCTACATCAAGTACTCTCTCAACAAACACTTTAATGTAATGGCGGGACAGTTCCGCCCCTTCTTTGGTATTGAGGATGCAATAGCAGTAGATATCATCCGCACACTGGATTTTTCCAATCAATACTATGCCTTTGGTAAAAATGGCTGGCAGAGTTTCCAGATAGGTTTATCTGTATTGGGTGATATTACCAATAACGGCAAGCTGCGCTATTTCGTAGGTGCATACAATGGCAATAACAGAACACAGGCATCTGATGATGATAACACAAAAAACTTCTATGGCCGTTTTGAGGCCGATGTATTGAAAGATCTCACCGTTGCGGTGAATGCCGGAACAGGCAGCCTGGGAAAAAGCGCTACTGGCAATGCCTGGGGAGCCGATGCTACAGCAAAGGTGCCGCTTTCGCCAAAGTGGACCTTACTGATGATGGCAGAATATAAATCAGGCACTAACTTTCTTGCCTATAACAGTTATACGGGAGCACCTAAACCCGGCATCAGCCAGTTCAGGATGCAGGGATTTTATCTTTTCCCTACCATCCGGTATGAATACAAAAGACCCCGCGTACGTGCTATTGAACTTTCATCTCGTTACGAATACTTTGACGAGAACACGAAGCTGAACAGCAATGCCCGTCAAACCATCATCCCTAACCTGTCATTCATTTTTGCCGATAACTTTTATGCATCAATACAGGTTGGCGTATCTATTGATCTGTATAAAAAGAATATACCGCTCACAACATCGTACAACAGCAGATTGGCTTACGCTCAGTTGCAAATAAGATTATAAAACGAATACCCAACAAACAGATGAAAGAGATAAGACCCAAAGCGCTACTCGCAACCATTATCCTTGGTGTTATAATCTGGTTTTTGCCGGTACCCGAAGGCGTAAAGCCTAATGCATGGCACCTGCTGGCAATTTTCCTGGCAACCATCTTTGGCATCATTTTAAAAGCTGCCAGCATGGGCACTATGGCTATGCTGGGCATTACCATGTGTGCAGCTACGCAGGTATTGGCACCCGGCGATCCCTCACAGGCCATTGCACATGCACTGAGTGGTTTTGGCAACTCCACCATCTGGCTCATTGGTCTTGCCTTTTTTATTGCACGTGGATTTATTAAAACGGGTTTAGGTACAAGACTGGCTTACTACTTTATCAAAATATTTGGCAGAGGCCCGCTGGGGTTGGCATACGGATTAAATACGGCCGACCTGATACTGGCACCCGCAATTCCCAGTAACACCGCAAGGGCTGGTGGCGTTATCTACCCCATCATGAAATCCATTGCTGTGAATATGGGTTCTTCTCCTGAAAAACCAGAGACCCATCGTAAAATAGGCGCCTTCCTTACGCTGAGCAGTTACAATGCCAACATGATCACTTCGGTGATGTTCTTAACGGCTACTGCCAGTAACCCTATGGCACAGAAGTTTGCCAAAGACCTCGGTATTACCATCACCTGGGGCAGCTGGGCTATTGCAGCGCTGCTACCCGGCATTGTATGTTTTTTACTGCTGCCGCTGTATCTCTATAAATTCTTTCCACCAGAACTAAAGAGTACAAAGGATGCTCCTAAAATGGCCGCAGATAAACTGAAAGAAATGGGCCCTATTACCCTGCAGGAATGGCTGATGGTAGCCACCTTCGTTATACTGCTGGTATTATGGATCTTCGGCAACCTGTTTGCTATAGATGCTACAACAGGCGCATTGATCGGCCTTTGTATCTTATTGCTCACCGGTGTACTTACCTGGGAAGATGTAAAGTCTGAAAAAGGCGCCTGGGATACCATTGTATGGTTCTCTTCACTGGTAATGATGGGTTCCTATCTCAATTCACTTGGGTTCATCGGCTGGTTTGGTAATCTTGTTGGCACCAAACTTTCTACATTCAGCTGGCAGATGGCCTTTCCACTTATAATACTGGTGTATTCTTACTGTCACTATATGTTTGCAAGCGCTACAGCACAGGCGGCAGCTATGTATCCGGCTTTTCTTGCAGTAGGTATCTCTGTAGGAGTGCCTGGTACCATGCTGGCTATTTTTCTTGGTGCCTGCGCTACATTGATGGGCTCACTTACACACTACGCTCACGGCCCTGCTCCTATCTTTTTCGGAAGTACTTATGTAGATATGAAAGACTGGTGGAAACATGGATTCTTCATCAGTGTATTGTTCCTGGCAATATGGTTTGGTGTAGGCGGCTTATGGTGGAAGGTATTGGGACTATGGTAATCACCGGTCCCTGTTAGTAACAACCATCTTTTGTTCTTCTGAAAACATTTTGCATGAAAAGTACCACGCTTCAGCGGAAATTATGGATGGCAGGCACAGGACTTTTTCTCTGCTTTTTCCTGGTGATACACCTGTTGGGCAACCTGCAGTTGTTTTTACCCGGCGAAGAAGCAAAGGAAAAGTTTAACTGGTACTCTCACCTGCTATCGGGCAATATCGTTATTAAGATCATTTCCTGGGTATTGTATGCATCCATTATTGCCCATGCAATATTTGCATTGCTGATTACCCGCGATAACAATACTGCCAACGGCACAAAATATCAGTACGACAGGCGGGGCATATCCAGCAAATGGTATAGCCGCAATATGGGCCTGCTGGGCACCATCATCCTGTTATTCCTTATTATCCATTTCAAAGACTACTGGTATCAATACAAATTCACCACACTGCCATTGGATGCCGCAGGCTATAAAGACCTCTATACAATAGTGATAGAATCTTACACACAATGGTGGTATGTATTGATCTATGAAATAGCATTTGTAGCACTTGGTTTTCATTTACTGCATGGATTCTTCAGTGCAGCCAGAACGCTCGGGTTATACCACCCGAAATACGTTAAATGGATACGCATTGCAGGCTGGATATACACCGCAGCCATTACTGCGGGCTTTATGGCCATCCCTGTTTACGTTTATCTTTTAAAACCATCCGTATGATACCAGATGCAAGAATACCCGCAGGCCCATTGGCCGATAAATGGAGCAGCTATAAAGAACATGCGAAACTGGTAAATCCTGCTAACCGTAAAAAGCTGGATGTAATAGTGGTGGGTACCGGGCTGGCAGGCGCATCCTGCGCAGCTTCCCTGGCGGAGCAGGGATATAATGTAAAGGTGTTTTGTTTCCAGGATACTGCACGCCGTGCCCACTCGGTGGCAGCACAAGGTGGTGTAAATGCCGCCAAGAATTATAAGAACGATGGCGACAGTACCTTCCGAATGTTTTATGATACCATCAAAGGAGGAGATTTCCGCTCACGTGAAGCCAATGTGTACAGGCTGGCAGAATGTTCTGCCAATCTCATAGACCAGGCTGTAGCGCAGGGCGTTCCCTTTGCACGGGAATACGGCGGCTATCTTAACAATCGTTCATTTGGAGGTGTACAGGTATCACGCACCTTCTATGCAAGAGGGCAAACCGGTCAGCAATTATTGCTGGGCAGTTACCAGGCTTTAATGCGACAGGTGAATGCGGGTAAGATTGCTTACTTCACCCGTCATGAAATGCTGGACCTGGTAGTGATTGATGGAAAAGCACGTGGCATTATTGTCCGCGATCTCAAAACAGGAAAAACAGATCGTCATGCTGCACATGTGGTAGTACTGGCTACCGGCGGTTACGGTAAAATATATTATCTCTCCACACTCGCAATGGGCTGTAATGGTTCTGCCATCTGGCGGGCGCATAAGAAAGGCGCCTTTATGGCCGGTGTAAGCTGGATCCAGGTACATCCTACTTCTTTACCACAATCAGGAGAACATCAGTCAAAGCTCACCCTGATGTCTGAATCACTGCGCAATGATGGCAGGATCTGGGTTTCAAAAAAAGAAAAAGACGAACGTGCTCCCAATGATATTCCCGAAGAAGAAAGAGATTATTACCTGGAACGCCGCTATCCTGCATTTGGCAACCTTTCACCCAGGGATATAGCTTCCCGCGCTGCCAAAGAGCGTATTGATGCAGGCTTTGGTGTAGGCCCTATGAAGAATGCCGTTTGCCTTGATTTTTCAAAAGCTATCCGTGAACAGGGTCGTAAAAAAATTGAAGAGAAGTACGGCAACCTGTTCCGCATGTATGAAAAGCTCACTGGCATCAATGCGTATGAACAACCAATGCTCATCTCTCCAGCTGCGCACTTTACAATGGGCGGTCTTTGGGTTGATTATGAACTGATGACCACCATTCCCGGACTGTTCGCATTGGGCGAAGCAAACTTTGCAGATCATGGCGCTAACAGGCTCGGCGCAAATTCACTGTTGCAGGCCAGTGTGGATGGTTACTTTATTGCACCCTACACTATCCCCAATTACCTGGCAGACGAATTAAAGACAGGTAAGATCAGCACAGATCATCCCGCATTTGAAGCTGCAGAGAAAGCTGTCCGTGAACAACTGGATCGTTTTTTAAAGATCAACGGCACCCTATCCCCCGACTACTTTCATAAAACACTCGGCAAATTATTATACGATAAATGCGGATTACTCCGTAGCAAACAGGGGCTTGAAGAAGCTATTGCAGCAATAGGCCGCTTACGCGAACAATTTTACAGTGAATTAAAAATTACCGGTGATGATACCATGAACAGTGAATTGGAAAAGGCCGGTCGTGTAGCAGACTATCTTGAACTGGGCGAGTTGATGTGTTATGATGCCCTTACAAGAAATGAATCCTGCGGGGCACATTTCAGGGAAGAGTACCAGACGCCTGATGGTGAAGCCATGCGCAACGATCATGATTTTTGTTTTGTATCGGCCTGGGAATGGAAAGGAACAAACCAACAGGAAGAATTACACAAGGAACCATTGGTGTTTGAGAATGTGCAATTGACGGTAAGAAGCTATAAGTAAGTCGTGAGTCGGCAATCGTGAGACGTGAATCGTCAGTCGTGAGTGGCTAAAGCAAGTGAATAGTCAATGGTCAATAGTGAATGGCTTTCCCTTGTAAACTTCTCAACCTTCCAACCTGTCAACTGTATTTCCTTGTGCCTTGTTTCTTGTCCCTTGAGGCTTAACTTAAAACCTACAACTTATAACTTACAACCTATGAAGTTATACTTAAAAATATGGCGGCAGGATAATCCCGATACAACAGGGACATTGAGAGATTATACACTTGATGGCGTTACAGAACATATGTCGTTCCTGGATATGCTGGATATGCTGAATGAACAACTGTTGCAGAAAGGAGAAAGAGTGATTGAGTTTGATCATGATTGCAGGGAGGGCATCTGCGGCCAATGCGGTATTATGATCAACGGACGAGCTCACGGTCCTTTGATCCATACCACTACCTGCCAGCTACACATGCGCAGCTTTAAAGACGGTGATACTATTTATGTAGAACCCTTCCGGGCAACAGCCTTTCCCGTTATCCGCGACCTGAAAATAGACCGCAGCGCATTTGACCGCATCATTCAGTCGGGCGGATACATCTCTACTTCTACCGGTGAAGCACCCGAAGCCAATAGCATTCCTGTTGCGCACAAAACTGCTGAAGCAGCTTTTGATGCAGCGGTTTGTATTGGTTGCGGAGCCTGTGTGGCTACCTGTAAAAATTCAAGCGCAGCATTGTTCACCTCGGCCAAGATCACACACCTGGCATTATTACCACAGGGTAAAATGGAAGCACAGCAACGCGTGGTAAAAATGGTAGACCAGATGGATACAGAAGGTTTTGGACATTGCTCTAATACCGAAGCCTGTGAAGTGGAATGTCCGCAGGAAATTTCAGTGTTACATATCGCACGGATGAATTATGAATACAACAAGGCATTAACACTACGTACCTGAAACATTAAAATGGATAGGACTAATATATATAACAATAGTAGAGAAGCGCATTTTTCAGCGGGTCATGCCAACAAAGGAGGCATCTAACCCTCTTGCTTAACATGGTAAGCGCCTCCTCCGTCGGGGGTGACAAGTAAAAGGTTATGATGCAAAAACATGCTTAATGAATGATTAACGGAAAACTCCGCATTATGAAGCCTACAATGCCACTGTTTTTACTCTTGATTGCTTTTCCGCTGATGCTTGCAGCCCAACAAACTACTTTGCAGGATTGCTTCAACATTGCGCAGAGCAGGAACCTGCTTATCCGGCAATCCCAGGCATCACTCTCTGCACGACAATATAACCTGGGCGCAGAAAAACAACGTTACCTGCCTAAAATAGATGCACTGGCCAGCTATACCTATCTCAGCAGACCACTGGAGGTAAACCTGCAGCAGGTAAGAGATGGTATTGTGGACGGCTCATCACAGCAGGTGGTAAATGCAGCCAATACCGTGTATAAAGAAATTACAGGCACAGACCTCTCACAAACTGTTCAGAACAGTTTATACAATACTTCTAAGAATATTATCGGTACCGCATACCCAAACTATAACCCTCCGTTAAGCCGTCAGTCATATTTCCTGGCAGGCTTAGCACTTCGCCAGCCTATCTATCTCGGTAACAAACTGACCACTGCCCGCAACTTTGCAGAGTCTGAAGTAGCCAGCGGCATTATCAATACACAGTTGGTTGAGAAAGACGCCGATTATGCAATTGCGCTCCAGTACATCAGGATCCTCTATCTCAACAATATGATCGCAACACAGCAGGAAGTGTTAAATGCCTTCATTAAAAACGAAGCGTATGGCGAGGAGATGGTAAAGAACCAGATATTGGCCCCCTACCAGAAAAGCTGGACCAAAGTACTGGTATCGCAGGCAAGAACAAATTATAACAACCTGCAGATGGATAAGGTCAACGCCATCATAGAACTGAATAAGCTGCTGGGTACTCCGCTGGATTCAGCACTGGTAATACCCGGTTCACTCACCTACAATTCTATTGGCTTATTGCAGGAGAACGATAATTTCTGGCAAAACAATGCCGCTTACCAGTTGGTGCAAAGTAAAATATCAACCGCACAGGCTTCTGAAAAGATCGCCACCTCTTTTTCCCTGCCTAACATTTTTGCCATTGGTAACCTCAATTTATACCAGCACGAATTACCCATCACCATTGCCCCCTGGATGGTGGGTGTAGAAATGCAATGGAACATTTTTAACGGTACACAAACACTCAAAAGAAGAAAGGCAGCCAAACAACTGGTGGAAGAAGTAAGACTGGCTGAAGCCAATACAAGAGAAAGTTTACAGATGCAACTGGCTGTAGCCAAAAACAAAATAGAAGCAGCAAAGAACGAAGTGAGTACGACTGATAGTGCCAAACAGGAAATAGCCACTACCCGCCGGCTGGTGAATGAACGTGTGCAGAATCAACTGTCATCACTAAAAGACCTGAATGATGTGATACTGATGCAGGCAGAAGTGGATAAAGCCTATCACACGGCAGTATTGGCCTATTACCTGGCAGTAGCTACTTATTTTAATATTACGGGATCGCCGCAGAGGATTGCTGAGGTGCTGAAGGGGAAAACAGGGTTGTAAGTTAAGGCACAAGGTTCAAGAGGCAAGGCACAAGGGAATACAGTTCACAAGTTGAAAGGTTGATATGTTAACAAGGAAGTACGGGGGTAAAATATCGAATGCTGAATTATGAATATCGAATGTTGAAGGGAAAACCGGAAGCAAGTTGGCAGTTAGCAATTTGCAGTTAACGAAGAGGCTTGGCTGCTTTGCAAGTCTTGGTAGTCTTTGCGTGAAACCTGCAACCTGTATCCTGTAACTGGTAACATCCTTTCACGTTTTACTTTTCACGTTTGACGAAAAAAGCAGCGACCCACTCACGACTGACGATTCACGTCTCACGATTGCCGTCTGCCGATTCCCGATTTCAGAACCCGGAACACGAAACTTAGAAGCATGAAACAGTTTTTTAAAAATTATTGGGCATTGCTGGTACCGATTGTGGTATTGGCCGCTGCTGTATTCTTTTTATTCAAACAGTCGCCCGGTGAAAGCAATGATCCTATTGGTATGGTAGATGCTACCAGTGTAGATGTGGCAGCAGAATTTCCCGGTCGCCTGGATAGTTTGTTTGTATCACAGGGAGATACGGTAACAACCGGGCAGCTATTAGGCGTACTGCGTACCAATGAAATAGAAGCCATCCGCTCACAGGCGTTGGCGGCTGTTGACGCTGCTAAAGGACAACTGGAGCTGTTGCAACAAGGGCCACGTAAGGAGCTGGTCTCAGCCAGTGATAAATTGTACCAGATCGCAGAACAGCAATACGATCTCTTCAGCAAGACATACGACCGTATGCAAAGACTGTACAATGCAGATGTGATCAGCGGGCAGGAGAAAGATATCTTCTATTTTAAATACCAGGCAGCACAAAAGGAAATGGAAACTGCCAAGCTAAACCTCGAAATGCTGCAAAAAGGAACAAGACCTGAAGTATTGAAAAGTGCACAGGCCATTGTAAAGCAGGCAGAGCAGGCTTATGAACTCACCAAAGCATTAAAAGAGAATACACGTATCTACGCTCCTGCCAATGGTGTCATTACTTCACTGGTTATTCACCAGGGAGAGATCGTATCTATTGGCTACCCTATCATGAGCGTAGAAAAACAACATTCGTTTATCCTGCGCTTTAACATCAGGCAGGATATGGCAGCACGTTTTAAACCGGGTACTACAGCTACAGTAAAGGTACCGGGTTGCCAGCCGGAAACATTTGATGTAGTGGTAGCAACAGTAGCGCCTTCGCTCACCTTTGCCAACTGGGTGCCCAGTAAAGACAAGGGCAGTTTTGAGCTGCGCACATTCACCATTGAATTTAAACCGCTTCACCCGGAATCAATAAAAGGTCTTCGCTCGGGTATGACAGCAGCTTTACAATTGTAACTGAATGCGAACCATTGGCCTCATCATATTACGAGAATGGAAGCGCATTTTTACGCTGCCCGCTCACTATTGGGTATTGATAGTGATGCCGCCACTGTTATTCTTCCTCTACGCATTTATTTACCAGAATCAGAAAGCAGACCAATTACCAATGGCTGTTTTTGATGAAGACAATTCTGCTGTTTCAAGACAGATCACCTTCCTGTTGCAGCAAACAGAAACCATGAAGTTCACGCGTGTGGTAAACAGTATGCAGGAACTGGAGCAACTGGTAAAGCGGGGCGATATTCTTGGCGCTGTTCATTTTCCTAAGAACATGGAAACGGATATCAAAAGCCGTCACCCGGTAAATGTAGTGGTGTACACCAATGCAGCGGCAGTGGTACCAGCCAAACTGATCTACAAAGAAGCTGCACAGATCATTATTACAGCAGGCTCGGGCGTAATACTGCAGAAGTTCGTAAAAACAGGTATGAACCCTGAGAAAGCAATGGCGCTGGTACAGCCCATTCGTCTTACACCTTACCTATTGTACAATCCCAGTTATAACTACCAGCTTTACCTGGTGCCCGGTCTTATTACCGTAGGATTGCAGATGATCATGATCATGGTAGGGGTATTATTATTGAACTATGAGGCAAAGACCAATACGCTGGAAGAATTGTACCTGCTGGCAAAAGGTTCTGCCTCCAACATCATCATCGGTAAAACACTGGCACACCTGGGTATTGCATGGCTCAATTTCATATTGGTTACCTGGGTCATCTTCCCCATTTTTGATATTGGTGTTCCTGCTGCTACCGGCAAGTTCTTTGTGCTATATACCTTATTAAGCTTTGCCTGCCTGGGCATAGGTCAATTAGTATCTGCTATCTGCAATGATGTAATGCTGGCCACAGATATTGCCTTATTCTATACTTCCCCGGCTTTTGTTTTCAGCGGTTTTACTTTCCCCCGCTGGGCAATGCCCTGGTACGATCAGTATTATGCCAACCTGATGCCTTATACTCATTTCCTGGATGGTTATTTCAAAATATACTACATGAACCTGCCGCTGAAATACATTACCAGCGAAATGAGCATCCTGTTGCTATTTATTGCTTTCACATTTTCCTGTGCTATTCTCATTTATCAACAACAACTGAATCGCCTGAAGATTGTCACAGCATAATTCCATATCAAACCTCTGGCGGCTTACCCTCCGCGAAGCATCCCTGATCATTAAGGACCATAGCCTATTGCTTACGCTGCTGATCGCTCCACTGGTCTATGCATTTTTTTACGGCAGTATCTATACTTACAAAGAAGAAGAAGGAGTAAAACTGGCGGTGGTAGATGATGACCACTCCAATCTTTCACGATTGATAACACAACAGTTAAGCAACGCACAGATAACAGCAGTATTTAGGGTACCTACTGTTGAAGATGCCAAAGAAGCTATGTACCGCGGGCAATGCCAGGGATTTATGTACATAGAACAGGGATTGGAAGAAAAAGTAAAGACCCTGCACCAGGCAGACATTGTAGTGGCTTTAAACGCAGCACGTTTTCTTCCATCCAGCGACCTCTTGCTGGGCATTAACCAGATTGCCATCACATTAGGGGCTGGCGTACGTTTGCAATACCTGCAAAAATCAGAGGGAATGAACAGTGGCTCTTCCATGCAGGAGGTAATGCCGGTAAATCTCGACTATCATCCTTTGTACAACAGCCGCAGCAGTTACGGAGCGTTCCTGTTACCGGGATTACTCGCACTGATCTTACAGCAAACATTACTGATCGGCCTGTCGGCCAGTGTATCCGGCGAAAAGAGTAAAAAGCGCGTGTACGATTGGATACAGCAATCCGGCAACAGCATCTCTACGGCCCTGTGGGGTAAGGGATTACTGTACATTATACTCTTCTCCTGCTACGCCTTCTTTTTTATGACGGTGAACTATTCTATTCTCGAACTGTCAATGCGTGGCAACACAATGCAACTTGCCATTGCTTTCCTGCTTTTTATTGTTACGCTGATCCCGATGGGACAGTTTATCGGCTCGCTATTCAGCAGCCCTTTACTGAACGTGCAGATCATGGCCTTTTCAACCTATCCTTTTTTCCTGGTATCAGGTTATACTTTCCCACTGCACAATATTCCTGTTGTATTACAGGGGCTGGCAATGCTGCTGCCCACTACTCCCTTCCTCAAACTCTATCTTTCCATTGTACAGGCCGGCGGCACACTGGCAGATAATATCCCCTCAGTGATCCACCTCATCGTATTATTCTTCCTGTATTCTCTCCTGGCGCTGATCAGGATCAACAGGCTCCGGCGGACCGCTTTAGCAGTTACAGTATAATTTTATTCAACCAATAATTCCGGTGGGTTGAGACACCCGCCGGGAAACGCGCCCGTGGCCAGTGTCTCCACCGGCCACTAAACTGCACTTATTTCTCTTCACATATTCTTTAAAAAGACCATCCGTTTTTACAGGAAATCACGAAATTTGGCTTTAGCGGGTTACCCAACATGAGAAAACTCTGCTATACACTGACGATGCTATATAGAATTGCTGTTTTATTTTTATTGTTGCAGCTTACCGGGTTACCACAAACCTTTGCAACTGATCTCCCTGTAAAATACCTGGGTATTGAACAGGGACTATCCAATAATGCAGTTACCTGCATTTACCAGGATTACAGGGGCTTTATGTGGTTTGGCACCTACGATGGGTTAAATCGTTACGACGGCTATACCTTCAAAATATTCCGCAACATCCTTGGCGACAATACTTCCATCAACAGCAATAACATTTACGCCATTGAAGGCGATACGCGTCACAACATCTGGGTAGGTGTGCAAAACGGGCTGAGCATTTTTAACCCGGCAACCTCGGCTTTCTCCTCCCCCCGCTATACTGATATCTATGGCAGCGCCCAGGATATCCAGGATGAAGTGCATGTGGTAAAATCCATTGGCAATGGTCATATGCTGGTAGGCACGCGTCAGAATGGACTGCTGATCTTTGAAAGCAATACTTCCAAAGGCACGCAGATCGCACTCACCGGCGCTAATACCGGGCATTACAATGTTACAGCCATTGAATTTGATCAGCAACGACAGTCAGCCTGGGTGTTTGTACGCCAGTATGGACTTTTTCTATATGATATAAAAAACAGGAAGCTCACCCCTGTAAGCAATACTATTACGCAAGCCAATTGCCTGAAAATTGACCAGGGAGGCAATCTGTGGATAGGCAGCGAAACAGGGCTTTATCACTTCAATACAACTACAGGCCACTTTTCACAAAACCTGATGCCCTCCCGGATCAATGTAGTTCGATTTTGCCAGGACAGGCAACAGATCATGTGGATTGCTACCGATGGTGAAGGTGTATGGAGCCTGCCACCCGGCGCATCACAACCACAGCCTTTTGTAACAGCCAATGGCACATCTGTAGTAAACAGTAATGCCATTTATGCTATTTATGAAGATGCCAATGAGCGCAAATGGATCGGTACGCTGCGTGGTGGTATCAACATGGTAGAAGCCAAACCGCTTCCTTTCAAAAAGATCACCTATGGTTCTGCCGATCGCAACAGCAACGTAGACAATTTTATTCTTTCCTTTTGTGAGGACCAGCCTCAGCGAATATGGATCGGAACAGATGGCGCGGGTCTTCGCTACTGGAACCGCAGCAACAATACTTACACGGAGTACAAGAACAATCCTGCGGATAAAAATTCACTCAGCAGCAACTTTATTACCAGTATCATCAAAGATCAATACAATGATACCTGGATCTCTACCTGGTCTGGTGGTGTAAACCGTTTGCGCAGGAATAGCCGCTCCTTTGAGCGCTATACATTTAAAAACCCTGCTACCGGTGCGGAAGAGCAAAATGCCTGGCTGGTATATGAAGATGCACAGAAAAACCTCTGGGCCAGCACTACCAACGATGGCAGTCTCTATCTTTTAAACAGGAGCACCAATCATTTCGATCTTTTTGACCCTGCTATTGTAAATCTTCAAAGCCTGGCAGAAGATCGTTCCGGAAATTTATGGGGAGGCAACTATACCTCACTTATACTGATAGACCGCAACACTAAAAAACACCGGTTCTACAATATTGGCTATCCCGTTCGCAGCATTCACCAGGACAGGAACGATAATCTATGGCTGGGTACACAGGGAGCAGGCTTACTGCTATTCAACCGCAGCGGACAATACAAGAGCTTTACAACTGCAGATGGTTTACCGGGCAATACCATCCTGCGTATGCTGGAAGACAACAAAGGCAATCTCTGGCTAAGCACCTACAACGGTCTCTGCATGTTCAACCCATCTACCAGAATATGCAGGAATTTTTCTACTACCGATGGATTGCAGAGCAACCAGTTCAGCTTCAATGCAGCGCTGACACTCAGTTCGGGAGAGTTTCTTTTTGGTGGCATCAAAGGCTTCAATATCTTTTCGCCGGACAGTATCAACGAGCAAAAAAGCACGCCCGGCATTTTCCTTACCGGTTTAAAGATCAATAACAGATCAATTGATGAAGATAGCAGCTATCCCATTACCATGAACCAGGATATCATCAGCCAGGTAGTACTGCCTTTTGATAAAGCCATGGTATCACTGGACTTTGTAGCGCTTAATTACAGTGGTACCGATAAGATCAAATACGCCTACTTTCTGCAGGGATGGGATAAGGATTGGAACTATATCAGCAATCTCCGTACAGCCAATTATTCCAGGCTACAGGAAGGTAATTATGTTTTCAAGGTAAAGGCAACAAGACCTGACGGCATCTGGAGTAATGAAACAAAATTATTAACCATTACCGTACTGCCACCGTGGTATCGCACCTGGTGGGCATATCTCACATACCTCTTATGTGCTGCGGGCATCATTTACCTGTACATACGCTATACCCGCAGACAGGAAAGATTGCGCTACGAGATCAAGCTGGCGCATCTTGAAAATGAAAAGGATAAAGAACTTACTGAAAAGAAACTATCATTCTTCACCAACATATCGCACGAGTTCAGAACACCGCTTTCACTCATCATCAATCCTTTGAAAGAAAAGCTGAACCATGCTGATAATAACAATACTGATCCTGAGTTAACCATTGCCTACCGCAATGCACGCAGGTTACTGAGCCTTGTTGACCAGTTGCTGCTCTTCCGCAAAGCAGACAGTGATGAAGATGTGCTGAAAATATCCAAAACTGATATTGCTGATCTGAGCAAGGGTGTTTACCAGTGCTTTTTACAACAGGCCAAAACGAAGCAGATAGATTACCAGTTGATAACACCCGGTAAACCATTGATGGTGCATGTAGACAATGAAAAGATTGAAATAGCTCTTTTCAACCTGCTGTCAAATGCATTTAAGTACACACCCAACAATGGCGCCATTACTGTAGAAGTACAGGAAAACATGAACGAGGTACTGGTGTCAGTAAAAGACAATGGCTGCGGCATTGATGAAGAGGCTCAAAAGAAAATATTTGAGAAGTTTGGCCAGGCAGATCAGCCTGCTGTACGCAAAGCAGGCTTTGGTATTGGACTATACCTTGTAAAACATTTTACAGAAGAACATCGCGGCAGCGTAACCTGCAAAAGCACTTTAAACAAGGGCACTACTTTTACGATCTCCTTACCCAAAGGAACAGCCCACCTGCCCGAAAACTATATTCAATGCGATAATACCACTACTACCCACGAACTGCTGGAAGAACTGGCCATTGAACCGGAACAACAGTTAACGGTACAGGTGGCAGATATTACAGCCGGGCAAGGCAAAGCCGTAGAAGAAGTAATAACCGGTAAAAAGTCAATACTGCTGATCGATGACAGTGCAGAGATCCGTGAGTACCTGCAGCACCTTTTCCAGAAACAATATTTGTTATATGTAGCCGATAACGGTACAGATGGCTTTGCGCTGGCAGCAGAGCATATTCCCGATCTTATTATCAGCGACATTAATATGAAAGGAATGGATGGCGTAGAGCTTTGCCAGGCCATCAAACAATCGGAGAACCTGGGGCATATCCCGGTGATCCTGCTCACCGGCTCTACCGCACAGGAAACCAAACTGCGGGGTATTGAGGGCGGTGCTGATGACTATATTACCAAACCCTTTGACCAGGAATTACTGGTAGCCCGTGTGGAATCCATCCTGCGCAACCGTAACCTGCTGCAACGCTATTTCTTTGATAATATCACCCTCAAAGAAACCACCATCAAGGTACCTGCCGAATACCAGGAGTTCCTCCGCAAATGCATCCGCGTAATTGAAGAGAACCTTGATACAGATGACTTTACCATCAAGAAATTCTCTAAAGCAATGGGAATGAGCCATTCAGGGCTATACCAGAAGGTAAAGGCCATTTCCGGGCAATCTCTCAACGCGTTTATCCGCTCTATCAGGCTGCGACGTGCAGCAGTATTGATGCTTACCGAAGGAATGAACGTAAACCAGTCTGCCACACAGGTAGGCATTGGCGATGTACGCTACTTCAGGGAGCAGTTTGTAAAACTATTCGGGATAACACCTTCTGAATACATTAAAAAATACCGCTCTTCTTTCAACAATAGCCTTAATACTATCAAAACAAAGGAAACCAATGAGTTATAACTCCACCACCAGCTTTTTAATGTAATTACCTCCTTTATAATTGTTATTTTACCCCCCTCATTTTCAAAATTTACCCCCCGCTCCCGACAAGTTGAGGAAGTAATATTACATTGTTGTTTGGCAAAAGATGGTTTTTATACCATACTCTACCGGCAACACTAACGACTGCATCTCAAAACAACTTGCGTATGAAAGCACTGTACTGCCGGGTCAACCCTGTTGGCCTTCATTCAGCGTCCGCTGACCTCATGCCCCGCGTTCTGCCGGGAATTACTTTTCTCCATTTTATACTGACCAAAGTTTTTAAGCCCTCACTCCTGTCGGCCTAAAATAACTGTATCCATAAATATTACTTCAAATCAAAATCCCCTCAAAATGATCAGCAAAACAAAACTGCTTATTCATCACCTGTCCAATGCCGGTGATTTCCCTTCCGGCTAAAGCCGCAAAAGGAAGTCCCTCAGTGAGCGATCACAAAGGCAATCTGAACATCAAAACATCACATGTAAAAAACAGACAATTCATAAGCCATATGACAAAAGCTATCAGCGCTTATACCAGACAACTGCTTTTATTGCTGACCATACTCTCTGGCAGCATCGTAACCCTGTATGGCCAGGAAGCCCCTACCATTTCAGGAAAGGTTACCGACTCTAAAGGCGCAGCCGTTTCTGCCGCCAGTGTAACCGTAGAAGGAACCACGGTTGGTACTACCACCGACGGTAACGGTTTTTTCAGGATCAAAGCCGCCCCCGGTAAAGTGATCCACATTTCGGCTATCGGCTACATTGACCAAAAAGTAACCGTAGGCAATCAAACCAGCATTACCATTGCCATGACAGACGATGAAGCTAAAAAGCTCACCGATGTAGTGGTAGTAGGTTATGGTACTCAAAAGAAATCAGACGTAACAGGCTCTGTTGCTTCTGTTCCAAAATCACGTTTATCACAATTGCCGGTTACCAACGTAATGCAGGCCATTGAAGGCTCTGTTGCCGGTGTAAACGTAACTACCACTTCTTCAGTACCCGGTAGCACTCCTGCTGTACTGATCAGGGGCCAGAACTCCATTACTGCCACTACTGGTCCGTTCATTGTTGTTGATGGTATCCCCATCAGCAAATCAGGTGGTTCAATAAACGATATCAACCCCAACGATATCGCCTCTATGGAGATCCTGAAAGATGCATCGGCCGTAGCTATCTACGGTACCAATGGTTCAAACGGTGTAATCCTTATCACCACCAAAAGAGGTAATACAGGCAAACCCGTTATCCGTTACAGTGGCTATGCCGGTACAGAGAACATTGCTCATATTCTTACTCCCCGCAGCGGTCCTGAATATGTACAGAAATATGCTGACTACATGAAACAAACCGGGCAAACACAAACCAGCCCTGTACCCAATGCCGGTGAGCTTGACTATTACAACAGGGGCGTTACTACCGACTGGGTAGATGTAGCTACCCGTACCGGTATTATGCAGGATCATAACCTGAGTGTTTCCGGCGGTTCACAGGATGTGAAATACTTCCTCTCCGGCGAATACATGAACCAGAAAGGTGTAATTGAAGGATACCAGTACAAACGTATCAGCGTTCGTGCGAACCTCGATATGAATGTTACCAGTTTTCTGACCATCGGTACCAACATGTACTTTGCCAACAACAACTATGATGGTGGCCGCGCCAACCTGTTGTTTGCAACAGCCATGAGCCCTTATGCACCGGTTTACAATGCAAACGGTACGTACAAGATCTACCCCATGACACCAGAACTGCTGTACACCAACCCTATGCTGGGCCTGGTAACAGACCGCATTGACCGTAACACCAACGTAAACGGCAACGGTTATGCAGAAATAAAATTCTCAGGTGTGCTGAAAGGTTTAAAATACAGGCTGAATGCCGGTTATAACTACCTGCCTGTACGCAGGGGTAGCTATGTTGGCAGGCTGGCCAATGACCTCAATGGTACTGCCTCTATCTTTAATTCTGAGACCAACGGCTTTACCCTGGAGAATATCCTTACTTACACCAAAGACTTTGGTAAACATCATATTGACTTCACAGGTTTATACAGTGCACAGCGCAGAAAATATATCGAGAACACTGCTGCAGCCGTAGGCTTTGTGAATGATAACCTGTCATTCAACAACCTGGGTGCAGGTGCTACACAAACCAGTGCTTCTTATGCTGACAGGTACGCACTGAACTCACAGATGGGAAGGATCAACTACTCTTACGACAGCCGTTACCTGTTTACAATAACTGCACGTCGTGACGGTTCTTCTGTATTCGGTGGCAACACTTCCAAATACGGTGTATTCCCTTCAGCAGCTATCGGCTGGAATATCGCCAACGAAAACTTCATGAAATCTGTTGACTGGGTAAGCAACCTGAAACTGAGGGTTTCTTATGGTAAATCGGGTAATGAGGCCATCCCTGTATACAGAACTATTACAACAGATGGTACCAACCGCTTTCCTTTCAATGGAGTAAGTACCATTGGCATTGTGCCCAGCAACCTGGGTAACAGTAACCTGAAATGGGAAAGCACCATCAGTACCAACGTGGGTATCGACTTCGCTTTATTCAACAGCCGTATCACCGGTACCATCGATGCATATTCTGCACATACAGAAGACCTGATCCTGCTGCGTAACCTGCCAATTGCTACCGGTTATTCAAGTGTATATGATAACCTTGGTAAAACTGCCAACAAAGGCATTGAGATCACCCTCAATACCAAGAACATTGACACACGCGATTTCCAATGGGAAACCGGCATCAACTTCGCTGCCAACAAGAACAAGATCGTTGACCTGTATGGCGATAAGAAAAGTGATCTCGGTAACAGGTGGTTCATTGGCAAGCCCATCAGCGTAGTGTACGATTACAAAATGCAGGGTATCTGGCAAACAGGTGAAGATGCTTCCAAACAGGACCCCGGTGCTAAAGCCGGCGATCTGAAATTCGCTGATCTTAACGGCGACCAGAAGATCACTGCCGACAGTGACCGTGTAATACTTGGTCAGCTGGCTCCCAAATGGACCGGTGGTATTACCAACACCTTCCACTATAAGAACTGGAACCTGAATATTTTTATACAAACAGCACAGGGTATCACCAAAAACAATCCTGACCTGACCTATGCAGATGAAACAGGCAGAAGAAATACACCAAAAGATGTAGGCTACTGGACTGCTGACAACAAAAGCAATACAAGACCTGCACTTTCTTACAACAACACACGTGGTTATGGTTATGCATCAAACGGCAGCTATACCAGGATCAAAGACATAACGCTCAGTTATGTATTCCCTGCAAAACTGCTGGATAAAATGCATGTAGGCAGCATTACCCTGTACGCCAGCGGCCGCAACCTGTACACCTTTACCAACTGGATAGGATGGGATCCTGAGAATAACTATTCTACAAGGGGTTCAGGCGACTGGACCAACAACTATCCTACTGTTCGTTCATTTGTTTTTGGTGCCAACATTACTCTTCGATAATTGCCAAACGGTATAAACAATATATCATGAAAAAAGCAAAACTATATATAGCCTCTGCAATGTTGTTAGCGGCTGCATCCTGCAGCAAAAGCTACCTGGCCGAAAATCCGCCATCCAGCTATACGCCATCAACAGTAAATGACTCCCTGGGATTTGAGGCATCCACTGTGGGCATGTACCAGTACTTCACCGGAACACTTACCTATTCAGGCGCGCAGGGATGGCCCAGTGTATGGCAGGTAGGTACAGATGTAGCCAATGCTACCGCCAACCAGCAGGGTATTGAGATCCCTTACTACAACTATGCCCAGCTTACACCTACAGATGGAGCAGCCAGCTATATCTGGGGCAGAATGTATGTACTGATCAACTATGCCAATACTATTATTGCCGGCATTGAAAACCCGTCTTTCACCACCATGACACAGGCCGGTAAGAATGCTATAGATGGTGAAGCCAGGTTCTTCAGGGCTTATGCATACAACACACTGGCAACACTGTTTGGCAAAGTGCCTGTAATTACCACACCGGTAACCGGCCCTAAAACAGACTTTGTACGCGCTCCGCTGGATACTGTAAACAACCTGATCGTATCTGATCTCACATTTGCGAGTACTTATCTGCCAGATATTGAAGCAGTGAAAACAAACGCAAAAGGCAAGATGTACGGCAGGGCCAATAAATTCCAGGCTATGCAGTTGCTGGCAGAAGCCTATCTGCGTATGGGCAAGAATGACCTGGCCGAGATACAGGCACAAACTGTTATCAACAGCGGTAAGTTCGGCCTTATCAAAGCCCGTTATGGTACCAAGACCAGCATTGCAGGCGATTACTATTCAGACATGTTCCAGTATGGTAACGAACGCAGGGTACAGGGTAATACTGAAGCTATCTGGGTACTTGAGCAGGAAAATCCGGCCACTGTAGTAGGTGGTAACGTAGATAATGCCCAGCAACGCCGTGTATGGGGTGCTGCGTATTACAATATCTCTGGTATGAAGATCACCGATTCACTGGGCGGAAGAAGTATTGCACGTTTGCGTCTCAGCAACTGGGTATTGTATAGTCTGTATGGTGATGGCGATGTTCGTAACTCACAGTTCAACATCCGTCGTAAATATTACTATAACGACCCCACCAATGCCAACTATGGCAAACAGGTTCCTTATACAGGTCCAGATACATTGTACAAAATATGCCCAAGCACTACCAAGTGGGGAGCATTTGATCCCAATGATGAGTTTGGCTATGCAATGATCAAGGATTTCATCATGATGCGTCTCGGTGAAACCTACCTGTTACTGGCCGAAGCTCAGTTCAAACAAGGCAAAACACAATTGGCTGCTGATAACATCAACGTACTGCGTCAGAGAGCCTTTGGTGCTGCTTATCCCGGCATTGGTAAAGTACTTGCTTCAGACATTACACTGAACTTCATCCTCGACGAGCGTGCACGCGAACTGATTGGTGAAGAGAACAGGCGTATGACCCTGATGCGTACCGGTACTTTGGTTAACCGCGCACTGCTGAACCAGAATGATGCACAACATCCTACTACTGGTTTAACACAGAAAAATCTTTTATTGCCTATTCCTCTTTCTGAGATACAGCTCAACAAAGATGCTGTACTGGAACAGAACGACGGATACCAATAGCAGATATACAATTACGCAGCCCTTACCGGGCTGCGTAATTTTTCTTACATCGTTTCACACTCCTGCCAACAATCTTTATTTGCTGTAAATACATTTTGCCGGTAAATAAAACAACCGGTAGGGAATTATTGCTGATATTATTCACACAACAACTGCCTGCATTTTATGAAGAGATCTTTTTCCAACAGTTAAATCGTAACAAACAATGAAAACGAAATGGGGATCATTATTGCCTATCCTATTGATTTGTTGTACCTGTTTTTCTTATGCCCAGACTGCTCATCATCATAGTTTCACTACCAATGATACCGCTTTTGTACTGGATGGGAAACCATTCCAGATGATCTCAGGTGAAATACATTACCCACGCATACCCCGCGAAGCATGGAGACAACGTATGCAGATGGCAAAAGCGATGGGAATTAATACGATCGGTACCTATGTATTCTGGAACGTGCACGAGCCACAAAAAGGACAATATGATTTTTCAGGCAACAATGATATAGCGGAATTTGTAAAGATTGCACAGGAAGAAGGCCTGTGGGTGGTATTAAGGCCCAGCCCCTATGTATGTGCAGAATGGGAATTCGGAGGTTATCCGTACTGGTTACAAAACGAAAAAGGGTTGATCGTACGCAGTAAAGAGCCGCAGTACCTGCAGGCTTACAGGAACTATATAATGCAGGTGGGCAAACAATTATCGCCCTACCTGGTAACACGTGGCGGTAATATTTTACTGGTACAGGTTGAAAATGAATACGGCTCTTATGCCAGTGATAAAGAGTACCTCGATATCAACCGCAAAATGTTTATTGAAGCAGGTTTTGATTGCATGTTGTACACCTGCGATCCTGCAAAAGATGTAGCTAAAGGTTATCTGCCCGGCCTGTTTCCCGCGGTAAACGGCGTGGACGAACCGGATGCAATGAAATCGCTGGTAAGAAAATATAACGACGGCAAAGGTCCTTTCTATATCGCCGAATGGTATCCTGCCTGGTTCGACTGGTGGGGCACCAAACACCACACGGTGCCTGCTGAAAAATATTCAGTGGCATTAGACAGGATCCTGGGAGCAGGCATTTCCATCAACATGTACATGTTTCATGGTGGTACCACCCGTGGATTTATGAATGGCGCCAACTGCTATGATACCGGCTATTACGAACCACAGATCAGCAGTTACGATTACGATGCACCGCTTGATGAAGCAGGTAATGCCACACCCAAGTTCATGGCATTCAGGAACGTGATTGAAAAGCATTTACCGGCAGGTGAAAAATTGCCTGCGGTTCCTGCAGCCAAAAAAACGATCAGTATTCCTGAGATCCGGTTTACACAGGCAGCGGGGATCTTCTCTGTATTACCTGCACCAAAGTCATCACCTGCGCCACTTACTTTTGAAGACCTGCGCCAGGCCTATGGATTCGTACTCTACCGTACACAACAAACGGGCGGTACATCCGGTATGCTATCCATTAAAGAGTTGCGCGATTATGGCATCGTATTCATCAATGGCAAAAGAGTGGGTATCCTTGACAGAAGATTTAAACAGGACAGCCTTTTTGTAGAACTGCCCAAAGGAACTGTTACCATCGATATACTGGTAGAAAACATGGGACGTATCAATTTTGGTCCCAACCTGTTAAAGAACAAAAAAGGGATCACCGACAAAGTATCCCTGAACGGAAAAGCATTGACCGGCTGGAAAATGTATTCTCTGCCCTTTGACAATGTAAGCCACATCGCCCTTAATAAAACGAACGCACCGGCAGCCGAACCGGTGCTTCGTAAAGCGACTTTCAATCTCAGCGAAACAGGTGACACCTATCTCGATATGCGCAACTGGGGTAAAGGTTGTGTATGGATAAATGGGCATCACCTGGGACGCTACTGGTCAATAGGTCCGCAACAAACATTGTATGTACCCGTTGAGTGGCTGAAAAAAGGAAGCAATGAAATTGTAGTATTTGAATTAATAAAACCAGAGCAGGCAACATTACAATCCCTTGAAAAACCAATATTGAGCGATTTGCGCCAATAAGTATTTAGCAGTTTTAGTTATTATTTTGGTCAGATGCTATCCCCTGAAAAGGATAGCATTTGTTTTTATACTAAGAGGCATCAAACAACTGCTTTACCGCCTGCTTATAGCTCTTGCCCAATGGAAGCTCTTTCCCGTTCTTCATGCGGATCATGTTCCCATCGAGATAATGAACATATTTTTTATTGAGGATATACGACTTATGAATACGTACAAAAACATCTGCCGGCAATTGCTCTTCAAAACCGGAAAGCGTACGGGGCGTCAGTATAAATTTCTGCTCTCCCCATATTTTCACATAATTGCCCAGGCTCTCCAGGTAATACACTTCATCCAATGACAATTGCACCAGTTTCTTGTCAGACTTTACATAGATGGTACCAGGCTCGGTGGCAGCTGGTAATGGACTAACTACAGGCTGTTCCGTTGCCTGCCTCTTCAGCGTATAGATAGCCAGCGCACGGTTGGCAGCTTTCAGAAAACGGTCAAAGCGGAATGGTTTTAGAAGATAGTCCACTACTTCCAGTTCAAAGCTCTCCAAAGCATGTTCTTCGTAAGCTGACGTAATGATGACCAGGGGACGGTGTTGCAGTGTACGCAGAAAATCAAGCCCGCTTAATTTAGGCATGCGGATATCAAGAAAAATAAGATCGACCGTATGTGTGCTTAAAAATGAAAGCGCTTCTGTAGCAAGATAACACTGCCCTACAGTGTCAAGAAAAGGCACATCCTCAATGTACCTGAGAATAACATCGTGCGCCAGCGGCTCATCATCTACTATTAAACAACGTAAATTCATGACAGGTCAAGCTCCAGTTCGGCCTTAAATGTATGATTTTCTATTCCTGTTTTCAACAAGTGTTTACCGGGATACAACAAAGCCAGTCTTCTCTGCAGGTTGGCCAGCCCTATTCCTTCCCCACTCGCGGTTTGCTGTTCAAAAGAATTGATACAGCTGAAATAAAGCTTACGTTCATCTGCACGCAGTGAAATATGCAGCAAAGCAGGCTCTTCAGCAGGTTCAATACCATGTTTAAAAGCATTTTCTACCAACACGATCAGTAATAAGGGAGCAATCGGTGGAACATTCCCGGTGATCGTTCTATTGAAATCTATTACCGGTTTTCGCTTCAGCCTTATCTGCTGCAATTCTATATAATCATCCAGGTACTTTATTTCCTCTTCTATTTTCACCGTCGGTTCTTTGGCCTTATAGATCACATAGCGCATCAGTTCAGAAAGTTGTAGAATGCTCTCAGGGGTTTGTTTGGATTGCTGCAGGCTCAGCGCATAGAGATTATTCAGTGTATTAAAAAAGAAATGCGGGTTCAGTTGTTGTTTCAGCAGGTCAAGCTCTGTTTCTGCCTTTTCCTTTTCCAGTGCCACAATCCGGCTGTTCTGTCTTGACCATTGCAAGGCTAATACCACCGGCAGACTCAGCAAAATGATCAGCACAGCACCAAAGGCATTTTCCATGGCAAACGGGTTGGCAGAAAAAACATTACCCAGCCTTGCATTGGCAGGCAACAGGTATAGCAGTTGTGCTATTACAGGATACAAAATACCTACAGAAGCCAGGCCCACCAGTACATAGATCACCACACCCCTTGTCTTCAGTACCATCGGAACCAGTATCCTGTTATTAAGATAAAAAAAGAAATAACCGCAGAGATACATCAGCAGGAACTGCACTACAAAACCAGCAAAAGCGCCAAAGTGTGCAAGCACTTTCATAAAGCTGAATTCAAATCCAAGCAGCAGCCCTCCTTCTTTATCGTATGCAGGGTTGCCGATACTGGAAACCGCCATTACAGACAGTATTACAGAGATCAGTACAATACTTACCAGCACCGATCTTTCAAGACTTAGTTTCCGGATCCACTTCCATTGTTGTACACGTTGCTGGTAGTAAGCAGTAACCAGCAATAACAATTCCAGCAGCAAACTACTGAGACAGCTTAACGGGATCAGTGTTTGCAGATCAGTACCTTGTTTGAGATAAGAGGCACAGACAATAAATACTACAGGTAAATAAACACCAAAACACAGGAGCCAGTAAAGCAGGTAACGTTTACGGGTCCAGTCCTGTTTCCAGCGCAGCCTGTTACAGCACAACAATAGCACCGGTATGTGAACGATCGCCAATACCAGTAATACGCGCAGGTAAACTATCCAGCTATAGATCTTATGATCCAGCAAGCCGAAAATAGAGATCCAGCACAGCAGGCCGATGTACAGCAAAGTTTCATAGTGCTTCAGTATTGAAGCTACTTTCCGGTACCACCTGTTCATGATCATCTGCATAATGAATAAAAGAACGGCTAGTATTCAATTCCTGCAAAAATTAATGATGAACGTATCGTTTTTCATGACGTAAGTAAAGAACTGCTAAAATCCGCCCTGCAGTGTCATTGGTCATCATACGGGCATCCTTGCTCACATATAGTTTAGGAGGCAATGACTGCACACTACTTTGCTGCCACATTACAAAAATCATTACAATGCACCGGTTACAAATACTGAACCTTTCCAAAACCTACAGCAACGGCGTAAAAGCGCTGAACAATGTATCACTGAATATTTCCAACGGCATGTTTGGATTACTGGGCCCCAACGGCGCTGGTAAATCCTCTTTAATGCGCACACTTGCCACCTTGCAGCAACCAGACAGCGGGCAGGTATTGTTTGATGGTAACAACATCCTGCAAAACCAGCAACAGCTACGTAGCCAGTTGGGCTACCTGCCGCAGGACTTTGGAGTTTATCCCAAAATATCTGCTACTGAATTACTGGAACACCTCGCCATATTAAAAGGCATCACCGATAAAAAGAGTCGTAAAGAACAGGTAGCAGCACTCCTGCAACAAACCAATCTGTACACAGTAAGAAAACAGGCCGTAAGCACATTCTCAGGTGGTATGCGGCAACGGTTTGGCATTGCACAGGCATTGCTGGGCAATCCCCAGCTCATCATTGTTGATGAGCCTACAGCAGGTCTCGACCCACTGGAGCGCAACAGGTTTCATGATCTGCTGAGCGAGATCGGGGAACAGGTAGTAGTGATCTTATCCACGCACATTGTTGAAGACGTGCATGACCTCTGTCCTGAAATGGCCATCATGGCGAATGGCAAAGTGATACTCCAGGGAAAACCGGCATTATTGACAGAAGCATTGGCCGGACAGGTATGGCACAAAACAGTTACAAAGGAAACATTAAAACATTACCAGTCTTCCTTCAATGTGATCTCCACCCGCATGCTGGCTGGTAAAATGCAGGCGCATGTACTTTCAGGTGTTTGCCCCGATAAAGGTTTTGAACCTCTTCACCCGCAACTGGAAGATGTTTATTTCTCCGCCCTGTTTGGTGCACAGCGCGCCGGAAAGGAGGTAGCAGCATGTTAAGCGCTTTATTGAAATTTGAAATGAAATATTATTTCAGGCAGATCACTTTTATCATCGCCGCAGTACTGTTCATTGGTTTGGGATTACTACTCACAAAAGCAAACTTCGGCGGCCCTGATCTTCATAAAAATGCACCGTATGCTATTACATACGTTACGGGCTTCCTTTCGCTATTTTCAATTTTTGTATGTACACTGTTTTGTGCCGGTGTGGTATTGAGAGACAGTACTTATGAAATGGAATCTATCATCTTTACCACTTCCATTCGGCGGCTTCAGTATTTCGCCATCCGGTTGCTGGGATTGCTACTATCCACATTCCTGGTATTAACACTCACCTTATTGGGTCTGTACCTTGGTACTTCACTGGCCAATCCGGAACAACTGGGACCATTCAGGTTCAGTTACTTTATACACCCCCTGCTTATCCTGGGATTGCCCAATATCCTGTTTTGCAGCAACGTTATTTTCAGCGCAGCACTTTTTACACGGAGCATCCGCATGGTGTATATAACAGGTGTACTGCTCTTCATCCTGTATTTCCTTGCTTCCATTCTTGGCAACTCCCCATTGATGGCAAGCTCTTTAAAGATCACAGAACCCGGTCTTTTTCCTTATCTCGCTGACCCATTTGGCCTTACTGCTTTTTTTTATAAAACCCGTCCGTGGACAGTTGAAGCACGTAACAATGACTTATTTCCGGTAGAAGGTGCTTTTCTTGCCAATCGCTTATTATGGCTCATCGTTGCAGGTATTTTACTCTTTGTGAGCTATCGCCATTTCAGGTTTCGTTTACCGGCCCCTGCAAAAGCAGGAAAGCAAAAACAGTCAACATCCGTAGCAACCACTCCTTACAGAAAAGTGGCTGCGACACCCCGGGGCTTCCGGTACAATTATGCTGCATTCACTTCCCAGCTAAAACTGGAAATAACCTCTGTTTTCAAACACATACCCTTCCTGGTAATGATGGCGCTATGGGTCTTTCTATACGCCATAGAACTAAAGGAAAACATTCTGTATGGACCTTACGGCACCCGGTTTTATGCCGGTACAGGATTTATAGTAGAGGAATTTCTTTCCATACGTCCTGCTTTATTATTGCTTGTCTTTTATGCCAGCGAACTGATCAACCGTGAACGCGCAGCCAATATCCAGGGACTGGTGTTCAGTACACCTGTACCCAATATACTTTTATGGAGCGCCAAATGCGCTACGCTGGCAGCATTGGTGGGCACTATTGTTTCCGCCAATATCTGCATCGGTATCGGTCTGCAATTGTTCACCGGGTATTACAATATTGACCTGCCTGCTTATCTTTCATTATACTATTACAGCGGCCTGCCATTGTTCCTGTTTGCAGTGCTGATCGTCTTTATCCAGACCCTCATTCCTAATAAATACGCAGGGATGTTGCTAAGCCTCGTAGTGATATGTGTCATCATCTTCGCGCGCATGCTTGGCATTTCACACTCCCTCCTGCGCTTTGCTACGCTGCCCGATCTGCAATATTCTCACATGAATGGTTTTGGTCATTATGTCAAAGCTGTCAACTGGTATTTATTATACTGGACATCATTTGCAGCAATACTTTCACTGCTGGCTGCAGCCCTGTGGAAAGGCAGCACACATACTACCCTCTGGCAAAGAGTACGTTCAATGGGCAGTCAATGGGGGCGCACAGGCAAATTATTCCTGGTACTGTTTCTTTTAATATGGATCGCTACCGGCTTGTATATCTATACACAAACAAATACAGCAAGTACTGCAAGAGGCAATAAACAACTCCTGAACTGGCAGGTAGCGTATGAACAGAAATATAAGTTGCAGGCAGACCAGCCACAACCTTATATCACTGCTATTAAAACCAATACAGACCTTTACCCGCAGGAAAGCAGGTATACAGTACAGGGATCTTATACCATCAGGAACGAATCAGCACAACCCATTTCAACATTATGGCTGGGCGTTGATCCGGAAGTAACACATATCAGCTTCTCTGTTCCCGATGCCAGGCTGGAAATGTCTGATGATGTATTTAAACTATACCGGTACACTTTAAAGACCCCATTACAACCAGGAGATACTGCCAGTCTTCGGTTTTCAATGGAGATTGAAAAGAATGGTTTTACTACGTTCAACAGTGAGCATTCAATTGTAAGCAATGGCAGTTATATTGAACTGGAGAAATATGTTCCTTATTTCGGTTACAACGGCCGCTTTGAAATAACTGATGAAACACTAAGAAAAGAGCATGGGCTTTCACCTCTAATCGACAAACCCTACGCAGACAGTAATTACCACCTGGTCAGTTATGAAACAACGATCTCTGCCAACAGCGATCAACAGATAGTAACAGTAGGATCATTACAGAAAAAATGGCAGGCTGGTGATCGTAATTATTTTCATTATAAAACCGATGCTCCTATTGCCTTCAGGTTTGCATTCAGTGCTGCAGCATATGCAATCAAAAGCGATAACTACAAGGGTATTGCATTGAACATATTCTATCACCCGGGGCAAACCTATAACCTGCCAACCCTGTTACAAAGTATGAAAGATGCCATTGATTATGGCAGTACAAACTTTAGCCCTTACCCCTTGAAACAATTAACGCTGGCCGAGATTCCCCAATACCCTGGTGCAGCTACTGCTTATCCCGGTGTATTGTTCAGTACTGAAAAGCTCAACTTTATGAGCAACTTAAACGACAGCAACAGGTTTAATAATGTGTATGCCATTACCGCACATGAAACAGGGCATCAGTGGTGGGCAAACAAACTGGCCCCGCTTGCAGCGCCCGGCAGTGCCATGCTTACCGAATCACTGGCTAAGTACACAGAGTTGATGACATCAGAAAAACGCTTTGGCAAAATGCACCTGCGTAACTTCCTGAAAACAGAGAACAACCTGTATTTTGCTATGCGTGGTGGAGAAAAGGAATTGCCACTCAGCCAGTCGGAGCAACCTTTTGTATACTATCAAAAAGGAGGCCTTACGTTATATACCATCAAAGAAATGCTGGGCGAAGTGCAGATGAACCGTGCCTTGCAACGGCTTATTGCAAAGCATGCATTCCCTGGTAAAAAAGCAACTGTTGCCGATCTCATCAACGAACTATATGCAGCAGCAACACCTGAGCAACAAAAACAAATGGATGAATACCTGCACAAAGTGATGGTGTATAGCAATAGTATTAAACTGGTGTCCTGTGATCCATTGCCCGGCGGTCAGTTTATATTGAAGCTACAGGTCAATATTTCCAAAACAGATCAGACCGCTGAACAATCCCATTCAGTAACTCCCGGTGATCTTATCAGTATTGCTGTTTTTGAACACCCGGCTGATCAATGGAACAGGCAGGAACAACCTCTTTACCTGCAACAGCATGTATTTTCAAAAACCACGAATCTCATATCCATTACCGTAAACAAAAAGCCTTCAGTAATAATACTCGATCCTTTTTATGCCCTGCGTGATGCAGACCCTGACGGCAATATCCTGGATATAGGGATCAAAAAAGACAATTAGCAGTCCATGCATTGTTTATAAAAAAGCCCTGGTCTTTCAATGAAAGAACCGGGGCTTATACATTAATATCCTCGCATATAGGGAAGTAAACCTGTCAGGTCTAAACAGATAAGCAAAGCTACTCTACAAAAAGTAGTTAAGCAGCTCTTGCCCGACCTGACAGGTTAAGCCTCTTCGCGCAACTTGCCTATATCCGGAGAGCCATGTAAATTCATATCCGTTAGTCTAATATTTTGATTCTGTCGGGTGGAGACACCCGCCGGGGAGTAGAGAGGTAAACCTGTCAGGTCTAAACCGATAAGCAAAGCTACCCTACAAAAAGCAGCTAAGCAGCTCTTGCCCGACCTGACAGGTTAAGCCTCTTCGCGCAACTTGCCTATATCCGGGAAGTCAGGTAAATTAATATCCCTTAGTCTAACACTTTGATTCCGTCGGGTGGAGACACCCGCCGGGGAGTGGCACCCCTGGCTGGTGAAGACGCCAGCCATTAAACAAGTTACGTTGGTTATAAATTCCGAAATCATAAAATCCATAGACCAGCAATCCTTAATACTTATATACTTTCAAAAAAGCTAACCGCTTCGCTACCTGTTTAATCCATTCACGCGCCATCAGTTCATGACCAGGCACTGTAGGATGTATGCCATCCCAGATCCAGTAAGCAGGCGGCGCTTTCTTAAATGCCTTTTCAAACATAGCGGCATAGTCTACCACAACAGCATCAAATTCCGCAGCCAGCTTACGTACAATAGCTGCACGCTTTAAAGTTTCGTTCTGCCAGGCGGGGAAATTACCTTTCGTTCTTCCTTCATCTGTTGCAAAAGGAATCCCCAATACAAACAGAACGGGTGGATTAGCTGTTTTACATTGTTGCAGCAGGGTGCGATAGCCGTTTTCAAATTCTTCTAAGCTATTCGCATCAGGCTTTTTATCAATCAGTGCATTCACATCATTGATGCCTACCAGTAGGCTCAGTATATCCGGTTTCAGCGCAATGGCATCCTGCTCCCATCTTTTTTGCAGATCGGGGATCCTGTTGCCACTGATACCACGGTTGTAAAAAGTAAAACCATTGGCAGGAAAATCGGCCCCTACCCTAGCGGCAATGGCAAACGCATATCCATGTCCCATAATGTGGTTAGGATCAGCATTGCGTCCCCTGTTGCCATCCGTAATAGAATCGCCCTGGAAAAGAAATACCAGGTCTTTCTCTTTTGCCGGATATATTTCTTCCGTTGTTTGTGAAGCATGTAGTACAGCAGGCAGTATCCCTGCAGCAACTCCTGTTACAGCAGCATCTTTTAAAAACCTCCTGCGTGAAGATGATCCTTGCATGCTTATTATTGTTTGATTAAATACATTCCAAAATCCCTCAATCCCAAAATCAGCAATCACTCTTTGTATCTGCTTAGACCTGACGGGTTGATTTCCCTATATTCCCAAATCCCCCAATCTCAAAATCTCTACATTCCCAAATCAGCAATCACCCTTTGTGTTTCTCAATCATCGCTACAATAGCAGCCCTTTCCAGGTGTTGCGCCCATCCCAGGGCTGTATTGTGATAGATCTTATCTGTAATAGAAAGATCAGGACCTGCAGACAATGCCAGTTCGGCCAATGCAATATCGTCTCTTTCAGCGGCGGTATGCAGCAATGTACATTCCCATTCACCATATTTCTCATTCACCAGTTCCGGCCGTGCTGCCAGCAAAGCAGCAGCACGTTCGGGCCAGCCTATGTCCCATGCATCCAGTACAGAAAATGCAGCACCATGTTGGATCAGCCACTCACAGGCCACAGGCTGTTTACAATGCACTGCCAGTTGCACCAGTGTCATGCGGTTACAGATCGGATCATTGATAGTATCCGTAGTTAAAAAGCCGCGGAATGTTTCTAATGCCGTAGTGTTTCCCAAAGCAACAGCCTCTGCTATTGCTACCTCCCGGACAGCGGGAGCATGTGTAACAAAACGATTGCTGAGCCACCAGGTAAGTCCATAGCTGATAAATGTAAAGCCCAGTTGTTCATACATACGCTGGCCGGTACCGTTCAATACAGCATACCGGTAACCTTGTTGCCTGGCATATGTACAGGCTGCGGCCACCACTGCTTTACCAATACCTCTTCCCTGTAAAAAAGGTAATACGCCTACATTGTACACGCCGGCCACACCATATTCACCGGTGGTAAGAAAAATAGCCGCGTGCGCTACTATTTGTCCATCAAGTTCAGCTACAAACTGGTGTGCGTGTTCGGGGTCGTGCTGCAGGTGTTGCCACGATAAAGCACTATGCGGCCCTGCATTGGGCAATCCTCTTTTATCAGATAAGTCAATACTGCTTTTATATACCTTTAATGCAGCAGGAGCAGGATGATCAGCATTCATTTCATGAAGATCGAGTGACATCCAGCAGGGGCGCCAGCCCGGTTGAAATCCTCTTGCCAGTAACCTTGCACCCAGTGAAGATGGCTGTGCAGGGCTCAGCGACCAGCAACCTGAACTGCGGAGCTTATGCTCCCTGAAATAGTCCATCATACCATCCAGCACAGGTCCTACCCTGTCTTCTGTAAGCGTAGGGAAAGCCACCATACCATGCGGCTCCTCCCCGGCACAGGTCCAGGAAATACCTTTTTGCTCTATCACCTCACCGTGGTGGGCGATAGCTTCACCAAAAAACAATGCGGTATGGTTCTGTGCTGCTGCCTGTTCTAATTGATCAGGCGTAGCATGTTGAAGAATGGAAGTAGCTGAAGGCATAACAATATCTTGACTACTCCTCTAAAATAGCCATTTTACCGGCATCAGCAGGTATCATAATCAGACCTGCCAGGTCGGTCATTTTCTTATAAGCGCAGGATCAGTTCTTATTTTCCCTGATCACCAGCATCCAGCCCTTGCCTTTTTCAACAGGAATAGCATCACTGGCAGAGAAGGTATGTGCCGGCTGAAAGTTCTTAATAGCCGCAGCAGTGATCTGCGATCTGGCGGGGTCAAGTCCCAGCTTTTTCCAGTCTATCTGCAATTGCACATTCTCGGTAGTATCGGCCCAACTGGCAATAGCGATCAGTGCAGCACCCTGCTTTTTGTACACAGTAGCCAGTACTTTGTCATTGGTGGTTTTTACGGGACAGTTATCACTCCAGTAGCCGATCATCTGCGTTCCCTGCATACCAAAATCATCCCAGCTTTTCCAGATAGGCCTGGGGTCAGCCTCTTCGCTCCACGGATAACGGTTGGTCATACCATACAACATGCCACGCCAGGGGTTGCCACCATCCTGCAACATCTCTCCCATCAGTCCGAAAGGAATACCACTCACTTCAGTCAGGAAAAAGTCTGCCGGGTTATTCTTATAATCAAAATATTCTCCAAACCACAACCTGTCCAGGTAGGGAAAATGCTCCATATACAGCATAGCGCTGTTGATGAATCCATCACTCTTGTTATACTGGTTGGCTGAATGCAGATCAATGATACCGGGGTGATTGTTATCGGTAAGTACGCGTTTGATACGCTTCATGGTAACCCTGTCAAAAGCTACATCATCCAGGTAGATCCCGTCGATACCCACATTCTGCACCAGCCAGTTCATACCTTCCACATAGTAATTGTGCCAGCGACTCATTCCACTGTTGATGATGGCTGCATCTTTTATTTCAGGCACAAACCATGCAGCGATATAATTATCAACCACATGCTCCTGCAACCAGCTAAAACCTCCGCCTTTACCTGTAGAGTAGATCTCGGTTCCCAGGCTCCGCAAAGCAGGCAGCTCCCATGCGTGGTTCGACAACTCACGTACGGTGTTATAGATCTTCACCTTCATACCTTTGCTATGTGCCTCATCAATATAAGCCTTCATTTTAGCATGCTCAATAAAGGGATAGTTGATCCAGGGATTAATAGGCGTAGCGTGATGGATGTTTACTACGTTAGCGGTAGTTGCTTTGATGGTATCAAGATCGGCGTATTTATGGTAAAACCTGGTACTCCACTGCACATCTGTATTGATGGTATGAAAAGGAGTGATCAGTAAGTTGAAATTATAATACAAGGTCTCTCCCTTTTTCATGTTTCGCTCACCGCTGTAATTATTCGCCGTCACAGTATTGCCGGTAGTAGAGATGGCAATACCGCCTTTATTATCATTACCCCATGAAGAAGGCAACAGTAAGGGCTTCTGCAAATAAAAATTGGTATTGAGGGGACGTACATACTTTTCATCGCGCAGCAGGTATTGCAAACCAGCATTTACATTACCGATCCATGCACCATCCTGGTTTTTAGTGGCCACATTCCATTTCCAGTCCAACTCCGCAGGTCTGTACCCACCCTTCTGCCCTAGGCCCATCATATAGCGTGCTGCATCTTTATTAAAAGGGATCTGCATCGCAATATCCTTGAGCGACACATCCTGTAAAGCAGTGATCTTTACATGATATACTACAAAGCCATCAAACTCTACTGAAGCATTGACATCCATCTGCAGGGAAGTATTACTATTGGTAGCTTTCCAGCTAACGGTACCGGCAGACCTGCCGGTAAATTGTACACCACTGCTTTTCCATACCAGCTGTTTTCCACCCGCATCTGCTGCAACAAATTTTATAGGCGCAGACAATACATTATTAGGCTTTGCCTGGTAACCGGTCATCTCCTGTGTAAAAAAGGTCTGTACCTGTTTGGGAAAACCATCACTATTGATCTCCAGTTTTCGTCCCAGGAGGCTCACTGTATTTTGCGTTACCTGTAATCGTGTATAAGGTTTAATAACAGTATTATCCTGTGCCAGTGTTGAATTTAGCCAATGTAAACGCGTTTGTTTCCATGGTTCATCAATACCGCCTTTTGCCAGCGCATTGGCCGTTACAGTTAATTTTATATTGATAGTTACCGGTTTGATTCCTTTGGCATTTATGGTAGCGGTTCCTGTAAACAAACCAGGCTTTGCAGTTGCAGGGATCTCCACCACACACCAGAGCGGTTGTACTTCTCCCGCATTTATAGCCACCTGTTTACTGAATGCCTTACCGGTGTAATCAATACCACCATTGTTGATACAGGAGATCGCTTTGGCAGGGATCACAGTTCCATTGCCGCCGGTAAGACTGCTGAACTGTACTGACAGGTCTTCAAGCCCCTGCAATGCATATACACCCAATTGATAGGTATAATGTTCACCCTTTGCCGCTTCGCCTGTAAAAGAAGTCTGCAACCCTTTTTCTATCCAGCGGTAAGGCAGGTATTTTTTCATACGGATAGCATACAGCCTGTCTTCCGGAAAAACGATCAATGGTACACTACCAGCTCTGGCAACCAGTGCCGCAGTTTCTTTTGCTGTTGCAATTACCTCCATCGGGTAAAAACTGTTAAAAGCATTGATAGCCTGGATCTCCTTTACAGTTGTGTTCTGAGATACATTACCGGTAGCAGACTGCAACCAATCTGCTGAAGCTATATTTTCTACCGGCAGGTAAATGCCCCGCGGATAGTTGGAGCGGCCTTCATTTTTATAAGGCATATAATACACATAATAATTGCCCTTACCTGAAACCGGTTCAAAATAAAGCTCACCGCTTTCATTATTGATAACCCCTGCTTTTATATTGGTGATCTTTTTACCGGTGGCGGCATCCTGTACAATGATGCGTTTCAGTTGCGGATCATTATCGTGCCTGCGCCAGTTAATGACCACATGCGCCACAGTACCTGTGCCGGTAAAATTTAGCACAGCACGATGGTTTCCTAATGAATCAGGATTCCAGTCATTATTGGCATTTGTAAAAGCAATATCCTGTGCCTGCAGGGCAACCACAGTTAACAACAATGATAAAACAGAGCAAAACTTCTTCATGCGATTGTATATTAGATACATGAGCCAAAAGCCTGTATGGTGGCCCATCCGGCTATGAAAATAGTTAAAATACGATACCGGAAAATATGCAAACGTTTGTGCAGATTGTGTATTTACACTAGCGGCTCATTTTCCTAATATTCCTGCCGTTGAATTCTGTGGCTGGTGAAGACAGCAGCCACGGAACTTCCCCGGCGGATGTCCCCATCCGCCGGAATTAAACTTCTTAATTCAACGACATGGAGCCTTTTATATGAAATTTGACCTCTCTGATCACCAATCAGTATTATATTGTATCCAATGAAGAGCTGCGGATACATTTATTTATCAAACACAATATATTTGCCCGGGTAAAGCCTTGACCTATGTCTGTTCCTGTTAAAATCGATTTTGATACACTGTACGATATTGATAATATCTCAACCGATCTGAAGTACAGCAGCTTCACTACCCCGCTCAATGATGGTAAGGCTGTGCCATTGGTGGTAAAGATCAGTAACAACACGCACGCACTTTTGCCCAACGTGTACAATCTCTCGTTCGGTCCACTGAATGCCAAAGGCAAGATAGACGACAAGGCTGAGTTGAAACATATCAACTATTCAAAAGTATTTTCTACCATCCTGTTCTCTGCCCTGGCTTACCTGCAAACCAATCCCGATCACTATCTTGGTATTGATGGTTCAGACAATGCACGCGCTTATTTTTACTACCGGGCATTACAGCGCAATTTCAGTTACCTCGATAAACACTTCAGGATGTATGGGGTAAAGTATTATGTAAGGATCACCCGTTTTGGCAAAACCCAGTACGATAATCCTTTCGATTTTGAAGACATCATACCATACCCGTTCAGGATCAGGAAAGGCAGCCAGATCTCACAGGACCAGATGTACAACTACTTTATCTTTAACCTGAAATCCTGACACCCGTAAGCGATCAGCTCCTCATTTCTTTGCTTTGTCTTAGCATAGACAAACCGGGGAACCGGGCGAGCATCCAGGCAAAACAGCTTAAAACCGTTAATAATCAACAAATTATCATACAATTAAAGCTCCATTAATTAGGAATTGATTTGCACTTATAGCCTAGCACCACTTAAAAAAAGTGCGTATATTTGAACACATGAAAGAAACAGTAGCAAAAAAAGTAGCTGCACTTACTAAAAAAGCAAGGGAGAACGGCAAAAAAGCTGAAGTAAAAGTTGCCACCAGTTCTTCACTGCACCAGGTTATCAAAACCAAGGAGCAGGCTGCACTTTTTATGAAGCTGTTGAGAGAAGCATAATCGCTTCTTTTTTCATACACTCTTTCGATACACTTCCCCTCTCACCTTACCGTTTGTATCGCACGGAATATTTCCACTTCTCAATTGCAGGCAGATCAAAGAAACAAAACAGATCAAAACTGATCGGATAGCATTATTTATGTAACCTCCATGCACGTGATCGGTTGCTGTAATGTGTTATAACTGTGATGGATGTGTCAAAAACCGGCATGATATTGGCACCAACACAACACAATTAACACTCCACTCCGCCGTTACCCTCTGCAAAACAGGTTACCCCACGTCGTTACCTCACTAAACCAATGTCTTATGCACGATGTACAACCCGAAGATGAAGGGTTACTACAAGCAGTTGCAGCCTGGAACCCGCATGCAATAGATCAATTGTATGGCAAATATGGTGGTATGCTCTTCGGTTTTCTGTTGACTACAATCAAGAACCGATCGGTCGCAGAAGAAATTTTACAGGATATATTCATGGAGCTTCCGGACACACTGCATTCGTACAACCCACAATATCTTCGTTTCTATTCATTCCTTGTTCAGAAGGCAAGGGAAAAGGCCAGGCAATGGCATATCAACCAGCAGTCCGACGAAGACGAAAATCTTCCGGTGTTGTTTGAAAGTTCATCGCATGCGGCCAGTCTTTCACCCGAAGAACAAGAGGTCTTTAACCTCTGCTATTATAATGGTTTTACTATGGAAGATATTGCAGCCCGTAAAAACTGGGCTCCGGAGGAAGCACAACTACGCTGCAGGGCTATATTTGCCAAAGTGCATATCGCAGTTTCCGGCACAGCTTCCAGTGATAATTAAATAGCATCCTGATACCCATACTATTATCCGGATAAGTAAACTTTTTTTAGCAGCTTTGCAAAGCTATTTGCCTTTGCATGAACAACTACATTATTACAACTGAACGCCTGGGACTTCGCCACTGGTTACCTTCCGACGCAGCTCCTTTCATTGCCATGAACATGGATGAAGAGGTAATGCGCTATTTCCCACGCCCACTTATCGAAGCCGAATCGCTTATCATGCTCCGGAGGATCAACCACCATTTTGATACGCAGGGATACGGTCTGTATGTGGTTGAGGACAACACTACCGGGGAGTTTCTCGGGTTTACCGGTTTCTCTATCCCCAATTTTGAGAACTTCTTTACTCCCTGTGTTGAAATAGGCTGGCGTTTCAGGAAAGAAGCATGGGGCCAGGGCTTCGCAACAGAAGCCGCCAATGCCTGTCTTGACTATGGCTTCAATATATTACACCTCGATAAGATCGTTTCCTTTACCGCAGTGATCAATAAAAGATCAGAAAATGTGATGAAACGGATCGGCATGCACTATGTTACAACATTCGATCACCCTAACCTCAATAGCGAAAGTGATCTTTACAGGCATGTATTGTATGAGATTACCCAATCCTAAGCCCCCATATGTTTACCTTTCAAAAAGAGTTCCATCTATATGTAAGATTCAAAAACCTGCCACTTACAATGGATCGTTGTTTTCTTTACGACATAAAAAAAGATGATAATACTATCTGCAAGCTGTATACAGGCAAATATGAATCATTTATGGAATACAATAACCAGAAGTACAGGATTGAAAAAAAGATGAAAATATTTAAGAAAGACAGGTATCTCATTTTTAATTACCTGAATAATGACTCAATCGGTTATTATGAGTTCGCAGATAATCAATGGTTTGGTAAAACTGCATGTACAATGTACCTAAACGGAAGAAAACCTTTCCACTTTATTCAGAACGATGCACACAAAAATATTTTCAAAAAAAGTACCTGGAACTCTTACCGGTTCGATATGACCGACTCTGTTGATGATGCACATTATCTTGGAAAATTTACAGGCTCTAAAACGAAAGGAGAAATCTATACAACAAATGAAACCGATCTTTTGCCTGTATTCCTCGGTCTGTTTATGGCCGAAGAAAAATTCAGGTTAATAATGGAAAAAAGTTATTATTAACCCTTATCGCTTCATCAGTTCTCCCGGTGTTTTACCGGTAAACTTTTTGATCACTGTAGTAAAATACTGCTGGGAAGAAAAGTTCAGTTCAAATGCAAGGTCTTTTACGGATGCAGACGGATCAGTTTGCAATCGCTCTACCGCCTTTTGTACCCGGCATCGCTGTACATAATCAAGCGGTGTAAAACCGGAAGCCTCTTTAAACCATCCTTTAAATCTCGATTCTGAAAGATTGGCTTCTTTTGCCAGCATGGCAACTGTGATCGTTTCAGAAAGATTGTCGCTGATAAAACGATACACTTTTTCTAACCGGACATTCTGCGGTTCATCCTGCTGCTCATTACTTTTCTCCAATACCTTCAGCAGGAAAAGCTGGGCAAGCAATCGCACCTGTATATGAACGATCTCTTTTGAAATATTCTTCAGCTGCATGGCAGCAAAGATCTCTTCCAGTATTTTTTTCATTTCCGCACTGCCCTTAAAATGCCGTTTGCCATTGCGGATCAACTGCTGCACCAGGTACCCGATATCCTTATTGGCTCCCGCAACTTTTTTACTGCCTTCTGCCTTAATAATAAACCAGTAAAGACTTCCCTTTTCTTCCGGGTGTCCGCCGGAACCATGCTCTTCTCCCGGGAAATGAATGAACACATCACCACCCGTTACCAGGTATTTCTCCTCTCCTACAGAAAATACCTGCCGGCCCTTATCATAATAACAGATCTCGATCATACCCGGATGCCGGTGGTATTCCAGTTCCCTGCTGGCAGTACTGTAATGATAACGTCCCAGCACACAAAGATTGCCCATGTGCATTTTCCGGAAGTCAATGATCTTCCTGTTTGCCGTTGAACGTACATCCAGTTGCATTGCTTAAAGTTAAGTGTATGTTTTTACAAAAAAGTACTATCACATTATCCTGAACAAGTATTATTTTAAAACATGCTTATTTTATAAAACTGATTCTCCGGCTATAGGAAAGTAAGCCTGCATAGCAGTTTTCAGACCTGACAGGTCTGAACCGTTACAACCACTTACTATTCCTGCTGCATCTTACAGGCTTCGCTAAGACCTGTCAGGTCAATTTACAGCAAGCCCGGAAAGCTACTATCCGGATAGTCAGATCTATAAAACCAAACAAAAACAACGGTTATGGCAGCAGACTATGTTTTACAACCCGGCAAAGTCGATTTTTTTGAAAAGAACGGCTACGTAATAGTGGAAGACATTATTACAGCAACCGAACTGAAAGAATACCGCGAACTATATGATCGTTTTCTATCCGGTGATATTGATACCGGTAAAAACCGCAGTGACCTGGGTGTTGGTCTTGGAGATAATAAGAAAGTAGAGAATATAACGCAGATCATGTGGCCCAGCGATTTTGTTCCCGGTCTGCTGCAACAAAGCTATCACCAGCGTTCATTACAGGTAGCGCAACAACTACTGGGCAATGATCTTTCTATGGATTTTGACATGCTCATCAACAAAGCGCCCAATACCAATACACCTACGCCCTGGCACCAGGATGCAGCATACTGGATCAACATGCCTGACAAGAGAGCCGCCAGTTGCTGGCTGGCACTGGATGACGCTACACTTGACAATGGCTGTATGTGGTATGTACCTGCATCTCACCTGTTGCCATTAAGGCCGCATACAGGTACCGGAAAAGGCGGAGCCCTGATGTGTGAAGCTACAGAAGCTGAAGGAGTGGGTATTGAAATAAAAGCAGGCACCTGCATTTTACACCACGGGCATACATTGCATTACAGCAGGGGCAATAACACGGATAGTCAACGCAGGGCTTATATTGTAAATTTCAGACCGCAGCAAATGATCGAGCTGGAACGTGAACAGGGCTTTGATCATGGCCGCAGCGGCAATGCAGCCGACAGGAAAGTACGTAATGAGGGCAAGTAAACTACCAGGCTATTCAGCCATGGTTAAGCAGGAACCAGGAAGCTTAACCTGGCAGGTTTGCTCCCTAAGCAACAAATCAATCAATTAATCAGCAGATATGTTCCGCGCATTGCCGGGCTGCGTATTCGTTTCCGTGTAGCCATTGCGCATATACCAGCCCGGTTTCTTTTTCCATCAACGGGCCTACCACATGTACCTTTCTGCCCCCGCAGCTAAAAATATCACGGGCACGTACTGCCAGCATATGTTCCGGCAAAGGGCTACCTGCAATAGCATGATAACGCTGCTTGTCCATCGCATATACCAGCTTACCGATACCACTCCAGTAAATGGCTGCCGCACACATGGCACAGGGTTCAGTAGTGGCATACAGCGTGCATTGCTGCAGGTAAGCAGCATCATACCCATTCTTTAGCCGGTGCAGCAGGTTCATTTCACAATGCCCCAGCGGATCATCGCCTGTTACAACCGTATTCTCTCCATCCAGTAAAACTGTATTATCCGGGCTCACAAGCACACAGCCAAAGGGCAGGTTGCCGCTGTTCATAGAACGCATGGCTACCAGCAGCGCTTCCTGTAAAAAATAATGATGGGTGATGTAGTTCATTGTACAAAAGAAACGCAGCAAACCGGTTGCTATGTATTACTTCAGCACCAGTTGCCGGTTACGGCGTATGAACTGCTATACTGCGGGGATCATTCTTTCACTTCTTTGTACAAACCAAAGCTGCTGAGTACCGGGTTCAGTCTTGCTGATCCTATACGCAGCCTTACCTGCCTTGCTGTTACAGGAGCAAAGCGGATGATCCGTTTATAACCTATTGTAGTGGCTGATGTAATGATCTTCCATTCATTACCGTCTTTATATTCAAGCGTAAATTGCTCCACCCGTTGTCCCTGCGTGATATACTCCTGCAACATCAATACATCAAATGTCCGTTCGGCAGGCAGGTTAAATTCAATAGTAGCTGCAGAATCCTCCCCTTTGGTAGTCCATGCGGTAGTGAAGTTATTATCCAGCAACGCTTTTGCATTTACCCCATTGGGAGAAACAATGGTGGCGCCTGCAGCAAGGTTTCTGGCAAACGTAGCGTCTACGAGCTTTTTCCAGCCCAGCAGGTTAGTGCTGTCATTTTTACTGATCAGCCCCCTGGTGTCGGGTGGTATATTCAGTAGCAATACACCGTTCCTGCCTACTGAACTGTAATAAATATCCAATAGTTTACCAGGCGATTTTACTTTCTCATCTTCCGCCGGGTGATAGAACCATCCCGGGCGGATAGAAACGTCTGTTTCCGCAGGATACCATACCAGTGCTTTTGCGGTCTTTATTTTTTCACGGCTGCCCAGGTCATTTCCCTGCAGATCGCCCATAGGTTTTACCACAATTCCCTGCTGTGAGTTACCGGCAATTACCGACTGGTCTAAATTAGTAGCAGGTATCACACTCCATTCCTGCTCACGTCCGTAACCACTTTCTGTACCTACCCAGCGTACATCAGGGCCCATAATAGCAATTACAGCACTGGGTTGCAGCTTACGGATCAGTTTATACCATCTTTCAAAATCATATACCTGCTTTTTCCCATTGGGCCCTTCGCCGTTGGCTCCATCAAACCATACTTCATCCACTCGGCCATAATGGGTGAGCAGTTCAGTAAGCTGTTGTACAAAAAAATCATTGTATGCATCCGTACCATAGCTGCCCGCATTCATATCCCAGGGCGACAGGTACACACCAAAACCAATATTGTATGCACGACAGGCTTCTGCCACTTCTTTTACCACATCCCCCTTACCATTTTTCCAGGGACTGCTTTTTACGGAATGGTCAGTGGTAGCCGTTGGCCACAGGCAAAAGCCATCGTGATGTTTGGTGGTAAGTATTACCTGCTTTACACCGGCGTCCTTTGCAGTTTTTACCCATTGTTTTGCATCCAGGGCTGTCGGGTTAAAGATCTTAGGGTCTTCTTTACCCGTTCCCCATTCGCGGTTGGAAAATGTATTTACACCAAAATGAAAAAATGCAGTGATCTCTAATTGCTGCCACCTCAATTGGTTGGCAGAAGGCACTACACCTGCCGCTTTATGTATAATTTCTGTGGAGGATTCACCAGGCTGAATGAATACATAGTTTGAAGCCTGTTGCTGGGCGCAGGTGGCAACGGCAATGGTCAGTAAGGAAAACAACAGGAATGTTCTCATGTATGCAGGTATTAAAGCCCGGAGGCTATTGCAATTTTACATTAAATTCCTTGCTAAAGCTACATCATACAAATGGTTGGCCGTGAGGCAATCGTTTGCATGATTTTTTATTTTCTGACTATCCAGATACAAATAAGCTGCGATTAAGAGGCTCAACCTGTCAGGCCAGGCCTGAAGAGGTTGATTCCTTTTATAAAAACAAACGGTTGCCCGTGAGAGCAACCGTTTGCATGATTTTATATTTTACCTGAGCTTATTCGCCTTTTGTGCTCAGTGCATTAGTGATCCTGTCACTCAGGTCCTGCAGATGGTATTTGGTCATACTATCTGTAACGGTAGGCAACGCAGCTTTAATGCTGGTGCGGATAGAAACAAGATTTGCTTTTACTACAGACACCACATCAGATGTTTTTGTATTATCAGCAGGTCTTGCATTACCACCTCTGCCACCACCACCAATCACTACAGGTATTTCTGCAGCAGGAGCAGGCTTAATGATAGCGATCATTTTCTCTACATAAGACTTCTGCAGATTTCTGCGGTAAATAGTAATTGTTTGTTTGGTAGCCAGTTCGCCCCAGATGCCTTTGCGCAGTTCATTGAACAGATCGCTTGCCTTGAACGCTTTGTCGCTGAGCGCTTCAGCAGTCAACAACCTGTTGATAGTAGTAGCACTTACCAACCTGTTCAGGGCCACATCCTGTAAATTACTGATCACGCCGGCAGGAGAAGCTCCTGTAACAGCGAAAATACGCTGATCAAGCACCCATGTAGGTGTAGCGAATACCTGTTTGTTCAGGAAATCCATTGCTTCCAGCTGGGTTGCAGCAGGTACCAGTTCGTAAATAGGTCCGGGCTGCTCTACAGTTTTCAGTGTTTCATACCTGCCACCGATGTTTTTGCTTACGTGACCGATATAGCGTCCGAACTGACCGGTTAACTGACCATACATACCTTCCAGGTCATCATAACCTTCGTTGGCAGTTTTGGTCCACTCAGGCAGGTTAGCCAGGATCCTTTTCAGGTTTTTGATGCCATATTCACTTGCCTTCATAGCGTTATCGCCAAGGTCTTCATTCTGTCCGCGTGGATCGTCAGGGCTGGTTTCAGTACCAAACCAGTAACGTTTATCCTGCAGTTTAGCGATCACCCATTTGTTCAGCACGGGCTTCTCGTCATCAGCAGATTTTGCGTCAGGCAGTACTTTATAGCCCCACTCAATAGCCCATTTATCATAATCACCGATACGGGGGAACAATCCTTTTTCAGTGATATTATCTTCCGGCTGTGCTACATAGTTAAAACGTGCATAGTCCATGATAGAAGGAGTATGACCGTTTTCTTCTACCCATTTTTTATCACGCAGTTTTTCAACCGGTGTGGTAGAGCTTGATCCCCAGTTATGACGAAGACCAAGTGTGTGACCAACTTCGTGTGAAGAAACGAAACGGATCAGCTGGCCCATCAGCTCGTCATCAAATTCCATTTTACGTGCTTTGGGATCAACAGCAGCACACTGGATCATGTACCAGTCGTGGATCAGTTTCATTACGTTGTGATACCAGTTGATATGCGTTTCCATGATCTCGCCACTGCGGGGATCAGAAATGTGCGGACCACTGGCATTGGCTACGCTGGATGGTTTGTACACTACAGCAGAGTGACGGGCATCATCCAGGCTCCAGGTAGGATCTTCCTGTGGAGTAGGTGCTCTTTTACCAATGATGGCATTTTTGAAGCCGGCTTTTTCAAAGGCAGCCTGCCAGTCATTGATACCGGCAATCAGGTAAGGAACCCATTTTGCAGGTGTTGCAGGATCAATGTAAATAACAATCGGGTTCTTAGGTTCTACCAGTTCCCCCCTTTTGTATTTCTCCATGTCCTCTGGTTTTGGTTCCAGTCTCCAGCGGGCAATCATAGAAACTCTTTTCACGCCCTGTGGGTTGGCATCAAAATCAGTATAGTTAGAAGTAAAGTAACCTACGCGCTCGTCAAAATAACGGGGCTGCATGGGCACTTTAGGTAATAAAACCATAGAAGTGTTCAGCTCAATGGTAAGAGGGCCAGAAGGCGCACCACCAAAGAAACCACCGGCACCACCAGCACCCTGGGCAGCTGCTGCACGTGCATAGGTTTTTACAGTTTTGATCTCTGTATTGATGGGGAATGTTTTTACATCCACCAGGTAAGATTTATCTGCCTGCAATGCACCGGCACGTAAAGAGCTTTTAGCATTGCCCAGGAAGAAGATATCATTATCACCATTGATCACATCAGTCAGTTCAATAACTGTACTGCGGTTACCGGAAACTGAATCGCGGTTGTAAGCACGTACATCAAAAGACAATGCAATAGGCTGAATGTTTGAATTCATCACAGCACGGAACATCGGCATAGATGAATCGCGTGAATACTCGCTGTACGAAAGATCACGCATGAAGATCTTATTGCTGGGGCCTCTTTCAAAACGAACAACACTGGTGTTCAGCTGGTCACCTGCGTAACCAGACATAGAACCACCTGCACGCATATCCACACCGGCTTTAGCCAAACGGCTTACCACCAGGATATCGCGGCCCAGCACACTGTCGGCCAGTTCAAAATATACTTTATCCTCTACTTTATGCACAGTGAACAATCCAACTGAAGTGCGTGCTTTTTCTGTGATCACTTCAGCATAAGGCTTAATGCCAACTCGGGGGGCGCTCTGCGGTGTACCACCGGGTGTTACAGAAGGCGCGCCTGTTCCTGTAGGCATACCAGCGGGCCTGGGGCCACGTTGTGGTTGTTGTGCCAGCAGTGTACAGGTACATCCTGCTGCCAGGATAGATACTGCAATAGCTTTTTTGAAATGCATCTTGTGTAATGTTTATAATTATAGAACACCTGATCACAGCTAGTGCTGTAATACAGGAATTGAGAAAACGCTTTTGTTTTGTTGTGGCTAATGATTATAAACCAGCCGGGCTATACAATTGACGGGAATCAAGGTTTATAGAGCAACAATATGTACGCAGCATTCGGCAGATCAATCACATATTGACGCTGTTGCAAGATTAATTACTTAGCACCGGATGTACATTACCTTTCATCAATTTTTAAGTGCCTGATAAGGAAAAACGCAGCTAATACGCAGTTCAACTGAGAGGTATATATGCATGAAATAACTTAAAACCTAATCTTTATCATGATAAGAATGAGCACTAACAGGGGATTTGGCAGATACTACAGTATCGTTCACCATCTGCAGAAGCCCGCAGGCAGATATTGAGATGAGTGGTTAGTGAGGGGCCCATGCCCCGGCAGGTGTACCCACCCCCGGAACCAAAACTCTTAGCTATTATGAAGATCTGAAAATGAAAGCCGGAAAGAATGCCTTTGCGGCATACTATCCGGCTTGATATTATCATTAAAGAATTTCTTCAGAAAGAGGCAAATACTATAAACCTGCAATTGTTCACACCTGATCAAAAGTCAACAAAGCTGCTGAGAGGATGCCGGAGATTCCGGTGATACATCATATCAACTTTAATTTTTCCAACGGAGATGGGCGTCTGTATACGCAAGGGAATATGATTGGCATCGTCGCTCACCCACACATCCATTTCTTCTCCTCCCTGGAACAAAGCTCCCTTTAGTAACAGGGGTTTTAATTTGAGTGCTTTAAACTTGCCATATTTTGTCTTTACACTTTCCTTGCCCGTATAACGGATGTACAGGTGGTATACTTCATTGTCAAGAAACATGCTGAAGGGAATTGTATCACCTATCTTATAACTGTCAAAATCGGTGTTGCGCATAGAATACACCATACTGATCACATCCTGTACACCATGCGGCACTTTATACACACCGTCGTTGGTAACAGCAGTGCCTGTTGTATGATTAAAACTTACATTCTCGTATTTTTTATAAGAGCCTTCCTGGATATTACGCACAAACTGCAAGGGTTGTAAATTGGCAGTATCTACAAAACTTTCATACTTGTCACGTACTTTAAAGATCCAGTCGTATTTACTGTTTGAATTGCCTTCGCCTTTCAGGTGAAAGACCGGCTTGTTCTGTAGTTGTGTAAGCTGGGTAGTGAAGATAGCCGTGCCGGCATTTACATATACACCGGCAAGCGTGTAGTAAACAGTATAACTGACAGTTTCGCCTGCATGAAAAGCCCTGTTTACCGGTTCAAGTCCTTCGTCCGGGCTGGCGGGTGCCGCAAACATACACAACAGCCATCCTATTAATAACTTTTGCATGTTTACTGTTTTTTGTCTCCCTTAAATTTACCAATAATTCTGCGTTTTTGCCAGCTTCCCTACCCTGAAATATCAATTTAATCACATAGCATAGCTGGGGAAAGGGCGCACATAGGAAACTACCCCACCACTTTCTGTAGTATTTACATTAATAATGTTAAATTTTCCTCCGCTGGTAGCGGCTGTATATACCCCGGTGGCGATAACGTTGCCATAAGTATTATTGGTAGTGCCGGTTTTCAGATCTACCAGCAAAGTACCGGTCACAGCATCATAAGTCTTTATATAAATAGGCCTTAACACAGTCTGAACCTGTCCTGTAGGATATTTCATCTTAGGAATATCAACAGGCGCACTGATCTTACCATACTCTACATTATTCACTGCATACTGTGGCAACTCTTCAAAACTTGTTAGTGTGGTAGTCAGGGGTGCAAAAAACCTGAAGTTAACCTTTACTCCTACTCCCTGTACTTTTACATTATTCAGCAACTGCAACCTGTTTGAATCAGGACTTACAGGTGTAGCTGGTGGCGTGTAAAAAGCAGCAACATTTAAAAGATCTGTTATGAACACGGTAAAAACATTCTCACGTGCAGGTACAAAAGCGGTATCCAACAAAAGAGAGTCATTAGAAAGCCGTTTTATCCGAAGCGACACTCTCTCAGAAGTCTTCATGATAAGACCTTCAAACGGAACCTGGGGAAGCACTTTCATGGTACCTAAGGTAGTAGCGTTTGCTTCGATCTTTATATCCGGTGCCTGCGCAAAATTTTTATAGATCACTTTAATGCGTGCATAGCTGTATGTTTCTACAGCTACTTCTTTTTTACAACTGCCGAAAATAATGGCAAGAACAAGGAGACAGAATAAATGTGCTTTTTGCATGAACTGTTTGTTTTTAAAAATGGTAAATGGATATTGAATATCCATTTACCATGAGGAGGAGAAATAATTAATTAACGATTAATAATATCTTACCCAGCCACCATAAGTAATGTCCTGGGCCCAGTTGTCAGTACCAAATGCTCCAACATAGTTTGTACTGGTAAAGCTGAAACTGCAGCAGCCACCGGCAAAGCATGATGAGGAGAAAGACCATCCGGTATTGCTATGCAATGCAGGAGAACCTGATTGTGGTAAAGCAAAATCCGGTGAAACGCGATTGTAAGGATCACTTAATTTCACACTGTCGTTTGTAGTAGTTACCAGGTATCCTTTATAAGGACAGGTAAGATAACTATTCCAACCATCGGAAACACCGCCTTCGCCTTTAAATACAGTTTGGCAAGCCTCTATTACATTATTACAGAAACATGAAGTATCATTCTGCAATTTGGCTAAAACGTTAGCTCCATCCAGTGAAACGCCCCATTTGAAGCCCATGAACACAGAGTTAGCTATGCGGAAAGCAGTCAGCCTTCTCAGGTGTGCACCTCTTCCATAAGAACCGGTTCCGGAAGGAGGCATAGTAGTATTATTAGCCAGTGAACAACCAGGACCAACAATGGTAAGGTTAGAAATTTCAGGACGGGTGTAAGGACTGGCAAAGCTGGGAGGAGGAATGTTGTTATTGTCTGATTCAATGCCGTTTGACTGGCTTTTATCTGCACGATCCAGATCAGAAAGGCCCAGTGCAAACTGGATGTGACCTACATAACCCAGGTCAGTATCAAACATATCATCCAGCGCATCTACAGCTACCAGCCATTTACAGTTTACAGTACCGCCAAAGAATTCAAATGCATCGTCTTTTGACTTGTACACTTCTACGTGTTCAACTACAGTACCGCAACCTACACCACCGAAAGTAAGACCATTGATCTCATTGTCGGTAGAAAGCTCGTATCCTGCATATTCAATACGTACATAGCGCAGGATACCGGAGGTGTCGTTGCAAACGTCTCCACCATAGTGTGCATCAGCAGGAGGAGTTCCGGAGATACCTTCGATAAGGGGAGTTCCGGTGTTTACCGGTGCTTTTCCTAACAGAATAATTCCAGCCCAGTCGCCAGACTGAGGCTCGCCATCCCAACGATAAGAGGTGAATACGATAGGGCACTCAGGGGTTCCGTCTGCAATGATCTGTGATCCACGTGTGATCACCAGGCCACCACCGGGTGTTCCGGGAGTTCCTGCAGTACCTGCATCACCTTCAATGCGCGTACCTGCCTGGATAATGATCTTTGCATTGTTTGCTACATACACAATACCGCTCAGGTGATACTCGATACAGTTACGCAGGTAAATGTCTGAAGTAATTACACCGCTGATAGTACTGTCGCCAGCGCTACCAGGGTCGCCGCAACAGCCATCAACAAGAGCACCTGCAGATAAAGCACGGTCTCCCTTGTCGTTAAATCCTTTTTTACAGGCAACCAGCCCAACTACTGTGGCCACAACCACAGTGAGCGCTCCCAGAATGAGCTTTTTCTGTTTCATAGTCTAAGTTTAATGTTTATGGTGATAGAAAATACCCGTTGATTGTAACACGACATGGAGCCTCAATACTACCTGCTGTCGTTATTTTTATTATAAATGCACTATACAAAAGCTAATGATCATACCACTATCATATATTCATAAACGTTATATCAAACCGACATACAATCCCTGTTACACATTCCCGGCACAGAAGCCAGGTCCGTTATTTGAAGGTGTAACTGAGGCTGATACCATAAGTCCGTCCGGGCGCAAGGCTCTGAATCACCTTATCATATTTATGGTACAGTAAAAAGTTGGTAGAATAATTTCCGTTCAGGGCTGCCGTGTTCTCTTCCGCATTTTTGCCCTTGTTCACATAGACAATATTGCTTTCATTCAGCAGGTTGCTGATATTCAGTTTGATCTCGGCCTGTTGCTTCATAAAGCGGTAAGAGATCTGTCCATCCAATGTGCGCATCGGTCTTTCAAATTGCGAATTCACTGCATTCATTACATACACCAGCATCCTGTTCGAAACCGCATTATAATTAAGTGTTACATGCAGGTGTTTATCATCATAATAGATCCCCGCATTGCCCATGTAATTGCTCTGCCCCATTAACGGCCTCTTCTCTTCTTTACCAATTGTACGCTCAGGCATTACCTTATTGTCCTGTATCCTGTTAACCGTTTCTTCCATAGGCGTTACCTCGCTTTTCAACGCTGTAAAATTCCCATACAATGTGAGGTTCTTTATTACCGGTACATTGATAAAAGAAAGTGACTTACGGGCTTCCAGTTCTACACCATAATTGTGACTTTTAAAATTGTTCTTCAATTGAAAAACATTCAGAGAGGGGTATTTATAGATCTCCATAGGATACCGGATGTCTTTATAGAAAAATGACGCTGATAAAACTTCTCCCGCACCCGGGTACCATTCCAGCCTTACATCATAATTATCCAGCATGGTAGAGCGTAGAAAATCTGCGCTGTAAATGCCTCCCAGTTCAAAATCATACTCCCTGAAATAAGCCATCTCTCGCAGATCGGGACGTACAATACTTTTTGCATAGGCCGCACGTACATTTAATTGTGGCGTAATGCTGTAAGTAATGTTTATGGAAGGAAAGAATTTCCAGTTCTTTTCACGATTATATACCAAACTAAAATCGAGACTATCATTATTATTAGAGGTCCTTATCTCTTCCACAATAGCATCCAACGCCTGGTTGGCCTTGTTCATATTGAAGTATTCTGCACGTAAGCCCCAAACCAGTCTTAGTTTACCTATCCTGTTATCGAACATGCCATATGCTGCATGCAAAGAGGCCGACCTGTTATAATCATCACCAAAAGTTGAAATGAAATTTTTACCACCACCCAGTTCGGGAGAAAACAGTTCCGGTAAAGAAGGATTATAAACCGTTGCCCCCATTCCCGGCTGATCTCCGATCATCGCTACATAAAAACTACGGTCTTTATGCCACCCGCTATATCCTGTTTTAAATGAATGAATGGTGTTGCCCAGCTTAAAAGGCAATAACACATTTGCGTCCCAGCTAAGGTTCTTTTCCACCGCCTTTGTGTACATTCTCAATACCCCGCTGCTAAGCCCTTCCGGATAGTAATTGGTTACTGTAAAATCATTATGTGGCAGGCTGAAAGTATCCGGCACTGTTTTCCAGATGGCAATATGGTTATCAGGCCGCTCCCTGGTTACTGACGTATAATTACCGATCCAGTTAAACTTAATACCCTTGTTGCCAATGGCATGCTCACCTTTTAGCTGGCTCTGCCATAACCCGGTATACTGAACCTTCTCGATCATTGCGCGGCTGTTTTCTTCCAGCACAGTATGCCTCCCCTTACCAAAATTCACCTGTTCATCCAGCAGGCGGCTGAACACATTCTGCCAGCTCAGCTTAAACTTCTGCGATGTAAATCCTACTCCCAATACACCCCCTACATTGGTTGTAAAGCTGTATTGATGTCCGCGTAAAGCATACATTGGTTCAAGGTCCGGCGATTCAAAACCAAAACGTTCCGACATAAGGTCCTGTACAGCCTGGGTATTGCGATAGGATACAGAAGCCAGTAACCCAAGTTTTTGCTGCCTGCGGCTGCTTACCACAAAAACATGCCCCACCGATAACTGGTAATTCTGTGAAGGTGCAGCGCCGTAATAATAAGGTTGCCAGTTGTTGGTAAGTGCTGCATTATCTTTGTTTGCCTCTTTATAGGCTCTTATATCAGCGAGACTATTCCAGTTTTTTTTACCATACAGGTTGCGGTGTGCTGCATAATTGCCCCAATACGCGTCGTTGTTATTGCGTTTCAGCGACAACATATCTTCGCCATTTGTTTTATCATTAACACTCACTCCCGCTGTAACGCTTACAAAATTTTCTGATGGAATATTCTTTGTCTCGATCTGTACCAATCCTCCGCCAAACTCAGCACTCATATCCGGCGTAAGCGTTTTGGTTACTACTACATTGTCAACAATGTTGGAAGGAATAATATCAAATGAAAACTGCTTACGGTTCAGCTCTGTGCTCGGCATCTGCTGACCATTCAACAATGCCTGGTTGTAACGCTCACTGAGCCCACGTACTACTACATACTTATTATCAAGCGTTGAAATACCACTGATCCTTTTTATAGACTCCCCTATATTTTTATCCGGCGTTCTGCTGATCTGTTCAGCACTGATGCCATCACCGATAGAAGGGCTGTTCTTTTGCCTTGTATATAATGATGCCACGCTTTCTTTACGGGCACTGGCTGTTACTACCACTCCCTGCAATTGTCCTTTTTCCCTTTTAAGCGTTAAATTCAATTGAAACGTTTCGTTTTCTTTTACTTCAATGCCCGTAATATTTTTTACACCGTAGCCTACCGAACTAACAGTGGCGCTATAAACTCCTTTTGGAACACTTACAGTAAAGGCGCCATCAATATTGCTGGTGGTTATTATTTTACTGATGCTGATGGTAGCGCCTGTAACAGGGTCTCCATTTTCCTCATCCACTACCTTACCCGAAACTGTACCGGGCTTAGGCTGTGCCTTAGATGCAGGGACCTTTTTAGGCGCCACCTTCAACGCTATATTGTTTCCTGTAAGTACATACTGAATACCATAGTCCTGCTGTAACTCATTCAAGGCTTCCTGTACCTGTACATTTTTCCAGCTTACTTTTTTTATCGTTACACTATTCAGTTCATCAGCATTGTAAGTAAGTGTATAACCAGTTTGTTTTTCAATAGCCTGCAATACCACACCGGCTTTTACAGTTCCGGCTTCGTAGGTAATAACAGTTCTGCTGTCCTGTGCATGTGCACATAAAGGCCATTGAAGCAATAAGAGAGCAATCCAAAACAGTTGACGTTTTGCGACAAGAGAGATCCATTCGGGTAATTGTAATTTCATACCTCGTTACTTAATTGTAATATTTGTTAATGAATAATTCAGCCTGCTGCGCTATGCAGCAATGATTACGGTATAGGATGGTTATTGTAAATCGACACGGTAAGTATCTTTAATTTTCTTTACTGAAAAATTGCAAACAAACCCTAACTGCGATAACACCTGCGATAGCTCCATATTCCTGTAGCTTGCCGTTACATGCCTGTACCGGGTAGCCAGCTCCGGGTTAAACTCAATTTTCCGGTCATATCTTAATGCGATCCTTCTTAAGGCATCCGGCAACGGAACATCATTTAAGACCAACCCGTTCTCGATCCATGCCTCAGGCATTGCCAGCGTAGTTTGCTTTACAGCAATAGCTGCATTCTTTTTATAGAACGTTGCCATTTGTCCCGGCAACAATATCTTCCCGGCGGCAGTATACCTGCTCACCGTATCCCTGTAATTCACCTGTACTTTCCCTTTCTGCAGGCACACTTTTATCTGCTGCTCACCGGGATATGCTTCTACATTAAACTCTGTACCCAACACTTTTGTAAACAGGTTCTCCGTCTGCACCACAAAAGGATGCCCTGTATCATGTGCTACCTTAAAATAAGCTTCACCGGTGAGTTGAACCGTACGTTCGGGATGGTTATTGAAATCACCGGGATAACGGATAGCAGCCAATACATTCAACCATATTTTTGAACTATCCGGTAAAGTAATTGCCATCACCTCCTTGCTGTTGTTCCGTACCTCTTTCCATGCTACAGGTGTTCCATCCTGTTTTGCAGGCTTTAACCACCACCAGCCTGCAGTTACTGCTATCAGTATAGCTGCTGCAGCTACCCACCTGTATGCTTTACGGGTAACAGGTATTACCGGTGTTTTCTGCTGGTAGTGTACCTGCCCTATGCCCTGCTGTTCAAAGAAATGCAACATATCCTGCCGTACCGGTTCCGGCATCTGCTGCGCAGGCATCTGCCGCGCTTCTGCCGTCATAGCATTCTCAAAAAAAACAGGGTCCTCCTCCAGCCACTGGTTCACCAGCCTGGTCTCCTCCGGGTTCGTTTCTCCCTTCAGCATTTTTTTATACAACTCAAATTTCATGGAGAGTGATATATAACAAGCACGTATGGGAAGTGGCAAAGGATACGCCCGGGAGACGAGTTAACAGTTTGGTAATAATGGATGAGTAAAGGGCTGCAATTCAACATTGTTAAATTAGTGCCTGTTTCGGCATTTCTTCCTACCTGGTCTATACCTGGTTCTTGTTTCGTTCGCCCTCCGCCAAGAGCAAACCCCTAATTTATACGCTTTAAATAAGAAGGAAACAAGAACGAGACCAGAACAAGACTATAACAAAGTCCCTGAAATACAGGCTTTAAGTTAAGCCTGAAGGGATAAGAGACAAGGCACAAGGGAATACAGGAATCAGGTATTAGCTGTTAGGTTTTAGGTATTAGTAAGACAGCAGTGAGGAAATATGGTTGGCAAGTTAAGAAGTACGGGGGTAGAATATCGAATGCTGAATATCGAATTTTGAAGGAAAGACAGGAAGAAAGTTGGCAGTTGACAGTTTGCAGTTGGCAAAACAGCCGTAATCTTTGAGCAACGAGCGGCGAGGAATACAAGTTGGCAGTTAGCAATTTGCAGTTAACAAAACGGCTTTGCTGCTTTGCGAGCCTTCGCAGTCTTTGCGTGAAACCTCAAATTTCAGAACACGAAACCTCAAGCCCAAAACTCGAAACAGTCTCACGATTGCCGTCTGCCGTCTCACGTTTCAATGGCATTGAATTAAGCTCCGGAGGAGCTACCTGTTTATAGAAAATCAATTTTAAAAGGTATCAGCTCCGGTAGGAGCTTCCTGTGAGCAACCGGAGGCTCCTATCGGAGCCACAACACGTTTATTACGATCATTTCTATAAACAGGAGGCCACGCTGTGGCCCTTTCTTAATTCAATGACATTGACTCACGTTTCACGATCCTGAAACCTGAAATCATCTTCGCCTTTCGGATTTAAAAAAGAAAGAACGGAAAGTTTCGACATAAACGGCAAAAACGGCACAGACGTTTGGAGATGAGGGTGAGATAGGTGTAGCTTTGCTCCTGATATGAAAATCGTGAAGGAAATGAGAAATGAAGAATAAGAAGTTTGGAATGAAAAAGGGAAGGCAAATATCGAATGTCGAATACTGAATTTCGAATATCGAAGGAAGACACAAGAGGGTTGAAAAGTTGAATGGTTGATAAGTTGACAAGGAAAGTACGAAATAAGAAGTACGGATGCCTGACTGTATTTGCTCACGGCTCGTAGCTCAAAGCTCGTAGCTTGTATTCACGTCTCACGATTGCCGATTCACGATCGAGTATCACTAAACAACATTGTATAATTAAATTTTTTAAATGAAAAGGATCCCAAAAGATCTTCCGCCGGTTTACTTTGTCGGTACTTACGGTAACCTTACTTTCTATTTCTGGAAAGGTAAATACTGCGTTCGTACCAAAAGTTCGCTGACAGGAAAAAGGGTAAAGACATCGAAAGAGTTTTGTCTTACCATGCAATATGCAGAGCGACTGGGGCATGCTTCCCGGATTGCTTCTAAAGTGTACCGCCAGTTGCCCGATGGTTGGAAACTGCATTACCTCTATCGTAAAATGACAGGAGTAGGTTCCCAGTTATTGAAGGAGCGTGCGTGTACAGAAGAGGACGTGGAAATAGTATTGTGGCAGTACCTGGCTTCTATTGGTTTTAAAGCACAGGAGCATGGTATAGAGCATCCATTACCTGTTGCCTTACAGCAGCCTTGTATGATACCCGTGAAAATACCACCACCTCCGCGACCGTTGGTTTATTATGGTATTCCGGGTTCATTAGTGACGAGAAAAAAACGTAAGGTGAAGAATGTGCAAATGAGGGAATAGGAATTGGGAATGAGGGAAAATACAAAGAGTTGAAAAGTTGATAGGTTAATATGTTTACAGGGCTTGGGGATACAATGTCATTGATTAAGCTCCGAAGGATCTGGCTTTTATAGGAATGAGTATAATATGCGCGTTGCTGGTTCCGGTCAGAGACCGGGTGCATATGCAAAAACACGAGAGCGCTGCGCTAACTCTCGCGCCAGTCAAAAAAGGTGAAGAATGTGCAAATGAAGGAATAGGAATTGGAAATCAGGGGGAAATACAAAGGTTGAAAAGTTGACAGGTTAATATGTTTACAGGGCTTGGGGATACAATGTCATTGATTAAGCTCCGAAGGATCTGGCTTTTTATAGGAATGAGTATAATATGCGCGTTGCTGGTTCCGGTCAGAGACCGGGTGCATATGCAAAACACGAGAGCGCTGCGCTAACTCTCGCGCCAGTCAAGCAGGGAAATGCAAAGGGTTGAAAAGTTGATAGGTTAACAAGTTTACAGGAATTAGTATAGTCAGAGTGTTGCGATGCCGGGTCAGAGACCGGGTGCATATGTAAGACACGGGAGCCACTGCGTGAACTCTCGCACCAGTTGAGCAGTTGGTGTTGACTTGATGCTTGTCAATCTTAACGATCAAACCATATAGCCATTAAACTATCCAGCTAAAAAGGCTCATGATCTTACGCAGGAGTTGTAAACTGAGTCGCATCTGCTTTTTTACGTCTGCCACAGAAAGATTGAGTTTTTCTGCCGTTTCTTTATAGCTAAGCCCTTCATGCCTTACAAGATGAAATACCTGTTGCCTTTTTCCGGGCATTTGTGAAAGGGTGTATTGAATTTCCAATTGCCTGTCGCGGAGGGAAAGCTGTTGTTCGGCTTCCGGCAGCATTACCGCTCCTTCCAACCGATGCTCCAACGCATTCAGGAACTGCTTTCTGCGTTGCGTTTTACGGTAATCATCTGTCAGCAGGTTTTTTATATAGGTAACTAATAATGGCAGCAGATCGGCATTAGTATCAACCGTTTCTATATTTTCCCACAGTCTTAAAAAACATTCCTGCACTATATCTTTTGCAGTTGTTTCATTACCGGTAAGCTTCAGCACATAATAGTATAACCCATCCCCATAACGGGAAAATATGTGATGAAACACCTGGCTCAACTGATCGGTATTGTTCACACTTTAAGGTTTAAGGCAAATGTATAATTCTGTCTGCGGGCCAAATCCCTGATCGTCGCATTTAATGATTTGTTAAAACCAATGTTTACTTAGGCTATACGTTATGGTTTTATAACAGATAGTATACTGCTTTCATTTTCAGCAGAACGGTAGACAGGCAGGACTTGTAAAAAATGAGACCGGATGCGTAAAGCAGTAAAAGTATCCGGCAGATTACTTCCATAAATAATCTGTAATGCTTTGTTCACCAGTGGGTCTGCCACGGAACCAATATTAAAAAGCGGAAGTTGTGATATTTCATTTACAGGATAAAGCGGAGAAATACCCCTATCGTACTTTCCAACATTGTTACTATTAAACACTTTGTACATTGTTGGCTGCATTTTCCACATTACCTGTTTGGGCACACGATAATCTTCTACGAGGAACGACGCTTCATCTTTTCCTGAAGTAGTCTCCCCTATCTGAACCACATCAATATAAGGTTTCAGGTTATTAACGATCAGTTCAGCTGCCGAATAAGTAGCTGCAGTGGTCAATATAAAAACACGTTGCAGCGATAACCGTCTTGCCACCAGGTCTGCATATTGTTTGCCATTACTGTTAGCTGAGGTATTGACAATTGCCTGCAGACTTCTTACTTTCCTGCCCTCCTGTTTGTTTCCTTCAAAGATCACCCAGGTAGCGTTTTCTGTAATATTCTTTGCGATCATGGCAGCCATCTTTGCACTGGTTGCCACACTTCCACCCGCATTATACCGGAGATCAAGTATCAATTCGGAAACTGACGCCTGCTTTAGTTTATTAAAAGCCTGTAACAGGGATGCATCGTAATTTTCATCAAACGAATTATAGAACAGATAGCCGGTAGTAATTCCCCCTTCAGTAAAAATGCGCGTTGCATGCACGGCATTCTCTCCTGCATACTTGCTGTTAAGCGTAACAGGGCTTGAGCTGACCCAGCTGACCCCATCATAAACAGCAGGTGTAACAGTAACCTGCCCGGTGGTTTTTAACTGCTGTATCACAGTATTTTTATTCTGTTCGTTGATAACGCTTCCATTCAACTGCGTAAAACAGGAACCCCGTTGCAATCCTGCTTTATCTGCCGCTCCTCCTGTGTTTACCATCGTCACTACACCAATATACCCGTTATAACCTGTAGCGGCGACCAATGCATACTGAAACCCGTAAGTAAAATAAGTAGTGGTAGAACCGGGAACAGAACCACCACTGCTGACCCATGAAAAGCGGTCTTTTGCAGATAAAAGGCTTTTAAAAAATAATTCGGGGCTTAACGAATAATCAGGATGGGCGGGTATCTCATCGGACCATAAATAGTAACGTTGCATACTATCAAGTATCCACCTGTTGATCTTTCCTAATGAATCAGTGGGGTAAGGATCGCCGGGCGCATCCTTCTTACTGCAATTACCTGCGCTGAGTATTATTAAAGATATTATAACGGCATATAACAACCGGTTCATGAGATAGGTTTGCTGCAAATGTTATCGTTTTCCGTTTACTGCAAACACTTTGCCTGTATGAACTTTTTATTAAGTCTACACAATTACCGGTCAAATGTAAGAGCAGCAATGGGTTAAGACGGGAATGCCGGATTAATGCCGTTTGGTCAGAGCCTGGGGGGAAGACGCCAGCCACGGATACTCCCGTGGGATGCCCCCCGGAATTAAAACATCCAGCTCAATGGCATTGGATAGTAATTATAAGATCCGGGATCCGGAGCTTTTGAAAACTTCAGTAAGGAGATATGAGAACTAAACAGGCAGGATCATCATTCTTATATGATGGCAGTCTTTGAAAGTGCAGACTTAAAAGGTGAGCGCAGGTAAGCAGTAGGCGTAGACCCTGTAACTTTTTTGAAATACTGATTAAACGATGATTTAGCCTTAAAACCACAATCGTACGCAATCACCAGGATATTTACAGGCAATCCTTTTGCCTGCATATTGTTCATCAATTCAACAGCTCTCCGGATACGATACTCATTGATGTACTGGTAAAATGATTTATGCGCATAACTGTTCAGTGTCTCCGATAAATGATACTTGCTGTAGCCGATAGCTGCTGCAAGTTTATCAAGACTTATATCCGGGTCTGTATACAGCTTTGTTGCTTCCAGGTGGGCTTCCAGTTTTTTCCAGATCTGTTCATGCTGACCTGCGGAGAGGTGCAGCTTCCTGACCGGAAGATCAGCATCGAATTCCTGTACCTCAGCAGTAAGATCATCTGCACATGACGGATCCTCTTCAGCCTGCTCCATAACTGTTATTTCACTGGCATCTCCCATTACAGCAGGAGCCTCCGGGGTTTGCGCAACAGCCATCTGCGGTACTATGGCAATAGCTGCAACATATTTATATCGTATGATCAATATACACACCATTACCAGTCCGGTATATACAATTGTACGACATATCACATTGGGAATATGCAGATGCAACCAGGGAGAGATATTAAAGAAGACAGAAATAATACTTAGAAAAATGAAAAAATAACTGATGCGCTGTACCAGTTTTTTCTCCTGTATATATTCATCCTTTATCCGTTTACTGATACGCAGGGTCAGTACGGGTAAAAACATATTGACAATAGCCATCAGCCAGGTAGTAGTATCGTTGTAAAGATCAAGCATACTATGCCCCGGACCGGCAGCAGTGATCAATAAACAAACAACAGTAAGATAACCTACAGCCCCCAGCAGAAAAGGCAAAAATACGTACCAGCGTGAAGCAGGGATAAATGACGGCTGCTCAACTTTTAACGCATACAGGTAAGCAAGTGGCGCATAACAAAAGCCGATAAAGGTGTTCATCTGCAAACGCACATGATCGTCGGTAACGAAATTGAAAATGTAAAATTTGATGGTAAGATGGGTTCCTATACAGGCAAGTAAAAGTATCAGCAGGGAATCTGCCTTGTGGCGCAGTTTGTTTTGCTGGAGTAACACCATTGCCATAACTGCCTGGAAAATACCTACCGCAATTACGTACTTCATCATCGGACGTAAAAATAGCACCATCATATTAACTAAATGTTACGGCTCCGGCAGTTTGTTAACGTACCGGGCCTTTCCTATGACCATGATAACAGTTTCTTAATACTGCATAATACACTGATTATAAACAAAAATCTGTTTGTTTGCATCGTACCGGCACACACAAAGTGCGGCTTATTGTAAACGGTCGAATGCCTTGTATGCAGTCCTCACTTTTGCGGGCAAATCTCTGTATATGCTCCATCACCCCACCAAAAAAATGTTTTCGCGATGCCGGATCTTTTCCGTGAAATGTTCATCATTCATCGCATTACTCATTATACTATCAGCAGGCATTTCATCTGCCCGGGCACAAACCGTTAAAGGAGTTGTGACCGGTAAAGACGGTCAGTTGCCAGGTGCCTCCGTAAAAGACACCCGCTCTTCTGCAGCCACATCAACAGATCTGTCAGGAACCTTTACCCTGCAACTGGGGAAAACAGGAACAGCAGTGATCAGCGTTTCATTTATAGGCCATGAAACAAAAACAATTGAATTATCACTGAAGCCTGGTGTAACCGATGCCGGCACCATTGAGTTGACACCCTCCAATAACGTTTTGGGCGAAGTAGTGGTAAAAGGTACAATGGCCCCTTCACAGGCAAAGGCTTACAGCATCAAAAGGAACTCTCTGGCTATTATGGATGTAATAGCTGCGGATGCCATTGGTAAACTGCCGGATCGTAATGCTGCTGAAGCCGTACAGCGTATGCAGGGCGTAGCTGTAGCACGTTATCATGGTGAAGCAGACCAGGCTACTGTTCGCGGTACTCCTTTTGCCTGGACTTCTACTTTATTCAATGGCAATCGCTTACCCAGCGCCAATGTACTGGGCAACAGGGCTTCAGTGCTGGATGCTGTTCCCTCAGAAATGATCCAATATGTACAGGTTGCAAAAGCCATTACCCCCGACCTGGAAGGTGATGCTATTGGTGGCTCTATCAACTTTATCACCCGCACAGCTCCTACAAAACGCCAGCTGAATGTAAGCGCAGCAGGTGGTTATAACACATTTTCAAAAGACGGGACCTATAACGGCTCAATTGTATATGGCGATCGTTTCTTTAAAAACAAACTGGGCATTATTGTATCAGGTGCTATATGGGATCGCCGCTGGGGTACAGACTCTTACGAAGCAACTTATAACACAGGACTGGCAGATCCGGTGCAACAGAAATCGATCAATACTATATTGTTCAAAAGATATATGGGTAAACGCCAGACCTATGGCGTGAACCTGGGTATGGAATACCAGTTCAATGCTTCCAATAAGGTGTATGTACGCGCACTGGCAGATAAGTTCAATGATATTCGCCCTGTTTACGAATCGTACATTGATTACTCCAACAGCCGCTACCAATACAACTATCGCTACTCTTATTATCAAACGGTATTGAATGGTGCCGAACTGGGAGCTGAGCATCAATTGACAGGAAAAATAAAGCTTGACTGGTCGTTGAGTGACTATTATACCAAGTATTTCCTGGAAACACCACCCAACAGTACTAACCAGGGCTTGCCGATTGCAACCTTCCGCCAGAAGATCACCGGTGGGTTCAACAATCTTTCCAGTGATGGCAAAAGGTATTGGTCTTTTGATTCACCTAATGGTGTAGGTGGTGATCCGCTGCATTTTGATGCAGGACTGGTCAACAAATCAGAAGTAATGGATCCTGCCAAACTTACCCTGCAACAGTTAGTGATTGCACAGCTTGATACCAAAGAACATGACCAGACTGCGCAATTCAACATCAAAGTAAATACTACCTCGAAGGTCAATTTGAAATTTGGCGCCAAATACCGTCATAAAGACCGCTCCAGTACTTATGGTTCTAACATGGTATATCTTCCCGGTGCGGCATTAGGCATTCCAGGCTCTCCTGCCCTGCAGTCACTCAGCCAGTTGAGCACTGAAAAGTTTCCTTTACGTGGGGGCTTCTTTAAAGAAATGAATGGCAATTATGATCAGTTCATTGTAAACCCACTCACCAAACAGCAATTATTTGATCAGTTTGATACAGCTTCTCTCCGGAAAAACGGGTTTAAAGATTATACCTCTGCATCCAATGCTACCAATTTTTATAATGGTACAGAAAATGTTCTGGCCGGCTATGCTATGGCAGAAATAGATGCCACCAGCCAGGTGAAAATTGTTGCAGGGATTCGCAATGAATATACTGATATGCACCTGTACGGCTCCAAAGCCACTGTAAGTGGATCACCGTCCACTACTACTATAACACCTGTAACCGTAAAAAACAGTTACAATGCATTATTGCCAATGGTGCACATTAAATATTCACCCAATAGCGCCGTTAATATCCGTGCAGCCTATACCCGCACCTTTGTACGCGCCAACTTTTCGGATATGACACCAGGCGAATCAGTAGATAATACAAAAAACCCGGTGACTATTACAAAAGGTAATCCTTCCCTGCGTCCTACATTCGCCAATAATTTCGACCTGATGGGTGAATACTATTTCAATAATATTGGCCTGCTATCCGGTGGCGTGTTCTATAAACAGATCAAAGATGTTATTTTCTCTGACAAACAATACTACACTGAAGGAACAACCAATTATGTAGTAACACAGGCACGCAATGCCGATAACGCATCCCTGGTTGGTTTTGAAGCCGGCATCAACAAACGCTTTACATTCCTGAAAGGTTTCTGGAGTGGTTTTGGAGTTGAGTTCAATTACACATGGATCCATTCTTCTGTAGATGTTCCACGTACTACCGGTACAGGTACCACTGTTAAAGATAAAAGCAGCTTACCCAACCAATCTAAAAACCTTTTCAATGCCATCCTCTTCTACGAACGCAACGGTGTAATGGTTCGCGTGGCAGCCAACTATCGTGGCGCCTCAGTAGAAACCATCAACCAGCAACTGGGTAAAGATTTTTATGTGTGGACAGATAAAAATCTTACGATAGATGCATCAGCTACCGTTTCTATTACGCGCCACCTGAAAACATTCGTGGAACTGAACAACCTCACAGACGAACCGTTGAAAACCTACATGGGCGATAAACGCAGACTCACCATGAGAGAGTGGTATGGTTCGCGCGGACAGATCGGCATCCGATGGGATATTATCAAATAAAATACAGTACAGCAAACCCTGAACCGTTACAGATCGCTATATATATTCTGATATTCTAATTAACATACATTTTATGAAACATTTCCTGATCAGCATAGCCGTTATCACTCCGGCTATTGCTTGTGCTCAACTGGCTGACAGCAGCAAAAGAGTGGTCAAGATGGAAGGCACTGTTAACTTTCGCGATATCGGTGGTTATGCTACTAAAGACGGACACAGTGTAAAATGGGGAAAGATCTATCGCTCTGCAGATATCAGTAAACTTACAGCCCGTGATATACAGGTGATGGAAGGGAAGAATATCCATACTGTAATTGATTTTAGGGGAGTAAAGGAAGCTGAAGCAGCCCCTGATAAATTACCGGCTCAAACAGAGTACACGCTTTGTCCTGCCGGCAGCGATAGTCTTCCTGATGCTAAACAAATGATAGCTTATTTAAAAGACGGCAGCTTTTTACAGAAGTTTTACAGTAGCACCCAGTACTTCGGACCACGTTATAAACCATTTTTTCAGAAACTGCTTATCCTGCCCGACAACCAGTCACTGATATATCATTGTACCGGTGGTCGCGACAGAACAGGTATGGCCACTGCATTGTTGCTATATATCCTAGGAGTACCACAATCAACGATCGAAGCTGATTTTGTTGCCTCGAATGTATATCTTGAACCGATGAACAATCGCATGTTCCAGGGGCTGGCCCAGAGTAGCGGCATGGATCTCAATACGATCAAAAGTGCATTTGAATTGAAGCCAGAATTAATACAAACCATGTTCAGTTCAATTACTGCGAAATACGGCTCAGTAGAGTCTTTCTTCCAGACGGAGCTGGGCATTGGCCAGGCAGAGATACAGACCCTGAAGAAAAAATTTCTCCTGTAATCTATTAGTAGCTACATCCAGCAATAAGGCCGCACCTTGTGTGCGGCCTTATTTTATAATGCTTGCCCTGGATGCTATTTACTTTTCACAACAAAATGCGCCAGCCAGTCGGGATTGATGGGTGTACCCTGCCCTGCTACCACTTTCCAGTCACCATCTTCGAGCATCCATAATTCTTTCCATCTTAGTTGCAGCACGTATTGCTTTACGGAATCACTGCCATAAAACTCCGTAACACCCGAAGCCAGCGCAGTATTGCCGTAAGCGTTTACTTTAAACTCGCTTAGCTTGAATGAATCAGTGGGTATTTTGTTATGACTGCGATCGGCAATGTACTGTTTACGGTTCATCACCGTACCGTCAGGATTAATAAATGTGAAGTCTTTTGACAGGATCTTTTCAAACGAAGCACTGTCGTCATTATTCAATGCCTTTCCCCATTGATCTTCTTTTTCAGCAATCACCTTTTCAACATCGCCGGGGCTTAGGCGGTTGTCCAGTATAACAACCGGTTTGTGATCATTGCATGCTATAAAAATGCAGACAGTCAGTAGTATCAATACAAGACCCGATTTTATACTTTAAAATTTGTTGGTTATGTAATAAAACGGGCCGGACGAAGGATTAAAATACAACATGCGTCCTGCTTTGTCAAGTAGCCGGTATACCAGGGCGTTGACGACCCGAACAATGCCATTTAGTTAAGGACTTAAATTCCGGCAGGTGGAGACATCCGCCGGGGTATCTCACATGGCTGGTGTCTTCACCAGCCACTAACTAACTGATATTAACTCATAGACAAGCCGCTAAGCAGGGTTTCTTTACAAAAAGTAATTAACCTGTTCAGGGCAGACCTGGCAGGTTAGCTTCTTTATAAAAAGATAAAAGACCTTAAACCAATTGCATCTGTACTGCCATTTTAATGAGCGAGGCGATGTTGCGGGCATCAAATTTTGTGAGCAGGTTTCTGCGATGGGTTTCTACCGTGGTGACACTTATAAAGAGTTTCTGGGCAATTTCATTATTCGTTAGTCCGTCGGCGATCAGTGACAGCACTTCTTTTTCCCTGCGGGTAAGCACAATGCTTTGTTGCTCATCTTTACGCATGGTTTGAGCAGCTTCCTTGCTCAGGTATTTTTTCCCTTTCAATACAGTGTGGAGCGCTTCCATCAGTTCTTCCTGGCTGGCATTCTTCAGTACATAGCCGGAAGCCCCATTATCCATCATCTTTTCTATAAGACTGTATTGATTGAATGTACTAAGGCCAATCACAAATACGGAAGGATATTTTTCCTTTACTTCTTTACACAGATCTATGCCACTCATATCCGGCAGGTTAATATCCATCAGGATAATATCCGGCAATTGCTTCTTCAAAAAGGCCAGGCAGGAATCTGCATTGGTAGCATGCCCCATCCATTCAATACCGGTTTCATTTTTCAGTAATGAGTGAATGCCTTCTATCACCATATAGTGATCATCTACAATAAAAAGTTTTGTAAGCATAGATCCATTTTAAATATCCAGTTCTACTATTACCGAACAACCATTGCCGGGCGAAGAACTAATATCGAGCTTTCCTTTCAAAAATTCTACCCTGTTACGGATATTATTCCATCCCATCCCTTTTGCCCGCTCAGCCAGGGTGGTATCAAAGCCCTTACCGTCGTCCTCTACCGTAAGCGAAAGCTGGCCGCCTGTTTTTGATAATTGTACAATAGCATTGGTAGCACCTGCATGTTTGATGGCATTATTTAATAATTCCTGTGCCACCCTGTACAAGGCTATGGCTACCGTTTGATCAATAGCCACCCCTTCCATCCCTATGGACTGGTAGTTCACTTTTAAAGCGCCGCTTTTATTGATATCGATACAAAAATCCCTGAGGGCGGTATCCAGGCCGTATTTTACCAATACTTCCGGCATCATATTGTGCGCTACGCGACGCATTTCTTTTATTGAGCTATCCAGCATGTCCATCCCCCTCTCAAAATCCTGGCGGTTACCGGGTGTCATTACCAGGTTTCCCTTCATGGTATTGAAAGAGTGTTTGATACCGCTCAGCATACCTCCCAAGCCATCGTGCAGGTCTTTTGCCAGCCTTGTTCTTTCCTGCTCCTCCCCTTTCAGTACAGCTTCGGTAGCGGTCAGTTGTTTTTCTGTTTCCAGTTCACCGATCCTTTGTTGCTGCAGTTGTTGTTTATTCCTGTGGTTACGGTACAAAAGCAGCATAATGACCAGCAAGGTAGCTGCGCTTCCGATAAGGATATAGTTCAATACATTCTTCTCGTGGATACGCAATTGCTGATTTTGCTTTTCGACCTGCAGTATTTTTATTTCATTGTCTTTGGCCTGCACCCTGAAACGGGTTTCTGCCATTGCCACTTTTTCTTTCATTTCGTCGGAATAAATACTGTCGGACAATAAAAGCCTTTTATCCAGGAATGTGTTGGCCGTTTTATGATCACCGCTGGCCGTGTACCATTTTGAGAACCCTGCATAAGCACTCAACTGGCTAAAACGCATTTTATAGGCAATTGACTTTTGCAGCATGGTATCCAGCAGCTTTTTTGCTTCCGTCATATTTCCTGCTTCTATCAGGCACCGGGTAAGCGGATCCAGGATGGAAAGCTGCTGGTAAACATCATCATTTAACCGTGCATAGTGATCGGCCTGTTTAAAGCTGCTGATGGCCGCAGCATAGCTCTTCTGGTGCTGGTACACATAGCCTTTATTCTGGTAAAACAAAAAAGAAGAAAAAGATTGATCTACTTCTTTTACTACCGGTTCTATTTTACGCAGCAAAACATCTGCTTCAGCAAATCTCTGCTGGTTGATATGTCGTACAATATAATTCAGGTATCGCTTTGCAATAGAAGACTTATTTCCCTGTTTCTCGGCAACAGCAATAGCCTTCCGGTCGTATTCCATTGCCTTCTCTGGTTGTAGCAGATGTTCATAGGCTTCACCAAGGCCTGAGTATACAGTTGCCACCTGTTCCGGCTTGTATATCTCCAGCAAGGTAGCAGCCTGTGTATAGTGATCTACTGATTGCTGGTAATCGCCCATTTTAAGATAATCGCCTCCCAGGTTGCTGTGCAGGTAAGCAGTTCTCACCTTTGCCTTCTTTGCAGTGTCTTTATTGAGATAGATAAAAGCAGAGTCTGCATACAGCATGGCTTTTGTGAAATCTCCCCTGTCTGAGTAATAGATCTGGGCAGTTATATACCCCGATTGCAGACCGGTTACAAAGCTCAGTTCCTTGCTGATCGAAATAATTTCGTCCAGGTAAGTGAGCAGCATAGTTGTATTCTCATTCACAGCAGCCACTACATAGTCCATGATAAGGCCTACCCTGCCGGAATCTCTCGCCGGGTGCTTACTGATCTCTTTACGCAAGCTGTCAAGCACCTTGTTCTGCGCATAAGAACTGCTGCAAAACAGGCACACAGACAGCATCAGGAGTTTAAGATATACCATGCGATTTATGTAAGAAGGGGTATTAGCGACAAATAAAAGGAATTGGATGGATCTGCGGCTTCCCCTTTTTCCATGATTTATTCCGACCGCAGAATATCCTGTTTTTGCAGGATTAAAAGGAATGCCTTTGTACTTCAACTTTACGTTACTAAATATACCCTTATTTCTTTTGAATAGCAATGCACTTCAGTGTGCCCGTACAGGCCCCTATAGCAGGGTTCAATAAAAATCTTTACAGGAAAGAAAGCTCAAGAAGCAGTTCAGTCAGCGTTACAATGTGCTTAGATCAGAAGTCGCTGTTGATCCGATCCCGGTCTCTACCGGGATCTTTTTATTTATCTACTACCGAGATGATATTACCAGCAGGAATTTTTACAGGACACCTGGTATCCCGATAACTGATCTCACCCCGGGAAATGTCTTTCCCGGGGATATTGTTGTCCGGTTCACACTGAACCTATTCAGCCCTGAGGGTACTGATAACTACTTTGCATTAAAATAATTCAAAATGAACACAATATCGAAAGGATCAAATGTAAACGGCACAGAAGCCATTCAGCATATTTTAACAACAGAGGTCTGTTTCAGATCGAATGGGCTAAAGATCGCAGGAATTTTGCGGGTACCAGAGTCAGTAAAAACGCCTTCAGCTGCTTTAGTGATCGGGCATCCGGGTAGTGGGGTGAAAGAGCAAACAGCCGGGCTTTATGCACAGTTATTAGCAGAAAAAGGATTTATTACTTTAACATTTGATGCAGCTCACCAGGGAGAAAGTGAAGGAATGCCACGGGGACTTGAAGATCCTGCGCAACGCACAGAGGATTTTAAATGCGCAGTATCTTTTCTGCATACAGTGGATTTGGTAGACACTGCTAAAATCGGTGTTTTTGGCATGTGCGCCGGTGGAGGGTATTCAATCGCTGCCACAGCAGCCGATCATCGCATTAAAGCGCTGGCAACAATAATCACTGCCGATATCGGCCGCCAGTTCAGAAAAGGAGGTGACGGTAAACAAGACCCTTCTGTATTTCAGCATTTACTGGATCTGGCAGCAGCAGACAGAACAGCAGAAGCGAAAGGTAAGGAACCCGGTACCTTCCCATTATTTCCGGCAACTGCAGAGCAGGCCAAAGGACTAAATGAACACGACTACGAAGGATGGGAATATTATTGTACTGAACGTGGGCAACATCCCCGCTCAATGAAGCTTATTACCTGGAACAGTGTTGATCGTATTGCCGGTTTTGACGCCTTTGCCTTTATAGATCAGATCTCTCCACGGCCATTGCTGATGATCTCCGGTTCAAAAGCAGTCACTTTATGGATGACGCAGGAAGCTTTTGCTGCGGCAAAAGCGCCTAAAGAGCTACTGGTGATCGAAGGAGCCAATCACATGGCATTGTACGATAACCCTGAATACACAAAACAAGCTGTTGCAAAGGCTGATAGTTTTTTCAGATCGGTTCTTTAGGTTCATCTCAACGACTTCTTTAAAGGTGATACTGGTCAGCGTGCCATCAGCATACAAATTACCGCAAGGGGCACAGACGCATAAAAGGCTCTGAATAACTTCAGAGTCTTTTCCTAATTGTATCTTATTGTATCTTTTGTGTTATGCTATTTATAGCCAGGTACAGAAAGCCTGGTTCATGAAGGTTTTTTATCTATTCACCAGCAATGCAGCAAGTTGCTGCCAGTTATTTACAGGTTCAGGGTGATCTAGCATACCTGCTATCATTGTATACACCTCAGACGCACTATATCCCTGCCTGCGCAGGTACTGGACAGAGGTATCTCCTGCCGATTTGGAGAGCTTGCTATCTTTATTTTTCATCAACAGGGGATGATGGTAAAAAGTACTTTCCAGGAAATGTTCATACTGCAACAGGGAAGCTAAATACAATTGAGCTATAGTAGAAGGCCAGAGATCTTCTCCCCGCACCACGAGGTCAACACCAAAATGCAGATCATCCAGCAGGGAAGCCAGTTGATAAGCAGGAAACCCGTCTTTCTTTTTTACTACGAAATATTGCATGTCTGCCGGCAGTGTATGCTGCTGATACATGGCAGGCCATGTCTTTACCTGTACTTTTTTGTCTGCACCGGCATGCAAACGCCAGTTGATATCTTTCATTTCAATGTTCAGCGAGCTTGCAATGCAGGTACCGGGGTAAACACCCTCGCTTTGTTGCAACCGGCTCCTGGAGCAGGTACAGCCAAATACCGCATTGCTTGCAGCCAGTTGCTGCAAAGCCTGTTGATACAACTCCATGCGGTGCAACTGGGAATATTCCTGTTCAAACTGCCGGAGATCGCGGGGGCCTTCATCCCAGGGAATTTCAAGAAAATGGAGCGTATCAAAAATATCCTGTACATAGAGGGGGTTTACCCGCTCCCTGTCGAGATCATCAATACGCAGTAAAATTTTCGCTCCTGTTTTACGCGCCAGTGCAGCAGTAATGGCAAAAGACAACACATTACCAAGGTGCAAAAAGCCGCTGGGAGTAGGTGCAATACGGGTTTTATGAAATGAAACCGGAGTGTACATGTATTCGTAAAAAACAGGCAGGTAAAAATCATTCTTTTTCAGAAGAAAAAGCGGCAGAAAATATCAAATAATAATTGTTCAATATTTTGTTTGTTTGAATAGTTTGTCCCTATATTTGCAACCCGAAAAATCGGGAAATGGATCGGTAGTTCAGTTGGTTAGAATGCCGCCCTGTCACGGCGGAGGTCGCGGGTTCGAGTCCCGTCCGGTCCGCAAAAAGGCTCTGAGTAATCAGAGTCTTTTTTGTTTATATCAAGTTCAGTTGAATCGAATGCTGCCTGTTATCCCCTACGGCAATGTGAGGACGGGTTAGTATCCCGTACGGTCTACGCTGTACTGCATAACGATGTCTTCAAATAATTAAATTTGAAGCTAATATCAATCTACAGAACTTAATTTCTAGGTCAGTTACTGGCATAATCATTCAATCGATCAAGAATGTCTATCAGTTTCTTTATCCAGCCACATTTCTTCGCAATTAACAAGAAGTCGGGATTCGTTAATTCCTTGGAGATGTCAATACTATATGTTTTATGGATTACATCTGTCCAGATATATTGACCTTCTTCTGGGGTTATATTTTTCTGGCAATAGGCCACGAAATCCTCAAATACTTGAGGCTCTTTGTCATTTTTGCTGAAGATTAGGTCAACAATGTTTTCTCCATAAAAGTCAAAATTATCCTCTATGCCGAGAAATCTGATTAGAATCCCAATGTGATTAACATTACACCCCGTACTACCTTCAATATCAATATCAACAATTTTTCCTTTTGATTTTTTGAAGGTAAAATCAACACTCCAGTTCGCTAGCTTCCAACAAGAGGTTGCTTTTGTAATATCGTCTGAGAAATCAATGTTTGAGAGGAAATTTCTAATTACTGGGATAACAAAATAATATTCAAACCTTTCTACATCTGTTTCGCTTAGTAGTTTAAGTAACTCTGTATCATCTGGATGAGCCTTTTCCAGAATCGTATCAATTTTCTTACAATAAAGAATAACATCAGATTCTTCCTTACAGTAAATTGAAACCAAGTATTTCGCATAAAATGTACTTAACGAGTACCACTTTTCCTGTTGCTGGAAGGCTGGGGAAAAATCAATATTTACTGTATCACACTTCTCTGAATACGACTTTAATAGTTTAATTATTGTGGGTTCTGTATACCATATAAGTTTATGATAGGATGCCTTAGCCAAGGATTTCAAAAACAAGAGAAATTCGCTTCTTTTAATAGAAGGATTGAAAAAACACAATTGATCGAGGACCTGTTGATGAAAGGTTTCTATTTCGGATAGCGTTCTCTCTGGGAAATTATTATTAGTAGGTATGCTTTCTGCTACATATTGATTTATCAATTTTAAGTATGGCTTTGTTTTTTTATTGTAATTTTTCCAAAACTCACTCCTTTCCTTTTGCTTGGCACTTGATCTTCTTTTTCGAATACTTTTCTTGCGACTAACTGGCTCAAAGGATTTTTTGAAATATTCAATTCCAATCTCGCCTAATTCCTCTTCAATAAGTTTCGAGTGCCTGAGCTTAAAGCCTTTTAATATTTCATAATACTCAAAGTCAAACATTAAGTCAAAAGCATCTTCGTCCAGCATATCAGCTGTCTCAATAATTACTAGGCGAACTTGTGCTTTTATTTTTTTCTTATTCATGAACAAGAATTGCTCAAACTCTGCAGGGTAAATCAACTTAAACTTTAAGAACTGCTTATAATCTCCAAAGTAATAGATGGAATAAAAAACCTTCTCCAAGAAATCACGGACGTTGAAGTGTATCCAAGTATGTATAAATTTAAAAAAGGATGATAGGTAGAGAGTATTGTCCCGGTCGAATGGGAAATCAGACTCATTAGCTATTAGATTTAAAATTCGGTCTGCTTTCTCTATCAGAAACCCTCGAACTTCTAAGTCAATATTTAAATCAAACGTTCCAGCTACTTTCGACAACCTTTCTATAAACATGGTTGTAGTAAAGTTTGGAGTCTCCAAATCGGCTACTCCATCATGAAAGCTCCAAATTTCAGCTAACATTTTATTAATGAAGAGTGACTTATTCTTATTCTTGAGAATTATCTTATTTGTTTTCTCTTTTTGCGTAAATGTGGTAAAGTTTTGAGTTAGTTGATTAAAGAATATTGCACCTTGTAAAAGAATAGGTATCCATTCAGTTGCTTCGTCTTTTAAATACTGTAAAACAACATCACCTATTGAACCATTCTTAAACCTAATGCTCCAAGAATTCAGCTTTTGTAAAGGAATTAATTCGATAAAGCCGTCCTCTAGTAGTCTCTCTGCCTCTTTAAAATCTTTAACACTTACATTAAGTCCTTTGTCGTAACAAGCTTCAATACATCTGTCAAATGTAGCTCGAATTTCCTCCTGAGAATTATTAGTAGAGGAAATAACAATTATGAATAGAAGCAACCTGGCTGAATCATTCTGAGCTTTTATAAGATTGTACCAAAAAAGCTCTGGAGAATCTAAATGATTTTTTAGATGATAATAGAATTCGTATTCGCCTTCATGATTTACCCCATTGATTTCAAGGAAACGTTTGTGAATAAATTCGCACACTATTCTTGGATTATAATTTGCATGTCTAAGAATTCTATCAAGAGTATCGCCAACATACAGATATGTCAAAAAATCTCTATTGTAATTTGAGTGATATAAGTGTCGAATAAAGATATGAGCTCTTTCTTGAGGATTAAATTCATCGACCTGAATTGCTATACGATTTTCGTCTATTAACTCTTTTAGAGCTTGTTGTTTCTGGATGCTTTCATTTGCAATAATGTAATCTCTTGATGTAATTATTATGTAATGCAGGCTTGATTTTCTTATTCTTTTAACAAAATCAGGGAGTGCTGACCTATTACCTATATGATGCTCATGGACTTCTTCCGCGAATTGCCCCCAATAATCATCGAACAGAAAAATTTGTTGTCTATCAGCACTATAGATATCCTCCGCTTCAATAATTGAATGAATATTTATGAACTCTTTTGGACCTGATAGAGTATTTAGTAGACAATTAATTATCATCTTTGCAGTTGTCGTCTTGCCGCCTCCGGCGGTTCCTGTTAAGATTATTACCCTTTCATCAAGGATTCGCTTTAGTGCATTTTTGAAAACAAGTGTTTCTACGTAGTATTTTGCTTCCTCTTTAATTTTCTGGAGTTCCCATATTGATCGTTTTAGTATACTATTATTAATGATGTCATGAAGCGTTTCTTCTAACACAGTAATGTCGGTTAGGAAAAGGTTGAAGTGCAACTTCAAAACAGGTTTAAAAGCTGGTTGTGATAAGAGTTGGTTCAGCAATCCCCTGTCCCAAATATCATTTTCTTTTATTGAAATTTCATTTTCCCTAAACAGCTCAATTATCCCTTGGATATTAGCGTTAGTTAGTGTGCAAGATGTTGCAATAATGTATATAGTTGCGCTATGCTTTTTTAATTTTTTAACATCCTTTTTTAATGAGGCTATTAATTGAGAAAATCTATTTTGGTATAGTTTAGTTTGGCATATAATTTTTTCAGGTGTGCCAGTGCTCTTAATGTCAATGCCGTTGTCCTTACCTACAGCATACGTCCTAAATGAAATACCCTTGAATTGGATTTCAAGAATGTCTCTTATTAATCTTTCAAATTGGACTGGGCTTAGTGTGCTATGAAAATCAAAGTTAGGCATTGATGAATTTTTAGTGCTCTTTGTAATTCGAAAATTATTCTATTCGGCAGTCGGTTAAATTTGAAAATCGACCAGAGTCCTATAAGAAATAACATTCTAGTTACCCCTCATCTATTACCAGCATAACATCAAAGTCAAACCTGGCTACGCTGCCTGACAATTCAACGCTGCATTTAATGGGATAGTTAATTCTACTGATACCACTTGCGCGGAGTTGGTTTGGTAAAACAATATTCGGGCTTACGATAAATACCGGCTGAAAATAAGAGGGATCGTTAAAGCCAAATATGGAGTAAGGTTGACGAAATACTGTTCCTTGAGCAGTTATGGCGTGAATAGTCAAAACAAGCCCGTTGGCTAAGAGTTTTTTACTCCATTCATCGGGATGGCTCCAGGCAAACAGCGGTACCAGGACTATTTTTTTGATTTGAATAAATGCCCCCATCTGTGTGAGCGCAAATTCCTTTACCTTTTCCTGATTCGTTAAACGGATCGTTATGTCCCGTTTTACAAGATCTGTAACCGCGATACTATAGCTGGTACCTCGGCCTGCACCATGAACAATTAGATTGCGCATTGCCACAAGATTTGATAGTAGCCGTTTGACTGAGGAAGAAGGAATTTTCAGTCTATTTGCTATTTCTCCGCTGCTAATTCCCGGATTATTTTCAACCAGAGAATATATTTGCTGCTCACGCACTCCAACAGTTTCTCGCTGTTCCTTTTCTTTCAGTTTTTGTAACAATTGTTGTTGTATATTTCTTAGGCAGTCCAAAAAGAAATACACCCATTGTGTTACATCCTCACCAGGTCGATTGCGTTGGGCATCCATTAGTGCTTTGTAGTATTCTTTTTTGCGATGCTCTATCTCATGCTCAAAACTCACATACTCAATCCATATATAACCGCTTTTCATCAGTAATAATGTGGCCAACAACCTGCTAAGCCGTCCATTACCGTCCTGGAAAGGATGGATGCTAAGAAAGTCATATATAAAAATTGCCGCACGGATAAGGGGGTGGGTACTTGAATCAGTGTTATACCAATCTATGAGTTGTGCCATCGCATTTTGGGTGGCCCATCCCGGTGCTGTCGTTTCGAAAATGGATGTTTTGCTGCCGTCGGCTTCGGTTCGTTCTACCCGATTGGAATTAATCTTATAATCTCCCTTATGATACCTGTCTTTGGAGCTATGTTTCATCAAGGTGTTGTGTAGATGCTTAATGCTGCTTTCAACTATTCCGATATCCCGGTAAGACTCGCTGATCAGGTTCAGGGTATCATAATACCCTGCTACCTCCTGTTGGTCCCGTTCAGTAAGTTTTGAGATATCGAGATTTTGGATGAGTATCTCCACCTCAGGGTCTGATAAATGGGAACCTTCGATCCGGGTAGATGCACCAATGCTTCGGACTGTAGCGATGGTTTTCAGTTCTTTTAGCGTTTTTTGTTCGCGTCGCTCTATCGCCTGCCACTGTGCATCAAAGCGATCCAACTGACTTAGCTCTTGTGCCAACTCCATCCAGTTTTCAGGTGCAAAAAGAATACTATGGATCATCATTTTATTCATTGTGAGACGATTTGGGATTTAAATATACGACTACTTCTTTACTGTGAGACGATTAGAGCTTTAATGAGACGATAATTGAATAGAATCTGGTATTTAATTTTCATTAAGTAATGTCATTCCAGCATTTCAATAAAAGCAACCAGGTCTTGCCAAAATTGGTTGGGTTGAGGCTACAGAAAATAAGAAAGCTCTGAGTAATCAGAGTCTTTTTTGTTTGTATCAAGTTCAGTTGGATCGAATACTGCTGTCATCCCCACGGCAATGTTTCTTTTTTCTCTCTTAATATGATGCCCTTCGTAAATAGCGTGAAAGCTATTTGAATACAGTTTATCTGCACTAACTACGCATGGTGATCAAAGGTTCCGAGATCTCAACATTTGTATTATTCCCTGAATGGCAGGTGAAGTCAGCATGATGCAGGAATTACTCTTTTAAGCTAAATAAAATGACCCGCATAAGCGGGCCATTTTACTATTGGATTTTTAGGGTTCGGGGTTGTTTGTAGTTTTTCAGAAAAATATGTTTACAGCTGTTAAATCACTTTCCTTACAGTGCCATACATAAAGTCGGCCGGATTACTTACTTTATAAATACCGCCTATATACGGCGCACCGGTTGTTGGGCTAGGTACCCAGTTCAACTTAAACGGCCCTGCCTGCAGCCAGGTAGCAAAGTCGCCAATTTCAGTGGCACGGTTAGTCCAGTTGGAAGTCACTTCATAATTAGCTCTGTAGTTAGAAAGCGTCATGATATCTCCAACAATGGTGTAATCGTACGCAGCATCTGCCTGGTAGTGTGTTGTAACAACCCAATACCTGATTTTTATCTGAACGACTTTCCCCTTGAATCTGAATTCAACGGTATCAATGGTTCTTGAAGAGTTTGTAAACCTTGAAATCATTCCGTTGTACACCGTATTGTACGAAGAGGTAATACTTCCCGGCAATTTTGCCGATGTGGCCGCGTTACAGCCGGTAAGGGTAGTGCCATAGCAATAAATGGCATTAAAGGTTTTACCATCGCCAAATACTTTGGTAAAATCGCCAATGGGTGGCGTATTGGCAGTTGTTAAAACCGGGTATTCCTTTCCGTTCTTATCTATTAATACAGATGTATTGGCATCTTTATACTTAAGCTTTGTAAACGTATAGCCTAAAATAGAAACTGTATCTGTAAAGAATGCCCCGTCAATAGCATAGCCATAGGATTGTGTGGGAGAGGTTACTACCGAATCATTGGCCAGTTGTGCATACATGGTAATCGTTTTTACAATAGTATCCAGCACATAACCAATTTTTGCAGTGTTTGCACCATCGGCTGCCACTATGTAAGGGTAATTCTTATAGTTTTTTACCATGTTCATTGCAGTCAGGTAATTACCATTGGTAAAAGCGGTACCTTCTGCAGCAGTGGCTTTTATTAAATACAGGTAGTTCCTGTATTTTTTCCCCTGCAGCACCACAGTATCGCCGGAGCTTCTCAGGTATTCAAACTCTATATCACTTTCAAGGCCATCGGGTGTAAAACCTCCGTTTACCGAGCATTGAGGATCCTGCAACAGGCTGATGTAGTTGTACGTGTCGAAACTCAGCTGCGTATTCATTACAAAGGAAATGCGATAGGTAGACTGCTTGGGCGTTACCGCATAGGTATTGTTCCAGTCAGAATACATCGTTACTTCACCCACATCGTTAAACTTCATGTAAAAACCAAAGCCTTTACCTGTTGCCGAGGTTTTTAAAAATGCCTGCCAGCCATTAGTACCTTCGAGCAATTTGCTTTGCAGTTCTGCATTGCGCTCCTTCATACGATCTTCCGGCAACTTATCAAACACCAGCTCTACATCGTGCTTTACGCAACCGGTGAGCGATAGTGCAAAAAGGAAATATATTATTCTTTTCATCAGTATGCTTTTTTGTTTTACCCGCAGAAACGGGTTTTTTGTGTCTTTTTTACAGACTAGTGATAATTCCGTAGAAGAAATTTGTGGGATCTGTTTTTACATAAAAACCACCATAGGTTCTCGTACTTGCCGCCGGAACTGTGGAAGGCAAATAAGCCGCTACAAATTCACGGTTGGTAAAATATGGCAGCAGGTAAGATTCAAAAGGCTTGAGCATATAAGTATACTGGCCATACGTATAATATACAGAAGTTGCGGCTGTCCCTTCGGGCAGTGATTTTGTAAACACTGTTGCACCGGTTACTGGATTCACTTTAATATTCATATCGTAATAGGCCCAATAAGTAGTGCCGGTGGGTGTGCCAAAGCCAACTTGCAGCGTAAACATGTCGATCCTGCTGTTAAATACGATATAAATACTTTTTATGGTATAACCGTAGCTCTGTGCTGCCTCTACCGCTTTAATATAACTATTTAACATAGTATAGTATGATGCCGAAGTACCATAAGTGGTATAATAGGATGAGTTCAGCGTCATTGAAATCTGGAATAAAGTAGCCACATTGTTCAGCCGGTATGGCATGCTTAGTGTAAGGTCCGCAGGGTCGGTAACGCCATAGTTGGTTTTCAATGCATTTTGTACTTCGGTTTGCAACTGGTACAGGTCTACATTAAAATTGTTTTTTAAATATTCGTACACGATGGACTCTTTTTGTTTCAGGCGGCTTTTTCCGCTTTCAGAAGCTATTGCCAGGTAGTTCTTGTACCATACAGGCCCTTGTACTACTATATGTGCAACCATTTCGGCGAAATCTTCCATTGGCTCCGAGCTGGCATAAGGAGAGATAAATCCACGGCTTCTCGCCGAATCTTCTGTCATTCCGGCCCAGTCCGGATCATAGCTGTCCTGCGAAATCAATTCGTATGCATTGGTAACAGGAATAGTTTGGTTCAGTACATGCGTAAACTCATGGTGAACAGTTCTCATCCTGCGCCTTACATTTTCGCCATCAGTTACAGAAAAATTGTTCAGGTCGTACAGGTTCACTCTCACCCCGTTTGAAGCGGTTCCCAATATGTAGGTGTTATCGGTATTGTAAGAACCAGACCCGTACAATACCCATTGCTTGGGGAAATACTTTTTTCCAAACACTGTGCTGCCGGTAACATTAGTGTAAGGGGCCATAAACACTTTTAGTATAGCCTCCATTGATGGCTTTACTTTCACCAGGTCGATAGGTGCAATATTGCGCGGATATTCAGATTCGTACCTGTCGAAACGGTACTCCACGTTGATGTTCCAGGGAATGTTGAAACTATCTTTTAACCACGCATCCAGGGCAGATGAGGTAGCCGGAATATCTACCGGGTAATCATCCATTGATATATCGAGGTTTTCATCACTTTTTCTGCAAGAGAACAGTATTGCTGAAAACAATACAGCTATTAAAAATATTTTTCTCATACTTTTTGAGTTTAGAGTTATCTGGGGTTGGGTGAAAGGTTGGATAATTTTTGAGCAGTTTCAGGAATCTGGAACATTCTCCTGTTGTCATCCGCCTTTACTTCAATGCTGTTTGTTACAGCCCCTGTTGCATCTACAAGGTCATGTTTCACCGTAATCTTATGTCTCAGAATATCGAACCAACGCAAACCTTCAGTTGTAAATCCACGCCTTTTAAAATCCAGCACGGTAAGAATGATCGATTGTTTATCATCAGCTACTCCAAAATATGCCTTGGATTTTGTAGTGGTTACCGCATGTGTGGTGGCGCTGTAACTGGTTGTTTTTGTTTTGGCATATGTATTACAATCGGCAATAGCGTTGGTTAACAGACCCAACTGGGCATATGCTTCGGCCCTGTTCAGCAATGCTTCATCAGAAGTAAGCAACGGTATCATAATGTAGGGATAACCGGTGTTTGCTGTTGCATTGGTAACATAAAAGAACTCATTATACTTCATCAGTGTATAGCTGGCGGTAGCATAACTCCACGCCCTTTGGTAAAAGATAGCTCCTGTAGGTGTTTTGGTAGTAAAGTAGCCTGTGTACACAGAAGGACCAAAGCCATACCTGCTTAAAGGGAAACTGGAACTGCGCTGGTACACAGAATATGCCTCATGTAATAACAGGTTGAATTTGCTGGTAGCTTTATTCATCCAGGCGGCATAATCAGTAGAAGATAGTGTACTTGCATCAGCTACCGGGTTCCTCAGGTTGCCTGTATAATCACCATTAGGAAATACGAGGTTGGCATGGTCGATTACTTTTTGCCATTCGCCTTTGAATAAATAGAACCTTGTAGCAAATGCATGTGCAGCTGAAGGCGTAAAGTGGTATTCAGGCACTTCCCATGAACCTTTGCCCAGCAGGGGAAGGCCGGCTTCAATGTCCTTTTCTATTTGTTCGTACACAGATGCTACAGTGCCCCGTGAATAGTCTTGTATAGCTACCGTTTCGGGCTTGGTTACATAAGGTATACCCGGCGACTCGTTGGTACCGCCAATTTCGTACGCTTTTGAAAAAAAGGTAACCAGCATAAAATGGCCATAGGCACGGGCCAGCAATGCTTCGCCTTTATAAGGGTCGGCTGCTGTGCCTAATTTATATTCATCAATTGCCTCTAATGCCTGGTTAGCTGCGGCAATACCTTCGTACACACCATTCCAGTATTGAGTAGGGCTATTATTGCCGGTGCTTTGTACTACGTCGTAGGTGTACATTTCGGGATAGGGTGTGTTTGTATGTACACTGGCAGCCAAAGGGCCTTTATCGCATACGTTGTCCGAATACATTTCACCCATGGCCATATATGGATAGCTGGGATAAGCTGTCGCCACCAGTTGGGCCACTTTTTCAACGGTGTTAAGTTCTGTTCTGTTGTCGGGGGCCTTTTCCAAAAAGCTTTTGGAGCAGGCGCTAAGCCCTATAACGGAAGCAAATAATATAATTAGTTTTTTATTGCTCATAACTTTAATTATTAAATGATTATAATCCTACTTTAAGGGAGAAAGTGTATTGCCTTGGGATCGGCATTGCCACACCGCCATTGTTAAAAAATTCGGGATCCTGTCCCAGCAAGTTTTTGTCGGAGTATAACAGGGCAATGTTGTTTCCTACCAGTGACAACTGCATCATAGTAAGCCCCATGCGCTGTACCAATGACTGAGGTAACTGGTATGATAAAGACACTGTTTTCAACCTTACAAAGTCACCTTTTGCTACTCTTTGATCGGAATAATTGTAGGCATTATAAGCATATATAGGACTGGTGGCTGTACCGGTGCTTAGCCTTGTATAAGCATCATAAGTATACTTATCTAAAATAGAAGGCACATTGGTTTTTGTTTCATCGCCAGTCATGATCCACCTGTTTTTCATCACCTTGCTCATAGAGTTCATATCATCGTAGCTTGCTGCGAAAATAGGCTGCAGCCTTACGTAGTTGCCCCATGAATACGTAACCAGGGCAGACAATGAAAAATTCTTATAATCAAATTTATTGAAGAAGCCACCGGTGTATATCGGGTCTACCGGACCTTCGTATTTCAGGTATTGAACAGCGTTGCTTTGCAGGTATACGTAGTTGTCTTTTACGCCCGACTCATTGATGAAGGAAGGCGTACCGTTCGCTCTACTCAGGCCATCGAACTTAACAGAGAAAAGGCCCCTTTGAGCATACCCTAACTGGGCGCCACCTTCTGCTTTTACCAGGTCCCAGATCATTGGCGGCACATCTAACTGGGTTATCTTGTTTCTATTGAACGCGAAGTTCAATTGAGTGCGCCATTTGAATCCTGTAGGTTTGGCCGAACGAACAGGCGAGCCGCTAATGGTAAACTCCACCCCTTCTGCCTTCATTATCCCGTTATTGGCAATTTTAGAGCTTTGCCCACCAATACCGGATGTCTGGATACCGCTGATCAAATCGTAGATGTTTCTTTTATACCAATCCACGGTAAGATTGATTTTGTTATCGAGCAAGCCCAAATCGGTACCGATGTTCCACTCTTTCGATTTTTCCCAGGTCAGCTCGGTATTAGCCAGGCTTGAAATGTACGTTTGAGTTTCTTTCTCCGTTTCATACGGCCTGCGTGAAATACGGTTGTAGTACACAGTAGAGGTATTGGTAGCATTACCAATGTTGGCCACTAAGCCATAAGTAGCCCTCAGCCTTGCGCTGGTTAAATATTTATTAGGTTTAAAGAACTTTTCGTTGTCAATATCCCATGCACCCGAAACGTTCCAGGTAGGCAGCCAACGTGCCTGGCTTGATTTGCCCATTTTATTGGAACCATCCATGCGGGCGGTAAAGTTGAAACTATATTTACTGTTGTAGTTATAAGCTCCCCTGAACATATAAGCCAGAAAGCGGTCGTAGCTATTGCTCATACCAAAACTGGAAGCACCGCTTTCGGTAAGCTTTTTAATATACTGGTATTTGGTGCTTACCAAACCACCGTTGTCATAATCGTAGCCTATACCGTCGAAATTATAACTCTCCCTGTCGGTAGAACGTGCTTCCATAGAGCCGTACAAGTTGAACTTGTGATCGCCTATGGTTTTATCATACTCCAGGTTTTGACGGAAATAATAGTTAGTGATTTTATTTTCATAGGTATTAAAGAAACCGCCATCCGGCAATACTATTATAGGCAGTTCATTGTTATCCGGATCATCGTATAGCCATTCGTTATTGTCAATTACGTTAGTGTTGGTGTATGCCCTGAATGCAGAGGCCATGTTAGAGCTTGCCTTGATATAATGTTGCCTTGTTGTTTGCGCATACCTGTATGATCCGTCGATAGAATATTGCAACTCAGGCAGGATCTTATACTTCACTCCTCCCTGCACTTTGATATCCAGCATTTGTAATTTCAGGTAGTTATTTTCCAACTCATTGATGATGTTGAATGGAGCCCAGTTCATTACAAAATATTCCTTGTCACCATTCTGATCGTATGGAGTAATGAGCCTGCTTGTATTTAATGCATAAGAATAGGGATTGATGTCGAACGATCTTGAGTAAGAACCATATACAGGATCTGACTGGCGTGTTAATGTTCCGGGCGCTTTCTGGTCTCTTACGGATGCGTTTGCCAACAACTCAAAACTCAGCCTTTTATTTACCTTAATGGTAGACCTTGCATTGCCGGTATAGCGGGTAACTTCATCACCAATTGTTTGTCCGTTATCGTGCATGAAGCTGCTTGAGAAATAGTTTTGAAACTTATCTGTTCCGGATGTTACACTGATAGAATGTTCCTGCAACAGTGAGTTCCTGAATAATACATTAAACCAGTCTGTATTGGCTTTTGCATATCTTTCTAAAAACTGATTGCGGCTGGCCAGGTTCTGATCGTTAGACAAATTCCAGTTATCAGTATTTTCGTTATAAGTATACATTTGATTGTATAATTTGTAGAAAATACCTCCGTTCTTAGGTGTAGCTACAGAAGCAGGTCTTAAGTAGCCCTTGTTTTCCATTTCAATCATTACCGACATCTGGTCGGCAGAGTTCATAATATCAAATTGATTATAGCTGGGCTTTAAATAAGTAGTAAAGTTGCCAGTATAGTTTACATTGGCTTTTCCCTGAGTATTTTTACCTTTTTTGGTAGTAACAACGATTACACCATTCATCGCTCTTGCGCCGTACAATGCAGTAGCAGCAGCATCCTTCAAAATGGTGAATGACTCAATATCGTCGGGGCTTAAGCCTGCCACTGAAGAGCCGATCAACGTATTAGCGTCTCCAGTAGAAAGCGCCTCATTCGAGATGTTCACAATATCTTCCAATATAATTCCATCTACTACCCAAAGCGGTTTGTTGTCTCCGGAAAGCGAGGTAGCACCACGTACCCTTATTTTAGGGGCAGCGCCAAATGTGCCTGAAACGTTTTGAACAGTAACACCGGCTACCTGTCCTTCCAGCATTCTCGATACATCCGGTACTCCATTGCGTTCTGCATCCTTCGCATTCACTTTTGTACTGGAGCCGGTAAACAGTTTCCTGTCAATATTCTGATACCCCGTTACCACCACATCGGTCAGTTTATTATCGGCCGGGTACAATTCGATCACAAGTTTGGCAGAGGCTGCATTTAATTGTACTTCTTTGGAAGCGTATCCAATGATACTAAAGACAAGTATTGCATTTTCGCTCACGCCTTTTAATTCAAATTTCCCGTCCTTATCGGTAGTAGTTCCTTTAGAGGTTCCTTTGATCACAACTGAAACCCCTTGCATTGGTTGTCCGTCATTGTTTTTTACCACTCCGGAAATGCCAATTTCATTGGCGGCTGCTATGTTTGCGGACGCCGGTGCAACAGCCCGAACCACCCTGATCACTACACTGCTGTCAATAATGGTGAATGAAAGAGGTTTGCCTGAAAGTGTAATTTTCAATGCCTGCTCCAACGAAACATCTTTAACTGAAATACTGACATTGCCCGCCTGTTGCAAAGTCTGCACGTTGTATACGAATTGAAATCCGGTTTGTCGCCTTATTTCCCGGAAGACCTGTTCTATCGGGGCGTTTTTGAATTTGATGGTAATGTTTTGTGCAAATCCGGATGCTGAAACATGAAGAGTTGCGACAATGGTAAATAATAAAATGAGTCTCATTGTCAAATAAGTTTTGGCAGGAAGGCGTCCCCGCAACGGGAAGACACCGCCATAAGCAGTAATTTTCATACTTTAGAGTGTTGGTTTTAACTATTGTAATTATTCAGTCAACAATGTTGAATCCCACAATCCGCCGGTAATGCGTCAACATTACCGGCTTCTTTTTGTGTAATATTCAGTGTTGGTTTTAGAGATTAATGTTTACTTCATTCTTATTCCAGTATTTGTTTTTATGTTTGGTTATGATTGAACGATGATGGTATTTCCTTCCATTGTGAAACGAACAACCCCTGTCATTTCCAACAAGCGGAGCAATTTGGATAAGTTGTCCCAGCGAGACACAGCACAATTAAAGCTCAGATTCTCAACATTATTTTTGTACTGTATATCTACGTTGTACCATCTTGATACCTGTCGCATAATCAGCCGCAGATCTGCATTATTGAAATAAATACGTCCGTTCCTCCATGCGGTCTCAGCGTCTACATCTGCCCCCTCTACCAGTATATTGGCTGTCTGGTTGTTAATAACAGCATGTTCACCTGGTACCAACATGCGCAAGGGGCGATCAGGAGAACTAACCTGAACAGAACCGTTTACAAGCGTGGTAACAATCGAAGCCTCATCGTTGTACCCCATTATATTGAACTCCGTCCCAAATACCTGTACACTCCTGTCCCTGATCTTTACTATAAAAGGATGTTCTTTATCTTTTGCCACTTCGAAATATGCTTCCCCATCCAATTCCACTTCTCTTTCAGGGCCTGTAAACGCTGTAGGGAACCGTAGCATAGAAGCTGCATTGAGCCATACTTTTGTTCCATCAGACAGGGTAACGGCAAATTCACCACCCCTTGGAGTTGTAATTTTATTATAGGTTATAGCAGCAACATCGGCATTTTGTTGAGGCTGGTAGGCCAGTTGCCCATTGGCCATCATCACTTTTGAATGTCCCTGTGTTCCAAGAACACTGTCTTCACTTTTATTGAGTTCTACGATAGAATTATCTTCCAATGTGAGTGTTGCTTTATTAGACCCCGGTTCTTTTCCAGGTTTTTGCGAACTAACAGCAACGGGAACATTTTGCTGATGACCATGCTTAATAATATAGTATGCGCCGGTCAACAGGCACGCAATAACTACCGCCGCTGCTACCAGCCTGCGCCAACGCATAAAGGAAATTTCTTTTTTAACTACTGGCGCAACCTGGTCAGCAGACATGATCTTCCGGAAGGATGCTTCGTGTACTGCCTCGTTACGAACATGTTCTGACGATCCCTGTGCTGCCATCATTTCGGATAGCATCTCTTCCAATTGTTTTCGTTCCGGCCCCGATAATAAGGTTTCCAGCTCCTGCTGCTCACCGGGGGTCAGCTTATTGTTGGCAAACTGTTGTAATAAATATTCAATCCGAGATAGGTTCATTGGTTATTTTTTACATCAATGATGTTGTATGTATATATACAACACACATTCATTATACGATCTTCTACATAAGAAGACGGCACTCGAATTAAAACGTCACGATTATTTTTAGTTTTTTTTGAAAAACCCGTAGAAGATTACCAGTGCAGGATAAAATGCGGGGAGCAGGTTGAATCCCATTGCTATCATTTGGGTGCGAAGTTCACGAAGGGCTGCCGATAATTGATTTTTCACCGTACCAACCGGCATTTCAAGATGGGCCGCAATCTGGGCAGGCTTCATTTGCATTTCCCGGTTTAGCCAGAGAATTTTCCGCTTTGATTCAGACAACTTTTCAAGCGCCCGGTGAAGATGAATGGTTATATCATTTAAGTGAGTACGTTCAGCGGAGTTAATGCTACCATTGCCATACAGCGCATTTCCAAAGCCAGTTTTTCGTTGAGTGTGCCTGATCTCTTTTTCAATATGGTCGAGGTACACCCGGGATGCAATCCTGTAGATCCAACCGGGAATGTTTTCTATTTCAGGCAGTTGGTCACGGTTAAGCCATACACGAATAAATGTTTCCTGGATAATATCTTCTATATCGAATTCCGAGCGGGTGGTGCGAAGCAAAAAAGTGCGCAAAGAATCAGCGTAATGTGAATAGAACTCATAGAAGGCGCTTTCATCACCTTCTGCTATTAATTGCAGATCAGTTTTCGTATGGTCGGAGCGCACAATACGCAAGTAGAGCCTATTCTTTGCTGCAAATATGGATAAATCGAAGAATTATTCCAAAGATTTAGGATGAGCGCAAACTAATTACCAGCATAAAAACATCGATACATTTTTTATTAATAATATGTAAAAAAATGATTTTTAAAGTAAATATGCAGGACTACTTAAAGTTAACAAACCGCAGGCTGGAATGGGGCTGACAACGATAATTAAGGGATGTAATGTCGAGCCCTTGCTCGTTGGGACGGGTTCGGGCCCCGTCCGCATAAGAGGTTCTGATTACTCAGAACCTTTTGTTTTTACTCCATCTTACTTTCAGGTAACGGATCCCGGATCAAATCAAAAAGTTATGTAATTGTTTTGTCAGGCTTAAATTTCAATAGTGTAATGATCAAACCCTGTTCGTTGCGCAATACTATGCTAACATGAGCACCAATATATCATTAACTTTATTGTTTAACTGAGGGCTGGTAGAATAACCCGTTTATACTTAATTAGCATTCAGATGAACATACACCATTTCACCAAACCGTTAATCAGTTCGGTAGTTTTGATGCTCTGTTGTTATTGCTGCACCGGGCAAATGCATGCTGCTTCAACCGTAAAGAACAAGGCATCATCCCTGCCGGAAAAATCCTTTGAAGCCTTCTGGCAAACCTTTGAAGATCATTATGCCTTTTTTGCATTAAGAAAGATCGACTGGCATGCCGATTATCAACAATACCGGCAAATGGTTAACGCTGCTACCAGCGACGACAGTTTATTCACCCTCTTTACTAAAATGGTCATCCCTTTTGCTGACGATCATATCAGCATCAATATACCCAAAGGGGAATCATTTGAGCTGGAGAAGCCTTCTGCTTTTTTAAAGGAATTTCCTGGCGAGCGTGGCGAACGTTCTTTCTGGAAGATGGTGGACAGTACCCTGGTTCGAAATGCGTTCTCCCCGGTACAAGCCGCAGGACCGGTTAGTGATGGAGAACACCTGTTTTATTATTCTGCTTCTAATGACTGGGGATATATACGTATTACCAGGTGTTTTGTAACAGAACAAAGTGAGGGGCATCCCAAAAAGGACGCTGAAAAAGCCGGTAAGTTATTCGATGAAGTATTGGAGCAATTAAAAGATAAAAAGGGAATGATCATTGATCTTCGGTTAAACGGTGGCGGGAACGATGCTTTTTCTTACGCACTGGCCGGACGGTTCACAACTACGAAAACGTTGGGTCATTCCCGGCAAACCCGTACGGGCGGTTACGAAGACTTCGGGCCACGAGAACAATGGTGGGTAGTACCTTTGGGTAACTCCCGTTTTACCGGGCCGCTCATCGTATTAACGAACGATCAAACTTCCAGCGGAGCGGAAGTAATAACCCTGGCTTTAAAAGCACTACCGCAAACCAAAACCATTGGGGAAAACACAACAGGCATATTTTCAGATATGTATTTTTTTAAGCTGCCCAATAAATGGGAAATTTCACTTTCCAATCAGCGGTATTTCTCTAATAGTAATATCTGTTACGAAGGAGCTGGTATTCCACCCGACATCAGGGTATCTAATACCAAAAATGATCTGGTAATCATGACCGACCCTGTTTTGAGGGTTGCTTTAGCTACGTTAGAAAAAACAGTACAGGTACACTAAAATACTATTGACAGGTTGCGGTGATTACACCTTTTTATGTTCCTGAAAATGCAGTCGATTATCCATGGAAAATCTATAGAAACCGCCAAAACTCTATCCCCTGTGTACCTATAACCTGGAGTGCTTTTTCTTTAATTGACTATAATAAATTCAAGGCAACCGTACCTAACAACCATATTTTACTTATGTAATCTCTCAATTATTCTGTTTCCACAACCGGCAGTTTCATACCGGGTATTGAATCTTATATGGAAAAACCACCCTTTCATGCTACTGCCAATTTTCACTTTATATCACAACAATTTTTTTGATACAGAAGAGAATAGTAAAATAGATTAGGATATTTAAGTATCCATTGACAATGCCCTGAATTTTATCTTTTAATAATACTAACCCCATTCTCCTTAAATTTGTTTGAACCGTTTCGGTCGTTGATCAAAAGCAGTAATCTTCTTTAAGCGACTTCAATAGAACAGGTGTGTTGCAAAAAATTGTCGAATTGTAATTTTTAAGATGTGACGACCCAAATGATTGACCAAAAAGATGAGGATTTGTTCGTTTTAATCGCCAATGGTGATGAAACGGCCTTTCGTATTGTTTTTGATCGATATACACCTAAATTAAAGGCCTTCTTCCTCAAACTGTCGAAAGACCCTGTAGTGGCCAAAGAGCTTGTACAGGAAACGTTTTTAAGCTTATGGCTATACCGTAGTTCCTTAAGTCAGATTGAACATGCATCTGCCTACATTTATAAAATAGCTGCTAACAAAGCGCTGCACTATTACCGGCAAACAGACCTCGACAGAAAAATACTCGCGGAGCTTGCCATTCAATCCGGCAAAAGCATTGACGATACTTCCCACAATGTTCAATTAAAAGATTTACGCCGCATGGTAGCTCAGGCCGTTGACCAGTTACCTGCACAACAGCAACAGGTCTTCCGTTACAGCAGGGAAAACGGCCTTTCGGCCCGCGAAGTAGCGGAAAAGATGGGCCTGAGTGAAAAAACCGTCCGCAATCACCTCACCCTGGCATTAAAGTCCATTCAACAATTCCTGCAGTCTACTCACTCGATGCACTTGCCTGCGTTCCTGCTTGCCACACTTGTATTGAAATAAAAAAAATATGACCCTTCGTTGGGAGGGTGGGCATTTTTTATTCTCTTATATATTAAGAGCCTTTTTTATGAAAGAAAATGCGTTGCAGGATTTACTGCTAAAATATCTTGACGGTCGCCTGTCGGCGCAGGAAGTCATGGAACTCGCTGACCGTGTGGCTGAAATAGAAGATACAGCATGGAATGAGGTTATGATACCGATCATCGAAAGCATCCAGGTAAACGAGCCTTACGAAGCAGCCGGGTGGGATGAGGTTTTCAACGATATTATTCAGCACGGGCAGCAAAAGGGTAAAATCGTCCGCTTCGGAATTAAGAAGTGGTTCGTTGCTGCCAGTGTTCTTTTAATACTGGTTTGTGGCTACTGGCAGATGCAACGAATGCAAAAAACGAAAAAGGATACTCTGCAACCTCAGCTTGTGCAGGGTGATATCTTACCCGGTAGTTTCGGAGCTACCCTGACGATGGCAGATGGAAGTACTATTGAGATAGACAGTGCCGTGTCAGGCGCCATTGCCACACAGGGAAATGTGGAAGTATCCATTAAGACGGGAGGATTGCAATACGATGCAACGGGTACAGCACAGCAGCAGGGGGTGCTCTACAACCAACTGACAACGGGACGGGGACAGACCTATCATATTTATCTGCAGGACGGAACGGAAGTATGGTTGAACGCAGCTTCCTCTATCAAATACCCCGTAACATTTTCGGACACTATCCGGAGGGTGGAGCTGACCGGGGAAGGTTACTTTGTTGTGCATCACGATGCCGTCAAACCTTTTATCGTATCGGTGAATGGTGTAGAGATCAAAGACCTGGGTACGGAATTTAATGTCAATGCGTATGAAGGCCAGCAAACCATCAGGACGACACTCATCGAAGGCATTATCGAAGTAAACGGCAAAAGATTGCGCATTCATCAACAGGCTGTAGTGAACAGTAACGGGACGATGCTGATGAAAGATGACGTCAACTTAGAAGAAGTGACCGCATGGAAGGACGGCAGATTTGTATTCGCCTCCGCCGATATCCATGAAATACTGGCGCAACTTAGTAGATGGTATAATATTGACATTGTGTACACGGACACACTTCCTGAAAAAGCCATACGAGGTAAAGCGTCCCGTAATAACAGGTTGTCTTCTTTATTAAAAATACTGGAATCAAACGGCTATAAGTTTTCTATAGAAGGCAAAAAGATCAAAGTCTATTCCAATGAATAACCTCAGCGAATGGTAGCCATGGAAAATACCCGGAATAAAAAAGCCAGCAGTGGTGAAGACACTGCTGGCGGATGTCTGGGTAAATCAAAATAACGTATCTGTTACATTTTTTTGTTAAACCAAACTGAACAAAGTTATGCTTTTTAAGGCTCTTTGTATGCGAAGGGTTTTGCCTTCAGCATACTACTTCAAACTGCTGCGCATGATGAAGATGACAACATTTTTACTACTGGTCGGCTGTCTCCATGTATTTGGAAAAGGCTATAGCCAGAAGCTCAATCTGAAACTTTCCAGGGCATCACTGGAAAAGGTGATCGAAACCATTGAACACCAGTCAAACTATCTGTTCTGGTACGAGAAAGGATTATTTAACAACGCCAAACTGATCGATGTAGATATTAAAGAGGGCGAGATCCGTGCCGTGCTGACTGAAGTATTTCGCAACCAGCCTTACAAATTTGAAGTGATCGATAATCTTGTCTCCGTAACACGTACAGGGACACTCAAAGATAAACCGCTCGATGCGGCAACCATCATAAGCATTAAAGGCAGGGTCGTCAACGAAGCCGGGGAAGGCATGGTTGTCACCATTGGCATTAAAGGGACCGGCAGGATATTTACGACTGAAGAGAACGGTTGGTTTACTATTGACAATGTAGCGGACAATGCGATACTTCTTGTAAGCGGCGTAAATATTGAACCCCTGGAAGTTCCGATCAAAGGCAGGGATACGCTGCTCATTAAAGTGAAAGAAAAAATAGCAGCGATGAGCGATGTAGTGGTAGAAGTCAAAAACGGCTATCAGCGCCTGTCAAAAGAGCGCTCCACCGGCTCTGTGGAAGTGATCGACCAACAATTGCTCAGCCGTCGGGTATCTGCTAACATCCTGGACAGGCTGGAAGATGTGGCTCCGGGATTCACGTTCAACCGTTCGATCGCAACGAAAGGATATACAACAACCAGTATCAGTATCAGGGGCATCAGCACCATCAATTCCAACATGCAGCCCTTGATTGTGGTAGACAATTTCCCGTACGCAGGCGACATCAACAATATCAACCCCAATGATGTACAGGATATTACCATTCTAAAAGATGCGGCAGCGACTTCTATCTGGGGTGCACGCGCAGGCAACGGTGTGATCGTCATCACCACCAAATCAGCGAGAAACAACCAGAAAATGTCGATTAGTGCAAATGCCAATGTAACGGTAACGGCACGTCCGGATCTTTTTTATGTGCCCTCCTTCCCGGTTCCTGAGTTCATCGCACTGGAAACAGAACTGTTTAAGCGGGGCTTTTATGAAGACAAGCTGAACAACAGTTCCACCTTTGCATCTGTATCGCCGGTGGTGGAGATCCTGGACCAGCGCAAGCGCAATGTCATTACTTCACAGGATTCTGCTGCGGCCATTAATGCACTGATGGGAAACAATATTCTCAAAGACTATGAACGCTACTATTACCGCCAGGCAGTGAACCAGCAATATAACGTCAGCATGTCTGCAGGAAGTAGTACTATGAACTATTTACTGTCGGTAGGCTACGATAAAAATCTTTTATCATTAACGCGCAATAGCCAGGACAGGGTTACCCTGCGCTCTGCTGCCAACTGGAAACCGCTTACGAATCTTTCCATACAAACGCAAATAGCGTATGTGCAGAGTAAGAACATCACCGGAAACTCAGGCACAAACGATATACGGTTACGGGACTATTATATTTACCCCTATGCACGACTGGCGGACGCAAATGGCAAGCCTCTCGAAATTGCCCGAACCTACCGCACATCGTTTACAGACACGGTAGGTAGCGGAAGGCTGCTCGACTGGAAGTATCGTCCGCTTGATGAATTGAACAATACCAATGGCAGCACTACACTGCAGGATATCACCCTGAATGTTGGGGCCACCTATACCATCAGTCCCTGGCTCACCGTAGAGGGGCTGTATCAGTATGAACGTCAAAACTCCACCGACCGGAATTTCTATAATACCGCCAGTTATTATACCAGGAACCTGATCAATTTATATACGCCTACGGGCGGCAATGCCAAACTGAACAGTGCTGTTCCCTACGGAGGAATATTAGATCTTGGACAGGGGCTTGTAACCAGTCACAGCCTGCGCGGGCAACTCAATATCCACCAGCAATGGAACCGTATCCATGAGCTGACCGCCATTGCCGGGGTAGAACAAAGAGAAGTCAGGACCACTGCGAATACCAGCAGGACATTTGGCTATGATGAAGATTTGCTGACAGTTGCCAATGTAGATCTAGTCAATTTTTATCCTACTTACCTCGACCTGGGCGGCACAAACACATTAGGTTACACGCCAACGGCTTCAGAACAGTACAACTATTTTCTCTCCTACTACGCCAATGCGTCTTATACGCTGGCAGGGAAATACACGCTATTTGGCAGCGCACGCAGGGATGGGTCAAATCTTTTTGGTGTCAATACCAATAACCAGTGGAAACCGCTATGGTCACTAGGCCTTGGCTGGGACCTATCAAAAGAAAAATTCTACCAGGTTGAATCACTTCCCTATCTGAAGCTTAGAATGACGTACGGTTATAGCGGGAATATCAACAACAGCAACACCGGGGTATTGACGCTCCGTACAGGAGGTTCCAGCGTATACACGAACCAGCCCATTTACATCATTAACAATGCGCCCAATCCAAACCTGCGATGGGAAAAGGTCGGCATATTCAATGCAGGGATTGATTTTGCAAGCAAAGCAAACAGGATCAGCGGAAGCCTGGAATACTACTATAAAAAATCAACCGACCTGATCAGTTCAATACCAGCTGACCCCACATCAGGATATACCACGATTGTCGTGAATGCAGCAGATCTCGCAGTAAAAGGGATTGACCTGAAACTGACGACCCAAAATATCACCGGAAAGTTTTCATGGCAAACGGCCTTACTATTTTCTTATAACCAGAATAAGGTCCTGAAATACTATGTGGAACCCAACAAGGGTGGCTATTATTATATGGGGTATGGTACACTGAACCCGCAGGAAGGCAAAGATGCTTACAGTATCCTTACGTATAAATGGGCAGGTCTTTCTCATGAGAGCGGAGATCCACAAGGTATCTTATACGGGAAGGTGACAAAGTCATACGATTCGCTAACGACCTATTCAAGATTGTCCGACCTGGAGTATCACGGTTCTGCCAGACCAAGAATATTCGGCGCATTGAGAAACACTTTCACCTATAAGCAGTTTTCGCTTTCTGCCAGCATCAATTATCAGTTTGCGTTTTATTTCCGCAGGACAAACATGATCTCTTACAGTTCGCTGATCGGCACATATACCACCAGCGGGTATGTAGACTATGTCAACAGGTGGAAAGCCCCCGGGGATGAACAACATACCAATACACCATCGATGTCTTACACCACCGGCAGTAGCAGGGATGGTTTCTATAGTCAATCTTCCGTGGCAGTAGAGCGCGGAGATCATATCAGGTTGCAGGATGTCAATCTCAGCTATAGCCTGGACAAAGCACATTTGAGCAAGCTGCCGGTAAAGACTGCCACGTTTTACCTCTATGTCAACAATATCGGGCTGTTGTGGAAAGCCAACAAAGCGGGGCTTGACCCACTGTATGAAACGCCTCCGGCAAGGAGCTTTTCACTGGGACTGCGCATGACTTTATAAACCTCACAAGAAATTTTCTGAACAATGACAACAAAACTTAAACATACTATTTCAATTTGCTTTTGCTCAATGCTGGTATTTGGCTGCCAGAAGAAGATGGAAGAAAAATCAGACAAGTCCTTGCTACTTGCCAATACCTTAAGCAGCCTGCAGGGTGTGATGGACCAGGGGTTGATGTTTTCGACGTTGCCGTACGCCGGTGCCATTTCCAGTGACAACTTTTACTTTACGGATGCACTCTACGCAGCGGTCCTTAATGAGGCCAATAAAAAAAGTTATTTGTGGGAGAAAGACTATCAGCAAATAGATGACTGGAAGGCAGCGTATAAGATCATTCTGAATACGAATGTGGTGTTGCAGGCATTGCCCGCATTACCGGAAAGCGAAAAACAGGACAAAGAAAGGTATAACAGGATTGAAGGTTATGCCCTGACGACCAGGGCGCTCGTCTTTCATGAACTGGCGCAGCTTTTTGCCCCGGTGTATTCGCCTGAAAATGCAAAATCTCCATTGGGCATCCCATTGAAAACAGACGCCTCGGTGGAAGACATTACCAAAAGAGCAACGCTTGCTGAAACCTATGAAAAAATTACCCAGGATCTGAAACTTGCGGCAACGCTGGTACCAGACATTCAAACAGACTCGGCCTACAGAACGCTCGCCAGTAAAGCAGGTTGCTTTGGACTACTTGCCAGGGTGTACTTAACCATGAGCGATTTTGACAATGCACTATTGTATGCAGATAGGTGTCTCGCGCTTTATGACAAGCTACTCGATTTTAATTCCAGTGCAGTCAAGACGACTACCAGCAGCAACTTCACGATGTTTAACAGGGAAGTGATCTTTCATGCTTCCAGCCGAAGCAATACAACAGCGTCCCGGCAGTTGGTGGATACGCTCCTATACCGTTCGTACGACAATAATGACATTCGGAAAGCAGCCTATTACGGAACGAACGGTACCGGATCATTCAGAGGTAGTTACGCGCTTTACTACTACACACAGTTTATGGGTATTGCTACCGATGAGATCTACCTGATCAAAGCAGAGTGCATGGCACGAAAAGCGGATATCACCGGCAGCATGGCGGTCTTAAACCAACTGCTCATCACGCGGTGGAAAACCGGCACGTTTGTGCCATTAAGTGCATCCACTGCAGAGGAAGCGCTTACCATCATCTTGAGAGAAAGAAGAAAAGAGCTACCCTTCAGAAACAACCTGCGGTGGAGTGATTTGCGCAGGCTGAACCTGGAAAAGGCGTACCAGACGACACTGAAACGGATCACCAACGGGCAGGTCTATGAACTGCCACCCACTGATCTGCGCTATACGTTTCTTATTCCCGATGATGTGATCACCAGCAGTGGCATCGCTCAAAATCCCCGTTAAGCATATGAAGCATTTCATCAAAGGCTGGCTATTGATAGCCGGATGCCTGACGGCAGGAAGCCGGACAGTAACATTGCAGGCACAAACAGGTCAGCAGACGATTCGTATAGGAGATCACTTAGATCCCATGATGATCACGGATGTGCTCAACAGCAAAAGCCCCCTGAAGTTGCCCGAAAACGGGAAAGCTGTTCTCATTGATTTTTTTGGTACTTACTGCGGCCCTTGTGTTCATGCACTGGAAAATCTCGATGCATTGCAGGCGAAGTTCTCCGGGCAGTTACAGGTGATCGTGGTTAGCTCAGAGGAAAAAGAAAGGGTAAAAAGCTTCTTACTGAAATACATCAAGAAACATCCGTTCAAATTTCCACTTGTCTATGCCGACACGGCGCTGATACAACGGTTTCCACATCAACAGATCCCTCATGAAGTATGGATTGATAAGACCGGAAGAATACAAGCCATCACGGATCATGAGGCGGTGACAGCGAAGAACATCGAAGCCCTGCTAAAAGGAGCACCGTTACAGCTTGCATTAAAAGACGACTATGGAACCGGAGCTGTGAGCCATACAGCGGAACAACCGGGATTCAGCAGGTATATCGGTGGCAATCAGCACGGCTTTTCGCGCAAGCGCGATTCGGTTCAACGTACTACGCAGTTCCATCTCTATAACGTTTCTCCACTGGAGATTTTACAGATGGTGTACAAAAAGGATTTTATCCGATATCGTAAACGCGTGCACATCAGTGAAGGGCTTTCCGATATTTTTTTTAAGCCGGATAGCGTACTGACCAGCGCCTGGAATCCGGAACATTTGTTTTGTTACCAGCAAAGGTTTGCAGGACTCGTACCGGACGCTACGATATGGCGGCAGGTACTTCGGGATGCGTGGTCTTATTTTGGGATCCACACCAGCATGGATACCGTTCGGCTACCCTGCCTGGTGTTAAAGTCCATTAGTAGCGATACTGCACATTTGACCTCTGATACCTTATTGCGTCTGGAAGGTACGTTACGTCAGCAAAAGAGTGGCTGGCGTTATGAACATTCCAACCTGTATATCAGTGAGCTGGTATCGTTACTCAACAGGAAAAGTGAAACGAGCCATTTGCCCTGGGTCATTGATGAATCTAACATCAAAAAACCTTTTAACCTGCGTTTGAATATCGGGGCTGATCCATCTGATATAGAAAGCTGGAGTAAAGCATTAAAACCCTATGGCCTGGCGCTTATCTATGAAGACCGTTCGATGCCCATCTTCATGATTGAAAAAGCAAAATAAAGTTCTTTCTGTCTGCCTGCAGGTGGCCAGGAAGATGTATTTGAAACGAAAGCAGAAAGATGAATAAGGTCGCCCGAAAAAGGGTGGCCTTTTCTTTATATCATGCTTTTGCTGCTCTGCCAGGGATGAGATCTACCGACAAAAAGGTTTCTCCAACCAATAGACCTAAAACAACTTTCAGAATTTGCATGTATATTGGATAAACTTTTTTCATGGGTATCATGCGGAAATTATTTGGGGGAGGTAATAAGTCGGGCGACAACCAACATTTGTTGGAAAAAGTGCCAGTAGCGCAGGATCTCCAATTACCACGTGTGCTGGAGGCGTACAGGGAAGATATTATAAAGGCCAGGCTACCTTTTGCCAAAATACAAGCGGTGCCAGGCGATACGCTTTCCATCATGCAAAGTTCTTTTGGCTATTATCCTGCAATACCAAAGGACTTTATTTATCCCCTGGACTCAGAAGGGAATTATTTATTTCCGCTGGCGCAGATAAGATTCTCCGAAGTGCCTGCCTTGCCCGGCTACCCGTCCAGTGGTTTCCTCCAGTTTTATATTTCCGGCATACAGGACAACTATGGCCTGAATATTAAGGATCGCCGGTCACAGAAAGATTTTCGCATACATTTCTTCGAAGAAGAGGAATTGACAGATCCTGTCACAGACTTTTCGTTCCTGCAGCTGGATGACAGGGCAAGATACAATGTACCTATAGATGTGCCACATGCTTTGTCATTTTCACTGCAGCATGAATATATGGGGCGCATGGATCTCCGGTTTGCGAAAGAGTGGGCGTTTTATTCAGCATTCAGTCAGCAACACCCTGAGATACGGCTGCAGCTGGAAAGCGAACTGCGCGAAATGTTCAAGGCCAGCGGTCATAAAATAGGCGGATATGCAACTTTCCGGCAATGGGATCCCCGGGATGAAAAGGATGACACCAATGATTATGTACTACTATTACAAATAGATACAGATGACCGGATCATGTGGGGTGATTCAGGTATTGGCAGCTTTTTTATCCATCCTGCTGACCTGCAGAAAAAAGATTTTTCACGCGTGCTGTATCATTGGGATAGTCATTAATACCGGGAGATAAAACCAACAACAACAAAATCGATATTGCATACCTCCTTTCTTACGCCGTTCAAGACAGTAAAACAACAAGCCCTCTTTTGATCTTCTTTCGGGTAATATATCCCGTGATCACTTCTTTACACATGCCATACCTGACAATAACCTTCAACCGTAAAAGCCCCCTCCCCTTTCTGATACGACAGTACTTATTTGTAAAACTTGATATTCTTTCAGCTTTGAGATATAAGTGATTGCACTTGCGGCATCACTACATGAAAAGTTGATTCACTCTTCCACGGATTATTTTAGATTTTTTTTTCAATCCGTGGGAGTTCTCTGATAAATTAACGTCCAATATAAATATTGAGAAAAGCAGGCCGGGTATTCCATGTCCCTGTGGCGGTATTATTAGTTTATTATCCTGGCCAGAACATTTAATCCAGTATTGTCTTTAGTCCTGATCCTTTCTTATTTGATGCAATAACCACTTTTGTAAACTATATCCTGCAAATGAGAGAAGCATTTTTACTACTATCATTCTTTATTTTATCTAAGGTCGAGGGTCAAATACAGGTAAACATTCGTGATAGCCCGGATAAAAAAGAAATCCCCTTCGCTACTATTTTAATAACATCCTTAAAACAAAAAAAGAGCGCTACCTATGTAGCAGACGTCAAAGGAAATGTTACAATTTCCAATGCATTCCCCCCGGGTGATACCGTTCAGTTACAAATAACCGTTGTTGGATACCAGCCTGTTGACACAACCCTTCTTTTAACTACTGGCGCCGTTCTTCGCTTTTACCTGACACCTGCTGCACGAACCCTAACAGAAGTAGCGGTGAACGGAAAAAATGATGTATCGCTGGCCCCGGATCGCATATCACTGAAATTCTCAAAATATACACAACGGCCAACCGAAGTACTGAACGAAACCATAGGCCGCCTGCCGGGTATTATACAAACAGCACCGGGGAATTTTAAAGCCATAGGAGATAAAAGTGTGAGTGTTTACATGGATGGACGAAAGTTGACGTCGGTAGAATTGGCTGCTCTTCCTTCTGTGTTGATAGCTAAAGCTGAGTTGGTAACATTTCCTTCACTCATCGATGGCGGTGAAAATGAATCTGTGTTATACCTCACGTCTACTACCAATATAGCCTACTTGAGTTTTACAGAATTAACCGGAGGATATACAGTCGGGATGCAAGGCCCCTCAGCAATGATAAAACACACCACCCGCACCAAAAAGTGGATCTCCAACTTTTCCATCAACTACTATTCATATAAGAACAACGCTAAACTATCTCTCTCAGATAACCAATCAAAATACACCCAAAGTGATAAAACCGAATCACGATTAACCGCGGCCAAGTTTAACTACCTGGCTACACGGGTGTTTGCTCCCCAAAACATGCTGACTTTCGGTTTTTTCGGTGATCTGTCCTTCGTAAAACAAAATATCCAATATAGCAGATCACAGGCTGTTGATAGCAAAGATGGCAACAATATTTACAAGCAAAGAACTTTGCCCATAACGGCCTTTATGGCATGGAACAAAAAGTATAAAACAGGGAATAATGTAACGCTGCAAATGGTTTATGTCAACAGAAATACTAAATCCGACTTTTCAGATATTGAAAATATTACTCTTGATAATTTCTCTTCTATTAATAAGGGTAAAGAGCATACGTTGACGTCGAGTGCAGTTATGAAGTTTAAGAACCTGACATTAAACAAAGGCAGCTTGTCTAATTCTGTTTCTATCGGGCATGTATTTAGCCGGAATACCACACAAATTGATAATATCTATTCTTCAGGTGGAGATTATTCAGGTACACAAACCTTTAGCGATAACAATTTCTATGGCAGCTATGCCACAAGCTATGCAAAGAATGACTGGAAGCTCGATCTAAGTCTTCTTTTTAGTTACTTATACAGAACGACTGAATCAAAAAGTTATAATAACCCATATTTTTATCCACGCTTAGTTGTTTCAAGAAAAATTAATAGTAGCAATTCTGTCGGAGCTTCTTTTTCAAATCCCAAATACCGGCCGGAAGTGAATACCTTACTAGCTGATACTTTTTCTATTAACAACTGGTCAAAAAAAGTTGGCAATGGGGATTTAAAGAATGAAAAAAACTATAAAATAGAATTACTACACACGTACAGTAACAATTCAGCAGGCATTTTTATACAAACATCGCTAAGCAGCAATTATTACAAAGATGCCATTCTTACAGGAAGAACCCGCGACACTTCAGCGTCTGCAGGTTATTTAACCGGATATTATAATGAAAATTATCATCAGTTTATTCTTTCTAATAATTTTCGCTTTTCAAAAATTAAAAACGTCACAATATCATCACTAATAAATCTTCGTCATACAGGGTTTACCAATAAAGATCTGAACGGCAGTCTCTATAAAAATCAATATTCAATAGATGGCAGTATAAACGTATCTGCCATAATGGGTAAAGGTGTATTAACTTCATCTTTCAACTACCGGACACCATCCCTTTCGTATTTACAAAGAATAACAAAGTACCCTGATTTATCGTTGTTTTATTCGCTAAAACTCAACAACAGTTTTCGTTTAGACCTGAATGCGACTAACATTTTTAATAATTCGGGCAGGCAAATGCTTGAAGAATATGTAGGCTTAGTCAGTAAAAGCAGAAATAGTACCAGGATGGTCGGAGTATCCCTTACCTGGACCATCGGCTCACAAATACCTGTTATGGCAGCGGGAGATGGCTCTAAGATCATTAATGACACCAAGCAGTAACTTAGTACGAAAGCTATCTTCTTGTACTGATGCTTCCTGCTGAAGTAATGAGTTCAATCCATGCACTTTGATCCTATAGTTCAGGATAAGGAATATCCCCTTCTATAATGAAAAACAGGTTCGCTGATCAGCGAACCTGTTGAGGATATTGTCAGATAAAGTATTGCCGGGTATTAGTTACGTAATAACGCAGAGAGCTTAGCTTCCAATGCATCGCCCCGCAGATCAGACGCTACAATAACCCCGGAAGGGTTTATCAGGAAGTTCCGGGGAATACTGGTTACCCCGTATTGCAGTACCACACTTCCTTTGGGGCCTTTCCCATCACTTACCTGTGCCCAGGGCAGTGCATCTTCCTGTAATGCACGCAGCCAGTCCTCTTTTTTCAGATCAAGTGAAATGGAGAGTATTTCAAAATTTTTGTCTTTATACTTTTTATAGGCAGCCAGCAGTATAGGATTTTCAATTCTGCATGGTTGGCACCAGCTGGCCCAGAAGTCGATTAGCACATATTTGCCTTTGTATTGCTCCATGGAGATCGTATTGCCCTTTGCATCGGGAAGAGAAAAAGGCATCGAGATCTGCCCTACGCGTGTTTTGCGTAATGCATCAAAACGCTCCTGTAATTGTTGTCCTTTTTCAGACTGACGCAGCCTTTCGCTCAGGGTATTGAACAATGGTTCAGCCAGTAACCCCTGTGTGCTGCGACCGCGTTTTACTACAATATTCAAACTTGCTTCCGAATCAGGATATTGTTTTACAAAACCGGTTTCAATACTGTCCACCTGTTTATACAACACCGTCATTTCAGGCATCAGTTTGTTCATCGACACCGTGTCTTTTTGCAGGTAATATGCTTTTGCCTGCTCGTTCAATGGCTTTAATGCCTGCTGTATAGGCGCCAGTGCTGCCTGCATTTTTTCTTCGGGAGTCTGTTGTGCCTGTGTGTATTGAGCCAACAATATCAGCAGTGTTATGATAACAGTTGTTTTATTCTTTTTCATTTGTAAATATTTGATGTTTGTGCAAACGTTTCATTGTTGTTACTATGGGTTATTCGCCATGCCGGGATTCTGTGCCATTACTTTGGGAGGAAAACGTAAAACCAGTCGCTCTGGTTTTAATGAATAGGACGCTGACAATACACCATCAGCAGTCATCAGTTTATGGGAAAACTGGAGTCCTGTCAATAAGGGATCAACTGAAATACGTCTCATATCAAACCAGCGATATCCCTGCACTGCAAATTCACGCAGTCTTTCTTCCATAATGAATGATACCAGTTTTACTTTGTCAGCACTGGTATCTGCAGGAATAGCAGCATCAGCATCCGGCATCCTGTTTTTACGCAATGTCAGCAGGTCATCCGTAGCTTTTGTTAATTGTCCGCTGCGGGCAAAACACTCAGCACGCAAAAGGTACAGGTCGGGCAATACAAAACCAACCTGTGTAAGCAGCGGGCCAACCCTGCGGTAAGCATTGGTGGGCAAGGTGCCTGAAGGATAGGCTTTGGTTGCATAGAATTTTAACCGCAGATCACTGGATTTGAACAACACAGACGTGCTGGGCGACATTACAAAAGTGTTTACAAAGTAGGCATAGGTATTTGAGAACTGTCTGCTGAAAATATTCTCTTCATTCGCTGCATGCGTGGGCAGTGTAGGACCACCCAATGCGGCGATAGGCAGAAAAGAACCACCGGTTGCAAAGGTCTGGTTGTAATTGTACAACTTTACTGTAATGGCAGATTGCGCCAGGTCATCAAAAGCACTATTGAATAACGGTAATGCTTTGTCAAACTCTTGCATAAATACATACACTTTACCCAGCAGAGCTTTACCCAACGGGCGTGACATGCGCAACCGCACTGTCAGCTTTGCCGGCAGATCGGGAATGGCAGTTTCAAGGTCGCTGACGATCTGGTTGTAGACATCCTGTACTGATGCACGGGTAAAGTTGACCAGGGTTACATCAGCAGAATTTACCAATGGGAAACCCGGGTCTTGTGCAGCTGTTGCCGAAGTAAATGGCTTGCCGTAAAAATTGATCAGCAGAAACAATGTCCATGCTCGACCTGTAAGTGCTTCAGCACGCAAACTTTTTTTCTGAGTATCGGGCCCGTCTGCACTCATTACCTCGTTGATAATTTTGTTGTAGAGATAAATATTGGTCATAAGACCGTCCAGTTCCGGTGCATTTTCTTCGGGCTCATACACTTCGTCGTCCCAGCGGAACAAACGTTGTTCACGGGTTGTAGCAGCATCAAAATAAGACTTGATGGCTATAACATCATCACCCAGCATCACCTGCGGGTTGGCGCTGATATTGAGCAGGGTGGCATTGGTAAGCAGCCGTCCGTAATCATCTGCCGTACCGGCAATTACGGAGCCTTTGGGTAACACTTCAAGAAAGCTTTTTTTGCAGGAGGTTGTCAATGTCATCATTCCTGCAACAATTATATAGAGATACGCTGAATACGTTTTCATACTTTTTGTTTTAAATGGACACATGAGCACCGATGGTAAAACTGCGCTGGTTAAAAGGAATGGACCTTACACCACCTTCTGTAGTATTGCCGATACCATTGTGAAACTCAGGATCAATACCATAGTGATTAGCTTTCCATAACATCACATTGTTTAGCTGCATGCGCAGACTAATACCTTTGGTTTTTACCCTTTGCAACAGCGAGGCAGGGATCTGCCAGCCAAGAGTAACGTCACGCATTTTGATGTAAGCAGCATTCAGCACATTCACATCACCTGCAGTGTAATAAGTTACATCACGTTGTGCTGCCAAAGCTGCTGTAGGCACCCATACTGGTATATTGGTGAATGCTTCATCACCTGCCTGTTTCCACCTGTTGGCAAATTCTGCATTGACGTTGCCGCTGGTAAAGCTGCCGGCAGTATGTACCAGCCCCCTGCCTGTATAAAGGCTGTTAACATCACGACGCATTTTATGTCCAAAGCTGTAAACGAGATTGACATCCAGTGTAAAGTTTTTATAACGTATACTGTTGCTTAAGCCACCATTCCATACAGGCTGGGCTGTACCCATGTACGGTATATCATTGATACTGGCAGCGTTTTTGGCTTTGGTAACGCTTTTATCATTCAATTGAACCAGGGGGTTGCCATCTTTATCAAGACCACCATAACGGTATGCAAATAATGCGTAGGCTGCATAACCTGCCAGGTAATTGGCATCTACTTTACCGGCAGCAGTAGTAATAGGAGTAGCAAGATTTAGCTTAGTGATCTTGTTCCTGTTGTAAGAAAGTGTAAGCAGTGTGCTCCAATCCCAGTCTGTACTTACTATGTTGCGGGTGTTCAGGGAAAGCTCTACGCCTTTGTTGATCATATCACCAAGATTGCCTGTGATCTGTGCATAGCCGGAGAACACATTGGTGTTGACCCTGCCAATGAGGTCTTCCGTTTTTTTGTGATACAGATCAATACTTGCATTGATCCTGTTATCGAGTACGGAAAGGTCTATACCCAGGTTGATGGTGCGCGTGCGCTCCCATGTCAGGGCCCTGTTGGCCGGAGTGGATATAGCCAACCCTGTGCCTTCTGTACCCGTTATCTGGCTATTGGGTGTCAGGATATCATAAGATGCTGCACTGCCGGGATTGGGGCTGTTACCTGTAATACCATATGTGGCACGCAATGCCAGCCGGTTGATCCAGCCGATGGTGTGCATAAAGTTTTCTTCACTGAGCAGCCATTTACCACCGGCACTCCATATCGGTCTGTTTTGTGCAGATTTGTCTTTGCCAAAAAGATTGGACTCATCAATACGCCAGCTGCCGCTTAAGGTGTATTTGCGCAGGAATGTATAGGCTGCATTGGCATAATAAGATGTAAAACGCGTTCTTCTTTCTGTATCTCTGAACGGAACGGTATTGGTCATCTGGCTTTTGCCGGTATTGTTCAGCATTACAGCGTTTACCACACCGGTATCGATCAGTTTTGCAAAATTCACATTCTGGTAGGTCTTCAGTAATTCATTATAACCCCATACCTGCGAGAAACGGGATGTGATCAATAGTTCCTGTGCTTCCTGTCCTGCAAGCAAAGACAACTGGTGCTTCTGGTTGTTCCAGGAATTATTGTAAGTCAGCTGATTCCTTACTGTCCAGTTGCGGGTAGAGGTATCTGCAACACTGTATCTTCCTCCTTTTGCGGGCAGATAATAAGTAGGCAATCCTCCTGTTGTTGTAGCAGGCACGGTGTACTGTACTACTTCAGCCCTTACGCCGTAGGCTTTGGTATCGTCATAGGTCGTGCGGGAGGAGGCTCCTTTCCATAAACCATAGGTACCTTCAAACTTCAGCCCTTTGGCCAGCGACAGGTTGATGCCGCCTGTAATTCTTGCCAGCAAAGCATCTGATTTGGTATACCCGTAATTAAATTCATCAACCGGGTTGTAATTAAGATCTATACCACTTTTGCCAGTATATACCTGGCGTGTACTGTCTGACAGGTATTGCATATAGGGCATATCAATACTTTTCCCGGACTGATCTGTAAACAACTGGTAAGGATAAAAACGGTTGTTGATAGTAAGATTTCTTTTGGCTGTACGTAGCTGGTTAGTAAGATCTGTTACCAGGAAAATGCCTGATGCCTTACCCAGTTTAATATCCTGGCGTACGTTGAGCTTAAACATATCATTGCCTTCGCCGGGCTGATTGCTTACCGTACGGGTATAAGCTGCTGATCCATAAAATGCATATGTTTTACTGCCGCCTCTCACAGATACGGAATGATTCATCAACGAAGCCGGCCGGTACCAGATATCACGGATCTGTTGCCTGTTGTTGATAGAGGCCAGGCTGTCGAGACTGGCTTCAGCCTGTTGCGCAGAGATAAGTCCCCTGAATTTATTGTACAGTATCAACTCGTGTGGAGGTACACCTTTGGAACCAGTGTAAATACCGGTGAAAGATGATACGGTTGCCCAGGGATTGGTAGCCGGATCGAATATGTCTTTAGCGCCCTGGATAAACTGCCTGCTGTTCAGCACCGGCATATAGTCCAGGTTGCCGCGTCCCTGGAAGCTGTAAAACCCATCATATTCCACACTTAGTTTTTCATCTGTATTGCCACGTTTGGTCTGTATTACTATTACGCCATTAGAAGCGCGCGAACCCCATATAGAAGCAGCTGCTGCATCTTTTAGTACGGTAATGTCTGCCACATCCTGTGGGTTGATCGTGGAAAGATCTTCCAGCGGCACACCATCTACCACAAAGAGCGGGTTCCTGTTGCCATTCAGTGAGGTAAGCCCCCTGACCAGTACAGGATTGGCTGAAGCCGAAGGCGAGTTATTGATGACCAATCCCGGTACCAGGCCATCCAGTCGTTGTAATATGTTCATGCCTGTAGAGCGATTACGTACCAGGTTCATGTCTGGTTTACCAAAGGCACCCGTACTTCTTTCACGCGGCAATACCTGGTATCCGGTACTAACAATCTCTACTACCTGTAATTTATTTTCTTTGATCACAGCTGTTAACGAAAGATATTGCCTGCCATTAACAGCAACTTCCATAGCTTGTATATTCACGCCCGTTACAACAATAACAGCATTGGCTGGCAGATTTTTCAGCGTGAAAGAACCATCTTCTCCGGTAACAGTTGTAAGACCGGAGCCTTTTATTGTTATGGATAAACCCGGTAAGCCGGCGCCGGTACTGTCGGTGATCCTTCCTTTCACATCGCCGGTTAGTGATACATCTTCTTTACCTGGTGTTGCTACTGTTTGTACAGCAGTTGTTTTGCGCGACAGCAGTATGGTCTTTCCTGAAATATTGTATTGCAGGGGTTGGTCTTTCAGTATCAGCAACAGGAATGATTCCAGTGGCATATTCTGTACTGATACCGATACGGAGTGTGTAGACTGTAACAGATCACGATTGCCAAAAACCACGTATCCCGACTGTTTTTTAATACTGTCGAATATGCTTTTCAACGAAAGATTTTTACCCGTTAGGGTAATGTTCTGTGAAAAGGTATTGGCCGATACGTGCAGGCACAGGGTGAGTAAAAAAACGGTCATTAATCTCATAATCAGCGTCATTGGAGGGGGCAGCCGAAAGCGCCTCCTGTTGGGCACAGGAGTGGCCTTACAGCTGCAATTCGCAGTTTTTTGCATACATTGCAGTTGTTTGGTTCTTGAAAACTTGTTGACTAAGACAATCTTTCAGTAAAGCCTTACATCTGCCGGAAGTGGTACCAGCACTTCCGGTTTCTGTTGCCGGTATTACAGAGCCTTATAAATTGATCAGGGCTGCACTATCAGTTTACGCCCTTCTTCTATTGTTACATGCAGATCCGCCCCCTGCAATCCTTTCAGCACTTCCTGTAACGACAGATCCCTGCGCATATATCCCATAAAATGGACATCCGGGATACCTTTAGGATATACCACTTCTACATTATACCAGCGTTCCAGTTGTTGCATTGTTTCTTTCACACCGGCATTTTCAAAATTGAATAAACCATTTTTCCAGGCCAGTGCCTGCTCTGTATCTGCCAATTGTACCTGCAGCGCACCGTGCAATTGTATTGCCTGCTGACCAGGTTGTAGTTCTACTGTTTTGTTGGCATACAACGCGGACCCCTTCACTTTCACCTTACCGTGTATCAGGGTAATGGCCAGCGTTTCGTCACCTGTATATGCCTGCACATTAAAGCTGGTGCCCATTACTTGTATCTCTGCTCTTTCATCTGTCTCAACAAAAAAGGGTTTGTCTTTCATGTGCGCCACTTCCAGGTACGCTTCACCAGAAAGCCGAATCCTTCTTTCATTCCCGGTAAATACTGCCGGGAAGCGAATGGTGCTGGCGGCATTCAACCATACGCGCGATCCGTCTGCCAGTACCAGCTGGAACTGCCTGCCTTTGGGAGTGGTGACAGTATTAAAAGCAGTAGCATTGGCAGTGTCGGCTGCTATAGTATAATTAAGACTATTGTTCTGCAATGTGATCCGGGCCCCTTGTTCCGCAGCTACATTGCCATTACCCAGGCTGTCCAGTACAATGCGACGACCATTGGATAAAGTAAGGATAGCACCATTGCTTCCAGGCAATATCAACGCTGTTGGTTGTGCCGGCGGGGTTGAGTTTGATAGGGTACCAGTGTGATAAAGCCACCAAAAAACAGCAGCTATCACCACCAGGGCAGCGGCTGCAAAACGAACAATAAGGGTGCGCAAACGCGCGCTACGCTGGTAAGGCTCAATTTCCGCTTCTTCCTGGTAAATGCGTTGCTGCGCACGCTCCAGCCATTCCGGCTGAAAAGGCGGTAATGCATCTGCCGTAACCAGTTGCTGATATTCATCAAACACACTAGCATACTCTTCTGCAGAAAGCCCGCTGAGCCAGGCATACAATTCCTCTTTTTCCGTTTCGGAAATTGTATTGGTGGCCATTTTCTGTAACAACTGGTGGTATTGCATAGCTGCAGCTTGTATATACTATAGCCGTAGCCAAAAAGAAAATGTGGACGTTTTTGGAACTTTTTTTTCAAAAAGAGGAACGCAGGAGCAGATAGTTGCCCCCAGCCAGTAAAAGCAAAGGGAACAAAGGCATTTGTTTTACCTCCGATCTGACCGTTCTGGATGCGAGGTACAATTGTTTCACCACTACAGCCCTGGAAAGACCGGTAATGGTAACGATCTCATCCAGGGAATGATCTTCTATTACTCTTAGTGTATAAAGCTGCTTTTGCCGGGCAGGAAGCCGATCTATGACCTTCAGGGCTGCAGCATAAAATTCTTTGTATTCCAGGGGTTGGTGATTGGTCACCGTTGTTGTGCGGGCAGCTACCATACCTTCTCTTCTGTCGGAAGCTGTTGTTTTGCGTTTCATATCCACTACCAGGTTGCGTGCTATTTTTACCAGTAGTCCTTCAAAAGAGCTTACCTGTAACAAAATGCCTCTTTTGATCCAAACCCTGAGAAACACTTCCTGGATAATGTTTTCAATATCGCTGGCAGGGCAAAAGGGAAGCAGGCGTTGTTGTAGCCGGGGCTGGTAATACCGGTACAAAAGGGCAAAAGCTTCCATATCTCCGGATGAGAGTTGGGTGAGCAGTTGACGTTCATTATCTGGAGGGCCGGCTATCAAAACGAGTGCTATTCGGTAAACAAAGAAACAAAATTTAATAGTAGCGGCAATATTATAGTGTTTGTTTCTCTACAAAACCAATAGACTGATAGCAGATACACCATGTTGAGAAATATTCCGGACCCGTAGAAGATCCGGCCTGCTTATGGCCGGCATTCCATTCATGTTATGCTTATTGCACCAGTGGAAAAACACCAGTTACCATATCAATATAACCATTACTGGTTTTCCCATCCGGGTGGATAATCAATCAGTGATTCCAGTTTTCGAAGATTATAAAGAAAGTTATAAGGCTCATTGGCGCTGTTAAATTGTCCACCATCTCTTTGGGTAGGTTTACCCGAATTAAGTTCAAGCCTGTAGCTATCTGACCCTGAAAAATACTTTATTTCAAAAGTGTAAGTAGTTTTTTCCAACTTATAATCAGCAGTCTTTACCAGTTTGCCCCACTCTATAGTGCTTCTTGTCTTTCCCCAAAATCCGCTTTTACCGGCTTTTGGGGAAATGATCAGCTTATTACCCTCTACTTCATAAGTGCCGGATTCATAAATGAACAGGATATCTTTTGTCTTTGTAAGCCATTGCTTATTACGGAATATGTAAGTGCCATCGGCATTAAAGGAATATTCTTTTCTCATGTACCCGGCAGTATATTGGGGCATACCATTGATGCTATATCCGGTTGTTTCGAGAATATAATCTATCCATAACCCAACAATAGAAGTATTGTTTACACCAGCCGTAGTTGTACTACTTGATGGGGCAGATGTATTGTTTCCGGCTCCGGGAGTTTCAGCGTCGTTGGGAACATTTATATCCAGCGAACCAATGAGTTTCTGATACTCTTTCAGGTAAGGCATTGCCGTAGAATTGCACAACAGCGCTATACAAATTTTCTGGTTGCTATACACAGTAAGTACACTTGCTACATTGGTGCCATTGTATTGCCACACGCCGCTGCCGCTCATTACAGTAAAACCTTCTGCAGTTTTGGGTTCAGTTTTTTCGGGGGCTGAAATTGTTTTACCTGCGGCTACAAGCTCGCTCCAGTCCTTATCAAAATCAGCCTGTATATTGCCTTCGCTACTGCGGTGCTGGTAAATGGCTATCTGTGCCCAGCTTCCACCGTCAATTCTTGAATAAGAAATATTGCCCTCACCTTGTTTTTCTGTCCAGTCCTTTGGCGGCGTATAAGTAACAATATCGAAGGTATGTGTTTGGGCAAAACCAGATGCGGCAAGAATAATATTCATTGCGAGAAGGATTATCTTTTTCATTTGAATAATGTATAGGGTAAAAGTAGCCGGATACAATAGCCGGGACAATCGTTAAAAAAAATGATTTTTGTTTCAGCATCGTATCGGATTACTGCTCTATTCTTAAATGACCTCTGGCATACTGGTTATATCCGGCAATCGTTCAACGACTCCATAACGTACAGCAAAACAACACATTGCACCCTGCACCTGCTTTAGCATAGGGTCGTTTACAATACTTTCCTATGCAATGAAGAGATCCGGAGCCTTTTTATCTGTGGCAAGCTCAATTGGAGAGAATACAGCGGCCAGTCATCACCACAACCGTACCGGACGGATTAAGGCACCATCACGTTTTACAGAAAAGGTTCTGAAAACATTAAGCTCTTACATTCATATTTTTTACGTTTACATCATACAAAGCAGGCATAGCAATAGCTTATACAAAGCATTTTCACACAATCCTACACTAAGCTTTTTCAACACAACACAGGGAATACTTCATTTGAAGCTGCCAGGAATAACACATCCGTTTTAAGCGTAGGTCGAACTTTTATTTCCAATAATTTTGAATTTTAAAGTTCTGTCAGGAATACAAAATGATAGCTAAATAGACTCTTTTTAATGTATCTTTAAGAGTAGCAGAAACAACAAGTTTCTGGTTGTGTAAGAACTGATTTGTTATGCGAATCTATAGGCATAACAGGTGCTGATTAAACAGTTTCTCCGGCACTGTTCATTATTTTCTCTTAGCTTTTTTATAAAATGATATTTGAACTAAACAGTATGTTTTGCATTTCTTCTGTTTAAGCCATTCACTTATCTGCAGATGCAGGATCAAAATACGATTTGAATATCTTAAGTAAAAATGATGCAATGTCGCAACTAAATATTACCAGGAAAATAAGAAACAAGTGGGCAGTATTTCAGGAGAAGAAAAAAGAGTCTCCTTTACTACGCAATGTCTATAAACTTTTCAAAACCTGTTTGATTGCGGCACTTGCTATCATACTATTGAACCTTACCGATTTACCAGCTGAAACAAGAAATGCTTTATTCCTTTTGATCCTGGCCACCGGGCTATGGGTAACCGAAGCAATACCACCCTTCGCCGTGAGCTTGCTGATCATGGGCTTTGCTGTTGTTTTTATTGCGGATAATAAATCAGAGGGTCACTGGGAGCAATATGTTAATACCTGGTCAAGCCCTACAATGTGGCTCCTGATGGGTGGCTTTTTTCTGGCACAGGGAGCTGTCAATACAGGGTTGGATAAATTGTTTGCCAGGTATACACTAAAACGGTTTGGGGAAAAACCAAACCAGGTATTATTCAGTGTTATGCTCGTTACACTTATCCTTTCTTTGTTTATATCAAATACGGCAACTGCCGCCCTGATGATAATCACTATAACACCGCTTACGGAAAAACTGGGCAAAAATGATCCTTTGTCAAAAAGTCTTTCTTTGGGCGTTGCTGTTACTGCAGCCGTAGGTGGTATGGGCACCATCATTTCCACACCAGCTAACCTTATTGCAGCAGGCGTTATAGCATCCAAAGGGCTAAAAATGGGATTTACAGAGTGGCTATACTTTGGGTTACCCTTGTGTGTGGGACTGGTTTATTTCTTATGGATCTTCTTAAAATACACCTATCGTTCAAATCTTAGGCGTGTTAACATTGATGAACTGTTGGGAGAAGAGAATACCGCATCGCTGGATAGAGAAATCATATTAAAGCGAACTGTAGCAATTATAACTACTTTACTAACGATAATACTCTGGGTCATTTCGAGCTACATCAACATCCCACTGGCAGTGGTATCTTTTGTTCCAATCATTTGCTTTACAGTAACGGGTATTATAACTGCTGAAGATATTCCCAAACTACCCTGGGATACGTTGATCCTGGTAGCAGGCAGCCTTACCCTGGGTATGGCAGTAACCAATACCGGGCTGGCAGATTATTTTGTAAATGCCATCAAATTTGACTCATCCTCTATTCTTGTTATTTTTATCGTACTTGCGTATGTCAGCAGTATCGTTTCAAATTTTATGAGTACCACAGCTGCAGCAAGCATTTTGATTCCCATAGGAGCCACCTTACTGCCTACGCATACAGAAGCTGTTTGCTCATTGATCGCTCTTTCTGTTTCAACTGCTACCATACTTCCGATTTCTACTCCCCCCAATGCAATTGTGTACAGTTCAGGTATTCTGAAAGCATCAGACTTCAGGGCAGCTGGCCTTCTTCTCGGGGGTATAGGGCCTTTAATTATAGCAGTGCTGATGTTCATTATCTTTTAAACAGCGAAATATAAAGAGTACTGAAAAAGCATTCTCAGGTCATTATTGCGTAGAAGGTAATCCCAGGTTGGAATAATCCCAGGCCCTGTCTCCGGACAGCCGCCATTCAGAATCCGTTGCTGATGTACCCTTAGTGGTTCCCCAATTAGCACTTGGATCTTTTACGGTACCTTTTCTCCAGATTGTCCTGTTACGGGTGTCCGATGTTTCACCGGCAATGGTCCACATAAAATTATTACGGGCGCTATTACTGCCACCAGATACAACCCTTGCTACATTAGGGCTTCCAAAAGCATCAATAATCTTGTACGCGGTGCTACCAAGCATATATGTTCCTGCGGCATCCTGTTTTAACAATGCAATACCACTGTTACCGCTCAGTTGCAAAGGTTTGCTGGCATCTGCATTGGCACTGCTGGTAGTTCCCCACACCGTATCTCTTTTTAAACTGGCAGCGGCCTGCGGGGATACTATTACGTAGCATTTTCCGCTTTCTAAAGAACCGGTCAGTTTAAAATAAGTCGTATTGTCCGGAAAGCTCCAGTCAGTCAGAGTGGTTGCATCAGTAACAGCCTTGTAACCTATTGCGTAAAGAGAGAGATTCAACGTACTGGTTGTACCATTATATAGTTCTACATAGTGGTTGCGTACACCACCTGCATTGGGGTCGGTGTTGATGGCTGTTGATATTTCAGAAATGATCAGGTCTGAAGTCTGGTTATCTGGTGGAGGTACATCAGGAATAGTGAAATCTATTTTTGAACTGCATCCTGCCACGGATAAAGCGATCAGAATTGTATATATAAGTTTCATAATTGTCACTTTAAAATGAAAGTTGCGCAGCCAGGTTGCTGATCCAGGTTGTTCTGTCTCCGCTTGCACCATTCTGTTTTATACAGGTTGTATTAATGCCAAACCGAAAAGCATTGTTCATGATATACTTGTTGATACTTATAGTATACCACTGCTGCTTTTGAATAATAGAAGCAGTTGTATCAAATTCAGGAGATATGAAAGAATAGCGTCCTTCAAAAGCCCACCCGTTGGCAAGCACATACGACGACTGAAGGTTTACGCCGCTCCCCAGGCTGTATTTTGACGATGCAATTTCAGGTGTCATCTTTGCTGACGCAGACACATCTGTAAAAAGGTTCTTGCCATGAATGGAAGCATCCGTGTACTCAGCCACAAACGCAAAACCTTTGTATTTAAAGATCATATCCGCTACCAGTTTACGATAGTCGGCATAAGCCGCATTACCACTCTCATCGTAAATACCAGTTACTGTGCCACTGCCGGCGCCAATGGCATCGCTGGCTTTTACATTGTAACTGCCTGCAATTCCAATACCTATTTTTGGTGTAGGTTCCCTGTAAATATCCTGTGCAATAAATGCATTGTTCTTAATGAAATCGCCCATCGGCATAAAGTCAATTCTTCCACCATACTTAAAACCGGCGTTACTCTGTGCATCCCAAAATCCCTGTCCTTCGCCGGTTGTAACCGATACAGAAGGATACAAACGCATTTTATGACCAATGGTAAAATTAGTTTCAAAGAACAAACCACCTTCTCTTGTTGTCCCAACAAAGTTTTGCATCAGTCCACCGTAAATGCTTCCGTCACTGGATTTGCCTGCTATTGTCTGTGCCATTACAGAAGCATATTTTTCATCAGCCTGTGCAAGCCGGTTGTTGGTGTTGGTTTGTCTTTCACCCAGCACCAACCGGTACCTCCTGTTTCTTGAGGTAAGGCCCAGCCAACCCTCCAATATGCCTTTACTACCCGTAAAATCCGATACAATTCCCATGGTAAGCAGGCTGTCAAATGCAGACACATTAAAGGAAAGCCGGACAAGGTTAAGAGACATCCGGTTAGAGCGTATTGCTTTACTACCTGTGTCAACACTCATCATCTGCACACCCGGCTGTATAACAGCGTTGATATTAAAAACGAATTGATTCTTTTTACTGAGCCTTATAAAAGTTCCGTCCCCGGGCACATAATGAAAAGTAGAATCAATCCTCCCCGACTCAGATACCTGTGCATGGGAAGCACTGCAGACAACCATCATTATGCAAAATATTAATAGCTTATATTTTCGCTTCATAGCTGGCATTAATTAGTAGGTAATTGCAATAATTGCTCCCTGGATATCCGATATAATGGAATTTGTTTCCCATCCTTGCTTCGTTTAATGATCCGGTTGGTATACATAGAGTTTGCCCCTTCCGGCTCCAGCAGGTCGGCAATCACGTTGCTCATCCGCTGATGCGTATCTATCACCAATGCACCTGCCGGTATCATTACACTTTTGTCTGCAAGCGCTATACGGCCTGTTTTCGCTTGCAAATATTGCTGGGCCTTTACTTCCTGCGGCCGGGTCACTTCTTTGATCATTACACCGGAAACTGCTAACACCTTCCTTATTTTTTCAGTTGCGGGAAATATTACAAAAGCACCTGGCTTGGGTCGTACGAGCACCGGTATCTGATTAATATTGTAATTTGAGTTAAACCTGATCGTTGTATCAGAGACCGTACATTCGTTCACAAATACATATTCCTTTTGCATTTTTTCAGGCGTTGATGTAACCACAGACTGGTTGCTGGCAGACATGGCCCGCTCATCTGCTTTTGCAAGCGTCGCCTTTATTTCATCAGCATTTTTATACGTTACCTGCAAATAGGACAGTGCTGTAAAGGCTGCTGTTTCAATCCTGCGTTTTGCTGCTTTTCCTTTTTCTGATAAACCGCGTATCTCCATAAGTATTGATACACGATTTTGCAACGCATAATTGGTGGCACTTGACCGGCTTGCTATACCACCTATATTTAACCATACCTCGTTATCAACACGGAAAGTAGTAGAGTAATCAGTAACACGACGACCATGCTCTGTCAATGCAGCTTTTGTGGGATAAACAAACATATCGGATATCATAGAGCGAATGGACGAATCAACATTCAGGTTGCCGGTATACAGGAACAATGCATCATAAGCAGACGTAAGGCAGTCATTTAACTCCCTGTAATCCTGCCTGGTGGGAGAGTATTCGTGAAAATCCACTACCACATGCGGGTTGAATTTGTTAATGGCATTCTTAATATTACTGCTTTCTTCCGCATCCAATACAGTCAGGTCACGGTTAAGGTCTACGCCATTATGGGCTACCCTGGTTTCTGCATGACGGCCATCAGCATTTACCATCGGAATAACTTCGACGATAACTTTATCCAGTACCGGAAGATATTTTTCATCCTGTAGCAACAGGTACATAAAGTACAGCATACCTTCTGTTGCCAAAGGTTCATTACCATGAATACATCCAATAAATGTTACACGCATTTTATCTTTATCCGCTGTGCTGCTCTTCCTGGTAATTTGCGCCATTGGCTCTACCCTGTTCCGCTGGGTCCTGCCGATTGAACCAACAGACATAAGATCAGGGTACTTTGAAGCCAGTTGCCTGATAAATGTCATTACGTTTTTGTAGCTGGTATAGTAATTGTTGCGCGAATTTCCTGATACAATAGGCAACGGTACATTATTAGAAGGTTCAGGAAAATACTTCTGGTATATGTCAACTGTTTGCGCACGCAAACCTGCCGCACAGGAGCAAACAATAACAATTAACAATATCAGTCTTTTCATATCCTATAATTGAATGGTAAACATTACCTGCCCGTATATATTCCCTTTAACATCCGCAGTTTTAAGATTGTCTTTATATTCCTGGAAACCACCTTCAATATTTAATTTCAGGTTATGATCTCTGAAAAAACGCGTAGCTACTACCGAGTAATACCTGTTTTGGTCAGCGAAATTTGCAGCGTTTGCATCCGCGTGTAAATAAGAATACCTGCCTGCACATGCCCATTTGCCGAAGCAATATCCTCCCTGGATGTTCAGGCCGTTCCCGAGATTGATGCGACTTTTCACAGTGTTGCTGATCTGCTCAGGAGATTGTCCTGTGTAAGGAGTAAATCGTCCGCTAAGGTTAAACTCACCGGCTATGCCTGAAGGCAGATAAGCATGAGCGTACACATATTCACCAAACGCATACCAGCCACGATATTTAAACATAAAGTCAAAGCCCGCTTTCAGATAGTTGGGAAGTAATTCATTCTGTGCAGAATCACCGTAAATAAACCTGCCACCATTTGTACCTTTGGCAGAAGAAATACCGTCAGTATAACTGAACGTAACGCCCATAATTAATTTAGGGATACGTTCACCGGCAATATCATCCATATAATACTCGCCGCCCCTGGAGAAGGTGCCGAATGGTAAATAATCTAACCTGATGCCATATTTAAAGCCGCCATAGTTTTTTTGTAAAGCAGCAGTACCATCACCTGTTGTAACCGATACATAAGGTTTTAAAATATTGCTTCCGCCCAACCGGATAGTTCCGTAATAGCGAATACCGTAATCAAAGATGGGATCAAAGGCCGTGGATACAGCACTCCGGTCAATAAAGCCAAGAGATTCTCCCTCTATCCTTGCCTCACGTGTATCTGCATAATCAGCACGTACACCAAAGTTAAAGCGATGATTAGGAACAGGTCTGTATTCAATCAAGGCATCCTGCAAAGTATTGTTGAATGATCGTGTACCCGTTGTAGCTGATTGAAAATTGCCAGCCAGGTTTAATCGTAACCTGAAATATAATTTATCATTTAACAGGAAACCCCTGAAATTAAATCTCGCACGGCGGATATTAAACTGCGTACTGGTATTCTTAAAGCCATCCAGCGTATTCATACCATACTGCACCTGGAAGCTCTGGGTAAAATTCAGCCGCACATTTGTAGATTGCAATGTGAGCCCATCGCCCAACATATAATTCCTTTTTAACCGGAGAAACTGCTTGTGATCCAGATTGCGGGGAACCTGTTCTTCATTCTCCGAATTTGTTTCGGGTGTATCATCTTCCTGGGCCTTTGCAACATAGAAAAAGCACCAGCACAATAACAGTATGAAGAGTTTTTTCATTTGCATTTAGTATTCGGCATCCCCTGGTTAAGAAACAAGAATAATTTTGAACTAGATAGTAAAGTACCCACCTACCTACGATGTTTAGTCTTCGCTCTTACTGATCGATCCGGCTTATACATTATGGTGATAAACAATACTATAAATAGAAAGGTTTTGCTTATCCCATTAAAAAACTGATTTCATGTATACAAACCACAGGTAAAGATCAGGTTCTATCAACTCGCCTCTGCCGGTTTCTCAAAACTACCATATACCAATATTTTCCCATCCTGCATCATCACTCTTCCACGGGCCATAACGTCTGTCAGATTAAAGTCTTTATCGAACAGGCATATATCTGCATCACTACCAGCACGGATATGCCCTTTATGCCTGAGCGATAGATTTTTGGCCGGCCCCGATGTAATAAGTCTAATCGCTTTTTCAACAGGCACCTTGCCTTCCCTGATAAGCTTTTGTACCTGTTTATAATTTAGATCTATCGGTGCTTTTTTAAACCCTGCAGGATTACCGTCTTTGTCCTTCAATCCTATACCAGCATTGCCGTCGCTGCTAAAGGTCATATTGTCCATGGGTACGCCCTTTTCCAATGCATACAATACCTGTTTATAGGGCTCATCGAACTTGGTACCGCCGGTTGTTATATCGATCATGCCGCCGAGTTTTGCAAAGCGGATTGCTTCCTCAAACAATGGAACTGTTCTGCCTACATGTGTAGGTGATATATTCCTGATTGGGAAATGATATTGTTCAACCAGGTCAAGCAGTAACCCCATATTGGTGGGCAACGCCCCCAGGTGTACGTGCATAATGCCCCCCTTACCGGAAGTAAGCCCGCCAACATGTACATCCTTTAATATAGCAAGCAATTCTTTTGCAGTAGGGAATGATGAACGCTCGTCACTGATCGCTACCTTACACCCAAGCACTTTGTCAATCAGTATCATGTCTTCCAGCACGGTCCCTGTAATAGTGATTGGCGGAATACCAAAATAGCTCGTAAGCATATATGCAGTAATGCCTTCGTTATCCAACGATCTTGTTTTTGCATATAATGCTTTCAGACTCTTTGTGGCGCCATCTGTACCCAATAACCCCATTACCGTAGTAGTGCCGCAACTGATAAATTCACTCAGCATGATCTCGGGTGTTAACGAATGAAACCCATGTTTGCCGCCAGCTCCGGTAATATGAACATGCTGATCTATCAGCCCCGGTGTCAGTATCTTTCCACCCGCATCAATTACTTCAATGCCGGGAAGGTTAATTGAAATATCATCATCCACCAGCGCGATCTTTTCCCCGCACACTAAAACATCTTTTACACCAAGCAATTCCGGGGCATATACGGAAGCACGTTTCAAAAGTTTAAACATTCCATTCCTTTTAAATGAAAAAATGGTATATCAGCATAAACACCAAAGCTGTTATCAACGGGATGAGATTTCTTTTTGCAAGATCAAAGGGCGACACTCCCGCAATTTTTGCGATACCAACAATCACTCCTGCAATCGGCGACACCGCTCTCCCCATACTCGATGCAAATTGCATAGGCAAAATAAGTTCGGTTGCAGGTTCGTTTAATTTCGCTGCGATATCCGGCACAAGCGGGGCAAATGAAAAGAAAGAAGCGTTGCCACTACCCATCAGCATCGAAGCAAAAAAGATAATCACCGTCATTAAAATACCAATGCCGGTTGCACCAAAACCCATACCTACCGATGCAGTCGTAAGACTGTCAATAAAACCAAGAGCTATCAGCCCGTTGGAGAATATTTCAGCACAAACAATCAATGTCACTACAGATGCAAATACATCTCCCATACCTTTCCAGAAAACTTTAAGGGAGTCAAAAACTTTTTTCAGGTTACGCAGTCTTATCAACTCCATCAGCATGGCAACAACCAGCGATATCAGCATGGCAGTTGTGGTATCAAGCTGAATTGAACCGGGAAAAATATGAAGGATAGGAGAAAATAGAATCAGCAATATCAAAGGCAACACTGGCAGCATTGCATATATAACAGGGACCTCAGACACATGTGTTTCTGTTACGGGCTTTTCCTCGGCATGCACTTCAGGGTTTTTCCGATCATAATACCTGTTTACAAAAAAATAAACTACCAGCAACAGGGCCGTCATTGGTATGGCAAGCGGCAACTGGCTCTTAATAAAATATTCCACATTGTGCGTTTGCAGCAACTGCGATGCACGGGCTGTATTGGCCGATGCAGGCCCCATATCAAAAATAGTACAGGCAGAAATTACAGCCGCTGCCGACACCCGGCTTACGCCCAAAGAAACAAGTACAGGGAATACCGATGCAACAAGCAGTAACCCCAACCCTGCTGCAGATGGTGTACAAATAAAAAGCAACTGGCCAATGGGTATTACCATAGAGGCCGCAACGTAGGGGGATTTCTTAAAAATGCTCAAAGGCTTCATGGCAACATGTACTAGTGCGTCACTGGCACCAATTGCCTTCATATAAGCAACAAAGCCACCGATTGCCATGATCATTAGCCCTACGTTCGCAGCTTTATCTGCTAGCGACTCCTGTATACGCTTGAACAGATCAAAGAAAAATGTACCCGAAGGTTCCGATAATTTTGGGATATCATAATGAAGCAACCAGGCTACAACCATCATGATAAGGCCCATAAAAAGCAATACAGCCTGGGGATTAAATTTCTTTACAAGCAGGTAAGCAGTAACACATATAAACAGGATACTCAGTATCAAACCGACATAATTCATATGTTGATTTTTATGTGTTGGATCAATATAATGGAATGTACTAAAAAAAGAGATAGCAGATGCAGTAACTGGTAATTAAATTAAGCAGGTTGTCGGCATACTAAGTCAAAATATTTGCGGGCAAGTACTATGTTTATTAATACTATCAAATGATTTAAAAAAGAGTAAACGATTAAATTACCTGGTAAAACTCTTTCATGATCACTTTCGAATGTGCCGGTATATTTTTTAAATAGATGGATTTTTGAATGATAACTTTCACCATTACACGTGAGTATATAAATATCTAAAAGAAATACCCCGTCCCATAAAAACAAAAGGCGCTGAATAATCAGAGCCTTTATGCTTATATTCATCCTGCTGATTAAAATGCTACCTGTTATGGTGCAGGATGGGAGTAATTCTATCTACCCCACGCCATGAAACCATTCCTGCGCTTTGTCGCCTATTACAGGCACTGCCTTTTCCTGTCCGTTCAATGCCGCTATAAATCCTACGATCCACAATACAAAAAGCCCGATATAAACAAACATGAACGCAATGCTGATAAGCCAGCCGATATAGGGTATAAACACGAACAGTATTTGCACTACCCAAAACGCGATAGCTGTAATAAATAACGCAATGCTCTGTCGCAGATGGAATGCGCCCAGTGTGGTCTTATTATTATTGTGCTGCATTAACGCCACTATCCACCCGATAATGGTAAGATAACTGAGCATGGCTACTGTTTTGCCATTGTCAGCAGTTGCCGGTGTTTGTTGTTGTTCTGTCATGTTCCTTTGTATTTGTTGTTTTTTGATCAGGGTAATTCAATCCTGGGGTTACTGCCCGATATTGGTTTGTAATACCATGCGTTGGCGAATAAAGTATTTGTACTATGCCTTCCATCGCGCAGTGTCTCTTTATCGGTTTGCAATACGAGATTGGTTTCTTTTATTCCTTCAAAATAATAAAGCGTGAAGGTGTAGACACTTTTTTCGAGAGACCGCTTTTCTGATCTCTGCAACTTTCCCCAATCGTCGCCGGTACCCGTTGTACCTGCTTTTTTCGTCCAGCTTTGTGTAATGCCATCAACGGGTATAATGGTAAGTTTATTCCCTGCAATAGTGTACTTCCCGTTTTCCTTTGAAAGAATGAGATAACTCACGTTTTGTGAAAATGTCTTTGCAACATACTGGTAGGTGCCATTACTGTTGAACGTGTACTGCATCGTAGTATACCCATTTGACAAGGATTGTCCGTATGAACTTCCGGAAGAAGATTGGCTCCAGGCTCCTGAAATACCCGTATTACCTGCAGTCGGGTTTTCCGCTTTTTGGGGCGGTGTTCTGTTAGTTACATTTTTGGTAACTGCAGATAACTTCAACGATCTGACAAATGTCAGCAGATCGTTTTGATATTGCTGTGTGTTGGTCATCAATATTACGCTGACGGTTTGCCCATCACCTGTAGCAGAGATTAGTGTAACCAGGCCTTTATCTGCGCCGTCAGTATAACCTGCACTACCGGAAACAATATCCCAGCCTTTATCCTTTGAAGGTTGCTCCATGGCAGGTACTCCTGCAACATTTACAGATCCTTTTATCAGCTTCTCCCAGTTGTTATTAAAGTTCTCACCTACAGGTGCAGTGGAGGGCATAGCTTTCAGGATTATCGCAATAGCATAGGCACCTGTACCGGCATCACGGACGTAAAGCTGTAAACCATTTTGCTGCATTTCTTTGTTCCAACCTGCAGGCGGCGTGTAAGAAACTAGATCATAGGTTTGTTTTTGTGCAAACGAAAAAATACTCTGAAGCGTAATAACAAATACCATGATAAGCCTGTAATAATTTGCCATGATGCTTGCTTTATGAAATACTAAATGTGAAACTATGAGAGGATAGCGGGTTGGTCAATCATTAAAAAGAATGATTTTTGCGGGATCAGTTCAATCCTTTAGATACATTTATACAACCTTCTACTGAAGCATTTTACGCAAGGCATCAAAATCATAGTTCTTTACAAAATTGGCAAGATACCTTTCTGAAAAGCCACGATCCTCGCCTGATTCATAACGTAACTGTATTTCAAAAAGGATCGGTTTGATTGGCTGCTTGTCATTGATCTTAAAATATTCAGGATTATAGATATACAGCGCGGCAGTTCTTTCACCTTCAGCATCATAAAATTTACCAATGTCTGCCAAACGCTGATAAGCGTCGTACGAGTAGGAGTTATAATCCACCACTGCGTTCTTTTGCAACCAGTCGGCTTTTTGTGTAGCCAGCAGTTGTGTTACTTTTGCCTTTCTTTCTTCATAGAATTGAGGATAAGCCGCTTTGTCGGCTTCCAGCACGACCATTCTCTTTTTTGCATTATCAGAAGTATTGCCCGAAACACTTTTCAACTGCGCTTCAAGGCTGATATAAAAATTCACCTTCTCTATTTCAAAATACTCCAGCAGGTCTTCCAGGTATTGCTTGCGGGTAACAGGTATTAATAAAGGCACACCAGGCTTTGTGATCAGGTAACGCCGGTCAATCCACTTGTATCCTCCTGGCCTGGGTTTGTCATATTCCGAACCAGTCATCCAGTTCTCCACATAACCTTCTCCATTAATGATCTTCAGAAAATCACGATGCTTGTTTTTGTAATCACTCGATCTGTTGGCCAGAACTGTCGACTCTGATATGTACTGGGAAATACGGCTTGGATTAGTTGCCCGGTCTTTTTCATAGTTGGGGCCCAACTTTGCATTAATCGGGATTTCATACCGCACAGATTTGTTTTTATCAGTGAGATAAAACTCACCTGCGGCGCCAGGTAACACCGACGGCATTGCCACATCCGGGTTGACGCTAATGCGTAATACAGAGCGATATTCATCCACGGTTTTTACAATATGCTCAGTAACATGACATACATTCTGGTACAATGCTAGCTGGTATTGGTAGCCTGCATGGAAATAGCCACCAAACGAATTTTTAGCAAGCGTGCTGAAACTAACCCTGGCTACACAGCCTGACAATTGAAAATTGTTACGGCTGGCCTCTTCCGTTTTTTCCAGCACGATCATTTGCTTTGTCATCGCAGCTTTATCCTGTGTAGCATAGCCACTAAGGTTTGTAGGATATTTTGGTTGAGTATGATCGTAGTACTGACCGGGCAATCCATCTGCACTTCCATTGCAGGGTACAGGTGGCGTTTTTGCAGGCGTTTTTTGTTGTGCATAGATATTATTGCCACACAACAGCCAGGCAAAAATGATTACGCAGTTCTTCATTTCGTAAATAATTTTATTTCTTATTAAAAATGCCGGTACCATTTATTGAGCCTGCACCGCTGCTGAGACTGATCCTGCCTTCCACACCAGCCGAGGCACCAACAGGGCTTCCTTCGGCGGTTTTAGGATTCGATGTTTCCCTGAGATCAAGAATATTCGCTTCCGCTTCCACGCTTCCTACAACTGTTACGTCTGTAATGCCCGTTCTATCTATTGCTATATCCAGACCGGCACCAACTTTGGCACTTGCTTCCACCGGCCCCATCTTTACTGTAACGCCTGGTTTAGGTACAATACTCACAGTACAGCTTTTAAACGAGTCACCGAAACCTGTATGGTCCAGGTCCTGGTTTAAGGTTATCCCAAATAGCAGGGCGTTAAATTCAGTGCTCATTCCACTGCAATCGATCTTTATCTTAAAGCCAAGGTTCGACAGGCCCAGTGACTGCCCAAATTCACTGTTGATATTGCAGCGGGGATCTTTAAAGGCTGTTAAACGTCCACCCTTTACACTCTTGGAGCCTGCACAGCCATAACGTCCCCCTAATACCTCCGCTTTATAGGCCAGATCGTTTAGCCACTGCATCTTCAGACCTGCATTAATACCCGGCAGTAATTGGGGATAAGTGGTGTAGAGCGATAAATAGGACAGTTCATTCAGATATTGTTTTTGTGCGATCAGGTATTCCGCATAGAACTCTTCCAGCTTCGTATTGTAAGCATTTAAATAAGCGTCCACCGCAGCTACTGATTCGTTGCAGATCGATTCGTTGTTCTCCGTACCTCCTTCTCCCACACCAGCCCACTTTTTATTTATGCCTTTTACTGCATCATCATATTTCGCTCTGAGTGCCGCCCCTTCTCCCTTTTTGAAGGCAGATATTTTTTGTATTATCGCATCCTTCTTTCTTTGCAGGTTTTGCAATACCAGTTTTTCTTTACTATTCATTTTTTCAGAAAACATCGGCACATTTACTATCTGCATGGCACTCGCCTGGCTCACAGAACCCGGGTTCGCAAGGGTTTTGTTCATAGCATTCATAAATTGTTGCTTCTGCGCCTCTAACTGCTTCGTCATTTCTTTATTTGATTCTTCTGTGATCTTCTGCAACGGCTTTAATTGCTGATCAATCTCTGCTCTGAATTGTTTCCATTGTTGTTCATAACTTACCTGCGCTTCATAAGATTTGGGAAATTCCAGCGGAACAAATGCACCCAGGTTCAGCAGGTCATCACTTTTACCGGAAGAAGAGGGAAAATTGCTGTAATCGCCATCACCCGGAACCAGGCCCAGTCGTTGTAACTGATCCTTTCGTGCCGGGGTTGTACCTTGTTTAAAAGCAGACCTGGCATGTGCAGCTGCTGCCGTTTTATTGCCTTTGCTTTCATCGATCAGGCATTTCGTTTCATTGGCCTGTGGATGTGCTGCAGAAAGCGCCAGCGTACTATCTAAATATTTGCTTGCTTTATCTACCTCACCCAGCGCAAACCATGCCTGGCCAAGGTTGTTAAGGATAGTAGTATTGTTTTTAAATCTTGTGTTCAGATTGTTCAGGATAGGGATAGCCAGTTCCGGAGCCCCCATCATACTCAACATAGCGGCATAGTTGCTCAGGTTATCAGTATTGGCCGGGTTGTCCTTACATACACTTGCCATCATACTCAGCGCAATCTGGCTACGGCCCTGTATCCACAGCGCAGCAGCCGCACTACCAATCTCGTCGGGTGAAGCTCCTTTTTGTTTAAGCGCCGTATATATTTCACCGGCTTTATTTTTGGCGGCCGGCAGCACAGCAGCAAAAGTGGCATTGCTTGTAGTACCAATGCAGGCGCCTATACTTGCATTTGTAGGAGTTGCGCCTATAGTAGCAATTGCTTTCGTGTCTTTTGCAGGAATCAATCCAACGGAGGCATTGCCGCTTTTTAGCGTAGTATTATTGTTCACCTGGTTAATCGCGCTATTCATTTTCTCTCCCATGCCATATACATTAAGCAGGCTATCGTACCCTTTCTTCGCATTTGGGTCCATTTTGGAGGTCTTTTCATTGAGCTTTTGCATGGCCTCCGCCAGGCGTTTCTTATCAGCATCCATTTGCTCTTTGGAAGGCTTTTGAGCAAAGCCCATTGTCGATATTGCGACGCATAGTATGAATGAGCACAGCTTTTTCATCTGCCTGTTTTTAATCTGGTTATTGAAGTTGAGAGATCTCTGTTAATGGGTTATTGCTTCAAAAGCAGGATTAATTATGAGGAGTAAAGGTTTTATTCAGCCTGTAGAACAAAATATTATTGATCATCAACCCACCGTTATCGTTCGCAGCCGGGTTTGCATCCAGCACAGGGGTAAATGCAATCTGTAACTTCCTGCCGCTCCCGGTTGTGAGTATCAGCGAATAATTAATGATCTCGTAAGTTCCTTTACCTAAAGCATAGTCATCATTAAAGGTGAGGTTACTAAACCCGATACCCTCATTGATATAGGTACCGTCTTTTTTAAAAAAGATAATAGGTCGTTTATTGGGATCAATCTGGCGTGAAACTATATCAGTCTTCCCATTGTAATAGGACAGTTCCGGTGAATAAGCTCCTTCAAAACGCAAACCATCTACCTGTTTTACTTTCTTATAAATGGTTGTCTTTGAATTAGGGTACCTGCTCATGGAAGTAGATGAAACTTTATAAAGTTCCATATTTCCGTATTGTTCGTTGCGAAGCTGTAACGAGCTTCCTTTGTCCGTTACCCGGCCCCAGCTACCGTTATCATTACTATTATCCGGCGTAACGCCATTCAATCCTTTTTCCGGCATGTGATACAGGCACCTGCCATCCGGTGACAGCACTACCGTTTTTAATTCTAACTTCAAAGTAGAAACGTTCGTACAATGGCACTCCCACACTTCGTAGTTAATGTTTTTGGTATTGCCTGCGCCGGGTATAGGCTTATTGTTTGAAGAGTTATTCCTGGTTGTTCCCGGATTTGTATTTATATTCTTCTGACTGGTTGCGGATGCATTCGATTTGCCTACCGATGTAGTAGGTCCGGAATTTGTATTTGGAGCTGATGCAGGCGCAGCAATCGATCTTGACACATCAATTGAAGCAATAAAATTTTCTATATCGGTTTTGTATTTATCTGAATTGGAGAGTATGCAAACACTCTGCATTTTATTTTCGCCGCTAAAAGTAATAAGCATTGCCAGCGTTGCCACCCCATTATCAGTGTACCTTGTATTGCCCAGCAGGAACTGCCATCCTTTTATTATAGCCACAGGCAACCTGGTAGCTGTACCTGTTACTTTAAATGGCTTTTGTACCTGGTTCGTCCATGCATAATCAAAATCTGTCTCTACACTACCTTGTCCCGGAGCCAAAGAATAAATAAAGAAGTTGCAATAAGCACCTGTGCTTTTATTCTCGGTATAATAAGTAAGCACATTATCGTTTTTTATCAACTGGTATCCGGTGGGTACAGTATAGTTGATAATACCGAAATTATTTTCCTGTGCGGAAGCAGCCATCTTTAAAAACAGAGAAGCGATAAGGAATAGCTGTTTAATCACCGGTACCGGACTTTTATATCGCATGGTAGTACTTGCTTTTTATTTCAGGAATTAGTGCAGAGAGCTTTTTGATCCTTGTTTCATCCGAGGGGTGTGTTGACAGGAACTCCGGCACCTTATTCTTACTGGCAGCAGCCATACGTTGCCAGAAAGGAATTGCCTCATCAGGATTATAACCTGCCATTGCTGCAAATATGAGTCCCAGCTTATCCGCTTCGCTTTCCTGCATACGGCTGTTGGGCAGGGCCAGTGCAAGATTGCTGCCTACTATGTACAGGCCCAGGAACAGCGCCTGTGTTTCCTGTTTCTTTTCTTTCAACGCCTCCTGCAAAACCAGGCCACCTACATTTATCAGCAGTCCCTGGCTCATACGTTCATTGCCATGACGGGCAATGGCATGGGCTATTTCATGCCCCATTACTACAGCCAGTGCATTTTCGTTTTGTGTATAAGGTAACAGACCTGTGTACACCACTACTTTGCCCCCGGGCATACACCAGGCATTTACAGTTTTATCATCAATGGTATTATAATCCCATTTAAAGTTTTTCAGGTCATTGCTCATGTTGTTCTGCTGCATATAGGATTCAACCGCATGTTGAATTTTTGTTCCGACCCTTGTTACCATCTGGGCCCGGCTATCATACTGCCCAAGCGTAGCGCTGTTTTTCACTACTGAGTCGTATTCAGTCAACGCTATTGCCGTTAGCATTGCATCGGGTACCAGGTTTATTTGCCTGCGCCCTGTAACAGGAACGGTTTTACAACCGGCGATAGCCAGGGTCAATAGCATACAAGCCGATAGGATCTGTTTTTGCATAGTGTACCTGGTATTTTAAAAATTAGTCCACGATCCACCTGCTATCACATCCCAGCCCGATTTATTAGTAGTAGTTGGTTTGCCCGTTTTAGGATCTGTGTTAAAATAGATCCAGCCTATACGGTTTGCCTTCAGTTTTATCCTGGTTGTACTGCTTGCTGGTATATCCGTACAGCTTTCCACTTTTGCATCTTCCAGTATTACCTGGTTGGTTAAAGTTGGTACGCTATTATTAACCCTGTTTGTTACAGATATATCTATCCTTGATATAGGAAAAGTTGCCAGGGAAGGTACAGTGATTGTTTTTTCAGGTAGGCCTGCCGTTGCAGCGTTGGCAGGCTTAATAGCGCTGGTAGCAACAGGTTTTGAGGCCGCGATGGCAGGCTGGGTAGCCTTCGGAGCAGTATTCATCATATTCCGGAAATCAGCTATACAGGCACTTGTAGGCACTTCTATTTCTATAATAGCTGTATTGTCCGCCCCACCGGTATAATTTACTACGATCAGTTGATCTTCGTACCCACGCATAGTAGATGTACCCTTTATCCTGGCCCCATCACCTTTGGTAAACCTGGCATAGATAGTTTTGGTTTGTGCAAACGAATTTGTAAAGACAAAGAGAAGTATGAGCACAAAAAATGACTTCATAATGTTGATTTTGTGTCATAAAAGTAACAGTACAGTAAAACCGTCACAATCATTAAAAAGGATGATTTTTAAGGATAGCCCCGTCCGGGGCGGCCATTAACCGGAAGGAAAAATCATTAAAAAAGACGATGCAAAACAATCCATAGCCAGCCTTTATTTGCAGTGTCCGAAAAAATGTAACTTGAAGAATGAGAAAACTATTGTTGATATTGATTACTATCCTGGCGTTCCTTCCCTACAATGGAATGTCCCGGCAATCGGCAAAGAACGACAGCCTGCGGAATAATATTAACAAAGCCGCCACAGACAGCCTGAAGGTAGAGGCCATGTATGAATACATGAAGGCTAACCTTAATAACAATACTTCCGATTTTGAGCCTTACATCATACAAATGGTTTCTTTAAGCCGTAAGATAAATTACAGGTGGGGCCTGAGCACTGCTTATATCCTGGGTTTATCATATTATAAAAACCACGGCGAATTTGAAAGTGCTTTAAAATATGCCGATTCAGCAACCTCCGTTACCAAAGGAGATACATCGGAAAATATGCGGATCAATATGGGACATATCTCTCTTAACCGTGGTAATTTATACTACAATATGGGCGATTATGAGAATGCCCTGAACGATTATTTCCAGGCAGAGAAAATTTACAGGCAGACAGAATATAACAAACTACTTGCCACCACTTATAGCAATATCAGCAATTGCTTTATGTCATTATCCAACCACCAAAAGGGCATAACCTACTCTCTACTGGCGGTTAATACTGCAAAAGGTCTTGATGACAAGCGGTTATTGGCGACAAATATGATGAACCTCTCTACCGCATATATGAACATTGATAATTATGCTGCCGCCGATTCATTATTGCGCGCGGTATGGCCCATAGTAGAGCAATTACAGAATTCAAAAAGCCTCCATGTGTACTACTATAATAAGGCAGACCTGGAAGCATATTACAAAAAAGACACGTTAAAAGCACTTGAGTACTATCAAAAGTCTTACGAATATGGATTGCAAAATGAAGATCCTTCACAGCAGGCCCGGGCGCTCGATCTGATTATCAACTTTCAAATGGATCTGAAACGGAAAGAAGCCAGGGCAAACATAGATAAGCTATACCAACTGGCTGAAGAAAACGGGTTTGACGACAATAAAGCATCAGCCTTCGATTACTATTCAAGATGGTACAGTAACCAGGGGAATTATAAAAAAGCCTATGAATATGAAAAGCTATTCCGCATTATTTCAGATAGCATACGATCAAACGACATAAAAGAAAAAGCCGCTATGATGGATGTTCGCTTTCGTGTTGCAAACAAAGAACAGGAGATCAGGCAATTGACAGCAACACAAAAAATACAACAACTATCGATCCGGCAGAAAAACATCATCAATTATGTTCTGATTGGTAGCACAATCGCTTTTCTGATCATCTCTTTGCTTATCTACCGCAACTATAAGCATCACCAGAAATTACAACAGGTAAAAATTGATGAATTAGAAACAGAGAAACAACTCACTGCCACCGAAGCTGTGTTAAAAGGCGAAGAACAGGAACGCACACGCCTGGCAAAAGACCTGCATGATGGCCTGGGTGGAATGTTGAGTGGTATAAAATTTTCATTAAGCAATATGAAAGAAAATTTAATAATGACGCCGGAGAATGCGCAGGCATTTGAACGAAGCATTGATATGCTCGATAGCTCCATCAGGGAAATGCGCCGCGTAGCGCACAATATGATGCCGGAGATGCTCGTCAGGTACGGGCTGGACACTGCTCTGAAAGAGTTTTGTAATGATATAGGCCGAAGCGGTGCTATACACATCAGCTATCAGTCCATAGGCATGAATGAGGCAAATATTGAACAAACTACAGCTGTTACCATCTACCGTATTGTACAGGAGTTGGTAAACAACGCCATAAAACATGCCGCTGCCCCCAACCTGTTGGTACAGTTACATTTTTCCGAACAGGAAAGATCATTAGCCATTACGGTAGAAGATGATGGAAAAGGATTTGACAAAGACCATTTAAGTCAGTCAGCCGGCATGGGTTGGAAGAATATTCAGAACCGCGTAGAGTTTCTGAAAGGCACACTTGATATTCAGTCTTCGCCAGGCAAAGGCACATCTGTAATGATAGAAATAGCTATCTGAGAAAAACAGGCATTTTATTATCAACCCTTAAATAATTGAACGGCATCAATAATTCCGGTCAAAGACTGGTTGTGTATGATAGAACTGTGCAGGTCTACGATGAAAACATCTTATAAAAAAATGAATTTCATGAGTAGCGGGTGTATAAAAAATCTTCACTAATATTGTCCTAACCCTACTACGATGAACGAATACCTGAATGACCTGTTAAAAAGAATGTCAGACGACAGCTATAGACCTGATCAGGAATATGTAGAAGGGGTTTATGAATCCAGCAAAACCGTTTCCTGGGAGGCCCATGAGGAAGCCAAAAATCTGGATGATGAATTATTACTCCCGGAACTATATAAACTAATTGATAGTTCAATTTCTGAAAAACAAAAAAGAGATGTTTACTTCATAATCGGATTTATTGGCAAAAACACAAATAATACAAGTAGCGCAGCATTTCTTCTGGATCGGGTAGCCAGAGAGAGAAAAGCACAAATCATTACACTCATACTCGACCGGCTCGCAGAAATATATAAACCTGCATACCTTGACCAATCCATATTATACCGGCTTATTGATAAAAAAGGAGCCCGTATCCGGAACGCCGCTTACCTCGCCCTGACCAATACTGAAAACAAGATCGAAGAATATTTATTATCACAATTAGTTACTTCCGAAAAAGCAGATGACACAGTTGCTATCATACAAGCGTTGGGCTATATAGGTACAGAAAAATCCGTAATGGCAATAATCCCTCTTGTAAAAAGCAGGAAACTGGATATAAAATATGCCGCACAAAATACCTTACCCACAATAATGATAAGAGCAAACTATAAAATAACAGAGATCTGTAGAGCAACAAAAGTATCGACAAGTTATGTAAATCACAGATCATCAGTTCTGGCAAGGCTTACAAGACCCGGCTAAACCTCTCCCATACATTATTAATAATTTATTAAACCGGAATTCAGGAACTTTGTCCGGAAAGCAGTTTAATTTCCTGTTTTTCTTAACCTGTTCCTGTATGGTCTGCATCAGGAACATCAACTCAATACCAGCGCATGATAAAGATGGTTGTTTTTGATATGGCCGGAACTACTGTTAATGAAGACAACATCGTGTACAAAACAGTACAGAAAGCGATCAATGATGAAGGCTATGATTTTACGCTGGAAGAGGTACTCACTGCAGGTGCAGGTAAAGAAAAACTACAGGCCATTAAAAGCGTACTGGCCTTGAAAGGCATACAGGATGATGTGCTGGCAGCTACCATGTTTAAAAACTTTTCAGCACAGTTACGCGAAGCCTATGCCACCTACCCTGTTACCGAACAACCAGGTGCCACCACCCTCTTTCATGAGCTCAAAAAGCAAGGCATCTATGTGGTGCTCAATACCGGCTACGACAGGCAAACCGCCGAATCCCTGATCACTAAAATAGGCTGGGAAAAAGGACGGGATCTTGATACCCTGGTAACAGCTTCCGATGTAAAGGAAAACAGACCATCTCCCGACATGATCCTCTATGCAATGAATGAACTGAATATTACAGACCCGGCAACAGTCATCAAAGTAGGCGATTCTGCTATTGATATTGAAGAAGGAAAAAATGCAGGCTGCCATATTAATATCGGCATCACTACAGGCGCCCAAACCCGCGAGCAATTGCTGGCAGCTCATCCTGCTTATGTAATTGATAATTTATTGGAAATACTGGCCATTGTAAAGAAGTAGAAATACAGGCTGTCAGTTACTAGCGAACGGCAGATAACAGTTTTACCACTAATATGCCAGGTCTCGGGCTCAGCTTTTATAGTATCCTTCTTGTATTAACTCTTACCGCGTCTTTGCGCCTTTGCGAGCCTATTTCTCCAACCGCAGAGAAAAGCTTTACCGGGAACGCACAAGGACACAAGACTACCTTTTATACTCAGCTTCTTGTATTCTTCTTACTGCGTCTTAGCGTCTTTGCGCCTTTGCGAGCCTATTCCCCTACCTGATAATTTATTGTACCCTGATCACCACTACCCCATGTTTAGGAACAATAAATTGCTGTTGCGCTCCTATCTTTCCCAGGTCCTTATGCAACCACAGATCACGATAGTTGTTTTTTGCGTTGATCCCCGCTTTTGATGCGCTTAAAGTATAAACGGCCTCATTATCACCACGATTCATAATAGCAAAGGCCTTCGCCTTCCCTTTTTTACCCAATGGTTTCATCCATACTTCAATGTCGCCTTCTTTCAGGATCCTTCTGGCCTGTTGAAAGCCTTCGTCCTGGTTAAGTGCAATGATCTCTTTATTCGTTAATATCTCAATTGTTTGCTTCGTCATGGTGCGCAGGTCATTGCCCGCCAGTAAAGGCGAGTTCAGCATACACCACATAGAAAAATGTGTTTTATCTTCATCATAGCTCATACCTCTGCCTACCTGCAGCATATCCATATCGTTATAATGACCGGCAGAAGCATACTTGTATAATTCCACATTCAGGTCAATGATCTTCAAAATGGAGGAAAACTTCTCACGTATATCACCTGATATCCTCCAGGAATCGGCCTTCTTTATCACCCATTCACCTGGAAACTCCCAGCGGCAAACGTTAAAAACAATCCCGGGATCAATCGCTTTCACAGCCTCTATTATCGGTGAATAAGTTACTTCCTCTGTTAGCTTTTGTTGTTGACCACCACACCAGTCAACTTTCAAAAAATCGAATTTCCATTGTCGGAAAAACAGGTCACAGTCCTGGTTGATATGACCATAAATACCAACGCCAATACCATTGGTATCTTTATCATAAATAGAACCGCAGGTATTCTTTCCTGCATCGGTATAGATACCGGCTTTTAATTTTTTGCTATGGATATATTCGGCAAGCGATTGCATGCCCGACGGAAATTTCTTCTTATCAACAAACAGGTTACCGCTGGCATCACGCCCACCGAAGTAACCGTCATCAATATTGATAAACCGGTACCCGGCATCATACATCCCTGAGGAGATCATGGCATCAGCCTGCTCCCTGATAATTTTCTCATCAATGTGCACCCGGAAATTATTCCAGCTGCTCCACCCCATAACAGGTGGTTTAGGCTTCTGTGCATAGGTAGTGGAGAATACAGCAATGATCAGTAACAACGTAAACAACTTTCCTTTTTTCATTGTATCACCGGTTTATCTTATCGCTTCAGTTTACAGAAATGTATTTATCAAGATCTCGCATAGCGATCACTTCAAAATTATGCTCCTTCATATATTCGAAATATTCCTCCAACACTTCAGGGGTAGTTGTATAATCCGGATGCAGTATATCAGGTACACCATGAATAGTAAATACCAATATCTGCCCTGCTTTTAATTCCTGCAAGGCTTTCCAGGTCCGTGCCATCAGCTTTTCTCCGGACCCCATCGTATAGCTGGGAATACACAACCGTGGTTGTTCAGACGGACAATAGTAAGTGCTACCTCCCGCACGTGCAAAACGGTAGCCCATTTCCTGCAACCTCACCTGGGCCGCAGAATCGGCCCTGTTACCGGGATATGCAAAAGAAACAGGTTTGGGAATATTATATGCTTTACATTTTTCCTCCACAAAACTTACTTCTGCCTGTACCTGTTCGCGGGAAAGCGTAGTAACGTTCTTATGATGCCCGGTATGATTCCCTATTTCAAATCCCATATCGTGTAGTTCCTTTATCTGTGTCCAGCTAAGAAAATGCACAGAGTCTGCAGGCAACTTCCGGGGAAACTCACAGACAAAGAAAGTAGCATTAAAATGATATTGCTGCAATAAAGGCGCCACTACGGTATAGTGACTACTCTCAGCATCATCAAAACCAAGTACTACCACGGGCTTTTCCGGTACACGCTGTGCATACAGACCGAATACACTTAACCCGCCTGACAATAACAGGAAGAGCTTTTTCACAGGTTCACTTTTTAACGAGCATAAGCATATTCAAAATGATAAATACCTGAGCCCAGTGTTGTTTGCAGATCCTTTCCAATACGTTTCATATTCCCGTCATTCACAGCATCGGGGGCGCCGGGCAGTGTCACCAGGGCAGATGTGTTGCATGGGATCGTAATATCTACAGACAACTTACCATCTGCGGTTTTCCAACTGCTTTTAACCTCACCATACAAACTCTGGTAAGTAGCTCCTGCATTGGTAAGTCCCCCTCCGGGTTGAGGAGCGATCACAATATATTTATACCCGGGTTGTTGCTTATCAGGACTAATACCAGCCACTACTTTATACATCCAGTCGCCTATGGCGCCATATGCATAATGGTTAAAAGAATTCATACCTGCATTCTGAAATGAGCCGTCAGTTTTAATACCATTCCAGCGTTCCCAGATAGTAGTAGCTCCTCTTTTAACAGGGTAAAGCCAGGAAGGAAAAGTTTCCTGCAGCAACAGTTTATATGCCACATCTGTATAGCCAAAACGTGTCAGTACATGGCACAGATAAGGAGTACCAAGAAAACCTGTAGTAAGGTGGTCGCGATAAGCAGCAATATTATCAACAAGTCGTTTAGCTGCATCAGCACGCATGTTCTCCGGTAACAGGTCAAAGTTCAGGGCCAGTACATAAGCAGTCTGTGTACTTGACACCAATCTTCCACTGGGCGTTACGTATTCATGCAAAAATGCCTGCTTTACTGAATCCAGTAGTACAGTATATTTTTTAACATCCGCTTCATTACCCAATACTTTCGCAGCATTCAGCAGGTTTTGCGTAGAATACGCATAAAAAGTTTGAGCTATCAGGAACTTATCAGTGATCGCAGCTCTGCCATCATTGTCATCATCCGGTGAGTAGAACAACCAGTCACCATAATGAGAACCACTGTTCCACAAATTGTTCTTACTGATAGCATGCAGGTGTTCCACCCACGCTTTCATGCTGGCATACTGGCGACGCAACAATGCAGTATCACCATAAGCCACATAATAATTCCATGGAATAATGGTAGCCACATCACCCCAGCCTGCAGAACCTTTAGGGAATGCTCTCAGGCAATCCGGGATAACAGCAGGTACATTGCCACTGGCATCCTGGTCAGCAATAATATCCAGCAGCCACTTGCTGAAAAAGCCGGCCACATTCATATTATAAGCAGCTGTATTGAAAAAAACCTGTGCATCACCTGTCCAGCCCAGGCGTTCATCACGTTGAGGACAATCCGTTGGTACATCCAGGAAATTTCCTTTCTGTCCCCATTGAATATTATGCTGCAGTTGATTAATAAGAGCATTAGAGCAGGTAAAATCGCCCGAAGGCTTCATATCCGAATACATAGCGATAGCAGTAAACGAATTGCTGTCAGGCATGTAAGAAAACCCTTTAATACGTATATACCGGAATCCCTGGAAGGTAAAATGTGGCTCCAGCACCTCTGTTCCATTGCCTTTTAAGAAATATTTCGTTTCCTGTTTAGCGCCTCTTAAATTATCTGTATAAAAATTGCCTGCTTTGTCCAGCACCTCGGCATGTTGCAGAACAACACTATCACCCGGCTTTCCATTCACATGCAACTGAACCCATCCCGTAAGGTTCTGACCAAAGTCAGCAACCAGTTCTCCGTTAGGAGTTGTAAATATTTTTATAGGTTTAAACTGTTCGTGCTTTGTAACAGAAGGGCCTTGCTGTGCAGTAAGATTATTCTTACTGTCATTAACTACACGTACTGCCTGCCAGGAAGCATCACTAAAATTAGCTTTTGTCCAGTCGGCAAGTTCTTTACGGGCATCATAGGTTTCACCGTTATAAACATCAGATGTAAGAACAGGCCCGCTCACACTGCTTTTCCATGAGTTATCAGAAACGATCTTCTCATTACTACCGTCTGCATAAGTTACTTCCAGTTGAAAAAGCAAACCGGCTTCTTTACCATACCTGTTCCTGCTATTGTTAAATCCTATATTACCCCTGTACCAGCCATCACCAATAATGGCGCCGGCTGCGTTATTTCCCTTTTTCAGCAACGCAGTTACATCATATACCTGGTATTGCAAACGATTGGCATAACTTGTCCATCCCGGGCGAAAATAATCTTCGCCTATACGCTCCCCGTTCAGGTAAGCTTCATACAAACCATGTGCAGTAATGTATAGTCTTGCGCTTTTAACAGCCCTCGATAAAGCAAAATTCTTCCGGAACATAGGGGCCGGACTTACCTTTCCACCAGTGGTATCATGTGCTTCTATCCATGCTGCTGTCCAGTCAGAAGGCGATAACAGGCCGGTCTCCCAGGTATTTACAGTGCTCCACGGAGATACATGCTGCTGGTTATCCCACACACGCACCTGCCAGTAATATTTTTTCCCTGGGCCAACTGCCTGTCCCCGGTAAGCAACAAGTACAGATTGGCCGGAGGCTACTTTACCTGTATTCCATACAAGAGAGCTGCCCTTTACAAGTGCACGCTCATCTGTGCTTACCCGTATTTCATAAGCAGCCTGCATAACATTACGACCGGTAGAAACAAGTTTCCAGCTCAGCATCGGGCTGGTATTATCAATGCCCAGGGGATTTACTCTGTAATCGCAGGTCAGTTGCTCTGCGGTCAATTGTGCTGTACCATTTAGTGGAAAAGCAAACTTTGCTATTAAAAGCAGGAAAAAGATTTTCTTAAACATTGTGCAAACAATCTTCGTGATGAATGAGTATTGTAACGGTAATATATCAATTAAAAAGATTGCCAAGAAACTTTTCATGATAACAGCTACGCTACAATCTGTTTACTAAACTAACTTCGCCTGAAGAATAACTATCCTGTATTATCCTGATTACAAATACATTGCTCTGTAAGGCTTTTACATCCCCTGAGGGGTTATATACAGGACAGCTCAGGACAGTGAATGCCGGTAAAGGGATAGTTTAGATATGCGTTCGTGGTTGATTATCTATTTAAAACAAGGTTTGCCAACATGAAAAAACTTGTCGCAGAGTGTACTGTCCCGTTTCATTCCTCACTGCTATTCTTCAGTTGCCTTCTGCTTCTTTTAACCGGCAACAAAGCCACTGCGCAAAAAACTGGTTCCCTTAAATACAATGCTATTTATTCCGGTATTCCCTGGTTTGATGATCGTGGCAATGTTCTGAGTGCTCATGCAGCCTGCATCATCAGGGAAAACGACAGGTATTACCTTTTCGGTGAACGCCACAGCGATACCAGCAATGCATTTGAAGGGTTTAATTGTTACTCCTCTACCGACCTCTATAACTGGAAGTTCGAAAGTATTGCCCTGGCCAGGCAGGATTCCGGCAAGCTGGGGCCTGATCGTGTTGGAGAACGTGTAAAAGTGATGAAATGTCCCTCCACCGGCGAATACATAATGTACATGCATGCAGATAATATCCAGTACAAGGATCAGAGCGTAGGATATGCTGTTGCAAAAAATATAACAGGCCCTTATATTTTCCAGGGATCATTATTATTCAATGGCAGCCCTGTCAGAAAATGGGATATGGGCGCATTCCAGGATAAAGATGGCTCCGGTTATATCCTGATCCATGGCGGTGATATTTTCAAATTGAGCAGCAATTACAAAAGTATCGAAGAGCAGGTGGCAAAAGGTTTTGCGCCCGGCAGTGAATCACCTGCCATCCTCAGAAAAGACAGTTTATACTATTGGCTGGGCTCCCATTTAACCAGCTGGGAACGCAACGACAACTTTTACTATACTGCAACATCCTTAAAAGGTCCCTGGACTTCACGCGGAAAGTTTACACCCGATGGCACGCTTACCTGGAATTCCCAAACCACATTTGTGTTACCGGTTGAAGGCTCAAAAGAAACAACCTTCATGTTCATGGGCGACAGGTGGTCCTTTCCCAAACAGGCTTCAGCAGCTACTTACGTATGGCAGCCACTTACTGTAGCGGGTACATCCCTTAGCATTCCTGTATACAAAGAAGCATGGCGGGTAAATACATCAACAGGTATAGTTACCGCAGCTGCTGTCGCCTCCCAAACAATCAACAATACAGATACCAAAACCATTAATTATTCTGGTCAATGGAAACATACTGCTGATATTATTGATGTTACAGGCTCTGATACACAGGGAGATTCCTTTTCAATACAGTTCAATGGCAAGCAGGTAGGTCTTTATTTTCTGTCTACCCCCAATTCAGGTTATGCCAGGGTGCAGATCACGAACAAAAAAGGGATCACCGTACTCACCTGCTTAATTGACCTGTATTGTAACTACCCGCTTAATACACTGAAATTCCTGAGCCCGTTAATGACAAAGGACGCCTATACCCTCACGCTCACTGTAATGGGAGAACACAGTAAATGGTCTGACAAGAAAAAAGCAGACTATGGTAGTAAAGGCGATAGCGTTGCGCTGCATAAGATAGTGATCATCAATTAGCAGGGATTCAGGAAATTCGTTAACAGTTCATATTCTAATATCAAACATAGGTTATATGCCCAAAAAGTCATTGCTGTTGTTCTCATTGCTACTCTCCGGTCTCCTCTCATTCGCAGAAAAAAACAGCTTACATTGGAAAGAGTTGATCGTAGCCCAGGATGGTTCAGGAAATTATACAAAGATCCAGGACGCTATCAATGATATCCTCGCACATAAATATGAAGAAGTAACACTCAGGATCAGGAACGGCATTTATAACGAAAAGATAGTAGTACCTGATGCTGTTTCACACATTCGGTTCATAGGCGACAGTAAAGAGCGCACCATTATTACCAATGCAGATTACTCCGGAAAATTTGTAGATGCAGATACGGTCAACAATAAAAAGAAATACTCTACTTCCAGCTCCTATACCATGTATGTACATGCCAATGATATCAGTATAGAGAACCTTACCATACAAAATGCGGCAGGCCGTGTAGGACAGGCAGTAGCACTGAGCGTAGACGGCGATCGTTTCCGGATCAGGAACTGCAACATCCTCGGCAACCAGGATACATTGCTTAGCAACGGAGATGGTAGCAGGCAATATTATGAGGATTGCTTTATCGAAGGAACAACAGATTTCATCTTTGGCAGCGCAACTGCCTTATTCAAAAACTGTACACTCAAATGCCTCACCAACTCCTATATAACCGCCGCCTCCACCAGCGAACATCAGCAATTTGGTTATGTATTTGTGAATTGCAGGCTGATCGCTGCAGAAGAATGTAAACTGCAATATCTTGGCAGACCATGGCGTCCCTTTGCAAAAGTGGTATTCATGAACTGTGAAATGGATAAACACATCCGCCCGGAAGGCTGGCACAACTGGGGTAAAAAAGAGAACGAGGCTACAGCATATTACGCTGAATATAACAATACAGGCGTTGGTGCAGCAACAGATAAGCGTGTAACCTGGAGTCACCAACTGACTGCCGAAGAAGCTAAACAATATTCACAGGAAAGCATTTTCAAAGACTGGAAGCCATCTTTTTAATAGCCACAACTACGCAACATGAAAAAAGGCATTGCTTTATTACTATTGTTACAGGTATCACTCACTGTTGTAAGATCGCAATACACAGCATTGCCTCAAATACCCGCGCAACAATTTCCTGTTACAGCTTACGGAGCAATAGCTGATGGAAAAACAGACAATACCACTGCCATACAAACCGCACTCGACAAAGCAAGATCCTCGGGAGGACAGGTGATCATAACCAAAGGCGTCTTTATTTGTGGGCCATTAAAGCTATACGACAAAACACAATTGATATTGGAGAAAGATGCCGTTTTACGGTTACGTAATGATATCGACACCTATCCTGCTGCCAATGGAAAATACCAGAACTTTATACAGGTATCAGGTGCTTCCGATATTAAAATAAGTGGTCAGGGTACTATCGATGGCCAGGGCGCCATCTGGTGGCAAAAATATACAGCCAAAGAATTGACCATCCGCCGGCCACAGATGTTATTCATTGAAAACACAGACCGCATAGAGATCGAAGGCATCACATTCTTAAATCCACCCAATACACATCTTTCTCTCAAAAACACCAGCCAGGTCTATATCCATGACATTACTATACAGGCGCCGGCCAACTCACGCAATACAGATGGCATTAATATTTCAACAAGGAACTGTACAATAGAAAGATGCACCATCAATACCGGCGATGATAATATCGCACTCAACTTTGGTAACAAGTCGTCCGGTAACAATTTTGAATGTGAGAATATCCTCATCAGCAATTGTAAATTTGGCTATGGGCACGGCATGTCCATTGGCAGTTTCACTGCCGGTGGTCTCAGAAACCTGCTGGTTACAGATTGTACTTTTGATGGCACCACCTCATCTATCCGTATCAAATCCGCAAGAGGAAGAGGAGGCATTGTAGAAAACCTTACCTACAACAACATAGATATTAGAAATTCAAAATGGCCGGTATTTATTTCTGCCTATTACCCCAAAGAACCCGATCAGCCACAGTCCGACTCAGTTGTTGCAGCAAATGACAAAACACCCGCATACCGCCATATCAGTTTAAAACATATTACAATAACCAATTGTACGGAAGCTATTAAAATATGGGGCTTGGCCGAAAAACCAATTGAAGATGTGCTGTTCGAAGATGTGAAAATAAATGCAACCCAGGGAGCTACCATCTACAATGCCAGGCAGGTTAAATTCATAAACTCATCCATCATTGCTCAAAAAGGCGAAAAGCTAAAAACATACCAGGCTGAGGTAAGCGGTTTATAATACACGTTATAAAAACGCCCATAAAATTCCAACAACGATTTGAAAGCAACATCATAAAACATATATTTACTATATGTTTATGAGACACTACATAGTAATAATATTTAATCACTTACTATGAGCCGACAAATCAAGTTATTAATACTTGGAGTTATTACTATTGCCTTAATAATAATAGTATCAATACTAAGACCTATTCCACAGGATGCCGCTTTTCATCATTTCGCTGATCAAACTACCTTCTGGGGAATTTCCAATTTTGCCAATGTCATAAGTAATATCCCCTTCTTATTTGTTGGATTTTATGGTCTTGCATTATTGCAACAGCTCAAAATATATTCCCGGGTCAGATTAATGTATATGATCATATTTATAGGGATCATACTAACCGGTGTTGGTTCTGCCTGGTATCATATTTCCCCCGATAATGACCGGCTAGTGTATGATCGCATTCCCATGACTATCATTTTCATGACCTTTCTTTCAATAACAGTTTTTGAATGGGTATCAGAAAAGCTGGGATATATCCTGCTGTTCCCATTACTGATATTGGGCATTGCAAGTGTTCTCTGGTGGCATTACACAGAATCTATTAGTCAGGGAGATTTGCGGCTTTATGCTTTTGTTCAGTTTTATCCAATGCTGATCACCCCAATTATTTTTTTGCTTTTCCACTCAAAGAAAAAAAGCCAGGGTCTTCCTTTACTGATCGGGGTAATTCTATGGTATGTTGTCGCTAAACTTGCCGAAAAATATGACGCCCCTATTTATTCATTTACCGGTTTCATCAGCGGCCATTCCATAAAACACATTGCAGCGGCCTTTGCAACATTATATATTGTCAGATTCTTTAAAGCCAGGTATAAACACGTTACTCCACATACCATAATCCCCGGTGACGCAATCACCCCTTAAAACAGTCGCGCCCACACCCGCCTCAAACAAAATAAGCTATCTAATTTTCCATTCCTTAAATAACAGGATATGCGAAAACTAAAGCTGCTTATACAAACCTCTATTGATGGATTTATAGCAACAAAAGATGGCTCAACCAACTGGATGATCTGGAACTGGGGCGACGACTGGAAATGGGATCCCATTCTGCAACAGGATTTTTATAACATTACCACTTCTGTTGATTGTGTGCTGATAAGCCGGCAAATGGCTGAAGAAGGATTTGTTGGGCATTGGGAAAAGATGTCCGAGAACACAGGCAATTCACAGGCCCCCTTTGCTAAGCATATTGCTGATATCCCTAAGATCGTTTTCAGTAAAACACTAAAACAATCAACCTGGAAAAACACTGTACTCTCCTCTGACCCCTCAAAAACAATAGCACAACTTAAGCAACAACCCGGTAAAGACATAATTGTATATGGCGGTGCTACACTGGCTTCATTCCTTATCAGGAAAAACCTGGTTGACGAATATAACCTGCTCATAAATCCTGTAATACTGGGAAAAGGTATGCCCGTTTTTTCCGGGGTAAAAACAATAACAGGCCTTTCCCTGGTAAGTACTACAGCATATTCCTGCGGAGTGAGCCTTACTGTTTACAACAGAGAATAATTGTTCTATCGCTGCATGATCTTATGACGATGCGTAGAACCCCATTGATGAAGGGCCACAATAACATCTCTTAAAGAATCTGCGTACGCTGTTCTTTCATATTCAACAGACACAGGAGCCGTGGAGGCATCTACCATTCTCTTAACAAACCCGTTCAGTTCAAGGTCTTTCAACTCATTCGATAATACTCTTGCAGAGATACCTTTTACCATCCGCTGCAATTCATTAAATCTTCTTTTACCATCAGACAAGGCAATGATGATCCTCAGTTTCCATTTGCCGCCTATTACATACATAGTATCTTCTACTACCGGCAGAACGGCTTCACAACCTGTTGACAGGTGTAAGGGTGCTTGAGCTGTTTGCATAATTACAGGATTTACTAACCTGCAGGTTACTGCTAACCTTAGGGTTACTGTTGACTTTCCTTCAGCAAATGTACATAGCTTGCAGTATCAAACCGCGCGGAGAGTAACAGCATTCATAATCACTTTACATACAATGTAATGAAAAATATATTGCACATCCTCTCCAGTCCCAGAGGCGAAGATTCGCATAGCATAAGACTGGCAAACCGTATTATTGAAAAAATAACAGACCACTATCCCGGTGCTACTGTTACTACTAATAATACTGTTGAAAAAGACTATACACATCTTACAGATCTTCACCTGGTTGGATACAGAACACCAGAAGAAGAACAAACAGAAGTTATCAAAGAAACACTCTACGACTCTGACGAGGCAGTGGATCAACTCGCAAAAGCTGATTTCATTGTCATCAGCGTCCCTTTATACAACTTCAACATTCCTTCGGCACTAAAAGCATGGATAGACCATATTGTACGTGCCGGAAAAACGTTCAGTTATAAAACGGGCAAAGCCGAAGGATTGTTGAAAAATAAAAAAGTTTACCTGGCTATAGCATCCAACGGGGTTTACTCAAACGGGGATATGAAGCCTTTTGACTTTGCAGAGCCTTATCTGCGTTTCATCCTGTCTTTTATTGGCTTAACAGATATTACCACTTATCGTATTGAGGGAATGGGAATCCCTGGTTTTATGGAAACCGGTGTAGAGAAAGGGCTGGAAAGCGTTACCTTATAAATATAGTAGTACAATCAATAACAAAAAAGAATTGCCGCGTGCAATTCTTTTTTGTGTTAAATTCTTAATAGTTATAGATAAGGCCACGATAAGCCGGCAAAAGAAAGAGTTTCCTTTGCGGCCCGATAAAACTACTTTTCAGATGCAATAATTAAAAGTACCAGTAGTCAGGGAGAGAGCTATTTGTTAAACATAACTTGAAAAGACAGGTGGATTTAAACTCTTCTTTCCGCACTCTTGGCAACAGTGTGATTGCCTGCAGTACGTTTATTTTCAGCTTTGATATTGGCTTCTTCCATAGCTGCATCAGTTATTTTCCTGAAATGGCTAATGGCCGGTACCGCAGAAGGTTCAGAGAAACTGCCACGGATATCTTCATCCATGTTCTCTTTCATAATGAAGCAATCCAGCTCATCTGATTGTTTACAGATATTCATCAGGGCAACGGTTCGCTTTTTAAATTCATCAAGCAGATCGGCCAACTCACCAATGGACTTCAGGTTATAGAGTTCCATAAGTTGCCTGCAGTAGTTAAATGCCTCTGCTACAGGTTTACCACCTGCCAGCCTGATGTTGGGTGATGTAGCCATTAGCTTGGCTCCAAAATCGCGGACCAACTCATCAGAAACAGGCATCTCAACGCTCAGGGTCTGTTCAAGCACCTGTCTTGATACGGCCCCTTCTGTGTACTTTTTGCTTGCCATAATAGGAATGTTTAATATTTAAAATTTATCTACCGTTCATTTTCATATTGTTCATTACTGCTTCCCTTTGTTTTCAGCCTCTTGATCAGGCGATTGTAACGCACACATAAAGTATTAGCCTTTACCCCATTACCCATCTTTTCTGCAATCTCTTTAAAGGTCAGTTTCTCTACAATGTACTGTATCAGTATCTGCTCGTCCTCAATAGTCAGAAAGCGTCTCAGGCGTTTCCAGAGATCCTTTGCCTCAACGGACTGCCATGGATCAATCACATAATTATCAGCACTAAAATGTTTATTAAAAGAATTGATATAAGGATTTCTTCTGATCAGCGTTTTATAATAATCACTCCACACATCCTTAACCTGTCTGCAAATAATTTTCTTTACATCCGTTTCATGTTCTGCATCTCTCACGATCTGGGTAAATCGCCTTTGCATTAAACGAATAATTACCTTTCCATACAAAGACTCTAATACTACCACCCTATCCGTAATCCATCTTTTCTTCTGTTCGATCCTTCTCAGTAATACAGTCATGATAAAGCCACACAGATTTTCAATATGTTTTGAATAGTCAATAGCATTCATACCAATAAGTTTTTGCTAACATTAACAATGGTTTATAACACAACGGGAAAAGGGGTAAGGCAAGAGGTGGTTTACCAGGAGCAGATTTGACGCCCCCACTTATATTATTACCCGACACATCACAGAAATAATGACAGCCAATCTCATCCTTTTTATAATTATTTCCTGTAACACTAAAGCCCTGCCAGACACAATAAAAACTAAACAAGCTCAATGCTATTTAAGCACAATCATCCGGTTCCGGATCTGTTTTTCCTATTATCCCTTTAAAACTGCTGTTCCTCAAAATGTACCGGATAACAAGCTGTTCTTCATCCCTCGAAAGAGGGCAGATTAAACTTCTCCATAAAATATCAATAGCACTCAAAAAAGCAGGGTCCGGTTGTTTCCCGTCGGCATCATTTATATCATGCTCATCTTTAAGAGACACTTTTGTTTCCGGACTTTCGTAGTGCTCGTTCCATACTTCCTTAATCTGCCTGAGAACAAATTTTTCCACTTCTGCTTCGGAATTAGCCTGTGCTACAAAATCTGTAAACCGGTTCTCCGTAAGCCTGATAATAACTTTTCCATACATCCCCTCCAGTAAACTAGCTTCCGAACCATGGATTTCATTTTTCTTTTGCTCAATTCTTTTCAGTAACTCCTTCATAATAAAGTCACTGAGATGAACAACATGCTTTAAAAATTTAATGCTTTTCATACAAAAAATTTTTAGTAACGTTAAAAAAATTGGTTAAAGAATAGGGAAAAGAAAGAGCAACAAACTGAGAGTTGTGACCTGCGCAACACCTGGCACTCATTAAAATAACTTCTGTTCCATTCCATACGACATTACCTTTTTGTAAAAAAGATTCCATTCTTCATTGATCTGGAAATAGATAATATCCAGAACATCAAATTTTGTCCTTGCCTGTCTCACCAACTCTGTATTACGGATCTCAGTAAGACGCACAATCACTTTTCCCAGCAAACTGACAAAGACAATTCTGGGATCTTGCAGCCATTTCTTTTCACGGTACACTCTCTGAAAGATCTCCGTTCTGATCACTACACCGCATTGTAGTACCTCCTGGCTAAAATCGTTCTCATTCATACCATAAAGTTTTAGTAGATGAATAAATCAATTTTAAGATCAGGACCATAGGAACAATAATTAAATGGTCTCATGGCTTGATGTGTTGCTCCAAAAAATATACGCGCGTACTAATAATTATAAGAAAACAACTATACCGGTAGAATTAATGATACAGCTATACACTTTTCTAATTTCTATTGACCACGATTATGACATCAATGATCAACCAGCTGCATATTTTATAAAATGTAATTCTGTATTTTTTTTATTCACACATGTCATATCTGACGAGTGCTACTCTTCAACGATCAGAACAAAACAGGATATCACCAGGAGAAGGATAAGTAATATAACAGTTAAGATAAATAAGGCCTTTAAAATAGTATACCCGCTTAAATGAACTAATTATGACAACTTTTAAAATTTTAAATTCCGGGTAAGCTCGTAATAAAAAAATGTGAAGGATCAGTTAACAGGTTAGTATCTTAAATAGATATACGAAAATGAGTATTATCAGGATGGTCAAATGCTATGATCTTATTCATTTTTTATGCAACAAAAACACCGTTGTTGCATAAACGCGAAAATCATTTCAGATAAGGATTATCAACCCACATCATACCCGCGGGCGGGGATTCTTTTTGAAAGCATGTCGCCCGTCTTTATCACCTCTCTTGCTACCGGCAAAAAGCAATTCCCTTCCTAATCTCTTTTACACATTACTGCGTTAATAATATATCACCTGTACGATACGGTAAACCGCTATTTAGTAACCGTTCAAAGAACCGATCATGAAATTTTGTCTTATTACTTGTTTACTATCACTTTACACTACCACAATGTTTGCACAGGAACTGATAAAAAACAGCATTACCCTCGCCAATAAAACCGGGGAAACCATTTCCTCGCCGGTGCAATCAAAAGCGGCTATTGTTATTTTAAACGGCCAGACCTTCCGGGCAATCATCGATCTGTTTCCTATAGTACCCGACCCTGATGCAGAAGACTCACTGGCCCAGCAAAACAAGCCGCTTACACTCGTATTAGAAGGTCGGTTTCCTGTACAGAATATGGACTTCCTCACAACTACTGACAATGGCCATACATGGTCAATGAACGTTACCGCCACCGTAAATGACAGCACTCAAAACATGACCATCAATTTTGGCTTGCTGATTCCACGGAGCGCACCGGTAGATCCAAGTGGCAACTACCCGGGGTATCCTGCGCGTATTGCATTCAACTTACTATTACAGCCACAGCAATTCGGGCTTGATCTGGCCCCTTACAACATCAGCAAACTGATCCTGGTACAGGTACCAGCCGCACGCATCAATAAGCAGGAAAACTGATCCCGGCTGATTGTTATTGAATTGTCAATGCAGAAAGACGTTATTAAATTTTATGATCGCTTAAAAGTCCAATATGCAGAAACCAAGAAAACAGATTATATGAAAAAGATAATGTTCATCCTGCTTTCAATAGCAACAATCACCACCGCTTCAGCAATGCCTGCAAGGGGTATCGGTGGAGGTTTTCATGGCGGCTTTCATGCAGCTCCACGAACTACAGTAATATTAAATAATGGGTTTTATAACCCATTTGGATTTTACTACGGCTTCCCGTATTACACCTACGGAATACCACCAACCCCACCCAGCAAGCTGGATCTGCAGGTTCAAAGCATCAAAGTAGATTATGCCGACAAGATCAAGTCCGTAAAAATGGATGACAGCCTTACCAGCAAAGAGAAGAAAGATAAGGTAAGAGCATTCAAAACTGAACGCGAACATGCTATCATCCAGGCAAAAAGGGATTTCTATAAATCATAGCAGTTGAACCGGTTTACCGGTTTTACGAACGCCATCCTTTAAAAAGGATGGCGTTCGTTTTAATATTACTCAGAGTTGCCGCCAGCGCCACCATGCCACCAACAGAGATGTGACCATTAAAGTAAGATTTACCGCAATATTTCTTTTTTCTCTCAACCTGTAATGGATAGGTGCTGCAAATAACATAATGACTGCGAAGCCGATAGCCGATACAGGAGTCAGGAAAGGCAATACCTTGAGCAACCAGGGAAGCACAATGCCCACCGCACCCAGCACCTCACTGATCCCTGCTAATCGTATAACAGCAACAGGCTGTCCTACCACACCGGTTTGCCCTTTTGCTATTAACTGCTGTTCTGAATAAAATGATTTACAGATCCCTGAATACAGGAACATAACCGCCAATAAGATCTGGCATATCCAAATAATGCTGTTCATAACTGGAATGTTTTGTACAGCAAAGCTCTACAGGAGGCAACGCTTTTCCTTTGACATTAGTCAAAAACAAATACCCCTACAAAAACAGTAATTATATGCGGCTAATACTGAGCCCTGATGCGGCTGAGTGTTTCCTGTGTAATGCCCAGGTAAGAAGCGATCATTCCGAGCGGCACACGATTAATAAGAGAAGGATTATCAGCAATTAATTGCCTGTAGCGTTGTTGTGCAGTGGCAAAATGTACATCATCGAAACGTTGCTGCAGTTGAATGATCCCCTGACTTAACAGCAATCTCCCTAATCTTTCAATATCATGATATTCCGGGTATAATTTTTCAAGATCAGTATAAGATATAGCCCATATCACGGCATCTTCCAGCAATTCTATACCACGCCTGTCAGCCTCATGATTGAGAAAACTGATGATCGATACAGCAATACTTCCTTCTGTAGTGATCCAATCCGTTATATCCTTACCATCTTTTATATAATAAGTTCTGCTAAGGCCCTTCTCAAAAAAATACAGGTAACGGCAAACACCACCAGGTCTCAATAGCTGGTGACCTTTCGGTAGCTCCATACGTTGCAATACTGCAGCAAGTGCTTCATGCGCAGCAACCGATAAGGGAGTGATATTTTTTACAAAATCAAAAAAGGCTTGCATACACACCCGGTTAAACGATCCAAATATCTGCTTAAAACCGGATATAGGTTTCTATTACTTTGCAGCCAGCAATAAGGCCATGGTGGCCCAACTGGAGCCAGCAGCTGAAATAAACTGGTTTTTACCATAAGGAAAGCCGCTATTGACATATGGAATGCTGGGCATTGTTCTCGATTGTATTTCCCATGAACCATCATCATGCTGTGTACGCAAAAGAAAATCAATTCCTTTCAGGAACACGCTGTCATTAACATTCAGAATACCAGCTTCGTATAAGGCGTACAGACTTTGCCCTGTGGCATAAGCATCTGTTGATAATGAATCCAGTTGAGACCAGCCGCCATCAGCATGCTGCAAAGCCAGCAATTTGCCGGCCTTCTCCCGCACCACGGCCTTATCCGTATTTGTCCACGTAAGCCCCAAAAGCTGAAATGCTCTTTCTTCATTTGTAAAAGGAATTGTTTTTAAAAGCCATGCCTGTGCTTTTACTTTTGCATCAGCTACCTGTTTTTGAAGCCCGGGTGTTGCATAGTCCTGTAATCCTTTTATAGCCAGGGCTGTTGCGGAAAAAGAATAGTACTCCATAGGAGGACGTCCGTTACCTCCCGCCCAGTTCCCGTTAGCCGTTTGCCTTTCCAGCAACTGATGCACCATCAGGCTGATCGTTTTACCGGGTTTATAACCTGCAGCAGCAAGTCCCCACAACACATAGCCAGTGGAAATGCTTCCCCCCAGTATCTCATTATGCTCCATGAACATAAAACGCGCATAGCCGCTTTTGGCAGCCAGGGCCATTTTCTGAGAGGCTTCCGCAGCCAGCGTATCATTCAGTTCAAACCCTTTGATTTTTGCCATTGAAAAAACAACAGCTCCCATTGCCTGCCCATGACAGGAAAAGCAATGCGCATTAGTAATAAAAGTGTGACTGCTTTGCTGTAACAACAAAACACTTTTCCGAACAGCAGTAGCGATCTTTGCCTCGCGCTCCCGCCCGTTATCTGTAAGCCGAAACCCCAATACACAAAGAATAATACCGCCAACAATTAAATACTTTTTCATACAGTTATTTTTTGGCCCCTGCTTGTACCAGCAGGCTTACAATTGATGTATTCCCTTTTTTGGCAGCCCACGAAAGAGGTGTTGAACCATCTTTTGCTTTATGATTTACATCTGCTCCTTTCCGAAGTAAACTCCTTACAATAGCTTCATTATTATGCTCACTGTACATCGCCCACATCAGGGCAGTATACCCCTCCTTATCTTCCCTGTTTACATCTTTTGATCTGGTCAGCAAGGCATTCACTACATCCATATCATCCAGCACCACAGCATAGATCAACGCGTCAAACTCAATACTATCAGTTACTGTTGTTGAAACCATCTTATTCAACAGCCATAAAACAGCATTCTTATTTTCATTGGTTATAGCATAGTTCAGTGCAGCAAATCCCGTTTCATCCTTTGCATAAACGTCAACCCCTTTCCTGTATAGCAAACCCAGTAATGATGTATCGCCGTAAAATGCAGCCCGTATTAAAGCAGTTTCACCGCCTTCATTCCGTACCAGAGCATCAGCTCCTTTTTCAATAAGTGTTTTTACAATAGCGTACTGGTTATTGCCTTTTGCAGCGATCAGTAAAGCAGTATTGCCATATATGGTTGTTACATTAACATCTATACCGTACTGCAACAACAGCCGCGTTTTTTCTGCATCATGTGTACACCACATCAATGCAGTTTCCCCAAACTTATTTTTTGCATTCACCTTTGCATGATGCTCCAGTAACAACTTCATACAATCCGCAGAAGCATACAGCGCAGCATACATCAACGCATTATCACTGTCATCATCAATTATATCAGGATCAGCTCCCCCGTCAAGCAGTTTCTTAATAGTTTCCTTATCATTCGCTTCAAGCGCAGCCAAAAGAGGAGCAGATTGCTGTGCAATAATTTTACCTCCTGAAAGAAATACAAGCACGATTATGAATACCGGATTCATAATCGTTTTAACTAAAAAACGCGGGATCATAAGTGTAAATTGAAATTTTACAAGCGGGCTCTTTAAATATACGCAACGAACCGGCAAATTCAAATAGTCGTAAAGATTGGCCCGGAAGGAAACATCATTACCCGTTTTCTCATTACTGATAGTAAATCATTCTGTTAACCGCAATCTGGCGCAGGAAAACTATATTTACACTGATTCTCTGCTATATGAAAAATTCAATTCTTTTCCTCTTAAGCCAGTTAGTATTAATTGCCGCATTTTCACAAACGAAAACGGTAACCTTTGTGCAATCCGCGCAGAAGGTAGATGTACTGATCGATGGCAAACAATTTACCAGTTTTATGTATCCCGATACATTAGAAAAGCCTGTGCTGTACCCAATTAGAGCGGCTAATGGCAGTATGGTAACAAGAGGTTTTCCTTTGGCGCCCCGCGATGGGGAAAGAACAGATCACCCCCATCATATTGGCCTTTGGTTCAATTATGAGAACGTAAACGGGCTCGATTTCTGGAATAATTCCTACAACATCCCGGCAGCCAATAAAATACGTTATGGCTGGATCAGGAATACAAAGATCCTGGCAGTACAGAAAGGGAAAACCAGTGGCAGTTTAAGCTATAGTGCCAACTGGGAAAACCAGGGTAAGCAGATTTTACTGAAAGAACAGACCAGTTTCGTATTCACAGGAACCGATAACAGTAGAACTATTGACCGCATTACAACTTTAACGGCTCAGAAAGACACTGTGTTCTTTAAAGATATCAAGGATGGGCTGTTGGGTATAAGAGTAGCTACAGCACTCGAAATGCCTTCAGATAAAGAAGCAGAATTTATTGACAGCAAGGGCAATCGCACTAAACATGCAGCTACAGGCAATGGTGCCAATGGCAGCTACCTCACCAGCGCAGGTAAAAAGGGAAATGAAGCATGGGGCACAAGAGGCAACTGGTGCATATTATCTGCCGTCAAAGATGCACAGCCAATTTCCATTGCCATTATAGACCATCCAAAAAATCCCGGCTATCCTACCTACTGGCACGCACGTGATTATGGCCTTTTTGCTGCTAATCCGCTGGGACAGAATATCTTCAGCAATGGTAAAGAACAATTGAATCTAACACTTGCTCCGGGACAATCTGTTACTTTTCGATTCCGGGTTCTCATTACTTCAGGAAAAGATGTAAGTACCAGTGACCTGGACCAGCAGGCTGCTATATTTGCTCAATGGCAGTAAGTTTATTTCTGCAACAAAGTATTCGATACCTCCAGTAATTCACCGTGGGCAACTAACCGCAAAGCATCAAAGATCTCAAATTTATGCCCGGCAGACATCGATTTGCGAAAAGGATTTTTAGATACGATCCTGATCTCTGCGATTGCAGTTTCTCCCGGAAATACATTGTCTTTATCGACAAATATCTGCTCAGAGGAAGTTAATTCATCTCTTCCCTCAAACTTTATCAGCGGTCTGTAACCGGATGATACTGCCCCTTTACGACCTCCTTCTTCAGTGGTGAGATAAGATACTTTTGCAATAAGATCAGGCATTCCTTTATTCACCTTATCAATGTGGATCACCATAGGTTTCCTCCCATTCTGGTAACACAACGACAATGGCTCATTCTCCAGGTTCTTTTTCATACGCCCGTTATCATATTCCTGCCTGATTACTTTTACCTCTTCTTCGTCATAAGAATACTCTTCAGTTTTAGCCGCATCAATCTGTAATAACCACTTTTCGATAGCCACATTCAAGTCACTTGCATGCACAGTGTGATGATAAATATTCCCTTTTACCGTTCTGAACAAAAATGTCTGTATCATAAAAAATAAAATCTGTCTGATATTCTTACCATTCTTCTACCAGCTACACCTCACACATTAAGTAAATTTTATCTATATAAATCCCCGGCTTTAAAAATACGTAGAACTACATATCTGCTGAACCAGTCTCTTCATTATCTTACCTCGTTTTATAACTACATAACACATACGAATAAATACACATTTATTTATTCCAAAAGTTAATCATTCATTTTAACCACACAACTTTTATGAAAAAAATGCTTCATTACACGGGGTTCTTACTATTAACGTCAATCATGCTGTTTTTAGCGTCCTGCAGCAAAGATGGTGATGCTGGTGCCAAAGGCGATAAGGGAGATCCCGGTGCCACAGGTCCGGAAGGTCCTGCCGGCGCAGCCAATGTAATTTACTCCACCTGGCTGGATGTGCCCTTTAAGCCAGATACAATTCATACCAGCGGCGGGAAAATTGACACTATTGGTTACTACAGCGGTATTAATGTACCCAAACTAACCCTTGCCCTGTTGAGTACTTCAGATATAAAAGTGTACGTAAATCTCAATACCGCGGCAGACCCCGTTATTGCGCCACTGCCTTATGTAGAAGAAAGCGGCATAGTGATCCGCTTTGTAGCTTATGAAAAAGCTGTGCAATTTTCATCTAATGTAGATGCCGGCACTTACCAGGATCGCCAGGGTAACAAAATACTTCAATATCGTTATGTGATCATCCCCGGTGGTGTTGCTGCCCGCAAAGCAGACAATATTAACTGGAATGATTATGCAGCAGTAAAGGCCTACCTGGGTCTGAAAGATTAATCGATCAATTTTTTTGTAATAAAAAGGCCTTCACGTATTGTGAGGGCCTTTTTATTACAACTCTTGAACAAATATTCCGGTTTCCGATACGATACCCTTTTAAGATCCGGAACAAAAAGCTGTTACCATTCCCCGGGGCAATTACGACTAATACAGAAAAATGACCTTAACTGAATATACCCTCGCCTCTTTTAAGCTTGGAACCACCCTTCAATTCCTCGAATGGAAGGTTTACCAGGGGGGATATGCTTCATTCAGAAAGGATCTGCTTAAAAACCTTGCTCTTATAGGTTTAACGCGGGATTTGCCCCGGGAATTTCCCGATTTTGATCTGATAAGCGGAACGCTGAGGGATGAAATCATAACCCATCTGAAAACAGAGCGCTCAAGATTGGGAGGAGACATTTTTGCCTATACCTTTTTTTACCTTGGTTATACTCCTTTCAGGCTTATTGCAAGTGCAGGATTCGGAAATGCAGAAGATTACGAGATCTTACTGACCAATCTTGTATTACTACTCCACGACCTCGATATACAGGCAGAATTAAAGAACATAAAAAAAGAGATCGACCTCGAAACAAAATGGCTTTCAGAACAAGGTGCCCTGAACAACGGAGATCTGCCAGCCAAAGATGTTGCCAGTGCTTCCATGCGGCTTCAAAGCAAAATTTTCTCACTAATCTCTATTGTAGAAAGAACAGAAGATGTGCAATTTGATGCACCTCCTTTTTACAGTGTTTTTATCAGCTATAGCACAAAAGATGAAGCCTTTTGCCAGGCTTTGTATAATTCGCTGAAAAATGTGGGGATCCGTGTATGGTTTGCACCCATTAATATGAAAGCAGGGCAAAAGATCCATCAACAGGTCTCTGATGCCATACGGCAATACGACAAATTATTGCTGGTACTTTCCGAAGCAAGTATTGAGAGTGGCTGGGTAGGCACAGAGATCTTTGCTGCCCGCGACCGTGAAATAAGAGAAGGCAAACAACTTTTATTCCCTATACGCCTTTCATCGTTCGATGTTATCCAGAAATGGCAGGCATTTGATGCCGATACGGGAAAAGATCTTGCACGAGAGATACGGCAGTATTATATACCGGATTTCAGTAATTGGCTACACCCCGAAACGTATGAAGTAAATCTGCAAAAGCTCCTTGAATCACTTACACTGGAACATAAAAAAATGGCCGGATGATTACCGGCCATAATTATATTTTCACACTATCCGGATATAGACAAGCTGCAATTAAAGCAGTTTAACCTGTCGGGCCAGGGTCAGTTACTTGCTTTTTATAAGGAAGCTTTGCTTTATCAGTTTAGGCCTGGCAGGCTACCTTCGCCATAAACGGAGAGTCAGATTATATTTTATACATTACCATAAGAGTTGGATTGCCCTCCATCGATCGCAATGGTTTGTCCACTTACATAAGAAGCATCGTCACTCAATAAAAATGCTACAACTTTTCCAACCTCTTCCGGCAATCCCAGTCGTTTGGTTGGATTTGCCTGCGCATAATCAGCTTCTGCTTTTTTAGGATCAGCAGGATTTACTTCCCTGAATGCCTCAGCCACCATAGGCGTAAGAATAGCACCGGGAGCAATCGCATTCGTTGTAATATTATATCTGCCATATTCAAGGGCAGCGTTTTTAGTCATACCAGATACTGCATGCTTACTAGCCACATAAGGCGTCTGGTTCAGCACACCACGGATACCACCTACAGAAGCCACATTCACAATACGCCCATACTGCTGTTGCTGCATCACAGGCAATACATAACGCATACCGTAATAAACACCCAGCAGGTTAATATCAATTACCTTTTTGAAGACATTTACATCATACTCGGTAAGCCCTGCCTGTTTACCTTCAATACCGGCGTTGTTATAAAGACCGTCAATACGTTTATATGTTTTCACAGTTTCATTTACATAATTTTTCACCGCCTCTTCATTAGAAACATCCGCCACTACCGTCAGTATCCTCGCTTTTGGAAACTGCTTCAGGATCTCAGCTTTGGCATCTGCCAGGCTTTTTTCATTATAATCAACCAGGGTAAGATCTGCACCTCTTGATGCCAGTTCTTTTGCCGCTGCAAATCCAAGTCCCATAGCAGCACCGGTAATGATAACCACTTTGCCTTCAAAACTTTTCATATACATTCATTTTTAATTATCAACAGCTTACCAGTCCATATGGTTGACAAAACAGGTGCTTTTAATACAGGCTTAATATTATAAAACCGCCCTTTGCGGCAAATCTTATTCACTCGTTTAACCTTTTAATAAAATAAACTTTCATATTTGTACAACCATGCAACAATAAAACCGGAACATAGCCATGTATATTCCAAAAGCATTTGAATTCACAAATGATGCAGACAAAATTGCTTTCATGAAGCAATACAGTTTTGCTACCATTATCACCAATAAAGACGATATTCCCATTGCTACCCAACTGCCATTTATGGTAGATGCCGGTGCCGATAAACTTATATTAACGGCTCATTTTGCAAAAGCCAATGAACAGGCCAGTTACATTGAAAACAATATCTCCCTGGTGATCTTTTCCGAACCACACGCATACATTTCACCTGTTCACTACGACAAAGAAGAAAGCGTCCCTACATGGAACTATGTTGCAGTACATGCGTATGGCAAAGCAAGGATTATTGAAGAAGATGATCACAAGCTCAGGCTCATTGAGCAAATGATCTCATTCTACGAAGAAAGCTATCTGCAACAATGGAAAAGCTTACCGGATAGATTTAGAACCGGTATGCTGAAAGGTATTGTAGCCTTCCAGATAGAAGTAACAGATCTGCAGGGCAAACAGAAACTAAGCCAGAACAGGACCCAGGCCGAACGCGACAGGATTGTTCAACATCTTGAACAGAGCTCCCATTCGCAGGAAAAAGATATTGCAGATTATATGAAGAAAATGTAAATCCTCAACTCTCTTTAACGCACCAATATCACGGTACCACGTTTACTGATCACACGACCGGTATAATCAACTCCCTGCACCATGTATACAAAGGTGCCCGAAGATTGCTGTACACCGCCCAGGGTTCCATCCCAACCCTTAGTGGTCTGTGTAGTGCTGAAAACCAGTTGCCCCCAGCGGTTATACAAACGGAAGAAGTTCACCTGGCTGATGCCTACGTAAATAGGACGTATCACATCATTTTTACCGTCGCCATTGGGCGTAAATGCATTCGGCACAAAAATATCAGGCATGGTCTGGAACACTTTCACCGTAATATCATCTGTTCCAAAACAACCATCACCATTGGCAGCTTTTATTGTATAAGTGATGTATGGTGAGCTCGCCGCTGTAAGTATCGCAACAGGATTAGCAATATTGGTAGCGCTCAAACCGGTAGCAGGTGTCCATGTAAAAAGATTGGCAGCAGGATCATTCACTGTTGCATTCAACTGGAGTGGCTGACCCACTACCACAGATGTATCATTGCCCGCAGATACAATAATAGGAGCTGTAACCACTATATGAAAAGTATCCTTCAGCACATTAGGGCAACCTGCATTAAATACTGACAATACATAGTTGGTTGTCGAAGCCGGCTTAGCCAAAGGTTGCAATCCCAGCGGCAGATATGGAATAGTTCCGTCACCCTGGTTCGTGAGTGTTGCAACAGGTGTCCATGAATAACTGGTACCAATGGTAATAGTAGCATTCAGCAATAATGAATCTCCGTGACAGATCGTTGCATCCGCAGGATTGTAAGTAGCAGCCGGGAACGGAACGTTTACGTAATTCACAGTAGCAATATTACTGGTATCAGCAGCACATACGCCACTTTTTACAATGGTCCGGTAATAGGTAGTAGTCGTTACCCCGTTTACTGAATAAGTTGTTGCAGTATTAGCGGGTGCAAAATTGCTCCAGCTACTATTATCAAGCGAGGATTGCCAGTTTACTACGCTACCGGTGCTGCCCCCCAGTGTCAGTAAGGCACTCACCGTTTGCCCGGTACAGAAACTGCTGTTTTGCGGGCTCAATGAGCCTCCTGCACTTTTCGGATCAACAGTTACCACAGCACGTCCGCTGGTATCAGCCCTGCAGGTATTGCCGTTCTGTACTATCGCGGCAAACAATGTTGTTGTTGTAAGATTTTGTGCTGTATAGCTTGTAGTGGTATTGGCAACAGGTGTCCAGCTAACGCCATCCGGTGAAGATAGCCAGGTGATCACACTACCTGTTTGTCCACCCAACGTAAGTAATGAACTATTGATGCCGGTACAGACTTCATTATCTCCCGTTACCTGCCCTGGCACCGTAGGCGGCATACTGCTAACAGTAATGGTATCGCGTAAATTAGCACAACCATTGATCTCATGAGCTACAATATTACCACCACCTGTTCCCGCTGTTACATTGATAGAATTGGTACCTGCACCGGAATTGATGGTCCAGCCGGTAGGCACTTCCCAACTGTAAACGGCATTGGCAAGAGCCGGTATTGAATAGGTAAAAGTTCCGTTGGCGCAGGCTGTTACCGGTCCGCTGATCTCCAGGCCGGCACAACTGTTACGTAAGGCTACATAGGCGTAGGCAAAGTGTGCTCCGGGAGTACAGTTATTAGCCTGGAACGTAATTGTAACCTGCCTGCCCCTGTAAGCCGACAGATCAAATGTTACCTCCGTCCAGTTCTTCGTCCATACATCACGCAGGTATGTACCATTGTTGTTTCCCTGCCCTGAGTGCGATAAGAATAATACAGGGCTATTGATAAATCCCTGCGCAAGAGCAGTAGCAGTATCAAGCGTAGCGCCGGTGGAGCTACCACCACCCGCGCCACCACCACCGGCATTATTAAAAGTAGGCAGGTAGTATTGTGGAGAAGCACAGGTAATAACACTGTCAGGCGTATTAAGCGTAGCCTCAAACAATGGCTGTTCGCTGGAATTATGGGTACCATTCTCCAATACCAGGGCATAAGCATAGGTCATAGTATATGGTTCTGAAGCAGACCCTGCCGGTACATTGATGGTATAAGTAACAGATCTTGTAAAACCACCGGGGTTATTGCCGCCACCTAGGTCGTACGAGGTCGCTGTAGATCCTAACTTAATTGAATAATTATAAGAATACCCGTTAATGGTAGGAATTGTGGGGAAACTACCATAAAGATCGGTACTCGAAGTAGTAATTACCTGGATGCCGGTAACTCCAAGACTGTACTCAGGGATAACAGACACGCCATTATTGGGTGCCGGGTAGCTTTGGGTAGTTCTGTTAACCAGGCCAGTCGATGCAGACCAGTTACTCAGATCACCTGTAGCAAAATTGATATTCACGGGGCAGGTTTGTGATTGTGCTGTTACAGACAGTCCTGTAACTACCATCACACAGCATAACAATAAATGCCTGAACACTTTACACTTCATATACCGGTACATTAAAAAATCTGGCTATACACAGGATAACGGGCTCATTGCCAGGGAACAAATTCAGTTCAAGTTCCAGAAAATCTCTTGTCCCGGGGTAGTGATTTTACAGGGATATCGGGGGGAACCGGGGCAATATTACATATATACAGTAAAATACACCAAAGCGTTGGCTAAACACCATCTTTTTATCTAAAAATGGTTAACCAATTACAAAAGCCCTAAATGTTCCGGATTTTGGAATTTAGCGATCATAAAATGCCTATACTATTGGAAATCATCTATGGTTTAAACCGCCCTGCCACTCTTTAAATTTCTCAAAGTTCTTAGCATAAGTAGTGCTAATAGCAAGTAAAGCCTACCCCAGGTAAAGGCAGAGCTGATCTGTATAAGTAAACAACAACAATCATAGGTCCTACTTCTCCTGAGTATTTACGTTTTATATACTTCATCGATCGATAGACAATACAATGCCCGGCTTTAGCCGGTAAACAGATATGATTTGAATAAGATATTATTATCCATTGTTCTTGCCCTGTTCTTTAGGACAGGGGGGAAAAGAACATCCGCCACGGCACCTCCCCACCCGCCGGGGATATGCCCGTGGCTGGTGTCTTCACCAGCCACTAACTAACGACATTGATTACTTATTCATAATTCAATGTCGTTGAATTAAGCTCCGGAGGAGCTACCTGTTTATAGAAAATCAATTTTAAAGGTATTCAGCTCCGGTAGGAGCTTCCCGTAAGGCACCGGAGGCTTCCTACCGGAGCCTCGACACGCTCATTAAACAGGAGGTTATTTTGTGGTCCTTTCTTAATTCAAAGATATTGAGGCATAATTTCCTATTCTCTCCCCTTAATCTATAGACCAATGATACCTTTTTTATGAAATACGCTTTTACCATAGATCGACCTTAGGTTTACCTTTGATTTACCTTAGGTTCCTGGTAGGTTATTCTTCTGTTTGTACATGCTTTTGATATAAAAGCAAAATAGATCCTCACAGATTTTTAAAAAAAAAACGCTACCCGAAATAGCTATAAATAGTTTCGACCTACGTGCAAAAATTTCTATTTTGTAGAGTATTCATTTCTCTTACTCTGACCAGTAAATGCGATACCTATTCATCATATAGCTATTGCAAGACCTACAGGAAAATATTATATCCAAAGAAGTTGAGAAAAAGGCTGCTTGCAATGGCAACAGAAAATGACTGGGCTGTAGTCAGGGAGAATGGTTCAGGCAAAAGGAAATGGGAGAAGGATTAAAATAATATCTATCTAACATTACGTTATGGCATGGATCTCAATGTATTTATTAGACAAAGATGTTGAGCTGTTGAACCATTGGCTCAACCAGGAGGAAGAGATCGCATTCCTTGTTTCAAACGGGCACAAAGAATGGATCGCCCAAAAGGAACATTCTATTATTGCTGATATCGGAAAACAAAATTTTGGCAATAAGCACAACTTCGCAATGCCTCATTATGCCGAATACAACCTCTGGCATGTTCCATCCGGACCATTGCCCTTACTTGCTGCAAACAAAGATGACAAAATTGATAATCCATGGCTTGGCTGGACAGAGAATATAACCGGCAGAAATGCACGATTACCTTACTTTGGAGCCGGACATCCGGGTGTAATACACCTTGAAATAAAACTCCCGCATGATAATGAAATAAGAATATCAGGCTTCGGGTGGATTGGCAACCATTACAAAATGGCAGGCAATGCTGCAGCTCCGTTAACGGAACAATTTTGGAATAAGCTCAGGCGGGCATTAAAGAAGTTTGGCCCACAGATCCCCAGGTGCAATAACCTCAATGGTAGAAAAGAAGTCTTTGCATTTCCTGCAGCCTACGAAGCAATAAAGAAAGGCAGACCTTGTGCCCTCAATTGAGAAATAGTCAATGCTGAAAATTGCAATATCATCACCAAACCATTTTACTAAACACCCAACTATGTTTAATCCTTTTAAAAAGAAACTTCCGGATTGCGACGGCTTATTTAAAAAGTATCTCAGCCCCTGGTATCCTGAAAATGAAAGACCTGAAATGACCAGGCCAGATATGTACCAGATAGCTGCATTTGAAGGGGAGCCATTAGATCTGGACAATATTCAATATTTAGCTCCGGATACTCTTGAGGACATCAAGAAATTCATCAACGAAACAATGGTAGAAGCAGCCTTGGATGATTTTCAAAATATTATCCCGGCAGACAAACTCGACCTCAGTGTTCTTGATGCCGTTGATAAATACTATGACAGAAAAAGAATAGCTGAATTAATAAAACAAAGCGATCCTGAAGACTTTTCAAATTGTTACCTCGTAACTGTTTGTGAGTTTGGAGTAATGCTTGGTCATCTGTTTAAACAAATCGAAGGGTTCGATTGGTTATATTCCTATCCATACTTTCATTCAATTATAGTTCATAAAGAAACAGGATTTGGAATAACAGTTTTTGATTGGGCTGTAAAGAAGTTCAGCGAATATGGGGTTGACGATGGATTTGTAGCAAAATTTCATGCAGCAATTGATGGCGTAAACGGAGGATGGGAAGATAACGGGGACGAGGAATAAACCTGAACTACCATTATTTTTATCTATCATTTCATGGAAATACCAATAACAATTTCCTGGGCCGCACCGTGGCGGGTATCTTCACCAGCCACCTAATTCAACGACATTTATTCCTGAATGATGAAAAGTGTATGAATATTCTTCTTTATTTAATACTGTATTCCTTAAACACATTTACACGATAAGAACTTTATATTCTGCAAAGCTTGCCGGATATTTGCTTCCATTATTTTCGATATTATACTTATTTTTCCTGCAAGACTTAAAATCGCCTAGATGGAACAGCACCTACAAGCCGAAAAAAACAAATTTCAACTGGACAGGATAGCCTTATTCAGCGATGCTATATTTGCAATAGCCATTACATTACTGATCATTGAAATAAAGGTTCCGGTACTGGAAGGAAGCGAAGTAAATGACCACGAACTCTGGAAAGCCCTGGGTCACCTGCTGCCTGAGTTTATTGGCTTCTTTATTAGTTTCCTGGTTATCGGCGTGTACTGGCTTACACATCACCGGTTATTCAAGTTCATTGTCAGGGTCAACCAGAAATTACTTTGGGGAAACCTGTTATTTATGTTACCCATCGTTGTAATGCCGTTCAGTACCGCATTTTTCAGTGAGTACTATAATTCATCCCTAAAGCTTCCTTTACTGATCTACGCTGCCAACATCCTGCTGGCTGGTCTTTTCATCTTCCGCTTGTGGAGAATGGTTTATCAACCCAAAAATGGCTTATCAGAAGGCCTCACCAAGATCATTTACAAGTATAACGTTACAAGGGCGCTTGTCATTCCGGGCATATTTGCTTTTGCCTTGCTCCTGTCCTTCATAAGTTCCGGCATGGCTTATATTATACCGCTCCTGGCCCCGTTAATAATTTACTTTATTAACTTCTATTTTTCCAAACGTTACCCTGAAGACATAAAAGGTTACCTCGAATAAATACAGGGCCCTTGATGGCCTGCGATAATAAAAAACACTGGTTATAAGAAGGCTCTGAAGCAATTCAGAGCCTTTTATTTATTCTGACTCCCCACATATAGGAAAGTAAACCTGCCTATATCCGGAGAGTCAGGTTATTTATTAATTATGCTTATGGTGCAATACCTGGTAGCATTCTGATCTATCCCAACACATACAAAACAAAAAAGCCCTGGACTTAACCAGGGCCCTTACTTTTTTTGTCTCCCGGCTTAGCCGGAGACCAGCACCCGGGCTCACATTTACAAAGGACAACCGGGTAGGTATTCAGAATTATCTCTTATTTCTTCAAATAGGCTTTTACCTGCTGATGCAAGCCTTCACTTAATGGCAACATAGGCAAACGGAGATAGTTACTGAGCAGTTTTTGCTCCGTCATAAATGCTTTCACACCGGCAGGGTTGTTCTCCGCAAACATCAGATCGTAAGCATCAATCAAGGTATCGTTCAGTGCCTTTGCAGCGGCAAAGTCTCCTGCCAGGCAATGACGCACCATATCAGTAAATGTTCTTGTAACAGAATTCGCAGCCACGCTGATCACACCATCCATACCACAGGCAATCTGTGGCAATGTCAATGCATCATCGCCACTCACTACCAGGAAATCTTTTGGACGATCGCGCAGGATCTGGATACATTGTCCCATATCTCCACTGGCTTCCTTAATACCGGCAATATTGGGCAGTTCAGCCAAACGCAGCGTAGTAGCAGCAGTCATGTTCCTGCCGGTTCTTCCGGGTACATTGTATAGCAAAATAGGTTTGGGAGATGCTTCTGCCAGCAATTTATAATGCTGGTAAATACCTTCCTGTGAAGGTTTATTATAATAAGGGCTGGCACTTAATACAGCTACTGCTTTATCGAGAGGAAATGTCTTCAGGTCTTCAATCAGGGAATGCGTATCGTTGCCACCAATGCCTACTACAACAGGTACACGGCCGGCAACCTTATCGTAAGTGAAATTAACAATAGCAATCTTTTCATCCTTACTCAGGGTAGGTGTTTCGCCGGTGGTACCTAATGTAACAACATATTCAACACCACCTTTAATAACAGCATCAATGACGCCGCCCAATGCGTCAAAATCAATTTCAAAATTTGCCGTGAATGGTGTAACCAGCGCCACACCCGTACCTCTTAACGTTTGCCTGAGAGACATTTTGTGTTATAGTTTTAAAAGTTTACGATGACAATTCCTGCTCAAAACAATTCAAAAAACAAAAGCCTTCCCGGTAAGGAAGGCTTTTTAATTATATTCAGACATACAAAACAGTCCTTAACCTTCCCAACAATTGGAGTGTTTCTTGGAACGCTTTGTATTTTTCTTTATCAGTAACATAGAAGTCCAAAAATAGTCAGCAATTATATTGCTTCCAAATTTTTTAGCGCCGATTAAGTGGTTTATCACGCAACTTCATTCCAGAAGCCCATTTTATTGAACTTCTCAATGCGCATTTTAACACGCTCCTGCGGTGAATATTTCCACAGCTCTGCAATGGTATCCAGCAGGAAAGGCTTCAATTTAGAAGCAGCTTCGTTATAATCCCAGTGAGCGCCACCCAGTGGTTCGGGAACGATCTGGTCAATCAGGCCAAACTGGTGCATATAATCAGGTGTCAGCTTCAGTTGCTCGGCAGCTTTCTCCTTCTGGGCCCAGCTTCTCCACAAGATAGAACTACAGTTCTCCGGCGAAATAACAGTGTACCATGAGTTTTCAAGCATAAATACACGATCACCTACACCAATCCCCAACGCACCACCCGATGCACCTTCACCAATCACCACGCAGATAACAGGCACTTTAAGACGCATCATTTCATAGATATTGCGGGCAATGGCTTCACCCTGGCCTCTTTCCTCGGCCTCAAGACCGGGATAGGCACCAGGCGTATCAATTAAAGTAACCACAGGCTTATTAAATTTCTCTGCCAGTTTCATCAGGCGGAGAGCCTTACGGTAGCCTTCGGGATTCGCCATACCAAAATTGCGGAGCTGGCGGGCCTTGGTGTTAATGCCTTTCTGCTGGCCAATAAACATTACTGTTTGTCCATCAAGGGAGGCAAAGCCACCAACCATGGCTTTATCGTCTTTTACATTACGATCACCATAAAGTTCCACAAAATCAGTGGTCATTTTCTCAATATACTTCAGAGTATAAGGGCGGTCCGGGTGACGGCTTAACTGTACTTTCTGCCAGGGCGTAAGGTTCTGGGTAATATCCCTGCGGGTTTCCAGAACACGCTCTTCCAGCTTCTTAATGGGCTCGCTCAGGTCAATCTTACTTTTCTCAGCTTTTTGTTTCAGACTTTCGATGTCGTCAAACAAATCCTTGATTGGTTTTTCAAAATCAAGGAACTGGCGGTTTTTGTCTTGCGGCATGGGCTGTTTAATAAGTGCGTAAAATTAAGGGGTTGAAGTTTTTTATAAAAGTTTTGTTGGTGAAAATAGAAATTCTATTATCTTTGCAATCCCAAAAACGATGAACAACGTCATCCAGAGGGTTGAAATTGTGAGAGTTAGGAGTTTTTGAAGCTTGTTTTGGGAAAGTTCTTTTGTAAGTAATGTAACTATAAATATTTGAGGTTGCTAAGTACGTTGTCAAAAAGTAATTAGCGGTTGGATCGGTAGTTCAGTTGGTTAGAATGCCGCCCTGTCACGGCGGAGGTCGCGGGTTCGAGTCCCGTCCGGTCCGCAGAAAATGAAAGGCTCTGAAGAAATTCAGAGCTTTTTTATTTATATTCAGTTAAGGCAGAAGCAATGCGAACTGCCATCCCATAACAAGCATGAGGACAGTTTCGAATCCCTTGGCTGAGTCCAGTATTTGCTAAAAACAAAAAGCCCTGATTAAATTCAGAGCCTTTTTATTTATGTCTGTATGTCTTTATCGGGTCTTATTTGATCTGCTTGGAAAAAAGTCAACCCACACTTTTATTGAGCATTTCCTGGTGCCTTTTACGTTATCTGGATCTTCTTTACTTCAACCTTCGATATTCGGAATTTGACATTCGATATTTGTTTTTCTTTCCGACCTCCGGCCTTGTATTTGCTCACAGCTGACACCTCCTGTCCTCTTGTGCCTTGTTCCTTTGTACTTCTTGATCCTTATCCTTACTTCAACCTTAAGCCTTATAAGTTACTCCTTCCAGCGCCAGACTTGTATTAGGGAATATTTCGCAGGCCTCTTTTTCAAACATATCCAACTTATCGTACTTAGAGCTGAAATGGCCAATTAAAAGGCGTTTTACGCCTGCTTTTTGCGCTACGCAGGCTGCCTGGGTAGTTGTGGAGTGAAAACGTGCTGCGGCCCTTTCTTCCAGGCCTTTCAGGTAGGTAGTTTCGTGATACAACATATCGACGTCCTTCACCTTTTCTATTAGTTCTTCGTGATACATGGTATCAGCAGCATAGGCGTATGACTGTGGCTTAGGCGCAGGATCGGTAGTCCATTCGTTTTTAATAACATCCCCTGTTTTAGTGATATAATCCTCACCCAGTTTCAGGCGATCATAAAATGCAGATGGTACGCCCATGGCTATAGCCTTATTCGGATTTACGCGTCTGGGCGCTTTTACCTGCTCAAAGCGAAATCCCCAGCAGGGAATACGATGGCGGGTTGTAAAACAGGTCACTTTAAATTTATCAGTCTTTACCAACACACCTTCATCCTGTAGTGGGTGAAAATGCAAACGGTAAGGCAATACAGTTGCTGCTGCTTTAAATTGAAGATTCAGGATTTCCTCCAGGGGGGCAGGGGCAAATAAGTGCAGTTCATGCTCACGATGCAACAGCCCCATGCTGTTCAGCAAACCGGGTAATCCGAAATAATGATCACCGTGCAGATGCGAGATGAAAATGTAATTAATTCTTGACCAGCGTATACGATAACGGGCCAGTTGCACCTGGGTATTCTCTCCGCAATCAACCAGGAATAAATGATCGTCCACTGTCACTACCTGCGACGTTGGATGCCGGTCGAATGCCGGTAAGGCCGAATTATTCCCCAGTATTGTGACTGCCACCATTTAATTCAACTATTAAAGGACACGATTCTGCTTAAAGACTTTACAACAAAACATTTTGCTGCTTATGGCGGCAAAATACCCTGATACCAGTAATATTTACGATAACGCCAATCAATACCGTTCAATTGTACGCAAAATATCCGGCAGGTAACTTTCCCCGAATAAATTCAGGTGTACCAGCAAAGGATATAGGTTACAGATCTCCCATTGCAGGCGATAATTGCCGGGCAGTGGATAGTGATAATGATAGCTCTGGTAAAAAACCTCATCAAAGCCGCCAAACAGCGTTGTCATGGCCATATCCATACTGCGATGACCATAATATGCTGCCGGGTCTATCAGCACAGGCCGGGATTGTTCATCGCAGAGGTAATTACCGCTCCACAGATCGCCATGCAACAAGGCAGGTGGTTCAGAGGCAAAGATCTCTGCCAGGCGGCTGTATAACCTCTCAAAATGACTGATCTGCTTTTTACCCAGTAGCTGTTTATCCCGCGCCATTTGCACCTGAGGAGCCAACCGGCATTGTTCAAAAAACTGGTTCCAGTCAGCGGTAAGTGTATTACACTGCGGCAAGAAGCCCATATAATTATCAATATCCAGGCCAAACGCATGGTTTGTGATCCTGTGCAAACCTGCCAGCTGCTCACCAAAGTTTTTCCAGAAGCTAGTGGTCTTCCCCCCTTGCTCAATCCATTCCATCAATACCAACTGCTGATCTTCGATACTGGCAACTGCTATTACCTGTGGAACACGTATCAGCTTCTGTGCTCCTAATAAAACAAGACTATTCCTTTCGGTACTAAATAAACCGGGAAAAAGAGCTGTTTTATTGAGCTTTACAAAATACTTATGCGTCCCGTTTACCTGCACAAGATATGCTTCATTAATAGAGCCGCCACCTACAGGCATAAAACGGCAATCAGAAACCGTACTACCTGCAAACTGTTGTAGCTGTTCTTTAATGTACTGCAATACCCCGGCAGTGATCATGCCCCAAAGATAGAATGGAAATACGGTCACTTATTGGCGGAAATTACCAATGTCTTAACCCAATAACGCCTTACACTCTTTCAATAATTGTACTTTGTCTATAGCTGCTGTGCCTACTATTTCGCACACAAGTCCGCCTGCTATATTGGCTACCTGCGCCATCAGGTCAATGTTTTTGGTAGCAGCATACACCAATGCAGCTACTGCAATTACAGTATCACCCGCACCGGATACATCAGCAATATTACGCAGGTGCGAAGGAATGATGCTGGCATTTTGATCCTGCTGGTAAAACACGCCTTTTTCAGAAAGTGTAATGAATGATATATGATGCTGCAATTGCAACTGAAGCTGTGCATGTATATTCTGCAGCGTTGAAAGATTTACCTCGTCTATCAATAAATTCAAGCCTTCTTTTACCTCTTTCAGGTTAGGTTTAAAGATATCGACGGTTTTATAAGAGAAGAAATGTTTGCGTTTAGGATCTACAGCAGTAAGCACATTATACTTCTTACAAAGTGCAATTACGCTGCTGATCACATTTTCTGTTAAAACCCCTTTGTTGTAATCTTCAAAAATGATCACCTGGGGTTGCTCTGCAATAATGTATTGCTCTGTTCTTTCAAGCAATACCTTTTCTTCTTCTGCAGTAAGCTCACGGGTAGTTTCTGCATCAAGTCGCATCATTTGCTGGTTACGGCTAATGATGCGACTTTTATTAGTAGTAATCCTGGAAGACATTTGCAGCAACCAGTCAGTACAAATGCCCTGCTGGTCAAACAGATCTTTAAGTAAGGCTCCGTCATCATCTTTCCCCATGGCCGATATCACTGCTACCTGGGCGCCTAAAGAAGCTAGATTAAGTGCTACGTTCCCTGCCCCACCTATACGGTGCTCTTTTTTATCAAGTGCTACAATAGGTACAGGCGCTTCCGGAGATATCCGCTCCACATGCCCCCACCAGTAAGTATCCAGCATCACATCACCAATCACACCCGCTTTAATGGAAGGGAACTGCCCAAAAACTTTATCAAAATCGACCTTACTCATAATATTTAAGCCACGTTTTCTTTTTTCCTGTTGGCTACCGCTATATAGTAGATCGGTATACCTGCCAGTACTATTCCTAAACCGGCCCCTGCATAAGATGGTTTCATAATTATCAGGAATATGCAGAAGGTCAGTGCCATCAAAATATAAATAGCCGGCAATACAGGGTAAGCAAATGCTTTATACGGCCTTTCAACATCAGGCCTTTTCTTTCTGAGCACAAAAATACCAATAATCGTTACTGCATAAAATAAAACCACCACAAAAGAGATCATGTCCAACAGATCGTTGTAACCACCGCTCAAACATAATACACAGGCCATGATACATTGGATCCACAATGCAAAGCCGGGTACCGCATTTTTATTCAGCGTTCCTGTTTGCTTAAAGAACAGGCCGTCCTTAGCCATGGTATAATATACACGTGCCCCGGCCAGGATAAGACCATTGTTACAGCCAAATGTAGAGATCATGATCATCACAGCAATAATGATAGAACCATTTGCTCCGAATATTGAATTAGAGGCCGCCACCGCTACCCGCTCTCCTTCAGGGAAAGCAATTTCCTTCAAAGGCAGTACGTACAGGTACATCAGGTTGGCTGTAACGTAAATGATAGTAACGATCAGCGTACCCAGGAAAAGACTCAAACCGATGTTCTTCTTTGGGTTCTTTATCTCGCCCGCAATAAAGGTCACATTATTCCAGGCATCACTACTGAAAATGGAACCAACCATAGAGGCCGCAATGGCTCCCACCAATGCTACGCCACCGATAGAGAACCATTTACCATCATGTACAAAACTGCCCGAGCTGTCTTTTTCCAACTGTGTGGCATTAAAACCGGATTGCCAGTTCTCATCCCAGAAATTATGTTTAACCAGTAAAAAGCCAAGTATGATCAGGCCAAATAACGAAAGCAGCTTTACCGTGGTAAAGGTCGTTTGTATGATCTTTCCTCCCTTTATCCCTTTCGTATTGGTATAGGTCAGAAAGACAATCAGTGCAATGGCCAGTACCTGCGCTGCCGACACGTTCAAACTCCCGATGCTAAAAAGTATATTCTTCTCTCCCACTTCTGGCAGCAGGTAGGCTGTATAACGGCTGAATGCGACCGCTACCGCCGCAATAGTAGCAGTTTGTATTACTGCAAAAAAGCTCCAGCCATATAAAAAGCCCGCAAGCGGGTTAAAGGCCTCTTTCAGGTATACATATTGACCGCCGGCCTTAGGATACATGCCACTTAACTCGCCATAGCTTACAGCCGCTGTAATGGTCATAAAACCAGTGATCAGCCATACCCCTATTAACCACCCGCCACTACCTACATGGCGTACTATATCGGTACTTACAATGAAGATACCCGAGCCGATCATTGAACCGGCTACTATCATGGTAGCATCCACCAACCCAAGGGTTGGTTTAAAGGAAGTTGAAGTTGTTGTTTCGCTCATAAGCAGTTTATAACAATGAATTGATGTTGGTTATTATCACTCAAGATAAGGAAATCAAATCAATGCTTTTTTACCGTAAAACACAAATAAAAAACGCAACTAATGAGTAGTTGCGTTTTAAAATATATCCTAAAAGGTCTTATCCTTTATTCTTTCTTTTTAGCCTTATACTGCTCATTCAAACCCCTGATGATATCGTTGGTGATATCGTATGCCGAATCTTTGTTATAGATAATAAAGTTTGACTCATACGAAACGATATAAGAGTATTTCTGATCCTTATTATATACTTTAAGGTAGTCTTCAATCTGTTTGCGAACGTCGTTCCTGAATTCCAACTGGCGGTTTTGTAAACGCTCCTGCAATTCAGATTCTTTTTTGCGATAGTTCTGATCCATCACACCTACTTCCTGGCGGGCTGCCTCATCTTCTGATTGTGTCATCGTAGGTCCTTTCTTTTGCAACTCAGCTATTCTGCGTTGAAACTTATTTTTAAGGTCCTGCAATTCGGCGCCGGCAGAACTCTCATGTTTCTTCATCTGCTCTAAGGCATCATTGTAGTAATCATAGTGTTCCTGTAATGAATCAATATCAAAGTAGGCTATTTTAAAACTGTTTTGCTTATCAGCTCCTGCAGCAGGTACACCCTTTTGGGCTTCCTTCGGCGTACTGAAATGCAGATAAAATAAAACACCAACCAATACCAACGCAATAACACTTAAAACAGTAGAAATATTTCTCATTTAATGTCCCTTTTGTGCAAGATAGCGGCTTAGAGTAAAAGAAAAATGTTAAAAGTTTTAACAATAATAATGATAAAATATTATCAATCAACAATAATCAGGTAAATAAAAAAAGCAGGAAGTTTCCTTCCTGCTTTATATCTATAAGATCAGATAATAATCTAATAATCCGTGTCCTACTCTTCGTCATCAAAGCTCATCGCTTCGCGTGTAGTCTGCAGCAGTTCATACTCTTCCTTGCTACCTACTATCATGTTTTCGAAGTCACGTAAACCAGTACCTGCAGGTATCGGATGGCCGGTGATAACGTTCTCTTTCAGACCGAGCATATCATCGGTTTTACCCTGGATAGCAGCAGAGCTCAGTACTTTGGTTGTTTCCTGGAAGGAAGCAGCCGAGATCCAGCTTTGCGTACCCAGTGAAGCCTTAGTGATACCTAACAATACAGGATGAGAAGTAGCAGGGTTAGCATCGCGATACTCAACCAGCTTCTTATCTGCGCGGCGCAGCAGTGAGTTTTCTTCGCGGATCTCACGCAGATTTGCGATCTGACCAGCTCTCATTTTGCTGCTTTCGCCCGGATCAGTAATTACCTTCTTATCGAAGATCCAGTCATTCTCTTCAATAAAGTCGAAACGATCTTCCAGGTCCTCCTCAAGGAATCTTGTATCACCTGGGTCAACGATCTCAACTTTCTTCATCATCTGGCGTACGATTACTTCGATGTGTTTATCGTTAATTTTCACACCCTGTAAACGATACACCTCCTGGATTTCATTCACAACATACTCCTGTACAGCGAAAGGTCCTTTGATAGCGAGGATATCACCAGGAGCAACCTGTCCGTCAGACAAAGGCGCACCAGCTTTGATAAAGTCACCATCCTGTACAAGGATCTGGCGTGTTAATGGAACGAGGTATTTTTTAATTACACCATCTCTTGCTTCTACTACGATCTCACGGTTACCACGTTTGATTGCACCAAAGGCTACCACACCATCAATTTCACACACAACAGCAGGGTTACCTGGGTTACGGGCTTCAAACAGCTCCGTTACACGAGGCAGACCACCGGTGATGTCACGCTGCATACGCAGTGTACGTGGAATTTTCACCAGTACCTGGCCGGCTCTTACATCTTCTGCTTCATCAATAGCGATGTGAGAACCTACCGGCAGGTTGTATTGCTTAACATCCTTGCTACCTTCTACGATCAGTGTAGGTATCTTGGTCTTATCTTTTGTTTCGATAACCACTTTCTCGCGGTGACCTGTTTGTTCGTCAGCCTCTTCACGGAAGGTAATACCTTCAATAACGCTTTCAAACTTGATCTTACCGGCAATCTCTGCAACGATTACGTTGTTGAACGGATCCCATGTACACAGTACGTCACCTTTTTTCACCTGCTGACCATCTTTGATCATCAGGGTTGCACCATAAGGAACGTTGTTAGTGATCAACAGGCGGTCATTCTTCACATCCACAATACGCAACTCACCTGTACGACCGATTACTACCTGTATTTTTTCACCCTGGTTGTTCTCAGCAGTTACTGAACGCAGACCGTCGAACTGTACAGTACCATCGAATTTAGCCAGCAATGAAGATTCTACTGAAGCAGAACCAGCCACACCACCCACGTGGAAGGTACGCAGGGTAAGCTGTGTACCAGGCTCACCGATTGACTGTGCAGCAATGATACCTACAGCGTCACCTTTCTGTGCGGTATTACCTGTTGCCAGGTTTTTACCGTAACACCTTACACACACACCACGTTTGCTTTCGCAGGTCAGTACAGAGCGGATCTCTACTGTTTCGATACCCGCTTCTTCAATTTCTTTACCAATATCTTCATTGATCTGCGCACCTGCTGCTACGATCAGTTTATCAGAAGTAGGACTGAACACATCGTGCAGAGACGTACGGCCGATGATACGATCGTACAGTGGCTCTACAACCTCCTCGTTATCTTTCAGAGCACTGATGGCAATACCACGCAGCGTTCCGCAATCTTCTTCAGTAATTACCACGTCCTGTGCAACGTCTACCAGACGACGGGTCAGGTAACCCGCGTCAGCCGTTTTAAGGGCCGTATCCGCAAGACCTTTACGCGCACCGTGCGTAGAGATAAAGTAGTCCAATACGTTCAGACCACCTTTGAAATTTGACAGGATGGGGTTTTCGATGATCTCACTTCCGCTTGAGCCGGATTTTCTTGGTTTTGCCATCAGACCTCTGATACCGCACAACTGCTTAATCTGTTGTTTGGAACCACGGGCACCTGAGTCAAGCATCATGTACACAGAGTTAAAACCTTGTTTATCTGTGCTCAGCTCACGGATCAGTGTTTCAGTGATACGGGTATCAACACGAGACCAGATATCAACGATCTGGTTATAACGCTCGTTATTCGTAATAAGACCCATGTTATAGTTATCCCACACCTCATCAACCTCACCTTTGGCATTTTCCAATACAGATTCTTTAATAGATGGGATGATCAGGTCATTAATGTTGAATGACAGACCACCCTGGAACGCTGTACGGAAACCAAGTTGTTTAATATCATCTAGGAACTTCGCTGTTTTCGGAACGTTAGTGATCTTGATGATATCACCAATGATCTCGCGAAGATTCTTTTTAGTCAACAGTGCATTGATATAACCTACTTCTTTAGGCACAAACTGGTTAAACAGTACGCGACCTACAGTAGTATCGATCAGCTTTCTTTTCAGTTCGCCGCTATCCAGACGTACATCCGCCTTCACTTTAATGTTGGCATGCAGGTCAATGCTGCCTTCATTGTAAGCAATGATCACTTCTTCAGCGCTGTAGAATGCTTTTCCTTCACCACGGATAACTTCTGTTTCAGTAGTTTTCTTTCCTTTGGTGATGTAGTACAGACCAAGTACCATGTCCTGTGAAGGCAGGGTCATTGGAGCACCATTCTGCGGGTTGAGGATGTTGTGCGAAGACAACATCAGCAACTGCGCTTCCAGGATAGCTGCACTGCTCAAAGGAACGTGAACCGCCATCTGGTCACCGTCAAAGTCGGCGTTGAACGCAGAACACACGAGTGGGTGCAGTTGGATCGCTTTACCTTCAATCAGTTTAGGCTGGAATGCCTGGATTGACAAACGGTGAAGTGTCGGGGCACGGTTTAACATTATCGGGTGCCCTTTCAGAATATTTTCAAGGATATCCCAAACAACAGCTTCCTTACGGTCTACCAGTTTACGGGCAGATTTAACTGTTTTTACGATACCTCTTTCAATCAGTTTACGGATAATAAACGGTTTGAACAGCTCAGCAGCCATGTCCTTAGGCAAACCACACTCATGCAGTTTCATTTCAGGACCTACCACGATTACAGAACGACCAGAGTAGTCAACACGTTTACCCAACAGGTTCTGACGGAAACGACCTTGTTTACCTTTCAGCACGTCAGACAGTGATTTCAGCGCGCGACCACCTTCCGCTTTCACCGCATTTGATTTACGGCTGTTGTCGAACAGTGAGTCAACTGCTTCCTGCAACATACGTTTTTCGTTACGCAGGATCACCTCAGGAGCTTTGATCTCAAGCAAACGTTTCAAACGGTTGTTACGGATAATCACACGACGATACAGATCATTCAGGTCAGATGATGCAAAACGACCACCATCCAGGGGAACTAACGGACGCAGTTCCGGAGGAATAACAGGGATATATTGCATTACCATCCATTCAGGACGGTTAGTGATCCTTCCATTTGCTTCACGGAAAGCTTCCACTACGCTCAGGCGTTTCAGCGCATCAGCTTTACGTTGCTGTGAAGTTTCAGTTGCTGCGGAGTTACGCAGGCTGAAAGACAATGAATCCAGTTCAATTCTCTGCAACAGGTCATGAACAGCTTCAGCACCCATTTTAGCAATGAACTTCTGTGGATCGTCATCTGGCAAATACTGGTTCTCTTTAGGAAGATTTTCCAGGATCTCCAGGTATTCTTCTTCTGTCAGCAGGTCACCGGTTTTCATGCCTTTATCCTCACGGATACCAGCCTGAATAACCACAAAACGCTCATAATACACGATAGTCTCTAATTTCTTAGAGCTAACGCCTAACAGGTAACCAATTTTATTAGGTAAGCTTTTGAAATACCAGATGTGAACTACAGGTACCACCAGTTTAATGTGGCCCATACGCTCGCGACGTACTTTCTTCTCAGTAACTTCTACACCGCAACGGTCGCACACGATGCCTTTATAACGGATACGTTTATACTTTCCGCAAGCACACTCATAATCCTTTACCGGACCAAAAATGCGTTCGCAGAACAAACCATCTCTTTCTGGTTTGTACGTACGATAGTTAATTGTTTCCGGTTTCAGTACTTCACCATAGCTACGCTCCAGGATGGAGTCAGGTGAAGCAAGACCGATAGTGATCTTTGAAAATGTGGCCCTGGGACGATTATCTTTTTTAATAGCCATATTTTTTGAAGCTTTTAGCTGTTAGCCCTTAGGAGTTAGCCAAAGGCAAGATGTTTTTATCAAAACAGTATTGGCTATTAGCTGTTCGCTATTAGCCAATACCTTCTTATAATTACTATTCAAATTTCAGATCAAGACCTAAGCCTCTCAACTCATGTACCAATACGTTGAAAGACTCTGGGATACCTGCTCTAGGAATGTTATCGCCTTTCACGATTGCCTCGTAAGTTTTGGCGCGACCGATAATGTCATCAGACTTAATGGTCAACAATTCCTGCAGAATGTTAGATGCACCGTAAGCTTCAAGAGCCCACACTTCCATCTCACCAAAACGCTGACCACCGAACTGTGCTTTACCACCCAGCGGCTGTTGCGTAATGAGACTATATGGTCCGATAGAACGTGCGTGCATCTTATCATCCACCATGTGGTGCAGTTTGATCATATAGATAACACCCACGGTTGCTTTCTGGTGGAAGCGCTCGCCGGTTTCACCATCATGCAGGTAAGTGTGTCCAAAGCTTGGCAAACCTGCATCGTTGATGTACTGTGCGATCTCCTCAGTGCTGGCACCATCGAAGATAGGTGTAGCGAATTTCACACCCAGTTTCTGACCAGCCCAACCAAGTACAGTTTCATAGATCTGTCCAAGGTTCATACGACTTGGTACACCCAGAGGATTCAATACGATATCAACCGGAGTTCCATCAGACAGGAACGGCATGTCTTCCGCACGTACGATCTTCGCAACGATACCTTTGTTACCGTGGCGACCCGCCATTTTATCACCCACTTTCAGCTTACGCTTAACAGCGATGTAAACTTTGGCAAGTTTCAATACACCTGCAGGCAACTCATCACCGATTGAGATGTTGAATTTCTCTCTTTTATAACGACCCAGTTCTTCGTTGAATTTGATGTTGTAGTTGTGCAACAGGATATTGATGTTGTCATCAATAGCATTGTCACCGGTCCAACCCAGGGGATTTACGTTCTGGTAGTCGATAGAAGACAGGTTCTTCGGATTGAACCTAGCGCCTTTACCGATCTGAACTTCACCAAAGTTGTTGTTTACACCGGCAGAAGCTTTATCCTTCAGTAAGGTCTGCAGCTTGCTCAGCAACAGCTCTTTCAGGTCTTCTACATTCTTCTCGTGTATCTTTTCCAGTTTCTCAAGAGCCGCTTTTTCACGGATCTTGGCGTTCTTGTCTTTCTTCGCGCGCTGGAACAGTTTCTTACCGATTACAACACCTTCTACACCGTTCGGAGCTTTCAGAGATGCATCTTTTGCATCACCAGCTTTGTCACCAAAGATGGCGCGCAGCAGTTTCTCTTCAGGAGTAGGATCGCTTTCACCTTTTGGAGTGATCTTACCAATCAGGATATCACCTTCTTTGATAGCAGCACCCATACGGATGATACCATTTTCATCAAGGTCTTTGGTAGCCTCTTCAGAAACGTTAGGAATATCTGGTGTCAGCTCTTCTTCACCCAGTTTGGTATCGCGCACTTCCAGTTCATATTCAGAAATATGGATAGAAGTGAACAGGTCTTCGCGGGCTACTTTTTCGTTAATTACGATGGCATCCTCGAAGTTGTAACCTTTCCATGGCATGAACGCCACTTTCAGGTTACGGCCAAGGGCCAGTTCACCAGCCTGCACAGCATAGCCTTCTGTAAGGAAGTCGCCTTTTTTCAGACGCTGACCTTTTTTCACAGCAGGTTTATGGTTAATACAGGTTTCCTGGTTTGTTTTTATAAACTTCGTGAGTTTGTAAACTTTCAGGTCATCTTCAAAGCTAACCAGGCGATCTCCTTCAGTACGGTCGTAACGGATATGGATCTCGCTACCATCTACGTATTCAATCACACCATCACCTTCAGCAAGGATCTGAACACGTGCATCACGTGCAGCTTTACCTTCCAGACCGGTACCTACTACAGGGTTTTCCGGACGGATCAGCGGTACTGCCTGACGTTGCATGTTCGATCCCATCAGTGCACGGTTGGCGTCATCATGCTCAAGGAACGGGATCAGCGAAGCACTCAAACCTACGATCTGGTTAGGAGCTACGTCCATGAACTCCACTTCCTCTTTCTCAAGAATGGGGAAGTCACCTGTCTGACGTGAAGCAATTTTATCTTCAAGGAAGTTACCTTTTTCGTCCAGAGGCACACTCGCCTGGGCAATCTTCGCAATATCCTCTTCCTCAGCACTCAGGAAAGTAAGCTTTTTCAGATCTACTTTACCGTCTTCAACTTTATGATAAGGCGTTTCAATAAAGCCCATCTCGTTGATCTTGGCGTGTACGCAAAGAGTAGAGATCAGACCAATGTTCGGGCCTTCAGGAGTTTCGATGGTACACAAACGACCGTAGTGGCTGTAGTGTACGTCACGAACCTCAAAGCCTGCGCGCTCACGGCTCAAACCACCTGGTCCGAGTGCGGAGATACGACGTTTGTGTGTGATCTCTGATAGCGGATTGGTCTGGTCAAGGAACTGTGACAACTGTGATGTTCCGAAGAAGGAGTTGATCACAGATGACAGTGTTCTTGCATTGATCAGGTCTACCGGCGTGAACACCTCGTTATCACGTACGTTCATTCTTTCACGGATGGTACGGGCCATACGGGCCAAACCAACACCGAACTGAGCATATAACTGCTCACCCACAGTACGAACACGACGGTTGCTCAGGTGATCAATATCATCGATCTCTGCTTTCGCGTTTGTAAGGCGAACCAGGTATTTAATGATCTCGATGATATCTTCTTTAGTCAATGTTTTCTGATCCAGCGGCTGATTCAGGTTCAGTTTACGGTTAATTTTATAACGGCCTACTTCACCCAGATCATAACGTTTATCGCTGAAGAACAGCTTATCAATGATACCACGCGCCGTTTCATCATCAGGCGCATCAGCACCACGCAACTGGCGGTAGATATGCTGTACCGCTTCCAGTTCGCTGTTAGAAGTATCTTTATTTAAAGTATTGTAGATGATTGCGAAGTCTCCACCCACATCCTCTTTCTGCACGAAAACGCTTTTCACATCCATGTCGCCGATCATATCGATCGCCTCTTCATCCAGCACGGTATCGCGTTCCAGCACTACCTCGTTTCTTTCGATAGATACAACCTCACCGGTATCTTCATCTACGAAATCTTCTACCCATGTTCTCAATACGCGGGCAGCAAGGCGTTTGCCGATATATTTCTGCAGAGATTTCTTGTCGCCTTTAACCTCATCGGCCATACCGAAGAGTTCCAGGATGTCCTTATCAGTTTCGTAACCGATAGAACGCAACAGGGTGGTTACAGGGAATTTTTTCTTACGGTCGATGTAAGCATACATCACGTTGTTGATGTCGGTAGCAAACTCCATCCATGCACCTTTGAAAGGAATTACACGGGCTGAGTAAATTTTGGTACCGTTCGGGTGAACCGACTGACCGAAGAACACACCGGGTGAACGGTGCAATTGGGATACTACTACACGCTCAGCGCCGTTGATAACGAACGTACCACGGGGAGTCATGTAGGGAATATTGCCCAGGAATACGTCCTGCACAATAGTTTGGAAGTCCACGTGCTCCTCATCATTACAGCTCAAACGGAGTTTAGCCTTCAGAGGAACAGCGTACGTCAATCCACGCTCCATACACTCTTCGATGGTGTAGCGGGGCGGGTCAATGAAATAATCCAGGAACTCCAGTACGAAAATGTTGCGGGTATCAGTGATAGGGAAGTTTTCCTTAAACACCTTAAATAAACCCTCAATGTTACGCTTGTCCGGAGTGGTTTCTAACTGGAAAAACTCTTTGAAAGATTGAATCTGTACTTCGAGTAGATCAGGGGCCTCTGCTAAATTTTTGATTTTACCAAAGTTTACCCTGCTTTGCAGTTTTGTTGAAGACATATTGATTAAAACCGGTTTTTTAATTGTTCGAACGTCAAAATCATCTAGAGACAAAACCATTTTCAAGAGAAATGCGTCTTTTAACAGGCCGGGAGGCGTTAAAAGAGCTTATTCTCAGTATACTGAATTTGAGGCTGTTATCTTTATCTGGCCATATTTAACATGCCTCAGCTAATTAGCTTGGTGAAAAATGGAGGGCAAAGGTAACCAAATCCCTACTAATAAACAAGGATTTTATTGCATACCCCCCTCCTGCCCGGGTTTTCCAGGTCAAAACGGTGCAAATTGCGTGCTGTAATTTCCAATACACAAATGTTTATCAGGTAGTGCCCCTCTCCAGCAGGCTGGCTGGCAATTCTACCTGTGTTTTCCTGTTCACCATATTCACTTTACCCATCTGCTCCATCAACAGGTGAACGGCTGTTCGTGCTATTTCTTCTACTGGCTGTCTGATACTCGTAATCCCCCTGGGAAACAGCCGGAAGACCTCATGATCATCAAAACTGATCATGGCCAGGTCACTGGGCAGGTTCACATTCAATTGCTGAATGCTCTCCAAACCAAGCAAACCAAGATAGTTGGTGGCAAAGAACAATACATCCAGGTCTTTTGTATTCCTGATGAATGAACTGATATAGCTTATTGCTTCCTGCGCGTTGTGACGATAGCTCAGCTTCAATATCAACGAATCGTCTGCAGGAATAGCGTGCTTTTTAAGACACTCATAATAAGCCGCATTACGCTTTTCCAACTGTATAAGATCAAGATCTACTGTAATAAAACCGATACGGCGATAACCTTTTGCTATCAGGTGCTCCATTCCTATCTCCACAGCCCCATAGTTATCAACCAGCACATAAGGCACATTCACATCCGGTATATAGCTATCCATCAGCACCACAGGCCTTCTCATGGCTACCAGGTCACGGATGTCTTTTTCCATGCCCAGTGCAGGTGTAATGATATAACCATCTACCTGCCGCTGCGAGAGCATCTTAATAAGCTCCTGCCCTTTATCTGCATTATTCTCTGTACTGCAATATACTACGCGGTAACCAAACTCAGCTGCTTCATCCTCAATCACTTTTGCCAGGGAGGCAAAAAAGTTACCGGAAATGGTTTCTACCACCAGCCCCAGCAGGTTCGATTTACCGGTGCGGAGGCTTACAGCAGCCTGGTTGGGCTGGTAACCTTCACGGTGTGCTATTTCCAGTATTTTACTGGCTTTGGCCTCGCTGATACGCATCTTTTTGGCCTTGCCATTTAATACAAAAGATACAGTCGATGGAGACACACCCACCATGTTTGCTATATCCTTAAGGGAAACCCTTTTTATATTATCCATTTACGGGAAACAATATATTTCAATAATTGCTAAACTAATAAAATTACCGCTTCCACACACACTTACATGTTGTTATTACCCATAAAAATAAAAAACCCCGGCGTATGCCGGGGCCTAATGCGTTTAAACGCGCTATAATTACTGAATTTCTACATCAGCACCTGCTTCTTTCAGTTTAGCAACCAGAGCATCAGCGTCAGCTTTGCTAACACCTTCTTTCACTGGTTTTGGAGCACCGTCAACCAGGTCTTTTGCTTCTTTCAGACCGAGACCAGTCAGATCTTTAACGATCTTAACTACGTTCAGTTTGTTAGCGCCACCATTTTTCAGGATAACGTTGAAAGCAGTTTTCTCTTCTACTGGAGCAGCAGCAGCAGGACCAGCAGCTACAGCTACAGCAGCAGCAGCAGGCTCGATACCATACTCTTCTTTCAGAATTTTAGCTAACTCGTTTACTTCTTTTACAGTCAGACCAACTAACTGTTCTGCAAATGCTTTTAAATCTGCCATGTTGTTTAAATTTTTTCCGCCTTCATTGCCTGCGCTCCGGCGGAGGTTTTTAAAAAAATTTGACTTTACGTCTTCATAACTCCCAGGCCGAGTTAATTAATTCGAAAATGAGCCAATTTGAAAATGTACAAATGAAAAACCAACTTTTCAGAAAGCAACCACCTTCTGAGCAAAGGCATTTTCAAATTAACACATTGGTTAATTTTCTTAGTTCGCTGCTCTTTCTTCCAGCGCCTTTACCAGGCCAGCCAGTTTGTTGCCAGCGTTCAGGCCGCTGATAACATTCTTCGCAGGAGACTGTAACAGACCAATGATCTCGCCGATAAGGTCTTGTTTGCTTTTCAGCGTAGTCAGCGTTTTCAGTTGCTCATCACCGGCAAATACGTCACCGTCAATGAAAGCAGCTTTCAGAGCTGGTTTACCTGAATCTTTGGGTCCTTTACGGAAGTCAGAGATGATCAGGGCTGGTTCTTTTGCATTTTCGCTGAACATCAGCGCAGTAACGCCATTCAGAGATTCAAATACACCAGAAAAACGTGCACTGTCAATTCCTTCCAGCGCTTTACGGATCAGTGTATTCTTTGCAACCTTCATTTCAACATTCTTGTTGAAACACACACGGCGCAATTTGTTGATCTGATCAACTGTTAAAGATTCAGTATTGGTAATATAGAAGTTGTTGTACTGAGAGAATTTTTCTTTCAATACTTCAATTACTTCGTTTTTTTCTTGTTTGGTCATAACCCAAATTTTTAGATGTTCCGCTTTTCACTTTCAACCTAAGCATCCGGTGATAGCGTTACATTAGTTTAGTTCATCAATGATTTTGTGTCAACTGCAATGCCGGGGCTCATAGAGCTTGCCATAAACACGCTTTTAAGGTAAGTACCTTTCGCAGTAGCGGGCTTAGCCTTGATAATAGCATTGATTAACTCAGTGCTGTTCTCAGTGATCTTCTCGGGGCTAAAGCTTACACGACCGATAGAAGCGTGAACGATACCTGCTTTGTCTACCTTAAAGGCAATTTTACCACCTTTCACCTCAGTTACAGCAGCAGCAACATCATTCGTTACTGTACCGGTTTTGGGGTTAGGCATCAGGTTACGGGGACCCAGTATTTTACCGAGTTTACCAATTTTAGGCATTACAGAAGGAGTAGCTACAATTACATCGATATCTACCCAGCCACCTTCAATTTTCTGAACAAACTCATCCAGGCCAACATAATCAGCACCGGCATTCTTTGCTTCAGCTTCTTTATCAGGAGTACACAGTACCAGCACACGTTTGGTTTTACCGGTACCATGAGGTAATGTAACTGTACCGCGGATGGCCTGATCTGCTTTCTTAGGATCAACGCCCAGGCGGATGTGAATATCTACAGAAGCATCAAATTTGGTAGTGTTAACTTCTTTTACCAGGTTAGAAGCTTCCTTCAGTGAATAGATCTTTTTCTTATCTATTTTGGCATCAACTGCTTTTCTTTTTTTAGCAATTCCCATTGTCTTTCAGTTTAAGAGCCGCTGAAACAGCGGACAGTAAAAAATTAATTTTCCCAGGGCGCTGTTCCATCTACAGTAAGACCCATACTGCGTGCAGTACCTGCAACCATTTTCATGGCGCTTTCCAGGGTAAAACAGTTCAGATCGGGCATTTTGTCTTTAGCAATAGCCTCAACCTGGCTCCAGTTTACTTTACCAACCTTGTTACGGTTAGGCTCTTTGGAACCACTCTGCAGTTTTGCTGCTTCCAGCAATTGTACAGCCGCGGGAGGAGTTTTAATTACAAACTCGAAAGACTTGTCAGAATAAACAGTGATGATCACGGGAAGTACTTTCCCGATTTTGTCCTGCGTGCGAGCATTGAACTGCTTACAGAATTCCATGATGTTTACACCTTTGGAACCCAATGCAGGACCTACAGGAGGAGCCGGATTAGCCTGGCCACCTTTTACCTGTAGCTTAACGAAGCCGGTAATTTCTTTTGCCATGTTACTACATTTTTGGTATTAACGCCCGCTTACATCTATTGCAGAGAAGCTGAGCTCCCAAATCCAATTCAAAACGAAAAGAACTTTTTATTTGGGGGATGCAAAGGTATGAATATTCTGTAAACAATACAACCGGAAGGCCATTTTTCGCAAACGGAGGGACTTTTGACAAAAACACATTCACAATCATCTAATTATCAACAAATTAAATTATCAACCCTCAGACAACAACCATGCAAAGGTAATAGCTGAAGCTAAAATCACCCGTAAACCCTCACCAGGCATCTTCAGCTCCATAGTACAGGCAAACAAAAGACATCTTCACACCACGTAAATACAGCAACGGCATACTAACGGATCAGATGGCTGCTGTAATCCAAAGATCATCTCGGCCAACTGGTCGGTATCAACACCACGTCCGCCTTTTGCAATACCATGGCATCAGGTTATATCATCATACAACCACCTGGGTCGTTATTATCACCGTTACGGGGCTATGTATAACAGATGAATTTAATACAGCTATGCCCAATGAAAACATCAGGCTTCAGAGCATATCTCACTATAGACCATGGCATTTTTCTATTTGAAATATTATGAGTATCTTTTCACATAAACGTAATTTCTGTATCTTCAAATAACATTTTAAATTCTCATCACACTATGGCCAAAGCAAAGAAAAAATCAGCCAAAAAAATAGCTCCTAAAAAAAAGGTAGCAAAGAAAGCTGCTCCTAAAAAGGCTGCTAAGAAAGCGGCCAAAAAAGCTGCTCCTAAAAAAGCATCCAAGAAAAAAGCTGCGAAGAAAGCAGTGAAAAAAGCAGCACCCAAAAAAGCAGCTAAAAAAGTTGCAAAGAAGGCCGCTAAAAAAGTAGCCAAAAAAGCTGCAAAGAAAGCTGCTAAAAAAGCAGTAAAAAAAGCGGCTCCTAAAAAGGCAGCTCCTGCTCCCAAAAAAGCAGTGAAAAAAGCTCCTGCAAAAAAGAAAAAAGCCGCTAAAAAAGCAGTTACTCCTCCACCTCCTCCGGCACCAGCACCAGAGATCGTTGAAGTAGATCTGTTCACTGTAACAGAAACAGTGCCTGTTGTGATTGAAATAGAAGAGGATGTAATTGATGATATCGATGATACAACCGGAGACGATATCGCTTCTGAAGAAGAAGACAACGAAGACTAATCACTGCATTTACCAGTATATAAACCTTCCTGTTATACGCAGGGAGGTTTTTTTATGTCACAAACTATACAGACCTAAGTACAAGATTGTATGTATAATGTATGGCTGCCCACAAAGCGCAATGCCCCTAATGCTTGAAATACGCGGCTTATTCTTCTGCCCGTTTCTTTTCTATCTGGAGAATATTATTCTGAATGTCTTTCATGATCCATTTAGCCCACCAGCCTGCATAAAAATTAAAAGTCGTTGTTAGCTTGAAATGGCTGTACAAATGAAGCCGGAACGTCTTTTCATTAAGCTTCTCTAGCTCGTAAGTACCATTTAATACATCAAAATATTGTCCGCCAATAACAATATGCTCATCCATTGTAGTCGAAGGAATTTCATGAGGATAAGCTTTGATTGTAAAAACCATTTTCTTTCTATCTGTATACTCTGTAACTGTTTCATGGAACACAAGTCCATTTGTAAAAACAGCCTCCCTGTAAGCCCCTTCTCCCGGATAATTTAACTCAGCTCTCACTGGTCTCGGGAATCCGAGGTTCCTCGTCAACCAGCCTTTGTCATCCTGTATAGGTATCTCTTTTACCCTTATTACATTATCCCAGATTTTGTCAGCAGTTGAATTTATGTCAATGTAAGTATAAGCATTATAATTCCCGGGAATAACGCCTATCATACTTTCTATAGGTGAAATAACAAAAGGAAGTAAAACCAGAATTGAAATGTATATCTTATTGCTTCTCTGCTTCAGTTTGAAATAACCACCTATCAAACCACCGATGGAAGCAGCCAATAGGAATAATGGCAATATCATTAACCAGCAAGCCCATCCTTCCCATGACAATGCAAGTGTCAACAGAAAAAATATAACAACAGGTATCCACGGAACAAAGAATCTGTAAGCAATCTTTTTCACTTTCGATTCACTGGAGAAATATACAGTCAAAGCACCGGCAATTGTCGGTACACTAAACAAAAAGGAAACAGACATCACGGTATACAGGTTATTCCAGGCTTCAACTCCATAAAATGCTCTCAAAACAACCATATAGAGTGTAGGAATACCAATTATCACTAAGGCGAATATCAGTTTATATCTGTTCATTTCGCATTGCCGGTATGATCACCCCAAAATTATTGCTGCTGATACAGGAAGTGAATAACGAAAGAAAGCACATTCAGTAATACGGCATACACCACCATTCCCCTGAATAACCAATTGGGAACTGATTGTACACCACGTGCTACAAGAATATATAATAAGGGTAAAAAATCGATAGCAAAACGCATCGTATTCACCTGGTGGAAGCCATTGTTGTGATACATACATACACCTGTCATAATGATCAGGATAGAAAGCCAGGTGAAGATCTTAAGTGTAGTTGGCCACACAGCTCTTACAGATGCTACCACAAACGGACTTGCCGCCAGCAAAGAGGTTCCCCACAGATCCATGTCCTTGATACGGATAAGCCCGTTACCTGTAAACTCGATATTAAATCCTTTGATAAAAAGACTATACAGGTTAAAAAGGAAATAACGGGTACTAAAAACCCCAAACTCATCTACCCTCTCCTTCAACACCCCTATATAAACTACGTATTGATATCCTGTTTCCAGTGGAGCACCAAAGCGTGCATAATTATACCACATATACACCAGCATCATCAAACCGGTACCCGCTGAAAGTAACAGGCCATTTTTGATAAGTTTCTTCTTATCTGACCAGTATTGATAAAAAAGGAAACCTGCCGCAGCCACAAAGCTGAATAGAGTAAACTGTCGGGCAAGAAAAGCCAGTCCTACAAAAAGGCCTACAAGCAGCCACCGTTTTTTATAAAGACATTCGTGGATCATGGCCAGCATACAGGTTGTCGCTACCACATGCGCCATACCATATACGTGGTGGCTGGTAAACAATACATACCAGTAACCGGTGCCCACAAAAAAGCCAACCATCAGCCAGGTAATATGCTCCTGCTTTACATCCAGTGCCTGCAGAATTTTATACAGCAAATAAAAGCTGATACAGCTTAATACCAGTCCAACCAATACGGCATTAACATGCGAGCCGAAAATGGCTACCAGGGGCGTTAAAATAATGGCAGGTAAAGGCGGATAGGGCAGATAATAGTCGCCGTGATAATAGATCATATCACCCATGAACTCCGATTGCCCGGGAGGCAGGGAAAGCCTGCCTTTCAGTAATGACTGGGCAAGCATAAGATATGCATTGTGATTGTTCGCCTCATTATTCAAAAGCGCAGGCACATGCAATACCGCAATCAGCAGAAAAATTAAGATCCAATCTAAGGGGGTTAACTGCTCAAGACGTGATAACCGGCGTAAATAGCCTGCAGCCATAGGAGGTTTGTTTTATGGGCATTGTGCAGATTTCACCGGTAAAATAAAAACGAAAACAAGCAGGCAGAACTGAGGCTTAGCTCAGTTTCTCTACCTGCATATAGTTCAGTTCTACTGGTGTAGAACGGCCGAAGATTTTTACGGTTACTTTCAGCTTTTTCTTTTCGTCGTTTACCTCTTCAATAATTCCGTTAAAGTCATTGAAAGGACCTTCAATGATCTTAATGGTCTCTCCCACAATGAATGGCTCTATCATGCTTACACCACCAGATTCAGCCATTTCATCCATCTTACCAAGCATCTTATTCACTTCAGCTTTACGAAGGGCAATAGGATTATCCTTACCCAGGAAGTGAATAACGTTAGTAGTATTTTTGATTGCTTCACGCAGATCATCAGACAACTTACCTTCTATTACCTCGATCATTACATAACCAGGATAATAGTTTCTTTCACGCATTACTTTTTTACCATTCTGCACTTTATATACCTTCTCAACAGGCAGAAATACCTGTTTTACCACTTCACCCCAGCCGCCACGTGAAATCTCTTTATCAAGATATTCTTTCACCTTACGTTCCTTACCACTAACCACACGCAGCACATACCATTTGGTTTCTGCCTGCGGAACTTCCTGTTGTTGAGCAACCTGATTCTCCATTATTAAAACAAGTTATAGATGAATTTAAGACCTGATTGTGCTACCAGATCCATTACCCAAACTACAGCGGTGATTATTAAGGTAGCAGCCAGTACAATAACTGTAGATTGCTGTAACTGAGCCCAGTTAGGCCAGGTCACTTTCTCTACCAGCTCTTTGTATGACTCGCTTAAGTAAGTCGTTACTTTATTCATAACTTAAAATTTGAAAATTTGAAAATGGGTCAATTTGAAAAACCAGGATTTAAAATGAAGTTATTTACCTCATTGCTAGATTTTCAAATTGATCCACTCCCAAATTAGCCTGCACGGGCACTAGGATTCGAACCCAGATCTAAGGTTTTGGAGACCTCTATTCTACCGTTGAACTATGCCCGTATAAAAGCCATTAGCTTTAGGACGACAGCAATTTAGCAAATCTATGTAAAAAAGCTAAAAGCTTATCGCAAAATGCTAATGGCCTTATTATGAAATAACTAATTACTTGATTATTTCAGTAACCTGACCAGCACCTACTGTACGGCCACCTTCGCGGATCGCGAATTTCAAACCTTTCTCCATCGCGATAGGCTGGATCAGCTTCACGGTCAGAGAAGTGTTATCGCCAGGCATTACCATCTCAGTACCAGCAGGTAACTCTACTTCACCAGTTACGTCTGTAGTACGGAAATAGAACTGAGGACGGTATTTGTTGAAGAATGGAGTGTGACGGCCACCTTCTTCTTTGCTCAGTACGTAAACTTCGCCTTTGAATTCAGTGTGAGGAGTGATAGAACCAGGTTTGCACAGTACCATACCGCGACGAATCTGGGTTTTCTCAATACCACGCAACAGCAGACCAGCGTTGTCACCAGCTTCACCGGAATCCAACAGTTTGCGGAACATTTCCACACCTGTTACGGTAGAAGTCAGGGGAGCATCCATCAGACCTACGATCTCAATAGCTTCACCTACTTTAATACGACCTCTCTCGATACGACCAGTAGCAACAGTACCACGACCTGTGATAGAGAACACGTCCTCTACAGACATCAGGAACGCCATATCAACTGGACGGGGAGGCAGAGGAATATAAGTATCAACAGCATCCATCAGTTCGTCAACTTTCTCAACCCATTTAGCTTCACCAGCCAGGGCGCCAGTTGCAGAACCTTTTATAATAGGAGTATTATCACCGTCAAAACCATAAGAGCTCAGCAACTCACGGATCTCCATTTCAACCAGCTCCAGTAACTCAGGATCATCTACCAGGTCTACTTTGTTCATGAATACCACAATACGGGGAACACCTACCTGGCGAGCCAGCAGAATGTGTTCTTTTGTTTGAGGCATAGGACCATCGGTAGCAGCCACAACCAGAATAGCGCCATCCATCTGAGCAGCACCGGTAATCATGTTTTTCACATAGTCAGCGTGACCAGGACAGTCTACGTGAGCATAGTGACGGTTAGCCGTCTGATACTCCACGTGAGCAGTATTGATGGTGATACCACGCTCTTTTTCTTCAGGCGCGCCATCGATTTCATCATACTTTTTTGCCTGAGCCAGACCCTTCTGTGACAGAATGGTAGTGATAGCTGCAGTCAAAGTTGTTTTACCGTGGTCAACGTGACCGATGGTACCAACGTTAACGTGGGGTTTGTCCCTCTTAAAAGTCTCTTTTGACATCTTATTCTGTTTTTAGTTGCGGTTTTACAATATTTACTACGTCGTTCCTGTTATCATTATGAATCGCAGGAACTTTATGTATTCAGCAACTTCAGTCGATGAAACTGTTGTTGCGTCGCACATTACTTCTGCTGTACCACATGCCGTGGTATCTTCTCCATTCCACAGCTTCCCTGTAAAAGTAAGCCAATGAAATGATTTGTTGGTGAGAATCGAACTCACTCCCTTCCCCGCAATGCAGCTTTGATAACCATTACCGGGACGCTCTGCCATTGAGCTACAAGCATTTTTTCAAACATCTTCTGAGCCGTTAGTGAGAATCGAACTCACGACCTCTTCCCTACCAAGGAAGTGCTCTACCACTGAGCTACAACGGCCTGTTGCAGTCATTGAAGTCAGTGTGGTCATCAAAAGTCAAAGATGAAAAACCATATCCAACCTATTGACCCTTTTGACTTTTTGACTTACTATTTGACACATTTAAAGAACTGAGCGGAAGACGATCCGCCAACCGGCGGACACGACCTATAGCTTGTCAAAACTATTACTTCGTAAAGAACTGAGCGGAAGACGAGGTTCGAACCCGCGACCTATAGCTTGGAAGGCTATCGCTCTACCAACTGAGCTACTTCCGCATAACAAACTCGGGAACATAAAAATTTGAGAATTCGAAAACGGCAAATCTCCATTTTCAAATTTTCAAATCAAATAATTTCCAGATTTATCAGTGGGCAGGAGAGGATTCGAACCTCTGAAGTCGAAAGACAGCGGATTTACAGTCCGCCCCATTTGGCCGCTCTGGAACCTGCCCTAAGCAATTACGAAGGAAGAAGTTAAAAGTACGGGAAACAATTTGTAAGCAATCCGTAATTTCTATTTCTAATTTCGTTTTCACACTTATTGGAGCCACTTGTCGGAATCGAACCAACGACCTACTGATTACAAATCAGTTGCTCTACCAGCTGAGCTAAAGTGGCAAAAAAACATCTTTTCACTTGAAATAAATACTTCGGAAAAATTGTCCGGAAGAGATTATTTCACTATTAAAAACGTCTGAAAGTCAATGTTGTAAAGAACTCTGCTACCCTTTTCACCAACCCCCGTTATTTTTTGGGAAGGCAAAGGTAATCGAATTTGTTAAATACCAAAACTTTGAAGGAGATTTTTTTTACTTTTTTCTCTGCATTTGTACCGTACGCTGCAATCACCCCGCCGTATGTAGATATCGTCGTCACTTTTAACGAGGGTGCAAAAAAAGGGAAAGTTTTTTACATAAAAAAACCTCCGGGAGGAGGTTTTGAATTTTTTTTTAAGCTGCTTGTTTGTCTTTCTTTCTTTTTATTTGGTTAACCAATGAATCCATTGCGTTATCAAAGGATTCTTCAAACGATTTTGAGGAGGCCTTAACGAAGAATTGATGACGGGGTACCCGGACTCTGATCTCTGCGATTTTGTCTTTGATCGTATGCACTACATTATCCAGCTTCAGATAAACTTCCACACTAACGATGCGGTCATGGAAGGTGCTTAATTTCTGTAGTTTTCTGTTTACATACTCTACAAGTTTTACATCGGCATCAAACCGGACAGATTGAATGTTGACATTCATAACAATCGCATTTAAACTGTGAAACAATAAAAAAAAGAACTTTAAAAGTGTAGTTTTTATTGCATAGGCTGATCACTTTTGTTGATACCTAAGTTAAAGTAACATGCTCTTATTTCCAAATAAAATCTAATGTGTTTATAAGCCTTCGCCTGTACACAATACCACTTTTATCCTACAACAAAGTTTTTAAAAAAGCTGTTGCAATTTATATGCTACAGTAACGTTAAAAACGATTCTCCGTCTTCGCTCCACACTTATGCAGAAATGCTTTCAGCAAAAAGACAACACCCCGCTCTCCTTCCCCCCTATTCTGTTGAAATCATTCCACAATACCTGTTCCATCCCTGATCTTAATCTGCCACCCATCATCTTAAACAGCACCGCCGGTACCACATAGCCAATTATAGCTAAAAGCCTCATTTTTGTTTAATATTCAGCAGCTAATTTGACCTATTAATAATCAAAAGAGAATAATATCACAGGTTACAAGCAAGTTGCTAATCGACAGTTCGCAGTTGGCAAAACAGGATTACGTCTTTGCTGTCTTTGCGTGAAACTAGCCCGGAAGCAAGAAAATATCGAATGTTGAATTTCGAACGTCGAATTTTGAAGAGAAGACAAGTATAAAAAGACATAAGGAAAGTATGAAATAATGAAGTACGGGGGGGGTTGTATTTGCTCGCGGCTCGTAGCTCAAGGCTCGCAGCTTTTTGCCGATTACCACATGCCGATTCACGCCCGCCTGAACGCATTCATTCGGGCAAGTCCCACGATTTCACGTTTCACTTTTCACGTTTGACGAAAAAGCAATGACCACTCACGACTGACGATTCACGTCTCACGACTGCCGCCTGCCGATTCACGATCCCGCATCTCCTTAGGCCTTCGGGTGGGCCTTTTGATACACTTCCTTCAGCTTTTCGATAGTATTATGAGTATAGATCTGTGTAGCTGCAAGACTGCTATGGCCCAATAGCTCCTTCACAGCATTGAGGTCTGCTCCGTTATTAGTAAGATGAGTGGCAAAAGTATGCCGGAGTACGTGCGGGCTCTTTTTATCAATAGTAGTAACGGCTGACAGGTATTTTTTTACCGCGAGATAAACATACTTGGCATAGAGTTTTTTCCCTTTGTCGTTTACCAGCAATACAGTAGTATCAGCCTCCTCAAGCGTATTTCTTTTGGCCTGTATATAGGTATCTATCGCTTTAACGAGTTGAGCGCTTACCGGTATCACCCTTTCCTTATTCCCCTTACCTAGCACCTTTAATGAATTACCTGCTTTATTAACCTGGCTTTCCTTAAGATTTACCAGTTCAGACAAACGCATACCTGTATGATAAAAGATAGCCAGCAGTAATTTATCGGTAACTCCCTGCCAGGTATCCGGAAAAGTAACATGCTCAAACAACGTGCGCACATCCTTCTGCTCTACATACACCGGCAATCGTTTTGCTATTTTAGGCGCAACTATATTAGTCATGGGTGTCTGTTCCAGCTCGCCGGTACGCATAAAATACTTAAAGAAGGATTTTAGCGAGGATATTTTGCGGTTAATGGTCTTGGCAGTGGACTTATCTTCTTTCAGGGAGGCTAGCCAGCTTCTTACAAAAGCGGCAGGAATGTCGGACAATGCAGGGTCGGGTGTGGAAAGCTCCATCCTCAGATAATCAAAAAACTGCTGCAGGTCGTCCTGGTACGCGCGGATAGTATGTGCTGAGTACCTTTTTTCAAACTTAAGATAGTTCACAAAGGTCTGTATGTTCTGTTCAGCAGATACCGGCATAGTCAGTTACTTAAAACCAGGCTCCAATAGCCTATAAATAAAAAAGATAGCTACAAAGCTAGTAAACTTTGCAGCTATCTCAATATATTGTAGACGTAGGAACTAATTATCCTTCGATCTGACCGCTGGCAATCTTCTGCTTATAAACAGCCTTCAGTATTTCGTTACGACGTTTTACAGACGGCTTTGTATAAGATTGACGACCTCTTAATTGCACCAATATTTTAGCTTTCTCAAATTTCTTTTTGTACTTTTTGAGTGCCTTGTCAATATTTTCGCAATCTTTCGAATCAATTATCAGCATAGTTTGATACCTCCTTTAAATGCTTTTGGGACGGCAAATATAAGTAAATTCCTGATTCAGGAAAGAGAAATGTAAAAAACGCCGAATTTTGTTGCTATATGTTTACAGGAATTATTGAAACGACAGGTAAAATTGAGGAAGTTACCATTTCCGGCACCAACAAAACATTCCGGATCTCCTCCCCCATTTCGCATGAGCTGAAAATAGACCAGAGTGTTTCCCACAACGGGGTTTGCCTCACTGTGGAATCATTAGGCAATGATAGTCACACACTTACAGCTATTGCCGAAACCCTGCAAAAGACCAATCTTAACCAATGGCAGCCCGGTGATATCGTAAATATTGAGCGTTGCCTCATTATGAACGGCCGGCTCGATGGTCATATAGTACAGGGCCACGTCGATGCTACAGCAACCTGCATTGAGCGCAAAAGTCTTGATGGTAGTTGGGAATTCCGGTTCCGTTTTCCACGTGCATTCGCTCACCTGGTAATAGAAAAGGGCTCCATTTGCCTGAATGGCATCAGTCTTACCATTTTCAACGTAGCGGTAGATGAGTTTTCAGTTGCCATTATTCCCTACACTTTTGAGCACACCAATATCAGGAATATTCACCCCGGCAATGAGGTAAATATCGAATTTGATATGGTAGGGAAATATATGAGCAGGATCGCGATGCTAAAAACACTAAATGATTAGTTCGCTCGAACACATATCATTTGAGGCAGTCTCCTCGCCGGAACAGGTAAGCTATTCGCAATTCAGGAAAACCTTGGCACCTATATACAAAAAAGTGTGGATCCATATAGGCGTAGGGTATCTCCTTCTTGTATTGCCATTTATTGCAACAGCTTTCGTATCCGGGCTATCAAACAATTGGTGGCTTGCCCCATTATTCTGTTTATGGTTTGGCTATGTGCTGGCCTACCTGCATCTGTTTGTTCATGAAGCTGCTCATTTTAATATTCATCCTGACAAAAAGAAAAACGATACATTAGCAAGCTGGCTGCTATGCAGCTTATTTGCCCTCGACATAAAGAAATATCGTACTACGCACTGGCAACACCATCTTCACCTGGCAACACCTGGTGATAAAGAGATCTCCTATTTTAACGCCCTTACATTATCCTTTATATTGAAAGTGCTAACGGGGCTTCATACCATTAATATTATTTTACACAGGAAAGAAAGCAACCCATCAAAAAAGAAAGATAACACCATCACTGGTCTGCTGCTTTTTATACTGGTGCAGCTTATATTATGCAGTCTCGCATTTGCTTCAGGTGGATATGTTATGCTGTGTGCATGGCTGGTGGGTCTGCTTCTTGTATTTCCTTTTTTTGCCACACTCAGGCAGATTCTTGAGCATAGGGAAGATAATGCCGGTAATCAAAAAGAATATTATAATGCTCCGCAAAACACTATCAGCCGCTTATTTGGAAATGATATAGCATCCCGCACATTCGGTGGCGCTGGTTTTAACCGGCATTTACTCCATCATTGGGATCCACATATTTCATACACAAGATTAAATGATGTATTCGCTTTTTTAAGCCGGGCAGAAGCGACGAAAGCCATTGTTACAGAAGCACAGACATCTTATCTAAAAGCATTCAGAACCCTTTTTTTTATCAGATGAACAAGCCAACAGTTCAATGTCCGGTGTGCAATACCCAGGCTTACTGGTGGTGCCGGCAAACCGACTGCGAATACTTTACTACTGACGAAAATTTTAATTACTATAAATGTAGTAATTGCCACCTGCTTTTTATTGACGAACCACCTGTCAGTCAGCTAGCCGTTATTTACCCTTCTCATTATTATTCATTCGCAACCCCAGGCAAAAACCTTGTCTTTAAGATCAAAGAACACCTGGACAAACGATTATTTAAAAAGATCTTAAAAAATATCCCGGGAAACAATTTAACAGTGCTGGATATTGGGGGTGGTAGTGGTTGGCTATTGAACACAGTCAGGGAGCTTGATACCAGGATCACATCTACGGCAGTAGTTGATCTTGACAGCCAGGCCGCGGTAACCGCTATGGCAAACGGTCATCAATATTACCAAAGCCGGATAGAAACTTTTAATACAGATATAAAGTTTGACCTGGTTATTATGCTTAACCTCATTGAGCATGTAGCATCTCCTCAACAAGTGCTGGAAAAGATCCGCTCTTTTTTGTCAGACACCGGGTGCATTGTTATCAAAACTCCTAATTGCGAAAGCTGGGACGCAAGATTGTTTCGTAAAGGATACTGGGGTGGGCTGCATTGTCCAAGACACTGGAATATTTTTGACAAAAAAAGCTTTGAAACAATTGTTACACGTGCAAACCTGCAGATTGCAAACCTCTCATACACGCAAGGCGCTCCCTTCTGGACCTACAGTGTATTGACAGGCTTAATGGGGAAAACCTTAAAGGCGAAGGGCAAGCCACTGATTGAACACCCTTTATTCCCGGTGTTCAGCGCATTCTTTGCTATATTTGATTTCATACGAAGAATATTCGTACCCACATCACAGATGTTTGTCATCTTAAGGAACAAACCACGCTAATTTTTCGACGCCACTGCAATAACAGATACACCAAAAGGAAAACGAATAGAGGGTATCAGTTTCTTTTCAATACCGAAGATGCCACCAAACAGTTTATTTGTCCAGGACTTGTATTCAAATCCCGCTATCTCAAAGTCAGATTTAAGGGGTGTTCCCTTAACAAAAGGGCGGGAAACTAACCGGTATACTGCAATAAAGGGAAATAAAAAAGAATTGAAATAAGAGAGGTACTGAATACGATACCCACTCTGCTCAAGCCGCTGCCTTATCTGCGAACGGGTATATCTGCGGCAGTGGTGATTTACCTCATCATGCCTGCTCCAGAGCCATTGATAAGCAGGCACAGTAAGTACCAGCCACCCATCTTTGCTATTTAGGCGATGTAACTCTTTCAACGCCGATCTGTCATCGTCCACATGTTCCAATACATCCAGAACACAGATCATATCAAAAATACCATCTTCAAAAGGCAGGTCAGTAACGGATGCTTCTGTCACTTCCATATTAAGTTCTTCACGCAAAAACCTACAACACTCCGGATCATTTTCAACAGAGGTAACCGAACCGAATATCGATAAATCCTCTGTTGTTCTGCCTGTTGCAACTCCGGCATTCAAAATACGTGCACCTGCTTTAATACCAGTACAGCGATTAATAACCTTCTTTAGTATACCGGCTCTCACAATAAACCACCAATGATTTCTTTCAAAAGAATAATATTTTTGATAATAACTTCTCTGCATCTTCTCAAATGTAGCATCCGTATACAAAAAAATAAAATATTACTTTAGTATTGCATATTCCTTTTTAAAATACAAATATGGCAATATTGTCAAAGCAGGCAGACCATTATGGCGATATCCGTTCAAAAGTTCTTTACATATTCTGCGGCGTATGCTTTACGTTACTGCTGGTTGAACGCATACTCGTTGTTTTCAGCTATCATGGTTTTATTGCCGGCATTGACAATAATTTCACCTACCCGGTAATGCGGTTGCTCAAATCGTTAAGCATATACCCCGATCCCGAAAATTATCCTTTTGCCGTAAACCCTTACGCCCCACTCTTCTTCTATATCTCGTTTATTATCTGTAAGATCACAGGAGTTACTGCCGCAGATGGCATCCATATCTATTTTGTAACAAGAGGGCTTTGCCTGCTCTTTGATCTGCTAACCGTGTGCATGCTTTATAAAACTATGCGCAAATGGTTTTCAATCTCTGCCCAAAGCAGTACACTAACATCCTTGTGCTTTCTGTTCCTGGTAAGCTGGTGGGGATATAGCATGAACCGTTCCGACAGCCTTCTGTTATTGTGGTTCAGCCTGATCCTTTATTACACCTTGCAATTGCTGAACACCAGGTCTGCTACCTTACTGTTTGTTGTTGCATTACTCTGCAACGCAGCCATATTTACAAAGCAAAATGGCCTGATTTTCCCCGTTGCTATTGGCGCTACTTTAATGTATTACAAACATTGGAAACAACTCCTGACCTTCTCATTATCCTTTATCACAATATTTGCACTTTGCCTGTGGCTCTTCATGAGCCTTTATCCACAGGGATTCTTTCTAGCACACCTCGCAAAGGCCATCAATAACAGGATTGATATAAAATGGTTTTACATAGACATTTTCCGGAGACTTGTTTCGTCTTTTGCTATTATCCCTATTGCCGGAGGTATCTATCTTGCAGTACGATGGTTCTTCAAAAGCAAATTGACGACAATAAAAACTGTTTCCATTTTCACGATCATTCTAACAGCCTGGGCTATATCAATCGCCTTCAAATGGGGCTCTCATCTTGGCTATTTTCACGAGATCCTTTTTTGCATTACCATTTTACTGGCTTATGGCATGGAAAGGCCAGGCATTTTCGAAACAGCCCGAAAAATCCTTTACCCTGCTTTATTCGTACTTGCCTTTATTTTATCAGAGATCCTTTTTCATATTTACCTGTACAATCTGAACAACAGGAATGAAGAGAAAGCAATTTACCAGGCACAAAAAAATGTATCAGACACATTACTACCTGAGTTAAAAAAAGATTCATACATTTTTGCTTATACCAATTTTTATGAAGATTTTTTCAAAATACTGATGCAGGACAAAGTAATTCTCCCCAACATGGATGCTGTTGATTGCTGCACATTGCCGGATGGAAATTTCAGCTACAAAAAACTGGCTGAGGGATTTGAGAATGGGAAAGTGGAGTTTATCGTTTATGCTAAAGACTCTGTCTTTACTGCCTATCATGATATGAGCCTGCACAAATACACTTTTTATAAAGCAATAGGCGACTATAGCGTTTATCGCTTCAATCCCTGATCAATCCTTATCAACCTGCGGGGAACCATCAGCAATTCTTTCTTTTACAAGAAAAAGAGGCCGCTGTTTTACCTGGTAAAATATACGAACAATATACTCGCCCAATATTCCTATTGAAATCAACTGAACACCACTGAAAATAACAATAGCACCTATGAGTGCAGTAAAACCGGAAGGCACATCACCAAAAAAGAATTTACGGATCAGGGTAAGAATAAAATAGATCACTCCACCGGTAGTCGCAATAAGTCCCAATACAGTAATGAACTTAACAGGAAATTCACTAAAGTTAAAGATGCCCATATAGGCCAGCTTTAGTAAACGCCAGAATGAATATTTAGATTTACCCTGTTCCCTTTTGGGTCTTTCATAAACAATTCCCTTTTGTGAAAAGCCCACCCAGGAACGCATTCCTCTCAGGTAACGTTGTTCTTCGGGCATTTTGTTCAATACATCTACTACCCTGCGACTCATAAACCCGAAATCTCCGCTATCCAGCGGTGTTTGAATGTTGGCTATGCTACGGAACATCCGGTAATAAAGTTTATACAGAACCTTCCACATAAAAGGTTCCTGGCGGCTTTTACGGATGCTATACACAACATCAAAACCCTCGTGATGTGTTTTTAAAAACTCATAGAGCAACTGCGGAGGATCCTGCAGATCGCCATCCATTATCATTACTCCTTTTGTACCTTTTGCATATTGCAACCCGGCAGTAATAGCCAATTGATGACCAAAATTTCGCGATAAAAACACACATTGATAGCGCTTATCTGCCAACCCAACCTGTTTTACCATAGCTGCCGTACCGTCTTTGCTCCCATCGTCCACTAAAACAACCTCACAAGACTCCTGTAAACCAGCCATTGTAGCATTTAAGGAATCAATTAAAGCTGCAAATGATTCAGCCTCGTTGTACAGTGGAACAATTATTGAGACCTCTGGTGCTGTCATAAGCATGTTGCAATTTGAGATGGATAAAAATACAATTTGCTACTGATATGGATCGGGTTATAAAAAAAATCATAGTTTTATTGACAAACCATAAATTATTGAGTATCCGTGTGTCGTACATTATCTGCTTATAAAAGCCTTCTGTGTAACAATCTTATATAAACCTGCTTATGCTGTTGTCCCTGCTGGTATGGATGTACATTACAGTTGTTTCCCTGGTTTGGGGTAACATTTTCCTGCTTTTGGCCAGCCGGTTATTAAAAACCTCATTCAACAGCATTCATCCTGTAATTATCTGCTTTGCAGGTCTTGCCGTAACAGGTACTCTTGCTTCATATATTTCATTATTACTGCCATTGCAACTGGCTGCACATCTCTGTTTGCTGGTGCCCGTAATTTTGTTCTTTTTCTTTACTCAAAACAGGGTGCTTGTCGGTCAACAACTACGCCAACTCACAAGCGGTTATAACCTGCCGACTATATTATTGCTGGTTGCCTGTATCTGTATGACACTTGTACTCAGCACTTATACCATATCTCATCCCGACACGCTCGCTTACCACGGGCAAGCCATCAAATGGGTAGAAACCTACAAAGCTGTTCCCGGGCTGGCTCACCTCAAATATGAGGTAGCCATGAATAGCCTATGGTTTTCATCACTGGCTGTTTTCAGGTTCAATTTTATACAATCCAACCCATTTATTTTCCTGAATGGATGCGTAATAAGCTGGTTCTATCTATTTATCATCCAAAGGCTGGCTGCAAACAGGGAAAGAAAATCATTATTCATTTTCTGGCTCCTTTTATTGATTTATTCTTCCCTGTCATGGACACAAATAAGACTTACTGCAGCTTCAGCAAGCCCTGATTTTATTGCTACACTTTTTATATGGGCTGCTATCTTTGCTTATTTACAGTCGAGACAGCATTCATCAGGAAAAATGCTATCAGTACTGGCAACACTGTTTAGTTGTGCCGCCATCACTACAAAGCTATCAGCAATAATGATAACACTTTTACCTGTTGCCATTATGATACAGCTACTGGCAGGAAAAAGAACAACATTTACATTAGGCGCCCTTTGCATACTGTGTATAGCTCCATACCTGCTTCACAATTTCATATCATCCGGATACCTGCTGTACCCGTCCTCTCTCTTTGACCTTTTTAACCCGGACTGGAAACTCCCCATCGACGATCTCACTACTTTTCAGCATTACATAGCAGGTTATGCACGCATACCTGTAGAAGACAATATCGCTGCAAACCAGTTACTTCAACAGTCGCTTACAGAATGGGCACCGGTATGGTGGAAACACCTGGCAATAGCAGATCAGGCGCTTCTTATTACGGTTACACTGTTACTGGCAGGGGCATTATTTTGTATTCCCGCCATTGCAGGAATATTGGATAACAATTTCAGAATAGCACTTGCTGTCTGTATTGCAGGCAGTATAGCCTGGTTCATATTAGCGCCTGACCCACGATTTGGCACAGGCTTTCTGATCCCGCTTGCCTATCTCCTCTATCTGGGCATTTCTGTCCGTTTTAATCACCTGAAGCTCGTTACCAATAATTACATTTTTGCGGGATCAATGATACTTTCAATAATTTGTGTCGGTACTTATACCAGCTATAGGTTAATGCACTATTTCACATCCGGCCAACTACTTCTCCCCAACGGTATTAAAAAGCAATCTTACAGCACCTTCACCTGCCAGGGGGTCGTCATGCACCAAACACTCAACCCCGAAGAATGTGGCCTCACTCCGGTTCCCTGCGTCAAAGACAGTTGCAATACATTCCAATTGAGAGGCAATAGTGTGGAAGATGGGTTTAAAGGAAAGCATTGAGAATGTACAAAAAAGCTGAAGGCGCAATGCAGAATGCTGAATATCGAATTTCGAAGGAAAAGCCGGAAGCAAGTTGGCAGTTATCGTGAATACCAGCGACGAGCTTTGAGCTGCGAGCCGCGAGCAAATACAAGCCAGGAGGAAAGTTTCCTGTTGTTCCAATCTAAAACTTCAAACATCAAATCGCAAATCCAGTATCCGGCATCTGGTATCCGGTAACTTGTATTTCACGATTCACGATTGCCGTCTACCGATTCCCAATCCGGCATCCGGTATCCCGTGACCATCTCTTTAAATCACAAAATCTCTAAACTCCGAAATTAGAAATCTTTGAGGCTTGCCTCTTTCACGTTTGACTTTTCACGTCTCACGATTTAAACCCGACACCCCTTCCGCTTTCTCACCACAATTCGCTAAATTACCCGCCAAAGGAGAAGAGATCTTGTTGCTGCACGACACCATAGGATACAAGGTTATTCATCAATGGCTACAATCCAAAGGACTACAACCTTTCCGGTTCCAGGAGCAGACCTGGCAACATATTATTGATGAAAAAAGTGGTCTGGTAAATGCACCCACAGGCTTTGGAAAAACATTCTCTGTTTTTTTAGGAGCTCTGATCCAGTTCATCAATCAACATCCGGATACTTACAAACAGAAATCTAAAAGCGGTGTACAGCTAATATGGGTTACACCCCTGCGTGCATTGGCAAAAGATATTGGCCGTGCAATGGAAGAGGTTATCAGCGAACTGGGCATGAGCTGGAAAGTAGGCATCCGCAATGGCGATACAGATATTAATGAACGGCAGCAACAGAAGCGCCAGATGCCCGAAGCATTTATTATTACTCCTGAAAGTCTCCATCTTTTTCTTGCGCAAAAGAATTATCCTGAATCATTCCGTTCGTTAAAAGTCATTGCCATAGACGAATGGCATGAGTTGCTTGGTTCCAAGAGAGGAGTACAGGTAGAACTGGCACTTTCAAGACTACAGGGACTTTCAAGGCTCAGGACGCAGCCGCTGCAGATCTGGGGCATCTCTGCCACTATTGGTAATCTCGACCAGGCAATGGACGTATTGATGGCCCCGCTAAAACTTACCACGGACAACAGCGGTGAAATTGTAAAAGCAGGATTGCGAAAAAATGTTGCCATCTCCTCCATACTTCCTGATGAAATTGAAACCTACCCCTGGGCTGGTCATCTTGGGATAAAACTGGTCGACAAAGTAATCCCCATCCTGAATGAAAGCCGCACCACGCTCATCTTTATCAATACCCGCGGTATGAGCGAGACATGGTACCAATCCCTGCTCACAGCAGCACCGGAATTGGCAGGGGCTATTGCATTACACCATGGCAGTATAGAACAGCAATTACGCATCTGGGTAGAAGAAGCGTTACATACCGGCAAACTCAAGGCCGTTGTATGCACTGCCAGCCTTGACCTTGGAGTAGACTTCCGGCCAGTAGAAACAGTGATACAGGTGGGCTCACCCAAAGGTGTCGCCCGTTTTTTACAACGTGCAGGCCGTAGCGGTCACCAGCCCGATGCAGTAAGTAAAATATATTTTCTGCCTACCCATTCACTTGAGTTGGTAGAGGCAGCAGCATTAAAAAGCGCCATTGAAGATGATTTCATTGAAAGCCGCGAACCAATGTTGCTTTGCTTCGATGTACTCATCCAATACCTCTGCACACTGGCTATTTCAGAAGGTTTCACACCGGAAGAGATCTTTAAAGAAGTAAAAGCCACCTATTGCTATCGTGATATGACTCAGGATGAATGGCAATCCATCCTTCAGTTTATAACAGCAGGCGGCACAGCTTTACAGCAATACGATGAATACAAAAAAGTAGAGATCATTGATGGATTATACCGCATTACCGGCAGGCGTATCGCTATGCGTCACCGTTTGCATATCGGCACCATTGTAAGCGAATCCATGATGAAAGTAAAATTTGTTTCCGGTGGATTTATTGGAGTCATTGAAGAATGGTTCATTACACGCCTTTCGCCGGGAGATGTATTTACACTGGCAGGCAGAAGACTGGAGCTGGTAATGATAAAAGACATGACAGCCCTGGTACGAAAATCAAACGCAACAAAATCAATCGTACCTAGCTGGCAGGGCGGACGTATGCCACTCAGTGCCAACCTCGGCAAAAAGCTCCGGGAAAAATTTAATGAAGCGCTGGATCCTAAATACGAAATAAAAAGCCCGAAATCCGGAAAAGCAACCAAATCATCAAAGGGCAAAAAAGATATCGAATTGCAGGTATTGCAACCGTTGTTCCGTTTACAGGAAACACTATCCCATGTACCCAGGGCCAACGAATTGTTGATAGAGCAAATTGAGACCAAAGATGGCTATCACCTGTTCGTATTTCCTTTTGAAGGGCGCCTGGTACATGAAGCTATGGCCGCCATACTTGCTTATCGCATCAGTCGTATCACTCCTATTACCTTTTCATTTGCGATGAACGATTATGGGTTTGAATTACTGAGTGACCAACCTATCCCGGTAGATGACGCCAATGCATACGAATTGTTCAGCCCTGACAACCTGCTGTACGATATACAACGCAGTGTAAACTCCACTGAAATGGCTAAAAGAAAATTCAGGGATATTGCTGTCATCGGCGGATTGATCTTCCAGGGATATCCCGGCGAACAAAAAAAAGCAAGGCACCTGCAATCTTCTGCGGCCCTGCTTTTCAATGTTTTCATGGAATATGAACCGGGCAATCTTCTTTTACGTCAGTCGTACCAGGAAGTGCTGGATCAGCAGATGGAAGAAGTCCGTTTACGCAATATGCTCGAACGTATCCAGCAATCAGACATCATCATTACTTTTCCCGAAACCCTTACCCCATTCTGCTTCCCCATCAAAGTAGACAGCATGCGCGAAAATCTCTCATCCGAAAAACTGGAAGACCGCGTAAAACGGATGCAAGCACAATTGAACAAATAAGAAGTACGGAAGAAAAATATCAAATGCTGAATTTTGAATATCGAATTTTGAAGGAAAAGCCGGAAGCAAGTTGGCAGTTATCGTGAATACCAGCGACGGGCTTTGAGCTGCGAGCCGCGAGCAAATACAAGCCAGGAAGAAAGTTTCCTGTTGTTCCAATCTAAAACTTCAAACATCAAATCTCAAATCCAGTATCCGGCATCTGGTATCCGGTAACTTGTATTTCACGTCTCACGATTGCCGATTCACGACCTGGCGCGGGTCTTACGAAGTTGACCCGTGACTTACCATATGATCCCGGTCTCTGACCGGAATAATTAACACCAAACAAGCAATTCCTCAACGACTCACGACTCACGACTCACGATCCGGCATCCCGAAACAGTCTTCCCGTTTCACGTTTCACATTTGACGTTTCACAAACAACTATCACCCATTCACTATTCACCATTGACTATTCACCCCAACTGCTCACGACCTCACACTCTCCAGACTAACCGCCCGCAATCTGGCGCGGGTCTTACGAAGTTGACCCGTGACTTACCATATGGTCCCGGTCTCTGACCGGAATGATTAACACCAAACAAGCAATTCGTCAACAACTCACTCACGCCCACCATATGCCGATTCACGACTCAGGATCCAACAGCTTGCAACTTGCCCCCAATCTCAAAATTCCTCAATCACAAAATCAGCAATATTCACCATTCACGACCTCACGCTCTCCAGACTAACCGCCCGTAATCTGGCGCGGGTCTTACGAAGTTGACCCGTGACTTACCATATGGTCCTGGTCTCTGACCGGAATAATTAACACCAAACAAGCAATCCGTCAACAACTCACTCACGCCCACCATCTGCCGATTCACGACTCAGGATCCAACAGCTTGCAACTTGCCCCCCAATCTCAAAATTCCTCAATCACAAAATCAGCAATATTCGCCATTCACGACCTCACACTCTCCAGACTAACCGCCCTCTTACTTTCCTTTTGCGTTTCCTCCGCTTTAACTTCTATTGAAAATTGTTCTCTTCGTTTTGGTATCACAGGAGCGACGCCCATCACCATACAAACAGCCAACATAAACGTAAAAAGTAACAGCCTTAAGAAGCTAAGCAACTTCTTTAAAAATTTCATTCTATAAGATCAATTAAACCTATTGCTGGTATTAATAGCAATAGAAAGTCAGAAAAAAAATGCCTTTAAATTGATTGTGTTCAGGATAAATACTATCCTTTTACAGAAATGAAATTGTCTTCGTCTGAACTCCGGGGGATGGTCTTTAATTGAACAAAGCCTGGGGCTTTCTCGAAGCAGGCAGAGTGTGCCGAAGAAGAAAGTAGCTTTACAGTGACCCTCCTGTTATAGTTTAATAAACAGGCGGTTTGATGATCGAAAAGGGCAATAACTGTCTTCCCTTTATCAACTGAAGCATACCCAATTCTATAAGCAGCAGATTTATGAGATGATGGCTGTGGTAATAAACAAACCAACTCAGTTTGTACCTGTTGCTGTGGTCTTACAGGAGAACCGACAGGCAAAAAGCCCAACATACCCCACAACAGGGTCATTGTCAGTAACCACCAGGAAAACCTGCTCTTACAATATATAAAGGATTGGTATGCCAATTACGCTCAAATGTAAGCGGCAAATCCTGAATATCAAAGGCTGAAAGAAATATCGAATTTCGAAGGTCAAGGCATAAAAGGTTGATAAGGTGACAAGGAATAGGGAATCAGGAATTTGGTGTTAGCAGTGGTGTAGGGAACAATTTGCAGTTATCTCGAATACAAGCGGCGAGCTTTGAGCCACGAGCAAATACAGCAGCAACCACTCACGACTGACGACTGACGACTGACGACTCACGTCTCACGATTCAACCCGAAACAGCCTCACGATTGCCGATCCTGCATCTTGTATCCAGTATCCGGCAACCTGTAACCAGCAACTCCATATCCCCTTCTTTTCCTAAATTTGTGCCCCACTTATGCAGGCGCCGGTTTCATACAAAGTTTCACAACAGCAATTATGGCTTTCCTCACATCGTTGTATCTTTTGGGAAGAGGAAAAAGCCCTGATCGTATCTGACCTCCATTTTGGCAAAACCGGGCATTTCCGTAAATCAGGCATTGCTGTGCCACAGACTGTTTACCAGGAAGACCTCCAACGGCTGGTAGGACAGCTTCAATACTTTCAGCCACAAAAGCTGATTGCCGTAGGCGATCTGTTTCACAGCCGTGAAAATAAGGAGCTCGACTTATTCCGCAGGTGGCGACATGATTTCTCTGACCTGGACATCCATCTCGTTCGTGGTAATCACGATATCCTGCATGATAACTGGTACAAAGAATGTGCTATTACTGTTACAGAAGATACGCTGCAATTAAACAGCTTTTGTTTCCGGCACGATTTTGCAGAACAGGATGCAACAACCACCCATTACCAGTTTTCTGGTCACCTGCATCCAGGCATACGTATCAATGGTATGGGAAAGCAATCATTGAGTTTCCCCTGCTTCTATTTCACCAGTTCATTTTGTGTACTACCGGCTTTCAGCAAGTTTACGGGGCTGGCAATGATAAGGCCTGAAGAGCATGAAAATGTATTTGCCATTGTCAACAACAATATTGTACAACTGCAATGAGTGCTCCTACACTACACATAGCATACGATCCTGTTTATGTACATCCGTTACCTGAAGGCCATCGTTTCCCCATGGCTAAATATGAACTGATCCCCGGGCAATTACTATATGAAGGTATCATTGGTGAACACAATCTGTTCTCACCCAAAGTGTGCCCGGATCAAATTGTACTGTGGACACATGAAGAAGAATACCTCAACAAACTGCACCAGCAAACACTCTCAGCCAAAGAACAACGTCATATTGGGTTTCCGCAGTCACCCCGGTTAACATTGCGTGAACTGATTATTACACAAGGCACTGTTGACTGCTGTCACCATGCCATAAAACATGGCGTATCACTAAATGTGGCAGGTGGCACCCATCACGCATTTGCAGCACACGGCGAAGGATTTTGCTTACTCAATGATTTTGCAGTAGCAGCCAACTACCTGTTATATAATAAACTGGCAAAAAAGATCATCATCATTGATCTCGATGTACACCAGGGCAATGGCACGGCTAAATTATTTGAAAACCAACCGGCCGTTTTCACATTTAGCATGCATGGTGCACACAACTATCCTTTTCACAAAGAAAAAAGCGACCTCGATATTGGTCTTAAAGACGGGACCACAGATTCCATTTATCTGCCATTACTGGATAACACATTGCACACTTTAATACAACAGCTTCAACCTGATTTTGCATTCTTCCTTTCGGGCGTAGATATTCTCGAAACAGACAAATTTGGTAAGCTAAAGATCACTATGGAAGGTTGTCGCCAGCGCGATGAGATCGTCTTTTCTAAGTTAAAGCAACATGGTATTCCCTGCGTAACTGCTATGGGCGGAGGCTATTCACCCGATGTAAGATCAATCGTAGAGGCACATTGCAATACATTCCGCACTGCGAAAGACATCTACAGCTTGCAATAAAAAACTAATTAGTTAATAAAGCTCCAGAAGAAACCAATACGGATCTGTGCGCCGGGATAAGGGTAATTAATAGTAGGCACATTGTTACCCGAAAATCCACTTCCGTCAAATGTATTCAGGTTTTCAACACGCACATAAGCATTAAATGTTTTAATGCGGAAATGCACATAAGCTGCAATATCCGGGGCACGCATCTTCACCTTCGTATCGTTCTGGTAAAAATATTGACCCGTTAACGGAGAATAATTAGGAGCATCATAAGGTGAAAAATAACGCATCTCAAGCCCGATACTGGTAAGCAGGTTCTTAAATCCAAGATTACCATCATAGCTAAACTGGTTGCGTGTGGTAAACAAAGGCAGGTTCAGCGGAGCATCTCCCGCACGTTGTTGCAATGTTATCCAGGTACGCCAGTTCCAGTGCTTTGCAAGATGAAATTGCTTTTCTGCATTAATCTGCAATACATTAAACAGGGAACTTGCCTGCTGTGCCTCATAAAAATCAGTAAAATAGGCCATATTGCTCACCAGGTAATAACTGGCAGACAATTTCATCTCCAACCTGGGCTGGTCCAGGGAACCAAATATTTGCGTAATATTCTCCTTATTAAAAGAAGCCGCAGTACCAAGGTAAAAACTACTGCCCGTATTAAATACATAAGAAGGCGTACGGTTTGTATTCTGAAACCCAACTTCCAGGTAACCCAGCTTTTTACTGATCAGTCTTTTCAGGCTGATAAATGCATTGTAATCACCGGTATTGATCCCATTTACATAAAAACGGCCAAATGCTTCAATATCCCATTTCTGGTTGCGGGTTTTGTTACGGTATTCACCATGCAAAAACAGGTTGTGATAATTATGGTTAGAAGAAATACCATTTACAAACCCTGAATCAAATGTGGCAGAAAGATTTTCCAGTGTAATACCCACCTTCACAAACTGCTGTGCGTTTTTAGCATCAGGAAACTGGTAAATAGAAAAATCATTCACCAGCTTTTTCCAGTGATCCTGTATAAAGAAAGTATCCTGTGCTTTTGATAGCCCAACATTGTAATAAGCCAGGTAAGAAGCACTATCAGCATAAAAATCACGGAAACGGTATTTATATGTGCTGTAACTGATAGTATGTTCAAGACGAAGACGTGGATAAAAAAGTGGTATCACCACGGTATCTTTTACCAGTGAATCCTTTTGACCTAAGTCATATTGCTGACGCATCATATAGGTAGCATTGGTATAGAAACTACCTGTATTAATCGTTACGTTAAAAAAGTCACGGCTGTTAACCTCGTCCGGGCCCAGCTTGGTAGGGATATTTGATCGCTCACTATAGGCATTCGTACTATCGAGATATTGTGAGCCAAGAATGCCGCCATTTTCAGAGGCCTGCAACTTATTACCGACAATAACAAAGAAGTTCTGGTAGCGCTTGTTCTTTGACTGGTACCACGAATGGAACCTGTAATTATTATGATTCGTATTCTGGTTCTTAAAAAGACCCGGGCCATTGATCAACCTGTATTCAAAACCCATGTTCCAGTTGGGTTTGATATTTTGCGTATGCTTCAAATGGATCATCTGCTCCGCACGGCTTCCCAATACATAGTCCAGTTCAGAATAAGGACGGGTAGTAGTATAAAAGCGGGTATTCTCTACTGTAAAATTATAGACATCAAAACTGTGAAACCCATGATCCCAGCCGGATTGCATAATAGGTGTATATATAAGATCGCGCGAAGCCGTACCAATATTACCCAGGTTTACACTGGTCCAGGGAGCAGGGTAATACCTTGTAAAATCATATAACGCTGAATCAAAAGAGCGCAATCTGCTCGAATCGAGATAACGGAAATGTATTGTGATTGAATCTTCCAATCCTGTGCGGTGCTTAATACTATCCCCGGAACCACTCCCGGCTCCGCCCAGGTTACTTCCCATGCTTTTTATCCTGTCAAAGCCAGACTGTGCTTTTGTTGAAATAACAAAACCTGTCAGTAAAATTGCTGTTGTAAGCAGTATGTAACAAAATCTTAGCACGGGATGCATTGAATATTATAAGGGTGCCAAATTAATCACTAATAATTGCCTGCCGGTTTATAAAAATGTTAATCCTGGCTTAATCAAGTTGTTAATTAAGAAAACGATACGCTGCTTACAATACTGCCACCAGTTGTTTAAAAATAGCTGACAACTTTGGTTCAGCTTCACGTGCAGCCTGCAAAACTTCTTCATGAGTAATAACATTCTCTTCTTCACGTATACCAATATCCGTGATCACACTCATTGCCACTACCGGCAATCCCATATGCACGGCTGCTATTACTTCCTGCACAGTACTCATACCCACGGCATCTCCACCCAGGCGGTAGATCATCTGGTATTCGGCCCTTGTTTCAAAAGTAGGGCCGGTTACTCCAAAATAAACACCTTCCTGTACAGGCAGTTTCAATTCAGCAGCTACCTTCTTTACTTTATTAATAAGTTCTTTACTGTAAGGTTCGCTCATATCAGGGAAACGGGGTCCCAGTTCTTCATTATTCTTACCAATAAGCGGGTTAATGGTAGAAAGGCTGATATGGTCCCTGATAATCATCAGGTCGCCTATTTTAAACGCCGGGTTTACACCACCTGCTGCATTACTCAGCAACAGGGAGCTGATCCCCAGAAATTTCATTACCCTGATAGGATACACCACCTGTTCGGCAGTATAACCTTCATAAAAATGAAAACGGCCGGCCATCGCCACCACTTTACGGCCACTCAACTCGCCAAAAACCAGTTTCCCCTTGTGACCTTCTACAGTAGACACGGGAAAATGAGGAATATCGTTGTAACTGATCTCCTTCTCTACTTTAATTTCAGCAGCAAAATTCCCTAATCCACTACCCAGCACAATGCCTATTTCAGGAACGGAAGGATAGAGACCTTTGATATATGAAATCGTTTCCTGCAATTGTTGCATCACGATATTTACGGTTTTTGGTGAAAATTCCAGGTAAACAAGCTCTTGCGGACCCGGTAAACGGCTGCAAATATAAGGAATAGGAGGTCGCCGTCTAACTATGTACGGATTACACTTTATATTCATTACTTTTGGATGGTACCGTAGAATTGATTGCCATGGGGAAGGCGGGAATCCTGCTTTTATTGTCATTTTTATTACTCTCTCAGGCTCCTGCTTTTGCACAACTGTGTAATGGTAGCCTGGGCGACCCTGTCGTTAATATTACCTTTGGTAGCGGCAACAACCCCGGCAACAGGCTTTCGGCCGCTTCTACGTACTATCAATACGTTTCTACCGACTGCCCTAATGACGGACAATATACTGTACGCAACAGTACGGCCAACTGCTTCTCCAATAGCTGGTACACACTTGGCGAAGATCATACGCCCAACGATGTTAACGGTTATTTCATGTTGGTAAATGCCTCCTACCAACCGGGTGATTTTTATGTAGATACTGCTCACTACCTCTGCGGAGGCACTACTTACGAATTTGCTGCATGGATCATGAATATCATGAAAAACTCCTCTTGTGGCGGAACAGGCATTAATCCCAATATTACTTTTCGTATCGAAACTATTACCGGCACATTACTGGCCACCTACAATACCGGTAATATTCCACAGGGCAGTTCTCCCGTATGGCAGCAATATGGTGTATTTTTTCAAACACCTACTTCTGTTACAGATGTAGTGATCCGTATTACCAATAATGCGCCCGGTGGTTGCGGTAACGATCTTGCATTGGATGATATTACTTTCCGCCCCTGCGGGCCACAGATCACAACTTCTGGTGTAGGTGGCAATACAACTTATGATTTGTGCGAAGGCGACCCTACCCCGCTATTGTTACAGGGTACTTATTCTTCCGGTTACAATAATCCTGTTTTACAATGGCAGGTCAGTACAAATGGCGGCACTTCATGGATCGATATTCCGGGTGCCAACGGCACTAATTACATCCGTACCTATACGCCGGCTCCGGGCACCTATCTTTACAGGCTGTCTATTGCAGAAGCCGGAAATATCGGTATCCCCCAGTGTCGCATTGCCTCCAATGTTACTACCATTTATATTAATGCAAAACCGGCACAACGCGATACTACCATAAAAGCCTGTGTAGGAAGCCCGGCAACATTCAGCGCCAGCGGCACTACTTCATTTCAATATGCATGGCAGGGACCCGGTGGATACACCAATAGCCAGCAAACCATTTCTTTTCCGGCTACCGTTTTTGCCAATGCAGGCAACTACCAGGTAATTGTAACATCCGACAAAGGTTGCAAGGACACTGCTGTTACTACATTGCAGGTAAATCCTGTACCAACAGGTGCGGTAAATCCCACTGAGGTTTCTATCTGCGAAGGCACTGGCATCAATTTACAGGCCTCGGGTGGTACTGGTTATTTATGGCAACCGGCAACAGGGCTTTCCGATAACGCTATCGCTAATCCATTTGCCTCTCCTACGGACACAATTACGTATGCGGTTATCGTATTCAATACTTTCGGCTGTACAGATACTGTTCAAACCAAAGTAAACGTCTGGAAAAAACCTGTTGCCAATGCCGGACCAGACAAAAAGATCCGTGAAGGACAAAGCGTATTGCTGGAAGGCGCAGCAGCAGGTACCAATGTAAGCTGGTATTGGACACCTCCTTCCTATCTTTCATCATCAACAGACCTGCAGCCATCAGCGTCTCCTACACAAGACATTACCTATACCTTACACGTAGTATCGAACAATGGTTGCGGCACCAATACCGACAATGTTTTTGTACGTGTATTTAAAAGTGTAAAAATACCCAACGCCTTTTCACCGAATGGCGATGGCATTAATGACAAGTGGGTAATAGAAGCGCTCGAAACTTATTCCCAGTCTGTTATCGAAGTATATAATAGGAACGGGCAATTGATCTTCCGGAATCAGGGATATACAAGATCCTGGGATGGTAATTACAATGGAAAACCTGTTCCCGTTGGAACCTATTATTATGTGATTGACCTCAAAGAGGAAAACTTCCCCAAACTCACCGGCTGGTTGCTCATTGTACGATAATATCAATACCTGTAGCAGTCACAAAACTCTTCATCGCAGATCAATGTATGCAAAAGGGGATCCTGCAATACCGCTTTATAATCCATCCATTCACCGTTCACTTTTATATTGTGCCAGATCAATCGTATCCCGTGGCTATAATCCACATACCAGTTCACATGCCCCGTGTACAATGGTTGAATTGGTTTTCCATCAGGCATATGCCAGCCGTAAATTGCTACGCGATCAGCCTTTGCATCCCGACTGCTCTTTCCTGAGATCACCACATCTTTTTTAATCCCCGCAATCAATCCTTTCCTGTTCTTCCGCTGTCCTTCAATAATAAGATGATGTTGCCAGAAGGTTATTGCACTATCACGATAACTAAACATAGGCACTGGTTCCGGCTTAACAGTTGCCTGCCGGTAAATATCATTCACTATTTTACGGGTAGGCAAAAAACATTGCCAGGCATCTGCCACCTGTTGCGCAGCCATTGGGGTCAAAGGAATGCGGGCAAAATCATCATCATTCCCTACAGACAGGTAATCAGGCGAAACAAAATAAACGGCCTCAATTATTTTCCCTGTGGAATCGGTAATACTGGTACTAATCGGTACAAAACGTTTCAGGAAAGAAGGGACATTACCTGATAAAATTTCCTGTACAGCAATGCGTTCTCTTTCTTCCCTTGTAAGCGGAATGATCTTTTTATAAAAGGCGGTCCCGCTCACAGCATTTACCGGTGCAATCGGAACCCTTATCCGTAACGACGAACTACAGGAAACAAAGATCAATATGATTGGTGCGAAATAGCGAAGCATCTTACAAGTTACAGCATTCAGGATACAAGTTACACAATGCCGGATACCAGATGCCGGATACAGGTTACTGGATACCGGATCCTGGATTTGAGACTTGATGGTTGAAGTTTTAGATTGGAACAACAGCAAACTTTCCTCCTGGCTTGTATTTGCTCGCGGCTCGCAGCTCAAAGCTCGTCGCTGGTATTCACGATAACTGCAAATTACCAACTGCCAACTTGCTTCCGGCTTTCCCTTCAAAATTCGATATTCAACATTTTACATTCGATATTCCTGTCTTCCGTACTTCGTATTTCTTATTTCGTATTTCCCTTCTCACCTTATCAACATTTCAACCTATCAACCCCTGTATTCCCCATTTGCACATCTGCACATTTGCTAATTTACACATCTCTTCCGGACCGCATTCGCGTTAAGCATCCAGCCTCTGGCATCATCTGCACATCATTTCCCTGTCAATCAACTGTATTTCATTTTCAAATCTTCAAATTCTCAAATTTTCAAATTAACTCACATTCCCCAACACATATCAATTATTTACCACATCACCACTCATCCCCGGCAAATTTTTCTATTCCCCCATTCTCGCGTATTTTCGCCAAAATTTTGCTACATGAATCTCCATGAATACCAGGCTAAAGAATTACTGAAAAAGTACAATGTTCCCGTACAGGAAGGCATTCCGGTAGACAGAGCCGATGCTGCAGAAGAAGCGTATAAAAACCTGAAAGTACAGTTTGGCAACAATTTCGCGGTAGTAAAAGCGCAAATTCATGCCGGCGGTCGCGGTAAAGGAAAGATCCAGGGCACCGAACAACGTGGTGTCGCTGTAGGTAAAAGTGCAGAAGAAATTAAGCAGATCGCTTCCAACATCCTGGGAGGAACACTGGTAACTATCCAGACTGGTGCTCCCGGTAAAGTGGTAAATAAGGTATTGGTAGCTCAGGACGTATACTATCCTGGTTCCAATCCTGTAAAAGAATTCTACCTGTCTATCCTGCTGGATCGTGCAAAAGGACAGAACGTAATCATGTACAGTACCGAAGGTGGTATGGACATTGAAGAAGTAGCACACAACACTCCTGATAAGATCTTCAAAGAGTGGGTATTCCCTGGTGGTGGCTTACAGGGTTACCAGGCACGTAAAATCGCCTTCAACCTGGGCCTTAAAGGCGAAGCCTTCAAAAACTGCGTAAAGTTTGTTACCAACTTATACAATGCATACGTAGGGCTGGATTGCAGCATGCTGGAAATTAACCCGCTGTTCAAAACATCCGACGAAAAGATCCTTGCTGTTGACTGTAAAATGAACCTGGACGACAACTCATTGATGCGCCATCCTGATCTGGAAGCAATGCGCGACATCAGCGAAGAAGATCCTACTGAAGTAGAAGCAGGTAAATTCAACCTCAACTTCGTAAAACTGGACGGTAACGTAGGTTGTATGGTAAACGGTGCTGGTTTGGCAATGGCCACTATGGACATGATCAAATTAAGTGGTGGTGAGCCTGCTAACTTCCTGGACGTAGGTGGTACTGCCAACGCACAGACTGTAGAAGCTGGTTTCCGTATCATTTTAAAAGATCCTAAAGTAAAAGCAATCCTCATCAACATCTTTGGTGGTATCGTTCGTTGCGACCGTGTTGCACAAGGTGTTATTGATGCTTATAAATCCATTGGCACCATCAACGTACCTATCATTGTACGTTTACAGGGTACCAATGCAGAAGAAGCTAAAAAACTGATTGAAGAAAGCGGTCTTAAAGTACAATCAGCTATCCTGCTCAGCGAAGCAGCAGCACTTGTAAACAAGGCAGTAGCTTAATAAAATAGTTAGATCTCCTTTTTAAAAAAGCTGTCTCGGAAGAGACGGCTTTTTTGTTGCATGCAGGTTAAAGCTTTCAGGTTTCAGGTTTTGAACCGCCAATCCTGAGTCAATGTCGTTGAACAATGTCCGGCTTTAGCCGGTAAACAGACTTGGTTGGGATAAGATATTATATTCATTGTGCTTGCCCTGTCCTTCAGGGCAGGGCAAAAGAGCTACAGCCACTGACAAGTCCCCCGCCCGAATGAAAGCCATTCCTAACTCAATAACATTGACTCGTGAGTGGTCACTGCTGTATTTGCTCGCTGCTCGAAGATTACGGCTGTTTTGCCAACTGCAAATTGCCAACTGCCAACTTACTCTCTTCCGGACTTTCCGTCTTTCCGACTTCCCGACTGCCTTTGCGTTCAGCAGTTTCGTGTCCCGCTTTTCAGCCTTCCATCCGCACATTTGCATCTCCTCTATCTTCCTACACTGCCTCGGAGTCCGCAATTTGATCTTCTTCTTTTTAAATTCTATATCGGGGTAGATTATCTCCTTGCGATAGCCCCAATCATAAAGCTGTTGCTCCAGGGCATTATTTATATCATCAACACTTTTCTCTTCATTCAGCAGTTGTGCGGCAACACCGGTAAGCTTCTGGTACAATTCAAACATCTTCCAGCTTTCCGGCAGCTTTTCATACACAGCTCCTGCCAGTACGGCTCCCTGGCCCAAACGACGGGCATAAGCCATCGTCTTGACGAACTTCTTACTGGTCTTAACCCTGCGCCCGCTGAGGGAGCTTTTCATGCGTACATACCATTTGTCGCCCAGCCGGTAAAAAACCACGTTATCAAAGGTTCGTTCAAACTTAAAACGCCCTAACTGCTTTGCCATAAGCTGCCGTTTTGAGGTATTTTGAAAACCATTAGGATAGGTGTCAGGACTAAAAAGGAGTTGTTAAAACGAGAGGAACATTGCTAATAGGTATTGAGGGGTGAGATTTAGGTTGTAATAACCCAACTATATGGCGAAGAATAGACCGGATCTATGAATCCGTGATCCCAATCCGCGCAATCCGTGATTTTTACGAAATACGCTTTTACCATCCGGACGAATCGAACCGGTCATACTCCCGTATGTTTACGATGATACCCGGGCCTACTCCCTGCAAGCCAATTTGTATAAAAAATTAAGCAAACAATCAAGCAATAAATTAAACACGAAGATTTGTGATTTTAAGATTTAGTGATGAAGAATACCTGGTAGTGAAATCGGAATGTAACAGGCAACAGGATACAACTTACAGCTGACTGCAAACTACCAACTGCCAACTTGCTTCCGGCTTTTCCTTCGAAATTCGATATTCAACATTTTACATTCGATATTTCGTCCAAACTGCATTCCCTCGTAGCTCAAAGCTCGCAGCTCAGAGCTTGTATTTGCATTAAGCGTTCCGCGTTAAGCGTCCTGCCTTCTGCAATACTTATAACCTATAACTTAAAACTTATAACCTGTATTTGCGTCAGGCGTTCAGCATTAAGCACCCCATACTTCGTATTTCTAACTTCATATTTACTCCTCGGGGCACGATTTTTTATGACATTCCATCATGTGGAATGTTGAAAAATTTTATGACAAGGCTTACAGCTGGGTATTGACCTATGGCCCCAGGATTATCATTGCCATTATAGTACTGGTTGTTGGAGAATGGATCATCCGGCTCTTGAACAAATGGCTGAGAAAGATCCTCTCAACAAAAGAATTTGATCCTTCATTGGAAAGCTTTTTCCAGAGTTTATTCAGCATTCTTTTACAGGTGCTATTATTCCTGCTACTCATGCAGATAATGGGAATGCAGATGACCTTATTTGCTTCAGTAATTGCAGCCTTCGGTGTAGCTGCAGGCCTGGCATTATCCGGCACATTGCAAAACTTTGCCAGTGGCGTACTCATCATGATCCTGAAACCATACCGTGTGGGAGATAATATAGTAACACAGGGGCAAACAGGTAAAGTATCTGCTATCCAGCTTTTCTATACTTATGTTATTACGTTCGATAATCGCACAGTGGTAGTACCTAACAGTAAGCTATCAAACGAAATCATACTCAATCTCAGCAGGGAAGACCGGAGAAGGCTTGATATAGAAATAAAGTTCCCCTACTCTGTAGACTTCGATGCTATCAAAAATATTGTCACCAATACCATTGGTGCTGCTAAAAACTTTTTAAAAGAACCACAGGCAAGAATTGGTATTTCAGTAATGGAGCTGGATGGCTATAAAGTGTCGGTAGAAGTGTGGACCAATGCGCACGGTTTTGAAGACACACGACTGGCATTACAGGAAAAAATACTGAAAGACATTAAAGAAGCTGGCATAAAACTCCCGGGTATGCCATAAAAAAAGTTCCCGGGTGTCGGACCCGGGAACAAATTCTTACTGCGGACGACAGAGTCTGCACAGCGTACTTCAGGAACTTTTCAATGGACATTGGACTAACGTGTTCCTCATAGGTGTTGGATCATGGATCTGGACATTGGATTGGTTTTTCTAGGACTTTTTTCTTTATTCTTCATCTTCACCACACAAAGATGCATCCTTTTGATACCCTGTTCCAAAGATCGGGTTCGTTTATACATAAGGTTATTAGGATAACCTACCCCGCTCTACTATAAAACATTTATTAGTAGTACATCCACTAACACCTATAGTAAAACTACTATTTAATCATAACAAACTATTTATCAATCAATTGCAAAAATCAACTTTTAATGTGGACTATTATAACGCATTTACATTGATCTATAGACGCAATTCAAATAATTGGGTAACGCACTACATTGGGACGAATGTTTCTCTAACCGGCATCATTCATAATATATGGCACAGTTTTTTCGTTAGTCCGATAATTACTTATTAAAAAAAATCAACGATTAAAAACACCTTATCTATGAAAAGTCCCACTGCCCTCTTTTTTGGACTTGTAGCCCTCGGTTATGTTATCATCTACAGTGTAATAGCATTGATCAGCTAGAAAAATTAAACACAATAGTTACAGGCGCCGGTGAATTATCTTTGCGCCATGAATCAAATAGTAGTCAGGAGTATCGTTCCTGCCGACAACCCAACCATTGCTACCATCATCCGCAATACGTTAACTGAATTTAACGCCAATCATCCCGGTACAGTTTATTACGATAGCAGTACAGATACGCTGTACGAACTATTCCAAACTCCCAATAGTACTTACAATATTGCTTTGGTAAACGACACCATTGTTGGCGGAGCAGGCATTTTCCCGTCAGATGGCTTACCGTCAGATACCTGTGAGCTGGTTAAAATGTACCTGCTGCCCCAGGCAAGAGGTCTTGGTCTTGGAAAATTACTGATCGAAAAAGCACTGGAATTTGCACGTGAACGCGGTTACAAAAAAGTGTACCTCGAAACCATGCCCGAATTAAAACAGGCTGTTCATGTATATGAAAAATTTGGCTTTCGCTACCTGGATGGACCTGTAGGAAACACCGGTCATTTCGGATGTGATATCTGGATGCTGAAGGAGCTATAAAAAAATAAGGTACGAAGCGGGATCCCACTTCATACCTTAAACAATTATGTGCTGATGTTTATTTTCCCATCACCTGCTTCACCTGATTTCCCAATAAATATACCTGGAAGCCTATCTGCAGTTTGAAGCCACCTTCAGAACCCTGGTTTTCCAGTTTACTGCGATTATAGCCAGCCAAAGCTTCAACCGCCACATTGTGATTAATAAAATAAGAGGCACCACCGGCAATGTAAAAGCTTGTGATGGTGTTGGTTGACTTGGTTCCACTCGTTTTGGTAGTTGCATTGATAAAATCAAAACTTGCATGTGCCAGGGGTTTGAAATCAGGATTTTTAAGATTAAAATAATAACGGGCAAAAGGACCAATTCCCCAACTGTTAGTCCTGGTATCGCCAGCCTTTAAAAAACTGAAATGCAATTCGGCCCCGGCGGCAAAATTGTCAAAGAAAAAGTAACCGGCATTGGGCTTAAAAGTAAAATCGCTGTTACCCGTAGTAGTGTTCAGGGAGATATTACCGCCTACCATCCAATCTTCCTTTTTTGTTTGTGAAAATCCGGCCAGATAAATCATCGTGAGAGCGAGAACGATCGTACACTTTTTCATAGATTCTATTTTTAGTGATAAATAACACAATACATAATCAACTGGTAATGTATGCATTACAAATCAGAGCCTAAAACAAGGAATCCTTATAATAAGATATACGGGAATTTAGCTTTGTAGATTTTAGCCAGCCTTACGTTCAGGATATTCTTTCACCTCATAAATGGGACTGAACAGGTATACTTTACCTGTTTTTACTTCAATACATTGATAGCGCTTACGTAGCTTTCTGCCCTTTTTAAAAATGCGTCCTTCACCAATATCAAACAATTGACCTTCGGGTAATTGCTCCACCATCACCAGGTGATCGGTTTTAACATCATAGTTTCTTAATATGCGCATCAGGTTCTCATCTGCACAACTGCTGGCTGGCAGATCATGAATAGAAGAGCGTAATGCGCTCTCAACTGGTGCGGGGAAAATGCCATCGGCAAGAAAGTCTTTCAGCAACAGGGCAAAACAATTTTTCCATTCACGCCCGTGCGATTGAACACGGTTGCCATGTTGCATAAAAGTAACAAGATGAGCCAGCTCATGCACCAGCGTGATCAGAAAAGCATAAGGATTAAGATTGCCGTTTACACTGATTCGATGGTTCTGATTATTCGTGGCATGGCGGTAATCGCCTAAAATGGTTTTACGCTCGCGGGTAATGGTAAGGTGTACCTTGTAGTGGTGCAGGTAATTCAATATTCCGGGTACTGCGGCCGGCGGAATAAATTGCTGAAGATATTGAAGGGGTGCTTCCTTTTTAGACATGCTTGTTTTGCTTACTCAACTTCATCAGTATCGGAACCTCCGTAAACGTATATAAAAAGTACAGGATCATAAACCCGAAAACCGCGTTTTTGTTCACTCCACTTCCTACAATACCAACATAGATCAAAACTGCCACCAGGCAGATCATCATTCTTGCAAACATACTGCCATACAGGGCACGCAAAAAAGCCTGTGTGTTCTTGTTACGTATTGCTTTAAAATGAATGAAAAAAGAAACAGCAGTTGCTGCAAATAAAATAATATTTCCTGCAATCAAAATGTTAACATCTATTTTCCATTGCTGCAGCGTGTTGCGGGCAAACAAAAGAATGGCAGAGACAACAATAAATATCAGAGAGATGGGAGCAAATGCTTTGGTTCCTGATGGGTTTTGCATATTTCGTCAGTTTCCTTTCCGTTGAGGCACAAATGTACTATGCAAACACATATAGAAACTACTGCTGAAGATTTTTATAGTGTAAGGCACAAGAAGCACATTGTCCGCCGCGTACGACGGACATATGCAATTATTTACAATCTGTAGAACGAAGTAAAATTAAGCTTCTACCGGGCGCTCAGCTTTTTTGGCTACTCCATTGCTGTGACCATTTAAAACTGGGCTATCAGCAGTAGTAGACATGTGACACTGACCGTTGAAATTAGCTGAAGGTTCAATCTGCAGTTTCCCTGCATAGATATTACCCTGCACATTACTGCCGCCTTTCAGTTGCAACAGCTCTTTTACCTTAATAGTGCCGGTAGTTTTGCCCATAATATCAGCCTGTTGCCCGGTAATATCTCCTTCCACTACGCCATTGGCACCTATTACTACCTTGGCTGTGCACTGGATATTACCCTGGAGAGTGCCGTCTATACGGATATCTCCACTGCTGGTAAGGTCACCTTTAAGCGTAGTGCCCGCTGCAATAATGCTGGCACCTGTAGGTGTGGGAGTTTTTGTAGAAGTAGTAGTTTCAGTGAAACTTTCGGACTTGGATTTTTGGTTAAACATAGTTATGGGTTTAATCTTCAATGTTTTCTGCTTTGGGAATCTCGAGCATCGTCGTATCCAGTTTCACAGTCACATCGCCCTCCAGTACACTTTTCACATTATCCAGGTACTTATCTTTGTACCGCATCGCCTGCTCTAATGAATCAGTTCGTATCTTCAGTTCACGTAACTCCTTGGTAGCGTTCACATCACCATAGCCCGGAATGTACATTCTCAACGGGGTAAACACAATCAATGCTACGGTAAGGCCAGTCAAGAGCACAAAAATTGTGCTAAGAACTATGTAAACACTCAATCTTGACAACTTAAACGTTACAACCTCCTCGTAAGTGTCGTCGTTCATCACCACTAACCGGTAACGGTTCTGTAAACGTTTTAGTGTGGAATTAGCATCAAATCGAGCCATACATAGTTTTTCAGGGCTTTAAAGGTAGTAAGTTAAACCGGAAAACAGGCACGGTAAATTCACAAAAAATTACCTGTATTTTTAAAATATTTTTCTTGAAAATCAGTTATTAAGCATTTAGTTTGCGCTCCCATGCAAAAGGTATTGACGAGGATAGTGTTGTTGTTATGTTGCTATGCCTGGCTTCCGGTAGTTTCCGGGCAGCCCCAGCTCCCTACTGACCTTAAAAAGCCAAAAAAGTACGAAGAACGCTTACTTGGCTCCGAAAAATCTGCCAATAAAAAATTTACTATTCCACGCCGGTTCGTACAGAACGGCGTTACCAAGTTCAACTGGCACTACAATGCCAATGTAAAACTGGGAGAAATTATAGCCCGTGCAAAAGCAGCCTACAAAGACGATTATGCACAGCTGCTCACTTTTTATAATTACAGCCTCGATTATACCTCAGCCAGCGAAAAGACCGAACTGGATTCTGTGATCATGAAAGCCAATGCCGGTATCCTCATCCACGATCTCCGCAATAGCTGGATCGACAATATGTACATGCTGCTGGGCAAAGCCTATTATTTCAGAAAAGAACTCGATACCGCTTATCTTACTTTTCAATATATCAACTATGCTTTTTCTCCCAAAGAAAAAGATGGTTACGATATCCCTATCGGCAGTAATGCCAATGCATCCGATGGCGGCAGTGCAGCCATTGTATCGACCAAAGAAAACCGCAATCTTTTTCAGAAAGTTTGGTCACAGGCACCCAGCCGCAACGAATCTTTTATCTGGCAGATCAGGACATACATTGCCAAAGGAGCTTTATCCGAAGCTGCCGGTTTAATTGAAACACTGAAACACGATCCCCAGTTTCCCGACAGGCTACAAACAGATCTGAAAGAAGTACAGGCCTGGTGGTTTTACAAACAAGGTGTGTATGACAGTGCTGCTGTTTACCTTGAAATGGCTTTACCCAATGCAGAAGGCAGCCAGGAAAAAGCCCGCTGGGAATACCTGATTGGTCAGCTTTACGAAAAGGCAGGAAAATCAGTTAGCGCAGAAACCTTCTACAATCGTGCTGCGGCACATACATTCAACCCTATACTGGAAGTATATGCCCGTCTCAATGCCATCAGGCAAAACAAGGGTGATGATAAAATTATCAGGGAGAATATAGATGCATTGGTAAAAATGGCGCGCAAGGATCGTTATGCTTCCTACAAACAGATCATTTACTATACTGCGGCGCAAATGGAACTCGAGCGCAATAACATTGCAGGCGCCAAAGAATTACTGTTACGCGGCACCAGGATCAGTAGCGTGGCAGGTGACGACAATAGCCAGCGTTCCCAATGTTTCCTGCTGCTGGCAGAACTATATTTCCGTGAAAAGGATTACCCTGAGTCCAAACGTTTCTACGACAGTGTAAATATCACCGATATTGCTGCTCCTGATATACCGGCTATTGAAAAACGTAAAGCATCTCTGTCTGTTATTGTAAAACAGCAGCAGATCATGTATCGCCAGGACAGCCTGCAACGCATTGCAGCCATGCCCGAAGAAGAGCGTAATGATTTCCTGCGCAAACTGGCCCGTAAACTTCGTAAGCAACAGGGTCTTAAGGAAGAAGAAGCATTTTCTCCCGATGGCACCCCGCTATTGAATAAACCCGATGACAAACCGGCTGATCTTTTCAGCAACGCCAAAGGCGAATGGTATTTCGATAACAGTAGCCTGAAAGCCAAAGGGTTTACAGAATTCAGAAACAAATGGGGTACACGTCCCAATGTAGATAACTGGCGCAGAACAGCAGCCATCCAGACGAGTACTGCAAATCTGCCCAACAATAGTAAAACCCAAACGGGCTCAGCCAATGAACCAGTGGCTGCTACTACAGTAGCAAGTACCTATGATGCTTTGCTGAAAACCATTCCACTTACTCCACAACTGAGAATACAGTCAGACGACTCTATTGAAAATGCGCAACTGAAACTGGGTAAAGAACTGGTGGATGGACTGGAAGATTATGAAACAGCCATCACCACACTCGAAGGCTTTTTGAGCAGGTTCAGCAATAGCAGTCATCAACCAGAGGCATTGTTTTACCTGTATTACTGCTATCTCAAAACAGGCAGAAAGCAAAGATCCGATGAAGCTGCGGTAGCATTGAAAAACCGTTTCCCTTCCTCAGAGTTCAGCAAAAAGCTAGCTGATCCCAATGGTGTAAATGCAGACAGGAACGACATGACGCGGCGCTACGACAATATCTACAACCTGTTTATTGAAGGCAACTTCACCGAAGCATTGGCGCAGAAACGTGTTGCAGATAGTTTATATGGTACCAACTACTGGACACCGCAGCTACTCTATATCCAGTCTATTTACCACGTTCGTCAGCAGGAAGATCCTGTAGCCAAACGTGTATTACAGGATATCATCAGGCTCTATCCTACTTCTCCCCTGAGCAATAAAGCCAAGGTAATGCTGGACGTACTGAACCGCCGCAAAGAAATTGAGGATTACCTTACCAAACTCCAGATAGAACGTCCCAAAGAAGATACCCTGGTGGCTATTGATGATTCACCAACCAAACCAACAGTAGCCCAGCAACCACCACCGGTTGTACAAAAAGATACAGTGCAGGCCGTAGTAAAAGAAACAGCCCCCAAACCATCTGCTGTAAAACAACCGGCAGTTAAAAAAGATAGTACACAGACCGCTCCTGCAGTCGCTGCACGCAAAGACAGCGTACAGGCTGTAGCGCCTCCTGTAGCGAAAAAAGATAGTGTTCATATAGCACCACCTATTGCTAAAAAAGACAGTGTGCAGCCAGCGCCTCCTGTGGTGGCAAAAGATACAGCACAGGCTAAAGCGCCGGTAGTAGCCGCTGCTCCGCCAAAAGATACAGCGCAGAACAAACTGCCGGCTGTAACTGTTACCGCACCAAAAGACACGGCACAGGCCAGAACATCTGTTACACGCAGGGACAGCAGCAATGTTACTACAGCACCTGTTGTGGCAAAACAGGACAGCATCAAAGCCAAGCCATTGCCTGCAGGCCCCGTTATCAATTCAGTATTTACCTACAATGCAGCCGCTCCGCAATATGTAACCATCGTAATGGATAAGGTAGATCCTGTATATGTAACAGAGGCCCGCAACGCATTCAACCGTTACAACAGGGAGAATTATGCCGGTAAAGCAATTGAGATCAGTAATATTTCGCTCAACGACGAATTGAAACTGGTTGTGATGAATAATTTTGCGAACGCTTCAGAAGCAATTACTTATATTGAAAAGGCGCAGAAAACAGCAGCCACAGAAATTATCCCCTGGTTACCTGCTGCCAAATACACATTCATTACCATCAGTGCGCAGAATCTCGACCTGTTGAAATCGAACAAGGACATAAAGGCCTACAAAGATTTTCTGCGACAGGCTTATCCCGGCAAATTTTAATAAAAAGGCACTTTCTCAGTAGCTGTGAATGAACGGAGTATGCAATTACCTTGAAAATTAAGAATACTTTTAGGCCCGCTGAATGTTTTGGCTATTTTCGAGTACGATTTTTGCATAATCAGGCATTGATTGAACCGTAACACCTTAAAAAATAATTAACTATATATGTCTCGTGCAGTTCGCATCTACTGGAGAATATTTTTAGGCGGAGTGCTGGCTTTCATTTTACTGATCACACTCATAATGCTGGGTGTTTTTGGCAAAATGCCTTCACTTGCTGAACTCGAAAATCCCTCGCTGGTATTGGCCACCGAAGTGTATGGTGACGATGGTACCCTCATGGGAAAGTATTATACAGAGAAAGGTAACCGCAGCGTAGTTCAGTATAAAGATATTTCCAAATACATTATTGATGGCCTCGTAGCTACAGAAGATAAACGTTTTTACGATCACCCGGGCATTGATGCCAGGGGTGTATTCCGTGCATTTGCCTACCTGGGCCGCCAGGGTGGTGCCAGTACCATCACCCAGCAGTTGGCATTGAACATGTTTGCAGAACGTTCATCCAACATTGTGGTACGTGGCATTCAGAAGCTGAAGGAGTGGATCATTGCTGTCCAATTGGAACGCAATTTTACCAAACAGGAGATCATTGCCCTGTATCTGAACACGGTTCCTTTCAGTGACAACGTATTTGGTATCCGTAATGCCTCCCGTACCTTCTTTTCCAAAGAACCCGATCGCCTTACTGTAGAAGAAGCTGCAGTATTGGTAGGTATGGTAAATGGTACCGGCTTATACAATCCACGTACAAAATACAAGGCATCTTTCGACAGGAGAAATCTGGTACTGGATCGCATGGCCGACGGCAATTATATTACAGAAGCACAGGCTAAAGCTGCTCAAAAACTACCCATACGTCTCAATTATAAAAAGACTGACGAAAACAACGGTATTGCACCCTATTTCCTGGGTGTGCTGCGCGACGACCTGAAAAAGTGGTGTAAGGAAAACAAAAAGCAGGATGGCAGTAACTACGACATTTACCAGGATGGTTTACGTGTGTACACTACCATCAGCCCACGTATGCAATTATATGCAGAAGAAGCTGTTGCCAAACACATGCCTGTACTGCAACGTGTACTCGCCTCACAGAAAGATGTAAAAACAGACGCTGTATGGAAAGGACACGACAACATACTGGAAGCTGCAATGAAGAGCAGTGATCGCTGGAAAAAGATGAAAGAAGATAATCTAAGCGATGCAGACGTTAAGAAATCCTTCTACGAAAAAACACCCATGAAAGTATTTGCCTGGAACTCCCAGCGCGAAAAAGATACCGTAATGACCCCGATGGATTCCATCAAATATCACCATGAAATGATGCAGACAGCATTCATGGTAATGGACCCATTGAACGGCCAGGTAAAAGCATGGGTTGGTGGTATTGATTATAAGAACTACAAATACGACCACGCAAACCTGAGAACCAAACGCCAGGTTGGTTCTTCCATCAAACCCTTCCTGTATGCTTTAGCTGTGGAAGAGTATGGCTTCACACCGGAAACCATGTGCGAAGACAAACAACAATACTTCCCCGGTTCCGGCTATGTACCTGCCAAGAACAGGGGACATGACGGACAACGCACAATGGCCAATGCCCTTGCATGGTCAGTAAACGAAGTAGCAGCTTATATCATTAAGCAAACAACACCACAACGCTTTACTGAATTCTTACAACAGATCAGTATCCCTACAAAAGTAGATCCCTATCCTTCCATCGCTCTTGGTTCCTGCGACCTGTCGCTGTACGAGATGATGTGGGGTTATACAATATTCCCTTCAGGTGGTTTCAGCAACCAGCCCGTTTACATTACCCGCATTGAAGACAAAGACGGTAATGTACTGGCCCGCTTTGATACAAAACGTAAAGAAGCCATCAGCCAGGCTACAGCTTATACCATGAGCCGCATGATGCAGGGCGCCACCGATTATGGTACCGCTGCAGGATTGCGTGCAAGATTAGGTGTAGCTGAAATGGGCGGTAAAACAGGTACTACCAACGACAACAGCGATGCATGGTTCATGGGCTTTACACCTCAATTACAGGCAGGTGTGTGGATTGGTTGCGATGATCGCTTTATCCAACTGGAAGGCGGTCTTGGCTATGGTGGACGTGCAGCCCTTCCTATCTGGGAAACATTCTTCCAGAAAGCATTGGCTGACAAAACTCTTGGCCTAGACAGATCAGCAAAATTTGTACAGCCCGAGAATATGAAGAACAGTTTCGACAACCTCGATATGCTGGGGCAAACAACTCCTCCTCCTACTGAAAATGAGAATGCAGCTACCAATGCTGCAGATGAATACCTGGGCAAACCAGATACACAGAATATTCCTACTGAATCCAAACAGGCAATGGAAGAGCAGAAGGTATTGAAAGAAGCTACCAATGCTAAAAACCAGGTTCCTGCTGATAAAAAAGATCCCAAAACAGAGCAGGCTCCTGAAGAAAAGAAAAAAAAAGGATTCTTTAAACGCCTCTTCGGCAAGAAAGATAGTTAATTAGAAGTCCCACCAATAAATAAGAACGCCGCGCTGTAAGTGCGGCGTTCTTTATTACCGGCTATTCTGATTTCGATCTTACATATTGGAAATTATCCCCTTTCAGCAATGGATGAAGCCCGGTTAAACGGTTATTCAATACGGTAAGATGAAAATGATCAAAAAACACGTCCGCTATCCAGGGTTCAAAACGAAACACAAAATAATTACGGTTCCTGCTTTCGGGAATAAATTCAGAATACCTGTCAGGACATAACTGGAAGATCAGAGAAATAGCGTCCACGTCCTGTGCAGGAAACACAATAACGCCATCAGCATCCGTAGTGCCTTTCTGGCTCCCACCGCTCCCCTTCAGCAGGCAATCCACATAACGAAGCAAAGCAGTATTCCTGTCTTTGATCACTATTACAACAGAATCACCGGGCACTTTGCGGCTTTCCACCAATGCAAAATCAAGAGGTGGCCTGCGCTTACTGTTAAAGAAGATGGTATTGTTCTTAATACTCCAGGTACCGGAGCCGGCCCTGTCTAAAGCCCCCTGCGAAAAGAAGAATTCAAATGTCGAATCTGCATTCAACCGGAAACCGGAAGCAGTTTCCATTACACCCGTAAGGTAGTAATCGCCAACCATAGAAGCGGTTTGCGCCTGCAAACTACAGGATGAGAGGATAATAATACTAAATGCAAGCCTGTACAGCATAGGAACAAGGTTTAAAGTGTAAGGTTTAAGGTGCTCAGGCGTAAAAAACTGCGAAGAGTTACTGTTACTGCTGCCTCATCTTAAACTTTATACCTTATACCATCCTAATTACATCCGAGTAACTCGCACAGCTTGGCTTCAAGGGTAGCGCCATGCAGGTTCCTGGCTATAATTTTTCCATTAGGATCTACCAGGAAATTCTGCGGAATGCTTTCTATTTTGTAGGTGCGGGCAACATCGTTGTTCCAGTATTTCAGGTCACTGACATGTGTCCAGGTTAAGCCATCATCATTGATCGCTTTGATCCAGGCATCGCGGCTCTTGTCGAGCGAAACGCCAAGAATAGCAAAGTTCTTTCCCTTAAACTTCTTATAAGTGTTCACTACGTTGGGGTTCTCCATTCTACAGGGACCACACCAACTGGCCCAGAAATCAACCAGCACATACTTACCTTTAAAAGAAGAAAGCGCTACAGCTTTGCCTGTTGTATCATTCTGCGAAAACTCGATAGCATCTGTTCCTACCGCACCAATTTTAGCATCTCCTATACGTTGCGCAAGTATCTTGCCATAAAATCCCTGCTGCAAAGTAGTATCGAGCATTTTAAATCTTCTTTCCGTAGCATTGATGTTATCTTCTATTTCGCTGGTTACTACCAACGCAAATGGTGCTACAGGCGAAGACTTTTTATTGGCGACGAATTTATCAATCGTGGATTTGATCTTATCTATCTGCTTCATATAAGCCACTACCAGCGAATCATCTCTTTTAATATTGGGAATGGATGAGATACGCTGGTTCATTTCCGTTAACTGTCTGAACAGTGGCGAAAACGTATTCTGAAACTCCATAAAGTCACTGTTGATCGCAGAACCTTTTACATCAAGGTTCTGGATATTTTCAGTACTTCCTTTTACGGTAATATTTTCATTACCAATAAACAGCACTGCCTTTTTCTGAACTGCCCCAAAATTCAACTGGTGCAGGTTCGCTTCCTGGATGGTTCCTTTTAAGGTAAAGGCGCCGTTCTGTACAGTGGTACTTGCCAGTGTATCAGTAGGGTCGTTAACATCCGTAACAGATACCAGTGATTTATCAGTAAGCCCGGTAACAGTACCGGTAATAACAAATCCTTTCGTTTGAGCCAGCACAGCGAGCGGAGCTCCTGCCAGTAACAACAATAAATACTTCTTCATAACCTTATTGTTTTGCATGTCGCGCCTGTAAAACGCCTGCAATATCACGTAAATTATGCCCTTTTGCGTTAAGTAAAACCAAATAGTGAAACAGCAGATCAGCAGCTTCATTCACAAAGCGTTCATCATCATTATCTTTTGCCTCAATTACCACTTCTACAGCCTCTTCCCCTACTTTCTGCGCAATTTTGTTAATTCCTTTTTCAAACAGTTGTTTTACATAGGATTTACCATCTGTGCTTTTTTTACGCAGCTCTATAATGTCTTCCAGGTAATATAAAAAATCGTCCTGGTGGTTGCGTTCGCTCCAGCAGGTATCGGCACCGGTATGGCAGGTAGGGCCCAAAGGCTCTGCTTTTACCAGGATGGTATCATTATCACAATCAGACAATATTTCTTTTACCAGCAGGTGATTACCACTCTCCTCGCCTTTTGTCCAGAGTCTTTTTTTACTCCGGCTATAAAAGGTCACCTTTCCCTCTGCCATTGTTTTCTGAAGGGCTTCTTCATTCATAAATCCCAGCATCAGCACTTTATGTGTTTTAAAGTCCTGCACAATGGCCGGGGCCAGTCCGTCAGAATATTTCTTGAATTCAATCTTCATAATCAATTGTGAATAATGAATGGTCAAATAGATCAGATAAGTCAAAAAGAACTGTTTATTCTGCCGTTTCATCTCCCGCCTCTTCCTGCTTTTTCTTTCCTGCCTGTAATAATTTATCCAGCATTTCCCCTCTTCTCTCCTGCATTCTTTCGCGTTGCTCATCCCTTCGCTGCTGTACTTTCCTGTTCATATAGATGTACAATACAATGGTAATGATGACCGCAACAAAAAGAAGCTTGTAGATCATAATCTTACAACAATATTATGCTGCTGCAAATATCCCTTTAATTCCGGAATTGCTATCTCTTTAAAATGAAAGATGCTGGCAGCCAGCGCCGCATCAGCCTTTGCCTGCTCAAAAACATCTACAAAATGTTGCATAGTGCCACCACCACCCGATGCAATAACTGGTACAGGCAAAGCGTCGGCCAGTCTGCCGGTAATATCCAGTGCAAAGCCCTGCTTTGTTCCGTCGTGGTTCATGGAAGTGAGCAGAATTTCGCCTGCTCCGAGGTCTACGGCCTGGCGGGCCCAGTCAAAACAGGTTGTATCCGTCTTTACCCGTCCGCCATTCAGGTACACATACCATTCGCCATCCTCTTCCAGGCGGGTATCAATAGCCAACACTACGCATTGACTGCCAAATTCCTTTGCCAGTTCATTAACCAACTGTGGCTTTTTAAAAGCCGCAGTATTTACAGAGATCTTATCGGCGCCATTCTGCAACAATACCTGCACATCTTCTACACTACTGATGCCGCCACCCACCGTAAAAGGAATATTAATATGATGCGCAATACGGTTTACCAGTTCACTCAACGTTTTTCTTCTTTCATTGGTCGCAGTAATATCCAGGAACACCAGTTCATCAGCCCCCTGTTGTGCATACAATGCACCCAGCTCTACAGGGTCGCCCGCATCACGCAGATCCACAAAGTTGGTTCCTTTTACCGTTCTGCCATCTTTAATATCAAGACAGGGAATAATTCTTTTAGTCAGCACAGAATCTATATTGATAATGAATGATAATCTTAAAAAGCCTGTAGTTCTTTCAGCGAAATACGGTTCTCATAGATCGCTTTCCCTACAATAGCACCTTTACAACCGGCAGCACGCAGATCATGCAGGTCCTGTACATTACTTACACCACCACTGGCAATAAAATGCAGTTCAGGAAAACGTGTCACGATCTTTTTATACAGATCAGTAGCCGGGCCCTGCAATAAACCATCCTTACTTACATCGGTACAAAATACCTGGCGCACACCTTTATCGAAATAGTTTTGCAGGAAATCATAAATTGATACATCAGTTGTTTCCAGCCAGCCGCCCACAGCGATCTTCTCATTTTTCACATCAGCTCCCAACAGGAATTTGTCCGCACCATATTGCAACAACCACTTTACAAATTCAAATTCATTCTTCACTGCAATACTCCCTACCGTAGCCAATGCCGCGCCCGAATTAAAAACAATGTTTACGTCTTTATCCGTTTTAATACCACCCCCAAAATCAATCACCAGGCTTGTTTTACCGGCAATATTCTCCAGCACCTTCCAATTCTTCACTACACCGGCTTTCGCACCGTCAAGGTCTACCAGATGCAGTCGTTTAAGACCGGCATCTTCAAACTGCCGGGCAACCTCCAAAGGGTTTTCATTATAGATCTTCTTTTGTTCATAATCACCCTGCGTCAGTCGCACACATTTTCCGTCGATAATATCAATAGCCGGTATAATCTGCATATACTTAAAACTGTTTCTCCATTTTAATAAATTCAAGGCCGTATTTCTGCCAGGTACTGCCTGTAGGCTGCATGCCAAACTTCAGGTAAAGTGCTGTTGCGCTTACCCGCGCATTGCACCAGATTCTCTTTTTACCATTGCGAATAGCCCAATCAAACACATATTCCAATAATTGAGTACCATAGCCTTTTCCCTGCATTGCTGTCACTGTAGCAAACTTGCGGAACTGCACAGTAGTTCCCTGTTCAAATACCGAGATAACAGATACCAGTTGCTCATCTGCATACAAACCAAGATGAAGCCCGTTCTCATCACCTTCCAGTTTTACAAAATCAATGTTCTCCTCAGGATACATCACATCACGACGTACCTGTAAAACTGTTGTCAATGGAACTTCCTTTACCAGCATGCTAGAGGGCCAAAAAGTTTCTCAATAACTGTTCCCCTACCTGGGCACTTTTTTCAGGGTGAAATTGTACCCCATAAAAGTTATCCCTGTACAGGGCTGCACTGTAGGGCTGTACATAATCTGCTGTTCCAATAGTATGCGTCCCCAACGCAGCGTAATAGCCATGCACAAAGTAGTAGTAACTTTTCTCCGGGATATTATTGAATAAAGGGGTCTTCAGGTTGAAAACATTGTTCCAGCCTATCTGCGGCACTTTAAACGTGCCGGCTTCCGGCGTAAACAACTTTACCTTCTCCTCAAAAATTCCAAGACAGGTAGTATCGTTTTCTTCTGAATAGGTGCACATCAGCTGCATTCCCAGGCAGATGCCCAACACAGGTTGCTGCAAGTTCTTGATCACTGTATCCAATCCTCTTTCCTGCAGGTAACGCATAGCACTGCTGGCTTCACCCACACCGGGAAAGATCACTTTATCAGCCTGCTGCAATTGCTGGTGATCGTCTGTCACAGTTGCTGTTGCTCCTATTCTTTCCAGCGCATACAATACTGATTGTATATTTCCTGCATTGTATTTTACGATAGCCAGATCCATATTAATGATTTCTTCGTGTAATTAACGTTAGCGCAAAACACTGTTTAAAAACTGTTGAGTGGCAGCAGTCACATCGGTATTATTCTCCAATGCCTTTATAAAAGCGCTGCCAATGATCGCTCCGTTGGCATGTGCACAGGCAGCCTGGAAAGTTTGCTTGTCCTTAATGCCAAAACCCACCAGCACAGGATTATTCAACTGCATACCTTTCAATCGTTGCAGGTAGCTGTCTACCGCACTCATGTCCTTGTCCTTACCTGTAGTAGATGAAGAAGACACTGCATACAGGAAACCACTGCTGAGCAAATCCAGTTTTTTAATTCTTGCTGCTGATGTTTCCGGTGTCACCAGGAATATAAAGTCAAGACCATTTTTTTTGATCATAGCACCATACTCTGTCTCAAATTCAAACTCAGGAAGATCAGGCAGAATAAGGCCATCAACGCCTGCGGCAGCGGCATCTGCACAAAACTTTTCAAATCCGTATTGCAGTACAGGATTCATATATCCCATCAGGATCACAGGTATAGAAACTGTTTTCCTCAGATCTTTCAGTTGTTGGAACAAAGTAGCAATGGTCATACCATTGGCCAGTGCACGCGCACTGCTATCCTGTATTACAGGCCCATCTGCCAGCGGATCACTGTAGGGCATCCCCAATTCAATGATATCAGCGCCATTGGCTTCCAATGTCTGCATAATCGTAATGGTACTGTCCAGTTGCGGATAGCCTGCTGTACAATATACATTCAGCACATTGGCTGATTTCTTTTTGAATAATTCCTGTATGCGGCTCATAACCTCTCTCCCGGCCTCTCTCCTCGGGAGAGGGGCCGGACTTTTATTTATTTTTAAACATTAATATAGCATCTCAGCCTATTCACTATACTCAACACTCTTTATAATCTTTTTGTAATAATGCTTCTGCTTTAGTCTGATTCTTTCTCATCTGTCTGGCAAAGCCATACAAAAAATGAGCTGCATTTTCATGCAAATTGTCATTATAGTCTTTCTCCATAATAACAGGTTTAATCATTGGATATAGCAGATGGGGTGTTCCCAAAGTCCCGGTTGTTCTATAGCCCGGCCCCCTTCTCTTGTGGAGCAGGGACGGGGATGAGGTTACATGGCCTTCATATACGTCGCCAGGTCCTTATCGCCTCTTCCGCTCAAACACAGTACCACAACATCCTCTTTCTTAAACTTCATTTGCTTTAAGGCAGCCAGTGCATGCGATGATTCCAGTGCCGGAATAATGCCCTCTAACCGCGTCAGGTTAAAAGCAGCTTCCAGGGCTTCTTCATCAGTAGCGCTCAGGAATGTTCCCCTGCCACTGTCAAACAAATAAGCATGCAAAGGACCAATACCCGGGTAATCGAGACCTGCGGAAATACTATGCGGCTCTATCACCTGTCCGTCTGCAGTTTGCATTACCAGGCTTTTACTGCCATGCAATACACCCGGTTTTCCCAATTGCGTGGTAGCAGCACTGTGACCACTATGTACACCCAGGCCTGCTGCTTCCACAGCTACCAGTTTCACACTCAGCTCATCGAGAAAATGATAGAAGGTACCTGCCGCATTACTGCCACCACCTACACAGGCCATCACATAATCAGGTAGTTCCTTACCGGTTTTCTCTTTCAACTGTTTTCTTATTTCTTCACTGATCACACTTTGAAAACGTGCCACCATATCCGGGTAAGGATGTGGGCCTACCACGCTTCCAATAATATAATGCGTATCTGCAGGGTTATTGATCCAGTCGCGGATAGCTTCATTAGTAGCATCCTTCAGCGTTTTGCTACCGCTGGTTGCCGGGATCACGGTAGCGCCCAGCATCTTCATACGGGCCACATTGGGTGCCTGGCGTTCAATATCTTTTTCGCCCATATACACTATACACTCAATGCCTTTCAATGCGCATACGGTAGCAGTAGCCACTCCATGCTGTCCGGCACCGGTTTCTGCAATGATGCGTTTTTTACCAAGCCGTTGCGCCAGCAGTATCTGGCCGATTGTATTATTGATCTTATGCGCACCGGTATGACAAAGGTCTTCGCGCTTCAGGTAAATGGTAGTATTGAATTGATTACTTAAACGTTCTGCGAGGTAAAGCGGCGTAGGGCGTCCTACATAGTCCCGTAACAAATACTGAAACTCTTTCTGAAAAGATGCGTCCTGCATGATCTCCAGGTACCTCGATTTCAATTCCTCTACATTGGGATGCAGCATTTCCGGAATATAAGCGCCACCAAATTTCCCATAATATCCCTGCGCATCCGGTCGTTGATAAGTTGTTGTTGCCATCTTTTGTAATTCTATTTAACTGCTGTTGTGTCACTCACTTGTACGTTGCCATCGCTCTTCCGCTGTTCCATTGCAGCCAAAAGCGCGCTCATCAACGGGTGTGGTTTTTCAAAACTTGAATTATCCTGCGGAACAAATAAGGTAGCTACAAAAAAAGGATGATTGTCCAGTTCAAGGATCCTTGCTTCCTTATGCAGGTCACTGCCTGTTATACTGAAACCTGCGTCATGCAATTGCTGCTGATAAGCGGGATTTAAACCAAAATTGCAGTAGTACTGCTCAGTTATCTTACCTGTCCCAAATACTTTATAAGCTATTGATTGTTCTGTTGTGATTGTTACTTCCAGTGGTGACCCTTTCAGGTTACAGCTCAGCGGGTTTATCACCAATCTTGATGCATAAGGATCATCTTCAGCGTGGGCAGCATCTTTTATATTCAGTACGTTCCTGGCAAATTCAATTACCATATGCTGAAATCCTCCGCAGGTACCCAACACAGGAAACCTGTTCACTCTTGCAAACTCAATCATCTTCAGTACTCCCTGCATATTCTTATAAGGGCTGCCGGGTGCAATGATAAATCCATCAAAAGAACTGGTAATGGTAGCGAAAGTATTTTCGATCTGCTCTGTAGGTACCCATTCATACTGAAAAGACCGGCCAAACAATTTAGCGGCATGTTCTACCGCCTCATTTGTTTTCTGATGCGTGTACACCGTTGCATTAAAATCACCTATGATACCTAACCTTGTCACAACATGCTATTGTTTATAATATTATACTTCCTTTGGTTGCAGTGGCGTATCCAATATCAGCTGCAAAAATTTAAGATCAAGCCACCGTCCGAATTTGTACCCAACCTGCTTAAAATGCGCCACCTCTTCAAATCCAAAACTGTAGTGCAATTTCAAACTGGCTTCATTGGTTGCATCAATTCCCGAGATGATCGTGTGAAGCTGTAATTGTTTCGCAACTTCTATCAATGGCGGCATCAATAACTTACCGATCCCTTTCCCTCTTGCGTTACTATCCACGTATATTGAATTCTCTACTGAATATTTGTACGCCGCCCATGCCCTGAAGGGGCCAATAGAACTGAATCCCAGCAAAACATTATTCTCTTCAGCTACAAAAACCGGGAAACCCTGTTGTTGTTTTGCAGCCCACCACTGCTGCCGCATTTCCATTGTATGCGGTTTATAATCATACACAGCAGTTGTGTTCAGAATAATGTCGTTATAGATCGCCAGCATGGCTGGCAGGTCGTCCTGCGTGGCATTGCGTACAGTAACCATATACTTTAAGTTTAATGTGGTTGTACACCCAGGTTTGTCACAAACTCTTTGATCTTGTTCATGTCTTTAATACCCGGTGTTACTTCAAACCTGCTGTTGATATCAACCGCAAACAGAGCCCTGGCAACAGGGTCCTGCATAAACTCTTTCAGGTGTTCTTCGTCGCCGGGTTCAATACCGCCGCTCAGAAAAAAAGGTTTCCCGATGGAAGCACCTTTCAATACGCTCCAGTCAAATTTCTTACCGGTACCACCATATCCGGCACCCATCGTATCGAACATGAACATATCGCACATATCCATATAGGGGCGGATCATCCATTCCACACTGTCGTTTTCGCTTAACCGGAATGCTTTTACTACTGACACATAATCTGCAATCTTTTCACAGAACTTAGGGGTTTCATCGCCATGCAGCTGCACCATGTGCAGGCGGCATTCATCTACCATATGCAACACTTCTTCTACCGATGAATTGACAAACACACCCACTTTATTGATATTATTCTCTTTCCTGATCTGTGTGGTGGTCATATTTTTGAAAACATAACGCGGGCTTTTAGGGTAGAAAATGAACCCGGCAAAGGTTACACCCAGCCCGGCCAATTGCTCTACCTGTTCAGGTTGCGTCATGCCACATACTTTTACGCGCATATTCCCGGTTTTTAAGTGTTAGGCATTCAGGCAGCAATCGTATCCAGATACTTGCGTCAACAAGATAACAGTTGTTGGGCAAATTGCTGAAAGGCTTTTCCGGGATCGGTTGCCTTCATAAAATTCTCTCCCACCAAAAATCCACGGAACCCATTCTGTTTGAACAACTGTATATTTTCCACCGCACTGATACCGCTTTCTGCGATCTTTACTTTTCCTGCCGGTATTTTTTCAGCCATTCTCAAACTTCTGTCTATATCTACTGAAAAAGTTTTCAGGTTGCGGTTGTTAATGCCAACCAACACTGTATCATCACAAATATGTCCTAACTCCTCTTCGTCGTGCAATTCCAGCAATACCTCCAGTTGCAGACTTTTGGCAAATGCAGCCAGTCTTTTTACTGTAGCCACATCCAGGCAGGCTGCAATCAGCAGGATCACATCAGCACCCATTGCCCTGGCTTCCACTATCTGGTATTCATCGATCATGAAATCTTTTCGCAGTATCGGTACCTGGTTCACTCTTGCCTGCTCAAGATCCTGCGTAGAACCTCCAAAAAAATGTTCATCGGTAAGTACAGATAAACCGGAAGCTCCGCCGGCAGTGTAAGCAGTAGTTACTGCCACCACATCAGCCTGTCCGTTGATCACTCCTTTTGAGGGCGACTTACGTTTAAACTCCGCAATAATGCCGGTTTTACTATCATCCAGTAAAAACTGTTTCAGCGATAATACCGGTCTTACAAATGCAGGTTTCTTTTCCAGTTCGCTGATGCTCACCGCCGCCTTTCTCTCTGCCACTTCCTTTTTCTTGTGCTCTATAATAGTATCAAGAATATTCATCTGTCTTTTATTTTAAACGCGCAAATACGTTCAGTCTCAAACTATTCACCATTCACTATTGACCATTCACCATTCACTTATTCCCCCCTCACTGCAAACTCACCAGCTTATTCAACGCCGCATAAGCCTTACCACTTTCCAGGCTTTCAACTGCCGCGGCAAATGCCTCATCGTAAGACGCATAAGTACCTGTACAGTGCAGCGCCATGGCAGCATTGGCCAGTACTACCGCGTTCTGAGCCCAGCTTCCTTCTCCACGAATGATCTTCTGGAACAATTTAGCCGCCTCTTCTACAGTGTTACCACCATAAATATCAGCAGGCAATACAGCACGTTTCCCTAACTGTTCAGGTGTCATTATTCTTTCACCTTTATTGGTGATCACCTTGGTATCATTGGTCAGTGAGATCTCATCATATCCATCCAGTCCATGAATAATTGCAAAAGCCTGGTCAGTTTGTTGCAACAGGTAATTGTACACACGTGCCATTTCAAGATTGTACACACCTACCAGTTGGAATTTCGGAAATGCAGGATTCACCATTGGCCCCAGCATATTAAAGAATGTACGCACGCCGAGGTTTTTCCTGATAGGCCCCACAGCCTTCAATGCCGGGTGAAACAACGGAGCATGCAGGAAACAGATATTAGCTTCTTCTACTTCACGTTTCAAGGCTTCCTTATCATTCTTAAACTTATAACCCAACTGTTCCATTACATTGGAGGCCCCGCTTACTGAAGTAGCGCCATAGTTTCCGTGCTTGGCAACCTTTTGCCCGGTGCCTGCCACTATAAAACAAGCCAGTGTAGAAATATTGAAAGTATTCTTTCCGTCACCACCTGTGCCCACAATATCCACCACTGCATGACCATTAAGATCTACCGGTACACAAAGTTCCTGTAAGGCATCACGAAATCCCTGCAACTCTTCAATGGCAATACTACGCATGAGGTACACTGTCATAAAGGCTGTTACCTCATGTTCATTATATACCCCTTTGCCGATATTCACCAGTGCCTCTTTTGCCTGCGCACGGCTCAGTGTTTTGTACTCAAATAAATATTGTAATATCTTTTTCATTTGTCAGTTTACGTTTGCACATTTTCAAATTGGTTAATCCGCACATTACTTGCCCAGCCAATTTCTTAAAATGATCTCCCCTTTTGGCGTCAACACACTTTCCGGGTGAAACTGTACTCCCTGCACATCATATTTTTTATGTTGCAGAGCCATGATCATCTGGTTACTATCACGTGCTGTAATTTCCAGCTCAGCAGGAAAACCTTCTTCACTCACTACCCAGCTATGATAGCGACCCACTTCAAATTCTTCCGGTAATCCCTGGAACAGCGGAGCCTTTTTATTCACTATGCTTATTGGCGTTGCTACTCCGTGATATACACTGCTCAAATTGACCAGTTTACCACCAAATGCCTCACCAATGGCCTGGTGTCCCAAACAAACGCCCAGTATCGATTTGGTAGCTGCATATTCTTTGATCAGTGGCAACAACAAACCAGCTTCTTCAGGTACGCCCGGACCGGGAGATAGAATGACCTTATCATACTCTTTTACTTTCTCCAGCGGTATCTGGTCATTACGGTGTACATCTACCCGTCCATGAATGATCTTCTCTACCAGGTGAACCAGGTTATATGTAAAAGAATCGTAGTTATCGAATACCAGTATTTTCATATCAATGCTATACTTCGTGATTAAGGATTAAATATTATCTGCTGATCTCCTCTGCAAACAGGATCGCTTTTTTCAACGCACCCAGTTTATTGTTCACCTCTTGTAATTCGCTCTCGGGATTGCTGGCCGCCACCACACCGGCCCCGGCCTGGTACACCAGTTTATTTTCCCTGCTCAAAAATGTACGGATCATAATAGCCTGATTACAGCTACCGTCAAATCCCATAAAACCAATAGCGCCACCATAATAGCTGCGGGCAGTAGGTTCGTAGCCATCGATCAGTTCCATAGCCTTGAATTTAGGTGCACCACTTAATGTACCGGCAGGGAAAGTTTTTGCCACCAGCTCAAAAGGATTGCTGCCCTCCCGTACTTTACCGGTTACCTCACTCACAAGATGAATAACATGCGAATAGTATTGCACCTGCCTGTAATGCACTACCTGCACTTCATCACATACACGGCTAAGGTCATTGCGGGCAAGATCAACCAACATTACATGCTCTGCATTTTCTTTTGCATCGTTCAGTAAACGTTCAGCTTCTTTCTGATCGATCTCATCATCACCCGTTCTGCGGAAAGTTCCTGCAATGGGGTGTACCACCGCTTTGCCATTGCTAATGATCAGTTGAGATTCGGGAGAAGATCCCATGAGTTTATAATCACCGTAATCAAAGAAAAATAAATAAGGAGAAGGATTGATGCTGCGCAATGCCCTGTACACATTAAACTCATCACCATTGAACTGTTGTTCAAAACGACGGCTCAATACGATCTGGAACACATCACCACGCAGACAGCTTTTGATACCCTGCGAAACCATGGCACGGTAAGTAGCATCATCCATATTGGAAACCTCTGCGCCTTTGCTGCTGAAAGGATAAACCGGTACATCCTTACTACGGATCAGCGACTCTACTACCGCCAGTTCGCTTTCAAGGCCAGGTAAAATATTCTCGCAGATAAAAAGCTCATCTTTATAGTGATTGATGGCAATCACATATTGATAAAGCCTGTAGCGCATCAAAGGAATAGCAGGCTTTTCTTTATTGGCTGTGTTCAGTTTGATGGTATCAAAAAACTGTACAGCATCATACGTAGTATAACCATACAAGCCCTGTGCAAATCTTGCTTCTTTGGTAGAAGTCTCAGCATCGAAGCGTTGCATAAAATCCCATAGCAGTTGCGGCACTTCACTTACCTTACCAATAGCTTGTTTTTCGGGGGTCTGACCGGGCAGTTTAAATTCTATCTCTTTAGTAGAGGATATTTCAATACCCGCAATGGCATTGATACCGATAAAAGAATAACTGTTCTCAGCCACGTGGTGATCTGTACTTTCCAGCAATACCGTATCGCGGAAACGATCGCGCACTCTCAGGTAAATGCTGACGGGGGTGTACACATCTGCCAGCATCTTTTTACATTTCGTCTGTAGCGCTATTTTCTTCATACCTGCTATGGTATTTTTAATGTTATAAATCCGTTCAAAGTCCTGATAACCAGGTAATGGAAATAAAAAAGCCCCGATATTATCGGGGCCTGAATATGATGTTTCTAATAAACAACAATAAGCAGCATTACAAGCCCCTTGTTAGGTTTGTATGCCACCACCAATGTTTATTTTGAATATTTACTTTCATTGCACTGCAAATATGTGGTCAAAAAATTAATTGTACAAATATTTTTTTGACCAACAATATTCTCTGCAGGCATCTCACATATATCAATAAAAATGCGAATTTTAGCTGCATCATCCAGGATTTGCACAACCAATAAAGCGCTAATATGGCTCAACCCGTTGTCCTCATTTTACCCGGTTTAAATAATTCCGGCCCGCTACACTGGCAAACCGCCTGGGAAAAAGAATATGGCTTTATACGTGTACAACAAAAGGATTGGGACACTCCTGTATGCGAAGACTGGATCAATACACTGGATGCAGCTATACTGCAATACGGACCGGAAAAAGTAGTACTGGTTGCCCATAGTCTTGCGTGCTGCACCATTGCTCACTGGGTACAAAAGTTTAACCGTTCTGTAAAAGCAGCCTTCCTGGTTGGTCCCAGCGATGTAGAAGCGCCCTCCTATCCGCCGGGCACTACAGGCTTTGCACCAATGCCCTTACAACCTTTTTCTTTTCCATCTGTAGTAATAGCCAGTAGCAACGATGTATATGTCACTCCTGCAAGAGCAAGATTCTTTGCAGATAGCTGGCAGAGCAGATTTATAATGATCGGCCAGGCAGGACATATCAATTCAGATAGTAACCTGGGCAAGTGGCAGGCCGGTATTGATCTGCTGGAAACAATAGCACCGGGAGTAAAAGCAGGTGCCCGGGTTTAAGTATTAATAACAATCATTGAAACAGGAAATCAGAAATATTCAGGACATGCTTATTCAACACAAATTCGACGGCAAAAAAGGAATGTTTTATGTAGAGCAGGATGAAAAAATTCTTGCAGAAATGGTCTATACACAGCCTTCTCCCGATACCATGATCATTGAACACACAGAAGTAAATGAAGCGCTTGAAGGTAAAGGCATCGGCAAACAACTTGTCCATGCAGCCGTTGAATACGTACGTACCAACAACATGAAGATCATCCCACTTTGCCCCTTTGCAAAATCAGTACTCGACAGGGTTACCGAGTGGCAGGATGTGCTGAGAAAGTAAGGCAGTTTCGGGTTACGAAAACATGAGATGCCGGTTACAGGTTTAAACCGTCAGTCGTGAATGATTCGGCAATCGTCAATCGGCAGACGGCAACCGTGAGTCGTGAATCGTCAGTCCTGAGTGGTTGAAGCAAGTGAATAGTCAATGGTCAATAGTGAATGGCTGTTCCTTGTAAACCTATCAACTTTTCAACCTGGCCTTTGGCTCCCCTTCAAAATTCGATATTCAACATTCTGCATTCGATATTTCGTCCAAACTGTATTTCCTCGCAGCTCAAAGCTCACGGCTCACAGCTTGTATTTGCGTTAGGCGTTAAGCGTTCGGCCAATTCCCGCATCATTTCAATTGCCTCTTATACAACTGTATCGTATTCTCATATCCCAGGTACAGGGCATCGGCAATCAGCGCATGGCCAATTGACACTTCAAGTAATCCCGGAATGTGTTGCGCAAAATAAGCGAGGTTATTCAAGTCAAGATCGTGACCGGCATTAATGCCGAGACCAAGTTCATTCGCCAGCTTCGCCGCACTGGCATAATTAGCAATAGCATTTTCCTTGCTCTCAGTAAAGTGGCGGGCATAGCCTTCAGTATATAATTCAATACGGTCTGTACCGGTCTCCGCAGCACCTTTCACCATTTCTATAACTGGGTCTACAAAGATGGAAGTACGGATCCCGGCCTTCTGAAATACACTGATCATTTCTACCAGGTAATCCTTGTGACGGATCGTATCCCAGCCATGATCAGATGTCAACTGTCCTTCTGCATCAGGGACCAGTGTTACCTGGTCGGGTTTTACTTCCAGCACCAGGTCAATGAACTTTTGTTCACGGCAATTGCCTTCTATATTAAATTCAGTGGTAATGATCTTTTTGATCTCGCGTACATCATGATAGCGGATATGTCGCTCATCCGGACGTGGGTGAACAGTAACGCCATCGGCTCCGAACTTTTGTGCATCAATAGCGGCCTTTACAACATCGGGATTATTACCTCCGCGACTGTTGCGCAGAGTAGCAAACTTGTTAATGTTAACGCTGAGCTTTGTCATGCAACAAAATTATTCAAATCTGTGCTGTATGTACAAATAAAAAAAGGGGCTCCGCCGACAGGAGCCCCGATTTGTATAGTTGAAGTAACGCAATGCTTAGCCTTCTTTAACCAGTTTCGTTTGATACAACGAATTGCCTTCCTGGTCAAGAATATCGAGATAATAAGTTCCAACCGACAACAGATTCACTTCTTCTACAGTGGTAATATTAGTCCCTTTTATCAAAAACCAACTGAACATTTTTACAATCCTCTGCTCTTCGTCAAACATTCGCACCACTACCTGTTTGCTTTTCTCACACATCACCTCCAGTGAAATCGACGAAAAAAAACGGTTCGACTTTACTGCCACGGCTGTTATCATAGCCTCTCTTCTTTCAATGCCGGGCTTTGATTTGATCCGCTCCCAGTCAACCTGTAAAAGCCTCATAAGTTGATCCTGCAAGCCCTTATTGTCGTATTGCGACTGACCAGTAGTGTTGTTCAATTGAATGGTTATTTGATGCATAAATAGCTAACGCAATGCCAGACTACTCCCTAGCTGAATTACAACTAATTACAGATATGCTAACGCGAAAAAAGTCTCAAAATGGGATAAGGTGATACAGAATAGGGAACAATGCTGCCAGAAAAGCGCCGTTGACCTTATTAAAACAATCAATTATGCCAAATGCTCTAAAAGAACAGAAAATAAATTACAAATGTGCTATTATCAGAACCTTGCTACCAGTTTTAAATTCAGCAAACGTGGTGTAAGCCTGTTGGGCATGGCGTATGTAGTGTTCGAAAAATCTTTTATAAGCATATACGAGATCGTATTGTCACGATCTATCAGGTTAAATACTTCCAGCGTGGCCCAGATGTTCTCAAAATTGCGGAAAGGGCTATGGCTGCGGCGATTGCTCTTCTCACTATCCAGCAATAAAGCACTGAAACCGATATCAATACGCATATAGGGCTCAATGATCAGGGCGTTGCGATACTTTACACTGCCCGGAATATTATAAGGAAGATTGCTGCCATACAGGAAGTTGAGATAAACCCTGAAGTTCTTGTTTGTAGAAAGATAGTCCTGCAGAAACATTCCGAAAGTAAACAACCTGTCAGTTGGCCTGCGGAACCAGCCTCCTTCTTTCAGGGTGCTGTCTACGGGTTGATTATTATCATCAAGCGTATAATCGTAATAGGTATCGCCTTTAATGTTCTCCCTGGTACGCATAAAACCAAGGCTCACCCAGCTTTCAGCATCTTTTACCAGTTCACCGAACAGGCGCATTTCAATACCGGTTGCATAGGCTTTGGCACTGTTCTCACCAAAATAGCGCAGGCGTACATTGTCCACATCATAAGGCACTACATCCCACATATTTTTGTAGTAGGCTTCCAGTGTCAACCTGTAAGGACGATTACCATTCTTAAAATTGTAATCCATACCTGCCGTTATCTGCCAGCTTTTCTGTGCTTTCAGGTTTTCATTCACCGTACCGTCATAACGGCGCAGTTCGCGGTAGAACGGTGGCTGATCATAAATACCCGCTGCCCCTCTGAAAACAACATCCCTTTTCCAGTGTGAAGGTTTCCATGAAACCCCTACACGCGGCGATAATAAAAACTCGTGATTGAGTGTATTGTAATTGTATCGCAAACCAGCCTGGAAAGTAAAATCAGAAGAATCACTGATAACAATATTATCCTGCACATAGCCGCTCAGCCTCGTAATATCAAGATCAGCTTTCGATTTTAATGATTTGTTCAGCGCAAACACATCAGGGTTGTAGGGCAGGTTGTAACCGGCCGAATCCTGATATTCCCATTCATGCAGTTTATCATGAATGGTTTGCTGCTCAACAGTCTGTCCCCATTGTATAAAATGTTTGCCCTTGTTCAGGCTGCCACGGTGTGAAAAATTCCAGACAGCAATATTCAGTTTATTGCGTGCATAGTTCTGGTACACACCAGCACCCAGTGGGTTAGTGATCAACCCAAAATCAGGCTTCGTTTTATCAAACTCCCTGTCACCAAATAAATAAGCACCTGTAATATCAAGAGATTCGCGTTCGTCATTTTCAAAACGGCTTACCATCCATTTCAGACGAAGATCTTTACGCAGCTGCTGTATCCACGACAATCCCAGCATATTTGTCTGGTAACGATCTTCCTCTCTTCCTGAAAAATAAATATCAAGACCAAGGTTAGCACTGAAATAAGGCGAAAAGACCGATGAGGTCAGCTGGCTTGATTCAGGGACCAGCGTAAACTTTGTTTGTGAAAAATTGCCCAGCAGTTCAATGCTGTTTTTACTATTCACCTGATAAGTGAGCAGGGCTTGTATATCAGCAGAAGAAGGAACATAATTGCCTTTCGTTTCCTGGCTGCTCAGCAGGTTGCGGTTGCTGCGGTTGCGCACACCTACCAGGTAAGTAAACTTATTGTTTTTGCTGACACCTTCCAGGTGCAACCCCTGTTCCAGCAAACCTACATAAGCTGAACCACCAAAACTGCGTGGCTTCCTGTACTGGATGTCCAGCACTGAAGACATTTTATCGCCATACTTTGCCTGGAATCCGCCATTATAGAAACTTACATTCTTTGCCAGTTCAGGATTGATAAAACTCAAACCTTCCTGCTGCCCGCTGCGTACCAGGTAAGGGCGGAATACTTCAAAATCGTTTACATAGATCAGGTTCTCATCATAGTTACCACCACGTACAGAATATTGCGAGGTAAGTTCATTATTAGAGCCTACAAACACTTTTATCAGGCTTTCGATACCACCGGTAGGTGATGGAATATTGATAGCGTTCTTAGGATTGATCACCACCAGCCCGGCTTCACGACGCTGCCGCTGGTCAGTGACCGTCACGGTATCCAGTTGACGCATTCCTTTTTCCATGCGCACAACGATACGCTCCTCCTCATTTTCATTCAGCAGAAAATTGCGTTGCTCTGACTTATAACCAGTTGAAGAAAATACGATAGCGAAGGCTTTATCAGAAGGCACTTTCAGCCGGAAGGTTCCGGAGTCAGACGTTATTGTTCCCTGCTGGCGTCCCAGTATAGCCACTGATATACCAGCCAGTGGATTCTCATTATCATCCACCACCTTTCCCCAAACATAGGCCGGCTTTCTCTGGGCAACGGCAGTCTGACAAAGGCCAATAACAGCAATAAGCAGTAAAAGTCTGGCAATTCTCACCCGCGTCGTTTTTAGGGAGTCGAAATTAATTGAAAATGTGTTCACTATAAAAACAGAAAAAAGACAGTTTTATTTTGCAGACCGGCAGCAATCGTGAATCGTGAAATACAAGTTACCGGATGCCGGATACTGGTTACTGGTAACTGGTAACCGGATTTGATAACTGCAAATTGCCAACTGCCAACTTGCTTCCGGCTTTTCCTTCAAAATTCGATATTCAACATTCTGCATTCGATATTTCTTCCAAACTGTATTTCCTCGTAGCTCAGAGCTTGTATTTGCGTTAAGCGTTCCGCGTTAAGCCTTCAGCAAAAAAACTTACAACCTAAAACCTGTATTTCTTCTCTTCAGCACAAAACAGTTCCAAACCTCCCCTTTTGTTATTAATATTACGCACCCTTTTGTATGAAAAATATATTCCTGCTTATTCTGACTGCTACTTTCTTTTCGTTGGGCTGTACAGATAAACCCAAACCAAAAGAAAAAGCAACTGCAGCTACTTACGTATTGAAGGAAACCCTTGTAACGGGTACCAATAATGGCCTGATCAGCTTATCCGGGTTTAAACGGAGCTTTGCAGAAACATTGTGTCAGCGATGGGAGCTTGACAAAACTGACGATGCTTCAGACGAGTTGGTTTGGGATAAGAAGACCGGCGACAGGCTGTTTCCCGGCCTGGCCCTGTTCAGGGACTCTACTGCGGTAGAAAACCCACGGGGAAAAATGCTGATAGGCAAATGGCAGGTGACAGAGAAGGATAAAGTACTGCTTCTTACGCTCACTTTTCCCGGCCAAAAACAGCATATCTATACCCTGGGCAGGCTCAGTTCCCATTATCTCTACCTGGCATTCAAAAACGACAAAGGAGAGCCCTTAAAACTCACACTGACGTCGGATGCACTGGTACACCAGGATATGCACAACGATCCTTTCTACTACACCAACAATCTATGGCGGATTAAGCCCACCGCCACCGAAACTGATTCTGCTATCCACGCGCGGACCAAAGCCTGCATTAAGTTTTACGCCCTGCACTTTCGTGATTTTATCAAACGCAAACATGCAACCATCTCATTCTCAGGGCTTCCGGAGATCTTTATCTGGTACAACAGGGCCATTGGCCTGCCAGACCGCGAAAAAATATCGCAGAGCTGGATCAACTGTTTTTACAATAAGGCCCAGGCCGAAAAAGCATACAACTTATTGCGGTCATTGATTGTTAATTACGAGTTCGACTGGCCTACCGGCACCCCGGGCTGGGAATACCAAACCCATTCTGTACTGGAACAGATGTATCATAAGTTCTAAAGCAGATGAATTAATTTCCTGATGCTTAAGGAATTGGGGAGCAGGAACCGGGAAGCAGGCAAGCCTGTCAAAGCGTTTTTAACGTACAACTTATAACCTGAAACCTACAACTGTATTATATTTGCAGGTTCTAAAAATTAATTAACAATGAGCCGTAAAGGAAAGGTCCTGGTAGCAATGAGTGGCGGTATCGACAGTACCGTGGCGGCTCTTATGCTGAATGACCAGGGGTACGAAGTAATTGGCATCACCATGAAAACATGGGACTATGCAGCCAGCGGTGGAGGTAAAAAGGAAACCGGCTGTTGCAATGTAGATGCTTTTAACGATGCCCGCCTGGCCGCTGTACAACATGGTTTTCCGCATTATATCCTCGATATACGTGATGAGTTTGGTGATTTTGTAATTGAGAACTTTGTGGACGAGTACCTGGCAGGCCGCACACCCAACCCCTGCGTAATGTGCAATACGCATATTAAGTGGAGAGCTCTGCTGAAACGTGCTGATGCATTGGGTTGCGAATTTATTGCCACCGGTCACTATGGCAATATTCACCAGCATACAAATGAGCGCTATTATATCAGTAAAGGGCTCGATGATACCAAGGACCAGAGCTATGTATTATGGGGCTTACAGCAGGATCTGCTGAGCCGTACCTTATTGCCACTGGGCAATTTCCGTAAAACGGAGATCCGCCAGATGGCGCTGGATTACGGATACCCCGAACTGGCCAAAAAAAGCGAGAGCTATGAGATCTGCTTCGTGCCGGATAACGACTATCGCGGTTTCCTGAAACGCCGTGTGGACGGATTGGAAGAGAAAGTAGATGGCGGTTACTTTGTAGATAAGAACGGCAAAATACTGGGACAGCATAAAGGCTACCCTTTCTATACCATTGGTCAGCGTAAAGGGCTGGATATAGCCCTGGGCAAGCCTGTGTACGTTACACAGATCGTTCCTGAAACCAATACGGTAGTATTGGGCGATGAAGTAGACCTGAACAGTAATTCCATGATCGTAGGTAAGCTCAACTGGCTTAAATACGACGGTATTACGGATGGTATGGAGTCCATTACCAAAATACGCTACAAAGACAAAGGCACTTTCTCCAATCTTTACAACCATCCCAATGGCATAGAAGTAAGGTTTTACGAAGATGCCAAAGGCATTGCACCCGGCCAGAGCGCCGTTTTTTATGAAGGCAATGATGTAATAGGCGGCGGGGTTATTCAGCGCAGACCGATTGAATAAACACCTTGTCGATTCCTCGTTTTCAAAGACAATAAAGGACGTTCAACATACGTTAGCAACCGGGAAAATCAGCTTTTTTCCCGGTTTTTGTATTTTATTAAACAACAATGGTTTAAGCAACGAAAACAAGGGTACATTTGTCTCGTTACTTAAAATCCGATTCCAACAAGTTTAACCGGTTTTTGCATGAAATTGACTGCTTTCCTCTACAGTGCTGTGCTAATTTCCCTGATAGGAGCTGTTTCCTGTGGAAAATCAACTGACACTTATAATACAGCCTCTGCTACAGATTACTATATGCCCCTGCAGGTAGGTAAATACATCATTTACCGGCTCGATACTTTAAAATTTATCAATAACCAGAAAGATACCATCGTTTCCAGTCAGGCAAAGGACCTGGTGGCAGAAGCCATCACTGACAACCTGGGAAGGCCCGCCTGGAGGATCGTTCGCTATGGCAGGCCATTGAACAGTACAGATGATAATGCCTGGACTCCCATTAACACTTTTACAGCTACCTATGCTGACCACAAGCTGGAGTTTGTAGAGGACAACCTGCGTTTTGTAAAACTGCACGAACCTTTCCGTGAAGGTTATTCATGGCTGGGCAACTCTTACCTGCCCTATACGCCATACGGCGCTCAGTACGACTTCAGTAACGACGAGGACATACAGAAGTGGAACTATACGTTCGAAGAGCTGAACGCTTCTGTGGACATCAACGGCAAAACATACGACAGTACCGTTACAGTAACACAGATTGCAGATTCAAACAACGTTCCCATTGTATATCCGCAGGGTATTGCTTATAACAATTACTGGGTTGAGAAATATGCAAAGAACATTGGCCTTGTGTACAAACAGGTGATCATGTGGGAATACCAGCCGGAAACCTCCACCCACTCCAGCTACACTACTGGCTTTGGTGTGTTGCAGACAATCATCAGTCATAACTAAAGTAAGTGCATTAAGTACTATCTTTATTCAGCATAACCAACTGATGCATGAAACATTTACTCGTATTGGCATGCCTGGTATGCTGCACTGCTACTTTACAAGCTCAGTATTCCCGGTACGTAGTACAACTGTCCAATAAAAAAGGCAATCCTTATACACTTTCCGCTCCCTCTGCTTTTCTTACGGCAAAAGCCATTGAGCGCAGAAACAGGTATAAAATTGCTTATGATTCCACTGACCTTCCTATAACACCTGCCTATCTCGATAGTATCCGTAATGTTCCCAATGTTACTATTCTCAATGTATCCAAATGGCTGAACCAGGTACTGATCAAAACAACTGATGCCAGCGCTCTGGCAACTATCAACTCCTTCACATTCGTAAAAGCATCCAGTGCCATTGCTCCGAGAATAGCAGCTTCAACTGGAAACAATACGGTAAATAAGAATGATACGCTTGTTACACCGCTGCCTGTAACGCCTCATGCACGGGTTGAAGGCGCCAGCTCACTTGACTATGGCAATATGAGCAGGCAGATCAATATTCACGAAGGTGAGTACCTGCACAATATGGGCTATACCGGCAAAGGGATGACAATAGCTGTTATAGACGGAGGGTTCAGCAACTATAAAACCAATCCCTTTTTTGATAGTGTGCGTTTGCAAGGCCGTTTTTTAGGTGAATGGGATTTTGTAAACAATGAGGCCAGTGTAAATGAAGACAATTCGCATGGTGCGCTTTGCCTCAGCACAATGGCTGCCAATAAACCCGGCCAGGCAGTAGGCTCTGCTCCTTATGCCAGCTTCTGGCTGTTACGCTCCGAAGATACTTACAGTGAATACCCGGTAGAAGAACAGAACTGGGCCGCTGCAGCTGAATATGCCGATAGTGTGGGTGTAGATATCATCAGCACCTCGCTTGGTTACTCAGATTTTGACAATGCTTCCCTGGATCATTCCTATGCGCAGCGGGATGGCAATACCAGCATTGTTTCCCGTGCGGCAGACCTTGCTGCCCATAAAGGCATCCTGGTTACTGTAAGCGCAGGCAACTCGGGAGCCAATACAACCGACCTGAAATATGTTGCCTGCCCGGCTGACGCAGACAGTGTTTATACAGTAGGCGCTATCACTACCGACAGTATTATATCTGCCTCCAGTAGCTGGGGACCTAATGGCGCCGGTAAATTAAAACCCAATGGAGTATCTGTTGGTGTAGGTACGGTACTGGTCTCAGCAGCCGGCTATGTATCATCAGGTACAGGCACTTCTTTTGCCAACCCCAATGTATGCGGCCTGATAGCCTGTTTATGGCAGGCCTTCCCGGAGTTTTCCAATATGCAGATCATTGATGCAGTACAGAAAAGCTCACATAAATACAATACGCCTGATTATCGCTATGGATATGGTATTGCCAATTTCAGGAAGGCTTATGAAATATTGCAGAACCTGCGCACTCCATCCCCCAACTACGAAGCTATATTGGGTAACCAATGGATGAAAGCCTATCCTGTTCCATTTGAAAATAGCATTAAGGTAGTTGTTAAAGCGCCCGCTACCGGGCATGCTCAATGGCAATTCACCAATATTGCCGGGCAGATCATTGATACCTACGAACAGGATGTTATAGAAGGACAGATCTATGTTACCGGTTTTCCGCATACCAACGGTTTGGCCAAAGGTGTGTATTTCATCCGCTACCGCGATGCGAAGAACAAACAGACCATTTCTGTTATGAAGCGGTAAACAATGCTGCGAACAAAGTATCTGCTTTCTGCATGTACCCCGTAAACAATTGCCTTTGCACTAACTGCAACCCGGAATTTTCTTCAATAAACTTTACAACGTTTTCATTCTCCTGCTCAAAAACAGAACAGGTAATGTACAGCAGGTGTCCGCCGGGTTTAATATGAGGGATAATATTGTGTACGATCTTTTTCTGCAGGCTGCTGTATCGTTCAATAGCAGCAGTATCAAAAAAAGCAAGCTGCTCAGGCGTGCGCCCCCATGTACCTGAGCCACTACAGGGCACATCGGCAATAATAAGGTCGTAGGGAGAAGGACCAAAATTATCTTTACTGCTGAAAGGCGGTGTAGTGCCAAGATCGGCCGTAAAGGAATTGTACTGGCGGATACCTGCCGTTGCAAATCTTTTATGCAGGTTGAAAAGAATAGTATCACGCACATCCGATACGGTCAATGCTATACCGGGCAAAGTATCAAAAGCCATAATAGACTTTCCACCACTGGCAGCACAGCAATCCCATACATTCCTGATCGCTTTATTTTTCGCTGCCAGCAGTTGCAACAGCTCCCCCACCCGCTGCGAACTCTCATCCTGTATCACAGCTTCTTTGTCAACTTCTATAAGCTCATCGATCTTTGATGTATTGGGCAGGGCTATGCAGGAGGTACTTCTTTCTTCAAAAACAATCCCTGCTTCTTTCAACTTCCCTTTAACGGCAACTTCTTTACCCGGACGTAACCGCAGGAACAGATCCGGCTGCGTAAAGAATGAAGCACAGAAACTTTCATAATCAACCTCTTTACTCAATGCCACTTGCCAGGGAAATACATCCGGCAAAGCAAAGGGTGCATAATGCTGATTGAACAAAGCAACTTTGTCAGCAAGTGATAAGGCAGCTTCTTCATCCAGATCGGGCAATAACTGCTGCAACATACTTCCCGGCTGACGGGCACAGAAAAACAAACCCGCTATGATCTTTTTATCAATAGCTACATCCGGCAAGGCTTTCCCCAACCGGAAATAAGCATAACACAGCTCACTGATATTCTTACGATCACGTGACCCATATTTTTTATCCTGCTTAAAAAACTCTTTAAGGAAGAGGGCAAATGGTTCTTTGCCATTGTATAGCTCAAGGATCTTAACTGCGGTATTGAGATGCGAAAAGTGCTTCATCGCTGCAAAGGTATCATTCCTCCGGCTTTCGTACAGTAAACACCTGTTCGCCTACTATTACACCGGTGTTTGTAATGCCTTGTACTATTATTCTGAAGCGGCCTGCAATATCGCTGGTATAAAAGGAGAATTTAGTCTCTTTATCTGCAGTAATAACAGCTGCGTGTTTCCAGAAAATGGTAGAAAGATATTCCGGGTCTGTAGGATTGAATACAGAATAATCTGAACCATAGAACTCTTTATGCGTATAGATACCTTTTACACTTATAAAGTTTTCACGGTGAGTTTCATCACATGCTACATAGACTATATTGGAACCTGTGGCAGAGCGGTATGTATGGCCAGGTACGGGTATTTTACCACCAAACGGGTGATTGGGGCAATTAAGGATATTATAAGGACACACATAATCACCACAGGCATTTTTTGTTGGTCCGAAAAAGGAATTATCGAACCCGCTTTTATTGGTCACTACTACTACTGCCAGTGTTTTTATTTTTTCATCATTGGGTATCATAGCCTGCCTGGTGTCCTGTGCTGGCACCAGCGGTTCTTCCCAGGTAGCCGCAACTTCTGCCGCCAGCTTTTTATTCATTTCCTGATAAGGGTCCTGTACAGCAATTTTATACTCATCCCTGTTAGAGGCATTCACTGCCAGTACTATCTTACGCCCCTGTACTGCAACAATATTATCGCCTTCCAGTACAAAAGCTCCGGAGCTATCGGTATTGGCTATTCCTAAAGAAGAGTCACGTATCACTGCAATAGCCATCGGCTTTTTTAATTTCTTATCCCATCGCTTAACATCGCCGGTAAACTGTAAAGTTTCATGTAATTGTAAGGTATCGGCTGCCTCTGCCAGCATCATATCCTGCCAGGTATATCGTCTCCATCCCTTTACCAGCAATACATTTTGCAGGTAATCCACTGCAGCCCTTTCGCCACTGATAGGCCGGTAACGATAAGGCATCGGCAGCAGGTCATGTTTCAGGTAAAAAAAGCTCTCGATATCCTGCATCTTTTTTGCTTCCAGCCTGTTCTCCTGTACACAGGCAATGGAAACGATCGCCTTGTTACTGCCGATAGTATCGCCTGTGAGCTTTAAGGAAAGCTGCACTTTCTGTCTTGTACCGTACGACTGGCTATCGGTGGCTATCCGTACAAAGGAACGTCTGTCATAATGCGCAAATATCATCCGTTCAGCATAAGGCCTGTCCAAACTGTCAAGCAGAGTAACTGTAAGCAGGCCTTTTGGCACACCCGCCAGGGGAAACACAACATCGCGTACCACTGGTTGCCGTACATGCACATCAAATACCTGGTACACCTGCCGGTAATCGTGCAACATTACCTGGAAGGTGCCGGCCTGCATGGTAGCCAGTCTTATAATTACCGAATCGCCGGCCAGGGCATTCCGTATGCTCAATACCGGCCCCGAAGGCAAAGTTGCGGGTAGCTGATAAGATTTATCTGCAGCATCGGTATTATTCAGCAGTTTAATAACGTATTTACTACCGGGTTGCGGGGTAAGATCAAAGCGTCCCATTCCATAGCTGTCAGTCTGGATCGTATCTGTTATTTCGTCGTTTTCATACAGCAATGCTGTAGCAGGCAATGGCTCGCCAATAGCAGTAGTTACTTCAAAGCCAACTACGCAAGGCATATTATCAACAATATTACCACCCTCAGGATAGAATTTCACAAAGGGCCTTCTATCGGTTATTGGCAACTGCAACCTCAGCTTCTTTATCTCTTTGAGTAGCTTTACCTGTACCTGCAACAGGTTATTTGATCCGGTGATCTTTGAAGCTGGTATTGTAATAGTGTATTCCCCGAAAGTATTGGTCTTTGTTTTACCGGTCATTACAATACTCTTTCCTTTTCCTACTGTATAGGATACTTCTGCACCAGTCAATACACGTCCATCTTTGGCAATGGCCTTCAGCAATACTTTTGTGGAATCGAATCCTGCTCTTACCGAATCAGTTATTTTAATGGAGGCAGTAAAAGTTGCGTCAGTAACTGTTTTGATAGTAACCGGTTGTACAAACACATCTTCAGGAGCGCCATTTACCAGTTGATTGGTATAAGCAATCAGGCTGTAGTTGCCGGGAGGCAACGAATCGGGCAATAACATATTCCCGAAAGCAAGTCCGCTTGCCATTACAAACTTCTCTTCTGCTGCTATAGTACTGTCACTGTTATTGAGCAGGGCAACAGATAATGCATCATATTCATTGCTATTATTTCCTTTCAGCAGGTAACCGGTAAACCATACTGTTTCGTTGTTGGTGTACACCGTTTTATCAAAGTGCACAAACAAAGTAGCGGAGGGCTTCTGCAAACTGTAGTAATACATTTTCCGGGTTATAGCATCTGAAGTATCCGACATCTGTGCAACAGCACCAATGCTCCAGGATAATAATGCAACAAGAGAAAGGAAAATGTGGCGTAGCATGTGATGAAGCTACTTAAAAAAGATGAAAACAGGTTATGAGTTACAGGTTATAAGTTGCATGTTTCAAACAAAAAAAGCCGCTGCATTACTGCAACGGCTCACGTATATTAAAGAAAATCCCTATCTGGTTTTTGCGTTCCGCGTTAAGCGTTCCGCATTCAGCATTACTTATAACTCTAGTAAAGCTTTCACCGGATCTTTACCAAACAGCAACAGTTCAGGGTTTTCCAGTAATTCTTTTACACGTACCAGGAAACTTACTGATTCACGACCATCAATAATACGGTGATCATAGCTCAGTGCCAGGTACATCATTGGTTTAATTACCACCTGTCCGTTGATAGCCATCGGGCGCTCCTGTATTTTGTGCATACCGAGGATAGCGCTCTGGGGAATATTGATGATGGGAGTGCTCATCAGCGAACCAAACACACCACCGTTGGTGATAGTAAAGGTACCGCCCTGCAGCTCTTCCATAGTAAGTTTATTGTCCTTGGCCTTATTTGCCAGTTCAATTACTTTCTTTTCAATCTCTGCCATGCTCAGGCTTTCTGCATTGCGGATAACCGGTACAGTTAAGCCACGTGGTGTAGAAACAGCAATAGAAATATCGCAATAGTCGTGATATACCAATGCATCTCCATCAATGTATGCATTTACCGCAGGCCATTCCTGCAATCCAATGCAACAGGCTTTGGTAAAGAAGCTCATGAAGCCTAAGCCTACGCCATGACCTTCTTTGAACTTATCCTTGTACTTGGTACGGATAGCCATGATAGCGCTCATATCCACTTCATTGAAAGTGGTGAGCATTGCAGTTGTATTTTTTGCTTCCACCAACCTGCGCGAAATAGTTTTGCGCAACTGGCTCATCTTCTCTCTTCTCTCATCACGGCTGAACAGTGCTTTACCACCGGTTAGTTTACCGGGATTAGCCAGTGCTGCCAGTACATCGTCTTTTACGATCTTGCCCTGGAAGCCGGATGGTGTAACGCTTTTAGGATCTACTTTTTTATCAGCAATAATTGCTGCCGCAACGGGTGTTGCTTTAATATCGTTAGGTACAGTTGTCACAGGTGCTGCAGAAGCTGCTTTAGCTTCAGGCTGTGGTGCAGCTTTTTTCTCTGCCGCAGCCGCACCATTGGAAGCAGGAACTGCTTTACCTTCTGGTTTAGGAGCTGTTTCGTCAATAGAAGCCAGTACATCGCCAATTTTCAGCGTGTCGCCTTCCTGGGCATTTGTTTTTAGAACGCCTGCCTGTTCTGCGTTTACTTCAAACGTAGCCTTTTCACTTTCCAGTTCAGCTATCACCTCATCCCGCTCTACGTAATCGCCATTGTTTTTTGTCCATTTAAGTAAGGTTACTTCGCTGATTGATTCGCCTACCGTTGGAACTTTAATATCGATCATATGTAATATTTCTAAATTTCAGGTTATGGGCCTAAGGTATAAAGTTGAAGGTTTAAACTCATCAAGACCAAACATGTTGCTCTGAAGGTAAGGTACCGTTATTAAAAATCCATACTAAAACACCTTATTCATCTTAAACTCTACCTGTACTTTCATTCGCAATTATATTGAAAATGCTGTATCAATGATCTCTGCCTGCTCCTGTGCATGTACTTTGGCATATCCTGTTGCAGTGGCAGCACTTGGCTGACGGCTGATAACACCATAGTTAATGCTCTTCAGGTTCATTTGCAGGAAGGAAGCAGCGCCCATATTCAACGGCTCTTCCTGTACCCAGAACCAGGTAGCTTTATTGTATTTGGCATACAGCGCTTCCAGTTGTTTCAGTGGCAGCGGATACAATTGCTCCAGGCGAATGATAGCAGTATCCTGCCTGTTCTCTTTCTGCTGACGCTCTGCCAGGTCAAAATATACTTTACCGCTACAGAACAACACTTTCTTCACCTCATCAGCATTGCCCACAAAGGTATCATCTATTACCTCACGGAAACCACCCTGCTGGAACTGCTCTTTAGGAGAGTAACTTCCGGGGTGACGAAGATTGGCTTTGGGAGAGAAGTTGATCAAAGGCTTACGGAAAGGCCATGCCAGCTGTCTGCGTAATGCATGGAACAGGTTAGCAGCTGTAGTGATATTGGTAACTACCATATTCAGTTCAGCACACATCTGTAAGAAACGTTCCATACGCGCACTGCTGTGCTCAGGACCTTGTCCTTCATAACCGTGTGGCAGCAACATGGTAACACCGTTCATACGGCTCCATTTTTGCTCACCGGCAGCAATGAACTGGTCGATCATGGTTTGCGCACCGTTGCTGAAATCACCAAACTGCGCTTCCCACAACACCAGTGTATCAGGGTTTGCCATGGCATAGCCATATTCAAAACCTAATACAGCATATTCGCTCAACAATGAGTTGTAAATGCGGAACACGCCTTTACTATCCGGGATATTGCTGAGACGGCTATAAGCTTTATCAGTATTTTCATCACGCAACACAGCATGACGGTGAGAGAATGTACCACGACGAACGTCCTGTCCGCTCATACGTACATCCTTTCCATCCACCAGTAAGCTGGCATAAGCCATCAGCTCACCGGTAGCCCAGTCTATCTTACCTTCTTCAGTAAACAGTTTTATTTTATCCTGCAATATCTTCTCCACCTTTTTCAGTGGTTTAAAATCGGCAGGCCATTTCATCAATGCCTCAAAGATGCTGGTAAATCCATCCTGGCTGATAGCAGTTTCAGGAGACTGATCAAAGTCTTCAGTTACTGCTTTGCGCAGGCTCTTCCATGCCAGCTCAGGTTGCTGATGGCGATAAGGCAATGGATTTTGTTTTACCTCGTCCAGTCGTTCCTGCAGATCGCCCCAGAACTTCTTCTCCATTTCTTTCGCCAGCTCTTTCGCATCAGGCTCTCCGTTCTCCAACAGGAAGGTAGTGTACACTTCACGTGGATTAGGATGCTTATCGATCAAGGCATACAAATGAGGTTGCGTAAACTTTGGATCATCACCCTCATTGTGTCCGTGTTTGCGATAACAAACCAGGTCAATGAATACATCTGCATTAAACTCCTGGCGGTAGCGGGTTGCTATTTCAGCGCATTTTACCACTGCTTCTGCATCATCACCATTCACGTGCATTACAGGAGCCTGGATCATAGCAGCCAGTGAAGTACAATAATCGGCACTGCGCGCATCTTCAAAGTCGGTAGTAAAACCAATCTGGTTATTGATCACTAAGTGGATGGTACCACCAGTGTAATAACCTTCCAGGTCACTCATCTGTACTACTTCGTACACAATACCCTGGCCAGCTATAGAAGCATCGCCATGAATTAATATGGGAAGAATTTTATCGAAATCGCTTTTATACAGCACATCAGCTTTCGCTCTGCCAAAGCCTTCTACTACCGGATCAACTGCTTCCAGGTGCGAAGGGTTAGGCATCAGTTTCAGGTGAATGGATTTGCTGTTAGGAGTAGTAACCTCGCTGCCATAACCCATGTGGTATTTTACGTCGCCGCTACCCATGGTCTGGTCAAGCTTTGCAGTACCTTCAAACTCACTGAAGATCTGCTCATAGGTTTTACCCATCACATTGGCCAGCACGTTCAAACGACCGCGGTGAGCCATACCAATGATCACTTCCTGTACATCGTTATCAGCACCTACATTGATCATTGCATCCAGTGCAGGAATGGTAGCTTCGCCACCTTCCAGTGAAAAACGTTTCTGACCGATGTATTTGGTGTGCAGGAATTTTTCAAACATTACACCCTGGTTCAGTTTCTCCAGTATGCGGCGTTTCTTTTCAATCGGTAATGGCTTGTTGAAATTATTCTCCATTTCATTCGTCAGCCAGTCTACCTTTTTCTGATCGCTGATGTATTTAAACTCTACACCTACATGCGATGCATACGCATTCTGCATGTGTGTGAGAATATTTTTTAAAGTGGTGGCACCTAAACCAATGAGGTTACCAGCGTTAAAGGTCTTGTTCAGATCTTCTTCAGAAAGGCCATAAAAGCCCAGATCGAGATTAGCTCCACGATCTTTACGGGGACGAATAGGATTTGTCTTGGCAATGAGGTGGCCCCTGTTGCGGTAACCAAGAATAAGGCGATAAGCGCCAATTTCTTTTTTCCAATCAAAGCTTTCGCCTTTAGCTGCTCCTCCTGCAACGGCGGTTCCGTTGGAAGCGGCCTTGCCAGAGTCAACTGCGAAATCAAAACCTTCAAAAAATTTCTTTAGATCCGGGTCTACTGTATTGGGGTCTTTCAAATAATCCTGGTACAGACTCTCAATAAAAGCCGGAGAGGAACTTGTGATGTACGAAAAATCCTTCATGAGGAACTATTGAATCTATTATAAAAATAGAGTGTGTTTAAAAAACCGGGGTACAAATATCGGGCAAAAATAGAGACGGAAGTGCTGTAACTTCTTTGATTTTGTGGATTTAATAAAAGAATATGTGTTTGTCATACCTTTGGTAACCAGCCGGTTTGCTTTTTTTTGTGGCTGATTTTAGATTTTTTGCACTGTTTTTTTCATTTTATCAGTAAAACTCCTACCTTTGCCGTCCTAAATTTTCGAAACGCAATGGCAAATCATAAGGCTACCAAAAAAGATGTGCGTCAGGCTGCTAAACGTCGTGAAAGGAACAAATATTATGGTAAAACAACCCGTAATGCAATTCGCGATCTGAAAGCTCTGAAAACAGGTAAAGAAGCGACTGAGCAATTTCCTGAAGTAGCATCTATGATCGACAAACTGGCTAAACGTGGCATTATCCATAAGAATAAAGCTGCGAACCTGAAAAGCAAGTTGTCTAAGAAGGTGAACACCCTGGCTAAGTAATTATTGTAACGCATTATATATTATTATGCCTTACCCTTCCTGCGCGGGAAGGGTTTTTTTATTGATATTCATTGATTATAGAACAATGAACAGACTATATTGTTTATTGAATGCGTAAGGAATTAGTTCTCAATAATCAATGCTCAATATTCAGCTATTTACGAGCTTTGTACTGATATGACCACCGTTACCACCGATATTGAATTACCCGTTATGGAGGCTTTTTACACCCTGCAGGGTGAAGGTTTTCACCAGGGCAAAGCAGCCTACTTTATACGGCTGGGTGGTTGTGATGTAGGTTGTGTATGGTGCGATGTAAAAGATAGCTGGGACGCCTCTAAACACCCGCTGCAGAGCATCAGCAGTATTGTTGCGGGTGCAGCAGCTTATCCCGGCCGCCTGGCTGTAATTACCGGTGGCGAGCCCCTGATGCACGACCTCACAGCATTAACAGCTTCGCTGAAAGCTGCCGGTTTCCAGACAAATATTGAAACCTCCGGTTCTCACCCCGTTAGCGGTACCTGGGACTGGATCTGTCTCTCTCCTAAAAAATTCAAAGCTCCCCTGCCTGAGATCCCGCCCCTGGCAAACGAACTGAAGGTGGTTATTTTTAATAAAACTGACTTTGCCTGGGCTGAAAAATACGCCGCGCAAGCCTCTCCTTCCTGCAAACTGTACCTGCAACCCGAATGGGATAAAGCAGCAGCAATGACCCCGCTGATCGTGGATTATATTAAAGAGAACCCTCAGTGGGAATTATCCATCCAGATGCACAAATACATCCAGGTTCCATAAAAGGCAAATACGAAATGAGAAGTACGAAATACGAATAGCTTATTCGCCAGGTTTCAATCCCGTATTAACAACCCTCCTATTTACTGTTTCTATTCAACTTATTGAATTTAAACACCTTATAGTTCAAGGTAAGGCCACCTCATGCCTGTGAGACCGGTTAACCCCTGTTACGTCAGCGCAAGTATTCCACTGCCAGTTCTTTTACCGGGGAACTCAAGCCTTTCTTTATCAACTATATAGAACAATTTCTCATACCCCTGGCTATCCCTGCCTGCATAACGATTATATCCTGACAGGGGTTTTATTCGGTATTCCTTCGCTATTGCTTCGGTATTCATTCGTATTTCCTTCGCTATTTGTTCGCCCTAAGAGCGCATAAACTAAGGGTTTGGTACGGACGAAATATGGCTTAATCCGGGAGTTGGTATGGAGCTGGGGTGAATTAGAAATGAGGAATTTGGAATAAGGAATAAGAAAGGGAAGGCAGAAGTCGGAAGACAGCAAGAAAGTTGGCAGTTGACAATTTACAGTTATCAAATCCAGGATCTGGCATCCAGTAACCTGTAACCGGCATCTGGTATCCGGTAACTCTCACGATTGCCGTCTGCCGATTCACGATTCACGTCTCACGACTACCAACTTGTATTTTGCTCGCGGCTCGTAGCTCAAAGCTAGCAGCTTGCCCTCACGATTACCGACCTGAAACCTGTAACCTGCAACAGGCATCTGGTAACCGGTATCCTGTATCCGGCTTTGCCCACTTCTTCTTTTCCCACTATTTTTTTAACATTTAGAATATTATCTTTCCAAAAGAAACGTTCGTCTATTAGAGAACTGTGAGCTACAGCTAAAACCAATGATTACCAGATGATGAAAAACCTCTGTACCATATTAGTCCTGATAATTGCCGCGCATTCAGCTATTGCCCAACAATACGATCCTTATAAAATAAACAAGAAAGCAGTTGAGTTCTATGAACGGGGCATAAGACAGGCGCAGGATGGCGACTTTATGGGCGGTATCCGCACCATTGAGCAGGCTGTAAAACTGGAACCCCGTTTCCTTGATGCCTACCTGTCCATTGCAGGGATGTACGGAGAATTAAAGAATTACCAGGCTGCTATCGACAATTACATGAAGGCAAAGACCATCGACAGCGTTTACTTCCAGGATTATAATCTTAACTACTCCATCAATCTTGCTGGTAAAGGAGATTTTGAAAACGCATTACAGGCAGTTAATATATTTCTTGCTATCCCCAATCTCAATCAAAAAAGCAGGCTGGCAGGTGAATATCGTCGCAAAACTTACCAGTTTGCACTTGATTATGCCAAACAACAGCCTTTAGGCAACTATAAATTTGAGCCCACCAACATGGGCGACAGCGTCAATAGCACCAACTCTGAATACTATCCAACCATTACACTGGATGGAAAAGAACTGATCTTCACCCGCCGGGTAAATGGCATTAATGAAGATTTTTTTGGTTCAGAGAAACGAGGCGATACCTGGAGCAAGGCCCGCCCCTTATCCGGCAATATCAACACCAGCTCTAACGAAGGTGCTCAAAACATTTCCCAGGACGGTCAGTGGCTGATCTTTACCGGTTGCAATTTCCCCAACGGTTACGGTAGCTGCGACCTGTATATTTCTTATCTCACACCGCAGGGATGGAGTGCCCCGGAAAATCTTGGCGGACGCATCAATACCGAAGCATGGGAATCGGCCCCGTCACTTTCCCCTGATAAAAGAGACCTGTATTTTGCCAGCAGCCGCCCCGGTGGCTATGGAGGTAGCGATATATATGTAAGTCACCGCTTGCCAAACGGGCAGTGGAGCGAACCTGAGAATATGGGACCCAACATTAACACCGCAGGCGAAGAAAGCTGTCCTTTTATCCACGCAGATAACCAGACCCTCTACTTTACATCAGGCGGACACCTTGGCTATGGTGGTGATGACCTGTTTATGGTAAAAAAAGAAGGGAAAGGGGTTTGGAGTAAGCCTATTAATCTTGGCTATCCCATCAACACTATCGAAAATGAAGGTAGTCTTGTAATTGCTGCTGATGGTAAAACAGCTTATTACGCAAGCGACCGGAGCGATAGCCACGGCAACCTGGATATTTACACATTTGAGTTGCGCAACGATATACGCCCGGCAAAAACATTGTGGGTAAAAGGCAAGGTATTCGACAAGAAAAGCGGAAAAGGATTGCCTTCTGCTGTTGAGCTGACGGATCTTTCTACGCAGGAAGTGCTGAGCAAAGTACAGACAGATGAAACCGGCAACTACCTTGTTACACTACCTATAGGAAAGGACTATGCCTTTAACGTAAACCGCAAAGGCTACCTGTTTTACTCCGAAAACTTTGCACTCAGCAAAGCATCTCCTGATTCTACTTTCAACATCAATATTCCCTTGCAGCCAATTGAAGCCAATGCTTCCATTGTGCTGAAAAACATTTTCTTCGATGTCAACAAGTATGACCTGAAACCGGAATCAACTTCCGAGCTGGATAAAGTAGTAATATTGCTGCGCGATAATCCTACCTTGAAGATCCAGATCAATGGACATACCGACAACGTAGGTAAAGCAGACGATAACATCGCACTCTCTAATAACCGCGCTAAAGCTGTTGTAACCTATCTTGCCACCAAGGGCATAGATGTACAACGATTATCATTCAAAGGATTTGGCGCTACCCAACCAATTGCAGAAAACAATACAGAAGAAGGACGTGCACAGAACAGGCGTACTGAGTTGAAAGTGGTTAGTCAGTAAGAAGCAATGTGCAAATTTCCTAATATGCAGATGTGCAAATGAGGAAATACAGGTTTTAGGTTGTAAGTATTGCTGAAGGCAGCACGCTTAACGCAAAGACAAGCTGCGAGCCGCGAGCTTTGAGCTACGAGGAAATATAGTCCGGAAGTCGGAAAGATGGGAAGTCCGGAAGAAATATTGAATGTCGAAGGGCAAGGCATAAGGGGTTGAAAAGGTAAAAGGTTGATAAGTTGCCAAGGAACAGCCATTCACTATTGACCATTGACTATTCACTTGCTTTAGCCCACTCACGACTGACGATTCACGACTCACGTCTCGAGATTCCCCAACCCGAATCTAAGACCCGGAACCAAAACTGTTTCCGTGATGAACGATATGCTATACCAGCTTGCATTGACACAGGTGCCATACATCGGTCTTGTACAGGCTAGGATACTGGCTCAACAATTTGAAACTGCTGAAGCCATCTTTAAAGCCTCCGCTGCCGAACTTGAAAGAACAGAAGGCATTGGTCCCGTTCGTGCACGCGCTATTAAGGCTTATAATAACTTTACTGCTGCTGAAAAAGAGATGGGGTTTATAGAAAAAAATAAGATCAAAACACTTTTCCTGACAGATACTGATTATCCGCAAAGACTCTTGCATTGTTATGATCCTCCTACCCTTCTTTTTTACCGCGGAACAGCTAACCTGAATGCTACACGTATTGTTTCGGTAATCGGCACCCGTAACCATACGGAATATGGCAAACATGTTACTGAAACACTGATAAAAGACCTGGCAGGTTTTAACGTGCTCGTCATTAGCGGACTGGCCTTGGGAATAGATGGACTGGCACATAAAGCAGCCATTAAACACAATCTCTCCACCGTAGGTGTATTGGCGCATGGACTGGATACAATCTATCCATCACAGCACAACAGTCTATCCAAAGACATGCTGAAACATGAAGGCGGGTTACTGACGGAGTTTGTTAGCTGCACACAACCCGATAAACATAATTTTCCTACGCGAAACCGTATTGTAGCTGGTATGAGCGATGCAGTTGTTGTTGTAGAAACCGGCATTAAAGGCGGCAGCATGATCACGGCAGAGCTTGCTAACAGTTATAACAGGGATGTATTTGCCATACCCGGCAAAATAACGGATACCAAAAGCTACGGTTGTAATTATCTCATAAAAAACAATAAGGCTATCCTGTTAACAGAAGCAAACCAACTAGCCGAAACAATGGGCTGGACAGAACAGGTGATAAAACCAGTGAAAAAGGAAAAGGAGTTATTGATTGAGTTAACAGGTACTGAAAAAATCATAGTGAGCATATTAACAGAGAAAGAAAAAACGCATATTGATGAACTTACCACTAAAAGCGGCATCAACAGTAGTGCAACTGCGGTAGCCATCCTGAACCTGGAACTGCAAAACATTATTCAGAGCCTGCCCGGTAAATTGTATAAACTGCTCTGATCATGGTAAAATAGCCCGCCCTTACACGGATCGGGTATAAGTTTCGCGCCTGTTGTAACAAAAATGAACTTTCACCTTCCCGTTTACAGTAAAAAATGACTTAGACCCGGGGCCGAAATGCAGTTTTCTGCTGAAGACCTGCCATCTGAATATCTTTTTCAAATAACCGGAAACCCAATACAGGCAAGCGATACAACGGTTTATAAAAATCATTTGGAGCATATTTACCTGTCGCACTATCTTTGCACATGGCAACACGAATTAATTCTCCCCGAAAAAAATCTCCCACGTCTGATAAGTTTTTTGGTGAAGGTTTAACGTTCGACGACGTTTTATTGGTTCCCGCTTATTCACAGGTTTTACCGCGTGAGGTAGACATTCGTACACATCTTACCAAAGACATTGTGCTGAACGTTCCAATGCTGTCATCGGCAATGGATACTGTAACCGAAGCCAACCTGGCAATAGCCCTTGCACGTGAGGGTGGACTGGGTATTCTGCACAAAAACATGAGCATCGAGAAACAGGTAGAGCAGGTTCGTAAGGTAAAAAGAAGTGAAAGCGGCCTTATTCTTGACCCTGTAACGCTTCATGAAGATGCCAACATAGGCGATGCATTACGCCTGATGAAAGAGAACAAAATTGGTGGTATTCCCATTGTTGATAATAAGCAGAAACTGGTAGGTATCCTTACCAACCGCGATCTACGTTTTGAATCAGACGAAAAACGTAAGGTACGCGAGGTAATGACCTCCCAAAACCTGATCACTGCTCCTGAAGGTACTGACCTGAAAAAAGCAGAGAAAATATTACGCCAGTATAAGATTGAAAAGCTGCCGGTTATTAAAAAAGACGGCACACTGGTAGGATTGATCACTTACCGTGATATGCTGCAATTGCACAGCCATCCCAATGCAGTAAAAGACACTTACGGACGTTTGCTCACAGGCGCTGCATTAGGCATTACACGTGATCTGCTGGACAGGGCCTCTGCACTGCAACAGATCGGTGTAGATATAGTATGTCTTGACAGCGCACACGGACACAGCAAAGGGGTAATTGAGGCACTGAAAGCAGTGAAAAAGAATTTCAAAAAACTACAGGTAATAGCAGGTAATATCGGAACTGCCGCAGGAGCCAAAGCATTGGCCGATGCAGGTGCCGACGCTGTGAAAGTAGGTATCGGTCCGGGGTCTATCTGTACTACACGTATTGTGGCCGGTGCAGGTGTTCCACAGATCACAGCCATTATGGAAGCAGCTTCTGTACTGCAGAAAAAGGGTATTCCTTTGATTGCAGATGGTGGTATCCGTTACACGGGCGATATGGTAAAAGCATTGGCAGCAGGCGCCAACCTGGTAATGATGGGTAGCGTATTTGCCGGAACAGAAGAAAGCCCCGGTGAAACCATTATTTATGAAGGCAGAAAGTTCAAGCAATACCGCGGCATGGGTTCTATCGGTGCCATGAGCCAGGGTAGCGGCGATCGCTATTTCCAGGATGTAGAAGATGATGTGAAGAAATTTGTACCGGAAGGTATTGAAGGTCGTGTTGCATTTAAAGGGCATCTTTCTGAAATAGTGTACCAGTACGTAGGTGGTCTGCGCTCAGGTATGGGTTATTGCGGTGCAAAAGATATTAAAGCATTGCAGCAGGCCCAGTTTGTACGCATTACCAATGCAGGTATGAAAGAAAGCCACGCGCACGATATCGAGATCACGAAAGAGTCTCCCAACTATAGTAGATAAGACGCAAGATTTTAAGATACAAGGCACAAGTGGGCTTCTGCTTGTGCCTTTTGCTTTTCTTACGGCTTGTACCTTAATCCTTACTATATTGCCTCAAATTATAGCCGATGAAACTGGCCCCGGTTTTATTAACTCTTCTTCTTTTTACCAATATTCAACTTCACGCCCAACAATCTGCAGATACCTGCGGCATTAAGATCAGCCTGCTAACCTGCAGTCCCGGCGAGGAATTATATTCAACTTTCGGCCACAGCGCTTTGCGGGTAAAGGATGATTACTACGGCTCCGATGTTATTTATAATTATGGAACCTTTGAGTTCAATGATGAATTTTATATGAAGTTTGTGCGGGGCAAGCTCAATTATTTTTTGTCCGTTGAAAAATACGATGAGTTTGTAGGCTCCTACCAGTGGGAAAAACGTGGCATCATAGAGCAGGAGCTTCAACTTACCTGCGCTGAGAAACAAGCACTGGTATCTGCACTCGGACTCAATATGCGCAAGGAAAACAGGTATTACAAATATGATTTCCTGTTTGATAACTGTACCACCCGCCTGCGTGATATTATTTCAAAGCATACCTCCAACAGGGTGTTGTTCAAAAACATTTTGCCGGAAGAGGTTCCAACTTTCCGTAACCTGCTTTATACCTATCTGAATGCAGGCGGCCAGCACTGGAGTAAACTTGGCATTGACATTTTACTGGGTAGCAAACTGGACAAAAAAGTGACCAATGAACAGGCTATGTTTTTACCCGAGATCCTGATGAAGGGATTTGACAATGCTTATACCAGTGGGCACCCACTTGTAAAAAGTAAACAAACCATCTTATCTGCAGCCCCTATTGAGCCAGCTACCACGTGGTTTCGCCCTGAGCTATTATTTACTGCATTATTTGTGCTGATTGGCCTGTTATCTTTCAACAAAAACAGGCGAATTGCAAGAGCAATGCGCATCTTTGATGTTGTTTTTTTCATGCTGCTGGGTTTATTGGGTGTTTTGCTTCTTTTTATGTGGTTTGGCACAGATCATATTGTATGCAGTAATAACTATAACTTACTCTGGGCATTGCCTACACATTTACCCGTGGCATTCATATTGCATAAGCAAAAGAAATGGCTACAGCAATATTTCATCGTAACATTGATCATTGCGTTGCTGCTGGCTGTTTGCTGGTTATTTTTACCCCAGCAACTGAATACTACTGTGCTGCCGATACTGGGTATTATCGCCATAAGAAGCGGCCGCAGAATACAGTTGCTGAAAGCTAAAAACTAAGTCCGTACATTTTGAGCACTTAACCTGACGTTACCATGAGGATCCGGGAGAACACATTATCCATTAATGAGCAGCCACTGTTTTACCGCATTACCGGCCAGGGCCGCACAGTAATACTGGTACATGGATTTGGAGAAGATGGTACAGTATGGCATGAACAGGCTCAGTTCCTGGGAAAAGATTTTCAACTGATCATTCCCGACCTGCCGGGCAGCGGCCAATCTGCACTGGCCAGTGATGTAAGTATGGAATGCATGGCAGAAACACTAAAGCTATTACTGGATGAACTGGAAATAACCAGTTGTGTGATGATCGGTCACAGTATGGGTGGATATGTAACACTGGCATTTGCTGAAAAGTATCCTGAAATGCTGGAAGCCTTCGGACTGTTCCATTCAACCGCTTATGCAGACAGTGAAGAAAAGAAAGTAAACCGCCGCCGCAGTATTACATTTATACGCCAGCATGGAAGTGATAAATTCATGGAGCAGTCTATTCCCAACCTGTTCAGTAATGAATTTAAACAGGAACATCCGGCTGCTATCAGCAACATGATAGACCAGTACAGGAACTTTTTACCGGATGCACTGGTAGCTTATTATGAAGCAATGATAGAACGCCCTGATCGCGTGGCAGTACTCACATCTTTTCCCCGGCCTATCCTGTTTGTAATGGGCGCATCAGATACCGCAGTCCCAATTCAGCAGGGACTTCAGCAATGTTATCTTCCTCATATTTCGCAGGTAGAGATCTTGAAAAATTCAGGGCATATGGGTATGATGGAAGAAACCGGTACGGCCAACCAGCTACTCCATAATTTCTGCCATCTTGTAACGGAATAAAGTATTACTCACACACTGATTTTCAGGCAGATTTCAATCACCTGATCTTAATCTTTTTTTAATTTTCTGCTATACTTATCGCATTCTTATCCAACCAATAAAGTTTTTTTGACGTATTTCAATATACCACAGTCATACATCCTGATGCATATACAATGATTGTCGTACATTCATTTCCCGGTTGCCCCTCACCCCGGAATTGAAGCTGTGCTGATGGATAATGTTCGTAATGGAATTTCAGATAATAATTACATGAAAAAGTACCTTTCCATTATCGGTTTTCTTTTATGCTGCTGTTTTTCGCTCCATGCCATGCACATCAGGGGTGGCGAAATGTTTTATTTGTACACCGGACCCGGCAGTACCCCCGGAACATCTGCCTATACTCTTACATTAAAACTATATGTAAGCTGTGGTGCCCAGCCTTCGCAGCTTGATGGCAGTGAGCCTTTTTCTATTTATAGTAAAAGCACCGGTGCGCTGTATAAAAACCTGAGTGCGCCTTTAACCTCAGAAAAAAATATCAGCTACGACCCTGCTTCCAATCCCTGTATCAGCAACCCTCCCAGTGATGTTTGTTACAGATTGCGTTACTACTCTATCTCTGTAGAATTACCTGATGATGCCAAAGGGTACACAATTGCTTTTCAACGCTGCTGTCGTATTGCAGGCATCAATAACCTTACTGCCCCCAGCGATACCTATGGCGCCACATATAGCTGCGAGATCCCCGGAACAGATGTATTGCCTTTACCTGAGCACAACTCAAGTCCTGAAATTACAGGTAATGATGCAGTAGCTGTTTGCGTAAGCGCTCCTTTTACTTTTGATTTTTCCGGTAATGACCCCGATAAAAAGGATTCACTGGTATATCATCTTTGTGCTGCGTACAATGGAGGCGGCCAGGCCAATGGAAAATGCTATACCTGTTCTACTCCCGATCCTGCTGCTCCACCTCCTTATGCAGAGCTACCCTATACCGGCAGTTATGCCGGAACACAACCATTGGGAATTAAGGTCTCTATTAATTCTCAAACGGGCTTATTATCAGGTGTAGCACCCAATACGATCGGGCAATATGTTGTAACCGTATGTATCTATGAATACCGCAACCAGGTATTGATCAATGTACATCGCAAAGACATTCATATTGGTGTATCGGATTGTATTCCGCTGAAAGCGCAGCTGAATCCCAGCTATGACTACTGCGATGATTTCCTGGTGACATTTAAGAACGAGCAGGTAAACCCTTCCGGTTCTATGTATATCTGGAACTATGGAGATAATACCAAGTCTGATACATCTATGGACAGCGAAGGCCGTGTGCAACACCAATATGCTGATACAGGTGTATATACTGTAAAACTGACTGTAATACTTGCCGGGCAATGTATTGATTCTACCACTACGCTGGCAAAAGTATTCCCGGGCTTTTATCCGGGTTTTGTGATACAGGGCACTTGTATGCTACTGCCCATACAGTTTGTGGATACAACAAAAGCGAAATATGGCGTTGCCAGCAAATGGAGCTGGACCTTCGGTGATGAAACTACCCTTGCAGACACATCGCATATAGCCGCTCCCTCATGGAAATACAGTACTGTAGGTAACAAAACGGTGCAACTAATAGTGGAAAGCAACAAGGGCTGTATTGATACTGTAACAGCCACTGCAATTGTTACTGATAAACCGCCAATTACCCTCCCATTCAGCGATACCCTCATCTGCAGCATCGATACACTAACACTGCATGCACAAGGCAATGGTGTTTTTTCATGGCTACCGAATTACAATATACTTAATGCCAATACAGCCGATCCGCAGGTATATCCTAAAACAACAACTGATTATGTTGTAACACTCAATGAAAATGGTTGTGTAAACCAGGATACAGTCACGGTGCGGGTAATAGATTTTGTAACACTCAGCGCAGGGCCCGACAGTACGATCTGTCTTACCGATACGGTACAGTTACGACCATCGGGTAACGGTTTGTATTTTGCCTGGACCCCCATTGTAACACTGAATGATGCGTCTGTTAAATCACCCAAAGCATCACCAACAGGAACTACTACTTATACAGTAACAGCCAGTATTGGTAAGTGTAAAGCAACTGATGATGTAACCATCTTTACAGTTCCCTACCCTGCCGTAAACGCAGGACCAGACACCGCGGTTTGCTATGGTGATACAGCAAGATTGCATGCCACTATTGTAGGTTCGTCCTTTACCTGGTCGCCTACATCTACGCTCAGCAATCCTAATAGTCTCATTACCTCGTCATTTACCCGTACTACTATCTCATACATACTGAAAGCATACGATAATCTTGGCTGTCCCAAGCCAGGTATTGATACGGTAGTGATCACTGTATATCCTAAGATCACAGCGTTTGCCGGTAATGATACATCCGTAGTAATTAACCAACCATTGCAACTGAATGGTACAGGTGCCAATCTGTTTGACTGGCAGCCACCACTCTATCTTAATCGTAACGACATTAAAGACCCCATTGCACTGCTGAACGACAACTTTACTTATGTAATGAAGGCTTATACTGCCGAAGGTTGTTTTGCATACGACACCATCAACATTAAAGTATTTAAAACCAACCCTGACATTTTTGTGCCCAATGCATTTAAACCGGGTGGTTCGCAAAACAATGTACTGCGCCCGATACCTGTAGGCATTTCAAAACTTGAATACTTCAGAGTGTTTAACCGCTGGGGCCAACTGGTATTTGAAACCAACCAGGTGAGCAAAGGATGGGATGGTACGCTGGGCGGCAAACTGCAGGCTTCTGCTGGTTATGTATGGTCTGCCCGTGCTGTGGATTATACCGGAAAAGTGATTGAGCGAAGGGGTACGGCGGTTCTGATCCGATGATGGGTTTATGCTGATTTGAGAATTTGAAGATTTGAAAATGAAGAGCAGACTTACGGATTAGCTGAACGCGGAATGCTGAAGGCTCAACGCGGAACGCCTAACGCAAATGCAGTCCGGAAGAGTGTTGACACGTTGAAATGTTGATAAGTTAACAAGGAATCTGGAATTGGAAAAAAGCACTCACAACTGACTACTCACGATTCACGATTGCCGAATCATTCACTATTGACCATTGACTATTCACTTGCTTCAACCACTCACAACTGACGATTCACGTCTCACGATTGCCGATTCACGCTTCACGTTCTCATAACCCGAAACTATCTTACTTTTGTGTCCTCAAAAAAGAGGATCTGTTATGCGCAAAACGGTATTGATCACAGGAGCTACTTCTGGCTTTGGAAAGGCTTTCGCACAAAAATTTGCAGCCAATAATTATAATGTCATTATTACAGGCCGCCGAACCGAACGCCTGCTGGCATTACAACAGGAACTTGAATCTGCCCATAATATAGAAGTACTGACCCTGACATTTGACGTGCAGGATAAACAAGCCGTAACAGATGCTATTGCCTCTATTCCAAGCTCCTGGAAGAATATAGATGTCTTGATCAATAATGCCGGTCTGGCACTTGGCAGGGATTATTTTGACGAGGCATCCCTGGAAGACTGGGACACAATGATAGACACCAACGTGAAGGGCCTGCTGTATGTAACCAAAGCCATAGTACCCTTTATGGCAGCACGTAAGCAGGGGCATATCATTAATCTGGGGTCAGTAGCCGGTAAAGAAGTATACGAAAAAGGAAATGGTTATTGCGGTACCAAATATGCCGTAAATGCCCTTACACAGGCCATGCGCATTGACCTGCTCCGCCACAAAATAAAAGTAACCGGCATTCACCCGGGAGCTGCAGAAACTGAGTTTTCTGTAGTACGGTTTAAAGGTGATCAGCAGGCTGCCGATAAAATTTACGAAGGATTTGAGCCCCTCAAAGCTGAGGATGTAGCTGAGGTTGCTTATTATACTACTACCCTTCCTCCACATGTATGTATTAACGACCTGGTGATAACCTGTACCGCCCAGGCTAATTCCATCTATTTTTATAAAGAACCCAAGGCATAAACCCCTACAAGGCAAATGTTTTTAGACATCCCGGGTAATTAACCCGGGCTTTTTACGTTTAAAGAACTCAGTATCCTTTTAAGGTGTGCAGAGGTGGCTAATCTTTTGCATTTCCACTACTTCTGCAGGCAACAAGGTGTAAAATGGCTTCCCGTGGCCTTAAACAGGCAAAAACCGGCACGGGGTTTGGTCGTTTTCAATTGTTTGTAATACTTTAAGGGACTATCAATCCGCTATCCTTTAAAAACCCATGTTATGTCTAAATTCCTGTGCAGGGCATTACTCACCACATTGTTGTTCGTACTATGCACCCATCTACGTGCGCAGAATGATGTTATCCGCCAACAAAGCTGTGATATCTCAGCCTATCAGCATTCGATAGACAGCCTGAAACAATTTTTCGGTGCCAGGGGTTATATAGTATTGCGTGAGGCATCCATGGCAATGGAAAGTGAGTATGAGATGCCTATTGTAGTTCCTATGTCACAGGGTACATGGTACCAGTTCGTTTTTATAGGCGACCCCACATCAAAGCTGTACGAGGTAAGGATGTATGATTATAATGAGAAACAGGTAGTATATAAAAAGAACCAGTGGGGAGATATAGATGGCAACATCATCAGTTATCCTTATGTAGCTCAGTTTACCGAATACCATATGATAAAGCCGGTACAGGTAAATAAGAATAAAAAGAAATTATGTGGCTATGTAATGTTGTTTAAAAAAGTAGCCAATAACGGAGGAGAACAAACCAACCCCAGTAATGGCGGTAAATAATAGTTGACTCCTGCGCCACTTCAGTAACAGCAAAAAGGTCGCCCTGTAAAGATGCGACCTTTTGTTTTATGGAACTTCCTGCGTTTTGTTGTTATTTCTTATTGTTGAACAAAGTATAGAACAGGCTTACCTGTATTACACTGTTCTTGAAATCGGGATCAATAACTGAAGCATCAAAGTCGCCCACTTTTGTAAGACCGGCAGTGTAACGTGCGCCGATGCCTAAACCTATGGGGCTGTGATAACCGATACCTGCAGCAAGAGAAAGATCAAGATCTTTTGCAAAAGTGCTGATACTTGTATTACCGGTACTTTCATCTACTTTAAAACCTACCTGTGGTCCTGCTTCAATATAGAAGCCACCGGTAAAACGGTATTTAGCCATTACAGGCACATTGATATAAGAGACCTTGATATTCTCTTTATCACCAGCATTTTCAAATTTTGCACCCTGAGAGGAGAATAATACTTCTGGTTGTATGGCAAAATGATTACCGAGCAGGAAAGCCATAAAGGCACCTGCATGAAAACCCACATAAGCTTTTTTGGAAATATCTTCGAAATTGCCGCCAGTATAGTTACTGATGTTAACCCCGGCTTTTACGCCTAACTGAAATCCCTGGGAGAAACCGCTAACACAGATCACTGTCATTGCACAGAACACAAGTACTTTTTTCATAAACAATACTTTTAGGTTAGATGATTGAAGAAGTATGCTACAAAAAAATTATACCAGCGCCTTAACGTAGTGACGCGAAGATATGGATTATAAACAGATATGCGGATTAATGTTTATATTATATAACCACTATTGAGCCAGTGAAATACGGATCTGTATATTGGCCCTTGTAGTAACAGTAGGTGGTGATGCAGAGATCTTAGGTGTAGTTCTGCGTTGATCAAAGAATAGTTTAATACTTACACGATTACTGATCACATAGTCGATAGACGGTGTAATGATGACCACCTTTTGCCCACTGGTTGGTAAGGACTGATCCTGGTCCAGGCGGCTATTGGCAATAATATCATCTTGGAAACTGATATCCAGTTTAAAGTTGGCGTCATTACTCAATGGTTTCCCTTTCCATTTCAGGAAGGATAAAGCACCGCGTTTACGCAGACCTGCACCGAATGTAAACTTGGTTGTTCTACTTTCACTCAACTGATAGTCTATTAAACTTAAACTAAGGATGCGTGATTTTTCAAATGCAAAGTGTGCTGTCACCTGGTTGGTGAACTGCATGTCTGCATCCAGGAACGGTACAAAGCCTTCGTTGATGGTAATGTTGGGCACCATAAAGTAGGGCACAAAGTTTCCTGTCAAAGTATCGAGGAAGCCAGGATAAGTAACTCTCAACGGATCCTGGAATAGCAGGTTTGAGTTAAAACTGTTCATGCTTAGCGTACTGGTATAACCATGCGTAAGCGTGAAGTTGGTGAATACTTTCTGTAACGCGTTAATGCGTGTTAAGCCGGTATAAGTTATACGCCAGTTAGGTCTTGGTAAAATTCCACTGAATGGATTAGAACGGATGTTGGGATTGCTCTGTTTCATCAACGGAACTTTGTCCGGATCTTTACCGGTATAAGCTGCAATGAAGGCTGGCAACAATACATCTTGCGCATAACGGCTATAACCGGTATAGTATCCATCTGCCAGGAACTTCTGGTTGGCTGGTAATGCCTGCCAGTAAGGGTTTGATTCAGCCAGGCGCTGAGATAAGACAATACGATTGCTCTGGAATTTCTTAAATGCCTCGGATACTTCATTTGCATTGATCTTGCTGAACAATGTCTGGAACGAAATATAAGTAACACTGAAGCTACCGGCAGTGTAAGGATTGAGGCGGGCGAAACTTGCACCCGTACCTGTAGTGTCTTTATATAATTCGCTGTATGATTTACCGAATGTTTTTTCCAGGTTCAGATCAATCAACAGATCACGTATGGGTGATACCTGTGCTGTAATTTTAAGCGTTTGTGTATAGCTCTGTGAGTTCTGGAAGTTGAAGTTTGAATCCGGTGTAAGCCATCCCTTCTTCGCCATGTTGTTGATGAAGTTCGTATCAGGCTGCATACCAAAGATAAAACCAAGTCCCGGTGCACCGCTCTTGAAGTTCATACCCAGTGCACGTGTACTATCGGTATAACCATAGATATTCGCTGTAGCATTTTCCGTATAATCAATACCAATACGTTTAACAGAAGTTAACAGGCGGCCAAGTATCTTCATACCGCCACTTAATTGCAACGGCTCATTGGGATTGCGCTTAGCACGGGAAGTATCACGCTTGTTCTTAATAATAGTAGAGCCCGGAGGTGCAGGACCTGCATCTTCATCCAATGCCCGCAACCATCGTGACTTGCTGTACAGTCTTGAAAAGTCAAGTGTTAATGTCGCTGTTTTCTGTTGTGTATTTGCGATGGTGTTACCAAGATTTCTTGATAACAATGAAGCTGCTACATAATTGAATGAAGAGCCATAGCCTACACGTGCCGTAGTCCAGTCAAGGAAAGGAAACTTAGCAGTAGGCAATGTATAGGTTACGCTGGCATTCTGCTGGTAAGAAATGGTACGACCACCTTTCCAGAAACGATCCCACATACTGCGACGCTCAGCCTTATCAAGACGACCGGAGTCTTCATCAATCCATGCTTTATTTACTGCAGAGAAATCAACGTTCAGCGAACGTGTAAGATCCCAACGCAGGGTGTATGTACGATCGAACGTAAAGTATTTGTCATAGGTTTCGGGTAGAATGCCTTTTGGCCCACCTACGTTACGCGCACGGTATGCACCAAACTGGCGATTCACATCTGCCCTGAAGCCAAGCACAGACGGTACCGGGTTTAATGAGAAGTCTTTAAGGAATGTTACCCATTTAGACTTGGACTTGATAAGTTTTTTACCAGGTTCCCAGAATTTGGGCGTACTGGTATAATTATATCCCAGCCCTGCTTTATGACGCGTTATCTCGTTGCTTTCAATCAGCGGGCTATGTTGCTCTTCCTTATAATAGGAATAACTGAGATCGATATTTTCAAGACTCCACGGCTTCTGTTTTTTACCACTGATATTATTCCTTCTTACATTGGTAAAGTTGATCGTTTTGATCGTTCGCACATCTACAGCAGCATCGCGTATTGAATCGCGCTGACTGGCCGGTGCAGCATTGATCTTATTTTTCAGTTTAATATCAAGATCGTAAGGATCGTATTCCGGAGTACTTACACTTTTTGAATAGCTGGCATAGAAAGGAATAGAGAGCCCTGCCTTGGCGGGTAATAATTTACCCAATTCAAGACTGGTAGCCATATCAAACTGTGTAAAGTTTTCAAGAGAACGTTCATTGATACGTTGTTCAATGGTGCCCCATCCACTGCTGTGTGCGCTACCTGATACGGTTAAAGTACCCAGGTTGGCCAGTTTAACATCTACTCTGCCCAACGCAGCCCATGAGCCGTCCTGGTTAATATCGCTTAACCGAAGTTCGTTGAACCATATTTCGGTACAGGCTTCTTCACGACTCCTGTTCTCAACACCAATAAAGAACACCTGCACTTCGCCCAGGTTAGGATTACCTAAGATCGCCAGTTCTCTTCCGGTGCCATCTGTTTCTTTGTAATAAATATTGGTAGCACCCGAACTATTGCGGTGTTGTTTCAATGCCACAAGACTATCAAGCCCCAGGTTCAATTCGTTTTGTGCAGGCCAGATCAATGCATCATCGCTGGTACCCCAGGGTGTAATAGCGAGTGGGATCCTTATCTCATAGAAGTTACTGATAAGATCATTACCCAGGCGAATTACACCATATAGTTCGTTGTCTTTAATATCAGCGCTTGACACTTTTGCTTCTGCGTGCATATACATCTGCAAACGCCCGTAACGACGCAGGTCTAGGTTCATTGTTTTGAACACACCACGCACATCCCTTCGTGCAAGGTTACATACCTGCAGGCTCAGTGATTGCTCGTTGAGCAACAGGTTTACGTTGTTATTGCTCAGCTGTTGCTGACGTACTACACCTGGAGGTGTTTTATATGGAATAGGCGTACGTGAACTGTTTTCTTCCACGTTCACCGCCAACTGGTTTACAGTAGTAATAGAGTTGGTAGGAATGGTTACATAGTTACCTGTTGTATCCAGCAGGTAATTGAACTGGCGCCACTGGTTGCGCACCAACTCCAGTTTTGCAAAACGCAGGATCACCGAATCATCAAACCCTGTAAGGAACATACGTACAAAGCGAATGGATTTGAAGTCAGGAATGTCGCCTACTTTCTGCTGATAGTCTGTAATAGGAATACGGAACAGGTACCATTTCTCCTGCGCACCATTGGAAAGTATCACCGGGCGAACGTCGGTAATGAAGTTCTGACCTACGGTAAACTGATTTTCTCTCAGCTGAACCCTGTACTGGAAATACTCTTCCAGTTCGTTCATCGTATTGTCTTTATTAAACTCTTCCTGGTCGGGATATAATGTAAACGCATTTACATATTGATCGCCGGAAGAAGCAACGGGTGAGTTGCCCTGCGGATTGTTTACATATTTATAGCGGCCAAGAATACCTGTTTGAGAAGCATCGAATCCGGCATCACGGTAGTTTTTGAAATCATCTGCAGCAGGGTCATTCAATGCCTGCTGATAAATAGCAGAGCCGGTACCAAAATTGGCAGCCAGCCTGTTGAGGTATTGCTGGAATTTGCGACGCTCTGCATCGTTATCCAATCCATCAAAACCGGCATCCTGTAAAGGACGGTCTGCCGGGTCATTACTAAAGGCATTGGTTACCTGTATAGAGTTGGCAGGCACTTTACCCCAGCGTGTAGCAGAATCTTCCAACGCAGTAGTAACAGCACCACTGATACCATTTTCAAAAAAACGTTTGCCGTCTTTTAATACATCTTCCGAAATATTACCAAGATTGAAGTACAGATCGCCACCTGTGCTGCCGGGCATTTTGAGGAAAGGATCCTGTAACCAGAATTCGATATATTGAATGTTACCGGTTTCAAAATCCACCTGGTCAAGACCACGCATAATACCACCCCAACGTTTCTGAGGGTTCAGTAATTCACCGGAAGCATTAATATTAGTAGCATCAAAGTTGTATGGACCTCTTTGTTTGGGATAGAAGGCCATATCAAAAGTTACCAGCTGCGCCTGTCCGTAGTCTGGTGTTTTTTGCGGATAGATCTGTGTTACCAGTACAGGACGTACACGGGGATCGGTCAGATCTTCATAATTTCTTACAGGGTTGTTGGCGTTCTTTTTATCCTGCAGTACTGACTCAATATTATACCATGCAAGTTTTGCCCTGTTAAAACCGTAATCAAGCGAATCCTGCAGGTTAGCTTCGGGGAATAGGCCATTGTTGGCCGGTGTTGACGATAAGCCCCAGCTTACCAGCGGAAAGCGCAGGTCAATAGAACTACGGCTACCTTCAAAATCATCAATAAAGATCAAACCATTGCTACCGGAACCGATCTGTTTTGGATGGCCTGGTTTCAGGTAAGCGGCCTCACCATAGGCAGTGATGGTACTCATCTCTGTAGTATGATAGAAAGGCAACTTATCAAGCCAGCGCGTTAAACGTGGCACTTCTGAACGATAGTTGAAATCTACGCCATACATCGTATTCCTGATAGGATCATCATTGTAACCTGTTTTGGTAAAGAAAGGACGCTCTCCCAAACGCTCTAATGTAACACCAACATTCAATGCTTCCTTCGCCGTATTCATGAACGTGTAATCGGCCCTTAGCCCGAGGAAGTTTCGTTGCTGGATACCGAACGCGGCATTGTCCTCATAATTTACACTAACCGGAACGCCTGAGTTCAGGATAGCCTGGTTCAGGATCCTTACAGTACCCAGTGAGTAGTCAACCATGTAGTCCACATTCTCTACCAGGGTCTGGCTACCGGCTGTTACACTCACGGAGCCCTGTGATACGTTGAAGGCGCCAAGACTGATCTCGGAAGTAGAAGTTCCTTTTGCATAACCACTGATCACGTACCGATCGAGGTTGGCATATGTTTTTGCAATTTCTTTAATGGTATCGTACAGTGGGTAATAGACATACTTCTGCCGCAAAGCAGGTGTACTACTGGCAAATGCAGCCGTCTCCAAATCCTTACCAAAGGGTTCAAGATAAGGGAAGATGATGCGTGCCTGTTGCGAGACGACGGTAAACCCTTCGAGGTAGTCGAATACCCCATCCGGTACAGGGTCGTTCCTGCTATTCAGCCTATCGAGGTTCAGGACCGTTATTAACGGAACCTCCTTTCTGTCACCTTCAGGCAGGTAACGTTTTTGTCCAAGGCTGGGCTCGTCGTATAATACGTTCAGCTTAAAATCGCCTGATTGTATATTCGATAAATAACTGCCGCTTTTGGTCTTGAGCGTATAAATATTTTTCATCATCAGGTCCCACAAAGGCAATTGTGTACGCTGAGATGTAGCTTTCAACAATTTGAGGAATAATATTTTCTGAATACCTGCTGTATTGGCGGTAGTATCCGGCGGAACATCCTGCGAAAACTCACCCACCTGGTAAATACGTCCGTTATAACTATACTGGTAAGCAACACCCAACACTTCATCTGACTGTAGTGGCTGGTTCAGCGAGATAAAACCTAACTGTGTGTTGAATGTATAATCGGTAGCAGCAAGTTTGCGGGCAAATGTTTTTTCAAAGTCCTGTACCGGCTTTAACCCCATGGATGAAAGCATGGTGGTTACTGCTGAGGAAACACGGCCGCCGGGTTGATTGATAATACTGCGATAAAGACTGTTGGCATCATTGTATGGATATGGCTGTGCGGTATTGGCAGTAATGGCCGGGTTGTATGGCTGTGGTTCACCTAAGTCCATCAGGCCTACTACATCACGCGTGTCAGTAGTAGTTCCATTACGGTTGGTAACCCATACTTCAATACGGAGGATCTGTGCCTGCGAGTTTACCTTGGGCAACTGCGACATGGCCTTATTATAGTTGTTACGGAAATACTGCGCCAGCAGGAAGTGGCGGTTCTCATCGTAATCGTCTACTTTAAATTCGAAATAGGTGTTGGTAGCTCCGCCCTGTACGCCAATCGATTGACGTTGTGAACGTTGGTTGGCCAATACACCCGTAAAGCCCAGTTTACCAAACTGTAACTGTGCTTTTATACCAAATAACTGCTGTACGCCGGGGATCAGGGTTCCTTTGGAAGAGAAAGAAACGTTACCAGCTTCAATTTTGCGAATGATCTCATCCTGGGTACCGGTATAATCGAGCTTCAACTGGTTCTCCCAATCCATGTTTGCCTGAGTGTTATAACTGATCGGCAATTTCATTTTGTCACCGATGTTGGCAATCACGTTCAGGTTGGCATTCATGTCAAAATCGAAACCACCGGTACGACGGGCTCTTTCGGGCAGTGCGGGGTTCTTTACATTCTGCCCCTGGTAACCAGCCAGGATATTTACATCGCCCTGCGGGCGGATATCAATCTTTCCGTTTCCGAAAATGCGGTTGAAAAGGTTATCAGTTAAAGGCTGATTGGGGCGCAGGCGCTTCCGGTTCAGCGAATTGAGTACATCAGACCGTTTTCTGAAATAATCATCTTCATCTTTTTTGGCCTGTAACTGAAGAAATTCATCGAAAGTGAGGTAACCGGGTTTGCGATACCAGGTGCTGCCTATTTTTTCGTAGATGTAGTACAGCCTTGTTTTAGGATCGTAAACAATTGAATCTTTGATATTTGAGGGATCAGCAAGATCGAACGAACGACGCCCTGGGAAACTGTATTTGTCTCCACGGCGGTCGTGAATGGGATACTTGAGGGTATCCACTCCTTTGGGAGCAGAAGTGTCCTGAAACGGCGCACAGTACGCCGAAGTTGTAATTCCAGGCACAACAAAAGCAGCCAAGCACAAAGCCACAGTAATGGCAATCTGATAAGATATCCGGACCAAGTCTTTTCTCTCAGGAATTAGTTAGGTAAAAATCCGTTCCGATAGGCTTAGAGTGTTTTTAGAGCTTTCTTAATGACTTCCTCCACTGCAGTAAGTGCAGGTTCGGTTTTAAGTACCCTTTGAATTGATGTTTCAGCTACATTCCGGGCTATGCCCAGTGCGATCAGAGCATTTAACGCGTCCTGTTCCAGGCTATTGCTTTTCAGAGCAGGAATATTATTGTTATCGGCTGGCCTGAAACGTTTCATTTTATCCTTTAATTCGAGCACTATACGCTCGGCCGATTTTTTGCCTATGCCTTTAATCCGTTCAAGCTGTCTTGTATCTTCCTGAGCGATGGCAGTTGCCAACTCATCCGGCTTTAACGAAGACAACATCATACGGGCGGTTGCTGCACCTACCCCTGATACGCTGGTCAACTGCAGAAACAGTTCTTTTTCAGCCAATTCAGCAAATCCATATAATACATGCGCATCTTCACGAATATGAAGATGTGTGTGTAGTATTCCCTGTTCCAGGTGTTGAATTTGTGAATAGGTGTTCAGACTGATCAGTAATTCGTACCCTACTCCCCCTGCTTCTACATGAACAATGGCTGGTGTTTTATAAACAAACTGGCCCCGTACAAAAGCAATCATGTCGCGAAAATAGAGGAAAATAATTGAATGCCAGCGTTTATTGCTAAAGGTTCATTGTTATGAAATGTGAAATGCTAAACGTGAGACAAATTGCCGGATACAGGTTGCAGGATCGTGAGATGTGAATCGTGAGTGGTCAGTCAATGTCGTTTAGTTAGTGGCGGGTGAAGACACCAGCCACGGGCACGTCCCCCGGCGGGTGTCCCCACCCGCCGGAAGTAAAACGCTTAACTAAACGACATTGAGTGGTCAGTTGTGAGTGCTTTCTTCCAATTCCAGATCCCTTGTTAACTTATCAACATTTCAGCGTCTCAACACTCTTCCGGACTTCCGCTAGTAAATTGACATACAAGGGTTACTTTCTTCTGAAGTTCCCGACTTCCTGACTTTTCTGTACATTTACCCCCTTAATTTTGCTACCAATTCAATTTCAACAGCTAAACCGCTTTCACCAAGCATGAGTCAAAAAATTACTGCCGCCATCACTGCCGTGGGCGGCTACGTTCCCGAAGACAGGCTGACCAATTTAGACCTGGAGAAGATAGTTGACACCACTGACGAATGGATCCGCACCCGCACCGGTATTGAAGAAAGAAGGATCCTGCGTGGTGACGGCAGAGCCACTTCCGACATGGTAGTACCCGCTGTACGCCAGCTCTGTGAAAAAAGAGGCATCGACCCTATGGAAATTGATGCACTGATCGTAGGTACCGTTACCCCCGACATGATGTTTCCTTCTACTGCTAACCTGGCCTGCCACAAACTGGGCGCTAAGAATGCCTGGGGATTTGACCTGTTGGCGGCTTGCTCCGGCTTCCTCTATTCCCTCACTACCGGAGCTGCTTTGATTGAAAGCGGCCGTTACAAAAAAGTGGTAGTAGTAGGCGCCGATAAAATGAGCTCTATCATTGACTATACAGACAGAACTACCTGCATCATTTTTGGCGATGGCGCCGGTGCCGTACTGCTGGAACCTGATACCAACGGTTATGGCGTACTGGACAGCAAACTGAAAAGCGATGGTGCCGGTGGGCAATACCTGCACATGAAAGCTGGTGGCTCTTTACGCCCTGCTTCACTGGAAACAGTAAACAACCGCGAGCACTATGCTTACCAGGAAGGCCAGGCTGTTTTCAAAAATGCCGTAAAAGGTATGGCTGATGTAAGTGCTGAGCTGCTAGAGAGAAATAACCTAACCGGAAACGATATTGCATGGCTGGTACCTCACCAGGCAAATAAGCGCATTATTGACGCTACTGCTGAGCGTGTTGGCTTATCCTCAGATAAAGTAATGGTGAATATTACCAAATACGGTAATACCACAGGCGCTACTATTCCCCTTTGCCTGTGGGATTGGGAAAGCAAGCTGAAAAAAGATGATACTTTGTTGCTGGCTGCTTTCGGTGGCGGTTTTACCTGGGGCGCATCCCTGGTGAAATGGGCTTATGACGGGAAAAAATAATCCCTCAAAATTTCTACAACAGACATTTGCTTCTGCATATTATAAAAATACCCCTGCAATATTGCAGGGGTATTTTTATAATGTTAACTATGCCCATCTCACAAGGTAACTTTTCTCATGTGATACTATTGAACGGGCAATAAAAGCACCGGTACTTACTATACGTACACACAGTAGTCCTGTGATTCAAAACATAAAACGCCAAGAGATGTGCAAGGCTCCGAATAACTGCATGGACCTTGTGGCTGTACAGAATAGCATACATTGCTATAACCAAAATCTGGTATCAGGCAGGACCATAAGTATCTTTGAATACCGGCCCCGGCTATGCCTTTTTGCTCTGTACGGGAAAGCGATTTACCCAGTTGCTGCAGTTTCTTCATGTGTTTTAATTAAAAAAAAGATATCATACCAAATACATTGTAAATAGTTCTGTAACTAATTAATACATGTTTCTAAAGAAGCTTCACAAGGGCCTAATGCTTCGCATGGAGCATCATACATACAAGGTATCTGTGGCTGTTCTGAACGGCATACTTCTGCATACCAGTAACCATCTATCAAACACTTCCATAATATCTGGGGTGGCGTTCCACCATTGATTGCCTTCATTTCGGTACGCGTAAGCAGTGTACCTGATCGCTGAATTTTTCTCATGTACCGTTATTTAAAAGATGGGCAATGGAAATGATTGTACACTATATGATACAAACATTTATAAACTTAGTACAAGTGCCTACTGCTACACAAGGTTCAGCATAACCACAGGTTGTTTGCGGTTGGGATGTAAAGCATACTGTAGCTCCCGGATCAGGGCAAAACCATGATGTTGCTGAAAGTGGTGTACCTCCCGAGATGTTTTTCATCTCTGTACGGGAAAGCTGCTTTCCCATTTGTACGATCTTTTTCATGTCAGTTTTATTTAGTGGTGAATAAACTTGTCTTCAATAAGATTTTTACAATGCCGATACCTGCTTTATGGACAATAGGAAGAAGCTGTGCAGGTGCCTACATTGGTACAACTGGTATAGCCACAATTAGCTGCAGGATTATTGGCCCTGCATACATACAGGTAATAATTGCCGCCTTCTTCTGTACAAGCCCAGCGGTAATAGACGATTGCAGCAGCTCCACCTGAAAGCTGCTTCATTTCGTTACGGGTCAGTTTTTGACCCAGTTGTTGAATTTTCTTCATTGCATCGGAATTTAAAATGTGTTAACTGATACAAACATCATAACGTGATGTACAGGTTCCAATCTCTGTGCATGGTTCTGAATAGTTACAGGGAACCTGCGGCTGACTGGTACGACATACGTTGTCATAATAACCAGGCTCTATCAGGCATCTCCACAAAGTTTTGGGAGGCTGACCGCCAATAATACCTTTCAGTTGTTCGCGTGAAAGCGATTTCCCGAACTGGTGCATTTGTTTTTTCATTTAATGAGGGTTTCTTTTTTTATGAACAATTGGTTGCTGTAGTACAGGTACCTACCACATTGCAGAAATCATAACCGCAGTAAGGTGTAGGATCGTCTGTGCGGCAATTGTAGAATGCCAGCGTAGTATTTCCCCCTTCGTAACATGCCCACCTGTAAACTTTGACAAGACCTCCTGAAATGTTTTTCATTTCATTGCGGGAAAGGGATTTCCCGAATTGCATCATATTTTTTTTCATAGCATTAAGTATGCTTTTTAAAAAAGCAATAAAACTTTATAGATTAAAACTGAATAAGCGTATAGTTATCTCACGATGCCGCCGGAGAAGCAGCCATCATTCAATCAATAAAAGGACACTTGTTGGGAGTTGCTAAAAAACGTTCACTGATAACGATTCCGAATTTAAAAATATTTATTGATATACGTTAGCGTTAGTAAAATATTTTAAAACATCATGTATACTACCATGCGAATCGCATGTTTATTAAATTCAAAAAAGAACTGCCCGGTTGTACCATACAACCCATACCCCCGGGTAACAGGCATATATTGGGGGATTACAGCATTATTACCACTTATATAATACCCTTCCCTGTAACAAGGGCAAAAACCTGTAAATGAAGTATTTTTGATACTCACTGATAAACTGTACCTCATTTATGGCAGATAACCAATTTCCCCTGACCGGCTTTAGCTCACTTGCTATCCATGCCGGGCACGCACAGGACCCTCGTTATGCACATTTAGTACCCGTGTATGCCTCTTCTACTTTTGTGTATGATAACGCTGAGCAGGGCATGCACCGCTTCAGCGGTAAGGAAGAGGGCTATATTTATTCACGCTGGAGTAATCCCACCACCGACGAAGCGATGAATAAGATTGCCGCAATGGAAGTTTTTGGCTTAAAGGATGCATCCGGCAATCCATTGCAAGCCACAGGTTACCTGCAGGCTTCAGGCATGGCCGCCATCAGCGCCATGTTCCTTTCTGCCCTGAAAAAAGGCGATAAGGTTTTATCTCACTACTCCCTGTACGGTGGTTCGCAGGAATTACTCGACAAGCTATTACCCGACCTGGGCATTGATTATATTATTGAAGACCTCCGCGATCTGAACAAGGCTGAAGCTGCCTTGAAAAATGATCCTGCTATTAAGATGGTGTACATCGAAACGCCAGCTAACCCAACCCTGCAATGTGTAGATATTGAGGCACTTACCAACCTTGCCAAGCAATACGGCAAACTGGTGGCCTGCGACAATACCTTTGCCACCCCTTACCTGCAACAGCCTTTCCGCTACGGTGTGGATTTCATCATTCATTCTACTACCAAGTTCCTGAATGGACATGGCACTGCCATCGGTGGCGTATTCATTGGCCGCGATGTGGAGTTTATGCAAACACAGGCCCGTAAAACATTCCGTTTACTGGGCGGCAACAGTAACCCCTTTGATGCATTCCTGCTGATCAATGGCTTGAAAACACTGGAAGTGCGTATGGACCGCCATTGTCACAACGCCATGGAAGTGGCTGGTTTCCTGGAGGCCCACCCTGCCGTAGCAAGGGTGAACTATACCGGTTTGCCTTCACATCCTGATTATGCAGTAGCTATGAAACAAATGCGTCATCCCGGAGCAATGATGAGTTTTGAACTGAAAGGTGGCCTGGAAGCCGGTGTAAGCATGATGAACAAATTACAAATGTGTACCCGCACTGTTTCACTGGGTACCTGCGATACACTTTTGTGTCACCCGGCATCTATGACGCATTACAGCGTGCCCAAAGAAAAACGTGAGCAGTATGGCATTACTGATGGCCTGATCCGTATGAGTACCGGGATGGAGAATGTACAGGATATCCTGAGAGACCTGGAGCAGGCGCTTAAATAAGTACGAAAGGTGAAGTTAGAAGTACGGAAGAAAAATATCGAATGCAGAATGTTGAATATCAAATTCCGAAGGAAAAGCCGAAGGCACAAGGAAATACAGTTTACAAGTTGAAAAGTTGATACCTTGACAAGGAACAGCCATTCACTACCGACTATTCACCTGCTTCGGCCACTCACAACTGACGATTCACGACTCACGATTGCCATCTGCCGATTCACGATTGCCGAATCATTCACTATTGACCATTGACTATTCACTAATACGATGAACATACAAATACGAAGAGCTGTAAAGGAAGATTGTGCACGATTGATGGAACTGATCCATGAACTGGCCGTTTATGAAAAAGCACCAGAAGAGATTACTACTAATCTTGAACATTTTACAGAAAGTGGTTTTGGCCCTAATCCTGTATGGTGGGCTTTTGTGGCAACTGTTGATGGTAAAGTAGAAGGATTTGCCTTGTATTATATCCGTTATAGTACCTGGAAAGGACAAAGGCTTTACCTGGAAGACCTGATCGTTACGGAAGAGATGAGAGGTAAGGGATTAGGTAAGTTATTGTTTGACCAATTGTTTGAAGAAGTAAAAGCTAAGAATTTCAGCGGTATGGTATGGCAGGTGCTTGACTGGAATGAGCCAGCTATTAACTTCTATAAAAAGTATAAAGCCCGCTTTGATGCAGGCTGGATCAATTGTTCCATCGATTAACGGAAGTCTTTAACGGATGCGGGTAAACCGGACAGTTAGCGGTAATGCATTGCGTGCATAAAACCGGCCTATCGTAAAATGCGTGGCATCCTCATACTTTACCGCATACGAACGGAAAACACTGGAAGAGCTGTATACGCTTAAGATCTGTATTGAATCAACCGTTATTTTGTACCTGTAGTAAGAAGATAAATTGAAGGGATAATCGGGGTTAATAGCAGGGTCCACGAATGATCTTGATCTGAAATCAAATATGCTTTCCGATTCCGATGCCGGCCAGCTCCATATAGCCCGGTTTATATCAAAGTTAATAGTGTCGTGTTGTAAACTGGTCTCTACCCATACGCCTTCCTGTGGAAAAGTGCTGTTTTTGTCTTTATCGCTGCTTTTTGAGCAGGCTGCTAATCCGGCAAGAGCTATGATAAGGTAAATACTCTTCATGGTTCGTATTTTCCTGCATGACAAGAGCAGCCCGCATTTCGTTGCAAGATCTGCCTGCAGATAAAGACAGCTCTGCTAATACATTCTGAATTTGTATAAAATCAGACGATAGATACAATAAATCGTTGGGGATCAATCTAACCGCTAACGTGTACGAACAAACCGGATGGTTTGTGGCAATGCATTGCGTAGATAAAAACGCTCTATAGTAAAATGCGTGGCATCTTCGTATTTGAAAGCATAGGAACGATAGAGACCTGAGGAGCTGACAAAACTTACTACCTGTAATGAATCGTCTTTTATTTTGTATTTATAATAGACTGATAAATTGAGCGGAAAAGTGGGATTAATAGCCGGATCCATAAATGGTTTTGATCTGAAATCAAAGACCCTTTCTTCTGCAGTCCAGCTCCATACAGACTGATCCAGATCCAGGTTGATGGTATCTTCGTGTAAAGTACTTTCCACCCATACCCCTTCTGTTGGAAAAGTACTGGTTTTATCCCCGTTCTTTGAGCAGGCTACTAACCCGGCAAAAGCTATAATAAGGTAAATACTCTTCATGGTTCGTATTTTCTTGGTTGACAAGCCTGTACTGCATTTCGTTGCAATGGTTTGCTCTAAATAAGGGCATAAAAAAATCCCCCGGGTTACGGGGGATACTGAACTGTTGATAATCATATCTGAACCGTAGTACTCAACTCTTTAGCTTACGCCATCAGTAGCTACTGTTTTGTTGATCTTGAGCACCAGGCCCTGTAATACTTTACCGGGACCAGCTTCTGTAAACCTGGTAGCGCCGTCTGCAATCATTGCTTCTACGCTCTGTGTCCAGCGGACAGCACCCGTTAACTGGTCTATCAGGTTTTTCTTAATCTCCTCTCTATCAATTACTGCCTTTGCCACTACGTTCTGGTAAACAGGGCAGGTAGGCGCATAGAAAGTAGTTGATTCAATAGCTGCTTTGAGCTCTTCTTTTGCAGGGGCCATCAGCGGGGAGTGGAATGCGCCACCAACAGGCAATACCAATGCTCTTTTGGCACCGGCAGCTTTCATTCTTTCACAGGCTATTTCTATTCCTTTTACAGTACCGCTTATTACCAACTGCCCAGGGCAATTGTAATTGGCAGGTACCACTACTTCACCGGTTTCGGCCTGTACTGCCTGGCATATTTCTTCTACTTTTTCATCAGCAAGGGCCAGGATAGCCGCCATAGTAGAAGGTGTTACCTCACAGGCTTTCTGCATGGCACCCGCACGAATGCTTACCAGCTTCAGAGCATCTTCAAAACTCAGTACCCCATTGGCTACCAGTGCTGAAAACTCACCCAGCGAGTGGCCGGCTACCATATCCGGTTTTGCACCGTCTACAGATTTAAAAGCGATTACAGAATGCAGGAATACCGCAGGCTGCGTTACATTGGTTTTTTTCAGATCTTCCTCACTGCCCGAAAACATCACATCAGAAATACGGAACCCGAGCATTTCATTTGCCTGTTCAAATAATTTCCTGGCAAAAGCATTGTTGTCGTAATGTTCCTTTCCCATACCGGGGAACTGGGAACCCTGTCCGGGAAACACAAAAGCATGCATCATATATAAGCTTGTGGTTTAAGCAGGCAAAAATGCCACAAAGAGATTAACTGGCAAAATCTTTATGGGAAGGCAGGACGCTTAACGCGGAACGCCTAACGCTGTAGTCCGGAAGTCGGAAAGACGGGAAGTCCGGAAGAAATATCGAATGCTGAATGTTGAATATCGAATTTTGAAGGGGAGCCAAAGGCCAGGTTGAAAAATTGGAAAGTTGATAGGTTTACAAGGAACAGCCATTCACTATTGACCATTGACCATTCACTTGCTTCAACCACTCACGACTGACGATTCACGTCTCACGATTGCCGTTTGCCGAATCATTCACCATTCACCTGCTTCAGCCACACACGATTACCGATACTAATGCAACGAGGAGGAGATCAGTTTGGTGAACTCGCTGCGGGTTTCGTTCTTTTCAAACTCGCCCCAGAATGCAGAAGTGGTCGTTACTGAATTTTGTTTTTGTACACCACGCATCATCATGCACAGGTGTGATGCTTCAATAACCACGGCAACACCTAATGGCTGTAATGTTTCTTTGATAGCATCCCGTATTTCGGTAGTGAGCCTTTCCTGCACCTGCAGACGACGTGAGAACACATCTACCACCCTGGCTATTTTGCTAAGCCCTGTAATATATCCATTGGGAATATAGGCAACATGCGCTTTTCCGTAAAAAGGCAACATGTGGTGTTCGCACATACTGAATAACTCAATATCTTTTACGATGATCATCTCACTCACATCTTCATGAAACTTGGCGGAGTTAAGAATGGCATGCGCATCCAGATCGTATCCCTGTGTAAGATACTGCATGGCTTTTGCCATGCGCTCAGGCGTCTTGAGCAACCCTTCACGCTGCGGATCTTCTCCCAACAATTGTAAAGCACCTTTATAATGAGCTATCAGGCCTTCTGTTACTCTATCGTCGTACTGTTCTGTTTTTTTGTACGCCATGAATCGTTGTTTTGTGAGTGGTGAATAGTAAATGTGTACTAACACTTAAAACCTATTACCGACTCTTATTAACTATTTAAACTTCTTATCCCGTTCCTCCCTTAGTTTATCCTAAGCGGGGTATTCTACAAAGTTTCTTTCTGTTTCATACAGCCTGATATGCAGATCGAATTTTGCATCAATCTTTTGCCTCAATATTTCATAGATCACAATGCAGATATTTTCAGCCGTAGGATTAAGACTTTTGAAATATTCTGTATCTAAGTTCAGGTTCTTGTGATCCAGTTTTTCCAGTACTTCATCGCACACCAGGTCACTAAGGATCTTCAGATCCATTACATACCCGGTTTCAGGATCTGGTTCGCCTGTTACTTTTACTACCAGTTCATAATTATGCCCATGAAAGTTTGGGTTGTTGCATTTGCCAAACACGGCATCATTCTTCGCCATATCCCATGCAGGGTTGAACAGCCTGTGGGCAGCGTTAAAATGTTCTTTGCGATAAACAGCAACTCTTTTATTCATAATGGTGAATGGTCGTGAAATTGAGAATACAAGTTTCAGGTTGCCTGATACCGGTTACCGGAAAAACCAGGCCTTTTGCAATATAACCAATAGCTAAAACCTGATTGCTAATGCCTTATTACTACTCACGTACAACTGTTTGTGTTTCAGTATCCGGGCCTGCAAAATACAAATAACGACGGACTCGATTGTGTTGCCCCGCTACGCCGGAAGTGTGCCGGCCATGCTGACAACTACAGGATAAACTTTTTAACAAAGAAAATGAACAGTTGTTTAAAGGAACAGCATTTCTTTTTAATCAAAAAATAATGCCATCAAACTATTCATGAACAAGAACTATGCTACTCTCCGAAATACTCTACAAAGATGCGGGGAGTTTCGTACAATTTAATACAATGTAATTGTACAGTTTCGGGAATATGGGGTAATAATTGCTGCCAGATGGCAATGGCAAGATTCTCGGTTGAACAGAGCTTGCCCGCCATAAAGGGAACATCCATATTCAGGTTCTTGTGATCCAGCTTTTCGAGCACATGCTCATTGATGATCTTACTTAATTGCTTTACATCAAATACGAAGCCGGTATCGGGGTCGGGATGGCCTTTGATGGTGACATATAACTCATAATTATGTCCGTGCCAGTTTTCATTAGCGCACTTACCAAACACACCTTCATTTTGCTCCTTACTCCAGGCAGGGTTGTATAATTTATGGGCGGCATTAAAATGCTCTACACGTGTCAGATACACCATGGGTAACCAGAAAAATTTGCGCAAAGGTAATACTTAGCCTATGAAAGACAATGCAGGATTATATTCCATTACAATTCAGGATATTTGCAGCATGTATATTTTGTTGACGGCGGCTACGAAGATGGAAATCCAGCCTACGATTGATTTTTTACGACAGCATGATTTTCAGTATCATGGACACGAAATTGATGTACTGATCACAGGTATCGGCAGTATCAGTACCACTTACCTGCTCACGTATAATATTCATAATCACCGCCCCGATTATTTGTTGCAGGCCGGTATTGCAGGCAGTTTTTCACCCAATTATCCCCCCGGCAGCCTTGTTTTTGTGAATGAAGATATTTCCGGTGACGTTGGCGTGGAAGAGAATGGCATGTTTAAGGATGTTACCGATATGGGATTGCAACAGGCTGATCATGGTCCTTATACGGGTAAATATCTTGTTAATCCTTACTGCTCAGACTGGGAAGAAGATAATGTACCTTTTGTACGCAGCATTACCATCAACGAGATCACCACACGTGCGTCACGTATAGAACAATTGCAACAAAAATATTCCCCGGTTGTTGAATCAATGGAAGGCGCTGCTTTTCATTATACGGCATTGATGGAAAGTATTCCTTTTATGCAGATCAGAAGCATTTCAAACTTTGTTGGCGAACGTGATAAAAGTAAATGGCAAATGAAGCCGGCAATTGATGTGTTGAATGCGAAGCTGATTGAGATTATTAAGAATCTTGATTAATGTGCTAATGGGAAAATACAGGTTTTAGGTTGTAAGTTATAGGTTATAAGTAGGAATGCAGTGTTTGAGAATCAGGAAACAGGGGAAAGCTGTTCCAATCTCAAATTTCAAACATCAAATCTCAAAGCCAGAAATATTGACACTATGAAGTTTACACTTGGATTTTCGCCCTGCCCCAACGATACTTTTATTTTTGATGCGTTGGTGAATAAAAAAATAGATACGGAAGGTATAGAAGTGGATGTTGTGCTGGAAGATGTACAGACACTGAATGAATGGGCTTTACAAGGTAAACTTGATATCAGTAAGATCAGCTATGGTGTATTGCCACTGGTATGGCAACAATATATTGCCCTTAATGCAGGTGGCGCACTGGGTAAAGGAGTAGGCCCGTTGCTGATCGCTAATAAATCACAGGAAGCAGCCGGTAACGTGAATGACCTGCATATTGCCATTCCCGGTGAGCATACAACTGCTCATTTATTATTCTCACTTGCATTTCCTGAAGCGAAGCAAAAGGACTTTATGCTGTTTTCGGCTATTGAGAACGCAGTACTGGAAGAGAAGACCGGGGCAGGCGTTATTATCCATGAGAACCGATTTACCTACCAGCAGAAAGGGCTTACAAAATGGATGGATCTTGGTGAGTATTGGGAAAGAACTACCGGGTTCCCTATTCCATTAGGCGGTATTGTAATGAAGCGTTCTATCAATAAGGATATTCAGCTCAAGGTTGACAGACTGATTCGTAAAAGTCTTGAATATTCTTTTGCCCATTACCCCCTGGTAACAGATTATGTAAAACAGCATGCACAGGAAATGGAAGAGTCTGTTATGCGCCAGCATATTGACCTGTATGTAAATAATTATTCTATTGACCTGGGTACAGATGGTAAAGCTGCCGTACAAAAATTCCTGGATATTTACGCAGCAGGTAAAAACACAAAGGCTCCTTCTACGGCTGATATTTTCCTTTAAAGCAAGACATATTCATAATTTATCTGATCTACCTAAGCACAGCCAGACTGTAAGGGTAATTGCCAAGGCATGGCCCAGCGGGCTATTTTGTCCAGATTTTACCCTTATACCCGCATTTCAGCCATAATATACCCGTATTTACCCCACCTTTTAACCAGGATTCACCCAGGTCTTACCCAGGTCTTACCCACGTCATACCCACGTTTAGGCCACATAATACCCAAAAAAGGTTAATCACAGGTAAATCATCTCCGTTACGACTGATTACATCATTTAACCGGACATCAATAGCAACCCGGAAGGGTTAGTTTTTCTTTAATGCTTTGCTGTAAGTTTCAAGGCAACGCTTGCGTGCAAGCTCATGTTCTATGATGGGTTGGGGATAATCAAAGCTTTCCAATTCCGGAACCCATTTGCGGATATATTTCAGTTCGGGGTCAAATTTCTGTGTCTGGAGATATGGGTTGAAGACCCTGAAGTAAGGCGCAGCATCGCAGCCGCTACCTGCAGCCCATTGCCAGCCGCCATTGTTGGCTGCCAAATCAAAATCGAGCAGTTTTGACGCGAAGTATGCTTCACCCCAACGCCAGTCGATCAGTAAATGCTTGGTAAGGAAAGAAGCTACTATCATGCGAACGCGGTTGTGCATAAACCCTGTTTCATTGAGTTCGCGCATACCGGCATCTACAATGGGATAGCCGGTAGTGCCATTGCACCAACGCTCAAATTCAGCTTCGTTATTACGCCATTTGATAAGGTCGTATTCCGGTTTGAAAGCCTTGCCTTTGCCTACATGTGGAAAATGCCAGAGGATAGCATGGTAGAAGTCGCGCCAGATCAGTTCATTCAAAAACGTTTCACTATGTTGTGCTGCTTTTTGTGCCAGTTGCCGGATACTGATGGTACCAAAGCGCAAATGCACTCCCAGCCTGCTGGTGCCTTTGATGGCAGGGAAATCGCGTTGTTCTCCGTATTTCTTTAACAGTTCTTCTCTTAGTGTTTTTGAGGGAAAATCCAGCTCTGCTGCATCAAAGCCAATTGACTTTAAGGAGGGTATTTTCTTTTCGTGCTGCCGGTGGAGATTATTATAATATTTTTTTAGCGGATAGCTGCTCAGATAGAACTCATCCAACTTTGCTTTCCATCTTTTGCTGTAAGGTGTAAATACAGTGTATGGCCGGCCATCATCTTTTACTACTTCATTTTTTTCAAAGATCACCTGGTCTTTGTAGGTGTGTAAAGAAGCTCCATGCTGCTGCAACAGCTTACTGATAGCTGTATCACGCTCCTGTGCGTATATTTCATAGTCGTGATTGGTAAATACCTTTTGAATGGTGTATTTATCCAGTAAGGCTTTGAATGCGTCCACCGGCTTGCTATGGTACACCTCCAGTGTTGATCCCTGTTTTACCAATTGCTGCTGCATTTCTGTAACGGCAGCATGAATAAAAGCAACACGATGATCAGCTTTATCATCCAATTGGTCGAGAATATTACTATCGAAAATAAAAACGGGTAATACAGGTTGTTCATCACGCAATGCGTGGTAAAGACCAGCATTGTCAGTTAATCTCAGATCGCGACGGAACCAGAATATGTTTACAGCAGGTTTCATGTAGCAGGGATATAAATGTTCTTTGGGTAGGAAACTTACGGAAGAAACATCGTTACAGACTTAGCACAGGCAATTTTATTCCTGGTTCTTAATGAACTTGTGATAGCAGGTAGCAGAGAACTGGTTGCCAAACTGTTTTTCCCCGCATCGCTGTACCCACCGTATTCCATACAGTGCATTGGTTAAAAACATTTCGTCGGCAGTATCAATCATTTCTTTTGTAACGGGCGCTTCTGTTATTGTATAACCTGCTTCTGCAATTTTCTGAAGCAGGTGCGCACGCATTACCCCCGCCACACAACCTTCGGATAAAGGAGGTGTGATAACCGCTTTGTCTTTTACCAGGAATACATTGGCAATAGTGGCGTCACAGATCCTCTTATGTATATTGAGTACAAGGGAATCATTGAGCTTATGCTTTTTTGCGAACAGGGCCGCCATTACATAGGGCAGGTAATTATTGGATTTGACATTTGCCAGTATGTCGCAGCTTTTTTGTACGTCCTGATAGAGATCCACCACCAGCCCATTCTCATTGAAACGGGTATAATTTTCCGGTAAGGCCCAGGTTTGTATCACAATATGTGGACGCATGTTTTCAGCATCATATAAACCACCATTGCCCCGGAATACTGCCAATCTTACACGCGCAGCTTTTTGCGCTCCATTCTTTTTACATAATACCAGGATCTGTTCTGCAAGGTATGCCGGTGTGCAGTGTACAGGCACATCAAACTGCAACAATTTCAGACCATTGAATAACCTTTCAAAGTGTAATTGCTGAAGCTGAATAGTATTGTTAATAACTTTTATCGTTTCGAACAGACCATCGCCATACCGTAGACCCCGGTTATCGGCAGTTACCAATGCGGAGGTTGCCGGTATGATCTTTCCGTCGAAGTAGATGTGTTCAGTCATTGGGGACACAAGTTAAAGTACGAAGTTAGAAGTACGAAATACGGAAATGTGCGGATGAGGAAATACAGGTTGTAGGTTGTAAGTTATAGGTTATAAGTAGGAATACAGGGGTTGACAGGTTGGAAGGTTGATAAGGAAAATACGAAATAAGAAGTACGAAGTACGGAAGACAGGAATTTAGAAGGGAAATGCAAAAAAGCAGAAGTATGGAGCCGGAAGCCTGATGTCTGAGAGATTCAACTGCAAATTGCCAACTGCCAACTTGCATCCTTCGTGCCCGGAGAACCCGAAACACAAAACCCGGAACGCGAAATAAAAAGGCCATCTCTTGCGAGACAGCCCTTAAAAACGTCAATAGGTAACTATTAGCTATAGGCAGGTTATTTTAATACTCTATTGTGGCTGATCGATGATCCCGTTCTTAACCGCATACATTACCAGTCCGGCCATGGATTTGGCCCCCGTCTTGGTTTTGAGTTTGTCGCGGATAGCTTCTACAGTGCGGGGACTGATCTCTACAATATCTGCAATTTCCTTGGTGGTCTTTTCCTCGCACATGAGTTTGAGCACCCTTACCTCTTTGTCGGAGAGGTTAATATCCTGGGGAGTCATTACATCAGCACGTTTTGTACGCAGACCAGTGAGCAGCGCCTTATTAGTCAGCTCATTGAAAAAGAACTCCTGTTCGTAACAGGTAACAATGGCCTGGTAGATGGTCTCGGAGTCGGAATTTTTCGTGAGATACGAGTTGGCGCCGATCTCCATGAGTTTGCTGATCATAGAATGATCGTTGTGCATGGAAAGTATAATTACCTTAGCCTCAGGGCGCAGCTTGCGTATTTCGGGCAAGGTCTGGATGCCGTCCATAATAGGCATCTGGATGTCCAGCAGGATCACATCTGGTTCAATGTGTTTCAGAAGGTTCAGCAATTGCATACCATTATCGGCCTCTGCAATCAGTTCTACGTCCTTTTTTATTGACAGTGAAGTTCTTACACCGGCTCTAAACAGGGCATGATCATCGGCAATAGCTACTTTAATAACCTTATCGCCATCGGGTCTTTTCATTCGGTTTGATTTTAAAATGGGGTCGATCTATACGTTCTAATCCACCCCACAAAATGAAAATTTTTCGTGATTAATACTATAGCAGATTTACGAAATTATACTATTTCGGAATATACTGTAAACTTATCGCAATTAGGATTTTTACGAGCCTATTTTACCCTAAAAATACTATGCCGGACAGTTAAGATACGATCGGCACAGTAAAATCCGAATTATTAAAAACGAGCAGTTCTGCTCTTGTCCACATACTTATCCACATCTACTTTTGTATAGAAGTTGATTGACGAGGATTAGCAACCTCAGACCTCCAATGTCCAATAATAACCGTCCAGAAGTCATTCCAATATTCCATGAATTCCAAGCAAAGTCCAATGTCAATCAACTTTCCTTTTTTCAATCAGTTCTCTTTCCAATAGCAATCCAACCCTATAGAAACCGAAGGTATTTGATCTTAGTATAGTAAGCACATCCAATTATCCTTTAGAAAAGAAACCGAACAAAACCAATCCTGTGAAAGGGCTGCCTACATGCTGTCAATTTGCAAAGACCTAAACCGTAAGCATTCGCAGCAGTACCATTAACCACCTGATCCAATCCTTTAAAAAACCTTGTCCACCGTTGACCAGAACCTGTGTGTAAATAATTAAGCCTGCCTTTTTATACCGAGCTAAACGTCGGACGGTAATAAGAGGGCAGGTTTTTGTTTTAGCCAGGACCATCTCCCGCCTCTTTTAATATTTCCTTAGCACAATACTGCCGATAATTATATATGATCCATAGATGGAATTGACCTGAATTTGAATAAACAGGAACATTTTATTTATTGCGTTGTTACCTGCCATCATCCCAAAAACCGCTTAAAGAGACTTCTATCTCTGTGAACCTGCTTTATAAACCGGCATTCCGGTAAGCAGGCCAGGCCTTCATTTCGTAAACTTTTCCTACCTGCTTCGTTCCGCAAGTGGTACATGTTTCGCTTTTATATTCACATCTAAGCGACTACCGGTGTTATTTCCGGAGTTACTGTATTTAAACCCTACATAAAAATACTACTATGCCTAAAGATGAAGTATTTAAAGAAACGATCCAAAGACCATCTGACTTTAAGTTCAGTAAGAATGTGGCCAATGTGTTTGATGATATGGTGAACAGGTCTGTTCCCTTCTATGGCGAAATTCAACGAATGATAGCTGAACTGGCAAGTACATACGCCAAACCCGGTACAGAGCTTTATGACCTTGGTTGCTCTACCGGCAATTCGTTCCTGTTACTTGATCCCTTACTTGACCCTGCAGTACATTTTGTAGGCATTGATGATTCGGCTGACATGCTGTATAAATGTGATGAAAAGCTAAAGGCTGCGCATATCAAACACAGCTATGAACTGATTGCGGCTGATATAAACGGTAATGTTCACATCAGTAAAGCGTCGGTTGTTATTTTATGTCTTACGCTCCAGTTTGTACGTCCCTTGTACAGGGAAAAACTATTGCAAAAGATCTATGATGGTCTTGAACCGGGAGGTGCATTGATACTGATTGAAAAGATACTGGCAGAGGAAAGTGATAGCAACCGGCAGTTTATTCAATATTACTATGACTATAAAAGAAGGCAGCAATACAGTGAAATGGAGATCTCTCAAAAACGTGAGGCACTGGAAAATGTATTGATCCCTTATAAGCTCAGTGAAAATATCCAGATGTTAGGTGAAGCAGGGTTTACACACTGCGAAGTGTTTTTTAAATGGTATAATTTCTCAGGTCTTATCGCAATAAAAAATTAACATGATAGCAATCGGCAATTTCTTTTTTAAACACAGGAATTTAGTTTTTATTTTTCTTTACCTGGCTTTGTTTATTCCTTCACCTGCACTTTTTCCACCCAACGTATTCGGAGAAAATTATTACCTGTGGCCCATTATTACAGGCTTGCTGATCACAACAAGTGGTCAACTGGTGAGAGGAGCTACTATTGGTCTTGCCTATATTATACGCGGAGGTAAAGGAGGCAAAGTGTATGCTGAGGACCTTGTAACAGGCGGCATCTTTGCTCATTGCCGTAATCCTTTGTACCTGGGTAATATCCTGATGCTTTGCGGCGTAGGCATTCTTTCCAATTCATTGCTATACCTGCTGATCTTTATTCCTGCCTTTCTTTTTATTTACCAGGCTATTGTACTAGCAGAAGAGCATTATCTGCATCATAAATTCGGGGAAGCCTACGAGCAGTATTTCCTGGATGTGAACCGATGGCTGCCGGAGCTACACCATATTGGTAACACTTTTCATGAAATGCGTTTTAACTGGCGCCGGTGGATACTGAAGGAATACAATACGCAATATGTATGGCTAACAGGTATTGCACTTATACTATTGTTAAAGTATAATGAGTTAACCGGGTATGATGTGCAACTGCGCAATACATTACTGGCGATCATATTACCTGTATTACTGCTACTATACCTGTTTGCCCGGTACCTGAAGAAGTCTGGAAAAATGCGGGAATAAAAAGCAGATCCAGTTAATGATATATACGCCTCAGCCGGGCCCGACCTTACAGGTCTAAGCCGCTTTGCCTAATAGCAGCTTACCTAATCCGGATGGTCAGCAATAATTAAACCTGCCTTTTATACCAGATGGTAAAAAGAAGGCAGGTTTCTATTTTTTTATCTTTTGTTATCTCCTGAGCACAACAATCACGATCATGACTACTATTCCCAGTATCACAATAGCAGCGACAATGGTGCCTACCAGATCGGCAACAGATCCTTTTTTGTCCGGCACTACATCACTCCCTTTTGTGAGTTCATATCCAATAGATTCTTTCATTTTATCGTAGTCCTTGAAAAACCTATCAGCATCTGCTGTATTCACATGATCTTTTAATGCTTTGTACTCGAAGGTGAGTTGTAGTTTCCTGATGGTGGTAAAAATGGATGTGGAAAAGCTATAAGCATCTGTTTTAATTTCAACAGGGCTTTCTTCAAAAGTCCAGTTTTCGGGCAAGTGTACTTCTATTTCTTCTATATAATGTGCAGGATATGTGAGTGCCAGCGGCATGGTACGCTCTTTATCTGAAGGCTTACGCAGGATACTGCTGATAATTCCGCCATAAAAAGAAGCCTTATTCTGTCCTTTTTCTACATTCCATAAATGTTTTACGGTATAAAACTCGCGTATAATGAGTTGGCCGCTTACTTCATCATCTTCAATACTCATACTATCCTTTGCTACTACCCCATCGTAATAACCATTATAAAAATCGGAATAGTTCTTTTGCAATTCTGACCGGCTGGAACTGTTAACATCACTCCTGGTATCATCTGCAAACGAACCTGTGTAAGTAGTAGTTACAGTAAGTTGGGCAGGTCCATCAATATTCTCCATGGTGAAAACTTCTTTGGCCACCACTTTACCGCTATCCTGCAAGGGGATATTAGCCAGACCAGTAGCAGAATCAGATAAAACCAAACCAACCTGGTAATCGGGGTAAGCGATATTGCCAATACCGCCGCGCTGAAAAGAAATAGTGGGATCGAACCAGTAATACCTGTTGTTGAAATTCACACGTACAGTAGCATGATTGAACATACCTGGTGATGACAGGCATTCTTTTAAGCCTTTTTTATATTCTGTATTGATCAAAACAGGTAAGGCCTCTATACCCAACGCCTGTAACATGGTGCATAACAGGAAACTTTTGTCTTTACAATCACCAAACCTTCTTGCAAAGATGGTATTGGGCGCATTGGGCTGATGTGAATTGCTACCCATTTCTATACCCAGGTAACGAACATCATCCTGTACAAACCGCAGTGCTGCCAGGATCTGTTTTTCTTTGGAGCTATCCTTCTGCCGGATCTCTTCAATTTTACTTTTGAGTTCTTTTGACAATGGTGCTTTGTTGCGAAATAAGGGTAAGGCCCATTGCACTACCTGTTGCCAGTTGTCATACTCGCTTATCATTATTTCACCAAACGGATCGTACCAGGAAGGAATCCTGTCCTGCATCCGAACAACAGCGGGGTTTGCTATTTTCCATTCGTACACTTTGTCTGTACCAGCATTTGTAATTACCGGTTGCAGATCAGTGAGCCGGTTCTTTATATTGAGCTTACGACCTGCCGGGCAAACTATTTTGTAGAAAACATTTTTTATAGTAACGCCATATTGGGTTTGTAATGATGTAAAGAACTTTCCATTAAAGACAGGATTGAACCCTTTTACAGAGTAGGCATATTCAACGATATCACCTTTTCGTACATCTTCCAGGAACAGGATAGCAGAATATTCGCCATTGTAAATACTTCTATCCAGTTCTTTTTCCTGGTGAATGACCTTTATTTTGGACATATCGAGCCTGTTGAGCACTTTTCCATCTCTTATAATTGATATGAAGTGAAAGCTCGCCTGCTGAAAGGCAGGATCATAATCTACTGAAACTTCTGAAGTGTTCTGAACACCGGCTTCCGTAATAATTTTATAAGACCGCTTTACATAGGTAGTCTGTAAGCCAATGTTTACCTGCCGTTCAAGAACAAGGTTAACATAGCCGTCTTCGAAATCGGTGGGGGTACCTATAGATGCATAATCAATATTATTATGAGCAATCCATGCCGGCTCTTTGTCAATACGTGGTTTTTGAGAATAAGCAGGAGCAAAAAAACCGAGACTGAAGATCCCGGTGAGCAGCAGCAAAAATTTCATGCGGGGTGTTTAAGGCTGCGCAAAATATTAAATTAAGCGGTAAGTTTTAGGGTCTCCCATCGCATTAAGAGCAAATTTTACAGCTTATAACTTATTCCCATATATATATTCCAGCGCATTAGCCAGGTACACTAAGGGAGCATTCCAGTTGATGGCAATTTCGTTACTGGCGTAGGAGCATTCAATATCCTGGTAACAGGTTTCGGGCTCGGTAAAATCGTAATGGCAATTATCCTGCCGGCCCGGATTGGGCCCTCCTACCAGCAAACCCGGTACCGGCGCTGTGATATTATCAGCAATGGAAGGACGGTGATGCGGGTGCATGGGGCTTTTGCTGCCAATGCCTGTTACAAAAGAATACCCCGTAGCGTTGCGTCCCAATAAATAATCAAGGTTGCTCAATGCGGCTTCTATGTATTGCTGTTTTTGGGTATAGCACCATGCGTTTATCAATAAAATTCCCTGGTTGGCAGCAACTGAACTACCACCCCAGTTATAATCACGACGGCTTTGCCCCATGATGGTTTGAAAAGCTTTGTTGCCACCGTTACTGATCAAAGAGTCAGCCATAGCAAGCAATTGTTTTTTGGCCAGCGCTATCAATTCAGCAACACCTGCCGGTAACCGTTTTTGACAACGCAACAAGGTATAAATACCCAACATCCGCACATTGCTCCACGATGGTAAGGTCGCTGGTACATTCTTCTGCTGTTTTAATACGGAATCGTACCCCTGTTTGCCTGTGGTGGACAATAACTCAGCCGCCGCCCAGTACCATTCGTCTGCAAAAAAGCGATCACCATAACCACCCGTTATAATACGGATAGCAGCTGTTTTATTTATAGCATCCTGGTCATAAGCGAGTGCAGGGTATTTTAAAGCCCATTGCCATGCTTTTTCGGATGCATGGAGACAACTATCTGCCAGACGCCGGTTATATTTCTGCAGGATACGTGCCGCCTGTGCTGTTACTGCTGCAAAGTCCAGTGTAGCTGCGGTTCCCTTCTGTACCACATACCGTGGTGCTTTGGTAACACCGGGCATTACCATTCCATCAAAATCAGCATTGGTGCATTTGTTGTAAACACCTCCGTCAAAAGGATCCTGCATGGTGAGCATCCAGCGCAGGTTGTATATTATTTCATCAAGTATATCGGGGATGGCATTTTTACTTTCCGGGATATTGGTATGGAGTGTATCAAAATAACGGGAGAAGTCTTCGTAAGCAGATAACAATGTACCCATTGTGATGCCACTGTTTACAATGTATTTGTTGTAATCTCCTGCATCATACCAACCACCGGGCGAACTGATGACTGAACCTGCAGGCCGCTGTGCTGTTGCCGCTGAAGAATGGATCAATACAACAGTATCGGGATGCCCGGCCGGCCTTGCCCACTGACCTGCATATTGCTTTTCCAAAGGCTGATTGGAGCGGGTGAAATAATATCCTTTCAGAGAGGCTACTGCCACAGCCCGCTGAACATGGTTTGCGATACTGAATACATACGACTCTCCTACTCCACGTACCGCCAGTATGTATTGTCCTTGTTGCTGTAGTTTGCTGAAATCTGCAATATGCGTTATAGTGGATGAATAAGCTGATTGTTGCTGAGGGCTTAAGATGCCCCTGAAAACAGTATCGCGATTGGTTGCTGAAAGAATATAAAACCGTATGGCATCAACGGCACCTGTAATGATTGCCACTTTGGGCGCCTCCGGATAGAACCCCAGTTGATTGAGTGTAATACGCTCTGAACCGGATGCCTGTGCTATAGTGGCATACAGTAATAGAATAGCAGGTAAGAAAATATTTTTCAGTTTGGGCATGGTTTCTATCCTTTTACCTCGCCCTGAAGGACGAGGCAAGCGAGTGAATATATTATTTTACCAGACTCTCCCGGTATCGGAAAACTGCGATCAAGCGGCTTAACCTGCCAGGTTTATTCCCTGATAAACGAAGCGTCTGCTATTCTATTCAACAATATTCCTGTACCGGCTAAAGCCGGATTAAGAAGGAACGATTCTACGTGATTTATTTTTATTTCTCTTTTTATTAATGCCCTACTCATCGGGCATTAACAGTTATTGAAGCTGTTTTTAAGCCCCCGGCAGTTGCTACTAATTTAATTATTCCGGCTTTTTCTTTTGAACGGATGATGGCAAGGCATTTACCATTGAATGCTTTGCGGTGATCGGCTTTGAATGACTCATGGCTGGTTTGCAGGCCATTATCGACACCGGCAATGGTTCCATTTTCTATTGAAAACTGTACAAGATTATCTGCATCCGGTACTATGTTGCCGTCCCTGTCAACTATTTTAACGGTTATAAAAGAAAGATCTTTCCCATCTGCTTTAATGGTATTGCGATCGGCACTTAAAACAACCGCAGCGGGAGTACCTGCTGTGCGGATAGTTTCTGTCAATACGGTTTTACCGTCTTTCCGTGACACTGCTTTTAGCTCACCCGGTGCATATAATACTTTCCATTGCACATGCAGTTCATCGCCTTGTTTTTTTCTTTTACCCTGCGATGTTCCATTCAGGAACAATTCTACTTCATCTGCCAGGTTGTAGTAAGCCCATACATCTACAGAATCACCTGTTTTCCAATTCCAATGAGGAAGAATATGGAGTACAGGTTTATTGGTCCATTCGCTCTGGTACATGTAATATACATCTTTGGGAAAACCTGCCAGATCAATAATACCGAAATAGGAACTACGTGCAGGCCATGCGTAAGGAGTAGGTTCGCCCAGGTAATCCCATCCTGTCCAGATATACATACCGGAAAGGAAATCGTATTTCTTTATGATCTTCCAGGAATCTTCGTGTGATGATCCCCAGGGCGTACGGCAATTATCATAGGCGGAACAGGTAAGATCAGGATTGCCGCCTGCAAGCGGTTTGTCCCATCTTTCGGGCCAGATCCTTATTGTATCTGCAGGCATATCATAATGTCCGCGGGTCTGTAATGCGGAAGTTGTTTCTGTTGCGATGAACTTCAGACCGGGAAAGCGTGTGTGAAAGGAAGCAAAGTTCTTGTGTTCGTAATTGTATCCTATCAGATCAAAAGCACCTGACTTAATAAGCGGGTTATCAGGATAAGGGCTATTGAATGCACCTGTAATGGGACGTGTGCTATCGAGTGAACGTACGATGCCTGCCAGTTCGCGTGCAATAACAGTTCCGGAGCTATCTTTTTTCTCCCATTGTTCGTTGATCTCATTGCCAATACTCCAGATGAATACGCTGGGGTGATTGCGATCGCGTAAGACCTGGTCGCTCAGATCGCGGGCATGCCATTGATCCCATGCTAAATGATAATCGTAATCATTCTTTTTTATCTTCCACATATCAAAGGCTTCATCCATTACAATGAAACCCATTTTATCGCAGAGCTCAAGTAATTCGGGTGCAGGAGGGTTATGAGATGTACGGATACCATTGCATCCCATCTGTTTTAGCATCTGTAACTGCCGTTCCAATGCCCTAACACTAATGGCAGTACCAAGACTACCCAGGTCGTGGTGATTGCAAACACCCTGGATCTTCAGCGGCTCGTCGTTCAGGAAAAAGCCTTTGTAAGCATCAAACCTGAAGTTCCTGATACCAAACACTGTTTCGTACTTGTCTACTACTTTACCGTTTACTTTTACCTGTGCTACAGCTTTGTATAACTGTGGATTTTGTACGGACCAGCGCTGAGGATTGTTTACTTTGAATGATTGCTGCACCTGTGCAGCTTCACCATTGGCTGTTGTCTTATTATTGGTACTGTTTGTTGTTATGATCTTTCCCTGCGGATCGTAAAGAGTGGTTACTACGTCGTAAGAGCCGGAAGTGCTTCCTGCATTTTTTACAGTAGTAGTAATATTTACTGTTGCCTGCTGTTTGGTGATGGCGGGTGTAGTAACGAAAGTTCCCCACTGATCTACTGCTATTTTATCAGTAACAGTGAGCCATACATTCCTGTAAATACCAGACCCCGAGTACCAGCGGGAATTGGGTTGTTGAGAGTTGTCTACTTTTACTGTTATTACATTGGGAGCATTGCCATACAACAGCCAGGGCGTTAACTCATACCTGAATGAAATATATCCATTGGGGCGCGTGCCCAGATGGTGCCCATTGATCCAGACTTCACTGTTGCAATACACGCCATCAAATTCAATGTAGATGAGTTTTCTTTTAAGTGTGGCAGGCAGCGTAAACTGTTTGCGATACCAACCCATGCCGCCAGGCAATGCACCACCACCGGTTGTTGCCGGATTTTTTTCATCGAATGCACCTTCTATACTCCAGTCGTGCGGCAGGTCCAATGCCCGCCAGCCAGCATCGGCAAAGCCTGGCTGTTCTGCCCCCTGCACATCTCCCAGGTGAAATTTCCAGTTGTTATCAAAATCATTCTTCCTTGAAAAGGATTGTTGTGCCGAAGCAGAAAAAAAGCCTGCCAGTATTACCAGCAGGCTACATAACACGACTGCTCTGTGTACCATAGGAAATATTTCCAGATTGTTTATTCGTTATCGTTATTTATTGCACTACCAGCTTTTTAACCGTAGTACCCTTGCTACTGATCACCTGTACCATGTACACTCCTTTTTTCAGGTAACGGTTAACTGATAATGTGCTTTTATTTTTTACAGCATACTGTGCTACCAGTTGCCCATTTACCTGGTATAGATTTACCTGCAACAGATCAGCAGGTGTAAACCCATTGAATGAGATAATGAAATTACCATTTACTGAAGGATTGGGCGAGATACGCACCATCCTGTTTGACGGGTCAAGATCTGCAGTAGCGGTAACACTGCTTTTTTCTACCAGCACAAATACAGCAGCACGTGCAGGCAATGTTATCCTTACATCATTGTTAGCTAATGCGGAGTTTGCTTTTATATCGGTATAATTAGCAGGGCCACCTGCTGCCCCTGAAGGACCAAGATCGTTGACCAATACTTTGCGTGAAAATTCTCCATTATCGGTGCTGCCTGTAAGGGTGTACCAATAGTAACGGTTACCGGGATAGAAGTCCTGGAAGTTTATTTTTACTACCTGGGCAGCCGTTCCTTTATTTACCAGCACTACTCCGGCCTGGCCCGATGTGAAAGTAGATCCATAGGCCACCACATCAGTGCTACCCGACACAGTGGAAGCAACCATCTGGTCGCCAAAGAATTTCTGAAAATAATACATGTGATAAAATACCGGCCGCGGGGTCCATTTGGCAATACCATCGGGTTCATCGCCCTGGCTGAACGTTCCATGATCGTCTCCGTTGCTCCAGCCATTGGCAAGATCCCAACGGGAGGCTTCTCCATATTTGTTCTGGATCAACTCACCTAAAACGAGGTCGGCATGTAAACCATTGACATGTGATACCATTTGTTTGGAGCCTACTGCGAAAATATTCCACTCAGTAAGTGCAATGGGTTTTAACTCTACTCCGCCAGACGCAATAGCCGTTTTTACAAAGTTCATCATATTGCGTGTTTCGGTAGCAGCGGTATTTAAAATAGCTGTTGCGGTTGAGTTTTCGTTGTAAGGTGTGTAGTATGAGTGTATGATATAAAAGTCAGCGTAGTTAGCGGCTTTGGCGAAATAGCCGGAATTCCAGTTACGGTCTATTACGTTGTATGAATAGGTAGCATCTGACTGGATCAGTTGTGCACCGATCTTAATAGTGGCTCCTATTTCTGCAGCCGCCTTGCGCATGGAATCAGCAAATATTTTAAAATGCTGTCCATACAGTTCACCGGAAATAAATTCAGGCTGGCCGTCTTTGTTTTTTGTAAGATCAATACGGTAACCTGCTTCCCATGAACCGGCAGATTCGTTTCCTATTTCCCAGAATTTTGTGCGTCCGTTATCGTACCGTACCCATTCTGCGGCAAGGTGTGCGGCAGCCTGTACGGGTGAAGGCCCGGTGCCATAGCGTGCATAACCATAATTGACAGTAATGATACCTGTGTTATTGGTCTGTTGCAGCATACTGTAGTAGCTGGCGATGGCCATTGTCCAGCTTGCGGTATTTTTTCCATACCAGTAACCTACTTTATACTTTTTGCCATCTCCATCGAGCAATGTATCTGGCGCATCTGCCGGGGGCTGTCCATCGGCAGCATTGAAGAAATAAATGTCGCTCAAACTGCCACCCGGTGCGCGGATAACATTGGGTGCAAGATTTTTAATATGATCCAGCAAAGTGGCTTCGGTGACCATTTGCGTCATGTAAGGATTGCAATTGTTACCGAAGAGATACCTGGATACTTTATTGACGGTGCTTGCGGTGCTTACCGTTACGGTTGTTTGTACTGCAGCCGTGGGCTTGGCAGCTTCATTGTATAAAGGCGCTGTAATATTCTTTGGCTGCCAGTCGGATAAAAAGAAGCCTGCATCCTGTGCGAGCAGCACAGATACAGGCAACAACAGCAAAAAGAAAGCAAGTATTAAACTCTTCATGTTCATTGAGTTGATCCGGGCATCTTCAACATAACCTGCAGCTCCTGCTTCCAGCGGCGGAAGCAGGAGTGATGCAGGTCTGCAATTACCACTTTCAGGGAACCAAAATCCAACTACCTAAGAAAGGATGCTTGCAAAAAAGTTATAGAACTATTTATTCTGAATAACCGCTTACAGGCGGGTAAACCCGCCTGTAAGCGGAATGTCAATACGCTTATTGCAATTTGATCACTTTAATATTGTCGATCGCCATATCCAGTTCGGGCAGCGGTGTACCAGTGTCATTTACAAACATCATTTTTACTACTTCATTGATATTACCAAGTAGTACCTGTAAACTGGCTACACCAGTACCTGCTCCATTTGTTCCATTGGCATCTTTGGCTTTGAACTGGTTTAACGGAATGGTGATGGTTCTCCAGCCATTGGTGAGTGTAGAAGCACCTGCTGCTACTTTCCAGGGCTCAAAACGATACATATACTGCCAGTTATCATCCGGCATAGGGCCAATATAAAGGCAACCGGTGGTGAAAGGCTGTTTTATATATACATCAAATTTCATTACATAGGCATCAATGGGATCATTGAGGTTGGCAGCGGCCACCCAGTTTACCTGGTTGGTAATTACGCCACGGCTTCCATTGTACCAATCCCAGGCATTTGCACCTACATTGGATTGTTTTAAATGGGCATAACTACCAGTAGCTCCGGGGAAATTTGTTGTTCCTGATTCTACGGGGCTACCCCAACTGAAAGTATTTACATTATCAAAATTGCAGAGCACACCTGTTGTAAAATCGTAGAAAGGGAATTGGGTTGTTCCCGTACCATAACGATTGCTTACTGATAGTTTACCGCCTGTTACGCCTGCGGGTACTGTAACTATTAAACTGGTACCTGAAGCGTTGGTAGTAATACCGGAGGTTACCACTTTATTGCCGGGGAAGGTAACCTTATCAACAAAAAAGAAGTTGTTACCTGAAATTGTTATGGAAGTACCGGCTGCCGCATTTTCATGCGATATGCCAACAATTACCGGCGGTGGAGGTACAATTGGAAAACTGTAAGTAAATTCTCCATTTGCTGTTACTACCCTTACCGTATTTAATTTAGTCTGGTCAAGGCTGGCAAATGGCATATCTGCCGGTATGGTAACTACCATGTTCTCTTCAGAGAACAGGGCAGAATTGAAAGGCGTGGGATAGCCATTGAAATACAGCTCGCGGGTTGATGCAAGGTTTGCACCCTGGATCACTACGGTTTGCCCCGGGCCGGCAACAGTAAGTGCTGAGTCATTGGGTGCAGGGCTGCTGGCGCGCAGACGTGTGATAACAGGTGCACCTTCTTTATCTTTTTTACAGGCATACAGGAAGACGATGCATAACACCATCAGGCCGCATAACCTGGTTTTATTGAAAATATATGTTTGCATTGTTCGTTGAATTAAACTTGATTGATTAATCTTTCAGTTTACTAAAATCGAATGGTACGGGTTCTTTGGCCAGGTTAGGCGCCTTTACCAGTTCCGCTTCGGGCATTGGCAGGTACATAGTGGCATCTGTAACCGGGTAAGTAACCGTAGTATAAGTAGCAGTGTATTTACGCGGGTTTTCTGTACCTGCATCGTGTGATAAAGTATAAGCACCCTTATCCTGTGCATTGATGATATTCTTTGCCTTTGTGGGGTTGAAATAGTAGAGACGCATCAGGTCGTACCAGTATTTACCTTCAAACACAGTCTCGATTCTCTGTTCCTGGAAAATATCATCGAACGTAATGGATGTTGCAGCTGTAGCGCCGGGCATAGCACGCTGACGTACAGCATTGTAATATTTTAATGCTTCGGCATCGGAGGTCGATGCTGAATTGCCAAGTATTGCTTCGGCATAGATAAGGTACACTTCTGCAAGACGCAGCATGTAAGTATTGATGTATTCACACATCTCACTGCCCTTACCTCCATTATCAGCCACTGAACCAATGATATACTTTTTGGTATTGGCGATATCAGTAGCAGTGTATTTATAGCCGCCAAGGTCTTTACGTATTTCCGGGTAAAAATCGTCGGAGAACATAAAGGTTGCCTTACGACGGTTTGAGTCTGCGGGATTTGCCAGGTAATATTTTACGAGATTGGCAGATGCACCGTGTGCAGCGCCCCATCCATCCCAGCTACCGGTAATATCTCCATTGCGGGCCATATATGCCTGGAAGGAGTTGTTTACACCCCAGGGATCTTTGATGGGCATCCATTGCAGGGAGAACAGGCTTTCAGGATTGTTGTGTGAACTGTTGTGGTTTTCACTCTTGAACAGGTCGGCATATTTTGTTTCCAGTTTGTTGGGACTATTATGGCAAACATCTGCGGCCAGCAGTTTGGCACTGTCGAGGTCGGTTTGTTTGCGGGTGCCACTGCTGCCTAAACCTGAGCGTGTGAGATACATACGTGCCAGCATCCCTTCTGCGGAGTATTTTGTAAGACGTCCGTCCTGTGCAGCTGCCGCCGGCAGATTTTTGACAGCATAGCTAAGGTCCATAATAATGAACTGCCATACACTTTCAATGGTGTTGCGGGTAATGCTCATATCGCCCATCTGTGTACCATTGTCGTAAATGATGGGCACTGCACCCCAGTTGTTAACAAGGTAATAGTAACCCATAGCACGCATAAACTTACACTCTGCTATAGCTGCATTTTTTACGCTCTCATCTACGGCCGTTGCATTTTTTTTGATGTTGAGCATGGTCTGGTTACTCTGCGCTATGATCTTGTAGAAGGATTTATAGGCAGGCAGTAACGTATTAACATCTGTGGAAGGCACTGCGAATTTGTAAAAGGCATCGCGGTCGTTGGAGATCATGTTTCCCCCGCGTGCATCACCAAATGACAGTGCAGCTTTGTCGTTATAATCGAACCAAACGATATTGTATAAAGCAGCAGTACCAGCTTTTACCTGTTCTGCAGTCTGGTAAAATACTTCTGCTATCAACTGGTCCTGAGGAGGTCTGTCGAGGAAATCTTTTTTACATCCCGGCAATATTGCGAGAGATGTAAGCGCTACCGCTATTGTTAAAAACGATTTCATATAAAAGAGTTTAATAGTTAGGTTTTAAAAGTCTGCCACCAGGCTGAATGAATACAGTTTGGTAGATGGATAGCGTCCATCATCCACACCTACAGTTAATGAACCATAGTTGGGGATCATACCAATTTCAGGATCGTATCCTTTGTATTTGGTGAAGGTGTGCAGGTTCTGTACACTGGCTGCTACACGCAGACCACGCAGTGCATTGGTGCGTGAAAGCCATTTGGCCGGCACTGTGTATGCCAGGGTAATATTCTTGATACGGAGATATGAGCCATTTTCTATGTACCAGTTACTGGCTTTGAAGTTGCCATTGGGATCGTTGGTAGTGATACGCGCTACCTGGTAACCAGGATTGGTTAGCTTGGCTGTCATATCACCCGGTGTAGTACTGCTTGGTTTTGCGAAATTGGCAACTGATTTAAAGTAGTTGCTGTAAGGAGCAGTACCCTGCGGATTTTCGTTGAGGTAACGGGTATAGTTGTACACATCATTACCCTGTACACCGAGAATGAAAACGCTGAGGTCGAAATTTTTGTAAGAGAATGTATTGGTTAAGCCATAAGTGAACTTAGGCCAGGGATTGCCAATTACTACACGATCATTCTGGTCGATCTTACCATCTGGTTTGCCATCTGCACCACTGATATCCCTGAACTTAACATCACCTACCCATGTTCCCTGGTTGGGGTCAACTGTGAGCACACCATTGGGTGTTTGTATGGCATGGTTCTGGATTTCGCTGATGTTCTGGAAAAGCCCTTCAGCAATATAGCCAGTGAGTAAGGCAGCAGGCTGACCTACGCGTGTGGAACTGATCACAGAACTGGTGGCATAAGTACTGTTGATCGGTGTGTTGTTGTTCAGCGCAGTGATCTTGTTCCTGTCTACAGAAAAGTTCAATCCTGTTTTCCAGGTAAAGGGTTTTTCGATATTGACAGAGTTTACTGTAATACCAAATCCTTTGTTTTCCATTGAACCTACGTTGGAGGTAGGGAAACGGATGTAACCGGAAGAATAAGACATATCACCACCAGTGTAGAAAGGATAGTCGTTGGTGGTAAGCAGGTCAGTGATCTTTTTTACATAAAAGTCTGCTATCACTTCTAACCTGTTGTGGAACATGCGCAGGTCAAAACCAAGGTTGGTTGATTTATCAGTTTCCCATTTGAGGTATGGGTTGGAAAAATTATTGGAAAGGTAACCTGTTCCCCATGCTGTAGGCACACTATACAAGGCTGCAAAATAACCGGCTGCAGCAGAGTTACCGCTTACACCGTATTCAACGCGGAGCTTTAAATCATTAATGGCTCCTACATTCTGCATGAATTTTTCCTGTGACACTCTCCATGCAGCAGAGAAGGACGGGAAGTATCCCCAGCGGTTTTCCGGACCAAAGTTTGATGAACCATCTGCACGCATTGATGCCTGCAGAATGTATTTATCGTTGTACACATAATTCAGACGACCGAAGTATGACTCGCGGGCACTGGTTCCTTTGGAGCTTCCGTTGGTAGCACTTAAGGCGTCACCACCACCCAGCTCCTGCAGGCTATTGGTTACGAAATTCTGGCGTGTGCCATATAATCCTTCGTAGCCATTTTCAGAAGCTTCATGACCGGCCATCAGAGTAATGCTGTGATCGCCTATGCGCGTATCATATTGTAAACGCGTTTGTAAACCCCACCAATAGTTGTTACCGCTTCTGCGTGTTGATACAGTAGTGGTATTTTCGTAACCATTGAATTTGTAAGAGGGGTTGAATACGTAGGCATTGGTGTACTGGTAGTAGCTGTTGAACTCATTGTGAAATACCAGTCCTTTGAACAATGTGATATCTGTGTATAAGCCCCCGATGAAGCTCATGGATTTATTACGGTTGTCGTTGATCTGTGAAAGCGCTACGGGGTTGGAGAACTGGTATTGTGTATTTACCGGACCGCCCCAGCTTCCATCAGGATTTTTTACCGGCACTGAAGGGTTTTGTTTGATAGCGATATTGAGCAGATCACCGTTGGTGGTGTTCACTACTTCTTTAACCTGGTTGGCACTCAGGTTGGCACCTAACTTTAACCATTTGCGTGTCTGGTTATCAATATTGGCGCGGATGGAGTAACGGGTAAAGCCTGAGCCTCTTACCACACCCTCCTGTTTAAAATATTCACCGCCCAGGTAGAAAGTAGTGCGCTCGTTACCTCCACTTAAACCAAGACCATATTTCTGTAACAGGGTTTGTCTGAATAGTTCTCTCTGCCAGTCTGTTCCATCACCCAATACGGAGGGGTCAGCAAAAGCAGGATCATACGCAGCAGCGCCGGCTTTGGCAAATTCATTTCTGTAAGCTGCATATTCACGCAGGTTCATCACCGGTACTTTTGCCGGCCTGTCCTGTATAGTAGTGAGTGAATTGAAAGAAACTTTTGTATCACCGGCCTTACCGCGTTTGGTGGTGATCATAATTACACCGTTGGCACCTACCGCACCATAGATGGCTGTGGCAGAAGGTCCCTGCAGGATGTTCATTGTTTCAATATCATCGGGGTTGATACCAGCCAGTACGTTGGCTGATACGTTGGCCGATGTATTGCTGGTCCCAACGCCGCCGTTGGGGTTGTCGGGTTTTATCTGTACACCATCAATTACATATAAAGGCTGATTGGAGTAGTTGATAGAGTTAACACCACGGATCATTACAGAAGGTGCTGCACCGGGCTGACCGCTGTTGGAAGTTACATACACGTTGGCCGCGCGTCCCTGTAACCCCTGTTCCAGTGTGGCATTTACTGTTTTTTTCATATCCTCAGCCGTAACAGTTACCTGCGAACTACTGAGGTCTGTTCTTTTCATTTTTCCATACCCTACCACCACCACATCTTCGAGGTCGTTGTAGGTTTTGGTGATGTTTACATCCAATACACCCTTCTCTCCTATTTTCATTTCAACAGTTCCGTACCCGATGGAAGATACAATGAGCACATCACCGGTTTTGGCTTCTATTGAATACTCACCGGCAGAGTTGGTAGTAGTAAAGGTGGTGGTACCTTTGAGCAGTACAGTTGCCCCGGAAACCGGTTCGGCCTGTTTGCCAGAAGTGACTTTACCTTTTACTGTTCTTTTTTGTGCTACCGGACTTTGTGCAACCGCTGAACTGCACACAAGGCAGAGCAAGAGCAATCGTAGCAATAGGTTGGAGCAGACATGCCTACCGGATACTTGTCGTAAACGATAACTGGGCATCGTCCGCCTGATCTTTTTTCTCATAAAATGGCATTTGCAGTGTTAGAAAAGTTGGTATTAAAAAGTTTTGTTCCCTGTTAATAATGAACCAGCATTTCCACGTGTACAGATTCGCTAATCGTTGATTAATATCCGGAGGGGATCCTGATCTTTTGTTCTTTGCCTGTGTATTGTAGTGCCTGGGCTGTTGATTTATCCGGGTCGAAAGAAGTGGCTTTATTTTTTGTTACCCATACTATCCTGAAAGTTCTCTTTTGTAACATTCCATCAAAAGCACCTTCTCTTGTTCCTATAGTGAGTGTTTTTTCCTGTTCGTTGTAAGTGATAGGAATATTGGCGAAAGCTCCCTGCTCGTAGCGGTAATTGGTATTCTCATCTTCGTACAGGTTAAACTGTGTGTCTTTGCCTGTGTACACATAGAGTGTAATTACGTTAGCAGGTTTTTCAGTGCTGTATTGTAATTCGGGACCAGCGGGAATAATGGAACCTTCTTTCACAAATAATGGCATGCGCTCCATTGGAGCCACAGCGCTGATATGCTGACCGCCTGTTTTGTATTCGCCTGTGTAGAAATCGTACCAGCCGGTTGTTGCAGGCAGGTAAACATCACGCTCACGGGCTTTGTAGTTGTACACGGGGTTTACCATGAATGAAGGGCCGAGCATGTATTGATCGCCAATATTTTTCACTGCTTCATCTGCACCAAAATCCATTATCAAACCACGCATGATGGTGTAGTTGTCGTGGTATGTTTTTCCTGCCAGTGAATAGAAATAGGGCATCAGCCTGTAACGCAGTTTGTCGTAATACAACATGCTTTTGTAAGCCGGATGTTCTTCAGGCGCTACATTGTAGATCTCGCGGTAAGGAAACTGGCCGTGTACACGAAACAGTGGGCAGAATGCGCCAAACTGGTACCAGCGTGTTACCATCTCGCGCCACTCTTCTAATGTTTCGCCCTGCGCTTTTTCAAAACGTTTTTCTACAGAAAAACCACCGATATCTACTGTCCAGTAAGGGATGCCAGACATAGAGAAGTTGATGCCTGCAGGGATCTGGTCACGCAGGTCGTCCCAACGGGCAGCAACATCTCCACTCCAGGTAGCTGCCGCATAACGTTGTGAACCGGCATAGGCAGAGCGAGTAAGAATGAATACCCTTTTATCAGGATTGGTTTTTCGTTGTCCCAGGTAAACGCCCTGCGCATTCTGCAAGGCAAATGCATTGAAGTAACGGGTTGAATTGCCGAGGGCTGTTGGCGTCATTAATTTTTTGCGTTCTTCTGCCGAAAGATTGGAATGAATATCGGGCTCAGTGGAATCCAGCCACCATGCATCAATACCTTTTTTGTACAGCTTTGTATTGAGCAATAACCAGAAAGCCTCGCGTGCCGCAGGATTCAATGCATCGTAAAAAGTAGAGGTGTATCCTTTGCCTATCCAGTCGCGACGCTGGTCGGCAATATTTCTTTTGTATAAAAATCCTTTGCTGTCAAAATCTTTGTAAGTAGGGATGCCTTCGTAAAACTTGGCCCATACAGAGATCATGAACTGTGTATTGTATTTTTCGTGGAGGTCTTTGATCATTGCATCCGGATCGGGGAAACGTGCAGTGTCAAATTCCTGGCTGCCCCATTGGTTTTCTTTCCAGTACGACCAGTCTAATACAATATTATCGATCGGAATTTTTCTTTTCCTGAATTCAGCTACCGTGTTGATGATCTCATCCTGTGTTTTGTAACGTTCACGGCTTTGCCACAATCCCATTGCCCATTTGGGCATGATGGGGGCCTTGCCTGTTATGTTGCGGTAACCGCTGATCACTTCGTCCATGTTATTGCCATATACAAAGTAATAGTCAACCTGGTCGCCGGATTCGGACAGAAAGGACAATTCATTCTTTGCATTGCCCTGCAGAGGACTTAACCATTTCAGTGAGATATAGGATTCGTCACCGTCAGGATTCCATTCTATGGTAATTGGATATTTTTTCCCTTTTTCCATGTCTACTTCAAAGGATGCATAACCGGGGTTCCATGCCTGGCGCCACCTGTTGGCTACCAGCTTTCCTCCTACCCAGATCTTTGCATAGCCTGCATAGCGAAACAGGAATTTGTGCTGCCCCGATACGCCGCTTTCGATGGAGCCATCCCATTTTACTACTGCACTTCCCAGCTTTATTGTTGGAGGAAAATTCTTCATAGCATCGAGGTACTCATAGGCAATGGATGACTCAGGACGCTGCAATAATATTTCAGACGGGTTTGATTTTTTGGAGTAGGTAGCTGTCAGCCAGCCTTCGCTGCCATCTGCTGCATATAAACGTAAACCTGAGAGTGATTCCATCTGGCGTGTATCGCCCACCCTGGTGATGGAGTAATTATCCCAGAGAATACCATAGTTTTTGCTGGATACCAGGAAAGGAACTGCTACTTCGGTATTGTACTGCTCAAGATTTACCTGGTAGCCCCTGTAGTTCATGATGCCCTGCTGGTGCTGTCCTAACCCATAGTAGGCTTCGCCGGGTGCAGCAACGAAGGTTTGCTTTACTTTGTAAGCTGATTCCCCCTCTACAAATATTGGTGTAAAGGTTTTGCCTTCGTCTTTGCTTTCCTGTAAGATGGGGTTGCCCGCTTTATCAGTAAAATTGACCTCGCCTGTTTCAAGCGACACGGTGGCATTTATTGCCGCAGTATATAATGTGATGGAATTGCCGCCTTCTTTTACGTCCCATTTTACGGGATTACGCTTTTCGTCGGTAACCATAAGGCTGGTTGTTTTGGCAAACGAATCCAGCGGGGTGGCAGTAACATGAATGATCTTATCGGTAATGGCCTGCAGTTTTACCAGGCTGGCGCCATTGCGGCTTTTGGTTTTCAGCTTTACAATAATTCCATTATCCAGCTTGGAGTAATCGCCGACAGGAGGTGTTGCGGCAAAGGCAAGGATAGCTACAGTACAAATAAGTGAAGCAAAAGATAACAGCTTCTTTTTCCACATGGCAGTATAATTTTCGGTTGGTCTTTATTACCGGCTATTGAGTCACCAGGCAATCGTGGAAATAAAAATAAAATGCATCTGAGAAAACCGGGGGAGTCAATTGTTTATGATTAGGGTACAAAATGTTAACCTGTGTATTGGCAGGTATAAAATGTTAACAGCAGGCCGGTAACTGCCGGATTGTAAATCATTTATGCATTTTCAGAAAACAGATGGATTGGTAAAAAGAGATGAGTGTTGGCGGGAAATAGTTCGTTGAAATAGCCGGGTACGTATTGCTTTTATAACGGGTTTTGATGAAAGGATGGCTGAATTGTCTGAGGGTTTTATGGTTAGGGATTGCCCCGCCCTGAAGGGTGGGGCAAGGATATTAAGGTATCTTCTTACTTAATAGTATTCGATGACCGGCTGAAGCCGGATGATGGGTTGTCTCTTTGAACAACATTATTCCGGCGGGTGAAGACACCCGCCGGGGGAATCGACTAACCGGCTGGTGAGGGCACCAGTCGGGGATGTTGGCGAAAATATTATGCTTTGAAATTGGCCTTTACATAGGCTGATGGCAGCACATTGAATTCGGTTTTGAAGTAGCGGGCAAAGTATTTGGGGTTGTTGAACCCAACTTCGTAGGCGATCTCGGCTACCGTTAACTGGCTTTTTTCCAGTAGCTGGGCCGCCCGTTTGAGGCGGATGGAGCGAATGAACTCAATAGGCGTTTTGCCGGTGAGGGACAGCAGTTTTTTGTACAGCGCCACACGGCTCATACAAAGCGCCTTGCTCATTTCTTCTACCGAAAAGTCGGCGTTGGACATATTTTTTTCTACCACCTCCAGCGCTTTGAGAATAAACTGTTCGTCAGGTGATACAACATTGATGTCTGCTGTTTGTACTGTTACCTGTTTCTGGAAGGTCTTTCGCAAACGTGCCTGTGTTGACAAAATATTTCGGATACGTGATAGCAATATTTCGAAATTGAAAGGCTTGGTGAGGTAATCGTTGGCGCCGGTTTCCAGTCCCTGTAGTTGTTGTTCTTCACCTGTTAATGCTGTGAGCAGGATTACCGGTAAATGGGAAGTGCGGGCATCGTTCTTGATCTTTTTACAGAGATCAATACCATTCATACCAGGCATGCTGATATCACTTACCACCAGGTCAGGATGCTGGGCCAGCGCTTTCTGCCATCCTTCGTGCCCGTTGGCCGCTTCGTGTATAATGAAAAGATCTTTCAGGTTGTCTTTAAGATAGAAGCGAAAATCATCATTGTCTTCTACCAGTAACAGTACCGGTTTTTTGCCATTGGCTTTTATTGGAGGAGCAGTATCGGCCACAGCTTCTTCTGTAAATTCATTTTCCATCACTTCTTCTGTTACTTCTTCTTCCGGCGCCAGCACTTCCTGTAATACTATTTTCTTTACAGGCAGCATTACGGTGAAGCAGGAACCTTTTTCTACTTCGCTTTGTACAGTAATGCTTCCTTCGTGCATTTTTACAAACTCTTTTGTAATGGCAAGTCCAATTCCGCTTCCCTGGTTTACCATACTGCCCGGAATTTCGTGCTGGAAAAATCTTTCAAAGATCTTTTCCTGCTTTTCCTGCGGAATACCAATACCAGTGTCTGTTACTTTAATTACCAGGATACGTTGCCACTCCCCCGTCTGACTGACAGTTACAGCAACCTCGCCGCCGGGTTGTGTAAACTTGAAGGCATTTGACAGAAGGTTAAAGAGAATGCGTTCAAGTTTGTCATGATCAAACATAGTAAGCATACTTTCTACCTCAGCGTGAAAACGGAACCGGATGTGTTTTTTTTCTGCTATATCGGTGAATGAAGCGGAGATCTCTTTAATGAAACGAACAATATCGCCCTGTGCAGCATTTAACCGCAGTTCCTGTACTTCCATTTTCCTGAAATCAAGCAACTGGTTTACCAGGTGGAGCAAACGCCGCGCATTGCGATGAATTAACTGGAACTGTTTTTTCTGTTCAGGCTGAGCGGCATTCCTGATGATCTTATCGAGCGGCGTAAGTATAAGCGATAACGGCGTTCTGAACTCATGGCTTACATTGGTGAAGAATTTTATCTTCATCATGTCCAGTTCATGCATGCGTTGTGCTTCCTGTCGTTGTTGTTCTATTTCAAAACGCATACGTGCCCGTTGCAGAACCATCCTCCGCGCGAACCATAAAATACCTGCTGCAGCAATAACGTATAGCAGGTATGCCAGTGGTGTATTCCAGAATGGGGGTAAAATGGTGATGGCTAACACGGGGCCATTTTCGTTCCAGATACCACTTTCGTTGGCTGCTTTTACACGAAATGTGTAGTGGCCGGGGTCGAGGTTGGTGTATGTGGCCCTGCGGATCTTACCATCGCCGGTAAGCCATTCTTTGTTGAAGCCTTCGAGAATATAGGCGTACTTGTTCTTTTCTGTATTTGAAAAGTTTAATGCGGCAAATTCAATGGAAATATCATTCTGGTTGTAAGGGAGTGTCAGTGATTGCGTTTGGCTTATTGATTGCTCCAGTAATACTTTACCTCCATATTCCTCGCCTATTGCCACGCTTTTATTGAACAACTGGAAGTCAGTTAATGCTACGGCAGGCACTACCTGATCTGAAACGATCTTTGCAGGATTGAAGAGGTTGAACCCTTCTGCACCACCAAAGATCAGTTCTCCTTTTTTTGTTTTGTACGCTGCATTTTCGTTGAACTCGGTTCCCTGCAAACCATCAAGCTCATCATAGTTGCGGCAACGAATTGCCAGCGATGCTACCGGTTTATTATTCTGTGTTACTGCCGAGATGCCATTGGGTGTACTGATCCATATTGTGTTATTATCATCTTCCAGCATGGTGAGAATGGTGTTGGAAGGCAAACCTGCATCTGTACGGAAAGTGCGGAAGGTTTTCATTTTGTTATCAAACACATTCAGTCCATCGTGGGTGCCCACCCATACCTGTCCACGGCTATCCTGTAATAAGCTAATGGTATTGTTGTTGCTGAGATTGCCTGCATTGGCTGCAGTACTGTAATGTGTAAACTTCCCTGAAGCAAGGTCCAATACATCTACTCCATCTGAAGTTCCGACCCAGAGGTTACCGCTTTTGTCTTCTAAAAAAGAAGATACATACGTTGATTGAAGTGAGTTAGGTCTGCCGGGCGGATAATGATAGAAAATATTCTGCTGCCTGTCGAACCTGTCCATACCCCCACTTAACATGCCGATCCAGAGATTGTGACGCGAGTCTTCCAGTATTTCCCAGATCCTGTCATCAGCAAGGCTATTGGTATCTGCCACATTGTGCCGGTAGTGGGTGAACTTTTTCCCATCAAAACAATCCAGTCCGCCAAAGTAAGTACCTATCCATAGCTTTTGGTTATGGTCAATGCAAAGACTTACAATAACATCATTTGACAGGCTGCCGGCGTCTGTGATGCTATGCTGGTAACGTGTATAATGGTTCTTTTCACGATCATAATAAATAAGACCGCCACCATTGGTACCTATCCACAAATTGCCCTTAGCATCTTCTACAAAACGGTTTACATCATTGAAAGGCAGGCTGGCTGTATTGGAAGCCTGGTGCCTGTACAACGGGAACTTGATAATATTTTCATGGTAATAGTTCAGTCCACGTTTGTACGTTCCTATCCATACTATACCATTGTTGTCTTTGTAAAACGATGTAATACTGTTCTGGCTTAAACTTTTGGGATCATCAGCATTGTTGAGCAGGTAGTGTACTTTTCTTTCTTTTTTATCGAGCAGGTTAATGCCACCATGATCGGTACAGATCCAGATGTTGTTGTTATTATCCTGCAGAATGCCTATTACCAGGTTGGTGTTAAGCCGTTCTTTTCCGCTATCCTTTGTTATCTGATCCCATACATTGGCAGCAGGATCATAATGTATTACTCCACGCGGATCACTGTTTACAAATAACCACAGTTCATCCTGTGCATCCGTAAATAGCCGATACTGTAATAACTGGTATTGAAAACGTTTTGCGAGTGCATCTGTCTGTGCTACAATGGTACCTGTACGATTGATACAGGCCAGAGTGCCATCAGCATGTACCATCCATATACAGCCATTGGAAATTGCACTGCAGGATACTACCTGGCGATTTGCATCGGCAGACTTATACACCAGTACGGCCTTGCCGGTAGCAGTATCGTACCGAAACAGTTGCTGCTGCCCCATCAGGAACCAGTAGCTGCCTGTTTTGTCTTTAATGATATTGGTAATTGCCAATGATGGTAAGGAAAGCGAGGTAAGATATTTGCCAATATTCCTGTCGATCTTTTCGGTGCGGGGATTATACAGGTTGAAACCACTGCGCGTTTCAATCCATAATAAATTACCGGGACCTTCCAGTACGCGGTTTACAAAGTCATCGCTAAGTGTGGATGAATCATTGACATTATGCCTGAAAACTTTAAAGGAATAACCGTCATAACGGTTTAGCCCTGCAATGGTGCCAAACCACATAAAGCCTTTATTATCCTTTATAACACAGTTGACCTGGTTATTGGATAAACCATGACTGATATCGATATGACTGAATTGAACAGGCGCAGGTTGGGCATTAAGCAGCAGAAACCCGGGCAGAAGCAACCATATAAGCAGAATCCTTTTGTACATATTTTACCGTTGGCAACCGGCTGCAATAAATATAATGATTAATTGCTGATGATGTTTACACAATCACAAACTGTTTTGTGAAACGTAATTATATACAGGTGAAATGATTGCAAAAACATTTCATCATACTGTTTGCATATTTGATGTTGCATAATTGTTGCATAAACATTATGTCAGCGGCTCAACCTGCCAGGTATTGCCTGAACATGTTAATTGCTTCTACAAAAGAGCCTTGTTTCCCGGCTCAGACCTGACAGGTTTGCTCGCCATAAGCTACCTGATTAGTTTTTACTACATTCGCATCCCCTTCAGGAAAACGAAGATCAACGATTATGCGGACAGAAGCACTGAATACCATACGATTAGCTATTCCTATCATTATTGGAGAACTGGCACAAATGGCCCTGCACATTATAGATGCAGCCATGGTAGGTGCTATCAGCTATAAACATCTCGCCGCTGCTGCATTGGTACTGAACACCGTGAATATTCCTTTTGTACTGGGTATTGGCATGACGATCTCCGTATCGCAAATGGTATCTATGGCTAATGGCCGACGCGATTCGCAACAGGTTTCTCATTACCTGTTCAATGGTTTTTGTTTGTGCTCCGCTGTTGCAGTCATTATTTCTCTTGCGCTTGTTTATGGCCGGGGTATTTTAACACATATGGGACAGGATCCTGAGGTTGCACAACTGGCGATGCCTTTTATGCAACTGGTAGGTTTTTCTATCATCCCTATGTTGTTGTTTATGACACTGAAGCAGTTTACTGATGGGCTGGAGTACACGAAAACAGCTATGTTGCTTTCTATACTGGCATTACCTATAAACATCTTCCTGAACTGGCTGCTGATCTATGGTCACTGGGGCTTTCCCAGGTTAGAGCTTCGTGGTGCCGGATGGGCAACACTTATTACACGTACGCTTATCTTCCTGATATTAGCCATCATCATTCTGAAGCACGGCACTTTTAGCAGGTACATGGCTGTCAGCAGCAGGCAATGGAAATTAAAATGGGCTACTCTTAAAGAGTTGTTGCACATCGGCGTCCCCAGCAGTTGGCAACTGGTAATGGAAGCCGGAGCATTTGCCGTTTCGGGGATCCTTATCGGCACTATCAGTGCTGTAGCACAGGCCGCCCACCAGATCGCATTGAGCTGCGCTTCTTTTACTTTCATGGTTTCAATGGGCCTTGCGCAGGCCGGTTCTATCCGCGTGAGTAATTCTTTTGGCCGCCTGGACTGGAATAAGATCAGCGTTATTGGTAAAAGCACCCTGATCACAGCAGTGCTGTACGGCATTTGCTGTGCTATTGGCTTTACTGCTTTCCGTCATAGCTTACCCCAATTTTTTAATGATAATGCGGAAGTATTGCAACTGGCAGCCATGTTGTTGTTGTATGCAGCCGTTTTCCAGGTATCAGACAGCACACAGGCTATTGCCGCAGGACTGATGCGCGGTATTAAAGATGTGAAAGTGCCTACTATTCTTATCACTATCGCTTATTGGGTAATTGGTCTTCCTTCGGGTTACCTGCTTACTTTTCACTTTAAACTGGGTCCGGCAGGTATGTGGCTCGGATTTATTATTGCGCTTACACTCGCATCGGGATTTCTTATTACGAGATTTTTGAAGATGGTGAAGCGGCAGCAGCTTTCTTAATTAATCCAGTTTGCCCCGCCCTGAAGAACGGGGCAAGGACAGGAATACATTTGTTTATCGAAAGGAGCTGCTGACTGGCTGAAGCCAGATTTAAATCATACTGCACAAGTCAGCTATGAATGTTGTTTAATTAAAAACATTCATTCCGCCGGGGGCCAGCGAGTTTGTCATATCGACCGGAGCAAGCGCCATGCAAGCATGAACAGGGAGTTACTGCGCAGGGAGATATCTGAAAGCGTGATAATAAGCAAGCTTAAAAAACAGTAGCATGCTGCATAAGACCGGTTTCAGATGCCTCCTTCGTCGGCATGACAACAAAACAAATCCGGGTTTAGACCTGACAGGTTTGCTTTCCTATATGTGGGGAGTAGATAATTAAAAACATTCATTCCGGCGGGTGAAGACACCCCGCCGGGGGCCAGCGAGTTTGTCATATCGACCGGAGCAAGTGCCATGCAAGCATGAACAGGGAGTTACTGCGCAGGGAGATATCGGAAAGCGTGATAATAAGCAAGCTTAAAAAACAGTAGCATGCTGCATAAGGCCAGTTTCAGATGCCTCCTTCGTCGGCATGACAACAAAACAAATCCGGGTTTAGACCTGATAGGTTTACTTTCCTATATGTGAGGAGTAGATAATTAAAAACATTCATTCCGGCGGGTAAAGATACCCCGGCGCGGGCCAGCGAGTTTGTCATATCGACCGGAGCAAGTGCCATGCAAGCATGAACAGGGAGTTACTGCGCAGGGAGATATCTGAAAGCGTGATAATAAGCAAGCTTAAAAAACAGTAGCATGCTGCATAAGGCCAGTTTCAGATGCCTCCTTCGTCGGCATGACAACAAAACAAATCCGTTATACTATTGAAAGCGCTATTGCTTCTCTGCAAAGAACTGTAACTGGTTTAATACAATGCCACCGGAAAGTGGGTACACGCGTACTATAGATTCTCCCGGGTTGTCAACAGTAAAATAGGTTTCGCCTTTTATAAAACCATATACCACATTTACATCCCAGGGTTTTGTATCTGCAGGCTCATCTACTTTCATCCATTGGGGATCACTATCATTTACCGATACGGCGTAAAATAATTTATGTTCCTTATTGATATCATGTGTAGGCAGGCATTTGGTGATAAGCCTGTATTTTCCTTTGGGCAGGTTTATCTTGTATTCTATAAACGCATTTTTGGAAGCATTTACAATTGTATCTGTAAACAATGCCGTATAAGGCATTATACCAACACCTTTTGCTCCAATGCCTAATCCATCCCATACAGTGACAGTTGCATTGGCAACATCCTTTTTGGCGGTATAGTTGCCCGCTTCCACGCTAAGCACCGGTGTTTCATTTACAAAATAAAGCTGTTTTGCTTCAGCAGGGTTGTTCCTGAAACGTGTTATCATAGCAATATCTGCAACGGGGGGCATTTTAAATACTTCCTGGTCACGGGGATGCCAGCTCATGATACCATCCCATTTGCCTTTTGCTACCTGTTTATTGTACACATCCGTAAGCATTGCAATTGCCGCGAAAGCAGTTTCGGCTTTACGGCTGTAATCAAGTGCAGTTTCATTGCCCTGTTGTGCAAGATCGAGGCTCATGCGTGCATACAGTACTTTTTCATTCATGAGGCTGGCTGCTTTTGCAGGATAGAGTACCAGTTCAAAATAAGCGTCTTTTAATCTTGCAGGTATTTTTGCCTGTAGCGCTTCGGCCTGCTGTACAATAGCATGATAATCTTTTATCCTTGCTTCTGCTTCTTCGCGTGTGTACAGTACTTTTCCCAAATGCTCCGGCTTACCGGCAGCAGCTAAACGATAGAATTCATTTTTTATCTGTGCAATGTCAGCAGCGTATTGTTTGCCAAATACCTTCTGCGCCCAATAAACAGCATACTCTTTTGCCTGTGAAGGCTTCCAGCGGTTTACATCCCATGCAAGATCGAGGGAGAACTCCATTTCCATTTCTGCCGGTTTGAGATCGCCAACGTTGAACACCCATAGCCTGTCTGCCCCGAATGTATATGCCTTGCTCATTTCATACGAAACCAGGGAAGGTGAGATAGTGGATAACCAGAGATAATCGTGCGGGCGTCCCCAATAGGATAAATGGTAATATACACCGCTGCCGCCACTACGTTGCTGTTCTGCATCATTTGACAGTTGGCGTACATAGCCGTGGTTATCATCTGCCCATACAATGGTAATATCATCAGGCAGCTTGATGCCTGAACGGTACACATCCAATACTTCTTTGTAAGGGCAAAAGATCTGCGGAATATCACTGGCATTTTTGTGCAGTGTGCCGGAAAGGATCTCACGCTGATCTGTAATTACCTGTTGCAGCAGTTTTACCTTGCCGGGCATATCTTTCGGACCGGGCATACTGCCATCGTGAATACCACGCATACCTACTGTTACCACTACAGGATAATCCTTTACCTGTTTAATGCGGTCTTCCCAATAAGGATAGATCTGTTCTTTGTTCAGATCATAACGCCATTCCTTTGGTGCAGTCTTATATTCTTCCTTATAATTTTCGCTCCATTCAAACACATTGTTGCGCATCATTGGCTCACAATGGCTGGTACCTACCACTATATCATAATCAGCTGCCAGCTTACCATTTTGCGGATAATAGTAAAAGGCTTTGGTACAGGGGTGCATGGCCGGCCAGATATAATTTGCCTTGAGACGTAGCAACAACTCAAAAATATGTTCGTAGGTATTGGGGCCAATATCTTTGATAACTGTATCCATTTTTTTGGCTGCCCAGGGTTGTAAGCCCCAATCTTCGTCATTCAGGAAGATGCCCCGGTATTTTACAGAAGGGGGCCCGGTAATACTGTGTCCGGGTGTTATGAATAAAGCAGTTTTGCGTTCAGGAGTTACATCTGCCCACCAATACCAGGGTGATACACCGATCATAGCCGATACTTCAAATACACCAAATGCAGTGCCCCTGTTATCACTACCCACAATACACAATGCCTGTTTTACACCGGGTAAAGGATTGCTCACTACCGCAATGACAAAAGTTTCCCATTTGCCTTTGATGGTTGCTATATCGGGCAATTTACTTTGTAATTTATCTGCAAGTGGCGACCTGCCAATCGTGGCAACGATCACCGGCAACAAACCAGGTGTTGCAGCCTGCTGCCGCATGGCAGGTGTAATGCCTGTCACCATCTTTACATCCTTCTGAAATGCTTTTACAGCCAGTTGTACCGAGGTTGCTTCTGCAGCATCGATCCATACCGGCGCAGCCTTACCTGCTGCTACCAACGGAAAAGTACCGGCTGTTGCAGACGAGGAAACAGACACCATATCCTGTGCCTGCAAACTATTGAGGATGCAACACAAGAGTAAACAGGCCATTATTTTTCTGAAGCTATGCAGACAGGCAATCATAATTCAATTTATTGACGATGATATAAACAATACAGACTTCCTGTTTAAAGTAAAATAAACCTGTCAGGTCTGGCCTGAGCAAGTTAATTACTTTTATAAAGAAGCTTTCTTTCGCAGCTTACCTTTATCCGGATAATCAGTTAAACAAAAAGCCTTTAGCTTTCCGCTATAAAAATAAACTAAGTTTTGTAAGCCTATTTTCTCAAAGCAGTGGTGAAGGCTAGTATAATTCCGGCGGGTGGAGACACCCGCCGGGGGGATTCGACCTGTCAGGTCGGTCCTTCTAATTCTGGCTTACCTGCACAGTTATCGCATTTGCTGACTTGTTTACGGTAAGCCATACAATACCCGCAACCGCATCATAATAGTAACCAGCCTGTGTGGTAACAGCCGCTGCATTATCCAGTTTTGCAAATGACTGACCATTCACTACCAGCTTTGCAGGCGTCTGCGCCAGGCGTATCGCCAGCTTGTATTGATCAACCGCTGAAGTATATGCTCCTGCAGCAGGCTTAATAGTGATCTGCAACTCTTTACCGGTTTCCACTACCTGCATATTGGTTACTGCAAATTTTCCCTGCTGGTATTGCAAGGTCCTTCCATCATCTTCGTACAGGCCAAACTTACCATTGCCGGGGTAAATATTCAGTGTGAGCTGCTGTGGCTCCTTCTGACCAATATAGGGCTGTACAGGCTGCTGTGGCAGAATGCTCCCTGCTTTTACAAATACCGGCATTGAATCAAGCGGTGTTACTACATGTATGTTTTGCTTACCGGTATAGGTTTTTCCAGTCCAGTAATCGAACCATTTTCCTTCCGGTAAATATATACTGCGTGTTACAGCCCCTTTGGTAGTAACAGGGCATATCATCAGGTTGTCACCCAACAGGTACTGATCAGCGATACTGTACACATTCTCATCATCCTGGTAATGTAGTACCAATGCACGCATTAAAGGCAAACCTGTTTTGTATTGCTGGTAAGCGCTGCTGTACAAATAGGGTAACAGGCTATAGCGAAGGGAATCATACTTTTTAAAATTGCGGAGCGCATCTGCACCATAGTTCCAGGGCTCTTTGTAACCGGGATGGTCCATACCAAATACCAACGCCACCGGGCTGAACATTCCAAACTGGCACCAGCGGATGTATAATTCAGGATCTGCATCGTGTTCAAAGCCACCCATGCAATGTGCCCAGTAACCAACACCGGATAAACCGATATTTAATCCTGCTTTGATGACCGCAGGGAAATACTGCCACTCACTTGGCCAGTCGCCGGCAAAGATGAAGGGATAACGTTGTATGCCTGCATATCCTTCTCTTGTTTGGTTAAGACCACGGATACCATTGAACTCCTGGAATTTTTCGTAAGGAGCTTTGGCATAGGCTACGGGAAACAGGTTGTGCAGTTTTGCAACATCTTTTCCTGCAGGACCTGTTTTTTCGCTTTCATTAGCTAACCCACCAAAAGCACTGCCTTCATCTGTTTTCAGAAATTTAGCACCAATGGAAGCCACACGCATTACACCATGTTTCCACCAGAAATCAACCGATGCAGAATCAAAGAAGTTTACAAACTCACCGGCATAATTGCCTTCGGGATAAGTATATTTTAATTGTTGTGCCGTATCGAGTAAACGAATGCGGTTGCCGTTGTCAAATCTCGGACGCAGGTGCAATCCCACCATGTTGTAATTCAATGCATATAAACTATCAAACATAGCTGCAGGGTTGGTAAAGGTCTCGCGCCATTCAAAAGAAGTAGCACCTTTACCACCGGCTTTACCAAAAATGCGCCAGGTAGAATCGAGCCACAGCAGGTCTACAGGAATACCGAGTTCACGCAGTCTCTTTGCCAGCTCTATGACATATTTGTCGGAAGTAAGTTCTTCATGTCCCCAGGTACCACCGGAGTACGTACCCACATGCAACCCTAAAGCAAACTTTGGTAATAACGGTGCTTTGCCTGTAAGTGTAGTGTATTGCGCCAATACATCGGGCAATGCAGGGCCATACATGAAATAGTAATCAAGCTCACCACCGGCAGCACTGAAACGGTATTGCTGACTATTGGCAAATCCCATATCCCATGTTGTAGGAAATGCATTGTGGAAGAAGATACCATAACCACGTGTACTCATGAAGAAGGGCACCGGTGAATAGTTTGCTTCCAGCACATTGTATGCACCAATAATATGCGGCTGCCCTTTACCCCTGCCTACATTGAGTTTTACTTTTTTGCTACGTTGGTCCACAAAGTCCATACGCTCTCCAAAACCAAAGAAATGTTCATCAGCAAAAAGCTGTTTGGTACAGCTTACTGATCCTGCTTCTTTTTTTATACTTCCTTCTGCGGCATCTGCCGTTAGCAGTTTGCCGCTTTTATCAAGTACTTCTATCCTGAAAGGAGTTTTATAAACTTTTACCTGTAATGCTGAAGTGGTCAGCAGTGAATGATCTTTTTTATCAGTAACCGTTACAGGTACATCAGCCCATTGGTACTTTACTACCATCCAGGGCTCATTGGCCTCTAATGGCTGGTTCCAGTTGGTACGAACACGGAATAATTGCGGCGTGCAAAACTCTACCTGTACCGGCCCGTTGGTATTATAGAAAGTGAAAATATTGCCTTTGCGGGCAAATGCCTGTTTAAACTGGCCTATTGGCTGGCTGAATGCTGAAAACCAAATGCAGATGAATAGAGAGATCGATAAAACGGTACTCCGGAGCATGCAATCAATCGTTTTAATATGACAAAATGCTGGCGCAACCTACAAAAATATAGGGGTGAACCATCCTGTAGCTACAGGGGTGTGAGTGGGGAGTGGTGAATAGTGAATGGTCAATAGAGAATGGAGAGACTTTGCTGGTTACAGGAATAGGCTATTGCATGGTGGGTATCTTAATTTTACCGCTAAATTGCACTACCAACCGACTCGTCATGTTAATAAAGCCTATACTTACTATCATCAGCATCTTTATTTGTTTGCAACTCACTGCTCAAACACCAACCTATACTACCGGCAGATTATTATTTAAGGATGATTTCAGGAAAGGGATTGATAGTAATGTATGGAAGGCAGAGGTTGCTCCACAACCATTTTCGTCAGTGTATGTGCAACAAAATAAGCTGGTGCTCGATACAAAAGGCGGCGTTACTGTATGGCTTAATAAATTGCTGGAAGGAAATATCCTGATTGAATATGACCGGGTTGTATTGCAGGATACCGGCCGTAATGACCGCATTTCGGACCTGAACCAATTCTGGATGGCTACAGACCCGCGCAACGTAAACCTGTTTACCCGTACCGGTGTGCTGGAGGAATATGATTCATTGCAGCTTTACTATATCGGCATGGGCGGCAATACCAACAGCACCACGCGTTTCCGGAAATATGAAGGTAATGGAGAAAGGACCTTGCTACAGGAATATAAAGACAGCTCTCACTTGCTACAACCGAATACCAACTACCATATTAAAATCTTAGTAAAAAACGGAACTACCTGTTTCTGGGTGAATGATGTCCAGTTTTTTACCTATGCAGACCCTCGTCCCTTGCAGAAAGGATATTTTGGTTTTCGCTCTACAAAATCAAGACAGGCGATCAGTGAGATAAGGATCTACGAAGTGAGATAATTTGAGCATTTGAAGATGTATTAGGAGCTTTCTTTTTGGGGGCTTCCCTTTTCCTGGCCATATTAATCTGCCCGAATAATTCGTTCAGACGGGCGTTCCGCGTTAAGCGTTCGGCGTTCAGCTTCTTTTGTCTTTTCTTCAAAATTCGATATTCAAAATCCGGTATCCGATATTTTACACGCCTCCGTACTTCGTACTTCCTATTTCTTACTCGCTTGAGCTTTTTTGCTTTTTCCAGCTTTTTACATTCTTCGGGAGTTCGTAATACAATTGATTTTTTGCGATTTTGGATTACCGGGTAATTTATCTCTTTGCGATAACCCCAATCGTAGAGTTGCTGTTCTAATGCAATAAGCACCGTCTTTTCATCTACTCCTTCATGTAACAATTGAATGGCTACTGCTGTAAGTTTTTTGTACAGATCGTACAGTTTCCACGCAGGTGGTAATACCCTGTACATAGTTGCTGCCAGTTTGGACGCTATGCCCAGCTTTGCAGCAGACTGCCTGCTTTTTTCAAAACGTTTGCTGGTCTTTACCCTTCTGCCTGTAAGCGAACTCCTGCGCCGGATGTACCATTTGTTGTGCAACCGGTAGAAAGTTAGCCCGCACATGGAACGTTCAAATTTGTGTACTCCCTGTCGCATATAGCAATGATGTTGGGTGGAACCATTGAAAACCATGAATGGGTTGACGGTGACTAAAGGAGGGGTGCTAAAGAAAAGTGAAAAACGCTCAACGCCTAACGCTGAATGCTTAACGAGAAAGGCATAACGCTATTGGCGCGATCCAAATAGGTATTTGAATGGTCTAAATAAGGCAAAAACGATGATTTTCTATAGGCTCGCTGTATCATTGCTGTACCATTCCTGTATCAGCGCTCCATTTATCGGCCGGGGGAAGTCCGTACTATCTAAAACATTTGTAGATTAAGACACAGATTAAGTACGAAGTAAGAAATACGAAGTACGGAAAACAAAATGGGGCTTAAAATCGCCTTCGCTGCCTCGGATCTCGTGACTTGTATATGTTCCCGGTCTGTGACCGGCTTTGTTGAAAGTTACAGTATTTTATTTATCAGGCCGGAATTATGCCGGACAGAGTCCGGATTAATATGTTATACGCCAGAGCGCTGCGCTAACCCTGGCGCGCGAGACGACACCCGAAACACGAAACAGTTAGTTCCTTCTTCCACCAGTTCCACCGCTTCCACGCATGCCTCCGCCAGCTCCGCCGGGTGGTCTGCCACCACGTTCAAAACCTCCGGGAGGGCGACCCTGACCGGGACCACGTTTGTCTCCAAAGCGATTGAAGTTGTACAGGAATGATACCATGAAGAAGCGTTGTAATACCTGTGTATGTGTATCCTGGATGGTAAACTCGCTAACAGTACGCGTGATGCTTTTGTTCTGGTTTAAGATATCAGCCACACCGGCTTTTAACTCCCCGTTCTTCTTTTTGAACATCAGCAGCGAGATATTGGCATTCCATAAAGGAATAGCCTGGTTGTAACCACTGGAACGACCAGTATTGATGAGGTAATCAAAATCACTTGATAATGACAGCCTGCTGAAGAAGATGTAAGTAACATCCAGCGAGTAGCTATGTGAGAAATATTTGTAGTTCTGGCTGGACTGTACACTATACGACGCATCATTGTAAGAGAAATTGGCATTGGCGCCTATATCAAATTTGTCCTGCACATTGTAGTTGAAGTTGACACGCTCGTTTAAAGTACGTGTATAGTTGTAATTGGTCTGACTGTACAGTACACTTACATCACGGTTGTAACGTAAAGAGGTAGTAAGGTTTAATCCCATCGGGCTGCGTTTGCCGGTTGCTACTTTTTTCAACGGAATACCAATGGTACCGGAAAATGACAGGTTGAATGCTCCATTCACGTTCACTGGTCTTGTAAGCAGGATGCCTTGTTGCAGTGAATCAGTACTGTTCACAATCTTGTTGCTGGTAAGCGTAGCTGCAATGGTACTGTTGAGGTACAGGAAGTTTGAAAGGTTGATGGTATTGTAACTGAAGTTTACCGTATTGGTGAACTCCTGTTTCAGATCAGGATTACCGGTGCGGATATTGAGCGGATTGCTAACGTCCTGTACATCCTGCAGCTGGGAAATGCTTGGGGCCCTGGTGCTGCCACGATAATTAAAACGAAGGCTTTTGCGCGTGCCCAGGTTATAGTTGAAACTGGCGTTGGGGAAGAAGTTGGTATACGTTTGTTTCATCAGGCTGTCCTTGCCAAATTGCGCACGGTGACTCATGTTTTCCAGTGAGGCTACCTGGACAGCGCCACCCAACTGGAAATCGTACTTCACATTCTTTACGCGGAAGTTGGTTCCGATACGGCTGGAGATGAACTTATTTTCAAAATAGTTTGTCAGCGGTTTATTGATACTGTCGTATTCGCCACTAGCGGCATCATAATCGTAAGTCTTTCTATCGGATGTACTGCGGTTGTTGGTGTAAGCATAGTTCAGTTCCAGTATTTTGTTGGTTCCAAACATTTCAGTAACCGATGTACTGATGGTATTATTGAATGAATAGGTTTCCTGGTCATAGCGCTGGCGACGGTCCTGGATATAGTTCAGGCTACCATCTTTATTGAAGAATGTATAAGGAGAAGTATTGAACCCTTCTGCATTGCTGCTGTTTACAGCAGTATTCCAGCCAACAGTAAATGTGCGGCCCGCTTTTTTAAACCTGTGACGGAACAAGGTATTGTTTCCAAAGTTCCAGCCATCACGGGTATTGGAGCGTGCACTGTTTCCTTCAATGGCTGTATAATCAGTAGCGGGGCTTGTAGCACGCGTTACCAGCGAATCGTAATTTAAGGAAGTAGCATGCTGTACACTGAAAGTGGGTGTAAACAACAATGAGTTCATGGTATCGATGGTATATTCCAGCCTTCCTCCAAAACGCTGTGAAAGGTTTGTATTCTTACTATAGGATATTTCATCAGTATAGGCTACGGAATCACTGGGGAATATCTTTTGCGTATAGCTATCACTACGGGTAATGGTATTGGTGTTGGAGATAAAATAGTTGCCGGCAAATTCCAGTTTGGGCGACCAGGTATCACGATAGTTTACCCCTGCACTCCATGTTTGTGTATTTCCGTTAGCAGCACTGCTACCTCCACCACCTCCTCCTCCGCCGCCGCGACCACCGCCTCCTCCACCGCCACCACGGTTACCACCGCCACCACCACCATTACCACCACTGAGGGCACTCATGCCACCGATACTACTTACAAGATCGCTGGAGGTAAAACCGGGGCGATTAATATTGTTGGCACCCGCTATGAGTGACAATTGGGTTTTGCTGTTAAAACGGTTGGCTGATAAACTTCCTTCATACCTGCCTTCTGTACCTCCCCCACCTACTACACGTCCGAAGTAGCCTTTCTTTTTATCTTTCTTTAGTTTGATATTGATGGTTCGCTGACGGCTTCCATCATCAATACGTGTAAACTTTGCCTGATCACTCATGTCATCAAACACCTGTATGCTTTCTACCAGTTCAGCTGTAAGATTTTTGGTAGCCAGCTTGGGATCATTACTGAAAAACTCTTTTCCATCTACATATACCTTGGTAATATTTTCACCCTGTGCAGTAACGTTGCCATCTTTATCAACTTCTACTCCCGGCAGTTTTTTCAAAAGATCTTCTACCGTAGCATTGGGTTTGGTAGGAAAGGCACTGGCCCTGAACTCTACAGTATCTTTATCTATCTTGATAGGAGGCTGTGTTACAGTTACACTAGCCAGCATACTGGTATCTGTTTTGAGCAATACATCACCGAGATCTATTTCCGTATGCCCCGGGCTGATAGACACCTTCTTTATAAGCTCTGCATAGCCAACAAAACTAACACCTACAATATAGCTACCCTGCGGTATATTCTTTAATTCGAACAACCCTTGTTTGTCAGTTACAGCAAAAGCAATATTGGAAGAATCTGTTTTATCAATAACAGTTACAGTAGCACTCGGAAGAGGAAGTTTATTGAGGGTATCCAGTACTTTTCCCTTAACAGTACCGGTAACTTTATTCTGATTCTGTGCCGAAGCAGTCAACGCTATAAAAGAGAGCAATAAGGCAGTCAGCAATTGTTTCATTCGGAAAGATTTTAAGCATCAGGCAATAAGCCTTCTGCTTAGTAACGGGGTTTTGTTATTAAAGACACCTCTACAAAGCCAGCGCTACAGGTTACATAAAATTTAGACGCCCGGCATTATTTAAACCAGCGGGAGAAAGAAGAATTTTTTCGTAGAAGATGATGATTGGTCGGATATAGTGCAGGTTCCAGGGGTTGAAAAGGCAGAATTGCCTAACAATCCAGCTTTTATAAACGTGTACCCATTTTGGGCATATTGCCAATTGAAAGACCCGCAGCATGATAAGTTAAAAGCCCGCACAAATAACCTGTATTTGTGCGGGCTTTGTTTAGTTCAGTGAAGACCCGGTAAACCTAACCATAGCAACGGTTTACGCAGCGGCTTCCGGATGATTATACTTATTATACATTCCTTATCTATTTTATCTCCGGGTCATTAATTAGCAATCCCTGCCTTTTCGTAGATCTCGGCCTCAATAATACTCAGCCTGCCTTTTGCATTGCCATCATTACGGCTTACGCCATCGTCCAGCTTTTTGCCATTCATCTCTGTACCTGCTACTTCCTGTAAACCACCGGCTTCCAGCAACTGGATCTTTACACGTTTGCCTTTTTGCGGAGCAAATGACAGTGTTACATAGCCAAGACTGCGCTGAGTACTATCACGATACACCACTTTGCCATCAATGCTTACCTGTAAGGGGTAGGTACGTGTTCTGAAATTATTCAGCTTTAATGTTATTTCACTTACAGTTGCTTCACGCTCCAGTTCATATTCTATCCATGCAGTAGACAATTTTCCGTCATTGAACCAGTCAGACAGTTCATTATCGTCATAACTCTTTATGGTACTATCTGTGTTTGCACCGGCGGTTGCCTTTATAATACCAACAGCTTTGCGGCTCACGGTGTAAGAAGGTGTGGCAGGTGTAGGACCACGTTCAAGATTGCCTTTCAATCCATCGCCGGGCATGTTTTCCGCAAGACCATTGTTCACTTTTACAGGTACTGTTGTTAATGATAATGTTGCAGGCTTCAATCCGTCTGCCACAGCCTTAACAGTAATGGTACCAGCCTGTGTGCCGGAGCGCAATAACACCCTGTTAACACCACATTCCACAGGTAATGTTTTGGAGAGGATATAATTATCAGGTCCCTGCGCCATACCACCACGCCATTCCACAGGACCATCAACAGAGAAGTTGATCATGTTCATTGCCACGGGACAACGGTTACCATTTGCGTCCACTACTTCTACTTCTACCAGCGCTATATCTGCACCATTGGCCAGCCAGTTTACAGGGGAAGCAATACGATTTAAGCGAAGTGCTACCGGCTCTCCAACAGTCTGCAAAGCAGTTTCGCTTAGCTTTTTACCGGCAGCATCATAACCCACTGCTTTAATGGTACCGGGCTCCCATTGAATATCAGGGAATGTGTAGAGGAACCTGTACGCCTGTTTTCCAAATCCTTTTGATCTTCCGTTGATGAACAACTCTACTTTATCTGCTGCAGCAACTACATATACGGGCTTTTTAACACCTGCCGCGTAATTCCAATGACACAGAATGTGAATACCTTGTTTTTCAACATCTACCCAACCGTTCCACATTACCTGGTGTGCATAGTAGCCTTCTTTAATAATACGCAACGCATCTACCTCACCGCTTCTGCGATAATTTTCTGCACCGCGATAATGTGTATTGGTTTCTGAGAAGATAATATTTACACCGCCAGAACTTACCCGTTTGCCTGTACCCGGACGCTCATGCCAGTAATCGTACCAGCGACGGATATTTTCAATAGCATGTTCATCCTGGTTGTGATTGTATTCAATTGCGGGCGCTCCTTTGTATAATGGGCCATCACCTTCCTTATGATAAGGCGGAGAGTATTCATCCCAGTACTTACGCAAACCTTCATCACGCGAGTATTCCATAGCCCATACCGGCTTGCCTGCACTTTTGTTGATGTACAACATCTCTCCCCCATACTCTGCTATTTTACTATCCAGCATTTCGCGGGAGCCTATAGCCCTGCCACCATGCGGATCATACTGATCTCTTATTTTCTTCATATCAGCCATGTGAGCCTCGCTGATATTTTCATTACCACATTCGTAGAAAATGATGCTTGGATTGTTGCGGTTGTAAATAATAGCATCGCGCATTACCAGCGTACGCTGCTGCCAGCGTGTTCCATTTACGTCGGCTTCAGCATCACCGGCAGGCATTGCCTGTATCAGCCCTACCCTGTCGCAACTTTCAATATCCTGTTTTGAGGGAGTGATGTGCATCCAACGCACAAGATTGGCATTGCTTTTTACCATCAGTCCATTGCTGTAATCACTCAACCATGCGGGGATATCAATACCAACAGCAGGCCACTCGTTGGTGGTACGCTGTGCATAGCCCTTCATTTGTATTACACGATCATTCAGGTAGACCATGCCATCTTTAAATTCTGTTTTCCTGAAACCTGTTACTGTGTTTACGGCATCAGTAACAGCGCCATTTACCAGCAGGGAAGTTGTTACCGTATAGAGATAACCATATCCCCAACTCCAGAAATTAAGCCCCGCCAGTCTCTGCTTTGCAGCTACCGTAGTTGCCTGACCGGGCTGTAATGTAAAAGGCGTGGTTTTATAAATGAGCAGGGCCTTACCGGTTGCATCTTTTACCTGAACCTGGAAAATAAATGTCCTGGCATCATTGAAGGCATTGTACACTTCTGATTCTGCATTGATATCGGCCGATCTGTCGGACATTTTAAAGTTATCCGCATATACATACGTTCCGGTTGTACCCAGGTTTGAGTATAACGGCAGTGTTTGGTACAGTTTATTGGTTATATGCAGGTAAACGTTCTTGTTGATGCCACCATAGTTGGCATTGAAGTTTTTGTCGATCCACTGGAATTTAGTGTTCGTTGATCTCTCACGATAATCCCATGAGTTATCAATACGCACAGCCAGTATATTTTCTTTTCCGGGTTGAATTTTATCGCTGATATCAAAACCAAAGGCCATTACACCGTTCTCATGACGACCGATCCACTGGCCGTTGAGATAGAATTCACCGGCCTGGCGAATGCCTTCAAATTCAAGGAAGATCTTTTTATCCTTCTGTTCGGCAGGAATTGTAAAACGTTTGCGGTACCAGGCTATGCCCGTAGGCAACTGATCAATAGAAAGTTTAAAAGCAGCATCTTCGTTCCATGCGTAAGGCAATGAAACGTTTTTCCATGATGCATCGTTAAAAGATATGGCTGCTGCCGTACTATCATCTCCCACCCACACTTTCCAGCCATAATTGAAATTGTATTTTATGCGTTGTGCATGCAGCATGCCTGCCGCCAGTAAGCAGGCGAGTATTAATGGCAATCGTTTCTTCATGGGAGCTATTCAGATATTTAAGTGTAAGTGTTGTTATCAGGGGTTGCCTGATAATATTTTTTCAATGGATGCCAATTCATCTGTACTAAAGGCAGTTTTGTTCAAGCACTGTAATGAATCCAGCAATTGTGCAGGTTTGCTGGCACCGATCAATACAGAAGTAACACGCGGATCTTTCAGTAACCATGCAAGGGCCATCTGCGCCAGCGACTGACCACGTTGCTGCGCAATGTCGTTCAGCCCACGGATCTTTTGCAGCTTATCTTCTGTGATCTGTTCCTGCTTTAAAAAGCCGTGTGCTTTGGCTGCTCTTGAATCTTCAGGAATGCCACCGAGGTATTTATTGGTGAGCAGACCCTGTGCAAGCGGAGAGAATGGAATACAGCCTACGCCTTCTTTTTCTAATACGTCTAATAAACCACCTTCTACCCAACGCTCAAACATGGAGTATTTTGGCTGGTGTATTAAACAAGGAGTGCCTAACTTTTTCAGTATAGCGATCGCTTCTGCAGCTTTATCTGCCGGGTAATTTGAAATACCGGCATACAATGCTTTTCCCTGGCGAACGATAAGGTCAAGCGCCTGCATGGTTTCTTCCAGCGGCGTTTCCGGATCAGGACGATGGTGATAGAAAATATCTACATAATCGAGCCCCATGCGTTTTAAACTCTGGTCGAGACTGGACACCAGGTATTTCTTTGAACCCCAGTCGCCATAAGGACCAGCCCACATGGTGTAGCCGGCTTTGGAGGAAATGATCATTTCATCGCGGTAGCCACGAAAATCTTCCTTTAGTATTTTACCGAAGTTTTCTTCTGCTGATCCGGGGGGCGGACCATAGTTATTGGCGAGATCAAAATGTGTAATGCCATTGTCAAAAGCGGCATACAGTATGTGACGGCAGTTTTCGAGTACATCTACATCTCCGAAGTTGTGCCAGAGGCCCAGTGAAATAGCAGGTAGTTTAATACCGCTGTTCCCACAACGGCGATACTGCATCTGGCTGTAACGATCTTCTGCAGGTTGGTAAGGCATGGTTCGTGTTTTAAGTTGCAGGTTACAAGATACAGGTTTCCGGTTACCAGTTACAGGATATTCAACGAAATATAAGGGCAAAAGAAAAGGTTCAAAACCCAGCTATACAGATTCGTAATTCCAAATCAGATACCTCCTGAGCCTTGAACCTTGTTCCTTGCTGTTATAGTCTTATTTCTTCAGCTTATATACTTCACTTCCTGCCAGCAGAAAGCATCCCAATCCATAGTCTTCAAAATCAGGAATATTGTCATATCCTACAGGCTGCCCGTCTTTTGGCTCTTTGCCTGTACCCTGTACAAATCCTAACTGACCGGTAGGATGTACGCAATCTTTTACCATACTGTTCCAGGTGCGGATGATGATAGGCAGGTACGTTTTTTTATCCAGCATGCCGTGGTTTACACCCCATGCCATGCCATAGATAAACAATGCCGTTCCTGATAATTCTTTTCCGCCAAAATGAGTTGAGTCATGCAGGCTCACATTCCAGAAATTGTCTTTACGCTGAAGCGGTACCAATGCTTCGATCATATCTTTAAAGTCTTTCTGGTATTCGCCAAAGTGAGGATCTGTTTTTGGCAACTGCTCCATAGTTTTTGCGAGGGCAGCTACTACCCAGCCATTACCACGGCTCCAGTAACAATCCTGCCCGTTAGGTTCTTTGTAAGGGGGAACGAAGTCCTTATCACGCCACCAAAGCCTGTCAGCCGGATTGTACAAGCCATTGCCTCCATGTTTGTATTTGGAGAAGGCATACATCTCGTACATGCGATGGTAGTAATTAGTATCGTTATACAAGGCACCCAGTTTTACAAACAGGGGCATTGCCATCTGTAAGGCATCGATCCAGTTCCAGTCGTCTACTTTATCAGTTTTCAGCATCAGGTCTACAGACGCTTTGATATCTCTTACACGTTCTTCCTGCCTGTCTATCAGGTACAGATCAATGTATGTCTGCCCACAACACTGGTTATCGGCATTACGTGTCTGGATGCCATCACGCAAACCCCATTTGTGTTTGGTACCCCAGTCTACTGCATAATCGTAATATGCTTTTTGTTTGTCCAAGCCATACAAAGCCATCAACCCTTCGTAGTAAACAGCTCTTGTCCAGATATTGCTTGGACGTTCACGATTGGTAACAATGGATTTTCCCGGGTCGGGCCATTTTTCCATGAAATACTTATTGGCTAATGCCATCGCCTGCAACACCTTCTTTTTAGCAGGCAGTGACTGGGCTGTAACATTTGTCAATTGAGAGAGCAACAAAAAAGCTACAAGAAAAATTCTGGTTCGTTTCATATAGGTTACCTGTATTATAATCTAATGGAATTTTAATGTACAGATCATGCTTTAAAGATAAGGCACGGTTGGTAGCCGTGCCTATCTGAAAAACATCAATATTGTTAAACATTATTACCAGCCCGGGTTCTGCATTGCCTGCTTCTGATCTGCGGTCAGCGGAGAGCCATTCTGACGGATAATATCAAGAAATGTCTGAGGAATTGGACGCAGGTAGTGCTTGGCAGCCAGTGGTTTTGCTTCGTTGTTGAAAACAGTTGCACGGGTTACCAGTGTTTTTGTTCTTGCCAGGTCTTCCCAACGCATCAACTCACCAGCCAACTCACGGGAACGTTCGTTGAGGATAAATGCAATGAATTTATCTGCATCTGAACCGGCACCTATCTGAGTATAAAACTCGCTGGTAGAATTGATAATATCGGAAAAATTATTGATATGCATTGCACTAAGTGTGTTACCTGTAGTTACAGTCATATTGTTTGACTCATAATAACTGTTCTTGTCTGAGTACGAAACAAATGCTGCCGTATTAGCCACCGTATTTACTTTATAAGCAATACCACCGTCAACATATGCAGAACGATCTTCACCATCTTTGTAAGCAGCACGGTCACGTACTTTGTTGATATAAGTAAGTGCTTTATCCTGCTGACCAAGGCGACCATAGGCTTCTGCAGCTATAAGATACGTTTCTGCCAAACGGGCAAGAATACCATCACGTTGTCCAAACTGTGATGCTACAGCGTTGCGGGAACCATCAGCAAACTTGGACAAACCAGGATAACGGCTTGCTTCATAGTTTCCATGCACTCCCAGATAACTGGCATTTTCTCCATTAAAATAACGTACAAACATCCAGGGAGAACGAAGACCAATATTTGCACTTGTATAGCGCGTATCACCAGCCTTGTTTACGATATAAAGAACTGATTCCTGGCCACCATAGAATTTTGGTTTACCTACTGAATCCGGGCTGGGTGCATTAGCAGCAGTCCATTTGGGAGCACCGCTTGGATTATTACTCAGATAGCGGGTTTTGAAGCTTTTCCAGAAACGAGAGTCATTCACACGATCATAAACGTCAATCAGGTAATCTGAAGTTCTCATACGTTGAAACTCACGGCCTCCGGCAATATCACGCACCATTCCACCCAGGTTCTGGTATACTGAAGGGTAATACAAATGTACCTGGTTGCCATAACGTCCCTGCGTAGTTGTGTTATTAGAAAACTGGGCAGCCAGGATCACTTCGCTCAGCTTCTCATTTGCACCATCAACAGTTGTAAAATTCCAGAGATCGCTGAAGTTAGGAGCCAGAGTATGTGCACCACTGTTAATAACAGCTTCTGCATATGTACCTGCATTTTGTAAATCTGCCTGTTTTGTATCTGAGTTCCAGTCATTATTGATCTCGCTTGCTCGAAACAGGTACGCTTTTGCCAGAAAATGCCCCGCGGCCCATTTGGTGATACGACCTGTTTGAGCAGGTGTAGTTGGTAGCAGTTCATATGCTTTAGTAAAATCGCTGATAATCTGTGCGTATACATCTTTAGTAGAACTGCGTGGGAATTCATATTCGAGTGATGATGTTTGTGTCAGTTTCAATGGAACACCACCATATTGCTTAACCAGTTTGAAGTAATCAAATGCTCGCATAAAATACCCCTCACCTAAACGAGTGTTTTTGTTAGCTCCATCGCCATAATATTTTGGGATATTATCAATTACAATATTGGCAGAATTGATATTGGCATACATATTATCCCAGATATCAGCAGCATTGGCAGTCTGGGAGTTTAATGTCGCATCATAGCTATTCCACATTTGCATGGTACGGTCACCACCTACCCAAAACTCATCAGTACCATAGTTGGTAGTTGAATAAGCCCATTCGTAATTGAAGTGGAATTTTAAACTCTGATACATACCTGTTACCAGGTTATCAATACCGGTCGGCGTGGTAAAATCCTGGGTATTTAATGAAGTGATCAGGTCTTCATTAAGAAAGCTCTTTTTGCAGGAAGGGAATGCTGCGATGCAACTTGCTGCAATAGCGCCTGAATATATATATTTTGATATGCGATTCATAATAATGTCTTTAGAGGTACATTAATTAAAGTCCAACATTTACACCTAATACAAAACCTCTGTTGAAGGTAGAACCACCCAGATCAGGATCGAGATAGCTAACTCCTGAATAAAGTAAACCAGGATTGGTTGCTTGTAAGTAAACCTTCAAATCAGACAGATGCATTTTGTTTGCCATTGGTTTAGGCAAGAAATATCCTAGTGAAATATTACGCAGTTTGATGAACGAACCATTCTGGTAATTCATAGCGCTTTTGAAAGCATCGCCGGCAGCACTATTATAGTTAGGGGAAGGATAATTATTAGTTGGATTATTAGGTGTCCAGTAATCCACCTGGCGTTGAGCAAATCTCCCCTGCAATGACTCAGCTCCACTTGCAATAGTAAAGCCCCAACGTGAGAAAATGAAGAAAGACAACTCGAGATTTTTGTAAGTAAAGGTGTTAGAAATGCCAGCAGTCCAGGAAGGCTGTTGATTACCTCTCACAACCCTATCATTGTTGGCATCAATTTTATAATCTTTATTCTGATCGACAGGACGGATATCACCAGGTTTAAAACTGTGACCGTTAGCATTGAACAATGCCATTTCCTTCAGATCATCTGCAGTATTCTGCCAGATACCTTGTTGTTCATAATCATAATATACCCTGATACGACGACCAATAAATAAAGTATTGGAAATATCATCCTGTTTGCCATTAGATAACAGATCTACTTTTTCTTTACTTGTGGTAAAATTGAATGAAGTAGTCCAGTTAAAATCTTTGGATTTAATATTCGTAGTATTTAATGTCAGATCAATCCCTTTGTTAGATGTTTGAGCAATATTTGACCATATCTCTGTATAACCGGTTGTAGAAGGAACTTTTGCTTTATATAACAGGTCGGTAGTTTTAGAAGTATACAGATCGATAGAACCTGTAATACGACCATTCAAAATACCGAAGTCAATACCCAGGTTTACCTGGTGCGTTTTTTCCCAGCTCAGGTTCTGGTCAGCCAAAGGAACAGGGCTTGCCTGAGAAGGATCAGAACCCACATAACCAGCCTGTACTGTGCTCCCCCAAGTATAGTACAATGTTTGTAAAGGCCCTTTTGTAGCATAGGCATCCACTGATGAATTTCCGGTAGTACCATATCCAAGGCGAACTTTTAACTGGTCAATCCAGTTAATTCTTTTAATAAACTCTTCCTGATCAGCACGCCATGCCAAAGCAGCTGACGGGAAGAAATCCCATTTATTGCCATCAGCAAGAGCAGAATAGCCATCCCAACGACCAGACAAAGTCAGTAAGTATTTGCTATCGAACCCATAGTTTACACGAGCCATATAAGAAGTTAACTGGGTTTGAGTTAAACCACTTCCAAAGGCATCCAACGTACTTACGGAATTTAACTGATACCATTTCTGGCTGGCCCATGGCAAATTGCTGGCTGTCATGGATGAAGATTCCTGACGGTTCTTGGTTGCAGTCTGTAATAATGTAACACCTACATTATGCTTGCCAAAGGTGTTATCGTAATAGATCAGGTTATCCAGTGTCCAGGCAAAACGTGAAGTATTGATCAATTTAGCCTGATTGGTAGAACCAGCTTCGCCGGCCCCGCGATTGATAGAACCTGCATCCAGCCACTGTCCATTTCGATTGTTATAGTAATCGGGGCCAAAGTTTACGCGATACTTCAGGCCTTTCATAAATTGTATTTCAGCATAGAAGCTACCCAATGCACGGAAAACTTTGCGTTCGTTGATAGCATATTTATCCTCATCAACAGGATTCAGTATATTAATATCACCACCAGGCAGGTTAATACGTTTGCCTGTAGTATCGTAAGGAACGGCATAAGGCAACATACTCTGCAAAGCAAAATACATATTACCCGGGCCCGTTGCATTGCTGGTCTGAAAACCATAATTCTGCAAGCTATAGGTACCTGTAATGCTACCGCCCATTGTAAACCACTTGGTTGGCTTCAACTCGGTATTAAATCGACCAGTGTATCTTTTGAAATCCTGTCCTTTAATTGTTCCCATCTGATCAAGATATCCAACAGAAGCAAAAGCTTTGATCTTATCAGTTCCTCCACTTACATTTAATGTATGGTCATGGGTAACGCCAGTACGCAACGCATAGTCTGTCCAATCTGTAGTAGGCACCAGACTTCCATTCCATGTACCATTTTGCCAGCCTTTCAGCACATTAGCCCACGCATAGGGGTCCTGACCGAAAATGCGTTGATCATCGGCTTGTGTAGGCACATCCGGATAAGTAGTATTAGCATTAGCCGCAGGATTGAGGTAACGGATACGACGGTATGCATCGCGACGAAATTCGATGTACTGTGCAGAATTCATCATCTTAGTACGATCGTGTTGAGTTTCCAATGTAAGGTTACCAATATAGTTCATGGACAATTTCCCTTTCTTTGCCTGTTTGGTAGTAATTAATATTACACCATTAGCACCACGGGAACCATAAATCGCTGTTGCAGATGCATCCTTTAAGATATCAATAGCTTCGATATCGTTAGTGTTAATGCCTGCTAAACCTGTACCTGCACCACTTTCAAGTGGTAAGGGGATACCGTCAACTACATATAAAGGGCTGCTGGTAGCGTTAATCGAACGAACGCCACGTACCAGGATAGATCCCATTTCACCTGGACGTTCATTGGAAGTAATGTCCACACCGGCCATTTTGCCCTGCATTGCCTGCAGCGCATTAGCAACCGGTCTTTTCTTAATTTCATCTGCACCCAGGCTAACTACAGCACCAGTAACATCAGTTTTTTTGCGGGTACCATAACCTACTACTACCACATCGGTTAATGAACCGCCGGTAGGGTTCATAGTAACAGTCAGTACCCGTTGAGAACCTACTTTGATCTCCTGCTCCTCGTAACCAACATAAGAGATCAACAGTACTACATTTTCCGAAGGAACTGTTAATTCAAAAGCTCCATCAGCTTTGGTTAAAGTTGTGGTTGTTGTTCCTTTTACTGATACAGACGCGCCTACCAGAGGCTCACCATCTTTGTTGGTGATCTTTCCCGAAACAGGGAAACCCTGGGCATTTGCACAAACGACAAAAAGCAGCAATAGCGCAGTAAGACTCAGAAACTTTGATAACGCTTTTCTTTTCATAAAGCAGCTTTAAAATCTGATTTAAGAAGTTGTTTTAATTCAAAAAAATATCACGTAAACGATTCATCCTGTGTTCTCATCCTTCTTAAAGGAGAGTTGCATTCATTCTCAAAAAAATATTCACGGAATACTACAGGTATTTAAAATTCCTTTTGCAATTACCTGTGTTAATTAGTATTAAAGTGGTGCTACTTTGAAGCTATGCTGAAGACTGATACACAAACATAGCACTTTGATGGAAACGTATCCTACAAGATAATCGCGTTGAGGGGCAAATGGATACAGGGGAGCCTCTGGCAATGTTGTACTCTTTCATCTAGCAAGCGTTTATAGCGGCGTAAATTAGACAAGTGCTTAAGATTCACTGTCCCGCTCTATCCTGATAAAATTTAACATCTTGCTCTGAACAGGTACTATATTAATTTTTAAGGGTAAATTTTAATTTGTGTCAGTTTGACAATAATCAGTATCATCCTGCACTTGAGCCGTTTATCAGCCAAATGTCCCGGATGAACAGGACAGGCGTAACTTTTGCAGACTATAAGACAACTTTTTCAGTCATTAACCAGGTGTAAAAAAGAGATGTTTTAAGGATAGAAAATCGTTCAGCTAACGTTAAATTACCTGAAAACAGGAGGCAAAAAGCCCCTAAAAAAAGCGCAAAAATTTATAAAAAAAAGCAAGGTTGACAGATAAAAATCCATCAACCTTGCTCAAAAACGATCAAAAACTTTATTCAGAACAGATCAAAATAACCCGGATCTCAGACTTTTCTTAACGCTTTATTCCGATCTGTTTATACCCAAACGATGTTTAAGGCATCGGCTTTAACCCTTCCCATTTCACTTTCCAGCTACCATCTTTTGGAAAACCAGGTAAACTTGATTTATTGTCATCATAACCCGCGCACATCATGGCAATGGTAGCTAACAAACCTCCATTTCCGGGCAAATACAGACGCAGGCGATCATCCTGGTAATTGTGCCCACTGATCAGATAACGATTGGTATGCACAGGCATAAACAATGCGTCTATTGCTTTTGCAGGCAATCCTAAACGGGTGGCTGTCATGGCCGTCATCGGGAAATCCCAGCCCCAGGTATGGTCCCATGTCCAGTTGCTCCAGATCCAGTTGAAGGTATTGTGCATAATAGCAGTATCTACCTGCCCGGTTAAGGGCAACATACCCAATGCACCAAACACAGACGGGTGATCTGTTCTGTATTCGGGATTGGTGTAAGAGTCTGTTGCACTTTCAGTAGCCAGGTACATATTGTTCTGTACAGGCAATGGTGAAAGCTGCTTTAATACATCGTCCCATTTTTTGTTGCGGGGCAAATGCAAACGTTCACGCCATTGCTGTGCTATGGATAAAGCCCAGTGCCAGTACACCAGCTCATAAGTAGGATTGAATGTTTCCTCGGCTTTAAAACGCTCCTGTGCAGGTATTACGCCTTTTCCAAGAATGTATCTATGCTTAGTACTGTCGTAATAAGCAAAGGAAGCCATGAAATCGGCTGTTGCAAAAACCAGGTCTTTGTATTGCTGTAAGGTCTGCTCTTTCTTTTTATCACGATAGCAGAGTTCTGCAAAATAAATGAAGTGCGGTTGTTGCCAGATCAGGAAGGCTCCTACAGAAGAAGGGCTTTCATTACCATCGTGATCGGTCATTTTCTGCCATCTCAGTCCTTCGTATCCCTGTCTTTTTGCAATTGCGAAAGCATTGCCTGCCACACGCGCATACCATTTCATACTTTTTTCCAACAGGTCTGTGCGTCCCCATAAAGCAAAATGTACACCATGCCACCAGTGCATTTCAAGGTGTGGTTTACCAAACCAACTATTGTAAGTCAACCCTGTTTCCTGTGGAGGATAATTGCCCGCACATTGTATTTTGGTAAGATAGAGCGAAGTGATCATTCTCCTCTCCAGTTCCATAGCGCGTGGGTCTGTACTTCCTGCAAAATCTACAGCGCCACCGCGTTTCCAAAAAGCTTCCCACCCCTGCTTACTATTGGCAGTTGTAAGTGCAAAGGTTGGCATTACCAGCGGCAATACTTTTTCTTCAAAGCGACAGGTAAATTCAAAACTATTGGTTGCTGCAGGTACTACCAGGAAATGATGTTTGTCTGCTGCTACTTTACTGGTGGCGGCACCATTCCATTTAAATGCGATGTAGTAAGTATAGCTTTCCAGTTCATGTTTGATCACTGCATCAGTACGCGTTTGCTGTACAAAAGATGACTTATGCTTGTCCTGGTCTTTATAATTATTTCCTTCATCAGTCCATTCGCCTGTAGGGTGTGGCAGCAAAAGACTGATGCGCAAGCGTTGTTGTTTTACCAAATCTGACTGGATCTTTACGCCTATAACATCCTGCTGCTGGTGTGCAACTGTTATTACATCAACAGGCGTTCCTTCTACTGTAAATTTTGAATGGATCTCACCAGTCCACATATCCAGTTGCTGCTGTACATTCTGAAGGTCCTGCAAAGTAGCCAGGTTACCGTTCTTTAACAGGATCTCCATGCCCAGGTTGCCCAACTGTACCCGGTGCACATTCTGCCTGAAATATTCAGTAGCGCCTTTGCTGCGCTCAGGTTGCTTTGTCTGCACCATGTAAGTTACATCCCGGCCATTGAGGTGGTAACTCTTTAAAGACTCTTCGGGCTTGTAATTATTTACATTGGGAAAGCTGTTCCAGGCCCACTCACTTTGCGTTCCCAACGAGACTCCTTTTGCATAGGCATTGGGAAAAGACTGTAGCCCTGTTACATCTACCGTAAAGGCAAAACGTCCATTACCTACAGATAATGAGTTCAGAGAATCAATGACCGTGTTGTTGATCGTATGTCTTTGCACCACCGCTTTTCTGTCGATGGGCTGCGCTGTCAGCGAAATACTTTTTGCAAGCAATAGCGATGCGAGTATAGATAGGTTTCGTTTCATCGTCGTTAGTTACAAGTTTAAATCGTGAGTAGTCAGTGGTCAGTCGTGAGTCGTCAGTCGTGAGTCGTCGCTGCTGTTTTTGCTAGCTGTTCGCTGCTCAGAGATTACGGCTGTTTTGCCAACTGCAAACTGTCAACCGCCAACTTTCTTTCCGTCTTCCGGACTTTCATCTGCACATCTGCACATTGACAAATTCGCACATTATCTTACCACCGTCACACTCATTACCCCAATCACCACATCATTGGCAAGGGTAGTAACAACCAGCTTGTCCAGTTCTTTATCCGGCTGTAAACTCATGTCCAGTACAGTGGCTGCGCCACCATCGATAGCACGATTGGTTAACCCTTTAATTGGTTGATAATTGGCTTCTTTATTTATAAACTGTCCTGTTTTTAATAATAAACGGTAAGGTCTTGCGGCGTCAGTGGTGAAGGCATAGCCATCATTCATATAATCCTGCTCTATTGGCCACCAGTTCTCAGGATTTTTTAAGAGCAGAGAATCCTGTGTACCGTCTTTGTAGAACACGGTTATTTTTCCATTGGCCATCCTGCTCTGCATGTGATTGGTAGTGCCTGCCATTAATAAATATAAATGGCCGGATCTCCCGGTTAATGCAATAGAGGCTGTATCAGGATAGTTATCCCAGCGCGAAGTGTAGAGGATATTTTTTGCATCCTGTGCACCGGGTGTTGCAAATGGGATGCCTTGTGGCGTAGTGATAACTCCATTACCTTCTGCCGCCGCTTTCCGCAGGCCAACGTCTGACAACGAAGCATCAGCCAAAGGATAACACCAGTTACCAATTCCCTGCCAGGGCAACTGTAAAGTAGGTACTGCCGGACGTGGGGAAAGATATTGGTTACTGAACACCTGTGTTACTTTGTCATTAAAACGAGCAGACAGATCTACCACATCGTAACGAATACCTTCGGCCTGCGGCACTTCCCAACCGGTAACGTCCTGTTGTGTTACAGTTCCGTCATTCCATTTAATGTTTATCCTGTTGGTACCGGCATACCGGAAGGTCTCAGGCATTTTTATAGCTAAGGAAGCACCGGCATTCACTGTTACAGACTGAGATAAAGTAACACCTGCATGGCTGATCCATGTAATGCTACCAGCCTTGTTTGCTTTTGAATGATTTACCAGCAGCAACTCAGGCTCGGCCTTTGTGAGATCTGTTGCTGTTACAGATACCGGTTGTGTTACTTTGAACGTTACCGGCATCCACCAGGTGGCCTGCTGCTGTTTTACTTTTATAAATACAGTTTTATTTCCTTCAGCTTTCCGTAATACGGCAGCTAAATTTCCTTTTGTAATTGTTGATGAAACAAAAACCTGTTGAGGGTCATACACTTCCAGTAAAGTAGCTTTTGAAGCGGTTACAACATAATTATCTGTATTAGCTGCCTCTTTTGCATAAGCCAGTTTCTCCACCGGCTGACCAGCATACTGTACAGCTACCTGGTAGGTTTTAAGTTTTCCGGCTTCAATGATAATCGCTGGCTCTCCTACTGCTGTTTCATCCCATTTCCATATGGCTGGCTTACCATTCACCGTTACTGATGTGATCTTATCGTTCAATACTTTCAGTTGTAATTGCAGTGATAACATTTTCTGGAATGACTGTGCGATATTGTAACGGGCATTGTTTCCGTTTTTTGTATAGTTGATCTTTATATCCGGTAGTTCTAATTGTGCATAAGGCCAGCTATCAGGAAAACCGGGCTTTATCAATAACTTATTATGCAGCGCATCCGGCTTAATGCCAAACAAACCTTCGGTCAATGATCTCGCAGCCATCCCGACAGGATCGGCAAAATCACGGTACAATTCTCCTCTTGCAGCGTCATAAAAAGACAACTGTTCAAAACCTCCGGGACTGGCGCTCATGTACATACTTTCCAGCAGGGCGCTTCTCCACAAACGATAGGCTTCTTCGTAATTACCTCCCTGCCAGCAGGCAAGTGAAGTATGTAATTCTTCTGCCAGGGCAACGTTATTGATAGACCATGTATAAGGCTGCCAGTTGGTGGTAGATACCAGGTATAAAGAAGTATCAGCCAATCCCTTTGGACGAAAAGGAATGTGCGGGATCTCGTTCTGTATGTATTGTATTAACTGGTATCCCTGGAATGCATCCGGAACACCACCTTCCATTGCATGATATACAGTCCATACACCTGCTGCAGGGTGTTGCAGTTGCAAACCCAGCAGGTCTTTGTATTCAGCAAACCATCCCTTATCTGCCATCCACAATTGCTTTTGCATGGCTTTGTAAATATGATCTGCTTCCTGCTCATACACATCACCGCTCTCCCCTACCAGCTTAGCCAGCATGGCTGCCATTTTATTAGCACGATAATTATAAGCGGAGGAATGGGTAACACCTCCGCCACTATATTGTAATGCATCACTGGCCCAGATACAGCAGTAAGCATCGTACAAACCATCATTGTCTGCATCAAAGTTTCTTTTCTCCCATGCAAGATGGCGTTTTAACAATGACCAGCTTGCTTTCACATAAGCAGTATCTCCCGTCCAGTTAAAGTGCGTAAGTAACTGATCAATAAATACCAGGTTCATATCATAGTGGTGAGGACGAATATCGCCGTTGGGGTTGCGACAGATATAACCACTGCTGAACATGGAGGTGCCTATTTTCTCCAGTTGACGGGCAAGGTGTAAAGCTGTGTCTGCCACTACGGGACCTGTTTCAGGAGTAAGGACCTGCGACAAAGCATAACTGCTGAAATGTCTTCTTGCCCTGTCATGCCAGCCCAAAGGGTCAGCTACATAAGCACCACGCCAGGCAGGTAAACGCATACGCCAGGCTACTGCACCATGCATATAAGAAGGATCTTCCCATATTGCATCTGCAGCAATGCTTAATGCGCCAGCTAATGGATTGATGTATGGATCAGGTGTATTTAATACAATGCGGTCTGCGATCTTTTTGCGTGCGGCCTCTGCTGCTGTAAATATGGCTGGCAATGCTTTACTATCAGCAGGCATTGTGCTATCCGGCTTTTGTATCAGTATGTAAACGGGCTTACCGGCAGTATAACTAACCTTCCCTGCAACAACGGGCGACATTGCTGATGCCGGAGTAGTTAATAACTGTAATGGAGCGCCTTGCCTGGTAGCATCTGCCAACTGCAGTTTTCCGGGAAATATGCCCTGTAGCTCTTTTCCTTTATCCTTTACAGCCGTAGCCGGTTGTGGTGATGCAGGAAGATGCTGTATCTCGTATCGCTGCTCTTCTGTTAATGGTTTGGAGAAGCCATAGAGTAAACGAAACGTATTATTGTTAAGTGTATAGATATTGTCCTTACAGTAGTCTGCCTGTAGATAAAAGGATGATTCAGGATCAGCACCAATATCTCCGTCGCGGGAAAACTTTTTGCCTGATGCGCCACCAAATACCCATGCCAGTTCTATATCCCCGGGTACACCTGTTGCTTCCGCTTTGATGATGACGCCTTCAGATGAAGCTAAGGCCAGTACGGTAAGCTGAATGGTACCATTTCCCAACAACGGGTCTTTGATCTCATACAACATAGCGCCCGGTCTGTAAATAGCCTTGATATTGGCAGCTTCTGCCAGCCATTTACTTTGTCCTTTACTGATAATACCCAGTTTGCAATTGCCACCCATGCCCGGCATGTACAATCCAAACTCCGGCAGATCACCAGCTTCCACACGAAAAGCCGTGTTGGTGCCATATAAAGCACGATTGAATTTTCTCTTTCCGTTTACAGTTACAAAATCATTTCCCTGCGGGCGGTAGTGCAATTCTCTTTCGGTATTATGCCATGAGGCAATGGATTGCGCATTGGCTGTAGAAGACAAGAAGCCAGCCAATGCCATGCATGCTATGCTTCGTTTTAAAAGCCCATTGGCAAAACCGGGAAATACGTTAGTGGTGTTCATGTAACTGAAATATATTGTTCTGATAAGCAGCATTGCTTATTGCTGTAACTGTGATTTTGGTTTTAGTTCATCAGGACTGTCTTTGGTATAAGCATCCCAGGTTTCGCGTGATGGCTGAGTGAACAGGTCTCTCGCCATTTCAATTGTAATGATCTGTTGCGGATTGAACTTATCTGACGCCACATATTTCTGCAGGCTGTACAATAACTGCCTGGCAGCAGGTCTTTTATCAAGGTTATTTTTGAGATCAGCACTACAGATCAGCAGTTTACCACCCCCAACTTTTGCCTCTAATACAATAGCCAGTTTGCGGTTCATGAACCATGTATCGATTGGCTGCAATAAAGGTTTAAAGTTCTTTGGAAAATCTTCCAGGTGCATTACCTGCGAGCGGTTCACGATCTCCCACCATTGCAGGTTGCTATGATATTCTGTAGGGAAATCTGCAAATGCCGGATGCTGGGGGTTACATACAAAACCTAAAGTATGTGGAGGTCGCATTTTGAACCAACTGGTATTCCAGAATACCGGGGTGGCGTAATTCACCACTTCTTTTCCTTTCGTTACTTTACCGGCAGCATACAGGAATACTTTTCCGCCACGTTGCAATACATAGCTTGCTCTTGTATCGAGTGTATCTGTATAATAAACCGATCCCCCTTTTACCTCAGGAAGTGCTGAAGGATAGATCCAGAAATCCCAGTCATTGGCAAAAACAGTTTTATCGATCGTTACTTCCAGTTTTAACTGTGTAGCAACTGTGATCTTTGACAGATCAGCCTGTATGTTGCCTACTATATTGGCATTGCCTACAGGGATATCCTGCGGGGCAAACTGTTGCTGAGCTATTACCTGCCCCTTATTATCCGTCAGCTTCCACTTTACCACCGCCTGTTGCAAGGGCTTAGCGCCGTAATGGTATATTTCTACTGCAGCATTCAGTTGTTCATTATTGGTATATACAAATTTACCGGTGCGGATCAACGGTACTGTGGCATTACAAAAACGTTTGAACTGTTCAGCCGTAATATATCCTTTGGATTTCCAGAAAGCATTCAATACACCTACCAATGCCGTACCCTGGCCCGGAAAATCCTGCAAGCCCAGCAATTGAAAACCAGCCAACCCTTTTGTACGCAATGTTTTTTCAATCTCATTCTTATAACAAAGCGCCTGCAACTTTCCGGAAGCCATTAAGAATGACTGCGCCATTGTATCCATCCCATGATCTGCCAGGTCCTGGCGGAACATTTCGAAGTTCTTTGCTTTATAGACTCCTGTGTACAGGTCAATTTCTTTGAAGTCGGGGAATACGCACCACTGTCCCATTTCGTGTGTTACGTAAGGCACATTGAATTTTTCAATAGCCGAATGATAATCTGAATTACTTTCCGGCTCACTATTGCTCCATGATAAACCCCTTGGCCCTGATTTTACCATATAATCATTTTCAGGCACCAACGGCCAGCTCATTGCCACAGACGCACCGGTGTATACCCGGCGTTTATCTTTTGCCTGCCAGTAGCGCACAAATTCACCGAGGTATTTTGCCTGGTTACGACCGGCAGGTTCATTACCGGCAGCCATCATGCAGAATGATGCATAGTTTCCGTAACGCGCAGCCATGCGGTCTGTTTCTTCGTAGATAAATTTGTCAACCGGCTTACCATCACCAATGGATGTGCCATGATTGGGCCAGCTCGGACCTTCGGGTTGCAGGTAAAAGCCTGTTTTGTCTGCTGCAATAAATGCAGCTTCCGGAGGGCACCAGGAGTGGAAACGCATATGATTGAGCCCGTAAGACTTTGCAGTAATAAATAGCCTTTCCCAGGCCGCTACATCCATCGGGGGAAAACCAGTGAGAGGAAATTCGCAGTTATTAACCGTGCCACGCAAAAACACAGGCCGGCCATTGATCGTGAAGTTGGTTCCCTGTATGCCAAATACACGCATTCCAAACTGTACATCACGCGTATCTGTTTCTTTCTGGTTTGTCTGTAATACTACATGCAGTTTGTATAATGCAGGATTAAACTCATCCCACAACTGCACTTTATCTGTCATGGGCAATACCACTTCTGTCTGGAAAGCAGCTGCCGTATCCGCACTCATCTCAAATATTCCATTTACCGGTTGTACAGTATGTGCAATATTGCTGTTAAAACTTTTTGCGCTTACACTCATCGTTCCTTTGGCAGCAGCTTTGCTTTTGAGTGTTATTACTACTCTTGCTGTTTTTTGTTGTACATCGGGATATACCTGCACATCACTGATCCATACCAACGGCGTAGCACGTAATTCAAGATCACCAATAATGCCATTCCAGTTGCCTTCTGTATGATCGGTTAAACTATGAGAATCAGGCCCTACATTGATAGCTTTGATCCTATTATCAATGCGAATGGTAATGATATGTTTTCCGGGAGAAAGATATTTTGTAAGATCATACTCATGCGGAGCTACCATGCTGTTCTGCATACCAGCTTCTTTTCCATCAACCCATACAATGGTTTCTGTATGACATCTTTCAAGGAACAGGCTGATATGTTGTTGTGTCCAGGAAGCAGGGATCGTTACCTCTTTCTGGTACCATGCCGCACCTACGTAATATCTTGCCGGTGTTAACCAGAAAGGGAATTTCAGGTCGCCGGGCTGACGGTATTTTGCCAGCCTGGGATTGAAGAACCAACTGCTGTCATAAATACTGCCTGTCCATTTGGTTTGCAGGGTTACTGCATCTCCCTTGCCATTGGTAAGCATAGACCCCGGCAGCCGCACACTATCGGCCCCCAGTGTTTTTGCATACCATTGTTCCTTTATACCTGCATCTTCCCGGTCTACGGCAAACTTCCACGATCCTTCCAAAGAGATCGTTTGCCCGTATCCTGCAACACTAAGAACAACAGAAAGGAGAATGAACAGGGATGTTTTCATAATTTATAGTGAATGGTGAAATCGTCAGTCGTGAATCAATGTCGTTGAATTAAGGAGTTATATTCCGGCGGGTGGGGACACCCGCCGGGGCCGGTCCGTGGCTGGTGTCTTCACCAGCCACTTAATTCAATGACATTGAGTCGTGAGTGGTCAGTAGTGATTGCTTTCCCTTGATGTGTAATTACCAATTCCTTATCAACCTATCAACCTTCCACCCTGTCAACTGCTTTTCATTTTCAAATCTTCAAATTCTCAAATTTGCCAATTCCTCTCGGCACATTAATCAATTCTTCAAAAACGTCTTCAATTTACATCCATCCAGCAATTTTATGCCTTTTACTATAGTAGCAGCATTCAGTTCAGCGCCGTTTTTACCGGTATGGGTATGGTCGCCGGGGAAAAAGTTCTTTACAGAATCCGGTCCCAGGTTATCATAAATATCTGCCACCATGCTGTTCAATGGAATAAAGTAAGCGCCGTTTGATTTGGCTACCTGTTCGGACCATAAAGCATAACTGGTATTGGAACGCTCTGCTTTTCCATCTTTAAATATGTTGCGGGGTACAGGAGAGCAAACAATAGGCACAGCGCCTTTGGCCTTTGCCTCGTCAATATACTTGCGCATGTACCAGCCATAAGTATGTACTACTTCCTGTTTCTTCATAATAGGGTTGTAGATCTCTGAGCTGTCAGTACCAATGCCCCTTATGCTTCCTCTTGCTCTTGCTGTATCATCCAGCGGCCCACTATCATTATGACCAAACTGCATAATTACATAATCACCGGGGTTCAGCTGGTCCAATACTTTCTGCCAGCGGCCTTCAGTAATAAAGGTCCTGCTGCTTCTGCCGCCGATAGCATGGTTGCGGATGCTGATGCGGGTAGTATCAAAATGTTCGCCTATCACAGTTCCCCAACCCCATAAGGCGCTTTTACCAGTGCCATCACCATTTCTTACGGTTGAATCACCAATTATATATAAAACAGGTTTGGGCTGTGGTATCATTAAAAAAGAAGATAAAACCACTACCGCAAGTGCCAGTACCAGTTTTGCCGGTGTAATGGCAAAACTGCCTTTATTGACTGCTGGTTTCATATTGAAGATTGTATTGTTTGTTAATGATTGATTGTCTGTATTATTTAATAAAACGGATAGCCGGCTTTGGTTGTGCTTTCATACCCTCCCCCAGGAAAAAGCCCGGATGTGGCGGCTGGTTGTAAGAGGTCTGTTGCCATGCTATAGCCAGGCGGTATTGCGGATCGTGCATCAAGGTATAAAATCTCCTTGTTGATGGAATAGTAGTGGTATAGATCCGCAATTCCTTACTATCCGCTGTACGCCAGATCACTTCTTCACGCCAGTCGCCAAACAGGTCAGCACTGAGACAAGGCGTTGCTTTGGTGCCATTATTGGCCACACATCCATCAGCAGTTAATACCCGTTGCGTAACAGATGTATTCCAGTCCCACTTATCTATATGATTGCCATCCAGTAATTCTCTTGTCAGGTCATCATCCCACCAGATCACAAAATTGGAAGAGGCGGGCGCTTGTTCAGCAATCTGTTTTCCGTGCACATCTCTTAATCCACCGGGGCCGCCCCAATTCTCACAACCGGGATAACGCGGATCGACATCTGCCGCTACTCCCCTGCCCACATCCACACCAGGAAAAAGACTGAATAATATTTCACCCGTACGTGCATCAAACATGGCTACACCGGGTGTTTTTAAAGCCAGTGTTTTTTCTTCACTTTCGTGAATGCCATAAACCTCTAAACCGGGTCGCCCAGGATCAAGGTCGCTGAGGTGTAAAGCATCCCCATGTCTCAGCCCCGTTGTATATAATCCTTTGCCATCATCATCTACCGTCATAGCGCCAATACAGATCTCGTCTTTACCATCATTATCCACATCGGCCACACTTAAATTATGATTGCCCATACCGGAGTATGGGTTGTTGGCATCTTTTGAATCAAATACCCAACGTTGCGATAGCTTACCATTGCGCCAATCCCATGCAGCCAATACCGAACGTCCATACCAGCCCCGCACCATTACCACGCTGGGCAACTTTCCATCAAGATACGCCACACAGGCAGTAAAACGGTCTGAACGGCTGGCTGTATTGTCATTACCGCCGTTGCCACCAATACCACCCCAACCATCCAGCGGATAGCGTGTAGGTACGTATTCGGCAGAAGCCATAGCAGCACCGGTTAACCCATTGAATACAGTAAGGTATTCAGGGCCCTCGGCTACTTTACCATACATTTTTCCATCGGCAGCACCATAAGTACGCCAGTCTTTTGTGCTGTCTCCTATTATTTTTCCTGTACCATCAATAGTGCCATCAGCAGTTTTGCAGATCAGCTCAGCTTTTCCGTCACCATCCATATCATACACCAGGAACTGCGTATAAGCAGCTCCTGAACGAAGGTTCTTTCCTAAATCAATGCGCCATAAAAATGTTCCGTCCAGGCGGTAAGCATCCAGCAACTGGTTGCCGGTGAATCCTGTTTGCGGTGGATTCTTTGCATTGGAAGGATCCCACTTTAAGATGATCTCATATTCGCCATCTCCATCCACATCTCCCACACTGGCATCATTAGCAGAATAAGTAAACTGCTGCCCCTGCACTTCACCCGGTGGCGGTACCCGCAAAGGGATGCTGAGATATTGCTGTACAGGTGTATTGGGCTGCAAGGTTGCCTGGTCCTTACCCGCTGTCTCTTTCCCGTTCACTACTGCTTTTACTATCCAGGTATTCTTTTTAGTATTATCTGCATTGCTGTCAATAAAATTGGTGCTTGCCTTAACGGGCTCTTTATTCAGTTTCACTGTTGCAGTACCTGCTGCATTCCTGTAGATATTGAATGTTATATTGTCTGCATCATTTGCCAGTAATCGCCAACCGATATAGACCTTACCTCCGCCTTCATTGATAGCAACTACGCCTCGGTTAAGTTTTTCCATTAACCTCTGGGCAGCAGCAGGCGCTACCATTGCCATCAAACAACATGCAACGGATATGTTCTTTGTAAACCGGTTCATACTGCCTGTTTATTTTTTTGACTTCGGCAACACCACAATATTCGGTTTGGGCGGCTCTGCCATTCCTTCTCCCATATAGAAACCAACATGCGGCGGCTGATTGTATGCTACGTTCTGCCATACAATACTGAGACGATATTGGGGGTCCTGCATTAAGGTATAAAAACGATGTGTGGTAGGGATAGTAGTAGAGAAGATCCTTAATTCATTGTTGTCCTGGGTACGATAGATCAACTCTTCGCGCCAGTCGCCAAACAGGTCGGCTGATAAGCAGGGGTTAGATTTTGTACCATTGTTGTGCACACAATTAAAATCACGGGCATCAAACAGCTTTTTGGTAGTACTGGTCTCATAATCCCATTTGCCAACAGAAGTGCCGTTAAGTATTTCACCCAGCACATCACCATCCCAATAGATGCCCATGTTACAGGCGGGTGTTCTGTCTGCTATCTTGTTGCCTTTCGCATCAAACAAACCGGTAATACCGGCACCAGCCACCCAGCATTCATAACCTTTGTAGCGGGGGTCAATGTCCAGTGCCAATGCACGGCCGGGTCCTTCGCCATCTTCACCAGCCTTCACTGAACCTTTTTTCCATAATACGGCACCTGTTTTTGCATCACGGAAATTGGCTCCTTCTTCACCAAAACGTTCCTGCGTGGAAAATACTTCCAGCCCGGGATGTTCAGGATCAAGGTCAGATACGTGTAATGCGTCTGCATGACCAATACCTGTTGTGTACATTCCTTTACCATCATCATCCACACTCATCTGTCCATACACAATCTCATCCTTGCCATCACCATCAATATCTGTTGCAGTCAGGTTGTGATTGCCCTGTCCTGCAAAATCAGGATAACCATTCTGCGTATCAAAAACCCAACGTTGGGTAAGCTTACCATTTTTCCAGTCCCATGCAGCCAACACACTGCGTCCGTAATAACCACGACACATCACTACGCTGGGGTGTACACCATCCAGGTAGGCTACACAGGCAAGAAACCTGTCTACGCGGTTACCATAGCTATCATTGCGTCCATTGCCACCGGTTCCGCCCCAGCCATCTATGCGGCCGCGTGCAGGAACATAATCGGTAGTGTACAATGCCTTACCGGTAGCACCTTCAAATACAGTGAGAAATTCAGGACCTTCCAGTATGCGACCATCTTTATTGCGATAGTCTTTGGATGAATCACCAATTACTTTTCCTTTTGCATCAATAGTACCGTCTGCAGTTTTCATTACGATCTCTGCTTTTCCATCTCCGTCAAGATCATATACCATGAACTGTGTGTAATGCGCACCTTCACGGATATTTCTGCCAAGATTGATCTCCCACAAAAAGGTTCCATCCAGTTTGTATGCCTGGAACACCGGAGGATCGGTGACACCGCCCTGTGAATTATCCCTGCCCCTGCCGGTTTGGTGCAATACGATCTCATATTCACCATCGCCATCAAGATCACCCACGCTTGCATCATTAGGCGAATACCCTGCAGGTGTACGCAAAGGAATAGAGATATAGGATTTAGCGCCTGCCTTCAAAGTATAACTCTTTGCAGGAGCAGACTCTTTTCCCTTTTCAACTGTTGTGATGTAATACGTATATGCTTTGGTTGAATCTACCTGTTCATCTGTCCACGCAGTTGCATCAGTAATGGGCTTTGTATTCAGCTTTGCAGCTTTAGCACCATTTACGGAGCGATATACATTGAAGCTGATATCCTTTGGATCTGTTGCAAAAAAACGCCAGTTTACGAACACCGTACCATTGGCGGCAGGCGTAGCCATAGTGCCGCGGTCAAGATATTCCATCTGTCGTTGTGCAGACAGGTTCAGCGTAACACATGCTAATGCGCTCGCTACAAAAAACTTCAGTGCAGTGGTTTGTTTCATATAGAAATGCCAGTAGGCGGTATAAAGTATAATGTTTAAGGTATAAAGTGCTGATCTCCGAACAGACTTCATTAATTTCTAATCGCCGATAGTTAACCCATCAAACAATCCTGCCATCCACCTCCATTTTCAAATTATCACATTCTTAAATCTTCAAATTAATTCTTCTCCAACTCCATCACTTTCGAATCTTTCACATTCAGTGGCTTTCCGTCTGCTCCCTTTATCTGCACGTTTTTAAAGATCCATCCATCTGCAAAACTGATGTCACCAGCCGCAGCCCCCTGGATATCCAGGTCTGTAAAGTGGAAGTCTTTCAGAGATGACTCAGGAAGCCCTGCCCCATTCACCACTTTGGCAATGCCAACTGCTTTGATGTTTGAGATATAGATATCTTTAAAACGAGGAATGCCTTTCTCTGCAGGTTCCACTTTTGTGAGCATTACTTTCCAGTGTGCAGGAATAGAGTCATAGCTGTACCCTGCAGGTAATTTAGAATAGCTATAGGTGGGGTTCCAGTTCATGGTAAACATGAAGGCAGTTTTTACACTATCCAACTGAATATTCCTGAAATGAATGTCTTCAACTGTACCACCACGTGTAGTCGCGGACTTAATGTGGAAGCCGTTGCCGGTTCCCTTACCGATAAGATCTGTTGCCAGTACGTGACGGATACCACCGGAAGTTTCGCTACCCAGCGTTAACAAGCCACCACCTTTACGGGCAATACATTTCCTGATCACTACATATTCCGTAGGACGGTTTACACGTAACCCATCCCAATCACGGCCCGCTTTCAGGCAGAAGTCATCATCGTTACAATCAATATCACAGTTCTGGATGAGAACCCATGAAGAGGAATCCACATCAATACCATCTGTACTGGGACCTTTACCATCCTCATTGTTGCGGATCACCAATCCATCTACAGTTATACGTTGCGAATAAAGCAACTGTACAGTCCAGAAACCGGCATTCTTGATCGTTACATTTTTAAGAGAAACATCTGTTGAGTTCTGTACCAGGATCGTTCTTACACGTTTTGCATCATAGTCCACAATCCAGCGAAGGCCTTTGGGTTCGTAATCATTCTTACGCATATCCCAGTATTTGTCCCAGCAGAATTTGCCTCTTGCATTGATAACACCTTCACCTGTTACAGCCGCATTGGTTACATCGATCAGGTTGATCAGCGCAGAGGGCCACTTCATTTCAATACCTGCAATACGGGTATTGATCTCGGGATAATCTTTAAAATCCTGGCTGCCCAGCAATTCTACACCTTTGTCAATGCGCAACTGCACATTGCTTTTCAGGTAAACAGCACCGGTTACATACGAACCTGGTTTAAAAGCAACGATGCCACCACCTTTGGCGGCACAGGCATCGATTGCTTTTTGAATAGCATCTGTGTTCAGAGTTTTGCCATCTCCCACAGCGCCGTAACTGCTGGTCTGCAATATGTTCTTAGAAGAAGGGAATTTCTTTGCGCCTACTTTTTCAACCCAATCCAAAACAGGTTGTGCTTGCATGTACAAACCTGTACCAAGCAGACCTACCAGTATCAATATTTTTTTCATCGCCATCATTAGTTCTTTCCTTGTGTGGATATTGTCCAGTTATCAGTTCTGAATGGAGAAGCCGGCAATCCTGCCCTGTTGTACAGATCGCCCACCGGCATGTTCTTCCAGTTGTAACGAACCGCCACAGGTTGCATTACTGCACTACTCCACACCACTACCTCGCTACCATCTACTTTTGCCTGTGCAGGAACAAATCTTCCATCGCTGCCTGCAATAACAAATTGCTGTAAAGAGCCATTCTTAGCAACAAGGCCATCTGCAAAATCAAACTGGATCCTGATGGTGTTGCCATCTACTTTCATTGACTTATATAAAGGACTTGAATAGTCAATATCTTTTTGTCCGTACTCATTATGCAATGCCCATAAGGACAATCTTTTTCCTACGATCTCTTTATTGCGGGGGTGAATATCCAGTGAATCACCATTGTCTGTTGTGATTGTAATACCGGTATAAGGCACAGTTCTGTAAGTGTATAACTGAGCTTCCCTGATCTCTGCATTCTGGCTTCTGTGCGGAGAGATCTGTATAAAATAGAACGGGAGTTTATTATTGTTCCAGTCTTTTCTCCAACTGGCAATCATTGCAGGGAATAGTTTACGGTATTGATAAGCCCTGTCAGCATTTGATTCTCCCTGGTACCAGATAACTCCTTTTACTGTATACGGAACAACAGGAGCGATCATGCCATTGTACAATTTGTAAGGGGACTTATTATTGCCCGGACCCATTGGCTCTTTGGGAGCAGCACCTTTGTTCTTGCTGGTATCTGCTTTCCATTTGCTGAGTGCGGCTTTATACTTTTCTGATTCTGCCGGATAATCCTGTACATCCTTATCATAGCGATCCAGTATTACTTTCAGATCAGCATCGCTTTCCAGCACTTCCCGTTTTGTCCATGATTCAGCAGGTGTACCACCCCAGGTGGAATTAATAATCCCTACAGGATAACCTGTTGCCTGGTAGATCTCCTTTGCATAATAATAAGCGACTGCTGAAAACGCGCCCGCTGTTTGGGGTGTGCATTCTTTCCATTGACCGGAAAAGTCTTTCTGGGGTTCGTCTGCTACTTTGTTCGCAACGTCAATTGTCCTGATAGAAGGATAATTGGCAGCAGCAACTACCTCCGGGTAATTGATTACACCTGTTCGCCAACTGGATGTTGAATCCTTTGCTAGCGGAAACTCCATATTGGATTGTCCTGAAGCCAACCATACCTCACCCAGCAACACATTGTTTACCGTGATGGTATTGGATGCTTTGAATGTAATAGTAAAAGGGCCACCGGCTTTTGTTGTCTGTACGTAAGTAAGCCATTTACCATCTGCACCTGTAGTAACAGTAACAGCTTTTGATGCCCATGAAGGCTGAATACTTACTTTCTCTGACGGTTGTGCCCATCCCCACAATGCAATTTTTGAATTCTGCTGCGCTACCATATTATCACTGATAATGGCAGGCAATTTTACCTGTGCAGTAATGATACTGCTGAAGAAACAACTGATAGCTACTGTAGTAAGCCTTAATGAAAGTTGAGCCATGGCAAAATGCAATCTTTTTCGGGTTGTTAAAATAGTGCTTCTCAACAGGGTAGCTGTCCTGACGTATCCTGTTGCAGATAGCAGACTGATATTACAGCCATAAGGTTGTATGAACTGTTAGAAGGATTGGCTATTGAGTAAGTTTAATTGGCAATAGAAATGCTGAACGCAGGACGCTTAACGCCTAACGCAAATGCAGTCCGGAAGTCCGCAAGAAATATCGAATGCCGAATGTTGAATATCGAATTTCGAAGGAAAGCCGAAAGCAAGTTGGCAGTTGGCAATTTGCAGTTGTTCCAATCTCAAATCCAGTATCCGGGATCTGGCATCCGGTAACCTGCATCCGGTATCCGGTAACATTGTATTTCACGATTGCCGTCTGCCGATTGCCGACTCACATCCCGAAACTACTTCAGCTTTTCCAGCTCTGCTTTTGTAATCGTCAGCACAGTGCCGTGACGTAAGCCGCCGGGAACTTTTAACTTATCCGAAACATCGGTCCAGTTTACGAGGTCGGTAGATTCAATTGCGCCGTATTTGTGTAGGGTATATTTATCGAAATACACTACCCATTTTTCACCAATTTTTAATACAGTAGGCCCCTCTGCCCAGTATTTTCCGGTGATGGGTTCAGATGGTTTGGAATATCCTTTGGTTAAAGAAGTGCTGGTAGCAATACGCAGATTTTTCTGCGGGGGTGTTTTGGTCTCATCTTTCAGGAACATTACGTACTGTTTACCATTTTTCTGAATGGTAGCGTCAATAACATTGAAACCATAATCGTACAGCAGTTTTGCCTTGCTGTACTTCTTAAAATCTTTGGTAGTTACGTAATACAAACGGTGATTGTATTTATCATCTCCCGCAGTATCACCGGCCTGGAACCTGCCGGGGATAGTAGTAGCCCAGTAAAACATGTATTGCTTGCTGGCCTTATCATAAAAGATCTCCGGAGCCCAGCAATTGCGTGCACCAGGTTCATGTGTCATTACAGGCAGATCCTGCTGCTCACTCCAATGTAACAGGTCCGATGAATTGGCATAGCCAATGGTCTGCTCATTCCAGCTTACCGTCCATGTCATGTGGAATTTACCATCTGCACCACGAATGATACATGGGTCACGCATCAGCTTATCCTTACCCGCAGTAGGCTTCAGAAAAGAGCTATCTCCTCTCAATGCAGTCCAGTTAAATCCATCCTCGCTGTATGCCAGGTGCAGCCCATCCTGTCCGTTGTTCTTAAAATAAGCAAACAGGTAAACAGAATCGGATTGAGCAAAGCCTGCAAAGCAGGAAAAGATGATAACTGAAAGGAGAAGAGACTTTTGCATAAAACTCAAAATAAGTACGAAATAAGAAATACGAAGTACGAACCACTGGTTATTCTAAAATAAACGCCCTGTTGCTACTTCCTGAAAGCTAAAAATACGAAGCACGGATTGAAAATAAGGTAATCCGTACTTCGTACTTCTAACTTAATACTTTAAAACACGTTATCTACTGCCGGTCGGCTGTACTGTTCTTTACTATTGCTTGTTTTTGGCAAACCGAAATAGAAGAATAAAGTACGTTTTACAGGACCATTGATCTTAGTTGGTTCGCTCTGTGGCCCCAGGACACTGGTATTGTAACTGATGTTCAAAGCCAGTTTGGTACCAATGGGCGGAATACAATCCAGGAAAGAGATATTTCCTACAGGCAATTCAGGATGTGGCCTTACACCAGTGAGTGCGTAGAAATCAAACAGGCGCACATACAAGCCGGTGTCTTTGCTGGCTACATAAAACTTGCCTTCTACTGTATTGAACTCCATCCACGAAATATCTCCATAATATCCTTTGAACTCCGGGTATACCATTGGAGAATATCCTGTCTGCGTATTGTTATACAGGTTCTGCCAAACGTTTACTGAAGTTCCCTGCAAACGGTTTTTCCATACACGGTAAGGGCCTTTACCTAACCATTTTGCACCCAGTACAAAATTCTCAGGGTAATTAAAGCTTACGCCTGCAAAGGTATAAGAGCCATTCAGTTCGTATTCATATTCGAGACTCACCCAGCCACTGCCAAACATTTTCCAACGGGCATATTTCATATTGCCATCATAGGTAAACTCTACTACATTGCCATCTTTCTCACTATACTGGCGTGAACCGGTTACACGTGCATTGCCCTGTACCAGAACCGGGCCTTTTGTAAAGGACAGGTTATCGGTAGTTACGTTTTTAGTACCTACCAGCAAGCCGGTTTGCTTATTTAGAATTACAGACACTTCACCACCTTTCAGTGTGTAAGACGAATCAGTCTCTGTAACACTGGTAGCGCTGTCGCTCATGGTAAGGATACCGGCCAGCAATTGTTCATTTGATTTTACTTTCCATGTCCACCTGTAAACCTCTTTTTTGAAAGGATCAAAAGCTACCAGGATCAACGCATCATACTTCTTATAATCTGCAGGCAGGTTTAGCGAAACAGAACCGGTAGCACCCGGCTTTATTGAACCGGCAATAGCATCGCCTTTTTTCTGGAAAATATAACCGGCCAACAGATCCTGCGGTTTGCGGTAATCGACCAGCGCCCACTGAAAATCACATTCATCGAGGTTGGTAAAATGATACCTGTTCTCTACAGGGATAGATCCCGTGAAGTTAGCAGGCAGCTCTTTCATTGTAATATGCACAGGAGAGAACACTTCACGTAAAGTATAGAAGCTGGCTTCTTTTTCACGGTGAGGCCCCAGAATACCGTCGTTGGCATTAAGACCATTGGCATCTACTACATTGTTGAAATCAGTTCTTACAACTCCTTCATCTACCATCGCCCAGATAAAGCCACCGGCAGATTTTTTAGATTTCCAATGCAGGTCCCAGAAGTCGCTCATGGCTGCACCGGCACCTCCATCATCCTGCGAATGCAGGAACTCAGTTGGCATATAGATCAGTGAGTCGTTCAATATCTTTTGTGTGCTGTAATAATCTTCATAGTGATTGCAGTCAATACCATTGAATTCATTGCCCGGTCTGTGGTGCGGGTGTATTACAGGACGTTTGGAGAAATCCCACTTGGTGAAATCATCGTCCAGCTCTTTGTTGGTACCGCCTTCGTTACCATTATCCCAGAAGATGATGGAAGGATGGTTAAGATCGCGGATCACCATTTCTTTTACCAATGGCTCGCCAGCTTTGGTGCTGTAGGCCTTTTGCCAGCCTGCCAGTTCATCCAACACATAAAGACCTAATGAATCACAAAGTTCCAGGAAGCGAACATCAGGAGGATAATGTGAGCAACGAACTGCATTCATATTCATTTCTTTCAGCAGTTGCGCGTCCATTAGCTGGATCTCGTCGTTCAGGGTTCTTCCTGTTTCGGGCCAGAAGCAATGCCTGTTGGTGCCTTTCATTTTGATCTGCACACCATTCAGGTACACGCCATCTCCCCTTCTTATTTCAATGGTCCTGAAACCAATTTTTTCTGAGCTTTTGAATACTGTAGCAGCTCCATTTTTCAGGGCTACATTTACGCGATACAGGTTAGGCGTTTCTGAGGTCCACTGTGCTACATTGTTCACTTTTGCCTGCAACAATACCGCTGTATCATTGGCACCGGCTTTTGCATTTACCGATGCTACTACTTTACCCTTGTTATCTACAATATCGGCAGTTACCGTTCTTGCACCTTTCAATCCTTTTATAAACACCTGTGCAGCAAAGCTGCCATCAGCCTTTGCATCCACAGCGAAATAATCAATATGCTCTTTGGGAACAGCTTCCAGGAACACCGGTCTGAAAATACCGCCAAACACCCAGTAGTCAGCCAGGCGCTCAGCATTGTTTACCGACACATCAGCGCTCATTTTGCTCACAGTTACTTCCAGCACGTTATCTGCACCAAACAGTAACTTATCGGTAATATCATATTTGAAACGATAGAAAGCCCCCTGGTGAACGGCACCGGCCTGTTTACCATTGACCTTTACCTCTGTATCCGTCATGCTTCCATCAAACACAATAGACACCTCTTTTCCTTTCCAGCTGGCAGGTACATTGAATTTGTACTTGTACATGCCTTTCTCATCAGCGAAGCGGAAATTTTTACCGTAGGTCTTATAATCACGTCCGTAATTATATGAACCAAATCCCTGCAGTTCCCAGCAGGAGGGAACGGGAATAGTTGTCCAGTAACCGCTATTACGGCCATTGGTACAAAAGAACTCCCAGGGCACAGTATGCTTACTGTCTGTACCGGATAAATATTTAATTTCCTTCGTCTGACTATTTGCCTGCAACGCCACAAACAGAGCCACTGCACCGGCAAACCTTTTCCAAATATGCTTCATGAATGATTATTAACGAAGTGAGTTGTGAGTGGTCAGTTGTGAGTAACCACTGTTACCGGAAGTAATCTTCTGAATGTAACAACGATCTGCGGAGATGCATTCACAACTCACCACTCACTGTAATTATTGCGGAACTTTCACTGCCTGGCGGGCAAGCAGTTTCCATTGTCCTTTATCTTTTTGCCACACCAGCAAAATGTACAGCTTTACATTACCTGGTTTGCCGCTATCATTGGTATCGGCTGCCAGTTTATGACGAACAATTGCTGTATTACCGGTAACCTTTACTGTTTGCTCCGTCAGTTCGATGGTTACAAAATCAGATTTACCGGTTACGATATTATCAATAAAGGTGGCTTTGTCTTCCAGTTTACCGCTGCTATGACCGTAGCTAAGGTCAGCAAGGGTTATTTTTTCAAGGGTAGCTTTGTCAGCATCTACCATTGCTTTACGCAGGGTCTCTACTGCAGCCGTTACAGCAACCTCATCTTTTGATTGGGCAAAACTGTTCACGCTAAATAAGCCGGCAAGCAGTACACAGCAAATGAATCGTTTGAGCATGTTGTTAAATTTTGATGCAATATATAGCTGAATAGTGCAATTATTCTGATGGTTTGACTGCTGGATAGTTTAATTGTTAAATGGCGGGGCAACAATTAAGATTATCGCCAAACTATAAACCTCAAACAATCAATCTATTTAACTATTTCTTTTCACCCTGTTTTACTTTAAACCCTTCAGGTTGCTGATAGGTAACAGGCGTAATGCTTACTGTGCTTAACAAACCGGATGCTTTAGGATCCCATTTGGCGGCAGTAAACAGTCCATCAGCTCCCCTGTTGGCAGGCAGGCGTGATGGGAAATTGATGTTATAGAATTTCTTCCATTGTACACCTCTCCTGTCAAGATCTGCAATACGATTGGCCATGCCATTGGTTACTACGACCTGCAGTTCGTTATCAGCTTTCCAGTCACCGGCAGGGATCACCACCTGGTATACAGGACCTATAAGTGTCGCAATCTTCTTTCCATTCAGGATCACTTCGGCGCTTTCACCTACATTACCCAGATCAAGCATATAAGCCTCACCAGTACCGGCTGGCTTAGCAATACGTGTGGTATAGCGTGCTGTTCCGGAGAAGTTCTTTACATCCTCATCAGCTCCATTTGTCCAGGAACCCAATGAAGTTACTTTACGGGCAGCAGGCAACGTAGGACCACCTGATACAAACGTAAGGTCCCAGGTAGTATTTACCGGCTGACTGGCACCGGTAGCACGTGGATATAAGAATTTATTACCGGTAACGGCAGTATTGGATAGTTGCAGTACACAGCTTTCGCCGGGATTCAATTGCAGATAAACCTGCGTTGTACCGTCAGCAGCCTTCCTGGTACGGGCCAGGCCGCTTTTGGCAAACATGGGATCAAACAGCACTACAGTACCACCAGTAGCATTTTTTACAGGCACCCAGCCATCCACACGCTGTTGGGATGAATTGGAGATGAAATAATAACGCCCGTTATTGTACTTGCGGCGAATGGTGTGCAGCCCCATTTCATTCATAGCTTCCGGTTGCACTTTTGCAGCAGCCAATAAAGCAGTAAGATCATCACCCAGCAGGAACGCACCTTTACCTACCACAGCTTTTTGTACACCATTGATGGTTTGGAATGACAGATTCTTCAGCAGTTCCTGGTAAGCAGCCCTTCTCTGCGACAGGTTACCATAACCGGGCACATCTTTAGGCAGTTCCTTGTACACTGCAATCGTTGCTCCATTGTTAGCCAGTTGTATCAACTGTTGCATGGTTTCAACGGTCATGAATTTTGCTTCAGGCAACAGGATGGTCTGGTAACTTCCGCCTGCGGAACGCAATGCACCGCCAATGGCTTTTACATCCAGCAATTGTTTATCTGAAATAAAATCAAAGGCATAGCCTTTTTCCAACAGGTATTCTGAGCTGGTCTTAAAAGTTGTTTTATCAAAGCCTTCCATGCCATCAAAGTGATGCAGCATATCACGACCGGGTTCTGAGATACGATCGTTGAACGGGAAGTACACCAGGATATCGTTATCCGGGCGACCGTTCTGCAGGAAGGACTGGCAACGGGCAATATAGCTGTTCAGGGTACCAAAATCTTTCCAGAAAGGGTTATTGGGATGAAAATGCACCGCAGCATAGAATAACCAGCCGGGCCATGTTTCATTGGGTGGTGAGTAGTTGGTGCCGTGATAGAAGATATGGTTTACACCACCAATAAAGTATTTGTCAATGATCAGTTTTACATCGCCCAGTGAAGACAGGAAATGTTCATTAAGCCAGGTAGCTGATTCTGAAGACGCCAGCGGTTTGCCCATTACATGTGCAGTAGAAGTAGCAAATTTGAACCGCAGTACATCCATGCCTTCTGTTTCAGGAATATCGATAGCGCCATACAGGTCAAGAATATTGGCCGGTGAACCATGACTCTGGTTACGGATCATTTTGCCTTTGGCTTTTGCCCACGCATCCCAGGGTTCTGTGAACTTTTCCAGCAACAATTCCGAAATGGTCTGACGGTAATCCCACAACAGGCGCAGATGTTTCTCGTCATTTTCTTTCTGGAACAATGCAGGCAATTCAGGTCTCAGGTCATAGCCACGACGTTTTTGAAACTGTTCAAAGAAGTCAGGCGTCCAGTTACTTTGTCCGCGTGCATCATCTACTTCATAGCTATCGTTGAAAAAACAACGCAGGTAGCTGATGTCTTTTCCTTCAAACGCTTTATCAAAATGTGAGAGATAATTATTTACTGCTTTGCTGTTGAAGTGATCAATTACATCACCTTCACCACCGGGTGCGGCACGCTCTACCTGTTTGCCATGCCATCCCTGGAACAACGCATAGAGGGTCCAGTTACTGCCTGCAGGAGCTGTCCAGTTCAGTTTACCGGCAGCCACCTTATCAGTAATGTTCACGGCATTTCCTTTCTCATCATAGGCCATCATCAACACCAGTGGCAACCACAAAGGATAGCGCACCTGGTCCAGCGACAGTGCCTGCAGATCCTTATTGGCAGTTACAGGATAAGCCACCTGCTGAATAGTAAGTGGTTTTCCATTGGCAGTACGTACAAAAGCCTCCTGCTGAAAAGCAATGGAATCTTTCAGTGTTTCTCCACCTTTGAGGGAATAAGTTTTGTAGGTAACGTATTTGCAGGCATCTTCCTGTGTAACCCAGGGACCACCAAAAGGCCATCCGGTACCGGTTGCCATATCAATGCCCAGGTTGAGGCGTTTAGCTTCCTGCAAAGTGTATTGTAACATGTCAACCCATTTGGGCGACAAGAAGTTGATGAACTTACTTTCTTCACCCATGATACCGTAGATGGGGGTGATCTCCATACCACCCAGCCCGGCCTGCTGATATTGCTGCATAGCAGCGGTTAAACCGGGTTTATCTACCGCACTCCCCTGCCACCACCAGCGGGTCCAGGGTTTCATGGTTTGCGTAATGGCAGGCCATTTTACCTGCGCATTCACATGACCAAGCATCGTACAGGCAATTAATACCGAAGCAATCTTCTTTTGCATCTGCTGATTTGTTTTTATAGCGAATCGTTGAATGAACTCATTTCCAGACTCACCGGACAAGATATTGCCACGCGCTCATTCCACCATCCTGCACTATTGGCTTTTTATATTATGACGGAATATTTTAATAACAATTTAAGGAGGAAGCCTTTCGTCAGTCGTGAGTATCTGAAGCAAGTGAATAGTGAATAGTCAATAGTGAATGGCTGTTCCTTGTTAACTTATCAACTTTTCAACCAGTCAACGCTCTTCTCTACTTCCGGACTGTATTTGCGTTAAGCGTTCCGCGTTGAGCCTTCGGCTTTTCCTTCAAAATTCGATATTTCTTCTCCGAACTTGTATTTCCTTCCTCATTCCCTTGCGCCTTAAATCCTAGCTCTTCTTCACTTCTACCGCATACACATTCGAAACGCCCTCAAAGTTGGCACGGAAAATAACCCATTTTCCGTCAGGTGAAAAATGAACGTTGGGCTCCAGTTTGTAGTTGTGGTATTTCATATTCACCAGCTTTTCAGAAGCAAAATGGTCGCCATCGGGCGTAAACAGGTAGATCCACATGCCGTCAGTTGCTTTAGCTACCTGACCGGGATCGCCACCATCGCCACAGAATAGTTTCTGATCCGGGGAAATATTATAGTGAATACTCCATTCATTGCGGGTGAGTGCATATTTTTTCTCAGAAAGATCTTTCACGTCCGTACCGGCTACATAAAACGTGGTGCTGCGGGGTTGTTGCAGGTCAAACCAGATACGTTTTCCGTCAGGAGAAAACCATTCATGACCTGCAATTTCCATATCCATCGTACGCTTGTGCATCAGTTTGATGTCCTTTGTTTTGATATCAATGGTCCAGATCCTGTCTACCTTATGCCAGGGCCCTTCGTGACAGAACATTAAGATCTTAGGATCAGCAGGAGAAAACTGCACATGGTTGAGCCAGGCATTCTCTGTATAGAGCTTTGTCAGTTCACCTGTTTTCACATTGATGGTGAACAAGGTACGTGGCAGTTTAGCCTCGTAAATCAGATTGAAGTATTGCGACTTGTTGGGATTGTTCTTGAAGATCTCTTTCTCTGCATCACTGCTCCATGCACCAGCCAGCAGTGTTTCATCAGCATTCAGCGTGGTAATGCCAGCTTTAAAGTCAGCAGGAAAAACAAATACCAGCCTTGTTTTACGGGAATCGATATTGGTCATGTACACACTGTCTTTTACCTGGTAAAAAACATTCTTGCCCTTCGGTGCTACAATTTCGCCATTCATTCCTGATGGCTGTTCTGTAACCTGCTGTGTTTTTAATGTCTTTAAGTCTACGGTAAAGATCTCCCTGTCACCGCTCTTGCTGGTATTATAATACACCATGCGGTTGTCAACAAACGGGTTATTGTGAAAATAGAAACTGGCATTTGCCCCTTCTGTACGGGTAAGACGGATAACCTTGTGATGGGTATCCTTATCGATCCATTCATCAGGCATTTTAGCATTACCGGTTTCCAGTACATCCTGCGATCTTGCTGCCAGTACCGGGGCCATGTGCATTGCAGCCAGGATAATAAAACGGTTCAGTGTGTTCATATGTATCAAGCGTGGTTTGAGTGCTGTTTCGGGTGTCGGGTTTTGAGTTTCGGGTTAAGAAAACGTGAATCGGCAGACGGCAACCGGCAGTCGTGAAAGGCTGAAGCAAGTGAATAGTCAATGGTCAATAGTGAATGGCTGTTCCTTGTTAACTTATCAACCTTTTACCTTTTCACCCCCCTATACCTTGCCCTTCGACATTCGATATTTATTCCAAACTGTATTTCCTCGAAGCTCAAAGCTCGCGGCTCGAAGCTTGTCTTTGCGTTAAGCGTCCTGCCTTCTGCAATACTTATAACCTATAACTTACAACCTAAAACTTGTATTTTCCCATTCGCACATTTTCAAATTGACTAATTTTCAAATTACCATTTGCACATCTGCACATTAGCAAATTCGCACATTAATTCCCATCCGGTTTCACTGACGATACCATCGCACTCTGCGGCCAGTACCATTTTTCAAGCGGGTCTGGATTTGCAGGATCAAATGCCGGGATATCTTTCCTGAAGTATTTTACAAACGACAGATCTGTACCCTGCAATGCCTTCACTATACACCTTGCCAATTCGTACGCGCCATAAGGGCTGAAATGCGTATTATCTTTTAAGGCTTCTGTCTGGCCGGGAAATGTATTGGCCGGGTAATGCACAAAAGCCCTCAGCGACGTTTCTTCTCCCCATGCTTCATACAATGTTTTACTCATGCTATTCAGATCCACCACAGTCACATTTTCTTCTTTTCCGGTCTGGCGCATTGCTTCAGGAAAATCCAATAGGGTATTAGTGATATGACCTGTGGAATCAAAACTGCGCCTGTTCATGGAAGTAACCAGCACAGGCGTGATATTTCTTTTTCTTGCTTCAGCAATCCATTCTTTCAGGGTTTGTTTGTAGGTGGTAAATGGATCAAGATAGTTGGGGCCGGGTTTCTGATCATTATGTGCAAACTCAATGAACAGGAAATCACCGGGCTTTGCCATACTCCATATTTTCTCCAGTCTTCTTGCACCTTTAAATGCTTTTAAAGTTTCACCGGATTCAGCATAATTAGCCACTACTACATTACCGGGTTGAAAAAAAGAAGGGAACATCTGTCCCCACGCAGCCCAGGGCTCACGATCCTGGTCAACAACGGTAGAGTTACCTGCCAGGAAAACAGTAGTCGCTTTTTCATTAGGTGTTATTTCTACCGCACATACCTTTGGTAACGAATCATTAAACTCTATTGTAAGCAGGTTATCCCAGTGCAGGTAAGTTATTTCCCTGGTCTTCAATCTCACTTTACTCACCGGTTTACCATTCTGCCTGATAACACTGTCTTTTACATGTACTGTAAACGATTGTTCAATAACCTCACCCTCTTTAGTACGCACATTCTGCAAAAACAACCTGCGACATTCTGCGCGTACAGTAGTGGCAGAAGTACCATTCTTATCTCCCAGCACCAGTTTTACATCATAATTACCATCGGGCAGCTTTACAGAAAAGTAGAAGGGTTTATTACTGGTAATAAAATCTCTCTTCACGTTATTCTTTCCACCACGATCTACAGCTTCCACTACAGATCCCTGGTCAAAACCATATCCTTTTTCATAACTGAATTTAGTATCAGGGGTTACAGCAGTATAGCCTTTCGCTGCATTACCTGTTCCAAAATCAAATTTCAGGGTTGCCGGAGCGGTCTGTGCATTCGCTATCCCGGTTATTAAAACAGTGGCTACTGCTGCAAGAAGAAAATGTTTCATACTTAAATTCCTTTTCTTTAGATCAACGCTGTCTTGATGCTTCACTATTCGGGCTGGTAGTATTGCAGCGCGCTATCGTTTATTTTAAATGGATTATTTTTTACCATGCGGTATATCTCAGCACCGGCCAGTAATACAGGACCGTAGCCGTGTGCCGCAAATACATTTACCGGGCGGTGATAATAGAATGCAGGATCAAATGCCATCCCGGTTCCTACACAAGTGCCTTCTACCTGCCCTTTCTCCGTTACTTTGGTACTTACAGCATTCCAGGCCAGCATAGCTGCAGGACCATACGCTACGGGATCGAGCCAGCCTTTATTGCAGGCATGTGCTATGCAATAGGCATAGATAGCCGTAGCAGATGTTTCAAGATATGAATCCTCCCTGTCCAGCAACTGGTGCCAGAAACCGGAACCGGATTGATAAGAAGTTATTCCTTTAACGTGTGCACGCAATTGCTGCAACACGGCGTTTCTTCCACTATGATTTTCTGGCAACACATCCAGTAATTCGCACATGGCCATAATGGCCCAACCGTTTGCCCGCGCCCAGCGAAATTCAGGATGCGCCCCCATATCCTGCACCCAGCCATGCATATAAATGTTCTTTTCTTTATTGAACATGCGTTCAGAGAACTGCAGGATCTGCTTCACCGCATCATCAAAATACTTTTTATCGCCGGTGAGTTTGCCCATATAAGCCAGTATAGGAACTCCCATGTACAGGTCATCAAGCCAGAGGGTATTTTTCTGCGGACGATTTCTTGCCAGTGTACCGTCTTTTAAACGAAACTCTTTATTGGCAACATAACCCGCATAGTTATCGATCAAAGGACGCAGGTTGTTATTTACGCCGGTCAGGGCAGCTTTGATCATGGCTGTACCCACAGCACCTGCATCATCCAGGGCATGCGGTGCAATAGGCTGACGAAAAGGATAGTCACCCTTAAAACTTCCGGCATTCACCATTTTGCTGATCACAGGGATCCATTCCGCCATAAAGTCAAAACGCTTTTTTACATAATCTTTATAGCGTGTATCACCGGTTGTTTCTGCTGCCAGTAACATACCGGAATAAGTAACACCCCATTCATAACTGGTAAGACGGAAATCCCCTTTCTGAACAGTGATGTTCGTATCAACCAGTTTGGTATCTGTAATTACCGCGCCGGTCTGCTTATTCACCATTTGTGCTGGCGTAACTGCGTCGAGATAAGTATAGATCTTATCCAGCACCTGTTTGATCTGTTGCTGGCTTGCAGGTGTATAGGGAACCGGGTAATCAACAGCCATAGCGTGTAGCGGCGCTGTTACATCATTACCTGTGTTCTGCTGCGCAGCAGCAGGTAATGCCAGCGATAATAATGCTACTCCAATGCCATACCTGTTCAACGTTGTTACTTTCCTTTTCATCGTATCCATCATGCGTGGTTAGTTGTTAGTGGTTTAGCTAAAGATGAACCTGTTATTGAAAAAGTTGTATCAGCAAGTAAGCATTAAACCATTTACAGTAAAAACATTTCCGGCTTAATAACTGATTAAAAACCAAAAGGGCGCCTCAATAGAAATTGAGCGCCCTTTATTGCTTGCTTGCTATATGCCATATAAAGAAAAACTTAATAACCGGGATTTGTATACCGACCGGGCACCCACTTTATTTTCCAAAAGTGTTTACTGCACAATGATCCAGACTTAGTTTAAAGGGAATAATAGCCCGTGGTGATGTAAAAGCAAAAGAATTAATTCGTTTCATATAGCTCTGTTGTAAGTAATGTATCAATCGTCAGGAGCGTAAAACTATTTAAGTACAACAGCCCGATCATCCTGCTCCATCCTGAAAACTTGCAGATTTTAACCCGTTAGCAATGAATTAACCAATTTTTGGGGCAAAACCCCGGTATTATAAGGGCACTTTTTAATCCCCGGGTTAAAAACAAATAAACCGCTTGGCAAAAAGGAGAATTGAATGAACTTTGATGAAGACAGCATAACCATGTCTTTACTTACTTCCATATACCACCTCTCATTTCGCTCTGCTCTTTCGCAGAGCACACTTCCCATCTTTATCCGGGTCCAGGGCATTTTTCTTCACGAATTGGTGATAATTACCCCGGAATAAGCCCGGCGTATACCCAGAGTAACCCCAGAGTATCTACCTGTCAGGTACGGACCAAACAGGTACCTGAGAGGTACATGGCATTGCTATGCCCGGGAGTTGGATGCCGGGAGTTATGACTCATCGGAAAGAGAGGTACGGCCAGGTACAACTGAATAACCCTATTCAACCTTGCTATTGCCTCACCGGCCCTGTATCCGAAAACCAATCTGGGGCAGTACAGGCCGGAAAGATCAATGTAGTTACTATGATTTGGGGGGCAAAGACACTTGGCGATTATTTTAATATGTCTATTCGTACCCTATTGATGAATGTAATTAACAGAAGGGTCGTTTTTTTTGAAAATTATTAGTCAAAAAGGGGCTTTTAATGGTAATTGTACAAATGACGTTTATCGGGTTAGACAAGGGTTTTCGTAGATTATATAACAGGATACATCAGGATAGTTGAGTAAATGGATTTTATATTTTTATTCACAAATTCTGCTTCCGAAAACAGATTGCCGGAAGTAGAAAAAGGATCTGACAATTGCCCTGGAACTGCTTGTATTATAGATTTTTTTTAAACCAAAACTGACCGCTTGCCATGCTCTCCAATTATTATCCTGCTGCACCACCTTCTGCAGCAAAAAGACAAATTCCACTGTACTCTTATTGTCGCTTTTATTGTTGCCGTTACCATCGGTAATGTGCTGTATTGACCTGTGATGAACAGGATGGTAAGGCATGCGTATCAGTTTGCATTGATATCCTATACCCGTGTGCGTATCAAACAAACCCTACATTATAAAACCGGATTGTAAACCAGCTATTCTTTACAGATTATGAACAAACTCTTATTCAGGAGCTTTTTATCACTAACGATTGCAGTAACCCTTGTAAACTGCCAGAAAAAGGCTTTTGACGATTATTACAACCGACCCGAAGGCCTGGAACCGCCTATTTACCAGGTGTTGCAGGAAAAGGAAGAATTCTCTGAAATGCTGGCCTGTATTGATAAGGCAGGCTATAAAGACATTCTTGGTTCTGCAGGCTACTGGACGCTTTTTGCGCCCAACAATACTGCCTTTGCTGCCTTTTATAAAGAAAGAAATATCAGCGGCATTCAGCAGCTCGACTCTCTCACCGCACAGAAAATTGTACGCTATTGCCTTGTCTACAACTCTTTCAACAAAGACCGCGTTGACGACTACCAGGCCAATAGCGGCTGGGTAGTGAACACTGCTTTCAGACGCCGTACTGCTTACTATGAGTTGTTTGATACAGCAACAGTAAACAGCCAACTGTTGCGCACCGTAGCATCTAACAGGAACTCCGGTTATATTTCGTCTGATAACAATAACAAATACCTGACTTATTTCACTGAGCCTTACATGACAGGTGCCAAGCTCAGTGCGGCTGATTACAATTACTTTTTCCCTTCTGCTACCTATTCAGGATTTAACATCATGGATGCCAAAGTAGTAGAACCCAATGTACCTGCAGAGAACGGTACTATCCATGTAATTGATAAAGTACTGATGCCCATGCCCAGTATTGATAAATACCTGGCAGCGCATCCTGAGTACAGCCTGTTCAAAAGCCTGTTCGACCGTTTCCTGGTGTCTTATGTTGAAAATGCGGATGCATCGAAACGTTACCAGGTATTATACGGAGGCGCAGACAAGGTTTTCGTTAAAACATACAATACAGGTCTTGCATTTGCGCTGAATAATGAGAACTATCTCAAAACGCAGGACAATGACGGACAAGCCAATAACTGGACATTGTTTGCTCCCAAAAACGATGTACTGAAGCCTTACCTGGAAAGCGTGGTGCTGGAACATTTTGGCAAAACACTTGACAACCTCGGCAACCTGCCCAACAGTATTGTGATCGACTTTCTGAATGGTCATATGTGCCAGCAGCCCGTATGGCCTACCAAGTTTGCTACCAGTGGTAATTTCCTTGGTGAAGAGCCCCGCTTTAACCCTTCTACAGATATTATTGACAAACAGGTACTGAGCAATGGTTTCTTTTATGGAACCAATAAAGTGCAGTCTTCCAATTACTTTACTACAGTATATGCCCGCCCCTATCTTGACCCTGCTTATTCACTGATGACAAGATTGCTGAACAGCGATCTGCGCCCCCTCATCAGCAACCCCAATGTTAAATACACTTTGTTCATGATGTCTGACGAGGCACTGCACAGGTTGTCCTTTGACTGGGATGGTAACAGAAGCGCCTGGATCAATACCTCTGCAACGCCTGCCAGCATTATTGGTGCAGGTGATCCGCGTGGCACCATGAGCAGGTTTATTAACATGTACGTGGTATCAACTCCCAATGGCGAGCTGAATGACCTCAGCGGCAGTGGCATTGTAGAGACCATTGGTGGTGAGATGATCCGTTTTGAGAACAATAAGATCTATGCAGCGGGAAATATAGACAGTGGCAAATATGTGAGTGTTACCAGCTCTAAAGTAATGAGCAATGGTATAGTATATTACCTTGACGGATTACTGTATTTCTCTGGTAAAACACCGGGCAAAAGGCTTGAAGAATTATCTGCAACATCAGCTTCTCCTTATTATAACTTTTTCCAGTACCTGAAAAACTCAACACTGTATACAGCATCTACCGGGGCTATCGGAGGTATACCATTGGGCTTTTTTGGTTCCTTCCTGATCCCTGATAACAATGCTATACAGGCTGCAGTAAACGATGGTTTTCTGCCGGGTACAGGCACTGCTCCTAACAAGACGCCCACTTTTGCGCCAACAGATATTCCGGCCCAGGAACAGGTAGCAAGATTTATTCAATATCATATTCTCAAAAAATCAATCATCGGTGATGGCCGTACAGATGGCAATATAGAAACGATGTACAGGGACCTCAATGATAAAGTAGGTTATGTAACGGTGGATAATCTGCCCGGCCTGTTCAGGTTTAAAGATGCCAAAGGAAGAATAGCCACACTGAACACGACCGGAAGCAATGTACTGGCCGACAGAATTGTGTTTCACTCAATCAACACCTATCTCCAAAACAATTGATTATTCTGACAAAACTGATATATGCGAAAAATTTTAACACCTGTTGTTTGCATAATGATGGTACTGGTAGCAGGACTGGGCCATACCGCACAGGCGCAGAATACACAACCTATTATTATCCGTGGTAAGATCGTCGATAACAAAGATAAATCTCCCATCCACGGAGCTTCTGTAGCTGAAGTTGACAAAGATGACCGTATCGTTCGCGGTGTTTCTACCAATATAGATGGTGAATACGCTTTGCGTATCTCCGATCCCAAGAACAAAATATCTATCTCTTATATTGGCTTTAAGACCATTGTTCAGAATATCAATGGCAGAACCAGCATTAACATCAGCATGACCTCTACCAACAAGGATATGGATGAGATTGTGGTGGTAGCAGGTAAAACCGTTAACAATGGTATGCTGACCATTGCTGACAAGGACCGCACTTTTGCATCTTCCAGCATCAGCGCCAAGGATATGGAAGAAATGCAGGCCACTTCTATTGACCAGGCCCTGCAGGGACGTTTATCCGGTGTGGATATTACCGCAGCTTCCGGTGATCCCGGTGCTCCTTTATCGATCAAGATCAGGGGTACCTCCTCCATCAACTCGTCTGATAACCCGCTGATCGTGGTGGATGGTATGCCTTATGAAACTGAGATCCCTGCCGACTTTAACTTTGGTACAGCCGACGAGCAGGGATATGCGGCATTGCTAAACATCGCTCCTTCTGATATTAAAGATATCACTGCACTAAAAGATGCGGCGGCTACTGCCATCTGGGGTTCAAGAGCTGCCAATGGTGTACTGATCATTAATACCAAACGTGGTATAGCTGGTAAACCTACCATTACCTATACCATGAAAACCTCTATAACCAAGGCACCGCCACCAATACCCCTGCTGAATGGTAACCAGTTCTCTATGCTGGTGCCCGAAATGGTAATGAACCGCAACGGTAATCCGCTGAATACACAGACACAGAAAGAGTTTCAATACGATCCCAACGACCCTTACTGGTACTACAATTACAGCAACAATACCAACTGGGTAGATGCCATTACACAAACAGGTAACGTACAGGATCACAATCTTTCTATGACAGGTGGTGGTTCAAGAGCAAAATACTATGCTTCTGTAGGCTATACCAGCAGTAAAGGTATTACCATCGGTACCGGCCTTACACGTATCAGTGCACGTATTAACCTCGATTACAACGTATCAAGCCGTATCCGTTTCCGTACTGACCTTGCCTATACGCACAGCGATAATGACCGCAACTATGTAAACGGCACCTCATCCAGCGCTGACGGTATCCGTAATATCGCTTATATAAAAATGCCTAACATGGGCGTCTATGAGTATGATGAGTATGGCAACCAGACACCAAACTATTTTTCACCATCGGTAAACATACAGGGACAGTACAGCGGTACCTATAACCCTGTGGCAATGGCAAAAGCAGCCATCAACAATATCGTCTCAGAAAGAATTATCCCTCACTTCAACCTGCAGTATGATCTTATTCCGCAGAAGTTATTATTCACTTCGGACGTGCAGTTTGATATCAATAACACAAAGAACAAAACCTTCCTACCGCAGATCGCTACCGGCCGCCCGTGGACAGAAACAGCTGTAAACAAAGCCTATGATGGAGATGCGGATGGTTTCAGCGTACAAACAAAGAGCAGCCTGGTATTTACACCGGAGTTTAACGATAAACATAAACTGATGGGACTTGTATCGCTGATGACCAGCGATTACAAATACGTATCGCACCAGGCTCTTACATCTAATACAGCATCATCTGAATTACAGGACCCTTCGGTTTCATCACGCACTTATGGCGGTGATCTGAACCTGGGATCTTACCAGACACAAACACGTACTGTAGGTTTACTGGTAAATGCCCAGTATGCCTATAAGGACCGTTACATTCTGAATGCCGGGATCCGTGGTGATGGTAACTCCCGTTTTGGCCCCAGCAACCGGTATGGCTTATTTCCTTCTATCTCTACACGCTGGCGTGTATCGGATGAACCATTCCTGCGTCCTCTGCTGCAGAAATGGGTAAATGACTTCAGTGTTCGCGCCAGTTATGGCCATAGTGGTAATGCGCCTAAAAAGGATTACACCTTTTATAATACCTATACTACTTTCAGTTACTCTTATCTCGATCAACCGGCTATTTTCCCTGCCAGCATGCAGTTGAACAACCTGAAATGGGAAACTACCAAAGGTCTTAACCTGGGCTTCAACCTGAATGCCTTCCAGCGCAGGATCAACCTGGATGTGGACTTCTACCGCAATAAGATCGTTAACATGTTCTACTCCGGTTTACAGATCTCCTCTTTCACAGGTTTCGACAAAGTGGATATGAACGTGGGTACTATGCAGAACCAGGGATGGGAAGTAAACCTGAATGCAGTGCTGGTACGTAAGAAAGATTACTCTATAGACTTCAACTTCAACATTTCGCACAACGATAATATCATCCGCGAAATTTCGGAGTTCTATCCCCGTGAAAAAGGCAACCTGGAAACCAATGGCCAGTACAAATCATTGTTACAGGTGAACAATCCATTTGGCTCTTTCTATGGCTTCCGTTACAAAGGTGTATATGCCGACAAGGATGCCACCATTTCACGTGACGTAAAAGGCAAACCGATCACCGGTCCCAACGGACAGATCGTGTACATGCGTTTTAACTATCCTAAAGTTGATTACACTTTCCAGCCCGGTGATGCTATTTACGAAGACATTAACCACGATGGTAATATCAACTACATGGATGTTGTATACCTCGGTAATGGTAATCCTAAGTTCACCGGTGGTTTTGGTCCCAACTTCACTTACAAACGCAACCTGAAAATATCAGTGTTCTTCAGTTATCGTTTGGGTGGCGACATCATCAACGGTACCAAAATGACCACTACAAATATGTATGGTTTCAATAACCAGAGTACGGCAGTATTGAGAAGATGGAAAAAAGAGGGTGATGTTACTGATATTCCAAGAGCATTATGGGCATCTGGTTATAACTGGCTGGGATCTGACAGGTATGTAGAGGATGGCTCTTTTGTACGTCTGCGTACAGTAACTGCCCGCTACAACCTGGGTGAAAAAAGCCTTAAAAAAATAGGTCTCAAAATGCTGAGCATCTATCTCACAGCAGAGAACCTGATAACATTTACCAATTACACAGGACAGGATCCTGAGGTATCTGCGAAAGGTGCAGATCCTTTCAGGGTAGCGATCGATTACTCTATGACGCCTCCTGTAAGAACATTTACGCTTGGTTTATCAACTACCTTCTAAAAACACAAACAACACTGACCATGTACAGAAACATATATAAATGGCTCTTATTATTCACAATCCCTGCGGTAATGGGTTCCTGCAACAAATGGCTGGACCTGAAGCCCTCTGATGGTATTGTGAAGGAGAATTTCTGGAAAACAAAGGAGCAGCTGGGTGCCGCCGTGAACGGGATCTATGCAGCGATGATCAACAACACTACCAACACATCGGACAGGGCTGTAGCAGAATACATGTTTATGTGGGGCGAGCTGCGTGCAGATATGGTAATGCCCTCTACCGGTGCTACCAATGAGGATATAGACATTTATAACGTAAACCTGCTTTCTACCAACACCATTACCAACTGGCGTGTTATTTACCGCGTTATCAACTACTGCAATACGGTAATACACTTTGCGCCCGCTGTAATGAATGAGGATAACACCCTTACCCAGCAGCAACTGGACAATTACATGTCGGAAGCCTACACCATCCGTGCATTGATGTACTTCTACCTGGTGCGCAGCTTTGGTGATGTTCCTTTAAAGCTCACTGCCACTACCAGTGATGATGAGCTGGAACAACTGGTTAAATCGCCCAAAGACTCGGTATTGAAGCAGATAGTAGCAGACCTTACCAAAGCAGAGCCAATCGCTGTTTCCTCTTACGGCAACAAGCCTTATGATAAGGGTCGGGTAACCAAATACACTGTTAATGCCATACAGGCTGACGTGTACCTGTGGATGGACAAATACAATGACTGTATCACAGCCTGCAATAAGCTCATCAATTCCGGGCAATATGGCCTGATCAGTTCGGGCAACTGGATCTATAGTGTATTTATAGAAGGTAATTCCAGCGAATCTGTTTTTGAACTGCAATACAACAAGCAGGCACAAAATCCTTTTTATAACATCTTCATGTCATCACGCAGAAGATACCAGGCAACACTGTCTGTAATGGAAAGTATCTACACCATTGATTATGTAAACGCCGACAGCGTAGACCGTCGTGGTGATGGCATTTCATTGCTCAGCAGCTCCAGTGCCATTGTCAAATTCATCTTCAATGCCACCAGTGATGCCTCTTACAATCACTGGATATTGTACCGCTATTCAGACATCCTGCTGATGAAAGCAGAAGCCCTGAATCAGCTGGAAAGAGGACAGGAAGCGCTGGACATTGTGTACCAGGTAAGAAGAAGAGCTCATGCACTGGCTGCTACTGACCTAAGCCCGGGTGCCGATGACCAGGATGGCATTACCGACTTTATACTGGCTGAAAGAGCGAGGGAGTTTGCTTTTGAAGGTAAACGCTGGTACGACATCCTGCGCAATGCCAAAAGAGACGGATATCGCCGTTCGGATATATTGACAACAATGGTCATCAACTCTGTGGTTCCTGAAAGACAGCAGTCTGCTATCAGCAAATACGGTGACCACAACAGCCATTACTTCCCGATCTATATCTATGAACTGCAGACCGACAAAAACCTTGTACAAAACCCATTTTACCAATAAACGAACTAAAACTTGCACTATATGAAATTGATTAGTAAACCTGCCGGCCTTATCACAGTAGCTATACTAACAATGCTGCTGGTGTCGCAGTGTAAAAAGATCAACATCGTTACTACCACTACCGACGATGCTAACCTGGTAACCTATATGAGCAGGTACCCTGATAAATATTCAGAGTTCCTGAAAGTACTGGACAAATCCGGCACTGCCTCTTACCTGGATGCCTATGGTACCTATACACTGTTTGCACCCACCAATACGGCCGTTGCCGATTACCTGAAGACTATTGGCAAAACTTCTGTAGAAGCATTATCTGCCGATGAGTTAAAAAATATGGTACGTTACCACCTGCTGGGCGATACCATTTCAACGGTTGCATTTACAGACGGTAAACTGCCGGTACCTACCATGTATGGCGAATACCTGGTAACAGGTATCAATAATACCGATGGCGTTTCCAAATACATTGTAAACAGAAGTGCCATTGTAGTAACGCCCAACACCTATGTAGGCAATGGTATCCTGCACACTATTGATCATGTACTGGTTCCCAGTAAGGCAACACTGGCCGTGAAGATTGAACAGGATGGCAGCTACAAGATCTTTACACAGGCGTTGAAAGAGACTGGTTTCTACGATTCACTGAACACACTGAAATATATCAGCGATACTATTCCTTACTGGCTCACTGTACTGGCACAATCTGATGCTGTATTCAAAGCCAACGGCATTAACAGCTATACAGACCTGAAAGCCAAATACTGTAACACAGGTAATCCTAAAAACCCGGTAGACAGCCTGCATACATTTATGGGCTATCACATTTTAACTGATCTTAAATTCCTGGCCGACCTGGTAATGACACCTGCACACGCCAGTGTTATTCCCCAGGAAATTATTACCATAACTCTTAAAGGACAAACAGTACTGGCCAATGATGAAACATTTGCCGGTGTGTATGAACCTGGTGTTGAATTTAACCGCAGCACCAGTGATATTGCTGCCACCAACGGAGTGCTGCACGATCTGAAAGGAAATCTCTATATCAAGGTACGTCGCCCTGCGCCGGTTTACTGGGATGTGGCAGAGCAACCTGAGATCATGAAGCTGACCGCTATTTTCAGAAAAGGCGGCAAAAGCCAGGATTTCGCAGTGGGTTCTATGAAAGATATTACCTGGAACGCGGGTACTGTAAACTATACCTGTAATAACCCCGGCGCCAAAGACCTGTTTTACTGGAACGACAGGCTGGCCTTTACTTACCTGAGAGCAGCCAGCGGTTCAATGAACTGGGTGGAATTTAAAACGCCGCTGATCGTAAAAGGTAAATACAAAGTATGGATCTGCTGGAGGGCCAACAACCTTAAATCAGCAAGAGGTGTTCAAACCTATATTGACGGTGTGCTGATGCCCCGCCTGATGAACTTTGGTGATTACAACTATGGTAAAACCCTCACTGAACCTGAAGTACAGGCACAGGGATGGAAAAGATACTATGTAGGCGCCAGCACTGCAGACCATATGGCCAGCAAACTGATCGGTACCATTGAACTGACAACAACCGGTCGTCATACGCTGAAACTCGTTTGTACAGATGATGGTGGTGGTAACAATGCTACCTGGCTGGATATGATCCACTTTATCCCTGAAGACATGGATCAGTTCTTACCCAAATTCAACACTGACGGTTCATGGGTTTATTAATGTTCAAGAATTAATTTAAATACCATCCGCTGTATTAATGTATACAGCGGATGGCTAACCACATAGCAGATACAATGTTCAAAAAAACTACGATAGCGGCAGCACTGACGACGACGGCCCTGGCAGGTTTCTTTTCATGTAGTCGCAAATGGGATGATCACAACCAGGTACAGGACCCGAATACAACTATTAATCTGTACAATGAGATTGCCGGCAATACAACTCTATCAAAATTCAAAAGCTACCTTGATCTTACAGGGTATGCAGACACCCTGAAATTATCTCAAAACTATACAGTGTGGGCTCCTACCGATGCTGCATTACAGGCAGTGGACGCTGCGTTGAATGCAGACAAGGATAAAATGAAAGTGTTTGTAGCGCATCATATCACACGACAGAAATACTTTACCACCGATGTACAGGCCACATCCAAACGCCTGCCTATGCTCGATGGCAAGTATGTATATTTCTCTTCTACCAAATTTGACCAGGCAGCTATTACCACTGCCGACAAGTTCAGGGCCAATGGTGTACTGCATATTATTTCTGAGGCAGCAGCCCCTGTTGCCAATGTGTGGAACTATGTAGACACGCTGAAAACAACAGGCCAGTTTAATATGGCTAGCTACCTGAAAGCACAGGAGTATGATTATTTCGACAGTACAAAAGCTATACAAACAGGCGTAGATGCAGACGGCAGACCTGTATATCAACCCGGAACCGGTATAATAAAACGCAACAGGTATATTGACAGGGTAGCAACCCTGAATGATGAATCAAAAGAGTACACCGTCTTTATCGTTGCCAATACAAGCTGGGATGCAGAACGTACAAAGCTAAAGCCTTACTACGCTACCAGCACAACAGACAGTACCAATGAACTCACCTCATGGAACACTGCTAAAGACCTGGTAATGGAAGGTTCTTACGCTCCTGATCAACTACCGGACTCTGTTACTTCAAAATACGGTGTAAAAACAGTGATCAAAAAATCAGCTATTCAGTTTGCGATCCGCACCAGCAATGGGTATGTATATGTAATGAACGAGATGAATGTTGCGCTGAAAGCCAAGCTTCCACAGTTCGTGATACAGGGTGAGAATCCAAGCTTTTATAGCAACTCTGTTGGCAACTGGATCTTTTACCGCACCCTGGTAAACCCCAACACCGGAAAAACATTCAGTGACCTGTTTGTGTACGACCACAGGATCAATAAATTCTATGTTGGTTACCGCATCAGCGGCGTGTACACTGTCAAATACAAAGTGTACTGGGTAGTTGCCAATAACAACAGGTTTACCAATACGTTCTCACAAAGACTGGCTATCGGTACTTCCACCAACACCACTTTTGCTTACTCCACTATCAGTCCCAATGTATATGATGAATTGTACTTAGGAGAATATACCGTAAGCTCATATGGAAGCGGCAACCTGAGCCTGTACCTGATAAGTGCTGATATAGCCCCTACTACCAGCAACCAGAGCAGTAATTCATTATTTCTTGATTATGTAAGACTGGAGCCTGTTATTCCGTAAACCAAAACATTTTTAAGCACCCCTATTTTCAACTCTCATTTAACTGACTATGACTTTATCAAGATATATTGCGGGGACGGTGGTTACGCTGGCGCTAACGCAAGGGCTGATGGCACAGGATGTAAAACCAGACTCTGCAGCAGCAGTTACTGATACTTTTGTTGTAATTAAAAAGCCGGAAACCGGCATCAGGGCTACCGGAACTATTATTGATGCCGCTACCAATAAACCGCTGGCTGGTATCAACGTCTCTGTTCCTTCCTTCTCTGCTGCCATTACCGACGAAAAAGGACGTTTTAATATTAAGGTCCCTTCCTACAAAACAACCTTGTTTGTAAATGCTGATGGCTTCCAGGCAAAAGCAGTTCCCCTGCGTGGTGAAACAGATGTTACAGTAAATCTGTATGAAGAGAACTTTGATTCTTACTACGATCCTGCCACCACACCCACCGGTGTGCGCTCAAAGAATGAGGTTACATCTTCTGTATCATCTATAAACCCACAGGGATGGAACAATGGCTTAGAAACGCCTGACAATTATTTACAGGGCCTTGCCAATGGCCTTACTGTTACCCGCAAATCAGGTACTCCCAATATCGGCAGTGCTTTATTTATGCGTGGCATGTCATCACTCTATGCTACCAACAAACCCCTGATAGTTGTAGACGGAATGATCTATGACAATGCAGACTTCGGTGGTTCTATCATCAGCAACAATTACAATAATCCAATGTCGCTGATCGACATCAAGGATATCGACAACATCACTGTGATCAAAGACGGAACTTCTCTATATGGTACCAAAGGCGCCAACGGTGTGATCCTGATCACTACCGCCAAGGCAAAACAACTGGCTACCAAAATTGACTTTGGCGTTTTCTACGGGTTGAATTTTGCACCTTCAAAACTGCCCGTGATGAAAGCAGAGCAACACAGATCATACCTCTCGGACATGTTGCAAACCCAGGGCTTTACCAACCAGCAGGTAGCAGCACAGCCTTACATGACCAATGATCCCAACAATGCTAACTACTATCGCTATCATGCCGAAACCGACTGGCAGGATGAGATCTTTCAGAATGGGAAATCCCAGAATGTATTCCTGAAGGTTACCGGTGGTGATAACATTGCGAAATACGCCCTGTCAATGGGTTATTTCAAAAACGATGGGGTGATCAGGAATACAGATGCTACACGCTACAATACACGCTTTAATGCAGACCTGAATCTCAGCAAAAAACTTACAGCCAATGCCAACCTGTCTTTCTCTTATGGTGAAAGAAACGTACAGAACCAGGGTAATGCTCCAAAGCTGAACCCTATTTCTGTTGCTCTTTCAAAATCACCTTTCATGCATGTACATGAAATTGACAGTAAAGGCAATGTTTCTCCCAACCTGGCAGAAGTAGATACACTCGGTTTCAGCAACCCTGCCACCATTGTACAAAAGATCCTTGGTATCAATAAGGTCTATCGCTTCTTTGGTTCACTGACATTCAAATACCAGGTAAATAATAATCTTTCTGTCAGCTCCTTATTCGGGCTCACCAATGACAAAGTGCGTGAGAACTTCTTTATCCCACGCAAGGGCATTGTAAAAGATACACTCACTGCCACTACAGCCGACAGCCGTTCGGGCAGCCAGGTAAAAAGATTATTCGGTGTATATAGCGATACACGCATAGCTTATCAGAAAACAATTAACCGTGTGCACGATGTACGTGCTATGGCGGGCTTACGTTACCTGCAGCAGACGCAGGAACAGGATTATGGTTTTGGCTATAACTCTGCCACTGATGAGCTTGTAAACGTAAACTATGGTGTTGCAAGCCTGCGCCAGGTTGGCGGAGATATTGGTAAGAACAACTGGCTCAGCACTTATGCCGCAGTAAGCTATAGCTTTGACAACAGCATCTTCATCAATGCAGATATTGCTGTAGATGGCTCTTCACGCTTTGGCAAACAGGTAAACAACGCTCCTACATTCAATGGCAATGAATATGCTATACTGCCTTCTATTGGCGCTGCATGGCTTATTTCATCCGAGCGTTTTATGCACAACATTCCCATTATCAGTTTTCTGAAACTGCGTGCCAGCTACAGCCATACCGGCAACGATGATATCGGCAACTTTACTGCACGCCAGTATTATGTATCACAAAACCTGCTGGGTATGCAGGGCCTTGTACGTGGCAATATTGCCAACCCGCACCTGCAATGGGAACTGAACAAAAAAGGCAATATAGGTTTAGACCTGGGTCTTTTAAGCGACCGTATCCGCATCAGCGTAGATGCATACCGCAACAGTACCCGCGATATGATCATTATGGAAGATGCTCCTGCCGCCAGTGGCTTCAACTACGTTACCTCCAACAGTGGTGGTATGAAAACACTGGGTATCGAGGGTAATGTACAGGTACGTGTTATCAACCATTCAAGCCTGAAACTGGATGTAGGCGCCGGTATTACTGCTTATAAAAACAAGATCACCCGTTTACCCAACGGACCTATTCTTACCCAGTTTGCAGGAGCTACCATTATTACAGAAACCGGTAAAGCCGCCAACCTGTTCTACGGCCATAAAACAAATGGCGTGTACAGCACAGATGCAGAAGCTGCTGCCGATGGTTATTCAATTCGCCGTGCAGACGGAACACTCGCAGCCTTTAAAGGAGGCGATATCCGCTTCACTGACCTGAACAACGATCATATTATTGACGATAAAGACCGCCAGGTGATCGGCAACCCCAATCCTGACTTTACAGGAAGCTTTACAGTTGGTCTTAGCTGGAAACGCTTTACACTGGATGCGTTATTCACCTTTACATGCGGCAATGATGCTTACAACTACCAGCGTCAGCAACTGGAATCAGGCGCTACCTACAGCAACCAGTTGGAATCAATGGGCAATCGCTGGCGCGGACAGGGACAGGTTACCAATATGCCAAAAGCAACCTGGAACGACCCGATGGGCAACAGCCGTTTCTCCGACCGCTGGATCGAGGATGGCTCTTACCTGCGTTTGAGATCATTGTCAATTTCTTACAACCTGAAAGTGAAACCAGGCTTCCTGAAATATGTAACAGTATATGCAACTGCTACCAACCTGTTTACTGTTTCAAAATACCTGGGATATGATCCTGAATTCAGTGCTACCGAATCTGTATTGGGACAGGGCGTAGACGTAGGCCTGGAACCTCAATACAGATCAACACAGGCAGGTGTACGCATTGGCTTGTAAACAATAACCATTCACAACTTTGACTATAATTATGAAACGTATCAAAAAATATGCAGCAGTTTTTTCAGTAGCAGCCTGCATTATTGCAACTGCCTCCTGTAAAAAGGTGTTTGACCTGGAGCCGGAAACAACGCTGGATAAAGAACAGATGTACAGGAACGTGTACGATGCGGATGCTGCAGTGCTGGGCCTGTATGGCAAACTGCTGGGTGTAGCCAAACAATACGTGGTGCTGAATGAACTACGTGCCGACCTGATGGACGTAACGATCGGTTCCGATGATGAATTAAAGCAGATCAACAGCCATACAGTAACAACGGCTAATTCCTATGCGGACCCACGTCCTTTCTATTCAGTGATCATCAACTGCAATGATGTAATTAAGAACTTCAACATCATGCGTGCGGAGAAAAAGTTCTCAGAAACTGAATACCAGCAACGCTATGCAGATGTAATAGCTCTTCGTTCATGGCTTTACCTGCAGGTAGCCATCCAGTACGGCACTGTTCCTTATATCACCAGCCCGCTGGAAACAATTGATGATGTAAAAGACCAGTCAAAATTCCCACGCATAGCGCTGGAGCAATTGCTGGATACACTGATCAATACCACCAAGGCTGTTGCCTTTAAAGATGTGTACCCTTCTGGTACCAGCCTGGTAACACAGGTAGACGGTTATAATACAGCCAAGTTCTTCATCAATAAAAAATGCCTGTTAGGCGACCTGTACCTGTGGCGCTCTGCATTTGGCAAGTACAGTGATGACGCTCTGAATGCCGCTACTTATTACAAGCAGGTTATGGAAACCTATACCCCTACCAATGGTAACTGGGATAACTATCGCGTTCGTTTTGGTGATGTATTAACCAATTCAGACGTGGCTGTTAACTACTGGGGCGATGCACGTATCAGGAAATACAATGAGAATGACCTGGTAGATGTAAACTATTCAGGATGGCGCTCCATCTTTGCCCGCGGACAGGACAACCTGTGGGATGGCGAGTGGATCTGGATGCTTTATTTCGACAAGGCTTTCAAACCCGCTAATCCTTTTATTGACCTGTTCTCTAACATTGGCGGACGTTACCAGTTAAAGCCTTCACAGGCGGCCATTGACGGCTGGAATGCACAGGTTCAGTCAGATAACAACTTCCCGTATGATGCACGTGGTAAGCTCACTTATAAAACAATCAACGGGCAGCCCGTGATCACAAAGTACCTGTACAATTACTTTGCTGATGGTAATACCTTCATCCCGGTTAACATGCTGGAAAAACCCGGCAAATGGTTCTTATACCGTGCCGCCATGCTGCACCTGCGTTATTCCGAAGCAGCTAACAGGGATGGCCGTCGCCGTATTGCCTACTCACTGGTGAACAATGGTATCCAGTACAACTTTGACGATAACCCCGGTGCAGGTACCAGCAGGAATGTTACCAATACCCAACAGACCTTTGATAAAGTGCCTTACGATTTTGATGCACGCAATGGAGATTACCCCACTTTCCGCGCCTCCTGGCACAGGAACGTAGGCGTACGTGGAAGAGCGAATGTAAAACCCATTACGATTGCATCAGGGGCAGACAGTACCATTGCAATTGAGAATATGATCATTGACGAGGGTGGACTTGAACTGGCCTATGAAGGTCAGCGCTGGGCCGATCTGTTGCGCCATGCTATCCGCAGGAATGATCCTTCTATCCTGGCGAACAGGGTTTACCAGAAACTGCTGAAAAGTGGCAATCCCACAGCAGCAACTGTCAGAACAAAACTAATGAGCAGGGACTGGTTCCTGCCATTCAAATACTGATCAGGAAAGAGCAGCTTACTGTTAAGGGGGTCCTGTAACTGCTCTTTTCTTTCTGCACAACTCTCCGCCCAACCACATTTTCACATTTATTAAATGAGATAAAAATGAAAAGGATCCTTCCCTTATTCTTATTAAATATGTTCATTGGTATCCTGGCTAAAGCGCAAACAATTACCTGGGATGAACCCCCTATGGTAGATTATTATGCAGAAATTCCTGTTCTCTCTACTGATGGAGATTCTGTTTACATTGAATATACTGTAAACTGGCCGGGATCCCTGGATGCTTCAGAGGATAACAATGTATGGATAGCTCTTTTTACTGATTGGGGGAATTATGCTGCCCGCAATTATTTTTTATTAAAAGAAGAATGGTTTCCTGATGGCGGTTCGCCCATAACAGGATCAAAAACTTACCGCCTGGCTTTTTATGTTGGAAATATTACAACACCAACTTCTTATTGGGTTGATTTCGGTGCCTATTTTAAATACAATGGTACGCAACAAGGAGATAATGGTACCAGCGTAATTACCTATACACCATAACTTAATTATTGAATAACCGACCCCCTGAAGGCGATGCCCAATGGCATCGCTTTTTTAATGAGAGGGCAGTAATAACGTAACCAGTAAAATCAAGCAAGATATTGTCAGTTCTTCCCGGCACATTTCCATTAAACCATTATTCACCTGTCTAAAATTTTATCAGCTATGAAAAAGATCATCCCTTTCTTATTACTGAGCATCCTGTTTGTTGCCAAAATCAATGCGCAAACTGTTACTTTCCCATACACACCAACTTCCTGTAGCGCATACGACGCGCCTGTGTTATGGACAGATGGCGATTCCGTTTATATCGAGTTCACCACACACTGGCAGCAGGCCATGGATGTAAACGAGGACAACAACTGCTGGTTTGCAGTGTACCAGTCTTATAACGATCTTATCAACTATAATCCGTTCTTATTAAAAGAAGAGTGGTTCCCCGGTGGAGGTCTTCCTTATAGCGGAACCAAAACCTACAGGGGAGCATTTTATGTAGGTAATCTGACTACCGCTACTACTTTTGAATTTGAGGTAGGCGCCACATTTGTTTACAGTGGCTATTATTCGGGTAGCAGTGAAGTGTATTTAATCACATATACACCTTAGCATTCTGTTGCCGGGAAAAATATTAAGAAGAACCGATCAATAAAAAGGCGATGCAGCAATGCGTCGCTTTTTTGTTACAGGATCGTCAGCTGTGAGACGTGAATCGTCAGTCGTGAGAACAAGCTGCGAGCTTTGAGCTACGAGCCGCGAGTAAAATACATTCAATTATCCGTGCTTCTTATTTCGCCCGCCCGGATGGGTACTTTGCTGAACCTTGTGCCTTTATTCCTCGCCCTAAAGGACGAGGTAATGCTTTTAAACACCGTCCCTGAAAAACAAGATTTCTTAACCGGCTAAAGCCGGACCTATCTCGTCCTTGTCAAGGTATCACCTTTCAACTTGTTCCCCTAATTTCCTAATTCTTCATTCCCGGTTCCCATTCCCCTTGAATCTTATGCCTTAACTTATAACCTATAACTTACAACCTATAACCTACCTGTTCAGCCAATTACAACAACCGTCATACTCTTAGGGCCATGAGCACCTAATACCAACGATTGTTCAATATCTGCGGTTTTGGAGGGACCAGCTATAAAGACATTAAAGCCCGGGGCTGAATCTATTTTCTGATAGGCCTGTTGCATGTTTGAGACAATATCTTTTGCAGAGATAATCGCCACCAGGTGCTCTACAATAAAAGGCAATACACGTACCTGCTGTACGTCTTTTTCTGTAACCCAGATTGCGCCATTCTCTGCCACTGCCAGTGAAGAAGAGATTACTCCTACTTCCACATTTTCCAGTGCATGAGGATCCTGCTGCTGCCAGTCCTGTGCAGACAAGGAAGCTACTCCCGGCACAGCAGATACTATTCTTTTTGCCTGCGGAAACAGGTTCTGTAATACAGCACCCACTTCCTCAATACTCTTCACATCAGCAATATAGCCGCCAATTACCTGCAGGGTAGCCTTGTACTGTGCTACCGGGTCAGGAAACTGAATGGCCGGAATATCCTCAATAGTTGGCAATGCCTGCAACTCCGGCTGACTGACTTTTACTGCTGCTAATATTTTATCTCGGCTCATGACGTTGAAAACTATTCCGGGTTTCGTGTTTAAAGTTCCGTGTTCTGAAGATGTGAGTTACAGGATTCAGGTATAAAGTGTAAAGTTTAAAGTGGTCACTGAGCTTTCGATTTACGTTTGAGCTGCGGATAAAAATCATCAAGCAATGCAGCCATTCAACCATCGGCATGTATTCCTCATTTTCAAATCTTCAAATTTAACCTGCCGCTTGTATTCGCGTTAGGCGTTCCGCGTTAAGCGTGCTGCCTTCAGCAATACTTATAACCTATAACTTACAACCTACAACCTTGTATTTCCTCATTCTCAAATTAGCTTTTCCTGTTCTTCCTATACCACTCTCCAAACGATTCTTTAGGTGGCGCTGGCATATCGCGTTGCTTATACCAGGGGTTTAGTTTATTGTTCACCAGCCAGGGCATGGTACGCATTACCCATCTGCCCATTTTACCGGCAAAGCGATAGAACCCTGGTTTCGACAAGGTGGTTGTCATTGCCTTCATAGCTACTGTTTTAGAAGCAGGTGAATAGCCATCCTGCGTTAAAACCTGTCGCCATTGGTAAAGCTGGTTATGTATATCAATTTTTACAGGGCATACATTACTGCACGAGCCACATAAGGTTGAAGCAAAAGGCAGATCAGCATATTGCTTCATATCCAGGTTAGGGGCCAATATGGCGCCAATAGGACCTGCAATGGCATTGTGATAACTATGTCCGCCACTTCTGCGGTACACAGGGCAGGTGTTCATACAGGCACCACAGCGGATACACTTCAGCGAATTCCTGAAGTCTTCACGCGCCAGTTGCTTTGTACGACCATTATCTACCAGCACGATGTGCATCTGTTGTCCCGGACGTGGTTTTGCAAAATGACTTGAGTATGTAGTGATCGGTTGTCCTGTAGCGCTGCGTGTGAGCAGGCGCAGGAACACACTAAGGTGTTTGCGTTTGGGAATGATCTTTTCAATGCCCATACAGGCAATATGTACATCAGCAAGGTGAGCGCCCATATCGGCATTTCCTTCATTGGTACATACTACCATTTCACCGGTTTCAGCGACTGCAAAGTTCACCCCGGTGATCGCTATCTTACGTGTAAGGAACTTCTCGCGCAGGTGCAGTCGGGCTGCATTTGTGAGGAACTGCGGATCGGCATTGCCTGCCGGCGTTCCCAGGAACTCATGGAACAGCTCCCCTATCTCCTCTTTTTTCTTATGGATACAAGGCAGTACGATGTGACTGGGCGGTTCTTTAGCCAGTTGCACAATGCGCTCACCAAGATCGGTATCGATCACTTCAATGCCATTATGCCCCAGGTATTCATTCAGGTGACATTCTTCCGTCAGCATCGACTTGCTCTTCACGATCTTCGTGACACCATTTTCCGACAACAGTTTATGTACAATTGCATTGTGTTCAGCTGCATCAGCAGCCCAGTGTACAGTTACCCCATTCTTCTGTGCAGCAGCTTCAAACTCTACCAGGTAATCGTGTAGGTTGCTCAGTACATTGTGTTTGATAAGCGACGCCTTCTCACGCAGGGTTTCCCATTCGGGTAAGGTCCATGCGGCCTTATCACGTTTCTGTCTTATCCACCACAAAGTTTCATCATGCCAGTTCACGCGGTCTTCATCGGCATTAAACCGTTCCGCTAATTCTGGATGATGTATTGTTTCTGATTTCATGTTTCAGGTTTTGAGACGTGAGAACAAGCTGTGAGCTTTGAGCTACGAGCCACGAGCAAATACAAGTTGGCAGTTAGCAATTTGCAGTTGAATCTTTCAGGCATCATACTTCAGCTTCTTTGCATTTTCCTTCGAAATTCGATATTCAACATTCGGCATTCGATATTTCTTCCGGGCTTGTATTCGCGTTCCGCATTAAGCGTTCGGCGTTCAGCACACTTGCATATCAAATTGCACTATTGAGAATCTCCGCAATATGCTTCACCTGTACGTTGCTCTTTTGTCTTTTCAAAATGCCTTCCATGTGCATCAGGCAACTCATATCACCACCGGTAATATATTGTACGCCGTGCTTCACATGATCGGCTACTCTATCTTTCCCCATCTTCACAGATACAGCTTCCTCTGCCACACAGAAAGTACCACCAAATCCGCAACACTCATCTTTACGATCGAGTGTTACCAGTTCCAACCCTTCTACCAGTTGCAATAACTGCTCGGGTTTAGAGAATGGCTTAGCCACCAGCTCCGTCATCTGCGAAAGGTGTAACCCACGCTGACCATGACAACTCTGGTGCATACCTACTTTATAAGGGAACTTTGCCTTCAGTGAAGTTACTTTCAGCACGTCGGTCAGGAACTCGGTGAGTTCATATACCTTCTTCCGGATAGCAGCAGCATCACTTTCACGTTTATCATCGTGCAGGTGATCCTTAATGTGCAATGCACAACTACCCGACGGACAAACGATGTAATCGAATTTGCTGAAATTATCGGTAAAAAGAGAATTGCAGGAGGCAGTAAGATGCTCGTAGCCTGAGTTGGCCATAGGCTGACCACAACAGGTTTGTTGCAAAGGGTACTCTACGGTACATCCCAGTTTTTCCAGAAGTTGTAGGGTAGCAATGGCTACCTGGGGATAAAACTGGTCAACATAACAAGGTATAAAAAGTCCAACAATCATAACGCTATAGGCTGGGAAGCAGCGTATTGCTTCAACACAATCAACTCTGCAGGCCAGTTATTTTTATTCCAATAAGGATGTATGGCCAATGCAGCTCCCATTGCCGTTGCCTGAGCCACCGACGCGGCATATACCTGCATCTGTGGATAGGCTGCTGCGAGCAACTGCATATAAATGGCATTTCTGCCAAAGCCACCGTCTACAAAAATACTTTTCACATGGCAATTGTTCAGCACAAGGTTAGTTGAGCTTACTTGTTGGGTAATTAAGTCGAATACCAACTGGTGATATGCTTCTTCGTAAGTAGTAAAGCCCGCCAGATCGCGCTGGCCAAATACAGAGCCCTGCATCATTACAGCCTGTTGTGCAGGCTGGTGAAGCAGTACTGATAATCTGGCGATCAGTTCAGCGTCTGGTTGTACAGTTTTATAGTAATCGGCTGCCACCTGGAAATGGGCAGCTAATTTTTTAGTTTGTTGTTCGTGCTCATAACCTGCAAACAGGCGCGATGCTTTTACAGGTCTGCCGCGGTATTCCATATAGCACAAACAGTCCTGCTGCAGTTCTTCTACAGTTAATCTTGTCTGGTTAAATGGATTGAGGCTAATGCACCAGGTACCGGTTGAGATCAGTACAAACGGGTCCTTGAAAGTAGACAGGTAAGGGATCAGTGCAGCGGAGCTGTCGTGCAATCCTACACCTGATAAAAGTTGTTGTCCTTTCCACTGGGTATTCATTACCTGGTCGGAAGGGAAGATGGGAGCCAGTTTATCACTGATGCCTTCACGGTACAACCACTCATGATAGCGGTTTTGCGGAAAGTTCCACATGGCTGTATGACAGCCAATGCTGGTAATATCAGAATAAGGCCTGCCCGTAAGCAGAAAGCTCATGTATTGCGGCAGGTGCAATGAATAATGCACGCTGTCATACAAGGCCGGACGTTCCTCTTTGAACCTGTATAGCTGTAATCCTGAATTAAGACTACCTAATACGGGTGAAGCGGTATGCATGGAGAAAGTGATCTCTCCACCATACTTTTTATAAAAACCCTGTTGCAGTTCATCAGGGTACTTTTTAAGATAATTGTACAGTGGTGTAACCGGTTTGCCTTCACGGTTTACGTGTACAAAGCTGGCGCCGTAAGTAGAGAAATTAACAGCCTTCAGTAAAATGTCTTTGCGTGCTGTTATTTCATCCAGCGAGCCCTGTACCCATTCGGTCAATGCTGACAGGTTTTCGCAGGCTTCGCCATCCTCATCAGTCGTTTCCTCAAACTGACCTGTTTTCTCCAATACCATCTGGTACTGCTCATCAAACAGGAACAGCTTCTTATTGGTTTTTCCAATATCAAATATCGCTATGACGGGAGTAATTGGCATTAGTCGCAATTGTCAGTAAAAACCAGGGTTATAAGTTCTAAAGTTATAGGTTGTAAGTTAATTCCGTCCGGGGACAAAATTGATCCGGACGGAATTGATAGTTCGTTTATAAGTGATACCGGCAGCAGACATAGATCACAAAATCCTAACATCTCAAAATCTGCAACGATTCTTTCACTATTCACAACTCACCATTCACTACAATCCTGTCGCTACTGTTTTTTCGCCTCTTTCTTTGATCAGGTTCTCTCTTACTTTCAGAGAACGGTACAGCGCTGCGGGTTGCAATGCACCACCAGCCTGTAAACGTGCTTCTGCTACCAGCGGGCGTACATCTGTACGGTAGGCTTCCTGCAGAATATCCTGGGCTTTTGCCACATCATTTGCTTCCTGAGCCTTGTTCAGGGCATCAGCATCTACCAGCAATGACTGAGCATAAGCAACCTTGATCGCTTCGATAGACTGCAACAGATCTTCCAGGGGATCTTTCACGTTATGTGAAGCATCGATCATCCAGCCAAGATCAGTAGCATGTTTCATCTTACGTGCGTCCATACCTTCTACCAGCTCCTTAAAGATCAGGAACAACTGGTAAGGGTTGATGCTGCCTACCGTAAGATCATCATCACCATATTTAGAATCGTTGAAATGGAAACCACCCAGTTTGCCTTCGCTCAGCAACAATGCTACGATCTGTTCGATGTTGGCATTGGGCAAATGGTGTCCCAGGTCAACCAGTGTATAAGCTTTAGGACCTAATTTATTTGCATACAGCAAAGATTGTCCCCAGTCTCCTACTGTCATAGAGTAGAAGTTAGGTTCAAATGCTTTGTACTCTACAAATATTTTCCAGTTATCGGGCAGTGCTGCATAAATTTCTTCCAGTCCTTCCAGTGTGCGCTGGAATGCTTTACGGAAATTCAGTTGTCCGGGGAAGCTGGAACCATCAGACAGCCATACGGTCAGCGAATCAGAACCCAGTTCCACACCGTGCTTGATTACATCGATGTTGTGCTGGATAGCCTGTTTGCGTACAGCTTTATCAGTATGTTGTAATGAACCGAATTTATAGCTCAGTTTCTGACCTGCCTGATCCTGGAAAGTATTGGAGTTCATGGCATCAAAACGCAGACCGTGTTGTGCGGCCAGTGCCCTGATAGCTTTATAATCTTTTGGAATATCCCAGGGAATGTGCAGGGAGATAGCACCACCTGATTTATTGAGTGCATGTAATAAACCTACGTCTTCAATCTTTTCTTCGAGGCTGCGGGGTTCGCCACCACCACTGAAACGGCCAAAACGTGTGCCGCCTGTACCAAGTGCCCAACTGGGTACTGCTATCTGGAACTCTTTCAGTTTTTCAACAATGTCATTTACGTTGTTGATACCGGAAGCTAAAAATTCAAATTTACGGGTATGATCGGCCAGCAGGCTATTGTTATGATCATCTATCTTATACTTTTCAATCAGCATAATCAACCGTTTTTAGGGTAAGTAAAAAACATCTTTTAAAGGTACACTTACAGGAGAGTTATCAGGATTGCTTTCCATGATGTCTTTCATGTAAGCCCACCATTTCTTCATTACAGGATGAGCTGGTAAGTTATCCATTGCCTTCGGGTCATCTATCGTCAACACCCCAAACAGGCTGTTCGTAGTTTCATCGAGAAAAATGGAGTAATCTTTTACGCCTGTTTCTTTCAATAACTGTTGCAGTTCGGGCCACAATGCATCGTGTCTTTTCTTGTACTCTTCTTCATAGCCTTTGAACAACTGCATTTTAAAAGCAAGCCTCGCCATAGTATTGTTTTAAATACGAAGTCTGAAGTAACGAAGTCCGAAGTATGAATTCAGACAGCCGACTTCAGACTTCAGATTTATTTATCGTACGAATGCAGTAGCAACACCGCCATCCACATTCAACACGTTACCGGTTGATTTGTTCAACAATCCGCCCACAAATGCAAAGCAGGCTGCAGCAATATCTTCAGGTAAAATGATCTCGTCGAGCAAGGTACGTTTTGCGTAGTAAGCTGGCAACTCTTCTACTTTCACACCATAAGCTTTGGCGCGACCAGCAGCCCATGCACCTTCCCAGATCTTACTGTCAGAAATAACAGCATCAGGGTTTACTACGTTTACACGGATCTTGTCTTTACCCAACTCAGCAGCATTCAAACGGCTCAGGTGAAGCTGTGCAGCTTTTGCAGAACCATATCCGGCGTTGTTAGGACCAGACATTAAGGCGTTCTTGCTCACGATGTTCAGTACATCGCCACCAATAGCCTGTTTGCGCATAATCTCTACTGCTTCCTGTGTTACAAAGAACTGACCTTTTACCAGTACGTTGTACAGCAGATCCCAGTCTTTTTCAGTATGCTCTTCAATGGGTTTAGAAATAGATAAACCGGCACAGTTTACAACAACATCAACGCCACCGAAAGCCAATGCAGCGGTAGTAAAAGCGTTCTTGATGTCAGATTCTTTCGTCACATCCAGTGTAGCACCGGCAAAAACGTCTTTACCGTATTGTTTCTGGAACTCTTCCTGTGCTTTTGCCAAACGATCAGCATCGTTATCATTGATGATAACACAAGCGCCTTCGTCAGCGAATTTTTTAGCGATAGCTTTACCAATACCACCAGCACTACCGGTTACCAGCGCAATGCGGCCGGATAATGCTTTTGGTTTAGGCATACGCTGCAGCTTAGCTTCTTCCAGCAACCAGTATTCAATGTTAAAAGCTTCCTGGCGTGGTAATGAAGTATAAGATGAGATAGCTTCTGCGCCGCGCATTACATTAATAGCGTTGATGTAGAACTCAGCCGCTACGCGTGCAGTTTGCTTGTCTTTTGAGAAAGTGAACATACCTACACCGGGATACAGGATCACCACAGGGTTTGCATCACGGATAGCAGGGCTGTTAGGATGTTTGCAGGTATTGTAATACTCTGTATACATCGCGCGGTATGCTTCAAACAGCGGTTGCAGTTTTTCTTTTATTGCTTTTACGTCTGTCAGGTCTTCACCGGGTTCCAGCGTCAGTACCAGCGGGCTGATCTTTGTACGCAGGAAGTGGTCAGGACAGCTTGTTCCCATTGGGGCCAGCCTGTCAAGATCTTTTGAATTGGTGAATTGCAGTACACGATCGTCATCAGTAAAGTGACCGATCATTTTTGTCTGGCTGGAGCAGAATCCACGCAGCACAGGAGCCAGTAAAGCGGCTTGTTTCAGACGTGCTTCTTTTTCCAGTGATTTTATTTTCTCACCACCGAAGATGGCTTTTTGTTTTGCCTGTTCCTGCTCAATGAATTCAGCACAGCGCTCAATTACTTCCAGGGTATTGATATAGCTTTCAAAAGCAGTATCGCCCCAGGTAAATAAACCGTGAGAGCCTAACATGATGCCTTTGATACCGGGATTCTCATCCAGGCACTGGCGCAGTTTCAATCCCAGGTCAAAACCAGGACGTTGCCATTCTACCCAGCCGATCTTACCACCAAACAGTTCTTTGGTGATCTTCTTACCATCTTTCGCAGCAGCGATAGCGATGGCTGCATCAGGATGCAGGTGATCGATGTGTTTGAAAGGCAGAAAACCATGTAAAGGAGTATCGATGGAAGGAGCTTTAGAAGCAAGATCAAAAATACAATGGTTAAACAGCTCTACCATTTCATCTTCAAACTCAATACCACGGTACACATTGGTAAGACTGCGCAAACGATCAACATACAACGCTGCCAATCCGCTGCGTTTCAGCGTACCCAAATCACCACCGGAACCTTTTACCCACATTACTTCCGTTTCCTTGCCCGTCAACGGATCTTTAGCAATGGCCTTGCACGAGGTATTACCACCGCCATAGTTGGTAAGGCGCAGGTCGGCTCCCAGCAAATTTGAACGATAGATCAACAAAGCCACTTCATCTCCGGCCATTGATGCGGCCTTGGCTTCGTCCCACAGATAACTTACGTGCTTGAATTTTGTTGTTGCGATTGCTGACATTGTCAATGTTATTTAAATCGAATAATTACGGTTTCAGATAGTTACCATACCCTACAATCAATACAGACACAAGGATGGCTACTATACCAAGTATGATAGTGTTCTTTGTCTTGCGGCTTACTCCGGTCCATTCTTTAAGGGCAAGTCCCCATGAGTTGGCGATAAGGATAATAAATGCCATGTGCAGGATCCATGAACTGGCACCGTTGCCCAGTCTGCTCTCTCCCATTCCGTAGAAGAAGAATTGCAGGAACCAGGTAGTACCGGCCAATGCACAGAAAATGTAGTTTTTGGCCAGTGGCGTTTTACTATTGGTATAATCACCAAAGGTTTTATTACGTGCATTCAGGATAATACACCAGATAAGGTTAGTGGTTAAACCACCCCATAACAGTACAACGTACACTACGTTGTTGCGGTACAGGAACTCACCTTCACCGGGGTGTTGTGCTTTCCACAGGTCATTTGCCACAGTGGCCATAGAAGAGCCTGCTTCGATACCAAAGCTGAAACAAGCGCTCAGCACACCGGAAATGATCGCTACCACCAAACCTTTACCCAGCAGGAACTCAGCATTGGCTGCTGCGCCCTGTTTGCCGGCAAGGTCTTTATCTTTCATGCTACCTGCTTTACCACAGATAACAATGCCCACTATACAAACTGCAAGGCCCAGTAATACCATCAATCCCCAATGACTGCTCACCAGGTCGCTGATAGTGTCTTTACCGGCTGCGGGGAAAATGTCGTAATACACGGAAGGAATAAGCGCACCAAAAATGGAACACAAACCTAATATCACGGAACTACCCAACGATACCCCGAGGTAACGAACCCCAAGACCATAGGTAAGACCACCAATACCCCACAAAACGCCCATTATATAGGTCCACTTTAGAACAGAAAAGTCAGTTTGACGGATGATCTCACCAAAATTGGGAATGGTGAGCCAGGCTGCAATAGGGGGTACAATTAACCAGGAAAACAAGCCTCCAACGATCCAAAAGCTTTCCCAGGACCAACCTTTTACTTTCTTATACGGTATATAAAAACTGCCTGATGCAAATCCACCGATGAAGTGGAAAATAACTCCTAATATAACGCCCATGAGATGTAATTTTCGATATGGCTAAGCTGTATTTTAAACCCATGATAATGAGTCGGTAAAAATAGGCCGTTCCTGTTTTTTACCATCATGCTCCATCATGGTCAATCATGTACTGTAATGATACATAATTGATTCGCTTAATGCAAGATGCAGCGCTTGTTGACACTGATTTGGAGCTAAAAAAGTGGTTTGGCAGTTTTTTGGTAAATTTGCCCCCGCCGAGGCTCGTGGATGACGGGGCTGAACAATAGCAAGAGAAGCCGGTTTGAGGGTTTTGGTACGTATTGTTCGTTAATTTTCAGGAATTTATTTAACCGTACAACGGGTGCGCGCCCCACAGCGTCATAAATAAAACACCCTTTGTGAACAGCAGGCCGTCATGAAAAAGAACTCCATATTTCAGCACTTATTTATTGATTACTACTCTGCTACGCCCAAGTACCTGCAGTTGGCTAACTCCATCATTAAGGCTATTGGCGAAGGCAAGATCAAGAAAGACGAGCTATTGCCGTCGATCAATGAGTTAAGCTTTGAATTTGAGATCTCGCGCGATACTGCCGAAAAGGGCTATAAGCACCTCAAACAGATCGGCGTACTGGGTTCTGTACCCGGTAAGGGCTATTTTGTTAAAAATACCGAGGTAGATCAACACCTGAAGATCTTCCTGCTGTTCAATAAGCTCAGCGCTCACAAAAAGATCATTTACGATGCCATTGTTGCCTCCCTCGGTGAGATGGCCTCTGTCGATTTCTATATCTACAATAACGACTTTGCCTTCTTCAAACGTCTTATCCAGAACAGCAGAAGTGATTACACCCATTATGTGATCATCCCTCACTTTATGGACGAAGGCGATAATGCTTACGAGATCCTCAATACCATTCCGCCTGAAAAACTGATCCTGCTGGACAAATTAGTTCCCGGCGTACAGGGGCAGTATGGTGCTGTGTATGAGAATTTCGAGAAAGATATTTACGATGCACTGGAACAATCACTGGAGCATTTGAGTAACTATCACACCGTTAAGATCATCTTCCCTGAATATACCTATCACCCTAAAGAGATCCTGAAAGGGTTTTACCGCTTCTGTCATCAGTATGCGTTCAACTACAAAATTGTACACGACGTAACCGATGAGCCTATTAAGGAGGGCGAAGTGTTCATTGTACTGATGGAGAACGACCTGGTATTGCTGATTGAAAAAATACTGGCTACTAAATTAAAAGTAGGTAAACATGTAGGCGTGATCTCTTACAACGAAACCCCCTTGAAGAAGATCATCCTGAATGGCATCACCACCATTTCTACCGACTTCCAGATGATGGGAGAAAAAACAGCTCAACTGATCTTAGAGCAATCTACCGACCACGTGGAAATACCGTTTTCGCTGACCATGCGTTCGTCCCTGTAAGGTTGTAAGTTATAGGTTATAAGTTGTAGGTTAGCCGCTGAATGTTTAACGTGAGTGGTGAATAGTCAATGGTCAATAGTGAATGATTCGGCAATCGTGAATCGGCAGACGGCAATCGGCAATCGTGAGTGGGTTGCTGGATACAGGATACTGGATACCAGATGCCGGATCGTGAGTCGGCAATATCGTCAAACGTGAAAAGTGAAAAAGGATGGCTGAATTGCCAGATAGCTCCATGGTTATCATCTAAATCAATCAAACCATATAGCCATCAAACCATTCTTCTGTAACTGCAAATTGCCAACTGCCAACTTGCCTTCGGCTTTCCCTTCGAAATTCGATATTCAACATTCAGTATTCGATATTTTAGCCCATCCTTCGTACTTTCCTTGTCACCTTATTAACCTTTCAACCTGTCAACTCTCTTCCGGACTTGTATTAGCTAACATCTAAATCCTCATACCTGATTCCTGATCCTCAATTCTTTCTATCTTTCATTTGCACATTAGCAAATCTGCACATTCGCACATTATTTCTTCATTTCTCATTCCCTAAAAAAAAGACAGGCTCCCTTAACGAAAGCCTGCCCATATCTTGTAACCGGTGTCCGGTAACTGGTATCCTTAATTTATTTCAGATCGCCAATCGCCACTGCATCCATATCAGTGTACGTATAGTTTTCACCAGCCATGCCCCAGATGAAAGCATAGTTGCTGGTACCGCAACCTGAGTGAATAGACCAGGGAGCAGATAAGATCGCTTCATGGTTAGCAACGATCATGTGACGGGTTTCCTGCGGTTCGCCCATGAAATGCACTACACGTTGATTGGCCGGTACATCAAAATAGAAGTACGCTTCCATGCGGCGTGTATGTGTGTGTGCAGGCATGGTGTTCCATACGCTGCCTTCAGCCAGTACAGTTAAGCCCATTACCAACTGACAGCTCTGGATACCATCAGCATGAATGTATTTGTAAATAGTACGCTGGTTAGCAGTTTTTACTTCGCCCATATCAACAGGAGAAGCCTCTTCTTTCTTCATCAGCCTGTTAGCATAGGTCTGGTGAGCAGGAGATGACAACAGGTAGAATACCGCAGGATTGCCGGCATCTTTGCTGGTAAAAGAAACAGCTTTAACACCTTTGCCGATGTATAAACAATCCATTTTACGCAGGTTGAAAGACTCACCATCTGCCTGTACAGTACCATCGCCGCCTACATTGATGATACCGATCTCTCTTCTCTGCAAAAAGAACTCAGCACGCAGTTCAGGATGATTGGGTAATTCAATGGTTTTACCAACGGGCTTTGCGCCACCTACAATAACACGATCATAATGAGAGTAAACCAGTTTCACTTCATCAGCTACCATCAACTGCTCAATCAGGAAATTCTTACGCAACTCAGCAGTATTCATCTCACTGGTTTCTTTCGGACTATTCTGAAATCTTACTTCCATTGTTATTAATTTTTTCGTTAAACTTCAAAGTACCTTAAAGGTATTAGGTTTTAGGCGTTAGCTTTTAGCATTAAGCGTTTTGCGTTCAGCATTTTCCCATTCGCACATTAACAAATCTGCACATTATCTTCCCATCCATCCGCCATCTACCGTAAGGATAGTGCCCTGTACATAAGAACCGGCTTCAGAAGAAAGGAACACGGCCGGACCTTTAAAATCTTCCGGTGTACCCCAGCGGGATGCAGGAATACGATCCAGGATAGATTTGCTGCGATCAGGATCGTTACGCAGTGCCTCTGTGTTATCAGTAGCAATATAGCCCGGGGCAATGCCATTTACGTTAATACCTTTGGATGCCCATTCATTAGCGAGAGCTTTTACCACGCTGGCCAATGCACCTTTGCTGGCTGCATAGCCCGGTACATTGATACCGCCCTGGAAGCTCAGCAGTGAGCAGGTAAAGATGATCTTACCACTGCCTCTTTGCAGCATGTGTTTACCAATTTCCCTTGCCAGGATAAAAGGAGCATCAAGATTTATCGCCAATACCCTGTCCCAGTATTCATCGGGATGTTCAGCGGCAGGTTTACGCATAATGGTACCTGCATTATTGATGAGGATGTCAATAGCAGGGTTTTCAGCCAATACTTTGGTAATAAATGCATAGAGGCTATCCCTGTCAGACATATCTGCCTGGTATGCTTTAAAATTGCGGCCCAGTGCCTTTACTTCCTTCTCAACCTCACTACCCTGCAATTCCAGGGACGCCGATACACCGATAATATCGGCACCGGCTTCTGCAAGCCCCAGCGCCATACCTTTACCAATGCCTTTGTTACAGCCTGTTACCAATGCTGTTTTGCCGGAAAGGTTGAACAAATTAGTTACACTCATATAGCTGTTTTAAATAATAAATCTGAAGAATGATTGGGGCTGCAATATACACAGGAAGCGGGAAGTACGAAGTAAGAACTCCGGAATACAACGAAAGAAAAACAAAAGCTGTAAGCTTTAATTGAGCACAGCTCTTTACACTTTGTACCTTCGTACTGAAACTATTAACCTGCAAACAGCAATCCAGCACCACCATGTTCCAGGACATTACAACATCTTTACTGGGCTTTGGCAATTTTTCACCTGAGCAATTGTCTGTGGTATTTGAACGCCTCAAAATACAACAGCTTCAGAAAGATGAATGCCTGATCAAAGAGCGACAGGTGTCCCAGTCGTTTTATTTTATTAACAAGGGCAGTTTTCGTCATTATACGGTACAGGAAAATGGAGAAGAGGCTACCCTTAACCTGTTTATCAGAACAGAATGGGTATTCGAGTACAAGAGTTTTGTAACGCAACAACCATCGCAGAACATTATACAGGCAACTGCCGACAGTGAAGTATTCGGGTTAAGCGTCTGGGATTTTCATGAGCTGGTAAAAGTGTCCGATTCATTCTTCCGTATAGGAGGCATTCTTGAGCAGGCCATTCAGAACCAGGACTTTCAACACAATCGCTTAACGCCTGAAGAAAAATACGAACTCCTGTTGGCCACCAAGCCCCTGCTGTTACAGCATTTCCCATTAAAACACATTGCCTCTTATATGGGCATGACACCGGAAACACTGAGCCGTATCCGTAAAAAACTCAGTTCTTGATTTCAATCAAGGCGTAATTCATGGTGGCTGGCTATGTTTACGCCATGAATAATACATTCCAACAAAAAGCCGGTATTGCACTTCTCATCTTCGTTGTATTACTGGTATTTACCATGGTACTGCACCCCATTGGCGGCAATATAGAGCGCATTATAAAGATCACAGGTGTTATCGTTACTATTCATGCCATTGCCATTTTCTCCCTGCCCTTTGGTTGCATTGGCTGCTGGGGAATAACGCGCCGGTTAGGGCACACTCATTTTCTCCCCCTGCTGGGTTTTATCATGGCAACATTTGGCCTGTTGACTGCCCTGCTGGCAGCTACAGCCAATGGATTGGTACTACCACTTTTTTTACAACACTATAAAGATGCAGAACCGGCAGTACTGGAAAGCATCAGACCTGTTGTACGTTATAGCTTTGCACTTAATCTTGCATTCGACTATATCTATACCTGTGCCTTCAGTCTTGCCATTCTCTGTTGGTCTGGTACTATTATACGTCAACGCAGCTGGCCTGCCTGGATAGGTTGGCTGGGAATAGTAATTATAGTTGCAGTCACCATTACGCTGGCGTGTGGCATTGCTGTTAATTCACTAAAAGGATTACGCTATTTTGTTACGGCTATTGTGATATGGTTGTTGCTGGTGGGAGTTCGTTTGTACAGGGAAAAAGGGAATGGTGAATAGCTGTGTGAGTGGTGAATGGTCAATAGTGAATGATTCGGCAATCGGCAGACGGCAATCGTGAAATACAATGTTACCGGATACCGGATGCCAGATCCCGGATCTTGGATTTGAGATTTGATGTTTGAAGTTTTAGATTGGAACAACAGCAAACTTTCCCCCTGGCTTGTATTTGCTCGCGGCTCGCAGCTCAAAGCTCGTCGCTGGTATTCAGGATAACTGCAAATTGCCAACTGCCAACTTGCTTTCGGCTTTCTATTCAATATTCGAAATTGGAAATTCAACATTCAATATTTTGTATTTCCTTTCTCATTCTTCATTCCGCATTTCTAATTTATCACTTCCCCAAAAAAGGACAGGCTCCCGTAACGAAAGCCTGCCTATATCTTATAACCGGAAACCGGTATCTCTTATAACGACCTTACGATGCCGTATTCCAATCCTCTCAATTCTGCCAGTCCACGCAAACGGCCAATGCCTGAATAGCCTGGATTGGTTTTCTTATTCAGATCGTCCAGCATCTGGTGACCATGATCAGGACGCATAGGGATCGCTACTTTACGTTGCTGCATTACCTGCACCAGGTTCTTCACTACAGCATACATATCTACATTACCCTCCAGGTGATTTGCTTCGTAGAAATTACCTTCCTCATCACGCTCTGTACTACGCAGGTGAATGAAATTAATGCGCTCGCCAAACTGCAGTACCATTGCCGGCAGATCATTATCTGCACGTACACCAAATGAACCGGTACAGAAACAAAGTCCATTGCTTTTATTGGGCACTTTGGTAAACAGGTGCTCTACATGAGCAGGTGTGCTCACTACACGTGGCAAACCAAAGATGGCATAGGGAGGATCATCAGGATGGATCACCAGCTTTATTCCTACCTCATCAGCAACCGGTGCAATAACTTCCAGGAACTCTACAAGATGTTGTTGCAGTTTCGCTGCATCAATGCCTGCGTAGGTATCCAGCGCCTGTTGAAACTGTTGCAGTGTAAAACTCTCTTCACTACCCGGCAAACCGGCAATGACGTTCCGTTGTAGCAATTGTTTTTCTGCATCCGACATAGACGCCAGTCTATTTTCTGCCTTCTTCAATTCTTCCGCAGTATAATCTTTTTCAGCACCGGGGCGTTTCAGCATCAACACATCAAAAGCAACCATTGCTGCTTTTTCAAAACGCAATGCCTTGCTTCCATCCGGACAGGTATAGGCAAGATCAGTACGTGTCCAGTCAAGCACAGGCATAAAATTGTAGGTAACAATGTAAATGCCGCAGGTTGCCAGGTTGCGCAGACTTTGCGTATAGTTAGCAATGTATTTTTTATAATCGCCACGCTGTGTTTTGATATCCTCGTGCACAGGTACGCTTTCCACTACGGACCATGCTAAGCCTGCTGCTTCAATGATCTGTTTGCGTTTAGTAATTTCCTCAACAGTCCATACTTCACCATTGGGAATATGATGCAAAGCCGACACAATGCCGGTACATCCTGCCTGCCTGATATCTGCTAAGCTCACCGGATCATTAGGGCCGAACCAGCGCATTGTTTGTTCAAATTGATACATATAAGAAGTTGTAAGTTTTAGTTTTTCGTGAATCGGCAAACGGCAATCGTGAGTGCTTGAAGCAAGTGAATAGTGAATAGTCAATGGTCAATGGTGAATGGTTGTTCCCTGTAAACTTATCAACCTGTCAACTGTATTTCCTTGTGCCTTGTTCCTTGCCTCTTGTGCCTTTTCAGACTTCCGTACTTTCATTTGCACATTAGCCAATTTGCACATCAGCACATTAATCAAACTCCGCTAAACGCCAGAAACCCTCCGTCAATGATCACCGACGTACCATTCACAAAACTGGCTTCGTCACTCAGCAACCAGGTCAATGCACCGGTTAATTCATCAGGACGACCAAACCTTTTAAAAGGCGTCTGATTGATCACAGAATTACCACGTGCTGTATAAGAACCATCCTCATTGGTCAGCAAAGTTCTGTTTTGCTCGGTAAGAAAAAAGCCCGGCACAATAGCATTCATGCGCAAAGCATCTTTATAACGATTGGCAAGTTCCACAGCAAACCATTTGGTATAACCTTCAATAGAAGATTTCGCAAGACTATAGCCCAATACTCTTGTAAGCGCCGCATGTGCCGACACCGAGGAGATATTTACAATACTTCCCTTACCGGCTGTCTGGATAATGGCAGGGCCAAAGATCTGAGTAGGCAATATAGTACCAAACAGGTTAAGGTCAAGCACTTTGCGCAGGGCACTCATATCAAGCTGAAAAATATCATCGGCTGGCTGTACTACCGCTTTGGGCATATTGCCACCGGCAGCATTTACCAGGCCATCTATTTTACCAAACTTACTGATCATGGTATCGCGGGCAGCCTGTAGTTGCTGTTCATCCAGCACATCTGCTACCAGGGCTACCGCTTGTCCGCCTGCGGCGTTAATTTCTGCGGCACGCTCGCCGGCAACAGCTTCATTACGCCCCAGGATGCCAACAATGGCACCGCTTTCAGCCAAAGCCTTATTAAACGAATATCCCAGGATGCCCGTTGCGCCTGTAACTACCACTACTTTTCCGTCCAGTTTTTTCTCTTTCATAGTATAAAAATCCCACGCCCGGAAGGCATGTATTACGGGGTAAAAAATTCGGTTTAAAGAGCTGTTTCATTACCTGTAAACAGGCTAAAAGCAAAAAACGGCACAAATTGATATATTTTTTCCTGCAAGCTGCACTTTGATTCGTAATTTTCTGCGCAAACGTTTACGTAAACACAGATTGCGGGATTGGGTGAATTTCACAGACTTATAACCTGTGAACGAGTTGTAAGATCAAATCCGTACAATCCGTGTTACAATCTGCTGCATACGTGTTAAAATCCGTGAAATCAGTGTTTAATGGATAATGTGAATTTAAAACGACTGGCTAAAGAACTGAACCTTGCAGTTTCAACGGTGTCACGTGCATTGCGCGACAGTCATGAAATTGGCAAGGAGACCAAGGAACGTGTGCGGGCACTGGCAGAAAAACTGGGCTTTCAGCCTAACCCCCATGCCAGCAGTCTGCGACAAAATAAAAGCAAGACCATTGCTGTGATTGTTCCCGAAGTAGAGAACAACTTTTTTTCACAGGTAATCAATGGTATTGAATCCGTAGCTCCTACCAAGGGCTACCATGTACTGATCTACCTCACCCATGAAGATTTCAAAAAGGAACGCGATGTATTGCAACTGTTGCGCAATGGTCGCGTAGATGGGTTAATGCTTTCGCTTTCCAATACCACTTCCTCTTTCAGTCACCTCGAAGCATACAGGCAGGCAGGTATTCCGCTTGTACTGTTCGACAGGATCTGTGAGACCATTGAAGATGTGCCCATGATCATTACTGACGATACAGAAATGGGCTTCAGGGCAACAGAACATCTTGTAAAAAAAGGTTGCAAAAACATTGCATATTTATACCCTGCAGGGGAAAGCTCTATTGCTACCCGCCGCGGTGCAGGCTATCAGAAAGCATTGGCAAAATACCTGCCGGCGCAGAAACCGCTGCTGATCGAATGCAGTACTAATGATACACAAAACCAACAGGCCATCCGCAAATTGCTGCGCAACAAAAAAGATCGCCCGGATGGAATATTTGCGGCAATAGAAAAACTCGCTGTCAATACTTACGAGGTTTGTCACGAATTGCAGATAAGTATTCCGCAGGAATTGAAAGTGATCAGCTTTTCCAATCTCCGCGCTGCGGCATTGTTCAATCCGCCCCTTTCCTGTATTGTACAACCAGCTTATGAAATGGGCCGGGAATCTGCCACCATCCTCTTCAAGATGATCGAGAAGAAATTACTGTTGCCCAATGAAAAGAAGATCGTATTGCCTTCAAAACTGATTGAGCGGGAATCGACGGCGGGTTAAGAGCTGGCAAAGGAACAACCATAAAACACAACAAAATTCACAATGGCTTATAGCGCTTATGTTTGTTGTAATTGCTATCGATCAGGCAATACCACAGAACCACCTTACAAAGAATTCATATACTTCGATGAGGAAGAATTATTCATAGAACCGCCATCTGATCTATATGAAAAAGATCGCAACAAAGCTATTGAGATCTATACAGCATTCGATAATTGGCAACGTACTGCCTGTCAGCATGAAGATATGAAGCTGGCTTATGAACACCTTGCAAACATATCAGGCATGGGCTCATTCAAACATATTCTTAACAAGCTTGGAGGTAAAAATAGGTTTCCGGTACTAACAGAATATTTGCCAACTTCAAATGATGGCTCTTTACCCGCCGCTTTTGTTCAACAGGCATTATCGGAGCTGAATGAATTAGAAAACGATCCAACAATTCATGAGCGAATAATTCTTACCGAAAAAAAATCTGACTGTATTATAGCAGCAGTCGATTCCGAAGAAAGCAACTTGTTTGCATTTGGTGCCTATACTCATATATATGGCATAGATAACCAGGGGTTCTTTATTGTTAAAAAGATAAGCGAACAAGTAACTGAAACAGTATTCCGCTCTATTAATTTTATTCAACAGGAAATTTCTGTAGACAAATATAAATTCACAGATATTCCTACAGGAAACACTTTTGATTCATTTATTAAATTATACTCATACAATGAATCTGCTGAATTTGAATTCAAAAGAGAAAGACAATCTATTGGCCCCGAATTCAAATACATAATAACTCCTTTAAAAATACTTGTAGAAGCTTCTATACAATCTGGCAATCCTATACACTGGTTATAAACCTAACCTTCATTAAGAGCTACTTAAAAGAAGTCATCCGCTATTCAATGTGGCTTTAGCCACTTAGGTTACATATGACACTTATGATCATATTCACTTGCCCGGCCTTTAAAAACCGGGTAATCTCAGGTAAAGTGGCCTAAGGCCACAGAATAGTACCTCGAGGCTGCAAGCCTTCAAAAAGCGGATCAGGATTTTACCTTATTAGGCGACATACCGAATTTCTTTTTAAAGGCATTGCTGAAGTGCTGTACGGAGGAATAACCTAATGCTGATGCCAGTTCACTGATAGACTTTTTACTGACAAGCAGATCATTTCTTGCCATTTCCAGCCTGGCGTCCGATAAATATCCAAACACAGTATTGCCAAAAACCTCTTTAAATCCCCGTTTCAACTTGTATTCATTGATCCCGATAATTCGTGACAACTCTGATAAGCTGGGTGGAGTTTCAAGGTTTTTCAAAAGATACTCACGCGCAAAGCGGATACATTCCTGATCGTATTGTGTTTTGATATACTGGTACGATGGTAACAGGGATACATTACAGGCCTCCGCCTGTAGCACCAGCAATTCAATACTCTTTGAAAGCAGGAACATCTTCTTCAACCCTTCCTTATAACTACAGTTCACAATATTCTTTATCAGGTTGATCATTGCTGCATCTACCGGTAGATTTACAAGTGATAAAATTGCTGGTTGCCGGTTGATCACATTCTCATTAAAACGATTCAATGCCTCGTTCGCATCCTGTGTTAAACGGAGAAACACTTCTTTTGTAAACTGTATAAAAAACATAGAAGCACGCATCTCTTCCGGTCTCAGGAAGCCCTCATTTGTCTCTTCGGAATTTGCATAGAAAAGATTGTGCTGGTAACTCCCAAACAATTGGTGAGCAGTTCCAGGCTCAGGGCCGATGAATACGGAACCATTAAGATTTGCCTGGAAAGTGATCAGTTCCGGTTTTATATGATAGGTCCATTTCAGATCTACAGGTTCTTTATAGTGCCACTCAGAATATCCCATACGAATGCCATCAAAAAACCACTCATAGGAAAGAATATCGGCAGCAGGAAGGTGAATTGTTTGAGAATGCTCAAGCAACTCGCGGCTTTCAAACCCATCGAGAAAAAAGCTATTCAGTTGTTGAAAATGATCTTCCGGAATATCCTGTAATTCAAAAGCCATAATGCTCCGTATTTTATAAGTGATGCTCCGTTTAATACAACCAGCCCCGTAACACGGTCAGGTATATTTGTTTCATAAATATAATTATTCTTCAAAATGGGAAACACTATAACCTATCGCTGGACAGGGTTCTGGGGAATTACACTCTACCTGCTCGTACTACTCGAAATTCCATTTTATTTTGTGTACACGCCTACACCAGCGGGAACGCCTCCCCCCTCTATCATATTGATCCGCATACTGATCGACCTGTTTGTTTGCGTAGGATTGCTTGCCTTTTTCAGTGGTCTCAGAAGCATTCTCACCCAATCTCATCCGGAGTATAACTGGCTGACTATTTTCATTTTTGCAAACGGGCTGGCGTTCCCTATTGTGGCATTGGTAGCAGACTCTATACAGGCAGGTAGTGTATGGGCTGCTGGCGTTAAACCAGTCAACCCCACATGGGTAGGCTATGGTGCGGAAGGGGCCTTATTAATTTACGGCCCTGTGAACAGGTTATTGACTGCTACACTATTGATTGCACTCGGAACATTCATCATCAAAACCAGGTTCTTACCCAAATGGACTGGTTGGCTGGCCTACATCATCAGTCTTTACAACATTGCATTTATTCCAACCCTGTTTTATGTAACCACACCGCTCGATTTTTACAGTGTTAACGGCTGGAATATTCCCATAGCAGCAGGCTACTTTTTTCTCTGGATCTTTATTATCAGTATCTGCTTATTGAGGAAGAAATGAAGAATTGATTCTTTAAAATATGAAAAACTGGTACTGTTATAATGCATTAAAGCATTAGGCATTAGGCGTTCTGCGTTAAGCATTCACATATCGCCTCTGCTCTTCGGAACTTGTAGTTCCGAAGTTATATTATGTTGCCTCCGGCAACCTCTGATATAAGAAGCTGGCTTATTATGTATTTAAACGTTCAAAATTTCACCTATCAGCTTTAGCTTCTTCACGGCCTGGTATCCTGTACAATCTTCCCTCCATTAGTTATGCTGTAAAAACTTTCACTTATTTCCGGTTTACCATCCTCCCCATCTTCCTTTTTATAATGAAACTCTTTTATTCCAAAACGGCTCTTATTCAACAAACTGAATTCTGTAGTATAATAATCACTGCTGAAATCTCGGTCGCAACTACTCATCACTTGTAGATAACTTATACTTCTCTGACCTGTTGAATCAAGAACAAACAGGAATTTACAAAGGCAATTAGCTCTATCATCGTAATCTACAACAACTCCTTTAAAACCATTATGAATATCCCAAACCGAGTCTCCTGTAAAAACAGCATTCGCATGATATCCCGTGTAATAAACACTATCAACTCCCAGGTATTGATGTACCTGGGAAACAGACAGATCATATTTAGCGGCAATGCTGTCAACAAACGACTTAAGTGCAGGAGGTTTTATACTATTTTCTACAGCATCTGATGACTCAGTAACTATTGTCGGTTGTTCTATAACCGGGCTTGTAATTTTACTTTCCGAGCTGTTTTCACATGAAAGCAGGAAAACAATAAGCACACCTAAGTAGACCTTCATTACGATATTACTATTTTTTAATCTTCAGAGCCAGTAGCTCCGCAGTCTTCTTATGTTGCCTGCAGCAACATTTGATTCCTCAAAATATAAAAAGCCGTCTGCTCTTCGGAACTTATAGTTCCGAAGTTATATTATGTTGCCTCCGGCAACCTTTGACTTCCCACATCAGGCATTCACACTACCCCATTCATCAGCCCTACATTCTTCGCAAAATCTGTTGCCTCCACAGTAACAATGGTTCCTTCTAACGAAGGATTATCAACCATAGCAGTATAATTCCACATTGAACCATCATCAACCTGTACAGCATAACCACTTTCTACAATCTCGCCGGATGAATTTGTGATAATAATATGTATATGATCTATAATCCCCTTTGGCCTGGTAAAAATAGTAATAGAGCTCCCAGCGTCACCGGTGTACTTACGGGTAATGAGTTGCTGGATCTCAGGCGTATCCAGGAAATCACCCAATGCAATAGCATAAACAGATCTGCCTGGTGAAATATATTTGCTATAGGCTGCTTTAAGCACGGGATCAAAGCTTGCCTGCTTTGCATATTTAGATGCCTGTTTAAAACGGTCATTAGCTTCCTTTCGACCCTTAGGCACTTTTTTAGAAACACGTGGCACTTTCGAGACTACCGTTTGCCCGTTACGCTGGTTAAATACAAGCTGGTCACCAACTTTTCCAGACACGCCTCTCATTATAATATTATTCTTAACCCTTGCCATACAAATGTATTTTGGTAAACAATTATTGCATCCATTGCACTCTCCAAAATACAGTAACAGGCATCCCTACGTCGAATTTCGAATATATAAATAAAATACCCAAAAGCTAAAAAGTTAAAAGTAAATGAGTCAGCATCTGTGTACATCTGTGCCATCTGTGGCAGATCCTTACTTTACTGGAGCGGGGTCTTACAAAGCAGCTGCTTTTATCCGGCTTCAGCCGGTCAGTGATGTTGTTGAGTAAAGAAATTGTACTCATGTTCTTGCCTCGTCCTTCAGGGCGGGGCTGACAATCGAACTCCCCAAAAAAGATCTGTGTACATCCGTGCCATCTGTGGCAAATCATTCTTCACTATCTACTCCCCCTTTTCCGGTTGTAAAATACCCGCCTCATGGCGTCCTCTCAATTAAGCTCCGCGAAATCCACTCAAATCCCAAAATCTGCGATCACCACTTAATTTCTGCGCTTTTAGGCTGGTCACCTATTAATCACCTATTAGCTACTGACTAATTACTATACAATGCTTTAAGCCACACTTCCGCATACTTTGAACCAGAAATCATGCACCAGGGTATAAGCACAGAACACAACCAATTGATCATCAAAACTTACCCCGGATTTTAGTTTTCCACTTTGGATGCCTGGCAACTGTGTTAACCTAAAACTTACAACTTATAACTACAATCAAGTAGTGCTCCAGCTACATCTCATCCCATTTCCCATTCGTAACTTCAATCATGCCACGCCAGGTAGGACCCATAAAATGGGAAAGAACGATTGATGACCTCACGCTTTACAAGCTGGGCGACCAATGGTATGCCCGGGCTAAAAGTAGTCTCAGCAGCAAACGGGTAAAGACAAAGCCGGAGTTCGCCAAAACAAGAGAGTATGCCTATCGCATGGGGATTGCAGCAAGATTAGCATCAATGATCTATAACCAGCTCCACGAAAGCTGGCAAATGCAGGAGGTCTACAGAAAACTCACCGGCCTTGCCATGAAGAAATTAAACCTCGGCAGAGACCCTAATTATATATTAGATGATCTGGAGCAGTTAATGCATGAGTTGGGTTATCGTAACAATATCCCTTACCAGACTATTCAGCCCTCGTCGGTAGCCATAGAAATCCCTCCCGCACAAGCAGGAACAGCCACTTCAGGCGTTACAACTACTCGCAAAACCATCATCAGGAAGAAAAGAAAAAAGTTCACGCTTGACGAACTAATAAACGCAGCGATAGAATATACTCCACGAAAGTATCATCAGAAACCGGAGCAATTCCCGCCACCGGAGTAAATATCGAATGCAGAATTTTGAATATCAAATTTCGAAGAAAAATGCAAAAAGGCAGAAATATGAAGTCGGAGGCCTGATGTCCGAAAGACTCAACTGCAAATTGCCAACTGCCAACTTGTATTCCTCGCGGCTCGTAGCTCAAAGCTCGTGGCTTGCCTCACGACTGACGACTCACGCCTCACGATCCGGCATCCAGTAACCTGTAACCGGCATCCGGCATCTGGTATCCGGTGAACTTGTATTTCACGTCTCACGATTGCCGATCATTCACTTCATCAAATCATACCTCACTCCTTTCGTGTCAGACAAAACAACCCCACTGATCTCTCCGGGTCCTTCAAACAGGAAACGTATGCCAACTAACTTACCCATCGGTTTTATTTGCGGCACTTCCAATACAAGATGCGAGTTCAGGTAAATCTTTGCTACCTGTTGTTTTATTTCGCAGATCAACTGTTGCGGCATTGAGAAATCACAACCCAATGCACTGAGATCATGATTTCTTCCGTCAATTGAGCTATCTCCTACATAGGCATAGAGATCAGCAATACATCCCTTTACGGCTAAAGGAATAATAATAGGATATTCACTACCCATTATTATAACCGATACCTTCCTGCATAAACTTTCGTGTTCAGTGGCTGTGCTCTGTACCATTGCTTCAAACTTAAAATCATCTCCTTCAATACCGGGAAACTCACGGATATTAGCCAACTGCACTCTTTTGTTATCAAACTGCTCTGCATGGAAAGCTTTTCTGCACAGATCAGTTGAAATGGAAAGCTTATCTCCCCGTCGGATCTCTTCTTCTTTGAAATAAACCGGCAGGTCATTCCGGTTAGCAATTCCTTTCCATCCTTTTGTCTGGATATAAACGGGCGCTTGTTTTACGATGCTATCATTAACGATCAGTTTTGCCTGGAAATACCCGGGATAGTAATAGATAGAAGTATGTTTTGTACCCTGCGCATCCACCACTTCGTTACGTGAAGTATCCCAGGATTGTTGTATCCGTACTGTTGTTCCGGAAGCTCCCCCGGCATCATAGGTAAACACAACAGAATTGGGCAAGTCGTCTGTAACTTTTTTAGCTGTAAAGACATAAGGATAGGAATAATCAACCTGTTTTGTTTGTTTCTGCCGTAATGCAAGCAATAGCACAACAGCGCCGGCCAATACGATAAAGATAATTGCCCAGTTTTTCCATTTTATCCTCGTCGGTTGTATTACAGGCTTTTTTGACTCCTGCTGTTCTGGCTCTTCCATCGTTATTATGTGCTCAGCTTCCTGCTTTGCACAGAAGCTCCGCCAGTCCGCATAGCCTGCAAAGATTGCCAGCGCATTCAGCGTGGCAGTATTAGGAGAATTATCATATTTCACCCGCCCCCATATTCTTCTCATGGTTGACAGGCTTAATCGCGTACCCGTTTTTTCCCAGATCTTTTCGCCCAGGTTTTCAAGATCGTCATTGCTCCAGCCTGCCGACTCTCCCCAGCCCAATGAGCCTTCAATTTCTTTCAGACATACCGCCAACAATAACCTGTTTTTTTCCATTTGCAGTGATTGAACTTTTATTGAACTGGCTCTGAACCTGGGTCCAGGCCTGTAATTCAGAAATTTAGAGCAAAATCAAAAAAGCTACTATGAAAGGTATTTATTTTAACATTGGTTTATTGGTATTCCTCAGCAGCTTTGCTTCCGCCCAGACGAACTACAACCTCGCAACATTATTACGAAATAATAAGCTCCTTACTACACCCAGCTCTGAAACACATGAATTAAAGGGAGATAAACCCGGTGCTATCAGCACGACCAATACCATCTGGTTTAAAGATATTACCTTTTCTGAAGGCGTTATAGACATTGACCTGAGGGGCAGGGATGAATTCCTGAAAAGTTTCCTGGGCATCGCTTTTCATGGTGCAGATACCACTCATTGCGATATCCTGTATTTCAGACCGTTTAACTTCCGGCATACCGACACCTCACGACATTACTGGTCAGTGCAATATGTGAGCCTCCCTGAAAACAGTTGGCCCAGGCTGAGAAAAGAACATCCCCTGGTATATGAAAATAAAGTGAACCCGGTACCTGGCCCCAATGACTGGTTTCATGCTACCCTCATTATCAGCGATGGCATGTTAAAAGTGTATGTAAATCATGCTGCACGCCCATCACTGGAAGTACGTCTATTGAATGAACGAAAAGGAACCATGCTGGGTCTGTACTCTGATGGGCTGGCATCCGGTTTCGCCAACCTTTCTATTAAACCCTTACCTCCAAAGAAAACAACAACTGTCCGTTATAACCTGCCGCAATTATTACAGCAGCAACAACTTGAATACAGTGGTAGTGGTCTCGCAAAAATGACAGACAGTGCTGCCGGAAAAGTTATTGCAGCCAATGGTCTTGTAGTGCTGAAAGATGTATCCTTTAGTGACGGCATCATTGAGGTTGACATGAAAGGGAAGGATTCTTCACAGTTAAGTTTCCTTGGCATTGCATTTCATGTAAAGGACACTATTGAATATGAAGTTGTGTATTGCAGGCCTTTTAATTTCCGTTCTCCCGATTCTGTTCGCAAATGGCACGCAGTACAATATATTCACATGCCCTATTACCCGTGGAACAGGCTGCGACAGCAATTTCCTGATGCTTATGAATCATCTGTAATACCTGCACCGGAAGCTACCGAATGGGTTCACCTGAAGGTGGTCATTAAAGATCTATGGATCTCAGTCTATATCAATCACTCTGAGATACCCTCTTTGCAGGTGCAATCTCTGAATATTACCCAAACAGGTAAGGTCGGGATCTGGACAGACCCTTATATTGGACCGGAGCAGTTTGCGAACTTTTCAATTACGAGGTAGGAGGCAGGTATAAGGTTTAAAGTTTAAGGCGCTGAGGTTTGGCATTCGTGAGTAGGCGAGCCGCGAAGAATGCAAGTTGGCAATTTGCAGTTAAAACGTGAGTGGTGAGTCGTGAGTGCCTGGAGCATTGAGTCAGGAGGAAAAGTATCGAATTTCGAAGGCAATCCCCAAATCTCTACATCCCGAAATCAGCAATTCCTGAATCCTGTATCAATGTCGTTGAATTAAGCTCCGGAGGAGCTACCTGTTTATAGAAAACCAATTTTAAAAAGTATCCAGCTCCGGTAGGAGCTTCCTGTAAGGCACCGGGGGCTCCTACCGGAGCCGCGACTTGCTTGTTATGGTCATTTCTATAAACAGGAGGCCACACTGTGGCCCTTTCTTAATTCAACGACATTGATTCGTAATTGAATATTCTACACTCGACATTATACCTGTTCGCGATTACCTGGAATTTCCTTTTTTCAATGGACCGAAGCCCCGGCACATTACCATCAGATCAGGCTTTTGTAGCAGGTTTACAGGATATACATCGTCACACGAAAAACTTTTCAGATCTACGATAGCAAATTGTTCGCCTTTACCTAACCAGCTTTCCTGCAGAGACTGCAACAATTTACCATGTTTGGTACCATAACTGCCAAAAGCTGCAACACTGCCATCATTTGTTATTTTTACAGTACCCTCTACGGAATAGCAATCAAAATACTGGGTGCCGATAAAGCAAAGGTTCAACTCTTTTGCTTTATAATAATCAGACATTAAATGAAGAAACCTTTTCTCTAACAACAATGGAACATGACTGGCCCCAAAAGAAGCAAAAAAGGGTTCATTAGGTTGTAATTCAAATACAGCGTGTACATTCTTACTGAAATTGAGGAACATCTCATCATCCCGGATACCTTCCTTATCAAACTCGTTGCTGACTATCATGAGAAGATCAGGGTAATAGACTCCAAGCAGTTCCTTATACTCTGCTACCTGTTCTTTTAACAAGCCCCTGATCTGTTCATTCAAAGCCATATACTCTCTTTTCTTTTGGTCTTTGGTTGCAGCTTCAAGTAATCCTGTCAACTTATTGTCTCCTGTTTTAGCCTTTATCATTTCCAGGAAAAGTTCCATTGCTTTTTTATACACATCTATATTGCCATATTCCATATCAACTCCTATAAAGCGGACTTGTTCAGAAGACTGTAATGAATGATTTAATGCTCTCAGGCTATCCAGTAACCATCGGCACCGCCTGGCGTCTGTAAGATATCCGAAATAGGCCCCATCACCTGTTTCCAGGTATCTATTCATGATAAACGCATTGGAATGTGACATTTCCAGGATAATATACTTAAGGCCAGTGACCTTCTTCACTTTTCTGATAAGAGCGAGCTGCATTATGGGAGTTGCATTAACGCCATGCAGTTCGGCCATCAGGTAAAAGCTGCTGCGGGGAAAATCATCTATTGCAGAAAGCGTATTACCAAGACTGCCGCTATCGGCAAAAACTGCATTTTTACTGACAAAAGATGTTACACAACTGTAAGGATCGGGCTGGGCATAAGATACATACACTGAAAACAACAAAAGTGTCATCAGGGTTATAGGTGTTTTACTCATTGAACATATGGCTATAATGTGAGAGATTGCCGTAAAATAAGAAAAGCATCTTTTGTATACAATAACGGAAAAGAAAAAATCATGACAATTCCCGCCCCTGCTCTTCAGAGCTTACAACTCCGAAGTTCTATTATGTTGCCTCCGGCAACTTTCGACTCTCTATAATAAAAAAGCCGGCACAAAGGCCGGCTTATGCAAACTCATCTTATCGATGAGGCTCAGGGGTTTTTCTTAGTTGTTGAAATAGTTTTTTCAAGGCTTTCAATGCGCTTCTGCTGTTCTTCCATCTTCTTGTTCTGCTCAATTACATAAAGCGTTAATTCCTCAATTTTTTTGAGCAGCACAGCCTGGTTGTCGCCCAATTCAATACCTTCGTTTGCTACTTCTGCTGCAGAAGGAACCTCTGGCAGATGGTTATGTTTTTGAATATACTCTTCCAGTTGTGTCAACGATAACAAGTTATAACCTGGTTTGAATACATAATCTGGCCATGGGCTTACCTGGTCTACTTTAACACGTCTTGTACGGATACCTGATTCAACGAACAGCTTATAGGTGGCATCACTAATATTGACAGTACCAATGCCAATGTTACCATTGGCACCTATACGCATACGTTCGGTATTATTGGTAATAAATGGCAGATCATAATTATCAGTAGTACCAAATGTTTTGGCAACTCCCACAGTGTTACCCCCCAGGCCCCAGCCCGCAACAGTAGTTTGCCAACTGGCTACGCCACTTGCATCACTGGTTAATACCTTACCTGCACCAGCGCCAGTTGGTAAGATCAATGAACCGTTGGACCAGATATTTCCATTTACCTGGAGTCTATGAGTGTTATCGCTGGTAATACCTACTCCCATATTACCACCGGCAAACAGCCTTATCCTTTCAGCACTACCCGTTTTAAAGATCAGGTCCACATGATCGTTTGTACCAATAAAATCAGGTCCTGCTGTAGTGCCACTGTTTCCATTTAATGCCCATACACTGGTGGTACTGCCTACATCATTTACCAGGATCACATTACCACTGGCATCCAATGATAATACTTTTCCATTACTGGTAGACACCGACGAAGCGCTGTTCATTTGTGTAAACTGCAAGCCACTGGTACCTGCTGTAAAACCGGCAATCGATAACCGTGTGGCAGGCGCAGTAGTACCCATACCTATATACCCGTTAGGATCTACTACCATACGCGGTTGTTGCGCGTTCTGATCCCAGATAAAGAATTTATTGGCCAACCCGAAATAAGTTTCGGATGCATTACCCAAACCGAGATGATACTGACGGCCTGTTCCTTTCATCTGGAACATCACATATCCATCGGCCAACGCATCTTCGAGGATCATTACAGGATCGAAATTACCCGATATGTTCTTATATGCATGCACAGGGGCCTGCGGGCTGCTGGTACGAATACCCAGGCTGCCGTTGCCCATAAAATAAAAGTTATTGCTTCCCATCTGGAAGGTGGTATTACCGGTAAGCGTACCGCCTAGCGATACCTTAGTAGAAGTGCCTGTACCACTGGTGGTAAGGCCATTATCGGCAGTATAGATCTGTGCGTTGGAGGCATAGCATCCCACTAATGCCACCAGCAATGTGGTGCACCTGGTCAGTTTCATTGATGAAAAGGGGGTTATGTTAGAAGATTATTATGTCGATATTCTATGAGATTATAACAGGATATCTTTTAAATATTAAATCATATATATTCTCTCTTTCTTACTTATTGCTAACCTAAGACTGACAATGATCTATTATTGAATAACCAAAGCAGTGGCTGAAAGCTGCAGTATGAGCATTTTTTAGACAATATTTAAATATCGGCGTAGCAACAATCAGTTAATTTCAATCAACGAGCAAAGTTCTTTATTATAACAATCCCAATGGCTAAAGCCTATCAACTAAAATAAAGTATTCTTCATATTTACGTCTCCTTTTAGAAAAAAACAATCTTTTATCCAAAAGCAACACTTTAAAATATAAACAGCTAAAAACACCCGTCAATCTTACACTATGGAGAGAATCTGAAAACCTAATAATACTCGAATTAAAAACAGAGAAAGAATCTATACATGTATCCCCATGTTGCACTCTACCAAATCCATTATATTTAATTTTTAGAATATCACTTGTATCTATTGTCATCGGATTAAATATTTTTATAGGAATATTTCTAAAATATTTCTTAAATCTATCATAACTACTAAAAACAGAACTATCAATCGAAGATGTATCAATTCTAATATCAAAATCATCAAACCATATTACTCTCCCTCTTAACCTAACCGTATCACTAATTCTTATATAATCAACTCTTTCTTGAGAAAAAGAATATATGGGCGTCCCAAAACATAATGTAACAAAGGCTATAAAAAAATAAATGCGCATGTGTTTTTAATTATTTACTTTCAACAATTTTCCCATTCAATTGAGCACCTGACTTTTCAGTTGATTTTATTTTCGACTTTGGTTGATGCTCTTCAGTAGTTCCATATCCAGGGAGATTTCTTGCAGTTCTTTTATCAATCTTTAACAACCATTTCTTTTGAACCTCTGCTACTTTAATCTTATTATTCTTATTCGTATTGTATTTATCTGCATAAGCTAATATAGTCTTAATTATATCTATATCAACAGATGCATTATTACTCATTAGGTTATGATCTATTCCTAAAGCATGTAATCCTTCATGAGTCATGACATACTTATAAAATTCATCTGCTGTATTTATGCCCCTTTCTTTTGCCTCAGAAGAGGTTAGGACCTCTCTAGTTAATCCATCGAAACTAGCCAAATTTATCAATATCATATTATCTCCACCAGATGCGGTTCTTCCAAACCTAGTAGTACCCACAGTATAAGGATAGCTGGCTACGAAATTAGCCTCATCATCATTAACTGCATTTTCATAATCCTTTCGGAAAATATCACTTTTTTCTTCCCGATTCTTTTTTGAAACATCCACAAATGGCTTTACGCTTATATCAAAATTAATCTTGTATTCCTGCTTACTTTTTTCATCGATAAATTTATATTTACCAGAAAACGAATTTAAATAATCCGCAGCAGCCTGAGCAGCATTATGCACATATTCAACATTCTCAGTATAATATACAGCCCTAATAGTGATGGTCCCATTCTTTTTATCTATGTATATTCCAAAGTCACGACCATCTTTATCTATCATTAGTAAAGGGGAATTATTTACATAATTGTATGGACTTAAAGAGGGGTATTTATTACGATAAGGATCAACACTTAGCCACCGCCCTAATCTTGTATCGTAAACTCTATCTCCATAATCCTGCTGATTACCCTCACCTTCTATTTCATTATCATTTTCTTTGCCATTAAATCCATAACGATACCCACTTAAATTATACTTCCTCCCCGGCATAGCCATACCAAAAGGATAATAATCGGTAGCATTTTTTACAATAGCATTATAATAATCAATTGTACCATCAGTGTTTTCATCTACAGCAGTTCGGTCATCGCTGATTACTGCTATTACATTCCCCAGGTGATTGGAGAGTTCATAACTGCGTTCTCCAAGATTACTATTAGTCACACCACCCGTAGGAAAAGACTCCCCGTTTACTTCTATATCAGTAGGATTCCACATCCCTAAACGGCTGCTGCCATATAAATGCTGTTCCTTCCACTTAATGCCAGGAGTCCAACTAATAGTATTTTCCTTCCATGTTCTTTCATAAACAGCCAATACTGCCCCCTGCGCATCTCTTATATAAAAAGTAGCAGTGTGTTCAGCCGGGGTTGTATGCATTGAAAAATTCTCGCCTCTTGTCTCTTTATACACCCTATTAGCACCTGCATCGTATTGATAATTTATATCAATTACTGTACCCCAATTACCATCATCCGGTAAACCGCTACCACCAGAAGAACGGGTATCCTTATTTATACTGGATATTTTACCGTATACAGTCCATTTAATACTTGTAAGCTTTTCCTGTTTATCACCTGTCAGGTTACCAATTTTATCATAACTGTAATTATCCGCATCCTGGCTTTTTAAATCCTCGGTATAGTTGGTAGCTGATGCATCATCTGTTACATGACGAAGCCGGTTATTCAACAGGTTACCAGCAGCATCTTTATTGTACTGGTAAGCAAGGTTATCCATAGACACATTAGCACCATATCCGTTACGGAAATAATCAGTGATATTACCATTGGCATCGTAGCTGATAGCTTCCCTATAATCGTCACCAGCTACAATATTACTATTATTCCAGCTTGTGCTACCATTGGCAATATTGTGCTGACGCATCTGTACAAGCCTGTTCAATTGATCGTACCGGTAACTATAACCCTTAACAGCACCATTGTCAAACTGTTTAATGGCAAGCGTAGTAGTATTGATATTACCATTGTATAAAGCATTGCCTGTTTCTGTATTGGGTATAGCTGACGGCTGGTAAACTGCTGAAAATGCCGGAGCAACACTCCCACCTATTGGCTGATAATCATTATTGTAATAACCAATACTAAAGCCCAGTACATCACGACCTACATTGGCAAAACCTGTTCCAGCTTTACCATCCTGACTCATCTCTTTATCCTGGTTTAGTTCCTGCCCATTAATCCCCTTCATCCATCCCTGCAATGTATAAGCATAATCTAATCCTTGCACTCTATTCTGTCCCAGCTCTGTACGTGCCAATGGCCCGTGCAGGTAATACCTGTAAGCAGCTTCCGTATTCCATACCATTTTATCCCTGCTGGTGAGTGCTGCCGTTATCCTGTTATCTGCATCATACTGATATTGATAATAGAATTGATCGATCTTCCCTTCCTGGTATTTTACCAGGTTTACCTTACCACTGATCAGATCATAATCATAATCAATACGCTTAACACCTGTAACGGGATCCAATTCTTTTAGCTTACCGATTTCCTGGTATAGGGTTCCAACATTACCTGATATATCATACAAATAATAAGTAGCATTAGTGACTACATCCGGCGTGAGCCTAAATACACTTGCCGCAATTCTTTTGCGCAGGTTGGTTAGCACCCCTGGAGCAAAAGAAGGAGCTTCATCATATATTGTTTCTGTAATAGATGCATTGGTTCCGGAATTATACCATGCAGTTAAATCCCCCCCCTTACGTATATCAAGGGTTGTAATATCTATTCCGCCTGTCTTTTCGCCAACAATACTGATACGTCCCTGCAGATCATAGATAGTATAGCTATACCTGTTGGCCGCATCAGTGCTGTTGGAGGGTTGTTTTTGCTCGGCATTTTGAGATGCAATCAATCGGCCAAGGCGGTCATACCAGAATTCAGAAGTCCCTCCGTCAGGAGATGATTGCTTAATTACCTGGTTCTGACTGTTGTAGGCGTAATTGGTAGGCAACCCATGTTTAGGTACAATGAACCTGCTATTGTATTCTGTAGTACTGCCGCTACCGGTGGTAGTTTCGCTGCCCGGTGCCGGTATATTAAAGCGGCCCCATACCACTAGGGGTATACTTTGTACAGCCAGTGCACCTACCGGCGATAAACAACTGTTCTGGTAATTGGCGTATACTTCTGCATCTGTAGTAAGACGATTGTAAATCCTGAAGTGTTTTAACTGGGCCAGTTCCTCTGCAGGCAGGGTATAGCCACTTGTTATTTCCCATTCATAAGGATAGGGCGGAGCATTGGTACCACTCAATAAAGTTAGTTTCTGTCCATCCAGGTACAGGTCCCAGGTACCTGCTACAAAACTGTTTGCCTGCACTACTACATGCGACCAGGCATGTAATGGGATATTACTAATATCTGCTACAGCATGATTGGTAAGTGTAATTTCAATTTCATTGCCAGAGCTACCAGTCACAGGATTCAACGAATACAGTTCGGCCCAGAGTTTATTATTGGCAATGGCTACCTGGTAAAAATACTTATTGTCAGGTGTTATTATTCGTACCTGGCGTACACCGTTGTTGCTATACAGCCACATTTCAGCTGACTGACCTGTTGTGTTCTGTAAAGCCGTACTGAAGCCATTAAAGGTTCCTGTTTTATCTTCAGTAGTTGGGATACCCGTTCCATCACAAACAATAGCAGTATTATTGCGGAACTGGTCCAGTTGCGCCAGCTCATCTTCATTAAGAAAACGTACCCCCTCCGGCGGGATAGTTTTTACCAGATTACCACTCTGGTCATAATAATACAGCGTATAATGATACTCGTATTGATCACCTTCTACAGAAGCCGCACCACCTGCGGATAGGCATTTAGAAATATAATTATTTCTGAACTTTTTACGCTCAATAACAATATAGCGGTCGTACTCCATGCCAGCACGCTCATAAGCACCTTTCAATTGATCAGCAACACAACTGAATTTATCATACATTACCAATGGGGAGGCTGGTTTCTGATATAACAGAGCCTGGTTATCTACAGTACATTTATCAGTGAAGGCAAGATATTCACCATAAGACAACGAATAACCCAGGTTGTGATTAAGGTAATTGGTAAATAAGATCCTGTACAATTTACTTTCCTGTGGTACAGACGGATAGGCTGCCTGGAACTGGCCGGCCAGGTTACCCACTGTAGTGCAGCTTACAAAGCTTGGCCAGGGCGTGGCAAAAGCCGCCGGTAAGGGGACCGGGTCTTTCAGATAATGACAGGATGTATTGCAACGAACTCTCAGATCGTCTAGCTGGGTAGAAGTCAGCATAAAATCATCACCCAGCTCTCGTTTGAGATACGTGTAAAAATCGCCGACAAAAGCTCCTGTCAATACCGCAGACGTCCAGCGCGAGTAGAAATAGTACATATTAGTACAAATGGTTGTACTCAACTCACCGGAAGAAGGATTAACTTCTACTTGTTTTTTATCATAAGGATAGGGTTGTTCGAGCAGGTACTGGTTAAAGCCACTACTCATGAGCGTATTGCCAATTAAGAAAGTAAATACTTCACTAAAAGAGTTACAATTAACCGGCGTTGGATTACCGGTTGCATATACAGGTACCGTGTTACCGACAGGCAAAGTACTGGCTGCACGAACAGCATCTGTTGTGGTAGCAAGATCAATATTGGCTTTTGCTACTTTGTACAATCCATCTGCCAGGTCATTTACCTGCCCCGCTGTAATTGCACTGAATACGGCTTCTTCCTGTCTCGCCGTATTTAATGTTTCTTTCCATGCTTCTTTTAACGCATCAAGATTTTCTATTGCCTGCTGCTTGTACACTGCCAGGGCACGGGCATTGGTTTCTGCTTCAGACAATGCCACTGCAGATGTATTGGCTGCCGAGCAGGCATTGTACGAACTAACATCTACATACTCATTAAATACCCTGTTTTTGAAACGGTAATAGGTATATAGCGGGTTAGCAGTACAGGTTGAGGGGTAACCTGACGTACAGGTAGTTCCCAATACTATAAAAGAAAGGCTCTGTATTTCGCCAACTTCCATTACTCCATTCGCATTAGCATCATCCCAATCTTCATATTCATCACCAATGTAAACTCTATCTTGTCCGGCTGGGATCGTAAATGTCGGATATGTATAAGTTACTCCACCAAAAGTACTCTCCTGCCTCCTTTCTGCTGTAATAGTGACGGCGTTTGTAACCGCTCCGCTTGTATGCACATAATACACCTCTCTTCTTAGCAATTGATAATAATCAGGCATATTGTATGTGGGCAGATCAACATAACTAAAATTAAATGCTTCTGTTCCCGGACAAGAAGTTCCAGCAGCACTACAATTCTGAACGGGAGTTGATTTTGTACATACAACACTATCTATTGTAACGCTACTAAGAGCTCTGTTCTGATCCAGTGTAAGCTCCAGCCTCTCACTGCCCTGCGAAAGCTCTTTATTACCATAAACCGGTGAACCTGTTGTGTAAGTAATTTTATAAAAGGCCCTCATACCTGCCGGAAACGGCACCGATCCATCTATATAAACTATATAAGCCTTTGCGGGATCAACAGAATTCGCTGGCTCTATAACACTCTTATAATCACCTGGAAGAACGGGCTCGCATTCTCCCTGCGCCAGCACATCCCTGCCTACAAAACAGTTCACACATTCCGGATTGGAAGCTGCTTTGGCCTGCTGCATATACTTTACCTTTTGCTGCAGGTAATAATTACGATACAATTCCCACTCACGACCCAATGAACGACAACCTTCAGAAACAGTACAATTCCAACTATTGACAAAATCTGTGGCAGTTGCACCTGCGTTGTCTGGCTTGCAATACAACATCCATTGTATTAACTGGATGATATTCTTAACTGCCATGGGGTTTCCGGAAGCATCCTGCATGTTAAAGCCCATTACAGTTGAGAAGTTGGCCAAATCATTGTGCATGCTGGTTTTCATAGCCCCTGTTCCACGGCCACCATTAAAGAAGGGATCAGCATTCAATAATGCATCAGGGTCCGAACTGTTCATGTAACCGAGGTTTACGGCATCTTCCCCGGTGGTCACATTTTCCCGCAACGTTTTGTCGAAAGTATAACTGGCTTCATTATTATTGACTGAAGGTGTATAGCTCTGGTCTTTACACCACAGGTAACTACAATATTCAATATGTTTTTTAACAAACATATCGGCCCATTCAGGGTGCAACTGATAGGCTTTGATGAATGCCTTCAATGACAGGTTCCTGATAAAGACTGTAGCACCATTCTCATCGGTATAGCTGAAATTGTAAATTTCTTCGTTACCGGCCTGATTCAGATTATAAAACCGCAGTACGTTAATATTATCCTCTACTAAAGTGTATACAACATCCTCTTCATTTTCCGCTTCAGTTGCATTGTATAAGGCATATTGTCCACCCGGCTTTACATCCTCTTTCATGATCAGCAGGTAGTCATCACAAGCAGAAGTAGCATTACAGGATATAGTAGCACATTTGGCTTTCAGGGCCGTCCATGTATCTGTAATCCATATTTCAAATTGCCCACTGAAACTTGTATTCTGTAATATGTTATTAAACTTTGATTCGCCCAGCAATGCTATTATTCGCGCCCGGAAATCATCTGAAGTACTTCCTAACAATTTACATTCTTCACAGGTACTGTAACAGCCGGAAAGATCAAGTTGATCCAACTCTTCTTTAAAAAACTGCCATAACTGCTTAAGATCAGTATTATGGCTTATATAATAATCTTCCTGGTAATTAATAACAGACTGACTCAACCGAAGCGTATACAATACATTATACTCCCCTCTTCTTGCGATAGGTACTGTAATTGTTCCGGTCACCGGATTTTTTTCATTGCAGGAGGCATCATTTACAGTAAAAGCAGTACTTGTTGAAGAAGCGACTAACTCACCACAATCATTCTTTACTTCTACCAGCATTTCGTACGAACAATTGCTGCAAAACTGTGCACTCTGCAGTGGGGAGGTAGTCAATACCGCAGGGTTTACACTATAGTGTAACTGGTAATTTACATTCTCAGTAGTTGCTAAAAAAGTAGCAGATGACTGCGTAAGGAGACTGCCCGCATTGGAAATAAAATCAGTCTGTTTGATTAAAGACTGATTAAAAGTAGTTTTTGCAACATTACCAGAAGAAGGAAGTCCCTGCAGGTTATCAGGTGATAATCCGGCCAGAGCAGTTGCAATGGTTTTACCATTGGCATCAATATAGCTTACACTGGCCTGACCGTTGGCGTCAATTACTACATTTTTAAGATAATGTGAAGCATCGCCTACCTCAGAGCCAAATAAACGGTCCAGTTCCTTTTGCCCGGGTTTACCATAATAATAGGTAGTTTCATGCTTGGTATTGGTCTGAAAGTCATTCGCTTTACCTATCTGGAACTCCGGACCTACCCCACCCTGTCTTCTTATACGGCCTGTATTATCGGGCGTATACTCAGTAAGCGAATAAGGATAGCCACCTGCGTCGGGTACATATTTAGTGAAGTAAAAATCATTCTTATTATTGCTGGAAGCCTGGATGAATTTGTTATTAGCCGAATAATACTGGGCTGCTCCTGAGGTGTTAGCCATAGGATAGGCACCAATAAAACAGTTATTTGTTCCCCCGGCATCCAACGCAATATCGTTGTGGCTATATGCATCACCTGCTGTATTCCTGTTAAAAGCAGGGAAATAATGGAGTGTATTTTTATTGACAGGAGCGGGTAATACATTAATCGCAGGACGTCCCATTTTGTCGTAAATGGTTTCCTGAACAATACTGGTCGGTTGCTTGTCATCATCATTATCATCCCAGGTAAGATCGCTATTGCTGAGTGTAACCCCCTGCCGGCTGCGTAAAGTGGCATCAAAATAGCTGATCACTTCTTTTCGCTTACCTTCTTCTGTAAAAGAAGCGGTGTATTGCCAGTTCAGGCCTTCCTCATGAGAACCGATCTCTACACAGGCAGTCTGATCATCATCATTACGATAGATCCAGTTAGTCGTTATCCTCAGATTATCATCATAAGAAACACCACGTACCCTCACCAATATATAACCATCGGTGTAAGGCAGGTTGATGGAATAGGAGGTACCTTTAACCGTTACCCGTGTATTATCATTGCGCATCCACTGCTCTGCAATTGCATCCGGTATGTCAAACGCTGATCCAGCCCTGTAATTGAGCAGAACATCAAGACCACGTTTGCTTTTGCTATCGATATAAGTCCATTCAAGGTCATATTCTTCAGCTCCTGGAAAATCTGCTGAATTCCAGTTAATGTCCAGGTGTTCTCCATTGGCAGCAGTAGATACTGCAGTATTTACCGAAAGCCGTGCTGCCGCCTGTCCTGAAGATGTTCCTCCCTGCAGGTTAAGATGCATGCCGCCATCTACCTCTGTATTAAAAGGATATTTGCGCTCTACCAGCACCTGGTTCTTTAACCTGAATACAGCTGGTATGTTACTACCCCATTCCGGAGAAGTAATAGAATTTACAACTACAATTACCTTAAATGCATTCTTGAATTTATACGTAGCATAAGCGGCGTAGGCAGCGCCTTTGGCAGTATCATATTTTACAATCAGGTCTACATTATTAATCTCTTCCGGCGTTTGCTGATCCCTGCTGGTGAAATATTTGATAGAGACATTCAACGAGCAGGTGAAAGATCTGCTGGCATAAAAAATAGATGTATCAAATCTTAATTCAAAAGTTACAATATTATTGACGGAAAGGTTGCGCACCTGGTTCCAGTCAATCAACGGCATGTTCAGGAATTTGTCATCAATAACTGTACAGGAATCTCCCTTTTTTATCTTACCAGTGAGCGTCTGAATATAAGATTCGCTTGCCGCCATTGCGGCAACAGCAGAGGAGCAAACCATTACCAGGACCAGTAATGCTTTTTTGATGGCGCTTGAAATCATCATAGAAAATACTTGCGGTTCAGGCTTAAAAGGTTTTATATAACTGGTAATCTGAATAGGCAGGCTGCAACACCACTTCTTTTTTCTTAACACTCACAATAGCAGCGATCATCGCATCTATATCAATATTCCTGACTAACCATGATTTATACTCAATATGGGTGATCCATACACTGGTCACCGCACTGGTATCTCTTATTGCCCCCTCTTTCCACCACTGTATATCTGCTTTTTTCATGGTATAAGTACCGGGAGTATAGGTAATCCTGCATTCTTTTACTTCAGGGTTAAAGTCACTTGTGAAAGTCAGTGTACGTTCTACGCCGTTGCCACTCACCAGGCTGCTGAGTTTAAAATTGGAGGTATCAGCAAACATGAAATCGAGCGATTGCTGTTGCGTAGCTTTCTTTACGGTTTTCTTATCTGTTTTTGAAATAATTATCCTGCGACTCACTGTGTCCAGTTGCACCAGTAATTCGCCGTTATAAAATGTATGCACGTAGCCGAGTTGTGTATACATTTTACCATCCTTCCGACAGAAGCGGAAAGGTTGCTCTTCCCTGGCAGCCTTTGCATCTTCTCCGTCATACAATGTTATTATTCCTTCCATAGCCAGCGAGTCCTTATCAGTGGTGTATCGTGTATAAAGTTTTTTATATTCCTCTCTGCCATCCTCTGCCACCTCTTTATCCGGACCAGCCACAGGCGTTGTTCCATTGAACCAATGTAACCTGTTACCTGCTATAGCTAAACTCACACCTGTTGCTGCTACCAGCAATACCGCAGTAAATAACCAGGTCTTTTTATTATTCATTATCATACTAGATCAGTTGCTATTATTTTAAAACCAGGTTCTTTAATTTCTTTTTTTGAATGACTGGCGATTTTCTTTTAGGGTCATAATGCCCCGTTCAGTTTCTTTCTTTACACGCACAGGCGTTCCTTCGTCATCATACTCATAAAAAGTAGCAAAATTGTTTTCATCTAACTGAGCTACCAGGCGCATTGTTTTATCATCATACACGTAGGAAGCCAGCTGACCATCATAAGGAAGGATACGAACGTCATCTATATAGATATTTGACCCTGTCAGCTGCAGCGAAAATGTACTGCCTGCATCAAATGTGAGGTCAAGCCTCTTCCATCCTTCTACTACGGGTACTACTATATTCGAAAGGTCGCGTGATTGTCCGTTGATGTTCACCTGTAACCCGGTAACTTTATTGGAAGCCGGTGTATTATCATTTACCCACATGCTTAACAGGTATTTTTTTCCGACGATAGGACCAAAGCCTTTCGATTGTTCGTTTGCCAATAATACAACCCGACCCACATCATCATATCCCAGTAAGGAAGCAGGCGGAGCATCATTACCTGCGCTTTTGGTAACAGTAGTAGTGCCATTTAACTTGTAACTATATCTACCGCTATGGGCTTTAGTTTCATCTACGCAACCTGCGGGGCTACACCAGGTATCCTGTACGCTGGATGGTTGCCTGACTATTCCCCAGTCAAAATGCCGCAAAACAGGGCACTGATCATTTGCTCCCAGTGAGAAATAATAGTCTTCGAATCCGTCAAAGGCAATTTCATTACGACGGGCATTAGTTGCTACCGCTGTTGCAACAGATTCCCTGTATCCGAATAAAGCCGAAGAATAGCGATATACAGTATGTTTAGCGGCACCTTCTCCAACCTCTCTATACAATGGGTCAACAGATTCAACAGGGTTGCCTTTCAGATCATAATGCACAGACCGGCCACTCCACATCCACCGATCTGCTGACGTTTTGGGATCAGCAAAATAAAAACTGCTTGCCAGGTTGCCTGTATAGGGATTTAACACCCAGAATGGCTCAAACTGGCTATAATACCCTGATTCACGAATATTTGTTCCTCCATTCTGGTTAGTAATACCAGGTTTTTGCTCGCGTGCCGTGGTATACACCCAACTGGCTTCTGGACGCCAGTTCCCCAAAACACCCTGCGTATAGGGATTGATCATTTTGTTTACCGGGTCAGTACAGTCTTCATTCATCTGGTAACATATTTCGAGCATGGGGGTTTGAGATTCCTGCGCAGTATACCCTCCACTATAGAAAAGCATGCGCTTTGTAGACGGTGAGGATGTCCCCTCGTCAGCCAATTTTATACGAAGCCCGAATTCATTAACTGTAACACTTCCCCCATTATACCAATCCTGGAACATTGATGTGATATCGATATCTGTGTAGTTCTGCGTAGAACCTGTACTTGCAGGAAGCAACACCTGGTGATCAGTTGTAATGGCAGGTTGGCTTGCCCATGTAACACCAACAGTACAATCTGGAAATTCAAGTATCCTGTTCAAATAAGCAGCATTGCTTCCTGGTGTCATTGGTAATACCGGCATAGGCGATGACACATTGGAAATATCTGCATACAGGGATAGCTTTGCAGACTGGATAATGGCACCTGCCGGTATAGTAAAATTATACAGCGGACCAAAGGACAAAAAGCCACGGCCGTAAGTTGTGCCATCCTGAGTACCTCCAAATGACTTCATACAATCATAATCGTTGTTGCTCCATACCATAAAATTTGTTTTTGGCTTGGGCTGATTGTATGGGTAGACTTTAATACAATGCTCAGAATGGTCATATTTAGGTGGTACAGGTGCTCCCCATTCATCTTTGTACACTGCGGCTTTGGCATCCAATACCCTGCTATTAACATCCAGTTTCAATACTCCGGTTGCGATAGGATTTACCATTGTAACAATACTACCTATGCTTGTTCCTATATGATTGCGGTGACCGGACCGGATCGTTACGTATCTGCCTTTTGTTTTAATGAAATTACCAGCAGCATCTACAAAACGAAGGCTGTAATCTTTCGGGCTTTTTACGATCCATCCTTTTTTTGCCAATGCTACAGATATCAGTTCATCAGCAGGAAAAACATATCCCAATTCATCCCCGGGAAAAAGATAATTCTCGTACAGAGAGTTAAGGATCTTTCCATTTTCGTTTGTCTCAAAATCAAGAAATACATTTCCTTCGTTTAGATAGGCTCCGCTCATTCCCGCATACTGCTCAACCATGTGAGCCGGATAATTAAACGCATAGGTATAATCATTGAACTCGTTCTGAGTTTTGGTCAATAGTACCTGGCCAGTTTCACCATCCCACAAAATATTTTCGGCACTAATGGATGAGCCATTTTGAACAGTAACAGTTTTTTTCAGAATACCATACCTGTTGATGACCTTTACTGAAGAAACAGAATTATAGGTATCTACCATGATACTTGCATTAGGGATCAGGCTGATGTATGGTATATAAATGGTGACAAATGCCAATGGTATGATCATACCCCCCTGGTATCCCGCTATACTGCCACCTATACTTTCGTTAGCGCTTTCCCGCACATCTGTTGTAAAATCCACATCCGTAGCTATTGTTGTTTTTACAACAGCGCCTTTAACAGTTGCGGTATTCTGCAATACATCAACGTCATTATCCAACTCTTTTTCAGTTGCTCCCTGATCTTTTACATTATAAAAATATTCTGTAGAAGATAGTTTACTGCTACCTTTATCAAAAACTGCTACAGACTTAGGTTTCCCATGCATATCATTCAGTTCTACCACAAACCCCTGCGAGGTAGCCACACGCTGTACTGATGTAGATGCAAACAGCTTCATAATAATGCTATTCTCGTATTGCTTATTGGTAAGATTGGTATAGTTTACCAGTGTGGGAAAATCTTTTGCAGTATAAAACTCGTTCTCTGTATATCCCGTGCGTTTGTTGGCAAGCTCCCCACCATCATAATCACTTCCAAAGCTGGTAACAGTAATCTTACTATATCCAACCGATGGTGCGGGGAAATAGGACTCACAGAAAGGCTTTTCCATGTAGTGGTATTTATCTGCACTCCAATGTACTTTTTCTGTGTAGGGCACCGGTTCATGAAAGGGGTTCTCTTCGTTACCAATCTGGGGTTCATAAGAAGCCACACCCGATGAAATAGTATTACCGTTCACATCTTTCGTAACATAATCGTAACGCTGTCCATATTTAGCACCAGGAGCTCCGCCAGACATTTCATTCCACTGGTCATTAATGGTAATAGTACGCACCCTGCTTCCCCCTCCCATCTTATGACCATCGGGGTTACAAAGCCTTACCATGCTTTTAGAAAGATCTATTTTATTTGCATATTTTTTAGAACTGGCCGTTTGCTCAAAGGGCTGTACTATTTCACGCAGGTTTTTAATACTTGCTACTATTGACTTAAGCGTTGCCTGGAAATTGTCACTAAAATCACGGGCATCAGAGTTGTCATATGCATCATAGGCAAACTGGGGAAGATCGGACTTCAACATCTGCCAGGCAGCTCTTGATACAGGATTATATGCGTCAACCTTTTTTAATGGTATAAAAGCTGATTTTCCGTCTTCAGATACCGTGTACCTGGAAGGGCTTTCTGTATCAGGCAATAATTCTGCATAGCCATATACATATTCGTAATGGCTGTTATCAATGCGGGTTAATACCTTAAAAAAGATATTATCCAATATCCGGCCATTCTCGTCAGTAAGATATAGCTGCTTTAGTTTGTTCCTTTTCTGTTCGCTATCGCCGGTTATAGCCTGCGGCAATTCTATAGTAAATCCACCGGCATTGATCATTCCTTCATTCGATTGCCCTAATACATCGCCAACTCCTTTAATAAAACACATCTGCATTGCCCGCCGGTTCTGCACATAGGCATAATCATCTGTTTCATATTCTATATTAATGACAGCACCAGAAGGAGTTGTTATTTTATTCAGTTGCCATTTGGAAACAAAACGGTTATTGAGCGCCCGTTCGTCAAATGCTGTATTATCATTACTTTGTAATGTGTAAGGAAATTCGGAATTCGTAAACGTTCTATTAACTGCATCCAAAGGACGATTGTACCAGCTTTGTTTGAACGTGCCCCAGCGATCCTGCTGACGAGTCTCGTACTTATCAGTATTTTCTACTATACCAGCGGGGATAGCCGGCATATTCGCTAATCCATCCCGAATAAGCCTTGTATCATACTCAAACTCATAGGGGTTCGATTGTCCACGTGTACTGGTTCCAAAAGTAAAGTATACTTTCTTAAGCGTAAGCTTACCCTTTTTGGCATTTACATTGAATGGACTTCCTATTTCTACAGGATTACCATATATATCAACAAGATTCCCTGCATTATTAGGCATGCCATCTACATCGTCACCATATAGAGAATAGTCATATTCAAAATGTACAACCTTTATTGGTATTGCATTTGTTGAGTCTTTAACCCACTCAGCTTTTGAATACAACTCAATACGATCCAATTTTTTCAACCTGGTGCCGGTATTCTTACCACCATTCTCGCCATTAACACCAAGAGCATCTTCACGATTGGAGGTTCTAAAAAAAGCAATCATTGTTTTACTCTCTATCGCCTCCAGGTACCAGCTTTCTTTTTCACCATACACATAACTGGCTTTATCGTCTTTCGTATCACTTAAAAATCCTTCGTTATAATTAGCAGTATTAGCTGCATAGGGGGCTCTCCATTGGTAGTTATTATTCAACCGGGTATAGTTAAACCTTACAGCTGTACCCATATCATCATCAGTAATACCGTCGCCTTTTACATCTACATAATCCGGAGACAACATTCCTGTTAACAGAAATGAGGTTGGATAAGCAGGCAAGGTTTCTTTAGTAAACAACCAATCGCGCCCCTTTTTATTCCCCCTTGAATTATCCCCTGTACCATACTGCATTAAACCTGTTCGCCTCGCTTCTGAAAGATTTTCAGGGGTACCTACAGAAAAGTTTACTTCCCTTTGCGTGAAATTGTATACGGGAATTCCATACACCATTCTTTTTCCTTCATTGTCTGTCACAGTTACTTCAGAGATATGATGCCCCTTTCGAACAGGATGAAGCAGCGGGCCTTTAAGGTCAAAACGCCGGGAAGACCAACTAGGCCAATTGTTAGATCCATAACTTGTAACTTCCTTATCTAATCCATACTTAGTAGCTTCTACTGCTGACAACATTCTGATAGAAGAAGTACGAGTTTCCCTTTGTTCCGTACTTTTTTTTATTTCAACAGCTGCAGGTTCTGTTTTTGCCCTGTTGAAATTAGCAGAAAGCGCTACTTTCTGAGGAGCACTTCCTCCGATAATGTTTAAATATGAGTTGTCACTACGCGTAAGTTCTCCTGACTGCTTAATATAAACGGCTTCTTCCGAAGGATTTGAGGTGTTACTAAAACCAGCTTCTGCTTTATCCAGATAATGGTTATTTGTGACCCACTTTTGTGTAACCGCATCTCCCACTGTAAGATCAAGCCTTGCGCCTGCCTTATTGGTATTACCGCCACCTATAGTAATGCCAGCTTTGGCATTTAAAGTAAAATTGGTATTCTTTCTATCAAAAACAGTGTAATTGCCACTGAAATAAGGGCGAAACTGCTGAGAGCCCCCCTGGCTGGTTGCCATAAACAGATCTGGTGTTGCTACAGGTACAGGAATAGCAGGCGTGCTGCTAATAAATACACCATCCTTTTCACGATTGAAATCTACCTGTGCATCTGGGTTCTTCCGGCCTTCCAGGTAATTGATATATCCATAAGCAGGTATAGGATTATAATAATTTTTTACATCCTGCTCATATAAATAACCGGCACCTCCTAATCCAAAATAACCGCCGAATATACTGGCACCAGCGTCAAAACTAAATGTGTAACTCTGGTTAGTCCCATCTACTGTTGTTGTAGGATTATGCGATTGCCCAAAATACTTTGTAGCAGAAAGATCTGCCTGGTTTTCTGCATCAACCCACTTATTAACACTTGAAAAGGAAAGCCCCAGGTCTACCTGTTTTAGCCCCGCGCGTGTATTGTAAGTGAACCCACCGGTTAAACTACCGCTGTTATTAGCATATATATCATCATAAGATTTGGAAACTGATAAATAAGGATTAATAGACACTCCATCTCTCGAATCTGTTTCGACTCCTATACCGGCAGTCAGCATTGTAGAATTGTTAGAAGAAGTATGCACGTTAAGACTGGTTCCCAACGAAGCGCCCATACCATAATAATTATCCTTGTATACGTTCAGTTTCAGACTGGCTGATCCAAACTCCCACGCGAGCAGAGATGGTTTGATTACGATCTGCCCCCCTATTTTTTGAAACTTCTTCCTGCTATATTCTTTCATCACCACATCCTCAGTCCCTTTAAACTCATCTGGCCAACCACGCATTGAACGGTTTATAGAACCAGGATTAAGACTCCAGCCCACACCTACCCAGCTAGCCTCGTCTTCGATACCGGATTCGGATTGATAGGAAAGATTTACCGGGTAACCACCTACATCTACCAATGGGATATTCTGTTTGAAATTTCCACTGAACAGGTCTACCATATCACTTACACCTGCAGTCTCGAACTTTTGCATTTCCGGTTGAGCAGGGCCGGAAGTAAGCGCATATGCCGCACCAGGATATAGTGTCTGGAAAGAGAAGTTTATCAGAAAAAACCAGGCTGTTATTTTTTTAGTCCGTTTACGCATCCTGACTTATTATTTTGAGTTGCCGTTGAATACTATAATTTGTTTGTTCCACTGACCGAAAGAATCGTTGTACACAAGTGTATCCGGATGAAGCCCTTCCGGAACCTCAAATACAAGCATTCCTTGTTTTTCCATATTATTCAGTCCGGGCATAGGATGATAGAAAACAGGCGCTACAGAATCGCCATTTATAAGGGCTTTCCAGTCGTTGCCCATATTAAAATCAAAATAAACGCCACGTTCTTTCTCAAATTTCTTATCCACCTGTACGCTATCTTTAAAACCTATCCGAAAAGAAACAAAATGATTATTATCGGTTCCTTTAGTCATTACCTGTCCATTATTTATTCTATCTGCATATAACAGGCTTCCATTCATTGAAATTTCTACAGCATGCTGTTTATGATGTGCACCAGAGCTGCTATCGCACCCTGTAAGCGCTCCTGCTATTATGGCCTGCATTGCCATACAATACATTAATCTCTTTCTGATCATACTAGTTAGTCGTTTCATTATCCTGGTATACAAATCTTACTTCTACCGGCTGCTCGTTAAAAGGATACACTTTCAGTATATAATGTCCGCCCGGATTTAATCCCAGGTCGACTAGATCTATATCAATCTTATTCAAACCCGGTACTATTGCCACCTCTGGCAAATCTTTGATCTTCTTCATTCCATTAGACAGATCACGTATTTCGTAAATCAGTTTCTTTACATTGTAGGGATTCTGGAAAGAAAATTTCAGTATCCGGTTAGCTATATAATAATTACCATTTACCAATGATTTCAGCTCCCGGTAACTATCAAAAGGCGCTGGTTTAGATGGCTCGGTACACTGAACAGTAAATTCCCATATCTCAGAGCGGGACATAACAACACCCTGTTGGTAAGCAATTACCTGCCAGCAATAAGTTTTTCCTTCCTGCAAATCAGGATAATTAGAAGGATAACTAATAGTCGTAGAAGTTATATTGTCTAATAAAATCAAAGGGCTATTCACTAACAAATTCTCTACAGACTCCCCAGCCTTCTTTTCTGTCAGTAAAAGACGAAAACGCATCGAGGCATTGAATGGGATAGGTGGCTGCCAACTTAATGGAGGTCGTTTCTGACAAATCTTATCTCGATCTCCCGGACTGATAAGCGTTAAAGGAACAAGGGGGGAAATTTCAGCATCGAAACAATTCTCAAAATCATCCTGGGAGGTTTTATCACTATTCAGTAATGCATAGCAAAATACATATTGACCGGGAGGGAAGTTTCTTGTCTGGCTGGCAATACTTCCATAGCTATTACCAGAAAACATAAACTGGCTGCCAGCAAAAATATTCTTTGGAAAACTACTGGTCCCGGTTACAAATGTAGTTGCCGCAGTTCTGATAGTAACTACAGGGATTTTCTTAGTGGCTTCTTTTACAGTGATCAGCACCTGTCCACTTATAGTTTTTCCTGTAGCATTAATAACCTGAAAAACACTCAATCCATCCACTGTACGCCCATACACATCAGGCACAAATGAAAAGGTAAATTGTGCCATTACCAATTGAGCAATAAGTAATATAGATGATAAAACGACTATTATTTTCTTCTTCATCGGGTGCTGTTTAAAAACTGTAATGCATTCCTGCTGTAATAAATAATTGATTTGCCAATTCAGGTCTTATCATTTCTACGGCTTTTTTATAGGACACATCCACATCCATGCTCAATTTTTGAAATAGTGTGGTGCTTACCTGCTGCCTGATGCCCACCTGCTTATTCCAACCACTATTTGAATAATAGCCAATACTATTGCTAAGTCTCACATTTGTTGTAAGAGCATATGAATATCCGGTTTCAGCGGTGAACATAGAAGTATTAAACAGGTAATCCTTATTATCAGACACATTCATTAACACCAACAATGACAAAGGGTTCTTATGTAGCACAGTTACAGCAGAATGCATCAGCATCAGGGAGTTGCTGGTATAATTTTGTCCAACAAGAGAAGGTACCACCAGGTGCTGGCGGCTTATAGAAGCATTGCTGTTAACTTTTTTTCCTGCAATTCTGTAAACATAACTTCCATCCACCTGTAACCTTTCATTAACACCGGAAGAGTTTCCGTCAGCAAATAGCTTTGACTGGAAATCACTGCGCTGATATGTTAGACCAACACGGTAGCCCCTGCTTATCTTATACCCTAGTTGCACTTTATTATTCCAGGAGATATACTTATAGATCTTCAGCGGGTCAAATACCTGTCTGCGATAATCGATATTGTATCGGATCTGTAACTGCTTTTTCAGCAAACTTTTCCCAAGACCAATGCCCACCTGTGTTTCACCTGAACGCAACAATGTATTTCCAGGATTATTATACCCCAGGCCTACCGTTTTAAAGGTCACACTCACAGCTGTATTCAGCAATTCCCCATCATACTCTACCATTGCAGCATAATTAGACTGACCTTTATTATTAAGCACGTTCCTATAAGCATTCGTTTTATAACCGTTACTGTCTGAGGTCATGTTGTTTACATAAGAGCCAATTGATTTTGATACATCTACAGACAGCTTGTGCTTTGATGAAAAGTTGGCAGCGGAATGCAATGAAATAGTAGCGTCTCGTCTCAAAGGCATGCTAAAATAATCTGCTTGCAAAGCCGGGTCATGGCCGGTTAAATCAAAATTCTTGAACTCAAACAGGTTTACAGAAATAGATTGTTCGATCGGGCTGCCTGAACCAGTTCCAACCTTAAATCCAGTTACATTCGAGTACTCGTTGGTTACCGCAGAAGACAAACCTCCCTGCAACCAATTATTAGGATTCTGATTTTTTCCATACAGAAATCCTACTGTGGCAGTTTTGTTTTTAAATTCTGCCTGTATACCTGAGTTGATTACATTTTTCAAGTCAAAATCGTTGTTATTTACTGCATTTTGTCCCAGCTTTAACTGGTTCATATTCATAAACAGGCGTTGGAGCGGACCCAGATTAGCATACTCACCAACTATTTTCTGAAGATTACCTGGATTATCAAGGAATGATTTATAGTTACCGGGGGTAAAAGGTAAATGACTCTTTAATTCCTTTACCAGCTTATTATTTTCGAATTTATCTTTCCAACCAACGATCTTCTGGTACGCTTTTTCCAACACTTCCATTTTTTTTACAGTAGCCATATCCGCAGTCAGCAGGGAATCTTTTCCCAGATCAGCAACATCACCATTTTTTAATGCTTCCTGTAATCGTAGCGCACTTTGCTGATACTTATCTGCCCCAACCTGCGACAATAAAGTACCTTTAAGTGTAGCAAGATCTGTTTTAGAAAGATCGGTAACGCCCGCAGGGAAAGAAAGAGATGAATGGTATTGCTTAGAAAACTCTTCATTAATTTGCTGCAACTCACCCTTTAATTGCTGCTCATATGAATCTTTAATCGCATTGATCCTGCTCATAGTATAGGCTACCACGACATTCGGATCAATTTTATCCATCACTTTTTTCTTAATGTTCTCGAGGTACTGCTTATGATCGAAATTGAATTTCGTGAGCTTATCAAACGATGGATAATTTCCTGTGTAAATTCCATTGGTGCCTGAAAATGCAAAATCAAAAGGCATGCTCGCAAGTGACACCTGAATAGCTGCGTTATAATTAAGCGAACCTTCCATATTCCTGTAGATCCCCAATGCCTGCCCTGATGTATCACGTAAATAGGTATAGGACACATCGGCCTTTACATTACCAGCCGAAACAAATTTTCCTTTATCAAATAGTTTAACCTTATCAAAAAGTCCCGTTGCAGGAGACTTGATATCACCCAGCAATTTCCGGAATTCAGTTTCTGCAGGGCGCAGCGTTCCTTTCCACAATGTATCAGCGGAGCTTAATAACTGTTGCTTCTTCTCCTTGATATTCTCCTTAACCTGCCTATTGACCTTTGCAGGCAAAGAATCAATTTCTTTTTCAGGACTAACTGCATTGACCACCTGCGCCGAGGCATGCGCATAGATCATGCATAGCAACAGTAATGTACTGGTTACTTTTACTTGCATTAATTTCTTTTAAATAATAACTCATACACCTCTTTAATGAGATGTGTCATCAATAAATATTGGAGCAGAGTACGGATTGAAGAATAGTATTCACAGGCAGTTACAAACATGCAAAAAGATGCATGTCTTACGGCATAGAATATCTGCTACAACAATACCTGCATTACTACAGACATTATTGAACAAAACCATCCTGCGATGATTGCCTGCTGCAATCAACACATTCAGCCATTGCAAAAAATTCAATGCATCGATAATGTAATTACACTAACGAATCACAAAAAAATTGCACAAACTTGTTTCGCCTTTTGATACTGAAAAGTAATACAGACAAGGGGTTTCTCGGTTTCATCGGTGCATCAATCAATCTTTAGGGCTTGTCTATCTTACGAGGTATGTCAAAAGTGAATGTTTTATTTTTTACAGCAAAAAAATTATTGTCCTTTTTTCAAAATTTTAATAATCGAATCATCTTCATTTTTATCTATATATAAATTCGGTTGATGAATGCTGACTGATAAAAAAGTATAATATAACATGGAAGATTACTCACTATTAACATCTACGGATATATGATAAATACTAAGGCGTCGCAATTGTACGACGCCTTAGTACAATTTGTATTTTTCATAAAAAACATACAAGACATATTTTATATAACTAACTCCATCCGAACCTAACACAACTCTGATCAACAGATGCAATTTCTGACATTGATACTATCTAAAATAGTGACCACTTTTATTCTTTTGTATATTCCTTTTGTAAGGGTATAATAAAAAAAGCCGGCACATTTTAAAATGCCGGCACATCATTTATTATTTTTTGATCACTTATTACTAAGAAATTGCTCTGTCCAGGTGCGTGTATCCCCCATCTACATATACCAACTGTCCTGTGGTGTGGCTTGATCTGTCTGACAACAGGAAGGCTACCGCATTGGCAATCTCTTCGGCAGTGGTCATGCGCTGTTCCAAAGGAATTTTTGAAGTGATTGACTTCAGCTTCTCTTCCGGATTAGGCAACGTTTTGATCCACTTGTCATACAAAGGCGTATAACATTCTGCCACGATCACCGCATTTACACGTATTCCATAAGGCAGCAATTCTACTGCCCATTCGCGTGTAAGCGCATTACGTCCGCCATTGGATGCAGCATAGGCAGAAGTGCCCCCCTGACCAGTATCTGCCACTTTGGAACCAATATTTACCACGGCACCTTTTGACCTCTTTAATGCAGGCAATGCATGATGTACCAACAGGTAGTAATGTACCAGGTTCTTATGCAGCGAGGCCACAAATGCTTCATAACTGCCTTTTTCAAGACTTACACCATCATTGACACCGGCATTGTTTACCACACCATCAATGGTCTTGTACTTATCTAATACTTCCTGTACCGCCCTGGCGCATTCAGCAGCTTCTGATAACTCCGCAGTTACATAACCCGCTTTGCCACCACCCGCAATAATGTCATCAGCAGCTTTTTTATTATCGGCTTCATTTCTGCCAATAATAACCGGTATGGCACCTTCTGCAGCCAACACACGCACAATTCCTTCGCCGATGCCTTTTGCTCCACCGGATACAATGATGATCTTATCTTTTAAATGCAGATCCATAGCAATAAAAAATTGATTGATGGTTGAATTGTCTGATTGTTATGACTGATGTTTCCGGCTTGATTTCAAACAATTAAGCCATCTAACAATCCAGCCATCGGGTCTTTGAACTATTTACTATAAGCTACCACATGCTGTCTGGATGTTCCCAGTCCATCAATGCCTAACTCTACTACATCACCGGCCTGCAGGTACACCTGGGGATTCATGCCTAAACCAACACCGGCAGGTGTTCCGGTAGAAATGATATCACCGGGCAACAGGCTCATGAACTGGCTTACATAATGGATGAGGAAAGGGACTTTGAAAATGAAGTTGGAGGTATTGCCATCCTGCATCTTCTTTCCGTTTACCGTTAACCATAAACGCAGGTTATCAACATCAGCTATTTCATCTTTGGTTGCCAGGAAAGGGCCAACAGGCGCAAACGTATCGCAGCCTTTTCCTTTATCCCAGGTACCATTGCGTTCTATCTGGAATTCACGTTCGGAAACATCATTGTGCAGGCAATAACCAGCAACATAATCCAGGGCATCTGCTTCTTCCACATAAGAGGCTTTTTTGCCTATTACTACTGCGAGCTCTACTTCCCAATCTGTTTTCTTAGAATTTTTCGGGATCACGATATTGTCATTGGGACCTACCAGGGCACTGGATGCTTTCATAAATACTACCGGCTCCGGTGGCAATGCAGCACCCGTTTCCTTTGCATGGTCTGCATAGTTTAAACCAATACAAACAATTTTTGAAGGACGTGCTACTGGTGAACCCAGTCTTGTACCGGCAGCTACAGCAGGTAATTTGCCTGTGTTGCTTTTTACAAACTCTTCCAGTCTTTTTAAACCGCCTGTTTCAAAAAAGGCCTCGTTATAATCTTCGCCCAATGCAGCAACATCATACCATTGATCATTCAGAATAATGCCTGGTTTTTCCTGGCCGGCAGCGCCAAAACGAATAAGCTTCATACGAATTATTATTTATCGGCACAGGCAATGCGGATTAACACAGATACAACAACAGTCAATCATTATAGCTGTGTACAGCCGTATAGCAGCAGCGCCCTTGACTAATTATTTAACGTAATAAATCCACCATCAATGGCATAATCACTGCCCGTGATGAAGGATGCCTCATCGGAAGATAAGTACAGGATGAGTTGTGCAATCTCTTCCGTGGTTCCCATACGACCAATAGGCTGGGAAGCTGAGAGCTTTTCAAACATCTCTTTTTCTTTGCCCGGGTAGTTCTTGGCAATAAACCCGTCAACAAAGGGCGTATGTACACGTGCAGGAGAAATGCTGTTGCAACGGATCTTATCATGGATATAATCGCGTGCTACCGATAAAGTAATCGCATGTACTGCACCTTTGCTCATGCTGTAAGCAAAACGATCTGTTAAGCCTACATGTGCTGCAATTGAAGCAAGATTGGTAATAGATCCGCCACCATGTTGTTTCATGATCGGCACTACTGCATGTAAGCAGTTGTAAACGCCTTTTACGTTCACATCAAACACACGCTGAAAATCAGCTTCCGATGTTTTTTCAACATTACCTACATGTGCAATACCGGCATTGTTTACCAGTACATCTACTTTGCCAATTCCTTTGAACATTTCCAGCACCTGCTGCTGATTGCTTACATCGCAGGCATGTGCAAATCCTTTTCCTCCTGCCGCAGTAATTTCATCCAGCGTAGCTTTTGCATTTGCTTCAGATACATCAACAATATGTACTACAGCACCTTGTTTTGCCAATACAATACATACTGCTTTTCCTATACCACTGCCTCCGCCCGTTACTGCTGCTACTTTATTATCTAATCTAAACATAGAACTCTTTTTATCGTGAAACGTAAAATCGTGAATCGTCAGTCGTGAGGGGCAAGCTACCAGCTTTGAGCTACGAGCCGCGAGCAAATACATTCAACCATCCGTACTTCTTATTTCGTACCTTCCTTGTCATCTTATCAACCATCCGACCGGTCTTTCCTTCGAAATTCGATATTCAACATTCTGCATTCGACATTTCTTTCGGGCTTTCTGACTTCCGGACTTGTGTCTGCCCAAAACTCGCAGCTGGTTTCCCCAACCCGAAATCCGACACTACAAAGATACCCCTCGCTTCCAGGGAATAAAATCATCCTGTCCCAACAGAACGGCTTTGGGAATGATCTCACCACTGGCTGCCCTGATGCAAAAGTCGAGAATTTCTTCTCCCATCTGCTCAATAGATTTTTCACCGGTAATAATTCCACCGGTATCTATATCAATAATATCGCGCATACGATTGGCAAGCCCCGTATTGGTAGCAATCTTTATCGTTGGTGCGATAGGATTACCCGTAGGGGTTCCCAGCCCTGTTGTGAACAGGATCAGCGTAGCACCCGAGGCTGCTTTACCGGTTGTGGCTTCCACATCATTACCGGGTGTGCATACCAGGCTGAGACCCGGTGCAGTTACAGGCTCAGTATAATCCAGTACAGACACAATCGGAGAAGTTCCACCTTTGCGTGCCGCACCGGTGGACTTGATAGCATCTGTTATTAATCCATCTTTTATATTACCGGGAGAAGGATTCATGTGAAAACCGGAACCTACCTGTTCGGCAAGATGGTTGTAAGACTGCATCAGGTCGATAAACTTTTCTGCTGCATCCTGTGATGTACAGCGGTCTATCAATTCCTGTTCTGCTCCGCACAACTCGGGGAACTCGGCCAGCAGTACTTTACCACCCAATGCCACCAGCAGATCGGAAGTATAGCCAACAGCAGGGTTTGCAGAGATCCCGCTGAAACCATCACTACCGCCACACTTTACACCAATGCACAGTTCACTGAGCGGCGCAGGTTTTCTTTCTTCCTTGTTGATGTGCACAAGACCGTTAAATGTGCGACGAATAGCTTCCGTTACCAGTTGCTCTTCACTTTTCATCTGCTGCTGTTCAAACACATACAGCGGTTTGTCAAATGAAGGATTGCGCTGTTGCAGATGCTCCATAAAATCCTGCACCTGCAAATGCTGGCAACCAAGACTCAACACGGTAACACCACCCACATTGGGATGATCAGCATAGGAAGCAAGTAATGCACTTAATGTTGATGCATCCTGTCGCGTACCGCCGCACCCACCTGTATGGTCGAGGAATTTAATGCCATCTATATTTTTGAAAAAGCGGTCGTTATTGTGCGATACAGGATTCAGGTCAATACTATTAATATCTTCACCGGCTTTGTATGCTTCAAACAGCGTATGTGTAAACTGTTTGTACTTATCGGTTACAGCATACCCGAATTCCTGCCACAAGGCTTCTTTAATAACATCCAGGTTGCGGTTCTCGCAAAATACCATCGGGACAAATAGCCAATAGTTGGCTGTACCAACCCGGCCATCTTTACGATGATAACCCAGGAATGTTTTGTCAGTAAATTTTGATGTATCAGGAGCTTTCCAATCGTAATGGCTTCCGCGATATGCATAAGCACCGGCTGCATGTTTGGTATTGCTGGTGGTCATCAGGGTGCCAGGTTTCAGATCACTCTGCACCTTGCCTACCAGCACGCCATACATTTTTACTTCATCGCCGGCTTTCATAGGATTTACAAAAAACTTATGCTTCGCACTTACATCCTGCTGCAACACAAAAGCATGCTGTTCTGTCTGCACTTTGGTACCGGAGGGAAGATCTTTTAACGCCACCAGCACATTATCTTCGGGATGTATCTTTATAAACGGTTCTCGGACTTCGGTCATATCATCTTCTTATTATATCAATTGAAATATTTTATCCATCAGCACCCATTTTTCTCCGGGTTTTGCAAAAGGCAGAGCCTGCTGATATTTCCACATCAGTTGCTCCCACTCCTGTACTTTTTCATTGGCTGCATCCGCTGCGGATTTCTTTTCAAAACTGAACTGATCATTTACTTCCATGATCATAAATAAGCGGTTTCCCGCGCGATAGATCCCCATATTGGTAATACCGGCACCTTTAATGGAAGCCAGTATTTCGGGCCATACCGCCTGGTGATATACTTCATATTCCCGTATCAGAACAGGGTCGTCTACGAGGTCAAGGGCAAGACAATATCGTTGCATGGTTCGTTATTTTAATCGCTGAGCGAGCATAAGGTCAGGAAAGCCTAAGCGTGCTGAACGCAGAACGCTTAACGCGAAAACAGTATTAACTTATTCACGGTAACCTCCCCCCTTCTGTCTTCATGTATTTCAATCTGCACATTACTTAGTGTGCAAGAGCAATCTTCTCTCCCGGTGCTGCTACTGAACTCTTCTGTCTCGCAGCAAATATGGAGATCACCACAAAACATACCATTGGTACAGTATAAGCCAGTCTGATATTAGACATATCAGAAACACGGCCCATTACCAGTGGTAAAATGGCGCCGCCCACAATTGCCATAATGATCAATGAAGCGCCTTCTTTTGTTCTGCTACCCAGCCCATCAATACCTAATGAGAAAATAGTAGGGAACATAATAGACATAAAGAACTGAACGCCCACCAGTGCATAAATACCCAGCATGCTTCCGTATAAGCTCACCACCAGCAACAACGCAACATTAATAACACTGTAGATCAGCAACAATCTTGCAGGCGCTATATAACGCATCAGGAAGGTGCCGATAAAACGACCAAGCATAAACCCAAGTAAGGCACCAGACAGGTAGTTAGCCGCTACTTTCTCATTTAGCCCGGCAACATTCCCTGCATAACGGATGAAGAAGCTACCCACACATACCTGTGCACCTACATAAAAGAACTGGGCAATTACACCTGCCATTAATTTTTTCTCTTTCCAGATACTGCCTTTCGGATTGGCGCCGGCATGCTCACTGTCAGCAGGGTCCGCAATTTCAGGTAATGCTGTACGCCAGATCATCACTGCTACCAAAAACACTACAACACCTATAACAATGTAGGGTATCTGTACAGCGCTTGCCTCTTTGGCAAGATATTCATTCAGTTGCTCCGGCGTCATCGCGGCTTTTTCAGCAGCCGACAATGTTTTGCCTGATAATATAAAATGACCACCGATCAATGGTGCAAGCGTTGCTGCAAGACCGTTGAAGGACTGGGCAAAATTCAATCGTGTAGTTGCTTTGGCAGGATCACCCAATGAATTCATATAAGGGTTGGCTGCCGTTTCGAGAAAGGTAAGTCCGCTGGCAATTACAAACAGTGCAAAGAGGAAAAAGCCGAACTGTCTTGTAACAGAAGCAGGGTAAAATAAGAATGCACCCACTGCAAATAATAATAACCCGAGACAAATACCTGCTTTGTATCCTCTCTTCTTCATAAACAAGCCTGCAGGGATGGCCACCGCGAAATAGGCAATAAAAAAAGCAGAATCAATCAATGCTGATTCCATATCATTTAACTGACAGGCTTTTTTCAGATGCGGAATTAAGATGGGGTTCAGGTTATGGGCAAATCCCCATAAGAAAAACAAGGAGGTTACCAGGATGATCGGCAACAGGTATCTGGGTGTTTTATTCATAATGGCATTTAATCTTATAAGCAATCAAAAAAACAAGGGTTATGTTAATCTAGCTGAATGATCTTTATTTCCCCATTTATGTATTTCAACGGCCATCCAGCACCCCAAATTAATCTAAACCACTGACAATAAATGGTTTCAGAGGTAATAAACAAACCTAACAGGCAACAAATAAAGAACTTATGTGCATGTGCCGGTAGACAAGAATTGTCGTATTATTCAACAATATTGGCATAGGAAATATTGTTTTTTTAGGCAGATTTACGATTTTTGGCAGGCGTTTCGTATTAAATTATTGATTATCATTTATTTGTTACGGAAACGTATGCGTAAAATATAATTTCACCAATATAGAAATAAGCTAAATTGGCATTGAAACTATAGTTTAATCTCATTTTCAAGTAAATAGAGCTTAATGAGACCTCAATTGCTAAAGGTCTCCAGGGAACCAAGGCATTCCTTTAGTGTACGACACGATATATTGCCATATATCAACAATCGCTGGCACTACCACCCCGAAGTGGAATTGATACATTTCAAGAACGGGGAAGGAACACAGTTCATTGGAGACAGCATACAACGATTCAAGCCAGGTGATGTAGTAATGGTAGGAGCCAACCTGCCTCACTACTGGAGATTTGACGATCTCTATTTTGAAGAAACTAACGATGCGTCTGCCGATATCCGCGTGGCACATTTCTGCGAGGATTTCTGGGGGTCACAGTTTCTGCAACTGCCCGAAAATGTAAACCTGCGTACCATGCTCGACAAAGCAAAACGTGGTTTACAGATCACCGGCAGTACAAGGCAGCATGTGGCCGATATTCTCGACGAACTTTTGCACGCTGATGGTACTCAACGTATCATTCTGCTGATGGACGCCCTCACTACCATCGCCAATTGCAAACAACTCACCACGCTTTCTTCTATTGGATTTAAGTACGACATGATGGAGGCCGAAAAAGACCGCATCAACGCGATCTATGAATACAGCCTCAAGAACTTCAAGCGTAATATTCAACTGGAAGAAATTGCCTCTGTGGCTAATATCAGCCCCAACTCCTTCTGTCGTTATTTCAAATCACGCACGCGTAAAACCTATTCACAGTTTCTCATAGAGATACGTGTAGGACATGCCTGCAAACTGCTGATTGAAAATAATCTTAGTATTAAACAGCTCTGCTACGAAAGTGGCTTTAACAACTTTACCAGTTTTCATAAGTACTTTAAACTGATAACGGGTAAAAGTCCGCTCAACTACCAGAAGGAATTCATCGCGGCATAATTAACTTTTTACGATAAGCCCGGGATACCATAAATAACCCGGGCTTTTTATTTTATCACCGCACACGCATCAAAACTCATGAAACGAGCCAGCATTGCTTTTGTCATCCTTACTTCGTTTATCACCGCTACTGCTCAGAACAACAACCCTGTTGTCATTGCCACAGCACATACCACTCTTGTATATGGTACAGGAAGCAATCAACATCTTTACCAGCTATATTTTGGAGAAAAACAAACCGATACATCTGTGTACCTGCGTATGAAGGGTGGTCGCGAAGCCTATCTTACTGCCGGTACCGACAACCAGTTTGAACCAGCTATAAGAATGGTCCATAATGATGGTAACCCTTCGCTGGAATTACAATATGTTTCTCATACTACCACCCGCGTTAATAATAACATCAGTAATACTGACATTGTATTAAAAGACCCTGTATATCCTGTAGAAGTAACCCTGCATTTTATTACCTACTACCAGGAAGATATTATTAAAACCTGGACAGAAATTAAACACCGCGAGAAGAAAGCTGTTCAGCTAACTCATTTTGCTTCTTCACTGCTGCATGCTGATGCGGCAAATTACTGGCTCACCCAGTTTCATGGTGATTGGGCCAAAGAAGTGAATATGCAGGAAAGCCAGCTTACCAGTGGTATCAAGATCATTGACAGTAAACTCGGCTCTCGTGCTAATTTTTACCAGTCGCCTTTTTTCTTCCTCGCATTGAATAAACCAGCAACGGAAACCAGCGGGCAGGTAATTGCAGGCACACTTGCCTGGACCGGTAATTTCCGTTTCCTGTTCGAGACCGATAATCATGATGCATTGCGCGTAATATCCGGCATTAATCCTTATGCCAGTGAATATTACCTGGAGCCCAATGAATCGTTCAATACGCCTGCTTTTATCTTTACTTATTCTGCCGAAGGAAAAGGAACAGCCAGCCGTAACCTCCATCGCTGGGCAAGAAACTATGCCGTAATGGATGGCACGCAACCCCGGCTTACCTTATTAAACAACTGGGAAGCTACACATACTGCCTTTGACGAACCTAAACTGGTAGAGCTGTTTGATGGCGCAGCCAAACTGGGTCTCGATATGTTTTTACTGGACGACGGCTGGTTCGGTAATAAATATCCCCGTGATAATGATAAAGCTGGTTTAGGCGACTGGCAGGAAGACAAACGCAAACTTCCTAACGGCTTAGGCTATTTAGTGAAAGAAGCTGAAAAGAAAGGTATCAAATTCGGCATCTGGCTGGAGCCCGAAATGGTGAACCCCAAAAGCGAACTATACGAGAAGCATCCTGAATGGATCTTAAAACTGCCTAACAGGCCTGAAAGCTACGGACGTAACCAACTGGTGCTTGATCTTACCAATCCTGCTGTACAGGACTTTGTATTCAATCTTGTAAATGATATGATGGTAAAAGATCCCGGTATCGCCTATATCAAATGGGATTGTAACCGTGCTATGACCAACCAGTATTCGCCTTATCTTAAAGACAAGCAATCGCATCTTTTTATTGAATACACACGCGGCTTTTATAAAGTGATGGAAAGACTGCGTGCGAAATATCCTCACCTGCCCATCATGTTGTGTTCGGGAGGAGGAGGTCGTACGGATTACGGTGCACTGAAATACTTTACAGAGTTCTGGCCCAGTGATAATACTGACGGACTGGAAAGGGTATTTATTCAATGGGGTTATTCTAATTTCTTTCCGGCTAATACGATCGCAGCACACGTAACGAGCTGGGGCAAACAATCATTGAAGTTCAGAACGGATGTAGCCATGATGGATAAAATGGGCTATGATATTAAAGTGAATAGTTTTACAGAACAGGAACTGCAGTTCAGCAAACAGGCTATTGCTACTTATAAGAACATTCGTGATATCATCTGGCTTGGTGATCTGTACAGGCTCATCTCTCCTTATGATGAAAACCGTGCCGTATTAATGTATGTTGACACTGCAAAGAACAAAGCGATCCTGTTCAATTATATCCTGAACATGCGCTATAAAGAAAAATTTGCCCCGGTATTGTTACAGGGACTGGACCCGAAGAAGAAATACCGTGTAAAAGAGATCAACCTGTATCCCGGTACTACATCTGCTAATCCTGCACACGACAAAGTATTTACCGGTGAATATTTAATGACAGTTGGCCTGGAACTTGCGGCAGGAAAGATCGCTCCGGCAACGAGTAATGTTTTTGAGATAGAATATGCAAATTAGCAAATGTGCAGATGTGCAAATGGAAATACATGAAGTTAGAGATAGCAAGATGGCTTGATGGTTGTATTGCTTAATTGTTGTGGCCGATAACTATAAATCCATCTAACAATTTAGCCATTGCTATTTTAACGTTTGACTTTTCACGTTTCACGATTTAAAACTTTATACTCGAACAAACATGAATACAAAACCCTTTATTTTTTCATTACTGTCCTGTTTACCTTTTGCAGTGCAGGCGCAGCAGCCAACATTAGAGAAAATATGGCAGACAGACACCGTGATTGCGATCCCGGAATCTGTACTTCCTGACTTTAAAGAGAAGACCCTGTATGTATCGCTTATTGATGGAGCTGGCTGGGGTGCCGATGGTAAAGGTGGTGTAGGCAAACTGGACATGAATGGAAAGATCATTGATACTACCTGGATCACTGGCCTGAACGCTCCCAAAGGAATGGCGCGTGTAGGTAATCGCCTGTACGTGGCAGACATTACAGAAATAATAGTAATAGATATCGCCAAAGGAAAAATAGAAAAGAAAATAGCTGTAGAGGGAGCATTGAACCTGAACGATGCTACCGCTTCTGATAAAGGCGTAGTCTATGTTTCTGATTCAAAAAAAGGCAGGATCTACAAACTGTATAACAATGAGGTATCCGTATATCTCGATAGCCTGAAAGGCACCAATGGTGTGAAGGCTGTTAAAGATGATCTGTACATCCTTTCCGGCAAAAACTTCATTAAAGCTGATGCGCAGAAAAACATCACACAGCTGGCTACACTTACCGAAGGTGGCGATGGCCTTGAACCGGTAGGCAACGGAGATTTTATTGCTACTGCCTGGGTAGGCGTTATTTATTATATCCATGCAAACGGACAGGTAGATATCCTGATGGATTATCGTTCTCAGAAAAAGAACACTGCCGACATTGGCTACGATCCCGCCAAACGCATTTTGTACCTGCCTACTTTCAACGGCAAAACGGTGGAAGCATTTAAGGTGAAATAAATGCAGGGCTATAAGTTATAGGTTTTATGTTATAAGTAAACAGCTCTCTTTTTGATATCTCTGACTAACCACACTCATAATGACTAACAAACAAATCATAACTACTGTGAAAAAATCAGTTCTTTCCCTCCCGGCAATATTAGTTGCCTTGCAGGGATTTTCGCAGAATAAGAATATCTACAACAAAGGCTGGATAGACTTTAATAAAAATGGCAAAAAGGATGTGTATGAAGATCCTGCCCAGCCCATTGACAAACGTATTGCAGACCTGCTGTCGCAGATGAACGTGAATGAAAAGACAGCGCAGATGGTTACGTTATATGGATATGGCAGGGTATTAAAAGATGAAATGCCCACCCCGGAATGGAAGAATGCACTCTGGAAAGATGGTATTGCTAACATTGATGAAGAACTGAATAGCCTTCCATTCAATGAAAAAGCAAAATCACAATACTCCTACCCCTTCAGTAAACATGCCGATGCTATCAATACCGTTCAAAGATGGTTTGTAGAGGAAACGCGTCTTGGTATTCCTGTTGATTTTACAAATGAAGGCATTCACGGTCTTACCCACGACAGGGCAACACCATTGCCCGCACCTATTACCATCGGTAGTACCTGGAATAAAAAGCTAGTGTACGGAGCCGGTAAAACAGTGGGCCGTGAGGCAAAGGCACTGGGCTATACCAATGTGTATGCCCCTATTCTTGATCTTGCCCGCGACCCGCGCTGGGGGCGCGTAGTAGAATGTTATGGTGAAGACCCCTTCCTCGTTGCAGAACTGGGTAAGCAAATGACACTGGGCATCCAGGAGCAGGGCGTAGCAGCTACCTTAAAACATTTTGCAGCCTATAGCGTACCCAAAGGCGGTCGTGATGGCAATGCACGTACTGATCCGCATATCGCTCCGAGAGAACTGCACCAGATGTACCTCTATCCCTTCCGCAGGGTAATACAGGAAGCAGGTGCATTGGGATTAATGAGCAGTTATAATGACTGGGATGGTGTTCCCGTTACCGGCAGCCGTTATTTCCTTACTGAATTACTGCGTCAGCAATATGGCTTTAAAGGCTATGTAGTATCTGATAGCCGTGCAGTGGAATATGTTTATAACAAACACCATGTAGCAGCTGATTATAAAGAAGCTGTACGACAGGTGGTGGAAGCAGGTCTGAACGTACGTACTGATTTTACGATCCCTGAAGAATATGTAAATCCCCTGCGCGAACTGGTAAATGAAGGTTCGCTGTCCATGAAAACAATAGATGAGCGTGTGGCAGATGTACTGAGAGTAAAATTCTTACTGGGTCTGTTTGATCAACCTTATGTAAGCGACCCTAAACAAGCTGATGTATTGGTACATACCAAAGCAGATGATTCGCTGGCTTTACAACTGAACCGTGAATCACTGGTGTTACTGAAGAATGATAACAATACATTACCGCTTGATATTACCAAAGTAAAAAAGATATTGGTTACCGGTCCGCTGGCAGATGCTACCAACTATGCAGTAAGCCGTTATGGCCCCTCCAATAACCCTGTTACTTCTGTATTAGCAGGTATCAGGAATTTCGCACGCAGGTCAGCCTCTGTTGATTACGCAAAAGGTTGCGACATTATTGATGCTACCTGGCCGGAGAGCGAGATCATTCCTACTCCACTAACCCCGCAGGAACAAAGCTCTATTGATTCTGCCGTTGCCAAAGCAAAACAATCTGATGTAATCATTGCAGTAGTAGGCGAGGATGAAAAACGTGTAGGTGAAAGTTTGTCCCGCACAGGATTAGGATTGCCCGGCAGACAATTTCAGTTACTGCAGGCTTTACAGGCAACCGGCAAACCTGTCATTATGGTGCTGGTAAATGGTCAGCCACTTACCATTAACTGGGAAAATCGTTTTCTTCCTGCTATTCTTGAAGCATGGTTCCCCGGTGCATCCGGCGGTACAGCTATTGCCGAGGCACTGTTTGGCGCTTACAATCCCGGTGGCAGGCTGCCGGTTACTTTCCCCAAAACAATGGGGCAGATCGAGCTGAACTTTCCTTTTAAACCAGCATCCCAGGCCGGGCAACCAGGCGACGGCCCCAATGGTTATGGCAAAACGGCGGTAGTAGGTCCGCTGTATCCTTTTGGCTACGGTTTAAGCTATACCAGCTTTGCATACAGCAACCTGTCTGTTACACCCGGTACTCAAAAGCCACAGGGCCTTATCACTGTAAGTATCGATGTTACCAATACCGGCAGTCGCAAAGGTGATGAAGTGGTACAGCTATATATCAAAGACAAAGTAAGCAGCGTTATTACTTATGAAACACAGCTCCGCGGTTTTGAGCGCATCACGCTGGCACCCGGCGAAAAGAAAACAGTGACGTTTACGATCCGCCCTGATGACCTTGCCCTGCTTGACAAGAATATGAACTGGACAGTAGAACCCGGAGAGTTTGAAGTACAGATAGGCAGTTCTTCTGTTGATATTAAAGCAAAACAGACATTTTCGATAATACCTTAATACGCTTGAGGCAAAACGCTTAACGCGTAACGCAAAACATAAATGGGCGACATCTTTCAGAAAGATGTCGCCCATTTATGTTTTAAAACTTTGTCGCGCGGAATTTATTTATAATGTCGCCAGTGGTTATTCTTAAATCAGAATATTTTAAATGACTTACAACATCACTATGCTGGGTCATGATCACAATATCAGCGCTTCTTACAGCCTCCATTTTGCCCTTTAGTTCATCGGATAAACCGACCTGCTCTGTTTCCTGTAGAAAGATCAATGCTTCCATTGCCTCTAATGCAAATACATGATTAGGAGAATACAAAAGACCCGCCAGCAAGTCAATCCTTTTTTCCTTTACTAGTTTTCCGATACACTCCTCAACATAACTTCCGGAGTAAGTATCATTATCGAACCATGTAATGTATTTATGCATTCTTGTATATGGATATGTGGCAAACCTGTGCTGAGAGGTATCAATCCGGGCAATTTTATTATGATAAACAGTATCGAATTGAAAAACATCTCCGAAAAAGTAAGTAACAGGAAAATCGATCACAGAAAGAAGGTTATCTCTCAAATAGATTGCATCCTGAAATACAAAAGCACCATGACTTTTCTTATTACTGTCCAATGTATCAAGACGCGTACGGGTTTCAAAACTGATACGTTTGTATATAATATCCTGCCTATACAATGAAAATGCGAGTTCTGCACTCAGGTTACCTTTCGTCCGCAAACGCGTATTATACTTGTAAATTCCACCCAGGTCTACCGAATCCATTGACCACTTTTTTCCAAACGTCTTTTCAAGCCGACTCCTCACTTCTACAAGATCCGGGGTGTTATTATAAAACCAGTTAATAAATCCTATCAGTCCGCGATCGTACTTTACCTCTTTCTGAGATATCTTTTTAGAAGACACCATGTTTCCCAACGGTCCCAACTCTGACAATTTGCTATCCAGTTCGTGCCAGTTTGCTTCATAAAACCTGCCCGAAATCTGCGCTGTCAGCAATGTTCCTGAACATAATAGCAAAACGATCAGAAAATAACGAATATGCATGAAAAAGGATTGTGCGCTAAATATAATGTAAAAGGGAAGACATCCTTTGAAAGGATGTCTTCCCTTTTACATCAGTTTCACTTTCAGCGTAGCTCCTTCTTTAACAGTATACTTTTGGGTCTGCCCGCTGCTGGTAACAGACACGTTAAGCTTACCACTTCCTGCCCTTTCTACCACCAGGTCAAATACTTTTCCAAAGGCATGTATATTGCGAAGCGCCATATTGTTCCACCCCGCAGGTAAATGAGGCGTGCAATCAAAACTATCAAAACCCGTAGGCCGCATTCCAAACATCCCTTCCGTATAAATGCGGCAATACAAACCACTTTCTGCAGAAAGATGACGCTGGTTGCCTTCCGGGTAGGCTTCTACCGCATAAGGCACATGCTCACCCAACAATCTTCTGCGCGAATAATATTGCAGGTAAGGCAGCGCCTTTTCAGTTTCTCCGGCTGCAAATACACCACGCAGTGCATATAGTGTAGAACGATCCCAGAAAGTTTTATCGCCTGCCAGTGAGGCAAGACCATCTTCTGTCCACAGTCGTGGGGAGAACAATGCTGCAATAGTTCCTTCTTTTTTGTCGAAGATATCAACGATCAGGGGCGAGCAGATCCATGCACGCAAAGTATCATTGCCTTCGTAATAACGATATGTAGCAAATCCCTCTATTGTAGCGCCAAAGAACTGGTTGATATTTTTCTTCATCGTCACCGCCGCTTTTTCATAATCTGCTACCTGTTGTTTGGGAACGTTCAGCAGTTTGCCAAGCATAGCAGCAGAGCGTAAAGCATCATAATACAGGATGCTGGTATTCAGGTTGGCTTTGCCGGCAGGGAAACGTCCTTCCAGTTCATCACTGTTGGATGCAACCACACCGTTGCTATTGATCTGTCTTTTTAAGTATTCAAGACACCATTCGATCAATGGCCATAACACTTTCGCAGAATCCACATTACCGTAAGCCAGTGAATATCTTCCTGCACCATACGCTATCATCGCCATATCGCCCCTGTCTTTGGCACCATGCCATATACCGTCGCCTTCTGCAATGATAGAGCTGGGAATTGGTTTGTAATCTGCGTTCATGTAATGAGCAAACCAGCGGTAAGCGTTCATAGCCGATTTGTTAGCCACCTCATCGCCCAGGAATGCAAAGAAAGGATTCACATATTCCGCCTGGTCATTGGCCCACAAAGCTGCATAATAGCGCAGGCCGCCCGGGCCGTGCATATAGCCGCCTTTGGTTTTAAAAATACTTTCTGTAGCGCGGATCTTTGCAAACGCAAATGCAGTATTGAGAATAGTATCCGGTGTTTGCAACTGTAGCAACGATAAAAACTGATCTACACGTTTTGCTCTGTCAGCCAGTTCAGCATTTACATCTGCCTTTACAAAAGGGCTGTTGCTATTTACTGCCTGGTAGGTTAGCGCAAATACAGCACTGTCACCCGGTGCTATTGTTCTTATTCCATCTCCTATTGTACTGACAATAAAACTATGTTGTACGGGTGTTGTCCTGCTTTCTGAAGGTTTAGTTTCCCGGCGCAGGTATTCCATCTCAATTTTTGCGGGTTGCTTCCCGGTATTGGTAAAGACCCATTTTTCTACCGCCATTGGCTTATCTACAGAAGGAAACAAGGTCCTGCATAGTTGAATGTCCCCATTACCCAACACGCTAAATACACTCATAATACCTTTGTGAGTGATCGCCGTTGTTTTTTCCTTCATGTCAGCGGCTACTGCAGCATTATATGTGCCGGTACGCATCAGTTTGTCATTGATCATAACACGCGGCAGATCATTGTCGGTGACATTGTACATCATGCTGGCAGTAGTCTTTACCGGCAGCAGGCGAAAGGTCGGGAACACCATCGTTCGGTTGAGCATTGGCTTTCCGGATGTATCCACACCATACTGAACCCAGAGTGATACTTTTTCTCCGCTCATCTCAATATGATCGTTGTGTGGCACACGCTGATCGATACGCCATTGAATACTGCCATCCGGCCTGATCTGCCAGCGATCCTGTTGCTGGGCGTAAGAGATGCCCGTCAAAAACAAAAGGCCAAGAGTCAAAAGTTTTTTCATAAATGCTTCATCTATATCGTGAGTCGTGAATACAAGTTATCGGATACAGGTTGCTGGATGCCGGATCCTGGATTTGATAACTGCAAATTGCCAACTGCCAACTTGCTTTCGGCTTTTCCTTCGAAATTTGATATTCAAAATTCTGTATTCTTTTATTTTACCTTCCGTACTTCTTATTTCGTACTTACCTGTTATTGTACTTTAAAACACTTTACCATCAACATTCTTCAACTGCACATCTTTAACACCAACAGTATTATATACATTGAAGTTGCGGACATTCTTCAGCATAAAGTAATTGGCATTGGTAGTTTTCTGTGACTGGATATCATAGAAAATAGCGCCATCAACATCGTCCAGTACAAAAGGCGGGCGAGGCTCATCCTGCAGGAAGAATAACTGTACATCATGCATTTTGATATTCTTTACGTGCCGCACAAAGAACCCGGAAGATGGCATTGTTTTCCAGCGATACGGTTCCGGGTAATCATTCTCATATTCCGGCACCACGCGGTTAATAGAATCTTTAGGACCACCGCCTTTGTAATAGATCCTGATATTGCTTAGCTGAAGGTCTTCTATATTATGTCCCGGTAAGCCACTAATAATGCTGCTATGCCTGTAATCAACATTCCAGGCAACCACATTGCTGATGATGATCCTACGGCAGGCACCGGGCTGCATGGTTGCCGGCCCACGCATTCTCGCTCCCAGGCGAATAAAGATGGGAGCATTCACAATATCACGCATTGTTATGTTGGTGATCGTTACATCTTCCAGCAAAGCGCCATCAACAGTTTCAAGCGCCAATCCACGGGAATATTCAAAAATACAATTGGAAATAGTGATATTCTTAAAACCTCCATTTGACTCTGTTCCGAATTTTATACGCCCGGTGGTTGTACTGTCTGAATATCTTTTGTAATCACGTTTAAATGTGCCATCCATCAAAGTGCCCTCATCATAACCACTTACCTGGCAATTGGTGATGGTCACATTCTCCGTAGGTTTTGCATAACCCAATGCGTAAGAACTTTTAAGACAAATGCCATCGTCGAAAGGAGAGTTTACAGTACAATTGGAGATCCGTACGTTCTTACAGCAGTCAATATCAAACCCATCACGATCTGTATCTACCTTCAGGTTGTCTATCGTAAGATTATCGATACCGGTTGCCAGGATGGCAAACCATCCGCCATGTAAAATGGAAACGTCTTTTATGGTGACGTTGCGACAAAGCAGCAGGCTGATCGCTTTGTTAGGACGAATATCACCGGTTTTACCACTACGTACCAATCCTTTTCCCCAGATCATGCCGGTACCAAGTATTGATACATCATGCAATTTCTCGCCCCAGATAAAGCTATTGTGAAAATGACTATGACCATAGTCCTGGTAAGTATCATTGATCGCAGGTTCTGGCTTGTCGTATTCTGCTTCATTATCGGCAGGCGCTGCAACAATTACCGCACCTTGTTCAATGAACAGGGAAATATTGCTTCGCAGATGGATTGATCCCGAAAGGTAACTACCTGCAGGGAAATAAACTGTTCCACCACCGGCTGCTGCGGCTTTCTCAATTGTCTCATTAATGGATCGTGTATCCATTGTACTACCATCGCCTTTGGCACCATAGTCTTTTACATTGTAGAACGTTTGTGGAGGAGCGGCCTGTACAGCCAATGAGGCGGCCGCCAGCAAAAGCAAGAAGATCTTTTTCATAAGCATTTTATCGTTAATCAACTGTTTATAACCTGTTAACGGGCAAAACACTGCAATAGAATACTATTTACAAAAAAACAAGTTGTTTGTATTGGCATTCTATTCAACTATTCTGGCATTCGTTTTTATAGTAACCGAAAATATCGGAATATTACCCTGCAAATCATTGTTCAAATTATCTAACGAGTTTCTCCGCCCATGACACGCACTACCCTTTTCAAAACGCTTCCCTTTTTGGCAGCGACTGTATTATTTGCATTTCATCAGCCTCCTAAAAAGTGGGAATCAAAGTTTGTAAAAGTCAACGCAGATGGTTCCCTCCAATACACACCCGATGAGAAAGGAAATATCTTACCGGATTTCAGCCGGGTAGGTTATTACCGTGGTGATAAAGCAGTTCCGGTAATCCCTGTTGTAAAAACAATTGGCCCCGGCAATGGTGATAACCAGCAGGAACTGATCCAGGCAGCTATTGACGAAATATCAGCAAAGCCACTTGATGCCAATGGTTTTCGTGGAACATTGTTATTACAGAAGGGAACCTATAATATCCCCGGCACTCTTAAGATAAATGCTGCAGGCGTCATTTTACGTGGAGAAGGAAACGAAACCAAAATAGTAGCCACCGGCAGGGGACAACGCACATTGATCAGCGTATCTGGTGAAGGCAACATTAAAGAAACAGCGGGAACAAGAACTGAAATTACTGACGCCTACGTGCCCACGGGTACCACCAGCTTTCATGTTAAGTCTTCAGCAGGCTATAAAGCAGGTGATAATATTATCCTTTTCCGCCCCGGTACCGATCAATGGATAAAAGACCTGAAAATGGACCAGATCGATGACAGAGGCGGTACCAAACAATGGCAACCCAAAGAATACGATCTGTCTTTTGAACGCATCATTACCAAAGTAGAAGGCAATACTATTACCATTGATAACCCTGTAGTACTGGCAATGGAACCAAAGTATGGTGGTGGGGCTATTTTTAAATATACTTTCAACGGCCGCATTAACCATGTAGGTATTGAACAACTGTACTGTGAATCTGCTTATGCGAATGATACCGCTGAAGATCATGGATGGAATGCTATCCAGTTCAATAAGATAGAAAACGGCTGGGTAACCAATGTTACTTCCCGTTATTTTGGCTACTCCTGTGTTAATCTTGGTAACCAGGCCAAATGGATCACTGTTGATCATTGTACCAGTCTTGATGCCAAATCACAGATCACAGGTAGCCGCCGCTACTCTTTCAATAACGACGGACAACAGAACCTGGTAATGAATTGCCACACTACCGAAGGCAGACATGATTATGTAACAGGTGCAAAAGTGTGCGGACCCAATGTGTTCTATAATTGTACTGCTGAAAAGACCCACGCAGATATAGGACCTCACCATCGCTGGGCCATGGGCACATTGTACGACAATATAGTAACAGACGGAGAGATCAATATACAGGATCGTGGTAACTGGGGTAGTGGTCATGGCTGGTCAGGCGTAACACAGATATTGTGGAATTGTACTGCTCAGAAAGTAGCCGTACAGAATCCATGGGCTTCCGGTAAAAACTATTGCATTGGTTTGAAAGGCAGCCAGGTGGAAGGTCGCCTTAAAGGCAGACCCAATGGAGAATGGGAAGGTCAGAATAAAGAAGGATTGCAACCTGCTTCTCTTTATATGGCACAGGTGAAAGCTAAAAAGATGTAGATTACATTGTAATTTATAGGTATTAAGAAAAAACAAACAAGAGACGGCATCCTTAGCGGGGTGTCGTCTTTTTTTACATTAACAAGCCTTTGTAACTGATGATTCCCGGTTTAACAGCGCTTTTAATCTTTACTGTTTATTTTGACGCCTGAATTTCTCTGCCGACAACGGCAATACCTGGGAATGGAACTGGTACATGTATTTCACGAGAAAATAAAAAACGGGCGACATCCTTTGAGAAAGATGTCGCCCGTTTGAATGTTACTATAAAAATGGTCAGTCTGCCACACGCACTTTGATCACCAGCTTCTTTTCTACCTTTCTGCCATTGGGCGCTATATTAGGCCGATGGGCATCATTCGGAAAGAAAATAAAGAAAGTGCCGCTGGTACCTACATAGTAAACACCTTCGGCCGTGTAATTGGCAACATCCCTTTTCTCATCATAAGGTTTTGTAACAGTAGCCTTATCAACCGGGAATGCTCCCATTTTCTCCTCACCTACTACCACACATTGCAGGTCAATATATTTCCTGTGCGACTCCCAGTTTGTTTTCTCAAAATCCCTGGTACTGTCTGCAGTAATAGAAGCAAATACAAAAGTGCTGTCGATAGGGTATTTACCGGGAGCCATATTGGCAACATCATTGTTCTTCATAAAAGCAAAAGCTTCATCCCAGTACTTTTTATTAGCATGATACTGACGTGCAAACTCCACTACATCAATAGAACTATGCGGTGTAAAAGGAGCGCCACCCAGCCATTCTTTTGATTTAAACCACTTCTCAGCCTTCTTCTTTGTCCAGGAGGTATCAGTTGTTTTGCCCTGCGCCATCGCTATCGTGGCAATACAGCAGGCAATGATCGTTACAAATGCTTTCATGTAAGTTTATTTATTAAGAGAGAAGAGAGATCAGTTATTATCTCTCTGAAAGAAATTATTTTTAAGCTCGCACCATTCTTCTTTAAGGATACTATAATAAACGGTATTCCTTCTGAAGCCATCACTCATCAAGGTATGACTTCGCAGTATGCCTTCCTCCTTACCACCAATTTTCTGAATGGCAGTACGTGACTGGACATTTCGTTCATCTGTTTTTAATTCCACGCGCTCAAAACTCAGCGTGTCAAAGACATACTGCATCAACAGGAACTTGCAATGACGATTAAGCCCGGTACGTTGAAATACTCTTCCCAACCAGGTCCAGCCGATCTCTAAACGAAGGTCCTTATTGGAAATAGCTGCCAGACTGGTGCTGCCTGCATATTGTTGTTTTTCTTTATCAAAGATCACAAACGCATAGCGAACCTTATTCTGCCTGTCGTCCAGGGCCTGCTGAATATGTTTCTGCAACAGTTCCTGCGAACCTATCTGCGAGGGAGAGTATTTTGTCAATGTAGGATCTTCAAAGGCTACCGGCTGCAAAACATTGTAATCATCCGCTTTCAACGGGCGCAATAACACACGCTCGTCTTCCAGTATAATTTCTTCTTCGAAGTTAAAATCCATATTCCCGGTTTAAAAACCTTCCGAAGATAGGGTCTTTAGGATTTTTATGCAATTCATTTAACAAAATGGTCTGTTACTCACCTGACCGGCTCCAGCAATACTGTTTTTAATTTGAATAATTCCTTTCCCTGTTGCTGTGGGCATACAGAGAGGCTGTAATTACCCGGGGCTTTGATAGAAATAATCGCTACCGGGTGCTGGATAAACATCAGCGGAGCGCTTTTCTCATATTCAGATGAACGTAATGTGCGGAAGAAAAAGTCTTTTCCATTTATTGACAGGCGACCTTCCTGCCTGGCACTCTCCTGCGGGCAGGCATATTCCAGGATCACTTTATAATCCCCCGGTTCTGTAATACGCAATTGAAAAGAAACTGAGTCTGCCGGAGCACTCATTGCTGTAACACAGGTTGCATGTTTCCAATCGCCATAGTAATGGCTGAACGTAATACTTTTTGTAACTACATTACCGGCAGTTTTTCCTTTTATCGCTTCTACTTCATTGATGGCAAATTGTGATGACACGGTTACAGGCGCCTGTTCATTATAGGCAGGAGCTGCACCACTGTATTCTATTACCAGCACATTATCCGGATTGGCAGCATCCAGTTCCGGGAGCGAGAGCAACAGATCGTTGCCTTTTTTAGAAAAACCGATATTACGCCTGCCGTTTAAGACATATACTTTTTGCACAGACGGGCTAAAGCCGGGTACCAGCAATTGTTTATTGGCCGGAATATTCAATACATGCAAAAACAACCTGCCGGGCTTGCCGGTGGTAACACCCCAGGGCTGCGCCGGTACAAAACCATAAGTACTGCCATAAATACTCTCACCATTTTTTGCCAGCCACTTACCGGTAGCTTTCAGGTATTCGGCAGAATAATAAGGAATTCGGCCCCTGCCATCCGGGCCTACATTCAGCATCAGGTTACCGCCTTTGGATGCAACATTGGCGAGCAGTTTAATGATGGCTGCAGGTGATTTAAAATTCATATCATGTTCAATATATCCCCATGAATCGTTGTGCGTATAAATAGACTCCCACACTTCGTTGATAGGAGCAGGTGGCACTTCTGAATCACCAAAGTCACGGTAATCACCCAGCCCCTGCCCTACACGGCTGCTGAACAGGCTTTTGGGTTGCAATACACGTAAACTATCTACCAATAACTGGGTTTGCTCTTTAGTGAGCCCTCCTGGCATATCAAACCAAACAATACCCAGGGGACCATAGTTAGTAAGCAACTCCTTCAACTGCGGAACAGACTTTTCACGATAATATCGCTGGTAATCTTTTTTCGTTTCATCGAAATCCCATTTATTACCACCACCATTGGGCTCATGCCAGTCAAGGAACTGGGAATAGTAAAATCCAAACTGTATGCCTTGTTTGCGAACAGCTTCAGCCAAAGCTTTCATCGGGTCTTTCTTGTATGGCGTAGCCTGTACAATATTGAAATCACTCACTTTTGAATTATACATCGCAAAGCCCTCGTGATGTTTGGCCGTTATTACCATGTACTTTATGCCTGCCGTTTTAGCTAAAGCAGCCCACTCCTCTGCATTAAATTCAGTGGGGTTAAACTGTGCTGCGGCTGCGGCATAATCTTTTGCAGGGATCTTGCCCTGCGACATGATCCATTCCCCGCTGCCATAATATCGTTTGCCATTCCATACACCTGCTAAATTGGAATAGAGGCCCCAGTGAATGAACAAACCAAATTTGGCATCTCTGAACCATTGTATATTGGAATGCTGCTTCCCGGAAGATGTTTTATCCCACATTTCATCCTGTGCCCAACACTGTGTTACGATTGCTGACGCAACAACAAAAATCAATACCTTCTTTAACCCCATGTTTTCTGTATTTACTTTCTGATCACTGCTTTTTCCAGGCTCTTTTTACAACAGCAAAGCAACCCAATGGGCTGCTTCGTGTACCTGCCAATATTGTGAATGAATGGTTTAATTAGTGCTTACCACCAGCGACGATACTTTATCATTAAAGCTATCACTGGTAAGGCAACTTTTATCTGCTGTATATACTTTTGACGCTCCGCCAAAATTGTCGTTCTCATAGATCGTCACTTTTAAGCCAGCCGGTACTTTCAGCGAAGAGGCATCGTTGTCCAGGCCTCCCCTGGTGATAATATCTGCCAGTGTATAGGAGCCGATCCCGAATTGAGCCTCCCATCCTCCGTAACTACAGTTTTTGAACAATGATACCTGTGGCGCAGTAGAAGGACAAACTGCTGTTCCTTCAGCAATACAGAAATCAGCAAATCTTACCTGCTCATCACGCAACTGTGCCTTGTTGGCAAGACTTCTGTAAATACCCCATTTAGGACGAACAAATGAAGTACCCCCTCTCCACATATCAATATTAGAACTGCTGTAATTCAGGATCACCGCACCTGTAGCCACATTAGTGATCACAATGCTGTAAGTTCCGGTATCAGAGAATTTCACTTTCTCTTCTACTTCTACCCAGTTGCCTTTGAAAGCACTGAGATTAGCAGTAGCAATGGCCGTAGTAGTTCCGGAAGAACCGATGTGTAATACATCCAGCCTGTCAGTAGATGCTTTGCGCGGTGTAAGTGTAATGATCGGCGAATCATCATCCGGACCATCACCCGCTGCTTTTAACTGGTGAATGTGTGTAAAACTGGTAGAGGGCTGAAACAGGGCATCCAGCTTGAACTTCCAGTGATAAGTAACCGTTTCACCATTGGTAGCTTTTACATTGGCTGGTGAAGGACTGTATGTTTTGATCTCATTTCTCTGCCGGTCGTCGGTAGGACTACAGAGATTACCATCGTAATCGGTATGGATATGAAATACAAAAACATTTTCACTCAATGTACTGTCGTACACTTCGGTAATGTGCCGACCAAAATCTGTATGTGCACAATCGGGAGATTCGTTGGCCGAGCCGCCCAATACACTGTTGATCAATTCGTAGGTATTGCCGGGGCCATCTGCTGCCAGCAAGGTACCGCTTTCAAGAATGCTCATTGTTGTAGCACCACCTGATAAGGAGTCTTCTGTTTCTTCCTGCGATGCAGCAGTATTACTTTTTTTGCATTGCAGTGAAATGAAACAGGCAATCGTTAGTGCAAACAATATGAAAGTGATCTTTTTCATAGTGCTGTAGGTTTATGATTTTTCAATTGGCAAGTAATTTTAATGTGCGAATTAGCTGATATGCAGATGTGAAAATGGAATACAACTGCTCTTATAAAAGCACACAGAACCCATTCAAACGATCTTTGCAAGTGTTAAGGGATCAGCTTTTACTTTCCCGGCATTCGCACATTGGCTAATTTGTACATTTGCTAATTAACTCCATTCACTAAAAAATAAGCCACCCTGCAGGCATTTCCTTTTGATTGTATATTGTGTTCGTCGGCTATTTTTACTTTTATAGTGTGAGAACGGTTATCAAGATCATCGCCCAGCAAAAGATACCAGGGCAGATGCAGATTGGAACTCCAGCGCGTGTACAGGTCCACTTTTTTAACAGGTCCGTTGTCAATAGTATATTCCAGCATCCCCGCATCCGGGCCAGCCAATACCGCCAACCCCACCGTGGTACCGGAAAATGTAAACTCAAAAGAAGCGCCAGCCTGTTCAGCTTCCAGAACAGGGATCTTCGCAAATCCCGCACGAGTCCTTGCGCTGTCATGTGGTTGCCAGTTTTCTTTTACAGCAAACCCTTTCAACTCTTTTGCATTGACTACAGGTTGATAAGCAGCTTTTGAATAATTAAGCCCCTGTATAGCAACAGGAATTTTAGCCGCAACCGGTGCACTGATCTTCTTCCTGCTAAACGATTGATCCAGTAATTGCTTAATGGTCTGAAAGTATAACTGCTGACCAAATGGCGATGGATGAAGATTCTTAAAATCATCTTTCCACGTAAACTCCTTGTTGCTGATCCGCTTCGTTATTTCTTCTGCCAGGTTAATGAAAGGCAGGTGATAATATTTTGCAATATCCTCGTGTACTTTTATCTCCAGGGGAACTTTACCGCTGTTGTAATCTGTAATCTTGTCTTCGTCCACAAAGGCCATCATCACAATATCGGTAGCAGAATTTGCTGCCAGCGTATGCCGGACAATGCCTTCCAATGCACGCCGTTGTTCGGTTTCAGTAGTACCATTACCGTGGTCATTAACAGCAGACTCTACAAACAATAAGTCAATTTTTCCTTTGTCCAGCACATCACGCTGCAAACGGAAAGCATGTGGCAAACTACCCAGTGATGGAATGCCGGCATTGATAAAAGTGAATTGTGTAGCAGGATATTGTTCCTGCAGGTATTGCATCACTTTATCGCGCCAGCCAGTCATATTGGTGATGGAACCTCCTAAAAAAGCAACAGTTGCTTTTTTCTGTTCCTGTACACACCATGTAAAGTTGCTGAGGTGCCCGTATTCATAAATAAACCTTGCCGAAGACAATGGTTTTACAGAATCGCTGCAAACCGCTCTTTCACCCGGTACAATAAAATCACAGGCAGTAGCATTGACTGCACTGCCTGTTAATATGAGTAACCCAACGCTGATAACATTTACTAATTTCAACTGCATTATTTTATTTTCTTAACAGAGCCGCAGCACACCACAATACAGGCGCCTGCCCATGCATATCGCCTGTAATACGCTTACGATCGAGGTAATACTGGCGGTCATTCTTTTTATTGGTTCCTTCGCACACCTCACGTACATCAGCATTATCATCTATATAGCTTATCAATGCCAGCCACGCTTTGCGTGCCGCGGGTTCGTATGTCTTTTTATCGAGCCAGCCGTTCTTTACTCCAGTGATCATAGCAAAAGCAAACATGCCGGTACCGGATGTTTCAGGCCATGCTTCGTTATCATCGATCAACTGACGCCACATGCCGTCCTTAGCCTGGTATTTTAATAAAGACTCCATCATTTTGAGATAGCCTTTCATAATACGCGGACGATCCGGGTTATCTTTAGGCATAGAGCGCAGCAACTCACTCATGCCGGCAGCCATCCAGCCATCACCACGCCCCCAGAAGTATGGAACATCCGGCGCATGGTAAAAAAGTCCGTTAGGCTGTTGTAAAGAATCGAGATATACTACCATCTCCTTTGCAGCACGATCAATATATTTTCTATCGTTGGTAGCCCTGTAAGCCTGCGCCTGCACGGCTGTGATCATAAACATATCATCTATCCACATTCTCGTTTGCCATGTAAGCCCCTTTTTGTAAAAATCATGAGACTCAGGTTTTACACGTGGCCCTTCGGGTGGCCCCCATTGTTTATCAGCGATGCCTTGTCCCAATTGCAGGTATTTCTTATCCTTCGTTTGCATGTATAGTTCCAGCGGTACAGAACCGAACACACTATAATCCACGTGGTCAGGAACGGGGATCATAGAAGAGTCTTTCCCGAACAGCGGTTCGAAGCGTTCGGCCAGTTGCGAGGTCAGCTTCTTATTCTTGCTTTCTTTAGCAAACAGCAAAGCACCATACCACGCACAGGTTTCGGGGTAGGTAATTACTTTAGGAGGGGTAGAACGGCCAAAGTTGGGATGCGGCGTAGCTACAAAATGATCAGCAATTTTTTTTCCAACTTCTTCCGGCGAGCTACCTTTTGGCCAGTGTGTAAGGTCTTCCTGGGCCACCGCAGCACCGGCATTTACTACAGCCAGTGTTGCGATCGATAATACATATTTAGAAACTTTGTTCATAGTGCAAATGAAAATGGTTCAATTAATTTTTATTACCTGCATTACTGATATCCTCACCCTTTAAACGCAAGGTCAGTTGCGCTTCAAATAAGGAATGCGGCAATGCTTCTTTATCCTGTAACTGGTTGATGGCTTCGTTCTGAAAATCTACTTTCTTGTTTGATCTGAAACCAACCAGTACCGGTAGCGCAATAGTGTAATTACGCCTGCGCTGCATATCCCAGAAGTTATAATGCTGTTCTTTTTCTGACAGGTGGTGGAAGTTCCACAGCACAAGGTCTTTACCATGATGCGGATGGCCGGGTTCAGGACCACCTAAGTTGTAGAATACGCCACCTTCTATGGCATCAAATAATGTTGCATAGGGCTGACCGGAATGACTGTCGAAATTCTGATCCATTCCCAGGTCACATTGTGTAATTACAGTACCAGAAGCACTGTACCCTGTGCCTGCACCATGATGCTGGGCACCATTGAAATGACAATTCTTAATCAGCACGCCATAACCCGTACGTGCGTGTACGGAAGCATGCCCTTTCTTACCTAAAAAGGTTACATTCTGTACAGTTACCTGGTAACCGGCACGCATAAAGATGCCTTCATTCCAATCGTGAAATTCACAATTACGCACCCAACTGTTTTTTACAAACTCCATTCCTACAGCTTCCCATGCATAATCGTGAATGTTGTTCTTGTGATGTACAAATTCTTCCGGGTAAGTTTTCCAGTTACTGGTAAAAAGAATATCCTCAATGCCACATTCTTCAATGCAATTGTAGGATGCCAATTCAAAAGCTGCAGCTGTTACGATCTTAAGGTCAAAATGAAGAGGGTTCTTAAATGTTACGGTATGCCCGTTTATTTTTTCGATGGTATGGATCTCGTTGATCTGCATACCACCTTTGTCTCCAAAAAGCCTGGTCCATTCTGGTTTCAGCGGCAGCGGAGCAAAATAAAGTTTCGTGAACTCTTCACTCCTGTGTTTAATAACAACATCCTGCCCTACGCTCAGGCGCGAAACGTCTGATACTTCTACCGAAAAACTTTCACGTCCTGCGCTTTTTGTGATAGTAGTCAACTTATTTGAACGTTCTTCAGCAGGTTTAAATAAGAATTGCCTGCCATTGATCCGCATTTTATCCTGGTAAATTTCAGTTCCACCAGCTCCGGCACCACTGCCTTTTAAAATGATATTGCTTTTTGAAATGCGGATCTGTTTCGTTGAATCCTCATCTGCAGCTATCAGGTATTTGCCGGGAGGGAAAAACACAACTCCTCCACCCGGGTTCTTTTCTGCCGCGTCCACCGCTTTCTGAATAGCGGCATCATCATACTGATTGTCGTTGGGTACAGCACCGAAATCAGTTACTTTAAAATATTTCTTACCGGAAACATCAGGGATCACAGCTTCAGAAAAATGATACCCGGCATAAGAAAAATCAGGTAGTACGGGTGTAGTACCATTCTTTTTTGCTGTTACAAAGTCTTTCCACAATGGGGCAACCGTTTGCGCATTTATTGCATACGTGCACAATATTGCCAGTACCGTACCTGTCAATTTTTGCATTTTCATTGCGCAGTAATTAAAGCTTTCCTTTTACTTCAAGTTTTATCACTGTAGCAATGGTGTCCGGTGCCTGTGCAGGTACTTTTATTACCAGTCCATCTTTGGTAGCAGTAGTGGTTAAAGAAGTACCACTAGCCAGCAGCCTGGCTGTGACCACAGAGTTACTCACCCCTGGCACAACCAGTTGACTGTTTGCCGGCCAATCAAATACAGACAGGTATAATATGGTATTGCCATTCCGTTCTTTTTTAGTACAACGTCCCCAGTCCAATGTAGCCAGCGGGCTTTTTTGTGAGCCGTAAATAGCTTCACCATTTGTTTTCATCCAAACACCCATTTCTTTTAACAGCTTTACACTTTCTTCAGGAAATGTGCCATCTGCTTTTGGTCCTACGTTGATGAGGTAGTTACCACCTTTGCTCGCAATATCCAGCAGGTTGCGCACCAGCGTGGTAGTACTTTTCCAGTTGTGATCATCTTTTTTAAATCCCCATGTACCGTTCATGGTCATACAGGTTTCCCAGTCCTTACCATCCAGCTCACTCAGCTTGGGGATCTTCTGCTCAGGCGTTTTAAAATCTCCGGGGAAATTGGGACGCTTCAGACGATCGTTGGTAATAATATTAGGTTGGCGTGCCAGTTCTTTCTGCAATTTAGTAGCAAACTCATCGGTCATATCAGTTGGTGTGTCCCACCATAACACAGCCACATCACCATAGTTGCTCAGCAACTCCCGTACCTGCGGCACTGCTACTTTATCAATGTACTGCGCCATGCTTGCAGTAGTTTGTGCGGGGTCCCAATGACCACTGTGTGCAGCCGTATAAGCATCAATTGTTGCAGAGTCAGGATTTGCCCAGCCTTCAGATGCCACTTTGCGTGCAGCAGCACCGCCGGGATTGGTCCAGTCCTGCGCATGTGAATAATAGAAACCGAGCTTAATGCCGTATTTGCGACAAGCTTCAGCCAAAGGTTTTAACAGGTCTTTGCCATAGGGTGTGGCATCAACCATATTCCACTTGCTGGCATCAGATTTAAACAATGCAAAACCGTCATGATGTTTGGCCGTGATGACAATGTATTTCATACCTGCATCCTTCGCCATTTTAACCCACTCCTCAGCATTATATTTTACAGGATTGAATTGTTTGGCAAACTGCTGGTATTCAGCTACGGGGATCTTTCCGCGGTTCATGATCCACTCACCGATCCGATTGATAGGACGGCCATTATAATAACCTGCGGGAACAGCATATACACCCCAGTGAATAAACATACCCAGGCGGGCCTCACGCCACCACTCCATGCGCTTGTCGCGCTCCGGATCTGCAGCCTGGCTGAAAAGAGAAGATACTACGACACATGTAAGGGCAAAAAACAGTAGGAACTTTTTCATATTTATTGCAATTCGTTAACAGCTTCCGGTCTGTATAACCAGTTAACTATATCAGCCTGCAACTAACACATATTTCCCGAAGGGCTATCGGCGCCTGTTGGCTTTTTATTCAACGATTTTGACAGGAAAATTCTTCCGGTTCCCTTACCGCTTTGGCAAAGTGATTATCTTACAACCCATTAACTCCCAAACATGAAGCAATTAACCCTGATTGTGCTGCTGTTCCTGACACATGCAGCCGTTACCCATGCACAATTTAAAGTACTGGCCGAAGGTCCCGTTTTTGAAGAACCGGAAGATGGTTACGCAAGAATTCTCCAATTGAAGAACGGCAACACCATTTTCTTTCATATTACCCTGAAAAAAGGCATTGATGTAAAAGTCTATGATGCCAAACACAAATCGAAAGCTGAAAAGCACATTGAGCCACAATACGGCAAACTGAAAAGCAGCAGCGTTGAAGGCATTTTTGAAATTAACGGAGATGCAGCCGTTTTTATCAGCGAAGTAGATGACAAGAAACCAGTACTCTACCGACTGATAGTAGACGGTACTACCGGCACCCTGAAAAAGGAAGAACAGATCGCGGAATTAAAAAAACTAACCATGGGCCAGGGTTATGCGATGGCTTTTGGTGGCGTTTCCGTACCGGACTTTTATATCCGCAAAGACCCCAACAGCGATACCTATGCACTGGCTATGTTCAACAGTTTTGAATCGGACAGAAGTAAACGCATTGAAATTGTTCTATACGGCGCAGATCATAAAGAGATCAGCAGGGCCTATTATTCTTCACCCGACGAAAAGTTCAAGTACATGAAGTACATTGATATGGCCGTGATAGGACAGGATAAAGTAAGTGTAGTAGCCTATGCGTATAACACTCGTTCCAGCGGCGGCAAGGAAAGTGAGCTGGTACTGGCTACCCTTGACAAAGGGAAAAAAGAAGTATCGCTGGAAGAACTGCGCTTTTCCAAAGACATGGTAGTTGACGGCGGCATTGCCCGCTATAACCCCGCAACAAAAGATGTGATATTGCTGGCAAGTGTTCGCGCCAATGATAAAAGGAACAGTCCTTACGAAATTGTACTGGCTTTTATTGATCCTTTCAGCGGGGCGGTAACAAAATCAGACAGGATCTACCCGGAGAAAGCGAATGAAAAAAGCATGGAGCTGTTCGGTAAAAAAGATGGTTTTACCGGCATGCCACAAAACCTCTTTATCAATAATGACGGCAGCTTTTCAATCGTTTATGAAGAAACAAAGGTTATTACCCGCTCCGGTTCCAGCTATAGCATCACCAGTACTGAGCTGGGACATATAGCAGTATCAAAATTCAATACAGAAGGCGAAGAAGTGAACACCTATTTTATTCCCAAAAGGCAACTTCTTCCTGAAACCTACCTCACAACTTTTTATCATTCTTTAAGAGAAGGTTCTGCACAGACACTGTTCAATGGCAACCAGTTTAAATCCTTTGCCTACCTGAACACCCCCAGTAATATTTATGTGCTGTTCAATGACATTGAGCGCAATGGGGAAAGTGCCCTGAAAGGAAAATTAACAACTATCCAGGGTGTAGGCGAATGTGATGGATTTTATTATAAGCTCAATGCGAAAGATATATTGCCAGCCCGCGACTTTGTATTTGGACAGCCGGAAGGCAAACGTGAGCATAACCTGGCTTTGTTTGCCATTTCAGACTATGATCGGGAAAAGAATGTATATGTTACATTGAAACTTGAAAAGGATGGCAGGGAGAAAGGCGTTAAAGTGGTATGGTTGCAGCCGAAATAATTTTATAAAAAAGAAACCCCGTGGAAGAATCCGCGGGGTTTTTCGCTATTAATACTTCAGAATAATACGAACTGTATTATCTGTACCATCTGTAACATGCAGGAAATACAGATCATTTGGTTTTCCTGTAAGATTTAAATTTATTTCTGATAATGAGCCGCTGCCTGCGGGTATTACACCCGAAGCAACCTGGTTGCCCCTGCGATCGATCACAAGGAATGTGTATGTTTTGTCTTTCTTATTCAGCAGTTTCACTTTCAATGGCCCCGTAGTAGGGTTGGGATAAGCGATCAACTGTACACCATTTAAAGATTCCAGTCCCAGTGAAAGAACAGTTTGTTCTACCGGTGCTGCAGCAGCAAACGTGTCATTACCCGCCTGTTCTGCGCGAACCACTACCTGTCCTTCACCAATAAAACGCAACTGGTTATTGGTAACTGATCCCGGACCGGAAACAACACTGTAACTAACTGGTAACCCGGAAGAAGCTGTTGCCGCTAAATTGATCGTTGCATTTTTCAATGTGGGGCGCAGTGCATTAAACGTTATCTGCTGTGTTTGTTTGTTTACAGTAAACGTTTGTTCTACATCCTGCGCTGCAGCAATATCATTATTACCAGCCTGTGATGCACGTACAGTAACAATACCTGCACCCGTGATATGGATGGTATTATCAGTCACAACAGCAGGACCTGATACCACCGTAAATGAAACAGGTAAGGCCGAAGAAGCTGTTGCGTTCAATGCAAAATCAGCATCACCGATCGTTCTGTCTTCAATACCATCAAACGAAATAGCCTGGCTTTGCTGGTGAATGACAAAGGTTCTTTCCACAACAGTAGCAGGTTCAAAATCATTGTTTCCCTCCTGTGATGCACGAATGGTAACTGTGCCCGCGCCGGTAATATGTACTTCATCTTCATCTGTAATTAAAGCAGGCCCGGAAACTACTGTAAAGGAAACCGGCAGCTCAGAAGAAGCCGCAGCTATCAAAGAGAAATCGGCATCGCCATAAGTTTTATCAGCAATACTGTCAAAGACAATATTTTGAGATTGTTTTTTGAACAGCTCCCATTCAGCAAACTGAGAACCCGTATCACCGTTGTTGGAGGTGATATTCAACCGGTAGTACTGAAAGAAGCGATTGTTGTTATCAATGGCATATATCTTTTTCAGAAACCGTGTAGCAAACAATTCACCGGCACGCGTATCAAGTGTATCCCAGGTTACCCCGTCATTGGAACCTAATAATTGCCAGTTCTTCGGATCACGCCCTTCCCTGTCATTGGCGGAGGTGATCGTATATCTTGTAACAATAGCCGGCACTGTTGATTTGTACTGTACCCACAGGGCTGTTTTACCACCAACATAGTATTTGGTAGCCGAACTATTATCGATCAGCATCGGGTAGTTCTCCGTTGTTTTTGAACTGGCAAACTGTGCTGAGATCAGGCCCCCATTGTCAGTAATATCCAGCAAACCGGAGACACCTGTGGTATCCTGGTGCGGAATAGTATCAGCCGGGTCAACAGGATCATTGGGATCGATCATTGGAGCAGCCTCTGTATATGTACCGGCAATTTTGAGCCTGCTTACATAATTGGTGATCGTTGCTGCATCACCACCATATACACCCCATTTGGGATCTACATAACCGGCATCCAATGTACGTCCATAATAACGCTTGGAACCACTGATGAGTGTTTGCTTAATTCCATTGTACCATAACTCCATAAAGCCAACAGTTCCATCTCTCGATACCTTTATCCTCAGCACAAAATTGTTCCAGGCATTACGTACCAATGTAGTACGCCAGAGTTCTGTGCCAATCTTTCCCGGTGCGTAATGCATCAGGTGGATGTAACCAGAAGATGTAGTACTGAGTACAATAGGATAGTTCTGTTCCATGGGATATTCATCCCCATACGCTTTCCACTGGAAAACCGCGTTGGTAGATGTATTAGCCGGCATGTCAAGAAAACATTTCCACCCGATATAAATATCAGATCCTTCCACTGCCTGGAAGTTCTTTGCGGCATGCGATTCTGTACGGTGACTGCCTGACGGCTTGTAAAATTTCCAGACAGAACCCTCCGTAGAATCGGGCTCTACAGTAATAGTTCCTTCGCCTTCTATATTCTTAAATACTTTCCAGATCGCTGTTCCTTTGGTGGCGTTTCCATCCCAGTATAACTGGGCTTTAAGCGTTCCGCCTCCCAGCAAGAGCAACAACATGCTGCTTTGCAAAAGAAGTCGCCAGTTCATGAATAACCTGTTGCAAGTAAATTTCATCGGCATAACAATTTGTTTAATGATTAAGAGAAGTAAAAACGTGCGGGATGATCGGGAACAACCCGCACGCCTGGAGGGAATAATTAATTAAGGGGCTGCGTCAGCATAAGTAGTTGCAATTTTCAATGCATGTACGCGATTATAAATGTCTGTAGTGCTGGCGCCGTACACACCCCATTTGGGATCACAATAATCTGCATCCAGCGTACGGCCATAGTAACGTGTTGATCCACCGGTAAGGGTTTGCTGTACGCCATTGTACCAGAACTCAATAAAACCGATGGTATCTGTACGGGATACTTTAATACGCACAACAAAACGGTTCCAGGAGTTTACAGAGAGTGCAGTGCTCCATAACTCGGTACCTACCTGGCCCGGGGCAAAATGCATCAGCTTCAGGTTACCACTGACAGCTTTAATAACGATCGGGAAATTTTGTGTCATGTTACTACCATATGCTTTCCATTGGAAAAATGCATTGGTAGTAACCGTTGATGGCATTGCAAGTTGAGAACGCCAGCCAAGATAAATGTCATCGCCTTCGGCAGCCTGGAAACCATTGGCGGCATGCACTTCACAGCGGTTACTGCCAACCGGTTTGTGGAAGCGCCAGATCTTTCCATAAGTAGTGTTGTTTACAGCAGCGAGTTCTGCGCTATCTTCCAGGTTCAGTGTTTTGAAAACACCTGTACCGAGGTTAGCATCGCCATCCCATAATACGTTGGCGGCAAGCGCAGCTACAGCAGCAGATCCTGACGCAGATGTAGCAGGAGTTTCCATTGCTTTATCCTGTACATTTTTCTGACAGGCAGCAAGCAGTGACAAGGTCACGAGCCATTGGCTCATCGTTGTGATTTTCATAATTCAAGGTTTATATGAATGAATAATACCCAATACATGGCCCTGCCGCCTTTTGGGGCAGCAAAAAAGGGCTACAAAACCTTAAATGCTAATCATCAGGACTGCGGACACTCTTAACTACGCCTCACGCCAGACTGTTTTCTCAATAGCGCTTCGAGGTAATAATAATCGGCATAATTCAATGGCACATCTACCTCGCTGTTGGCTGGCTTTGATCCTGTACTGTGCAGCAGTATAAATCCTTTATTTTCTCCTATCGGTGAACGATATTTCTCTGTAAGCGACTTTACTATCTTATCGGCAGTATTTCTGTATTTTTTTGCGTTGGCTTTGCTGTAAGTGCTCAACTCATATAATCCCGAAGCAATTACCGCCGCCGCTGAAGCATCACGTGGTTCATTGGGAATGCCGGGTGCATTAAAGTCCCAGTAAGGAACCAGGTCAGCAGGCATGTTAGGATGCCCCAGGATAAATGCAGCTACATGCTCTGCCTGTTGCAGATACTTTGGATCTTTTGTTTCACGATAGCACATTGTATAGCCATACAAAGCCCATCCTTGTCCACGTGCCCAGGATGACTCATGCGCATACCCCTGGTGCGTATTCTTTTTTACAACATTTCCTGTTACCGTATCATAATCCACCACGTGATAGGAGCTGTAATCACTGCGGAAATGATTCTTCATAGTGGTGTTGGCATGTGTTACTGCTATTTTATAAAAAGATGAATCACCCGTAAATCGGGTAGCAGCAAATAACAATTCAAGGTTCATCATGTTGTCGATAATAACAGGATAGCCCCATTTATCACGACTATGATCCCATGAACGGATACATCCCACAACAGGATTGAAACGTGTACTTAATGTTTTGGCAGACTGAATAATAACAGCCTTGTATTGCTCGTCCCGGGTAAGATTGTAACCGGTACCATAACTACAATAGATCTTAAAGCCCATATCGTGCGTACCGCCATTGAACTTCTCATTTTCCAGCAACGCGGTATAACGACGTGCACTATCTTCCCAGCTCTTTTTATGCGTGTACTCGTTCAGCATCCACAATACACCGGGAAAGAACCCGCTGGTCCAGTCTTTCGCCGCCACTACTTTCAGGTTACCATTTTCCAGTGTACGCGGCGAAACCAACTCGGGTTTTGCAGCCCGTACTTTACCGGTTTCCTGTAACAAAACCATTGTTTGTTTTTCTGCATCTGCAAAAACTTTTGCTATTGACTGAGCCTGCACACCTGCCTGTAATAACAGGCTTCCCATAATAACTACTAATCCCTTTGTACAATTCATATACTGCATTTCTATTTATCTGAAGGAATCAATTGTAATTCCAGCAATTTCATTAATTCTGTTCCGCTAATATTTATCGCTTTTATTTCAATTATATGTACTCCCTGCCCAAGCGTAACAGTACCTAATTCCTGCGTAGTAATATCACTTCCTTTTACAGTATTGATCACTGCTCCATCCAGCTGGTTATTATCCAGCTTTACCTGGAATTTTCCACCGGCATGTTCATCAGCAATATATTTTGCTACGACCTTATATTTTCCATCAGCCGCTGTACGGATCTTCCAGCTTATCGATTGGTCTGCCGATTTCCAGTTTTCTGCAAAGTACTTATTGGTCTTACCATCACCGAATCCAAATGCTTTACCATGAAACACGCCATCGAATGCCAGCAAACGGGTAACCGGAACACCTGCTGCAACATAGTATACTGAATCTGTCACCACCGGCGCTTTCATTTCCAGTACTATTACACTGTTTACATTATCCGGAGCTTTGGCCGGCACCTGTATTACCAGGTCCATTCCTTTTACCGGCTGCAAAGCAAGATTTTTCTTTTTTGGATCATTCAGCAAATAAGCTCTGGCAACACTACTCTTTAATCCGCCTGCAACCAGTTTTCCATTAGCAGGCCAATTGAATACCTGCAGGTAGATCTTATTTCCTTTCTGAGTAGTAACACCCCAGTTCTGCATGGGTAAAGCACTTGCCGTGGTTCCGTAAATGCTTTCACCGTAAGTGTCCATCCATGTACCAATCCCTTTCAGAATAGTAACGTCTTTTATATCAAATGTGCCGTCTCCTTCAGGACCAATATTCATCAGCAGGTTGCCACCTTTGGCAGCTGCTTTTGCCAGCAACTGAATAAAGAATGATGCAGGCTTATGACTATCATCATATTTATGGTATCCGTAAGATTCGTTGGTAGTAGGAATAGCTTCCCAATCGCCACTGGTAGGGAAAAACTCAGCAGGCCTGTCGCCCGTATTTTTATAATCACCAAAATTGCCGGATGCACTTCTTACCAAACGGCCATTCACTACTACGTTGGGATCCGTTTCACGAATCGCCTGCAGAATGCGTACGTTCTCAGAAAGCGGTAATTTCTGTGGTGTATCAAACCATAAAATATCCGGATGGTATTTTGTGAGTAATTCCTTTATCTGCGGAATTGCTTTTTGTGTTACATATTGTTGTGCTTTTGGCAATAGTTCAGGATGTACATCATACCAACGAGCGCCGCCAAACAGGTTCTTATCTCCACCGGGATTATTATATTCCCAGTCATTACCCGGTGCATCAGGATGCTCCCAGTCAAAAGCATGTGAATAATAGAATCCGAACCTGATACCGTACTTTTTACAGGCTGCAGCCAGTTCAGCCATCGGATCACGCTTGAATGGTGTTTGCTGTACAATGTTGAAATCAGATGTTTTGGAATCGTACATCGCAAAACCATCGTGGTGTTTGGCTGTGATGATCAGGTATTTCATCCCTGCCAGCTTTGCATACTGCGCCCATTGATCTGCATTGAACTTTTCGGGATCAAACTGGTGGGCCAGTTGGAGATAATCTGCCCGCGTAATTTTTTCTTTACGCATCAGGTGTTCTGCATAGCCACTTACTTTTTTGCCTTTCCATTCTCCTCCCGGTAAAGAATAAACTCCCCAGTGAATGAACATACCAAACTTTGCCTCGCGCCACCAGGCAATCCTGGCTTCATGATCTTTCATGGAAGCTGCCCACCATGTTTTCACGGCACTGTCCATTACCTGCTGATCGCGCTGTTTGGCACGGTTGAACATCTCAGCATCTTCATCACCCGGTACCTGCGCCATAAGGGGGCTACCCAGTACCAGGGCTGCAATCGTTATTGGTAGTATTAGTCGTTTCATTTTGTTTTTTTCGTGAATCGGCAGATGCCAATCGTGAGTCGTGAGTGGCAAAAGCAAGTGAATGGTGAATGGCGGCTCCCTGTAAACTTATCAACCTTTCAACTCTTCAACTTCTTGTGCCTTGTCTCTTGTATCTTTTCAGACTTCTGACATCCCTGACTTTGGTTTTCTCCATTTGCACATTAGCCAATCTGCACATTCTCACATTCCTTCTTTCCTTCAATATTCAAAATTCAGTATCCGACATTCGATATTTGTTTGCCTTCCGGGTTTGCATTTCCATATTACTCTATCCAGATCACCGGGTTCCTCACCGGCAGGTTCCTGACAACTTCTTCTACCTGCGGATCATGTTTTAGTTTTTTCCAGGTCTCTAACCAGTCGCGGTTATTGAATGCCACAGCACCCAATACCAATGAGGGCTGCGCCACCGGCCATTCATCCCAGTACATTACGTCTTTTGCAAAAGGCCACTTGCCTTTATCTGCCAAATATGGATATAAAAAGGAAATACCTTTTGCTATAGATCGGCCATCTATTGTGCTATATTGCCATAAATTGTCCTGTTTGGTTGATAACAGGCGACAGATCATGGTCATGGCATCCAGGTTAAAGATCGAATAACCATAAGGTTTGGTTCTTTTTAACTCCAGCGGAAAACTTCCATCCGCTGCCATCTGGTTGGGCAATAACACGTTTTTATACCTTTCACGACAAAATTCCATTAAACTATCGTTGCTGGTAAACCGGGCGAAGGCAGCCACCTGCATTACCCAACAGGTACCATGATTATTGGCTGCATTCATTTCATCTTTTCCATACTGATGTGTAGTAAGCCAGTGCAGGTACTGTTCAAACCAATCACGGGTAGTAGCCAGCAAAGGCTTATCCATACTCTTTGCATTTTCCATCACCAGCAATGCCTGTACTACTTCCATAAAATGAATGGTATCAATAATGCCAATTCCCCTCCCGGTAGCACGTCCTTTAATAGCCTGGGCATACAGCAGGTTAGGGTTCATCCGCGTTGCAGTATCCGCAAACCAGGCACGTACATGCAGCATAGCCTGTTTTACATATTTCTCATCACCGGTAATACGCCATGCAGATGCCAAAGCTCCCATAATACGACTGAAGCGGATCATAGCCTGCCTGTGTGCAATGAAGTTGGCAGGATTGGTCATGCCATCTTTTTGTATGTAGGGGCTGTCAGGTGATTGCGGATTGGGCCACCAGTAATCTCCTTCTGAATAGAAGTCATGTTTCCCTCCTGCACTGCGTGAACAGGTTTCAGCAGTTACCGTAACCGGCTTTTGCTGCATTGCCCATGCAGCTTCTTTTAATACCTGCTCACGCAATACCTGTTGCACTTCTTTTTTGAATGTGATAACAGGGAATGGTCCCGCGGTGAGCGAAACGGTAAAACCAATCAGTAATACGATCATCCAGGTAAGGGATGGTTTCATGTATATGTAGTTTTGTGTTGCCAAAGGCAACATAATAAGACTTCGAGGCTACAAGCCTCGAAGAGCTCCTGAACGCCTATATTATTTTGTCATAAACCTCCAGCTCACTTTACCAATATTATCGGGCTTTCCTTTTTCTGCATTGGAAATAGTTCCCTGCCATTGGCCGTTTTTGTTCTTCTCTACAGTGATCGTTCTCCAGGAGAATGCCCCTTTTTCATAATCATAGCTTTCCCCATCATCATCGTATAACTGGTAAGTTGCATTCTTTTCACCGTAATGCCTGATCTCCAGATCTACTTTTTCACCGGCTTTGGGCGCATGTAATAAAGCTGGCATCATAGGAATAATGCCGCCATCTTTTACATATACCGGAATTTTATCCAGCCCGGGTGTTACAGTGATCACTTCTCCACTACCTGCATATTCACCGGTATAGAAGTCGTACCATTTTCCTTTTGGCAGGATCACTTTGCGGGTTGTTTGCCCGGTAAATAAAGGTGCCACCAACAGGTAATCACCCGCCATATACTGATCCCTGATCTCCTTAGCAGTTGCTTCCGCATAAGGGTTTTCTTCCAGGTTGGCATTTACTGCATCTTTTTTCGCTTCCTGTGTAAAACCTTCTTCCAGGTTCATTGCACGGAACGGAGGCAAGCCTTCAAAATGATAGCGTGCAAAAGCAGAATACCAATAAGGCATCATGCGCATACGTAGTAATGCCAGCTGCTGTACCTGGTCTGCCACTTCGGGATAGCTCCAGGGTTTTGTTCCGCTGGACCATGCATTGATCATGGCCATTGGGGAGAAGATGACTGTCTGGAAACGACGAAGCCATTCTTCAGGTGTTTTGGAGGCCCGCACTTCCGGTGTCCATAATACACCGGCGAAGCCGCTATTGATGAGCGCATTGATAAAATCTTCGTGATTATAGTAATCATTATAGATCACATAAGGGAAAGAAGCACCGCCACCATTGGACGCTCTCACAAGTCCATAGGTTCTTTTATTCTGTTCGTGGTACACTTCAGCACTGTAGCGTTGTACCAGTAATCCGAATGTCTGACGCATCTGTTCGGCAGCTATTCCTGAAGGGAAAGTAGCAACGTCGGGCCAGAGATAATGATCGTAGCCATCTACCTCATCAATCTTATATCCGCTTACGCCAATATTGACCTGGCTTTTTTTCAATTGCCCAAACAGGGCTTTGCGCGCAGGCTCCATTGTAAGATCAGGCACGGCCCCCACCCATACCGTATGAGAACCAGTATAGGGTTTGATAGCATTGTACACGGGTGATTGCGTTGATACATAAGGATTGGTCCAGAGGTTTACCCGAACACCCATGTTCAGCAGTTCTTTTACAAAACCGGCCGGATCAGGGTAACGCGTACTATCCCATTCAAAAGAGCAGGGATAGGATTTGCTTTGCCAGCCGGGTTCCAGACCGATATAATCGAGCGGGAATCCTTTGTCACGGAAAGCAACAGCTTCGGCTTTTACTTCATCTGCCTTATATAAAGACTTTACCCGTTGTGTAAAACCAAGTCCCCATCGCGGAGGTAAACAACCGCCGCCATTGAAAAGGTTAAATCGCTTTACAGCGTCCAGCATTGTAGGGCCCGCAAAGACATAGATCTCCACACCTTCTGCAGGCACAAGTATATCCACTTCATCAGAATAAGGTCTGGATGACCAGCTCTTATCTGTGTTACGATCTTTTTCTACGGGGGGATGCTCGCTATCTCTTCTCACCGCACTACCCGCATAGACCTGCAGGTAACGGGCAGAGTTGATAAATACGCCATAGCCTTTTGATGAAACATAAAATGGCGTAGGTGAATGTGTACGCCCGTTATCCTTTCCTCCAAAATGATCTACGTGTAATTGCAGGATCTTTCCACGCTGGTAAATGGTCTGAAAATTCAATCCAAATCCAAACAATTGTTCTTCCTTTTGCAGCGGGAAGCGCAGATAAGTTTTTCCGTCATTGAGCGTAGCTACAATCTCGTTCTGAGGCAAGGGAAAACCTACCTTACTTAACCTGGCAAGTCCTTGCACATAAGGCGTTGCGCCAGATGCTTTCAGCAGATCGTAAACTTCTGGTTTGCCGGCCACGCCTTTCCATACGCCGGGTTGTACTTCTGTCCATTTTATTGATTGTGCCTGTACATGACAAACAACGATCAATGAAACAATGGCACCGGTAATCTTTTTCATATTGCAAGCGAAGTAGCGTATCATTTTACAGGAACTAAAGTGTAGGTTTTATTTTTATCGGTCATAAACTCAATGGTATATCCCTCCTTTACACCTAATGATCTCTCAACTGCTTTATCACTTTTCTTAAAGGGCACAGTTCCATAGGCTGCAAATAAAGGAGTGCTACCAGCATTATCAGCCTTCGCATTTACTACTTCTACCAGTTTTACAGGTTGCGAAGTATTGATGCGGCATATGCCGCCGTTGCCGGAAAAGATCGTTGCTTTTTGCAGCATGCCCTCAGTCCAGTCAATAGAGATGGTGAAGTTGCCACGCGCTTTTATTCCTTTTACAGAACCTTTTTTCCAGGCAGCGGGTAAAGCCGGCAATAAGGAGATCCTGCCATCATGGCTTTGCAAAAGCATTTCGGTAATACCGGCAGTGGCCCCAAAGTTTCCGTCGATCTGGAAAGGGGGATGTGCATCAAATAAGTTCGGATAGGTACCTCCACCACTCATTTGTTCTTTGGCTCCGGAAGGATCTATGAAAGTGAAAGCATCGTTCAGTATCTTATATGCATGGTCGCCATCGTGTAAACGTGCCCACCAGTTTATTTTCCAGGCCATTGACCAGCCTGTGCTTACATCTCCACGGAACTCCAATGATTGTTTTGCTGCTGCAGCCAGTTGTGGTGTTTCATTTAACGTGATCTGTGTACCGGGATATAATCCATATAAATGGGAGATATGCCTGTGCTTATCTTTCGGATCGTCCCAATCTTTGTACCATTCCTGCAACTGACCGTACTGCCCGATATGGAAGGGGTATAGTTTTGCAAGTACCGCCTGTAACTGAGCACTGAACTGCTGGTCTGTATGTAAAACAGCTGCTGCTTTCACCAATGCACTAAAGAGCTCACGCAGCAGGGACATGTCCATTGTTGATGCTTTAGTAAGCTGGTATTCTTTGCCATTGATCTTTATTGTATTCTCCGGAGATGTAGAAGGATTAGTAACAAGATAACCTGTGGTATCATCTGTTTGTAACCAGTGCAGCATAAACTGTGCAGCACCTTTCATCAACGGATAATTTTTCCGCAGGAAGGCGGTATCACCTGTAAAACGATAATGTTCCCAGAGGTGTGTACTGAACCATACACCGGCCATAGGCCAGCAGCTCCAGCGTGGCATTCCTTTAGGATCGCTGTCGTAACCACCGGCAGGCGAAGTCTTCGCCCAGAGGTCAGTATTGTGATGCACTACCCATCCTTCGTTGATACCGTAATTGATCCTGGCTGTTTTTGCACCATTGACTGCCAGCTCTTTCATGAAATCGAATAATGGCTGATGACATTCAGAGAGATTGGTATTCTCTGCCAGCCAGTAATTCATTTCCGTATTGATATTGGTAGTATAGTTACTTCCCCAGGGTGGCTGTACATGATCATTCCAGATGCCCTGCAAATTGGTGGCACGTGAGCCAGGCCTTGATGCAGCGATCATAAGGTATCTTCCATACTGGTAATACAATGTTTGCAGGTGAAGATCACCGCCGTTGGCCGCATAATTCTTTAACCGGGCATCCGTAGGTTGTTTCACAACGGATGCATCTGCACCCAGGTCTAATTGTACACGATTGAACAATGCAGTGTAATCTGCAATATGCCTTGCCTTTAAGTAGGCAAATGAAACCGGCCATACTTTCATCATTTGCGCGGCAGCCAGTTTTGCAGGATCCGCTCCTTCTTTTACAGGTGACTTGTCAAAACCATTGTAACTGGTGGCCTCTGTGAGGTAGATGATGGCTTCTGATGCATCAGTAATTTCCAGTTTGTTGCCAACCAGTTTACTCGTTCCGCCTGTTGTTTTTATTCTCAGATGTACTTCAAAGGTCATTCCTTCTTCAGTGTACTCAACCTGCCGGGGATCATAATCTCGATTGGCAACATAGGAAGGCGCTTTGCCTTTTAGTACCAGGTAACCTACGCCTGCTGCACCTGTAGTATAATGCAGTTTACTGGTGAGCGCAACTGAAAAATTAAGTTTATCATTTCCCTTCGCAGTAAGCCTTACCAGCATTGCTTTTGCAGGATGACTTATAAAATATTCGCGCTCGTATTGTGTAAACCTCGACCGGTAGCTGGTATGAGCAATTGCAGTTTTCAGGTCAAGATCGCGGTAATAACTACTACTGTCTGCTACGTTCTTAAATTCCAGCCAGAGATCGGCCAATGGAAGGTAGCGTGCAGAATAAGATCCCTGCATTTTTTTCCAGAGTACTGCGGCACTATCATAATTTCCCTGGTTTACGGCAGCGCGTACCAGTGGCAACACAGACGGACCGGCAGGATTGTTTCCTCCATCTCCCGGGTAACCAGACCAGAGGGTATTATCATTCAACTGCAATCTTTCCCTGGTTACCGTACCAAATACCATTGCCCCTGTATGCCCGTTACCCAATGGTAATGCCTCCTCCCAGAAGCGTGCCGGTTGCTGGTACCATAATTTAAGTGAACCGGCATCCTGTGCTTCGACAGCTAAAGCACCTGCGAGTGCAATGCAGGTGCTTACTATTTTTGACGCAAGTGATCTGTTTGTACGAATCTTCATTATTGTTGTTTCAATGGAATGGTTAATTGCTGACGACGTTGGTCACGGAATATCACCAGGTCTGCAGTACGCCGTGACTGGAACAGCATACGGGCAGCAAATAATGACTTTACATCTGTTACCGGCTGATCTGCAAATTGAAGGAGCACATCATTGGGCAAAAGAATATTGTGTAATGGTGATGTTTCCGGCACTTCTGTTACCAGTACACCTGTTGTTGTATCCATACCTGTTGCTGAACGCTCAGCCAGGGTCTGCAGATTTTTCACTTTAATACTTAAAAAAGCAACTGCTTTTCCACCGGCATCTTCCATGAAAGATGTTTGTGGCAGCGGAACAGTTGCAGCCAGTTGTTTTAACGCCGGTGATATTACACCTACATTCATATTTACATTTTCAAACCCAAGACTAAAAGCAGTGCTTAGAACATCTACTGTATAATCCCCATGCCTGAAATCACGGAACATCGCACTTCCGTATAATGAGTTTTTATCCACACCCCATTGCTGCACTTTTTTAAGTGCATTCTTATCAGGGAAGAAATTACTGTCTACCGCGTTACCCCAATCATTAACACGGATCGGCAGGTAGGCTGCAGACACAATATTCCTGCGGAAGGTATCCTCGCTATTGGCAAACCATACGTGGGGATGGAAAGTATTATTGATAATGATATTGTTCTCTACCCTTCTGTGAAACCCTTCACGGAGTTTAATACCGCCATTCAAACAAATATTACTGTATATAAAATACCTGCTTGATCCATCATCCAGGTCAATATCCCAGCCATTGTCGCAACGAAAACGATTGTGATGAATAGTAGTTGTTTGTACAGCATCCAGCAGGATCAATTCAGGATGATTCTTTACCAGCGTGTCCATTACAGTTCGCACAGGATGCCAGTACCTGTCGCGCCCCCATGAATTAAAAGCGCCATGATCGCCTGTTTCCATTACCGTATTGAACACGTCATTGTAACAGATCTCATGCCCGCCCCAGCAGCCTTCACTTACATTAATGCCGGCACGCGGTACATTGTAAATGGTGTTGTGGTCTACTATTATATTCTGCGACATTGATAGCTGTATACCTGCTACCTGCTTCTCTGTTAAACCAATGTTATGGATCAGGTTATTGAATACTTTACACTGTGCGGGAAAATCGTCACCTTTTGGGCCAGGTGTTTTATCGAGCAGTTCGTAAGGAGTAAACTTTTCATAACGATAAACAGGAGAACGCACACTGGCAGGGTTGCCTACGAAGCAAACCGCACTGGCGCCAATATTAAAGATATTGCATCCCTCAATTGTATTGTACCGGTTATAGTTACTATACACTATTGCGTTACCACCTAGCTCTGTAAACGTACAGTTCTCTATAGAGCAATGTTCTGCATATTCCAGGGTAAGGGCTCCTGAACGGCAAATTGTCCAATCGCTGCGCAATAAAGGCTCTTTGTTCTTCATGAAGGTGCGAAGCGTTTGGGAAAACCCAATTCCATTGAAGCTGATATTGCTGACCGGTTTACCGGGGCTTCCTTTTACCTGAACCAGGGTTTCCAGTACCGGTGTTTCTATTAATGCTTTTTTCAGGTTAGCACCGGGCTCCGGTATATAATACAGAGTGTGATCATTGACTGATGCATACCATTCGCCAACCGCATCTAACTCTTCAAAAATATTCTCTACAAAACGATATTGTCTGTGCATGGGTGATGGTCTGTTGTTCTGCCATCCACCTTCCAGCAATAAAGAGTCATTATTGTATTTGCCAGTGATGCGATAATGCATATCGCCCCACTGGCCACTGTGCATGGCATGTACAAATCCACCGGCAGGGTCCTTCCAACCTGCAACACGGGTATGACTGATGACATCTGCCGCAGTACCGCCGTACGGCAAAACACCCGCTTTGTAATTTGGATAACGCGCCATGTGCTGCTGTACGCCATTTATAAACAACTGATCCATCGGCTGCAGATCAGCAGGCAGCGTAGCTTTATAAATGCCATCTTTGAATAGTTCGAAGCCGACCTTTAATTGTACAGAACCCTTCAGCACCGGATGCTCAGCGGGAAAGGCCATCCATATTAATGGAGCCTGTTCTGTACGGCTGTCCTCCATCGTAAATTCCAACGGACGGTTTAAGTAGTAAGTACCGCCTCTCAGGTAGATGGTCACCTTTTCTTTAAACAGTCTTGCCTCTTGTTGTGCTTTATAAAGGGTAGCGAAAGGTCTTTCTTTTGTGCCCCTGTTGTTATCACTGCCATTGGGTGATACATAGATATCTTTTGCACCTGCATTACCGGCAGCGATCAGCAACAACAATATGGCAGTAATGCGTTTCATTGACTAGAGGGGAATGATAGCAGTAGGCAAGCCATCCGATTGCACACTTGCCATTGCCATTCCTTTTGATTTTTTTATGCGGATGATAGCCCTGCCGTTGTACACCTGTACAAAACGTGAGCCCGAAGAAGTTCCCTGGTTATCGATCATAGTAGCATCACCCGTTACACCAAAACGCACCCAATTTGCGGCATCTAGACATAATACGCCTTTTTCATCGCGCAGTGTAACTTCTACAGTAGCTATACCATCTTTCTCACTGATCTTTTCGAACGATAATTTTGCAGGCTTATTCCATTTTTCTGCCTGGTACACAAAATCAATAGCATCCTCTACAGTTGTCTTTCCTTTTTTAGCTACCACTTTTACATGATTAGCTCCTGTATTGAATACAAGATTCCAGCGAAGCCCGGCAGCAGGGAAATCCTGGCTGTTGCGTTTTTTTACACCAAAGCTCTTTCCATTAAGGAAGAGTTCGGCCTCATCGCAATTGGAATATACTTTTATCATTTTCTCTTCACCTGCATTGCCCCAACGCACAGGCCATGTGTGCCCGTAAATATGCACCATGGGTGTTGTGGTCCAATAAGACTGGAAAACATAATAGGATTCTTTTTTAGTGAGATCACGTTCTACCACACCCTTCTGGTTCATATATGGTACCGGGTTATCAGGACGAACCGGTGTTGAAAAATCTTTGAAAGGCCATTGTGCAGTACCTGTTAACCAGGGCATATTTTCCTGTTCTTTCAGGTGCCAGTCAACCAGGTTGCAAAGATAGGTTTCACTCCAGTCACCATCTTTTGATACGCGTGCAGCTCCGCCATACAGAGATGCATCTCCCGCACGTTCATCTGCCCCATTATTTACTTTGATGCTCTGTAAACTTTTATCAGGATTTTCTGAATGACGACCGGCATGGCTATCACCACCCCATTCCACATGCAGAAAATGTTTTACCTTTTTGAACTCTTCTTCTGTTGCCTGTTTGTACTCGGTATAAATACCACGATACCAGCCGGCCCAGATAGAAGGAGAATATACATCTACAATATCCTTACAGAAATCACAACGACGGATAGCTGTTTTGCGTGAATCATCCAGTTTGTGCGAAAGATCATGTATTTCTTTCATAAAAACCCTGATCTTTTCTTTATCAAATTCAGGAAAGTCACCGGGCCAGTCGTTTTCATTGCCCATGCCCCAGATAATAACAGCCGGATGATTGTAATGCTGTTCTATCATATTGGTGAGCATGCGTTTTGCCTGTTGCTGGTACACAGGGCCACCAAGGCCGCCACGGCACCAGGGAATCTCTTCCCATACAAGGATACCAAGGCTATCGCATAGATTCAGGATGATCCGTGATTGCTGGTAATGCCCCAGCCTGATGAAGTTGACGCCCATTTCTTTCATCATGATCATTTCTGAACGCATCATCTCTTCTGTCATAGCAGCAGCAACACCCGTGTGGTCTTCATGACGGTGGGTACCACGTAACAGTAACCGTTTGCCATTCAGCATAAACGGCCCGTTGTCAACAAATTCAAAACTCCGGAAGCCAACTTTTTCCTGCTGACGATATTCACCGTCTGCAGTCTTCACTGAAACCACTACCGTGTACAATACAGGTTTGTCAGGCGACCATAATTGCAGATCATTGACAGTACATTCGTCCAGCGTTACATTACCGGCAGTAACAGTAACAGCTTTGGTAAATTCCTGTTTTTTCTTTCCGGCAGGGTCAAATACAGTAACAGTAACAGCTGCATTGCCAGTATTCTTTGGATTATAAAAGCGGGATGAGATACTGATGTTTCCGGCTTTTCCATTGGCAGCCACAGTAGCTTTTGCAAAAAGCTGTTCAATGGAGAGCGATGGTGTGTACACCAGGTTCAGATAGCGGTAAATGCCACCATATAAATTGAAGTCAGACAGATCGGAAGGGATCATTTCCAGGTCGCGGGAATTGTCTACGCGGACAGATACCGGTACTTTTCCTTTAAACTGTTTCTGGAAAATATCTGTCTTTTTAAATGCTTCTACTGCGTCGGTAATATCGACAGTCCATTCATCATAGCCCCCGGTATGTGCACCTACTTTTGTGGTGTACACATAGACCTCTGATTTTTGCCCTACCCCTTCAAAATGCAGTAATGTTCTGCCTGCTGTATAAGGGTTATTGATCACTAACTGCGTACGGTACCAGGAAGGCCCCTGGTAATAGTTTACATCAGGATCTACCGCATCAGTTGCATTTACGCAATGAGGTAATTGGACATTTTGCCATAAAGGCACACTTTCCGGGTTACCCTTTGCTACGGGCCGAACAGCCTCCCAGATGCCCCCCAGGTCTTGTTTTAAAAACTCCCAATTATCAATCAGTCGTACAGATTGCTGGGCTTTTAACGAAAAAGCAGCCAGCAACAGTAAAAACAGGCAGCAAAACCGGGTATAGATGAGCTTGTGTATCATAGTTGCCAAAACTATCACTTTAGTACAGTATCTATGGTTGCGGATTTACCTGCGGTGACAGTTTTTTTGCGGAAACGTTTTCATAAATAAAAAAGGGACTATCACGGTGTTACCCGTAATAATCCCCGGTCGTTCTATAATATTATTGAGGAATATTGGTAGTCAGATATCCAGCGATAACATGCACTGTACCATTGGTAGCCAGGATGCTGCTGGTAGCTACGTTTAACACGTCATTAAGCTGTACCGGGTAGTCCGATGTATTGGATGGTGAAGAGTTTACCACCTGGATCTTCATCTGTGAATCCGGATTCGGGGAATAAGACGGGATCACAAAACCCACAGGTGATGTAGCTCCTCCAAAATATCCCTTGGGTGCCAGTGTTGCTACAGACAGATCATTCAATGCCGGAATGGTATAGTGATCGTACACCCCGTCGAGGATCAGGTATTTCAGGTAATTCCTTACAGCCTCTTTAGGATAATCACTCCATTTTTTGCCTGCCACGTTTGCTGAAGTTTTAATATTTGTCCATACAGCTTTGGCAGAAGTATTATTCATGAAAATGAAGGTCTTGTTTGACTTGGCATACTCCAGGGTATCCATTTCGCTGTAAACAATCGCATCGTACATTACCCGGAAAACGGTATCCGTATTATTGGCATAAGACCTGTCTTTCAGGAACTGCCAGGCAGATTTATTGATATGAGGGTCCAAAGGCGCCGGATCACGATTGTAATCCGTTTGCATTTTGTAACAGCTGGTAAACAATACAGATGATACTGCTACCAGTAACCAACGGCTATTAAAAGTTTTTCTGATTTTCATAATAATGGCAGCAATTAATTGTATGAAGGATTTTGTGCAAGGGCTTTGTTGTCTTCCAGGTTCTGGCGCAGGATGGGCCACAGTACCTTATTCATATCATCTCCAAAGCCTTTTAATTCTGATCCGTAGGATAACTGCCTGCGTAAAAGAACAGGGTCCATTATTTTTTTAACATGATCTGTTCTTACCAGGTCGAACCAGCGCTTGCCTTCTGCAAACAGTTCGTATTGTCTTTCCTGCAGGATCACATCTTCCATTTTGTTTTCAGTATCAATAGAAGCATCATTGATATCCAGTGCTGCGAGTCCTGCACGTACACGAATGAAGTTGAGATATTTCAGCGCATTGGTTTTATCGTGCAGTTTGTTCAGCGCTTCTGCGTAAGAAAGATATACATCACCCAACCTGTACATTACCAGGTATACGTTGTATGTGTTAGCCAGTGGAGCACCAGTACCTGTAGGGAAGCTGTTGCCGGTAATATTGTAGTATTTCACCACTTTATCAATGTGACCGGTTCCGGTAAGTGTATCATACGTCCATTTGGGACGGATATCACCTGTTTGTGCTTTCCATGCAGTATGCAATACAGCATCTACAGCTAAAGTATTATTTGATGTGGCGATAGAAATTGCCAGGCAAGCGCAATCATTGTAAGTGAAATCCCAGTTAATACTCCAGAGTGCCTCGTTGGTAGTAGTAGGATTGATGAACAGGTTTTTCCAGGTTGCTGCAGGCTCCAGGTTGGCGCCGGAGGTACCAGCCAGTACAGTTCCTTTGGGGCCTTTTGCGGCGAATACTTTCTGGATCCATGCTACAGCATTGGTATAGTCTTTCTTCCACATATACACATCGGCCAGTGCAGCGCAAATAGCCGCTTCGTTCAGATACCATACAGTAGGCGTCTGGTTTTTCTGGATCAGGCTATAGGCTTTCTGCAGATCAGGGATGATCACATTGTCAATTACAGAGTCTTTCTTGCTGCGTGGAATACGGGAAGGAATGGTGTAATCTTCGTAAGGTTCAGTCCAAACCACGGCATCACCCCATACCCTTGCAATATAGAAATAACAAACCGCGCGCATTGCATAACACTGGGCTAAGTTATTATCACGTATAGTATTGGTAACCCTGTTGTCGTATTGCTGTGCCTGGGGAATGTATTTGATGCAGGTATTAGCTCTTCCGATCGTTTTATATAATACTGTCCAGTTAGCAGTTTTGTTGTTAGATGTAACCTGGTTCATTGTCAGCTCCAGCTCGTTCGAAGCACCGTACTGACCTTTATCAAAATTATCGGAACGGCTTTCTCCCCAGTAATGATAAAAACCGCTGAAGCCTGATCCGGTACCTGTCATAGCTTCCTGGAAAGCGCCATATACGCCCGCCATTGAAGCATTAACATCGTTCAGTGATTTAAAATAACCATCAGTAGTTACCTGGGTTAAAGGTTTTTCGTCCAGGAACTTTTTACAACCTGTGGCACTTACTACAGCCAGCGCCATTGCTACTATATATAATTGTACTTTCTTCATTGCGGTTCTTTTTAGAAATTAACATTTACACCAATACCCAATTCTCTTCTCTTAGGATATTTTCCACCATCATCACCCATCTGCAATACGTTGTTTGACGGGAACTCAGGATCGTACCAGCTATAATTAGTGAACATCAGCAGGTTGTTTCCATACACATATACACTTGCTGTACGCATTGCCATTTTTTTGGCAATCTTAGGAGTCAATCCATAGCTCAGACGCACACTTGATAAACGAATGAAAGAACCATCTTCTATATACAGGCTATTGTATCCATTGCTGATGCTACCACGGTTGTCTTTACGGGAGAACAAAGGATATTTTGAAACATCACCCTGTTTTTGCCATGAAGTAACAGCCGCTTCCCATGTGGGAGGAGAATAAGTAGAGCTGAAAGTATTCTGACCGTTGGCAACAGAGTTATAGATCTTGTTGCCTATCTGTCCGTTCAGCAGGAAGCTGAAGGTTAAATTCTTATAGCTGATAGTGCTTGATAAACCGAAGAAGAAAGTAGGTATTGCATTTCCGCCAATTAATTTATCCTGGTCATCAATCACGCCATCATTGTTCTTATCATACCATTCTGTATCGCCACCTTCCAGGATGGTACCATTTCTTGATTTTTTGTAGATGGTTCCTGCATAGGTTTTTCCATCATAACCAAGGTATGAACCATCAGGCGCACCGTTTGCACCGATAACAGGAGTAAGTCTGCGACCTTTTTCATCATATGCATTAGACTCATTCCATTGGTATACACCCAGGTTTTTCCATACAAAGAAATCACCGATGGTGCCGCCTTCCTGGATCAGCCATTTGCCATTTACAAAAGAAGTGTGGTTATACAGTTCTGTGATCTTTCCTTTCTGGAAAGTAATGTTACCTGATACATCCCATTTTAAGTTCTTATTTAATACAGGTGTTCCTGTTAAGCTCATTTCAAGACCTGTATTGCGGATAGCACCCAGGTTGATGTTTACGTTGGTTTTACCTGTTTCTTTAGGTAAGCTCGCGTTGTACAGCAGGTCAGAAGTATTCTTCACATAATAGTCTACAGTGAAGTTCAGGCGCCCTCTCAGGAACGACAGATCCAGGCCGATGTTCTTAGACGTGGTTACTTCCCAGTGAATTTCATTGTTACCCAGGGTAACAGCAGGAGCAGCAGAAGAAACGCCTGCATAATAGTTTTCCCCGAAGTTGATGGTGTTAGCCCATGGGTAGTTGGTATTACCAATGTTGTCATTACCAACAGAACCAATACTGGCCCTTAAACGACCTTCATACAGGATATCACGCAGGTTTTCCATGAACTTTTCATCCGTGAAACGCCATGCAGCAGAACCGGAATAGAAGTTACCCCATTTGTTATTGGATCCAAAACGGGATGAACCATCACGACGGAAAATACCCTGTACCTGGTACTTGCCCGCATAATTGTACATCAAACGAACGAACTGTGCAGCACTTGCCAGTGCTTTGGCTGTTGTTCCGGTTTTGCCGGTTGACAGATCAATTGTTCCTACATTACCTGCATTGATCTCTTCACTAAGGTATTTGTAAGTAGAAATGTAGATACCATCATTTCTTTTGTGATCAGCAGTGGCACCAATGGTACCGGCAATGTTGTGCTGACCAATTCTTTTGGTATAGTTCAGGAATGCCTGGTATTCCCAGTAGAACATCCTGTTTGTTGTATTGCTACCGGTAGCGTCACCGTTTCCGCCCGAAGTAAGAGAGCTGGGAGAGAACTGATTGTTGTTGTTGTTATCCAGCTGAGCGTTGAACAAGGTTGTAAACTTCAGGTCCTTGGTGATAGTGTAGTTCATTTGTGTATTGAACTGAACGGTATAGTTCTTATCAAGATCTTTTGAAAGCAGTGCGTATGCTACAGGGTTACGTTTTGATTCAACATAACCTGCAAGGCTTCCGTCAGGACGATAGATAGAGGTCCATGGGTTTCGTTCAAACACCTGTTTTACAGTAGTGCCTACAGGAATATTATTACCGGTTTGCCATGCAAATGCAAGGCTATGTGAAATTGACAATCTTTTGCTGGCCTGGTAACCTACGTTGATCTTTGACTGAAGACGTTTGATCCAGCTATTGATCACAATTGACTGGTCGTCTGTATATGTAATACCACCATAATAGTTAAGACCTTTCTGACCGCCACCAATGCTTAATGATGCTACATTTTTATTGGCAGTTCTGAATAACAGGTCCTGGTAATCATTATCAGCATTCAGGTAAGGGTTCAGTGAGTCAACATTACCACCGTTGTTGCCATCACCGCGCATACGGCGATAGTAGCGAAGTTCTGCAGCAGAGATCGTTCTCAGCTTGTGCGCCAGTTTACCAGACAGGTGATAGAAGTTAGCTGAAATAATGGGTTTACCCTCTTTACCTCTTTTAGTGGTAATAAGGATGACACCGTTGGCACCGCGTGCACCATATATTGCAGTAGAAGACGCATCTTTTAAGATGTCGATGGTTTCGATATCAGCGGGGTTCACAAAGTTTCCATTCTCACTTATGATACCGTCAATTACATACAAAGGACCATTACCTGAGTTGAGTGTAGATGCACCACGGATCTGAACAGAACCCTGTGCGGCAGGGTCACCATTATCTGTGGTTACCAATACACCCGCTGCCTGCCCCTGTAAGGCATCGGCCAGCGTTACAGGTTGTCTTTCCTGTATAGCTTTGGAGTTAATGGAAGAGATGGCGCCGGTTACATCACGTTTTTTCTGCGTACCATAACCAATTACCACCACATCATCCATGCTGGTATTTTGTTCGGCAAGTTCTACGTTGATGACTGCTTTACCGGCAACAGCAACGTCTTTGCTGCCATAACTGATAAGAGAAAACACCAGTATGGTATTTTCATTCGGCACTGTAATAGTGTAAGCACCGCTGCTATCAGTCATAGCACCAGTGGTAGCTCCTTTTACAGTAACGCTTACTCCCGATAAAGGGTTTCCCTTCATGTCCTTTACCACACCGCGAACCTTCTGGCCGCCCTGTGCGTGTACAGCAATAAAAAATAATTGAAAAAAGACAAAGAGGCAGATGCTGCGGCATGTGCAATACAAGTCCGCAACGGAAGGAAATGCTTTTCTTTCCATATGGCAGTTAGAGTTTTCCTGGCACCAGCGTGCACTAATACCAGGGTCGTTAGAGTTTATAAACCTATTCCTGCAAAGGCACGCCGGTCGGTTTGCCGTAACAGAAACATCATCCCTTGTTGTAATTGTTTTTTACCCGTGATACATTAATTAACGTATGCAAATACGGAACAATTTCGAAATCCCTGATTCCCTGAATTGTCATTGTTGTAAGCTATATTAACATGCGCATAACACACATTCCTGTGTTCAATGTATATATAGTTTACTTTTCGAAAGCAGGGAAAAACAAGATACTTAACACACGTTAAACGCTGCTTTTGCCGTAAAAAAACAATTCAGCCCGTGACTGAAACAAGAGTTGTAAATGTATCTGATTGAGAGATTGAGAAGTGAAAAATAACAGAAAGCTGAGCCTTTACAGACTGCATAATGTCTTTTGCAGTAAGGATTTGCAGCAAAACGAGTAGGCGGGTATTTACTTACTGACGCTTCCATGATGGACCAACCATAGCTGGTAAAAGAAGGCCGTATTTATTTTTTTCAGCCTCACTGGTAATATCAGCAGCAACCTCATCAGCACCAGCTTTGGAGATGTTTTTATTTACAGGGGCAGGGAATTGATTTCCTTTTGCATCGCGGATCTCACCGGTTGCACTTTTCTGTAACTCCTTATTATTAATGGATATAAATCCTTTTTCCGCAGGCAACGAAAGGCTTTTTCCTGCTACTGTATTGTTTTCAATTTTGCTATTAGTGGCGGCTGATACAGTTTCATAAACAGCACCGGATGTCGCTGCATCATCAAAGAACAGGTTATTGATCACAATTACTGAGTCGGGGAATAAAGTGGCTTCTGCTCTTGTGAATGCACCCATGCGCAGATCGGGCAGAGCACAATTGACAAAAATATTTCCGGCTATTGTTGCCTTTTTTACCTGGAAATAGCCATTGAGAGGACTATTGGGAACTCCATTCATAATTGTTAATGGCGCACGCAGCATTTGCTTTGCACCCTTCAGACCGGTAAAGTAATTATTGATGGCTGTATGGCCTTCACCGATAATGCGAATACCATAGGAATCTTTCTTTCCGTTTCCGTCAAAGTAGTTCCCGTCACACAAGCAATCATTTCCATGACGCAGGGTTAAACCTCCCCCGCTATTATAGAATGTGTTGTGCAGGTAAGAGTTGTGGCAGGATTTGTTGGATATGATCTCAATTTCTCCGTCGCAGGCCTCGAACCGGTTGAACGCTACCACGCAATGCGCTTCTGTCATAGAAGTTTTACTGTCGCCTACACGGATGCTCTCTAATCCATTGCCCGACTCAGGACCATTCTGTCTTTCGAGAAAATAATTCCAGGCAACAACGTGATGCGCCGGTTGTCCGGGATCCAGCCAAACCGTTAAGGTTGCCCCGAGGTTGCGTTTGTTGTACAACAGGCAACGCTCTACCCTATTGTATTGTCCGAAAAGCGAAACCCATTTATTATCCGTATCGAGCTTACTATTGTTGTAGCTGTCAATAACACAATCGCGCAGCATACTGTGCGCGGCTTTTTCTTTGCCGTTCTTGAATTCAATGACAGACTTTGACTCCAGATCCTTGCCGCCGTTTTGCCATACAAAACCTTCTACTATTATATATTGCCCGGAGAAACTCAACGTTCCGTTACCTTCAAAGAAAACCTTGCCCGGATGCTCGGCAGCAAAGACCACCGGTCTGGCGGCAGTACCATTTGGATTGTGAAAACGGATCACAGCGTCAGCATAGGTTCCATCTTTCAGCAACACTTTGTCACCGGCCGGTACTTTATTCAGTAATAGCATTGCTTCATCTACAGTATTTACTATATGATCTGTAGCGTAAGCACTGGTAACAAGGAAAGAGGTTAGTAAAAGGAATAGAGATTTCATATGTAAAGGAATCGGGAATTGGGAATTGATATTGCTGAACGCGAAATACAAGTTGGCAGTTAGCAATTTGCAGTTATCCTGTAACGTGCAACTCACAACTTATTATTGTTTTTTCATGTTCTAATACCTGAAATTTCTCAGGCGGCTAACCGCAGAGAAAAGAGAAGCAGCGTTTTCACAGAGAACTTCTGCGAAAACGCTACGTATTTGTTTTAGCTCGTGGCGTTTTCACGTTTCACGTTTGACATTTTGCAACTTACGAAAAATATGTTCCGCCGTTGATATCAATGTTAGCGCCGGTAATGAAACTACTTTCGTCACTGGCAAGGTATGCTACGAGATCGGCAACTTCTGAAGCTTTTCCTTCCCTGCGCAATGGCGTTCCATTGGCAACAGCAGTTCTTACTTCAGGTTTTGTGAATGTATCATGAAAAGTGGTAGCGATCATACCGGGATCAACCGCATTTACACGAATATTCTTTGGACCCAATTCTTTTGCCATTGAACGTGTAAAAGTGGCTACAGCTCCTTTGGAAGTTGCATACGCAGATGCTCCGAACCCACCGCCATCACGACCGGCCTGTGATGAGAAGTTAATAATGCTGCTGCCTGCAGGCATTAAAGGAACAACATGTTTGGTAAGCAGGAAGGCTGATTTAACATTGAGTGCGATTACGCTATCCCAGAAATTTTCGTCCATATCGGCCAGTAATTTACGCGCTACCATTCCACCGGCAACATTGGCAAGAATATGTACTTCATTACCAAAAGCCTTCTGTGCTTCTGCTACCAGTTTCTCTACTTCATTTCCTTTTGTAATATCTGCTTTTACAGCAATGGCGTCGCCACCTGCCTGCTTTACTGCAGCTACAGTTGCTTCTGCTTCTGCCGCACTGCTGTTATAATTGATCACCACTTTTGCGCCCTGCTGTGCCAGTTTTAATGACACCTCTTTACCGATATCTCTTCCACCGCCTGTTACAATTGCAACTTTTCCTTTTAATTTCATAATCTTTAGTTTAATATCAATGATTGCTTTTTTTAGTAGTAATAAATGTTCCGCAAAGCCATGCTAATGGCACCAATACAGCCCCCAGTATAAAAAATGATGTATAGCTCGTTTTGGTAATGATGGGTACGGCCCATGTGGTTAATAAGGTACCTATTACAGCAGAGGTGCCTCCCATACCTGCTACAGTTCCAACGTTTTTTCCATGGAAATAATCGGCCGGTAAGGTCTGCAGGTTATTGATAAGGAACTGGAAGCCAAATAATGTGGCACTGATCAATGCAATAGCAACACCCGGTTGATCCTTTAACTGCGGTAAATAATATACAATAGCTACCAGCGATACGAGCATGATACAACAACCAATGGTGATGGCTCTTTTTCTTGCTTTTGCTGCCGCTACTCCTTTCTTAATTAACAAGGAAGAGAAGTAGCCTCCTGTCAACCCGCCGATGGCTGCAAACAAGTAAGGAACCCACGCAAATGCACCGATCTGTTTCATGTCGAAGCTGAACTGTTCTTTTAAGAAGGTAGGCAACCAGGTTACAAATAGCCACCACACAGGATCGATGAAGAAGCGTGCCGTAATAATGCCCCATGTATTGCGGAAAGCCAGTAACTGCTTCCATGTATATACCCGGGTGTCGGCCGCTGTTGTTTTTTTATCGGTAGCACAGTCAAGAATGTATTCCTGCTCTTCTTTGGTAATCCACGGATGTTTGTCGGGCGTATTCTTGTTGATCAGTAACCAGGGAATGATCCACAGAATACCCAGCACAGCGATCAGGGCAAAAGTTGCTTTCCAGCCAAAGGCAAGGAATAATGCAGCGATCACCGGCGCAGCAATTACCGAACCCAATGAAGCGCCTGCGCCAAAAATGCCCTGCGCTATTGCACGCTCTTTTGCCGGAAACCATTCTGCATTGCTTTTGGTGGCGCCAGGCCAGTTGCCTGCTTCACTAAGCCCAAGCAGAAAACGAAAGAAATTGAATGACAACACAGAACGTGCCAGTGAATGGAGGGCAATAGAGATACTCCAACCAATAATGGAAACCGTCATCCCCAACCTGGTACCGATCGCATCCATCATTTTACCGGTTACTGTCTGACCAATAGCATAGGCTATCATAAAAAAGGTTGTGATTAATGCCAGCGCTTCCTTGCTATCTGCTTCAGCTATACCGAAATCTTTGTGAATGTAGGGCCACATAAAATTGATAGCACCACGATCAATATAGTTGATCACCGTGGCCAGTGCTACCAGGCTGATAATATACCAACGCAATCCTTTAACCTTTCGCGAAGAGGGCTGCTCTAATATTTGCTGCTGCATACCGGGCTTTTCTTTTAGCTGATTAAAATCCTACTTCTTTCAAAAAAGCCACAATAGCTTTGTTTACTTCAGAATTCTGTTCTTTGGGAAAATTTCCATGTAGCCCACCGGGCACACTCATGAACTGAGTTTTTACTCCTGCATCTTTCAGTTTCTGGTGCAGCAATATGGATTGCTGATAAGGTACAGTAGGGTCTGCATCTCCGTGTACAATAAATGTGGGAGGGCTGTTCTTGTTTACATAGTTGATCGGTGACACAGATCTTGCGAATTCTGCATCCTTTGCTTTATCACCTAACCAATTGGTAGCCGATCTACTGGTGATATTTTTTCCATACCCCCAATCCCATACATCGGTAATGCCATATTTGTCAATAATAGCCGCTACTTTAATATTATCTATACCGGGGCAATTGGTATCAAAACGATGATCGTTTGCCAGCAAACCAGCCATTAAGGCCAGGTGGCCTCCGGCACTGCCACCCATCACCACAATTTTATTTACATCAATATTCAACTCCTTTGCATTTTTTACTACGTAGATCAATGCACAACGTGCGTCTTCCACAGCAGCAGGAGCTTTGGCCTGTGGGGTTAAGCGGTATTCTATATTGACTACAGCAAAACCCATTTTGAAAAAGGTATTGAAACCTGTTTGTGATTCTTTAACACCATGATTCCAGCCACCGCCATGAATATTGATAACTACGGGTGTTGCCTTGCCATTATTGGGTGGCAGATAGATATCCAGTTTCTGTTGCCAGTTACTTCCCTGGGTGTACACTACATTTAACTGTGATGTAAAACCAGCAGGTAATTGTACAGGCTTATACTGTGCTGTATCAGCATTTCCCTCCTGGGCGTTTGCTGATAATATTGTTGCTATTGCCAGTAAGGATACAAGATATTTTTTCATACGTATGCAATTTTATTAATGAGGGTACTTATCAGCCTTTCTGCAAAAAGTCTTCGCGATGCGGGCTAAATACATCTACCAACACACCTTCCTCCACACACACACAACCGTGCAGTTCATTGGTGGGTATAAAGAAAGCATCACCGGCTTTCAGGATCTTTTTCTCGCCGCTGATGATCACTTCAAATACACCGCTCTGGATATGGGTGATCTGTGTATGATGATGCTGGTGAATACTTCCCACACCACCTGTTTGAAAAGAAACTTTCACCATCATGAGCCTGTCATCATAGGCCATGATCTTTCTCTTTACGCCTTCCCCTACCACTTCCCAGGGAATGTCATTGTCTTCAATGAACACTTTTGTTTCCATAGTTGATTTTTGCTGAATCATTTTATCACTGTTTATTTTTCTTTCATGATATCTATCGTTACCGTGGACGTTCCTTGTGAAGATAACGGCACGATATTTACCGCATTTATTTTTATAAGTATATTCTTTGTTGTTCCACCGCTGGCAGGCGTCATTTTACCCCAGATCAATGATGCTGTAGTAAACTGGGTAGAGTTGGGAGCATTGGCCGATGCGGCAGAAACACCCGTAAAAAAGGCATCACCCAGGTCTGTAATTGTACCGCCATTGTATGCAGTGTATACTCTTGTTTCCGCTACACTGGAAGCCAATACCCTGAATAATGTTTTCTTTAAGGTGTTGGCTGTAGGGGTAGCAGGGTTCCACGATGTACCGCTACATTTAAAGGTTGAGATGGTGGAAGCTGAAATATTAGCCGGGTTGTTGAATGAAAGCGCCAGTGAACTGTTGCAGAAGATCGCAAAATCAATTTTCGCATCCAGTGAAGAATTAGCGATCACTTCACAGGGCCCCAGCAATGGCTGAGCAGGATCGCCTGTAAAGAAGCAACTGGTTGAGTTTACACCTGTTATACCCTGCGCCATCATGGTTACATTTTTCCAGTGGTAATAAGGCAGGATCTTTACCGGCACTTCGCCTGCATTGTTACTTCCGCCTCCGTCTGTTACTACCAGTTTACAGTAGGTAACATCATCTGCATAGGCAAATGAGGGATAGCTGAATGTATAGTTGTATTCATTAGCGCCACTACCTGTAAGTACAGGTGTAACTGATCCGGACAGCGTTTCGCCACCTGCAGTTTTTACAAATACATTTACCGTAGTCACAGCAGCATAAGTTTTTAAGGTGCCGGTTACTGCGGGCTTGCCATCCGGCAATGCGGCCCGCAATGTATCTGTAGCAAAGGTGATCACCGGTTTGAATGGGATATTAACGAACTGGATCGTTTTCTCTACACGCAAACCATAAATATCCACTGCTGCTACTTTTAACTGGCCTGCACCGTCTGCATATACATAATTGTAATTGATAGTAAGGTCTTTGCTACCATTTCCGCTGATGCTGTCAATAGCCTTGAAGCTGCCGCTGCGGTTGTCGTAAAAATAAATCTTTTGTATGCCGGTCTCGGAAGTGGCTTTTCCGCTGATAGCCGTATTACCTATCAACACAGGCGTCAGCGTTTCCGGGATACCGGTGAGCACCGGCGCAGCAGGATCGTAATAACTGATCTTAATTACTTTTTCCAGCGAAGTATTGTTATCCTGTACGCAAAGCAGTTTTAATCCTTTTACACCCTGCAGGTTAATGCCGGCCCAGATAGAAGCATTCACTGCAAAAGTATAATTGGTCTGCTGCTCCGTTGGCACAAAATCCAACTGGATCAGGGTATCCTGTTTGCTTTCACGTTGTAAATAATAATAGATCACTTTCATACTGATATTAGCCGTGATATTTCCATTTACTTTATCCTCCGGCTGAAAACCTTTCAGCGCTACATTGTACACATAGTCTTTGGTAGTCAATGCGCCATCGGGCAACATAAAATCCTTTTTCTTACACCCTGCTATACACACCATCACGAGTGCCGGTATTAAAAGCAGCAGTTTATTTATAAGTTTCGGTTTCATATAATGCTTTCAATCGTTAGAAAAATATTTTGCCTGTGTTCTTTTAATAACCGGGATTCTGTGTGATCACCAGTTCATTATTGGTATCCAGCTCACGCTGTGGAATAGGCAATAGTGTTCTTACCGTAATATTGGTCTGTAATTCGTTCAGCGTTAATGCCGGTTTGAATTTTTTATAGTGATTATCATATTCTGATGCATAATAAGCCTGCATGGCTGTTACAAACTGTCCGGTACGTTGCAGATCGAACAGGCGATGGTTTTCAAAAGCCAGTTCAATCCTTCGTTCATCCAGCAATTTTGTAAGGAAGGTTGTTTCTGTAATAGCTTCTGTTCCGGCAGCAGGGTATTGATAGAATGCAGCAGTAAAACTTCCCGTACCGGTGTACGTACCGGCTCCTGCACGTGCACGGATCCTGTTGATAAGATCTACTGAAGCCTGGCTAAAGCCTGCGGCCTCGGCTCTCATCAGCAATACATCTGCAAAACGGATCACAGGAAAATCATTTTCTGCATCATCTTTTATCATTACAGCAGAGATGAATTTCTTTACATAGTTTAACTGACCGTATTTGTCAATGGTTACAGCTTTGCGCGCATCTGCAAAACCTGTGGTTGGTACAATGTATTTTGCTACCATGTTGTCGGTAGGATAATTTAACCCGGAACCATTACCATTTACAATAGCACTGCCGCTGTTCAATGCAGCAAAGGAGTTGGCCATAAAGTTACCAAGACCAAGTCCGCCGGCTTTGAAACGAACGGCAAACACTATTTCTTTATTCATTTCATTGTTGATGGAAAACACATCTGAATAAGCGGATAGCAGGTCATGGCCGCTTTTGGTAATTACATCATCCAGCAGGGTGAGCGCTTCAGTTTTGTGACCAGTGGTGAGGTAGAGTTTTGCCAGCAGTGCTTTGGCTGCCCAGGTGGTTGCCCTGCCAAGGTCTTCCTGCGCTATCTGGCTGTAGGTTTTCGTTGACATCCAGGAAATAGCAGCCTGCAGATCGGCAGCGATCAGTTTATAACATTCTTCAGGGGTTGAGCGGTTGATCTGCTCCAGTTCTGAAGGATCGTGCGCTTCGGTAATAATAAATACACCACCATATAATCTTACCAGGTTGAAATAATGGTAGGCCCGGATAAACAGGGCTTCTCCTGCCAGCTGCTTGCGTTGTACATCGTCCATCTGTGCAACCGGATCACCAAGCGTGTTCTGTCCGTCAGCATATTTTACCCCAAGACTTCTCAGTACATAGTTGGTGCTGCGGATATTTTTGTAGGTATAGAACCAGTAATCGTACACTTTGCTGTGCGATGAATTCTGCAGGTATGTATTGAGATCGTTCAGTTCAATATTAGCAACAGAAGTACTGCCGGGTGAACCCTGTTTGGCTACATCCGAGCGCAGTTCTGTCATCATCCATTCTGTTTTCAAGGGTATCTGTAGTCCATTGTAGCAGCCGGTCAACGCTACCTTTACTTCTGCATAGTTGCGATAATAGTTATCTACCGAAACATTTGATTCGGGTTTCAGGTCGATGATCTTATTGCAGGAAACAAGCGCCACCAGCATTATACAACCTGTTATATAGAAGAATATTTTCATTGTAATAGTTTTACAGCAATCGTTAGAAATTAATGTCCAGACCTACTGTTACAGTTCTTCCGATGGGGAAGCTGCCACGCTGATAGCCATCTATCAATGGTGTGGAGTAAGTTCCGGAAACCATTCTTGCCTCGGGATTGATACCACGGTATGAATCGGACATAATGTAGAACAGGTTCTCGCCTGCTGCATATACACGAAGTCCGTTCAGCCTGAGACGTTTTGAGATCTTTGGATTGAGCGTATACCCCAGGGTTGCATTTCTGAGTGCCACGTAAGAACCGTTTTCAATCACGTAATCTGTCAGCAACCAGTCGGCGCCCTGTGAAGCATAAGGTGTTTTCCCATCACCGGGGTTTGCTGCACTTACCCACCTGTTTGCCGTATTATAATTTTTATTGTACCATTTTGATTCATTGTAATACGCATCGCCATTCAGCACCTTAGCGCCCTGTACGCCCTGTATTACAAAAGCAAGATCAAATTCCTTGTATTTAAATGTATTGGTAACGCCCCATGTAAAGGTTGGGAAAGGTGTACCGAGCGTGGTACGGTCTTTTTCATCAATTACTTTGTCATTGTTGACATCAACAAACTTTAAACCACCCGCTACAAAGTATTTGGACAACGAACTGGTATAACCGGCATTTTGTGCATCAAGGATCTGCTGGTCTGATGTCCAGACACCATCCGTTTTATATCCAAAGAATTGTACGGCGGGTTTACCAACAATGGCGGCATAAATTTCATTACGCTCTCCGTAATTGTATTGATAGGGTTCGCCTCCGATATCCAGCAGTTTATTTTTGTTGGCAGAGATATTTAAAGCGGTTGTCCATTCAAATTGTTTACGACGCACGGGTACTGCGCTTAATTCTACCTCTATACCACGGTTACGCACTTTACCGATGTTGTTCCAGAACTGGTCGGAACCAGAGAAGGACATGGTGGCCTGTTTGAACAGCAGGCGATCAGTAATACCATTATAGTATTCTATACTCATGGTAATACGGTCTTTGAACAAACCAAGATCGATACCGGCATTGTACTGGAATGTACGCTCCCAGGTAAGATTGTTCGGTAGCACATCATTGTTGGCAGCAAGGCCACTGTTCAATGTACCGGTACCGCCGCCAAAGGCGTAGTTGGCCATGTTCAGCAATTCGAGATAAGAGAAGGCTTCAATTTTATTATTACCTGTAGCACCGTAGCTGGTACGCAGTTTCAGGTTGCTGAGCCAGTCAATATCAGCCATAAAAGGTTCTGCACTCATTCTCCATCCGGCAGATACAGCAGGAAACCATCCATATTTCTGTCCCCTGGGAAAGTAACCGCTTCCATCAGTACGCAAACTTGCAGACAACAGGTATTTGCCCTGGTAATCGTACGTGATACGTCCCAGGTATGACAACAACCCTATTGGCGTTTTGCGCGTAAAAGTTCCGGTAAGATCAATGGAAGATGCCTGGTTGAGTGTTTGAATATCATCACTGGGCAGGTTGGTTCCGGTGATCTGGCTTTCATTGATCCTTGTTTTTTGTGCCGTATAACCTAATAATACATTCAGGTTATGATCACCGAAAAGCTTGTTATAGTTCAAAGTATTCTCCCAAAGCAGGTCTATGAATTTCTTCGTGTAGTTGACACCCCTGTTCACATCTCCTTCTGCCTTTGCATTTTTCTTAGAGAATGTGTTTGTTTCTATATAGTTGAAATAAGCACTTAATGAAGTTTTGAAGGTAAGCCCTTTGATAATCTCCAGTGTCATATCGCCACCACCTAATACACGATAGTTGTCTGTAAAGCTGGTTTGCCGATCGGCTATTGATTTAGGCGTATTATTGCTGGATGAGAAAGGGATCAGTTTTCCATCTGTAGCGGATGCGTCAGTAGCACTATTGTAATAAGTACCATCCGGCATATAGCCTGCATATACTAAGTTGGAGAAATGACCAGCCTGTGCCCAATCGCCGGGACGGATATTTGCCCATTGTGCATTCTGGTTTACAAATGCTGCAGTGGCCGCAGTATGATAAACAGGCAACCCGGAATAGAAACGATAATAATCAGTGAAGTTTACCGCCGGATTTTCAATTTTTGAATAGGATGGGTTGAAGTTGATGCTGAACTTTACTTTTTTGCTCAATGCACCATCCAGTTTTGTTTTGAAGTTCATCCTGTCCTGGCTGCTGTGGCTCATGATGCCCTTATCACTCTGGTAGTTGCCGGAAATATAATAGCGAATATCCTTACCTCCCGATACACCTAACTGTACATTGTAAATACTTGCATCCTGTAAGCCTTCCTGTTGCCAGTCGGTACCATCACCATTACGCAACACACTTTGTACCAGGTAACGTGCTTTTTCCTGTGGAGTAGTAAGGTTTTGCTTATCTGTTGTTACAGTAGGATCCTTTGCACGCATGGCGGCCTCATTATACATTTTCTCTGTGTACTCCATGGTGTTCATGATAGGCAATAACTTGTAAGGCTTCTTAATACCGTAGTATGATTTAACTGTGTATTTGGGTTTGTTCGTCTTTCCGCTTTTTGTGGTTACAATGATGACCCCGTTTGCACCACGTGAACCATAGATGGCAGCAGAAGCAGCATCTTTTAATACCTCTACTGATTCCACATCAAATGGGTTTACCATTGACAACCCATCGGGAACAGGGTGGCCGTCTACCACCACCAGCGGGTCGGCACCGGCACTGATGGAGCTTAACCCTCGTACGCGAATACGGGGAGCGGCACCAGCCTCAGAACTCAGGTTCTGTACAGTGACCCCTGCCAGTTTTCCTATCAGCATTTTATCAAGACTATTGGTAGGGATCTCATCAAGGTTATCATTTTTCAATTTGGCTACCGCACCGGTAAGATGCGATTTTCGTTGTGCACCATACCCTATCACTACTACATCATCCAGTACAGATGCAGCAGCAGTAAGTTGTATAGCGAGCTTTTTTTGTCCGTTCACCTCTACCATCTGCGCTTTGTAACCAACGGTGGTTACCATTAATTTGGCAGTATTGATACCGGTGACCTTAATGGAGAAATTGCCCTGCTCGTCGGTTGTAACACCGGTGCCGGTTTTTCCGCCAACAAGGCTTACAGATGCAGCTGAGATGGGTGCTCCCGTTTTAGCATCCACAACAGTTCCTTCCACCGTTTGGCCAAGGGCAGCCCCGACCAGCAGGCAAAGGATGATCAGCAGATTAAACTTTTTCATAAATGGCAGTTTGTCTTTAGCGTTTTATCGTTAGTATTAATAGCATGTGTGATCATTGTTTAGTCAGTTCATTGGTTCCGCCGGGTAGAGGACTTATACTGACTAAACAACATTGAAAGATCATTCTCCACGCGCCAGGTTATAAGGACCTGTCCAGTTCACTGTTTTTCCTTCTATGGTCAGTGAATGTTTTGCCTGTGCAGCATAATCCTTATTGCACTGCACCAGCAGCCATTCTTTTTCATTGGCAAATTGTATAGCAACCACCGTATAATTATCGTCGTTCTGTATTACACGCATGTTACGCGTACCAGCAGATGAACCAGAAGACGTCTCCGCCATAGCATTGAACTGCCCGTGTTTTTCAATCACATTTACAAACAGCTGGCTGGCTCCTTTTTTCCGAACGATCATACAGGGTTCTCTCCTCAGGTTGAAGTTGGGATCGTTGGCACCAATTCTTGCGAGATAAAACTCTGACTGGTTATCAGCAAGACTGGAAACTGAGTAAAATGAATTACCATCCAGGAAAGTGAGGGTACCGGTGGTGCCATCACTTTTACCTTTTGCTTCGACCCACAAATGCTGGTAACCATTTTTAGTACCCAGGGCAGCCTGGGTAGTGGTATTGGCAGCATATTTAAAAGAGGTGGCTATCAACTGGCCTTTGTAGTAAAAAGGCAGATCGTACTGGTGCTCACCTGTACCGTTTGCCCTGTACACATCAATAATCACAGGTTTGTTCTTTTTATCACTTACCATATACAGGGTGCGATGTAACACAACATCTTTGTAAGCTTTTTTTTCAATTGCGCTCACTACCTGTACCTGTCCGCCCAACTGGCTGAATAGTTTTTCAGGATGATACTTTTCAGCGTCTTCTTCTTTTCCATTGAAATGAGAGGTTTCATCTGCTACTACTGTATTATGAGCAACCGTCTGCATGGCAAAGGTTTTATTTTCTGTGAGGTAGCGTCCGCCATCCTTTTGTTCTATGTTCAGGAATCGGGCTGCGCCATAGTCTGACAGAATTTCATTGCCTTCATCGTACAGCAGGATATTGAGGCGATCGTAATGCCCGTGCGATAACCCATGTGAGGCATATTTGAACAATAAACTTGTAAGACTTTCATCTTTGCCGGTACGCAATAAGCTGATACCTCCCTCCTTTCCATCTGCCCCGTCTGTATATTCTACCGATGTATAATGAAATTGCGGTAATAGATCTTTACGTTCTGCTACGGCAGCTGCGATCTTTACACCATACTGATTAAGCACAACACCCGGCTGACGACCGGCAATGGCGAGCAATGATTCATCGGCACCATATACGCCATAAGCAATATTGGAAGCCAACATCATTTCACTGGTAACATAGCTTTTATCACGAATGGCATCATTTACCGGGAAGAACATGCCATCAGTATTGGTTTGCTGTAATGCTGCCTGTAATGCTTTCTGCAGAATACGGTTGCGGTATTCAAATATTTTAAGTTGCGGGCGGTTGTTGTTCAATGCCTGGGCAAACATGTAAAAGGGCTGCAGTGCATACCTGGCATAGTAAGGCCCTTCGGTATAATAGCCATCCGGGGAAAATAAATGACTTAACTGTGCCAGGAAACCGCTTTTACCATCTTTTGCTGTTCCGTATAAAGATTGCTGCACCATTTCATCATCACCGATCACAATACCCGTCATGCCCACAGCGGCACAGGCCCATACGCCGTGGTTATGGACCAGGTTGAACCAGCTATTCAGGTCAACGGTAATAAATTTGCATAGGGTACGAAAAGCGCCGTTTTCAATCTTTTTCCTTTCTTCCGAATTTAAGTAATCATAGATACAGTCATAAGCCTGTGAGGAATATACCAGCCAGTTGGCATCATTCAACGCCTGGTGAAATAACCTGCCAGGCGAACTGCCTTTTGCCTGTGGATGATTGGGTAAGGTTGGTATCAGTACAGCATATTCCAATAACATTTTTTTGATGAAGGCCGCATATTTTTCATCGCCGGTAATGGCATACACCAAGCCGGCATTGTACATTTCTGTGTAATTGTTCTTATGACGATCATGCGTATAACCTCCTGCCGGATCTTTGGGGACAGGCACATCAATCGGTCGGGCAATGGCTTTGTCAGCTACCTTCTTTGCGGCATCGAAAGATTGTTGCAGTAAGGGATATTTAGTAAGGCCGGACTTTATTAACGCACCGTCCTGCCTGTTCAACAACAACGAGGGATGTTGTGCTGTCACAAACAAAGGCATATTTATCACTGCCAATACGCAGCAAACCATTAACCATCTTTTCTGCAATCGTTTCATCATGATCTTTTTTTGAACACTTACTGTTTTACCAATTTCCTTTACTAATAGCTAAGCCTGCCGTTTTCCCATAACGCTCCGAGGTCCTTACCATCGTTGCCCTTTTTCTTTAAAGGAGAAGACGGTTTTAACCGGAATTCCGTTTGTTCCAGTTGCGGATCGATCCGCCACATATTTTTACCAACTATGTTGTTGTAATAGGACTGTACTTTGCCAGCCACATAGCTGTTTATATAATCAATCTTGTTCTTCGTCCATCCATAATCTTCATATAATACAGTACGGCCACTTCTGCCGCTGTTGTAGAAGATACAATTCGTAATGCCGGACACCTGTACACCCAGTAATTTCACCACACTGCACAGTTCTACATTTCCCACTTCATTGAATGTGCAATGATCCATCCTGAAATAAGGACCGGTAGTGCTTTCATCATTACCACCACGGTAGATGTCTACTGCACCCACCAGTACTTTATTGAATATGCAATTCTGCAGCAACACTACTTCTGCATTGTAAATACCTTTGTCTTCTTTCTCCGCTGCAATGCTGATGACCTCACCGGTGATATCACTGAAACGGCAATTTTTAAACTGTACGGTATCTGCAAAAGATGCTTTATTGGCTTTGAAGGCCTGTTTACGCCCGTCTGTAAGGTTGATGAAATCACAATCACTTACCCACACACTGTAATGTTCTATCATTGGTTTAAGGCTGGTACGGATAAAACAATCGGCCATTCCATTTTCAGATGCCCCATTACAGACAACACCATTCATACGCATGCTGCCACCATTTTCTATACTGAAAAAAGCAAAACCACCTTTTTCGCCTGAGAATTGAATAACAGGTTTTTCCTTGCTACCCGCAGCCGCACGGATGCTGATCTTTTTATTGATCATCAACGTTGTTGATAGTGGGTAAACACCTGCCTGCAACTCCAGAATATCACCATCCCGCAGATCAGCAATTTTATCGGACAGTGTATTTTGACCAGGGGAAACCATAATGACCCTGCCATTATTTTCTGCAATAGCGGCAGTATGTTTATTATACCAGTTAACCCCGGTGTTGTTTTCAGTAGCTACAGGGATAAATACCTGTCCACCCTGTATTTTCCAGCCACCGTTCTCTGCGACCACCTGTGTGGTTGTTTTTTTGAATCCTGTCGCCGGTAATCCTTTTACAATAAAATTGGCCTGGTTGCCGGTAAACCGGATACCGCTCACAGAATCGTTTACGATCATGGCAGTGTTACCACCTGTACTGTAAAAGGCATTGTTGGCAAATACTACATTCTGAGGTCTGGCTGTTCTCTCAAAATCCTTTCCGGCACACCATTCAGCAGCTGCACAATCAACAAAAGTATTGCTGGTGATGGTTACATCTTTTACCGGATCATAACGATTGATCGGTGAATTGGGAACACCGTTCATAATGGCAAAAGCTGCGCGAAAACGATCGCCCGCCAGGCCATAAAAAAAGTTGTCCTTTACTATATGCCCTGCATTGATAACACGTACTCCACCTGTGTACTCTCTATTATTACCTATGAAAAAATTGCTTTCTACCAGGTTCCTGTTGCCATGACGCAATACCAGGCTTCCTTCGCACTCATAAAAGGTATTGCGGCGTACAATGTTATCGCATGACTTTACAGAGACTATTTCCACTTCGCCATTGCAGTGGTAAAAGAAATTCTCTTCAATAATTGTTTTTGAAGAAGTACGTGAAAAAGTAGAGTTTCCAATACGCATAATTTCTCCGCCATTACTGCCAAGACGGTCTCTTGTACCGAAATAGTTGTGATCTATGCGATGGTTATTATCCTGGTTCAGTACATTATTTAATTCTACTACCAATATGGTCCCCAGGTTCTTTTTATTGGCAACGTGGTTGTGGTCAAAGCGGTTCTGTTTACCATATAATATGATCCAGTTATCATCAGCAAGACGATCAGGTTTATTATAACCGTCAATGACGCAATTAGTAATTCTGCAGTTATTGGCCAGGTTCTTTTTATCATCCCTGTATTCAATGATGGCCCCATTGGTTGTATAACCATTTACAAAGCTCAGACCGTTTATTTCGATATACTCACCGCCAATACGTATATAAGAGTTACCGGTAAGCAATACCCTTCCCGGTGTTTCTGCTATAAAAACGATGGGCGCAGCAGCAGTTCCCTTTTTATTGGTAATGAGCGCCACATTATTCCAGGTACCGTTGGCTAATTGTACAGTATCGCCGGGTTGCAGTGAGGAGATACGCTGATCCAATTCTTCGGGCGTACGGACCTTCCAGGTTGTTGCATAAACAGCAGGTAACAACAATGAACAGAATGAAAAAAACAGCAATCGTTTCATGACAGGCTTCGTTAGTAATTGTACGGTAAGATTAGAGCTTTAATTGCAGACCCATGCTTTGGCCGGCTTTTGATCTTTTCTAAAATAAAGCCGCTTCTTTTATTGTTTTGTTCAACATTTTATTCATTTTATTATTCAATCATATCATTTCAGGCAGCGGCAACGTTCCCGGGAACGGTACCGGGAATTTCCGGAAAAAGCATTAAAAAAAGGGTAAAAACATTAATTTCATTGCACAAAGAACGATTGCCGTATGGATAAAGCCGCTACGATCAAAGATATTGCCCGCCGTTTGCACATCTCAACATCCACTGTATCAAGAGCAATGCGCGATCAGCCGGATGTCAATCCTGATACTAAAAAAGCTGTGCTGGCCCTTGCAGAAGAATTAGACTACCAGCCTAATAAAGTGGCACTTAGCTTACTGAAAAAACATACTTATACAATCGGGGTTATTGTACCAAACCTTGATTACTTCTGTGCCACTGCCGTAAAAGGAATTGATGAAATGGCGCTGGAAGCCGGTTATAGTGTAATGGTGTGCCAGTCTAACGAATCGTACGGACGGGAAGTAGTGAATACCAGGCGCCTGCTCGAAAGCCAGGTAGATGGTTTTATTATTTCTGTTTCGAGTGAAACAAAAACCTTCGATCATTTTAAACGCCTGCAGGAAAAAGATATACCGATGGTGTTCTTTGATCGTGAAACGCCGGAGATGGCAACAGCGCGTGTGATACTGGATAATGCCGATGGCGCCATGCAGGCTACCGAACATTTATTGCAGCAGGGACGTAAACGTATCGCTTTTCTTGCAGGCCCATCCACACTTTCTATCAGTAATAAAAGAAAGGAAGGCTACCTGGCTGCTTTGAAAAAGCACAAGGTAAAAGTGGATGAGAGCCTGATAATTCATTGTGATTTTAACCAGCAATATGCACAGGTTGCTACCGAAGAACTGCTGAAAAATAAGAAACGACCCGACGGTATTGTGACCATCAGCGATCGTATTGCTATTGGCGCCATGCTGGCCATTAAAGCAAAAGGATTGCAAATGCCCCAGGATATTGCACTGGTTGGTTTTAATAATGAACCTGTTACCAGCCTGCTGTCTCCTTCTATCAGCAGTGTGGATCAACCTGCATTTGAGATGGGTAAAATAGCTGCCCGCACTTTTATTGAACTGCTGAACAGTACAGAAAGACCTCCTGTAACAACGATTACATTAAAACCGAAACTGATCGTGAGGGAATCTTCGCGGATCATTAAGTGAAAACAGTAACGATATCTTATATATTATATTAAATACCGTTTAGTTAAGCTATTTCATTCCGGCGAGTGGGGACACCCACCGGGGAAGCACCTCGTGGCTGGTGTCTTCACCAGCTACTAACAAATCTCATTAACATTACACTCGTCAGCAACGAAACACTCGTATAATTACGAATTTTTACCTACCGGTATTTTACGATGCACATTGATATTGTAAAAAATATCCTTGTGTAATATCTTTTCTATCCGATTTCAGCGAAAACTATCAACATTTTTTTTAACAAACACTTGCATGAACCGGAAACCCGTTCTATTTTTGACTCACTACTCCTTATTCTAAGACAAGCCTTCTTTATTATCCTTCTATCCTCTCTCTAGCACTTCAATATCTTACCGATAACCGGCTTACTATCTCTTTCCTAGAAAACCATTTGTATCTCTATTCCGTCACCCTTTGAATGTCGTAATATGAAAACGAATGGTATCCTGTACACATTTGTTAAAGTAAATGCGTTATCCGCATTTCTGCTCTTAACTCACCAGGCTATTGATCATGCAAGCGCAAACAATACTGTTGCCGGCAATGATACAACGCTAATCACCAACCGCACTGCTAACTTAGCAGCTACTGCAAGCTTTACTGATTTCCCCAACTCTGTTATAGATATTGATGATGAGGGCAATCCTATTGCTAGAAATGCACGTGTAGATAAAAAAGCGGACATCAGCACTCCAAAAATTATTTTCCGACCTACTTCTTATACTTACCCGCAAAACGCCGGTAAGGAAATCGGGGCTAACAGCTATTCTGAAGAGCAATTGTTGCTGTATGCAAAAGCACTGAAACAATTTGCTATACGATTTGGCTACGATACCACTTATGCTATCCTAAGCAATATGGGTATGCTTTCGAACAAGAAAAGACTGTTTGTGATCAATCTTACTACCATGCAGATCGAGTACAGGGGTCTTGTGTCACATGGCCGTGGTGGTAGTGAATCAATCTACGATAAGCAATACTCCAATAAAGCCGGCAGCAGGTGTACTGCTTTAGGTAAATACAGGATAGCAGGCCGCTATAATGGTTCTTACGGTACTTCTTATAAAGTACATGGCCTGGAAGTATCTAACAGCAATGCTTATAATAGAAATATAGTAGTACACCCCATGGGCTGTATACCAGATGTTGAAGGTATTGCTCCTGCCTGTGTAAGTGATGGCTGTCCTGCAGTTTCACAAAGATCATTTGCCTACATTCAAAAGATCATCGATACACGCAAGCAATCTATCTTACTCTGGATCTTTGATTCGAACCTGGAAGAAGCAGTGGTAGAAGCTCCTCCTGCACCTGCTGCTCCTGCCACAGAACCTACGGACACACAAGCTGCGTCAATGTGGTGGGCAAAATCGAAGTAACCTCCCCAACCCCTCCACAGGAGGGGCTTAGGAACTCCTGAAGCATTTTGTAAGATGCTACTTTTTTGAGGCGGAAATACCCAGATCTCCGCAATTTTAACTTCCCCCGCCTGAATGCTTCATTCAGGCGGGGACGACCAGCCGGTTTTTCTCGAAGTGATAGCCTTGTCTAAAATCGCCACTATGTGGCTAAGTTCCTACAAACGACTTTGACATTGAGGGGCCTTTCCTTCATTTTACCTGCCTCTCTTCTTGGCATTTTTTGACCTTTCTTCAAGCAATTCCTCTTTACACATGCTCAGTCATTGTTTTGGAGCAAGTATCATAAGAATTTATAAAAGACTATTAATGATGTAATTAAGTTTTATTAATCCAGAATAAAGCCCGTACTAATGTTGTATCTAATTCGTACTAAAGCAGGAATCAATAGATAATGAGTGAGAAACTAATGAGAGACCAGGGTAAAAGCGCAAAAACTAAGTGGTGATCATGGATTTTGAGATTTGGACAGATTTCGCGGAGCTTAACCGCGAGGACGCTATGACGAGGGTATTTTACAACCGGAAAAGGCGGAGTCGATAGTGAAGAATGATTTGCCACAGATGGCACGGATATGCACAGATCTTTTTGAGGGCTGGATGTTTGCCTAGCCCTGAAGGAAGAGGCTAGAACATGAGTGCAATTTCCTTATCCAACAATATCACTGACCGGCTGAACCCGGATAAAAACAGCTAAATATTACTCCGGTCAAAGACCGGGTGCATATGGAAGGCAGGAGTGATCCTGCGGAACACTACGCGCCAGTAAAATAATGATTTGCCACAGATGGCACGGATATGCACAGATCTTTTTGAGGGGCTGAATGTTTGCCTCGCCCTGAAGGATGAGGCAAGAATATGAATACAATTTCCTTATTCAACAACATCACTGACCGGCTGAGGCCAGATAAAAACAGCTAAATATAACTCCGGTCACAGACCGGGTACATATGGAAGGCACGAGTGATCCTGCGGAACACTATGCGCCAGTAAAATAATGATCTGCCACAGATGGCACAGATGTGCACAGATTCTTTTTGAAGGGGGGGTCGAAGAGTAATTGGATGCTTACTCCTGATTCCTAATTCCAGATTACTAACTCCTTATCAATCCTCTTTTCACCTTTTCATTTGCACATTCTTTCTTCCCTTCGATATTTGAAGTTCAGTATTCTACATTCGACATTTCTTCCGGACTTCCCGTCTTTCGGACTTCCGGACTTTTCATTTCCTTATTCTGATTTAAGAAGACTAAGATCCGGCTGGGCGTATTTATATACTTTGAAGTATAAGGTGGTCTTGGTTTGGTTGACGCCCTCTATTTCGGAGATCTGGTTTACAAATTCAACCAGGTGATCGTTGTTGCGACACATTACATCTACTTCAAGATCATAATCCCCTGAGGTCATTGCCAGGAAACTCACTTCCGGCATTTTAGCAATCTTCTTCGCTACCTTGTCTTTTAAAGTGGCTGGTCTTACGTATACAGCTATGTGCGCATAGGAGTGAAAACCAACTTTGTCAGGGTCTACCCTACCAATAATATTGATAGTACCATCTTCAATCAATTTATTGACCCTTGTACGGATGGTACCTATAGATACATTTAATTGCTCTGCTATAATAGTAAATGACATCCTGCCGTCTTTCTGCAGACAGGATAGAATGGCAAAATCCAGTTCGTCCAACGCAAGGCTATTCTTTTCCATAACAATTCCTCCCGACAAAGATGCGCCAAAAAAATAAAAATATTATCTCAATTTGGTATATTACTAAAATATTTTTAAATTACTATCTGCTTTTCTGCAAATTTTATAGTTCATTAAATCAGTCGTTATGAAATACGCGCCGGTTCAGAATTATGTTAACGGACAGTTTGTTGCTGCTTCCGGTAGCAGGAACATGGACGTTATTTCACCATTGGATGGCAGCCAGTTATCAGTTGTCCCGATGTCAACGGCGAAAGATCTTGATGCAGCGGTAAGAGCAGCTAAAGCGGCTTTTTCCTCCTGGAGCAAAACACCTATTAAAGAACGTGTGCAGGTTTTCTTTCGTTATAAATTCCTGCTTGAGAAGAACCTGAAGGAACTGGCATTGCTGGTGCAGGAGGAAAATGGCAAGACATACGATGAGGCCGTTGCTGAAATTGAAAAGAGCATTGAGCTTACTGAATTTGCCTGTTCTCTTCCACAGCTTGTAACAGGTGAAGTGCTGGAAGTAAGTAAAGGAGTGGAATGCAGAACGGAGCATGTGCCTGTTGGGATCGTTGCCTCGATCGTTCCTTTTAACTTTCCCAGTATGGTCCCTAACTGGACCCTCCCCAATGCTATTGCATTGGGCAATTGCATGATCATAAAACCTTCTGAAAAAGTTCCTTTAAGTGTGGGCAGGCTTGCCACTCTGTTGCAGGAGGCCGGTTTGCCCAATGGTGTATTTAATGTGGTACATGGCGATCATGAAATAGTGGAAGCCATCTGCGATCATCCCGGTATAGAAGCTGTTTCATTTGTAGGTTCTACACGCGTAGCTAAAATTGTATATCAGCGTGCCACCAGTCATTATAAAAGATGTGTTGCGCTTGGAGGCGCCAAGAATCATTTAATGGTACTACCCGACGCTATCCCTGCTATGACCGCACAAAACGTAGCAGCTTCCATGAGCGGCTGTGCCGGTCAGCGTTGTATGGCCGCCTCGGCCATGGTAGCAGTAGGCCCGGTAGATCATATCATTGAACGCATTTGCGAGGAGGCAAAAAAGATCGTTCCCGGTAAGAACCTGGGAGCTGTGATCAGTAAAGCATCTAAAGAAAGAATAGAACAATATATTACCGAAGCTGAACAACAGGGCGCCCGCATTCTTGTAGACGGGCGTAATACCATTGTAGATGGTAAAGAAAATGGCACTTATGTAGGTCCCACCGTAATTGATTATGTAAGTCCGGATATGTCAGTAGCAAAGGAAGAGATCTTCGGTCCTGTTATCAGCATCATGCGTACCAATACGGTTGATGAGGCACTGGCTATTGAAAACGCGAATCCCTATGGCAATGCGGCATCAGTGTTTACACAAAATGGCGGCATGGCCCGCTATATTATGGAAAGAGCCAGCGCAGGCATGGTTGGTGTAAACGTTGGCGTACCTGTACCCCGCGAACCTTTTTCATTCGGAGGCTGGAACGAAAGCAAATTTGGCGTAGGTGATATTACCGGCAAAAGCTCCATCGCATTCTGGACCAAGCTTAAAAAATCAACGATCAAATGGAACCCCGAGGCAGGGGTGAATTGGATGTCGTAAGACGGGTTATAGGTTGTAAGTTTTAGGTTATAAGTTGAATACAAATTGCTGAACGCGAAGACAATATCATAAGCCATCCGTACTTCGTATTTCTTATTTCGTAGTTGCCCCGATTGCTGCTAGTTATAACATAACCACATTATATATGGCGGAAACAATCACACTGTCTGAAGCCACTGAGATCATCCGGGATAATATGGACTATACTCTGTTTTCCTGGAGTAAGCAAAAAGGCATTTCACCTATTGCTGTTAAATACGGTGAAGGAGTTTACCTGTATGATTATGATGGTAAACGCTATCTTGATTTTTCATCAGGACTCATGAACGTGAACATTGGTCACGGTCACCCACGCGTAACACAGGCCGTAGTGAACCAGATGCAACAGGTAAGTTATGTAACACCCAGTTGTGTTACAAAAGCCCGTGGCGATCTTGGTAAAAAGCTGGCATCCATTACCCCACCCGGATTGACAAAAACATTATTTACTGTCTGCGGCGCTACTGCTATTGAGAATGCTATTAAACTGGCCAGACTCTATACCGGTAAACATAAGATCATTGCACGCTACCGGGCTTTTCACGGCGCTTCTTACGGCGCTATGACAGCAGGTGGCGATCCCCGCAAACTGCCTGCGGACTCACAGCAAATGCCGAATGTGGTGCATGTGGAAGATCCTTATTGTTACCGTTGTCCCTGGGGAAAAGAGATGACCTCCTGTTCACGCGAATGTGTAAGTCATCTTGAAAGAGTGATCGAATTTGAAGGCCCTGAAAATATTGCCGCCATCCTGATGGAAGGCGAAAGCGGTTCTTCGGGCTGTATTAAATACCCTCCTGATTATTTGCAAAAAGTAAGAGCCTTGTGCGATAAGCATAACATCCTGCTGATCGCAGATGAGGTTATGAGCGGTTTTGGAAGAACCGGTAAATGGTTTGGCGTAGATGTTCATGGCGTAGTGCCGGATATGATCGCTACCGCAAAAGGTATTACAGCTGGTTATTTACCCCTGGGCGCACTGATCGTAAGCGATGCCATTGCAAAACATTTTGATGATAAAGTATTATGGCTTGGTCTTACCTATTCTGCTCACCCGGTTTGCTGCGCTGCCGGACTGGAAGTATTGAATATTTATGAAGATGAACAGCTGGTTGAGAATGCAGCCCGTATGGGGAAATACATTGAGCAACAGGTTGAACTATTGAAACAAAAACATCCCAGCATTGGCGATTTCAGGAATACCGGCTTATTGGGTTGTATTGAACTGGTGAAGGACCGTACCACGAAGGAACCAATGGCCCCCTTTAATGCAAAGCCAGATGAAATGGCGATCATGAATAAAGTTGCTGCCCGCTTGAAGGAACTGGGTATGTACACTTTCGTTCGCTGGAACTATGTGTTTATTGCTCCGCCGCTGAGTATCACTAAAGAGCAGGTGGATGAAGGATTGGCGATAATCAGTGATGCGATTGGGATCGCAGATGAAGCAATTTCAAAAATTTGAGAATGGAAAATGCTGAACGCTTAACGCGGAACGCCTAACGCCAGTACAGTCCTGAAAAGAGATGACAGGTTGAAAGGTTGATAAGTTGACAGGGAATAGCCATTCACTATTGACCATTGACTATTCACTTGCCTTAGCCACTCACGTTTGCCGATTCATGAAATTCTGAAACTGAGCTAAGTGTAATTGCAATTGATCAGCAACCATCTTATACTTTAAGCTTTATACCTGAATATGCAAGAACCAACAACTTCTTCTTTGTACAGTGAGGACCTGGCGCCGGTTCCGGTTTCCAAACGAACGTGGAATACCTGGAACTATGCGGCATTGTGGATCAGTATGAGTCTTTGTATTCCTACCTACATGCTTGCCAGCTCACTGATTGAAGGAGGTATGAACTGGTGGCAGGCGGTCCTTACCATTTTTCTCGGCAATACAGTTGTATTGATCCCCATGATCCTGAATGGTCATGCAGGTGCTAAATATGGTATCCCCTTCCCTGTATTTGCCAGGGCCAGTTTTGGTACACGTGGCGCGAATATACCCGCCATGCTGCGCGCCATTGTTGCCTGCGGATGGTTTGGCATTCAAACATGGATAGGCGGATTTGCCTTGTACCAGGTATTGAGATTATGGATCCCATCACTGGAAAGTCTTCCGCAAATTTTTCCTGCATCCTTTGGTCTTGCAACAGGCCCGGCAATCTGCTTTTTTATATTCTGGTTACTGAATATGTATGTTGTGTACCTGGGTATTGAGAGCATTAAAAAACTACTCATTTTTAAAGCATTCTTTTTACCGGCAGCAGCACTGGCATTGTTATTCTGGGCTATCTCTGCAGCAAAAGGTCTTGGCCCTGTATTGCAACAACCTTCTAAATTTAACAGCAGCGCCGACTTCTTTGTGTTCTTTTTTCCAGCACTGACAGGCATGGTCGGTTTCTGGGCCACGCTGTCGCTGAACATCCCTGATTTTACCCGTTATGCTAAAAGCCAGCGGGCACAGATCAAAGGGCAGATCATTGGCCTGCCGCCTTCTATGACCTTATTCTCTTTTATTGGCGTGGTGGTTACTTCTGCCACTACTATTGTATATGGCACTACTATCTGGGATCCATTGGTGCTGGCTGGTAAATTTGATAGTAAGGTACTCGTTAGCATTGCCATGATAGCAGTGATCATTTCTACCCTGGCTACCAATATCGCAGCCAACATTGTAAGCCCGGCAAATGATTTCGCAAATCTTGCCCCTTCAAAGATCGATTTCAGAAAAGGCGGTTATATCACCGGCATCATCGGTATTCTCATTTTCCCGTGGAAACTGGTAGCTGATCCCGGTGGTTATATTTTTACCTGGCTGGTTGGCTATTCAAGTTTACTGGGACCTGTAGGCGGCATTATGATCGCTGATTATTATTTTATCCGTCGCCAGCAGTTGAATACTGATCAATTGTACAACCCAACAGGGATCTACAGTTTTAAAAATGGCTATAATGCTTCTGCAGTGATCGCCCTGCTGCTGGGCATTCTTCCAAACGTTCCCGGTTTTCTTGTTACTATCAAGGTCATTTCGCCGGATGCAATGCCAGCATGGATCGTACACCTGTACAGCTATGCCTGGTTTGTAGGCTTTTTTGTAAGTGGCTTAACCTATACATTCCTGATGCGTTCGTACAGAACCCTTCTTTCACCAAAAGAATCAACTTATGTCGCTGCTGATTAAACAGGGAAGAATTATCACCGCTACTGATGACTATGTAGCCGACATCTTTATTGAAGGTGAATCGGTTACTGCTATCGGTAAAAACCTGGAGGTACAAGCCGAGAAGGTGATCAATGCGGATGGCCTGTTGGTGTTTCCCGGAGGTATTGATCCGCATGTGCATCTTGATATGCCTTTCATGGGTACATTTTCCAGCGACAATTACGAGACCGGTACACGTGCTGCTTTATTTGGCGGTACCACGATGGTGATTGATTTTATTCTTCAAAAGCAGGGCAATTCCCTGCATGCTGCGCTGGATGAATGGCGTTCCCGTTCAAACGGCAATTGTGTAGGTGATTACAGCTTTCACATGGCCGTAACTGATTTTAATGAAGATACCCGGAAGGAAATACAGGCAATGATCGAGGAAGAAGGTATCACTTCTTTTAAAACCTTTATGGCTTATAAAGGCGCCCTGATGATCGATGACCGGCAAATGGTGGGACTGATGCAGGAAGTAAAGAAATACGGTGGCCTGATCAATGTACACGCTACCAACGGCGATATGATCGATTACCTTGTAGCGAAACATAAAGCTGAAGGTAAGCTGGCTCCACTCTATCATTATCTCTCTCAACCGGAAGTAACAGAAGCTGAAGCCAGCGGGCGATTTGCCGATATGGCGAATTATACCGGGTGTCCCGGTTATATTGTTCACCTGACCTGTGAAGGTGCGCTGAACGCAGTTCGCAATGCTACCCGTCGTAACCAGAAAGTATTTGTGGAAACCTGTATTCAATACCTGCTTCTGGATGCTTCGCTATACGAACAAAACTTTGAAGGCGCTAAATGGGTGATGAGTCCACCACTGCGGCAAAAGAAAGACCAGGAAACTTTGTGGGCCGGTATTAACCAGGGACTGGTGCAGGTGGTAGCCACTGATCATTGTCCTTTTAAGTGGGAACAGAAGTTAATGGGTAAAGACGATTTCTCTAAGATACCGAACGGCCACCCTGCTATTGAGAACCGCATGGAATTGCTATATAGTGAAGGCGTGCACAAAGGACGAATTACACTGAATAAATATGTAGAGGTTGCCTGTACCAATGCGGCAAAGATCTTCGGCATGTTCCCGCGTAAAGGAACCATTGCCGTAGGCAGCGATGCAGATATTGTATTGTTTGACCCTAATGAGCAACACACCCTTTCTGTAGCTACTCATCACATGAATGTTGATTACTCTGCCTATGAAGGCTGGCCCATTACCGGTAAAGTGAAAACTGTTTTACTGAGAGGGCAAATTGCTATAGATAATGAACAATGCCTGTTGCCAAAGGGAGCGGGGAAGTTTGTGAAGAGGAATAAGGTGGGAGGGAAAATATGAAATAAGAAATTAGAAATGTGGAATGAGAAAGGGAATACAAAATGTTGAATGTAGAAGGAAAAATGTGCAGATGTGCTGATTTACTAATGTGCAAATGCGAATACAGTCCGGAAGTCGGAAAGACCGGAAGTCCGGAAGAAATGTCGAATACTGAATTTCGAATATTGAAGGGAAAGCAGAAGGCTCAACGCGGAACGCTTAACGCAGAACGCGAATACGGTCCGGAAGTCGGAAAATCCGGAAGACAGTTGAAAGGTTGAGAAGTTGACAGGGAACAGTCATTCACTATTGACCATTAACTATTCACTTGCTTTAGCCACTCACGACTGACGATTCACGACTCACGACCCCATATCCTCAACATGAAATTTAAATCTTTAAATATCAAACTTTCAGAACATGCCAAGGATCATCAAATCAGGATTAATACAAATGAGCCTGCCGAAAACAGAAGGTGAAGGAACTATTGAGGAGATCAAGGAGGCGATGGTGCAGAAACATATTCCACTTATTGAAGAAGCCGGTGAGAAAGGCGTTCAGATCCTGTGCCTGCAGGAAATCTTTAATACTCCGTATTTCTGCCCCGGTCAGGACAGAGCATGGTATGAGTCTGCAGAAACAGTTCCCGGTCCTACCACGGAGCGCATGGCTGAATATGCAAAGAAATACCAGATGGTTATGATCGTACCGATCTATGAAAAGGAACAGGCCGGCGTATTGTATAACACTGCAGCCGTAATTGATGCCGATGGCACTTATCTCGGTAAATACCGCAAGAATCATATTCCTCATACATCCGGCTTCTGGGAAAAATTCTTTTTTAAACCCGGTAATCTCGGCTATCCCGTATTTGAAACCCGCTATGCTAAAGTAGGTGTGTATATCTGTTATGACAGGCATTTTCCCGACGGCGCCCGTTGCCTGGGATTGAATGGTGCTGAGATCGTTTATAACCCTTCTGCTACAGTTGCAGGTCTGTCACAGTACCTCTGGCGGCTGGAGCAACCAGCCCACGCTGCAGCGAATGGCTATTTTATGGGATGCATTAACCGTGTAGGACAGGAAAAACCCTGGAACCTCGGCAAGTTCTATGGCTCATCTTATTTCGTTGATCCGCGCGGACAAATATTTGCCCAGGCTTCTGAGGATAATGATGAATTACTGATAGCGCAGTTTGACCTGGATATGATCGAGGAGGTAAGAAGCATCTGGCAGTTTTTCAGGGACAGGAGACCGGAGACGTATGGGAAGCTGACCGAGCTATAAGCTGAACGCTGAATGCTTAACGCAAGTCTGAGTTGTCATTCGGATTAAGTCACAAGGAAATACATTGGCTAATTTGAAAATTGGTCAATTTGAAGATTTGAAAATGGAAATACAGGTTGTAAGTTGAATACAGATGAATGCCCCGTTAACCAATCACTTGCCGGTTACAACATAGTAAAGTCTGTCAGGAAATCAGCACCTTAAACTTTTAACATTATACTTTAAACCTGCTCTCTATGTCAATTGAAGCCAACAGGCTCACGGCAGAGCAATATGAACAGAACTTCAGTGATATTCACCCACCCTTCGATAAAAAAGAAGCAGCACTGGTGGAAGCGAATCGCTGTTTGTACTGTTATGATGCTCCCTGCACCAAATCCTGCCCTACCAGTATCAATGTTCCTAAATTCATTAAACAGATCTCTACTGAAAATATAAAAGGTTCAGCACACACTATTTTCTCCTCAAATATTTTTGGGGGAGGTTGTTCCCGTGTATGCCCGGTTGAAAAACTCTGTGAAGGTGCCTGTGTGTACAACCTGATGCATGAAGCGCCTATTCCCATCGCACGCCTGCAGCGTTATGCAACAGAGAAGGCTATTGAACAGAAGTGGAGCCTGTTTGAAAGGGAAGCCCCTACCGGTAAAAAGGTGGCAGTGATTGGGGCTGGACCGGCAGGATTAAGCTGTGCACATGTTCTCTCTCGCGCCGGTGTAGATGTAACAGTATATGAGAAAGAAAGTGCAGGTGGCGGGCTCATGACCTATGGTATTGCCGCCTATAAAGTAACTCCCGAGTTCTGTAATGATGAAGTAGATTTTATCACTTCCGTTGGTGGTATCGATATTAAATATAATCATGAGCTGGGTAAAGATGTTCAGCTTGCTGAACTGCAACAGCAATATGATGCCGTATTTATAGGCATTGGTGTTGGACTGGCGAACACACTGAATATTCCCGGTGAAGAACTGGAAGGCGTGGAAGATGCTATCAGTTTTATTTATAACCTGCGGACCAAGGGATTCCCTCATATAGCTGTAGGGAGCAAAGTAGCCGTGATCGGCATGGGTATGACTGCTATCGACGCAGCTACACAGGCTAAACGACTGGGTGCAGCCGAGGTGACACTTGTTTACCGCAGAACAGAAGCTGAAAAGAACTGTACAGATGTTGAGTTGGATATAGCTAAACTGGATGGTTGTAAAACATTATGGCTTGCTGCGCCTAAAAATATTATTGGCAGCAACGGTAAAGTGGCTGCCCTGGAATGTGACATCATGCAGTTGGGCACGCCCGACCAATCCGGTAAGCCGGCACCCATCCCTACAGGTGATACGATTGTCATTGAAGTGGATATGGTTATTAAAGCAACCGGGCAAAAGCCATATGCCTCATTGGTGCAGGAAAATAATATTGAGCATAACAAGGGAAAGATCGTTTTGAAAGAAAACTATAGCACTAACATGCCCGGTGTGTTTGCCGGTGGCGACTGTGTAAACGGTGGTAAGGAAGTAGTGGATGCCGTGCAGGCAGGGAAGGATGGAGCGAAGGCAGTATTGGAGTATTTGGGGGTTGGGAATTAGGACCAGAGAATACCAACCGCAGAGAAATGAGCGTAATAAAGCAGCCGCTCCCGTACTTTACAGGAAGCTCCTACCGGAGCTGAAGACCTTTAATAAAATTGATTTTCTATAAACAGGTAGCTCCTCCGGAGCTTTACTCAACGATATGGATTGAAAAAGGCCAACCGCAGAAAAATGGGAGGCTGGGGTTCAATTTTCAACGCTCAACGTTCAACGATCGATGAATAACATATTTAAAGTAACAGATCATGGCTAATATAAGTGCGAACTTTTTAGGCATTCAGTCGCCCAATCCTTTCTGGTTGGCAAGCGCTCCGCCTACTGATAAAAAAGTGAATGTGCTGCGTGCATTTGAGGCCGGCTGGGGTGGCGTGGTATGGAAAACACTGGGCAGCCAGGTGAAGAATGTGTCTTCCCGTTATTCTGCAGTTGATTACAATGGCGTACGCGTTATGGGATTTAACAATATTGAACTGATCAGCGACCGCCCACTGGATATTAACCTGAAAGAAATAAAGGAATGCGTGCGTTTGTTTCCCGACAGGGCAATGATCGTTTCCCTGATGGCTGATAACACCAGGGAAAAATGGCATGAACTGATAGCGCAGGTTGAAGACACCGGTGCACATGGCCTGGAACTTAATTTCGGCTGTCCACACGGCATGACAGAGCGCGGTATGGGCGCCGCCGTAGGACAGGACCCTGAAATTGCCCGCATGGTGGTGGAATGGGTGATGGAGAAAGCGACTATTCCTGTTATTACAAAACTTACACCCAACGTACACTCTGTTGTTCCTACAGGTCGTGCTTCGGTGGAAGCAGGTACCAACGCCCTGTCGCTTATCAATACCATCCAATCTGTTACCGGTATTGATCTTGATACTTTTATTCCCAACCCTTATGTAGCAGGTAAATCAGTATTCGGTGGTTATTGCGGCCCGGCAGTAAAACCCATTGCCTTGAAAATGCTGACTACCATCAGCCAGGACCCTGTTACTTCTAAAGTACCGGTTTCCGGTATCGGCGGTATCAGTACCTGGAAGGATGCAGCAGAGTTTATGTTGCTGGGCGCTACTACTGTACAGGTTTGTACTGCCGCCATGAAACATGGCTTCAGGATCGTTGAAGATCTCTGTGAAGGCCTTAATAACTGGATGGATGAAAAAGGCTTTAAGACCATCGGGGATTTTGTTGGCAAATCAGTTCCCGCTATTACCCACTGGGAAGACCTTGATATTAACTATCATCATGTAGCGAATATTAACCAGGATAAATGTATTCATTGCGGCCTTTGTTATATCGCCTGTGAGGACACCTCTCACCAATCTATCAACCTTACAAAGGGAATGCCTTATAATACCTACAGCATTAAAGAAGAGGAATGCGTAGGTTGTAACCTCTGCAAACTCATTTGCCCCGTTGATAATTGTATCACTATGGTGGAACAACGTAAGGATGCTGAATACCTGAACTGGAAGGAGTTTCAACGGAGAGGCTTGCCGTTGAATGATCATTGAGGTTGCAGGTATAAGGTTTAAAGTTTAAGGTGCTGGGAACCGGAAAGGCATTATTACAATCGAAGTTGTTGATAATGGCAGTGATACTGGATACCGGATACTGGATGCCGAAAGAGATATAGTCGTTGATTAATTAGGGCTATGATTTAGTTCGGTTTCAAAATTTCTGATTTCAAGCCTCAATCATAGCAAGAGCTTTATTGATTCGGAAAGTTCTATAAAACAAAAAGCTACCCCTTGCGGGATAGCTTTGCGTGAGAATTGCTACGAATTAATCGGGTAAGTGGTAGTATTTTTTGACTGCGTTATAATCAGTAAAATCAATATTGGGTAATCCCTCCCTGTTTACAGGATCTGCCACACGACCTCCGGGCATTGTGTTTGTCATATATACCCGCACTACTTTGGCTGCGGCATAACTTTCCCCCGCTCCTATCTTATCTATATAGAGGTTTACTTTGCTACTGCTATATCCCATACTCAACCTGTACTGGGTACTGCCGCCAATTCCATAACCCGGTATAAAATACCACCTGTCATTTGTCTGGTAATAGAGATAGACAAACCAGGCGGAATTATTCATTGTATCCTGTGTGGTTGTTACAGACAAGGTAACAAAGCTGGTTGACGCAAGATTCTGCGCACCAAAACTGTATTGAGTTACATTGGCATTACCTGTATCACCTTTATCGCCTTTTTTACAGGAAAAAACTGCCACAGCAACCAGTATTGCAAGACAGTAAGAGGTAAGATGGTTCTTCATCTGCATTTTAATTTTGCCAAAGGAAGGAAATCAGGAGGAGGAAGTATAGTAGAAAAACGACATTGTGGGAATACTGTTTCGGGTTAGAATCGTGAGTGGCTAAAGCAAGTGAATAGTCAATGGTGAATAGTGAATGGCTGTTCCCTGTAAACTTATCAACCTGTCAACTCTCTTCCAGACTATATTAGCGTTAAGCGCTCAACATCTTCCTTCTTCAAATCTTCAAACCAGAAATCCTGAAATTAAAAAAGGCCATCTCTTTGAGAGACAGCCTTGCATATAATTAAAAGCACAGGAATTAAATAGCGTCTGAGAGGGAGGTGAATGTGAAGTCCCTGATCTTCATAGGCGGTACCAGGTAACTGCGGTACGACTCTACGCTGATCGTTCTTTCAGGTTTGCCCAATGCCTCTACGTTGTTCAGCATAATGACAGGGCTTTCGTTGAAACGCATGTTCTTGATCGGGAACTTAACCTGTCCGTTCTCAATATAGAAAGTACCGTCGCGGGTAAGACCTGTCAGTAACAGTGTTTGCGGGTCAACCATACGGATATACCACAGCCTTGATACAAGGATACCTTTTTCAGTTCCTTTGATCAGTTCGTCAAGTGATGCAGTACCACCTTCCATGATAATGTTGGATGGACCGGGAACAGGCTGTACATTTTTCTGTTTTGCCCAATATTGAGAATAGCTGAGGTTCTTTACTTTTCCTTTTTCGATCCAGTTCATTTTCTCCAACGGAAACCCTTCGCGGTTCCAGGTGGAAGAAGGCAGTTCCGGATGAAAGGGATCTGAATAAATGGTTACTTTTTCGTCCATCAGTTGTTCGCCGAGGCGATTGCCGCCGCCGGGTTTGCTCATGAAGCTTCTTCCCTCGTCTGCACTGCGGGCATCAAAACCACCGAACATATTTTCCATCATATAGGCAGCCGCTACGGGCTCCAGGATCACGGTATATTTTCCGGGTTCTATAGCACGTGCATTTGCGGAACCGTTTGCTTTTGAAGCAGAAACTTTTGAAGCGCTGAAGGTATCCAGCTTTGTTACATCGTTGAAACCGCGTGCTGCATAACCAGAACCGGTTCCTTCTTCGTTACGGGTAGTAACAGAGAAAGTTACGCCAGTGCTTTTATTGTATGCAAACAACCCTTTGGAGTTCATTACTGCAACAAAGTTTGTTGAGTTCTCCAGGAAGCCCGCTGCCTGCAATTTGGCATCTTTTGCTACCTGGATGCTTTTGGCAACAGATTCTGCCCTTGAATCGGCAGTAACAGCAGCCGTAGCCGGTACATAGGTAATAGCCTCTTTGAATGTTTGCGGACCGAGCAATGGCATACGCTCCGGGTTTTCCGGCGCCAGTTGTGCCAGCTCTTCTGCCCTGCGTACAACCTTCTCTAATGATTTATCATCAAATTCATTGATGGTAGCTGTACCGGTCTTTTTTCCATAAGTTGAACTTACTGCAAGACTGATCGTACTGATATCGCCGGCAGTAGAAACAGAGTTACGCGCGTAGCGGATGTTGCCACCTTCACTACCGTTCAGGCTTGCTTCGCATTCATCAGCTTTGGATAATGCGATTACTTTTTTAAGCAGTGCCTGTGCCTCTTGCTGACTTAATATAGCCATAAGTGAATTTCTTTTTTTGACCCTGCCCATGATCCCGGACAGGAATTGGTTTTAATTAAATTTTCCGGGCAGTGTTAATTACGTTTACACCATTGAAGCGTGTAGTAGCACTTCCATGTGATACGGCGTTGGATTGTCCCGGCTGGCCTTTACCATCGTTGAAGGCACCACCTAAACGGTAATCGCGCTCATCGGCAATAGCTACGCATGAATTCCAGAATTCCTGGGTATTTGCCTGGTAAGCAACATCATTCAGCATACCTGCGATCTTACCGTCTTTGATCTCATAGAACAACTGTCCGCCAAACTGGAAGTTATAACGCTGCTGGTCAATTGAAAAAGAACCGTCACCTACTATATAGATGCCTTTTTTAACATCCTTGATCATATCATCTACACTCAACGGCGTTTTGCCGGGCTGTAATGATACGTTGGGCATACGCTGGAACTGTACATCGGCCCAGCTTTGTGCATAGCAACATCCCTGTGATTCTTTTAAACCAATGATATGCGCCTGATCGCGGATAGCCTGGTAGTTTACCAGTACACCGTTCTGGATAAGCTCCCACTCTTTACATTTTACGCCTTCATCGTCGTAGCCTACTGCACCCAGAGAGCCTTTCTGCAATTTATCGGCATGGATATTTACCAGTTTGCTGCCAAACTGGAAATTCTTTGATTTCCATTTATCGAGTGTAAGGAAGCTGGTACCTGCATAGTTTGCCTCGTAACCTAATACACGGTCAAGCTCGGTAGGGTGAGCTACTGATTCGTGGATGGTTAACCAGAGATGCGAAGGATCGAGTACCAGGTCGTATTTGCCGGGCTCTACTGATTTCGCTGTTATCTTCTGGTTTACATCTGCCGTAGCATTCTTCATGTCTTCCAGCAGATCGTACCTGTTCTTGTAACGGGTAACGACGCCTGTTACCTTTTCTGAATCCAGTGGTGTAAGGTATTCGTAACCCATGCCCACCGGTGAGCTTAATGAACGACGCGTCTGGAACTTACCGGATGCGCGGTCAATTTTGGTTACGTTGAAAGAAGGATACAAACGGTGAATATCCTGGTCGATGTAAGAGCCATCGGTGGATGCGAAGAACTTCTGCTCATTCACCGCCATGATCATTGAGTTCACGAAATTGGCTCCGCCCTGCATTGCCACAGCATTGGCAGAAAGCAACAAGTCAATTTTATCTTTAAGAGGAACTTCAAATGTATTTTTCTCAATAGGTGTTTTCCAGCTTACATCGCCATAGCCTTTCTGCGGTGCCAGCTGTACCGGCTCAGAGATGATCTTTGCATTGGCTTTGGCAACAGCTACTGCTTTTTCTGCTGTACGTGCAATGCCTTCTTTGGTTACTTCATTGGAAGCTGCAAAGCCCCATGAGCCATTGGCAATAACACGGATGCCTACACCAAACGATTCGGTATTGGCAACACCCTGTACTTTATTCTCGCGCGTGGTTACAAACTGGTTGAGGTAGCGACCGATGCGTACATCAGCATAGGTTGCACCTTTTGATTTCGCAGCATTCAGTGCGATATCTGCCAGTTGCTTTTTCAGTTTTACATCCATGCCGTCTATAAGTGCTTCAGACGGATCAATGATCCTGCCAAAGGCAGACAGGTCAGGTAACATAAAAGCCCCCAGGCTCATACCCGACAATTGAAGAAAATCTTTCCTTTTCAAAATGATACCTCCTTTATGTAGTTAAAAGACAGAAACCTTTATTGAAGATTTGCAGTCGTGTTTGGTTACCGTTCCCTGCAATCTAACCAAGATTGAAAGAAAAAATAAGCCACTTATCATATTTTTCTTTCAATCCACAGAAATGCACAGCCCAGGAGGAAGAGGATAAAAAACCAGGCTTTGGAGACGGGAATGCGGCTGTTATTAGTCGTCTGTTCTATTTCTTTGTCTGACTGTTTTACAGTGCTATTGATATAGTTTCCTGTAGCATTGATCCTGCTCAATGCATTAACAGATTGCCATGATCTAGAGGGGAATGCGTACCAACGACAGGTATCATTGGTATTGATTACAACAGTTTGCCAACCTGCTTTTTGTGGCCAGTAAGTGGCAGCCCATTCGTTGCCGGCCAGGGCATTTTGACTGAGCGCTATGTCGGTATTCTCTATCCTGATACGGGGAGTTGCAGTACTGGTTTCTATATACAACTGCACAGGTTCGTATGCCAGCGGCAGTTGTTGTTCAGTGCGCCAACCTGCGTTAACAGCAGTTTTGCGTACCGCCTTTTGTAACAATAAAGTCCACAAGCGCTGATAATCAACTGTGTTTCCGGAAAGCGCCCAGCTATAGCTTTTTTCAAGCGTTGTAAGTACCAGTTTACCTGTACCCAACAGCGCTGCTGCAGCATAGATATGTCCCTGTTTATCCTGCACAAGCGGCTGACTGCCTGCCTGGTAACGGATGTACACAGGCTGTTCTACTATAAGCGGGGCTGTGGCAATGTTATTACCGCTCAGTTGCAATGCCACCTGTTGACGGGTACTGTCCTTTACCACGGTCAACGGGAAATCGTTGTTGTAAAATGCGGTTTTATTAGCTGCGCTGTCGGCTTTCATTACCAGGCCTGTTCCATTTAACTCTACCTGTTTGCGCAGGTTATTTAACTCAGTAGCATTCAAAGCCTGCAAGGTTCCCGGGTCATTCAATACCAGGTCGAACTTCTCCAGCAATGCAGGGGTTAAATACTCCAATGCAATGCGTGGCGCATTTAAAAAGCTCTGTTCGTATTTGTCTTTGCTGATGGTGGTTCGCATAGCCACTGCATAACCATTTTGCGCCAGCCAATTGGCCAGGAACCTATTCTCAAAACCCGGGGCAGATGCAAGAAATAATACGCTGAAGGAATGATTGGGAAACACTTCTATTGGTACCGGCTCATTTGACAGCGTATCAGTACCGTCAAGCGTCAGCAGCCTGTACACGGCCATACCTGCATGCCTGGGAATGGTTTTTAATGTAAAGGAGGCCTGCCGGTGAGCCGGAATCGTTACAGAATCCAACACTGTATTGAACCCTGTAAATACCAGCCTGGTGTTTTTGGCCGTACTGTTATTATAAGTACCCTGCAGGTAAAGTGTTTGTCCCTGCGACAGGCTTTTCTGCCAGTCAACTGCAATAATACCGGCAGGCGTTTCTGCGATATGAGGTATCACTGAAACGGCAGGTAGCTGCTGCCATTGCGCAGCAGATAATCCATAACCAAATACATGCAACTGCTGTACTGAAGGAGCGGAAGTTATATACTGCTGTAATGTATAGGTCTTTATTCCCGGTGATGTTCTCTGAAAAGCTTTCAGGCTATCTGCGTTATAGCCGTCAGTGATCAATATGGCACTATTGTTATTATCTGCACTTACAGTTTTTGAATAGCTGATGGGTAATGCCAGGCAGGCCAGCGCAGCCAATGTAATACAGGTTGCAATGATCCTTGCAGTCAGCCTTGCCTTGTTATCACGCTTTACTTCCTTCCACAGCAGGAAGGCCAGTAATAACAGGCAAAGTGCGATAATAATATAGTTCCAATACTGCATGGATCTTATTTACTTCCGTTCAGTTTTTTAAAATATTGCTTCGGCAGTTCATTGCCTGCTGTTGTTTTTACCGGCTGTGGTACTGTTGCCGGTATTGTTACCAGTGAATACAAGCCCCTTTCTACTATTTCAAGGTCTGTGGTATTGATCACTGTATGCTCCTGTAGCGCCTGTACAACCCTCCGTGAAGACTGGTAAGCCTGTAAATATGTGGCCGGCTTTGCAGTAGCCTCTCTTCCCAGTTGCTGACTGGCCTTTTCCAATACACGCACTGCTGCATCTGTAAACACGGGGCCTTCTTTTAACTGCTCCAGGATACTTAATGCGATCCTGTTGAAATCGGCAGTTCCGTCAGGAAGTTTTACATCCTGTTGCCTTACCGGCTGCGTGATCTTAGCCAGGTCACCTGTCAACCTTTTTTCAGGCTTGAGCGGCGTTGTTTTTACGCCCGTTTTTGCTACGTAGGTCCTTGACTTCTGTTGCAGCTCTTTCAGTAAGCGTAATGCTTTGTATTCGTAAGGGAGTGCTTCTTCGGGTTTGAATGTGCGTAACCTCAATTCCGAATTCCACATTTCATTTAAAGTAGCTTTTAACTGGTTTTTGATAGCAGGTTCAAAGAAGGTAGCATCTTCTGCCTGGTCGTGTTTGTGTGTTACTGCATCCAACATAGCTTTGGCATCCCCGAACTCTGTTTTTTCTTCTGCGTGTCCATGCTCATCATGCTCCCCCTGCTCTACACGCGATTCGCCAATATTGGTCTCCGACTCTTCACCTAAAAACTTACCGTATCTCAGCCTTAATAATTTCTGATCAATTCCCAGGTCATTGCTCCGCCGGTTAAACGCCTGCTGGGTCATGGTATCCTTACCACGCAACAGTTGTTCTGTTTCAATAATGATCTGGCGCTGACTTCTGAAATATTCCGGCTGTACATCTGTACCCATTACCATACCGTCAAAGCTCATTAGCTGTGCAGTATCCGGCAAGGTAATGATGTACATATCCGAACTTACAGACTGGTTATGATTGTCTGTAGCTTTTACATAGAAATATAATTCGTCACCGGGATGCAGGCCCAGTGCAGGCAGGTCAATTATTTTCTGCAGGTCGTAAGCGGAAGCACCCGTGAAATGATTATCGAATGACAGTTTCTTTTCTTTGAACTGTACCCCTTCCCCGCTACCACTGGCAATGGTAGCAGTGATCTCTGCATTGATAATTCCGTAATCGTCTTTTACGGAGAGTTTTAATGGAATTTTTCCGGGCTGCCCAAAGTCCACTACTGTATAAGGCTGGGGAGAGCGGATCACGATGACCGGTATTTCGTCCCTGATGATCTCCATCTTGTATAGCTCAGACAAAGTATCCTGCAGGCGAAGCTGGTAAAACCCGGAATGTGCAGTTATCTTCCCCGTGTTCCAGGTCGTATGCCCTTCATCAGCCGGTTGTAATTGTACCACATTGGTATCATTCATTACCAGTGCCACGTTGTTTACCGCAGTATTTGTCTTTATCTGCCATTGCAAAATGGCGCCGTCTTCTACCTGCAGGTTAAACTGTTCCTGTTTGCGTGATGGCCTGCCGGTATAAGCAGGCGGTGTGATCTGTATTGTTACGCTCTTTACGCCGGGCAGTATTTTTTCTTCTACTTTGGGTACTATATTACCGAGTGCTTCCTGCTGATCTGCCACATGGATAAACAAGAGCATTGTGGAACTGATCATACATACAGCCAGCAATAACAATGCTGCCCTTTGTATTTTTTTCCGGAACGGGTGTGGCAGCCTCGCCTGTTGCAACTGGTCATTGAGCTTTTGGACCTGCAATTGCTGCAATGCAGAAAGAGAGGAAGCCGGTTGTAATAACAGCCCGGTACTTTCTTCGAGTGAAGGGATCTTTCTATCGAGGTAGCGCGCTACTTCTTTAGCCGTTATCTTATTCGGGGGAAATAACAGAAGGAATAATACAGACAATACAACAAAGATCAATACAGCATACCACCAGCTAACCTGCCAGCAGGTATGTAATATTACTTCGACCAATATTGTAACAGACAACGCCAGCAACAGGCAATACAGCAGGTTGCTGAGCTTCCATTTTTTTTGTAATGCTGTGATAATATGGTTACTGTTCTGCTCAGCCATTAACTTTGTTTTTTGGTTGGGCAAATGACAATATCCTTTCTGCAACAAATAATACAAAGAGAAGCAGCCAGAAAACACCACTAAGCTCTTTTGTTTCGGCGATCACTGTATTTTCTTTTACGTCTGTATTATCGGCAATACGTGGCTGTACCTGTTCTTCCGCAATGCTTCTCCTGTCAAAACGCTCATCATTGCCTCGTTGCCCCGGTAGCAACAACTGCATCATCAGTAAGGGGAAGTGTTCGCTCCAGGGCAGATCACTCCACGCCGGATCAAAACGATCGTAAAAATGGAAGACCTGTTGTTGTTCACGCTTTTCAGAGATCAACAGAGGATTTCCAAAAGCATCCTGCCATATGACGGCAGTACTTTTTAAAGAGGGCTCAACCTGTATGCGTTTGTAAACAGCTATAGGGCTGCCGCCAATACCAGCGGCCTGTAACCAGGATTGCGTATTCTCTACTTTACCGGTATCATACCTGAATATTTTATCTGCACTGTATTTTACCGGGATAGCCTGTTCCGACAACCAGAACAACCATTGCTGATGTGCAGGAACTGCTGCTATATTGTTTGCGATCGTTAATTGAATCTTTCTGCCGGAATATTGTTGTACGGCTTCAATTGCAGCTTTACAATAACGACTGTCGTTTACGTATCTGTCTGTAAAAACAGTAATGAGCAATGTAGCAGTATCGACCATTACGGGAGCGTCGTTGCCCATTGACACCACCAGTTTTCCGTCCTGTAAACCGGTGTTAAGATCGCCCTCAGTACCCGGAGCTTTGGCAACCTGTAGCGTATTGTACCTGGTTTGAGCGGCATTACTGTTGCCAGCTATAACACGAATACTATCCCGGGCAGTAAGAAAAGCCTGGCTGATCCAGTTGTTTACAGAGTCTGCCGCGGGTGCAGTATGCCATTGTACAGTGCGGGCCGTAGCTGGTTGTACACCGGTAAACTGTTGCAACCTGTTGCCGGTAAAAATATATAATGGCAACCCTGCAGGTGCTTTCTGATCTGCTGCTACAAAAAGTGAGCGATAAGAAATAGCAGGTACTATTGCTGTATCATTCTTTTGTTCCAGCGCTTCTTTGAGCGTAGTCTTTTGCAGGCCCGGCTCAAAATAGCAAAATACATAGCCTGCCTGTGTAAGAGAATCGATCAGGCGCTTATGCTGGCTATAGTTTTGTTGCAATGTTTGCCGCTCCATCAGCAACCAGCCTTTTTCCGGGTTGCGTGCATTTACATTTTTCCATACGGGCTGTGCCAGTAAAAGCGCCAGCAACAGGATCATTAAACATCTCAGCACTAACAACAGCCAGTCTGAAATGCGCCTGTTCTGCACCCTTTGTTTGGTATTGGAAGCAAGAAAAGCAATACTGCCCACCAACAGGGTCTTGCGCTGCCTGTTATTCCACCAATGAATGATGATGGGAATAGCAATAGCAGTTATTGCAGATAACCATATGGGCTGTAAAAACTGAAACAAAATTTTATACGATTGATTTTAACCGCTGGTTCAGAAAATCTCTCAATACCTGTTCAAGCGGTTGTTCCATATTTACCAGTCGGTAAAATATATGTTTATCCAGCAGTTGCATACGCAGGGCTGCCAGGTATTCCTGTAATTTTTCTTTATAGTTCTTTCGTGCCTGCGCACTGTTTACCGACACACGTTCGCCTGTTTCCAGGTCTTCAACCATATCATAATTACCAAAATCCATTTCCAGTTCGTTTTTGCCCATCAACTGGAATACGATTATTTCATGCTGTAATGTAGCCAGCGTATCCAGCAAACGTGTGATCTCGCCATCCCTTTCGTAAAAGTCGGTAATGAAGATCAGCAGTTCACGCTTTTGTTCGCCTGAAAAAATATGCCTGTATTGAATGGGCTCGGTAAACTTTCCGCCGGGAGCGATCTGCTCCAGCTGGAAAAAGAAACGCGACATGTGTTGCGGATCTTTTTTTGAGGGCAGCGAGAATAATTCACCATCGCGAAACACGTATAATCCTACCGAATCGCCCTGTTTGTGTGCAAGGTAGCCCAGGGAGGCTGCCATGTAGCGGGCATATTCTATTTTGGAAAAACCACTGTCGTCTTTGTGGTTCATTGAATTACTGGCATCAATCAAAAAACGAACGGAGATACTTGTTTCTATTTCTGATTCGCGGATATAATACCTGTCCGAACGGGCATACATTTTCCAGTCAAGCCAACGCAGGTCATCACCGGGCTGATAGCTCCTGTACTGGCTGAATTCCAGTCCGGGCCCCTTGATGGTGCTGTTGTTGATACCGGCCATAAACCCATCGATGGTGCGCTTGGCAGCCAGCGACAGGTCTTTGATCGCCATGATTATTTTCGGATCGGGTAAGCGGCTCATAAGTAGATCACGATAAAACTGTTCGCGGCCGCGCAATGGTTTGCAGTAATTGCTCTGTAACCTGGTCGGCACTAATATGTTCTGCTTCTGCTTTAAAATTCATTAACACTCTATGGCGCAATACGGGATAGGCCATAGCATGTATATCTTCCATAGTTACAGCATATCGTTGTTTCAGCAAGGCGCGGGATTTGGCGGTTAGGATCAACGCCTGTCCTGCACGCGGACCAGCACCCCAACGCACCCACTCTTTTACATAATCAACAGTAGTTGTATCAGGACGCGTAGCACGGATCACTTCAGCTACAAATTTTACCAGGTCATCACTGATGCTTACTTCACGTACCAGCGTTTGTAACTGACGGATCTCATCACCGGAAAGCACGGGCTGTACATTCGCTTTTTTAGAACCGGTTGTGCTGCTGAGAATAGCAGTTTCTTCTTCTGCAGTAGGATAACCAATTTTTACATAGAGCAAAAACCTGTCGAGCTGGGCTTCCGGCAATGGATAAGTGCCCGCCTGCTCAATAGGGTTCTGTGTTGCCAATATAAAGAAAGGTCTGTCCAGCGGGTAAGTTTGTCCACCATAGGTCACTTCAAACTCCTGCATCGCTTCCAGCAGTGCTGATTGCGTTTTGGGAGGTGTACGGTTAATCTCATCTGCCAGGATAATGTTGGCAAACAAAGGACCTTTATTGAATTTGAAGAAACGTTTTCCTGTTACATGATCTTCTTCCAGGATCTCTGTACCCACAATATCAGTAGGCATCAGATCCGGAGTAAACTGTATGCGCCTGAATTGTAAATGCAATGCCTGCGACATAGTACGCACCATCAGTGTTTTTGCAAGTCCCGGCACACCTTCCAGCAAACAATGCCCTCCTGCCAGTAATGCTACTATGATCTCGTCCAGCACTTCATCCTGTCCTACGATCACTTTCTGAATTTCTTTTTTCAGTTGCGCCAGCTTCTCCAGCAAACCCTTTACTTTCTGTTCTGTAGTTTCCAACAGGCAGTAATTTAGATATGTTAAAAAATAAAATACAGCTTTATTCTGCTGTGGAAGCAGTAATTTAGAAAGAAATGCATCAATTTTAAATAAAAATACATGACCGGCAAATAGCTGTTGAGTCTATATAAACCAATGAGTGGCGCAAAATTTACATTTACGAGATTGAGGTATAAGTCCGGTGACTGGGACACTGATCAGCGCATGCCTTCCAACATCCTGAACTCATTGATCGAGTACACAACCATACCCGTACATCTGCAGGAGAAAGTGGTCGATCTTGGCAGCAAAGAGTTGTTTGAATATCCCTTCTGTTATTTAAGCGGGCACAAACTGGTGCAGTTTGATGCGCAGGAGAGCGCCAACTTCAGGCAATATGTTCAGAACGGAGGTTTTGTATTGGTAGACGATTGTAATCATGATATTGATGGTCTTTTTGCCAAATCATTTGAAGCACAGATGGCAAGGTTATTCGGGCCAAATGCTTTGCAAAAGATCCCTAATACTCATGCCATTTATCATTCTTTTTTCACCTTTGAAAAAGGGCCTCCCAATACTTCTTTTGAGTTGAACGGCTGGGGCGATGACCTGATCCACGATTACCTGAAGGCTATTACCATCAACGGACGTATCGGAGTACTGTACAGCAATAAGGATTATGGCTGTGAATGGGATTACGATTTCCGGAATAAACGTTTTATGGCAGAAGATAATACCAAATTTGCCATCAATATCATCATGTATGCTATGTCATCCTGACATCAGCTAATAACAACTTCAATCTGACATCCTCCGTATTACAGCAACATGTTAATCAAATTTAACAGCACTGATATTTTACAGGCAAAACAATGCCATTCAGATCGCTGAATCTATATTCCGCAGAGAGCATCGCAGTAGGAAAAATTTAATACGTAAAATTTACCTAGTATAAAGTACTTACCCATACAATATTAATTTGGGTATGCAGTTATTATGGATATCTTTGAAACAACCTAAGAAATCAACCGAATTTGTCAGCGATTTTCTATTACCTGGCTTTGCCATTTTTATACCTATTGGCTATACTGCCTTTCCGTGCACTCTATTTCCTGTCTGATTGTTTTTATGTTGTCATTTATTACATACTGGGGTACCGGAAAAAAATTGTAATAGCAAACCTGCGTAATTCATTTCCGGAAAAAAGCGACGCAGAATTAAAAAAGATCCGCAAGGAATTTTATCACTACTTCTGTGACCTGTTCCTGGAAACATTCAAAACGCTTACGATCAGCAAAGAATCGATGCTGAAGCATTGCTCGCTGGATAGTGAAGCCTTGCAGCTTTTTGAAGAACTGGCGGCTAAAAACGCCAGTATTATCATTGTAATGGGACATAAAGGCAACTGGGAATGGGCCGGCAACTCTTTCAGCATCTGTTGCAAACACCAGCTTTATGTGATCTATCACCCACTATCAAATAAATACTTTAACAACTTCCTGTATAAAATGCGCTCGGTATTTGGTACTAAGCTCATCGCAATGAAAGATACGTTCAGGGATATGGTGAAGAACAGGAATGAGTTAAATGCAACTGCATTTATTGCAGATCAGACACCCACACCGGATAAGGCATTCTGGATGGATTTTCTGAACCAGGATACACCTGTATTTACCGGCACAGAAAAAATTGCACTGAAAATGCAATACCCGGTAGTATACGTATCAGTTAAAAGAATAAAAAGAGGCTATTATACTGTGGGGGCAACTCTGTTGAAAATGCCCCCGTTTACGAATAAGGAAGGAGAGATCACTGCAGCACACACCACAAGACTGGAACAAGACATTAAAGAACAACCTGCAACCTGGTTATGGACTCACAGGCGTTGGAAACACAAACGCGCCTAAATATTTTAACCCGTTTTAACCTAAACAACCAATAATTTTTCATCATGTTGTGTGGCAAAGATCTGATTATAGCAACAAAGCCATTCGCAAAGGAGATCCGGAGTAAAAGCTGGTTCCATCTCTGGATAACCATCGCGCTACTGGGGCTTTCTTTTGCCGGAATAATCTTTATTCCTTTTGCAATTATCCGGATAGCGTTGAGTATAGTGGCAAGTCTGCTGATGGTAAGGATGTTTATTATCTATCACGATCATCAACATCATTCCATTCTCCAGAAATCAGCAGTAGCAGAAGTGGTCATGACCTTATTTGGTTTGTATATACTGGCGCCCACCAGTATTTGGAAACGGTCGCACGATCACCATCACAAACACAATTCAAAATTATTCAGTGCCAGCATTGGCTCTTATCCTATTGCCACCAAAAGCAAGTTCCTGAAGATGTCGGGCCTTGAGCGATTTGGGTACCTGGCAATACGCCATCCGCTTACTATCGGGTTTGGCTATTTCACCATGTTTATAACCGGCATGTGTATCAGCGCTTTTGTAAGCAGCCCACGTAAACATGCTGATGCATTGCTTGCGCTGGTATTACATATTGCAGCATCTGTTTGCATCTTTATTTATACTGACTGGTTTACCTGGTTCCTGTTGTTCTTTCTTCCTTTTCTGCTGGCTTTTGCACTGGGAGCTTACCTGTTCTATGCACAGCACAACTTTCCCGGCGTTACCTTCTGCAGCAATGAAGACTGGGCTTATGATAAAGCAGCCCTGGAATCATCCAGCTATATGACCATGAACCCTGTAATGGCATGGTTTACCGGTAATATCGGTTATCATCATATTCACCACCTTAATGCAAGGATCCCTTTTTACAGGTTGCCGGAGGTAATGAGCCATTTCCCGGAACTACAGACCGCGAAAACAACCTCTCTTTCAATAAAAGATATCTGTGCCTGTTTCCGTCTCAAAATATGGGACCAGGAAACAGCTACCATGATCGGTCTGCGGGATATTAAACGGGCACCTAAAAAGCAGGTGAAAGTAGCTTTGCAGTAATTACAACACTATATTTATTTAAGGCCGGCTACACATTAGCCGGCTTTTTTATTGCCTGGTCAGATCTCTGCATACTTGCGAACCATATCTGCCGCCTTGCTTACCTTATCATTTATAAACGGGCCAATATGCTGTTCCAACTGTTCATATTCCAGTAAAAACCCGTCGTGCCCATATCCTGAAGTAATGGACACGAATGTGGCTCCCGGAATACCGGCAGCAAGAAATTCCTGTTCACTCAATGGAAAAAGAATATCAGAACTGATACCGATCACCAATGTGCGTGCAGTAATGCGTGTAAGCGCTTCGGCAATATTGCCACGCCTGCGGCCTACATGGTGAGCATCCATACTTTTACTGAGAAAATAATAGCTGAAGGCATTGAAACGGTTCACCAGCTTTTCGCCCTGGTACCGCTGGTAGGATTCACTTTTGAAATTCTCTATCACCTCATCATCTGGCTCTACCTGGCTTACACCATAGGCATCATAATGCCGGTAAGAGATCAAAGCAATACTTCTTGCCACGCTTAGCCCCGCCAGTCCTGCCGACGGATGCCGCTGCACCCATGTATTATCAGCTTCAATAGCGTGCCGTTGTGATGCGTTAAAAGCCCTTCCCCAGGCAGAATGTACAGCATTGGTGGCAATGGGTATAATATTCCGGAACAATGCCGGCTCTTCTATTGCCCATTCCAGCAATTGCTGCCCGCCCATGCTCCCCCCGATACCTACCCGTATTGAACGGATGCCCAGTGCATCCTTCAACAGTTGATAAGACCTGATCATATCACGCGTAGTGAAAAAAGGGAAGTCGTGATAGTAAGGCTCGCCAGTAGCAAGATTTATATCTAAAGGGCTGATGCTTCCATAGCAGCTGCCCGGCGTATTTACACAAATGATAAAATGCTTAGCCGGATCAAATAATTTCCCTTCGCCTACCAAACCACTCCACCACTCTGCCGGATCACTGTTGGCAGTAAGCGCATGAAAGATCCATATCACATTGTCCTTTTCTTCGTTGAGCTGGCCGTATGTAGTGTAAGCCAGGTGAAATCCCGGCAGCACGATGCCTGATTCCAGTACAAAACCATTAGCACTGGTACCGGGCACATCTGCCGGGATCCTGAAAATAGATGTTGCCATTATTTTAATGCTACACCTTTACAGTGTAGGAGAAAGTGTTTTAGAAAATACTGCTTCAAATGCCTGTTCAAAATCTGCTTTGATATCATCTATATGTTCAATGCCAACGCTGATACGGATAAGATTGGGCAATACACCGGATGCGGCTCTTTCTTCATCACTTAATTGCTCGTGCGTGGTAGATGCCGGATGAATAGCCAGTGTCTTTGCATCGCCCACATTGGCAAGATGGCTTACCAGTTTTAATGAATCAATAAACTTGCGGCCGTTATCTATACCGCCTTTGATACCGAACTGTAATACACCACCAAAACCATTGGTGAGATATTTGTTTGCCAGTTGATTGTAAGGACTGCTTTTTAAACCAGGATACCACACGAATTCGATCTGCGGATGTTCTTCCAGCCAATGTGCCAGTGTCAGTGCATTTTCAGAATGACGCTGTACACGCAGAGACAGTGTTTCCAACCCCTGTAATAACAGGAAGGAATTGAAAGGTGACTGTGAAGCACCATAATCACGCAAACCTTCTACACGCGCACGTATAATAAATGCAATATTGGGTAAACCTAATGGATTGCCTTCGCCGAATACTTCCCAGAACTTAAGTCCATGATAACCTTCACTTGGCTCAGTGAACTGAGGGAATTTACCATTGCCCCAGTTATAGTTTCCACCGTCAACAATTACACCGCCAATCGTTGTACCATGACCACCAATCCATTTGGTAGCAGACTCTACAACAATGTTGGCGCCATGCTCCAGCGGGCGGAACAGGTAACCACCTGCACCAAATGTATTATCTACGATCAATGGCAGATCATAGTCCTTTGCCAGTGCTGCAAACTTTTCAAAATCAGGAATATTCAACCGGGGATTACCGATAGTTTCCAGGTAAATAGCTTTGGTGTTCTTATCGATCAGGGGCACAAAGCTTTCTACATCATCGCCATTGGCAAAGCGGGCTTCGATACCCAGTTTCTTAAACGTTACTTTGAACTGGTTATACGTACCTCCGTATAAATAAGAGGTGCTGATAAAATTATCACCTGCCTGCAGAATGTTGCTCAACGCCAGGAACTGCGCTGCCTGTCCTGAGCCCGTAGCCAATGCAGCCACACCACCTTCCAATGCAGCAATACGCTGTTCAAACACATCAGTGGTTGGGTTCATAATACGTGAGTAAATATTCCCAAACTGCTTTAGCCCAAACAATGCCGCAGCATGGTCGGTGCTGTCAAAACCATAGGAAGTAGTCTGATAAATAGGTACAGCTCTTGCTTTTGTGGTAGGATCAATCTGTTGTCCGGCATGCAATTGCAGCGATTCGAAACGAAGCGTATTGCTCATAAAAGGAATTTTATGTTTAAAAAGAATGAAGAATTAAAGGCTAAAATGGTTCACAAAGGGAAGTGGAAAGAATAAGCTGTATGCTAGCACATACAACAACAACCACAACATGAGGTGGTTAATAAGACTACGTTATGCAGGATAATCGGGCGCATATATATCCTATAAAATTAGTAGACTTTCAAAATACTATCCAAATTTATTTTCCGAAATCATTTAAAATAAATGTTAAGAACAGTACAGCAAGGATTTGGAAGCAGTTCTCTCCAGGGCATCAATTGTACAACATTGAAGTTGCGGGGTTAGGGTGATAAGCTTATTGCAGTTGATGAGTTCAATAGTTAACAAAAACGCTGCCAGCATGCGTATTGAGCATTCATTATTATGATGGTTTAATCATCAATGCTCAAGCTATTCTATTGGGAAACCCTGATGAATTACCACTTAGTGGTAGAGCTTACCAATAAAGAGAATGAATATCATGATAATTATTCAGGCACGCTGCTATTGAAATCCGCCGGAATGATCTTGGCGTAATTGGAGATAAGTAATTCATCTATCTCACCACGGCCCGATACTACAGAGTTTATATTTCTTTTGGCCCTTACCCTGTCCACATAAATATCCTGGCCGGAGAAAAGCCTGTCGAAGAAAAGATCATCGGGGTTGGTGTTCTTGGGATCGGAGTTGCTGAGCAGCCACCTGCCGCCTTTGGAGGTTATTTTGGTGCAGAACTTTTTTAAACGTACCTGTTCCTCATCATCAAATGCGTCATTGACATAAGAATTGAACGAAGAAGTTTTGCTGATCGGTTTATAAGGCGGATCAAGATAAAAGAAGGTATCCGGGCCTGTGTACCTCAGCGTTTTTGCATAATCACCTTCCAGGATCTTTACTTTCTGCAATAACAGGCTATCGCCCATAATGATCTCAGGATCACAGATGCGGGGGTTATGGTTTTTACCAAAAGGTACGTTGAACTCGTTCTTACTATTTACCCTGAACAAGCCATTGAAACAGGTTTTATTGAGAAAGATGATCAATGCGGTATTTTCAACAGCATCAATAGCCCTGGTATTGAAGCGTTCACGCTTTTCATAATAGAAGTCGCTTTGTTCGTGCAGGGTCTTTAACTGGTAATATGCCTTTTCAATAGCCAGCAGGGCCTTTACCAGTTTGCGGGGAGACTTTTTTACTACAGCAAAGGCTTTGAACAGATCGGGGTTCATATCATTTACAACAGCTTTCTTTGCTTTGGGAAACTGCTGCAGGAACCAGAACAGTACAGCGCCGCTACCTATAAATGGCTCTACATATACCAGCTCTTCATTATCGTACAGGTCGCCGGGCAAAGCGGTCTGGATAGCGGTAAGCAACTGGCTTTTACCGCCCGCCCACTTAAGGAAGGGTTTCGCTTTTGAAATTTCCGGAATAATTTTCATACCTGGCAAGAAGATATTGTTACAATACTACCGGCATGGCCGGCTGCTTCGCATACTATCGACCGCTAAGGCTCTTTTTTCAGCACGCGAACAGTTACCAGTAACTGGCCGGTATGGCGCATGGTATGCTCTGCAGCATGAAACAACAGTCCCAACACTGTAGATGGGAGATGCTGTCTGCCTACCGTTCTTGTTTCAGTAACCTTTGCAGGATCTATATTGTGTAAATCATTCACAACTTTATCCAGTTGTTTGTCGAGCTCGTGCAACAGCAATGCCAATGACCTGTTTTCATTTGGCGTTCCTTCAGCTTTGAGGTAATCCAGCTGTACCTGGGTCAGCATATTACCTTCGGCATAAGTAAACAGTCTGTCAAGCACACCGGTAAGATGTTGCAGGTGAAAGCCTACAGAGGCTACGCCACCGGGGCGAACCCATAATAATGTTTCAGGAAAATCATGTAACAACTCGTGGATCTCTTCCCTTGCTTGTAATAATGCGTGGGCTACAGGTTGTAAGAGTGCAGGAATACCATTAATTGATCCGCGCAGCCAGACTTCAGCTTGTTTATTGCCATCCATAGGTTATCCAAGGTTATAATTAATACAGGTGCAATATAAACAACTTAGCTGCGAGCAGGGTTCAATATCAAAAACATCAGATTATCAATCACTTACAATCTCTTCAGGGTTCTCATCGCTTCTTCTATTGTACACAGCCATGCAACTACCTTATATATAGTGACCGGTTGATCAAACGCATTTTATGCTAAAATCTTTTATAGTGTGGATATTAAGATCGTAAACAGGCTTTCATATATCATAATATCAGCATCTGTAAAATAACGATCAATACAGGCACTAAAACAATGTAAATGCTACGCAAAGCATCTGAAAACAGCTTTTTTTACTGTTTTTAAAGATTTTTTGAGGGTCAAAATAATGTTGGGCATCATGGCGGCCCAATTCTGAAACCCGCGTCCACAAAGGGTTTTAACAATTTCCTCACCAGTTTAGCATCCTGAAATCATCCTTTATTTGATTTTAGGAGGGTGAATACCCGTTGTATGTTTGTATCACGAAAACAAACAACGCCATCAGCCAGATGGCAGGCAGCAGAAAAAAGAAGCTGCACTTTCCTACCGAATTGCTTGCACCACGATTGCCCCCGCCAGATTGAGACTTCGACATTGTAAAAAACTAAAAAATTATATTATGAAAAGTTTATTGAAAAATGTAACCGTGGCTCTGGCTTTATTTGTTGCTTTTACTCTTGCTTTCAGCACTACTGCAAAAGCTAACGACGACGAAAACAAAAACACCGCTGCTGAGCTGAAATTCATCGGTAACTACTCTAACCAACCGATCTTTCAACTAAGCCTGAACAATAAAGAAGCTGATGAATTTACTATCACTTTCCGTGATGAAGATGGTACCGTTCTGTACACTGACCGTGTAAAAGGTACTGCTATCACTAAAAAATTCATGCTGAATACTGAAGAAGTTGGTAATGGTTCTTTCAGCGTAGAAGTTAAAGCACGTAAAACGAATAAAGTTGATACTTATACTATCAACAGAAACCGTAACTACGTTGACGAGACAGTTGTTACCAAACTGAAATAAGGCCCGTTTTTAACTACCTCCTACAATACTGAAAGCTCCGCAATATGCGGGGCTTTTTTATTTGGCATATGCAGACGTGAGGTAATGGATGTTGGCCACAGATCTCACGGATGTACACAGATGCGTGAGGGATATTAACCCGGACCCTGTCCGTATTGACATAAGTAAGAATAAATCCCGCTTAAGGCATTCCGGTATTTTGCCACAGATTTCACGGATATGCACAGATTGGGGGAATCTGAAGTCGGAGGTAAGCTGTAAACGCCTGCTGAAGAGTTGTTGATCCTGGAGCCTGCGGATCTCATTTGTCCGTGCGGAAATGCAGTGTTTATTCCGGTCAGAGACCGGGTGCATATGTAAGGCACGAGAGCGCTACGCTAAGCCAGGGACGGTAATGGATGTTGGCCACAGATCTCACGGATGTACACAGATTTGCGCGAGGGATATCAACCCGGACTCTGCCCGGTATACTACAGAGTCGATAAATAGAGTGCAGCAACTTTTAATTAAACCGGTCAAAAACCTGCACTACGGATCGACGGAAGTCATCCTTTCGGAAGGATGACTTCCGTTCCTAAAACCAGTACACTGATCATCGTATCCTGCCCGCCTTCCGGTACTGCAATCTCTTCCTGCTTCACACACCAGGGCAATAAACGTTCTATAAAGGTTTTGGCCATCAGTCGTTGTGGAGTGGACAGAATGATGGTGGTGCCTGTTTCCATAAACCGCTTTATGACATGGAACAGGATATCAAATTCGAAAGGATCATAATTAATATCGCTTAGCAACAATACTTCAGCAGTGAGGTCAGCAGGTAACCTGTGCCAGTTAAGTACCCGGCATTCTACATTGGACAGCTTATGATGCGCCATTGTTTGTTGCATCACCTTCACAGCATCAGCAATATAATCACTGCAACAAACCCTGTCAGCATATTTTGCGGCAACCAGTGATGGTAAACCAAGACCCGCAGCCAGCTCCAATACCTTCTTATCTTTTATATAACCAGTTTGCTGTTGTAAAAAGATAGCCATAGCCAGTGAGGAAGGCCACAGTTTTGCCCAATATGGAAAGGGAATGTCCTTATTGCTTTCTACCAGGTTGTAGTAGGTATGTTGTATATAAGCAGGTTCGGGTACAAAAAGACTGAGCTCCAGTCCGCCGGTCTTAATATGCCGCAACTCCAGGTTATCGGTCATGTTCATGCTTCTTATTGATGCCATAGTGGATACTAAATGTAACCCCTTTAGAAATAACCATCTGCAAAAATCGCCGAAACCGGGTCTATTTTAGTCTGCCTGAATAAAGTTTTGTATCGTAGTTGATAATTATGGTATCATTTTGCCGGTATTGCTCATATAACTGCTGCAAGGCTGTTATCATCGCATCATATCCCTCCTCTCCTGCCAAAGGCATATACGAAGAAGACAACAGGCGTCCCTTTAATCCATCGAAATTAAAGACCTGTTCATTGGGAAAGAGCTGCAGGTCTACCGGGTAAGGAGCAAAAAACTCAGCAATCTTTTCAAGATCTGTATCACGATGATCTACCCGCATGTTCTTACGTGCATATTTGGCGATCAGCGCCTCATAGTCTTTTTCAAAAGGGGTGTGCACTCTCCGTTCGTTCCAGAACAATGCAACAACACCATCGTCTTTTAGTATCCGTTTAAACTCTTCTTTACATTTTTCTTTCTGAAACCAGTGAAAGGCCTGCCCTGCCACTACAAGATCGATACTGCCAGCCTCCAGTAAAGTATTTTCTGCTGTACCGGGTATGGCGTGAAAGCCGGGAAACTGTGCGAGTAACTCAATGGCCTTGTTCATCATCGGCTCATTGGGTTCTACCGCAAAAACCTCATACCCTGCATGCAGAAACAAAGCTGTTGAAATACCCGTACCTGCTCCAATATCAGCAATGACCTTGCCAGTGGTCAATGCATATTCATCCTGCAGGTAATCTACTATGGATGCCGGGTAACCCGGTCTGAATTGAACGTAGCCTTCAGCCCTGTCACTAAATCTTTTTGTACTGTCCATGATAACAAGTTAGTGCAACCCGGTTCAACTATCGTTAAGTGTACAATTTTATATGAAGTTTCAAAAGCATTGCTTTAACACCTGATCAATGCGGCATAGATGCCCCCGGAATGATATACTGAAGGTAAAGTAGCGAGTTTTACAACCGGTACTTTTGTGATATGATTTACCATTTTGGCAAGCGCAGCAAAGGAAACGGGATAGGGAACCCAGCTATTTTGCTGTAGTGTGTCATACTCTACCACAATAATGCGTGCTCCGGGTTTTAGGAGTGCTTTCAGCTTTGATAACAACACAGCCTGATCCTTTGCATAATGCAGGGAATTGGCCATCAGGATGCCATCACAATTTGTGATGACAACAGGATCGCTCACAAAATCCTGCCGTACCGTTTTTACCTGTAACTGCGGTGAGTGGGAAAACTGTTGTAATGAATTCTCTTTATCAATTGCATACACGGTACTGCCCTCCGGTAATATGGAAGCCAGCGCATGGGTAAATAAACCGCTGCCTGCACCGAGGTCGAGCCATAACTGCTCACCTATTTTGGGTATACCTTTTTCAATCAGCCCGATCGCATCTTTCAGTTCCATCAGATAAATTCTCCGGACTGTAAGTTAAGCAACTATGCCATGCCTGCATACACCTTTTGTCTTTTCCGGTAATACCTGCCAATCACAAGCGAAAGCGGCAGGCCAATACAAATAATGAGGATCCCTGCCCCCTTTAATACGTTTGCTGTTTTTAAAGTAATGGGCGGAGTATTGGAAAGAGGCATCACTAGCAGGTTCATGATGAGCCATACAAACAAGCCATAGACTATTGCACTGACAAGTACATTAGTGCGCAACAACGCAATGCGGGGATATAGTAAAAAATAAATGACCGTCCAGGTAAAGGCTATGAAATAATGGAACAAAATACCATACACTATCATAGGCGTACCACCACTGTAAGCCGTGGCTTTGCCAAATACACCGCTGGCAACGAAGTACCAGACCTTCATCGTACCACTGGATAATGTTGCAGCGATCGCATCAAGCGTTCCTGCAATAATACCTGCAAGCAAAATAGCGCCTGCCGCAGAAAGTGTCTGTTCCTGTTTCTGGCTCATTTGTTATCGTTTTTTAATTACTAATAAAAGCTATCATACAATGAATGAATTAAGAGAGAATAGTGGCCGGTGAGGACACCGGCCACGGAACGCATTCCCCCGGCGGGTGTCTCCACCCACCGGAATAATACGCTTAATTCAATCACATTAATAAGATACAAAAAAGCAGGTATAGAGATACCCGCTTTTCCGGATTAGCTCCCAACGCATTGTTATTGCGTAACAGCCTAACCAAAACACAAACATGAACGTGAGCTCTTCAGTCAATTTGCTTCTATTGCATTTCCTGCCTGATCATCAACGCCTGTCCCACCACAGCCTGGTGGATAATTCATCCGGTCCCTGTGCCGCCACCGCAGCTAAATAATGTTCATTATTCAGATCTGTCTCTGTTTTTGAATAGCATTGTCTCCGGGGAATCTGTTTATCAGCATTTGCCGCATCCGGTGCAGGTAATAGCACCGGGTAGCCTGTACGCCTCCATTCTGCCCATGCTTCATAACTGTTGTTCATATAAAAGTTCAGCCATTTCTGGGTTTGTACTCTTTCAAGCTTCTGGTCAAAGGATAAAGTATTGACCGCGGGAATATCAATATCAGCCTGTGCACGATAAGTTGTTTTTTGTGTGGCGGTAATACTGATCCCTCCTACAGTAGCCCATTGGTCCATGGATGCTTCAATGCCTTTCTGGTACCAGGAAGCCACTACAGCATCTCCACCGGTGACCCATCCTCTTAATGCGGCTTCGGCCATCGTAAAGCATACCTGTGCATAGGTGGTCAGCTGCAGCGGCGCATTTCGTGCATAAATAGCCGTACCAAACAAACTATAATCAGCCGTGAGATAGCCATCATTGATGCCATACGGCACACCGGTATAGGTGCCGGTATTCACACTTTTTGACGCATAGACCGGCAACCGGGGATCATTGTGGGGCAACATCTGGTTCACGATGGTTGCACTAACGCCATAATCTTTACGGGACAGGTAATTGGAATAATAGGGATTCTGGAAATTTGCATCGGAGAGGTATTTGTAAATGACGTTATCATCGTTTGATGTCATGATACCTGCTGCCACGGCTTCTGTAAACGCAGCCTTTGCAATCGCCGCATCTTCCGTTGCCGCCATACGCATCGCTACAATTGCCCGTAACGAATTGGCCCATGTTTTCCATCTGGCAAATGCCCCGTCGAACAAAGGATCATTCGGCTGTTTTTTGGTTACCTGCAAAGCGGCTTCTTTCAGCTCTTTTAAAATATCGTTGTACACAAATTTCTGCGTATCAAATACAGGCTTGTTATTAGTACCGCCCCGGAGCGCTTCCGTATAAGGAATAGCTCCCCAGCGATCGGTAACATGCAGCATCATAAATGCCTTCAGGATCCTTGCATGCCCCAGTTGATTTTCGTTGGTACCATTTTCCAATACGGATTTATTGTTCTTTGTAGCTACATCCGTATTTAAGCGGATAATGGTTTGCAGGTCCATCAGGGGCGATGCATAAGCTGCATCGTATTGATATATTTTGATGAGGTAGCGCGATTCCTGTGTATAATAGAACTCCGACATGTGCTGTACATACAATGCAGCAGCCGTTGAAGAGTGCATGCCCCGTACACCCATTACAGCACTGCCAAACAGGAACTTTGTACTGGGTACCGCAGGTGTATTGGGATCATTATTCAGTGTGCCGAAATCTTTTTTACAGGAGGTGATCGCTGTTAGTATAAACAGCACCACCATTATATTGCTGATAATATTTTTCATACTTCGTTGTTTGAATAGTTAGAAAGCAACTTTTACATTAAAGCCTACAGAACGGGTGCCGGGCAACTGTCCGCCTTCCATCCATGATGATTCCAGTTCTGAAGGGTCTAGCCCTTTTACCTTGCTGGCAATGAGCCACAGGTTTTGTCCTACTATTGAACAACTGATGTTTTGTATTGGCAGTTTCTTATAGAGCGATTTGGGAAGATTATAACCCAGTGACAACTCTCTCAGTTTGATATAAGAGGCATCATAGATCCACTGGTCCCATACGGAGAACAAAGCTGTTTCGTACAGGTCCTTTGTATCGGCATAAATATCATTTTCCTTACCCGTGGTCTGGTTAACGCCATTCAGCAGTATGCCACCGCCATTAGCAACAGCATCACGTTTGGGTTTTCCCTTGCTATTCAATCCAACAGTTTCTTTGGAAAGCCCCGAGCCGGCATTAAACATTTTGGTTACAGAGATAAACCTGCCCCCTTTCTGAAAATCAAGGGAGAATGATGCAAAGAAGTTTTTGTACGTAAGTATTGAACTGGCTCCTCCTGTAAAATCGGGCAATACGGTACCGAGGTCCTGGTTGTCCTGGGTTACATAGAATCCATCATCATCGGTCAGGGCCCTCCCTGCTGCATTTCTTTTAACGCCATTACCCTGGATCAGTCCATAAGGTTTGTTGACCCTTGCATTAAGCGAAACCCTCGGAGAGCCGGTTAAGGCAAAAGATGTTCTGGCCTGGTCCAGGTTGGTAGTAAGATTATCAATACCATCGGCCAGCTCCACTACTTTATTCCTGTTGATGCCGAGGTTAAGGTCAACATCCCAGGTAAGACTGCGCGTGCGTGCAGCCGTTGCCCCCAATGTTATTTCATAACCATAGTTCCTGATATTGCCTGCATTGATCAATTGCGATGTATAACCGGTAGATCCGGGCACTGCTATTGGTATGATCTGTCCTTTTGCTTCACGGAAATAATAGTTAAAGTCGAACCGGACACGGTTATTGAGAAAACGCATTTCGGTTCCTATCTCATAACTGGTAGATAAAGTAGGTTCCAGCTTGTTATTAGGCCGCTGGTCAGGAACAGTTTGCGTAGAATAAATGTTTGTGGTAAGACCAACGGGTTTTGAATAGTTACTACCGAGCGGATAAGTTTCATATACCCTGTATGGCGATACATCTGTACCTACCCGTGCAAAGGAAAGTCTCAATTTGCCAAACGAGAACAGGTCATTATTACCCAGCAGCTCACTAAAAATAAAGGAAGCAGAGGCACCACCGTATACATAGGAGTTATTGTCCTTTGGCAAAGTAGAAGATATATCATTACGAATGCTCAGATCGAGATAAAGGAAATCCTTGTAGCCGATTGATGCATACCCGTACAGGCTGTTAACCTTTTTCCTGGCAGTATTATTCGTTGCTACTTTTTCGTTCAGCGAATTACTGACATTGTAAACATCGGGTACAATAAACCCGCCTGCGGTGGATTCTGTATTGAGCATCGTTTTCTGGCTCATCAACTCGCCCAGCGCTGCTGCATGGAATGAGAGATCATTGATGCTTTTATCATATTCTATACTACCTACAAAATTGGTTTCCCTGAACTTACTTTCTGAAACACCAAACTTTGGAATATTGATGGTGTAAGACCCTACCCGGCTATCGCTGCTGATATTATTAAAATTGCCCCTGGCCGTAGCAGAGAATTTAAAACCAACAGGTATTTTCCAGGAAAGCGTAAAATTGCCAAATACCCGTTCCACATAGTTGTGTGCAATATTGGAATAGACCTCGGTGTATGGATTATCCCAGTATTTGGGAGAGGGGTCCGTTGGGCCACCGATATTCCAGCTGGTATAAGTTCCGTCTGCCCGCCTGTAACGTTTCAGTTTGTTGATCTCAACATCCCTGTGAAACCACTGGTTAAAGGAACCTGAGGTTTGCGAACTATAGCCTTCCAGCGGCACATTAAACAGGTTTTCATACACATAATTGAGGTTGGTACTGAGGGATAAGCGATTGGTCAAATTCATGCCGCTACTCAGTACCAGCCAGTTCTTCTGCTGTTTTGAATTGGGCACTACACCTGTACGTGTAAGATTGGTAAAAGAGAAACGCGTATTTGATTCACTGGTTACTTTTGACAGGGCAATGGTTGTATTGTTGGCCACGCCTGTATTGTAAAAGTCTTTTACATTATTGGACTGCGGTGTAAAAGCTTTCAGCTTTCCGAATTCGGCGTCTGTTGAATCCCATGCGTACCAGGGTGCATACAACGCGCCATCCATTTTAGGGCCCCAGCTTTCATCCACATCATAGCGATAGTATTTAGCCCCATTCATCGTTGCCAGGTTGGCGGGCATGGTAACCGGGTTATAGGCAAACGTTAACCAATCCTGTGAATAGCCGCCGCCATATTCATTCTGAAATTCCGGTAAGATGTATACCCGCTCAAAGGTGGTAGTATGATTTACTTCTACCCCAATACCTTTCTTTGATCCTTTTTTGGATGTGATCACTACAGCGCCTTCCGAACCACGCTGCCCATACAATGCAGTAGCTGCAGGCCCTTTCAACACATTCACACTTTCTATATCATCAGGGTTTACACCAGCGGGTGTTGTAACTACGCCATCCACAACGTAAATGGGACTACCGCCTCCGAGAGTGTTTACTCCGCGCAACCTGATATAAGCGGTGCCAAACTTAGCCCCGGAGCCTCCCAATACCTGCGCTCCGGCTATTTTACCGGCAAGAGCAGTATTGAGGTCTGCTATTTTGGTAGCAGAGATCTTTTCTCCGGCAATCTGCTGCGTAGCATACCCCACAGAACGTTTTGTGCGGGATACGCCAAGCGCCGTAGTTACAATCACCTCTTTCAACTGGCTATTTGATTGAAGACTGATAGTTAATTTCCTTTGATCGCCAATGGTTAGCTCCTGCGGGGTAAATCCCTGTGAAGAGATCTGCAATACCACTGAAGCATTTTGCACCTCCAGGTTAAAAGCACCTGTTGCATCAGCAGTCGTTCCTTTGGTGGTGCCTTTGATCTTTATGGTAGCAAAGGGAACCGGCGTCCCTTTTTCATCGCTTACACTGCCGGAGACTGTCCGGCTTTGTGCAAGCAGGTTAATGCAACCAATAAGCAATGGAAGCATTAAGGATAAAATCTTTCTCATATGTGAAGTTTAGCTTGGTTACACGCATAGCGTTATTGTTCTCGTAATAAAAGTAACCATGCTCTGCAGCCGCAGATCTTATATTCAACCGGCAACCGGTTAATACTACCAGAAGTAACAGCAACAGGCGTTTATGCCATTCGCATTGAAATTGATGCCGTTGGTAGTATAGAAAGTGTTATTCAGGAAAAGCAGGGAAGTGAACCTGCCCGGGCAGGTTAAACGGCGGGAGATCAGCCATTTTGTTCCAGTACAGCGATCACCAGTTCTTTATAGCTTCTGCCAATGGGAATCTGTTTACCACAGATATCGACATCTGTAGCAGAGAAGGCTTCTACCTTGTTTTTGGAAACAATGAACGAGCGGTGGATGCGGAGGAAATTATTTTTTGCCAGCAGGTCTTCTATCTGTCCCAACTGGAATTTTGTAAGTATTACTTTATTGCTGGTGACCACCCGGATGTATTCCTTGAGGCTTTCAATATACAAGATATCATCCAGGTACACTTTCACCTTCTTTTTAGCAACGTTAAAGAACAGGTAAGCTCTTTCGGCATTGGCAACAGGCATTGTTGCTGCACTTACCGGTGCCTGCAGTTTCAATTTATTTACCGCCATCAGGAAGCGGCTGAACTCAATAGGTTTCAGCAGATAATCTACCACATTCCATTCATATCCCTGCAGTGCATACTCCTGGTAGGCTGAAGTGATAATGATCTGGGGGCGTTCCTTTAATGCTTTTATAAAATCCAGTCCTTTAAGGCGGGGAAGATGGATATCAAGAAAAATAAGATCTACGGGTACTTTTTGCAATACATCCATTGCATACAGGGCATCGCTGCATACAGCTTTCAGTTCAAGAAAAGGGATCTGCCCGATATAATCCTGCAACACCTCTGCTGCCAGCGGTTCATCTTCTACTATAATGCAGTTATATTTTTGCATAACTGTTGAGATTAATGGTAAGGTGTACTGTAAATAGCGCGGCACTGTTCTGAACATCCATCCTGTAGTCTTTGTACATCAACTGCAATTGCCTGCGTACATTCCCCAACCCTATATTGTCGGTTACATTTTCAACGTGCCCGTTCTCTTTGGTATTCTCTATCTTAAAGGTAAGATACCCCTGCTTCAACGCAATGTCAATATGTACGAATGAATCAAAACGGCTTTCGCTAACCCCGTGTTTAAAAGCATTTTCCACAAAAGGCAATAATAACAATGGTGCAACAGGTTGAGTACCATCGTCAATACTTTTGGTAAAAGCAATGGATAAACGTTCATTGTAACGAAACCGTTCCAGTTCCAGGTAATCGTCGAGCATTTTCAACTCTTCTGCAATGGCAATGAATTCCTTTTTGCTCTCGTACAGCATAAATCTCAGCAGCTTCGACAATTTCATCACTGCCTCCGGTGTATCATCCGATTTTTTACGCGCCAGTGCGTAGATATTATTGAGTGTATTAAAAAGAAAATGCGGATTGGTCTGATTACGCAGGAACTTCAGTTCTGTTTCCAGCTTTTCCTGTACCAGGTTTTTTTCACGAACCCTTGCCTCCAGTTGAATACGTACCAGTTTTATAGCTACGGCCCCTCCTGTTACAAAACCTATATCCATAACAGCACGGAGTATTCTTTGCATGCTGAAAATAGGCCCACCCTTCAGCAGGTTGTTGTACACTTTGGGATAGATATAATAGTTTAGCAGCAGCCGGTACAGAAGAATGGTTATAAATAATGCTACTGTTATTTCCAGCACCAGCACATACACTTTTACTTTACCTGCCAGTATTCTGCCTACAGAAACATAGAGTATAAAATAAGTGAATAGCAATTTGGGTATCCATAAGGCCAATGCGGCTTTAATAGCCATAATGATCCGCAGGTTTTCAGGAACCTGCTGAATAGCCGGGCCAACCCATAAGAACTCCAGCATAGCATCCTGTACCAGGTATGCCAGCCAGAAAGCCACATGGAGGTATATCCGTTTGTTCACACGCTAAAAATCGTAAAAAATGAGGGCATTGGTATAAAAAACATGAGCACCATGTTATACCCCATCAAATACAATCTGCGCAGTACTAAACGCGTCTATCAATAACAATGAAAAACTAGAGCAGGCAGGAATTTCTCAGCATTTTCATATAGGCCGCACCTTTTTCCCTGGCAAATTCAATATTGCGTACCGGTATCTCACCGGGATCGTCCTTATAATGCTCCAGGGCTTTTTCAATACTCTCTTCACGGAGCAGGTGCAGCATGGGGTAAATGGAACGATTGGTGTAATTAGCTGCATCGTCTGCCGGGGAACCTGCAAAACGATAGTCAGGATGAAAACTGGCTACCTGGTACACGCCTTCATATTTCTCTTTTTTGAGCAGTTTTTCAGCAAGGTCCACGAGATCGAGATAATCTTCAAAACGCTGAAATGCTTCGGGGAAAATAAGCAGTGTTGTCTCAATGGATGCGTCGTCGTCCAGTCGCATACACTCACGCATCAGGGCCTGTAGCCCGGCTTCTAATGTAGTACCGGTATCTACTTTATAATGAATACTGTTGCGCTTTACCTCCCTGTTTGCAAAGGGGCAAAAATTACAGCCTATTACCACATCAATAAGCCATTTCTTCGTTTGCTCAATAACCTGTTCGGGAGTAACCATAGTTTTCTGCTGAAATGCAAAACTATGGAGATTAGCTGAGCGTCAACGAAAAATGTTCGGCCACAAGTTATCCTTTCACTGAAGTGATCCACCACACATTACCAAAAGGGTCCTGCACACCGCCACTGCGGCCATAGTCCCTGTCGGCCAGTTCATTTACAACTGTAGCACCGGCTTCCAGAGCTTTTGCAAATGCAGTATTTGCATCAGGCACGTAAATAAACATATTGGCATTGGCAACGCGATATTGATCTGTTGCATCCGCAAACATGATGGTAGCACCACTTATCTGCACTTCGGCATGCATTACCGTTTCATTGTCTTCACGCAAATGCTCAAATGTCTGCGTTGCGCCAAATACATCTTTTACAAACCCTGCAAACCTGCGTGCACCATTCACGATCAGGTAGGGCATCAATACCTGGTGAGTCTGAGGAATATTCATAAGTATATATTTATCGTTAACAATACATCAAAAGTAGAAGGCCATATCCGGCAGAAATTGGAAAAACACGACATTATGCTTCCTTCCATTCCGTTCCTTCGGCCTTTCCGGAAAAATAATGGCGTGGGTGGTGACCCGAGAACTCTTTGAAGTCGTGAATAAAATGCGACTGATCATAATAGCCACATTGATAAGCAATATCAGTAAGTGATGTACGCCTGTTGCCATATTGCTGCATGGCGGCCTGGAAGCGAATGATGCGGGTATAGAGCTTAGGACTAAAACCTGCGAACTGTTTGAAGTTTCTTTCAAACTGGCGGATCGATAAGAACGACCTGCCAGCCAACTCATTTACACTTACCTGTCCCCTGGTCTGCAACAGGTAACTGATAGATGAAAAAATAGCCGGTTGCTTTACGGTACCTGTATGCAGTTTCTTTTCTAAAAAAGCGGTCAGCAATTGTACACGTATTGTATTGTCCGCTGCCAGCATCATCTGCTCTTCCAGTTCCCTTCCTTCCTGTCCCAGCAAGCTGTGCAGATCGGGCATGGTATTACTGATCGCAGCAACGGGAATATTGAATAGCCGGGTTATTGCAAAAGGATAAAGCCAGGCACCAAACATAGCAAAAGGCCTATCGATAATAAAACGCCTGAACTGACGTGAAGGGGCACTGATACCCGATATAAAAGACGCCTTTCTTCCACCCTGCGGCAGCAATTCATCAAAAACACCTTTGTAATGAAACAACAATTCGGCACACCCATCGGCCATTGAACGATGTACATAAGGCATCTCACCGGAAGCATTGCCTTCCAGCACCCAGAAAAACCTTATATAACCCGCCAGCGAAGGCGGAGCCGGTATTGTGTAGTAAATCATGATGTATGATCAAATGTTGCTGAATTAAGCTCCGGAGGAGCTACCTGTTTATAGACAATCCATTTCGCAAAGACATTCAGCTCCGGTAGGAGCTTCCTGTAAAGCACCAGAGGCTCCTACCGGAGCCGTGATATGCTTATTACGATCATTTCTATAAACAGGAGGCCACGCTGTGGCCCTTTCTTAATTCAATGACATTGGTGTGTATGATCCTACCTGACTCTAAGGATATAGGCAGGTTGCATTAAGAGGCTTAACCTGTCAGGCCAGAGCAGCTTACCTGGTTTTTGTATAGCAACTTTGCTTATCAATCCAGACCTGGCAGCTTTACTTTCATATATGCGGAGAGTCAGATAATCCTAAAGTTAGGAACAATAAAACATGCTGAAATATTAAGTTCAGGGACAGTTTATTTCATTGCCTGCTTTTTCAGCAATTGCAGTACCTTTTTGCTTTCTGCTTCATAAGTAGTGATCAGGTGCGTGCGGATATAATCCGGAACAGGGCTGTCATGCCCATTGACCTGCAAGGTAATAGTACCGGATGGTAAGGCCGGCATGTGACAATCAATACAGTTCTTTTGCAGCAGCGCCGGTGAAACATCTTTGACTGTACAGAAAGTATGTTTATCTGTATTGTGACAGCTCATGCAGCGTTGTGAAAATAAAGCGAGGTTCTCTTTCTCATTGGTATGCGGGTTATGACAGGAGGAACAATTCATGGCCCCGTTGCTTTTGATAAAACACTGGCTGGAAGTGAATAACTGGTACTGTGTACCATGTACGTCCAGGGTGGAAGGTTTTGCGGGGTGCCCGATATCTGCATAGAAATAATCAGACAGGTTATCGCCCGGTTTGAAACCGAATGCAGATTTCTGTGGTGTTTTTATACCGGAATGACAAAGGGCACACATATCCAGCTTCTGCTGATTTTTCAGTGAACCAATAGCAGTCATGAACATCGCCTTTTTTTCCTGCGGATGTTCTGTATGAAAGCTTACATGTTCTGCAGCAGGGCCATGACAACGTTCGCAATCTATTCCATAAATGACCTTGCCATCAAATTTCTCAGCAATGCTCAGTCCCACCATTTCAGTACTCTTAATGCCCACCATAGAGCTGTGACAACCAAAACAAACGCTTGGTATCATCCTGTCAAACCGGGGTTGTATTGCAGGGAACCCCGGGCTATTGGCCCAGCTATGGGTAGGCACAAAATAAGAAACCGGTAACTGAAAATATTTATCGTCCTCATAATAGAGAAAGGTCTGCGCTTTGGTGCCCGAACCCATTACAACACTAAACCTGTGTATTTGCTGCAGCTCACTATCTTTATAAGAGACCTGGAAAAGGCCACTATCTCTTTTCTCCATCACTACTTTTTCGCCATTGTTGTAAATAAAAAAGTTATCGGGATGGCTAAAACTTCCTTTTATTGAAGAGCCGGACGGAGCCGCTGAAGTTTTATAATGCGCAGTAGATAAATAGGTATCGTAAATCTCTTTATGGCAGGCTATACAGGCTGCGGCTCCTGCAAATTGCTTACCCCTCAGGTCTTCGCTTTGTTTTTGTGCGGCGCCGTTGTTGACACATTGCGAAAAGAATGCAACACATACAACTATGCAGCAGCAGACATATAGCAGCTTTCGTTTCATTGGCAACTGAAGTAGCACTCAATATACGAAATCACCTCAGCCTTTCAGTCATTTATGAAAATGCTTATTTTTGTCTTCCCCAAACCAAAACCGGTTATGCTGCTGAAGATCATCAAATATATTACTATCGCTGTTTCAAGCCTTTGTATCATTGCGGGGCTCTGCCTCTCAGTTGCCGGCTTACTGGAATCACCTGTTGACTTTGATGCTGTCTGGATCGGCGGAGCTATTGCACTCGTTTACGTAGGCATCCTGGTGCTGCTCTATTTCAGCACGAAAAGAAAATATACACCCGGCTACTGGGTGGCATTTGCGCTAAGCCTGTTACCCATTATCGGGACACTTGTATTTATATGGATATTGATCAAAGTAAGCGACAATGTAGACATGTAATGAGAATGGCAGCACCTTGAAAGGAGCCGCCATTACACATACGAACTAAACGATTAAGAATCACCAAACGAGCTATTGCTTCAGTATTTTTATAGTTTGTGTGGTTGCCGGATGATAGAGCTTTACTACATAACTGCCTTTTTGCAGCCTGCTCACATCCATACTATATACCTGCTGTAAATTCCGGAAAGTGCCTGACAATACTACACGACCATTCATATCTATTACTTCAGCCTTTTCCAGTTGCTGCCCGGCCGGTTCCACAATATGCAGCATATTACTTACCGGGTTAGGCGCTACAAGAGCTGTGGTTACACCCGTTTTATTCAAGAGGGTTACCACTTTTGAATAAGTAAAATTGCCATCCATATCAAGCTGTTTGATACGATAGTAATTGATACCAGGTTGTATTGCGGCGTGGGTAAAGCTGTATTGACGGGAAGATGTACTATAGTGAGCAGCTTCCTGCTCTCCAACTGCTGTATATGTTCTGCCGTCAATACTGTGTTCTATCACAAACTTATCCGTTTTACTTTCCTGTGCGGTAGCCCAACTGATAACGCCCTGCTGGTTACGCAACTCCCCTTTTACATACAACCATGTTAAAGGAAGTGGGCTATCGTAAATAAATTCAGCCGCAGCACTCATACTCCAGGGATTTTGCCTGCTCCTGATATACAGTGTATGGGTTCCTTCGGTAAGCCCACTTAACGATACTGTAACAGAAAGATTGGCAAGATCTGTTCCTGCTGTAAAGCTGACAGCCGCTCCCTTGCCAAAACCCGGATCAGTATCTATATAATACTCCATTTGCCCTATAGCCGGCGCCGGTGCAGGAGCCGAAGGGTAAGGCATAGCAACGGTATTATCAAACAATGCAAAGTTGGTGAGGCTCCATTTGCCATTGACATCTTTTGAACGGATATATAAAAGGTGAACTCCCGATGCCAGGCCGGTTACATTTACCGTAAGCTGCTGCCCGCTAAGGTCCGGTGCATTTACTCCTAACTTTGTTCCGTTTCCTGCGCCGGGATCTGTGTCTATAAAATATTCCAGTTCTGTAATATTTCCTGCAGCTGCAGGCGCTGCCGGGTAAAACGGCACTACTACATTGTCAAAGAAGCCAAAGTTTGTAAGACTCCATCTTCCATCTGCACTCATACTACGGACATACGCACGATGAAACCCATTGGCCAGCGTACTTACATCAGCATTAAAGGAAACATTACTGAGGTCTGTGGCAGCAGTAATGCTTACAGACTTGCCATTACCCATACCGGGGTCTACGTCAAAAAAATACTCCAGCCGGGTAATATTACCGGCTGCTACAGGCGGTGAGGGATAAGGTGTTTGCGCCATTAACACAACGCTCCATAAACACCCTGCCAGTCCCGCAAAAAATCTTTTACTCATAATCAAGGAATGGTAGGTGAATGTTAATTATTGGAGCGTGTACTCACTGTTATCTGCATACTGGTAGCAGTAGAGGGAACAGAAGTGGGCACTGTGAGCGAATAAATGGTGGGTATGGGAGCAATACCACTCAATACATAAGGGTCCGCAGTACCAAACATACCACAATCCGGCGTTACGCCATTCACAGTTTCTCCTGCACCAATGGCCGGCGATCCCGCTTTCAGCTTGTACTGTCCGTCAGTAGAACCAGTACCTGTAAAAATACTGGTGAGCGCTATGCTATTCTGATTGTTATTAGTTGCAGGCAGAATATTGGTATTCGCCAGGTTATTTTTATACGTACTGTTGATCACACTACCAAGCGTTACACCCGAGAATATATTATTGGCGAAATATGTATTGGAAATATTGGGGCTGACTGCAATCACATTGTTCCTTGCAAGGACACTTATAGCATTAGGGGCGTAAAACCAGCTATACAAATAGCAGTTGGTAACCTGTAGGTTCTCTACAACGGAAGCATTCAGGTTAAGACTTAAATAACACTTATTAATGGTAAGGTTCATCATTTTCTGACCTGTCAAAAGCACTTCCAAACCAAGATAGCAACGCGTCAGCGTAATATCATCTGCATTGGAATATATGCGTACATATCCCTGCAGACCTATAATAGTACTTCCCGAGGCCAGGGAATCTATATCAAATAATGTAAGCTGTGCATTATTAGGATTAGCCTGTAAACCCGTATTGGCACCGGCTCCTGAAAGAAAATATCCCGGTCCTATAATAACCAGTTTTTTCCTGAGTGTAACAGAACTATATCCTGTAGCAGACCCTTCCACGTACAGGGTATCTCCCGCCAACACCGACGCACTGGCCACCGCTGTTGACAATTGGGCAAAATCGGCATTGACACCTCCGTTATTGTTTACCCGCCACACTTTGGCACTGGCACCGGATAAAAACACAAATATTGCTGCGGTGAGCAATAGCGGGTAACGTAACTTTTGTTGCATGAATTCTTGTTTTTCTTGTTAATAAATGAATGTTTGTTTTAATGGTTTACTGAATAGGAGTGTTGAATTGAAAACATAAAATGTCAGCAACTGTAATGGCATATTACAGTTGCTGACAAGTAAGTATTATTTGCAGGGGTTCACTGCATCCCAGTCATCGTCCTGTTTATGATGAGGATATTCTACCCATACATTATGCGTAGCATTGTCTTTGGGCAATGTGTTCAAAAGGTTATAGCGACGTGCATCAAACCAGCGATGCCCTTCCATAAACAAGGAGTAACGACGCTGCTTCAGCAGTTCAGTGGTCAATGCATCTTTGGTAACAGCACCACTATAAACCGCCAGGTTATGTGCCACACGGATATTGCTGAGCTTAGTAACAGCATCCGGGAGACTGTTGAGCTGTATATCAGCTTCTGCACTCATCAGCAGCAACTCTTCATTCCTGATAATGCTTACGGGTGAAGTAGTAGCAGCATACTGTTGCAGTTCATAAGCCATTGCCGGGTAGCCGGGAGGAGCAGAAGCAGTAGTACGTCTTCTCACTTTGGCAATACCTCCGTCAGCAACACTGTTGCCAAATACCCTGTTGTCACCGGTTTCTGCATCCGGAACAAAATTGGCCTGTACCAGTATAGCAGCATTAGGTTCGTCTTTTGTTTGCCAGAAGGGATTGATGGCATCACCTGCAGTTGTGGAATACAGGAATTTAGGACCATCATTCAACCCTGCGGTGGCAGCCATAAAAGATGCAGCCAGTGCAGTACGCAGTCCCTGCCAGTCTTTCTGGTACATGGCAACACGTGCGGCCATTGCACGATTAAACTTTTTGAAATTTGCCGGGTTATCAAAACCAGCCCAGCCGGTTACCATACGGAAAGGAAATGCAGTACTTGCCTGGTTCAATGCTGCCAGTCCATCGTCAACCAGTGTTTTTATATAGGTCATTGATGTTTCATAAGTACCAAAGCAACCGGGGCGAAGCAGATCGCCGGGCGTATTAAGATCGGAGAACGAAGTGCGGATACCATTTGTACCTTCCATGTTGAGCGCGTTCAGCATTACAAACGCCTGTATTGTTTTGGCAAATCCTTTTACAGCTGCTTTTTCTGCATCTGATAAGGCAGCAGATTTGTCTGCAGACCGCAATAATATTTCCGCCCTGCGACGTGTCTGGTTAAATCCAAAATACCAGTCGTACATGATACCAGCGGGGTCAATAGCGATCTCACCCTGCAACTCACGATAGTAGCGGCTTTCTGTATTCTGGAAATACACAACCTCCCTGCCAATACTACCCGACCATGTATAAAAAGCAAACAGGCCGCTTCTCATGGTTCCCTGTACACCTACTCCCAACTGATCTATCTGTACACGCGTAGCGTTGGTCAATACAGATTCAACAGTAGGATTATTGGGATCATTGACATACGATGTTTTGGTACAGGCATTTACCAGTAAGCCTGTTGCTGCCAACACAGCTATGCTATATGTTCTTAATTTCATTTTCATTGATAGTTTAGAATTCAACATTCAGGTGGAAGAATACTCTGCGTACTGCCGGGAAAGGCGCCAGGTCTACACCGGTTGTTAATGAACCGCCGGCATTGGCTGAGTTGAAGTTGGATACTTCAGGATCATAGCCAAAATAGTCGGTCAGCGTTAACAGGTTCTGCCCGGAAATACCAAGTCGCAGTTTTTCAACACCCTTCTTAAAGATGCCGTGTGTGATGTTTGCAGGCAGTGTGTAGTACAGAGAGGCTTCACGCAAACGGATATAGCTCGCATCCATTACAAAATTGCTGATAGCTGTTTCTCTTGCCCTGTCAAAGCCAACGGTATTACCTGTTTTTGAGGGATTGCTCCAGTCTTTGGTAGTACCGCCTTCATCTTTTACCTGGCGTGTTAAGGAAGCATTGTAGCCTCCCTGGCTGGTATGCCAGAACATAGAGAACTCAAACCCTTTTGCAAAACGCAGCGTGTTATTCCATGATAGCTGGAACTTAGGCTGTGCATCGTGATAAGCGATCAATGCACCCGAGCTGTCTGGCCCCCACCATGCAGTGGGTGAATAGCCTTGCTGCAGACGTTTTCTTCCATACGCACCGAAGCCGGAGTTTGCAACATAGGCAGGCGGTACTGTAAGGCGGGTGATCTTTGATTTGTTTTTCCAGAATTGCACAGAGGTAGTCCACTCAAAATCTTTGCGCTGTAATACGGTTGCGTTCAGGCCCAGTTCAATACCCTTGTTGTCAAGATCGCCAACAGGATATACCTGGAAACTGGTTACACCACTGGTGGGTGCAAGCGCATAGGCAAAAAGGAAATTCTTAACTTTCTTATTATAGTAAGTAGCTTCCAGCGTTACCTTGTTATTAAACAAGCTAAGGTCCAATCCAAACTCCAGCTCGGAAGCTCTTTCAGGGTCCAGTTTTGAAAGCCCTAATACAACAGGTGCTATTGAGCCCAATAAACCTCCGTAGTTAATACCCGATAATGGGGAATAAGCACCATTGAAGATCGGGAAGCCGGATGTTTGTCCATAAGCAACCCTGGGTTTTAACTGGCTGATCACTGAAGATTTCCAGAAATCAAAATTGGTAAGATTGATCGCTACTGACCCGCGTGGGAAATAATAGAGCTTATTGTAGTTCGTTCCGGCCAGTGTTGATTTATCAGCACGCACGCCTATCCTGCCCACAACTTTATCATCCCAGTTCACTTCCTGTCCAAGATCAAAAGCCACTACTGTTTCTTTTTCAACCAGGCTCTCCGTTAAACGAACCTGTGCAGTACTTGGATTGCGCTGTCCGGGCAACAAACCATCCCCCTGGATCCACGACATCTCTCTTTTCTGATCATCACGCAGCACAATGGCCTGTGTAGTGAGATCAATATTATTACCAATATTGGTATTGAAAGTAAGTGAGGACTGCAGGTAAGTATAAAATGCTTTGTTGTAAGCGAAACGTGAAGCGCCCGGTGTAGCACGGCGTGACTGGTACTGCATATCTTCAGGCATGTACACGCGTGGCTCAGACATCAGGTAATCCATACCGCCGCGGAATGAAAGCTTAAGAGAAGAACGATCATTTTTCAGCAGGTTAAAATTCAGTTCACCTGAATTGAGAAAACGATTGGTCCGCTCTTTGTTCTCTGCCCGGTCTACCGTTTCCAGCAGGTTCTGCCCCGTAGTAGGGCTTACAGGATAACTACCGTCAGCATTGCGGGTAAGATTTACAAAGTTGGGAATATAAGCCATAGAATATGACAACGATATACCATTGTTATCATTACCGGTAAAGCTTCGGCTGCTGTAGGTATTGAGATAACTGGTACTGATCTTAAAATCAATAAAATCATTCAGTTTATGATCAAGATTTACGCGAAGTGATTTTCTATCGTAACCGGTCTTTTTCTGAATACCGGTTTCTTTCTGCAGAGAACCCGATACATAGAACCTTGTTTTCTCATTACCACCGGAAACGGTTGCATTGGTATTGGAAATAAAACCGGTATTACCCCAAACGATCTTTTCATAATCCCATGTTTTTCCGTTAGCTGCCTGCAGCAGGTTCAAAGCATCATTTTCTGAAAGATTGTATGCACCACCGTAAGCCGCAATTTTTTCGGCGTCCCAACCGGAAGAGCCCAATAATTTTGACGCTTTGGTAAAGCCCAGGTCCTGGTTAATGGAAAGCTTGGTCTTACCACTCTTTCCTCTTTTAGTAGTAATGATCACAACACCGCCATTGGCCCTGGTACCATATACTGCCGCCGCTGAAGGGCCTTTCAGGATATCAATGCTTTCAATATCCGCAGGGTTAATATCTGAAATACGGTTAGGTGCCTGGTCCTGTGTGCCGGCATTTAAACCGGTAGCACCATTAAATGATCGTGTACCTGCACCGGTAGGCAACTGGCTGTTATTTACAATTACACCATCAATTACAAATAACGGTTCAGAAGAACCCAATACGGTAGATACACCACGCAGCCTGATAGACATACCTCCACCCGGCGCTCCTGTATTGGCAGTTATCTGCGCCCCCGGCACTTTTCCGCTCATAGCACCATCCAGTGTAGGAGGCCTTGTACTGCCTGTAAGCTGCGATGCATTTAGCCGCGTAACAGCATTGGCAGCATTGCCCCTTTTAATACTGGATGAAAGCCCCGTTACAATTACTTCACTAAGCCCTGCTGCTTCATCCTGCAGCACTACATTCAGCAGGTTTGCCGCATTTACAACCTGTGTGGTATAGCCGATATGAGAGATGGTTATTTTTTCTTTGCCACTATGTTTAATAGTAAACACACCATCAGCATCTGTCTGCACCGATTGCCCTCCCCGCACGGATACCGTTGCTCCGGCAACCGGAACGCCCTTCGCATCTGTTATTTTTCCGCTTACAGAGTTCTGTGCAGACAACAGACCCGGCAAAGCAGATAAGAACAAAACGAACACTACGTACTTGCTCAATTTCTTCATGTTGTTAAGGTTTGGTTTTGTATGATTCAAAACATGAAAAGACAACAATTGAGCACAGCATGATCCAGGTTACTGATAAAGAGACAGATTTATATATTGAAACGTATTTTTCTGAAACTGAAATGACCAGGGCGATCGCTGTTAATAAGCACAAATAAATGCTTCCGGGGGCCTGCAGCCAGTACAAACCGTGCCAACCTTTGTTAATCAACTGTAAGTTTTTATCCGTTTTATACTCCCTTTTGCTAACCGCATTAACATATACTATCCAGATGTTAATGCGGCGGTACTAACCTGTTAGCTGTACAGCTTTTTACCGCAACGTTTTGCCTTGATGTTGTAAATGGTTTATTCCTTCATTTAAAAGCACTACTATGAAATTGCTTGTATTGCTTACATGCGTAATGCTCGTTGGTATAACGGCATTGGCGCAAACCCACTTTATTACCGGCCAGGTAAAGAATGACAAAGGAGAACCTATCGCATTTGCAACAATCAGGATCAAGAGCTCAGGAAAAGGAGTTTCGGCTGATGATAATGGAAACTTCAGAATTGAAGTTCCGGATAACAACCAGACCCTGGTTATCAGTGCCACGGGATACAATGACCTTGAACAGAAACCCGGCAGCAGCACCCTGTTATCCATTTCTTTAGGAGCCATGAATGGCAACCTGCAGGAAGTATTTGTTACCGCATTAGGTATTAAGCGTGAAGAAAAGGCATTAGGATATGCAGCACAAACAGTTAAAGGAGCTACTTTAATGAAATCAAATGCCGGTGATGTACTGAACGGACTCACCGGCCAGGTGGCAGGCCTTAACCTGGTCAAATCTGCCGGAAGTGCAGGCGCTCCCACTTTTGTTCAGATACGCGGACAAAACTCCCTTACCGGAGACGCACAGCCGCTTATAGTTATTGACGGGGTTATTATCGACAACAGCAGTTACGACACCAATGGCGATGGTACCTCTGTAATGCAGGGAGGCCAGAATTATCAGAACTCAGGCGTTCAGAACTCCAACAGGGCTGTAGACATTAATCCCGATGATATTGAAAGCGTTACCGTACTGAAAGGAGGTGCAGCCACAGCGCTTTATGGCTTACGTGGCGCCAACGGTGTTATTGTTTACACCACCAAAAAAGGCAGAAGTGTTGCAGGCAAAGGCCTTTCTGTTGACTATAACACCTCACTTACGATGACAGAAGTAAGCCGCCTGCCCGAACTGCAGAACAAATACCTGCAAGGACTGGACGGACAATATATTGGTCCACAAGGCGCAGGCGGCAGAAGCTGGGGACCTCTCGCCGATACCATGTACTGGAATGGAGATAATACCTATATCTATGATAAGAATGGTTTCCTGGTAGGCAAAAACGACCCCACAGCCAAAACTCCTTTTGTTCCATACAACAACGTGAATAATTTTTTCCGGAAAGGATTGGCTTATTACAACTCTGTATCCGTTTCAGGCGGCAATGAAGAAGCTTCCTTCCGGGCTTCATTATCCAACAACTCCGAAACAGGCATTATACCTACCAATGATTTCAGAAGAACTACGGCATCATTGAGCGGCAGGGCTAACCTTACTTCAAAATTCAGTATTGAAGGATCAGGCACTTATGTTAACAGTAATAATAATGCAGTGCAGGAAGGCAGTAATACTGCAGGCGTTTTTTTGCCACTGTACCGTGTACCCATCTCTTTTGATCTGCTGAATGGACAAAGCAGCAAAAGCAACCCCGAAGCATTTGAGTTTCCGGACGGTACACAACGAACTTATAAGGTAAACTTTGATAACCCATACTGGTCTATCAACAAAAACAAATTCAATAGTAATGTAAACAGGTTCTATGGTTATCTGCAGTTCAGTTACAAACTGGCAAGCTGGGTTACAGCTTCCGTTAAAAGCGGTATGGACTACTATACAGACAACCGGCACCAGATATATGATATAGGCTCCAATGCAGCATTTGGCAATGGTGGCCGTATTGTTGACGATGAGATCACCTATAAACACTCCGACAACTATCTGAACTTTATGGGAGGAACCAAGATCGCCAAAGGCCTGAAGTTTAATTATGTAGCAGGCGCCAACTATTATGTGGAAAATCTGCGCGACGCACGCACACAGGGCGATAATCTTATATTCCCCGGCTTTGATAATATGTCAAACGCTGTGACTATTTCCTCTACCCAGCAAAAAACAAAGATCGTACGCAATGCTGTTTATGGCAGTTTTGATTTTGACTGGAAAGAAATGCTATTTCTTACTTTAACCGGCAGAAATGACTGGTCTTCTACTCTCCCGGAGCAAAACCGTTCTTTCTTTTATCCTTCAGCCAGTGTAGGCTGGGTATTTACAGAACTGCCTGTATTTAAAAACTCCGGCAGTGATATTTTATCTTTTGGTAAGCTGCGTTACTCTTATGCCAAAATAGCTCATGACGCTCCGCCTTATACCATTAAAACAAATTATGTACAATGGCTCGTCAATGATGGCTATACAACCGGCCTTACATGGCCGCAGAACAATATCAATGCGTTTGGCCTTAATACTGTTTTAGGACAACCGAACCTTAAGCCGGAGAATACTTATTCAAACGAAGTAGGTATGAACCTGCAGTTCCTGAAAAGCAGGATCAACTTTGATATTGCTTACTATAGCAATCTTTCCAAAGACCTGATCGTTCCGGTGAATATAGCTGCCTCATCAGGGGCTACACAGGCATATTTCAATTCAGGCGAAATAAAAAGTACAGGCGTAGAAGTGGTATTGGGCGGCTCTCCATTTAAATCAAAAGAATTTGAATGGGACATCAATGTAAATTTTGCGCGTAACAGGTCAATGGTAAGAAGTCTTGCCAACGGTTTGCACGTACTGAAGTTCCTTGATGGCTTTGGAGCAGGTACACAGCAAATTCCCGGACAACAGGTGAATCAATTGTATGGTAATGACTGGCTGCGCGATTCAAAAGGAAATATTCTTATTGACGACAGCGGTACACCTGCCAGCAATCCTAACTATGGCTATCCTGTAGGAGTTACTGACACTACCGTTACGATGGGCAATCCTAATCCAGACTGGACAATGGGCATCAATAATTCTTTTACATTCCGCGGGTTCAATTTATCCTTTCTCTGGGATATAAGGGTGGGCAGCCAGATGTGGAATGGAACTACCGCTGCATTAAATGCCTATGGCAGAAGTAAGGAAACATTGAAAAGGGATGAAACAGCCATACTACCGGGCGTACTTAATTCCAATGGCAAAGAAAACAATATAGAAGTGCCTTTGAACGAATACTGGTTTGGTACACTGAACAATACCTTTAACTCCAGCCTGGGCACACCATTTGTGCAAAACTCCAACTGGGTTCGTTTACGTGTTGTTACACTTACCTATAATCTCAACAGCAAAATAGCCCAGTCGTTACATACACAGGGAGCCAGTATTTCCTTTATCGGCCGTAACCTGTATCTCTATACACCTTACAAAGGCATAGATCCTGAATCGAGCCTGACAGCCAACAGCAGCCACGCACAGGGACTTGAATATTTCAATACTCCCGGAACAAGATCTTATGCCATCAGCCTTTCATTAAAATTTTAATCCAAAAATTTTATACCATGAAACGCTATAATAAAAACATCACCCTTTATATCATACTGCCTGCATTTATGATATTGCTGGGCACGGCCTGCTCTAAAAAGCTGGATGAAGCGAGTGAAAATCCCAATGTACCATCAACGGTTACACCGGGTGTATTGCTTACAGCAGCAGAGGGCGACCTTGCATATACAATGGGCGGAGATATTGCCCGCTATACAGGCATCTTTATGCAATATATCAATGGCAACGGAGGCGGACGCCAGCCCGATGCATGGCAACGCTATTCATTCACTGCCTCTGATTTTAATCCTGCATGGGCCAATACATTTGCAGGTTACCTGAAAAACCTCACATTGCTGAAACAGCAATCAGACAGCCTGGGCTTTGTGATTTACGGAGGCATCAGCCGCTGTTTACTTGCCTATGGCATTATACAAAGCTCCGATCTGTGGAACAGTATTCCTTATTCACAGGCATTCCAGGGAGCTGCTGATCTTACACCTTCTTTTGTGGCGCAAAGCGATATTTACGATACGGCTTTCAATCTTTTAGACCAGGCCCTTACACTGTTTACCAAAACAGATGTGCTTTCGCTTCCGTATTCAAATGATATCATCTACGGGCTCTCCAACCCGCTGACCAGCGGTAAAACGGAAGTGGCAGACTGGACCCGTTTTGCACATGCATTAAAGGCAAGGGCTTATCTGCATCTTGCAAAAAAAGATGCCACCAATTATACCAAAGCCCTGGCTGAAATAAACAGTTCCAATTTTAGCAGCGGCGCCAATGATGCCCGTTTTTATTTTTTCAATTCATCAACAGGAAGTGCTCCCATGAACCAATACCTTACCTCCAGGGGTGATGTAATATTTGGCACTACCTATAAAACGATCTCTTCTTCTTTTAACGACAATGCGCGGATGGGAGTTTTTGACTTTACGGATGCCAGTGATGGCATAGGCCCATACTTTGTGGCCAATCAGCAACTGCCATTACTTACCAATGTAGAAGTTCAGTTTATGAAAGCGGAGTGCCTGTTACAGACCGGTGCCTCCGACAACCAGGTACGCACTGCTTACCTTGCCGGCATTCAGCAATCCTTCACAGACCTGGGAGTAGCCGGCTCATACGCAGCATACAGCAGCCAGGCATCAGTAACCCCGGCAGGCAGCGTGTCGTTAACGAACATTATTACGCAGAAATATCTTGCTATGTATTTTGATCCGGAGCTTTTTAATGACTGGAGACGAACCGGTATTCCGGCAATAAAGCCTAATGTGTCTACACAGATACCAAGACGTTTTCTGTATCCTCAAACAGAACTGGATTACAACTCTTCCAATACACCCACCGGTATTGGTCTGTACGATAAAGTATGGTGGGATCAGTAAGCTACAAGCAGTATCACAAAGGGCTATGTCAATAATGACATAGCCCTTTTATAAAACAAGATCCGGCAAAAATGCCGGATCTCATCAGTAGTTATTGTCTTATAGATTTATACACCCTTATTTTTAAGCCGTATTATCCGCAGCTTGTCCAATACCAGTATGATCGGGAATGTAGGATCAAACTCATACCACTTCTTTGCAAAATTGATGCTGTTGGGGCTTTTATGATGATTGTTCTGCATCAACTCGCCCATCAGGAAAATATCAACCGGGATGGAGTTTTTACTGTGATCATCGTTATCATAATTGGAATAGCCATATTTATGACCACACCAGTTTACAATAGCACCATGAATAGGGCCCATAAAGAAATGAACAGGCAATAACAGGAACATCCACCATGCAGTAGCAAAATACCAGTAAAACAGGAAATAGCCTACACCAAACAGGATACGTACACTCCAGAAATTGGAGATCTTATCGACCAGCGGCCATTCAGGATATTTGCCACGGAATGCCTTTTCAGGCTCTACTTTATATTTGGCGTAATTGAGATAGATCTCTTTGGTACGCATGGTCATTTGCCATACATCCCTGAAAAAGTGCGGAGAATGGGGGTCTTTTTCAGTATCGCTGTACGCATGGTGCATGCGATGCATAATGGCGTAAGCACGTGGATTAAGAAAAGATGCTCCCTGGGCAAGCACTGTAAATCCGTAAAAAAAACGTTCCCAGAATTTGTTCATCGCAAACATTTTATGCGATGCATAGCGATGCAGAAAGAAAGTTTGACAAAACAGCGACAGGAACCAATGCGCCAGAAAAAAAATCAAAACAGCCATACGCTCCAATTCTTTAAATGATCTTAACTAATCAATACCTCTACCAAAAGGCGGCAAATGTACAGGAATGATGATATTATGCAGCAAAAAATATTGGCCCTTTTAGTTGCAAAAGGTTTTCCATACATCGCAAAGAGGCTTAGCGATCATCAATTACGCTGATTACTGCCGGAAAAACACCCCGTTTACCAGCTTATTGCTTAATATCTTCTTAATGTCGCCTGGTTAAGAGCTTTCATTCCGGCGGGTGGGGACACCTGCCGGGGGGGATACGCTCGTGGCTGGCGTCTTCACCAGCCACTAACTAAACGACATTGAATATCCTCTCACCGATTTCACATTTCCTTTGCATTATGGGATAAATAATATTTGGAAAAGCCATATACCGATCGGTATATTTGCACTATGAAGTTCATGCCCCGCTCAGAAAGCACCCGGCAATTCATCATTGAAGCCACCGCCAGACTCTTTAATACAAAAGGGTATGAAGGCACTTCCATGACTGATATTACCGAGGCCACCGGGCTTACCAAAGGGAGCGTATATGGCAATTTCGAGAATAAGGAAGCCGTGGCACTGGCGGTTTTTGAATACAATTCAGCCTGCATGTCGGCCACCATCCGCAAAAAGATGGAAGGCGCTGTTACCAATAAGGATAAACTGCTGACTTACGCAACGCTCTTCAGCAGCACGGGATTCAGGAGCTTTCCGGATGGCGGTTGCCCACTGGCCAATATGGCCATAGAAGCCGATGACACAAATGAGGCTTTTCGTAAAAAAGTAGCTGAAGAATTTGTGAACTGGAAAAAAAGCATCGCTACCCTTATACAAAATGGCATTATCGCCAAAGAGTTCAGGCAGGATGTACAGGTTGAAAAAAATGCCCTTTCCATCCTTGCCCTTATTGAAGGAAGCATATTACTGACCCGCGCTACACGCAATCCGCATTATGCAGACAGCATCATGGATACACTGAAAGACCTTATTCACAATATGGAGGTAAAAAAGGCTAACTGATTTTTTTTGCCGTTACATATACCGATCGGTATATACTAAAAGATTAAACAAACAAAAGCTAATATAAAATGAACACGCACAACAACACCATCCTTGTTACAGGAGGCGGTTCTGGTATCGGTCTTGAAATTGCCCGTTTATTTTCAGAGAGAGGCAATACTATTATCATTACCGGTCGCAATGAGCAGAAACTGAAACAGGCAGTAGCACAGCTTAAAAATACCAGCTATATCGTAAGCGATGTAAGCAAAGAAGCAGATGTAAATAAACTGGTAGCTACCCTGGAAAAAGATCATCCTGCCCTGAATATCCTTATCAATAACGCAGGCACGGCATCTGTTCACAACCTGGCAGAGGGCACTGACGCTTTTAACAAGGCCAGCGATGAGATCCTGACCAACTACCTGGCACCCATCAGGCTGAACGAAAAACTGCTGCCTTTGCTTAAAAAGCAGTCTTCCGCAGCTATTGTAACCGTATCATCCATTGCGGCGATTGTGCCTAACAAGGTAATTCCTACCTATTCGGCCAGTAAGGCAGCATTGCACTCCTATTCACAGGCATTGCGCATTTCACTGGAAAAGGATACTGCTGTGAAGGTATTTGAACTGATGCCCCCGCTGGTAAATACTGATTTTTCACAGGAAATAGGTGGCATTAACGGTATTCCACCTTCAGTAGTAGCAACAGATCTGCTGACAGCTATGGAGCAGGATGTTTATGAGATCCACTCCGGCCTTACAGCGGATTTCTACAAACTGTTCCTGTCATCGCCCGCAGAAGCATTGCACCGTCTCAACAACAGGTAAGATTTTTTGCTGATTGACGTTGTAAGGCTTTATCTTGCCGCGGCAAATTCAACATTAATAAATCCAATTTATGCTACACAGAGTTGCAGTTACAGGCATGGGCGTTCTGGCACCCAATGGTAATGATGTACCAACATTCTGGAACAATATCGTAAATGGCGTAAGCGTAGTAGCCCCGGTTACCCGCTTTGATGCCTCACTGTTCAGAACGCGCTTTGCCAACGAACTGCAGAATTATGATGCTGCCACTTATCTTGACAAGGCAGACATTAAGCGTACCGACCTGTTTACCCAATACGCTTTGATAGCTTCTGACGCTGCTATTAAAGATGCAGGGTTCGATTTTGCAAAAATGAATCCCTTCGACGTTGGGGTTATCTGGGGTTCAGGCCAGGGAGGAATGGATACGTTTGAAGAGCAGGTAACAGAGTACGCGAAAGGAAACGGCCAGCCAAGGTTCAGCCCCTTCTTTGTACCCAAGTTAATTGCGAACATGGCATCGGGTATGATCTCCATCAGGCATGGCTATATGGGTATCAACTATACCACTGTATCTGCCTGCGCTACTTCCAATACAGCCATTATGGATGCCTTTAACTATATAAGACTGGGCAAAGCGAAGATCATTGTAACCGGAGGTTCGGAAGCCCCTATTACACCTGCATCAATGGGAGGTTTCAGCTCTATGAAGGCAATGTCTGCACGCAATGATGATCCGGCTTCTGCATCAAGACCTTTTGATGTGGAAAGAGATGGCTTTGTAATGGGCGAAGGCGCCGGTGCACTGATCCTCGAAGAATGGGATCACGCTGTACAACGTGGTGCGCAGATCTATGGTGAGCTGGTGGGTGCTGCTATGACCGCCGATGCTTATCACATGACAGCAACACACCCCGAAGGTGCAGGCGCTATCCAGGCAATGAGATCAGCGTTGCAGGAAGCACAGCTGACCATTGCAGATGTTGACTACATCAACCCCCATGCTACTTCTACGCCTGTGGGTGATATTTCAGAAACAAAAGCCATCTCAGCGCTGCTGAATGGTGAAAAGAATAACCTGTATCTCAGCGCTACCAAATCTATTACAGGTCACCTGTTGGGTGCGGCCGGTGCTATTGAAGCCATTATCTCATTGCTCGCAATGCGCGATAATGTAATACCGCCCACCATCAATACTACGGTTATTGACCCACAGATCCCGGGCAACCTGAACATTGTAACGAAAGAAGCAAGAGAAGCAAAAGTAAATGTTGTACTCAGCAATACTTTTGGATTTGGTGGTCACAATGGTACTGTGGTTTTCAAAGCGGTTTAATATCCTTATCATAAAAACTAAAAAGGTTGTTTCCTGCGAAACAACCTTTTTTATTTGAAGCAATTGCCTTGCTAATTTGCAGGAGCTTCACAATTCATCATCCAGTGAACACCGAATTTATCGGTGAGCATACCAAACCATGCTCCCCAGAAAGCCTTGTCCAGCGGCATAGTAACCGTTCCACCTTCAGCCAGTGCATTGAATAAATGCTTTGCTTCTTCTTCAGTTTCTGCCTGGATAGCCAGGTGAAAATTGTTGCCCATTGTGAGATGTTGCCCCATTGACTCTAATGCATCAGTAGCCATCAATACGGTACCCAGCACCGGGAATGAGATATGCATCAGTTTTTGCTGCGTGGATTCAGACATCTTATCGCCATCGGGAATGTCTTTAAACCGCTGCAAAGCTGTAAAGTCGCCTCCAAAAACTGATCTATAGAAATTGAACGCCTCCTCGGTAGTTCCGTTAAAATTTAAATAGGGATTAATCGTTGCCATAGTTGTGTTTTTTGCTGATAAATAAACAATCAATGTCGCTTGGTTAAGAGCTTTCATTCCGGCTGGTGGAGACACCCGCCGGGGGTGCGTCCGTGGCTGGTGAAGACACCAGCCACTAACTAAACGATATTGACAGACCATACAAATGTATCTGCTTCATTCAGCAAGTGCAGGGTGCTGCAGCGACAATAAAAAGGGTATTTACGACAGCATTATCCAATGCCCGTTATACAAAACAAACAGTTAAACTAATTAAAACAACAGTTGACTGTTGGTACACCACAACCCGTTGGTTATTTCAGTTACTTTAGATAAGGCTACTCCTGTCAGCACATCTCTTTAATCTATTGCTATGCGTTTACGATTGTTACTGTTATTGCTGCTTACATATACCACCGTGCTTGCACGGCAAAAAGATACCGTCCTGATCACTCCCGGTAGCACCCTGCTCGAAACAGGTAAACTGGATGAATACCATCTCAGCTATGATCTCTTCAGTATAAAGGATGGAAAAGAAATAAAGATCGGATCACTTGAGGACAGCTTTGTGCTTACTACCCATAATAATAAAAAAGCGGGATTAAGGATATGCAATATTGTTTTTGGCGCCAATACAATCCTGGATAGTGGCCTCTGTTATCTCGCAGATCTAAAGCCCGTTTATCATCGCTCTGTGCAAACAAAGAAAAGATTGCACCTGCTGTTTGATGCTAATGAGGTAAACGGTTTCATCATCATTCCGGGCGATCCTGCCAAAGAAGAACAGATCAGCTACCACGCAGAGACGCCCCTTTTCGACTCCTATTACGAAGACATCATTGTCAAAACGCTGCCCTATAAAACCGGGTTGTTATTTAAATTCCCGGAATATATCTATGAAAGAGGCGGACTGGTATGGACATCCGGAAAAGTAGAAAGCAAACAAACCATACAAGATCCCGGCGGCAAAACAGATACACTATGGAAGATCGTATTGTATGAACAAAATATAACCGGTGCAACCACACGGGAAACAAGATACCTGATCAATGAAGAGAAACGGCAAATTGTATTCCGTGAATATAAAATGGCCACCGGTTTCATATTCATGAAACCACGCTCCCTGTAACAGCTCAATAAGCTCACTGACCTGCTAATACCTTTTTGGCAGTTTCATTATTAGGATTGAGGAAAAGCGACCTTTTATACATCAGTATTGCTTCTTCTTTTTTACCGGCTTTTAGCAGCGCTTCAGCATAACTATCATAGGCATTGGCACTTTTAGGATATAGCAGGGTATTTACTTTAAACGTCTCTACTGATAGCGCCACATGTTCAGGCACAGGGTCTTTGAACAACAGGTCATATCCAAGGGTATTCATCTCTAATTCATCAAGGTAATAATTGGCTGAGTCTGTACGCAGCTCCTGCAATCGTCCAAGTGCATAATCAGGCCCCTTTTCTATCAGTGCTTTTCCATATTCACGCGCCACCGAACGTGCCACGCGTATATTACCGATTGGCTGATCATTGAGAATGTTATTGATAGCACTCATCTTCACAAAGGGCGACACTTCAATATTATCGTAAATGATGATGGTTTGCCCCTTCGTAAGATTTTTATGCAGGATGGTGGTAAGCCCCATAATGTGACCATCATGAAATACAAAAGTATCTACCGGCGAACTGCGACTGGTGTAAATACTCCACCCCAGGCCATAGGAGCGGGTGCTATTGCCCATGTAAAAGGTCTTTCCATTATTCAGCACTACCGGCGTAAAGGCAGAATCCAGCAATGCTTTACCCAATAATTTGCCCTGCTCCAATGCATTATCAAACAACAACAGGTCATTCAATGTGCTTACAACATTATTAGGTCCATAAACACCTCCCAGGTTATAGTAAGTATAGTATTTGTTATGATCCAGCGAATCTACGTCGCGGTAATCGGTCATATACATGGCAGGCATCATATAGCGCATGGTATTAGGCGCATAGGTATTCCGTACATACGTTCTCTGCATACCGGCACGTTGAAATACATTTTTCTTCATGTAAACATCGAAGGAAAGGCCACTTACTTTTTCTACCAGTAATGCCAGCAGCACGTAGTTCCCATTGTTATAACGCCACCTGTTACCGGGTGCAGATAGCAGCGCAGACTTTTGCGCTACCAGGTCTGCATAGGCTTTGGCATTGGTGATCAGTTCATCCGGGTGTTGCTTTACGTATTCTGCTTCAGAGTTCTCCAATTGAGGTATTCCGGAAGTATGATTCAGCAGTTGCCTGATGGTAACTTCCGGGTAAGGGAAGTCCGGAAAGTATTTTATGAAATGATCCGTTAACGACAGCTTTTTGTTCTGCACCAGTTGCAGTACTGCCACCGCAGTAAATGGCTTGGAGAGTGAGGCCAGGTTAAAAGTGGTGGTATCACTGTGCAGGATGTTCCTGCTGCGATTGGCATAACCAGCATACCGGGTGTACACCCGTTTATCATTTATTGCAACCAATACACCTCCCTGGAACATATTATTATCGGCAAGTACCGAAAGCAGGGAGTCTATCCGGGCTGCTTTTTCGGGTGTAAAACCGGTTTCCTGCTGTGCTGAAAGTGGGACATTATATCCCAACCCAACCATTAACAGTATGTAAAACAGTGTGTTAAATCCAGGAGAAGGCAAAAATTTCATGGCAATAGTTTTATTGTTGATATTGAATCCATGCCGCTTGTCCGGTTTCTTCATTCCGGCGGGTGTCTCCACCCGCCGGGGGCCTTCCGTAGCTGGTGTATTCACCAGCCACTGACCAGCGACATTGATCACTTCGTTCATCATTATAAGAGCATGCCTTTGGCAAAAGGTTGGAAGCTGTACTCAAATATTTGATACATCCCCTTAATTGTACAGTTGATACAGCTTTGCCGGCGTATCGGGTAGCCACGGCGTATCTTTGCCGCTGAAAAGATCCTAAGCATGATATTCTCCTGTGTACTCGCAGTATTTACTGTTTGCTGGGTAGTGATCACCATTTACCTGCTGGTAAACACCCGTAAAATTGGCTTTCTGAAAAAACAACCCTTACCGGTAAATGAACCATCACTGGCTATTGTAGTTGCTATGCGCAATGAAGAGGCTGAAGTGGAAAAAGCACTTACCAGTCTTTGTGAGCTTCAGTATTATAATTACCGCATCATTGCCATCAATGACCGCTCTACAGACGGCACGGCAGCCATTCTCGAAAAGCTTGCTGCCAGGTTTCCACAGATCACAGCTATACATATACAGGACCTGCCACCACACTGGCTGGGTAAAAATCATGCCTTGTACAAAGGCTATCAACTGAGTTCTGAAGAATGGATCCTGTTTACCGATGCTGATATACAATTTGAAAAGAACGCCATCCGCCGGGCAATGGGCTATGTACAGCAACAAAAGCTGGATCACCTGGCAGTGCTGGCACAAATCCAATCACGCTCAGCGATCCTGAACAGCTTTTTTGAGACCTTCGGCATTATGCTGACCCTGAAACTACGCTTGTGGGAAGTGCAATCACCACATTCAAAAGCATCGGTTGGCATTGGCGCATTCAACCTTGTAAAAAGAACAGCTTATGAAAAAGCCGGAACACATGAGGTTATTAAACTAAGGCCGGATGATGATCTGAAACTGGGAGAGAAAATAAAACAGTCAGGCGGCAGGCAGGGAATATTGTATGGTGAAGATGCCATTGAACTGGAATGGTACACCAGCGTGCGTGAATTTATCAACGGCCTGATGAAAAATACTTTCTCTGTATCTGATTACAACACCGGTAAAGCAGTTGCAATGGCATTGGCGACCTTTGTGTTCTTTTGTTTTCCTGTTCCGGCCGGTCTGTTATCCGGCTCCCTGTTAAACATCGGGCTGGCACTTACCATTGTACTGGCGCAGGCTTGTTTGTTTACATTTAAAACAGGTAACAGAAATAAGTGGTGGCACTTCCTGATGGCACCGGTAGCCGGCGCCGTAATGACCTATATTGTTTTAAGATCTACCTGGCTTACACTTAAGAACGGAGGTATTTACTGGCGTGATAGTTTTTATTCGTTGAAAGAATTAAAGTCAGAAATTGTCAAATAAGTCAATATATACAAAGCTGCTTTATTGAATAGCCTCATCAATTAATTTCTTTAACGACTTATACCGCTCATTCCTACCGGTATTCTTAATATAGAATGTCATCAGGAAGGCGCAATAGTGTTTTTCATTATCCACCCAGGGAAAACTGCCAAACAAGCCCGGGCTGGTCACTGCCTTGCTGAGATTATTTTGCGTGGAGCTTTCCATTACCCATTCCCCATAGCCATAGCCGAAATTACCGGCCTCTGTTGGTGAATAAGCAACCTTTACATCAGCGCCTACCCGGTTCACCTGCATTTCCGCAACACTCTTTTCACTCAGTATTTGTTTTCCATTGTACTTACCCTTGTTCAGGATCATCTCCAGGAATTTCAGGTAATCTTCCGGGGTACTACCTGCTCCTCCTGCCGGTAAGGCCACCCTGCCTTTACCAAAATCAGTATTCGTCATGCCTAATGGATGGGCAATTCTTTCAGCAAACAGTGTTTCAAAACTTTTACCACTGATCTTCTCTATTACAGCACCGGCAATCTGCAACCCTACATTACTGTAGCGAAATACCTTACCGGGTTCGCCTTCCATTGGCATAGCAGCAATTGCTTCAATAGCCTCATCCATACTGTGCATGTTCTTCATCTGCTGCAGGTTCTTTTTTAAGGGAGGTGCTTTTATAGCAGTAAGATGAGAAAGACATTGTGAAATGGTGATATTACCTTTGCCATGCTGTGATAATACAGGCAGGTATTTCCCTACCGTATCATTCAGATCCAGTTTTCCTTCATCAACAAAGGTCATCACCAATGCGGCACTCAGCCACTTGCTGCAACTGGCAACCGGCTGACGACTGGTAAGTGTATAAGTACTGAAGTCCGGCTCACGGTTCATTTTGTTCGCTATCATTTTACCCACCATCTTCTGTTTACGGCTCATCTCATTCACCGATCCGGAATATACCAGCTTGCCATCTTTGTACACCACCAGCATTGCCCTGCCTCCCATTTTACCGGCTTCAGCATTCAGCCAGGCATCAGCTTTGCTGAAATCATACTGTGCATGAGTAGCAGAAGCCATCCCCAGCAATACAATAAGGGCAATCCATTTCATAGTAATGACATTTTACAGGCTGGTTTGACTGTTGGTTCCCGGAATAGTTTAGTCCGTTTTAAAATCAGTTTCGAAACTGATCTATCAAACATAGCATGAGAATTGTCCGCTAGCCAGCAAATAGATTTACCCGTTTTACCCTGGTTCTTTTCACCCTGCTCTTTTTACGTGTCACCGTTGAACCGGGAATACCGTAGTAAATAAGCGGTCGCGGAGGCGGTGGTATTTTCACTGGTATCATGCAAGGCTTTTCCAAAGCAACAGGCAATGGATGCTCTATACCATGCTCCTGTGCTTTAAAGCCAACTGAAGCGAGGTATTGCCACAATACTATTTCAACTTCTTCTTCTGTACACGCCCGCTCCTTCAATAACCGGGAACCTACCCCTGTCATTTTACGATACAGGTCATGGAGCTTCCAGCCGTCGGGCAACTGGCGGTATACTTTTGATGCGATCCGGGAAGCATGCCCCAGTCGCTCTGCATATTGCATGGTAAGACAAAACTCTTTCGATGTCTTTACCCTTTTACCCGTCAGTGAACTTTTGGTACGAACACAGTATTTGCCTTTCCAGAAATAGAAAGTAAGATTACCGTAAGTACCGACAAAGTAAACCGGCGGAAGATCTTTCGGGATCCTCTTCATTTAAAAAATTTAATTATACAATGTTGTTTCGTGATACGGGATCGTGAATCGGCAATCGTGAGACGTGAAATACAAGTTACCGGATACCAGATGCCGGTTACAGGTTACTGGATGTCAGATCCTGGATTTGATAACTGCAAATTGCCAACTGCCAACTTGCTTCCGGCTTTCCTTCTAAATTCGATATTAGTAATTCAACATTCGACATTTTAGCCCTGTACTTCGTTCTTTCCTTATCACCTTATCAACCTTCCAATCTCTCACCCTCGGGCCATTTTCAAATCTTCAAATTCTGAAATTTTCAAATTAAAGAATCTGCACATTTGCACATTGCTTCTTCATTTCTCATTTCCGTCACGATTTTCATATCAAAAACAAAATTACACCCCTCTCACCCCCATCTCCAAACGGATGTGCCGTTTTTGCCGGAAACGTAAGAATTTGCCGATTTTGCCGTTTTCAATTGCTGATACGAAGCAGGAAGTCAAAGGTTAAAAATCTGATAGAATTAAAGCAATGGATTTTCCCTTGTTAACTTATTAACCTTTCAACTTGTGAACTGTATTTCCTTGTTCCTTGTCTCTTATCCCTTGAGGCTTAACTTAAACCCTGTATTTCAGCGACTTCGTTATGGTCTTGTTATGGTCTCGTTCTTGTTTCCTTCTTATTTAAAGCGTATAAATTAGGGGTTTGCTCTTGGCGGCGGGCGAATGAAACAAGAACCAGGTAAGAATGAAACAAGAAGAAAACTGCTTGCGGAGAGGTTGTTGATTGCCGGATCCCGGGAATTTTGAGATTTTATTCTTCGTATAAATATGCAGTATTGTAATTCCGGTTTCGGAATACTAAGTGCCAGGCAGGCTTAACCGCGAAGGCGCAAAGACGCGGAAATCGTTCTTTACTTCACGTTTTAGCTTAAATTCTTTTTGCGGCTTAGTGTATTTGCGAGCCTTATTCCCGAACGGCAGGCCTATCATAGTGAAGGGCCGGTTAAAGATTTAACCGGCCCTCTCATGTTGCATGTATCTGAACTACCTATCGGACTACTACTTTTTTAATTACACTTTCACCTGTTGACTGAAGTGTAACGGACAGGAAATACATTCCACTCTGCAGACCGGCAATATCCAGGCAACTGGCAGTAACGCTTCTTTTCAGCTGAACGATCTTACCGGTATTATCAATCACTTTTATATCTTTTATTTCTGTATCACTAAACAGCAGCTTTACTTTTCCATCGGGCGACGGGTTAGGATAGACCACAACAGCCATACCTGTTGTCTTATTACCCTTTATAATAATGATATTACTCAGGGTCTGTTTGTTGTCAATATCCGTTTGTGCCAGCCTGTATTGGGTAAGATCGCCGCTGCTGTTTGCATCCACAAATTGGTATGTCAACAGGCTATTGCTGTTTCCATCACGTGCAGACGATGATACAAAACCTATTGCCTGGAAATTGCCTTCTCCTGTTTTCCTTTGTATCTCAAACCCTTTGTTATTTGCTTCAAAAGCAGTTTCCCACTTTAACAACACGCTGGAATTACTTTGTCTTGCACCATTAAAAGACAGCAAGCCTACGGGCAAGGTATTAGGACAACCATTGATAATAAGCGTTGTGGTAGAATAGGTATTGCCTGTTACCTGTACACGTACCCATACATTATCCAGCGGATAGGTACTATAAGCAATTCCACCCGATGTATATACACCACTTGCAGGCAAGGTTATTGTTCCTGAAGTATAAAGTACCGGATCTGCCGCATCAAGCGTGCCGGGGAAAACATCATCCGCATATACCGTGAAAACGGCCTGTTGTGAAACATTGGAAAGATTGGAAATGCTTACATTAAACTGCCTGGGCGAGCAGATCAATGAACCACTTACCAACGGGTTATTTACAAAGAACTGATGATTGGGATCTGCACATTGAACGGCATTATCACTATTGGAATTGCTGGACCATATATCAGCTTTAATTGACACGGGATTAGAACAGGACCCCGGTGCTGTAAATACGATGCCTTTAATGGTGAACCTGTTAATAGTGTTGATGCCACTGCCGCTTACATATACTTTTTGAACACTGGCTGCCGATAACATGGTTGTTGCCGGTGCATTGGGATAGGTTGCATTTAAAGTAGGCGTAGCGGTAGTTGGGTTGGCAATTACAATGGTACCGATGGCATTTGCCAGGTCACTAAGTGTTGGTGGATTGGCATAAGAAAGTCCCGGATAGTTGGCCGTGGACCAGATATGAAGATTGGTATATTTATTACCACCGTTGTTTTGCTGATCCCAACTCAGGTCAATATTAACCTGGCAATTTCCGGCGTTGGTAAGCGCACTATTAAGCGTTACTGTAATATTGGAGACGGTACATGCCTGTCCATATATCTGATGGCTGGCAGAAAAAGAAACAGAGGCAAGCAAAAGCAGGTATAAACGTAACAAAGTTTTCATAATTCAGCATTTTGAGGTTATGCAAAGGGGTTTACACTGCAGAAAAGTACTTTCTGCATACTCAGGGTAAGACAACCTGTGGTGGGACAAAAAAGGCTCGCGCACGGTTTCCTTTTGTTTTACAACAATAGTTTACCGCACGGTACATTACCGGTAAGTGTAGCTCAGGCTACTGCATTAAATTGCTAAAATGATAAAGGTTTCACAGAGGGTATCAGAGCTTAAATAACCAGGTGATATTCAGCAGTGCTTAAAACCTGCTGTTTACATGCAACAGAACGTAGTAGTAATGTTTTTACACAAGGGAGTAATAGGGTGGTAACCTCGAAAGTAAAAAGACAGAAGGAATAATTGGATTTCAGGAAGATTCAGATAGGTAGGTAAATATCCAATACGAATATACATCAATATTTATGCTTTATAATGCCCATAACAGTTATTAATAGGCTTTTCGTCATTTATTGTCTGCGCTCAATTTTTCATTTTCCCGGTTAGTTATTGGCTTACACTACTCCAACCAGAGCCTCTGCTGCCTTACAGGAAGCTCCTACCGGAGCTGAATACCTTTTAAAATTGGTTTTCTATAAACTGGTAGCTCCTCCGGAGCTTAATTCAATGGTATGGAATTAGTATTCCGGATCCAATGTCGCTGAATTAAGGAATTATATTCCGGCGGGTGTCCCTACCCGCCGGGGGAGCTGTGAAACCCGATGTTTTTATCTTCCGTACTTCGTACTTGCTGAACCTTGTGCCTTTACTCCTCGCCCTAAAGGACGAGGCAATGCGCCTAAATACATTCCCTAAAAAACAACACCTCTAACCGGCTAAAGCCGGACCCGTGTGCTTCCTTGTCAACCTATTAACTTGTTAACTTATCAACTCACTGTTCCCCGTAAAGCGTTTCGCGTTCAGCATTCCATTATTCGAACATTTTCAAATTTGCCCATTACCCCTTTCTCATTCCTCATTTCGTATTTATAATTTTTTATTTCTGCCTGCGCTAAACACACCAACGGCTACATTTAGCTGCTTTCTGTGTTAAGTCTGTATTACCATGGGATTAATTAACAATTAGAAAACAGTTGCCTGCGACTTTTGCATAAAAAAATGAACCACCACAAGGCTGTATTGGCTTTGCCATTACTACTGCTACTGCTTTTCTGCTCTCCCAAAACATTTTCTCAAACCACACAGGCATCTTTCACCGGTAAAATTATGGACCCTGAAAATCGTCCATTGCACGGTGCTACAGTGCTTGTAAAAAATGAATCAACAGGCTTCTCTGCAACTACTGTAACCAACACCAAAGGTGATTATGTATTTAAAGAACTTCCCCTGGGTGGCCCTTACCACATCCTGGTTACATTTGTAGGTTTTACCGAACAAAAAAAGCCCGGCTTTACACTTAACCAGGGCGATGTTGTAACGGTAAACTTTACACTGGACAACAAAGCAAAGGAGATCGGCGCTGTTACCGTAACGGCTAATGCACGTACAAAAGGTAAAATAGAAAACATCGGTGCCGCTACTGCTATCTCTTCTCAACTGATGACCCGAATGCCTATCAATGGAAGGAACTTCGCCAGCTTAATGGATCTTTCTCCACTGAGCAGGGGCGGTAACCTGATGGGACAACTGGGTTCTTCTACCAACTACACCATTGACGGTATGAATGCAAAGAACCCAACCTCTGCCGGAGCTACTACCAGCCGCAGCGGTGCCCCTTACTCTATTTCTATTGAGGCAGTGAGGGAATTTAAAGTAGTTACCAACCAGTATGATGTTACCTATGGACGCAGCGGCGGAGGTACTGTAAGCGCCGTTACCAAATCAGGCACCAATACCTTTCATGGTTCGGTATTTGGCTACGGACGTGCCGACTGGCTGGCCAGCAAATACGATATCAGGGGTAACCTGAGAAATAACGACTACTCTACTTACCAGTATGGTTTTTCACTGGGCGGCCCCATCATTAAAGACAAACTGCATTTCTTTGTTGCATGGGATCACCAGCAGGACCTGCGTTCACTGGTTATTGCCGATATACAATCGCCTGCAGACGAAAGCAGGTTCAACATCACGAGAAAAACACTTGATTCTGTTATTAAGATCGGTCGTGAAAAGTATGGCCTTTCTACAGCTCCTCAATATGGCACTTTTGATAAAACAAGAAAATCAGACGCGGCATTCCTTCGCCTCGACTGGCAGATCAACAGTAAAAACCTGCTGACCATCAGGAACAACCTTACCAATGATGCCAACAAACTGGGTCTTGTAGATAACTCTCCCATCAACCTGTATGAATCTACCGGTAATGATTTCAACTTCGATAACAGCTTCCTGGTAACACTGCGCTCTTCTATCAATTCAAAACTTACCAATGAATTGAAACTGCAGCACCTGTACACTCACCAGAGCAGTGAGCCCGGCGATGCATTACCCAAATCAAACATACCACGCGCTATTATTGAACGTGTACCTTCAGTGATCACGGGTGGCGCTACGCGTACTACTACCCTGCAGTTTGGTGGTCACAGGTTTGCACAGGAATGGTTTAAGAACAACGTGTTCCAACTTGTGAACAACCTGTATTACAATACCAACTCTGTTCGTTACACTTTTGGCATAGACCTGATGTACACAAGAGCACGCTCTAAATATGGCAGCGAGGTAAATGGCCGTTTCCATTACGATGGCATCCAGAACTTCATTGATAATAAACCTTACCGCTATTTCCGTGAAGTACCTTTAATGGCCGACCCAAGTGTAACATCAAACATCTACAACCTGGGGCTTTACGGACAACTGCAAACCAAAATTGCAAAAGGCGTGGATGTAACAGCAGGTGTACGTATGGATTATTCCATCTACCCTTCTTCTCCGCTTAACCAACTGGTGTATGATGAATTAAAACTCCGTACGGATAACAAGCTGCGATCATTCATCGTTCAGCCACGTTTCCAGCTTACATGGGATGTAGCAGAAAATCATAAAGATTATGTGCGCATCGGTGCGGGTGTATTTGCTTCCGACATCAACAACTACATGGTCATCAACAACCTTACTTTTGATGGCAAGCATCTTGGCAGTGTGGATGTAAGGGGTGCAGAACTTCCGGTTGCCAACTTCCCCGGCTACAGGGCAAACCCTGCTACTGCTCCTACAGTACCGGCTTCCCAGATCTCTACCATTAATACCAATGGCCCGGATGTTAAGATCCCCGTTGTGTACAAAGCCAATATCTCTTACAGCCATTTCATTACCGAAAGGCTGAGAGTGGGCATTACCGGTTATGCAACACTAGGCAGACACAACTACCTGTATGTGGACAGGAACATGGTGAAAGATCCATACTTCAAACTGACTAATGAAGACAACAGGGGTGTATATGTACCATTGTCCACAATGCCTGCCAGCGGAAACGGCGACTGGCTGCAGGGACGTATCAGTAATAAACTGGGCCGTGTGCTGGAGCTGAACAGCGATGGTAAGGTAAACCAGTTTGCAGTGGTGGCAGATGCCTCTTTCCAGTATTTTAAAGATGGCGAAGTATCGTTGAGCTATACCTGGAACGACGCCAAAGACAATATTTCGTTCAATGGTAACGTAGCCAATACATCTACCCTGTCGCTGCCGGTTAAAGACGATCCAAGAAATGTAAATACGGTAACTTATTCAGACAACCAGTTCCGCCATAAAGTAGTGTTCTACGCTACCTCTCCTACCTTCTGGAATATTCTGTCTGTGGGCGTAAGATATTCCGGCATCGGCGGAACACGCTATACACTGTTATCGGGCGTAAACAGCAATGCTGATTTCGTAGCAGGTACCAATGACCTTGCCTATATCTTTGATCGTAAAGATGCCAATGTATCACAGGACGTAAGAAATGGTCTGCAGGCCATTATTGATAATCCTGATGCAAGCAAAAGCATAAAAGATTACATCAACAAATACTCCGGCAAAATTGCCCAGAGAAATGGTGGTGTAAACGGCTTCTATGGCACATTCGATCTGCGTGTAAGTGCAAAGTTCAGGTTCAGCAAAAAAAGTACTCATGCCATAGAAATTTCAGGCGACCTGTTTAACGTAGCCAATTTCCTCAATAAAACATGGGGCGCTACCAAAACACTGGGTACGCAGGCATTGTACGGCAGCAAAGGATTTGATGCATCTAAACAACAGTTTGTGTATGGTGTAAACACAGCAGGTACCATCAGCCCTTCAGGCGATCCTTACCAGGCGCAGTTGGGATTCAGATACAGCTTTTAATGCGCTACGCTTAACGCGAAACGCTGAACACATAAAACTCAGCCCCCTCTTTCTGTGAAAGAGGGGGCTTTTTTGTTGGACAGACAACCATTATTGTGGTAAAATGTTAATACCCTACGGAGAGAAGCAGATAAGATCATTAAATTTGATCCAATGTAGTTGAATCAGGTGGCTGGTGAAGACACCAGCCACGGGCGCCTCGGCGGGTGTCAGGTTTACTTTCCTATAAAGGGAGTTATTAAATTTAAAATAAAGCATTAGCTATGGTTGCATTTATAGGCATGGGACTACTGGGTTCCAATTTTACAAAAGCGTTGCAGGCAAAAGGACAATCGGTACATGTATGGAACAGGACCTTTGAAAAAGCCAAAGCACTGGAAGCATCCGGCGCAAAGGCTTTTAAAAATATTGAAGAGGCCGTAAAAGGCGCTGAGCGTATCCATGTTACCTTATCTGACGACGCTGTGGTAGATGAGGTACTGGAACAAGCCAGTGCAGGTTTCAGCAAAGGCGCTGTTATCATTGATCATACAACCACTTCCGTAGAAGGAGCCATAAAACGTACCAATGACTGGGCTGAAAAAGGCATTACTTATGTACATGTGCCTGTGTTTATGGGGCCTTCCAATGCACTTGACGGAACAGGTGTAATGCTTGTTTCCGGCGACCAGGACATTGTGAAAAAGATCACCCCCTGGCTTACGCCCATGACCGGTAAAATACTGAACCAGGGTGAGCGTACCGGCCAGGCAGCCGGTATTAAACTGCTGGGCAATATGTTTCTGCTTACGCTGACCGGCGGTTTTTCAGACATGCTGGCTACCGCCAAAGCAATGGATGTAACACCAACGGCGATCCTGGACCTCTTTAAAGAATGGAATCCGGGAGCTATGGCACCTGCAAGGCTCAACAGGATGCTTGCTGCCGACTACGACAATCCCTCCTGGGAATTGCAGATGGCGCGTAAAGATGCCCGCCTGATGATGGAAGAAGCAGCCCGCAGAAACCGCCAGCTTACCATTGTACCCGCTATTGCCAAAGAAATGGATCGCTGGCTCGATAAAGGATTTGCACACAAAGACTGGACTATTATCGCTTCAGAAAATCTGTAACACGCTTTAACCGGCTTTTAATCCGGTAACAGATCCGGCATAATTAACAAATCCTTGCAAACCAACAGACAGAATTGGCCGTAGAGATATTATTAAAAAATTGTATCTTGAAATACTCACAGATGAGTCATGATTTTGGTAGCATAGGTTAAACAATAAGCATTTATGAAAAATTACACTTTGGTTTTATTGCTGTTATTTTCAGCACCGGCTTTTGCACAACAAACAGTATATGAGCAGTTTCAAAAGATCAATACGCTTCAGCAGGCGCAGCAGTACATTGACGCCAATGCAGCATTGAAGCCTGCAATCCTTAAATTATCTGCAGGCAAAGACACGGCTCTTATTGATAAGCGTTTGTTGCGCCAGAAAAAAGGAGATGTATTTTCTGTAGGATATGTTACCTATAAAATACTCGAATCAACAGAGTCTGTTCAGTACCGTGCCAGCTATATCTTCCTTGATGGCGGTTCCCTCACAAACTCAGAAGTAGATAGCCTAAAGAAAATAATTGTTGCCAAAGCCAATGCAGGCACTGCGTTTGGAACATTGTCTGATCAATACACCATGGATGGCAACAAAACCCATGGCGATACTGACTGGTTCTTTGGAGAATATAGTTTTCCGAAAGAGTTCCAGGATGCTGTTTCCAAACATAAGGTAGGCGAGATCTTCTTTGTAGATGTATCAGAAAAAGGATGGCATTACATCGTGAAAAAAACCTACGAAGATGACCTGAAGAAGGATGTTACTGTGTTGCGTTCCAACGGACGATAATATTCAATCCTGATAAAAGATGAATCCCGGGTAAATTATACCCGGGATTTTTTTGTGCCGTTTAGCTTCTCTGTTTCTGACATGCTACACTACTAAAAGTTACCGGCAGGCCGGCGGTTGTCCCTGCATATACAAACGGCTTTTTTCCGCAAAGGCCCGGCCGGGCTCACTGGCATATTGTACATCCAATGCTTTCATCCGGATCTCTAATTGTTGCAATACGCTCAATTGATTTGTTAAGCAATTTACTTTCGCGATGCTGGCACTTGCACCGGAACCACCCCGCTCTGCTCTTTTGCTCGCCTGGCAAATGCTTACTTGTGTAGAGAGAATGTTCTCCTGCACCATTGTAAGAGGATCCATCGAACTAAGCATATTTTTCTGGGTAGCTGCATCCTGGTAAGTATTGCCATCCTTTATCCGCCTTGTGGCTTCTTCCTGTCTACGGTTCACTTCCCTGCGAAAATTGAGCAGGCTGGTTCGTTCAGCAGCACAATCTCCGGTTACACTTTCAGCCTGGCGTTCCAGCTTTTCCTTTTCTTTCTGAAGATCAGCAGTGCGTTTTGCAACATATTCATCTTCCATGATCTTAAATATTGCGGTATTAAGACAGGTATTGGTAACCTGGATATCCGATACGCGGCAAGTATAGCCGGGCGACTGAAATTCAGTGATCGCATACAGTCCTTCCGTACAGAGCAAATAGCCTACTCCAAAATTTCCCAGGAATTTCTGAGGGTGAAGTTTCTCCGGAAAACGATCTCCATATAAATACCAGGTCATATTTGCATCCGTTGAAAAGCGATAGGCCATTGCAGTAAGCGTACCCCCGCAATAGGAGCCTGTTACATTTTTTCTGCTAAGATCAACAGACCCGGTAAAGCTTGTCCCGATCTGCCGGTACTGGTGTGCTTCTGTATTTCCGGTAGATACCCAATGATCGATGGTACTGCCTTTTGCCTTCCTGTTGAAATAGTGATAAACATTGCCTTTTAATCCCATAATGAAGAAGGAAAAATCTACCAGCTCCGGAAATAACATATTCTGTAATCCATCAGTACTGGGAGGCAGATAACCTATGATACCGATGTCCTGGTTAATGAACATACATTGCTCCACCAATTTACTGCCTACAGTCATCTTCAGATCAAATTCAGTATGGAAACACAAGGGCTGTTCGTGCGGCACTATAATGCGGGGCGCGGTTTCCCCGGTCAGTACCGGGGCTTTCATCACTGCACGTTTCCATGCCGTGACACCTATCGAATCGCGACGTGTACGTCCCTGCCCCTGCACTATACCGATGGAAGCAGTAAGAACGATACATAATACAATAAAGATCTTTTTCATGACAAGGCATTAAAGTTTTACAAATTCAACACGCCTGTTCTTCGCTTTTCCATCTGCTGTAGCATTGGCAGCTACGGGCTGTGCTTCGCCTTTACCATCTGTCTGGATCCTTACCCCTGCTACCGCATAGTTCTCTGTGATATAGGCTTTGACTGCGGCAGCTCTTTTCTGCGACAGGGAGAGGTTGTCAGCATCGCTTCCATCACTGTCCGTATGGCCAACGATCTTTATTTTCAATGAGGCATTCTTCTGAAGGGCATCGCCAAACTGGTTGATGATCGCAAAGGATTCTTTTTTGATCTTATCGCTGTTCACATCAAACAGGATATCGTTGGTAACAGCTTTACCTTCTTCCATCAATTGTTTTACAAGCAGGCTTCGTGCATCAGCTTCAGCCGAAGCTATCCGGATATTACTGATCAGCATACCGGTTTCAGAGGCAGGCACTACATAATTATTGTTCAGGAAAAAGGTATTGCGCATGCCATCGGTAAGGGCACGGGGCAGATCAATTACTTTCCTGTCATCGAGGTATAGCCTTATGCGCGTTTTGTTCACGGCAATTGCTACGTGCAACACCTTGTTTACATATGAAGTGAGCGGGAAATCGCTTTTATTGCCAACAATATCATTCTTTAAGCCATATTCAAGTGTTTTACCATCATCCTCGGCATAGCGATGCAGGTTTATGAAAAAGCGATCCCTGTAAGCCATATCTTCTTTAAGGATATCTTTTACCTGGGTAAGTCCAAATTGAATAAAAGGAGTGCTGCGTTGCGATTCATAGCGCAGAAAAACATCGAACTCAATAGTACTGTTGGCAGGCAAAGCCTTGTCCAGTACAGGCATTACAATAGAGTTATGCACTACTTCAAGCCATTTGCCATCCAGCCCGTCAATAGTCACTACTTTGCCACTGCCATTGGTATTCCATTGCGCAGGAAAATCGCCCAGTGCATCTTTTTCAAAATGCTCTTCAAATAATACGTTCTCACCCGGCACAAAATCAGAAGCGCTTTTAACGCCTGCTACTGCAAGGGTTCCCCCACCCGTTGTTCCGGCGGAGCCAGCCCCTTTTGTTCCGGCAGTACCGGTAGTGGCTACAGAAGCATCAGTTTTTTCAGCAGGAACTTCTTTTTTGCTTTTATCCTTTTTCTTAAAAAGATTGCCGATAGCCCGGGTTGTTTTGTCAAAAGCAGAATCAATGCTTTTATCAACAGTTTCATCGACCTTATTGCCGGTTTTGTCTTTAGCTCTTTGCTCCGCACGTTTGGGAAGAGATTGAGCCTGCATATCCATACATGTTATGCCTGCAAGCAACAGAAGTATAGAGAAAATGCGTTTCATGATGAAGGTTTTAATACAGGCTGCTGCATTGCAGCAGCCTGCAAGGATGTTTAGCTATTTTCTGCAGGGCCAGGTAGTGTTTACCTCAGATGCAGACTTTGTAAACCTGTTGTTGGTATTATTGCTATCATCATTGTTATCGTTGCCATCGATATAGATATCCGGGTCAAAAGCGATCACCAATACATACTTAGGAGGAAACTCTCCTTCTGCCGGGGAAGAAACATTCCATTTCCGGGTGTAAGCCACTTTTACTTCGGCACCGGGAGCTACATTTGAAAAAGGTTGTGAAGCCACCAATTGAAGTTTGCCTCCATTGTCTTCATACAAAAGCGCCGATTGCTGACCAGGGTTGGTGGTATAAGCAAGACCCCCGGTATTTTTCACGAAGCCTTCTACTTTAACAACACCGTTAAACTTATCGCTACAGGTTACCGTAAAATTGATCCTGCTGGCTGTAAGGTCAATTCTTTTGATCATGATCTTTTTCAGCTGTTCGCCTGAAAGTTGAATATGGCTGGGAATACGGTTATTTACGATCGATTTCTGCAGGTTGACAGGAATAGTGATCTGCTGTGCAAAGCCGGTTGCAATAAAAAATAACAACACAAACTGCAGGATCGCTGCTTTCTGAATTGTGGTAAACTTTTTCATTACTGTTTTTTTTCGGGTTAAATCTGAATGTTATTGACATACCAAACCTACTACCGAAAAGAAGTGTTTCCACTACATATGTATGTAGTGGCAGAGGAAGTAACAGTAAACAACAGCTTTATACCAACTTATCCCTGATAGCTTTGGAAACAGCTTCTGTAGCTGAATGCACGTGGAGTTTATCGTAGATCTTTTTTATATGGAAACGGACAGTATCGACACTGACAGATAATTCACCGGCGATCATTTTATAACTGAATCCATTGACGAGCAATTGTAGGATGGCAGTTTCCTTTTCAGAGAGAGTGATCCGCTCCTGCTGGCTATCAGCGGCGCCCGGTACCATCAGCAACACTTTCCTGGCAACAGAACCGGTCATGGGAGCGCCGCCGCTCATTACCATACGAATGGCATCTGCAACTTCTTCGGTAGCATATCTTTTGAGAATATAGCCGGAGGCACCTGCGCAGATAGCATTGAAGATATTTTCATTGTCATCAAAAATAGTAAGCATAATAACAGGCAGTTCTGCACTTATACGCCTGATCAGCTTCACAGCCTGCACGCCGTTTACCACGGGCATATCAATATCCATCAAAACCACATCAGGCTTCAACGTGCGTATATCAGTCTCAACCGTTTCAGCATTGGGCATTACGGCTAATAATTCAAAATCGTCTTCGGCAGCAATTAATACTTCCATGCTCGCCCGCAGGTCTGCATTATCATCGTACACCAACACTTTTATTGCCATAAGTTAAAAGTAAACAGCATTATTTAACAGGTACCTACATGATCATGTAGTGGGGATCTGCAAATGAACTAAAGTTCCTTTACCGATCTGCGACTGAATGAGCATTTCACCATTGAGGGCATGTGCACGGGCCTGCATGTTCTTTACTCCATTGGACGAACCAATTGCAGCCGTGTTGAAACCCTTACCGTTATCAGCTACCTGCAGGGACAGGTTACCACCCAGGTTTCCAATGGTAACGGTAACCTCTGTAGCATCAGCATATTTTGCGATATTGTTGATCGCTTCTTTATAGATCAGGAAGAAATCGCGTCTTTGCTGCATATCCAGTGTTTGATCCAGGAGCTCTTCATCAATATGAATGGTGGTAAGAATGTTTCTTGATTCCAGTGTATGTGCGGCATATTCGCGCATGCGGATCACCATATTTTCCAGCTTATCATTCTCTGGCTTTACAGCCCACACAATATCACTGATACCCTGCTGGGCAGCAGCCGATTGTTCGGTGATCTTTTGAATGAACCCCAAAGACCTGCTATCATCTTTACGAACGCTTTTGCCTGATACTTCAGACAGGATCCTGATACTTGTTAATGTAGACCCTATCTCATCATGCAGGTCTTTGGCAATATTGTTACGCATATCCAGCAAGGATTGCTGTTCTGCGATCTTTCTTTTCAACTGGTAACGGTTGAAGAGGAAATAGCCAATGATCAGCAACAGCACTACCCCAGCCAATAAGAGGTTACGAACATTGCGCGAATTTTTCAGTTGCTTTTCCTGTAACAGCTTTTCCTTTTCTGAAAGCTCAAGTTGCTGCTGGTTGTTACGCGCTGTCAGCATCTGCTTTTCAAGCAGCTCATCCTGCTGTGTAATTTCTAATTCCTGCAAAGCCTTGGTTTTGGATAACAGGTCTATTTCATTCTGCTTTTTTTGTGCTTCAAGCAGGTTGGCTGCCAGCAGGGCATCCTGCTTTTCAATCTTCAACGTTTTAATAGCCTGTGCATCATTGAGGCGTGTGATCAGGTTGTCTTTTTTCTCGCTTTCGTATTTCTTTTCAAGATCAGCAATGGCAGAAGCGGTATTGCTTTTAATAATGCTATCCCTGTACAGGATATGCTTATTATAATAGTCATACGCCCGCTCATAATCTTTTCGCTTTTTGTAAAAAACAGCCAATTGGTAAAAGAGATCGCGCAGGTTGAATTTATCTTTCAGGCTCTCAGATAGTTTGAGGGACTTATTAAAATACGACATTGCCAATACAGAGTCTTTCTGCATATAGGCCATACCTACAGCAATATAGCGGCGGGCAAGCATTAACGGGTCTCTTTTACTCTTCTCCAGCAGGGCAACGATCTTTAACTCATAGTTAAGCGCAGCAGCAGTATCATGCTGCTCATTGGCCAGCAATGCAGAAGTACTGTAGGAATGGACAATACGCGATTCGTTGCCTGATTGTTCTGCATACTTTACACAGAGCTTCTGGTATTTAACAGCTTCCGCATTGTTGACACCCAGGTAAAACTGGCTAAGGTTACAGCATCCCAGCGACAGCCGCTCTATATCACCTGCTTTTTCACGGTTTGCTATAGATTTCAGTGCGTACTCAATGGTTTTATCGCGCTGTTTTAATTCATAATACAGTGTAGCGAGATTATTATAAGCTGCGGCTTTTTCTCCATAATAGCCATCTCCCAATGATTCATATACGGCAACGGATCTCAGCAGGCACTGTGCTTTATTGGAAAGATCACCTTTTAGTCCATAGGTATAGCCAAAGTCATTGTATGCCAGCGCTGCATAACGGGATGAGTGTTTACCGAACCAGTATGCAACACTTTTTTCAAAGAACGGTATAGCTTCGTCCGGCTGATTACCATACATCTTTACCTGCGCCTGCTGCATGTATGAGATAGCCATGATCAGGGAATCCTTTAGCTGAAACCCTATCGCCAATGTAGCCGGGTGTAAAGCTGCTGCGTTATCCAGTTCGTCCTTATCGATAAAAATATCTGTACGTTCGATCAGGGCATAAGCGATCCCTTTTTTAAAACTCCTGCTCCTGCTATACGTTTCTGCCAGGTTGCAATAATGAAGAGAGGAATCGTAGGTTCCTTCGCCAAAAAACTTCTCTGCCTTATCAATTAACCCAAATACATAAACAGAGTCTTTTCGGTTAGCCTGTGCATGTGTGGAGAGAGAAACGGCAAGCAAGATCAATAGTATCCAATAAAACTGACACCGTAGGTTCATGGCAGTAAGGATTGTTCTGAGCCAAAAATTACAAAATAATCCAGCTATAGCATACAGGCGATAAATGGCCATGTGGCGGCATTACTACTCCTGCCACTCTAATAATCTATAATTCAGCAGTATACGAAAAAGCATATTACTATATAAATTTTACAGGTTATCTGTTGCCGGGTTAATAAACAGGTGAGGGACATTTAATAGTCCGGAAGAAGTAATGGTAGAGATCAATGGCAAATAGCGATCTGAACACAATTAACTTTTACAAGGATTCAACTAATTGTTCCCGTATAAGCATCTATAATAAATCTCAGCTTTCACTTTTACGATTACGGTTCCCCAGATAATGCCTCAGTTTTAAAAGGAAACGATCCTTTGTTTTCTGCAAAGGATAATGTGCCAGGTAATGAACTACCTTATGTTCAATCCAATGATGAAGCGGAACCAGTACTGCTGCCAGTAACAGCATAAATGCAAGATCTTTTAAAGGCTCTCCACCCGTTATAGCATAGATACTTTTTTTGAAAACAAGAAACACAAACTCAAAAAACAATAAAAAAGAAAAGAAACCAAGAATACGAATAGCTTTAAATGATACTTTGAAGATCCCGGTAATACCCAGCAAAAGAAAAACACCTATAATACTAATGGTAATACCAATATACTGCGCCCGGTGCCTGTCCGCAATCCTCTTATGTTCTTCCTCTGCTTCATAGGCTTTACGCTTTATATCATCATCTATTTCCAGGGAAGCCAGCTCCCGTTTATCTGATAGTTTCTGTAAACTGTCTTTATAATAAATATAGCGACGCGTATAAGCAAGCTGCATAGGAATATTACCCGTTTTAAAACTGAGGGAATCTAATTTCATGTTTGTTTTTAGTAATATCTCCAGGTCATCCAGCTCTATAGCAACCTTGCCGGCATTAAGCATCATTTCAATCGCTTTCTCATATTGCTGTTGTACTTCAAAAAATACAGTGTATTGCTCATAGGCATCGTAAAGAGACCGGTTATCCTCTTTCAATTTACTGGTAGCAATAGCCTGTTCAAAGAAATAATACGCAGAATCCCAGTGCTTCAATGCCGTATAATACATTCCCAAAGCAATATCCATGGTTTGGCCCATTCCTTTCTTCCTGGCTTCTGCCACCATTTCTGCATTCGAATTAAGCAGACGAAACGCTTCCTGATCGTTCGTTGCTACATACGCTACCAACAAAGGATAAGCTGCTGCCAGCTTGATGTAAATATTCTGAACAGAATCACTGATCCTGAAATTCTCCATCGCATAACGCTTTACTGCATTATAATCTTTCATATTAAGAGAGATGGAACAGAACATCATATTAGCTTGTGCCGAATCACCAAACTCATTTCTTATGACAGATGCATAATCTTTTGCCTTTTCATAATCTTTCAATAGTGTATATAAATAACACATGTCTATGTTACAGGGATACAGTAAACCAGGGTCTTTACTTTCTTTTGCCAGCATCAACGCTGTAGACAAATATTTATATCCATCCAACAGGTTATCATTAGCTAGGTAACAATACCCCATACGCCTGTTTGCTTTAATATAATATTTGTCAGCCTTTGCAGAATAAACCAGGTTATACAATTCCTGTGCTGTTTTCATTGCTTCCTTTCTTTCCTCCATCAACAACTGTATATTACACAGAGCCCCTAAAGCAGAAGCGAGTTCGGCTGTAAGCCTGTTCTCCTTTGCAATAGCAATGGCTTTTTGTGAAAAACCTGCCCCCTCTCTTAATTTGCTTTTTCCGAATATGGAAATTGTAAGATCTGAATTATAAGCATAGGCCATTTCGCAATACACTCCTGTTATAATTCTTCTATTGCGGCTACTTTCAGCAATTTGCTCTGCCTGTGAAAAATACTTTTTCGTCTCTTCAGGATCATCAAAGAAATAGTATGCTCCTATTTTTGCTGCATCAATTGCTTTCACCGAATCATCCGTACCGGTTAAATAAGCCTTCTTTAAACTGTCGATATAAACATTACGCTGAGCAGTAATGCTACCGGTAACCAAAATCAATAATGAAACAAACAATATGGTTCTCATTATCAAAGGTTTTAGTTTATTAAACTTTTGAAATCAGCAATAAAAAGAGGGGTACTGAAGTGGAATATGCTTATTACGCTGTAAAGAGGATAAACGGAGTAATCTGAATATACGGCTTTTTCGAAGAACTTTTACACCCGATTATTAAGGGTCATTTTCCTATTGTATTATAAAACTGAAGACTGCCCTGAAACCTGCATAGTTCATATAACGGGATCATTAATACAGCCTCCTGTAAAGAAAATAATAAAGTAGTTGCTTCACAACAAGCCTTCACTACCACATCTGCCAGATTAAAATCTGATTAGTTTTTGATCTCAGACAAGATGTGCTTTCTTTATAGGAAGAACTCCTGTCATGATAAATATTACTTCTTCTCAGTACCTGTTATTCCGCTGAAGTTCACTCATATTGGGCATTCATCATATACAATCATTATTCATTTAACGATATATACAAGCTATCATGAACTACTTACATTACTTACAAATGTATATGAGCGGTAAAAAAATAGTTTGTTGGTTGATTGCTTACCTTTAATTTTACCCTGCTTGCTATTGTTATGCATTTCACATCATGAAATAACATGACCATAGAGTAAGCGCATGACGATAGCTTTCCATTCAGGGAAAGCTATATTTTTTTATGCATGAAAAAGGTTTGCTGCCTGTAATAAGAGGGCTACAAAACCTTAGTACATTCAAAACGGGATAATGCAGTTATTTACCAGATTTCTTCTATTACTATGCTTGGTAATGTGCGGAGCTTACGCACATACCAATCACGCTGCTATCCTGTATACAACGCCCCATATCCAGGGCATTTTTGCACACACACACCTTTGCGCTGAACCAACAGATAAAGCCAGCATCTGCAATGGCAACTCATCCAGTACAAAGAAAGATTATGAAAGAACAAAGGCCGTAGAAATTGAAGATGACGACGATACGGAGTCTTTCAAACACTATTCAACAGCTACTCATCATTATCTTACTTTTTTTTACTCCCAGGCATACGCACAGATTTTTCACTCCTTCAACAATCGCCTGCCATTTTGCGAGCATTTCTCCTATTCTTCTACCAGCAGGTTCATCATGAACCGGGTAATCAGGATCTGATACAGCATTATTCCTGTAACAGACAATTAACGATTGCCTGACCATCTCACTATTTCTACCATTGTTTATTAATGCCCTTCCTGTATAGCCCCGCTATATGGGCCAGGAGTTTTTTGTACTCATTTCAAAACATCAGTAAGCAAAACCTGAATTAAAGACACATAATGTTTTATTATGAACAGAACCCTCATGCTCGTGGGCTTGTGCGCCTTATTGTGCTATACAAGCTGTAAATCAAAAGAAGAAAACAAAGAAGAGCCGACAAAACTTCTTGTTACCAGTCCTTTAAAAATGGACACTACCGTAACCAATGAATACGTATGCCAGATACGTTCCATCCGCAACATCGAAATAAGAGCGCAGGAAAAAGGCTACCTGCAGGATGTATTTGTAGATGAAGGGCAGTATGTAAAGGCGGGGCAACTGCTCTTCAAGATCATGCCCAGGCTTTATGAAGCGGAATATCAACGTGCTTCTGCTGAAGCCAAAGCCGCAGAGATAGAAATGCAGAATGCGAAATCGCTTGCAGACAAGAATGTGGTTTCACAGAACGAACTGGCAATGGCGCAGGCAAAGCTTGAAAAAGCCAAAGCAGAACAATCACTGGCACAGGCTCATCTTGCATTTACCGAGATCAGGGCACCCTTTGATGGCATTATTGATATGCTTCATTTAAAAGTAGGCAGCCTTGTTGAAGAGGGCGAACTGCTGACCAGTCTTTCAGACAATAGCCGCATGTGGGTTTATTACAATGTTTCAGAACCTGAATACCTGAACTATATCTCCACCAATGCCAATAACAGAAACAAAATGAAAGTAAACCTGCTGATGGCTAACAAAGAGTTGTTTAAACATCCCGGGGAAGTGGAGACCATTGAAGGTGAATTCAATAACGAAACCGGCAACATTGCCTTCAGGGCTACATTCCCTAACAGGGAAGGCATGCTGAGACATGGAGAGACCGGTAATATCCTCATGAACGTGCAACTGAAAAATGCACTAATCATACCCCAGAAAGCAACACTTGAGGTAATGGATAAGAAATATGTGTTTGTAGTGGATAAGAATAATGTGGTGCATTTAAAACCTGTTACCATCGGTTCTGAAATGCCTGATCTCTATATAATAAAAGAAGGCCTCGCTGAAGACGAAAAAATACTTCTTGAAGGCTTACGCAAAGTAAAAGACAACGACAAGATCACCTTTGAATACGAAGAGCCAAAATCAGTAATAGCACATTTAAAGTTGCCTACAGAGTAATGTAACGTTTCAAACTAAAGCAAGAAAGATGTTTAATATATTCATGAAAAGGCCGGTATTTGCCATAGTGATATCGCTTGGTATCATCTTGCTTGGCGTACTGGCTATTAATACCCTACCCACAGCGCAGTTCCCTTCTATTGCGCCGCCCAGGGTAATTGTAAGTGTGGCCTACCCTGGCGCCAGTGCCGATGTACTCGTTCAGTCCGTACTGATCCCTATGGAAAAAGCTGTGAACGGTGTTCCGGGAATGAAGTACATGACCTCCGATGCAACCAGTGCCGGCGAGGCCAATATCCAGGTAGTTTTTGATCTTGGTACCGATCCCAACCAGGCAGTTGTAAACGTTAAGAACAGGATTGAGCAGGTAACAAACAGGTTGCCGGAGCTGGTACAACGCGAGGGCCTTATCGTTAACATACTGCAACCAAACATGCTGATGTATGTGAACGTGTACAGTAAAGACCCTAAGGCAGATGAGAACTTTCTTTATAACTTTTCCAGTGTAAACATATTACGCGAGCTGAGCAGGGTAAAAGGTATTGGTAATGCCCAGATCCTCGGTAGCCGTCAATATGCTATGCGTATATGGCTGAAGCCCGACAGAATGCGTGCTTACAATGTATCTACCGATGAAGTAATGGAGGCATTGGGCAGCCAGAGTATCATTGGTTCGCCCGGCAGGTTAGGCAGAAGTGATGGTAAACGCTCTGAAGCACTTGAATATGTACTGACCTATAAAGGCCGGTATAATAAGCCGGAGCAATACCAGGATGTTATTATCCGCGCTACCCCCAAGGGAGAGATCCTTCATTTGAAAGATATTGCCGATGTGGAACTCGGTAGTGAATTCTATGATATCTATTCAAACCTGAACAATCACCCTTCAGCTGCGATCGTATTAAAACAAACCTATGGCAGTAACGCCAGTGAAGTAATCAAGAACATCAAGGCTAAACTGGATGAGATCAAAGCTAACTCATTCCCTCCCGGGATGGACTATGAGATCAGCTATGATGTATCAAACTTCCTGAATGCTTCTATTGAGAAAGTATTACACACACTGGGAGAAGCCTTTGTGCTGGTGGCTATCGTGGTGTTCCTGTTCTTAGGCGACTGGCGCTCTACACTGATCCCCACACTGGCTGTACCGGTATCATTGGTGGGTGCCTTTTTCTTCATGCAGTTATTCGGGCTCACCATCAACCTTATCACGCTATTTGCACTGGTACTGGCAATTGGTATTGTGGTCGATAACGCGATCGTGGTAATTGAGGCCGTCCATGCAAAAATGGAAGAAGAACATCTTTCACCTTATAAAGCTACCATACAGGTAGTACATGAGATCAGCGGCGCCATCATCGCCATCACCTTTGTAATGACTGCGGTATTCATACCGGTAGCATTCATGTCGGGCCCGGTAGGGATCTTCTACAGGCAGTTCGCTATCACTATGGCTACCTCCATTGTACTTTCAGGTGTAGTAGCGCTTACTCTTACGCCGGTACTGTGCGCCATGATCCTGAAGAATACGCATGGGCAACCTAAAAAGAAGACACCTGTCAACAGGATGATCGCCGCATTTAACAGGAGCTTTGAAAAGCTAACCGGTAAATACGCTTCGCTGTTAAGACTGATCGTAAACCGGAGACTGATCACCTTTATCATCTTACTGGCGTTTGGTTTTGGCATATTCGGCATCGGTAAAAATCTTCCTTCAGGCTTTATCCCTAATGAAGACCAGGGAATGATCTACGCCATTATTCAAACACCTCCCGGCTCTACACTGGAAAGAACAAATGACCTTGCCCGCAGGGTACAGGAAATTGCAGAGCATATTGAAGGCATTCAATCCGTTTCTGCACTGGCAGGTTATGAGGTATTGACCGAAGGTCGTGGTTCCAATGCCGGTACCTGTCTGATCAACCTGAAAGACTGGTCAGAACGTAAACAGTCTGTGGACGGGATCATTCGCGAACTGGAAGAAAAAACAAAAGATATTCCGGGCGCAACTATTGAATTCTTTGGGCCTCCTGCTGTACCCGGTTATGGAGCCGCCGGTGGTTTTGCGTTGCGCTTACTGGATAAGACCAATAGCGATGACTACAAGGAACTTGAAAAAGTGAACGACGATTTCATGCGTGAGCTTGAAAAACGTAAAGAGCTCAAAGGCTTGTTTACCTTTTTCAGTGCCAACTATCCCCAATACGAGATCGAGATCGATAACCAGGCAGCCATGCAAAAGGGCGTTTCTATTGGTAAAGCAATGGATAACCTGTCCATCCTGATCGGTAGTACTTATGAGCTTGGTTTCATCAGGTTTGGTAACTTTTTTAAAGTGTATGTACAGTCTTCGCCGGAGTACAGGAGATTGCCCGATGACCTGCTGAAGCTGTATGTGAAAAACAACCGTGATGAAATGGTTCCTTATTCAGCATTCATGTCAATCAAAAAAACACATGGTCTGAATGAGATCACCAGGTACAACATGTACACCTCTTCAGCTATCAGGGGCGAACCGGCAGCAGGTTATAGTAGTGGTGAAGCCATTAAGGTGATTGAAGAAGTAGCCGCCAAAACATTACCACGCGGTTATGGTATTGACTGGGAAGGTTTGTCAAAAGACGAAGCCGAACGTGGAAATGAAGCGCTTTATATCTTCCTGATCGTACTGGGATTCGTATACCTCATTCTTGCAGCACAATACGAAAGCTTCCTGTTGCCCCTGGCTGTAATCCTGTCATTGCCTCCGGGTGTATTCGGTGCCTTCCTGCTTATCAAGCTAATGGGATTATCGAACGATATCTATGCACAGGTAGGGTTGGTAATGCTGGTAGGTTTGCTGGGTAAGAACGCAGTACTGATCGTGGAATTTGCGGCACAGAAACACCGCTCCGGCACGCCGATACTGGAAGCTGCTATTGAAGGCGCCAAAGTGCGTTTCCGCCCTATCTTAATGACCTCACTGGCCTTTATTGCAGGTTTGATACCGTTAGTATTTGCAACCGGCCCCGGTGCTATTGGCAACCGTACTATCGGATCAGCCTCTGCCGGAGGTATGCTGTTCGGAACCATCTTCGGGGTGATCATGATCCCGGGATTGTACTACCTGTTCGGCAAACTGGCAGCAAGACGAAAACTCATTAAGGGCGAAGATGAGAATCCATTAACTGAAGAAATCGATCACAATGTTTAAAAACAACATCTCTAAATATGTAGGGATAAGCTGTATCTGCCTGGCCTATACAGCCTGTAAAATTCCCGCTCTTGTTACCAGAACAGAGAATAAAACAGTACCAGGGAGTTATAACAACTCGCAGGACAGCACCAATACAGGTATGGTGCAATGGAAAAAGTATTTCACCGATCCCAACCTGGCTGCGCTGATCGATACTGCCCTGAAGAACAACCAGGAGCTGAATATCACCCTGCAGGAAATCGAGATCGCGAAGAACGAGATAAGAGCAAGAAAAGGTGAATACTTACCCTTTGTAAGCGTAAGAGCAGGCGCCGGTGTAGAAAAGGTTGGCCGCTATACCAGCCAGGGAGCGGGTGATGCTACTACCGAAATTAAGCCCGGTAAGGAAATGCCTGACCCATTGCCTGATTTCCTGATCGGTGTATATGCCAACTGGGAAGTGGATATCTGGCATAAATTGCGCAATGCAAAAAAAGCCGCTGTTACAAGATACCTCTCTACAGTAGAAGGTAAAAACTTCGTAGTAACAAACCTGATAGCAGAGATTGCCAATTCTTATTACGAATTACTGGCACTGGACAATCAGCTGGATATTGTAAATAAGAACATTGCCCTCCAGACCAATGCCCTGGAGATCGTAAAGATCCAGAAAGAGGCAACACGTGTTACAGAGCTGGCAGTACGCAAATTTGAAGCAGAGGTATTAAATACCAAAAGCCTGCAGTACGATATTCAGCAGCAGATCACAGAAACAGAAAACAGGATCAACTTCCTGCTGGGCAGGTATCCGCAGCCAATAACCAGGAACTCGCAGGCCTTTGAAAACCTGGTGCCGGAAACCATTCATGAAGGTCTTCCTTCGCAGTTACTGGCCAATCGTCCAGACATTAAACAGGCAGAACTGGAACTGGCAGCTACCAGGCTGGATGTGCAGATAGCCAGGGCCCAGTTTTACCCATCACTGGGGATCTCTGCAGGCATCGGCTACAATGCATTCAATCCGGCTTACCTGTTCAGAACACCATCCTCTATGCTGTATTCGCTGGCTGGTGAGCTGATGGCTCCATTGGTAAATAAGAATGCCATCAAAGCCACCTACTTCACTGCGAATGCAAAACAGATACAGGCAGCTTACAACTATGAGCGTACTATCCTGAATGCCTATGTTGAAGTAGCAAATCAACTGGCTAAGATCGGTAACCTTGAAAAAAGCTATGACCTGAAATCCAAACAGGTTGAGGCACTAACGCAGTCTATTAATATTTCAAACGATCTGTTCAAGTCAGCCCGTGCTGATTATATGGAAGTATTAATGACACAACGCGATGCGTTAGAATCTAAGTTCGAACTGATCGAAACTAAAAAAGCACAACTGAATGCGATGGTAAATATCTACCAGGCATTGGGCGGTGGATGGAACTAGGTAGTTTATAAATGCTAGCACTCTTAATAACAATAGCCCCGGCAGTGCCGGGGCTATTGTTATTTGATACAGTTTCGATGTATTATTATGTAGCCATTAACTATTATTTTGCTTACTATTTTTCGCCTGCCCATTTATAATTAGTCCAATATAAATTTCTTGTAAAATGATAATTTAAATTGTAATGTTTGGCCTTTCGTACCTCTATTAAGGGGAGATGGTAATAAAACGCATTTAATCCTTTCTCCTTTGAACATAATTGCAGGTTGTAGTCCTATAGTATATTTATCTTTTAACCTTACGATCCTAACAGGTTCAACTTTTCGCAATGAATGCATGAACCATTTGTAAGCGCTTTGATACACAAATAACAACTCATTAATATTATTATCAATTGCTAACTGTAGTAAATCTTTATATTCTTTTGGAATTATATGGACATCTTTAGTCGATTTTTCAATTTTTCTGTCATATTTATAAATAATATCACAAATCCCGATTCTAAGATTATCCAAAATTTCTTTTTTTCTATCCCTATTAAAATTATTGGCACCAATACCAATATTATCTGAATTCTCACTCAAGGATTTTAATATGTCCCAAAGCCTTGTATTTGAACTATTGGAAAAATAGAAATTAGCGGTTTCAGGTGGTAATGTACCAATCAAAAGCTTTTTAGTTACGCTTGAAATTTGAGGATCAAATGGATGTATTGCCATAAGTTATTTGTATTCAGGATACATTTTAGAATATAACATTATTTCTACTAGAAATTCTAGCAGGTTTGAAGATCTATTAACTCTGCTCTCCGAAACTTACAGTTTCGAAGCCCCATTATGTAGCCTTTGGCTACAATACATTCCTACTCTTTGTTTTTAGTAACAAACTTTCTGTGCTCCCTTCCCCAATTGATCATAGCCAGTATAATATTGCCGAAGGTTCTGCAATATTCAGTGGGTTCGTATTCTATCAGTACAGGCGTATCATCATACACTGTCCGCTTTACCAGCTTATTCATTTCCATTTCTTTCAACTCCCTTGACAGCATTCTTTTAGTAATGCCGGGAATGCTGCGTTCAATATCCCGGAAGCGCCTGTTGCCATTACAAAGCGAATTAATAACAGGGATCCGCCATTTACCTCCTATAAAGTAAAGCGTATCCTGTAGCGACTTTAGTTCTTCGGCCTGGTCCCGTTTCATATTATTATCCTCCTGGTATACTCTGTGATACTGGTTACAAATGTATACCAATATGCCGATACCTTTGCTGTACAATTTTGAATTAACAGTTAAAAACGAAAAAGATGATTGAATTAAATAATAAAGTGGCAGTAGTTACTGGCGGCAACAGCGGAATTGGCTATGCAACAGCAAAAGAATTAAAAGCGCTTGGCGCAGAAGTGATTATCACCGGAAGACGTAAAGAAGCAATAGAAAAAGCGGCGGCAGAACTCAGGGCAATACCGGTTGTGGCAGACCAATCGAACCTCAACGACATCAATAAACTGCATGATCATATAGCTCATCAATACGGTAAAATAGATATCCTGTTCATCAATGCAGGTATTACAGGTAAAGGTGGTTTTATTGAGCAGATCGTGACAGATGACTTCGACGAGGTAATGAATATTAATTTCCGGGGAGCTTATTTCACTCTCAGCAAGCTGATCCCATTACTGAATGAAGGAGCCTCGGTGGTATTCCTATCATCCATTGTAGCTACCATGCACAAGGCAGGCAGTTCCGTTTACCAGGCAAGCAAAGCAGCATTGAACTCAATAGCAAAAACGGCAGCCGCAGAACTGGCTGCTAAAAAGATCAGGGTTAATATTGTAAGTCCCGGCCCTACGAGAACTGAAATACTTACCAAGATCGGTTTGGATGAAACCAACCTGGAATTATTGTATGATAATTTAACCAACCAGATCCCTCTGAAAAAAATGGGTACGACTGAGGACGTGGCAAAGATCGTGGCACATTTATGCGGAGATGCATCGTCCTTCATAACAGGAGCCGAATTTATCCTGGATGGTGGTATGACATTATAAGCCCTTCTAAACTTGCAGTTTCTAAATACTATTACATGGCTTTTAGCCACTTCCAGGAAATGTCATATTAAAACAAAACCATCAGCCAGTGGCTGATGGTTTTTCTGTTGTATCTGTTTCAAGTGCTAATCGATTATTACATTACGGCTTTCCTTCCATCCCTGCCCTACAGCCTGTAATACATATACGCCTGTTGCCGGCTTTGTAGGCAATTCTACGCGATAGCTCTGGGCTGTACCGGTAAATGTCTTTTTATACAAAGTTTTACCTGTTATGTCGCATAATGTAAGTGTAAAAGCGCCTGTATTACCGGGCGACAGTTTAACATTCATCAAAGTAGAAACCGGGTTGGGATAAACCTGCATTGTTGAACGAGCCTCTGCATCAGTAGCATCTCCTGCTATTAACGCAGCAGGAGTACCCAGTGGTAAGGTAGCAGCAAGCGTTGATACTACCACTGAAACAGTGCTGTTGTACGTACTACCGTCTGAACCGGTAACGGTGAATTTAAAACTACCCAGCCCGGTAAAATTGGTCGTGGGTGTAAACCGTACTGTATGGCCGTCTGACTGTACCACAGCTGTACCATTGGTAATATTGCTGACGCTATAGGTTGGGCTTACATTGGTAAATGCACCGGTAAACTTCCAGAGGTCAATATCTACATAATTGTTCTTTGTAGTATTGGCATGGGGATCGGCCCTCCAGTTTATATATTTCTCTATCAGTTTATAACCATCAGCAGCTGCAGTCATGGCGTCATTGCTGCTGATATTGGAACCAGTAGCTGTTTCCCAGAAATCAGGCATACCATCACCATCTGTATCTGTAAGACCGGTACCCGTAGCAATAGTGCCATAGCCATTATTACCAAGACCAGTTTGTGTCTGGCTGGTGTACAGTGAACCACTGGGGCCTGTAGTACCTGCTCCCGTACCTGTAGTACCACTGCCCAATGTTTTTACCTGGCTGATCACGAGATTATCTACCTCGTCTCTTGGCAGAGCACCAGCCCACGAGGCGGTAAGGCGATAAGCAGTTTGTGTATTATAAGGCGTTAAAGACGTTGTAACCGTAGACCATGGTGAGCTTAGTATAGTACCGGGGCCCTGGTACCAGTAAGGTGTGGTAGTGGCGCCGTTCAATGCACCGTCCAGGTTACTGTCTTTCAGGTTACCACTATAGTAAATGCTCTGGTTTTTATCTACCTGGTACCAGGTGTTGTCTGTACCGGTAGAAGCAGGTCCGAAGATGAAATAATTATTGACAATATCATGTTTGAAATTAGTGCTGGTATGCGTGGTGTACCCGGCAGAACAGTTATACAATACGTTATTGACAAACACAGTATTGATCTTAGCCAGCGGGTTACGGTTATGCGAGTTAGCAAAAATGTTATAGAACCATGACCAGTTTCCATTCACACACTCCGTATGCGCACCAAACTGCTGTCCGGTGGGATCAGCAATGATGCTATTCTGCACGGTAATGCTGGTTACCGGATAGTTCTGCCAGTCGTCGCTTACCCCGTCAATATTATTCCAGGGAGCAAATTCCAGTGAACAATGGTCTATAATAACATTGGTAGCACGATAGAAGCTCAGGGCATCGTCTGTAGTACTGGCAGTTTCACTGCCGGGGCGTATGCGGATATACCGGCAGATAATATTGGTAGAATTAGCGAAAGAGATTTCGCCACCCCTGAAACCGATACCACCACCAGGGGCCGTTTGTCCTGCAATGGTAATATTACTTTTCACCGAAACAGCGGTAGCTAAAGTAATGTATCCACTTACATCGAAAACTACAATACGGTTAGAAGCACTTACTGCATCACGGAAAGACCCGGTGCCGGCATCTGCCAATGTAGTAACGTGGTATACTGTACCTCCGCGTCCACCGGTAGCATTGGCACCAAAACCAAGCGCGCCGGGAAAAGCTATCTGGGCGGTAACATCAACCGGTACTAATGCTCCGGCTAAGCAGCTAAAAAAACAAAAGACTAAAAAGGAAATAAAAGGATGATTAACTCTTGCGTACAATCGTTTTTTCATACAATGGTAAGTTTTATATGAAGAATAACCATTGCCTGCAGGCTGAACAGACCGATCAGCTATTGATTTTAAACAATCGAAAAACAGAGCAGATACAACAGGTTGAAAAGGGAATAAAGGATGAACAGGTCGTTTTCACATGCAGGCAAACTGTCACTATAAAAATAGAAGGCGTCAGTCCGTCACTGTCATGTGCTATCCTGTTAGTTTGTGGGTTACCAAACTTTCCGACAGTATTTTTAAATATTACTTTTCACAAACACTTTCTGTAATGATTGAACGAATTTTAATATTCGTATTCATTATGAGCAAACTAGGTTGCGATACCTATCAATAAAACGGTGACTATTGCACATAAAAACGGGTAACCAATCGTTCAGTTACCCGTGTATACATTTACGTTAATCAGATGTTAATGAGAATTAACGAGAAAGCACTCCAACCGTCAGATCTTAGCTATTTACCAATATAGAAAGCAAAATCAACTGGTTATCAATACACAAAACGGTTACCATGCAACAAACAGGCAATTATAGCTGAACCTTTCTGTTATTTCCCGTCCCATCATCTGTTCGCAATATTGGTCTTAAAAAGGAGATAGAAAAACTTGTATCATCCAGATAAATAGATCTGTGGAAGCTCATTCAATACCGGCTTTGCAATCTCTCCATCACCGTTTGCTTATATAAACGGCCTATAGGAATATCCATGGCCCCTAATTGAACTGACAAGCCATTATATCCTGAAATACTATCCAGTGAGACTATATAGGAGCGGTGTACGCGCAAAAACTTATGATCTGAAAAAAGGTTTTCCATGGAGGAAATAGATTGTTTTACCAGCAGATTACTTCCGTTGATCAAAAACACCTTCACATAATCCTTGCAACTTTCAACGTACATAATTTCATCAGTAAAAACCTTTTTCATGCTCTTATCCACCTTCAGGTAAACGAATGTTTCACCCGGGGATACAGCAGGCGCTGTACCAGCCGGATCTGTAGCATTACCCATCAGCCTGTTGAGTTTGGTAATGGCTTTAAAGAAACGTTCAAAGGATACGGGCTTCACCAGGTAATCCACAGCATCCAGCTCAAAACCATCTACTGCATACTCCCTGTAAGCCGTTACAAAAATTACTTTAGGAGGATGTGAGAGATTTTTAAAAAAATCGGTGCCAATAATACGCGGCATTTTAATGTCAAGAAAAATGACATCCACCTTGTGTTGCCGCAACACTTCCAGTGCTTCAATCGCATTCCGGCACTGACCTGCTATTTCCAGGTTGCCTATATCGGAAATATACCTGGCTAGTACCTTCAATGCAGGTGGCTCATCGTCTATAAGCAGGCAGCGAAGCTTCATGTTAAATAGTTTGTGAAATAGGCGTTGTAAACAGGTGTTTCAACCGGTACACTGTCAGTCAACCGGACCATAAGCGCTACTACAAAAAAACGACCTTCATCGCTCAGTTTCATTTCATGGTTGCCCGGATAAATAAACTCTAACCTCTTTTTTACATTGGCAAGGCCTATGCCGTTATTCCTGTAAATAGCATATTCGTTTTTACTATTCGCGATCTTTACTTTTAACCTGCTTTCCTTCACCGATACATCCACGCTTAGCCAGGATTTCTCTATTTGCTCGGATGTACCGTGCTTAAATGCATTTTCGATCAAAGGCAATATTAATAACGGGGCAATGAACTGATCCTGGGTTTCACCTTCAATATTCCACGATATATCGATACGGGTGCCATAACGTTCCCACTCAAGATCAATATAGTTCTTCATAATTTCCAGCTCTTTTTCAAGCCTTACTTCGGCAGCTTTACAGTCATAAAGCATGTAACTAAGCAGGCTTGAAAGTCTTAATAGCAATCCAGGTGTTTTAGGTGAATTTTCGAGCGAGAACGAATAAATATTATTGAGCGTATTAAACAAAAAATGAGGATGGACCTGCGCTTTTAGCAATTGAAGCTCGGCAGTTATTTTCTCTTGCTGAGCGTTAAGGAGATCGCGCTGTTTGATAGACCAAAGCTTAAAGAATCTAATGAGTATAAAGCCGGCTGAAGATGTGGTCATTATAAAGAAATTCATCGGCTGCAGTATTTCACCGGGTTGATAACCTGGCTCTATAAGCTGCTGCAGTGGAATTGCAAGGAACACCCTCACTATATATATAAACAGCAGTCCCACTGCCCCCCAGAGCGGAATAAGTATAAAGAATTGAACTACTTTCTCTCTTAATAGCAGGTTCGGAACAGCATAATACGCTAATGGATAACTGAATAAAGCTGCTGCGGGTAAATATGCCAAATTAATAAGCACACCGTGCCAGAACGAGCTAGAAGGATATAATATTTTAAAAAAGACGGGCCATAACATCGTACAGGATACCCAAAAAAAAATGTGACGCCACACTTTATAGCGTGGCGAAAAAACAAGGTCATTGTACAAGAAAACATTTACAGATCTCAGCAGTTTGCCCATTTGTCGAAATTTTCCGATTACCCCAAACATGCGAACACGTTGTAGCCATAATATAAATAAAATCCCGCTTTTATACTAATTCAAAGTTAGTCTTTAATATACTGCTGCCTTCTACAAAACGACAGGAAGCATATTTTTCCGACAAACGGTAGCACAAGGTGCATAAAAACCATGCAGCAGGATTCCCGGTTTTATATCTCAAAAAGGCAGCTTTAAGCGAATAACCCTGAAAGAAGAATGAGCAGTTTCTAATTTAGCGTTGGTGTAACCGATACGAAGAAGTGTAATGAAGCGATGTTCATGAAAAACAATTAAAACGACACAGGCATATAAATGTCTATAGGGAATTACTTCTGGCAAAGCAATTAACAACCTCAAGAACAGTTCCGTTTCCATTTTCTTCAATTTATACGGCTGTGTATACAAATCACCAATACTCCGCCATCTGCACTCTCATTAAAAAATGAATACATGAAATATATTTCAACGATTATCTTTTTAAGTCTTGGCTGTGTTGCTCTGTGCGGCTACAACCGGTCTATAAATAGATCGGCAGACACTACAACAACAGATGCGTCAACAACATTATCCTCCCCAACTAACAACAAGATGTGCTATCCTATTCTATCCAATGTCAAAATGTATTTTTCTGATAAGGCGTTTACCACCACCAACACCGGCGCAAAAACAAGCTTTACTTCCCGGGATTTTATTTATGGCCGAATAGAGGTGAATGGCCAAACCCTTGCCGAAGCATTCAAATTAAATGCACAACCAGCTAAAGGTTTTCATTATCTGAACTACGGCATTTTGATAACGCCTAAAGGGAAAAGCGAAAACGAGCTCAACTATGACCAAAACATAAAATATGTTATCAATAACAGAAGTAAACCAATATTGATCAAAGCAGGAGATGAAAAAAATACCTGGCTCAATTTTGATGTGCTTCCGGAACCGTCCGGCATATCTACACTACAGGCTCCTGCAGAAATGCCTGAAAATATCAACGAATTTAAGTTTGCCGCCGGGATGGATTTAGTCACAAGAGAGGATAATATAAAAACAACCTTTCCTTCCAATGGAGATTATACAATACAATTAGTTCTTTGGAACTATTCTTTTGATGATTGGGGAAAACCTCTCGAAAGTGAAAAAAACATCATAACACTGGGTGAGTTTACTTACCAGTTTAGTGCGAAAGATGGGGCTACACTTATGTCTAACTCACAAAAACGGTTGGACGGTGTGCGGCTGGCGCAAATGATGAAAAACAAATATACCAAACTACCCGACTGGTGGCATGGAAAACCATTTACTCCTGCAGATGCGATATTGAGTTCTGCCAACCTTACTCCTATGATCAAAAACTACTGCAGTCATAATGGATTGACTTACATCAGCCACAAAGTATACCCATATAATGGTGCTGCGGGGTGGACAATTTACACAGACAGCCAAACCGGCAGACAGGTATCCCGTAGACTAAACGCTGAAGCCTGGACTTTATATAAAGATGAAAACGGCCGCTGCCGTTTTGCTGTAGCACTTATTGATGAACAATATGCCGGTGCAGGCACTTATGGATCACCCTATATATCCGGGCTGAGTGGTGAATTTATTGAATGCAGCGCCATAAAATAAGGCCTTCTTAAAACTCAAAAACAGTTAATGAGATATATCATATTTTCTTTAATACCCTTGCTTGTGTTTACTATCATGGGGTGCAAAAAAGATAAAGCGGGTGAAGCGGATTGCCATGTGATTGTAATAACACCTTCTTCTGGTGCGCCGGTTAATTTTTATTATAACAACGAAGGCAAACTTGAAACTATTAAAGAAGGATTGACCATTACCAGCTTTATCTATAAAGGTGATAGCATTATTGCTACGAAAACAAATACCACTGTTTTATACGAAAAAAGAAGATATAAAATAAATGGCAACGGGTTGCCATCAAATCTGCGGATAGAGAGTGACCGGTCAGGCAACAATTGGGCAAACTATTCTTATGAATATAATGGAACAGAATTAAAAAAAATTACCACGACAGCTTCCTCATCTGGGCTTTCCCTGGTTTCCAATTATACCTGGACTAATGGAAATATTACCAGCAGTACAGATGGTACAAGTATCCATAGCTATGAATACTATTCAGACAAAACCTACCGTGCAGGTGATGCCAGTAACCTCATGGCAATGTTGTACGATTACGGCATGGAAGTTATACACACTAAAAACATGAGAAAAAGTGATCAATATACTTCACCCTCAGGCTCCTACACCCTTAATTACAATTATAGCTTCAATAGCGACGGGAAGGTAACCATTGCAACAGAAAATAGTTTATCCTTTAACCTGCAATATCAATGCAATTAAACAATCTCTTAAAAGGTACAGTTATGAAAGAATTGCTTTTACTAACAACACTAATATTTTTTTTGTACAGTTTGCGAAGCACAAACACCCGCTAAAGCATCCGTAAAGGATGCCAAAGACCGTTATGCAAACACAGAACTACAATACACTGCAACAACCAGCCTTCCCGAAGGAACAGTTTTCAGTAATGGAAAAGTGATGCTCATGAAAGGATATAAAACAGTTAACCTGGACAGCAACAGGATAATCATTGTACAAAAGCCCAATGGCGAAACCTCCGGGGCATTTAAGTGCAGTTGTGAGACAGGATCCGGCTCCTGTGGGGTGAGTACTGATGGTACAGCATCGATTCACTGTGTTGCATTTGGCGGTTGCAATTGCATGATGGCAATTGTGGTGAAACCACCGAAAGGCGTTGCTATCACTCAATCGAACGGCGATTGGAAAAAACTCGTCCTGCCTTCCGCCAATAGTCAGCAACAGAAAACCGAAGATCCCGATCAGGGCGGAGAAGTTACCAACAAAAAGAAAACTCAATTGCCCGTAAAGCAGTAGAATTATCCGCTTCAAAAAGTGGTTGTAAAAAATATCGAAAAGTTTTTATAATGATACAATCATCAGCCATATCACTTTTGTTACCGGTAACAATTTTCACGATGGCTATTACTAGCTGCAAGAAACATCAGAACACCCAGCCCCCTGATGTATATGTAACAGGTACAGAAACCATTGGCGGTAAATCCATAGCAAGATTATGGAAAAACGGTGTAGTACAGTCACTCTCCGATGGTACTCAGAATGCTGTTACTTCGTCCGTTTTTGTATCAGGTTCAGATGTGTACGTATCAGGGCATGAGTCGAATGGCACCAAAGAGGTAGCCAAATTATGGAAAAACGGAATAGCTCAACCGATCACCGATGGTTCACGGAATGCTTCCGCCAATTCCGTATTTGTATCCGGCACTGATGTGTATGTGGCAGGATTTGAATCTACCGGAGCCAAAGATGTAGCCAAGGTATGGAAAAATGGAGTAACCCAACCGCTCACTGACGGTTCAGCATTTGCCAATTCTTTCTCTGTATTTGTTTCCGGCAATAATGTATATGTGGCAGGCTATGAGTACATGAGTACACATTACGTAGCCAAGTTATGGAAAAACGGCGCAGTGCAATTTCTCTCCAATGGTATACATGATGCCGCAGCTTACTCAGTATATGTATCAGGTTCGGATGTATATGTAGCAGGGTATGAATCCAACGGAACCAAAGACATCGCCAAAATATGGAAAAATGGTGTGGCCCAATTGCTCACCGACGGTTCACAAAGTGCTTATGCCGACTGCGTGTTTGTATCCGGCACAGATGTGTATGTAGCAGGTCACAAGGTGAATAGCACCGGTACACATTATGTAGCCGTATTATGGAAAAATGGTGCAATGCAGTCTCTCAGCGACGGTTCACAAAATGCCTTAGCTACGTCTGTATATGTATCCGGCTTCGATGTGTATGCAGCAGGACATGAAGTGAATGGTGGCTATTACGCAGGCAAAATATGGAAAAACGGCGTGGCGCAACAACTCACCGATGGTTCACGTCCGGTAACCGTTTCTGGTGTGTTTGTGAACTAATGTATATACAATATACAATCATAAACAGATAACAGAATCCAATCCCATTCATACAAAAGCAAATACAACTCCGGCAATAGAAGAAAGATAAAAAATATGTCAACCGACTTAAAAGATACAACAGTAGGCGTTCAAACTACATGCCTTGTAAAAAACATCTGTTTTTTTGCAAAGCAAGCTTACCTGAATCATAAACCATCAGTAACTAAATACCGTACCAGGTTTGAAGAAGCAGAGGTAAATTTCATGTATTGGGATATAGAGTTTATTCATCTCAATTATAAAAAGCAAAACAGCAATGTAATCATCAGGCTTCGCTGCACCGCCCTCTCCACCGGGAAAGAAATGTATGCGGAGGAACAAACGGTGAGCTTTCTGTTATCTGAAATTACTAAAACAACCACCAATTCATGGGGCCATAGCACCGGCGGTTACTGGAAAGCTGACCAGTATTTATGGGAATTATACATTAACGGCAGCACAGTACTTTCCAAAACCATTATCATTGATAAAATGGGAATGGTAACCGACGATGAAAACCCCTATTTTGATGTACTCGAAACTAAACTTTTTCCCGGCTATATTGACAACAGTGAAAATGTACAGGGATACCGATATCTCACACAATTCAATTGTTCCGAAACTGAATATGTTGGTATTGAGCTTGCCCTTAAACGGAAATTTATTGAGAGTAAAAATCTTGAGTTTGTTATAACCATTATCCACGCCTCATCCGGCCTTGTTTATTTATCGGATAGTTTCGGGATTGCCTATCAGGCTACTCAGCAGCCTGCCATAGAATATACACGTTTCCGCCACGGCGCCGCCAAAAATAACTATTGGGTAAACGGATCATATCTATTCTACATCAGCTTTATGAATGTAACGATTGCAGCCGGGCAGTTTACCATAGGCAATGACGAAATAGCCGGTGCAGCAAAACTGTTTGATAAAGCCATGCTGCCCCCTGCAACAAAAACTCCTGTTGAAAAACAGAAAGCATCCGTAGAGTCGGCACTTACAGCGTTAGACGAGTTAACCGGTATGGTTGAAGTAAAAAAGGCTATACGTGAAAACATAGAATATCTACGCTTTAACAAGCTGCGCATGGAAAAAGGCTTTTCAGACGATAGTCAAAGCAACCTGCATAGCATTTTTACAGGCAACCCCGGCACAGGAAAAACTACCGTGGTGCGCCTGCTTGGAAAAATTTATAATGCTATGGGGCTGCTTAGCAAAGGCCATGTTATTGAGGCTACACGGGCCGACCTCGTTGCTGAATTTATTGGCCAGACTGCACCTAAAACAAAGGCCATGATTGAAAAAGCAAGGGGCGGCATATTATTTATTGACGAAGTGTATTCGCTCGCAAGACAAGGCTCTACCAATGACTTTGGAGATGAAGTTGTTGAGATATTATTGATGGAAATGAGCAGCGGTACGGGCAACATAGCCATCATTGGCGCTGGCTACCCTGCCGAAGTAGAATTTTTTCTTAATTCCAACCCGGGGTTAAAATCAAGGTTTGGCCGGTATTTTCATTTTGAAGATTATATGCCCGTTGAACTGATGGAGATCGCCGACCATGCATTGAAAATAGAACAGGCTTCGCTTTGCGCTAAAGCAAAAACTGAACTCGAAAAAATATTTACAAATCTCTACCGCAACCGGGATAAATATTTCGGCAACGGCCGCCTTGCATTTTCCATTATTGATGAAGCCAAAAAACACATGGGTATCCGCCTGATGAAGCTGGATAATGTTGAAAAACTTTCCGCAGAAGATCTGGGCAAAATAGAATTAGAAGATCTGCTGAAAGTGTTTGATGAAGTAAAACAGGAAAAACTCAAGCTGCCTGTAAATGAAGAAGAACTGAATGAAGCCATGCAGGAACTGGACAGCATGGTGGGCCTGCAGCAGATAAAACAGGAGATACGGGACAAAATAAGCCTGGTACGCTTCTATTCCGACACAGGAGAAAACGTACTCAATAAATTTTCTTTACATGCCATACTTACCGGTAACCCCGGCACCGGTAAAACCACCCTGGCAAGAATACTGGGAAAAATTTATAAAGCGCTTGGCCTGCTTGAACGGGGCCATATTACAGAAGTGGATAGGAAAAACCTGGTAGCCGGGTATGTAGGGCAAACCGCATTAAAGACTACTGAAGCCATTGAGCAGGCAATGGGGGGCATTCTTTTTATTGATGAAGCATATGCCCTCACAGAAAAAAACAGTAACGACTTTGGCAGCGAAGCCATAGAAACAATTTTAAAAATGATGGAAGACCAGCGGGGAAAATTTGCAGTTATAGCAGCAGGTTATCCTGATAACATGAATAACTTTGCACACTCCAATCCAGGGCTTCAATCCCGTTTTGATGCCGTTTACCATCTACAAGACTATACAAGTGAAGAATTGCTGGTGATTGTGCAAAACCTATTGTCTCAGCATAACCTGGTATTACAGGCCGATGCTTTGCAATATTTATCAGGTTATATAAAAGACGCTTATGAAACCCGTGATAAATATTTTGGCAATGCTCGTTTTGCAAGACAAACAGTAGACTCAATTATAACAAAACAAAATCTACGCCTGGCTGCCCTGCCTCGTGAACAACGGGTACCGGAATTGCTTAAACAGGTGACAATTGCTGATGTAACAGGTTTAAAAATGCCACCGAAATCTCAACGGCAAACTATCGGCTTTAAAAGAAGTTAAAGCCCCTTTATAAACAAATAAAAAACACTAACAATGCAACATATTCCTGCACTACTTTCTGAATACTTCGAAAAAGGTTACAACATAAAATTGGTGAACGAAAAAACCTATATGTGGGATTATCCATTAGTATATAACGATGGTTCCAGGAGGCTTCAGATTGTGTACCTGAGTGAATTTACGGAAAATGAAAAAGAATACCTCTACATCCGCAGCCATCTTGCCGATTTTAGTGACAACCTTAATGCCATGCAGCTCCTGCGTGAAGCCGAACTGTGCAGCCTGAGTGCTGTGTGCCTGAAGAAATACCCCAGGCCCGACGGAACTGAAGTAGAAGGTGTATATGTGCAAAGTTTTTTCCCGGTGAACCTGGCCTTACAAAATAAGGAAGCCTTTATGCAGGTAGTCCATGAAGTGGCCAATCGTGCGGACGCCATTGAAAAAAAATATATCGGCATAGACAATTGACGGGTATGTTACATGCAAGGGCCTAAAGCGAGTTTCTGCAAATCCTGGAAACGAGTCCAATTCCCTGCAACCTTATCAGCTATGAAATGCAAACTTCTATATCTGTTTCTTTTAACGATTGTAGTAATAACCGGCCATGTTTCGCCGGCACAGGCCCTACAGCCTTGTCGGGTAAACAAAATAATATCACCCGAAGGAACAGAATATAAGTTACAATACGATAACACAGGTCATCTGCAAACCATCACATCGCCATCAGAAAAATATGTGGACAGCTTTTTTTATTACAAAGACAGCATGGTAATCATTACCAATATAAGAGATGAGCCGGATTGCAGAACTGCATATACATTCAATAAAAACGGACTTCTTATCCATAAAAAGACCGAGATCTATAAACACGAAGGCTGGATTGAGGATACAGATTATGAATACAAAAACACTAAACTGTGGCGTTTGAAGAGAAAGGGACGATTACCGGTCGAGCCACTTTCGAGCGTTACAGAAACAACTGAAATATATACCTGGCAAAATGGCAACCCGGTAAAAATACACCATTTCATAAACGGCAGATCTTACGGGTCAGTAAGACTGCGGTATTACAAAAACAAGCCTTTCCGAACCGGTGACTTTCACAGCTATGTACAAATAATGGTTGGAGTACAAATATTAAAACCAGCTAACCTCTTGAAAAGCGTTGCATGCCAGGAGAAGCTCAGAGTGAATTACGAATTTGATGGCAATGGCAAAATCATTTCAATGACGGAAAAAGAGGAAAACGACATCAGAATTACGAAATATGAATATGACTGCAATTAATTAAAAACTAAAAATCAAAAAATGAATCTCGATTTACAACCGTCCGAAATAGCCATTGATACCTGGACGCTTTACTACATAGCACCCAATGGCAATTCAATAGCAGGGAAATTAACTGTTACCAATCGCAGGTTAATGTTCGTTCCACAGCATGAGAACAACTCTTTAGCATTATCCATTTATAACAGAAAGGGATTAATCTCACTAGAGAAATCGGGTATAAAAAATATTGAGACAAAGAAAAGCCTGTTATCTAAAAAAGTGCTGGTAACTATGGCAGATAATTCTACACACACTTTTAATTATGGCATGATGAATATAGAAAAGCTCGTTTCTGCCATTCAGAGTAACCAAAAAAGCAACAATTTTACTCCTTCGGATCTTAAAAATGATTTTAAATGAAACAAACAAACGTCTACCAGGCTGTTGCTACAGCACTATTACTGGCAATCTCTGTATCCTCATGCGCACCGGATTACAATGAAGGTCAAATAGCAATAGACAAATATTGTGAGCTTAATTTAATAGAACACAATGCACCAGCCGGGCCGCAAAAGGATGCAGCTGCTGCCACAAAAAATGCCTTTGTAAAAGAAGTTGATGATAAATATTTTAAGGACAATAAAATGTATCAATTCATCCTGGACGGAATGAAACAGTGCGATGAACGTATTAAGAAATAACGGGCAACTATTCGAAACTTCACCCCGAAATTGAAGTAACCAGATATTTGTATATTACTTTACCTGATCATTCAGTGACCATAATTGTTTTGCTATGGGGCTAATATTCGTCCTATTATCGCTGTTGCGAGTGATAGCTATCAACCTGGCGGTTTTAATCGCGGCTTCCTTATTGGACATTCTACTATCGGCACTATTGCTGCGGTTTTCTTCAGGAGCACTAACATTGGTATGCTTTGCCGTAGCAGGTGTTTTCGCCGGGTTGTTTTGCTATAGCGCTGCAGTGGAAAAAGCCCCGAAGGAAAAACAAGAACAGGCATCCTTGTATATTATGCTTATAACGGAGGTATTCTGCATCCTGTTATTTTACCCCATTGCACCATTAAGCGGTAGCGACTACAGTTGGTCTTTTAAAGCATTTGCTATTACACAAGCAATAAGCATACTGTTCTTTTGGAAAAAGAAATTTTACAAACATGAATAAATCTACAGCACAAAAACGCTTTATTTCCCGATGCAGAATTTACTAAAAATGTAATCCAGCTTATCCTCCGTAGTGATCTCCCCGGTTATATCTCCTAAGTAGTGCAAACAACGACGGATATCCAGTGCTAACAGATCACCGGGAATATGGTTATCTAATCCATTACGGATATCCTGTAATGATTGTTGTACCTGTTGCAAAGCGTGGAAATGACGGGCATTAGTGATGATGGTATCTTCATTACTGACCTTCCCTTCCAGTACTGAATCTACCAATCTTTCTTTCAGTACTTCAATATGCAACTGTTCTTTAGCAGCTATAAAAATGATCTCAGCAATGCTGCTGAATTTATCACGGGCAGCCTGTTCATTCAGCCTGTCAGTTTTATTGCCTACCAGTAGATAACGTGCAGCCTGCTGCTCCAGTTCCTTTATAGTTTGTTGTAATTCATCAACGCTGGTTTCCTGTACATCAAACAGGTACACTACCACATCGGCCTGCTGGATCTTTTCTTTACTCCGTGCCACACCAATGCTCTCAATAATATCACTGGTATGTTCACGGATGCCGGCGGTATCTATCAACCTGAATAAAATGCCATCGATATTCAGAACCTCTTCAATGGTATCGCGGGTAGTGCCTGCTATATCGCTTACAATAGCGCGGTTTTCATTTAACAAGGAATTCAGCAACGTTGATTTGCCTGCATTGGGCTTACCAACAATTGCCACCTGTACGCCATTTTTGATAACATTCCCAAGGCTAAAAGACTGGACTAACTGCCCGGTTACCTGCTGGGCAGAAGTAATAAGCGTATAGAATTGTGTACGATCAGCAAACTCTACATCCTCCTGGCTGAAATCCAGTTCCAGCTCTATAAGTGCCGAGAACTTTATCAGTTGCTCCCGCAGGTCTTTCAGTACGGCGGAAAAGCCTCCACGGATATTGTGTAATGCAGCCTTGCGGGATGCTTCAGTATTACTGGCTATCAGGTCGGCCACAGCCTCTGCCTGTGCAAGATCCAGTTTGCCATTCAGGAAGGCTCGTTGGGTAAATTCTCCCGGTTTGGCCAGCCTGGCGCCTTTATGGATACAGGCACCTATTACCTGCTGCTGTATAAACGGGGAACCATGACATGAAAACTCTACCACATCTTCTCCTGTGTATGATTTAGGCCCTTTAAAGAGCGCTACCACTACTTCATCAAGTGTTACATTATCTTCCTTTAAAAAGCCTACATGCAAGGTATGGGAGGCCTGCTTCATCAGGTCTTTCCCGGGGAATAAACTATTGGCTATTTGCCATGCATTATTACCGCTCAGTCTTATCACCCCTATTGCCCCTATGCCCGGCGGTGTTGCCAGTGCCACGATCGTATCATCCCAACCGGCCAGCTTTCCTGTCATGCGTTGTGTAAGTTTTGCCAAAGATAACGCAATCGTGAGACGTCAGTAATGAAACGTGAAATGTCAAACGTGAAACGAAAATACAAGCTGCGAGCTTTGAGCTACGAGCCGCGAGCAGATACAGCCAACCGCCCGTACTTCGTATTTCTTATTTCATACTTTCCTTGTGTCTTTTCAGACCTCCGACATCATACCTCATACATCATGTTTCTAAAAACAAAATCCCCCGGCGGTAACCGGAGGATCACTTAATCAGCAACGGAAGAGGCTTCTAATCTGTCTGTAACTGAAAAACGATGGGTTGCTTTTTGTATGATTTTACTTTACGTCCATTCTGTTCTGCAGGGTTCCATTTGCCACTTTTCCTGATCACTTTAATAGCAGCTTCGCGTAACTCAGCAGGGCCGCTTATCGCTTCTACATCACTCACAACCCCTTCTTTATCCACTATAAACTGAATTACCACCGTACCCTGGATCTCATTATCAATTGCTTCCTGCGGGTAATTATTGCTCAGGTTCTTATTCAGAAACCTTGCCCAGGCCGACATGCCGCCGGGATAGGAAGACTCGATCTCTACTTTGGTAAATGTTTTATCCCAATCTTCTTCCTCTTTTTTAGGCGCCACTGCGATCCCGTTACCTGCATCAGTTACAGGGGGAGCAACAACGCCATCGTCCTTAAGCCCTTCCTGGTTTGTGGTACCGATCTTGGTATCTTCCAGTTCATCTACCACAGGAGGTTTTTCTTCATCTTTCACATCTTTATCATCTACAATCTTGGGAGGGGTAAACTGTTTCATTTCTACCTGCTGGGGAGGGGGTAATTGTTTTACAGGTGGAGGTTCTACAGGCTTCTCTTCCGGCAATTTTATATCTGCAAGATGCGTATCAGCTACAGGAATATCCGGCAATGCTTTACTACTCTTTCTACTTGCCAGTAATTGCACCACACTAAATAAAAGGATGACAGATAACATAACAGCAATTGACAACCGTAATCGCTTATTATATGTACGTCGGAGATCATAGGCTCCATACTCTTTATTACGTCCATCAAAGACAATATCAAGTATGTCCGCCGTTAAAATAGCAGAATTTTCCATGGCTATACTTTTTATAACTATAAGATGTTACAGTATGCCATTTCCATATTTGGGCTGATGATATTTTTTGCTGCAGTGAATACAAGTTATAAGTTGTAGGTAGTAAGTTATAGGTTTGTTGCTGAGTATTAAGAAAACGAATTCTGGAATGCAGGATACAAGATCGTCAGTCGTGAGAATAAGCTGCGAGCTTTGAATTACGAGCCGCGAGCAAAATACAAGTTGGCAATTTGCAGTTAAGTCTTTCAAACATCAGATTTCAGACTTCATACCTCTGCTTCTTCCATTTGCACATCAGCGCATTTGCTAATCTGCACATTTCTTCCAGGACTTCCGGACTGTATTCGCGTTCGGCGTTAAGCGTTCCGCGTTCAGCATTTGCAAATCCGCACATTCACACATTGCGTCCTCATTTATACTTTCCACTCAGGTATGTACATAAAAAAATCCTCCCGTGAAGGAGGATTTTGAATATCATGTTCTCTGGAAGAATTCTAGTCGGTTTGCAACTTGAATACGATAGGCTGTTTCTTGTACGATTTAACCTGGCGGCCGTTCTGCACAGCAGGAGTCCATTTACCGCTCTTCTTAACTACGCGGATCGCTTCGTCACGGAGCTCATTAGGACCACTGATTGCTTCTACGTTACTCACATTACCTTCTTTGTCCACCACAAACTGTACTACTACAGTACCTTGTATTTCGTTGTCAATAGCATCCTGTGGGTATTTTAACTGTTTGTACAGGTAACGCTGCCATGCAGCCATACCACCCGGATACTCAGATTCGATTTCTACTTTAGTGAAGGTTTTATCCCAATCTTCTTCTACTTTTTTGGGAGCTTCAACCACACCTTTACCATCATCAGTTACAGGAGGCGCAACGATACCTTCGTCTTTGATACCTTCCTGATTAGCTGTACCGATCTTGGTATCTTCCAGCTTCTCAACTTCTGGTGGTTTTTCTTCTTCTTTTACTTCCTCGTCTTTTACAATTTTGGGAGGCGTAAACTTAGCCATTTCCACTTTTGGTGGCTCTGGTGGTTTTGGTGGAGGTGGCGGAGGTGGTTCCTCTTTCTTCTCCTCCTGTTTAATTTCTTCCAACTGAACGTCCTGCACTACCATTTCCTTCTTTTCTTCTTTGCCACCCAGACTGTTTGCCAGGATGTAGCCAAGGAAGAGCAAAAGGCACAAGGCAGCCACGCTGATAAGCGCGATAGACAGGCGCTTGTTGTATGTTTTGCGTAAGTCATAAGCACCATAGTCCTTGTTCTTCCCTTCGAAGATGATATCAAGGATATCAGCACTTAAGATTTTATTGACTTCCATAGTACTTATTTGTTATTAAGATGCAATGAATAAAGGATTCCACAAACTCTACGGCTTATTTAATGCCGTTGTTAACCTCTGTAGCCTTCATAAAGGCCAGGTCGGCTTCGTAGATATCCACCATAGCATATCGTTTTACATCATTGATCAGCATCTCATCCAGGATAGCTACCGTGTTTTTATAGGAAGCTTCAGGACCGGGCTTGATAACTACCACAAAATCATCAGCTTTAGTGCTTTTCTTTTTGTTGATAATTACGTCGCGGATGTCTTTCAATGTTGAGGATCTGAAGTTGGAGCCATCTGGCTGCAATTCACCCTCGTAGTAATACACGCCATCAGATTTACCCAACAGGATTGTGAGTACCCCGGACTGTTTTACTTTATTCTGCTCCTCGGGCTTTTCAGTGTCCTTGGGCAGGAAAAGTTTCATGGCCGTGGGCTGGCTCATGGTTGTGGTAAAGATGAAGAACGTGATCAGCAGGAAACCCAGATCCACCATGGGCGTGAGATCCACACGTGTAGAAAGCTTCTTCCCTTTCTTAACACCGGGTCCTTTTTTATGTCCACCCCCCGACGAGGTATCCATTTCTGCCATATCGCATCAATTTGATAATAATATAATGTTGTTTACTTACTCAGTTGCGCCTTTACTACCAGTTTGCTGGTTTTTATTCCACAATTCCGTTCCCGGAGGCACACCTTCCGGATCAGTAACTAGTTGAAACTTAAGTATTTCGTTCTTTTTCAGTGCATCAATAATTCCCTTAAAAGAAGAATATTTAGCATCGTTATCCCCTTTTACCATCACGTTCATTTTAGAACCCTGAAATGCGGTCATAGCTGCGCCTAACCATACAGACATTTCATTGTTGGTAGAATCAATGGGAATACCGGGTGCTTTATAAGCTTTCATCTGTTCCGGAGTGAGTTTCAGATAAGACTGTAACTGTGAAAAAGGAACACCTACAAAGGAGCCAGCGCGCGTAAATGCTTTTTTCTCCTGATCTGAGAGAGTTAAGCCTTTCTGCTGTGCCACGGCGTCTATAATCTGCTCTTTTTCAGCAGCATTATTATCGGATACGGAGAAGTATACATGTCCCTCTTTATCAAGGCTAACCAATACCACATCCTTCTCATCAACCGGTTTGGTTGATACTGAAGTAGGCGTTGAAATCTCAATATCTTCCGACTTAAACTTCGTCGTTAAGATAAAGAAAGATAGCAAAAGGAAGGCCACGTCACACATCGCCGTCATATCAACGCTGGTACTTTTACGCGGTACTTTAACTTTTGGCATGATTGAATGAATTTTTCTATTTCCAATTAGATGCAGAAGCCATCGTTTTCCATACTGCCCGAAGCAGATATGGAAACTTCACCTTATTTGTAAAGGGAAGCGAAGCTCTGAGTTAAAGTAAAGCCGCTCTCGTCAATACCATAAGTGATAGCATCAATTTTGGTAGTGAAGATGTTGTACATGATGATAGCAAGTGCAGATGTACCGATACCCAGGGCTGTGTTATACAGGGCCTCAGAGATACCTCTTGACAGCTCAGCAGCAGCACCACCACCACCTTCAGCACCAAGTGCAGAGAATGAAGTGATCATACCAATTACAGTACCTAACAGACCGATCAGGGTTGCTACTGATGCGATTGTTGATAAGAATACCAGGTTTTTTTCGAGCATTGGCAGTTCCAGAGCAGTAGCTTCTTCTACTTCTTTCTGAATAGCCAGTACTTTTTGCTCAGTGTCCAGCTCAGTTACAGAGATCATTTCTTTGTACTTGCGAAGACCCGCTTTCATTACATTACCTACGCTACCTTTTTGCTTATCGCACTCTGCAATAGCCTGATCCACGTTTTTATTAGCGAGATGATATTGTACTTTACGGATGAATTCAGCAATGTTGCCTTTTCCTGTTGCTTTAGTGATAGTTAACAGCCTTTCAATTACGAAAGTGATAACAGTCAACAAACATGCAATCAATAAAGGCACGATGATACCACCTTCATACATTTTCACAATACCACTCTTAGGACCCTGGTGGTGAGGCCAGAAACCGCCTGCCAGATCGGGCTTGCTAAAATTGCTGGCACTGCCTAAAACGAAACGCCAGATTACATATCCGGCTACGATACACAGTACAGGAGCTACCCATGAAATTGAATTTCCTCTTTTCTTTGGTTGAACAGATGTGCTACTCTTCGCCGCGGGTGCAGTCGCAGTCGGTTTTGTTTCAGCCATGATTGTTTTGTTTTTAGTGTTTTTTAAAATTTAACTATCGGTAGATTAAAAAAATGGGCTCACAATTCTAAGGAAAAAGTCTTTTCCATCGATTATTTTAATGAATAAAAATTTCGACAAGTTCCACAAGATAAGGAATTTCCTATAGGCCGGGTCTAAAAATAGCCCATTTGCCTAAACAAAGGCCCAGCAATTTAAGGAGTAATTTTAAAAACAAAATGAATGGTTTACAGGTTTTTGACGAATGGTTAGCATATCGAAAATATTGCAAGGGTTCTTTTACTTATCTTCAGCAACCTAAACATTCTTTTAACATGCAGAGTAAACGCCTTGACAAAATCTTACTTACAATGGCTATTGCCGGGTGCCTTTCAACACCTGCTTTCGCCCAGGACAAAAAACCTCCTACTACACCCCCTGTAACGCCCGCCGGTGGCCCGCCTCCGGCAATTGCAGCCCCTCCCAAGGCCGGCCCTAAACCATATAAAGAAGTCATTACCGATAAGGCCATTACCCGTAAAGGACTTTTCACTATCCATAAAGTTGAAGACAAGTGGTATTTTGAGTTGAATGACTCTGTTTTGAACAGAGATATCCTTGTTGTAAACAGAATTTCCAAAGCTCCTATCGATACACGCTCGGGATTTATCGGTTTTGCCGGTGATGAAATTAACGATAACGTAATACGATTTGAGAAAGGACCCAATAACAAGATCTTCCTTCGCAACATCTCTTTCAGTGTGTATGCCAAGGATTCTACCAAGCCAATGTATAAGTCCGTACAGAACTCCAATGTACAACCTATTGCTGCGGCCTTCGATATTAAAGCCTTCTCTACCGACAGTACAGGTGCTGTAATAGACCTCACCGATTACATAAATGGTGATAATGATATCCTGTTCTTTGCTTCATACTTTAAAACAGCTCTTCGCATTGGTGGATTACAGGCCGATAAATCGTACATCGTGGATGTGAAAACATATCCTATCAATACGGAAATAAAGACCGTAAAAACGTACAGCAAAACACCCATGCCATCACCTATACCTGGCGTAATGATCACCGGCCCTACCGGCAATGCAACGTTCGAACTTAACAGTTCAATAGTGCTTTTACCGAAGGTTCCGATGAAGCCACGTTACTATGATGACAGAGTAGCATATTTTACCACGGAGTATACAGATTTTGATGCAAATCCACAGGGTGTTAAGGATGTAAGCATCATCACCCGCTGGAAGCTGGAGCCCAAACCAGAAGATATTGAGAAATTCAAGCGCGGAGAACTGGTAGAGCCCCAGAAGCCGATTATCTATTACATCGACCCTTCTACCCCGGCCAAATGGGTTCCTTACCTGATACAGGGTGTTAACGACTGGCAGAAGGCCTTTGAAAAAGCAGGCTTTAAGAATGCCATCATGGCCCGCCGCGCTCCTACCAAAGAGGAAGACAGCACCTGGAGCCTGGAAGACGCCCGCTATTCGGCCATCGTATATAAACCCTCGGATATACCTAATGCTATGGGTCCTCATGTGCATGACCCACGCAGCGGTGAGATCCTGGAATCACACATCAACTGGTACCACAACGTAATGAACCTGTTGCGCAACTGGTATCTAGTACAGGCATCTCCCAGCGACCCACGCGCACGTAAAGCTGAGTTTGATGATGAGCTGATGGGTCAGTTGATCCGTTTTGTATCTTCTCACGAAGTAGGTCATACACTCGGTTTGCCACACAATATGGGTGCATCTGCTGCTACTCCCGTAGAGAAACTGCGTGATAAAGCATGGGTAGAAGCCAATGGCCATACATCTTCTATTATGGACTATGCACGTTTCAACTATGTAGCACAGCCGGAAGATAAGATCGGACCTGCCGGTCTGTACCCACGTATTGGCGCTTATGACCTGTGGTCTATTGAATGGGGCTACCGCCCGATCTTAGGCAAAACAGAGGATGAAGAAAAAGCTACGCTGAACGGATGGGTAAAAGATCGCTACAATACACCTGCATTACGTTTTCTGCACCAGGATGGTATTGATCCACGCGCACAAACCGAGTGCCTTGGCGACAATAACATGAAGGCTAATGAGTATGGCATTAAAAACCTGAAATGGATGCTACCTCAACTGGCTGGCTGGTTAAATGAAGATGCCGAGAATTTCCAGAACCTGAGTGATGTGTATGGTGAAGTTCTTTCACAGTACACCCGTTATATGGGACATGCACTTACTTATGTTGGCGGTATCTATACTGATTACAAAACAACAGATCAACCCGGTAATGTGTACACCGTAGTTCCGAAAGGTTTACAGAAAGAAGCAATGGGCTTTTTACAGAAAAATCTTTTTGAAACACCTACCTGGCTGTTGGATAAGAACATCCTGAACAAGATCACCTCACCAGCTACTGACCGCATTACGACCCTGCAGGATACTTACCTGGGCGCATTATTAAGTACATCACGCCTGTCAAGAATGATCAATTCTAACAATCGTGATAATACAGCTTATAATATCGACGAGTTAATGGATGATCTGAAAAAGATCATATACAGTGAGCTGGCTTCTCATAAACCAATTGACAACTACCGTCGCAACCTGCAGAAATCGTTTGTAGAAAGATTGGGAACCATTGTGAATCCTCCACAATCATCACCGGCTTCTATAGGCGGCATTACTATCATCTTAGGTCCTGCAGTTGATCCTAAAAAGACAGATATCGTTTCTGTTGCCAAAGGAACACTGCGTGCACTGAAAGCAGAGATTGCAGCAGCTATTCCTGCCTACAGTGATAGAATGAGCCGCTACCATTTACAGGATCTGAATGAAAGGATTGAGAAGATATTGAATCCTAAATGATATATGCTGAACGCTTAACGCGGAATGCCTAACACAAAAGCCCGGTTGCTCAAGTCAATCGGGCTTTTGCTTTTATGGCAATACAGGTTATAAGTTGTAAGTGATAGGTTTGTTGCTGAACGGAGTACAGTCCGGAAGAAAATATCGAATGCCGAATTTTGAATATCGAATTTCGAAGGAAAAACCGGAAGCAAGTTGGCAATTTGCAGTTACAGAAGAATGGTTTGATGGTTATATGGTTTGATTGATATGGATGATAACCATGGAGCTATCTGGCAATTCAGCCATCCTTTTTCACTTTTCACGTTTGACGATATTGCCGACTCACGATCCAGCATCTGGTATCCAGTATCCTGTATCCAGCAACCCACTCACGATTGACTACTCACCACTCACGATTCACGATTCTAACCCGCAACACGAAACAGTTATTCGTATCTCAGCGCTTCAATCGGATTTAGCCTCGAAGCTTTTATGGCAGGATAAAGACCAGCCAGCAATCCCACAAAAGAACAGATAATAACGCCCGCTATTACCCATCCCCAGGGAACGAGGAAACTGGTGGAAAGAAGAATACCTACAATATTGCCCAGCAGGATGCCCATAATAATACCGATACCGGCACCCAGCAGACTGATGATGATAGATTCGTACAGGAACTGGATACGCACATTATTCCTTTTGCCGCCAATCGCTTTTACCAGCCCGATCTCTTTGGTACGCTCTGTTACAGCTACCAGCATAATATTCATTAGACCAATGGCTGCTCCGGCAAGTGTGATAATACCGATAACAACAGCCGCAACGGTAATGAAACTGAGGTTGCGCATCAGCATTTCAACAATGCTGTCGCTTTTATCCATAATAAAATTGTCTTCTTCTGTAGTGGTCAGACGCCGTATAGGCCTGAAGACCCCGGTAGCTTCACTGATGGCACCGTCTACCAGTTGTATATCCTTTACTTTTATCTGTACGGTGAATGAGGCATTGGGATTGGAATTGAAAAAGCGCCTCACATTGGTATAGGAAGTGATCACAACATTATCAAGGCTTCGCCCGAAAGTAGATCCCTTGGGCTCCAATGTTCCGATTACACGGAAGGGGATATTATTTACTTTAATGATCTTATCTACCGGTGTTTCCAGGTTCTCACCAAAGAATTTTACAGCCACATCTTTACCGATCAGGCACACATTGCGGCCGCTCTGTACATCCAGCACATTCAGGTTACGGCCATACCTGATATTAAACCCATTGAGCTCAAGATAATTTTCATCACCCCCCATTACCCATACGTTCGGGCTTGTCTTTTTACTGCCAACGGCCACAATTCCATCGCGTACCCCAAACAGATTGAGGGTTACCAATGAAGGAAAATGGAAATTCGCTTTGAATGTCTCGGCCTGTTGCTTGGTAATAGGCTTACCCTGGTTGGATTTCTTTTCTTTCCGCTGACCTTTCTTTTCTTTTTTCAGATCACCACCGCCATTTCCAAAAACACGACGGGGTTCCTTGTAGCGAATGGTAAAGCCCATTGCTCCCATAGAAGAAAAGCTTTCGAGAAACTTTTGCTGAATAGCTTCAATGGCAGTATTGATCCCTACTAACGCAGTGATACCCAGCGCAATAATGGTAACTGTAATACCGGTGCGCAGTTTATTACTCCTGATGGTGCGAAAAGCAAGGGAAAAGGTGTCCCGGAAAGTCATATAATAGTATGTCTCACTAAGGTAGCAAATATTACGTGACCATGGGAAGTTGTAAGTTATAAGTAATAAGTTTTAAGTTTTTCGCTGATGCTTTGAACTTACAACCTATAACTTATTACCTATAACTGTATTAGAACAGCAAATACAATCTATTGATCAGGATCTGCGGGAAAATGCCCAACAGGATAATTACAGCAGCCAGTATTACCAGCAGACCTTTATATCCGGAAGTGGTAGCGATTGTCTGAGGCTCACCGTCTTTGAAATACATTGCCTGTATTACACGGAAATAATAGTACGCACTGATAGCTGCGCAGATGATAGCGATGATCACCAGCCACATTACATCACCGGAGGCAATAGCTGCCGATAACATGTAGAATTTAGCCATAAAGCCTGCTGTTGCAGGAATACCGGCCAGAGACAATAGGAAGATGGTATTGGTAGCAGCCAGCAAAGGATGATGTTTTGCCAGCCCGTTGAAACCTTCGAAAGTATAGTCCTTCATCCTGATGAGGATAGCAAACACGCCAATAGTAGCGAGACTATAAGCTGCCGTGTAGAAGATGAGCCCTTCCTGTGAAATGCCATTCATTGCCACCAGGCTGAACAGCATAAAGCCAGCCTGTGCAATACTGGAGTAAGCCAGCATTCTTTTAACACTTTGCTGAAACACAGCTGTAATATTACCGATGATCAGCGTAGCTGCGGTGATCACGGCAATGATCAGTTTCCATTGTGCGTGAGCTTCGCCAAAAGCACCCTGGAATAAACGGATGAATGCGATAAATACAGCACCTTTTACAATGGTAGCCATGAAAGAGGTGAACACCGTGGGTGCACCATCATATACATCAGGCGTCCAGAAATGGAAAGGAGCAGCAGATACTTTGAATGCCATGGAGAACATCAGGAGTAATAAACCAGCGCCCATCATGGGAGTCAATGCCCCGGAACCAGCAGCAACGATGTCGATATTGAAGCTGCCTTTAGCGCCATAGATCAATGTAATCCCCATCAGCATCAGGCCGGTTGAAAAAGATCCCATCAGGAAGTATTTCAGGGAAGCCTCGTTGCTTTTCAGGTTACGTTTATCACTACCGGTTAAAATATACAGGGGAATAGAAATGATCTCAATACCAAGGAACAACATCAGCAGGGTGTCAAATGAAGTAGAGATAGCAATACCGCAACTGATAAAGAAGATCAAAGCATAATATTCAGCCAGGTTTACACCTACATTTTCTATATCACGACCTGACAGCAGGAAGAAAACCAAAGTACTGATGAAAGCAATTGTATTGAACAATAGTCCAAAGCTGTCGAAAGACAGCATGCCTTTGGTGTTAATGTGGAACAGTTGGGTGCCATTCATTTCAAGCAGGTTGGTAACCAGCAATAACGAAATTCCCAATATTGCGATGGTCCGTATTACAGTATTGCTTTTACTGAACAGTCCGCTGAACATCATCACCACTCCCCATACGGCCGATATTACAATTGCATTCATAACTGAATTTGAATTCTATGCTTTCTTTTGAAAATATTCTATTCGCAAGCCCTTGTGCGCTTACGGATGTTTAATCCACATTTTTGAAAAGATCGTATCAACCGTTGACTGGGTTATTTCCAGCATGGTTTTAGGATATACGCCTACAGCGATGATCACCACTACCAGTACAGCCAGTACCAGTTTCTCGTTCAACTTAATATCACGTGCACCGGCAGTGAGTGTATTGGTGTTACCATAAAACACTTTCTGGATCATGTTTAGCGTGTACACTGCAGAAAGGATAATGCTGATAGCGCCTACTGCTGTAAAAATGTAATTGTAACGGGAAACGTTGGATACAAATACACCGCTGAACATCAGGAACTCACCTACAAACGCATTGGTCAATGGTAATGCCACATTAGCCAGGGCTACAATTACCAGCAGGATAGCCAGTACCGGTGCTTTCTGTGCAAGGCCTCCCAACTCAGACATTTTACGTGTTCCCAGTTGACGCTCTATCAGCTCTACCACTATCCACATCGCAATGATGTTGATACCGTGGTTGAACATCTGGATCATTACTCCCTGAATGCCTGCCTGTGAAGCAACAAATACCGCCAGGCACATTAAACCCATGTGAGCAATAGATGAATAAGCGATCAGTCGTTTCAGATCATCCTGCTGCATGGCCAGTAAGGAGGCATACACCATACCTACTACGCTCAGTACAGCTACAGTATCGCCCCATGCCCAGCTTGCCAGTGGCAATACCGGCACCAGCCAGCGGATAACACCGAAAATACCCATCTTTACCATCACACCACTCAGCACCATCGTGGTAGCAGTGGGCGATTGTTCGTAGGTATCCGGCTGCCATGTATGGAAAGGGAAGATCGGCATCTTGATAGCAAAGGCAATAAAGAAAGCCCAGAACAACCATGCCGGGCCAGGGCCTCCATTCTCAAATTTTACATTGTAAAATGATTCCAATGCAAAAGAATGATCAGCTGTGTGCCCATATACGTATAAAATACCGATAAGCATACACAGCGAACCAACGAATGTATAAATGAAGAACTTAAATGTAACTGCAATACGTCTGTCGCCACCCCAGGTAGAACACAGGAAGTAAGCAGGGATAAGTGCCAGCTCCCAGAAGAAGTAAAACACCAGCGCGTCCATTGCTACAAACACACCCATTAAACCAGCCTGGGCCAGGAGCATCAATGCATAGAACCTGTTGCCATTTTTATAGGAGGCATTGTACGTAGCAATAAAAATTACCGGGAAGGCAATAGCAGTTAACAGGCAAAGCACCTGCCCCATACCATCGAGACCAACAGCAAAGCTGCTGCCTATCATTGGCAACCAGGGAATATCGGCATGCAGATCAACGGGGCTCTTCAGCGCACACAAACCCAGTAAGGATATTACCAGTGTAATGACAGAAGATAACACGGCCCAGCGTTTAGCATCGTTTTCTCCTTTCAGGAAGAAAGTTGCCAATCCACTCAGTAACGGGACAACTATTAACAGAACAGGTATCATACGAAGTTTGAAATACTAAATTAGAAATAGGAACCAGCAACTGCTTACCAGTTACTTCTTAACAAAAAACTGAATTACAAAAAATATCACCATGCTCAGTACCATCAGCAGTACATAACTACCTACCTGGCCACTTTGCAACAGGCGCACCTGGCGACTGAAGTAATTAACCAGGCGACCTATTCCATTCACCACCCAATCAATCAGGTCTCTTTCAATAAATGTATTCAGCAGTTTTGCCAGGCCATTCAGAGGTTTTACAACAACAGCATTGTAGAACTCGTCCACATACCATTTGTTTTCCAGCACTTTTCCAAAACCGGATGCATCCTGCAGATCAGGCTTTTTGCTGAAACGCAGCAGCGCCACAAATGCAGCGATCAATGCTACCGCTACAGAAATCCCCATCAACACATATTCAGTACTATGCTCCACATGATGCTCTGCTTTCAGTTTTTCAGAAACGGCAAAGATGGGAGACAGGAAATGCTCTAACTGGTGGTGACCGCCCAATACCTCAGGCACACCAAAGAAACCACTGCCGGCAGCCAGGATAGCCAGAACGATCAGCGGGATCGTCATGCTGGCAGGACTTTCGTGCAGATGATGTTCCTGCTCATGCGTACCCCTGAATTTGCCCAGGAAGGTAGTAGCATACAGGCGGAACATATAGAAAGCCGTCATAATAGCACCAATAACACCTACAGCCCAGTAAACAGGACTTACGCCGTAAGCTGCGCCCAGGATCTCATCTTTTGAAAAGAAACCGCTGAACGGAGGAATACCGGCAATAGCAATACAGCCTACCAGGAATGTAATATGTGTAATTGGCAAGTACTTTCTCAATCCGCCCATTTTGCGGATATCCTGCTCATGATGCATAGCATGAATTACAGAACCAGCACCAAGGAACAACAGGGCCTTGAAGAAAGCATGTGTCATTACATGGAATACAGCGCCGGTATAAGCACCTACGCCCAAACCAAGGAACATATAACCTAGCTGGCTCACGGTTGAATAAGCCAGCACTTTTTTAATATCGTTCTGTTTCAATGCAATAGTAGCAGCAAGGATAGCAGTTGCAAGACCAATAACTGCCACTACAGTTTGTGAAACAGGAGACAGTGTGTACAACACGTTGCTGCGGGCAATCATATAAATACCGGCAGTAACCATCGTTGCAGCATGGATCAATGCAGACACAGGTGTGGGACCCGCCATCGCATCAGGCAACCAGGTATATAAAGGGATCTGTGCACTTTTACCGGTAGCGCCTACAAAAAGCAACAGTGTAATACCGGTAAGGTCTGCTTTGGACAACTGACCAAACAGATCCAGTACACCGGTATGCTGGGGAGTAAAGTAAGATACAGTACCCAGCTTGTTGATAAGCCAGAAGATCGCCAGCAAAAAGCCAACGTCACCAATACGGTTCATGATGAAAGCCTTCTTAGCGGCATTATTATACTCAGTATTTTTAAACCAGTATCCGATCAACAGGTAAGAACAAAGACCTACACCTTCCCAACCGATGAACATGATAACATAGTTATCACCCATCACCAGCAGCAACATGGAGAATACGAACAGGTTGAGATAAGCAAAGTAACGGGCGAAGTTGGGTCCATCCTCTTCATGCATATAAGCAGTTGAATACAGATGGATCAGAAAACCAACACCAGTGATCACCAGCAGGAACAGCGAAGAAAGCTGGTCAACCCGGAAGGCAAAAGGAATGCTAAAGTCTTTTACAGTAATAAAGTCAAACAGGTTTACCACGTGTGTAACCCCATGCCTTACATCATTAAAGAGTAAGCAACTGACAACAAAAGAAGCCAGAATGGCTACACTACCGATAATACCAGGCAGTGGTTTTGGCAATTGTTTCCTGAACAATCCATTGATCAAAAAGCCGATCAGGGGAAATAAGGGAACTAAAAAAACAAACTTGCTCATAATTCTATGGTAAGCCTTCAGACACAATACTGCACATACAGTACCGGCCCTAAGCTGTTTAGTGTTTCAACCTGTTCAAAAAATTAATATCCACCGAATGCGTATTGCGGTACATCATTACAATAATGGCCAGCCCCACACTTACTTCGGCTGCAGCCACCACCATGATGAAGAATACGAAAAGCTGCCCGTCGATACCAGCGTTAGGGTTAACGGCAGCACCTGCCAGGTGATGCATTTTTGAAAATGCCACCAGCAACAGGTTCACAGCATTCAGCATCAGCTCTATGCACATGAAAATGATAATAGCGTTACGGCGTGTCAGTACACCGGTAACACCAATACAGAACAGCGCAATAGCCAATACGATATAATATTCAATCTTCATAACAAAATACTGATTTGAAAATTTGAAGATCTGAAGATTTGAAAATGAAAGCGTCTGTATCCCATTTGCACATTTTCAAATTCTCAAATTTGCACATTATGCGTTTAATCGCTTTTCTTACCGATCACCACTGTTCCAACCATTGCACTCAGGAACAACACACTGCTGATCTCGAATGGTACTACATAATCAGTGAACAATACTTTACCCAGCTGCTCAATAAGACCAATGTCGCCATTTATCAGCTGTACAGATGCACCGTTATTCTCTGCACCTTTCAAAGCTGCTACCATCACCAGCATAAAACAGCCACCGGAGATAATACCGATCAGCTTCATCCATTTGTTCTTGACTGGTTCAGCTTCGGCATTAAGGTTCATCAGCATTATCACGAACAGGAACAGTACCATGATGGCACCGGCGTACACAATCATATTTACAATACCCAGGAACTGGGCATTCATCAGAATATAATGACCGGAGATTGCGAAGAAGGTAACAATGAGCCACAGTACACTGTATACAGGGTTACGGCTTATCACCACCATGAGTGCACTACCCAATGCAAGTGCACTTAAACAATAGAATAATATTTCAGAAATGCTCATTACAGCTCGTTGATTGGTTTAGTTAAGCCAGTTCTTTATTCTGATTTTTCCTGTTACCCAATGCTTGTTCATAAGCTTCACGGTCATCAACCGGGTTGGGTATTAACAGATCAGGTTTGCCATATATAAATCCTTTACGCTGGTAGTTGGCCGGTGCAAAGGTTTCACTCAGATAAATAGCATCTTTAGGACAGGCTTCTTCACACAATCCGCAGAAAATGCAACGCAGCATGTTGATCTCATAACGTGCCGCATACTTTTCTTCACGATACAGGTTCTCTTCACCGGTTTTGCGTTCTGCTGCTTCCATAGTGATGGCTTCGGCAGGACAAGCTACCGCACACAACCCACAGGCTGTGCAACGCTCACGTCCCTCTTCATCACGGTTCAATACATGCAAACCGCGGAACACAGAACTGAAAGGCCTTTGCTGCTCAGGATAGCTGATAGTGGCCTTCTTCTTAAAAAAGTGTTTAAGCGTAATCATCATGCCCTTAGCGATATTCCAGAGGTATAATCGCTCCACAAAGGTCATGGGCTTACGCTCTACCGGTTTTGCTCTGCTCGTTAATAGTTGCATATTCTTCTGACGTTTGCTGCTGCTGTACAGCAGGCAGCTTTAAAGTTTCGCAAAAGTATTTTTATCAGTTAATCTTACCAAGTTATTTATCCCTTGCCGTTATTTCTTTAACCACAGCACCACAGCTGCTGTAATCACCATATTTACAAGGCTTAAGGGAATCAGACCTTTCCATCCAAGGTTCATCAGCTGGTCATAACGGAAGCGCGGGATGGTCCAGCGCACCCACATGAACAGGAAGATGAACATGCCTGTTTTGATGAACAACGATAAGCCCTCCAGCAACGCAGTAAGGTTTACACCAATACTTTGCGCAAGATTAGCATCATTGACAAATGGTATATCATAACCACCAAAGAACAGGGTTGACATAATTACACTGCTGATGAACATGTTGATGTATTCAGCAAACAGGTAAAAGCCAAGCTTCATCGAAGAATATTCCTGGTGGTAACCAAAGTTCAATTCGTTCTCAGCTTCAGATAAGTCAAACGGAGTACGGTTACACTCAGCAAATGCACAGATCAGGAAGATGAGGAAGCCCAGCGGCTGATATAATACATTGTACCAGCTATCGATCTGCTGACCAACGATCACACTCATTTTTAAAGAACCGGTTACCAGCAACAATGCGATCAGTGACATACCCATTGGCAACTCGTAAGAGATTACCTGTGAAGCACCGCGCAATGCAGCCAGCAGTGAGAATTTGTTGTTGGAAGCCCAACCACCGATCATCACACCATATACACCCATGCTCACTACACCAAATACAAAAAGGATCCCGATGTTAATGTCAGCGATCTGGAGATTTACTGTTCTTCCTGCAATATCCAGTGCACCAGCCCAGGGAATTACAGCAGAGGTCATCATTGCTGTAAGCATCGCCAGGCAGGGACCGAGAATGAACAATAAACGATTGGAGCTATTGGGAATGATCTCTTCTTTCATGAACAGTTTGAGACCATCTGCCAGCGGTTGCAATAAACCCATCGGACCCGCACGGTTAGGACCACGACGATCCTGGATAAATGCAGCCACCTTACGCTCAGCCCATGTTTCGTACATCGCAATTACCAGCGATATAGAAACTATACCTACAATGAGTATCAATTTCTCGATCAGTAAAAACCAGTCAAATGCTAACAATGTGGAATACATCTCTTTGTTTTATGTAGTCTGATTCGTGAGTGGTGAGTGGTCAGTGGTGAGTACCTCCTGCCGGTTCAACATTCACTACTATAAACTTCTGAATTCAATTTGCGATCATCAGATCACATCAACCTCACTCATCATTCACTACTCACTTCTTAAAATCATCCGAATGCGCCGGGCCTGCGATCTTCGACAGATCAACGTCCGGCATGTTCACTTCGCTCACGCTGTGAATATCCATCAGCAGGCGTGGCTGTCTGCCGCCCATTACTTCAGGCAGGGTTTCTTTTGGTTTCTTCAAACCAAGATAATGTCCCTGTGAAATAACGGAGTGACGACTGATCTTTGTAGGTCCTTCAAGTACCCAATCACTTGTTTTCTTCTTTTCAAAACGACATTCGTTACAGATCCAGTCTTCCACTTCACCCCACTCATCTTTACGCGCTGTAACACGGAATACTTCGTCACCGCGATACCAAACAGTAGCCTTGCCCTTACATTTGGTACACTCGCAATGAGCATCTACCGGCTCCAGGAACCATACACGGTTCTTGAAACGGAATGTTTTATCTGTCAATGCACCCACAGGGCACACATCAATTACGTTACCGATGAAATCATTATCCAGTGACTTCTGGATATAGGTAGCGATCTCAGAATGGTCGCCACGATCCAGTACACCGTGTACACGTTTGTTGGTCAGCTGATCGGCAGTGAACACACAACGATAGCAAAGGATGCAACGTGTCATGTGCAACTGGATATAAGGACCGAGATCATGCTTTTCAAACGTACGGCGACCAAACTCATAACGGGTACCTTCTTTACCATGATCATAGCTCAGATCCTGCAGATGACACTCACCAGCCTGGTCGCAGATAGGGCAATCCAGCGGATGGTTCAGCAACAGGAATTCAACTACGCCCGCACGTGCATCCACTACGCGGTCGCTGGTAATGTTCTTAACTACCATACCATCCATTACGTTGGTACGGCAGCTGGCTACCAGTTTAGGCATAGGACGAGGGTCAGCTGTAGAGCCTGCAGCAACTTCTACCAGGCAGGTACGGCATTTACCACCACTGCCTTTCAGCTTGCTGTAATAACACATTGCCGGAGGAGCCACATCACCGCCTATTTTACGGGCAGCATTCAGAATAGAAGTACCGGGCTCTACCTCAATGGTAATGTTATCTATGGTTACCTTAAATAGTTTCTTTTCTTCAGCCATATACTAATATTTCACGCAAAGGCGCCAAGGAACGCCAGGACGCAAAGGTTTATTTTATAATTCGATTCCGTATCGCTTAGCACAACTGGTACACGCGGTACGAATACTCTATAAATTGTTTACAACCCTGTGAATACCGTTTTTGATCAACGGCACATTGAAGTTTATCAACAAACCAAGCTTCATATCTGTTAGCCGCAGATAAGTAAGCAACTGTTTGTGATGAACCTCTGCAAGGGTTTCAACTGATTTCAATTCAATGATCAACTTATCTCCTACAATCAGATCAGGAATAAATTCGATTCCCATATCAAACCCTTCATGGATCACTCTTATTCCCTTCTGTCTTGCTATCGCAATACCTGTTTTATTCCACTCGTAAGTAAAGATCTCTTCGTACACACTTTCAAATAACCCGGGGCCATATTTCCTGTGAATATCAAAACAAATATTCACGACCATTTTCGCCAGTTCATTTTCACTCATAAGCAAGCAAGTTGTTTGCTCAGAGCCTTCACCATTCAACTACCTCATGGCGCCTCCGCGAATCTTTGCGCCTTTGCGGGAAACCCTTAAGCGGGTACAGCTTCAGGTAAAGGACGTGGATCTGCATAATGTGCCAATCCAAAATTCCTGTGCTGGCTTTCTTCCGGGTTGCGTACATGCCATTCAAATTCATCACGGAAGTGACGGATAGCAGCCGCTACCGGCCATGCAGCCGCATCACCCAGCGGGCAAATGGTATTACCTTCTATCTTACGTTGAATATCCCACAGCAGGTCGATGTCGCTCATCTTACCTTTTCCGTATTCAATATTCTTCAGGATCTTTTCCATCCAGCCTGTTCCTTCACGGCAGGGTGAACATTGTCCGCAGCTTTCATGACGATAGAAGCGGGCCAGGGTCAAGGTGTGGCGTACCACGCACTGGTCTTCGTCCAGTACAATGAAACCACCGGAACCCATCATGGTACCCGTAGCAAAACCACCGTCTGCCAGGCTTTCATAAGTCATCATGCGTGTTTCACCTTTAGCTGTTTTCAGCAACAGGTTAGCAGGCAAAATGGGAACGGAGCTACCACCGGGAATACAGGCTTTCAGCTTTTTTCCATTGGGGATACCACCACAATATTCATCGCTGTAAATAAACTCTTCTACTGAACAGGTCATATCGATCTCGTACACACCGGGCTTATTGATATTACCACAGGCAGAGATCAATTTGGTACCTGTAGATTTACCAGCACCGATCTTCACATACTCATCACCACCGAGGTTAATGATGGGCACTACAGCCGCCAGCGTTTCTACGTTATTCACCACCGTAGGACAATCCCACAAACCTTTTACAGCCGGGAATGGTGGCTTAATACGGGGGTTACCTCTTTTACCTTCCAGGCTTTCAAGCAGCGCAGTTTCTTCACCACAGATATAAGCACCGGCACCACGTTGTACATAGATGTCAAGGTTAAAGCCGGTACCCTGGATGTTCTGGCCCAGCCAGCCGTTGTTACGGGCTTCGGCTATAGCCTCCTCAAGAATATCTACGATCCAGGCATATTCGCCACGGATATAAATAAATGTTTTGTTTGAACCAAGGGCAAAGGAAGAGATCAGCAGACCTTCTACCAGCAAATGCGGCATAAACTCCATCAGGTAGCGGTCCTTAAAGGTACCGGGCTCTGATTCGTCTGCATTGCATACCAGGTAACGGGGCACGCCTTCAGGTTTTGCAAGAAAGCTCCATTTCATACCGGTAGGAAAACCGGCACCACCACGACCACGAAGGCCGCTCTTCTTCACTTCTTCTGTAACCTGGTCAGGACTCATTGTCTTCAGCGCTTTTTCAGCCGCTGAATAGCCACCATTCTTGCGGTATACGTCGTAATAACGTATGCCTTCAATATGCGCTTTGTCTAATAAAACTTTCCTACCCATTATTCAATTTGAAAATTTCTCAATTTGAAAATCTGAAAATGTAAATCACGCTACTTCAGGATCTCCTTTGCACACCAGCGCATTTTCAGATTCGCACATTGTATTAATTTGTTTTCTTCAATACGTACTTATCAGCAAATTTCCCGGTGATGCGTTTCTTACTCATATCAAGCTGCACAAGCCCGGAATCATTTTTGATATACCAATTGTTCTGACCGTTATAGTTCAGGTGCAGGGTATCGCCATGCAACATCCATTTACCGGTATCACTGAACTGGTCAGATGATTTTCCCATGTACACACTGGTCCTTCTGAAAGAAGAGTCACTGAACAGGTTAAGTGTTACAGCGATCTCCATACAATCTGCACAAGGCAGTTTGCCTGAATACTCGGCCAGCACCATTGGTGCTACAGGTGTTTTCATAGCAGAATCTGCTGTTCTGTTAGTACCTGTACTGTCATCAGGCTGTGTAGTACTGTTGGTTTCTGTATTATTACAGGCCCATACCAGGCACAGCCCCATCATCAAAGAACCAATTGTTGTATATTTCATAAGCAATGATTAATCTGTACTGACTAATTCAATGCCTGTGCGTTTCTACGGTATTCTTCAATTAACAGATCCACTTTCTCGCGGGTAAGATGCTCTTTGTAAAATTTACCAACCTGCATCATAGGGGCATAACCACAGGCACCTAAACACTCTACTGTTTTTAATGTGAACATACCATCTGAGGTAGTTTCACCGGGTTTAATACCCAGCTTCTCCCCGATGTATTTTATAATGTCGTCGCTTCCGCGTAACATGCAGGGACCGGTCTGGCAAACCTCGAACAGGTAAGTGCCAACGGGTTTCAGATTGTACATGGAGTAAAACGTAGCCACCTCGTATACTTCAATCGACTCCAGTTGCAGCAATGATGCTACATAATCCATTGTTTCGGAACTCAGCCAGCCGCCAAATTCCTGCTGGGCAAGGTGCAGCACAGGTATCAGGGCACTCTTTTGTTTACCCTGTGGGTACCGTGCAATAATCTCGTTTACCTTAGCCAGTTTTTCGTCAGAAAATTTCACCATATACAATTTGAAAATTTGTGAATTTGAAAATTTGAAAATGCACACCGCTTCAATATCAGCGGTCGCATGTTATTCTCTCCTTTTCAAATCAGCTTCTTTATAGCGTTGAAAATCTGAAAGCAGGAATTTTCAAATTATCCCATTTTCAAATCTCAAATTAATTAAGCATCCAGCTCTCCTGCAATCAGGTTCAAACTACTCATTACAATTACGGCATCACTCAACATGGCATTCTTCGTCAGCTCTTCGTATGCCTGGTAATAAATAAAGCAGGGACGACGGAAATGCAAACGGTATGGAGTACGTCCGCCATCGCTGATCATGTAGAAGCCTAACTCTCCGTTAGCACCTTCTACGGAATGATATACTTCACCTGCAGGTATTTTTGTTTCGCCCATGATGATCTTGAAGTGCCAGATCAGCGCTTCCATCTTGGTATATACATCCTCTTTTTTAGGCAGGTAATACTCAGGAACATTTGCATGATAAACCTCGGCGTCTGCACCTTTGAACTCCTGTACCTTGCGGTAAGCCTGTTCAATAATGCTCAGTGACTGCCACATTTCCTGGTTACGTACCAGGAAGCGATCATAACAATCACCGGTAGAACCTACAGGTACATCAAACTGAAAGTCTTCATAGCTACAATAAGGCGTGTGCACGCGTACATCGTAATCAACGCCGGCAGCTCTCAGGTTAGGACCAGTAAAACCATAGTTCAACGCACGCTCAGCACTGATAGGACCGGCACCAATGGTACGCTCCATGAAGATGCGGTTGCGGGTGAACAGGTTTTCAAACTCTTTCAGTACTGCAGGATATTCAGCAAGGAATTTCTCCAGTTTATTGAAGGCAGTAGCATTGAAATTTCTTTCAAAACCACCAATACGACCAATGTTTGTGGTAAGACGTGAACCGCAGATCTCTTCATAGATCTCATACACCAGCTCACGGTACTGCATTACATACAGGAAGCCTGTGTAAGCACCACTATCCACACCCACAATGGAGTTACAGATCAGGTGGTCAGTAATACGCGCCAGCTCCATGATGATGATACGCAGGTAGTCAACACGTTTGGGCGTTTGAATTCCCAGCAGCTTTTCGCAGGTCATATGCCAGCCCATGTTATTGATGGGTGATGAGCAATAGTTGAGCCTGTCTGTAAGCGGGGTGATCTGGTACAGGGGCCTTCTTTCAGCCAGCTTTTCAAAAGCACGGTGAATGTATCCTACTGTTTGTTCAGAAGAGATGATACGTTCCCCATCCAGTTCCAGGATATTCTGAAATACGCCGTGTGTAGCCGGGTGGGTAGGTCCTAAGTTCAGCGTAGTAGTTTGCTTCTCTATAGACCCTTCCGGTAACTTAATATGTTGGTGTTGTATTACGTCAGACATTGCTGTCTTATTAGTTTTGTTAGTGAATAGTCAATGGTGAGTAGTAATTCAATGCTTCCATTTTATCGCTCACCTGTACTTCAACTCATTCGCACAATATCAGATCTGCACATTTGAACATTTATCCATTAAAAGGGCCGCCCCTTCCAAACATCTCATCATCTTTATCAATACGGGTCTGGTCTTCCAGCGGAAATTCTTTACGCATCGGGAAGTAATCCATTTCATCCACGTTCAGAATACGTTTCAGGTTTGGATGTCCTACGAAGTTCACTCCGAAGAAATCATACGTTTCACGCTCCATCCAGTTAGCAGCCGAAAACAACGCTGTAGCGCTGAATACATCAGGCTGCTCTACACCGGTAAATACTTTAAAACGAATGCGGGCATTATCTACCAGGTTGTGCAGGTGATATACAACAGCCAGTTCCCTGCCGGCATTATCAGGATAATGCACAGCTTGCAGATCGGTCATGAAACGGAATTTCAGTTCCTCGTCATCATACAGAAACTGCAGCACTTTCAGGTTAAGCTCCTTGGGTGCTTCAAAAGTGAGCATACCATATGGTTCTGTAAAACCGCTTACCTGCTCGCCAAACTTAGCGATGAGCCGTTGTTGAATATATTCGTTCGTTAAAGCCATGTTCCAATTTGAAAATTTCGCAATTTGAAAATAAGTGCATTGCATTTGCATATTTGCACATTTTCAAATTCGCACATTGTGTTATTGAATTCCGTAGCTACCTAACAGTTCCTTATATCTTTCGCCGGTTCTTCTGCGCAGGCTTTCCTTTCCTACCAGGTCCTGTATGCGCAATAAGCCATCAATAATAGCTTCAGGACGCGGAGGGCAACCCGGCACATATACATCCACCGGTATTACCTGGTCAATACCCTGTAACACACTGTAAGTATCGAAAATACCGCCGCTGGAAGCGCAGGCACCTACTGCCATTACCCAACGGGGCTCCGCCATCTGCAGGTAAACCTGTTTTACCACGGGTCCCATTTTTTTAGCAATGGTTCCCATCACCATCAGCAGGTCGCACTGGCGTGGGGAGAATCCTACGCGTTCTGAACCAAAACGCGCCAGATCGTATGTGGAGGCCATAGTAGCCATAAACTCAATACCGCAGCAGGAAGTGGCAAAAGGTAAAGGCCACAAAGAGTTTTTGCGGGCCAAACCAACCACCTTATCCAATGATGTGGTAAAGAAACCCTCACCTATATAGCCTTCGGGACCTTCTTTTACCAGCTTTACATCGGTTTTACCGTAAATATTATATTGAACCGGACGTGCCATAATTCTGATTTGAAAATTTGAAGATTTGAAAATTTGAAAATCATCTCAGCAATCACCCTTCTCTCGTAACAATCGTAATCAATAAGGGTTCTTCATTCTACACATTTTCAAATTCGCATATTTTGACTATTCTTCCCACTGTAACGCACCTTTCTTAATAATGTATATAAAGCCGGCCAGGAAAAACCCAACAAACATCAGTACTGCTACAAAACCATTCCAACCAAGCGTTTTAAAGTTTACAGCGTAAGGATAGAAGAAAATAACCTCTACATCGAACAAAACGAACAGAATAGCCACCAGGAAGTACTTAATGGCCATTGGCTGACGTGCATCACCATGAGAAGCGATACCACTGGCAAAGGTCTCTAATTTATCAGAAGTTTTACGTTTGGGCCCCAGAAGATGTGTGACGCCCATCATAGTTGCTATAAATCCTATAGCAAAGATCAGTTGCAGAGCAATAGGGAAGTACCAATAGGAACTGTCAGGACTTGGAGATACGGCAGACGCCTGTAAAAGGTACATGATCATAAATCCCGTTTAGTTTAAGGGCAAAAATAAGATAGCGCGCGCAAATTACAAGTTTAAACGTCATAATCAATAAAATAATACATCCCCGGCAAGCTGCAACGGGGATGTTATCAGGGAATTAATTAATGCTATTTTAATTGCATATATACCGGTTTATATACAGCCAGTGATCCTGTCTGCCTGTTCCTGCTAATGTCTTATTTCCATCCCCCACCCAATGCACGGTACAGGGAAACAACAGCCTGCAACTGTTGCAGTTTGTCACTAACGCCATTTAGCTGGGCGGTTAGCAAATTGGTTTCTGCGGTAAGCACATCAGTATAGTTGGTGGCAGAAGTGAATTTCAACAGCTCTTTGGAATAATCCACTGCTTTGTTTAACGATTGCAGCTGTAAGGAACGGGCTTCTGTTTTGCTGGCGGCTGTCTGGTATGATGACAGAGCATTGGCAACTTCCTGGTACGCCGTAAGTATCGTAGTCTTAAAGGAATACAATGCCTCTTCCTGGTTGGCAGCCGCTACTTTTAAACGTTGTTTATTTAAGCCCTGGTTAAAAATAGGTTGTGTTAACCCGCCTACCAGGCTACCATAAAAAGTACCGTCAAAAAAGCCTTTTAATGTATTGGCTGTAGCCCACCCACCGGTAGCCGTGATGGTCAATGATGGATAAAAGTAAGTGCGGGCCACATTCGTCAACTCAAACTTATTTACCAGGTTGTACTCTGCCTGCTGCACATCTGGACGGTTACTGAGCAATTGTACCGGAACGCCGGTCTGCAATTGGGTCAATGCTGCCTGGTCGTCCAGTTTGCTACGCATTATTGTATCCGGCACCTGGCCTAGCAACAGGGCAATGGCATTCTCAGTTACCCGGATATTTTGCACAATATCCGGAACCGATACTTCTGCCGAATACAGGTTGGCCTCACTCGTTACCACGTCCGCTCCGGTAACCTTAGCAGCAGTTTTCAATTCCTTTACCGTACTGATATCCTTTTTACGGATCTCAATGGTTTGCCGGGTAATTTCCAGTTGCTTATCGTATGCCATCAGTGCATAATAGTTAGTAGCAATATCTGCTATCAGTTGTGTCTGCACCGCTCTTCTATAAGCCTCGCTTTGCAACAATGCAGCGACATACGATTTCTTAGTGCTTTTCAGTTTGCCCCAGATATCTGCTTCCCAACTGGTAGAGGCTGTTAATGCATAGGTATTAACAGTGGGGATGGAGGTGGTAGTTCCTGCACCGAACGACCTCAACTGTGCGGAGGACGATTTTGAGCGGGTATAATCTGCATCTGCAGTAAGGCTGGGCAAAAAAGCAGCCTTACTCTGACGCAGATTTGCGTCAGCAGCCTTTATGCGCGCTACCGCCACTTTCAGATCAAGATTACTATCCAGCCCCTGCTGTATCAGTTTCTGCAATGCCGTATCGGTAAACAGTTGTTTCCAGGGCAGATCAGCTATAGTAGCAGAATCTGTACTGCTGCTTCCCCTGTAGGTAGCAGCAACCGGCAGATCGTTGGGCCGCTGGTAACTATGCGTAACCTTACACGAGAAACCTACAACGGCCACGATCAATGCCAGTAAATATTGTTTATATCTGTTGTTCATGTGAGTCGTATTTTTTTGAACCAATTTTTTCCTGCAAACGCTGGAACATTACAAACAGGGCCGGTATTACCAGTAACCCAAACAGTGTTCCTACCAGCATGCCACCTACGGCACCGGTACCAATGCTTTTATTGCCTACCGCTCCTGCACCCGATGCAAACATCAGCGGTAATAAACCGAATATGAAAGCCAGCGAGGTCATTAATATAGGTCGCAACCTGGCTTCTGCCCCTTCTATAGCAGCCTGCAGAATGGGCAATCCTTTTTTCCTGCGCTGCAAGGCAAACTCTACTATCAGGATGGCATTCTTTGCAAGCAGCCCTATCAGCATGATCAGCGATACCTGCGTGTAAATATTGTTGTCAATGCCCATCATCTTATCAAACAGGAAGGTGCCGCACAGACCTATCGGTAGTGATAATATTACCGCGAAGGGAAGCAGATAGCTTTCATACTGTGCACTTAACAGGAAGTACACAAATATGAGACACAGCAAAAACACATATACAGACTGGCTTCCTGTAGTAAGCTCTTCACGGGTAATGCCTGAGAACTCGTAACCATAACCCGCAGGCAGGGTTTCCGCTGCTACTTCCTGTATCACTTTAATAGCATCACCGGAACTATAGCCACTATTGGGCGATCCCTGTACGGAGATAGAGGTAAACAGGTTAAAGCGCGAAATGCTTTCCGGACCATACACGCGTTTTAATGAGATGAACTCAGTAATAGGCGCCATAGTGCCCGATCCTGTTTTTACTTTCACATTATTAAGCGTCGCCTCTGTGGCACGATAGTTCTTATCGGCCTGTATAATGACACGGTATTGTTTACCAAACTGGTTAAAGTTCGATACATACGATCCGCCATAGAAACCCTGCATCACATTCAATACCGAGCTCGGAGAAATACCGGCTTCCTTACACTTGGCTACATTTACAGTTAACTGCAATTGTGGAAAGTTGGGGTTAAAGGAAGTAGAAGCATACTGAATTTCTTTGCGTTTACTCAATGCTTCTAAAAACGCAGTACCTACTTTATAAAACTCCTCAGTAGTGTGCCCGCCTTTATCCTGCAACTGGAATTCGAATCCGCCACTTGATCCAAAACCCTGTATAGTAGGCGGCGCAAAGAAGATGATAGAGGCATCTTTTATTCCGGCTGTTTTCGCAAACAGTTGCTGGATGATCTCATTTACACTCTCCCCTTTTTTAGTACGCTCCTTCCAGGGTTTCAGTTCCATAATTACCATACTGTAGGCGCTGCCGCTACCAGCTATAAAGTTTTGCCCAACTATTTGCATGGTGTTGCGTACGGCAGGTATGGTTTTAACAATGGAGTCCACTCTTTTAGATACACTGTCGCTGCGCTCCAAAGAAGAAGCAGGCGGCAGGCTGATGCTGGAAAAGATAGTACCGGTATCTTCGTTCGGTACAAAGGACGAAGGCGTTGTTTTTATGAGGTAATAAAAGCCGCCGGCAAATACTACTATAACAGCCAGTGCCATCCATCTGCGCACGGCAAAGAACTGAACTGCTTTTTTATACTTATTGGTCAACGCAGTAAACGAAGTATTGAACGCAGTATAAAAACGTTGCAAATAAGTTCTCTTTGGCCTGTCTGCATGTGGCTTTAAGAACAGGGCACTTAATGCAGGGCTAAGTGTAAGGGCGTTAACAGCCGATAACAGGATGGCAATAGCCAGTGTAATACCAAACTGTTTATAGAATACACCTGCAGAACCGGTAATGAAAGTAACCGGTAAAAATACCGCCGACATTACCAGTGTAATGGATATAATAGCACCGCTGATCTCACCCATCGCATCTATAGAAGCCTGCCGGGCAGAGGTATATCCTTCATCCAGCTTGGCGTGTACCGCCTCCACCACCACAATGGCATCATCTACCACTATACCAATGGCCAGTACCAGTGCAAACAAGGTCAGCAGGTTAATGGTAAAGCCAAACAGGTTCAGGAAAAAGAAGGTACCTACAATAGCCACCGGCACAGCAATGGCGGGTATAAGCGTTGAGCGGAAATCCTGCAGGAAAATAAACACCACAATAAATACCAGTACAAATGCTTCCAGCAGCGTACTCAATACTTTTTCAATAGAAGCATCAAGAAAGTTGTTTACATCCACCAGGTTTACATAATGAATGCCTTTGGGAAATGATTTGGCAGCTTCTTCCAGTACAGCTTTGGTACCATCAATTACTTCCTGTGCATTAGAACCTGCTGTTTGCGTAACAGCCACACCCGATGCCGGCTTGCCATTGGCCAGGTTGTATTGCGAATAACTTTGCGCTCCCAGTTCTATACGCGCCACATCTTTTAATAACAGTTGTTGTCCCTTGCCTAATGACTTAACGATAATATTCTCAAAATCCGTTACTGTTTTTAAACGACCTGTATATTTCATTACGTACTGGAAACTCTGGTTGCTGTTCTCACCTACTTTACCGGGTGCAGCTTCTATATTCTGCTCATCCAGCGCAGTAGTAACATCTGCAGGCTCCAATCCATAAATGGCCATTACATCGGGTTTTAGCCATATACGCATAGAGTAATCGCGTGAGCCAAACACGGAGGCATCACCTACACCGGTAACCCTTTTTATCTTGGGTACCAGGTTAATGGCGGCATAGTTCTGCAAAAAGGTCTGATCGTACGTACTGTCGTCGCTGTACAATGCAAAAATGAGCAGGTTACTGCTTTGCTTTTTAGTTACTGTAACACCTGCTTTTGTAACCTCGGCGGGCAACAGGCTGTTGGCGCGTGATACACGGTTCTGTACGTTTACCGCTGCCAGGTCAGCATCAGCCCCCACTTTAAAGTTAACGGTAATAGAGGCGGTACCTTCGTTGGTGGCAGAAGAGGTCATATAGGTCATGTTCTCCACACCATTGATCTGTTCTTCCAGGGGAACGATCACAGAGTTCAGCACCACATCGGCATTAGCACCGGTATAGTTGGCCGATACAGTTACAGAAGGAGGTGCAATATCCGGGTACTGGGCAATAGGCAACGATACCAATCCCAGGATACCCAATATCACTATCAGTACTGAGATCACGGTAGATAATACCGGTCTCTCAATAAATGTCTTTAACATACACTTGTTGTTGATGATTAATTAGGGTTGCCGGTCAATGCTTCGGAGCTATTTTTACTCCGTCCTTTAGCTCAGAAGTACCTTCTGTTACTACGATGTCGCCCTGCTGCAAACCGCTTTCTACTACAAATGATTGTCCATCGGGTGTTGCAGATACAGTAATAGCAGTATTCTTCACTGTGCTGTCTTTGCTTAACACATACACAAACCGTTTACCCTGCAGATCGTAAGTAGCGCTTTGCGGTATTACCAATGCGCTGTCAATTGTACGGGGAATACGAACGTTGCTGCTGTTGCCGCTTTTTAAAATGCCCAGTGGGTTAGGAAAAGTAGCACGCAGGTTGCTGGAGCCTGTTTCGGTAGTAACGAAGCCACTGGCTGTTTCCACCTTCCCTTTTTCAGTATATAAAGATCCGTCTGACAATAACAAATACACAGCAGGCATCTGCTTCAGCTTTTGTTGCAAAGTGCTGCCTTTATAATTGCGCGACAGATCCAGTAATTGTTTTTCGTTCAATGCAAAGTAGGCATACATATTGCCGGAGGAAGCAACGGTAGTAAGCGGATTAGTGCTGGTGCTGCTTACCAGGCTACCTACTTTGTTAGGCAGGGTGCCTATTACACCATTCACCGGGCTGGTGATAACTGTATAGCCTACATTAGCACGCGCATTGGCCAGGGTAGCCTGCGCCTGTGCCAGTGCAGCCTTTTTACTTTGCAGGGTGTACTCTGCTGATTCCAGTTCGTACTTGCTGATGATATCTTTTTCAACCAGCGGACGCACCTTGTTTACATTCATCTCCGCAGTGCTTACATCAGCCTCTGCAGTTTTGATACCTGCTTCTGCTGTACGCAGCTCCTGTTGATATTGCGGGCTGAAAATGCGGAACAATACCTGTCCTTTTGTAACAGTGGCTCCTTCATCTACATAGATCTTTTCTACATAGCCATCTATCTTGGGGCGGATCTCCACTTCCTGCTCACCCTCTATAGTAGCGGGATAATCGGTATACAAAGTAACTTTTTCAGGAGCTATTGTTTTAACGGCATAGCTTTTAGGCCCCATAGCAGGCTGGCCCTGCTTAGACTGGTTGCTACCGGAGTTGCCGCAGGAGCTTAACAGCAGTAAAGCAACTACCGGTAACAGGGAACCAGCGCCATAATTATACTTCCTCATATTAGTCGTAAAAAATTTGTTAGTAAGCCGGGTTAACCGGGATTGCTACACAAAGGAACAGAGGGATAAAGCATTCAAAATGCCAAAACAGACCTGGGGGCGGTAACAACCGACAAACCCCGTTTTGTAACCGTTAAACCTGTGGTGATGACCCGTGAAGAGCAGCAAAGGGGTTTATCTGCCAAAAAACTACCTTTATCGTTTGCTGGCAGCTTTTTACTGATTATAGGCATGCAGCCTTTGCTGATGTAAGTAATATTGCAAATATAGCGGTTAAAACATGAACCCGAAACGGACATACATATCCATCTTAGTGCACGTATTATTATGGGCCCTGCTGGGCTTTGTGCTACTCACCTATACTCCTTTAACCTGGGATGTAGTATTGCCAAAAGAATTCTGGATCAAACAAATGTTCCACTACGCATTGCTAATAGGCCTGTTTTACCTAAACGCGTATATCATTACTCCCAGGTTATTATTACAACATAAAACAATTACGTTCATTGCTGTAATACTGGCTATAGTAATTGCGGCCATGTTCCTGAACCTGCAGGTAAACCGCTGGACAGATCTGCCCCGCTTAATGGATGAACTATTTGGCATTACCCGCAGACGTAAAGGTGACTTTGATATTTTTATGCTGTTGACCTTATTACTGGTAATGGGTATCAGTACCACCGTTACTGCTATTCAAAGCTGGCAAAATGATCTGCAGAAGCATCAGCAATTGCAGCAGCAACAGGTATCATCCGAACTTTCGTTTTTAAAAGCCCAGATCCATCCGCACTTCTTTTTCAATACGCTGAACAATATCTACTCACTCACCTTCATTGATATAGACACCTCCCGGCAAGCCCTGCACAAGCTGTCGTGGATGATGCGTTACCTGCTGTATGAAACACAGAACGACACTACCCTGCTCAGTAATGAGATCCGATTTGTAAAAGACTACATCGAATTAATGAAGCTTCGCGTAAATAAGAATATTACTGTTGAGCTGGATACGCCCGAATTACTGAACGATCATACCATAGCGCCTATGCTGTTGCTGCCCTTTGTTGAAAATGCTTTTAAACATGGCATCAGCGCCACAGAAAAGGGAGCTATTATTATCCGCATACAACAGCAGGACAAGAAACTGATCTTAGATGCAACCAATAATGTGTTTGAAATCACCAATGAAAAAATAGACGATGGAGGTATTGGTCTTACCAACACCCGCCGCCGTTTGAACCTGTTATATCCGGACCATTACCAGTTGCAGCACGGGCTTACCGCCGACAATCATTATCATGTACACCTTGAACTGGATCTGATATGACACTTACCTGCATTGCCATAGACGATGAACCGTTGGCATTAAACCTGATATGCCGCTTTATAGAACAGACCCCTTTTCTGAACCTGGTGGCCAGTTACTCCAGTGCCATAGAAGCATTAAAGGGCATTGACACCTACAACCCCGATCTGCTGTTCTTAGACATCCAGATGCCTGAGCTAAATGGGATGGAGCTGGCTAAACTGCTAAGCAGGCAAACCAAAGCGCCCAGGGTGATCTTTACTACAGCATACAATCATTTTGCACTGGAAGGTTATAAAGTAGACGCCCTTGATTACCTGCTAAAGCCTTTTAACTATGAAGAATTTCTTCGTGCAGCAGGCAAGGCCCGCAGCTATATATCGTTGATAAATGAAAATACCTCCAATGCGGCAGTGGCAAATGAAGAGGAGGACTATCTCTTTTTAAAAGTGGAACAACACTGGGTAAAAATTGCTTTCGCAGACATCGTTTATATAGAGTCGCTGAAAGATTATGTAAAAGTGCACTTGGCAGGAGAAAGCCGCCCTATCCTGTCGCTCAGTACGATGAAAGCACTGGAAGAAAAACTTCCGTCCCGTCTTTTTATGCGTGTACATCGCTCATTTATCGTTTCTCTCGACAAGATCACTTCTGTTACCAAAACGGCTTTACAGATCGGGGAAACCCATATCCAGATCGGCGATCAATACAAGGAAGATTTTAAAAAATTCATGAGCCGCTGGATGTAATACGCACATTAGTCTCTCTACACGTTGGTTATAAATAAAAGAGGTCGTCCCTTACCGGAGACGACCTCTTTTTATTATCGTTTATACCTGATAGTATTTATCGCTACTTCGCTCCACCCGAGCTATTGGCGTTACCACCGCTTTTAGGTTTGCTCTGTGGTGTTGAAGGCTTTGTAGCAGACTTCTTCAGCATTTCAATATACTTAGGAGCCTGTTCATTTGCCGGATCAATAAAAGTGATCTGGGTCAGATAATTAATAGCAGCATCTTTATCTTTCTTGGTATCATTAGCATAACCAGCAAGGATAAAGTAAGACTGAACGATCTGGCCTTTGTATTTTACTGAATCCAGGGCTTTCGCTACCTCGATGAATTTCTCATAATGAGGTGCTGCTTTCTCACCTGTGCTGTCGTAAGCTGTCATGCTTCTTGCTCTCCACCATGGGCCGAAGATCTCCTTAGGATATTTTTCTTCGTAAATAGCAAAGATGCTGTCAGACTTCAGGTAGTTACCAGCCTGGTAAGTAGCAAATCCATAGTTATACAGATCAGTCTGGTTAGGGCTCTTTTTCAGGTTATAAGCCACACCCAGCCATTCTGCCTGTGCAGGTTTGTTACCCAGCTTCTTAGCGTAATCAGCAGCTTTATTTACATATTTGATCTTGTTCTCTTCCAGTGTGTCTTTATCAACGGCCTGTTTCAGGTAGTTGAAACCTTCAGCTTCGCTGCCGGGAGTTTTGAAGGAGATATTTGCCAGCTCAGCATAGTCGGCACCGATGATATCATCAGCATCTGCTTTAGCAAGGAAAGTAGTCATAGCCTGTTTTGCACCAGCCAGGTCGCCCAGGGTATCAGAAGTGTAAGCCACCATGCGATACATCCTTGGTTCTACTTTATCACCATATTGCTGAATTAACTGTTGCGCTTTTGCTTTGGCGCCGGCGAAATCACCGCTGAACCATTGGTAGTCAGCTTTAGTGTACTCCAGCTCAGGTCCCTGGTCGGTATTAGCTGCATATTTATCCAGGTACTCTTTCGACTTATTGATGTCTCTTGAGAAGTAGTGGAAAGACAGTTCGTTGTATGCAGGCGCATAAGCCGGGTCTAACTGAACAGCCTCTTCAAATGCAGGCAGGTAAAACTCCTGGTTCTTCTGAGTAAGGTACACTTTACCGATACTGTATTTGGCTGCAGCCAGTTTAGGATCAAGACCCAATGCTTTTGTATAAGAAACGATAGCATTACCACCATCTGCCAGGCGACGATAAGCATCACCCAACAGCAGGTAAGTATCCGGATCCTTAAACCCTTTTACCTGTGTAGCCTGGTTTAATTTATCAATAGCATAATTGGCATCGCCAAATCTTGCCCATGCGTTGGCGCGGCCTACAGCATTCAATACATCAATATCTTTTGCTTTGGTAGTATTAATAGCCAGTTCAAAACGCTGACGTGCATCAGAAGTTTTGCCTTCCATTAATTCAACCTGTCCTATACCGGCGAGGAGTAAAGGAGCATTGCCATTTTGTGAAAGATATTTCTGGTACAAGGCTTTTGCAGCTACAGAGTCTTTCTGCTTCAGCAAGGTTTGCCCTAACCAGTACACCGCATCAATACTATTGGGATTAGCGGCCAGGACCTTGTCAAAAGTTTCTTTTGCGCTCTTATAACGCTCGTAATAAAAAAACTTTCTTCCTTCCTCCACAGTCTGAGCAACCAGGCTGCTCGTCATCGCCACCGCTATTAACAATAAACTGAATGTTCTTTTCATCATTGTCGATTGCTGATTTAGTTGTTTTTGAAAAATATAAAGAAGCCCCATTTACTTTTTTTAGTTACTCTGATATGCTGGCAGTTTGTACCCCAAACTTCATTCTTGCAGGCAATAAATATGCCCGTTTGAAAATACGCTGCCCCTTATCATAGATGAGAAAATTCTTAAATCCGCTGCCAAGACCTTCATAATTCTCTTTAACAATATAGTAGATTCCTCTTAGCATCGGATAACGGTCATAGTATATATTGGCCTGATATGGTTTCACATAGGGGCCATTGGCGCATCCACGGCATTCAATGGATGCAATTTTAACTTTCTGTAAAAAGTTCAGTTGAGTGGTATCGTCCGGATTTCCTATCCAGCTTACACCAATCAACCCTATAGCGTCATCGTTTTTTGATACATAATCAATTACCCCTTCACTGTTAGGGGCAGCAACTACGTTTTTGCTCATAGGCTCACCGCTCAGCAATGAGTCTTTTACATAGCGTACGGTACTGGTAGCCGTAGCACCATCCATCAGTACTTTGTACTTAAAGCTGCTGGTACCTTTTACCACAGATCGTATATCCTGCATGGTAAACAGCGAATCTTTGGATTTACCGTTTACAATTACAGCGATAGCGTCAAAGGCCATTGGAGCAAATGAGGGGGCAAAAGACAGCTTTTCAGTAAGGGTTTTCAGTTCTTCCTCACTTAAACCGCGGGTAACGATTACCATGCGGATGCTGTCGTTATTCAGGTCGCGCAGGCATTCAGCCTCCGGCTTGTAGTGCACAATGATGTGTGCATCCGGGTGCTGTGATTCAAACACTTTGATCTGTGAATCAATTACCGGTTTAAAAGACTCGTCCACGCTGATGTGAATGGTACCAGACGTTAGCGTGTCTGCGTATTGGGGACCCTGGCTCTCGCAACTATGCAAAGCCAATATCCCAGCTACTACCATCACCCAAACCCAGATTTTTTTTACTAATCCAACCGTTCTCATTCCAGAATAAATTTTAATTCAATTAGCCACCAACGGAAACAATACCGGTATTGCCGGAGTTATTCCGTAGATTATTGGACCAGCTATAAAATTGAATTGTATTGACTTATATAGCAATGAAACAAGAAAACCCGTCCTATATCCGTTTGCTATTCCTGAAAATAATCTCTTTTAATACCCCTGTATATCCTGAATCCACCATACAGCAAACACAATCCACCGAACACATAGGAAAAAGGTTTTGGAGGGAACTCTAGCCCTAACCTCAGTACATCTGCAAGGCATAACACAGCACCCACTCCTGCATACATTATTCCCATTCCCAGGTCCATTATTGCGCGTCTGTTTACGTATGCTTTCTGCTTTTTTTCTTCAAATTCTGATGCCATCGCAAATAAAATAATATAAAAGGGTTCGGGCAAGATAAGAAAAATTAACCGGTAAGGGCCGCGCTTCAGGTTACTTTTACTTAAAAATTAATTGAAACCCGAACCCCCGATTCCGTTTTTTCTACTGCTCCCCGGAGTTCTCAAAAATAATGGGGATGGAAAAATATACCGCTACCGTTCTTCCATTCTGTGAACCAGGTATCCAGCGGGGCATTTTATGCATCACCCTCAGTATCTCTTTTCTAAGATCTTCATTTACTTCACCGGGCAATACCACATCGGTTAGCTCACCGTTCTTATTGACTACAAACCTCGTAGGTATCTTTACCCGTTGACCATCCTCTACCGCTCCATCGGGCATACGAAGATTTTTGGCCAGGAAACGCCGTAACGCTTCTACCCCACCCGGGTACTGTGGCATTACTTCCGCAATAGCCACCACTTTCTCTTCTGCAGGCGGTTCAGCAACCGGGGTGCCAGTACCGTTTCCGGCGGGTGATGTAGCGGCTGGAGCGTTTCCGTTCACCGCATTGTCGCCTCCCTTTGTTTCCGTGCCTACCGCTACATCCGGTTTCAGAATTTCATCAATCGTCGCCATCGGTTTCACCTTTGTATCATCCGGCACTATCTTCAGGGTTGCTGCAGCTATTGTCTTTACCGGTTTGGCAGGTGCTGCAGGCGTTTTAGGTAGCACAGGTTCCGGCTGTTTCTTCTGTGGTATCTCCATACTTGTCAATATCACATCCTCTTTTACCGGTAGCCAACCGTTGCGGGTATCCTTTTTACCAAACTTTATAAACTGAAAACCTGCAAACAACAAGGCCAGCAACAACATGCCACCCATTGCTTTAAACAGGTGATTATTATAGATCCTGCGTAGGTTGTAAGCTCCATATTCTTTATTACGGCCATCAAACAAAATATCGAGCATGTCCGATTCAAGTATCATTTCAGGTTTCATCGCAATTCGTTTTAGGATCCACGGGGGTCTCTTTTTTTAAAAGAAATTCCGATAGATAAGTTGAAAGAATTATTGTTTGAATACCATCGATGTAAACTTGCGCAAGTCTGTTAGTTAAGATGCTGAGACAAAGAAGTTTCCATAAAGTGTCTGGTGCAGGGAAAAGTTAAATCGGAAGACGGCGCTATCGTGAGTTCATGAATCGGCAGACGGCAATCGGCAATCGTGAGTGGGTTGCTGGATACAGGATACCAGATGCCGGATCGTGAGTCGGCAATATCGTCAAACGTGAAAAGTGAAACGTGAAAAAGGATGGCCGAATTGCCAGATAGCTCCATGGTTATCATCCATATCAATCAAACCATATAGCCATCAAACCATTCTTCTGTAACTGCAAATTGCCAACTGCCAGCTTGCTTTCGCTCGCGGCTCGTAGCTCAAAGCTCGCGGCTTGTATTTGCGTTAAGCGTTCTGCGTTGGGCCTTCGGCTTTCCTTTCAAAATTCGATATTTGTTTTCCTTCCGGACCTGTATTACCTAACAGCTAAGACCTAACTCCTAACAGCTGATTCCCTATTCCCCCTGTAAACCCGTTAACCTATCAACCCCTGCTTTGCGTTCGGCTCCTACGCCTTCTCATTCCCAATTCCTGCTCCCCTTGTGCCTTTTCCAACTATCTTTGCGGCCATGAAAGTTTTAATGGTTTGCCTGGGAAATATTTGCCGTAGTCCGCTGGCGGAAGGCATTCTGCAACACAAAGCTGCTGCTGCCGGGCTCTCCTGGACGGTAGACAGTGCGGGCACCAATGGTTATCATACAGGAGAAGCGCCACACCGCCTGTCGCAGAAAGTGGCAGCCATGAACGGCATTGATATCAGTAAACAGTGTGCACGACGTTTTACAGCCGCTGATCTTCATCATTTTGACAAGATCTACGCACTGGCCGGCGATGTACTGGCCGATATCCGCCACATCGCCCGCAAAGACTTTGATCCCAATAAGGTAGACCTGTTAATGAATGAATTATACCCAGGTAAGAATATGGATGTACCCGACCCCTGGTATGGACCCGAACCAGGTTATCACGATGTATTTACCATGATCGATGCCGCCTGCGATAAGATCATTGAGCGCTACGGCACCCATCACTCCACCGCAAAAGCATCCTGACCCGTTTAACTCATTTGACCGTTCTGACTAATTTGACTTTTTGACTAATAGACCATTTACAATTCACTATTGACTTTTTATGACTAAACCTTCACTGCCACAGGGAACAAGAGATTTTGGACCGGAAGTGGTGCGCAAGCGACAATACATTTTTAATACTATCCGCGCTGTATTTGAACTGTATGGATTTCAGCCACTGGAAACTCCTGCTATGGAGAACCTGGATACCCTGATGGGGAAATACGGAGAAGAAGGCGATAAGCTGATCTTTAAAATTCTCAATAACGGGCTGGACGATCCCAAGAATACCGAAAAGGCACGTACAGCATTTGAGAACGTGCTGAAAGGAAAAAATGATAAGAACTTTACAGAGCGTGCACTCAAATATGACCTTACCATTCCTTTTGCACGCTATGTAGCCATGAATCATGGCCAACTCAGTTTCCCCTTCAAACGCTACCAGATCCAACCGGTATGGCGTGCAGACAGACCACAGAAAGGTCGTTATCGCGAGTTTTACCAGTGCGATGCAGACGTGGTTGGCAGCAACTCCCTGCTGAATGAAGTAGAACTGACCAATATTTATCACACGGTATTTACCCGGCTCAAAATGACCGGCTACGAACTGCGGATCAATTCCCGCAAAATACTGGCAGCGCTGGCCGAAGTATGCGGTGGCAGCGATAAAATGACTGACATTACCATTGCTATCGACAAGCTGGATAAAATTGGTATTGATAAAGTAAAAGAAGAGCTGGCGCAACGTGGCCTGGCTACCAAACAGGTTGAAACCATTGAGCAGTACCTCAACATCAGCGGCACTAACGAAGAAAAACTGGCACAGGTGGGTGCTCTGCTCGGGCATACTGAAGATGGTAAAAAAGGAATGGAAGAACTGCAATATGTAGTTCATTATTCACCACTCACTGCCGACAACTCACCGCTCATTATCGACTTTACCCTGGCTCGTGGGCTCAATTACTATACCGGTATAATTTTCGAAGCCAAAGCACCTGCCACTGTAAAAATGGGCAGTATTGGCGGTGGCGGTCGTTATGATGACCTGACCGGGCTTTTTGGAGTACCCAATATTCCGGGTGTGGGCATCAGCTTTGGTGTGGATCGTATTTATGATGTGCTGGAAGAGCTGCAACTGTTTCCTGAAGAAGTGCAGACCGGTACACAGGTATTGTTCTTCAACCTGGGCAGCGCCGAAAGCAAAACAGCCTTTACCCTGGTGCAGCAACTGCGCGAAAAAGGTATTCGCTGTGAACTGTTCCACGAAACCACCAAGTTTGACAAGCAATTCAAATACGCAGAACGCAAAGGCATCCGCTATGCCGTTATCATCGGTTCAGAAGAACTGACAAGCAGATCCTGCAAAATAAAAGACCTGGTAAGCGGAGAGCAGAAAGTGCTTACCTGGGATGAACTACTTACCAATAACTTCTAAGCAATACTGTTTGATGGTTTTATGGTTCCAACGCTATAACCGGGAGCCATAAAACCATCAAATATTTTAACTGGCCGGCACTCCCCTCGCCAACCAGTTCTTTATTACAGCCAATCCCGGCTGTTCCCAAACACCCCTTTTCGGTCATTCACTACCCTAAAAAGCCATATTAGACCAAAAAACACCCCCAATCGGACCATAAATAGAGACACCACCCTTTCATAGCCACTATGCATTCAGTTTTCGGGACCCATAAGCCACCGAACGCGCTACATATTCATTAACAACAGGTTACAAAAATCCTAATTAACCAAGACAGGACTACCCCTCCTTACTTGACAGCCACCATTACTATACCAGAAGGCAGTCTGCCAGGGGTTTCGTTCGGTATTCATTCGCTATTGCTTCGGTATTCGTCCGTATTTCCTTCGCTATTTGTTCGCCCTAAGAGCGCATAAACTAAGGGTTTGGTACGGACAAAGTACGGCTTAAGCAGGGTGCAGGTCAGGAGTTGATAGGTAGTTGATAAGGAATTAGAAATGAGGGATTTGGAATAAGGAAGGCTGAACGCAAAGCAAGGGGATAGGTTGACAAGGAAGCAAACCAGCCCGGTTTTAGCCGACGCGCAAGGTGTGGCATGGTTACCGGTACGCCGTGCGATATGTAGCAGCTGGATGCTGCAACCGTACCACGTCTTTATCCCGAGCAGTATTTTGTTTCAGCAGATAGGCGGGTGTTGCATGTGAATTAAGAAAGCGCCACAGCATGGCCTCCTGTTTATAGAAAAGAACATAATAAGCATGCCCCGGCTCCGGTAGAAGCCTCCGGGCTTTACAGGAAGCTCCTACCGGAGCTTAATTCAACAACATTGAATCAGGTATTAGAATTTAGGCGTTAGCTGTTAGCGAATACAAGTCGAAAAGACCGGAAGAAGAATGTCGAATGCTGAATACCGAATTTCAAATATCGAAGGGAAAGCCGAAGGCTCAACGCAGAACGCTTAACGCAAATACAAGTTGCGAGCAATAAGAAAGTTGGCAGTTGGCAATTTGCAGTTACATAAGAATGGTTTGATGGCTATATGGTTTGAGTGATATGGATGATAACCATGGAGCTATCTGGCAATTCGGCCATCCTTTTTCACGTTTCACTTTTCACGTTTGACGATATTGCCGACTCACGATCCGGCATCTGGTATCCAGTATCCAGCAACCCACTCACGACTGACGACTGACCACTCACCACTCACGATTCTAACCCGAAACTCAAAACACGACACCTGAAACAGTATCCCCCTTCCGCTTTAACAAATAATCCTCATTTTCAACCACTCAGCTATTGGCAAATACGGCTAATTATTCGTTTATTTGAGCTCCCATAAAACATTACACATTTATGAAACGTAACCTTCTTCCCATACTGCTAGCCACTGTATGGGTTGCTTCCTGTGGCCGTTCAGACAAATCAGGAGTGGCAGTTCCCAAAGACGCTGCCGTAGTTGTTCAGATAAATTCAAAATCGCTTTCTTCCAAGCTTACCTGGCAGGAAGTAAAACAGAGCGAGTGGTACAAAGAGTTGTACAATGAAGCGCCGGATTCACTGGCAAAAAAGATACTGGATGATCCCCAGAATTCAGGAATCAATACTGATGCCGACCTGGTACTCTTTATGCGCAAGCGCGGCGAAGGCGGCTATGTTGTGCTGGAAGGTACTTTAAAAGATCCTGCAAGCTTTGAGGCTCTTAACAAACAGATCAGTAAAGAAAATACTGTTGAAAAAGACGGAGAGCTGAGCGTATTGAAAACTCATAATTCAGTTTCAACCTGGACACCTACACGTTTTGTGTATGTGATCGATGCTCCTGATATGGGTTCACGTCGCTACCGTAGCTATGATGATAGTGATAATAACGATAAAAGCAAACTCACTACAGATAGCCTGGTAAAATTTGCAAAAGAACTGTACGCCCTGAAAAGCAGTGATAACCTTACCGATGATAACAGGTTTAACGACCTGCTGAAAGATGGTGGTGATATTCATGCATGGGTTAATTCCGGTTCACTATACGCAAATGGATTGGGTGACGCTATTTCTATGACCAAATTCAGTGATCTGCTGAAAGACAATATTTCAACCTTCACTGTAAACTTTGATAATGGGAAAGTGACTGCCAAATCAAAAGCATACTATAATGATGACCTGGCAAAACTTTTCAAAAAATACAAAGTAAAAGACCTGGATGCAGAAGCCCTTGGCCGCATTGCTTCTAAAGATGTAGTGGCAGCACTGGCATTCAACTTCCCTCCCGAAGGTTTAAAAGAGCTGATCAAAGCAGTAGGTGCAGAAGGTATTGTAAACGGTGCCCTGGGCAAAGAAGGTTATAGCATTGATGAGTTTGTAAAAGCGCATAAAGGCGACCTGATCCTGGCCGTAACCGACCTTAAAGTAAAAAGCGTACAGGATACCATCGAATCATTCAATGAAGGTGGCGCCCCTAAGATCTATACGCACACTAAACCAGACATGAATGTATTGTTTGCCGTTTCTATCAACGACAAAGCAGCCTTCGATAAACTGGTAAACATTTTCAAAACAAAACTGGAGCCTGAAATAAACAACAATCCTGGTGTTCCTAAAATAAGCTATGCTATCAATGACAAATGGTTTGCCATCAGCAATTCAAAAGAGCTGGCAGATAATTTCATTGCAGGCGGCAGCAACAAGCAGGATTACATCAGCCGTATCAGCGGCCACTCTACCGGATTATTTGTTGACTTGCAGAAAGTACTGAAAGCTGCAGAAGAGATGCAGACCGATAGCCTGGACAAAGCGCAAACAGCAGTATCACGCAGCTACCTGATGGATGCTATACTCACCGGCGGCATTGATGGTGATATAGGACATGGCGTTTATGAACTGAACCTGGTTGATAAACAAACAAACAGTCTGAAACAACTGAACCAGTATTCAGATAAGCTGCATGCTATCTGGAAAAGCAAGCGCAAGGCTTACGGACTGGATGATGTAAGTGTAGATACTGTTGCTACTGTAGCTCCACCTCCACCAGCTAATTAATTTTGTAAAGTTTTTTATAAAGAGCCACAGGCCTGCTTTACTGCAAACCTGTGGCTTTTCAATAATAGCCCGGTTATCTTTTATACACAAGCATTGTTTGGGTTGAAGTGACCATTTGTGAAGTAAAAAGCAGCTACCTCATGCAGTTACAATTACAGCAACTATTACCAACCTATTTTAACAGCAACAGGAGTAACACTTCTGAGATATGGGGCAAAGAACTGGCATTTAACAAAGGAGAGCTTATCAAGATCGTAGCTCCTTCCGGCAGTGGCAAATCATCCCTTACTCATTTCCTGTATGGTTTACGCAACGATTACAATGGTGCTATACGATACAATAGCCAGGAATTGCGCAATTACTCCCAGGAAGATTTTGCGAAATACCGCACCAATACCATCAGCATTGTACTGCAGGACCTGAGACTTCTTCCGGAACAAACCGTAGCAGAAAATATTGAGTTGAAACGCCAGTTGAACCCTTATCACCAGCCGGAAAAGATCCAGGAAATGGCAGAGCGTTTAGGTATAGGAGATAAGCTCAGCTCTAAATGCCGCACCTGCTCCTATGGCGAGCAGCAACGTGTTGCCATTATCCGCTCACTGATGCAGCCTTATGACTTTTTACTGCTGGATGAGCCATTCAGTCACCTGGATGATAACAACTCTAAAAAAGCCATGAAGCTGATGCTGGAAGAAAGTGAAGCACGTGGCGCTGCCATTATCTTCGCCGATCTTGAGAGAATTGATTTTTTCCCTTTCACCCGATTGTTTCATCTGTAAAAACTACCCGGTGGCACTATCATTTCAACCAATAAAGCCATTACTCTTAACCGGCAGTAACAAAGCATCCCGGTGGTTTTCGTACGTAGGTCTTGGCATTGGTGTATTATTATTGCTTTGTTCTATCCAGATGTACATCAACATTCAGCAATTGCTGGGTGGTGGCGGACAACAACGTAAGAATGGTTATGATTTTATCTCCATTACCAAAACCATTACCAATGAGACAATGGGTAACCTGGAGAAAAATCTTTTTAACCCACAGGACATCAAAGAACTGGAAACGCAACCTTTTATCAGTGGTGTGGCACCGCTGATGGCCAACAATTTCAGGGTTCAGCTTAGCGGAGGTTCACTTATTCCATTTGTAAGTGACTTTTTCCTTGAATCACTTGATAATAATTTTATAGACACTGTTCCGCCCACCTTTAGCTGGACCGAAGGACAGGTAGATGTACCCATCATCTTTTCATCTGACTTCCTGGAGGTATATAATGTATTTGCCCCGGGGTATGGCCTGCCGCAGCTTTCCGAAGAAACAGCCATGCAACTGGTAGTACAGGTTATTTGTTTTGCCCCTGACGGATCAAGACAAACCTTCCGTGGACGCATTGTTGCATTAAGTGATCGCATTAACTCTATACTGGTTCCGGATAGTTTTCTTAGCTGGGCCAATAAACGATTTAGTCCTAAGGAAGAACTACGTGCCTCACGTTTGTATGTAAAGACCAAAGATGCCAACAGCACGGATTTCCTGAATTACCTGGAGAATAAGAACTACCACGTTAATAAAGACAAAACGCGTTTTGGACGGGTAAAACAGGTATTACAGGGAGTATTCAGCGGACTGGGAATTTTTGGCTTACTGGTGGTATTGCTGGCATTGATGCTGTTTTCCTTTTACCTGCAACTGATGATCGCCCGCAGCAAAGACAACCTGCAGTTGTTATTGACCTTAGGATATTCACCCAACTGGCTCAGTAAAAATGTATCCCGGCAGTTTATACCGGTCTATGTGCTGGTGGTATTGTTTGCAGTAATACTTACCCAGGTGATCCAGTTTGCATTCCATCATTTTGTGATGTTCGATCGTTCAGAGCTATCTCCGTTCATTCACTGGATCGTATTGGTGGTAGCTGTGGTGTTGATCGCCCTATCCCTGAGAACCAACTACCGGATGGTGAAGAAATTATTGTACAAACTGTATTAACGTCTAAGGTATAAAGTTTAAAGTATAAGGTCCTTTATTCGGTGTTACCAATTACTGTAACGCTTCCTGATATAAGGGTTTTAATGTTAAGCTTTATACCTTCTTCTTTCCCTTATAACAGCTTTTCTCACATCTCCCACAGCCTCCCGTACTTCTAGCTTGATACTTTCCTGAGCCTTGAACCTTGTGCCTTATCCAAGGTATCCGTACTTTCTTTTAAACTCATCCAGTTCATCCTCATTCAGCTTTTGCATCAGGTAAGTTTGTTGCCCGTACATATCCACCTCTACAAAAGAGATTTTGCGTTTATACAACTCCCGGAATACATCACATAACATCACAGCGTGTTTCCGGCTGTTGAGGTAAAACCGGATCTCTACTTTATGTCCCTGGTAACGGAAGGAAAGATAATTATCCATACCATCAGAGGCTCCGGGTGAAGCAACAGACAGGTAACGGGTTTTTCCTTTAGCCTGTAACAGCATCCCTTTATAAGCCTCTATTGCAAATACCAGTTTGCTGGCTTCACTGATATTATATGTCTTTGTGCCGAGGGTAATTTTGTCGGGGGTTATGGTCAACTTTTCAGGCGACAGATCAAAGGAGAGAAATCGTCCTTTGATAATAACAGCAATGACAACAACAATGGCTACAAGTGCCAGGAAAAGCCAGGTAGCTATTTCTTTCTCCCCTATACCAATAGCTATGCTGATGGCTACCAGGAACAACCCGATCAGTACCAGCAAAAGAATGTTCTGCTTTTTACCTATGAACACTACCGGGTGGGTTACAAATGGCTCCATAAAAAGAAGGTCTTTTTTGAATAACGGCAAAGACCGCATTAAAGTATAGGATTTGCAGAGAGGCAATTAATGTCTTCGTTTACTGGGTACGTACAGCACCCCTGCACCTGTTTACAGGCACATCTGCTTTATATTAATTTCCCGTATGTAATTATACCCCCCTCTACCGTGATACATCTTTCCTTTCTCCGGTAACACTCCCATTGTTAATATTCTAACATTCTTAAAAACCTCTGGTATGAAACAGTTGTATCTGACAGCAGTATGCCTGCTAAGTATCACCTTTTCTATGGCCCAATGTGTTACAGGTGTAAACATTGCTCACTTCAGGCCAGCCACGGCCTCTTCACAGGAAAGTATTGCATTCCCCGCCTCCAATGCCTTTGACGATGACCCCGCTACCCGGTGGAGCAGCCAGTTCAGTGATCCCCAGTTTATTTATGTTGACCTGCAGGTATCTTATGAACTCTGCCAGGTAGTATTAAGCTGGGAAACAGCTTATGGTACCGACTTTACGATTGATATTTCCGACGACGCCCTTTCCTGGACCACGGTAGCAACGATAACCGGCAATACCTCCCAAAGCAATATTATTAATATCACCGGCACGGGCAGATATGTAAGAATGAATGGTACTGCCAGGGCTACAGCATTCGGCTATTCGCTCAATGAGTTCCAGGTTTACGCTATCAGGCCTGTGAACGCCTGCGACCCCATTAACCAGGCTCTCAATAAACCGTCTAATGCTACATCAGAGCAAGTCGGGTTTCCGGTAGCATTTGCATTCGACGGCGATGTGGCTACCCGCTGGGGCAGCGATTTCAGCGATCCTCAGTCTATTGGTGTTGACCTGGGGGCTGTTAATAACCTATGCCAGGTAGTCCTCAACTGGGAGGCAGCCTACGCCACTGACTATACCATCGATGGTTCGCTGGACAGTATCAACTGGAATACACTGGCAACTGTTACGGGCAATACCTCCTTGATCAATACCATTAATGTGGGAGGTGCTGCACGGTACCTGCGCATGAACGGCACAGCCAGGGCTACAGCATTTGGGTATTCGTTGTACGAATTCCAGGTATTCTCCTCCTCCATCTTGCCTGTTCGGTTAACTTATTTCAATGCCGAGAAAATGAATAAAGAAGTATGGGTGCGATGGGCTACCGCAATGGAAAGCAACAGCGACCAGTTTGTAATTGAAAGAAGCAATGACGGACGAAACTTTACAGCTATCGGCAAAGTAAAAGCGGCAGGTAGCAGCAACGAGTTGAGGTCGTATGAATTCAGGGATCCTGCACCTTTGAACGGGGTCAATTATTATCGCCTCAAACAACAGGATATTGATGCCAGGTTTGAGTATTCAAAAATAGCACAGGTAAATACCGGCAACACACAGGGAACAACAGTCAGCATCTATCCTAATCCCATTGATAATATCGCCACTTTTGCAACTGCCAATGGCGAACGCATTCAAAGCATCAGCATCTATTCGCTGACAGGCACCTTATTGAAAAAACAGAATAACAGCAGCAATAGCGGTACAGTGCAGCTTTCCTTGCAACAATTTACTGCCGGCACTTATGTGGCAGAAGTATTACTGAACAATAGCAAACAGGTGTACAGGATTGTAAAACGCTGATAGTGTTCAGCAACCCTAAGCATTGATCTGTTGTAAATGATGCTCCAGGTGTTCAACATAGTCATTCAACCACCAGGAAATAGTTTGTTGCTCACCGGACGGAAGAACTATAAGATAATCGGCAACCTCAGCAGGCATATTGGTTACTACAAATACGATCTGCCTGTTGAGGCCTTGCCATAAAGACAACAGGTGCTCAACCGGAAGCTGCTGGTAATAATTGACCTGCACCAGTTCATCCTGTTTGTAAGGGATAAGAATATATGGCTGTGCAAGGAATTGTACTTCTGTAAAACGACGCAGGTTATTTACTGCTGAGTCTATCAGGTGTCCTAGTATTTCCTGTTTTGACCATTTACCCGGCGCTGGTTTCAGCAACCGCTCTTCAGTGGTAAACCGCTCAAAAAGCAAAGGCATCTGTTCGATGTGACCGGATAGGCGTTGTGTAGGTTGTTGCATATACTAAGTATGAGGTCGGAAGGAAAACAAATATCGAATGCTGAATTTTGAATATCGAATTTCGAAGGGGAAACCGAAGGCTCAACGCAGAACGCTTAACGCAAATAAAAGCTGCGAGCTTTCAGCTACGAGCCGCGAGCGAAAGCAAGCTGGCAGTTGGCAATTTGCAGTTACAGAAGAATGGTTTGATTGATATGGATGATAACCATGGAGCTATCTGGCAGTTCAGCCATCCTTTTTCACCTTTCACTTTTCACGTTTGACGATATTGCCGACTCACGACTGACGGTTCACGTCTCACGATTGCCGTCTGCCGATTCACGACTCACTACACTCCCTCATATACCACCGCAGCTCCCTGCCCTACTCCTACGCACATGGTAGCCAGTCCCCATTTACGTTTACTGCGTTTCATTTCGTGTACCAATGTTGCTGAGATACGGGCCCCGCTACAGCCTAATGGATGACCAATAGCAATAGCGCCGCCATTCACATTCACTTTTGCAGGATCCAGTGCAAGGTCACGCATACAGGCCAGCGACTGAGAAGCAAAAGCCTCGTTCAATTCCACAATATCCAGGTCGTTAGCAGTAATACCTGCACGCTGTAATGCCTTGCGCGAAGCAGGTACGGGACCGATGCCCATAATAGAAGGATCAACACCTGCTACTGCCATTGCAGCGATACGAGCCATTGGTTGCAGGTTATATTTCTTTACAGCATCTTCGCTCGCCAGCAATAAAGCAGCCGCACCATCATTGATACTGGATGAATTACCTGCTGTTACAGTACCATCCTTTACAAAGGCGGGTCTTAATGTTGCCAGTTTATCCAGTGATGAACGACGAGGCTGTTCATCATTTTCGAAGTAGATCTTTTCATTTTTACCACCCAGTATTTCTACCGGTGCTATTTCATTTTTCCAGATGCCTTTTTCAAAAGCAGTAAAGTATTTCTCCTGGCTCTGCAATGCAAATACATCCTGCTCCTCACGACCAATATTCCATTGTTTCGCTACATTTTCAGCTGTTTCGCCCATGGAATAAGGATAGTATTGATCAGCCAGTTTCTTATTGGTAAAGCGCCAGCCAATGGTAGTATCATATATTTCAGGAGTACGGTTCCAGGGGGAGGAAGATTTAGCCTGAACAAAAGGTGCGCGCGTCATACTTTCCACACCACAGGCAATATACAGATCGCCTTCGCCACACATTACAGCGCGGGCTGCATCCATTACAGCCTGTAAGCCGGAGGCACATAAACGATTCACGGTATTACCAGCAACAGTTACGGGCAGGCCAGCCAGCAATACGGCCATCCTGGCCACATCACGGTTATCTTCACCAGCCTGGTTAGCATCACCTGCAATTACATCTTCAATAGCATTTACATCAACAGAAGGATTTCGTTGCAACAGGGTCTTAATAACATGCGCCAGCATATCATCCGGGCGAATGGAACTTAATGCACCACCATATTTGCCTATGGGTGTACGTACCGCGTCTATTACATATACTTTCTTCATATAGCTTTTTTATGGCCACCCTTTTTTGCAGGTGTATCGTAGTAAAGAACACAAATAACCGTAAAACAATGCAATTTGAAGGATGATTATTAAAAATTCCTGTTTATGGCTATATCAGGATAAAAACAGTATGCAAAAGTTTCATTTCAGGCATCTCATTACTAAACCATTTCAACGTATGAAGCCATTCCTTGCCTGTATAACCCTCCTCCTTTCCCATACCTCCTTTGCTGCTACCGGGCCCAGTTACCAGGAACTTATACAGGGTGAGTGGATGAACGAAATGCCCGGCACACCTGCCAGAACAAAAAATGAACGTTTTTGTATCAGTTTTGAAAAAAATACCTGCAGCAGCATTTTTACATGGGGCGATTATGCTCCCTATTCTATTAAAGAGAATGTACTTACGATCAAAGATATCCGGCTGGGTAACGACAAATACACATTCAGCTTTACAATAGCACAGCTAACTGATAGCCTGCTTACACTATACCTCCTGAATAAGTTTTCCCGGATCCCGGACACATTGCATTTTTTTAGAGCACAGATAAAAAACAAGATCATTCCTGGCAAAATCAATTTCTATAGTTCAGGTTGTTTCGGTACCTGTCCTTCTATGTATGTTGAAATTGATACATCGGGAAACATCCTGTTCTATGGCCTGCATCATGCAAAAAAAGACGGAGGTTACCGGGGTACCATTCCCGCTGAAGATTACAATGTGATACTGCGACTTATCAATCATCTGCCGGTTGATTCAATTAAGCCCGGCTACAATGCTGATTGGACAGACGATCAAACCTGTTCCGTAAAGATCAGCTATAGCGGGAAAAGCCTGTCGTCTTCAGCCTATGGCTTTAACAAAGAACCAATGGAACTCCGCCTGTTGTTCCATAAGCTGACAGAGGTTTACAAAAATGCTACGTTGGTAAAAGATGCAGGTGTTACAAAGGCTTATTTTGACGCCTTAAAGCTCTCTAAATAGTACTGCCCTGAAGGAAATCATAAAATACCGCAAATCCCAAAAAACGGGATTACCTTTGCAGGATGTTAAAAACGGGGAAAAAGAATATCAGGCAATTAAGTCTCAGTGAGTTAGAGCAGTTTTTTGAAACACTTGGTGAGAAAAAATTCCGCAGCAAGCAGGTCTATGAGTGGCTGTGGCAAAAGCAAGCCCATTCCTTTGAGGCGATGACTAACCTCAGTAAAGACCTGAGAACCAAACTGTCTGACAACTTTTCACTCCCTGCATTAACCGTTGATGCTACACAATACTCAGCAGACGGCACTATCAAATCCCGCTTCAAAACTGTTGATAATCACCTGGTAGAGGGCGTACTGATCCCTACCGATGAACGTAAAACAGTCTGCGTTTCTTCACAGATCGGCTGTTCACTCAGTTGTAAGTTCTGCGCTACCGGCTATATGGACCGCAAACGCAATCTTGAGTTTGACGAGATCTACGACCAGGTAGTATTGGTAAACCAGCAGAGCGAGCGTGTGTACAACAAGAAGCTCACCAATATCGTATTCATGGGTATGGGTGAACCTCTGCTGAATTACAAAAATGTATTGAAAGCAATTGAACGCATCACCTCTCCTGATGGACTGGGTATGAGCCCACGTCGTATTACAGTATCGACAGCAGGTGTTGCAAAAATGATCAAACAACTGGGTGATGATAATGTGAAATTCAAATTAGCATTATCGCTTCATGCGGCCAATGATGCCAAGCGCCATGAAATTATGCCTATCAATGATACCAATAACATCAAGGCATTGATTGAAGCACTCAACCATTTTTATAAAGCAACCGGTAACGAGATCACCTTTGAATATATCCTGTTCAGGAACTTTAATGATTCCATTCAGGACGCTGATGATCTGATAAAAATTTACCGGCAGGTTCCGGCAGACCTCATCAACATTATCGAATACAACCCAATCGATAATGCGGCGTTTGTAAAACCGGATGAGGATACCATCCAGCAATTCATGACCCACCTGGAACGCAATCGTGTAAACGCACGCTTACGTCGCAGTCGTGGTAAAGATATCGATGCTGCCTGCGGACAGTTGGCGAATAAAGAGACGCAGGTGTAAGGTTTAAAGTATAAAGTTTAAGGGTAACATTCGCTCAATATTGGTAAAGGCTTTTGCTGGTAGTCATAAAACCAATACTTATGGCAAAAGCAGAGCGATTTGAAGACCTTGAAATATGGCAGGATGCAAGAATACTTGCCAAAAAGATGTTTGACATTACACATCAGGCCAATTTCCCTAAGGACTTTGGTTATATCAGTCAGATCAATAATGCAACAGGTTCTGTCATGGACAATATTGCAGAAGGGTTTGAACGAAACGGACGGAAGGAGTTTTTACAATTCCTAAGTATTGCCAAAGGATCAGCAGGCGAAGTTCGTTCGCAGTTGCACAGGGGGATCGACAGGCTCTATTTTACTCCGGAAGTTTATAACGAACTGATGGAAGAAGTTATAAAAATTTCAAAAAGGTTAAGCGTATTCATCAGCACACTAAACCAAAGTATTTATACAGGAACAAAGTTTAAGAACAGAGCATGACTAATAGAGTATAACGTTTGAGGTATAAAGATCTCGTTGATCATTCTGGCTATGCACATAAACAATGTACAATAGCAGAACAGGAACACAGACATTGAACACCTTATACATTAAACTTTATACTTTACACATTCACATACTGTTGTAATAACAGCAAATCAATTTTATGAGCAAAGGATTCGAAAGATTTACAAAGCAGAACATTACAGGTTCTAAAAAGAAAGAACTGATCCGCCAGGAAAAGAAAAAAGTACGCAAAGAAACACAGGAGTTCTTTGCCAAGAAAAAAGCTGAACGCTACGCTTCCAAATACGGACAGGATGGCGCAGATAAAGAGCAGGGCTCAGGGCCCAGGAAACAAGGTTCTAAGTTCAGGGAACAAGGAGCCGGAAATAAATTCCAGAAAAAAGAAGAACAAGGTTCTGGCAATAAACCCCAACGTTCCGGATACAAGGGACAGCGTTCTGAAAACAAGACAGAACGATTCAGGAAACAGGACTCCGGCTTTAAACCCCAGGGAAGAAACTCCAGGGGAGATCAGAAAACTGATGACAGAGGTCGTGGCCAGGAAAGAGGATTTAAAGGGAAAGACTCAAGACAGAAAGGGCAAGATGCAAGGTTTAAGCCACAAGGAACAGGGTTTAAAGGGCAAACCTCCGAGGGAGGAAGCCGCCATACCAAGCCCGCTATCGTTAAAAAAAGCACTCCCGTAGTTCCCATTCAGAAGGCTGGCAAATTTGACAAAACTGCAAAGTCACAACAAGCTCCCGAAAAAGAAGAAAATACAAAAGGCAAAGGCGGCGCTTCAGGCGTAATGCCCTTGAATAAATTCATTGCCTATGCAGGCGTATGTTCACGCAGGGATGCTGCGGACATTGTAAAAGATGGCAAGGTAGTAGTAAATGGAACCAGGATCACCGAACCCGGTTTTAAAGTGTCTCAACAGGATGAGATCAAGGTGAATGGCAAAAAGATCGTTGTTCGTAAGAACCTGGTGTACATCCTGCTGAATAAACCCAAGGATTATATCACAACCACAGATGATCCGGAAGGACGTAGAACCGTACTGGATATTATCAAGAATGCAACTACAGAAAGAGTATACCCTATCGGTCGCCTCGACCGTAACACTACCGGTGTATTGTTGCTGACCAATGATGGTGAGCTTACACAGAAACTTTCTCACCCCAGCTACCAGGTAAAAAAGATCTACGAAGTAAGACTGGATAAACCTTTAACCAAGAAGGATTTTGAAGCGATACTGGCTGGTATTACCCTGGAAGATGGCTTTATTGCTCCGGATGTACTGGCTTATGCTGATTCAAAAGACAAAAGCATTATTGGTATTGAAATTCACAGTGGTCGCAACCGTATCGTTCGCCGCATTTTTGAGCACCTTGGCTACGATGTACGCAACCTGGACCGTGTGATGTATGCCAACCTTACCAAAAAGAATGTTGAGAGAGGCAAATGGCGCTTCCTGTCAGATAAAGAAGTTCGCCTGTTGAAATTCCTCAACGCCTCTTACACTAAAAAATAACGTTACCAGTGACAAAGTCATTACCCGATATACTTGCGGTAAATGAGCATTTTATTGCTATTAACAAGCCCTCCGGCCTGTTGAGCATCCCTGACCGCGAGGGAAAAGAAATATCATTGAAGGTATTGCTGCAACAGCAATATGGCTCCATTTTTACGGTACACCGTATTGACCGCGATACCAGTGGCGTCATTGTGTTTGCACGCAACGAAGCCACACACAAATTGCTTTCAGAAGCGTTCCAGGAAAGAACAGTTGAAAAATACTATACCGGTATTGTGAACGGCATCATTCCCGAAAAAAAGCAAACCATTGATGTGCCTATTATGGAGCATCCGGGCAAACAGGGTATCATGATCGTTCACAAAAAAGGAAAACCTTCTGTTACTGATTATGAAGTAATGGAAGAGTATGGCAAATTCTCTGTAGTGAAGTTCCGCATTCATACCGGCCGTACACACCAGATCCGTGTACACATGAAGAATATTGGTCACCCCATTGTTTGCGACCCGGTTTATGGAGATGGCTCACCAATCCTGGTTTCATCATTAAAAAGCCGCTACAACCTCAGTAAAAGTGAAGACGAGGAAAGACCTATCCTGAACAGGTTGGGATTACATGCCCGGCAACTGATCTTCACAGACATCGAAGGAAAACAACACAACCTCGAAGCGCCTTTGTTTAAAGATATGCGTGCGCTGGTTCAGCAGTTGAAAAAGTGGAAAGCGTAGGCTGTTTCGGGTTGCGGGTTTGAAGTTTCGGGTTCTTTAGATCGATCAAACTGTACTAAATATCAAACGCTGAACGTAAAGCCATTGTCTTTGCGTTCAGCGTTTTGCATTAGGCGTTAAGCAATGCTGCTTACTCCTGTTTATATACCACTCCGTCTTTCATCACAAACTTCACCCTTCCCATTGCCTGGATATCTTTGGTAGGATCACCTTCTATGGCGATGATATCGGCAAGTTTACCGGTAGTAATACTGCCAAGAATATCAGATACACCCAGCAGGTCGGCAGCACTTACTGTAGCAGCCTGGATAGCTTCCATCGCAGGCATACCGGCTTCAGTCATGTACACAAACTCCATCCAGTTCTTACCATGTGCATATACACCGGCATCAGTACCAAAAGCAATTTTTACTCCTGCTTTATAAGCCTTTCCAAATGTGCTCTGGATCTTAGGACCAATAGCCAATGCCTTGGGAACTACCAGTTCAGGATAGTAGCCGGGCTTTTTAGCTGAATCACCCACAGACTTGCCAGCAATAATAGTAGGCACATAATAAGTACCATGTTGCTTCATCAGCTGCATTACCTCGTCATCCATATAAGTACCGTGTTCAATGCTATTTACACCTGCACGCACGGCTCTTTTCATAGCTTCCGCACCATGACAGTGAGCAGCTACTTTAAATCCATAATCTTTAGCGGTTTCCACAATCGCTTTTATTTCAGCTTCGGTAAACTGGGGATTTTCTCCACTTTTGGCAACACTTAGTACGCCACCGGATGCAGTGATCTTGATAAGGTCGCTGCCATCTTTGTAACGCTGCCGAACAGCCTGCATACATTCATCAGGACCATTAGCCACACCTGCTGCCGGACCGGGATCGCCCATCAGATCTTTACGATAACCATTGGTAGGATCAGCATGTCCGCCGGTAGTGGCAATTGATTTACCTGCAGTATATACCCTCGGCCCTTTTACCAGTTTTTTATTGATGGCATTGCGCAATGAAATATTTACGCCGCTGCCGCCCAGGTCACGTACTGTTGTAAAGCCGGTCATTAAAGTACGTTCGGCAAATACAACAGATTTAAAGGCATAGTCAGCCGGGTTCTGCGTAAAGCGATCTACATATTGCGTAGGGCTGGTTTCATCTTCCAGGTGCACGTGCATATCCATCAGACCGGGCATAACAGTCTTGTTTTTCAAGTCAATGATCTTATCGCCCGTGGCAGCCTGTTTATAACCAGACTCTACAGAAACGATCTTATTTCCTTCAATGATGATGGACCACCCGGAAAGCGTTTCACCTTTGGCAACATCTATCAGTTTACCGCAATGGAGAATAGTACGTTGTGCAGAAAGCCAAAAAGGGATACTGCTGAAAAGCAGGAATAATAATTTTCTCATGCAGGTTAATTTCAGGTAAAATAAACAAAAAGAGGCGCAAAAAAAAGACCCCGCAATGCGGGGCCTCAAACAGAATATGATGGCAGAACTTATTTGTTTGGCTGAGGCGTATAACGCAGGTAAGGTTTAACTACCTTAACACCTTTAGGGAATTTCTTGATAGCATCTTCCGTTGATACAGCCGGTACCACAATCACATCTTCATTTTCTTTCCAGTCAGCAGGCGTAGCTACGCTGTAGTTAGCCGTTAGTTGCAGAGAATCTACAACACGCAGTACTTCGTGGAAGTTTCTTCCTGTAGAAGCAGGATAAGTAAGAGTGAGTTTCACTTTCTTATCGGGGCCAATTACAAAAAGAGAACGCACAGTGAATGTTTCAGATGCATTGGGGTGAATCATATCATACAGTGTAGCCACTTTACGATCTTCATCAGCAATAATGGGAAACTCTACACTACACTGTTGAGTTTCATTGATATCTTTAATCCAGCCATTGTGACGGTCAAGTCCGTCAACACTTACAGCCAGTACTTTTACATTACGTTTTGCAAACTCTTCCTGCAGTAAGGCAGTTTTACCCAACTCTGTAGTACATACAGGGGTATAATCTGCAGGGTGAGAGAACAGGATACCCCAGCCATTGCCGAGGAACTCATAAAAATCGATATCACCCGCAGTTGTTTTTGCCTGAAAGTTGGGGGCAACATCGCCTAATCTTAAACTCATATACAATGCGTATTATAGGTTAAAAAAGACATCTCCCGTTTCATCGGGTGTACGAAGATAGCAATTCCCTACCTAAAAAGTAGACTAATTTGTTAATTTTTTCCTTTACTGCTGGCTTTGGAAATAGCCTGTTTGCCATACTTGTTCTTTACGTCATCAATGGCTTTATACAATTCTGTTTTCTTTTCTACATCAGTAAACAGGTTGGTTTGTACAGCCTCATCAGTTAACTCGCTCAGCCTCACGCCGAGTAGCCTTACTGGTTGACCTTTTCGATATAACTTTTTGAATAATTCACGCGCCTGGGGAATCAGTTCATCGTCATAAAAAGTATAGGGGATGGTTGTCTGGCGGGTAGTAGTTTCAAAATCGGGATAGCGGATCTTTACAGCAATACAACCTGCTGTTTTATTATCCTGTCTCAGTTCATAGGCCACACGTTCTGTCATGCGTACCAGTTCAGCCTCCAGTCTTCCCAGGTCAAGAATATTTTCTTCAAAAGTACTTTCCGTTGAAATGGATTTGGCTTCATGATAAGGTATTACTTCACCGTAATGAATACCACGGGCCTTATTCCATAGTTCAGCGCCGTATTTGCCAAAACGGTTTTCCAGTACATCACTTGTAAAAGCAGAGAGATCCTGTATAGTTTCAATACCAAGCTCTTTCAAGGCCTGGTACATGTGCGCTCCTACACCGGGAATTTTATTTACCCGCAAGGGCGCCAGGAATTCCTGTTCCCTTCCAAAAGGGATATGGAGATAGCCATTCGGTTTGGCCTCATCAGTAGCAATCTTGGCTACCATTTTATTGGCAGCCAGGCCAAAGGAAATAGGTAATTGCGTTTTATCAATAATCTCTTGCCTCAGATCAATTGTCCATTGAAAGGGCTGGAAATACTTCTCCATGCCGGTCAGGTCAAGATAAAACTCATCAATGGAGGCTTTTTCAAACAGAGGGGCTTTTTCAGCAATGATCTCGGTAACCCAGCGGGAGTATTTACTATACTCACCCCTGCTGCCTTTTACCACTGTAGCACGCGGGCAAAGACGCATAGCCGTTTTCATAGGCATTGCAGAGTGAATGCCGTATTTACGCGCCTCATAGCTACAGGCAGCCACCACTCCCCGCTCACGACCTCCCACAATCAATGGTTTGCCTTTCAGCGAAGGATCATTGATACATTCTACCGATACAAAAAATGCATCGAGATCAAAATGTGCTATAATCCGCTGTTTCGACATACCATGCAAGTTACTGATTCAACAAACAATTGAATATTGCGAATTGTGCGTTGCCTATTGAACATTAATGTTCAACACGCAATTATCAACAATGTAATAGAAATGCTATTTTTAACACATGTCGCAGGAAGAAGCAATGGAAAAACTGCAGCAATTTGTAAATGCTGTTCACCCGTTAAGTGACAACGAGTGGCAGGATCTTGCTGCTATCTGGCAGCCAGTGAGTTACAAAAGGAAAACGATCTTAACAGCAGCCGGAGAAACAGAACGCTACCTCTATTTTGTACTGGAAGGCGTGCAACGTGCCTTTTATGTGGAAGCAGAACAGCCCGAAGCTACTATTGTCTTTACCTACCCTTATTCATTCTCTGGTGTGGCAGATTCCTTTCTTACACAAACGCCGTCCCGTTACTTTCTTGAAACACTTACTACCAGCAGTTTATTACGTACTTCGCACCAGCAGTTACAGCAATTGATGAACCAGCATCATAATATTGAACGATGGGTAAGATTGGCCACCTCCTATGCACTGAAAGGCGTACTGGAAAGACAGGTGGAATTATTGAGTTACAGCGCAGAACAGAAGTTCAGGATCCTGCTGACACGCAGCCCCCACGTGTTGCAACTGATCCCACATAAGTACCTTGCTTCCTATATGGGCATTGATGCCAGCACTTTTAGTAAATTGTTAGCCAGTGTAAGACTATAAAATCTTGGCGTACGCCAAGATTTGTAAAAAACAGGCCCGGTAGTTTTGCTTTAAATTATCAGCCATGAAAAAAATAAGAAGTAAAGACTTAGCAGAACAGTTACAGGCAGACACACGCCAGGTATTGTTAACTGCACATTATCTTTTGCACGAAGACCCGGAAATTCTGTTACAGCAACCTGCCCCGGGTAAATGGAGCATTGCGCAGGTTATTGAACACCTGAATACTTATGGCCGTTATTACCTGCCCTTGATGGCAAAAGCCATCAAGGAAAAGAACTTACCACCGGCGGTATATTTTACACCGGGCTGGCTGGGCAACTATTTTACCAATAGCATGCTGCCCAACCAGCAAGGCAAAGTGACCAATAAAATGAAGGCCTTCAAAAATCACCGTCCTTCCCCGGATATTGACAGCAAACAGGTTTTGGACGAATTTATTGAACAACAAAAGCTATTACTGGAATTACTTGAAAAAGTCCCTCACACGGATCTTAATGCTATCCGCATTCCAATCTCGATAGCTTCATTTATTAAACTGAAACTGGGTGATGTATTCCGTTTTATCATTGCCCATCATCAAAGACATTTTGTACAGATCCAGAACAACCTGCTTGCGCTCAATGTCCCTTTTACCCAGTTGAATAATTTAGGCTACACCGCTCATTAATACCTACTGCTGCATGTGCGTGGCCTGCGTTTGAGGAATGAAGATCAGTCCATCAAACAGGGCTGGTAACTTCTCAGGAATAAAACTCTTTTTACCCGGTACACCATAGCCTGTAAAACGAAATGGCTTAGCAGGAAGCTGAGTGGTTTTATCACCCAGGTCAATATAGATCGGGTTCGTACTTACATTCATAAAAACCTTTTCCCATGAATCAATATCAGCAGCGGGTAATGGATAGCTCGTCATACGACTCGTGCTCAGGATAAACCTGTCTTTGGTGGCGCTTATGGTTCCTGTATCAGTAGCTGTAGCCACGGCAAAATACTGACCGGGAAAGTATTTTTCGAGATACATACCTGAGCCGCCGCCATTGCTGTCATCAGGAAAAATAGATCCTTTGGCTATATGTGCATTGTGTGCCCATACCAACACCTTTGAACCGGGATTTACCTGTTGGATCTGCCGCACCATTTTGGCCATTGATTCATCGCGGGACGCTTCCTGCTTCTCTTTCACCGGCTTGTAGATGGAATAAAAAGCCAGTTCACTGTTCAGGAGGCTGCCATTGAGCAGAGCACTCTCTTTCACTGACAATACCTCTTTCTCTTTACTGTTTGTTTTCAATCTTTCTTTCAAAGTAATTATCGCTTCGTATGCCTTTACTCCATTCTGTAAAACATCATTCCATTTGTAAGGAGATTGGGGAAGGTTGAATGCTGCATAGGCATCGTCCATCAAACGACTGCAGGCTACCAATTGATCGGTGAGAGAATCAAGCACAGCATCCTGAAAACGTGCAGTAAGCTCTTTTATAAGAGCAGCAGGTATATTTGTTTCTGAATAATCCATGCCTGCCAGTTGCAGTTTACTGGTATGCGTGGCATTATAATCTTTCATCCATTGCAACAATGCTTTGATCTCTTCATTCTGCCACATGCCCAGCATATTTTTGCGCATCAGTGTATCCAGGTTGCCCTTGCCCGTCTGAACATAGTCATTCAATTCTACGCACCAGCCAAAGCTATTTTCAAGACAAATAATATTGAACCCTTCTTTTTCAGCCAGGTACTGACTGATGTAAGTACGCACAGTTTGAAACTCACTGGTGCCATGTGTGCCTTCGCCCAGCCCCACTACACTGTAGCCTGCCATCTTCTTCAGCACCGGTTGCATTGCTTTTACAAAAGCAGGTTGCTGCTGCATATCTACGGACCGACTATTCTTTTTCACCCACGCTAACACACTATCCTGTGCATTTGCAATACCGGCTACCAGTAACATCAGAACTACGGAACAACATTTATTCACCTTAACCATATCTGTTTGATTTTGTAACACAAAACAAACGCCTGCTGCGCAGGTATTAATAGCCCTATCTGCCAAACAAGGTTATTTTCGACGTGAATGGCTGTCTTTTATTTTGTCGAAAAAATGTATCATTACATCGAAGAATGAACTGCCGGGGGATTTTTACATTCTACTCTTGCAGTAATTATTGCCAATTATGAACACTATTGCCCCGACACATAAAAAAAGCCGCTTCCCTTTTATTTATGAATGCTTTATCTGGTTCCTGTACGTGGCCATGTACAAGTATTCGCATATCATGGAGTTTTCCGGCATCGAGGTAAAAATAAAATCCAACTTCCCTTATCCGCAACTGATCCTGTATTCTCTTGCCACTACGCTTTACGTTATTCCTTTCTGTCATTGGTTAGCACCGGCATTGCTGAAAAAGAAAAGATATGTATGGTTCCTGCTAACGCTGATCCTTTATTTCGCTTTTGTATCCAAGATCAATATCTGGCTGGCCAGTGGTGTTTTTAGCTGGCTGGAAAAAGATCCGCAACTGCATGCTTTTTATCATTCGATGTACGTAGTACACCAGAAAATTGCATTCCGCATAGGTTGGGTTGATCTCAATATCCTCATTACCGACCTCGTTGCCTTTTTATCAGTCACCTTTATGCTGTATTCTTTTGATACAGAGCAAAAGAAGTTCATGCTGGAAAAAGACAACCTGGTATTACAACTCGAATCACTTAAAGCACAGCTACACCCGCATTTCCTGTTCAATACATTGAACAGCATTTATGGTATGAGCCTGACCAACAGCCCGGAAACTCCTGCCTTTATCCTGCGCCTGTCGGATATGATGCGTTTTATCCTGTATGACTGTCAGCAGAATACGGTGCCACTTGAAAAGGACATCGAGTTCCTGAAGAACTACATGGAGATGGAGAAAAAGCGTTACCCGGAAGCTGCTATTGATTTTACTTTTTCAGGAGATGATGCAGGTAAAACAATCGCACCGCTAATGTTTATCCCTCTTCTTGAGAATGCTTTTAAACATGGCTCACACAGGCTCACCAACAGCGGTTTTATACACGGCTCTCTTGAAATAGCAGATAAGGAAATACACTTTGTACTTAGAAATGATTTCTTACCGGCGCCCCAGTTACAAACAAAATACGGTGGTGTAGGCATTGAGAACCTGAAAAAAAGATTACAACTGTACTATCCCGGCAAACACAACCTTACTATCCAAAAAGAAGGAAATACTTTTGTTGCCGATCTTACTATCCACCTTTAACGACACCTTACCATGATAAAATGCCTGATCGCAGACGATGAACTGATCGCTCACCAGATACTGGAACAATACATTATGCAAACACCGGGATTAACCCTGGTAGCTAAATGTCGTAATGCACTGGAAGCATTTTCCAAACTGGAGCAACATGCTATTGATCTCATCTTTCTTGATATTGAAATGCCATTGGTAAACGGTGTTGCTTTTTTGCGAACGCTCAATGTCCCCAATCCTCCCAAAGTGATCTTTACTACAGCCTATGCAGAGTATGCACTGGAAGGCTATGAACTGGGCGTGGTAGACTACCTACTGAAACCTTTTTCTTTCGATCGCTTTACCAAAGCAGTAGAGAAAGCCAGGCTGGCATTGAACAAACCTGCAGAGCAAAAAGCACCGGCTGAAGAAACAGGGTTCCTCGTAATAAAGGAGAAAGGTGGATTGATGAAGATTGCCTATGATGAGATTCTGTACGTGGAGGCATCCAGGGATTACATGAAGATCGTAACCACTCTGCGCCAGCATTTAGTACATCTTACCATGAAGAAGCTGGAAGAGCTATTACCGGTTGATAAATTTATCCGTACTCATAAATCCTATATTGTCTCTCTTGCACAGATCAGGCAATTAAAGCCTGATAATCTTTTACTCTCAAACAATATTTCTATTCCTGTTAGTGTGAATTATAAAGAAGAAGTAGTGGCGAGGTTTACTTCGTGAAACGTCAGTCGTGAGTGGCTGAAGCAAGTGAATAGTGAATAGTCAATGGTCAATAGTGAATGCCTGTTCCTTGTCAACTTTTCAACCCTCTTGTGCCTTGTCTCTTGAATCTTGTGCCCTCCTTCGAACTTCAGTATTCGACATTCGAAATTGGAAATTCTACATTCAACATTTTTGTATTCCCTTCCCCATTCTTCATTCCATATTTCTAATTCCTCATTTCCTTGTTCTTTATCTGAATATATCCAATAACCCCTCCGGCAATTCCACCAGTACCTGCTTTTTCTTTTTATCGATCTTTTGCAGGCTTCCTTCATGTACGGGGATCAATGCTTCTTTGCCATCAAGGTCAATGCGGCACAGCAGCTGGTGAGGCTGCTCAATTACTTCCAGTATTTCGCCAAGGTCGGTGCCTTCGTTGATAATATGAAAGCCGAGCAGTGAGATAGGGGCAGATTTACCTGCGTATTTATGAAAGTCTTCTTCCAGTAACCATACCTGTTTTTGCAGCAGCTTTTTGCAGGCTTCCTTCGTATCAAATCCTTCGATCTTTACAAAGATCTCATCATCACTTTTAATACGGGTTTCTTCAATAAAATAAGGCAGCAGCTCTTCTTTCTTCTCTTCAATAAAAATGGTTTCCAGTCCTTTCAGGGATGATTTCTTACCCAGGTGATGCTGTAAAACCATTTCACCTTTTACTCCAAAAGTGGCTACCAGTTTACCGATGCTGCAATAGTTCTTTGTCATGGCGCGAAGATACTATAAGGTTACAAGTTACAGAATGCAGGTTACAGGTCTTTATACTCATGATCATTGCATCTTTTACATATGCTCAATCATATAAGAATCCTGCAATCTGTATTAAAACAAAAAATCCCGGATAAACCGGGATTTAAAAAGTTGAAAGCTATACGGCACTATTGTCCTTCTCCAGACGGTCTCCTGATAGGAGCACCTGGTCTGCGGGGAGCACCTCTTCTGTTGCCACCTCTTGGGTTGGCTTCCTGGCGTTTTTTCAACTGTAACTCGTGATCAGAATGCCATGCCTGGAATTTCTCCATAGCAGCAGCTTCATCAAACAAGCCAAGTTTAACACCACGTAACAGATGTTTCAGGTAAAGCACACCTTTGTAAGACAGAATGCGGCGTACTGTGTCGGTAGGTTGTGCACCTTTGTGCAGCCAGTCAAGCGCTTTTTGCCTGTCGAGCTGTACAGTTGCCGGAACAGTAAGCGGGTTGTACGTTCCTAATTTCTGAATGAATTTACCATCTCTGGGGGAACGGGCATCTGCCACTACAATGAAGTAAAATGGTCTTTTTTTAGACCCGTGACGTTGCAGTCTGATTTTTACTGGCATTTTAAATAGAAATTTAAATGCGTTAACAAATAAGGTTAAAATCTCAAGGATTGCAAAGGTAGCAATCCGGTTCATTTCTCCAAATTTAATAATTCGGAGTTAGGTTTCAGCACTATGTGAAAAAATTACACAATTTTTTTGTCGCTTTTTTAGCGTTTTCCGAGGCCCATTCGCCCACCCAAAGGCATCTTATTCATCATTTTCATCATCTGCTTCATCTGCTCAAACTGCTTCATAAAAGCATTCACTTCTCCTATATCCTTGCCTGAACCTTTGGCTATGCGCTGTTTACGTTTTAAATCAATGATATCGGGATTACGGCGTTCCAATGGGGTCATGGAATTGATCATGGCTTCTACCCCCTTAAAGGCATCGTCGCTGATGTCAATATCCTTCATGGCCTTACCCATACCCGGTATCATGCCCAGCAGATCCTTAATGTTACCCATCTTTTTGATCTGCTCCAGTTGCTGCTTAAAGTCCTCAAAATCAAACTGATTCTTACGGATCTTTTTCTCCAGCTTACGGGCCTGCTCTTCATCAAACTGGGCCTGCGCTTTTTCTACCAGGGTGGTAATATCGCCCATACCCAGGATACGCTGCGCCATACGCTCGGGGTAAAACACATCCAGCGTATCGAGCTTTTCACCACTGCTCACAAATTTGATAGGTTTTTCTACCGTGTATTTGATAGAAAGCGCCGCACCACCACGTGTATCACCATCCAGCTTGGTTAGTACCACACCGGAGAAATCGAGCCTGTCGTTGAAGGCTTTAGCTGTATTCACCGCATCCTGACCGGTCATGGAGTCTACCACAAACAGGATCTCCTGCGGATTCACAGCAGCCTTGATATTGGCAACTTCGGTCATCATCGCTTCGTCTACCGCCAAGCGGCCGGCAGTATCGATGATCACTACATTTTTATTATTCTTTTTAGCCTCAGCAATGGCCTGCCTGGCAATGGCAACAGCATCCTTATTTTCCGGCTCGCTGTACACATCCACACCAATCTGTCCGCCCAGTACCTTCAACTGGTCAATCGCCGCAGGACGATAGATATCTGCAGCCACCAGCATGGGCGACAGGTTCTTGCGGGTTTTGAGATAGTTGGCCAGTTTACCACTGAAAGTGGTTTTACCGGAACCCTGCAAACCAGCGATCAGTATCACCGCGGGGTTACCTTTTGAATTAAACTGGCTCTCAGTACCACCCATCAGTTCTACCAGTTCATCCTTTACTATCTTGACCATCAACTGGCCCGGACTTACGGCAGTCAGTACTTTTTGCCCCAGCGCTTTTTCCCTTACATTATCGGTAAACTCTTTGGCAATTTTATAGTTCACGTCAGCATCGATCAATGCGCGACGGATATCTTTTACTGTAGCAGCAATGTTAAGGTCGGTAATACGTCCTTCACCTTTTATCTGCTTAAAGGCCGACTCTAACCGTTCGGATAAACTTTCAAACATACGAACACTGATTTTAGGATTTTCCCGGAACAAATTGTTGGATTGTCTGATGGCGCAATGGTTATTCGTAACCATCTAACAACATAACCATCAGGCAATTTATTCACTACCTGCTTAAAATCTGATAGGGTGAATCTAAAGATTCACCCTATCAGGGACTGCAAATTTACAGTAAGATTATGAAGTGTAAAGTTTCTTTCGGGTATAAATCAATTTTGGGTTAAACGCCCAGGTAGCCGCGTAGGGCTTTTGAACGTGAATTAGTGCGTAATTTGGTAATTGCCTTGTCTTTGATCTGGCGTACACGTTCGCGTGTAAGATTGAACTTTTCGCCAATATCTTCCAGGCTCATGGGATGGTCGACACCCAGGCCAAAGAAGTAGCAGATCACCTCTTTTTGACGCTCGGTAAGCATTTTCATAGAGCGCTCAATCTCCTGTTTAAGCGACTCGTTGTGCTCAATGTTTGTTTCAGCCCTTTCTGCATTGGGATTTTCCAGCACGTCTACCAGCGTGTTGTCTTCGCCTTCGGACAGTGGAGTATCCATGCTTACGTGGCGTGCTGCAATGCCCAGTGTAGCAGATACCTCTTCGGTTTCCAGCTCCAGCAATTCAGCCAGCTCTTCGGGAGATGGCTCACGCTCATACTCCTGTTCAAGCTGCGAAAATGCTTTTTGAATTTTGTTGGTTAAGCCCACTTTATTCAGCGGCAAACGAACGATACGCGATTGCTCGGCCAATGCCTGCAAAATGCTTTGACGGATCCACCAAACGGCGTAAGAAATAAATTTAAATCCACGGGTTTCATCAAATCGTTGTGCGGCTTTGATAAGCCCTAAATTACCCTCATTGATGAGATCTGGCAGAGAGAGCCCCTGGTTCTGATATTGTTTTGCAACAGATACCACAAATCGGAGATTTGCTTTGGTGAGTTTATCGAGTGCGCTCTGATCGCCCTGTTTAATGCGGCGGGCAAGCCTTACTTCTTCCTCGGGAGAGATAAGTTCTACTTTACCTATCTCCTGCAGGTACTTTTCAAGGCTTTGGGATTCACGATTAGTAATTGATTTCGTGATCTTAAGTTGACGCATACTCATAGGCAGGTCATTTTTAAGGGTTTTAAGGTTGTAAGGTTTAATGGCTCTATAAAAAACGAATAATTGCGCAATTTCTTATGTCCTGATCATCAATTACTAAATGCCCTTCGGGCAATTTAATAAATCTGCTTGTCATTTCCAAAAAAATTATTCATAAGCTACTGGTTGTCAGTTATTTTGAAAATAAAAGGGTATTTTTCATATATATTAGTAACAGAGTGTATATACAAAAAAATTTTGGGGGTGCTATTAATTTTCTATTATTGCACCATTAGTATCACTTATACAAGATCAATACAAGGAGTAGATGAGCAAGAAACAGCAATTCATGTTAGAGTATCCGGTAAGATGTTCTCCTTCCATTTTATACGAATTTCTCAGTACGCCCGCCGGCTTGCAGGAATGGTTTGCAGATAAAGTGGATGAAAGGGATAATGTTTTCAGTTTTTCCTGGAACGGAACTACCGATAAGGCTGAAGTAACAGAAAAAGAAGAAGAAAAATTTATACGTTTTCACTGGTTACACGCACCCAAAGAAGAGTACTTTGAATTTCGTATCGAAAAATCTGAGGTTACCAATCAAACTATACTTGTTATCCGTGATTTTGCCGATAAAGGCGAGGTAAAAGATCAAAGCCAGTTATGGGGATACCAGGTGAAAGACCTTTTTCACCGTTTGGGGAACTAATGCTCTATTGCCCGGAAGAGGGCCAGATGCAATTCTATCAACGCTTCCCGTGCTTGTTGCCATTGTTGAAAAGATACTGTTGCAGATAGCTTGCAAAAACCATCAGACTTCAATAATTCTTCCGTTGTAGCAAGAGGTAACGCTGAAATCTCTACGTAATTATCCGCGGTCAGTTCATGACGCCATTCGTCTTCACCCACGCATATATAAAACTGATGCCGGGTGAGCAGTTCTATGTTATTGTTCAATACCGTACCAAGCATTGCTTTATACCTGCCCTTCAGGTGTAGTGTTACACTAAAATAATTGCCCCACCAGAAGAAGGTGCGGACAGCAAAAAAATCCGATTTGTCAAATAATCTCGGGTAATCCAGCATTACATAAGGGAGGCCAAGGTAGTTTTCACCTTTTGATATTTTGGGAGACGCTACAAGGGCTTCCCGGGGCACCTTTGTAGCGGGAATAATATCGCGGATATGATGCGCCACTTCACCAAACAGTTCAAATACTTTCCGGACAATATTATTCTTTGTTAAAAGCCAGCCGGCATTCTGAACAAGTTCCAATTCCTCTTCCGAAAGCTGTATTTTTGCCGCATTCATGTATTAAAGGTAATCCACTCACCTATAACAAGAAGAACAAGTGATCAAAAAACTGGATATACTGGTTATAAAGGCTTTTATCGGTCCCTTTATTGCTACTTTTTTTCTTACTCTTTTTGTATTGATATTACAATTCTTCTGGTTGTGGATTGATGATTTTGTAGGAAAAGGCATTGACACCCTTACCATTTTTCAACTTATTGTTTACGTAAGTGCCACGCTGGTACCATTGGCATTGCCGCTGGCGGTATTGTTGTCGTCCATTATGACCTTTGGTAATCTCGGCGAAACATTTGAACTCGTGGCCATCAAGTCTGCCGGCATTGGCCTGTTGCGCTTTATGCGTTCCATGCTGGTAGTATCAATTCTGTTATCCGGCCTTGCGTTTATGTTCAACAACTACGTGATACCGGTAGCGAACCTTAAAATGAGGACCCTGCACAATGACCTGGTGAATAAAAAACCGGCATTTGATCTGAAAGAAGGCGTTTTCTATACTACCATTCCCGGGTATGCTATTAAGGTCAATAAAAAAGTACATGATACCCTTCTGCAGAAAGTGATCATTTATGAAAGCACTGCCAACCTGCAGGACAATATCATTATTGCAGATGAAGGTATTATGCGTGTGACCCCGGATAAACGTTTTCTTGAATTTACATTAAGAAACGGCTGGCGTTACCAGGAACGTGGTGAACGCAGCAGTACAAATACAGAATTTATTCGTCTCGGATTTAAAGAATACAAAAAGGTACTTGATCTCAGCTCCCTGGTACTGAACCGTACTTCCGATAGTGTGTACAGGAACCGGTATGAAATGCTGAATGTGCGCCAGCTCGACAGGTCAATTGATTCTCTTAAGAAAAACTTAACCCAGTATACGGATCGCAGGGCGAAGGAATTGAACATTTACCTGAACTTTGCGAAGTATCTTGATTCAGGCTGGGTAAAAGTGCCGGTGAAGCCGGTAAAGGTGAAAACTTTTGCGGAATTGCTGCCAGACAGCGCACGTAATGATGTACGCGACCAGAGCATCTCATACGCCAGTTCAATAAGAACCACACTGGAAGGTGCGGTAGATGAATACCAGAACAAAAGAAAAGAGCTACGCCTGCACCAGATGGTATGGCACGAAAAATTTACGATGTCAGTAGCAGTACTGGTCTTGTTCTTAATAGGTGCGCCCCTGGGCTCTATTGTTCGTAAGGGTGGTATCGGAACACCGATCGTGTTTGCGGTGATCTTCTTTGTTATCTTCTTTTTGTTGAACAACTTCGGAAAGAAGTTTGTAAAAGAAGACGTGTTGCAACCGATTGCCGGTATGTGGCTGGCTACTGCGGTATTGCTACCCATTGGTTTTTTCCTTATTTATAAGGCCCTGCACGATGCACAATTGTTTAACAAAGAAGCCTATTTCCGTTTATTCAAAAACATCAGGCTGTTCCTGGGACGCATACGCATCATAAAAACTAAAAAGTCTTTAACTGCTGTTGAACAATAGCAGTTAAACCCTGACCCGACTTAGCGAAAAAGAATAATCTATTTTACTCAAATAAATCAGCGGTGGAAACAGCTCGCGAAAATCTGCGCATGCAGAAATGGGTAGTTATTATTGCTATCCTGTTATTTATCATCAAAGTAACAGCGTATTTCATTACGCAATCTGTAGCTATTTTAACTGACGCACTGGAAAGTATTGTGAACGTAATAGCTGGCATTATTGGCTTATACAGCCTGTATGTGGCAGCTAAACCAAGAGACGAGGATCACCCTTACGGTCACGGCAAAGCGGAATTTCTATCAGCAGCCATAGAAGGCACCCTCATCATGATCGCCGGTTTTATTATCATTTACGAAGGTGTCCGGAACTTCATTCGCCCACGTACGCTACAGCAACTGGATTATGGCATTTACCTGGTAGCCATTACAGCTATCATTAACTATATTGTAGGATATATCTGTATCAGGAAGGGAAAGAAAAATAATTCGCTTGCACTGATTGCCAGTGGCAATCACCTGCAAACAGACACCTACTCTACTGTGGGTATTATTGCGGGCCTGATCCTTATTTATTTTACAAAGATCACCTGGCTGGATAATGCAGTGGCCATTGCATTTGCATTCTTTATCATTTATACCGGTTATAACATCATGCGCCGTTCTGTTGCCGGTATTATGGACGAAGCGGACAAAGAATTGCTGGTAAGACTGGTAGACCTGCTTAACAACAATCGTCGTATTAACTGGATTGACCTGCACAACCTGCGGGTTATTAAATATGGTGCGCAACTGCATATTGATTGCCACCTTACTGTACCCTGGTATTTTAATACACGCGAAGCACACCATGAAATTGATGAACTGGTATCGCTTGTAAAAAGGGAGTTTGGCGATTCGGTTGAATTCTTTGTGCATTCCGATCCATGTCTTGACTTTTCGTGCCGCATCTGTATGAAAGAGGATTGTAATGTACGGCAACATCCTTTTGTAAAACGGGTACCCTGGACATTGGAGAATCTTTTATCCGATAAAAAACATCATTTAGAAACAGCTCCAGCGTAAACCGGGCCTTCCGGCCTTGTGCCGAAAACAGCCTATATTCGCTGCCTATTTATACCATCTTAAATTCCAAAATCATGCAGACGTGGAAAGATTACCAGGAGAAGAATAAAGACCGTTTCCTGGAAGAATTACTGGACCTTTTGCGAATACCTTCCGTAAGTGCCAGCAGCGACCATAAAGAGGATATGAAGAAATGTGCCGAGGCTGTAAAACAAAGATTCCTGGAAGCCGGTGCTGCAACCGCTACGGTATACCCTACCGACGGACACCCGGTGGTATATGCTGAAAAAATTGTTGATCCCTTTAAACCAACTGTTCTTGTATACGGCCACTATGATGTACAACCACCTGATCCGCTGAACCTGTGGCATAGCGGCCCTTTTGACCCGGTTATTAAAGACGGACGCATTTATGCGCGTGGTTCTGCCGATGACAAAGGACAGTTTTACATGCACGTAAAAGCATTGGAGATCCTTACCAAAACCAATACACAAACCAGCAATATCAAATTCCTGATAGAAGGTGAAGAAGAAGTTGGTTCTCCCAATCTTGGCAAGTTTGTAGCAGCCAATAAAGAGCTGCTGGCCTGCGATGTGATCCTGATCAGTGATAGCTCGATGATCAGCATGGAAAATCCTTCCATTGATATTGGCGTACGCGGCCTTGCCTACATCCAGGTAGAGGTAACCGGCGCAAATCGTGACCTGCACAGTGGTGTGTACGGTGGTGCGGTAGCTAATCCTATCACCATGCTGGCTAAAATGATTGCAAGCTGCCATGATGAAAATAACCACATTACTATTCCCGGGTTTTATGATGATGTGATAGTAGCCACTCCGGAAGAAAGGAAATTAATGGCAGAAGCTCCTTTTGATGAAGAAGAATACAAAAAAGAGCTTGGCATTAAATCAGTATGGGGAGAAAAAGGCTATACTACCAATGAAAGAACAGGCATTCGTCCTACAATAGAAATAAACGGCATCTGGGGTGGTTATACCGCCGAAGGCGCTAAAACAGTATTGCCAGGTAAAGCCTATGCCAAGATCTCTGCACGCCTGGTGCCTAACCAGTCTTCAGAAAAGATCACTGAAATGTTGCTGAACTATTTCCGCAGCATAGCCCCGGAAGGTGTAACGGTAGAAGCAGAGAACCTGCATGGCGGCGAACCTTATGTAACGCCTATTGATTCTAACGCTTACAGAGCAGCAGCGAAGGCCATTGAGACCTCATTTGGGAAAAAACCTATCCCGGTAAGAGGCGGTGGCAGTATTCCTATCTGTACCATCCTGGAAAGAGAGCTGGGTGTTAAGATCGTGTTTATGGGCTTTGGACTGGATAGTGATAACTTACACTCTCCCAACGAAAAATACGACCTGTTCAATTTCTATAAGGGAATCGAGACCATTCCTTATTTCCATAAGTATTTTGCTGAAACGAAGTAAAGCAACTGTGAGAATGTGCAGATGTGCAAATTCTTAAGAAATAGTTTTCAGTAACAATTAATAGCTCCCGGCGGCCTTCCAGGTTTCCGGGAGTTTTTATTTATAGACCAACCCGCAACAGCGGCTCATTTTCAAATTTTCAAATTCGCACATTGGCTAATTCACACATTTACTAATTTTGCTCTATGGCAGAAAAAGAAAAGTTACGCATTGATAAATACCTGTGGTCTATACGGCTGTTCAAAACACGCGCAATGGCTTCAGCAGCCTGCGACAGCGGTAAGGTGAAACTGAATGGCGACCAGGTAAAACCATCAAAAGCAGTAACTGTGGGCGATGAATATGAGATAAGGACCGAAAACCGCCGCTGGCGGATAAAAGTTACCGCCTTGTTATACAACAGGCTTGCTTATACCGAGGCCATTAAATATTATACTGACATTACTCCTCCTGAAGAAATAGAAAGGCTGGAATTCCAGGCGGCCAGCTTCCACACCGGTAAACGCCTCAGCAAGGTAGGCCGCCCTACAAAGAAAGATCGCCGCGACCTGGACGGCTTTATGGAATAGGCTCATTTTCTGCTGGTTATCTACCTGACAAAAATCATATCCCCGGCTATAGCAAGTCATCTTTCACGGCTAAGCTGTACAATAGATTTGTTGCTTCATACATCGTCATCTTTAAAAAACATTTGTGATGGAAGTTGCAGCAAACCAATTGGCAGGCATTATTACAGCATTACCACCTAAGGCCAATAACAGTAATACCACTGTACCAACAGCAGTGATCACCGACAACGAGCAGGAGTTTGTATTGGTGCTGCCGGTTTCGGGCGTGCAGCGTGAGCAGATCAATGTTTGCATCAAGGACAGTGTACTGTATATCAGCATCCGCAAAAACAAAAAGCACGTGCATTGTGGCAACAACCTTTGCGAACACGATTGCATGTTGTGGCGCAGGGCTTTTGCCTTACCCGGAAATGCAGACACCCTGATGACGACTGCCAATTACAACCTGGGCGAGCTGGTTATCAGGATCCCGAAAGATCAATCCCCGCAGCAGGATGACATCACTATTTACGTGTATTAAAAAAACATTATGCAATTAGTTATGCAAGCAGATAAAACGGTTGCCGAGATCCAGCAGGAGTTCAGCAGCAATTACCCTTTTCTGAAGGTTGAATTTTTCAGGAAAGAACCTCCTGCCAATACGCTCAGGAAGCAACTGTATCACCTGTCGCTGAAAAGAGCTGCAGCAGGCAACTTTAAGTCCGGGGAACTGGAGATCAGTGATATCATGACAGTACGTGAGCTGGAAGAACAGTTTTACACACGTTTTGGCCTGGCTGTACAGGTTTTCCGCAAGTCAGGAAAGTTATGGCTTGAAACTACAATGACCGACAACTGGACACTGAAACAACAGAACGATCATGGTGAGGAGATCGCCATTGCTTTCAGAACAAAGGATGAGAGAACGAGTATTGATTTTGACCTGAACCGCGATGCGGACTAATACAGCAGGTGTTGTAGTTTTTCTGTGCTCAGTATTTTAATTTTTCCTTCTTTGATCTCAATAAGCTTTTCAGATTTAAAATCACTCAGCGTTCGTATAAGCGATTCAGTGGCAGTTCCTACATATTGGGCAATGTCTTCACGCGAAATATCAATGGACTGCCGGGTATTGCCTTCTCCGTTAAATTTACCATGAATATCCAGCAATGCTTTGGCAATACGCCTGCGGAGAGAGTCGTAAGCCAATCGCAGTAAACGTTCTTCTTTTTCTTTTACATCCTGTGCAACCAGTTTTATAAACTTAGTAGCTACAGCCATATCATTGAATACTGCATTGGTAAAATCGTCTTTGGCAATTAAAGCTAACTCTGCATCTTCCAGCACTTCAGCAGTATCATCATAGTTCTCATTTTCCAGTAAGGCCAGGTAGCCCATATATTCCCCTGCGCTGTACAGGTTGGTAATATATTCCTTACCGTCCTCATTGACCTTAAAGGTTTTTATTTTCCCGCTCTTTACATAATACAGGTATTTGGGACGCTTTCCCTCGTTGTACACCAGTTGCTTTTTTGAAATATGTGTACTGTCGTACTGCTCAGGATCAAGTGCTAAAAGCCCGGAAGTTTTTAACTCCTTCACCAGTTCATTAACTCCTTTATCACCTGCACCATACGCCTTATGGATAATGTCGGTTTTCTTAAACCTTGTTTCAATAGCTTTCAATAACTCCAGGTCATCAAAAGGCTTGGTGATATAATCATCAGCCCCCATTTCCATACCCTTGCGGAAATCACTGCGTTCGGTTTTTGCAGTCAGGAAGATGAGAGGAATATGTTCAGTGGCCGGGTTGGTACGCAACAGGTGCAAAACACCATACCCGTCAAGATCGGGCATCATAATATCACAAATGATCAGGTCCGGCTTTTCGCGCAATGCAGCCTCTACGCCTTTTTTGCCATTTTCAGCAGTATGCGCCGTATAACCGGCAAGGGTCAGTATTTCTGCCGTATTCTCCCGGATATCTGTATTGTCTTCAATAACCAGTATTGTTTTCATCTGCAGTATTATTATCCGCTATAAAAGTACTATCTCCATTTTAACTATCCGTCATATCTGACAAAAATCATGCTATACGATAACAAGCATCATCACTACAACATAGTGCCGCTGCTACTTTTATGTATTCTAAACCTGCCGTGTTATGAATGCGTCAACAACCAGCGAGCAGGTTGCCTGCTATCATTGCGGGGAACCTTGTTTTACAACCAGCATTGCTACAGATAACCACCTTTTTTGCTGCGAAGGTTGCAAACTGGTGTACCAGCTATTGCAACAGAATGGCCTTACCGAATATTACAACCTTAATACCTCCCCCGGGCAAAACCAGCAGGAAACAGCCCGTAAGGACAAATTCAGCTTTTTAGAACAACCTGAAATACAGCAACAACTGATCAGCTTTACCGATCAACAGCAGACCTATATCACTTTTTACCTGCCACAGATCCATTGCAGTTCCTGCCTTTACCTGCTGGAAAACATGCATAAGCTGCGCAAAGGTATTCACAGTGTTTCGGTAAACTTTACACGCAGGGAAGCCAATATTGTTTTTGACCACAATGAGATCACATTACGGGAAGTTGCCGACCTGCTCGCCCGTATTGGTTATGAACCTAACATCAGCCTGCACAATCTCCAGCGGCAAAAACCACGTGTTGCCAAACACATGATCTATCGCCTGGGTATTGCAGGTTTTTGTTTTGCCAATATTATGCTGCTCAGTTTTCCCGAATACCTGGGGCTTGCCAGTGCCGAGCAGAGCTTACAGGGATTTTTCAGGGGGTTGAACGTTCTATTAGCATTACCGGTTTTCTTTTATTGTGCCTACCCTTTTTTCTCATCCGGCTGGAAAGGATTGCAAAACCGGTTCTTAAATATTGATGCGCCTATTGCATTGGCGATACTGGTAACATTTGGTCGCAGCCTGTACGAAGTTTTTACCGGCACCGGGGCCGGTTATTTTGACTCTATGTCGGGCATCGTATTCTTTATGCTGGCAGGTCGTGTAATGCAGGACAAAACATACCAGCATCTTTCATTCGACAGAGATTTTACATCTTACTTCCCGGTTGCCGTTACAGTACTGAAAGAACAAAAGGAAGTCGCTACCGCTTTACCTGATATTAAAACAGGAGATACTTTGCTGATCCATCATGGAGAGCTGATCCCTGCCGATGGATTCATTACCCGCGGTAAAGCAATGATCGACTATAGTTTTGTTACCGGCGAATCCATTCCCATTGAGAAAGAAACCGGTGAAATGGTGTATGCCGGGGGTAAACAAACAGGTGGCTCCATCGAAATGCTGGTGATGAAGGAAGTAGCGCAAAGCTATCTTACCAAACTCTGGTCAAAGGATGAACTGAAAAATAACGCAGAAGAAAAAAGCCAGTCTTTCCTGCACATCATCAGCAGGTACTTTACCTGGATCGTTTTTTCTATTGCACTTGTTGCAGGTATTTACTGGTGGATAGAAGACAGTAGCAGGATCTGGAATGCCGTTACCGCAGTATTAATCGTAGCTTGTCCCTGCGCCCTGTTATTATCCGGTACATTTACCAATGGAAATATCCTGCGCATCCTTGCCCGCAATGGTTTATACCTGCGTAGTGCACAGGCTATTGAAGACATAGCTCAAACCACACACATTGTATTTGATAAAACAGGTACATTAACTACTACCCGTCAGCAGGATGTACAATATACGGGCGTACCGTTAATGCTGCCACAGCAGGTGGCCATTGCAGCTTTGGCTACGCAATCAACACACCCGCTAAGCAAGGCGCTGGTAAAATACCTGTTCAGCAGTAGCACTGCTACAGTAACCCAATTTACCGAAGTGCCGGGCATGGGTATCAGTGGTGTAGTGAATGGATTAACTATTTCGCTGGGTTCTATGCAGTTTGTAGCAGGATTTTCAACAGAAGTACATGACAATGCTTCGAGCATTTATGTTTCTATTGAAAAAGAGTTATTTGGCCGCTTTACCATCCGCCCGCAGTACAGGCATTTTATCCCGGAACTGGCACAGTCATTAACACCTCAATACAGGTTGTCTGTGGTATCCGGTGATAATGCTGCCGAACATACCACATTACAAAAATTACTGGGCAGCAATACTGTTCTCAAATTCCGCCAGCACCCGGAAGATAAACTGCACTTTATTCAATCGCTCCAGGCAAACGGAGAGCATGTAATGATGATTGGTGATGGACTGAACGACGCAGGAGCTTTGAAGCAAAGCAATGCAGGCATTGCACTGGCTGAAGACACCAATAACTTTACGCCTGCCAGTGATGCCATCATGGCTGCTGAAAAGCTGGAAAGTCTACAGGCCTTTATCCGTCTGTGCAAAGCCAATAAACACATTATTCTTACCAGCTTTGTTGTATCAATATTATACAATATTGCAGGGCTCTTCTTTGCAGTACAGGGATTATTATCTCCTATGGTTGCCGCCATATTGATGCCTGCCAGTTCGCTGAGCATTTTGCTACTGACCTATGGTTGCAGCAATGTTATTGCGAAAAGGTTGAGGTTGTAATGTCTGATACCAGATCGTGAGGCGTGAGTCGTCAGTCGTGAGTGGTAGAAACGAGTGAATAGTCAATGGTCAATAGTGAATGGGAATCGTGAACGGTCGCTGCTGTATTTGCTCGTAGCTCAAGGCTCGCTGCTTCCTTCAGATTTCATACTTCTGTCTCTTTGCATTTTCCTTCGATATTCGAAATTCAGTATTCGACATTCGATATTTCTTCCAGATTTCCCGTCTTTCGGACTTCCGGACTGTATTCGCGTTCGGCGTTAAGCGTTCCGCATTCGCACATTTACCAATTTGCACATTAGCCAATTATCCCATTTTCAAATTCCTGACAATAATCATTCTCTCCGCTGAGTAATGTCAAAATATTGTCAAAATGCTGCTGATACTTTTACATCCTGATTAAAAGAAGATGTTATGAGTGCAATTATCATTCTGTTGATTGCCAGTATATCGGTAGCAGCATTATTCCTGGCCGCTTTTATCTGGAGTGTGAAGAACAGGCAGTTTGAAGATGATTTTTCTCCCCCGAGAAGGATGCTTTTTGACGATGCTCCTTCAAAGGAAACAACCACCCGCAATTAACCCTTTTCAATACTTCATCAATAGGAACAAATCCGAAACCAATCTTTATGCAAGCAGAGAAATTTTATTATGACAACAGGATTGTAAAATGGTTTGCATGGGCCACCATGACGTGGGGCATTGTAGGTATGCTGGCCGGATTATGGGCTGCCATACAGATCTATGCGCCATCAACCTCTCTCAATTTCGCTCCCACCACCTTTGGTCGTATGCGTCCCATACATACCAATGCGATCATCTTTGCTTTTGTGGGAAACACCATTTTTATGGGTGTTTATTATTCACTGCAACGTCTTTGTAAGTCAAGAATGTTCAGCGATAAGCTGAGCAAATTGCATTTCTGGGGCTGGCAGGGCATTATTGTAGCTGCGGCGCTTACCTTGTTACTGGGTTATACAACCGGTAAAGAGTATGCAGAACTGGAATGGCCTATTGATATCGCCATCACCCTGATATGGGTTGTTTTTGGTATCAATATGTTTGGTACCATCATCAAACGCCGTGAAAAACATTTGTACGTTGCCATCTGGTTTTATATTGCTACCTGGGTTACTGTAGCCATGCTGCATATTGTAAACTCATTTGAAATACCCGTTTCTTTTTTCAAAAGTTACAGCTGGTATGCAGGCGTACAGGATGCATTGGTACAATGGTGGTACGGACACAACGCCGTAGCCTTCTTCCTTACCACTCCTATCCTAGGTCTGATGTATTACTTCCTGCCAAAAGCAGCTAACAGACCGGTATATTCTTATCGTCTTTCTATTATCCACTTCTGGGCATTGATCTTTATTTATATCTGGGCCGGCCCTCACCATCTGCTGTATACAGCTTTGCCAGACTGGGCTCAGTCACTCGGTACTGTTTTCTCCATTATGCTGATCGCTCCAAGCTGGGGTGGTATGCTGAATGGCCTGTTTACACTGCGTGGCGCGTGGGATAAGGTTCGTGAAGATCCCGTTCTTAAATTCTTTGTGGTAGCTGTTACCTGTTATGGCATGGCCACTTTTGAAGGACCGCTATTATCGTTGAAATATGTAAATGCTATTTCACACTTCAGCGACTGGACCATTGCACACGTGCATATTGGTGGGCTTGGCTGGAACGGTTTTATGGCATTCGGTATCCTGTATTGGTTAGTTCCTAAAATGTGGGGCACCACCCTGTATTCAAAGAAAATGGCTACCAACCACTTCTGGTTGGGTACTATCGGTATCATATTGTATGCGGTGCCGCTTTACTGGGCAGGCTTTACACAGGCACAGATGTGGAAGACATTTACTGATGAAGGTCAGCTGAAATTCCAGTTCCTTGAAACTGTTACACATATCGTTCCCATGTATATCACACGTAGTGTGGGTGGTGCATTGTATCTCGCAGGTGCTGTAATGATGGTATATAACCTGATTAAAACTGCAAAACAAGGTTCATTCATTGCCAACGAAGCAGCAGAAGCACCCGCGCTCGCTACACATACCAGCACTGCACGCGAACACTGGCATCGCTGGATTGAAAAACGCCCTATGACCTTACTGGTATTCAGCCTCATTGTAGTGGCTATTGGCGGTGCGCTGGAAATGGTTCCAACCTTCCTCGTAAAATCAAATATTCCCACTATTGCAAGTGTAAAACCATATACACCACTTGAACTGCAGGGAAGAGACATTTACATCCGTGAAGGTTGTTATACCTGTCACTCACAAATGATCCGTCCTTTCAGAGATGAGGTAGCACGTTATGGTGAATACTCTAAAGCAGGTGAGTTTGTGTACGATCACCCTTTCCAATGGGGTTCCAAACGTACCGGGCCAGACCTTGCGCGTGAAGGTGGTAAATATCCTGATAGCTGGCACTACAATCACATGATGGACCCACGCATTATGTCACCGGGTTCTATAATGCCAAACTATCAATGGCTGCTCGATAATGCAATCGATACGGCTTCTACACCTGCAAAGATCAGGGCCATGCAAAAACTGGGGGTTCCGTACGAACCGGGCTATGATAAAATTGCCAACCAGGAACTGATGGTACAGGCCGACAGTATTAAAGCAAGTTTGAAGAAAGATAAAATTGAAACAAAAAGCACCGCTGAGATCGTAGCCCTGATCGCTTACCTGCAAAGGCTGGGCAAAGACATCAAGGCGATGCCGAAGGAACAAGCTGTGATGAAATAAGACACAAGAATTAAGAAACAAGGCACAAGCCTCATTCTCTCTTAAAACTCTTAGCAATGAAGTTCATACACTATCTCGAAAAAATAACCGGCGTAAGTATTTATCCGTTATTGTCATTCTGCATTTTCGGATTGTTCTTCCTGGCAGTACTGATACTGGTATTTAAAACCGACAAGAAAAGTATTTACAATATCAGCCGCATTCCCCTTGACTAACTTTTAAACCCTTATGTATGTTTCTCACAGGCATCTATAACTGGATACAACACAAGAAAATAAAACTGGCGGCACTTGCCGTGATGCTCTTATGTGCCGGCAATGCAGCTATGGCGGAAGGCGCTGTTAATGTTCCCAAAGCATCATCAATCAGTGATCCGATCGTACTGACGTTGGTGATCATTATGCTGATACTGTTGCTGATCATCGGGCTGCTGGCGCATGTATTGCTTGGTGCAGCAGGCTATTATTACAGCAAACAGAAACAGACAGCTGAAAAAGCTGCCGGGCATCAATCACCCGGAGCCGGGGTTATTGCGGGTACTATAGGGGTACTTATGTTATTATCGGCCCCGGTCTTTGCACAGGACGAAGCAGCAGCCAATACCGGCACTGTTGTAAATACTTATGGTAGCTTGTCACCCACTGCATTTTATATGCTGGCCGGTGTAATTACACTTGAATTGCTGGTAACCTTTGTACTGTTGTTCCAGTTAAGGATCTTCCTTGCAAGAGGCAAGGCACTTGTTGCCGGTGCAGATGCAGCTATGGCCAAACCTAAAAAGGCAACGATATCATGGTGGGATAAACTGAATAAATTCCGCCCTGTTGAACAGGAAGCAGATATAGACCTGGGGCATGATTACGATGGCATCCGCGAACTGGACAACCGTTTACCACCCTGGTGGCTGTATGGCTTTTATTTATCCATCTTTTTTGCCATCATCTATTTATGGCAACACCATGTATCTCACAGCGCTCCATCCAGCACAGAAGAGCTGGCCATTGATATGAAACTCGCTGCCGAAAAACAGGAGGCTTACCTCAAAAAAGCAGCTAACAGTGTGGATGAGAACTCGGTACAAATGATCAATGACGCAGCCTTACTGGAAAACGGGCAGAAAGTTTTTTTACAGAACTGTGCTGCCTGCCACGGCAAAGCTGCTGAAGGCATGGTAGGCCCCAACCTTACAGATGATTACTGGCTGCACGGTGGAAGCATTAAAGACGTTTTCAAAACCATTAAATACGGATGGCCCGATAAAGGAATGAAAAGCTGGAAAGAAGATCTGTCACCTGCACAGATTGCACAGGTTGCCAGCTATATCAAACACCTGAAAGGAACCAATCCGCCGAACGCAAAAGAAAAACAAGGTGAGCTTTATGAAGAAACGAGCGCACCTGCTGCTAAAGATTCTGTAACAACCAGTGCTGCAGGAAAATAATTTTCAGCCATGGAACCAGCTACACCTATACCCGACCCTGTAGAAAAAACTCCCGAATCGTTTCGTGACCGGATTGCTACGGTAGATGCATCCGGAAAGAGGAAATGGATCTTTGCGCAAAAGCCCAAAGGGAAGTTTTATAACGCGCGTACTTATGTTAGCTGGTTCTTTTTTATTCTCTTCTTTTCACTACCGTTCATTTATGTACATGGCAGGCCGCTATTCTTGTTCAATGTAACAGAGGCCAAGTTCATCATCTTCGGAAAAGTGTTCTGGCCGCAGGATTTTTTCATCTTCGGGCTTACGATGATCACATTTATCATCTTCATCGTACTATTTACTGCAGCGTTCGGAAGATTATTCTGTGGATGGGTTTGCCCGCAAACTATTTTCCTGGAAATGTTTTTCAGGAAAATAGAATACCTGATAGAAGGGGATGCACCTGCACAGAAAATGCTGGCAAAAAGCGGCTGGACCAGTAAGAAGATTGCTAAGAAACTAACGAAACACGTGGTATTCTTTGCTGCGTCTTTTGTAATTGCCAATTTCTTTCTTGCCTATATCATTGGTGTAGAGGAACTCTGGAAAATTATTACAGAACCTGTTCAGCAACATATCGGTGGTTTATTAACACTGACAGCCTTCTCTTTTGTCTTTTATGCAGTGTATGCATTTTTCCGTGAACAGGCCTGTACCGTTGTTTGCCCTTATGGACGCTTACAGGGCATTTTGCTGGATAAGAACTCAATGGTGGTTGCCTACGATTATCACCGGGGTGAGCCAAGAGGTAAATATTCCAAAACAGCTACGGCCGGGAGGGGGGACTGTATTGATTGCATGCAGTGCGTAAAAGTATGCCCTACCGGTATTGATATCCGCAACGGTACACAAATGGAATGTGTGGGTTGTACGGCCTGTATTGATGCCTGTAACGCCATCATGGAAAAGATCAACAAGCCACTGGATCTTATCCGCTATGCTTCTGAGAATGGCATACAGAAAAAAGAGCCCTTCCAGTACACTACCCGCATGAAGCTGTATACAGTATTGCTGGGAGTATTGGTAGCTATGCTCTCCCTATTGCTGATCACACGTAAGGATGTAGACACCACCATTATGCGTACGCCCGGTATGCTGTACCAGGAAAGAGGTACAGACAGTATATCGAACCTGTACAACATTAAAGTGGCAAACAAAACCATTTACAAAGTGCCGCTACAACTGAAACTGGAAGATGCAAAAGGTAGTATACAGGTTATTGGTGAACACCAGGCCGTGATGGTTCAGCCTGAAGATCAGGGTAGTGGTTCTTTTTTCATCATATTGCCTAAAAACATCCTGAAACAAAGAAAAACCACCCTACGGATAGGATTATATGATGGCGGGCGGAAAATAGATGTTATCAAAACCAACTTCCTGGGACCGGTTGCTGAATAATATTGATTCACTTTTAATTGAAATACTATGACACTTAACTGGGGACATAAACTGATACTGGTGTTTGTTGTATTTGCAGGATTGATGAGTTTTCTCGTATTCCAGTGTATGCATACAAACTATGAGCTTGTTTCAAAAGAGTATTATAAAGATGAGCTGACCTATCAACAGGTGATCGATGGAACAGCCAAAGCAAAGCAACTCAGCAGCCCGGTAAGCATTACACAATCTGACGGTGATCTTATTCTGCAATTACCGGAAGAAATGAAACAGCAAACGGTAACAGGCTCTTTGTGGCTTTACTGCGTTACAGATTCAGGTAAGGACAAAAAGATCCCTCTGAAACCATCTGAAGGAATACAGCTTATCAATGGCAGCCATTTGCAAAAAGGTAATTATGTAGCAAAACTTACCTGGCAAGCCAATGGTGTGGAATACTATTCTGAACAATCAATTGCTATTCATTAAATATGCTGGCAGGCGTTATCATCAGTGGTTTATTGCTGGGAGTTGCGGGCAGCTTCCATTGCGCAGGCATGTGCGGGCCACTGGTATTATCACTGCCTATGCAACAATCACCCGGTGTAACGCGGACAGTCAATTTATTGCTTTACAATGTCGGTAGAATTGTAACCTACACCTCTATTGGTTTACTGATGGGGCTGGTAGGCCGTCGTATTTACCTCGCAGGTTTTCAGCAATGGCTATCTGTACTGATGGGGATCATTGTATTGTTCCTTGCCCTGCAATACTTTTTACGCAAACATATTGGTCAGCCGGTATGGGCACAGCTTTTATACACTAAGTTGCTGCAATGGATGGGACGCTTTCTGCAACTGCGCAACGGCGCCGGCTTTTTTTTACTAGGGATGATCAATGGCCTCCTGCCCTGTGGTATGGTGTACCTGGCCCTGGCAGGAGCGTTAAGTAATGCCTCCGTAGTAAGCAGTGGATTGTTTATGTTCTCTTTTGGCACAGGTACTTTGCCGGTAATGCTGGCATTAAGCATCTGGGGATTAAAGATGAACCTTCAGTTACGTACAAAATTCAAACAGTTCATCCCCTATGTTACTGTAGCAATGGGTATCATCCTTATTCTGCGCGGTATGAACCTCGGCATTCCTTTTATAAGCCCGATATTGGCAGACGCACCGCAACAGGCTGTTTCCTGTCATTAATACCCCGCCAGGTATCTCCATCCGACAGAATTAAAGTCACTCACCCAACATCGGCAACTCAATTGTAATAGTAGTTCCCTTGTTTACTTCACTTTCCAGCTGCACTGTTCCCTGTAACATATCCGCATACCGCTTTACAATATGCAATCCCAAACCGGTTCCCTGGATATTCAGGGCATTCTTGCCACGGAAGAAACTGGAAAAAAGGTGTTGCTGATCTTCCACTGCAATACCAATACCTTCATCCTGTACAGCGATCTGTAGCCGTTCATTATGTATACCAGCCTTTAGCACTACCGGCTTTGAGGAGAATTTGATCGCATTACCCAGCAGGTTAATCAGGATATTGCGGAACAGTTTTTTATCGGTTACAAAATTATCCGGCACTCCATCACAAATCGTATTGATCTGCTGCCCTTCTTTTAATAATCCTTTCATCTCATCAGCTATATCTTCCAGGAAAGGTTTTACCTCAAACAGCACAGGATGTATATCGACCTTCCCTTCATCCAGTTTGCCGAGTGATAAAAAGTCTTCCAGCAACTCGTTAAGATGCGCTACGGAATCTTTAATACGTTTTACATGACGTTCACGCTGCTCCTGCTCTTCTGCTTTGCCATACCTGGCAATCAGCGAAGCGGAAGATAATACAGTACTCAACGGCGTTCTGAACTCATGCGATGCCATTGAAACAAAACGGGATTTTATTTCATTCAGTTCTTTTTCTTTGTTCAATGCTTCACTCAACTCCGATTGTGATCGCTCCAGTTCTTCCAATGCTTCTTTCAGAATGAGGGTACGTTCTTCTACCTTGGTTTCCAGTTCTGCATTCAGTTTCTGAACAGCGCTGGTGATCTGTTGTAACTGCTGCTTTTGTTCGATAAGTCGCAGTTCCGATTCTTTACGCTGCGTAATATCTACCACAAAGGCAATTACATAAAAAGCTCCCTGCTGCTGGTAATAGCTTAAACTTACTTCCACAGGAAATTCCAGCCCGTCGTTTTTTCTTGCATATAAATCGCGACCATGTCCCATAGCCCTGTTGGAAGGTTTATGATAAAAGCCTTCCCTGTATTGATGATGACCTCCCAGAAAACGCGAAGGGATCAATACTTCTATCTTTTTGTTCAACAATTCATCCTTTGTATAGCCGAAAAGGCTTAATGCAGCCGGGTTGGCAAGAATGATCTCCCCCTGCTGGTTGGTCAGTAAAATACCTTCAGTGGCATGTTCAAACAAAGCATTTACCTGCTGCTGTTCTGCTTCTATAGAGCCGTAGAGCTTTTTCACATATAATACCGACACCATCGTCAACAAAGCAATAATACCAGAGAACAGGTGCTGCATAATATTCTGCTGGGTAGTCAATGCATCATGCGGATAAAATGCCGACACGATCACCAGTGCAATGCCTATACAACCAAACAGGTAGGTATAGAGGCTTTTTTTCAGGAAAACAGTCATGAGAATAGCCGTGATCAATCCGCCATCGACGAAGTTGAAATCAGGATAGATGTACTGCAATACAGCAGTACAGATCGTTATTACTGAACAAAACAATAAAACATGAAGTGGTCTTTCTTTAAACATCAGCAGCAGATATAAAAATTAAATAACTATAGAATTCAATGCCGGCAAGACTTTCCAAATATGGGAACAATTAAATAGCATAAACATTATGTTAACCCTAAGTGTTTGCTTGTAATTCTCGGCATAGTTCATTATCTTGTTATTATTCCCCTTAACCCGACCACAGGATTCTTTGTGAGCTGATGCATTCTTTTTATACAGCTCAATGTGTATTTACCATTCATCACCTGAAACACTTTCTTTTAATGAAACTCGTGTACCTTCTGATCACGGTGTCCGTACTGGGCTATGTTGCCTGTGATAAAAGTACGGATACTACCTCTAAACAAGCTAATGAATTTAGCTTATCAATTAAAGATCACTCGTACAGGCTCACAGCTTTCTACGCCAACAAGTTCATCGACTACTATCCCGAAGACAATGTTTCTTCTTCCGACTCCGATCTCTGGAAGTTTACTAAAACTTATTTATGGGATGATGAAAACATTTTCACCGGTGACAGTATCCTGAAAATTGTCCAGAATAGTGGACAGATACCAGGAACAACCGATGATACGCTGTACAGGTCGTATAAAGTATATGCCTCAGACGGCAGGGTAAGATTCAGTTTTATTGACTACTACTACAAGCCGCTGGAGTACCGGGTGGATTCTTTTAACGACAAGTATTTCATTATTGATGTGGACGGGCCACAGAACTCTATTCTCTATTCCAGGTTCGACAGACTGAACTAGGCAACAGACCAACTGGTATTAAGGGCAAAGCAGTTCTTTGCCCTTTCTTATCTTTGCGCCATGCGTATAGATATTCTCACCGTTTTACCGGAGCTGCTGGAAAGTCCTTTTGGGCATTCTATTATGAAACGTGCAAAAGATAAAGGACTGTTGGATGTACATGTTCATCACCTGCGGCAATGGGCAGTAAATGAGTACGGACAGATAGACGACTACCAATACGGTGGCGGTGCAGGAATGGTAATGATGTGCGAACCCCTGGCAAATGCCATCGAATCTTTGTCGAAAGACAGGAAATATGATGAGATCATTTATATGACACCGGATGGCCAACGGTTTCAGCAATCTATTGCCAATAAGCTGTCCCTGAAAGAAAACCTCCTGATCATCTGCGGTCACTACAAAGGCATCGACGAACGTATACGTGAACACTTTGTAACGATGGAGATCTCTATTGGCGACTACGTTTTAAGTGGCGGTGAGCTGGCTGCAGCCGTGGTAGTGGATGCCGTTGGCAGATTGTTACCCGGTGTATTGAATGATGAGACCTCTGCCCTCACTGATTCATTCCAGGATAATTTACTGGCTCCCCCTGTATATACCAGGCCGGCCGATTTCCGTGGCTGGAAAATTCCCGATGTATTACTCAGCGGCGATCCAAAAAAAGTAGAAGAATGGCGCTATGAACAATCTGTAAAACGTACTGAAGCGAGAAGACCGGATTTGATGGATTAATATGCTAATGTGCAAATTGGCAAATGTGCGGATGTGCAAATGCTGAACGCGGAACGCTAATACAGTCCGGAAGCAGGAAAATGTCGAATACCGAATTTCGAAGGGAAAGCCGAAGGCTCAACGCAGAACGCTTAACGCAAATACAAGCTGCGAGCTTTGAGCTACGAGCGGTGAGCAAATACAGCAGCGATCGTTCACGATTCTCATTCACTATTGACCATTGACTATTCACTCGTTTCTGCCACTCACGACTGACGACTCACGTCTCACGATCAGATATCCAGCACCTGATATCCGGAAACCGGTAACGGCTTCGCGTTTGACTTTTCGCGTTTCACGATGACTCTATACTCACGATCCCACAACCTGCTGCTATGCAAACAACCACGCAATGTCCTCTTCGGTAAGTTTTTTGATAAAGCCGGATTCTTCGCTGATGAGATCGGCGGCGAGATTTTTCTTACGTTCCTGTAAACGCAAGATCTTTTCTTCCACTGAATCTTTACAGATCATTTTATAAGCAAATACCTTTTTCTGTTGCCCGATGCGGTGTGTACGGTCAATAGCCTGTTGCTCAGCAGCAGGATTCCACCAGGGATCAACGAGGTACACATAATCTGCAGCTGTAAGCGTTAAACCAACGCCACCGGCTTTCAGGCTGATCAGGAATACCCTTGTGTCTTCTTCCTGCTGAAAACGTTCTACCAGGTCTTTTCGGTCTTCGGCAGCAGTACCTCCGTCAAGATAATGGAAAGGGACCTGCTGTTGTTCCAATGCTCCTTTGATCAGTTGGAGCATACTGGTAAACTGAGAGAAGATAAGCACTTTATGCTCACCGGTATTTTCTTCGATCTCACGCATTAATTCATCGAGCTTGGCACTGCTGTTATTGTATTCTTTGTGATCCTTCAATAAAGCCGGGCTATCACAGATCTGGCGCAATTTGGTAAGGCCATCCAGGATGAAAATGCTGCTTTTCGCAATTCCATCCGCTTCAATATGCTCCAGGATGTTCTGGCGATAATGTTCTTTGTAGCTGTTGTAAATTTTCCGTTGCTCCTCTCCCATCTCGCACCACAGGATCATTTCAGTTTTATCCGGCAGGTCTTTCGCTACCTGCTCCTTTGTACGACGTAGCATGAAGGGATAGATCAGCTTCTTTAACTGGCCCGCCTTTTCTGCATTCCCACTTTTATCGATGGGATTGGCAAACGTTGTTTTGAAGAACTCCTGGTTGCCCAGCATACCAGGATTTACAAACTGGATCTGTGCATACAGGTCCATAGTATTGTTCTGCAAAGGAGTACCGCTGATAGCAATACGGTTCCTGGCATTTAACTGGTAAATGGCTTTCGCTACCTGTGAGGCAGGATTTTTAATAGCATGGCTTTCGTCAAGGATCACATAACCAAAATTCACCCTGCTGAAATGTTCAATATCTCCGCGCACAATGCCATAACTACTGATGACAATACGCGTGCCGGCGATCTTCTGTTCATCAAACTCACGATCTCCACCATAATGAATATAATAAGAAAGACCGGGTGCAAACTTCTGTAACTCTGCCTCCCAGTTATAGATCAATGAAGTAGGACAAACTACCAGGTGCGTTTCATCAGGGTATTTTAAAGCGATGTACTGGAGAAAGCTGATGGTCTGCAATGTTTTACCCAAGCCCATATCATCTGCCAGACATCCGCCCCAGCCCATATCATCGAGCATACACAGCCATTGAAAACCGGCCTGCTGATAATCACGCAAAGATGCTTTTACTTCTGTGGGCAATACATATTTGCTTCCGGCACCAACTACCTGTTGCATCAGGTCCTTTTTTGCATCCAGTTCAGCCTGCATGTTATTATCAGCCAGTTGCTCCTTTACCTCATCCAGTACAACCCAATTGTATTTGGATACACGCAGTTGCCCGTCTTTTACCTGCGACATCTGCATCAGCAGGGAATATTTCTCAATCCATTCCGGCGGCAACATACCCATGCTGCCATCACTCAGCATAATGTACTGCTGTTTGTTGATGATCGCTTTTCGCAGATCGCTCAATGGCACTACCAGGTCGCCATAACTTACTTCGATGGTAAGATCGAACCAGTCAATACGATTGCCCGGCAGTATTTTCAGTACAGGCTTGTGTTTGTTGTATTTGAATTTCTTCAGGTCCTGCATCCCATATACAGGCACATCTGCATCCAGCAACCGGTTATAAAAATCGAGGAACCAGTTATTACGTAATGCATCTTTGAAGGAGAGATAGAAATAGCCGTTGAACTGGTTACTGAAATTGCTGTGCGCATTCCGTATATCGTTTACCAGTTTTTTCTCAACCTGTTGATTACGCTGGATAGTGTAAATAACTGCATCTTCTTCAACAACGGTTTCCGCTTCTTCGTCTTGCACTTCCAGGTGCTCGTATTGCCAGCGTGGCCTGATCATCAGGAAATTTTCATTTAACTCACTCAGGTACACTTTGGCCTGTGGTATGCCCTCTATCAGTTCCCGGCGAATAATATCTCCAAGATCAACCTCGTATTTATCAACCAGTGGTTTTACCTCCTGTTCAATAAAATCAGCTTGTTTCTGTAAAGATGCTGCCAATGGCCCATGTGCAAACTTTGCTACTACTGCAACGTCTTCTTTTTTGAGGAGGAAGTATTCATTGCGGTGACGCAGGAAAAATCCCGCTGGTTCAAATTCCTGTAAGGGAAACAGGTTATTGTTGAAAGAAACAAGGCATTGCAACTGTACCTGCCCATTTTGTTTCTGCAACTTAAACTGTAATGCCGGGGCATACATGCTGATGCTGGCAGGCTTTACCGTATTATCGGCAAACTTTTCAGTAGCCGGCAAATGAAAGATATTCGTGAGCATGGGAACAAATGGCTTCAGTTCCAGGATCACGTTGTACATCAATGCCTGTATTGTTTCATGATGCTTTTCGCCCAATTGGCTCACAGGATTGTCTGTAGTACGCAGGTAAGCAAAACCTGCATCGGCCAGGTGATTGATCAATGCATCATTCATTACTTTTTTCAATGCAGTAATTACCTGCAGAGGTAATCCACGCAAGTAAGAAAGATGCTGGTCATTATCAAAAGGTATCCGTTTAAATGTTTTGTAGCCTTTTGTATTCCACATCATCAGCGGGTCAATGCTGAAACCGCCTTTGCGCTCGTTACTGAAATTCAATAACAGGGCTACCTGGTAATCACTTTTGCCGGATGCCGCATCCGTATTCAGGAAGATCGTTTTTTGCTTACTGCTCATACTCTTATCGAAAAAAATTCCTTACGCTTTCAGGTTCTTTGAATCCGCTAAAATAAAGTCGCAGCCGCAAACAAAGCATCTTCAGTACAATTAGTTAATCACATCCTGTAAATAAAAAAAGTGGCATGTCGTAATGACATGCCACACCCATTTTTTATACTACCAACACATTACATCTGCTGGCTGATCGCTGCATTAGTGGCAGCAGGTTCAGTATTTTCCTTCTTTTTATCTTTTTTGTGCCTGGCCTTATTACGTTGTAAACCGCCTACGTGGATCCCGATATGGAAATCGGCCTGTTTACTGTCTTTTACCAAAGCAGTGATCAAACTTCCCGAGCCAATGAACACAGGCCCTGCACGCAAGGAGATCCCTGCATTTACTTTGGTAAGCTGGTTATAATTTACCGGTACAAAAACGCCAAAGGCACGGCTTTCGAAACGTGGTGTAAATGTAAATCCACTATAGTATTGGCTATTGTAGGGCTTATTATCCATTTTGGTAAGCGCTATCTGCGTAGCAAGGTTCATATACACACCTGTTTGCCCGATATGATAATCAACATCTAGGTTTAATGTAGTAGGCAATGATACCTTGTAAGTAGCATCTGCATTGGTTGTTGCAGGCGTAAAAAATTCTGAATGGTTCTTGAAGAAAGCGTTGTAGCTATCGAGATCTTCTTCAGTAAGATCATTCAGGTAAAAACGATCGGTACCCGTAACATGCATATCATAGGTACCGCTTCTATCCTTGTCTTTTTTATATTTTATAGAACCGATGTCAAGAATAGCAACACCTACACGCAAGGTATATTTGTTGAGATCACGACGCCAGAGGCTGTCATTGTATTTGTAAGAAGCATAGCCAGGACGAAACTCATAGACAAAACCAATATCTCCCCCAAAGCCGGTACTTTCAAAAGACGTGAGATCTTTTGCATCGAAATCATTAACATTTGCACCGCCAAAACCTACACCTATACGTCCTGTAGTGTTTGACAGGTACACTTTATCCTGTACGGCATCATTGTTCAAAGTGCCTTTGAACTGGTTCAGATAAATATGCGCATTGGCTGCACCGGCAAGATATTTCAAGGTAATGCCACCTTTTAAAAAGTGCGGGCCTTTATCAACCAATACTCTTGCAACGCTGGCACCAAATTCCATCCATCCATTGCCGCTCAACTGCATATTGTTGTTGGAATTAATGCTATAAGGCAAGGACGCATCATTATCAAAATCATTCACCAGCTTATTAGCCAGTTTACCATCCAGGTCACGGATATTGACAATGGCTCTTGCACGCGTGGTTAATGCAAACGACATTTTGCGGCCCGTATTGAACATTACAGAAGGGCCAACAATGTTCAGATTAAAGTTGCCACTGGCAGCACCTGCTTTATCACCAAAGATCTGGTTCTTGATACTGTCGCCATTGAGCGTATGACCAATATCCTTTAAGCGAAAAGCAGCCTGGTTATTGCCCATTAAAGTGCTGATGGAAACAAGGTTCACATCCCACCTGTAACGACTGTCGGCAATGTTGGCAGGGTTAAAAAATACACTATTTACACCAGTGTAATTTCCGGTACGGAAGCCGGGGAAATCCTGCGCCATCACATGTTGACCAGCGATGAGCAGACACATCACCCATTGGATCTTCTTCATAAAAGGTTGTAAGGGTTTGAGGGTATTTAGAGAAAAAGAAAACAGGATCGGGGTATCAGTTAAGCTTTGCGGAAAGCTGGTAGCTATAAATGAGAAAAAAAGCAGTGTAAGGATGTTTCATGGGCATTGGTTTAAGGACATATAAAGAAACAGCTATATAACAGGAACACGCATGCTCCCGAATAGCGGCTCTATCGCCAAAAACGTTTTGGATGGAAGGATATTGTGCGAAGGGGATACGGTTTCGGGTTAGAATCGGCAGACGTGAATCAGCAATCGTGAAATACAAGTTACCGGATACCAGATCGTGAGACGTGAGTCGTCAGTCGTGAGTGCGTTGCCGGTTTCCGGATGCCAGATCCCGGATATTGAATTTGAGATTGGGGTATTTTGAGATTGAGATGCTGAATACTGGTTTCCGGATTGTTGGCCCCGTCCTGAAGGACGAGGCTATTTGCTGAATGCACCGCTTTATTTAACAGCATCTGCTTACCGGCTGAAGCCGGATAAAAAGAGTGAGGTTAATTCCGGTCGGAGACCGGATGTATGGCAGGCGCGAGAGCGCTACGCTAACTCTCGCGCCAGAAGAGAAGAAGGTGTTTGCCACAGATTGCACAGATGTGCACAGAGATTAGAGATACCAGCTGCTGTTATGGAAGCACGAGGGGCCTGCGGAACACTACGCACCAGACAAAGGGCAAGCCACGAGCTTTGAGCTACGAACTGCGAGGAATACAAGTTGGCAATTGGCAATTTGCAGTTCAGAATACCAGCTACGAGCATTGAGCTACGAGCCGCGAGCCAATGCACCGACCTTCCGTACTTCGTACTTCTTATTTCGTACTTGCTTAAGCCTTGTGTCTTTCACTTTATCATTCCTTATTCCAAATTCCTCATTTCTAATTCCCTTTTCACCTCTTTCTTCATCATTCGAAATTCAGCATTCGCCATTTGTCTTCCTTCCGGACTTTTCCTCTTTCGGACTTCATTGGCGCATTTACTTGGCACTTATGGAAACCTGCACCGGTTTGCCGGTAAATTCTACCAGCACAGCAACAGTATTGCCACGTTTGGTGATATTTTCTGCTGGTACAGGCTTGCCATTGAGCAGGGCTTCCGCACTATTGCCAGGTAATTCAATCCAGAACCTTCTTTTGAACTTTTTGCCATAATTGGCTTCATGATTAGTACTAATGTCGATGGAAGCCTGATTGCTATTTGTACTTCCTTTAAAAGTTACCAGTTCATAATCTGCCTTTTCTAATGTACGGGTGGAAATACCGTCATCGTCAAACCAAACATAAGTGGAAGTAGTAGCAGAAGGATAGTATTTTATTGTGACTTCTTTGGAATCATATTCGTCAGTGGATTTGGGGGCTTCTTTGGGCGTCCACATAGGGATGAAGCTTCCCTCTTTTACAAACACAGGAATATCTTTTATATCTACTGCCTGAGTGATCCACTGTCCACCATTTACAATGGTGTTGTTGATAAGATTGTACCATTTACCAGCCGGCAAGTAAAGATTGCCGGAGGTAGCGCCTTTTGTAGTTACAGGTGATACAAGGATATTGTCACCCCAGAAATATTCTTCTTCTGCACGGTAAGCATTGCTATCAGCAAAATTATAATAGTACAACGGACGCATTAATGGCTTGCCATATACCGCCTGCTCATACCCCAGGGAGTAGTTGTAAGGCAATAACTGGTAACGCAGGTTAATGTAATTACGTACAATGGATTTATAAGGATCATCCCAGAAACAAGGTTCAGAAGGAATGCTCTTTAATGTTTTATCATAATCTTCCAAAGCCGTTCCATGCGGACGGAATATCGGCGTGAACGCTGCAAACTGCAGCCACCTTGTATATAGTTCTGCATCGGCCTGTTCTACTGATGAAAATCCACCGGCATCAGAATGCACATAAGGTAGCCCGCTTAAACTCATACCCAGCAAGATCAATGGCTGCGCTTTAAAACCACTCCAGGTACGTGCTACATCACCTGTCCAGGGGAAAATGCTGTATCGCTGGCTACCGGCAAACCCCGCGCGGTTAAGATTGAATAAACGTGTACCGGAAAAATCGCTGGCATATTTTTCAAATAACATTTTGCTCCAGTAATGACCAAAAGCATTGTGCACTTCATCAGCTCCCATTGATCTTGATACTCCTGCATCTTTGAGGTTGTGCATCATAGCAGCCTGATGTTTCTCCGGTTCGGCCAGGTCAACCCACCAGCCAGCAACTCCATTCGCTATTTGCTTTTTATATTGCTTCCAGATCCAGTCCTGCGATTGTTTACGGAAAATATCTACCAGTCCGCCATTGCCAAAATAGAAATCGGTCAATGCAAAAGGTTTTCCCGATGCATCAGTTGCCAGGAAAGGCGTAGCCTCAGCATAGGTTTTACTGCTTTGCAGAACGAATGGTTCTGATATGAGGATCGTTTTTAAATGTTCTTTGGTAGCAAGATCTGTGATCATTTGTTTGGGATTAGGCCACTTCTGCATATTTACCCAATCCCAATTGCCCATTGTTCCTTTTATGTCATCGCCAAACCAAAACAGATCCACGATCAAACCATCCATAGGGAACCGTTCCTGACGCATTTTATCCACTACCTGTTTTACCTGGGCTTCACTGCGGTAGCCAAAGCGGGAAACAAAATTGCCCATAGCCCAGCGTGGCGGCAATGGCTGACGACCGGTGATAGCTGTATAGTTGTTCAGGATCTCGTCAATATTTTTTCCAAATACAATGTAGTAGGTAAGCTCACCGCTTGAAAAACCTGCCTCTAGAGTATTTTTATCAGTAAGACCTATGTCGAGATAACCTTTGGATGGATTGTCGAAGAAAATAGCATAACCGTTGGAAGAGATGATAACGGGAACGGAAAAGTTGAGGTTATCGGCACCAAGCTCATAACCATACCAGGGATTGTTGTACAGATTAAAACGATAACCTCTGCGGTTCATTGGTAAGGCTCTTTCACCACCACCAAAAAAACGCTCATTGTCAGTAAGCTGAAAACGAAATCCACGATTATCGCCCTGCGCAAAATAGGCCACACCTTTTACCCTGATCTCCCGACCGGATTTGTAATATAGTTTATCACGCTGTATCACTACACCGGCTGTATTTTCCCATTCAATTGTCTGAGATTGCGCTGCAACAATTTTTGTATTTAATACCGGCGGTTTTATCATTACAGCATCCGATACCTGTTCGCCTTTGGTATATCCTACCGGGCGATACGTTGTTTTGATCACTGCATTGGTGAAGGACTGGAAACTCCATTCACCCTCTTTTGTTTTATAGATCACTTCACCGGCCTTTCCTGAAAACGGATCTTTTCCTACAGTATTTACCACTACCTGCTGTGCATGAGTAATTGTAACAGCAGCAAGCAATAATATAGCGGAAGCATATTTACGGAGCATTATCATATAGCGGAGATTGAATACCAAATTAAAAAAACAACGGGTGCCAGCCAAAATTTGCCAGCACCCGTTGCGGTTTAATCTGTTAATACCTTGTTTATTTCGGCATATCGAAGATCTTGGAATCAATTTCTTTATTGATCTCAGTTTTCTTATTGGTCATATTCAGTACAAATCCACCACCCACAGTCAATTCAGTATTACCGGCTACCACATAACCAAAATCAGTTTTCTTGTAATTAGTGAATACTGAAATGGTTTCATTCGCCTGTCCGTTCACAGTACTTTTAACAACGGTTTTAACGAGGTAATTGGTGGCAGGGTCAAAGTAAAAAAGATATTCAGCGCCTCCTTTAGTGGTCAGCTTTAGTTTGGTAGCAGTTACATTGTTCACCGCTTCTGTACCGGCTAATTCTACTTTGTTGCCTTTAGCAGCATAATTCAGTAACGGACCGCCAATATCCAACTGGTCTGTGCTCTGTTTTACCTGTTCATCAGGCATAGCAGTAGCACTGGTTTGTCCTACGAAGGGATTAATGCTCCAGCCTCCTTTATCGGCAGTAAGTACCTGTACAATTGTTTGTCCGCCAAAATCAATATCACTGCGCAATGCTTTTCCGGCTACTATAGATGTTTTGCTGGAACCGGCATTACCCATCGCTTCAATATCAGCTTCTACATAAATAGATTTGATGCTGCTGATCTTATCTTTTCCGCCGATAGCGTCAAAATATTTATTGATTACATCGTCTGCAGTTTGTGCATGCGTTACTACACCAGCCAGTAAAGTGGTTGCTATTACTGCTGTAACAGGTAAAAATCTCATTGCTCTTTTTTTAATTTATAAAATAGGTTCGTTATGGACCGGTAAAATTAATGAGTCAAATTTAGTGGTATGGCAGCACAGGTGCTACTGTTTTATTAATTTTAATCGCCTTTTACCCGGTTATTTAACATTAAGACATTTACTGATGGCAGATTTTACTATACAAGGACAACTGGCTGATACCTGGCAGAAGAAGATCTATGCAGCTGAAATACAGGTTTCCAATGGCGTCATTACCAGCATACAGCCAATGGAAGGAATACCCCCACAGCAATTACCTTATATATTACCGGGTTTTGTTGACAGCCATGTGCATATCGAAAGTTCGATGCTGGTACCTTCTGAATTTGCAAGGCTGGCCGTGGTGCATGGTACTGTGGCAACGGTGAGCGATCCGCATGAAATTGCCAACGTATGCGGAATGGAAGGCGTGGAATACATGATTGAGAATGGCAAGACAGTTCCTTTTAAATTTTACTTTGGTGCGCCAAGCTGTGTGCCGGCCACTACATTTGAAACCGCAGGCGCCTCACTGGATGCAGCACAGGTGGAAACCCTGTTGCAAAAACCTGAAATAAAATACCTGAGCGAGATGATGAACTTTCCGGGCGTACTGTTCAAAGATCCGGAAGTGATGCAGAAAATTGAAGCCGCTCATCGATTAGGCAAACCCGTTGACGGACATGCTCCCGGACTGCGTGGCGAGCAGGCAAAGCAATATATTGATGCCGGCATCAGCACTGACCATGAATGCTTTACTGCTGAGGAAGCACTGGACAAGCTGCAGCACGGTATGAAGATCATTATCCGTGAAGGAAGTGCCGCCAGGAACTTTGAAGCCCTGATAGACATTCTACCCAGTTACCCCGATAAAATTATGTTCTGCAGTGATGACAAACATCCTGATAGCCTTGTGGCAGGGCATATTGACCAGTTGTGTGCACGTGCAGCCGCACGCGGTATTGACCTTTTTGATATTCTGCAGGCTGCCTGTGTAAACCCTGTGCTTCATTACAAACTTGATAATGGATTATTGCGTGTTGGCGATGCTGCCGATTTTATCCTGGTAAAAGATGTGCAACAGTTTGATGTACTTAAGACTTTTATCAACGGCGAATTGGTTGCTGAGAACGGCGAATCATTCATTCGCGCCGACAAAGCTGGCATCATTAATAATTTTACCTGTACTGAAAAAACGGTGCATGATCTGCAGGTACCCGTAGCAGCAGCACAAACCACCATCCCTGTTATTGAGGCACTGGAGGGACAACTCATTACCAATAAACTGCTGTTGCCTGCAACAATTGAGAACGGATATCTTGTAAGCAATACTGATACTGATGTTTTGAAAATAGTAGTAGTAAACCGCTACTATCATGCACCGGCAGCAAAAGCATTCATTAAAAATTTTGGATTAAAAGAAGGAGCAATTGCATCTTCTGTTGCGCATGATTCGCACAACATTGTAGCAACAGGTGTAGATGACGAAAGTATCTGCCGTGCAATTAATCTCATTATTGCACAACAGGGAGGTATCAGTTGCGTAAATACCATTTCAGAAATGGCTATTGCATTGCCTGTAGCCGGCTTAATGAGTAACGAAGATGGTTATGCTGTAGCAGAGGCATATACAACTATCGATACAATGGCAAAGTCGATGGGAACTACGTTACAGGCTCCATTCATGACACTATCGTTCATGGCATTACTGGTAATTCCACATCTCAAACTCAGCGACAAAGGGTTATTTGACGGTGATTCATTTTCGTTTGTGTGAGCCAATCAGCAATAAGTGCAATTTGATTAAAATCAAAATACACAAACTGTTGTTGCTTTCACGATTAAGATATCATTCACTTGAGTATCTTTCGCCTATAATTGTAAAATCTTTTTAGCATTTACCTGTAAAAATTGCTGAAATTATTCTTGACAACGATTAACACCAATCGTAATCCGTCAGATCGTTTTCCGTACAAACAAACCACTTGTGTAGAAGTCGATGCACCTGCAATTGAAGCAAAAAAATCCGGAGGCGCAGTAAGTTATCTGTTTTGATGATTCATTGCGGATCTTTTTTGCGGCAATAAATGGAATATTTAGTGAACCTTATTGTATATACCTGAAAAGAAGAAAATAAGAGAGGGAAGTAGCCGGAGGTAATAAAATCTTCCGGAAATAATTATATCTTTAATTAGAACACAGTCCAAAAGCCCCATTCCTGTTAAAATTAATCATTAGCCATAACGCTAAGCACTACTCTGTTACCCCAATAGAACCCACTAAATCGGAGAAAGTAGTATGTTATCAAACAACAAACAACCCATTGTTGACCAATGGTTCGTAAATGACGTTGTACAGGATTCACCGTTTGCCATTTTTGCTCATTCCATTCACCCTATCAGTGCTGAAGCCCGTGCTTACATCAATGAAAAAACTTTCAAAACACAAATAAGCAAAGGTGAGTTACTTGTGCAGGCTGATGAGATTTGTAATGCACTCTACCTTGTAGAAAGAGGAATACTTCGCGGCTACGTTAAAGACGGACGCAAGGAAATTACTACCTGGATCACTACCGAGCGCCAATTGGTTACTTCAATAACAGGCTTCGACAAACAAATTCCTGCAAAAGAAAATATCCAGGCGATTGAGGATTGTGAACTGACAGCTATCTATCACAAAGATCTTTACTATCTGTACGAGCATCATTCCGAGATGAACATTGTGAGCCGCAAACTGCTGGAAGAATATTACCGTCACGCAGAAGAAAGAGCTTTCATTGCCCGTCTTACTGAAGCAACTACCAAATACAAATATTTTATTGCCACGAGCAGTCACCTGCTGAACCGCGTGCCCCTGAAGTTCATTGCCTCTTATCTTGGCATGACACTGGAAACCCTGAGCCGTATCCGTGGCAAACTGTCCCGCACAGTACAATAAATCAGCTTTTCAACTCTCCGATTATACAAACAGGTCTTTTTTACCGGAAAAAAGACCTGTTTTACCGACCATCTCCTTCCTATAGCCTGTTTTCCCTTGTTTGCGCCTGTACCCCGACATAGATTTGTTGAAAATTCAAACACATGTCAATGTCAGACAGAGATTACCGCAGGCAGGCCAGGGATGAACGCAGAGCGCTCAGAAGAAGCAGAACAGGCAATAACATCATGATTGGGATGTTGGTTATTGGCTTTGGCGCCCTGATGCTGTTAAAACAGGTCGGTATATTTTTCCCCAGCTGGCTTTTCACCTGGCCCATGATCCTGATAGTGGTAGGCCTGGTAGCAGGCGCGAAGAGCAATTTCCGCGACTTTTCCTGGCTGATCCTGATAGCTATAGGCGGTATTTTCCTGGTGGATGAAATGGATTTCGATTTTTCATTACGCCCTTTTATCTGGCCTATTGCCATTATCGGTTTCGGTCTGCTGCTCATTACCCGCGGTCGTTGTAAAAATAACCGTTGGTATAATCCTGATAACAATACCTCACAGCCCCCCTTTACAGAAACGCCCCCCTCTTCATCATCATATACATCTGAACCCTCCCGGCCCCAGGTACCCGGAGCCAGTGCCTATACCTCGCAGGTGCCGATAGATGACGCCATTGATATCGTATCTGTTTTCAGCGGTGTGAAAAGGACCATCTATTCTAAAAACTTTCGCGGTGGTGAAGTTGTATGCGTATTTGGCGGAGCAGATATTAATCTTATCCAGGCCGACATTGCCACCCCGGTAATAATAGAGGTGGTGCAGATCTTCGGAGGCGTTAAACTGATTGTTCCTCCCCACTGGACCATACGCACGGAAGCAACCCCCATCTTTGGCAGTGTTGAAGACAAACGTCCTCCTATGAATGCCGGATCCGATAAAGTACTTATCATCAGGGGTGTTGTACTGTTCGGCGGTGTTGAGATCAAAAGTTATTAAACCTTTCCCTGCATTACTTTAAAACTACTTGCTATGAGTTGGTTCCTGGCGAAAATCGTTTACCGGATCATCTGTGGCGAAGGCAACCATACCGCCCAGTTTGATGAACAACTACGGCTGATTGAAGCAGAAAATGAAACTGCAGCTTTTGATAAAGCAAAACAGATCGGCGATCAGGAGCAGGAAATATTTTTAAACCAGCAACAGAAACTGGTACACTGGCAGTTTGTGAATATAAGTGAGCTATATAAATTATCTGAACTGATCGATGGCGCAGAGCTTTATTCGAAAGTGGAGGAAACTGACCGCGCTGATCTGTACATTGAAACTGTACACAAAAAAGCAGCTTACCTGCGTTCGAACATCCTGCAAAAATGTTTACTGTTATTTTAAAATCTTTCCATTTTGACATCACCATTGTCTGCAACCAAAAACCGACTGATCTTCGCCGCCTGCTGGCTGGTGTGGCTGCTGGTTCATTTCATAATCCTGTACAACTGGGATATGCAATGGGAAACAGCCCTTGCAGATAGTGCTGTGTCAAACATTTTACTGGCACTGGTATGCCAGTTTGCCGGTAATATTTTTGCGTATTACCGTCCTGAACGAAACAGGTTTCTCTATATATTTTTCTTTTGTGTAGCCATCAGCGGACTGTATAACCTGGGCGTACGCTATGGGTTAGCGCAAATACTGTCCAAAGATCCGGACTACCTGCAATTCCTGAACAAATCCTTACCGGTAAGATTTGCCATTGCATTGCTGGCTACCGGTTTTATGGCGCTGGTAAGCGAACTCTGGTTTACACTGGAAGAACAGCGTGAGAATGAAGTACGTAAAACTGCAGCAGAAAAACTAGCTAAGGAAGCAGAGCTGTATAAATTGCGTCAGCAACTGCAACCGCATTTTCTCTTCAACAGTCTCAACTCTATCAGTGCACTCGTAAGTATTCAACCTGAACGTGCCCGTAAAATGATACAGCAGTTATCTGATTTCTTACGTGGTACTTTAAAAAAGGAAGAGAATCAGTGGATAACATTGGGTGAAGAATTGCAGCACCTGCAACTATACCTGGATATTGAAAAAGTTCGTTTCGGGCACAGGCTCAATACAATTATCCATTGTGATGAACAATGCCGCGAACAACGCATACCACATATGCTACTGCAACCTGTGGTAGAGAATGCTATTAAGTTTGGATTATACGATACCATTGAAGATGTTACGATCAGCATTGATGCAGCATGTAAAGACTATTATCTTGAACTTTCTGTTCAGAACCCATTTGATCCTGAAACATCCTTACCTAAACATGGAACCGGCTTTGGGCTCAGCTCTGTTCAAAGACGCTTGTACCTGTTATTTGCGCGACAGGATCTTGTGACTGCTTCTGCACAGAACAATTTATTTACCACTACTATCAAAATACCGCAGGCATGATAAAAGCGATAATTATAGATGATGAACCGCTGGCAAGAATGATTGTGAAAGAATACCTGCAATCTTATACCCAGATCGCCGTAATGCAGGAATGCAACGACGGATTTGAAGGTATTAAGGCTATTATGCAACACCAGCCGGAACTCATTTTCCTGGATATACAAATGCCTAAGATCAACGGTTTTGAAATGCTGGAGCTGGTAGAGCAACCACCGGCCGTTATTTTCACCACCGCATTTGATGAATACGCGATCAAAGCATTTGACAACCATGCGGTAGATTATCTATTGAAGCCCTTTAGTAAAGAACGTTTTGATAAAGCACTCAATAAATGGCTCGATCAACAAGGTTCTTCAGCAAAAGAAAATATCAGTCCTGCCTTACTGGAAGCTGCAGCGCATGCACCACAGCAAAGCCAGCGCATTGTAGTAAAAACAGGCAGCAGGATCAAAATTATACCGGTAGAAGAAGTGCAGTATTTAGAAGCAGCAGATGATTATGTAAAGATCCATACAAGGGAAGGTGTATTCCTGAAAAACAAAACAATGGCCCAGTTTGAACAACTGCTGGGCAGCCAGTTTGTACGCACACATCGTTCGTACATCATTAATGTATCACTGATTAATCGTATTGATCCTTACGAAAAAGACAACTACCTGGTTATTCTTTCTACCGGGGCTAAAGTACCTGTGAGTAAAACAGGGTATGCGAAGTTGAAGCAGGTGTTGGGGATTTAAAGTATAAGGTTTAAAGTTTAAGCGAAATCACATTAAACTTTAAACCTTATACCTGCCTTCTTATAACGCAGCAATATGCTTCGCTGTGGCGTCTTTTATCTTTTTATCTGCAGCAGCAATTGCTTTTTGCACTTTTGCAGAAGGAGTTCCATTACTCATATCGCTGGTAGTGGCAATTGCTTTTACATACCAGTCGCGCCATACTTCCAGCAGGTGCTGTTCTTTATCTTTGGTACTGGTATTTTCTGTAACTGCTTTTTTGCTCAACCCCGCTTCTGTTTGTAACCGTTGTAATGCATTGGCTGTAATATCGTCAATAAGGCCGGCAATTATTTTGTCGTCTGTATTGGTCAGTAAATAAGCTGTCACCAATGCACTGATCCCTACGTGACGCATTTCTTCTGCAGAAACCATATCTATCCTGTCTCCGTCTGTATGATAAAACACATCGGTAAAATGCCACATCAATAGCCCGGGGATCTTAGCGCGCAGAAATGGTGTATGATCACTGCCGCCTTCAAACGGGTTGGTATTTACTACCCAACCGGTTTCTTTTGCCTCATTTAAACAACGGTTCAGCAAAAGATCATTAAAGTAATGCGGGAACATATCTGACTCTTTCAGCACGCTACCACCCCATTCGGTATGTTTATCATTACCCCTTGTCCAGATAGCAGAAGGGTCAGGCATTTTTTCAATCAGGAAACTACCGCCTGTTTTCTTTGTATCCTCACCCACCATATCAAGGCTAAGTCCCCATTTAATACCTTTGGCACGAACAGAATCATCCTTGATATACCTGCCGGTTGAAACGATCTCATCGCCCCACAGAAAGGTGATGGTACGCTGCGGAGCCAGTTTTCCTTCTTTTACCAGTTGAGCAGTAACACGTGCCATCTCTGCCAGTGTACCAACACCTGATGCGTTATCATTTGCTCCGGGTTCCTGTACATGCGCGCTGTACACAAAACGTTCATCAGGCAATTTATTACCACGTACGTTTGCGACAATGGTCAGCTCTTCCGAGTTGTAAATTTTACTGCTTACTATTACCCGCACATTCACTGGTCCTTTTGCCAGTGCAGCTTTTAACCGCTCACGTGCAGCAGTGGATAACAGGATACCCCATTTCTGTTTTAAAGAATCGGTATAACCTATTCCCTGGAACTGTATAGAGTTAACATGTTTGGTGGGCTGTGTATAAGCCGGTAAAGAATATCCGAACGCACCAATTGCACCATTTTTGATGCCTGTTCCATAGGCACTACCGATACCGCCATCCGCCAGTACGATCTTTCCTTTTACATCTTTGCCTTCATAATCTTTGGCTGAACCTTTCCCTACATCAATTACTTCGGCAGTAATACCTTCTGCCGGCGTAGATGCTGAATAGGTAGCCAGCATGTTGCGGTTGGTTTTAAATTCCAGTAATGGTTTATCCTCCCCAACAATATATACTTTGGCATCTACCGGTTCCCATGTAGGACGCTTCATGGGCCTTGTTTCAATACGATACGTAAGCGTAGCATCAGCTTCGCCCTTTGTTTCTTTTACAAAACCGGCATCCTGCAAGATCTTTTCTACACGATAAATGCTTTCATTAAAACCACTATTGCCTGCAAGGCGCCAACGCTGTTCTACAAAAGCAACAGTTTCGAAAGCATTCTGCTCATGAAAGTTGCTGCGTAAAACATTGAAATATTCTTTCTCCTGTTTTAATTGCTGCGCCTGTGCAGCGCTGCACAACATGGAAAAAACGATGAAGGGTTTGATGTATTTCATTGTAGAAAGTTACAGGTAAATATTGCTGATTTCGGAATTGAGGAATTTTGATATTTCTGATTTAAAAAATTTACACTTCTACACCTCGCCCAAAACGGCAAAGACTCATAGAACTATTTCGCTAACTGCAAATTGCAACTGCCTGTAGCCGATGCGCATAGCGGCCTTTTACTTATAACTTATTACTTATAACCTACAACCTGCATTCTCACGCTTCCTGCCCAATCCATACCGCGCCGCCGATGCTATCGCGTACCGCGCCGGTTACGGATGCCAGTACATTATTCTCTTCGCGCCAGCGTAATACACCTATCAAAGCCATAATGAGAGCTTCTTTAAAATCAGCCAGTTGTGCATCAGGTACTACCACTTCCACACCTAATGGCTGCAGCTTATCTTTTATTCGTTCCACCAATACCACGTTATGTGCTCCGCCACCGGTAACCAATAATTTTGGCTCCGCAATTTTTGAGTCAAAATCAGCAGTTAATTTCTCCGCAGCCGCGGCTACCTGTTCTGCAATATGCTCTGTATAAGTACTTAAAGCATCAGGCACACTGAGACCTATTGCACTGATTGCCGGGAAAATGACATCTGTTCCAAAATTATTGGCCAGTGACTTCGGGTAATCCTGTTGATAATAATCAAAACCATTCAGGTTTCTCAGCAACATCTGGCTTACCCTGCCCATAGCGGCCATTCTGCCTCCGTCATCATAAGGCTTGCCGGTTTCAGCAGCCAGCATATTCAATACCCTGTTGGCAGGACAAACATCAAACGCTACGTATCGTGAAGGATGATTATACGAAATATTGGCAATGCCACCCAGGTTCAGGAAAAAAGCGTAGTCGCCCAGCAACAGCTTTTCTCCAATAGGAACAATAGGTGCGCCCTGGCCGCCAAATGCCACATCAATAGCACGCAGATCGCTTACCACATTGATACCGGTAACTGCCGCAATAGCAGCACCATCACCCAGTTGTGCAGTCATTTTCTTTTCGGGTAAATGAAAAGAGGTATGTCCATGACTGGCAATGAGCTGTACCTGGTAATGAAGCCCATATTTATCAACAAACTCATTGATGCGCTCGCCTATATAGTGGCCGTATTCCACATGCAACAACTGATAATCCAATGCATTCAGCAGGGTGGCACCTCTTAATTTATTCATCCATGTTTCATCATACTTCAGACATTCTGTTACCCTTATCTCGTAGCTCCATTTACCAGCCATTTCGCTGAATTCAACAAAAGCTACATCCAGTCCGTCGAGCGAGCTGCCGCTCATGATTCCAATTGCACGATACACCATAATTGTAGATTTCTACTTTATAATAACCGAAAATTTATTGCAGGTAGTCGATTTCTTAATTCCGGGCAATTTCGTAACGGGTTTTGCCATTAGCAAAAAATTCCAAATACGTTTAATCTATCCCCCTTTCAAATTCTCAAATACTGCCGGCTAAGACTATATTTGTGCGTCAAATTTCACGTTTCGGCATCCAAAATCCAAAACTAATAGCATGGTAATCAATTTAAGTGAAAAGCATACACTTCTGAGCAACTGGGTTGGTGAATTAAGAGATGTGCAGGTACAGACAGATCGCATGCGTTTCAGGCGCAACCTGGAGCGTATAGGGGAAGTGGCTGCCTATGAAATCAGCAAGCACCTTGCATTTGAGGAAAGGGAGATACAGACTCCTTTGGGTACATCTGTTTGTAAAATGCTGAAAGACCAGCCTGTACTGGCAACCATTCTGCGCGCTGGCCTGCCCCTGCACCAAGGTTTACTGAACTATTTCGATAAAGCCGATAATGCTTTCATTTCTGCCTACCGCAAGCACAACCGCGACGGCAGTTTTGAGATCAGCCTCGATTATATATCCTGCCCGGAACTGGAAAACAGGGTAATCATCATTTCGGACCCCATGCTGGCTACCGGAGCCTCACTTGTAAAAACTATTCAATATCTGCGCGAAGAAGGCCACCCCAGTGAAATTCATATTGTGGCGGCTATTGCATGTACCGTAGGTATTGAGTATGTTCGCCGTAGCGAACCCCAGGTTAAAGTATGGTGTGGAGCAATTGATGAAGAATTGACGGCCAAAGGTTACATTGTTCCCGGTTTGGGAGATGCAGGGGACCTTGCATTTGGTACCAAGGTTCAGATGTAATTTTAATAGCAACAGTCGGGCTTTTTTTTGTAAATTGTACTACCACTGCCAGAATGAATTGATGCTTTATTTTATGCGGATGAGAAAACTTTTTTTGACCGTTATTCTTGGTGCTCTGTTGCAAAACGCCGTAGCCCAGGACCCTAACTTTTCACAATTCTTCGTTTCCCCTCTTACTTTGAATCCTGCCCTCACCGGTAAATTCAATGGTAACTTTCGCGTGGCAGGTAACTACCGCGACCAATGGCCGGCTATCAGCAAAGCGTTTGTAACATCTACCCTCTCTGTAGATATGCCCATTCTCCGAAACAAGATCAGCGAACTGGATACCTGGGGTGTAGGTATTATGGCGATGACCGATAAAACAGCCAACGGGATCCTTTCTACCAATATGATCTCACTGACCACTGCTTATCACAAAGGTATAGACGAAGATGGTCTGCAACAGATCGGTGTTGGTTTCCAGGCTACTTACAATACTAAAAGACTGGACGGCACTAAACTGAACTTTGAGAACGAAATGGATCAGTACGGCGGCTGGACCATTCCCAGTGGTGAGTCTATCGATAACCGCGAGATCAACCTCAGCTATTTTGATGTATCAATAGGTGCATTGTATAATGGCTCTACAGATGGCTATAACAACTACTACCTGGGAGCATCTTTGTACCATGTCAATAAACCGAAGGAATCATTTTCAAACGATGTTTTCTATACACTGAACCCACGTGTAACAGTGCATGCCGGTGGTTCTATTCCCATTGGTGACCGTACGCGTACGGTGTACCTGAGCGCCCTCTTCAGCAGACAGGCAGCAGCCAATAACATTGTGGCTGGTGGCGCTGTAGGCTTCCTGGTAAACAATGACGAAGACAATCCTACCAATTTCTTTGCCGGTGCATGGACCCGTTTTAATAACGTAAATGACGCCATCATTCCTTACTTAGGACTTGAATTCGGCAGCTTCCGCCTCGGTGCTTCTTATGACGTAAATATCTCCAGCTTAAAAACAGCCTCTCAAAGTCGTGGAGGTATTGAAATTTCCCTGATCTATATTAACCGTCCTGCGGGCAGTAAGGGTATTCCTTGTCCACGCTTCTAAACGCGGATTGTGCGGATGCAGAGCACGGATTTCACAGATTGGGGTGATGATTGAAGCAGATTCCTGGTTACTTTAAAATATTACAGCCATTCCTTACGGAGTGGCTTTTTTGTGTCTACACATTTTCTCAACTAATTATTAAGGCCAGATCAATAATGAAGTTTCTGATAGGGTGTGTCTGCACTATCCTTTAAAATCCTTGAATCCACGTCACACATTAATCCTGTACACGATATACTCCGTATCCACCGGCTGTTTCACAAACCCGATGACATCATAAAGTTGCTGAGCAGTTACATTGTCAACAGCAGTTTCTAATTGTACAAACTTTGCGTTGTTTTCTTTGGCAAAGCTCATGGCTTCGCGGATCAAAGCCTCACCTACTCCTTTGCGACGGTGTTTGGCATCTACATACAGATCGTTCAGGATCCAGTTCTTTACAGCACGAACGGATGAGTATTTGGGATAGAGTTGTGTAAATCCGATGGGAGCATCCTTCTCTAATGCCACAAAAATGATCGACTCATTATTGTTGAGTCGGGCCTTCAGGAAATTATCAGCGAGGGTAAGGTCTGAGGATTGTTTGTAAAATACACGGTAGGCATCAAATAATCCAACAACTAAACCACGCTCTTCTGTTGTAATTTGTTTAATAACCATGATAGCGTATATAAAAGAAGACTGTAATGATCCTGTCTGTGAAATCCCTGAAAATCCTACAATCCACGTTTCCCGCTCACATAGGGATTATCCTTTACTATAAACCGGTAAGGCAGCTTAGCATCTTCACCAGCATAATCAACACCGATACGTGGTGTGGCAATAACCTCTTTCTTTGGCACTTTGTAATTATCGTCACCGATGTATAGATCCTTACTCATGAGGTCCACACCGGTATGATGCGTATAAATGCCCAATGCTTTCGACACATTACCCGGCCCCCTGGTAAGGGTATGATCTGTCTTTTTTTTGCCTGTACGCAGCAACATTATATCAATTCCCTCAACCGGCTCTACAGCACGTATCAGTATAGCATGAGGAACATCCTGCATATTGGTGACCACATTAAATAAATGATGAATACCATAACACAGGTACACATACGCTTTACCACCTGCTGCATACATAATTTCTGTACGGTTTGTTCTGCGTCCGCCATACGAATGCGAGGCCTTATCAATAACACCGGCATAGGCTTCAGTTTCCACAATACGCCCTGAAGTGAGCAGTCCATCGAAACGGGTAACGATCACCTTACCCAGCAATTCCTTTGCAATGGTTAGTACATCCGGGCGATTATAAAATGTGCTGGTAAGTTTTTGCATAACTGGTTTTCGTCGATCAAAAACGGCAGGGGGACTTGCTTTTGGCGATCCTTCATTTTCTGCGAGTCCGGCATCAGGCATTCCACATCTGTCTATCTCTTTCCATTAATTCCCTTTTAATAGCTGCCACGCTGCGCAATCAATGGAAATATTTGGTATGTTTGAACGTCTGGTGTACCGGGCACTGCTTACAAATAAACAAAAAACAGCTTAAACGAAACTATCTTGCTGAAGGAAATCGTCATCGCTATCCAGTCTTATATTAAGGCGCATCGTTTTATCAGCAAACACGAGCTGTGGAAGTGGATACTGATCCCGGGCATTCTGTACACCGTTCTTTTCCTGGTAGGCATGTATTTTTTCTGGTCTTCTTCATCTGAAGCTGTAAGCTATCTCAGTCACAGGCTGGGCCTCGACCGCTGGCTGCACCGCCAGGGTAGCGGCATCCTCAGCTTCTTTTTTATGATGGGGGGCGTTATTGTACAACTCATCCTGTTATTCTTTTACTTTTCGCTTTTTAAATATTTTTTCCTCATTGTGGGCTCTCCCCTTTTTGCCTATCTCAGCGAAAAAACGGAAGCCATCATTGAAGGTCGCGAATACCCTTTCAGCTTTAAACAATTACTGAAAGATATTGCACGCGGCATTAAACTGGCCCTGCGTAATACGCTCTGGCAAACAGTATATAGCGTTTCTATCCTCATTCTTTCTTTTATACCACTGGTTGGCTGGATAACGCCCGTGATAGCCTTGCTGGTTGAATGTTATTATTATGGCTTTTCTATGCTGGATTACAGCTGCGAACGCCATAAAATGTCACCTGCAGCCAGTATTGAGTTTATCAGTAAGCACAAAGGCCTGGCCATTGGCAACGGTATTGTATTTTACCTGATGAACCTGGTGCCCATTTTAGGTTGGGTACTGGCCCCTGCTTATGCTGTAGTAGCAGCTACCATCAGCCTGTACCACCAGAACCAGGATTTCAATGATTGATGGTAATTTGCAACATCATTCCATCAAGACTTAATACTTCAATTTATGCCTTCGCAAAGCAATGTGTACCTGATCCCCGCAGTATTGGACGAAACGGCAACAGCTACTATCCCAGCCTATGTGGTAAATGCTGTACAGCAATGCCAGGTATTTTTTGTGGAAAATGAACGCAGTGCCCGGCGTTTTCTGAAAAGTATCTGGAAGGAAATGGTGATTGACAATTATACCTGGGTAACAATTCATAAGGCCGAGCAGTCAGTAAAGAATCAATTTCGCCAGCATATCCGCGAAGGAAAAAATATCGGCATCATCAGTGAAGCTGGTTGTCCGGGTATTGCAGATCCCGGGCAAATATTGATTGAAGCTGCGCATGAAGCAGGAGCGATTGTAAAACCATTGGTTGGCCCCAGTTCTATTTTGCTGGCCCTGATGGCCAGCGGCATGAATGGCCAGCAGTTTCATTTTCTCGGCTATCTGCCTATTGATAACGGAGCCCGTATGCAGGCCCTTCGTGAACTGGAAGCTGAATCATCCCGCCGCAATTGTACACAGGTATTTATTGAAACGCCTTACCGCAATAATCAACTGCTGGAGGTATTGCTGAAAACCTGTAAGCCTACCACTAAACTCTGTATTGCTGCAGACATTACCGGAACCAACGAGTTTATTCATACCCATACCATGGCAGACTGGAAGAAGAAATTACCTGATCTGCACAAGCGGCCGACGATATTTTGTTTACTGGCACCGTGAAAACAGGTGTAGGGTGTCGTAGCGGCAGACGTGAGTCGTGAATCGGCAGACGGCAATCGGCAATCGTGAAATACAAGTTTCCGGATACAAGATGCCGGATCGTGAAAGGTGAAAAGTCAAACGTGAAACGGAAATACAAGCTGCGAGGAATACAAGCTGTAAGCTTTGAGTCCCGAGCCAATACACCGGCCACCCGCACTTCGTACTTCTTATTTCGCCCGCACGGACGAGCCAGTTGGACGAGTATTTTCTTTGTGCCCTGTTTCCTGGATCTTGAGCCTTGAATCTTGTGTCTTTTTCCGACTTCTGACATCAGACTTCGGTTTTCGCTTTCCTCCATCTTCTTACATTGCCGGGGAGTGCGTAATCTGATCTTTTTCTTTTTGACGTGTTGGATAACAGGGTAGCTGATCTCTTTTCGATAACCCCAGTCGTAAAGTTGTAGCTCCAATGCCTGCACGATATCGTCATCACATTTTCCTTCTCTCAGCAGTTGTGCAGCAATGCCTGTGAGCTTTTGGTATAACTCAAACATTTTCCAGCTTTCCGGTAATTTCCTGTACACGACTGATGCCAGCCTGGCTCCTCTGCCGAGGCGATGGGCATTTGCCATAGTATTGGTAAACCGCTTGCTGGTCTTTACCCTGTGACTACTAAGGGAACTTTTCTGCCGAAAGTACCACTTGTCGCCCACCCGGTAAAAGGTGACGCAGCCAAAGGTGCGTTCAAATTTGAAGTATCCTTGTTTTGCCATGTTTGCAAACATACTATGCAGGCTAGCCGCTTTCCAAATTCTCCGCCATCTTTGCCATTTTTGCCGTTTTTGCCATTTTTTCTCCTTTTTGAACTAACAGATTGGCTTTTAATGATTTTTCGGAAAAGGGTTATGATAAGCCTGTTATCGTTTGTAGTATTCGTGTTTGTCAGGTCTTTAGTTGGTGTTTGTGTTAAAGGCGTATTTTGTAAAAACGGCGGGGAATACAGTTTCGGGTGTCGGGTTTTGTGTTTGGGGTTGAATCGTGAGACGTGAGTCGTCAGTCGTGAGTGGCTGATTCGTGAAATGTGAAATGTCAAACGTGAAGAGAACCGTGAAGCGGCAGACGGCAATCGTGAAATACAAGTTACCGAATACCAGATGCCAGATCGTGAGACGTGAGAGGGTTGCTGGATACAGGATACTGGATACCAGATGTTGGATCGTGAGTCGGCAATATCGTGAAAAGTGAAACGTGAAAAAGGATGGCTGAATTGTCAGATAGCTCTATGGTTATCATCCATATCAATCAAACCATATAGCCATCAAACCATTCTTCTGTAACTACAAATAGCCAACTGCCAACTTTCTTATTGCTCGCGGCTCGTAGCTCAAAGCTCACAGCTTGCATTTGCGTTAAGCCTTTAGCATTCTTCAGGATTAAAAAAAGGGACAGCTTTCGCCATCCCTTCTGTATAATTTGTACTTCCGTACTTCTAACTTCTTATTTCGTATTTGTATTCCTTTACTTTGGTTTAATGATCGATTCATTGCCTGTTACACGCACTTCCAATACACTATCTACTATGAATTGTGACCAGCCACGCCAGGGCAACGCACCAAAATAGGTTTTGTAATGTAACTCTACTTCACGGCCCGAATTGCTTAAGAGGATCTGGGCTACTTTTTCGTCTGCTACACTAAAGTCGAATTCATTGCTCTGAATATTGGCTTTAAATCCACTCTGGATGATCTTGCCCTCGTATGTTTTGAAAATATATCCTTTCTTCTGGAAGGTATTGAGCAAACCAGCCTTGGTACCCTCAGCAAACACCCAGTAATAACGGATATATACAAAAATTCCTAACGCAAGAATCAGCCCGATAATGATGTAATGACGAAGTTTCATGAAATAGGTTTTAAAGGCCCTGGAGCTAAGAATACATACGATTATTTCAGTTTTTCCGACTTACTGTAACCCGTATTTATCTACAAGGTAAATTAATGCTGCCATATTTACGGCGCCCAGCTCCAGCTCACGTTTGTTCACTGCTTCAAACACATCGTTACGCGCATGGTGCAGGTCAAAATACCGTTGTGAATCGGGTTGCAGTCCGGCCAGCGGGGTACCAAAAGTAGAACCCAGCGGACCAATATCAGCACCGCCACCACCTGCAGGCCATTCAAGTACTCCATAAGGACGGAACAGGGAAGCCCAGCTCAATATCTTTAACATTTGTGCAGCAGGAGCTGTTACACCAAAACCTCTTGGCGTAAAACCACCTTCGTCACTTTCCAGTGCAAAAATGTGTTTCTCATTTTTTGCTTTAGCATCTGCAGCATATTTTCTTCCGCCGCGGGTTCCATTCTCTTCATTGGCAAACAACACAACACGGATAGTATGTTTTGGTTTATAGCCTAATGCTTTTAATGCGCGCAATACTTCAATGGACTGTACGCAACCCGCTCCGTCATCATGCGCACCTTCGGCAGGATCCCATGAATCGAGGTGACCACCCACTGTAATATATTCATTGGGAAACTCTGAACCTACCAACTCTCCTATTACGTTATGACCTGTTGTATCCGGTAACGTCTGCGCGTTTGTTTTAAGAAATACCCGGATGTTCTTATTAGCCGCAATTGCTGCTGCCAGTTTATCTGCATCCTGTAAGCCAACGGCCAGTGCAGGAATTTTAGCATATAATGAATCGTAACGTGTACCGCCTGTATGCGGATTGTTATCTGCTGAATGGCTCATAGAACGCACCAGTACTCCAACCGCTCCATACTTTGCTGCGCTGCTTGGGCCCTGGCCACGATAGCGAACTGCATCGCTATAAGCTTCAAAGGTTTTTACAAACCTGTTGTTGAATTTGTAATTGTAAAAAACGATCTTGCCTTTTACTTCATCTTTACGCTGTTCCAGTTCATCAAATGAATTAACTACTATTACCTGCGCCTGTATTCCTTTGGTACCGCTACCTACAGAGCCGCCCAGTGCAAGTACATCAAGTGTTGCCTTTTCGCCTTTACCATTAACAGTGAACCATGCTTCATCTTTTCCACCACGGATCCAGTGTGGCACCAGGCATTCCTGTAACCAAACTTTATCGGCACCTGATTGTTGCAGGGTCTTCTGTCCCCATGCCTCTGCTTTATACATACCTGCGGAACCGGATAAGCGGCCACCCACCTGCTTGGTAAGCACGCGCAGGTTTTCGTAGGCCTTGCCGTTCATCAATATTTCATCAGCAATTTTTCTTATGAAAAGAGAATCATCCTGTTGCGTCCATCCCGTTTGCACTACAAATAGAGCCAGAACCGTAAACAAATGTCTCATGAGCGGTGTTATTTTACGCTAAAGTTAAGGGAAGGGCATGAAGTATGAGATCTGAAGTATGAAGTCCGGAGCCTGCCATTGATAGGCGTAAAAGTTTAATACTCAACCTGCCAGAAAGCAGTTTTTTATACAGTAACAATTTATTAATCTGTCTGTATACCAGGCTCCTTCAGAGATCTGATTTCACCTCCCTGACTTCAAATAACACATTCAACGAATTAAATTACCTTCGGGCACTTAAATAATTTTTGGCCATATGCGCATTGGAATTGTTTGTTATCCTACGTTTGGTGGTAGTGGAGTAATGGCAACTGAACTGGGAAAAGCCCTCGCAGATAAGGGGCACCAGGTCCATTTTATTACCTACCAGCAGCCGGTGAGGTTAAGTGAGTTCAACGCCAATATATTTTATCACGAGGTACGTGTTCCTACATATCCTTTGTTTGATTACCCACCTTATGAAACCGCTTTATCAAGCACCATGGTGGATGTGATTGTAAACAACAGTATAGATCTGCTGCACGTGCATTATGCTATTCCACATGCGTCTGCCGCTTATATGGCGAAAAAGATATTAGAGAAACAAGGCAAACGCATTCCCGTTATTACTACCCTGCACGGTACTGATATTACACTGGTTGGTCGCGATAAGACCTTTGCACCGGTGGTTACTTTTTCAATGAACGAAAGTGATGCCATTACCGCGGTATCCAACAACCTTCGCGATGAGACCTATAAACACTTCGCCATTGAAAAAGAGATCCAGGTGATCCACAACTTTGTAGATGTAAAACGTTTCCGTAAAAAGCCCATCGATGCTTTTCGTCGTGTGATAGCACCCAATGGCGAAAAGATATTGCTCCACGCTTCTAACTTCCGTAAGCTGAAACGCGTGAATGATGTGATACACATTTTTGCTGAGGTATTGAAAAAGGTACCGGCTAAGCTGATGTTTGTTGGAGATGGGCCAGACAGACCGGAAGCGGAGGCACTTTGTCGCCAGCTAGGTATTTGCGACGAAACGCGCTTTGTTGGTAAGCAGGAGCAGATTGAAGAAATACTCGCGGTTTCTGATCTCTTTTTACTGACCTCTGATTATGAAAGTTTCGGTTTGGCTGCACTGGAAGCAATGGCTGCCGGTGTGCCTGTTATTTCAACGAATGCCGGTGGTTTACCAGAGATCAATATTCCGGGCAAGACCGGTTTCCTGAGCAATGTTGGTGATATTGCCTCCATGAGCCAGCATGCTATTGAGCTGTTATCAGATAGTAACAAACTGCAATATTTCCGCGATCAGGCTGCAGCACACGCACTGCAATTTGATATAGATAATATTGTTCCACGTTACGAAGAACTGTACAATAGATTTTTATAGATATTGATGGCCAGGTTTTAGCCGTTCGCAATGGTTATCTTTTCATTAGCCATTGCTCCGGGTTTACGTTGACCTTGCCCTGCAGGATCATAAACTCTACTTCACTTTTATCATCTTTTGATGCAGCTGAGCCTATGGCCTGCCCAGTGGTTATAGTTGTTCCTTCAGTAACAGTAGCCTGCTGCAAATGACCGTATACGGTGTAATAATTACCATGCTGTATCATTACGGCAATATCCCCGTCCACATCAAAAACAGAGTACACTACACCATCTGCAACTGCTTTTACCGAAGCGCCTTTTTCCATTGCCAATGTAATACCGTAATTAAACCCTGTTATGCCTTTTTGACCAGGTACGTGGTACACTCCAAAGCCTTGTGTCACAACGGCATTACCCGCAGGCCATGGTAATTTACCTCGTTTCGTTTCAAACAATGCTGATGCCGTTCTATCTTCAACAAGGGGTTTTCTAGCCGGTGTCGCTCTTACAACAGGTGCATTCTTTTCAACCTTTGCATTATTGATCACTACAGGCCTTATAACTTTCTGACCGTCTTTATTAATGGCCTTTAAAATAGCACTGCGCAATAGCAGATCAGCTTTCTGTTTCGCAGCCAGTTCACGAAGCAGTTCTGTTTCGCGTGAAGCCAGGTTTGCGACCAGCACAGCCTGTTCTTTTCGCTCTTCTGTCAGCAATACCCTTTCCCGCACCTGTCCATCTAATACATCTCTTTTTAGCACTCTTGCTGTTTGTAAACCCGTTATTTTCTGTTGTAAGGTTTGCTGTGTTTGTACAATAGTATTGGCCTGTTGCTGCCTGTGCAAGCGATAAGCGCGCAGGTATTCTAAACGTTTAAGTGCATTGGAGAAATCGCTGGCGGAAAAAATAAAACTGAGGAAATCAAAGTTGTTACGACTTTTATAAGACTGGACTACGCTTACCCTATATTCCTCTTTTAATACAGTTAATTGCTTTTTCAACAGCACAACATCTTTCTCTGACTGACCGATCTCATTATCCATTGCATCGAGCTGCTGATTGATATTATCAATAGCCTGCTGACGCAATTGTAATTTACGCTGTAGCATAGCCAGTTGCCCCAAGCCGGATCTCTTCTGCTTTTGTGCAGCAGAGACCATTCCTTTCAATTCAGTAATCTCCTGTTGAATAGCAGCCTGCTGCTGTTTTAACTGCTTGCTTGTTTGCTGAGCCTGTAATGTGCAGACCAGCAGCATAACCAGGATACAGGATACCAGCTTTTTTACCATAATGATGCTTGACAAAAGTGAAATAAAATACCATCGGCTCACTATTACCTGCACACTCCGGTTATTAACGCAGTGCAACGCATCTCATTTTGCGCAAAGAGCCGCCTGCAGCCTAAACTTATGTTAAAGCCCTTTAATGAAAAAAGGATGCTACTCTGCTGAGCAACATCCTTTAAACTGTTATATAAGCTTGTATATTACTATCTTCTTCTGATCCAGATCTCAGGATCGAGGTTACGGGTATCCTGCATCAGGATAAACTCGATCTCTCCATTGCCATCATCATTGGTGCCGGCTTTTCCTACTACCTGTCCTGCTTTTATTTTCTGTCCTTTTGATACAGAAGCAGAAGACAGACCACCATAGGAAGTAAAGAATTTACCATGCTGTACCAGTACCGCAGCATTGTCTTCCACATCAAATACAGAGATCACCTCACCATCAAATACCGCTTTTACGGGTGCGCCTTTTTCCGTTTCGATGGTTAAGCCCGGGTTGTTACCCCTGATGGATGTACCAGCCACAGAATATAAACCATAGTGCAGTTTGATCTCTCCTTTTTCCAACGGCCAGGGAAGCTTGCCTTTGTTCTTTTCAAAATTATCAGAGAGCAATTCTCCTTCAGGAGTAGCCTCGAATACGCTCTTTGTTTTGGCTGGTGCTGCAGGTTTTGTTGCTACCGGTGCAGTAGCTGCAGGCGTTGTAGTAGCGGCTGTATTGTTACTATTATTGGCAGCAGCATTATTCTTTGCGGCAGTAGCGGCAGCTGCAGCGGCTTCTTCTTTCTCTTTTTTGCGGGCAGCTTCAGCAGCGGCGGCAGCAGCAGCTTTTGCCTTTTCAGCCTCACGGCGAATAGCTACGAGGATACCATCACGCAATTTTTTATCTGCTTTTTGCTTAGACGTCAGTTCGCGATTAATCTCTTTTTCCCTGCTCTTCAGTTTACCTACAAAATCATCCTGCTCTTTCTTTTCTTCTACCAGTACCCCTCTTTCCTTTTCTTTCTCCTTCAGGATCTTGCCTTTTTCTTCACGGGAGGTTTGTAAACCGGTAATCTTTCCCTTTAAGATCTCCTGTGTATTCTTGATATTCTCGGCCTGTTGCTCGCGATAGAGCCTATATGACTTGAGGTATTCAATTCTTTTCAACGCGTCATTAAATCCGTTGGCAGAGAAGATGAAGTTGAGGAAGTCATAATTACTCCTGTTCTTATAAGCGTAAACCACACTTTTTTCATACTGTGATTTAAGCGTATCCAGTTCCCGGGTAAGGCGGGTAACTTCATTGCGTGACTGGCTGATATTACCTTCAATTACATCCATCTGCTCGTTGATATTGCCGATTACCTGCTCACGCAAACGCAGTTTACGCTGGATCATGGCCAACTGGCCCAATCCTGCTTTCTTATTCTGCTTGGTTTCTTCCAGTGTCTTCCTCAGGTCGTCAATTTCACGTTGGATCTCCACCTGTTTCTTTTTCAGGTCATCACTGTTTTGCTGAGCCATTGCCAGGGAGCAGCAAAACACCAACGCTACATAACAGGAAACCAGTTTTTTAAGCATACCGGAATTTTTAAAAGTTAATAAACAGCAAAAAGAGCAACGCGCAAAGCCCACTCTTTATTTTATAACAATTATTGACGCTTATAATTTTTCGGAATCTTAAAAGGGAACTCTAAAACTACGTTAAAATCATACTGTTTATACTGTAACTCTATGTCCAGCTTCGATTTCTCCGATACCGTGATACGTCTGTACTTGGAAAAACGGAAGCCGTTCTTTGTTTCATAGTCACCATAGGTAATGTCGCAGGTACGTGCCTGTATTACGCCCACATCATCGAGCTTGCTGTGTTCCGGCAGGTATGTAGTATTATTTACCGTTAAAAGGTGTTTGAAAAGTGACCCAACGCTGATAAGCGAGACTGATTTTTCCTGTTTCCTGTACGATACAATATTACTGTCGAGATATATAAGATTACCTACCAGCAGATCCTGTAACTCGCTAAATGTGAATGGAATATGTGTTACTTCCTGTAAATATTCCAGGGAACGTAACTGCACCCTTTTTTCCAGCTTGTCCAGCACTTTTACACTATCAGGGGTAATGATCACTTTAAAGGCTTCAATACCCAATGCAGCAATAATGCTTACCCAGATAGCGCTATCTTTTTTTACCCGGAGAAAAGCGTTGAAATCGCTGCTTTTACCATCTCCCCCTTTAAAATCCACTTTTACTTTGGCAGAGAAGGTGGTAAAATCGAGCCTGTTCTTTTGTATTGCGCCCAGTACATCGTGTATGTAGCGCATTGAATCGGCATGAAGGTCTCTTACTTCAACGGGGGGAACTACTACTGTTTGCGTGGTATCTTTTTTGGCAATGGCAGTCTGGATCTTTTTAGCAGAGCGACAGCTATCAAGCCCTGCAACAAGAGCTACCGAAAGCACTAACCATAGACAATATTTCATCTTGATTTTAATCGTCTTTTAATGAATTACAACAGGAATCGGGGCTGCTGCAGAACGAGCCCCCGGTAAAATTCAATGTTTTTGCACCACAATTGTGCCACAGGCCTACGATTTGCCGGTATGTCCAAACCCGCCTTCATGACGTTCGGTAACACCGATCTTTTTGACCAGCTTCCATTTTACCTGTTTTACAGACTGTACCACCATCTGTGCAATACGATCGCCATGCTGGATGGTCTGTTCTTCCTGCGACAAGTTAATCAAAATGATCTTGATCTCGCCGCGGTAATCCGCATCAATGGTGCCCGGTGTGTTAAGGCAGGTAAGCCCCTGGCGGATTGCCAAGCCACTACGCGGTCTGATCTGTGCTTCATAATCTTCGGGTAATTCAATGAATAATCCTGTTGGGATCAGGAAACGTTCCATCGGTTTTAATACCAGTGGAGATTCAAGATTTGCACGGATATCCATACCAGCCGATCCCGGTGTGCTATACTCCGGTAAGGGATTGGTAGACTTATTGATGATCTTTACCTTGAGTTTTGACATGGCGCGAAGTTAAGGCAGTTAGGGGTTTTTGATTACAAGTTTCTGGCAACCGGGCAGCAGTCACCGGTTTCCGGTTGCAGGCTACCAGTCACAATTTTTGACTAAAGGCCATTGTATTCATTTTCAGATCAGGGAGTTTTCAAATTCACTCACGCTTCTTTCTTCAGCAATACTGTAGCATATGCTACCAGGCCTTCTTCTCTTCCTACGAAGCCCATACGTTCGGTAGTAGTTGCTTTTACAGATACATCGTCTACCGTAATTTCAAGAATAGCTGCAATTACCTCGCGCATATTGCCCGAGTACTTTTTGATCTTGGGAGCTTCCAGGCACACTGAAGAATCGACGTTTACTACACGATAGTTCTTTGCTTTGATCAGATCGTATGTTTTCTGCAACAGTATTTTACTGTCAATATCTTTAAATGCATTATCAGTATTGGGAAAATGAATACCGATATCACCCAACGCAAGCGCTCCCAGCAACGCATCACAAATAGCATGGAGCAATACATCAGCATCGCTATGTCCCAAAGCACCCTTACTGTGCGGGATCTGTACTCCTCCTATCCATAATAACCTGCCCTCAGTAAGCTGGTGAAAATCTATGCCGAACCCTGTCCTATACATAATATATGTGCAAATTTGAAATGAATGAATTCGAGAATGCAGATCCGGCAAGGATCTACATAATAAAAAAGCGTCCGGCAAAATGCCGAACGCTTCAAATATATTTTGTTTTATTTATTCTGTGGCCAGATTATTTGTCGCCACCGCTACCATTGGTATCGTTGTCCAGGTCAAATATCAAACCAAAACGCAATGTGTTTGACAGCGGGTTACGCGTTACACCAGATCCGGAAGGAACCAGGTAAGAGAAATTAAGTGTAAACATGCTGTACTTTACACCTAAGCCTGCTGTAAAATATTTACGGTTGCCTTTGTCTTTGTTCTCATAAAAATAACCGAGACGGGCAAAGAACTGATCGTTGTAGCTATACTCTGCACCAACAGAGAACTGGAACTCTTTCAACTCTTCGCTGAAACCACCGGGAGCATCACCAAAGGAGCTGAACCAACTATTGAACACGCTTTTGTTGCGGTATTTCTGGTTAAGCTCATTGTTTACACTATCATCATTCGTAGCATTACCAGTACTTACATAAGTAGGTGGTGTAGGTACCATCAGCTTGTGAATGTCAAGACCAAAACTGATCTTATTGCTTTCATCAAACACTTTGGCATAGTTGACACCCAAACCTAAATCAGCAGGAATATAATCGCGCTGTGTAGCATCGTTGGTATAGCCTATTTTACCACCAAGGTTGGTCAATGCAAGACCAAGGTTTAAACCCTGACCCGCTTCATTTACATTAGTATAGAACACACCCAGATCAGCAGCTACGGTATTACCAGCTTTGTAGGTAGTACCGGTAGAAGGTGCATTACCCGCCAGGTTTGAATGGATATAACGCAATGCAAGACCTAATGATAATTGATCAGAAAGCTTACGTGCGTAACCTACATCAATACCATATTCACGTGGACGGCCCTGACCGAAATCGGTACCGGCATTATCTGTGAATTGGATATTACCTAAGCTGAAATAACGAACAGAACCAGTAATAGCCTGTACGTCATCTAATTTGTAATAACCAGAAGCGCCAATAAGATAAACGTCATTTACATTCAGGTCTTTTAACCACGGAGTATATGTGAGACCAAGAGAGAATTTTGATTTAGCAAATGGAACTTTGGCAAGATTGTAAAAGCTTGACGCTGCATCAGGAGAGGTTGCTACCCCTAAATCGCCCATACCGCCAGCTCTTGCGTCAGGAGAAATTCTGAGAAACGGAACGGCCGTTGTAACTACGTTAATAGGATCAGACTGTGCGTTCACTACCCCTGCGCTCCCTAAAAGAATCATGCTTATGGCAGCCAGTTTTGAGGTTTTTCTTTTCATACTTGATTTTATTCAGTTTTAAATCCGTTTTGCTATAAAAGACAATAAAGAATCAACTGCAGGACAGGATTAAAACCTTTCCCGGGATGTGTTGTTCAAACGGAGCAATAAAGTTTTAGGGTAGAATTTATTCAATAGAGCGTGTAAAGTAATAAGATTTTCAATAAATAAAACTTACAATATGAATAATTTTTCGAGCTTTTCGGCTGTCTTGCCATCTGCAGTTTGTACTCGTAACCGGTAAATATACACGCCACGACCGATTTTACTGCCATAATCATCTTTGCCGTCCCATTGCACCTCACTCGAACGGTTCCCGGGCGAAAATATTGTACTTCGTATTGTTTTTACCAGTCTACCTGCCACAGAATATATACGAATACTCACATTTAACTGTTCTCCGGGCCGATTGTGTTCAAACCAGAATGTGGTTTGCGTGGTGAACGGATTGGGATAGTTAAGTACATGATCAATAGCAAAATCGGCCTCTTTTATTACCCGGAACTCCAGCGCTTTTTCACTGGAATTATTTACAGCATCCCATGCTTTTATCTGTAGTGTATGTAGTCCCTCGGCTACTTGTGGCAACTGAAAACGGACTACACCTTTCCGGTAATTATTAATATCAGCTTCATAAAAGTTATTCAACACATATGGGTTTTGCTGGTCGTTATCGAGTATTGCTACCAAATCATGACCGATGCCGGTACCCATAATATTAATACCTGATGAATCTGCCAATTTCAACAGTAAGACAGGTTTATCGTTCGTAATGCTGCCGCTTACAAATTTTTCATCATTCAGATAGGCTTTAATATCCGGACCATCTTTATCTGATACACCACTGCCCGAACCTCCTACAATTATTGTAGTGGCACCATTGGCATCTGTTGTTTCGCCCGAAGCATAGTAACTGATCTTACCATTACCATATTGATAGTTGATATCTTTGGGTACTACAAAATTGAATGTAAACAGCCCATTGATAACCTGTGCTTTTCCTTTAAACAACATACTTTTCTGTACCTGAAAAGTTGTTTTAAATGAACCCGGATCATTGGCCAGCGTGGTTACTGTCTGCATTTTGTCGAATATAACCGGGTATACAGTACCATTAAAATTGGTCAATATGTTACCTGCCCTATCTTCTACACGACCGCTGATCGTGTACTCAGACAGTGCTTTTAAAGTATCGGTTGCGGCTGTTACCGGTATTCCGTTGACCGCAGTAGTTTTTACCTGGTATTGCGGGAAAGCCAGTGTTAAAGCAGGGTCGCCCAGCAATGTAAACTTGCGGTTGTTATTGACATCACCAGAAAAAGTATAAGTGGTATTTTTTGCCAGCTTTACAGCTTCGCCAAGACTACGGTAAGTACCATCAGTCTTTCTTGCCAGCGACACAGCGGTATAATTCGAATTCATAATACGATTGCTGTAAGCAAACACCAATCTTGTGGTGGTCATCAACGCAATGGCGCCCGTCTTTGGACGCAGTAATAAATTCTCTCCGATTGAACTCACCAGGGGGTTATCATAAGGTGCCACATCGCAGGTAGCAGTAATAAATAAAGGTAGTTTACCCGCATTATTAAATGTATTGATGATATCCTGGTCCAGCACCACTTCTTCGGCCAGCCTTCTGTAACTACCATGCCCTGCATAATTCCACACCAGCGTACCACTGAACATCTTGTTACTGATAGCTAAGTTTACATCAGGGTAACGCGCCCCTGATGAATTGCTTTGCTGCTTATAGGCATCCAGATAAATTTTATCCAGATTCAGTAATGTATCAGTAGCAGCAGCTATAGCAGTTACCGTTTCCGCATCCTGCAGATGCAGATTATTATCCTCATCATCGGCCACGAATGTGTACTCGTTGCGCCAGGGGCCAAATGCTGCGGCACTATTGTAATCAACGATCTTATCAACCATCGCTTTTGCTTCAGCATCGGATGTTGCAGGAATACGACCAATGCCAATATCAAGCAGATAAGTACCACTGCCATTGATATCATCTGCATCATCCAGGAAACCAAAAAAGTCATCTGAAGTATAAGTACTCAAAGGGTCCAATGACTCAGGACTTTCATAAGCCGGAACAAAATTGGTATTGTTAGTAAGCCTGTTCTTATAATCAAAGGATCCGGCGCCAAACAACAACAGGTAACGGGGTCTCAGACTACTGTCGCCACCAGCTTTATCAAAATACATTTTGACAAAATCCCGAACAGCAGTAGGGTCCGGTATTCCCGAAGAAAACTCATTGAATACCTGGTCTGCAGTAACCACTAATGTGCGCAAATTGTCTTTTTGTTGGTGATACTGGGCCAGCCGGTTAGCCTGTGTAAGTAAACTGGCATGCGCAACTACCAGGAAATCAGTGAGTGTGTTATTATGCAGGTCCTGGTTATTAACCCTTCCAACGGCTGTAGGGCTCAAAAAGCCGGTATTATTGAAAGCGACATATTCATGAAGACTGTTACAGGAAGCATTAAAACTATATTCTGTACCGGCCAGGCTACCTTGCATACGAACAGGCTGCAGAGCATTGGTTACATCCCACACCTCCGTGGCGCTGGCAGCATTCCTGATTACAAAATGACCTGTATTTGCTCCGCCAACGCTATTCCAGTCGCGAAAAAGTAGTTGATTTACATTGGTTAACGACAAATTTCTGCGGGGCAACACCTCCAGCCAGTCCAGCCAGCCCTGCGAACCGCTACTTCCCGTGGTATAATCAATTCCAAGGGACAGGGTTTCTGCAGCAGGCACCATAGACACCGAATTCTTTTGCGAAGCAGCAAAGAGGTCATATGGACCTGTTCCTACAGGCGATACAAAGAACGTAGTAACCTGTTGATTATTAGCCCTTACAGTAAACCGACTAGCTGTATTGAATGAACGGGCTACACAATTGATATTTATGATACAAGGCTGCCCTGTAGCTGCCGGAACCGGTATAGAAAAGTTACGGGTAAGTAGTTTGCCGGGTCCATCTGAAAACTCCTCCCCTACCCAACTACGACCGCTGCTCAGCAGGTTAAACGTATCCAACTCATAGAAATAGCGTTCGTTAAAATCAGTGATGGTAATATTGCTAAAACCCGGATTTGCAGCAGTTTCTATTCTTTTATTATTGCCCCCTACCGTAATATAATAATATGATTGCTCACTATATAGGTTCTTACGATGGGCAAATGTTTTGTTGACAGAATCTTTAAGCCATTCATGCGGCCCACGGGCATAAAAAAGAATATAATCATTCCCATTTAATACTCCGTCGCCTCCATCTTCCACCCATATGGCATTTTCCGCCAGGTCATCAGTTTTGGCCGCCCCGGCCTTTTCCGGCAACATTTCCCCGCCATTCCCGAAAACCCTGACTGTTGCTGAGTTTAATGAAGAAGTATTGATACCCAATGAACTGAGAAATGGAAGATCAATTTTATAGATACCAGCCTCCTTAACAGATATTTTATACCAGTTACCTGTCGATAGTACTGAATGTGCCGTATATACCCTTTGAGCATCTAAGGATAATGCCTTTAAAACAGTAAGGGCAACCAGCGCAAAGCAGTAAATATAACCACGGGTCATCGGTTCAAAAATAGTTCATTTTTAATGGAAAGGAGGCTGACGCTCAGCTTGTTTTATTGAAAGTGCTTATATTCGCCCTTGCGACTCTGCGCTGTGAAAAAACTGCTGGAAAACTGTACAATATTTGCAATTAAACAGCGTTTAATCTAGTTGAATCAAAAAGGTAAAAAGTAACTTATATGAACCTGAAAAACCTAATTGTCCTGGTCTCATGCGCTGCTGCTGTCGCTTCCTGCAAGTCGAACAAGCATGCAAAATCCGACGTAACAGGCTGGAATTACAATGACAAAAACATGGGCGGATTCCAGGTAGCCAAGGAGCAGGAACAAAGAACTGGTCCGGGTCTGGTGTTTGTAGAAGGTGGTACCTTCCAGATGGGTGCTACTGAAGAGGATGTAATGGGTGACTGGAATAACGTTCCTACCCGTAAAACAGTAAACTCTTTCTACATCGACCGCACAGAAGTAGCTAACATACACTACCGCGAATACCTGTATTGGATCAATACAGTATTTGATGGTGATGAGTATAAACAAGTTCGTGAGCAGGCTCTGCCCGATACATTGGTATGGCGCAGTGAGCTGGCTTATAACGAACCACTGGTTGAATACTATTTCCGTCACCCTGCTTACAACTACTATCCTGTAGTAGGTGTAACCTGGCGCCAGGCTTATGATTTCTGTTTGTGGCGTACAGACCGCGTGAACGAGAAAGCTTTAATGGACAAAGGTTTCATCAATAAGAACAGCTTAAAAAATATTACCGGTCAGGGTAGCGAAAGTTTTAACACCAAAGCATACCTGCTGGGTTTAACTACTCCTACTCCAGGTAACAACGTTCGTTCTAAAAAGAACCCGTTGAAAAATCCTAACGGTACTCCACGTACACAGGTAACTTTTGAAGATGGTATCCTTACTCCTGCTTACCGCCTGCCAACAGAAGCTGAGTGGGAATATGCAGCGCTGGCTTTAATTGGTCAGAACCCTGCTCCCAGCAAAAAAGAAGGCAAACGTGGTGAGGAGTTGATCGCTAATAAACAGGTTTATTCCTGGAGCCAGAACGTAAACGGTCTGCGTGACAGCCGTCGCGGTACATGGCAAGGTACCTTCCTCGCTAACTTTAAGCGTGGTAATGGTGATAACATGGGTGTGGCCGGTGGTTTGAACGACCGCGCTGTATACACCGCACCGGTTAATTCTTTCTTCCCGAATGCATTTGGTATCTACAATATGTCTGGTAACGTAAGTGAGTGGGTTGCTGACGTTTACCGTCCGCTGTCTTCTACCGACCAGGACGATGTAGCTCCTTATCGCGGTAACTACTTCCAGAACGACTTTAAAAATAAAGATGGCGAGTTTGAAAAAGACAGCCTGGGTCGTGTAAAAAGAGTATATGTTACTGACGAAGACGCTAAGAGCCGTCGTAACTACCAGAAAGGTAATGTAATCAACTACCTTGATGGTGACTCACTGGTTGCTGGTGTTGGTTATGGCGAAACCGATATGGCTAAAAACACTATGAATGGCCGCGGTTATGGTTTAACTACACTGATCAGCGACAAATCAAGAGTAATTAAAGGCGGCAGCTGGAATGACCGCGCTTATTGGCTGAGCCCCGGTACACGCCGCTTCCTGGAAGAAGATCAGGCCAGCAGCACTGTAGGCTTCCGTTGCGCAATGGACCGTGTAGGTAGTCCTGAAGGTAATGGCCGTAAAACAGGTATCAATTACCCCGCACGCAGGCAGAATAGCCGCAAACGCTAACCATTTTTGATTCACATAACAAGGAAAAGCCATCTCCAACCATTGGGGATGGTTTTTTTGTTGGTTACATTTGTAATATGAGCATCAAGGAACTATATGAGATCTTCCGGGAACACCCCGCAGTACAAACAGATACACGTAAACTGGAAAAAGGCGATCTGTTCTTCGCACTGAAAGGTGCGAACTTTAATGGGAATGTTTTTGCTAAAGCAGCACTGGATGCCGGCGCTGCCTACGCTATAGTGGACGAAGCACCGCCAACTGCTGACAAACGCATTATTGTAGTACATGATGTACTGGCTACATTACAGGCCCTTGCCCTATACCATCGCCAGCAATTCAACATCCCTTTTATAGCCATTACAGGTAGTAATGGTAAAACCACCACCAAGGAACTGGTACATGCCGTACTATCTTCTACTTACAAAACCTATACAACACAGGGCAATCTCAACAATCACATAGGTATACCACTTACGCTATTGCGTGTACGCAAGGATGCGGAAATGGCAATAGTTGAAATGGGCGCCAACCACATGAGAGAGATCGCCGGGTATTGTGAATATACTTTGCCAACACATGGTATCATTACCAATTGTGGCAAAGCCCACCTGGAAGGTTTTGGCAGTGTTGAAAACATACGCAAGGCAAAAGGCGAACTTTATGATTTTCTACGAACACACAATGGTACAGCCTTTGTAATGTGGGACTACGATTACCTGCGTGACATGAGTCACGATATCTCTACTGTCATTAAGTATGGAACTGAATCTGCTGACTTCACCGGTACCGCATTGCAGCAAGATTCATTTCTATCTGTATCGATGAACAAAGGAGCCAATCTGCCCTTGATCAAGACACAACTGGTAGGCAGTTATAATTTACCGAATGTACTGGCAGCCGTTACTGTAGGCAAGCACTTCAATGTTTCAGACGAAGCTATTAAAAACGCTATTGAAACTTATACCCCATCCAACAGCCGTTCGCAGCTTTTAGAAAAAGATGGCAATCATATTATACTGGATGCCTATAACGCTAACCCATCCAGTATGAAAGCCGCTATTGAAAATCTTTCCGCAATACCTGCGGCAGACAAAGTGCTGATGCTGGGTGCAATGGCCGAGCTTGGCACTGAGAGCTTACAGGAACACCAGGCCATTATTGACCTTATTAAACAACATACCTGGAAACAGGTGGTACTGGTAGGTGGCGACTTTCAAAAACTGGATCATCCGTTTATTAAAAAAGCCACTGCAGCAGAAGCTGCCGACTGGTTTAAACAACAGCATTTTAATAATGCCCATATTTTAATAAAAGGTTCGCGCAGTATGCAGATGGAGAAAGTGTTGAACTGATATGTGAATTCGTAAATGAATTAAAAAGGGATAGCAGATCTGATTCTGTTATCCCTTTTAATTTATAAACTTACGTCTAAAAGACTGAGTTAATCAGGATTCAACATGTTAGCTTTTATCCAGCGCCTGCAGAATATCCTGTAAAATATCATCAACATATTCCAGGCCCACAGAAATACGGATAAGCCCCGGTGTAATATTTACCGCTTGGCGTTCTTCTTCCGAAAGTTTTGCATGCGTGGTACTGGCCGGATGTGATGCAATGCTACGGGTATCACCCAAATTAGCTGTTAATGACAGCATTTGCAGACTGTTCAGAAACTTACGTCCGCTTTCCAAACCACCTTTTAATTCGAAACAAACAATACCACCACCATTTTTCATTTGCTTTACAGCAATAGCATGTTGCGGATGACTTGGCAGGAATGGATATTTCAGGAAACTGATCTTTGGATGGTTTTCCAGCGATTTGGCTATGTGTAATGCGTTGGAAGCATGGCGCTCCATCCGCACATCCAGTGTTTCAAGACTTTTACTAAGCACCCATGCATTAAAAGGCGACATAGCCGGCCCTGTGCTACGACAGAACAAATAAATATCGTGTATTAACTCTTTACGGCCTGCAATAACACCACCCAGTACACGTCCCTGTCCGTCAATCCACTTGGTAGCTGAATGTACCACTATATCTGCACCCAGATCGATAGGACGCTGATTTACCGGTGTGGCAAAACAGTTATCAACATTCAGAATAATATTGTGTTTTTTGGCAATTGTCGCAACCATCGCAAGATCCAGTATCTCCAGCCCGGGATTGGTAGGCGTTTCTATATAGATCATTTTAGTATTGGGGCGAATAGCAGCCTCCCATGCTTCCTGCGTAGCAGCAGCACTTACATAGGAATACTCAATGCCATATTTAGGCAGGTATTTGGAGATAACAGTATGAGTACTGCCAAAAATAGCGTTGCAGGACAACAGGTGATCCCCCTTTTTCAAGAGTGCCATAAAAGAAGCAAATACAGCGCTCATCCCGGATGAGGTAGCGTAAGCAGCTTCAGCACCTTCCAGCGCACAGATCTTATCCGTAAACTCTCTTACAGTAGGATTACTGAAACGGCTGTAAATATTATCATCTGATTCATCAGCAAACGCAGCCCGCATATCTTCTGCATTATCAAAACAAAAACTGCTGGTGAGGAACATAGGGGTAGCGTGTTCCATTTCGTTGGTACGCTCTGTTTGTATGCGAATTGCTTTTGTTATCGGGTTTTGTGACATTTCTTAAAATTACAGGTTACTGTTTAAGTACAGGGATCGGAAAGACTTACCAAATATGAGATGAAGCAGTTTCAGGTTGACAATTTTCGGTTTATCCATCACTATTCTAGTCTGAAACCTTTTCATTTTCAAATTATCACATTTGCACACTATTCCCATTAACTACTACTTTCCATTTCAGGTTTCCACCGGCACGACGTAATGTTTCGGCTACAGAACAATATTTATTCATTGAAAGTTCGCAGGCACGGTAAGCTTTCCCCGGATCAACATCGCCAGTGAGCTTAAATACGATTGTTACACTTTCCCAGATAGAAGGCTCTTTACCAGCTTCTCTTTCTCCCTCAATTTCCATAGCAAAGCCTTCCACGTTCTGACGCTGCTTTTTCAGGATAGACACGATATCAATGCCGCTGCAACCACCTAATCCCATCAGCAACAATTGCATAGGACGTGCTCCAAAGTTCGCACCACCACCTTCGGGGCTGTTATCTATTTTTACTATATGACCTGCCGCATCCTTTGCTTCAAAACCGTAATCTCCTGCTACCCGGTTCAACTCAATTTTTATCATGGTAAAGATTTTTGCAAATGTAATTCATGCAGGCATTTACTTTGCACCCTGAATTATCTGTAAGGGCACATGGAGTACTTTTATTATAAACAACCTTTTACCCTCGAAAACGGGCAGCAATTACCCGAACTAACCATTGCTTATCATACCTATGGCACGCTGAATGCCAGCAAAAGCAACGTGGTATGGGTTTGTCATGCCCTTACTGCCAACGCAGATGTTACAGACTGGTGGGCCGGCTTGGTGGGTAAACACGACGTGATCAATCCCCATGAGCATTTTATTGTTTGTGCCAATATTATTGGCTCCTGTTATGGCACCACAGGCCCGCTGAGCACCAATCCTACTACACAACAACCTTATTATCATACATTTCCGCAGGTTTCCATTCGTGATATGGTCAAAGCTCATATCCTGTTGCGCCAACATCTCGGTATTGATTCCATCTACCTACTGGTTGGTGGCAGTATGGGTGGTTACCAGGCCATGGAATGGAGCATTATGGAAAAAGAAGTAGTGCAACGTTTGTTTTTACTGGCTACTTCACCAACAGAAAGCGCCTGGGGCATTGCTATCCATGCCACGCAGAGGCTTGCCATTGAAGCAGACAGTACCTGGAACGAGCCTACCGACAAAGCCGGGCAAAAAGGCCTGAAAGCAGCCCGCGGCATTGGCATCCTTACCTACCGCAATTATGGCATTATGGTAGAAAAGCAAACCGACCATGATGCAGAAAAGCTGGATCATTACAAAGCAGCTTCTTATATCAATCACCAGGGCGATAAACTGGTAAAACGCTTCAACGCTTACAGTTACTGGATGCTGACCAAAGCGATGGACACGCATCATCTTGGTCGCGGACGTGGCGGTAGTGCAGATACCGTTTTACAAAGCATTCATCAAAAGACACTTATTATTGGTGTTAGCAGTGATATTTTATGCCCTGTTGAAGAACAACGCCATCTGCAGCGTCAAATGCCCAATGCAACTTTAATTGAGATTGATTCTGCTTATGGCCATGATGGATTTCTGGTAGAAGCAAAGATTATTTCGGAGCATTTACGAAATTGGATAGGTTAACCCTCATTTCATAAATACAAATATGACAAAAACCATAACAGCGTTTAAATGGTCAGTTGTATTGTTTATTGGTTTGTATATCCTGTACAGAGCTTTTGCTGTTGAAATAATACAGGACGAAGCCTATTCTTACTTCCTTATTAAAACAAATTATTGGCGTGCGTTGCCCGGCACTGCCAACACTCATTGGCTGAACAGCTTTTTTATGCGCATTTTCTTATGGTTACCCGGTGAAGATGCTCCCTGGAAAATGCGGATATCTTCTATTGCTGCCTGGCCCCTGTTTGCTTTTTATACTATTAGGCTAAGTGACACATTTCGCAACAGATGGATTGGTCTTTGTTTTTTTATTTCCCTCGTTTTGAATCCCTTCATTGTTCTCTATTTTAGTGTAGCAAGGGGATATGCCATTTGTTTTGCATTCATTATGCTCTGTGTATGGCAAGCGTATTCGTTGTTCAAAAATGAGAATCCTTCAATTAATCACTTTTTAAAAGTTTTGTTGCCTGCAGCGTTGGCTGTTCTTGCTAACTTTTCAGCATTTTACTTCTTTATAGGAATAACCATAATATTGTTTTTACACTGGTATCTACACAATCCTACAAAGTCAATGAAAGAATGGTTCCTGAGTCTACCTATGTTACTAATTTTTGGAGTCAGCCTATTTTCAGTAGCCTCATTATTTTTCATAAGACATTTTGGAGAATTATGGTATGGTGGCAAAACGAATATTATCTATTCCCTGTTTGCATCACCCATAAAAACAATGTCCTTTATAACTTTCCCACCAGAAATAGCAGGCTATAGTATTTTTATTTTTTTACTAGCAGCTTTTATTATCTCTGCTTACAAATATTATAGGACACGAAAACTTACACTTTCCTTTTTATCATCCTCCATCCTTGTTTTTATTATTGCCTTCAACTGGATATTACATCTGCTATTCAATACACCTTTCCTACTGGACCGTACAGCATTGTTTCTTTTTCCCTTGATAATGATATTGTTCTTTACAATTCTTGACATCTACGAATGGAAGTTAAAAATTTTTCGTTATGGTCTGCAAATTACATTGACGGCCTTTATGAGTTTAATAATCATCAATTTTTATAAAAGTATTAATCTAAAATTCTTTTACGAACTTCCATTAGAAGCCCATGCCCGGGAATGCTTTGATTATCTGCAAAAAGAACGAGCAAAAAAAATCGGAGTAACAATAGCTCTTTATGGTCTACTAGAGCATTATTACAAACCCGCCTTTCCAGAAAAATATCCCTTTGATTACATCAGGGTTACTACAGCACAGATTAATCAGCCCGCTGATTCTCTGCGAGTGACCGGAATAGACCATCTTCTTCTTAACGTATACAATACGCAAAAAAATACAGCACTACACCAGATGCAGCAACTGTTGTATTTTCCATATTCCAATTCAGCAGTTTATTCTTTCAGGAACTAATAGCAATATAAAAGGGCAACGCCATATTCAAGACGTTACCCTTTTGCATATAAAGGATGAAAAATTATTTCAGTAGTCCATCTACAGTAATTGCAGCATAGTATAAAACCCCGATAGTTGGTCCGCCTGCATACTGGATATAGCGGTGATTGAAGATATTCGTTCCGCCAATTTTGATATTTGATTTCAACTTAGGAAAGCGATAGGTAACCTGAGCATCCACGTTGCTGTAAGCCGAAATATTTCCGTTGGCCAGCGGGCTTTCCCACAGAAAAGCATCCTGCCATCTCCACACAACACTGAAACCTGTATTCTTAAATACCTCGCGGTTGCCAAATGAAATACTGGTAAACCATTTTGGCGTATTAAATCCTGTTACAAAAATATCAGCCTGTTTGTTATCAGTAATGGCGTTGAAATTGATATTGCCTGATACAGTATAGGTTTTGTAAAAGTTATAAGTTAACCCCAATGCTGCGCCATAATTTGTGTACTTATTTTTAGCATTGGTGTATACACGATAACGTGTTTGTTTTGCCCTGTTGGCATCCAGCATGTCTGTGACTGCTCTGTCCGTACCTATCTGAACAGAATCAGCTTCAGGAACATACACCTCTACCTGTCCAAGGAAACCGTCATATTGATTGTAATAGGCATCAAAGTCCACTAACAGTTTATTATCGAACAATACGCTTTTATATCCCACTTCAAATGAATTGATATGTTCAGGACGTGTGGCACCAAGGTTACTGGCCTGTAACAAAGCCCTGTTTTTTAATGCTGCGGCATTAGCAGTACTACCATTCAGCACATCAGCATTTACAGCAGCGTTGAATTTCTCAACAGAAGTACGGGTATAGGAATTATCAAGATATCCAAGTCCTTCGTTGATGTAGGGAAGTCCACCAACACGTCTTACGTTTCCATTGTTCACGAAAGAGATCGCTTCAAAAATGGCAGGGAATCTATAACCATTCTGGAAGGAAGCCCTGAAATTATGTTTCTGGGCCAATGTATATACTACAGCTATACGGGGATTGAATTTGGGAGAAAACTCAGGATTATTATCAACACGCAGTGATACAGAGAGCTTCAATTTATCTTCCAGGAAAGTTTTGCTACCCTGTACAAACCCGCCATACTTTTTATAATACACATTTTTACCAAAGTCCAGCGAATCGGGGACTTTTCCATTTACAGACACAGGCTTATTTCTTTCTGCAATCGGGCGGGAAAAGTCCACGAAATTATTCCCATCGGGAATTACCTGGTAAATACGAAGATCACCACCTACCAACAGGTTTAGCCATTTCACATATTTGGTAAGATCCCATTGTACATCCGTATGATAAGTACGGCTCAACTGACGCAACCAGGCTCCACCGGTTGCAGGTGCTCCCGGTATTGCAGGACTTGAGTTCTGATGATCCCAGTTATTGATCTTGATGATCGTATTTTTCAACGCATCAAACTCAGGTGTGCCCGGTTCAACCCTTCCCGCATCTGCTGCAACACGTGCCTGGCGCATAGCAGAGGCAAGATCTACACCATTGTTGATCGCAGTTTGTAAAGCGCCTTTAAATTTATCGCGCCATGCGGCATTTGATAAATGCGTAAGATCCAGGTTATCTGCCAATGGCTTCAGGTTATAAGAATTCCCGGTATTTTCTATTGACACATAAGTTCTTATCAGGTAATCGTCTCCCTTCAATTCCAATTTATGATTCTGTACACGTAAATTATCCAGCTGGATCTTATTTCCCCGCTGGAAAATACCATCCATTTGTCCAAACCGGTAAGCATAAGACAGTTCAGCATTTTTGGTAAAACGATAATGTATCGCCGCATCAGCTTTCAGGTTGGTTACAATAGGATTTACCAGGTCTTTTTCCCAATAACCGGTCCTTCTTACCAGAAAAGTATTATTGGCGTTACCATTGTAATTTACACCGCTTACTGATACCGCATTACTTCCTGCATCATCAGCATATTTGTTCCAGGCATCATAAGCAGGGTTATTTTCAGGACCATTTAATTCAGGATACTTGGGATTGGCTGTATTAAGGTTGTTAGGATTTTGATCTGTTTTTGTATTCGATTGCCAATCCGTACCACGCAGGTAACTGAAATTGATCTTAAACGCAAATTTATCATTGAAAGCTTTGGCATAACGTACAGCTGTTTCTGTTAACACTTTTGCATCCTGCCCTGATTCACCCACATGGTTTACACCTACCTTTTGATACACACTTAAGCCCTGGTATTTAAAAGGACTTTTAGTAAGCAGGTTGGCCAACCCATTGATAGCATTCATGCCATATAAAGCAGAAGCAGCCCCGGGCGTTACCTCTACACTTTCTATATCCAATTCGCTGGGCCCAATGGAGTTACCTAACGGTACCCCCAATGTGGCAGCCTGCACATCTACACCATCATTTAACTGTACAAACCGAAAATTATTAGGAATATTAAAGCCACGTGTATTGGGCACTTTAAACGTAAGGCTGGACGTAGTAAGCTGTACCCCCTTCAGGTTTTCCAGGGCATCATAGAAACTGGCGGCAGGTGACTGACGGATAGCCCTGATATCAAGCTTTTCAATGGCTACAGGAGATTTCAATAAACTTTCCTGTACGCGGGAAGCCGTTACCACTACTTCATTACCAATAACAGTTTGAGTAACCAGTTCTATCTGCAACTTAGAATTAAGACTTTTTACTTCAAACTCCTGCTGCTGAAAACCGATGGAAGAAAAAACCAATGTAAATGGCAGTTTTACTTTAGTTTTTAAGGTAAAGTTGCCAGCGTTATTGGTGATGGTTCCGGCCACAGAGCCCTTTACCTGTACACTTACATCAGACAAAGGTTCTTTTTTCTCCTGCCCCAGTACCTTTCCTGAAATTTCTACCAGGGTTGATTCCTGTGCATTTGTTTGTATCTGCAGAACTAAAAAGAATACCATGAGTGCTGCGGTCTGCCATCGGAACACTCCGGATAAGGTTTTGTTACCGGCTTGCGATAACTTAAAACGTTCAGTTACATTTCCCATAAAGCTGTCAATTTTTAAGGATTAAGGCAATTAGTCTATAATTTTTGTAGACTATTATCTTACAAAAAACTCCCTTTCAGGGAGATTGATTTCAAGTATTACTGACTATAATATTTTAACCAGGATCTTTAAACTCCAGAAAATTACCAGAATACCCAGCAAAATAAATGCTGTTTTACGTGGCAACTTACCAGCCAGCTTAGCCGCTAATGGCGCAGCCAGTAAGCCACCAATGATGAGCGCCAATATTACCTGCCAGTGCGTAACACCCAATAGTGTAAAGAATGTAAAGGCACTTGCCAGCGTAACAAAAAACTCCGTTAAGCTTACAGAGCCAATTACAAAACGCGGGCTCCGTCCTTTTGTAATTAAGGTGGTGGTAACGATAGGCCCCCATCCCCCTCCGCCAAAAGAATCAAGAAAACCTCCTGCACCAGCCAGCCAGCCATAATGCTTGAATTTCTTCTGCGGCTTAGGTTTTCTGAATGCATTGTACAAGATCTTAATACCGAGTATCATTGTATATGCAGCCATTACAGGCTTAATGTACTGTATATGAGACTCTCCCAGTTTCGTGAGCAGGATAGCTCCTATTACAGCGCCTATTACACCTGGTATAAGCAATACTTTGAATAATTTCTTATTAACGTTGCCAAACTTATAATGACTGTACCCAGATGCCCCACTCGCAAACATCTCTGCGGTATGAATACTTCCGCTAATAGCAGCAGGATTAACACCTGCAGATAAAAGAATAGTGGTACTGGTAACTCCATAACCCATTCCAAGCGCACCATCTACCAGTTGCGCAAAAAAACCGCCTGCCATCACAATAAAAAAACTTTTATCAAGCTGGTGATAAATCGAGACAGCGCCGTCTCCGATTTGCTTTAAGGGCAGGTACGAAAAAATAAAATGGCCTATCAGCATGAATGCAAATGCCTGTAGCGATCGTGTAGCAATCTTCCTGAACCTCTTTTCACGCTCAGCATTTTCATTTTCTACCAGTACGCGGGTAAGCTCGTTTAGCTTTTTCACTTTATAAGCGAAATTACCATTGAGCCTGTTGCGTACCAGGTTCAGGTTATTGATCACATCATCCAGCTCAGCAGGCAGTGCATTATTCAATACTTCTTTAATGCGTTTCGCTGCAGTAGGAGATTTACCGTTGGTAGACACTGCTATTTTTAGATTACCCTTCTGCACCACTGAGCTGAGATAAAAATCGCATTGCTCAGGTGTATCAGCCACATTTACCAGCAATCTGCTTTCTTTAGCCGCATCACGTATCGCACTACTGGCTGTACGTTCGTTCACTGCGACTATTATAAGATCCTTATCGTCAAGATCTGATAATTCGAATGCACGTTCGCAGATCTCTACATTTGGATACTCTGCACTTAGCTCTCTTACAGCTTCAGAAACCTGAATGGCTACAATGGTTACAGCTGTTGCAGGAGCATTCTGTAAAATGCCATTGAGTTTCTCCAGCCCTACATTACCGGCGCCTACCAGTAGTACACGTAAACTTTCCAGTTTCAGAAAGACAGGGAAAAGCCTGTTGGTTTCCGTCTCTGGCCCAGCCGTTTTATTTGTTGTTTCTATCGTCTTTGTTGCCGACATGCAGAATATGCTATTTGTGTATTAAATAGTAATCAGCTTCTCACGGATAGCGAAATCGCCAAAAGTTTCTCCGGTATTCCTTTTTTCGCTATACAACCTGAACAGCTTATCAAGTTCTGTTATTATTGATGCTTCGTCAAGATTTTCCTTGTATTTCTTATTGAGTCTTGTTCCTTCCCTGTCGCCTCCCAGATGCAGGTTGTAATGACCATAAGCAGTTCCAACAAAACCGATCTCAGCTACATAGGGTCTTCCGCAACCATTAGGGCAACCGGTCATACGTACAGCAATTTCTTCCTGTTGCAAACTATATTTTTCCAGAACAGGTTCCATTTTACTGATCAACGTAGGGAGATAACGTTGTGCTTCAGCCAGCGCCAGCGGGCAAGTATTAAACGCGACACAAGCCACCGCACTGCGCCTTACAGCACCAGCTTTATCGGTATGAACCGTAATGCCATATTGATCCAGCACAGCTTCAATTTCTTTTTTGTCTGCTGGTTTGATATCACCCAGAATGACATTCTGGTTACAGCTAAACCGGAAGTTAGCTTTACCGGTTTTGGCTACCTCCAGCAAACCAGTCTTAAGAGCTGCGCCAGCTTCGTCCAGTATGCGGCCATTTTCTACAAATACTGTATAGAACCAATCTCCTTTATGATTCTGATACCATCCATAATGATCGGCACGTTTTGTAAATGTATAAGGACGCGCTTCTTCCAATTTGAATCCACAACGATCTTCCAGTTCCTTTTTGAAAGCCTCTACCCCCATTTTATCAATGGTATATTTCAATCGTGCCTGTTTCCGATCGCTTCGGTTACCAAAATCACGCTGAATGGTAATGATCTCATAGATAGCTTTTAGTGTTTTTTCTTCAGTATCGCAAAAACCCAATACAGTTGCCAAACGAGCATATGTGTTCGGGTTGCCATGCGTAGTGCTCAATCCACCACCTGCAGCAATATTGAATCCTTTCAATTTATTATCTTCAATAATAGCTATCAGCCCTACATCATTGGCAAATACATCCACATCATTATCCGGAGGAATAGCAATACCGATCTTGAATTTTCGGGGCAGGTAACGATCCTGGTATAAAGGATCTTCTTCCTCTTTCTTATCTGTCAGAGGTTTTTCATCCAGCCATATCTCATAGTAAGCTTTTGTCTTGGGCAAAGCCAATTGGCTTATCTTATCAGCGTATGCAAAGATCTGTTCATGTATAGGAGAACGAAAAGGATGTGCGCTACACACCACATTCCTATTCACATCACCACAGGCAGCAATAGCATCGAGATGAAAGGTATTAAATGCCTTCAACGTAGGCTTTACATGTGATTTTAAAATACCATGCAACTGTATAGTTTGCCTGGTAGTAACTTTTATAACGCCTGTAGAATGCTCGCCGGCAATATGATGCAGACCAACCCACTGTTCAGGAGTCATTACACCACCCGGCAAGCGCAGGCGTACCATGTAGGAATACAACCATTCCAGCTTTTTGGCACTACGTTCTTCACGACGATCGCGATCATCCTGCTGATACATACCATGAAACTTAATGAGCGACTGATCGTCTTCCCGTAAGGCTCCGGTTACCTCATCATGTAAACTTTGTTTCAGTGTTCCCCGCAGGCCATCACTCGCCTTTTTAATGCGCTCTACCGGGGAATGATTTGTCTGATTATCGCTCATAATACTTTATTTCTGATCGTACGCTCATTATTGTTTACTAGTGAATGCAGTTATCAATATACATCTGTCAGGTAACGGCCTTCTTCTTTCAGGCTGTTGAAATACTCTATCGCTTCCTGCGCTGTTTTACTTCCAAATCGTTCAATTATCTGCAGTAAGGTATATTCAACATCTTTGCTCATCGGTTCTTTGGCACCACACACATATACGTAAGCACCACTTTGCAACCATTTCCATAACTCAGGAGCTTGTTCCAGCATCCGGTGTTGTACATACAACTTGTAAGACTGATCGCGAGAGAAAGCAACATTGATCCGTGATAATACACCCGTCTGCAGCCAATTCTGCAATTCTGTCTGGTAAAGGAAGTCAGTTGTAAAATGCTGGTCGCCAAAAAACAGCCAGTTGCGTCCATCTCCACCAACTGCATCGCGATGTGCAATAAATGAACGGAAAGGTGCAATTCCTGTACCTGGTCCAATCATGATCACATCTTTATCGGCATCTGGCAAGCGAAACTGGCTATTCTTGTGAATGTAAAAACTTAATGGCTGTTCAACAGACAATTGAACCAGGTAATCAGAACAAAGGCCATATTTTACTTCGCCATTTATTTTGAAATTATCTCTTGCTACGGTTACATGCACTTCCCCGCTATGTGCTTCGGGTGAAGAAGAGATGGAATATAAACGTGGTACAATAGGTTCAAGAATTGAAATGATCTCCTCAAATTGCTGAGCATCTTTTACCGGGTAAATACGTAGCAGATCTGCCAATGCAATTTTTGTTTCAGGAATTTCCTGGCGCACAACTTCAGCATATTGCTTTACTACACGCTCCGGCAGGTAAGCAATATTTAGTTTTTTCTGTAACAGGTTTTTAACCGTGTATTGCTCATTCCGGAAACTAAGTTTTTTATCACTACTAATCCCTGTAAGCTGAATGATTGCCTCTACTACCTGTAAAGGATTTTCCGGCACAATGCCGATGCTATCGCCGGGTTGATATTCCAGGTCTTCAGCAATTATCTCAATATGATGTGTCTGCTTATCTGAGCCCCTGTCGTTCAGGTTCACGTTAGTTACAATTATTCCATTGTAAATCTTTTTGCCGCTACCTGTCTTTTTAATACCAACAGGCACAGACACAGCAGGAGCCGTAGAAGGAGATGAGAGTGCTGCCAGTACCTGTGCGAACCAGCTATCAGCATCTGCCTCATAATCAGTATCACATTTCTGCAGTGGCAATAGCCTTTGTCCGCCCAGTTTGGAAAACTGAAAATCCACATCTTCACCAGCTTTACAGAATAAGGGATACGAGGTATCGCCCAAGGCCAATACACTATATTTCAGTGCCGGCAGTTTAAATCCATTCAGGTGAATATGGTCATAAAACTTTTTTGCAGTGGCCGGAGGCTCGCCTTCACCTTGAGTACTGATGATGGTAAGAAAATACTCTTCTTTGGCAAGATCTGTCAACCTGTATTGATCAAGGCTCACCACTTTGGCATTAATTCCTTCTTTCTTTGCGCGGGTAGCAAAAGCACTTGCCAGTTTTTTTGAATTGCCCGTTTCAGTACCATAAGCAATGGTGATCTTTTGTACAGCAGGTTTGGCAATTGCTGCCGGTGTAGCGACCTCATGTTGCGGTTGCACAACCAGCTCCGGCGTGCTGGCAGCCAGAAGACCAGACAGGTAACCACTCATCCAGGCAACTTCCTGCTGAGAGGCAGATCTAACAAGATCAAGTAATATTTTCAGTTTAGGCTCTGCTAGCATGTTTGGTTACTTTTTCAGCATTATCGTTGATGGATGTAAATAATTTGGCAACAGGTTTAAAATAGTAATCATTACTGTTGCTGTTGGCCAGCCAGCCAAATTGCTCATGTAATTGCACCACTTTACCGATTATTACCAATGAAGGCGATATAAAAGCCTTCCCCTTTAGTTTCTGCTCATATTCATACAAACTGCAGGTATGTACCTGTTGCAGGGGCGTGGTAGCCTGCTCTATTACCGCCAGCAGCTTATTGTCTGCGATATTGTTCTTAACGAGGTTGTACACTACATCATCCAGCGTTTCGGACGACATATAAAAAACCAATGTATCTTCTGTTGCAGCTAATTCCTTCCAATATGCCTGCGATACTACACCCGATTTATAAAAGGTAAGTAACCGTACGGCTGTAGAATGATTGCGTGCCGTCAATGGGATACCTGCATAAGCCGCTGCACCTAAGGCGGCTGTTACACCGGGAATAATCTCATAAGGGATATTATGCATCACCAGGGCCTGCAATTCATCCAGTATATTGGAAAAAATGGAAACATCCCCACCTTTAAGACGAACAACAAGTTTTCCCTGCAAAGCAAACTCAACCATCAGTTCATTGATATATTGCTGTGGCGTAGAGGCACCTCGGCGGCATTGCTTGCCTACATAAATCACTTCCGCTTTCTCCTGTACATATTCTTTCAGGATCTCATCGCTTACCAATCTGTCTGTAAGAACTACATCAGCTTGCTGTAAGCTACGCGCTGCCTTTACGGTAAGCAATTCCGGGTCACCTGGTCCGGCGCCCGCCAGTATCACTTTACCTGTTGGCTTGTTTGCTGTACCCATTTTATTATAATTTGTCTACTTTTTTAGTAGAGTATTAAATCCTGAGAGGCCAATGTGCGTGACGAGCCTTTTCTTACGCTCTGACTTATCACACACAATACAATTTAAACCACCTTCATTCCGGAACTAACTAAACTTACTGCTCTATTGGATCATACAAGCTCCTACTGTAACATGACTTGTTTCATCTATTAAGATCGCGCCCCCATTTACACGCAACGACTTGTACGCATCGTATGCAATAGGTGACGCCGTTTTGATGGTAGCTTTTACAACATCGTTCAATGCTGCACCTGACGGCGAATTCTGCCGTTGCAATGTATTAACATCCAGTTTGTACTCAATATCTTTTATCACGCTTTTCACCACCCGGCTATTGATCTGCAACAGATACTTATTGCCAGTTTGCAAAGGCTTGTTTCCCATCCAGCACAATAGCACTTCCAGCTCCTGGCTCACCTGCTGCTGGTTATCGGATCTTACAATTACATCTCCCCTGCTAATATCAATATCATCTTCGAGATGCAATACCACGCTTTGCGGGGCAAAAGCCTCCGCTACTTCTTTACCTCCAATCTCAATAGCCTTTATTTTGCTGGTTAATCCGGATGGCTGCACTGTTACAGTACCTCCCTTACGATAGATACCACTTATAATTTTACCCGCATAACCGCGATAATCATGCAAATCTTCTGTCTGAGGGCGGATCACATATTGTACAGGGAATCGCGCTTCAGTAAGATTAACAGACTGTTGTACTTCTACCTCTTCCAGCAAATTCAACAACGCAGGACCTTCATACCAGCTCATGCCGGAGGATCTTTCAACAATATTATCCCCGTTCAGCGCACTGATGGGTATGTAAGTAACATTCTTTAATTCCAGGGTACGTGCCACCTCAGCATAATCTATTACAATATTGTTGTACACGTTTTCGGAATAGTCTACCAGGTCCATTTTATTAATAGCCACTATCACCTGTGGAATATTGAGCAACGAGGCGATGATAGAATGTCGTCGTGTTTGTTCTACCACTCCATTACGTGCATCGACCAGTATAATGGCAAGGTCTGCATTGGAAGCCCCTGTTACCATGTTACGGGTATACTGAATATGCCCAGGCGCATCGGCAATAATGAATTTACGCTTAGGGGTAGAAAAATATTTATAAGCCACATCAATAGTAATTCCCTGTTCGCGTTCAGCACGTAATCCATCTGTCAGTAATGCCAGGTCAATTGATCCTTCTTCTTTATTCTTACTTTGCTTTTCTATTGCTTCCAGCTGATCGATCATTATACTCTTGCTATCGTACAATAAACGACCTATCAGGGTACTCTTCCCATCATCAACACTTCCCGCGGTTATAAAACGTAATAAGTCCATTTTTTGCTTATTTGCTTTGTCTCAAATCAATATTCAACTTTTTCTACCGGCTTTTGTGAATGGTGAGTTGTGAATAGTGAAAAAATCCGCTATAAGACCAGGATTCACCACTGACCATTCACCTTTCACTACTAGAAATAGCCATTCTTCTTTCTGTCTTCCATCGCGGCTTCAGAAACCTTGTCATCAATACGGGTTTCGCCACGCTCACTGGTTTTAGCTGCCGTAATTTCTTTTATGATATCATCAATACCTGATGCATGCGATTCAACAGCAGCAGTACAGGTCATATCGCCAACAGTACGGTATCTTACTTTACGGGTAAGTACTTTATCTGAAGGTTCAAGACGAATAAAATCAGACACTGCCACCAACTGCCCCTCATGATCAATAACCTGCCTGTCGTGAGAAAAGTAAATCGACGGTAATGCTATTTTCTCACGACGGATATAATTCCATACATCCAGTTCTGTCCAGTTACTGATAGGGAATACACGTACATTCTCGCCCTTATTGATCCTCCCATTATAAATATTCCACAATTCGGGCCTTTGCAATTTGGGATCCCATTGACCAAACTCATCACGCACAGAGAAGATCCGTTCTTTAGCACGTGCTTTCTCTTCATCCCTGCGGGCACCGCCTATGCAGGCGTCAAACTGAAACTCCTCAATAGTATCCAGCAGTGTAAAAGTTTGCAAGGCATTGCGACTCGCAAATTTTCCTTTTGGCTCAGTAAGGTTTTTCTGTTTGATGGTATCCTCTACTTTTCGAACAATCAGTTTCTCTTCCAGCGTTCTTACCAACTCATCACGAAAATCCAGTGCTTCCGGAAAATTGTGTCCTGTATCGATATGGACCAACGGGAATGGAAACTTTCCCGGGCGAAATGCTTTTAATGCCAGGTGTACTAATGTGATGGAATCTTTACCACCTGAAAACAACAGCGCTGGACGTTCAAATTGCCCTGCCACTTCACGCAGAATATGAATCGCTTCTGACTCCAACTGATCCAGATAATCCAATCTATACTCACTCATAAAACCGGTTTGAAAAAATTTTAAAATCTATCATTACACTTATCAACTATGCACGTGCAGCCCGCATTCTTTTTTAGCTGCATCCTCCCACCACCAGCGGCCTGCACGAAAATCCTCGCCTGCTTTTACAGCTCTTGTACAGGGCGCACAACCGATACTCACAAAACCACGATCATGCAAAATATTATAAGGAACATTATTTTCGTTGATATACTGTTTCACATCTTCTGTTGTCCAATGCAGTATAGGATGATACTTGATCAACTGGTTACCCTCGTCCCATTCAATCTTCTCTAAAGATTTTCTATCGGGCGAATGCTCTGCGCGCAAACCAGTGATCCATATTGAATATCCCTGCAACGCGCGTTTTAAAGGCTCTACTTTTCGGATATAGCAACACTGCTTTCTGTTTTCTACAGACTCATAAAACGCATTAGGCCCCTTTTCTGTAATAAACTCTTCCAGCAAACGATAATCAGGATAATACGCCTGTACATGCGTATCGTATTTTTCACGTGTATTATTCCAAACTGAATAAGTTTCGGGGAAAAGCCGCCCTGTATCGAGGGTGAAGATGGAAACAGGTAATTTTCTTGAAGCTATTTCATGCGTAATTACCTGGTCTTCGTAACTGAAACTGGTGGAGAAAGTTACTTTCCCGGCAAATCGCCTCGTAAGCAGCGCAATGAAATCGCCAATATTTAGTCTATCAGACTGGTAGGTTAATTCTGCAAGGTGATTGACAAGTGTTGAGCTCATTAGGCTTTATTGTTCTGGTAAAACTGATAAAAAATAAAACAGGGGGAGAAAAACAAAAAGTAGGAAGGCTTAACAACAACAACACTTGTTAATGCAGGACATGCAGAGATTTTTTATCGTAGGTGTAAATTGCATCGTATAATAGTCTACTGAAACCGTAGGCAAATATAACCATTCACCATAGATTATGAAAAAAATTTTCTATAAAACCTGTAGACTAATAATCGTTAGCCGATAAGGTCTCTACATCCGTATAATTATAGTTGCATCAACAATTATTTCTTTTCCCTCAATTTTGATTACCCGGATCATGATCATTTAAAATCTGCCCGCAGCGTGGTTCATTGAATAACACAGGCCTAAGGAAACCAAGGCGGCCTTTTGTCCGTTTATTTAACGTGGTCAAAAACAGGCTGCTACATACAAAAACCTGCTTGTTCGGGACCAGTTTCACCTAATTAAAAAAGATACAGAAAAATACAGAGTTGAATTTTCAACTATATGTTTTAATCTTGTAATCGGAAACCCTTATATTACATCAGTTTTGTACCGTACCGGCAACGAGACATGAACAGCAGAAAAACTTTTTGCTCAGGGTGTTAGGGCAGTGAGATTTGCCTGTAGTCAATTTAAAGCTGAATACTTATTGAATAATTATACCAATGAGCACCGTTTTAATTGCTGACGACCATACTATAACCCGCTATGGCCTATCCTTACTGATACGTGAAATCTTCCCACAAACAGAAGTACAGGAAACCGAGACTTTTTACCGGGTGCTATACCACCTTGAAAAGACGCCATATGACATGCTGATCCTCGACATCAACATTCCCGGTGGTGATAGCTTACAAATGATCAGCGCAATCCGCCTTCGTCAACCTCGTATAAAGATCCTGGTCTTTACTGCTTATGACGAGCAGTTATTTGCCCTGCATTATATGCATGCAGGCGCCGATGGCTTTCTGATGAAACATGCTCCCGAACAGGAAATACGTACCGCCATCCGCACCGTACTGGCAGAGGACAAAAAATATGTAAGCCATGCCGTACAGCAACATCTACTCAATGACTTTACTACAGGAAAATCATTAAATATCCATCCCCTGCTTACACTTTCCGACCGGGAAGCTGAGGTGATGCAGCTGATGGCAAAAGGCATTGCACTCGCAGAAATTGCCAAAATCCTGAGTCTGCAATTATCAACCATCAGCACATACAAAAAAAGGATATTTGATAAGTTACAGGTTTCGAACATTGTAGAATTGATAGATCAGCTACGCATTTACAACAATAGCTTTAATACAACCTCTCTGCGTCAGAAAAATGAGGCAGTTCCCCCCTCCGTTGCATCAAGAGCTTAGTAAGTCAGGCTGGTAATAATATTGCCGGCCTGCAGCCGTTATCATTTATATACCCCTACCCCAATCGGGGCATGCAGGTAATTGTCACTGAAATATTTACGTGAAGAATTGCACATTATAGCAGATTCACAAAAAACGTTTTTACTTTTATAGTACACTCCTTAAACCAATATCACACAGAAGGACAAAAAACCCTGCTGATGAAGAAATTATACTTGTTATTGCTTGCCGTAGCAAGCTCTTTTATGCCCGTACTGGCTCAAAAGCTTCCCGCTATAGGCCTCAAATCCGGAACTATCTCAGGTTCAGATAATCTTCTTTTGCGTGATACGGCATCAGCTACAGGGCTACGCTCCAATACACCATCCAAACGCTATTTACTGCTGCAATTCAACGAGCTTCCAACCCCGGCATTAAAGCAGCAATTGGCTGCCGCTGGCGTACAACTGTATGATTATGTGCCCGGTAATGCTTTTTTCGCCGAGGTGCAGAGTAATCAGCCTTTAAGCAACCTGAAACAATACAGCGTAGCCGGTGCATATAATGTAGGGACTGCCAATAAGATATCTCCCGAACTCAAAGCAGTTACCAATCCATCACAACAACAAACAATTGGTTTCAGTTATTTTGGAAGCATTACACGTGATGAAGTAATGCAGGCCGTAACGCAGGCGGGAGCCTCGCCAGCGTCCACCAGGATACAGCCTGCCAATACAATCTTTGTAACAGCAACGCCGGATGTAATACAAAGAATTGCAGCTTTGCCCTATGTTAGTTTTATCGCCAGCCAGGCCCTGAAAGATGAACCACTGAATTACAACAACCAGGCTGCACATGGTATCCATGCGCTTAGTGCCCCTCAAACCCGTAACCTGCAGGGACGAAATGTAACCGTGGGGATGGGCGATAACAGCGACCCAAGTACCCATATTGATATCAGCCCACGATTGATCAATCGTGCTGCTGTAGCCCCGGTTAATCATGGTACCCACACTACAGGTACTGTGGGCGGCGGCGGCATCATCAACCCCTTGTACAAGGGAATGGCTCCGCAAAGCACCTTGCTCAGCCAGTACTTCAGTGATATATTGGTAAATGCGCCGGTTTATATTACGGATTACAACATGCCGCTTACCAACAACTCCTATACCTCCAGTGCTGCCGGCTGCCCCGGTAACGGCGAATATGATTTTCTTTCCTATTATGCCGATGTACAGCTAAATACATATCCTAACCTGCTGCACGTGTTTGCAGCCGGTAATGACGGAGCTTACACCTGTTCACCCTACACCAATATGTCTTTTGCCACGGTGAAATCGGGCTTTCAATCCAGCAAAAATGTATTGACAGTCGGTAACCTTAATAATACTAATAACTACACCATAGGTCCTACATCCAGCCGCGGGCCGGTAAAAGACGGCAGGGTAAAACCTGAGATTGTAGCAGGGGGCGTTGCTATTATCTCTACTTATACCAACAACAACTATGTAGGATCTACAGGCACCAGTATGGCCTGCCCTACTGTAACCGGCTCTCTCGCTCTTTTAGTAGAACGCTATCGTCAACTTCACGGAGGTGTAAACCCGGAAGGTGCTTTACTAAAAGCCATCGCAGCTAATAGTGCAGATGACCTGGGCAACCCAGGCCCGGACTATACATTTGGATTTGGAATGCTGAACGCCAGGAAGGCCGTTGAAATGATGGAGAACGGTCGCTATTTTGTTAATAACATCAATCACAACGGTACTAATACTTATACTATTACCAATGTACCGGCAGGTATTCACCAGTTGAAAGTAATGTTGTACTGGAGCGATTATGCAGCTAACCCCGGTACAGCCACAACACTCGTTAATAATCTTGACCTGACAGTTACCACACCAACGTCTGATATACATTATCCACTTATACTGAATCCTTCTGCAGCTACCGTAACCACGCCTGCTGTTGAAGGCGTTGACAATAAAAACAATATGGAACAGGTGGTGATCAATAACCCACCTGCGGGAGATTTTACCATAACAGTCCGTGGAACAAACATTCCTTTTGGACCGCAGCATTATATTGTTACTTATGAGATCATTAATCCCAACGTAACCGTTGAATATCCCTTTGGCAATGAAACATGGGTACCCGGCGAAACAGAAACCATTCGCTGGAGCGCTTATGGAGGCGATGCAAATACTTTTACTATCGAGTATTCTACTGACAACGGCGTTAACTGGACTGTTATCAGCAACAGCGTTCCTTCTACCAGCCGTACTTATGCATGGGTAGTCCCATCTACTGTTACTGCCACGGCATTGATCCGTGTAACACGTAATACTTCCGGTTATTTTGATCAGAGTGATTTTCCTTTTTCTATATTGGGGGCACCTACATTAACCGCTACCGCAACCTGCCCGGGCTATGTACAATTAAACTGGACGGCAGTAACCGGTGCCACAGGATATGAAATAATGAGGCTGAATGGTGATACCATGCAAACCATTGCCACTACAGCCGGAACAACTTACCTGTTGCAGGCTTTAAATCCATATACAAGCTACTGGCTGGCTGTACGTGCAGTAAATGGAACCGTACCGGGAAGACGTAGTCTTGCCCAAAACATAGTACCCAATGGAGGCGACTGCACCGACGCTGCCTTTGATAATGACTTTACCATCGATTCATTACTTGCCCCAGGAACAGGACGTATGTTTACAAGTTCGCAATTAGGCAATCAATCTATACGGGTTAATATCCGGAATCGTGGCAATATTGCTTCTTCCGGCAGCTTTATAGCATCCTACCAGGTAAACAATGGGACTATAGTCAATGAAAACAGTTCGCAGGTTATTAATAATGCATCTTCTTATGCATTTACTTTTGCCACCCCCTTCAATTTTTCAACACCCGGCACTTATACTATCAAAACCTGGGTCACTTATGTAAGTGATACCAAACACCAGAACGATACGCTTGTTACCGTAATTAAAAACCTGCAGAACACCCCATTGACGCTCACACCGTCCTTTACTGAAAGTTTCGAAACCGGAACCTCTCAATCATATACTTCTTCTGTAATGGGTTTTGATGGTCTTGACCGTTGTGATTTTGTTACCACTAATACCAATAGCAGGGTACGCACCTTTGTGAACTCAGGATTTGCCAGAACAGGCAATCGCAGTATCACACTGGACCAGCCAAAACTATCTGCCGTAGCTACCGCAGACAGCCTGATCTGTACATTCAATCTTTCCAATTATTCAGCTGCCGATCAGTTATGGTTTGATTTTTATTATCGCAACCAGGGCGTTGATTTTGTTTTACCCGGAAACCAGGTATGGATCAGGGGTAATGAAAATGCTGCATGGATCCCTGTATTTACCCTGCCAGCCAATGTCAACGACTTCGGCATCTACAGAACTGCTCCCAGCATTGATATTACCGGTGTACTTAGTAGTGCCGTTCCCGCTCAAACTATCAGTAGCAGCTTCCAGGTAAAATTTGGTCAGCAGGGATATACTTCAGCCAACTCCAGCATACCAGATGGCAACCTTGATGATGGCTATACTTTTGATGACATTGTTATTACCCGCTCGTCCAATGATGTTGGCCTCATGAGCCTGGTAGCCCCGGTTACCAGCAGCATCTGCCAGCTTACAAACAACGAGCAGGTGCGCATCAATATCAAGAACTACAGCCTGTCTTCACTTAACAATGTGTTTGCCAGCTATAAACTCAACGGCGCAACTGTTACAGAAAATATCGGAACCATTTTAGCCGGTGAAACTAAAACGTTCACCTTTACAGCAAAGGCCAATCTTTCAGCGTTTCAGACTTACACATTGCGGACATGGATAAACTATAGCGGCGATAACTATCGCAATAACGATAGCCTTCCGGAAGTGACGTTCACAACCACCCCAATGATCAGCACTTTCCCCTACCTGGAAAAGTTTGAAACCAATAATGGCTACTGGTACACAGGCGGTCTCAACAGCTCATGGCAATGGGGCACACCTACCAAGACAATTATCAATAAAACAGCCAGCGGAACCAAGGCATGGGTTACAAGTCTTACAGGCACTTATAACAACAGTGAGCTCTCCTACCTGTATTCTCCTTGTTTCAACATTTCAACTCTTGCCCAACCGGTATTCTCTTTCAGCCATATTTTCAGCACAGAAGATAATTGCGACTGCGATCGTCATTGGGTAGAGTACTCCCTGGACGACATTAACTGGACAAGACTAGGCTCAACAGGTAGTGGAACCAATTGGTACGATTATGCAGCTATGCAGGTTTGGAAAATTTCTAAACCAACCTGGCAGGTTGCCAGTATTGACATACCGGTTAACCCTTCCAAAATACGTTTCCGTATAGTTATGTATAGTGACCCCGGAACTACGTTTGAAGGCGTGGGCGTTGATGACATTCACATCTTTGATAAGGCTGCTATTTACAGTGGAACAGATGTTACAGGTATTACACAAACTGTAAACGGTACCGGCTGGATCAACTTTACGGCAGGCATCGGCAACAACCGGGTGGTATCCATTAACCCTAATGGTCAAAATCTTGGCAGTACCACAGTTAAAGCCTATTTCAATACGGGCGCTGTTCGCTATAACAATAATCAGTACTACCTGGATAGAAACATTGTGATACAACCAACCAATGCACCAATCGGCAACGTAACTGTACGGTATTACTTCCTGAATGCAGAGATGAATACATTACTGAATGCTACAGGTTGCGGTACCTGCACCACTCCTGTAGATGCCTATGCAGCAGGCATTACTCAATATAGTAATGCGCCGGCTGAAGAGAATGGTACACTGAGCGACAACAGCACCGGCACTTATCGCTTTATTTTACCACGCACAGAAGTAAGTGTGGTACCTTACGATAATGGCTATTATGCAGAGTTCCAGGTCAGCAATTTCTCTGAATTCTGGATCAACGGAGGAGGTGCAGGAGGTAACCAGCCATTACCGCTGACGTTCGATTATTTTACAGCAGTACGCCAGCAGAACACTGCAGTACTACTATGGAAAACCCTGCAGGAAAACAATACCGACCGCTATGTTATTGAAAAGAGCAATGATGCTGTACATTATACCGCTATTGGCGAAGTAATGGCTGCAGGTAATAGCAACACTGCTACCACTTATCAATTCACCGATAAACAGTTACAGCCGGTTAACTATTACCGCCTGAAGATGCTGGATAAAGATGCGCAGTTTACCTATTCACCTGTGCGTAGGGTAAATGGTGACGATAAAGGCCTGGTAGTAACCCTTTATCCCAATCCTGCAGCACCACGCAGCCAGGTAACAATTACCACATCTGCCAATAGCTACCGGGTTGAAATTGCTGACGTAAGCGGCAGAATGCTGAAGGCATTTACCGTACAGGGCACCCAATACCAGGTACCCGTACTTGGTCTTACTGCCGGTACTTACCTGCTGAACATCTATACAGATGGCGGTAAAAAAGTAGAAAAGCTGGTAGTAAAATAATGCCCGGAAACTTGTCGTGTAAGCTGCTTTTAGCCGTTCTACATATTTTTTAATAGCTTTACGATACGTGAGTAACACATAGTATGATCAAGCAGAAGGAAACTACCATCTACGACATTGCCCGCAAGCTGAATATTTCCATAGCCACGGTAAGCCGTGCGCTGAAGGATGATCCTGTTGTGAGCAAAAAGACAAAGAAAAAAATAGCCGAAGCCGCAGAAGAAATGGGCTACCGGTCAAATCACTTTGCCCGTAACCTGCGTATCCAGCGTACGGATACAATTGGTGTGATCATTCCGAGGCTTAACAGCTACTTTATGTCCAGCGTAATCGCTGGTATTGAAAATATTGCCAATCACGCAGGCTACAATCTTATCATCAGCCAGTCGTCAGAATCGGCAGCCAAAGAAATGGCGAATGCCAAAACCATGTTCAATAACAGGGTGGATGGCCTGCTGGTATCACTTGCTTACGATACGGAAGAACTCAGTCATTTTGATGTATTCCTGAAGAGGAATATACCCCTCATATTTTTTGACCGCGTTGCCGGAGAGAATATAAGCACCAGTATTTTAATTGATAACCGTAAGGCTGCTTACCTGGCTACCTCTCACCTGATTGAACAGGGGTGCAAACGCATTGTACATATTACAGCTACTCCACGCAGGAACGTGTATGTAGACCGCCTGCAAGGATATAAAGACGCATTGGCAGAACACAAGATACCTTTTGATGAAAAGCTGTTACTGATAGGCAACCTGAGCCAGGAAGCAGGCGCTACTGCTGCTGCCCAGATCCAGCAGATGGACACATTACCTGATGGTGTTTTTGTAGCCAATGATAACTGTGCAGTTGGTTGTATGATGGCCCTGAAACAAGCCGGAGTACGTATACCGGAAGATATTGCCTTTGTTGGCTTCAATAATGACCCTGTTTCAACGGTAATAGAACCCAATCTAACTACCGTTAACTACCCTGGTTATCAAATGGGTGAACTGGCTGCAAGACAACTGATCAATCACCTTAACGGTACAGCCAGCCTTACTGCCACCAATACTATCTTACTACGTGCTGACCTGATTGTACGAGCCTCTTCATTACGCAAGGGTAGTTAATCCTTTTCTTCCTGAAAATAAAAAACCTGTCAGGCCAGAGCAGCTGATGCATGTTGTATGCATCTTTTTCATTGCTCAGACCCGACAGGTTATATTGCTATCATTACCTTATAAAATCCCCCGCTTATTGATATCCCTGGTTCTGTGGGAACTTAGGTCCTTCTACTACCCTGTCTATCTGAGTTTGCGGAATAGGACGCAGCATGTGGAAACTCTGAATATAAGGAGATGCTTCAGGATTCCATGCTTTCACTCTTGTTACCAGTGATCTTGTACGCACCAGGTCAAACCAGCGCTGCCATTCTCCATACAGTTCACGTGTGCGCTCGTCGAGAATGAAATCAAGAGTTACGCTGGCTGCTGTAATGGTCAATGCAGTAACGGCAGCAGCATTTTGAGTGGTAGTGTTCGTTTTCCTGTACGCTGCTCTCTGCCTTACCACGTTCAGCATAGCTGCTGCGTTGATATTATCACCTGCTTTAAAAGCAGCCTCTGCTGCAATCAGGTAAACATCAGCAAAACGATAGATCACTACCGGGCGGGTAGAAGGATCATTAAAGTTTGCACCCCTGCTGGGGTCCATAAATTTCTTTACAGATGGGAAATAAGCATTGGTCCACAAACTGGGCGGAATGATAATCCCTTTAAACGGTACGCCATTATTGAATTGTGGCGCTCCGGTTACTTCCACATCAGGCATCCACACCGCAGTATCCACGCCGGCTACCATTGTATAGCCAATACCCCGGGAATTATTGGCTGCTCCTGCTGTATTGGTTACAACAGTGTTAGACAACCATACTTTCTGAAAAGTATTATCATAGCGGGAATCGTTCACCCTGTTTATAAATGCTGCATCCAGCAGGTAATTCTTACCGGCATTTGTTCCGGTAGTATTGATCACTGAATTAGGTCTTGTACGAATGAATGGACGGCCGTTCGCTGCATCCCTCAGCATTACAGATGTACCGGAGTTCACCAATGCACCCGAAGCATTTTTGAATGAGTTGATACCACTGTTGGAAGGATAGTTCCAGATATAAAACCAGGGAGTAAGATTTTGAGCAGCCCCACCTGCTGCAGCACCGCCTACTGTGTACTGGCCATATTTGGGATCAGAACTGTGGTCACTTACAAACATGGTTTCTTTACCATAATCATTGGAAGGATTGAATGCATCACCGTAATCCTGCCACAGGTCCAGGCCATAAGTTGCCTTATTGGTAATAATATCTGCTGCAATAGTATATGCCTGTTGAAAGTCAGCTTGCGTGTTATTCAACCATCCTCTCGTTAAATAGGCTTTTGCCAACAGGTATTGAGCCACGGGTTTAGTGGCAGCTTTACCAAGAAATGGCGCCGTGGGCGTAGCAGGCAGATCAGCAGCAGCATCTGTAAGGTCCTGGATGATCTGTTTGTATATATCTGCCACCGGCTGGCGGCTATCGGCCTGTGATGGCGTAGAAATAAAAGTAGTATGCAAAGGCACATCACCAAACGCCTGTACCAGGTGAAAATACCAGAACGCACGCAGGAATTTTGCCTGTGCCAGGTATTGTTTACGCGTAGCTTCGGCCAGGTCAATCGTTTGTCCATACTGCAGTACGCCATTCAGCGTATTGATATCAGTATATGCAGTATTCCACCAGCCTTCTGCGTCAGAACTGTTAAGGCCATTATAGGTATAGAGCCTTATGCTACTGGCGCTGGCACCTGCCAAATGTTCATCAGTACCGGCTACCATCTGTGCCGAGAACCCTTCGGTACCCCAGGCACTCCTGATATCATTGTACACACCGGAAATACCACCCAGCACACCTGCAGGGCTATTAAAGAACGAAGGTACAATGACTGCCTGCGGATGCTCTTCCAGCAACTTACTACAACCACCATTGAGCAGCAATGTGGCCGGTAATATTGTATAGCTTATTATTTTTTTATGCAATTTCATATGGGAATCTTTAAGCAGTTTTAAAATTTAACATTCAGACCAAGCAGAAACTGGCGGAAAGAAGGGTTATTGGCATTTACACTGATCTGCCTTGTAGGAGCACCTACATCACCACTTCCTGCTGCCGTTACAGCACCACCGTAACCATTTCCTTCAGAATCAGGACCTAATCCATCACGTACAAAAGGAGAATAGATGATAAAAGGATTGGTTACATTAACATACACACGAACAGAATTTATCCCTGCTTTTTTGAGTAATCCAACGGGAACCTGGTATCCAAGATTAATGCTACGGCACTTGATGAATGAACCATTCTGGTAGCCCAGCGTAGAGCCAAAATTCAATCTATCGGTACCTGCATCGGGAGCAGGAAAATCATTAGTAGGATTGGTTCTTGTCCAGTAATTTGTTTTCACCTGGTTTACCCTTCCCTGGTTAAAGAATGAATAACCCTGGTTACCGCCATCAGCAGTTAAATAAGGTACCAGTACCTTCATTCCCATACGGGCAAAGATCACAACAGATAGATCGAAGTTTTTATAAGCAAACCTGTTGGTGATACCACCTTCCCAATCGGGCTGAAAATTGCCAAGAACCTGCCTGTCAGAAGCATCGATCTTATGATCATTATTAAGGTCTTCTACTCTGATCTGCCCGGGATATTGCACGGGAGAGGTTTGTGTAGCCAGTGTTCCTTTTATTGAATCTTCCAGTTGCCAGATACCAATTTTCTTCACGTCGTAGATCACAGACAACGGCTGACCTACAAACCAGCCATTACCCTTATTTTCTTTTTCGGCAGTTGTTGTAAGCTGGGTAATTTTTTCACGGTTGAAGTAGAAGTTAAGATCAGTGCTCCAGCTAAATTCATCCTTGTGTGTAGGCTGAATATTGATCGTACTTAAAGTGATCTCTAAACCCCTTCCCTCCGTTTTACCCAGGTTTTTAAATGTGCTTCCTGCTCCATTACTGGCCGGCAGATTTACAGACAACAGGATATCTTTTGTTTTCTGCATGTACATATCTACACTACCTGTAATGCGGTTATTGAAAAGGCCGAAATCAAGTCCGATGTCTGTCTGGGAAGTTGACTGCCAACCCAGGTCCTGGTTAGCAAGCGTTGTTACTGTGTACGCCAGTTGCTGTCCCTGTGTGCCCTGTCCAAAATTATAGGTGCTGGCTGTAAGTGCGCCAAGAGTGGCATAAGCACCCACATTTCTGTTACCCGAAATACCCCAACCGCCTCTCAGTTTCAGGTTTGAGATGAAAGAAACATTCTGCATGAACTTTTCATTCGTAATATTCCATCCCACACCAAAAGCAGGATAGGTAAAGTACTGGTGACCGGGAGATAAGGTAGAAGAACCATCTACACGTACAGTAGCCGTTAACAGGTAGCGGCTATCAAAACCATAATTCAAGCGTCCCATATATGATACAAGCCCTAACTCGGTAAATCCTGTGTTATTCGCATCAACTGCCGGTTGACCACTGGCCAGACCAAAGTTGCTGCTGCGTATGTAATCAGCGGGTACACCGGTTACGGTAAATCCACTGCTCTGGCTATGATCTTTCTGCACTTCAAACAAACCGGTGAAGCCCAGTTTATGCTTTGTTCCAAACATTCTGTCGTAATACAACAGGTTCTGGATATTATAGGTCCATGCTTCAGAATTGGCAATGCTGGCATTTGAGGAAGATTGTACAGTAGCGGTATTGGTATAAGTAAGAGGACCATTATAGCCATTACCATTTTCCTGTCTGAAATCAAGACCTACGTTCAATCTGTACTTTAATCCTTTTGCCAGTTGGATTTCCCCATACAGGCTGTTAAAGGTCCTGAGGCGCCTGTTTCTTGCCAGTATCGCATCTTTCTTGGTAATTAGCGTAAGGGGGCTGATAATGGCATCATCAATAGAACCGGCAGCAGGTTTCAGGTTCACCGTACCATCTGCATTATACGGAGCTGCCAGTGGCGTAGTTCTGATAAGCCCTACCGGTACACCTGCACCACCTGGTGTATTGGTATAGCCCAATGTATTGATTGTATTCAATCCTATTTTAATGTACTTGCCTATCTTATGATCGATGGTTGCGCGAATGGAATAACGGGTGTAATTCTGGTTAGGAATGATCCCTGTTTCTTTAAAAAAGTTTCCGCTTAAACCATATTGTGTAGTTTCATTTCCGCCACTAACGCCCAACTGATTATTGGTAACAAACCCCTGCTGGTAGATCAGATCCTGCCAATTGGTAGAAATACCTGCAGCCAATGCATCTTTCTCAGCCTGCGTAAGCGGGTAAGAACTTGTACCCTGGCTGGCCGGCCATGAAGACCTGTTGTAGGCAGCGGCATCTGCTTTAAGTTGTGCATAGCCAGGGCCATCATACACTTTATACTTACCCATAATGCTTGACACGCCATAATAGGTATCAAGATTAACAACAGCTTTACCGCTTCTTCCTCTTTTGGTAGTGATCAATAACACACCACCTGCGCCTCTTGAACCGTAAATAGCTGTAGCAGAGGCATCTTTCAGGATTTCAATGCTAACCACATCATCAGGGCTAAAATCATTGATACTTCCACCATAGGGAATACCATCCAGCACCAGCAAGGGGCCATCCAAAGCATCGCTGGACCCCTGTGAGGTAGTCAATGTACGGTTACCTCTTATACGGATCTGCCCGCTACTGCCGGGCGTAGCACCATTACTCACAATATCCACACCAGCTACACGGCCTTTTAACTGCGCCACTACGTTGGGCGCCGCCACTTCTTTCAACGTTTCACTGCTTACAGATGCTACAGCACCGGTAATGTCTCTTTTACGTTGCTGACCATACCCTATAACCACAACATCTTCCAGCGACTGCTGCACTGCTGTAAGTGCAACAGTAATTGGAGCGTTGCTGGTTACTGTTACTTCTTTTGCAGTATAGCCTACTGAAGAAATAACCAGTACGGTACCGGGAGATACATTGATCTCGAAACTGCCATTGTCATTACTGCTGGTGCCACTGGCAGCACCCTTAACAGTAATATTAGCTCTTGAAACAGGTTGCCCGTTTTCGTTAGTTACCCGGCCTTTTACAAGGATGGTGTTTTGCGCTGCAACCGGAGTAGTAAACAGTACAGCCGCAAGAAGACAAATGATCATTGATAACTTACCTGCAAGGCACAGGCTGGCTGACGCGACACGCTGCGTAACCATAGCTTTCATAAACAATCGTTTTAGTAATTAATTTTTTATTATTCCAGAGAGTACGGTGGATGTGACTATAAAATAACAGGGCATACTGCCGTCATATCATGAATGACGTAGTGTGCATTCTTTGTATGCCTGGATAGCGCTCAGTAAAAGGATACAGAAATAGTTGTCAGGGTGAAGTAAAGTATTGCCCGATCTGTTACAGGCAGGTGGTCCGCTGGCAGTTAGTAACATATGGCGTTGTTTTGGTGGTTTGTAATATCAATCGTTATTGCAGCGCTTAAAAAACACAACTGCTGCAAGCTTATTCCATCACTGTTACATTTCTCATATTTCCTGGTCCAATCTTTCGATCAAACCGGTAATTCATCTTTGCTACTGCCAAAATAGGCAATTTTCTGAAAAATGTAACCGATTACATTATTTTTTTTAAATTTTCCTTACTTTAGCTTCATAAATAGCATGTAACCGATTGTAAATACTATTATTTTAATAGTAGTGAAAAGGTGTTGTCTCAAACGATAATGATTGCTCAAAACGTTAGGTGCTTTTTATGATTATCTCCTGTTAACCATTGTTTTTTATTAACGCGCACAGCATGGAATTACCCCTCAACGGAAAAAAGGCCATTGTAACAGGTGGCGGCTCAGGTATAGGCCTGGCCATTGCCAGGAAGTTCATTGAACAGCAGATCACTACCATTATTATAGGACGTGACGAAAAGAAGCTATGTGCCGCCAAAGAAGAACTGGGCCCCTTGTGCATCCCTTATAGTTATGACCTAACTGACCTGGCTGTTATTCCGCAGATGGTAGAGAAACTGTACAATGAATTCGGCTCTGTTGATATCCTGGTCAACAATGCAGGGATCAATATGAAGAAAGATTTTGAAGATGTAACAGATGAAGAGTTTCAGAAAATACTGCTGACGAATGTAACCGCTGTATTTACCCTCTCCCGTGAAATTGTCAGGCGAATGAAGAACAGCGGAGGCGGCTCCATTATTAATATCAGCTCTATGGCTTCGCAATATGGCATTCCCAAAGTAATTGCCTATTCCGCTTCCAAATCAGCTGTAGAAGGCATGACAAGAGCCATGGCAGTAGAACTGGCATCAATGGGCATCCGTGTAAACTGTATTGCACCAGGGTTTATAGCAACAGATATGTCGGCAAGGGCATTGAACAATGATGCTGAGCGAAAACAGAAAGTAATGTCACGTACCCCCATGGCAGCATTGGGTGCGCCTTCCGATATTGGCGACGCGGCTTATTTCCTTGCATCAGATGCGGCCCGTTATATCACAGGCGTTATATTGCCTGTTGATGGTGGCAACTCAATTGGTTTTTAAGAACTGCCTTTTTATGCCCTTATATACTTCTCTGTACTTTATATGGGGTAGTATTTTGCATGCCTTAATCAGTCCTGCTTATTCTAACGATTATCCGATATGAAAAAACGAATATGGCTGTTCAGCATACTCAGCATTGTACAGCTTACAATACATGCACAACAGATCATTTCTGCCAACGCCGGGGCTGGCTACACAGCCCTGTACACGCCTGCACAAACTACCTTGCTATATACAGACGAACACGATGACTGGCTGGTACAGAAGGCCGCAGCCCTGTTGCAGCAGGATATAAAGATGGTTACCGGCAAGGAGCCTGAAATTGTACACAGCCTGCCTGCATCTGCCAATAATCTCATCATCATAGGCTCCCTTGACAATTGTGATGCCCTGCAGCAATTAATTACTGCAGGTAAATTCAATACTGCAACTATCCGCGATAAATGGGAAGCCTACCAGGTGCAAACCATTGCCCAGCCTTTTGGTAATATCTCAAACGCATTAGTGATTGCAGGGAGTGATAAAAGAGGAGCAGCCTACGGTGTATTTGAATTGTCAAAACAACTGGGGGTATCGCCCTGGTATTGGTGGGCAGATGTACCGGCAAAGAAGGCAGCCGGCATTTTTGTAAAACAGAACACAGCGTTTCACAGCGAACCCGGTGTTCAGTACAGGGGCATCTTTTTAAATGATGAGGCGCCTGCTCTTTCCGGATGGACAAAAGAAAAGTTCGGAGGCTTTAATCACCTGTTTTACGAAAAGGTATTTGAACTGATCCTGCGCCTGAAAGGTAATTACCTCTGGCCGGCAATGTGGGGCAATGCTTTTAATGACGATGACACATTAAACCCGCAACTGGCAGATATGTGGGGCATTGTAATGGGCACTTCTCATCACGAGCCAATGCTGAGGGCACAGCAGGAATGGAAGCGTTACGGCAGCGGTGCCTGGAATTATGAAACAAACAGCAATACGTTACAATCATTCTGGAAAAAGGGAATACAGAACATGGGCAACCATGAAAGCATTGTAACCATTGGCATGCGCGGCGATGGAGATATGCCAATGAACGAAGGCAGCAATATTGCATTGCTTGAAAGAATTGTAACTGACCAACGCAGCATTATACAACAGGTAACCGGTAAACCAGCAGCTGCCACACCACAGTTATGGGCTTTGTACAAGGAAGTACAGGACTATTATGATAAAGGCATGCGCGTGCCGGATGATGTTACCTTACTTTTATGCGATGATAACTGGGGCAATATCCGCAAACTACCCAAATTGACAGATAGGCCAAGGACCGGCGGTTATGGCATTTATTATCATTTTGATTATGTCGGCGGACCACGTAACTATAAATGGCTGAATACAAATTCTATTGCACGCACCTGGGAGCAGATGCACCTTGCGTATGAATACAATGTCCGCAAAATATGGATCGTGAATGTGGGCGATCTGAAACCGATGGAACTTCCCATCTCATTCTTTCTTGATTATGCCTGGGCTCCGCAGCAGTGGAATGAAAATAATCTTCAGCAATATACCTCGCAATGGGCTGCACAGCAGTTTGGCCAATCACTATCGAAATCTATTGCAAACATTCTCGATAAATACACACAGTTTAATGCACGGCGCAAACCAGAGTTACTGGCTCCTGAAACATATAGCCTTAGCAATTACAGGGAAGCAGAAAGAGTTACCCGGGAATACCGCCAACTGGCAAACCAGGCTGAGGCTATTTATAAAACGCTTCCTGCTGCATATAAAGATGCTTATGAACAACTGGTGTTATTTCCTGTACAGGCCTGCGCTAATCTTAACGAGCTATATGTTGTTACTGCAAAGAACAGGCTATATGCCCAACAGGGACGGGCTATTACCAATATACTGGCAGATTCAGTAAAGACATTATTCCTGAAAGACTCCCTGCTTTCTTATCATTATAACAATGTGATGGCAAACGGCAAGTGGAGCCATATGATGGACCAGACGCATATAGGCTATACTTACTGGCAGCAGCCACTCAGGAACAGCGAACCGGCAACATCGCGTATCGCAATCCCGGCTACCCCGGCTATGGGCATTTCAATCGAAGGCGCAGGTACTAATGCTCAAATGCCTGAACTAAATGCACTTGTACCGCAAAAAGGGATCATTGAAATATTTAACCGGGGCACTATTGCTTTTAAGTACACAGCCACTTCTTCGCAATCCTGGCTGGAACTAAGTCCCAAACAAGGAAATGTGCAACTGCAACAGGAAATATCGGTAACGGTAAATTGGGCAAAGGCGCCAGTTGGTAAGCACATTGTTCCGATCACAATAAAAGGGACTGATAGTACAGCTACAGTATATGCGGTTGTAAATAAACCCGCTTACTACAGGTCTGTTAAACCAAATGAGTTTATACAAACTGATAATTATATTTCTATTGAAGCGGAACATTACAATCGTGCTGCAAAAGCAGGAAATACTCAATGGAAAGTTATTCCTCAACTCAGTCGTACTTTATCCGGTATGACCATTTTCCCTGTTACCAGTGCTGCACAAACACCCGGTAGCAGTGCAGCGATGGAATATGACATTTACACCAATGACAGTGGCAATGTACAGCTACAGGTTACCTGTGCACCTACGCTCAATTTCCATAATACACAGGGATTGCAATATGCCATTTCAATTGACAATGCAATTCCCCAGATCATTAACCTGCACCCTGATCAATCGAACAAAACATGGGAGCAATGGGTAGCCAACAATTGTATCGTTACTACTTCACAACATACTATCAGTAAAGCCGGTAAACACACTATCCGCATCCGTGCGGTAGATGCCGCAGTGGTAGTACAAAAGATCACTGCAAGTTTTGGCACCTTACCAGCCAGCTACCTGGGACCGCAGGAAACACGTTACCAATTAAACCGCTGATCTTTACCTGTCAATTGCATAATATGAAACGCATTTTAATTCTATCTGTTCCACAACGATTAATGCTGGCAGCAGCATTGATTGCCATTGCTATCACCGGCATCCATGCAGGCAAAAAAACAACCGTCAATACAATAGCAACTTCTGCCGATAAAGGACTGAAAGATTATTACAGGGATTATTTCGCGGTTGGCGTTGCTGTTTCACCACGTGCATTAAAAATGCCAGACGAAGCAGCATTGATCACACAACAGTTTAATAGCGTTACGCCGGAGAATGCTATGAAGATGGGGCCTATTCACCCGGAAGAGAATCGCTACTACTGGCGCGATGCAGACTCCATTGTAGCTTTTGCACAGGCGCACGGCATGCGTGTACGTGGCCACGCGCTTTGCTGGCATGAGCAAACACCAAAATGGCTTTTTACAGACAGTGCAGGCAAACAGGTAAGTAAAGAAGTACTGTTGCAAAGACTGAAAGATCATATTACCACCGTAGTGAATCGTTACAAAGGGAAAATATATGCATGGGATGTAGTAAACGAAGCCATTGCTGACGACAGTACACAATTCCTCCGCAATTCCACCTGGTACCAGGTATGCGGCGAAGAGTTTATTGCCAAAGCATTTGAATATGCCCATGCTGCTGATCCCAATGCTGTTCTTTTTTACAATGACTATAATACTGAACGACCTGAGAAAACAGCAAGAGTGTACAAACTGCTTAAAAAATTAAAAGAAGCAGGTGTACCCATTAATGGCGTAGGGCTACAGGCACATTGGTCTATTTATGAACCTGATGAAACTACCCTGCGCAATACCATCCGGCAATTTGCTTCTCTCGGCCTACAGGTACAGATCACTGAACTGGATGTTTCTATCTATCCGTGGGAGAAGAACAGGCGTGCGCGTCGTGAAGGAGAATCAGACACTTTTACTCCTGAACTGGAGCAAAAGCAAATGGAGCAATATAAAATGGCATTCCGTGTTTTTCGTGATTATCGTAAAACCATTACCGGTGTTACTTTCTGGAATATCTCTGACAGGCATAGCTGGCTGGACGAATATCCTGTAATGGGGCGCAAAAACTACCCGCTGTTATTTGACCAGCAGCTTAAACCCAAGAAAGCCTTTTTTGAAGTAGTGAAATTTTAGTACAGGAGGCCGGAAGTATGAAGTCTGAAAATACAGGGGGCTTCAGACCTCATACTTTAGTATTCAGGCATATTTTCTTAACAGGTCCTCATACACTCCACGCTTCTGCGCCTGCTTTGCTCTGTAACGCAGGTAAGGCAGCAACAGGAACAATAAACCTTTACCACGCAGATCGGCCTTTTGAGCAAATACAGCCAGGTGATCCAGTTTTTTAGGAACTCCTCTTTTGCTAAGCAAACCATCACCCGCCAATCCATACAGGATCCTGAGCGTATTCTCAAATCCTTCGTTGCCGGGAATCAATCGAACATGGAACTTCACTTTCTCTTTTCCCGGGTTATAGAAACGATGAAACTTTCTTACAGGCGCCAACGCTTTTTGCCCTGGTTTTAATCTCAATTGTTTCTTCCCCAGTTGTACTCCCAGCACACCTTCAAGAGCAGTAAACTCTTCATTAAAAGTAGTATGATAATGTAGTGGATTACCTCCGCCCGCTTCCAGCTCTACTTCTACCAGTGTATAAGCACCACCTGTTTCACGCGAAGATTCCAGTAAGGTTACTTTGTCTTTTATCAACGGATTTTCAAATACCCTCTTCTCCATAAACTACTTTTTATTGCAAAATAGCATGTACAAAAAGTGATTCACAGCGTCTTCATCACGAAGTGACAAGTACACCACATGAAATGGGGAATAGCCTATCTTAAATGCTTTTTGAAAACCCGGGCTTATCGTTTTCTTCGGCGAAAACCCATCACGAAATACAACAGGAGTAATGCAACCACGGCAATGACTCCTATCTTTCTCCAGGAGAATACAGGTGCAGCATCAACCCAATCAACATTTGTCAAAGGAGAAGGTTGTCCATGATAGTTTAATGCTGCCCAGTAATAAGGTAGTTTATGCTGGTATGCTGTTTTCGTGTTATGTAACCAGTGCAGTCTTGCATCACGCAGCGCCATTGCTGCATTGGGCTGCTTCACCAGTGATGCATAAAATGATGTTACCAGTGTAGCGGCAGTCTCATCATGTACATTCCACCAGCCGGCCACTACTGCATGGGTGCCTGTGGCAGTAAATGCCCTGGCAAGACTTTGCACGCCCTCCCCTGTTATCAATCGCCCATCACCGGTACGACAGGCACTTAATACTACCATAGCGGGCTGTTGCTGCTGTTCTTTCAGCTCAAACAGGTAAAAGGGAGCATCATATAACTGAATATGCGGTGCGTCTGCGCTGTCTTTACCGGCAAATGCATGAGTACTGATATGGATCACCGCATTTTCTTGCAGTGCTGTATGAAAAGCTTTACTGGTAGCCTGCTCATTGAACAGCCAATTGCCTTTCGTTATTATTTTCCCAATGCCTTCCTGCTCCTGTAATACTGCATTTAAAGACGGTTGTTGTGCGGCATGCTCAGCAATAAAAAAGCCCGCTACCCCTTTACCAGTAGCAGGAAGCTGGTATTGCTGCCACAATGTTTGTAAAGAATAAGCGTAAGAGAGAACAGCCTGTTGCACTACAAATGGCCACTGTTCAACCGATTCATTGTACTGCGGCTTGGTTACCAACGCATCCAGTGGCAGCAGGTTCAATACACCATCGGGTAAAATAACATATTGTTTGCCCTGTTGAAAAGGATGATTGCCCAATAACCAATGCCAGAGCGCGTAAGCCTGTTCATAATAAGTACGTGGATGATTGAGCATGGCGTTAGGGCCATCCTGGAAATACTGCTGTACAAAGGAGCGTACACTATCCCGGCCTGCCGGTGTAAAGGAATTTCTTTCAACATAAGCTACTCCTGTGCTATCTGCCTCCACACTATAGACAGCATGTTCGCCTGCAAAAAAAGAACGTGCTACCTGTCCCTTCGGCAATACAGTTTTCAGGATCTCTTCGTAAGAAACGCCTTCTGAACCTGCATCACGTTGTACCTGCTGCGTACGGTACTGCTTCCGTAGATCAGCCAGCTCCCACTCTATTTTCTTTTGCTGATCGGTGGCCGCACTATCTGAAGTGGCCGCTCCTTTTTCCTGGCGGTTACGCTCATAATAAACCAATGCTTTCTCCAACAACTGAATACGCACGGCAACACTATCTGTTGCACTATTGTGCCGCTGCCATTGTACTTCATCCAGCAACAACTGTGCTTTACCACTTTCCATGAACCGCAATACCTGCATACGATAGACAGGTTGTTTTGTCTGCTCCCATGCATTGTATGCCGCATCAATTGCAGCTTCATACCTGCGACGGCTTAATGCTACTGATCTTTCACGGGAAGAGCCTGTAACATATTCGTTCCGCAATTTCTTTTCAGTCAAAAAACACAGGTCAAACAAACGGAGTGATTCATCAATACGGTGCTGTTCATTACTTATCACAGCTTTTGTATAGAGAACATCTACCAATGTATTTTCGCCATACAGGTCCGTTGCCTTTATTGATTGCCAGTCGGCTCCCGGCAGTAAAAGCGCCAGGCATTCTTTTAACCAGTGCTCTCCCTCACTGTATTGCTGCTGCTTTGTATACAGGCTTCCCAACCTGTAAAACAACTTGGCCCTTTCTCTCACCCTTACAGTACCACTGGCCTGCACCAGGCGGGTTTGTAATGCCAGCGCTTTATTATAGAACGTCATTGCCTGCACCGGTTGATCCGGGTACATATCCCCGGCCTGTTGGTAAGCCATCAGCAGCCAGTATGTAACAGAGGCATCTTCTTTTGTATGTTTTTCAAGAATTGCAATTCCCTTATTGATATTGATACGTGCAGAATCTGCTCTTTGCAAAGCAAAAGAAGCGTCAGCCAGTTCGCACAACAATAAGCCGTACAAAGCCTGCCCGGGATCAGCAATTTTTAATCCTTCCTTACAGTATTCTACTGATTGCTCAGGCAGTCCCATCGAGCTGGCAGTTGTAGCCAGGTTGCTGTAAGTAGCCGCAATAGCATCTTTATTGCCCGACGTCAATGCTACCTGCAATGCTTTGTTCTGGATATAACGGGCCTGTTCATAATCACCCAGTCGGGTATAATTATTGCCTAGTGGTTTTATAATATATTCAAGGATCTGTGCGTCATCAAAAATATCATTGTGCTGTCCTGACCATTTCAATGCTGCACGATAGGCATCTGTAGAAGCCACAATATTGCCACCCAATAACTGGGCATGCCCTTCATTGATCAACAGGTCACCGAAAGCCTGTTGCTCTTCCGGTGTTTGCGGGTCACGCCATATCTGCTCAGTGGCCTGTTTTAAAAGATTAGCCCTGGCAGCACGTGCTTCGCTCACCCATTGGATCTGTGTATAGATCCATTCAGAGAGGTTGTCTTCTTTCTGATAAGTATTTAATTGCTGTTGTAAAGAAGAAGGAACGGGGAAATTGTTGGATTGCGGCTCACCTGCTCCCGAAAGCAATATGCAGTAACAGCCGATTATGAACTGTAGAAGATATTTTTTATTCCGCCATCTGTTATGCTGCATACATGAAGATAACAAATGTGTGGATTTATCTCAATTACATCATTGGCCCTCGCCCTGAAGGACGAGGCAAAAGCATGAATACATTCTTTTATTGAACAACATTTACTAACCGGCTAAAGCCGGACATTGTAAACAGGAGGCCACGCTGCGGCCCTTGATTCCGGCTGGTGAATACACCCGCCGGGGATGTGCCCGTGGCTGGTGTATTCACCAGCCACTAACTAAACGACATTGATTCACCACTCCCCTCACAACCTGAAGATCCCGTACACGAAAAACCTGTTAGAAGCATCACCTCTCAACTGGTACAAATAACGGATCCCCACTGCCGGACCACTTCTTACCCTGCCTACCTGCAGATCAGCAAAGGGAGCTGCATTCCAGTCGGCAAGCCAGCGGGCAGCAGATTTGTTCTCATACTCAGCTGTTGCAATAGTGATATTAGGTTCCTGTGCGTTGGCCAGGAAAACAGTCTGCTTTTGTTTCTTTTGTTCTGATACGGAGAGCTGCACCTGTGCACCGACACCAATACCGATCCATTTATTGAAATTGTAACGATAATGCAGCGGCACCACCTGCAATAGATTACTTTGTTTGGTGGTTACTACTTCACGGCCACGGATAAGATAGGTTCTGTTGTTTACAACCGTATCTCTTTTCTCTTCTATAAAGCCCGTAGAACTTTTTTCCTGCTGAAACAATCCTGCATATGCTTCTACCTGGAAATAAGGTTTATCAGGTGAGAAGGGCCCCAATGTAACTCCTAACTGTACAGGGCCGTGGGCGGTCTTTAATCCATCGGATAGAGCAATATTGTAACCTGCTACAATGCCGGGCGAAATACCTTTTACAAAACGGCCTACAGCACGGTTGGTATAAATAGGTTCGTTTTTATCGAAAATAATAGCAGCACTACTGCTGAAGGGTATTTTCTTCGGCTTCTTTTTAAAGCGTATGGTGTACTCAATAAACCCTTTGGTTGAATCCTTATCTGTTACACCATCCTGCTGTAATCCCGGCAGGTAAATATTGTTGAAAACAAAATACACACTGTCGTCTTTTCTTACGGTGTCAATGCAGCTCTGGCCACTGTAGGCTGAATCGCACAGCACACACACCGGGCTCATACTTTTAATGGCAATGGTTTGTGCATTCAGTTGTCGCGGCAAGGCAATACCTATTGCAACTTTCTTAGCAGGCCCTTCACCTGTATTCTGAAAACGCACTTTATAGGTCAGTTCTTTTTTCTTCCCCATAAAGCGGTAATTGATGCGGCGTTGTTTCAGTTGCATCCTGTTGGGATCGTGCGAAGCAACGATCTGCATTTCCAGCTCATACAATTCCGGCTGTGCGTCCGGATTATCAGGTACCAGCATCGCACTCATAGTAACAGTAGCGTTGGTATCCTGTATCATTTCGGGCAAGGTGTTCATCGTTACAAAAACAAACTGTTCTGTGCCCTGTTCCATTGCACCAAAACGAAGTGCTGTATTGCGGGTATAAGTAGCCTGTAGCTGTTGCAGCATATTACGCGCATCACCTGCATAGGCGTAATATAAACCGTTATCCGGCCCGGACCGGTAAGCCATGGAGGACATTTCTTTTTCAGCCAGGTCGGCCAATAAGGTATTTACAGATGAACTATCCTCACCGTGGTAAGCCCTTGTATCATTGAGCTTAAACCCTTCTGTATTGAACTGTCTTTCATTAAAGAACAATACCAGCGAGCCACCCTGTGCTTTTGCGGATTGATTACGATACCCGATCAGGGCTACAAAATCTTCCCCGGGCTTAGGGTTGCGATTGATCTTCATTTCAATACTTCCTTTTTCATGAAAGAAGTGCGAAGCCCAGTAGCCGGTACGGGATGATTTCTTGTTGACCTTTATCGGGCGTGGGCGTGTGGGCGGCGCTTTCCCATCGTCGTAGTTGTTGGTAGCATACAATCTTACCTGGTAAGTACCGGTATCCTTATAGAGGTGGGCAGGCGTTTTATCAAAACTGAATGTACCATCTCCCAACTCCCAGAAATAAGTATAGAAAGCAGCAGGGGCACCAGCTACCTGCCGCAGCGTACGGAGCTTTGATACAAAACGAACACTATCACCATCTTCATTTACCAGTATCTCAGCAGGTATGGTATCCTGCGGGGCAACAGGCAAAGGGACTGCAGTATTGGGTTTTACCTGCGCATGACCAATCACTGAGATGGTCATCAGCAGGGCAATCATTAAACCCTTTGTAAACGTTCCGGCTGCGTTGTTCATAAGCTATCGTGTTATATAACCAATGGTTCGATGGGTGTGATATAACCTGTTCTTTAACGGCGAATAAGCCGGCACATTGTACCGGCTTTTCGCAAATTCCCGCCCGACTCAAAACCACGCCTCTATAATTAAGATAAGCACATTTTAACAGTTACCGACTATTTAACTTCCATTGAACCGGATACCGGTGCGGGAGCTACGTTGTCACAGGGAAATTTATTTACTGTTCATCTGGTTAATAAGGTTCAGCAGAGTTGTTTCAGAAACTTCCTGTGGGTTAAATGTAACCGATGTATAAGTACCTGAAGGAGTTCCGATGGTAACATCTTTCATCTCTGCATAGAACTTACCATCTACGCTACTCATTGCAAGGAAGGTTCCTTCAAGGCCAACAGGAATTGATGTCTGGTAGCTGTGTAAACCCTGGTAGCCAACAGGAGCACTCATAATTACATTGTAGAACTTGATCAATGTATTCTGGTTACGTGGTTTGAAGAACAACATAGAAGGCTGTTCACCACTATAGTTAGTACCGGTTGATGTGTTGAAGTGGTCAGCAAAATAACCCATTACGGTTGTTTTAGTACCAGGCAGGCTATACAATGCATCGCAGTTTACCCAATGCAACAGGCTGTCGAGCTGGAAATTCAGGGTGCCATTTGTGCCATTAAAGATCGCATAGTTACCACCTATCTGGTTCCACAATACACCTGCGCTTACAGAAATAGTATTGGTAATAGTAACAGGGTTGTTATGATGGTCATAACCAGACTGTGTAGTAGTGATGGTAGAATCACCTCTCCACATTGGTACTTCCTGGTTATTGGGTTTGGCCGGCACCTGTACCTGTACGCCTCCGTTGTTACCTGCTGCACCATCTCTTTTTATCTGCAGGTTCTGGTTATTCTGTTCGGCCTTTACAAAAAACTCACCGTAAGAAATAAGGATCTTTCCATCACTGGTGGTAGTAGGCTTATCACCCAGGATCATATCACTTGCATCTTTTATTTCTTTCACTGATACGGTAACTGCACCGGTTACGGGAGCGCCACTTGCTGTTACGAAAGCATTGGCTGCAATAATAAACTTAGTTCCTTTAGTTGTAACGATGGTGCCACCGGCAGTTGCATCTACTGTAAACTTCTGGAACTGGGGGCCATTCTCTTTCAGAAAGTTGGCCATCAACTTGCCATCATTAGTACTCTGCGGAACAGTTACATCATTATTCTTCTTACAAGCTGTAATACTTATCGCCGCTGCGATGGTAAGGATAATTGTAGTGGCTGATAACTTTTTCATATGCTGTTTTTTTGTTTTTAAAGAATTTGTTTGCTCTTTGTAAGTATATCAGCACGTCTCTTGTTTTGTTACCCCCTGTTTTTCATGTTTTTTGAAAATACTTTCAGAAAACCCCATAAAGCACTAAAAATCAACAATATAAAATTTAATAAAAACAAAGAAATTCATTGATCCCGGCAGCTTATCCTTAAACCTGCAATCCGAAACCCGAAACTGCTCCCGGTTTTGCCAGAAGAAAAATAGATAGTAGCTTGATACCTTATTATATGCCATGGCCCATCATCCTGACCAGCGATATCTTGAAGGCTTATTACATAATGATACACAGGTAGTACAGGAAATTTACCGGCGCTTTGCGAACCCTGTTAAATTCTATATTATAAAGAACCAGGGCTCTGAAGATGATGCTGCGGACATTTTCCAGGAATCTATTATGGACATTTATAACCAGGCCAGGCACAAGAACCTGCAGCTTACCTGTCCCTTTGAACCCTTCCTTTTATTAGTATGTAAAAGAAAATGGTTGAACGAACTCAAAAAAAGAGGTCGTACCCCGGTAACAAATGCAGGGGATGATTTATCTGGTATAGGAGAGGATGTGTTTGCCACAGCAGAACAGGTTGAAAAAGAAGAATCGAAGATCCGCGTGTTTACAGAACAATTTGAACGGCTTGGAGAAAAATGTAAGGAGATCTTACGGATGAGCATGACGGGTGAGGCCCAGGAAAAAATAGCAGACCTGCTGGGTGTTACTTATGGCTATCTCCGTAAAAAGAAATCGGAATGCATGGCAACGCTGCTCACCTATATCCAGGAACAGAAAATATAATGTATGCCCACGTACGAAAAAGAACATATTGCCCGGTACCTGCAGAATGAGCTGAGTGATGAGGAACGCAGCGCATTTGAAACCAGTATGCAAACGGATACGGCACTGGCTGAGGAAGTAGCGCTGTACCGCGAAGCATTAACACACCTGCAGCAGCGTCTGTCAAAAGACCCTACAGCCGAAGCGTTACGCAATAACCTGCAATCGCTGAATAAGGAGTATTTCAGAAAAGAGGAAGCAAAGGTGGTTTCATTTGTGAAATATTTACCCCGTATTGTAGCTGTGGCTGCAGTACTTGTTATTGGTATTATGGTTTGGCAATTGCGCGATAGCTACCTCAATAAATACGGCGATATTACGATGGTAGCCACCGCAGAGCGCGGCAATGGCAGCGACACCCTACTACAGCAGGCCACTGTTTTCTTTAATAATAAAGAATTTGACAAAGCATTGCCATTACTGGATAAAGCAGTTCTTGCCGACTCTGCTGATCAACTGGCCCTGTTCTACAGAGGTATAGCGCTTTTGCATACCCAATCGGTTGATGCTGCAAGAAAAGACCTGGAGAAAATATACAATGGCGAATCGCTGATGCGCTATGAAGCAGCATTCTACCTGGCTATCAGCTATGCAGAAGAAAAGAACAAAGAGACCGCCATAGCATGGTTAAAGAAAATTCCGGCTGGTACTCCTGTAAGCGAAAAGGCACAGGCGTTACTTAAAAAGCTCGACTAGCAGATAAATAATGACCAGTTCTGATAAAATAAAATCGGACTTCCTGCATAGAGGAAAATAAACCTGTCAGGTCTAAACCGATAATCAAAGCTACCCTACAAAAAGTAATTAAACAGCTCTCGCCCGACCTGACAGGTTGAGCCTCTTAGCGCAACTTACCTATATCCGGAGAGTGAGAAAATAAAAAGCCCGGGCAATGATGTCCGGGCGTTGTTTTATGGGTGCCGACTAAATAGACAGGTTAATGATTGTTCGATGTATTGTTATACATTAAACTTACATGCAAGTGATTTCATTTCACAAAACCATTTCTTCATCACTTTTTAATTTTCCTCTGCAGATCTCATTCACTCAATTATCTACACTTATTCTATATCAGAAACTATGCCATGCTCCATACAAGGTCCGGAATATGGAACCAGGTCGTACGATTGGCTGACAAGGAACCAGGGTTAAGGACTATCCCTGCTCAAAGCCCGGCAAAACCATAGATTTCAAATAAATACGATATAAACTAACCAGGGCACCTGTCTTTCCGGTTACGTGAACATTATTATAGCACGATCTGTAAAACGATCCGGCGGACAGTCTCACCGGGCGTCCGCTTAAGACAGCAGATCACCCAGATCGTTCTATTCTTATCTGGATACATATATAACTATAACCAACACACTCAACGTTTTTTTGTTCCTTCCTATTCCTTTTATCAAATCTGTTTTGTAATTTAAATGCACTAAAACCTGTCAGATGAAAAAAAGACTTGCCAAACTATTCTCGCTGCTTATTCTATTATCCTCATTCCTGTTATCTTCTTACGACACTGCACCAGCCCTTATCCCTGCTAAAAAAGCGAAGTACACGATCTATGTACGCATGGATATAGTTGGTACCAGTATCTATACTACTAATGGTCCTGGTGGCTGTCCGTTTACAGAAGAATACTCAAGTGTTACGCTGAAGTTCTTTTCGGATGACGCAGGTACTATACCGCTAAGTGTAAGCAACCTGCCTGTTTCTATACATCATTTTTACAACTTCAACACCTGGGTTACCAATTCAGATTTTACATTGACCTGCAACGGCACCTCGGTAGTTGTAGATAACGATATGCTGAGCTTTTATGACGACGGCTGTGAAGGCAATTATTCTGCAGAGAGTTACTACATCAACAGCGGCGCCGGATACACCATTATTAATTAACCTGACTACAGAAAAACCACCTGAATAAGGTAACTGCACCATTTCAATCGGGGGAGACAGCAACAGCTTGTCTCCTTTTTTTATGCCTGCTGTTGCGGTGTTCAAAATTTGACCTAATTTTCCGCCTTTCCACTGAGGTTTGTTGAATTAATCTTGTTTAGCTGGTGGCTGGTGAAGACACCAGCCACGGGAAAAGCTCCCCGGCGGGTGTCTCCACCAGCCGGGATCAAAGCTGTTAGCTAAACGATATTGATCGCTGAATAAGGAGAGCATACGATGACAATATATGAACCACCGCAGATCAGAACAGTTAACGTAACACGCTACGTAACACCGCTACGCGAAGGCGGTTCTCTGCCCGCTATTGCAGAAGCAGATGATGGATTTCTGTACGCGCTTAAATTCCGTGGTGCAGGACAGGGCGTTAAAGCATTGGTGGCCGAACTGATAGGCGGAGAAATAGCAAGAACACTTGGCTTTAAAGTTCCTGAAATTGTATTTGCCAATCTTGATACCGCTTTCGGACGTACTGAACCAGATGAAGAGATCCAGGACCTGCTGAAAGCCAGCGTAGGCCTTAACCTGGCGCTGCATTATCTCTCTGGTGCTATTACTTTCGACCCTACAGTTACCAAAGTAGATCCTTTACTGGCATCACAGATCGTATGGCTGGATAGCCTACTTACCAATGTAGACCGTACCTGCCGCAATACCAATATGCTGATCTGGAATAAAGAACTGTGGCTTATAGATCATGGTGCAGCCTTATATTTCCATCATTCCTGGAGCAATTGGGAAGAGCAGGCTAAAAAACCTTTTGTACAGATAAAAGATCATGTACTGTTGCCCTGGGCTACCGAACTGGAAAAAGTTGATGCGGCATTCCGCAGCAAGCTCGATGAAGAACAGATCCGTTCTATTGTTTCAGTAGTTCCCGACGATTGGTTAAGTGGTGGTTCGCAAACAGAAACACCTGCAGAACGCAGGGAAGTGTACAGTCGTTTTTTAATAACAAGAATACAATCATCAGAGATATTTGTAAAAGAAGCACAGCATGCAAGGGAATCACTTATTTGAGTACGCTGTTATCCGCGTTGTGCCGAAAGTAGAACGGGAAGAATTCCTCAATGTGGGGGTGATATTGTATTGTAAGGACAAACGCTTTCTGCAAACCTTGTTTTCGCTGGACGAAGCAAGGGTGCTGGCCTTTGCTCCTAAAATAGATCTTGCTGAAATTCATGAATACCTTTGTGCTATCCGGAATATCTGTCTGGGTAATGCAGCCGGTGGCCCTATTGCAAAATTAGATATGGCCTCCCGTTTCCGCTGGCTTACTGCCACCCGCAGTACGGTGGTGCAGGCTTCCAAAGTACATCCCGGTCTCTGCAACGATCCGCTGGAAACACTGGAGAGGTTGCATACGCAGCTTGTGTTATAAGTTTTAAGTTATAGGTCGTAGGTTTATTGCATTATATTCAAAGTCGATGACTAATAGCAATTGAGACAAACTACTATTGGACAATAGTGCTGTGCTTTCGAACTACAGCGACAAACTTATAACCTACCACCTAAAACTTACAACTTCTTCTCCATACACAACTCCACCAACACTCCATTAGTATTTTTAGGATGAAGGAAGCAAACGAGTTTATTATCTGCGCCGGGCTTGGGAACAGGATTGAGTAAAACAAAACCTTCCTGTTGCAGGCGTTTCATTTCTGCTTCTATGTCTTCTACTTCAAAGGCAATATGATGGATGCCCTCGCCTTTTTTATCAATGAACTTTGCAATTACACCATCTGCATCGCTGCTTTCCAGTAACTCAATCTTGGTATCGCCCTGTTTAAAAAAAGCAGTCGTTACTTTCTCACTCTCTACCGGTTCTGTTTTATAGCAGGCAGTATTGAGCAGTTTTTCAAATAAAGGAACTGAGTCTGCAAGATTTTTAACCGCTATACCAATATGTTCTACTTTCAGCATGGCAATGTTTTATAGATCAGCAATCTACACTATCCCTGGCAAATCGCAAGGTTTCACGCAAATGCGAGGAGTGCAAGTTGGCAGTTGGCAATTTGCAGTTAGATTTCACGCAAAGGTGCAAAGATTCGCGAAGACGCAATGCAAGCCGCGAGCCAATATACCGACCTTCCGTACTTCGTACTTCTTATTTCGTACTTGCTTAAACCTTGTGTCTTTCACTTTCTAATTCCTTATTCCCTTCTTGCTTCCTCGCCCTAAAGGACGAGGCAATCAATTCAAATACATTCCCTGCCTAACAACATCTCTTTACCGGCTAAAGCCGGAATAAAGGCGTGACACGGTTGCAGCATCCGGCTACATATCGGACAACATACTTATAACCGTGCCACGCCTTCCCCTGCTCCGCGTTCAGCATTAAGCGTTCCGCGTTTGGCCTTCCTCCATTTGCACATTACCTTCCTCCTAACTCCTTAATACCAACTCCTTATTTAAGCATAGTTTACTTATTACTTAACCCTTATTTTCTACGCCTTTACCTAAGAGTAAACTATACCCAAACTATAAGCAAATATTAGCCAATCAATAACCAAACTACAAGCAAACCATAACCAGGTAGCTTACAATACCCTGCTTAAACATACAAATACCCTAATGCGATCATCGCAAATGTTAAAACAAAGGCCCCGGGTGCGTACCTCCAAGAAAGAAGTAGTGGGTGGAGATGTGATGATAAGAAGCAGGTTGTAACTTTAAGAAGCATGAAAAAGGAGGAACGTGAAATAAGAAGTGTTCAGATCGATCCCGATAATCCGGCATACATTGTTTGGATCGGAACGATGCATAAACGTAACCTCACGTTTTACATGCTGAATGGTCAGTACCTGGTGCGGGCTAAAAGCTCACTGGATGGAAACCGGGTAAAACGTTCTCCCAAGTTTAAAAAGACAATGCAGTTTGCCGGCAAACTAGGCAAAGCTTCAGCCATAGCATCTGAGGTGTATGGACAATTACCCGAGGGCTGGAAGCTGCACAGCCTGTACCGTCAATTGGTGGGAGTAGGTAACCAGTTATTGAAAACACAAGAGTGTACTGATGATGAAGTAGCCAATTCCCTATGGGAGCATCTCTATAACCTGGGCTATAACCCGGCAATCAACTACGAAGTAATACAACCTTCTACCGAGCAATATATCGAACGAGGTAATGAAATAGCTTCAGAAACAGTTGCGGTTAAACCAGCAGTTGTTGTTATGCCTGCTGTTACAAAAACAAAAGGGATAGCTATAAGAAGATATTACAGGAGACATGTTGCCGGTTACCGGCTGCCGGATAGTAGTTGAAAGTATAAAGTTTAATGTTTAAGGTGCTGAATGTTGAAGTCCTTGAGTAAATGAAATATGTCGATATAGTGCAACCGGTCAGAGACCGGGACCATATACAGGGCATTGAAGGCATAAAGTTTAAAGTATAAGGTTTAAGGTGTTGAATGTCGAAGCACCTAAGTAAATGAAACCCGCTGCTATTATAGTAAGTCATTTCTATAACTGCTGGCTTTTACTATTAAAATAGCGATCCCGAACTTAAACACCTTAAACCTTATACTTTATACCTGATACCTTAAACCTGTCCCCTTATTCTGTTCTCAAACTCTTTACAGGATTTACCAGTCCGGCCCTGATGGCCTGGTAAGCGATGGTAGAGCCTGCTATCATGAACGAAACAGCAATGGCAACGGCAAAGATGCCTGCGTTGATCGATACCCGGTAAGCAAAATCCTGCAGCCAGTTATTCATTACATACCACGCTACAGGTGCTGCAATTACAAAGGCAATAGCGATCAGCACTACAAACTCTTTTGAAAATAAGAATACAATATCTGCCAGTGATGCGCCCAGTACTTTCCGTACACCCACTTCCTTGGTACGCTGTGCAGCAGCAAAAGCAATAAGCCCATACAAACCAAGACAGCCAATAAAGATGGCTATACCTGAAAACATTTTAAAGGCCGTGTACTCTTTCTGCTCCTGCATGTACCAATTGGAAATATGTTCGTCCAGGAATTCATATCGAAACATATCATCGGGAAACATCGCCGACCATGTTTTATCTATACCGGCAATGGTATGCTGCATATCATTGGCCTGTAGTTTTATACAAGCATTCCAGAAACGTTTAGCGCTATAAAACAAAACGCAGGCTCTTCTTTTTTTATGTTTTGATTCACTTTGAAAATCCTGTACCACACCAATCACTGTAGTGTACCAGCCATTGATCATTATATGTTTACCGATCATTTTCTGCGGCTCAGTTACATTCAGCTTCTGCATCAGGGTTTCGTTGATCACTGCTTCGTGGGTAGTATCACCTGCCGCCTTTTTTATTATTTTATTACCCGCCAGCATTTTGATAGCAAACATGTCGATATAATTCTCATCAATGAATTTCATTTCAGAGATCTCATTTTTTTCAATCCCTAATTCCGGTGAATTGCAATCGGTGTACTGGCTGTTATAAGCAGGTGCGCCGGAAGCAAAACTTACATTCTTTACGCCGGGGTTGCTGAGCAGCTGCTGCTTTAGCAATTCACGCTTGTCATTATCGGGCGAGCTGATAGAGATCACCGCTTCTTTATCATACCCCAGGTCGCGGTTCCTGAAAAAATCCATCTGGTAAGCTACTACCAGGGTTCCAATGATCATTATCTGCGAAATAGCAAACTGTACTACTACTAATGATTTGCGTAACGTTAACCCACGACTGTTTGCCACAGCACGCGTTTTTAATGATTGTAAAGGATTGAATGCAGACTGAACAAAAGCCGGATACAGGCCAGCCAGCAGGATCATTACAATCATTGCCAGCAGCATTATTCCGATAGTGGCGGGCTGCATTAACTGTGCCGTGGTTATTTTAATTTCCAGCCACCGTGATAATACCGGTAACAGCAGGGCTGCCATCAATGCTCCTAATACTGTAGCGGCTATTACCATCAGGGAGGTTTCACTTAAAAACTGGCCTATCAGTTGTGAACGGTTAGAACCCAGTACTTTTCTTACACCTATTTCCCTTGAACGCCTGATGGCCTGCGCTGTTGCCAGGTTTACAAAGTTGATACAGGCTATCAGGATAATGAAGATTGCCACGGCCGCCAGCGCCCAGTAAGTGGCGCGGGAGGTGGTGGGTGTAATATCACTGTTCAGGTATCGCTGATCAAAATGAATATCGCGCAGGGGCTGCAGGGGCAAACGGGCTTCTTTGGCCATATCCTTACCCCAGTTATCTGCAATGAACTGTGGCATGCGCTTACGCAGATCTTCAATGTTATAATGCTCAGGCAATACAATAAAAGTATTTCCCCCTGCAATGCTGTAAAAGTTATCCATCCGGTCAACATCTTCCTTTACAGTTGCAAGCGATACCAGGCTTTTGAATGGCAAAGTGGTATTGCCGGGTACATCTTTGATAATACCCGTTACTTTCAGATCCATTGAATTATCAAGGTTTATTACCTGCCCCATAGCATTTGTATTACCGAAATATTTATGCGCTATGCTTTCAGTAAGTACAATCGCGTTGGGCTCGGCCAATGCGGTAGCAGGATTACCGCTTAGCCATACATAGTCAAAGACTTTGGGAAAGTTTTCGTCTGCAAACAGGAATGCCTTTTCCCTGTAGCGTGCATTATTGATCTTCACTACCCCCTCTGCATCATACCATATTCTTGTGATCTGTTCCAGCTCCGGAAAATAGCTGCGCATCTTTGGCCCAATTACAAAGGATACGCTGGGATTAAAATCTATGGCATTGAGCGTAACCCGGTAAATGCGGTCTGACTTTTTATGAAAGCTGTCATACCCCAGCTCATACTTCACCACCAGGAACACAATGAGGCAGGAAGCAATGCCGAGGGCCAGGCCGGAAATATTGAGAATACTATAGGTTTTAAAACGGGCGATAACACGCCAGGCGGTCTTAAAATAACTTTTTAGCATAGAGGAGGTTTTAAGGAGAAGAATTCATCATTTTTCAACCAAAAAAATGCCACCTGTGTACAGTATTCATAACCAGCCAAATGAAGATACTTACCTTGTAACAGATGTCCGGTTTTGATACAGCCATTGTACGATCATGGCCCGGAGTGAATTTTCCCTGTGCAAACTCATGCCTCCCCTGCTCTCTGCAATTGGCCGGTTATGCCTATAGCGATACACAACCATTTTACCGCTACATTTGTAACTGTACAGTTATGTTACAGTTGCCCGTTTATCTCGATAACAATGCCACCACTCCCTGTGATCCACGGGTGGTAGATGCCATGTTGCCTTATTTCACCCAACATTTTGGTAATGCCGCCAGCCGTACCCATAGTTTTGGCTGGCTGGCCGAAGAAGCGGTACAATATGCGCGTGAGCAGGTGGCAGCCTTAATTGGGGCTGAACGCGAAGAGATCGTTTTTACTTCCGGCGCTACCGAAGCAAATAACCTTGCCATAAAGGGGGTGCTGGAAATGTATGCCGTTAAAGGCAATCATATTATTACGGTTGTCACAGAACATAAAGCTGTACTGGATACCTGTAAACATGCTGAAAAACTGGGCGCTGCTGTTACTTACCTGCCGGTAAATACGGAAGGACTGATTGACCTGCAGCAACTGGAAACCTCTATTACTCCTGCTACCGTACTTATTGCTGTGATGTATGCCAATAATGAAACCGGGGTAATACAGCCCATCAGCGATATAAGCAGGATTGCCCGTAAACACAACGTATTATTTTTTTGCGATGCGGCACAGGCTGCAGGTAAGATACCGGTAAATGTACAAACCGACGGTATAGACCTGCTGGCTATCTCTGCCCATAAACTCTATGGCCCCAAAGGAATTGGCGCATTGTATGTACGCCGTAAAAATCCACGTGTACGTCTTACTGCACAGATTGATGGTGGCGGGCACGAACGGGGCATGCGTAGTGGCACACTGAACGTACCCGCCATTGTGGGCTTTGGTAAAGCAGCAGAACTATGCTATGTTGAAATGAGAAAAGAAATAGAAAGATCAAGTGCTTTACGCAACAAGCTGGAGAACGGTATACTGCAACACCATCTCTGTCGGGTAAATGGTAGCAGGGAGCACCGCCTTCCACACACCACCAATATTTCTTTTTATAACGTACCGGGACAAAACCTCTTACTCGGTTTTAATAAAGATATTGCTGTCTCTTCAGGTTCGGCCTGTACGTCGGCCCTGATGGAACCCAGTTATGTACTCAAAGCAATGAATGTTCCTGATGAACTGGCCTATGCATCTGTTCGCTTTGGACTGGGACGTTTTACTACTGAAGAGGAAATTGATTATGCAATTGAAAGGGTGACGGAAAATTTGAAAATTTATTGATTTGAAAATTTAAAAATGGAATGCGGGATCGTGAGTCGTGAATCGTCAGTCGTGAGGGCAAGCTGCGAGTTTCGAGCAGATACAGCCAACCAACCGTACTTCGTATTTCTTATTTCGTACTTCCGTGTGTCTTTTCATACTTCTGACCTCCGACTTCATTCTTCGGTTTTCTCCATTTGCACATTAGCCAATCTGCACATTTTCACATTCTTTCTTCCTTTCTAATTCCTGTATTCAACTCATAACCTAAAACTTACAACCTATAACCTGTATTCGCGTTAAGCGTTCAGCATTTACACATTATGATTTCTGCGCCTTAATATACTCCAGCACGGCATCGATCTCGTCGTTGGTAAGATTAGGGAAAGCATTCATGGGCAACTGGTTCCACTGTTGATGTACTTCTACAGCCTGCTTATCTCCTTTACGGATCATATCTGCACTATTGCGCACATACGAGTAGATCCATTCCCTGGTATGTCTATCCTCTACATTCGCCAATGCAGGGGCTCTTCCCAGGTCATTCTCTGTATGGCAGGAAGAACAATTATCATTGAACAGCCTGGCACCTACCTGTGCTACGGGCATCTGTCCGGGCTTTATCAGGATCTTCTTTGTCTTTTTATCTACGCGACAAATTACATTCATGTGTTTCTCCAGCATTTCATTGATGTTAAAAGTACCGGAAGCCTGTTCGCCGGTAGCCGGGTTCTTAAGGCCAAAGGTAAATTCATCAATATCATAGATACTGTTCACTGTACTGTTCTTAGTAGATAAATCCATTTTTACATCTGTATATCCCTCTTTTTTAAAAGCTTCTGATATACGGTTTACAAATTGCTCCAGTCCTTTTTTATCTTCAAATGTGCCGATGCCTGTAAGGTTTATACAAAGCAGCAACTGGCTTTCATCATTGATAAAGAAGGAACCTGTACCGGCTTCCACTACTCTTTCTGTACCTGCAGCGGATGGATCGTAAGCTGCTACTACTACAGATGCCTTACCGGTCTTTTTGTTGACAGAGCATACCATTACCTGCTTTTTATGCAGCAGCTCAGCAACCTTTGCAAAAGCATCTGTATTTCCATTTTTACCATCTAATATAAATCCGCACATTTCAGTAGAACCGGTTGTATGGGGCGTGGTGAGCGCGCTCATAGATACGCCATACTTTGCAAACAGCTTGCCTACTTCTGTAAGCTCGCCTTTGTACAGGAAACTGTGATAATCCTGCAGGTTGGCAATTTTTTCGGGCAACAGAATATAACTGACCTGGTTCTCGGTTTCTTCTACAACTCCATATTGCTTATAGGTTACCTGTGCAGCACTATTAATAGGAGTTGCGATCTGTTCTTTTCTGCTGCAATAAGTTGCGGTGAGCAACATGCAGGGAATTACGAGTAAATAGAATACTTTTTTCATGCCTATACTTTTTTGGGTGAATAACATTTCGATGCGCTTACGCGTACCACCTGCGCTGTACAGATTGACAACTGCAAGCGGGCGACTGGTTTGTAATTTCAGCAGCAGGTGAGCATATTCTTTTTTATCGGTTTGAGCGGCTACTTCCTGGTCTACCTCGTACTCATGTACCTGTTGCAATAACTTTTTGTAGTGATAAACGACGGGGTGAAACCACAACACTATTTTAAAGAACTCTGCCAGCAGGATATCGGCCGTATGCCATTGACGCACGTGGATACTTTCGTGCAATACTACCGACATGGTTTCCTGCGAATGCAGGTCATTGCGTAAAAAGATGTAATGAAAGAAAGAAGCATTCTGCCGGATGTGTTTGCCCCGAATGATCCAGTAACCTTCGTATGGCATTTTTCTGCCCTGGCGCACAAGCAACAGTATATACCGGATGCTCAGCAACAAACGGGTGGCAGTAAAAAATACGCCTGAGAGGTAAATACCCAATACCAATGTGACCCAACTGATACTGGCAACAGGTGCTTGTGCAGGCGATTCAACAGGAGTAGTATCTATAGTAACCGGTAATACAGCCAGGTTTTGCAGCGGGCGAACGTAGTAAATAACTTCCGGGGCCTCAATGCGCAACAGGGGAATACATGCACACAATAACAGTGAACTTATAATATACCAGCGATTCCACTTAAAAAATGTAAACCGCTGCATCAGCAAAATATACAAAAGGTAAAAGGGAACCAGGCTCAACGAAACGTTGAGCAGATATTGAAGCCATGCCATAACAATAGGGTTTATTGTTTGTCAATGAATTTTTTCAGCTCTTCGATCTCTTTTGCACTCATCTTCTCTTCTTCGATCATAAATGAGAGTATTTTTTCCGGCTTGCCGTCGAAATACTGTTGGAACATGCGCTTGAAACTTTGTTTGGCATATTCTTCTTTACTGATGGCGGGAAAGTATTCATGTGTTTTGCCATAGGCTTTGTAATTCACAAAACCTTTGGTTTCCAGGATACGCACCACGGACGACACGGTAGTGTAGGGTGGCCTGGGGTCATCTTCAAGATGCTCTATAATATCTTTTACAAAACAATGGCCCAGTTGCCAGATGACCTGCATAATGCGTTCTTCAACTTTTGTCAGTTCTTCCATAAACTGCTGTTTTAATTGCTTGAGTAAAGCTATAACGTATTATTCAGTTTGACAACTTATTTTTACGTTTTACTACTTAAAAATACGTTTTACTGAACGCGGAAGGCTTGCCGATTAGCGCTAAATACGGCTTATTGGCTTGATTTACAGTATTCTGTAGCTCGTTGATAGGTCAGTAAAAAAGAATAAAAAAATTATGGAGCGAAAGAGATGGATGCAGCTCTGATGCCTTGCCTTCGGATTTCAGATTTATTCCTTCGGGCTTTTCATGCTTTCCTTAAATGAAAAAATCCTTCCGTGGGGAAGGACTTTTCGTGCAGTGGGTTTTGGCTATTGTTCTTCGTAAATAGACAAGAACCGTTGAATAATAATATCAGCAAGCTCCAATCGTTACAAGTGGAGAACGAATATAGGAAAATACTCTTACGCACCATCAACCCGACCCAACTTTTCTTAACATATACTTATAATCCCTTATTTTCGTGTTCATGTGGTCTGTTTGTAAAAAAGAATTCAGGCAATTCTTCAGCAACTTAACCGGGTACATTGCTATCATTGTTTTTCTCCTGTTGAATGGCCTTTTCCTGTTTGTTTTTCCTGATACAAATATTCTTGACTTTGGGTATGCTACCCTGTCAAATTTTTTTGAGTTAGCTCCGTGGATATTACTATTGCTGATTCCGGCTATTACCATGCGCAGCTTTGCAGATGAATTCAAAGGAGGCACTTTTGAAATTCTGCAAACAAAACCGCTTAGCCGCTGGCAGATAACCAGTGGTAAATATGCAGGCGCCCTGCTGGTAGTATTAATTGCATTATTACCTACTATTATATATGCCATCAGTATTCAGCAACTGGCTGTACAGGGAGGCATTGATACCGGCGGCACTATTGGCTCGTACATTGGTCTGCTGTTGCTGGCCGGTGTATTTGTAGCTATCGGTATTTGCTGCAGCAGCTTTACCTCCAATGCCGTGGTAGCTTTTATCAGCAGTGCTTTCGCCTGTTTTTTACTGTATAGTGGTTTTAATGCCATCAGCCGGTTACCAGCACTCTCTGCCGGTGCCGATTACTATGTTGAAATGCTGGGTATCGATTTCCATTACCGCAGCATCAGTCGCGGTGTGGTAGATACACGCGATATTATTTACTTTATCAGTGTTATTGGATTTTTCCTGGTGTGTACCAACAGAAACCTACTGAAACGATAACCGGACCATGCAAAAACTATTGTCTTCAAAATACTGGTGGATCTTTTTATTACTGATACTGGCAGGTATTAATTACCTGGCATCTCAGTTTCATTATCGTATTGATTTTACGCAGGAGCATCGCTATACCCTTAGCAAAACCACCCGGCAACTGCTGGGCAACCTGCAGGATGAAGTGCAGATAGATGTATTTCTGAAAGGCGATTTTAAATCAGGTATCAAAAAACTGGCACAGGGTACAGAAGAACTGTTACAGGAGTTCCAGGATTACAGTCATGGTAAACTGGTGGTGCGTTATATCAATCCACTGACAGATATGAGTGATTCCGCAGCAGCGGCGCTCACCGATTCATTGCAGCGCATGGGTATCAGTCCTATGACGCAGGTGGCCCAATCTAAAAAAGGTGAGGAACAAACCCAACGGGTAGTAATGCCGGGCGCTATTCTTCAGTACAATAACAGGATCTATCCTGTAAACCTGCTGGCTGGTGTGCGCAACAGCGACGAAAACGAACTGTACACCAATGCGGAAGCATTGCTGGAATATAAATTTGCCAGTGCGATAGATAAGATCACACAGGAAAAAGCTCCCCTGCTGGGTTATGTACTGGGAAATGGTGAGCCATTAGGGTATACTGCCTACAGTGCGCTGACCTATCTTTCTTCGCACTACCGCATGGATTCAATGAACCTGAGGTCCGTAGCTTCTGTTCCTGCAAAATTTGATGCCCTGGTTATTTTACAGCCTAAAGAAAAGTTTACCGACAGCGATAAGCTGAAACTGGATCAATATATTATGCATGGCGGCAAGCTGCTGATAGCCGCCGATATGCTGGAAGCATCAATGGACAGCCTGCGTGCCCGCAACGAAACAGTCGCTTTTGATAAAGGGCTTGAGCTGGGCGACCTGTTCTTTAAATATGGTTTCCGCATCAATGAAGACCTGGTGCAGGATATGCAATGCAGCAATATCAGCCTGGTAGTAGGTATGGTGGGTGATAAGCCACAATTCCAGTTGTTCAAATGGCCTTACTATCCCCTGCTGAGCGGTAGCTTAACGCATCCTATCTCAAAGAATCTCGACCCCGTTTATTCTAAATTTGCCAACTCGATAGATACCATCAAAACTCCGGATATTAAGAAAACGGTGTTGCTTTCCACCAGTGTAAACGGGCGCTCTATCAGCACACCGGCACTGATTAGTTTTGAAAGTATCAAGGTGGCCGATGATCCCAATGTTTTCAACAAGCCTTATATACCGGTAAGTTTATTACTGGAAGGGAAATTCTCTTCCCTGTATGCAAACCGTCTTTCTACGGCGGTAAAAGATTCTTTTGCAGCAGTATCCAAAGAGCCTTTCCTGGCAGCCGGCAATAAAGAGGCTAAGATCATTGTCGTAGCAGACGGAGACGTGCTGCTGAATGAAATATCTGAACAGCGTGGTCCGCTGCCTATGGGTTTTAATAAAGACATCAATTATACTTTTGCCAACCAGGATTTTCTGCAGAACTGTATTGAATACCTGGTGAACCCCTCTAACATCCTGGAAACAAGGGCAAAAGATTTTACCGTACGCCTTCTCGATCCCCGCAAAACTGAAGATGAAAGAAATACCTGGCAATTGCTGAATATCGGCCTGCCGGTATTACTGGTCATTATTTTCGGAGCCGTGTACCAGGCATTGCGCAAACGTAAGTATGCAAAATAGTAGCAGGTTAGCAGGTGTAAAGCTTAGAGTATAAAGTTTAAGAGCCTGGCTGTAGGAAAGTAAACCTGTCAGGTCTAAGCTGATAAGCAAAGTTGCCATACAAAAGTAGTTAACCTGCTCTTGCCTGACCTGACAGGTTAAGCCGCTTAGCGCAATTTGCCTATATCCGGAGAGTCTTAAAACTTAATACCTGAGACCGGATTTGTTGATTATCAACCAGCAATAGCTATTTCCGTAACCCATTGACTGTAACCTGCAAATTGCCGGTTGCAAACAAGCAATTCCAGTATCTTTGAACACATTTTTTTGATAATGAATAGGGAACAAATCACGTATCTGGCCTTTGGCGGTGTATTATTATTGGCTTTAATTTTTGACCTGGGATTACTCAGCAAAAAGAACACTCATATCACCCTTAAAAAAGCATTGTGGCAAACAGCCATGTGGGTTTCTCTCGCCATGCTTTTTTTCGGCTTTATGTGGTACGAAAATGGTCACGTGCTGGCAATGGAGTACATGAGCGCCTACCTGATGGAATGGTCGCTGAGCATTGACAATATTTTCGTGTTCATTCTTATTTTCAACTTCTTTGGCCTGCGTGAGAAGTTCTATGCACGCGTGTTGCTCATCGGCATCTTAATGGCCATTGTATTCCGTGTTATCTTCATTACCATTGGTATAGAACTGGTTACCCGTTTTGAATGGTTGCTGTACATTTTTGGTGCCATACTGGTGTACACTGGTTTCAAAATGTTTACAGCCAAGAACGAGGAATCTGTAGATATTGAGCACAACAAAGTGTACAGCCTGCTGAAAAAAGTATTGCCCCTTACCCATTCTGACGGGGATGGTAAATGGCGTATTACTATCGACGGCAAAAAATACTATACCAGCATTTTTGTAGTGGTTATTATGCTCGCTACTACAGATATTGTATTTGCGCTGGACTCTATTCCCGCAGTATTTGCCATCTCCACACACAAACTGGTTATTTATACCTCCAATATTTTTGCGGTGCTGGGGCTGCGTTCCCTTTTCTTTTTACTGAAAGGTGCAGTTAATAAGTTCTCACACCTGCAGCAGGGTATTGCAGTGATCCTGGTTTTCATTGGGGTTAAAATGCTGATAGAATATTTCAAGATCCACATACCTGTTTATATTTCATTGATAGTGATCGTTAGCTGCATACTTGCATCTATCATTTACTCCTTAAGTGTATCCAACAGGGAAGTTAAAGTTCCAGATAAAGAATAACCAGCTCAAAAACCATTAACATTGACCTACTCCATTGAACAGATTGCATCCATTGTAAAGGGTAAGCTTACAGTACACCAGGAGAACGCAGTAATTGAACACCTGTTGACTGACAGCCGCCGGCTGGTCTTCCCTGTCACTACTTTATTTTTTGCATTAAAAGGTTCACGACGCAATGGACATGTGTACCTGGAGACAATGTACAATAAGGGCGTTCGCAACTTTGTAGTGAGCGAGCCCCCTGCCATTCCCTTACCGGACGCCAATATCATACTGGTAAGCAATACCCTGCAGGCATTGCAACAAGTAGCAGCATGGCATCGCCGCCAGTTTAGTATTCCCGTAATTGGCATTACCGGCAGCAATGGTAAAACCATCGTAAAAGAATGGCTGAACCAGTTGCTGGAAGAACGCTATAATATTATACGCAGTCCGCGCAGTTATAATTCGCAGATAGGTGTACCGCTGAGTGTATGGCCCATGAACGAAACGCATGAGCTTGCCATCTTTGAAGCAGGCATTTCACAAACCGGTGAAATGGACCAGTTGCAAAAGATCATTCAGCCTACTATTGGCATTTTTACCAATATCGGCGAAGCGCACAGCGAAGGCTTTCTGAACGTACGCCAGAAAGTAAATGAAAAGTTGCGCCTGTTCTTACAGGTAAAACTGCTGATCTATTGCAAGGATGCACCGGATGTAAATGAAGGGGTAGCCCAGTTAAGACAAACAGTAAACCGTGAGAACCTGGAGCTGTTCAACTGGAGCATGTTAACCGACGCCACCCTGCAGATCCTCACTATTTACAAAGAGGATGGCAAAACACAGATCACTGCTACTTATAAGGAAGAAACAATTTCCATCACTATACCTTTTACGGATGATGCATCAGTTGAAAATGCCATTAACTGCTGGTGCCTGTTACTGCATCTGAAAATCCCTGCAGAAACCATCCGGGTAAAAATGTGGCAACTGGGCCCGGTGGCCATGCGACTGGAAATGAAGGAAGGCATCAATAATTGTTCTATCATCAACGACAGTTATAGTGCAGACCTCAGTTCATTTACTATTGCACTGGACTTCCTGGCACAACAACACCAGCACTCTAAACGCACGGTAATACTTTCAGACATTTTACAAAGTGCCCGCAGCGAAAAGGAACTGTACACGGAAGTGGCCAGGATGCTGGTACAGAAACAGGTAAACAGGCTGATTGGTATCGGCGACAGGATAGCCCATCACCGCACTATTTTTGAAACAGCAGGAATTGCAGAACTGGCTTTTTATCCGTCGGTAGATGCTTTAAAAAATGACTTCCTGCACCTGCATTTCCGGGATGAAACAATATTGCTGAAAGGCGCCCGTGTATTTGAGCTGGAGCAGGTAGACAGGTTGCTGGAACAGAAGGTTCACCAGACGGTATTGGAAATAGACCTTACTGCTATGGTACACAACCTGAAACAGTACCAGGCCTTATTGCAGCCTGCCACAAAGCTGATGGCGATGGTAAAGGCGTTTTCCTATGGCAGCGGCAGTTATGAAATAGCCAACGTTTTACAGTTCCATAAAGTAGATTACCTGGCTGTAGCCTATGCTGATGAAGGAGTGGAGCTGCGCAAGGGCGGCATTAACCTGCCTGTTATGGTCATGAATCCTGAGCCCTCTACTTTTGACATTATTGTTCAGTACAACCTGGAGCCCGACCTGTATTCACCGGAACTGATGGCTTCCTTTGAAAGCTTCCTGAAAAAGCAGGGCATTAACCGCTACCCCGTTCACATTGAACTGGAAACCGGTATGAACAGGCTGGGATTTTCGGAACAACAATTGCCGGGATTATTACAATCCGTACAGAACCCGCTGTTTACCGTACAGAGTGTTTTTAGCCACCTTGCGGCCAGCGACGAAGCACAGCACGATGATTTCAGCCACCAGCAATTTGAGACCTTTTTACGCATGGTAAAACAGTTGCAGGCTGTAATATCTTATCCTTTTATACGACACATCACTAATACGGCAGGCATTATGCGCTTTCCGGAGTGGCAACTGGATATGACAAGGCTGGGCATTGGGCTCTATGGCATTGACAGCACCAATAAACACACCATGGATCTGCGGGAGGTCTCGACATTGAAATCGACCATTGCGCAGGTTAAAAATATTAAGGCCGGTGAAACGGTGAGCTATGGACGAAGAGGCGTAGCTTCGCGGGACTCGCGCATTGCCACTGTTCGGATAGGCTATGCCGATGGTTATCCCCGCAGGCTGGGAAATGGTACCGGCAAAATGTGGGTAAACGGTACACTGGCCCCTGTAATCGGTACTATTTGCATGGATATGACCATGATTGACATAACAGATATTCCTCATATAAAAGAGGGCGACGAAGTGGTGGTATTTGGCAAGGAATTACCGGTAGAGCAGGTGGCGCATTGGGCGGAAACCATTCCCTATGAAATGCTCACGAGTGTTTCGCACCGGGTGAAAAGGATCTATTACGAAGAATAGGTTTACAGAGAGGTATTTAAGAACTCTTAAAACCGGCTTTCCTCCTTCGGAACTCCGGTTGAATAACATTATCTTTGAACAATCTAAAAAGTTCGCAGTGAAGATCAGAACAGTAGTATTAGTAATACTGGGTATAATTATAGCCGATCAGGCCTTAAAAATATGGGTTAAGACCAGCATGAATTACGGTGAGCAGATCTACCTGCTGGGCCGCTCATTCAGGCTGTTTTTTATTGAAAATGAAGGCATGGCGTGGGGCTGGAAGTTTGGTGGTGACTGGGGCAAGCTGATCCTCACCCTTTTCCGCCTGGTAGCTGTGATCTTTGGCGTATTCTACATCCGCAGCATTGTGCTGAAAAAATACCATCCCGGTTACATCATTTGTGTGGGTATGATTTTCGCCGGTGCGCTGGGCAACCTGATAGACAGCATGTTCTACGGCCTCATATTCTCTGAAAGCAATGATGGAACTCCTTTGGCTACCCTTTTCCCTGCCGGTGGCGGTTACGCCGGTTTTTTGCATGGTAAAGTGGTAGATATGCTGTATGTACCCATTATTGAGAATAAGGTGCTTCCTTCCTGGATCCCGTTCTGGGGCGGCGAGCGTTTTACCTTCTTTTCACCGATCTTTAATATCGCCGATGCATCGATTTCAATTGGTGTGATTGTCATATTACTGTTCCAACGCAAATTTTTCAAGAAGCATCCTCATGAAGAACCGCTTCCTGTAGCAGATACCAACAGTACAGTAAACGACTCAGTGCAGGCAGTTTAGTTTTCCGGTGCTGCTAAGGGGCATCCGTACATCCTGGGAATCATCTCGTATTAAAACATTGTTGCAGTTATACAACTTTACCTTTGTATAACTGTTAAAACCCTGTTTAAACCACCAAAATTTACCCGGATGAGTTTGAGGAAAAGCTTATTAGCAGCCTTATTGTTTCTTGGTTGCATAGCATGTCAGAAAGAGGTTAGCCTCGAGACAGGCAGTATTACTACCAGCTCGCAATGGGAGTTTAAAGAAGCCAGTTCACAGTTTAAAGGCACTATAGACACTGCATATTTTGATGACGTGTTTGGCATCCCCTCTCTTATACTGGATGGCACCAGCGATGATCTTAAAGGTGAACTGGTGATCCAGCTATTCGGAACCTCTATTACTACCGGCACTTACAAAACACCTATGGTATTCTTTGATTACTACCAGGGTGGAAAAGATATCTACAGTAACGATATTTCTGCTATCGATAAATTCACGCTTACCATCACAAAACTTGACTCCACTTCTGTAACCGGCACTTTTACCGGGCAGGTACTGGATACGCTCGGGGCTATTAAAACCATTACTGATGGTAAATTCACCGCTTACTTCAAAAAGGCAACCACTACACCGGGCGGCGGCACTACTACCAGCAATTGCCGTGTAAGTAATATCGCCTATTACGATATCAGTTCAAATTCTGCACTGGCAGCTATTACCAGCTATTACAACAGCAGCAACCAGGTGAATAAGATCCAGCTGATAGACAGCACTACGCTTTCTGTAGACCAGGAATATAACCTTACATACCCTTCGGGAAGGATCAACCTGGACAGCAAACAATATTTCACGCTAAACTCAGACGGGAAGATAAAAGAGTTCCACGGGTACCTGGAACCCACAGACAATACAATGCCCGAGGTTGTAATGGCCTATACATACAATTCGTCCGGCTATTTAACCCAGTCTACCATTGCATTGGCCACCCTGCCTACCCTTCCCGTGATCACCTCCACCTATGCCTGGACAAGCGGCAATCTTACCAGTGTAACTTCTACGGTAACGGGTACGCCTGAAAAAACAGTAGTGAAGTATGAATATGATGCGGCAGTGGCTGCCAAGGATTTTGTTTCTATCTTCCCTTCCAGTGAACTGATCATATTCCAGAGTGCAATTGATTGTGGCAAGGCGCCTGCCAATCTCGTTAAAAAGGTGACTATTGAAAACTACAATGCATCCGGTACGCTTACCAGCACCAGCACTTCCAACTTTGCCTCTTTTACGTTTGACACCAATGGAAGAGTAAAAACATTCAATATAACAGGAGACGGCTCTATCTACTCTTCTGATGTAAAATATGCACTGTCTTACAAATGCAAATAAGCTATCGGTAACCCGGTAAGCTGCTATTACTATTATACGATTGCCTGCTATAAAAAAACCCACGGGTCACACCGTGGGTTTAACGTGTATATAACTATATGAGAAAAGGTTAACGTTGCTCAGCCTTCAGCACCTGCTTACTGATAATAACATCCTGTTGCTGGATCTGCAGAATGTACATACCAGCCGCTACCTGGCTCAACCCGGTAAGCTGTACAGGCGTAATACCCTGCAAGGCTGTGATCTTATCTCTTTTAATTACCCTTCCATACATATCCAGCAACGATACAGTTGTTGGTTGCTCAGAAGGCGATACAAGATCAAAGCTGATCTTATCTTTAAACGGATTGATAAGCGTCCGTACATCCAGTGCTGATACCTCGCTGATAAGCACCACTACTTTGCTATAGGTACTGCTATTGGCTTCTTTGATCTTAATGCGGTAATAACGCACACCATTCAGCAGGTTGGGATCAGTAAACTGGTAACTATTATCGCCGGTTGTAGCTGCCGGAGCGTATACAGTGCCTATTTTGTTATAATGTACTTTATCATCGCTGCTTTCCACTTCATAACTGGTAGCGCTGGTTTCACCGGTTACAGTCCATTGTAACACTGACTGATGTTTATTTACCACCTTACCAGAGAAGTTCTTAATGCTGCTGTTCAGGGTAATACACTCATCCACACCAATGGTAATGGTAGTGCTGGCTACAAAGGAACAGGATGTATTATCAAGGTTGCCACTTGTAGAAGCGATACGCAAACGATAAATGCTGTTGGCAGTAGCAAGGAACGAAGGATAAGCAGCAGTGTATTCGTATTCACCGGCATTAGCTACAGGGGTAGCAGTTCCGCTTACTCCTGTCAGGCTCCAGTTAGCACCATTATCTGTACTTTTTTCCCAGCGCCAGTAGATGTAGTTAGGGAAGAAACAACGAACAATGGCATACACATCCACCTGGTCACCCGCACACACTTTTAAAGATGGTGAAGGACGCATATCCAGGTTAGGAGTACAGGTAGCCAGGGTTACGTCATCAATACCCCAGTCATTACCACCACCACCCGGCGCATTGTTGCGGATGGTCATGGTAAATGAAGTTTGTGAAGGGCCGGTGAGATAAATAAAACCTTTCTTCACCCACTGGCCTGTGTACTTCATGGTACCGGTAGTATAATAATCAAGTCCGTCAATAGTAAAGGTGAGGTTAGGATTTACACCCGATGAGTCTGTTCCTTTAAAGCTGGAGTTGGGTGTAGTGCCATTATAAGGCCCTGTACCATACATATCGCAGGCGCAATAGCGACACACGTTTTTAAACCATGCCGAAAACTCATAATAGGTATTGGGACAAAGACCACTTACTGTTTGCTGAATAGCGTTGCTATTGGCATAACTGGCATTGATAGCTACGAAATAACCACCGTTTGCACCAGGTGCCACAGGATTATTTCCTGCTACTACGTTGGTAGCATTGGTATGGTCGCCCATAATATCCCAGTAGCCAAACACACGGTTGGTACTGTTGGGGATCTGGCTGTTAGGATTAGTGTTACCACTGGGGCTCAGGTTGTTGATGATTGCATAAGAACCATCATTGGGCTGACCTGTAGTAACACTCGTAAATGTGTAACCCGGAACAATAGCTGAGGTAGATCTGTTCTGAGCAGTACCGGAGCCAAAAGTACCGCCATTTTCCAGTACCGCGTTGGCACCAATGGCATTAGAACACAAACCGAGGTTTTGAGTAAGTACTATTTTATAAGGGCTCAGGTATTTGTTGGTATTGAGCGTAGCTGTACCAACCCTGTACCAGAAAGCTCCGCCATAAGTATTGATCTGCGTGCCATAAGCAAGCGAGGTTGGTATTACTATTCTGTATGATGCAGACATGATACATACACCCGCGTAAAAAGAAGGGCGTCCATCCCAGCGAATTCTACCACCAGTGCCACCGGTGGTACTGGGCGCTGTAGTGGTACATGCTGTACCAATACTCACCGTACCTGCATTGCCTCCATTATAAGTACTACCCAGGTTGATACGTAAAGTACGCAACGTACCTGTAATAGCCGACATCGCCTGATCTCCGTCACTGGCATCTGTAAACGCGTTAAAGACAACGCCTTCGTTGGTAAGAATTTTTAAAGAATTGGCAACGTAAGTAACGTTAGCGGGGATTGTGTCAACATAATGTGTAAGAGTGATCTGGCTATTATCCCAGTTACCCACGGCAATAGTAGCGCGGATCTCCAGCGTATCGCCGGGTTCTATAGTACCACCACTGGTACCTTTAGATATGTTGATATAACTTTTCCCTACCTGTATTACCTGGGTAAACCCGGCCTGGTGTAGGGTAAGTATAAAGGAAAACAATAATAGAGTTAAGCGTATAGTTGCTTTCATAGATTTGGACGATAGGTACTAAAATGCAAACAAATGCACCCGTAAACATATAAAAACTATCAGGTGCCGTCAATAGTAATTATACGACACCTTTTTACCCACTTACCGGGAGCACACCATATAACGAATGTGACTTATACGATAGTGTGTTGTTTGGCATAATTATTAGTAATATAATGACTGAAAACCTGTTATAAATCCAGTTTCCAAACCCGTACCTATGGTAAAACCCAAATACCCTTACCTGGTTTTATCGCTCGCGACCCTGCTTACCACTACAGCAGAGGCCCAGAATACTTTCACTGTTGATGATCAGACTTTCAAGATTGACACGCTGTACCCGGCTGTAAAAACATCCGGTCAGTGGCGTGGCTTAAGTTATCCCTGGGAAGTTACTTACGGACCCGATGACTCCCTGTGGGTAACAGAAATGCATGGCTATCGTATTGTAAAAATTAATCCTGCAAACAAAGGCAACAGAGTATTACTGGATCTCAATAACCTGAAAGATTTTAGTTATTACACTGTAATGCAGCCACCCCAGGGTGGATTGATGGGCCTCGCTATTCATCCACAGTTGCTTACCGGTAAACCTTATGTGTATGTGGCACTTGTTTATCACCGCAATGACGGTTCAGACGCGTTAAATAACAATAATTGCCAATATGGGCAGCCCGCAGGCAACGATGGGCCTTGTTATTATACCACCAGGATCATGCGGTATACATATAATATTACCAGTAAAACATTATCATCGCCCGTTACCGTACTGGATGATCTGAATGGCAGTAATGATCACAACTCAGGCCGCCTGACAATTGGCCCCGTAGAAAGCGATGGCAACTATCATCTTTATTATACGATCGGTGATATGGGGGCAGGTCAGTTCAATAACCTGAACAGGCCCAACAATGCCCAGAATACCAATATCTACGAAGGAAAGATACTGCGGTTAAATACTGAGCAGGACGCCGATACCGATGACGGGTTCTATAGCAGGTGGATACCGAATGACAATCCATTTACACATACCGTAACCGGCAGAAAGTCGGCAGTCTTTACGTTTGGCCATCGTAACGCCCAGGGTATTGTATGGGGCAATGCGAATGGCAACTGGCGTTTGTATAGTTCGGAACATGGCGATGTATCTGACGATGAAGTAAACATCCTGGAAAGCGGCAGAAACTATGGCTGGCCTTATGTAGCGGGCTACGCAGACAACAACTACACTGTAAATGACGGAGCAGCTTATACGAAAAATGACAAGCTGGCCGGGAAGAATATCGGTTACGAAGATACCTTTGCTGTAAATCACAATGTAAAGGAGCCTATTTTCACTTTCTTCTCGCCCAATAAAACAACTATCCAGGGGTACGACTGGCCTTCCAATGCGTCAGGTCACTGGCCCAATATTTACACCTGGCAAACAGTAGCGCCATCCAGCATTGACTTTTACGACCAGATGTATATTCCTTACTGGAAAAACTCATTGCTGGTAACCTCACTTAAATTTGGCATGTTCCGCTTAAAGCTGGATGCATCCGGTACTGGTGTATCAGGAGATACGATCCGCTATCTTACCAACAATCGTGTGCGGGACCTGGCTATCAACCCTACAGGAGACACCTTATTCTTTGCAATTGACAGTTCGGGCAGTACTTCCGGGCCTACCGGTGGCTTCAGTGGTACTACAGTAGAAACCAGGAACCCCGGGTTTATTCTGCGCATGGTATATCTCCAAACATTGGCAAAGCCATCACTTCCGGAGAAGAAACCGCCGCCACTCACAGAACCGGTTAAGATATATCCCAATCCTGCATCACACACATTATATGTAGCCGCTCCGAAGAATACGCCCAAGCCGCTGGTATTGCGTGTATTTGATATGAATGGCAGACAAATATTTGAGCTGACCAACTCCAAAGATATTTTTGCCATTAACCTGCGCAATGCGCCCCGTGGTATTTATATCGTGAAGCTGTATAATAGCATTGGTATTAATATGGTAACCGAGAAGGTGATAATACAGTAATGTGCAAATGAAAAGCATATTAGCCTAAGCTACCCTATAACAGAAAATCCCGTTGACACTTTGCGCATCAACGGGATTTTATATTTGCAAGGAATGCTTTCTTATTTCATTCGCACATTTACATATTAGTACGTTAGCTAATTAAAGCTTTCCCACCATATCAGCAGGTATTACCCACTCATCAAACTGTTCAGGAGTAACATATCCCAGTTTCACAGCCATTGCTTTCAGCGTGGTTCCTTCTGCATGTGCTTTCTGTGCAATTTCTGCAGCTTTGTAATAACCGATCTTTGTGTTCAGCGCGGTTACCAGCATCAGTGAATTGTCAACATGCTTTTTGATATTATCTTCCAGCGGAGCAATACCTACAGCACACTTATCATTGAAGCTTACACAACCATCACCGATCAAACGGGCGCTGTGCAGGAAGTTGTAGATCATTACCGGTTTAAATACGTTCAGTTCAAAATGACCGGTAGCACCACCTACGTTGATAGCTACGTCATTACCCAATACCTGTGCAGCGATCATGGTCAATGCTTCACACTGTGTAGGGTTTACTTTACCAGGCATGATAGAAGAACCCGGCTCATTGTCAGGGATATGAATTTCGCCGATACCACTGCGTGGGCCGGATGACAGCATACGAATGTCGTTTGCAATTTTCATCAGGCTTACAGCAACTGTTTTTAATGCACCATGTGCTTCTACAATTGCATCGTGAGCAGCCAGTGCTTCAAATTTATTTTCTGCAGTAACAAAAGGCAGGCCTGTTAAGGTGGCAATATGTTTTGCTACGTTCTCAGAATAGTTAGGAGGTGTATTGATACCAGTACCAACAGCAGTACCACCCAGCGCCAGTTCACTCAAGTGAGCCAGTGTATTTTTAATAGCTTTCAGGCCGTGGTTCAGTTGCGATACATAACCGCTGAACTCCTGTCCCACGGTGAGGGGTGTAGCATCCATAAAATGCGTACGGCCTATCTTCACTACGTTCATATACTCTTTGCTTTTGGCAGCCAGTGTATCACGCAGCTTTTCTATACCGGGAATGGTAACCTCTATCAGCATTTTATATGCAGCAATGTGCATTGCTGTAGGGAAAGTATCATTAGATGACTGTGATTTATTTACATCATCGTTAGGGTGCAGGAACTTGTCTTTGTCAGACAGCTTTCCACCTTTAATTACATGACCACGATAAGCAACTACCTCGTTCACATTCATGTTCGATTGGGTACCTGAACCGGTTTGCCATACTACCAGCGGAAAATAAGCATCCAGTTTGCCTTCCAGGATCTCATCACATACCTGTCCTATCAGATCGCTCTTCTCTTTGGGCAGTACACCCGCATCGAGGTTGGTGAGAGCCGCAGCTTTTTTCAGGTAAGCAAAAGCCCGGATGATCTCTTTCGGCATCCTGTTGATGTCCTGCGCAATTTTAAAATTCTCAATACTGCGTTGTGTCTGTGCGCCGTAGTAAGCGTCCACGGGTACCTTTACCTCTCCCATGGTGTCTTTTTCTATGCGGTAGTCCATGCTATAAAAATTTGGGCAAAGGTAGGAAAGAACTGTAGTTCGCGGTAACAAGTTTCGTCCGAAAACCTCATTATTCCCGCATAATTTCCCTTGTTTTCCGGATCTCATAAACATTGATCTGTCTATTTTACCGCCGGTATATTTTTAGCCGTTTTTAATAACCAGGCATCGCTGTTTCCCACCACTTTACTTGCCCTTACCATCGCTTCCGGGCTTTCGCTGTTTGCACCGGTAGTTGTATATTTATTCTGCTATCACACCCGGGTCTATTGTTCGTACATTAAAAACATCAACATGAGAATTGATCTGCCATTACCTCGCTTACGGCATTTATGTTTCATCTTTATAGCATTTGTGTGCTTACTATCTATTACAAGCCTGCATGCCCAGGAAAAGGATACACGCATGCAATGGTGGCGCGATGCCCGCTTTGGCCTGTTTATTCACTGGGGATTGTATTCTATTCCGGCCGGTGAGTGGAATGGACAAACAAATTATGGAGAATGGATCCGCAACAACGCCAAAATACCACTTGAAACCTACGATAAATTTGTTACACAGTTCAATCCCACAAAGTTTGATGCAAAAGAATGGGTAAAAATGGCGAAGGATGCCGGCATGAAATACATTGTTATCACTACCAAACATCATGACGGTTTCGGCATGTTTGATTCAAAGTTTACGGACTTCGATATTATGTCTACTCCTTTTCAGCGGGATGTACTAAAAGAGCTGGCTGCAGTCTGTGAGAAAGAAGGTATTCAATTATGCTTTTACCACTCTATTATGGACTGGCATCACCCGGATTACCTGCCCCGCCGCATCTGGGAAACAGATAGGTCAGCTACCGGTACTGATTTTGACCGCTATGTGGTGTACATGAAAAACCAGCTGCGCGAACTACTGACCAATTACGGAAAGATCGGCCTGCTTTGGTTTGATGGTGAATGGGAAAATACCTGGAATCACCAACGTGGGAAGGACCTCTATAACTATGTGCGTAGCCTTCAACCACAGATCATTGTCAATAACCGTGTTGACGTTGGTCGTGATGGCATGGAAGGTTCAACCAAAGCCGGTGAATATGTGGGCGATTACGGAACCCCTGAACAGGAAATACCAGCTACTGGTATTCCGGGTACTGATTGGGAAAGCTGTATGACCATGAATAATAACTGGGGATACAACAGTCATGACAATAACTGGAAATCTGCACAGGAATTAGTCCGTAACCTTATTGATATTGCTTCCAAAGGCGGCAACTTTTTACTGAACGTAGGACCAACTGCAGAAGGTTTATTTCCTCAGGCCAGCATCGACAGGCTAAAGGCAATCGGCAGCTGGATGAAAACAAACAACGAAGCTATCTATGGTACTTCACCCAGCCCTTTCAAAAAGCTCGACTGGGGCCGCTGCACACAAAAGAACGTTGATGGCAGCACTAAACTTTACCTGCACATTTTTGACTGGCCTGCCAATAACCAGTTAGTGATCCCTGGTCTCGGCAATACCATACTAAAGGCTTATGCACTTGATAATAAAAAGAAGGGCCTGAAAATAACACAACAGGATGCTAACTATATTATAGATATTTCTGGTGTAAAGCAGCATGATTATGCTACGGTAATTGCACTCGACATCAACGGCGCACCCATTGTATATACAGAACCGGTTATTAAAGCCGATGAACAGATCTTTACCGATCAACTGGTGGTAAAGATCGCTACCGATGCATCGAATGCCCTGGTTTATTACACTACTGATGGCACAGAGCCCACCATCAACTCTACTGTAGCAAAAAGCCCATTGGTACTACAGCAGACCACCACAGTAAAAGCAACCAGCTTTGTTAGCAATAAGCCGGTATCTTCTACATCCATAGCCAGATTTGAAAAAGTGACCCCACCGCCCGGTAAAACAATTGCTGCAACGAAACCCGGTTTGCAATTTGCTTCGTATAAAGGTAAATGGACGGCGTTACCAGACTTTAGCTCGCTTACTCCTGATGCCAGGGGGCAGGTAGGCAATTTTGATATCCGTTCAAAACAGGGACAGGAAGAATATGGATTTGTATTTGAGGGATTACTGAATATTCCCGCTGATGGCATTTATACTTTTTACCTTTCTTCAGACGATGGCAGCCGTTTACTGATTGATGATGCAATAGCGGTAGATCATGATGGTCTGCATGGTATGACGGAGAAATATAAAAGCCTGCCACTTGGCAAAGGCTATCATACCATCAAACTGCAATTTTTTGAAAACAGTGGAAGTGATGACCTGAAGCTCTATTGGAAAGGGCCCGGATTTGATAAGAGTGTCGTGCCGGATAATGTATTATTCAGAGCAGGCAATTAGCCTCTCTTGCTCACAATAAAAATCCCCGGATGCTTTGCAGGATAACCTGTAAACATCCGGGGATCTGTTTTTTAAAATATTATTTGCCTTTAAATGCGGCCTTACGTTTTTCAAGGAAAGCAGTTGTACCCTCCTTCATATCTTCAGTGGCGAAGCATTCTCCAAAAGCATTGGCCTCCGCAGCAAATCCATCTTTGGTATGATCAAATACCGCATTGGCAGTCTGGATACATTTTGCAATAGCCAAAGGTGCTTTTGAATTGATCACTGTTAAAAGAGCAATCGCTTTGCTTAGTAACTCTTCCTGCGGTACTATATAATTCACAAGTCCATACTGTAAAGCTGTGGGGGCATCGATCATGCCTGCAGTCATCATCAACTCCAATGCCCTGCCCTTACCTACCAATTGTGTAAGGCGCTGCGTGCCTCCATAACCGGGGATCAGGCCCAGGTTTACTTCCGGCTGACCAAACTTTGCATTTTCTGATGCAATCCTGAAATGACAGGACATTGCCAGCTCACAACCGCCGCCCAATGCAAAACCATTTACGGCAGCAATAACCGGTTTGGGAGAATGCTCTATCTTAAAAAATATATTCTGCCCTTTTCTTGAAAGATCGGCTCCTTCTTCGTGTGTAAGCGAAAGAAACTCACTGATATCTGCACCAGCAATAAATGCTTTTGATCCGGCACCAGTAATAATTACTGAACGGATAGAAGCATCATTGTAGATCTCATCAAGCGCAGTATCCAGTTCATCCATTACAGTTTCATTCAGTGCATTCAGCTTATCAGGTCTGTTTACTGTAACCGTACAGATATTATTTTCCGTATGAACAAGAAGGGATTGATACATACAATATATTTTTTCAAAAGTACGGTTCTTGCAACAAAAAAAAGCCCCTTGCCGGTTGACAAGGGGCTGCTTCATTTTTCATGGTTAACTATTGCTGGTCTTCACCCTAATGCCTGGTCTTGTTTTGTGATAAATATTATAACCAAGCGTCAGGAAGAATATTTTAGCATCTGTATTCTGGTATACTTTGGCACCACTGCCATCCTTGTAATCCTGGTTGAAAAAGTTATTGAGATAATACTGTGCTTTGAAGCTAAAGTGCTTGTCAACCTGTACACCTGCAAACAAAGAAGGCATGAACCTGTCTGTACGGTCGCTGAACCACTCATTGAATTTGCTTTTCTTATCACCGCCTACAAAGTATTTCTCTTTATAGTTAAATGCCATTTCCATTTCAGCACCTGCATAGAAGAACAATCCATTTTTCAGGTCACCAATTTTAAACCCTACAGGAATACCCAGTGTGTACACACGTCTTTTATATTTTACCGAATCCGCTTTGGTAATAAGACCAATATTCTTGATATCCATTCCTGCAAAGAAGCCTACGTGATCTGAAACATCGTAGTGAAAATTAGACCCTATATTGAAGAATAAAGTAAATCTCGGGATCGTGGAAACCCTGTTGCCATCTTCTTTTACTGAAGAGAAAGAAACGATACCTCCATTACCACCACTGGTAAAATATATCCGGTCTTTCTTTTTATTCACTTTTACTTCTTTTACCTCTTCCTGTGCACATGCAGTAGCTACCATCAGTAAGGTCACTATTGAGCTAAGTATTATTCTTTTCATATCAGGTGATTTTATACAGGTGATACGAACCACTTGAAAAGAAGTTACAGCTCTTTGAAAAAAGTTTTTTGATTAAGAAAGCTTTAACAATCGGGAACAATCAATTAATGCGGGGATGGAGAAGCTGAATGCTTAACGCCGAACGCGAATACAGTCTGGAAGGAAAATGTCGAATGCTGAATTTCGAATATCGAAGGAAAGAAAGAATGTGGAAATGTGCAGATTGGCTAATGTGCAAATGGAGAAAACCGAAGTATGAGGTCTGATGTCTGAAAGATTCAACAGCAAATTGCCAACTGCCAACTTGTATTCCTCACAGCTCGTAGCTCAAAGCTCGCAGCTTGCCCTCACGACTGACGATTGCCGACTCTAACCCGAAACACAAAACACGACACCCGACACAGACTAGAAGCTTCTATGCTCCTTTACCCATTCTGTAATATACTTGGCTATATCGCCTGTGGAAGTACCGGGAGGAAAGAGTTTGCCAACGCCCAGCTCCTGTAATTGGGCTACGTCGTCATCGGGAATAATACCGCCACCGGTAAGCAGTACATCATCCATTTCATTCTCCTTCATCAGGGCAATGATCTTGGGAAAAACGGTCATATGAGCACCGCTGAGAATACTTACACCAATTGCATCCACGTCTTCCTGCAAGGCAGCACTTACCACCATCTCTGGCGTTTGACGCAGTCCGGTATAAATAACTTCCATTCCGGCATCACGGAGTGCAGTAGCAATCACTTTTGCACCACGGTCGTGCCCATCTAAACCTACTTTGGCAACCAATACGCGTATCGGACGTTCCATATAATTTGAAAATTTCAAAATTTGATAATTTGAAAATGAACGCCCTGTAAATATACGGATATGCAAATATGCGAACGCACCTACGGAAATCATCCGCACATTTGCACATTATTGAATCCGCACATTACATTTTCAAATTTTCAAATTGATTAATCAGGTTATTAATTCTTTGCACCGTTTCTTCCTTCCCAATCACTGCTGCAATATCAAATACCCCCGGACCAAACTTGCCGCCTACCAGCATAATGCGTAAAGGCAACATTAACTCGCCGGGTTTTAACTGGCTGGATGCCGCTAATTCTTTAAAAGTCTTTTCAAGCTCGTCATGTGCCCAGCTGCCCTGTTGTTGCCAGGTTGCAGTTAAGGCAGTGAAGAACTGTTTCTTTTTATCATCCCACTTAGGTTTCACGGCATCAATATCCACTTCAACAGGTATTTTGAAAAAGAAAACAGCCTGTGGGAAAAAGTCTGCCAGCAGGGTGCAGCGTTCTTTTACCAGGGTAATGATCTTTTCCAGTTTGCTATCGTCGGTAATTTCAACACCGTTGGAAGCCAGGACAGCTTTTACTCCAGGAAGCAAAGTTGCTGCATCCTGCTTCTTTATCCATTCGTGGTTGAACCACTTCGCTTTTTCAAAGTCAAACTTGGCACCGCCCTTGTGCACACGCTCCATAGAGAATTTGCTCACCAGCTCATCCAGGGAGAAGATCTCCTGGTCGGTGCCATCATTCCAGCCAAGCATGGCCAGCATGTTCACAAATGCTTCCGGTACAAAACCCAGCTCACGGAACCCTTTGGTGAGGTCACCGGTCTTAGGGTCTTTCCAGTTCATGGCAAATACCGGGAAACCAAGACGATCGCCATCACGCTTACTCAGTTTACCATTGCCATCGGGTTTCAGGATCAGTGGCAGGTGAGCCCACTGGGGCATATCGCTTTCCCAGCCAAGGTATTTCCACAACAGTACATGTACAGGAGCACTGGGCAACCACTCTTCACCACGGAAGGCATGGGTTATTTTCATCAGGTAATCATCTACTACCACAGCAAGGTGATAGGTAGGCATACCATCTGCCTTCAGTAATACTTTATCATCTACCAGCCCTGTGCTGAAGCTTACTTCACCACGGATCATATCAGTGAATGATACTGTTTCATTTTCGGGCATAGCAATACGGATCACATGCGGCACTCCATCTTCCAGCAGTCGCTCTGTTTCCTCAAAGGTCAGTGACAGGGAATTGCGCATTTGCATGCGGATAGTATGGTCATATTGCGGAGAAGGGTTCTCAGCAGTTTTAAACTTCTCACGCATTGTTTCCAGCTCCTCAGGACGGTCAAAAGCATAATAAGCCTTCCCCTCCCTTACCAGGAACTCAGCATATTCACGGTAAATACTTTTACGTTCGCTTTGGCGGTAAGGTCCGTAAGCACCACCCTTTTCCGGGCTTTCGTCCGGTATCAGGCCACACCATTTCAAGCACTCTGTAATGTACTCCTCTGCACCCGACACAAAACGGGTCTGGTCTGTATCTTCTATACGCAGAATAAAATCACCGCCATGCTGGCGGGCAAACAAATAATTATACAACACCGTGCGTACACCCCCTAAATGAAGGCCTCCTGTAGGACTGGGGGCAAAGCGTACCCTAACTTTTTTTGCCATAGGCGGCAAAGATAGAGATTTCGGTTCCGAATACGTCAAACTGTAGCACTCCCTGCATCCTCCGGATTTTTGACATTTACCGTGTAATACAGCAGCAATATTGACTACAGCGCGGCGTTATAGCTGCATGCTCAAAAGCCTGCGCCTGGTAATACTGCTGCTACTGGCAGCCAATGTAGCCTCCTCGCAGTTAACATACCAAACTCTGTATGTTGACTACGACAGCGCAAAGACATATAAAAATTTAACCATCATTCCCATTCGCCCACGGGCCAATGGCTTTGGCGGACAGGCTAAAATGCTGTACAGCTACCCCGATGTTATTTCGCTGAGCCAGGCTTTAAAACAGGGACTTGTTACCATCAGCGAGCGTGGCACAGCCTCCACTGAAAATGTACACTGGCTGCGTATCAACAATAAGTCGAATAAATCCATTTACATCGCTTCCGGCGAAATGATCATGGGCGGCAGGCAGGACCGCATGGTAACACGTGACACCGTACTGGCTCCTTCTGACCATGATGAATATATACCGGTAATGTGCGTGGAGGAAGGCAGGTGGAGCGATAAGGAAAAGAAATTCGCCTATTATAATTATGCCAACCCAAGGCTACGTAAAGTACTCGACCAGTCAAAAAACCAATTGCTGATCTGGAAAGAGATCCTGGGCCAACTGGATTACAGTAAGGTAAACTCCACATCGCTTGCCTATACAGCAAGGCGACAGGATAAAAAGTTTTCCCTGGTCCAGGAGGATTACTACCATTATTTCCTGAACCAGTTCAGGAATGTAGACAGCATACTGGCCGGCTTTGTTTGTATCAGTGGCGATAAGATCATAGGCTGCGACATCTTCGCCGGTATCAATCTTTTTCACGGACAACTGGAGCCTTTACTACAAGGCTATATTGAAGAAGCTATTGTTTATGGTTATACAGGCCCCTATCCAAAAGAGAAGGTGCAGGAATACCTTGATAAAATACTCACCAGCGAAACACAGCAACAGCAGTACCTCGAAAAAAACGGAAAGATCTATCGTTACAAGAACAGGATCTTCCACATAACAGGTTACGCTCCGTAATTTCAGTTACCTTTGATCAAGGTCAAACTGCCTATGTTCTATCTTATAAAAACTCCCTGGTGGCTGAAAAAATTATATCCTCTGTGCATTTGGGATATACCTGTGAAGGATAAAGTTATTTACCTGACGTTCGATGATGGCCCTCATCCGGAGATCACTCCTTTTGTACTTGACACCTTAGCCAGCTACAATGCGAAGGCTACTTTCTTTTGCATTGGCAAAAACGTGCAGCAGCACCCTGATGTTTATCATAACATATTAACAGCAGGACACCGTACAGGCAATCACACGTTCAATCATCTGAACGGATGGAAAACCGATGATGAAAAATACCTGCAGAATATTGCAGAAGCTGCAAAATATATTGACTCCAACCTCTTTCGTCCTCCTTACGGAAGAATTACAAAATTTCAATCAAAGCTTTTAACACAACCCACGGAAACCAATAATGGTAAGCCTTTCAACATTATCATGTGGGATGTACTGAGTGCAGACTTTGATACTTCGCTGAGTGCAGAAAAATGTGTGCTGAATGTTATTGGTAATACCAGGCCGGGATCTATTGTAGTATTTCACGATAGTGAAAAAGCGTTTCCGCGTATGAAAGAAGCGCTGCCTAAAATGCTTCAATACTTTACTGAAAAAGGATACAGGTTTGTAAGCATTCCATCATAAAACATTAGTAAGCGTCAATAAAAAAAGGAACAGAAGTCCCTTAAAAAAAGTTGGGCCTGGGTAGACACCCTGGCCCGTTTTTAATCCGTACCCTATGAAAACTGACTTAAAGGTATAAACTTTTTTGATTTGAACAAAGTAATTTCCGGCAACCCTCATTTATATGTTTTCCGGGTAACCGGCCGCTGGCGCTGGTTACATGGCCCTGACTTCAAAAATCAGCTTTCGTTAAGGTTAGTTTGCACAGGTTGCTGATCGTTGCTATCACTGTTCATTGAAAGCATGTTCCGATGCATTACCAGGCTACCTGTATCATTTAACCAACACGGTTAATACTACAGCTTTACGCGACTGTTCTGCATTACACGCAACACTTTTAGATGAGACCAGCTATTCATATTCATTACATCAATGTTTTTTATACTATGCTGGTAATGTCAAAACTCATCACTTACCACTAGCGGAAAACAATTACCTCGCCGACTCAGCACAATCGTATTAGTTAATCAAGGGTTTATAACTACTTATGGAAGTCATCGTTACAGCACCAATGAAGACGCTATCCCGATGAATAAAATTCAGTAGAACTACTTTTCAGGACAGCCTTAACAGTATGAGTAGAACTACTGGCTCAACCAATGTTTCACCTGCAAGATTTCGGGAAGCCTGTCTTCAATAAATGCCTGTTGCACAGGTGCACCCTGCCACATTATTGAAATAATTTAAAGAATAGCTTATTTGTCAGAACTTTGCACCGTTTATGAACGCACAATTAATTGATACACACTGCCATTTGTACTCAAAGGAGTTTGCTTCCGATATAGCGGCTGCTATAACAAGGGCTGAGGAGGAAGGAGTTAAGCAGTTTTACCTGCCTGCGGTAGATAGTGAAAGCCATGAGGCCATGCTAAAGCTGGAGGCCACCTACCCTGGTAAATGTATTGCCATGATGGGGGTGCACCCCTGTTCTATCCAGGCAGGCTATGAAACCGAACTGAAACTGGCAGAAGAATGGCTGGGCAAAAGGAAGTTTGCCGCCGTGGGCGAAATTGGCCTTGATTATTACTGGGACCGCAGTTTCGATAAAGAGCAGAAGATCGCTTTTCACCGACAGATTGAATGGGCACTCCATTACCAGTTGCCAATCGTGATCCATTCTCGCGAATCCATGGAAGATAGCATTGCCATCGTAAAAGAGCACCAGAATGGCAACCTGAAAGGTATTTTCCATTGTTTTGGGGGTAGCGCTGAAATGGCAGCCAAGATCACCGACCTGGGCCTTTACCTTGGTATCGGAGGCGTACTTACCTATAAAAAATCGGGATTGGCAGAAGCCCTGCAGCATATTCCGCTGGAACACCTTGTACTGGAAACTGATGCACCCTATCTTGCACCTGTCCCTTTTCGTGGCAAAAGGAACGAAAGCAGTTATTTAAAGTATGTGGTTGACAAACTGGCTGAAGTGAAAAACTGTAGCAGGGATGAAATTGCCGCAATAACTACTGCTAATGCACAAAAAATATTCGGAAGCTAAGTTGTGAAAGCGTATTTTTGCACCCCGTTCGAAAAAATGACTGTATAAGTCAATTAAGTTCATTGTTATAATTATTCACGGAGACGTGTCCGAGTGGTTGAAGGAGCACGCCTGGAAAGTGTGTATACGGGAAACCGTATCGCGAGTTCGAATCTCGCCGTCTCCGCAGAAATGCAAAAACCTTCAGTAAAACTGAAGGTTTTTTTATGCTCTTTACTCAAAGCATATTTAGCTGCTCTGATAGTAGTCATTAAATATCTACCCGCCTGAATGTTTATCAGGTATCCTCCCCCTAATCGTATAAAAGCTTTACTACCAGATCAGGATACCGGGACTGCAATGCTTCCTTCAGTCCAATAAGATGCCCTGCCCCTATAATTACTATACTTTTAACCGCAGCCGATTGCCTTACCTGTTCCCCGATATTTGTAGCCATCCGGGCATTCCTTTCATCCCAGTATCCGGTAGCAAGGGTGCAGGCATCACAGGGGTGCTGAACATACCTGAATGAATTCAGCAAATGAAACCGTTGTAAGGCCGATGGTCTATTCGTATGCTTACCCAGCCCGCCCAGCACAGCAGGAAGAATTCAGGCCGGTATTTCCTGGCGGCTTTTAATAACGGCTTATAACTATGCTTTACAATTGCAGGAACAGCATGCATTGTTCCTAATAAAAGGATCTCTTTCTTTGGGCTGGTTTGACATACAGCATTACCAATAATGCCTGTTAATAACAATGTAAACAATGTTTTCATATATCCTGTTCAGGGTTTGTAGCTGACAGGTGTTATACGATACATTACAACATTAGTTACAGGAATTTTATATCGCTTTAAAACTCAATGAAAAAACACAATCATGATAACATCAGAAATCGCCCTCCCTTATATAAGGTTGTGTCCACAAAATAACCGTGAGTAAAACGGCCTTAAACCATGCATTGTACATGGCCTCTACTTCTCCCGCAGTATATCCCTTCTGAGCCAGAAAAGGCTTCACAGTAGCAGTAAACGGATATACAAAGGCAATCATGTACCGGTAGTGAATAATGGGAGCTGCGGTTGTATTATCTGTCTGATTCTTTTTAGTGCGATGGTGGCGTAAGGCAATTTCATGCTGGTAATTCAGCCACTCCTGGTCGTACATCCGGAAGCAAGTGTCTTTTAGCCACTGTCCTATACGCCTGCGTACAGCGGTGAGATAGTTAAGATTGGCCTGGCCTTTTTCCGTGAAATAATGCAGCAGGTGTTGCTGGTGGCCAATAAAATCATACCAGCTATCAAGAATATTATTAACCTGGTCCGACAGGATGGCACCAGCTTTACGCAGATGCAATTCATCTTCTTTGGTAAAGGATACGGCAGCTTTTAACAGGTCAAGCTCTGCAAGGCTAACGGGCGATACAGCGACCATGCCATAATCGTATCCCTTTATCCTTTTGTTTTGCATAGAGAAGGTTTAATGGTTGAACAATTGGATTTAACAAATATAGCTCCATAATCGGCTATTATAAACTGTTATTCTTTTTAACTAAACAGCTGGCCATCAGTAAAAAGGCCGCTGCATTGTGCAGCGGCCCTGATAACACACGCTCTATGCTTATACCGGGCCCCTTAATTGTATTGCTACACCTTCCGGGGATTCCTGCTATATAAACAATCAGGTAAAAAAATCTACTATAAAAGCGGGCTGTTTTTTTTCGTTGCCGGGAATGGCATAAAATAAGGAGAGAGTTAACAAGTTAACCCTCCCGCAAAAAAGAAGAACAGGATAACGGGATATAATAACGATGAAGTATAACAAACAAAAGATAAGCCTGCTACTACCCAGGCAAACCTTTTATTTGGACAAAAGCATGCAATGCAGGCATAATGTATGCATTGCGTTATAAATGATCAACAGCAAAAGTTATTGTTTCTCCAAATGCCCTCAACTGACGCGGATGCCGTTATCAAAAACGGTTAAAACGAGCTACCGCTGGATTGTTCAAAAAAGAGGCGCCTCTGTTACTTTGCTAACCACCTCCGGCGGGGTATCAGTCTGCCCCAAAGATAAAAATGCAATAAAATTATCCGCTGTTCTATTTATTAAAAAATATACAGCTATGACGAAAAACGAAAAAAAATCTACTTTTTACGAAGACTGCCGGGAGTAGTGTGAAAACATGCTTTAAAAGCAGCCGAAAATGTAACGGTATTTCGGTAACCCATACGCGCAGCGATCTCAGTCATGGAAAGCGAGGTATTTACCAGCAGCTTCTTTGCTTTCACCATCCGGTGCCAGCGAACAAACTCAAACACAGGCATGCCATAGATCTTTTTAAATCCTGCCTGTAGCTTATATACCGTAACACCCGCTGTAGCCGCTATCTGTTGTAAGGAAAAATACTGGTCAAGGTTTTTCAGCAGCCAGTCCCGCGTACGGTAAATATTCTCTATCTCCCTGTCGCTGAACCGCACAGCCCTTACTACCGGCTTCAGTGTAGCCTGCTGCAATGCTACAGCCAGTATTTCCTGTCCTTTGGCTTTCAGGTACAATGGCAACAGTTCTTCATTCAGTACAGGATGTAAAATACTATCTACTGCATCCAGCATTTCTGTAGGCGCTACCTGGTTGGCTCTCCATAATGCAGTAGCCTGCTGCTGATCCATCTTTTCAATAAACTCGCTCAGGACCGGGTAATATTTTATAAACCTTTCCAGGTAAGCACCCGTATAATACACTGAAATATTTTCATAATATCCGGGTTTACGAAAGCGCATATTGATCTGCGTACCCGGCGTGTACATCAGGTTATAGGCCCACTCGTGCATCAGCCTTTCACCCTTATTGCCCGAATCATATAGCCTGCTGTTAACAAGATTAATGTGTAATACCGGCTGTGATTCTTTACCGGTATAAGTAAATGTCTCTGCTCTTTTTAATGTTGCGCACATATATACAATGTAGAAATCCAATCCCTGGAACTCCTGGAACAACAGATCACCAGCAATGCCTGTTGCAACCACAAATCCTGCACCCGGTATTCTGCTGGCAGCCAGGGCTGGAGGTACCACGTCAGACAGTTTTAGCTCTCCACTGCTGCGGGCTACAATCTTCATGAACATGTAAGTTATTTTTAGTGAATGGTTCTTAATCTCATCCCTATATCATAGCACCATTACCTGTATTCCCGATCTTACCCGGAATACATATACTAGAATTCCATCTTAAACCGATACCTCAGTTGAAGACAATACATACCGGTACATCCCGGAATTACTTCCTGATAAATGCTGAAAACCCTTGCCGGGGTCAGAACAAATAACACGTACGCAACGTGCCTTGTTCCATTGGTGAGAATCTCATGATGCCTGAAAACCTTTCCGGCCTTTATACTGCTGACAGTAAAACAGCCTGTTCACTCTATTACTAAAGTGCGGGGGTTCTCAAAGGACTTTATAGAGGTAGGTCATGCAAAGTAAACGTTATCAATCCGTTCACAGAATCCGGCACTCAAAACAGCTTAACACCTGGTTACCATTATTCACAGCTGAAACAACACACAAACCAGTTACTTTCCGGATAATTTCACAATTCAGCAGCACGGGGATTGGTTGGGTAACTTTATTTTGGGCTGCTAAAATAAAAAATATCCTGTTAATTATTTCACCTTGTTAAAAGGAAGCTTGTTACACAAAATAACAATATTCATTCTTTCATAGCCTGTTACCTGTCCAATTCAAGCATTTAACGAATGAAAATTAATGATTTACAGAAGGGCATATAAAAAAAAGGCCACCGTACAGAAGTACAGCGGCGAATTAGAAATGAGAAAATTCTGCTCATCAATATAAACAGGCAGAAGCTTATATAAAACTAAAGTTGTTCCAAATATTTTCGGTAACCTGCCCGTGCAAGATAATTTTAATAAACCGCCTGTTAATGCCCTTAACTTATCAATAACCAACCCCAAAAAGGCCTGTTTAGACACTAAAATGCCGTTTTTTACTAACAGTTTCATATAAGTGTTATCATATATGATCTTATAAACTGTAGAATGTATTTTTATAAAATTCGCATATCCCATTTTGTTACCTTTTCATATTCTGTTGTTTTATTAAACTACACAAGGGACGTTCATTTACCTGGCAATCGAACACTACTCACGGGAACTATAATACGTCGTCTCCTTCTGTTAAGATAGCAACTCCACCAGACTCTGATTAGCATCCGGGATTGTTAACACATATCCCAAACCAACCCTTATACCGGTCACCTTATTACATGTATCCCGATATACGTGTGTATGTTTTAGTGCATGTACAGCATTCACTATTACCCATAACTTAAACTTATGAAAAGGAAAAGCACCATGGTAACTCCATCATCAACATCATTGCCACCAATGGGCAAACACCACGCCAATTCAATTTCGCCCTTCAATCCTGTAGCGAAGCCCGGTGATTTTTTATGGAACTCCTTTGATCTCAGAGACGACTTCAATACAATATTTCAATGGCAGGAAAAATATTATGGTGCACAGGCATGGGCCGGAGATAACAGCCCTGCAGAAGAATTCAGAGAAACCTGTGTACTGGCACTGGCAAGTGGCCTATCGGCTATGCATATTTGCCGGTACCGGGAGGACATGATCTGCTATGCAGAGATAGGCAAAACTTCTACTGACGAAATAAGCCTGCTGTATTCACAAAGCAGCGGCGATTATATACTGCGGTTACTCACCAATCCTTTTAAAACATTTACCAACCAGGTGTACACTGTCATGTTGAAATGTTGCCTGGAATATATTTTCACCAATAAAGAAGTAAACCGTGTAATTATTGAGGCGGGGCATCATCCTTACGAGCAGGCAATGAAGCAGGCTGGTTTCCGCCCTTTAACCACTATTAAAAGACGTACGGGAACCACAACTCTATTTTATTATAACCGCAGCCTTGCTGCTTCAGTACATAATTAAAGGAACAGCCTTCCCGGCTATCACTACAATTTGCATCTCCCGATTTGTATCCCTGATTACTAAGCCTTTTCCTTGCGCTGGCATTTGCCAGCGCTTTTTTTATAATACCTCTATAAAAAAAATTCCCGCTGTAGAAACAGCGGGACAGTAAAAACCCTATTACCTATTAAATATTTTGAATTACTGCTACCTTTGTATTCAGCACGCAGTAATTGGCTAATCGTGCTTTAAAGCTGCTCCTCATCACCTTTTGCCCTCTTTTTCATTTGCAGCTTCAGTATGTAGTTTTCAATCTTTATACCTCATTTTCCGGCATGCCATAAAAATGCTACAGAGCCTCGTTATAAAGCCTCGCGGCAGCTTCCAAATAAATGATTATCAACCTTATAAAATCCTATTAATTTATTCCGTTTTTTTAACCCGGCACTGCGTAAAGATCAAACGATCAGCGTTTTATTCCCAATAATGGAAAAACGATTACAAAAAGGGGAAATTTAACGGCAAAGGAATTGCAACTGCTGCATTATAACCGGCAATGCTTTTCGTATCTTTTAAAAAAACGGCTTTATGTCTACACGCCTGCAGTTATCAGCCATCCTATTAATTGCGCTGGCTTTTACTTCCTGCCATTCTGATGCAAAGAAGAATGCAACTGCCACCCCACACAGCGAAGACGAACTTTATTCAAAATACCAACTCGACAAGATCCAGTTACCCCCAGGCTTTCATATTTCGGTATATGCACTTGTACCCGATGCACGCAGTATGTGCTGGGGTAGTAAAGGAACCCTGTTTGCAGGCAACAGGAACGAGGATAACGTATATGCAGTGGTTGATAAGGATAAAGATGGTAAGGCCGATGATATCGTTGTAATTGCCAGTAAACTGAATACACCCAATGGCGTGGCTTTTCGTAATGGCAGCTTGTATGTGGCAGAGATCAATCGCATACTCCGTTATGATAATATTGAAGACAGGCTTAACAATCCCCCGGCCCCGGTAGTGGTATTCGATAAGTATCCCGACAAAACACACCACGGGTGGAAATTCATTGCCTTTGGACCCGATGGCAAGCTCTATGTGCCTGTAGGCGCACCCTGTAATGTGTGTGATGAAAAAGATTCAGTCTTTGCTTCTATTACCCGCCTGGATGCAGATGGTAGCAATATGGAGATCTTTGCAAGAGGAGTACGTAATACGGTAGGCTTTGCCTGGCACCCGGATACCAAAGAATTATGGTTTACAGAAAACGGCCGTGATAATATGGGAGATGATGTACCAAACTGTGAACTGAATTATGCGCCACGCAAAGGCATGCACTTTGGTTTCCCCTATTGTCATGAAGGCGATATCCCTGATCCCGAATTTGGAAAGGGGAAAAACTGTGCAGATTATACTGCTCCCGCTGCAAAGCTGGGCCCGCATGTAGCACCATTGGGAATGCGCTTTTATACAGGCAATATGTTTCCTCCAGAATACCGCAACAGGATCTTTATAGCACAACATGGTAGCTGGAACAGGAGTATTCCTATTGGTTATCGTGTAATGATGGCCACACTGGATGGCAATAAAGTAGTGAAGTATGAACCTTTTGCTACAGGTTGGTTACAGAACAATAATGAAGTATTGGGCAGACCGGTAGATGTAGAAGTAGCTGCTGATGGGGCCTTACTGATCAGCGATGATAAGTCCGGTGTTATTTACAGGGTGAGTTATGATGGAAAGTGAATGGTGAATCGGCAATCGTGAATCGGCAGACGGCAATATCGTGAAATGTGAAAAGTCAAACGTGAAACGGAAACACAGGATACCAGATCGTGAGTCGTGAATCGGCAATCGTGAAATACAAGTCACCGGATACCGGATACCAGATCCTGGATTTGATAACTGCAAATTGCCAACTGCCAACTTGCTTTCGCTCGCGGCTCGTAGCTCAAAGCTCGCATCTTGTATTAGCGTTAAGCGTTTCGCGTTCAGCGTTAAACATTCTCAAGTATTTACTCTTCTTCAGCGGATTCTACCTTATTCAGCCCCAGCTTATCAATAGCAATAGCGGCGGCTATCTGACTGGCGTCTTTTTTATTGTAGGCTTTTCCCTGGGCAAGTAATTCGCCATCAACCACAGCACCGATGGTAAACAGGCGGCGGCCGCCTTCTACACGTTCATCGAGGGTTTCAAACTCAAGGTTCTTACCATTCTTATTGGCCCAGCCATAGAGTTTGTTCTTGTGGTTAATTTCCAGGTTCTCCAGGTCTTCCATGTACAGGTGCGGAATAATGATGCACTCAAAAACCCACTTCTTTGTTTTCTCAAACCCTTTATCCAGGTAAATGGCACCTACCACTGCTTCCAGGGTATTACCAAAAATCTGGCTCATTTTAAGAGAGTTATCGAACTTGTTGTAGAAAGTGATCTTTTTAAGCCCCATTTTAATGGCAATCTCGTTCAGCTTGTTACGATTCACCATTTTACTGCGCATCTCTGTCAGAAAGCCTTCTTCTTTGTAGGGGTATTTTTTGAAGAGAAAGTCGGCTACAATGCCACTGAGAATGGCATCTCCAAGATATTCCAGCCTTTCATTGTTCTCATCGGCTCCGTCCCTTACAGATCTGTGGGTAAGGGCGGCTTTATACAAAGCGGTCTTCCCCGGGGTAAACCCCAGTACATTGTGCAGGTTTTGCTTAAAAGCCAACGTGCTATTCTCCTTTCCAAATAATCGGTTCAGGATTCCCACGATTGTCAAGCTACAAATTTTTCATCAAGCCAAAAAAACAATTAATGGCACAACTGTGAAGTTAATGCGATATCATTCAACGAATAAGGTTACTGAAAAATTTTATGCAGTGTATTTTTTTACAATTACACAGGCATTGTGTCCGCCAAAACCAAAAGTATTGCTAAGGGCAGCCCTTACTGTTCGTTGTTGTGATTTTCCAAAGGTGAAATTAAGACGGGAATCAAGTTCCGGGTCGTCGGTAAAGTGATTGATAGTAGGCGGTACCACATCATGAATTACACTCATAATGCAGGCAATCGCTTCTACCACACCGGCAGCACCCAGGCAGTGACCTGTCATGGATTTTGTAGAACTGATATTGACATTGTAAGCATGTTCACCAAAAACATCCAGAATAGCCTTTACCTCGGCGGCATCGCCAAGCGGGGTAGAGGTACCATGAGTGTTGATGTAATCAATATCAGAAGGTTGCATTCCGGCATCCTGCAGTGCTGCAAACATTACGTTCTTAGCACCCAGTCCTTCCGGATGGGGGGCAGTAATGTGGTGCGCATCGGCAGTAGCGCCGCTTCCTGCAATTTCGCAGTAGATCTTTGCACCACGTTTGAGCGCATGTTCCAGATCTTCCAGTATCACCACTCCGGCACCTTCGCCCATTACAAAACCATCGCGGTCCTTATCATAAGGGCGGCTGGCTGTAGCGGGGTCATCATTGCGCTCGCTCAATGCTTTCATAGCATTGAAACCACCAACACCAGCTTCGCTGATAACGCTTTCTGAACCACCGGAAACGATGATATCAGCCTTACCAAGGCGAATAATATTGGCTGCTTCCATAATTGCATTGGTAGAGGATGCGCAGGCGCTTACCACTGCAAAGTTGGGTCCACGGAAACCGTGCCTCATAGAAATATGACCGGCAGCGATATCAAGGATCATTTTAGGAATGAAAAAAGGATTGAAACGGGGAGTACCGTCACCTTTGGCAAAATTCATTACTTCTTCCTGGAAAGTGATAAGACCACCAATGCCGCTGGCAAATATTACCCCTACCCTGTCCTTGTTCACATTTTCGTCGGTAATACCAGCATCGGCCACAGCCTGGTTGCTGGCCACCAATGCAGTTTGAGTGAACCTGTCCATTTTACGTCCCTCTTTTTTATCGAGGAATTCAAATGGGTCAAAGTTTTTCAACTCACACGCAAAACGTGTTTTGAACTTGGTAGCATCAAATAGGGTAATTGGAGCGGCACCGGAAACGCCATTAATGAGTCCATTCCAGTAATCCTGTAAATTATTGCCGATAGGCGTTAAAGCACCTATACCAGTAACAACAACTCTTTTCAATTGCATAGCGCAGGCCGGGAGGTTTATTGAAGTAACAAATCCGCCTTCGCAGCAAGCGCCAGCTATCGAAAGGCGGATTATAATTTTTTATTGCATCTGAATCATATCATACAATGATGATGTTCAGTTTACTTAGCATGCTCTTCTAAGTAAGCAATAGCCTGGCCTACAGTGGTAATAGTTTCAGCCTGCTCATCAGGAATAGAAATATTGAATTCTTTTTCAAATTCCATAATCAATTCAACGGTGTCCAGGGAATCTGCCCCTAAGTCATTGGTGAAAGAAGCCTCATTGGTAACTTCTGCCTCTTCTACACCTAGCTTATCAACAATGATCTTTTTAACTCTTGTTGCGATGTCTGACATTTTTGTAAAGTTTAGTTACGGCTGCAAAAATATAGATTTTGGGATAATACCAACAAATCACTGGTTATTAATTCAGGAAGCCAATATTTTGGTAGTCTGGTGGTTTTGTAGTACTATCCGCCCGGGTGCGGGTATTGGCTCTAAACAATTGAGAGTGAGAGGTGATAATTATTCCTCATATATCACATCAAATGCAGTACCTGTCAGGATTACAGACACTTGAGCTTTTTTTTGCACATGGCAGCCTATCTCAATTTCCCAACATTGAATATGCCCCGTACCTGTTAAATTCTTATATTGCACACCTCCCATATCTACCTCAACAAAGATTGCATGGCGCTTAAAATTATCGATCACGGCTCAAAAGAATATCTCCAGATGGTACAATTGCGTAAAGAAATTCTGCGCAAACCCCTGGGACTGGACTTTGATGCCACAGAACTGGAGAAAGAAAAGGACGAAATTCTTATCGCGGCTTTTGAAGAAGAAAAGATGTTGGGTTGCTGTATGCTTATTAAGCAGGACCCACAAACCATCCGCCTGCGCCAGATGGCTGTACTGAATAACCTGCAGGGCAAGGGTATTGGCCGCGCACTGATGCAGTTTGCCGAAAATATAGCCCGCGACCTTGGTTTCCGCAGGATCACGATGCATGCCCGTAAATCTGCTACCGGGTTTTATGAAAAACTGGGCTACGCTGTTTCCGGCGATGAGTTTATTGAGGTTACCATCCCTCACTTTACAATGGAGAAGAGCCTGTAGGCCTGCTCTATAGTCCCCAACATATTAAAAACTGTGCAAATACATTTTCAGCGACCTGTATATCAGGCGTTCTGACTTTCTTTGCATTCAGTAACTGCACATACCGATGAAAAAGTTTTTTCTGATCCTTTTTATAAGCAGCCTCTTTCTTAATAATAACGCAACAGCCTGTCTTAACGAATACTACCGTTCGGACCCTCCTTTTGCCGACGGCCAGCTGGACCTTAAAAAGCTATTGTACAAAACCGAAGAGGCCCTCCCTTACTGGTATCATGCCGGGCCTTCTGCTGACATATCATTCCCCCGTTTGGATTCACTCAAAGCTATCCTGGCAAAAAGGCCTAAAGACTTCCGCCTGCAATCAGATATAGCCGTATTGCAATTAAAAAGTGGTAATAACACTGAGGCCATCAAACTGATGGAGCAGTTGTATGCTGAGCATCCTGATGAATATAATATTATAATAAACCTGGGGACTGCTTACGAAGTAACAGGTAATAATGCCAAAGCGCTGGAGCTGATTAAAAAAGCCGTTGCCATTAACCCAAATTCGCACTACGGCTCTGAATGGATACATATTAATATACTGGAACAAAAAAATACCGCCACTCCCGATTACTCCCGCATCATAGGACTAGGCATTAAGAACTTCCCGGAGTGGCTTACCAACAGGGAATATAAATTTCCCCGTCCCGCAGATTCACTGAAACTGCAGATAGCTTACCAGTTACATGAACGCATTGCTTTTGTAGCACCACCAGATGATATCGTTGGTCGCCTAGTAATTGACTTTGCAGATATCGTTGCCAAAACAGATTCTTATAACGAGGCCATCCCTTTTTATGAATACGGAGCTAATTACAGTGCCTCCCTTTCTACCCTGGCAGCAGAACGCAAACAGGGCCTGCAAGGCGCGCAAAAAGATGCATCCGGCACCTTGCGTGGTGCTGCCCTCATCTGGGGCCTTCCCCTCCTGTTCATCGCATTTATTGTAATTGCATGGATCAGGAATAGAAAGAGGAAAGCATAAAGTTTAACGTATAAGGTTTAAGGTCGTTTAGCTGCATGCTCCATGTATCATTGCAAGTCCCGGATAAATGAAGATGCAGAGCTCTTAGTGCCGGCAGGTAGGAGCCCCTGGCTTCAGCCCGCTTTAGAGATCATCTATTAATCATAGAAAAAATAATTCTTTGCCCAACCTTTAAAGGTCGGGCAAGTTGTAAGTACATATTTTAGAAAATAAAATATTCAGGGTGGCTGAAGCCACATGAGATCAGTAAACGACGATTCTGCTTCGGCCTTTCACCTCTGAAAACTGAACATTGAGCAGTTTAAATGTTCAATACAACAGCCGCACTAGCAGCACTTTAAACCAAATGTTATTGAATGAGGACACCTTGGTTCCGGCAGGTAGGAGACTCCGGGCTTCAGCCCGCTTTAGAGATCATCTATTAATCATAGAAAAAATAATACTTTGCCCAACCTTTAAAGGTCGGGCAAGTGGTAAATACATATCTATAGAAAATAAAATCTTCAGCGTGGCTGAAGCCACATGAGATCAGTAAACGACAATTCCGCTTCGGCCTTTCATCTCTGAAAACTGAACATTAAGCAGTTTAAATGTTCAATACAGCAACCCGCACAACCAGCACCTTAAACCTTATACGTTAAACTTTACACCTGCACCTTACACCTGCTCCTTCGGTGCTGTTACAAACTCCTGCATCTGTTGCAGAAAGTCCAGCACATTGCGCATGTTCTTCATGTCATTGATGATCAGCATGAACATTTTACCGTTCTGTTTCAAACGCGCCTTGTTGGTACGGGTCTGAATATAGGTAAGAATATTATGGAAGGTATTCGATTCAAAGTAGGGCGAATCAGGCTTGTTGATGAAATAACAACGCAGCACTTCATCTTTCAGCATCATTTTTTCAAAGCCCATCTCTACAGCCAGCCTGCGACAGCGAACTGTATCCAGCAGGTCCTCTACCTGGTGTGGTATGGGACCAAAGCGATCTTCCAGTTCACCGGCAAAAGCCTTCAGCTCTTCTTCGTTACTGCAATTGTCAAGCCTGGTGTATAAAGAAAGACGTTCGGTGATGCTTTCCACATAACTGTCGGGGATCAGGATCTCAAGATCAGTATCAATGGTACAATCCTGTACAAAATCTTCCTGTTTGGCTACTTCCTCTTTGAACAATGCCCTGAACTGAGTACGCTTCAATTCCTTGATCGCCTCTTCCAGGATCTTCTGGTACATTTCAAAACCTATCTCCGCCATAAAGCCACTTTGCTCACCACCCAGCAGGTTACCGGCGCCACGGATATCAAGGTCGCGCATGGCGATCTGGAAACCACTGCCAAGATCACTGTGCTGTTCCAGTGTTTGCAGGCGTTTGCGGGAGTCGGTAGGTAATGTGCTCATAGAAGGAGCCAGCAGGTAACAGAATGCCTTTTTATTACTTCTGCCCACACGTCCACGCAACTGGTGCAGGTCACTCAGTCCAAAATGGTGCGCATTATTTACAATAATGGTATTCACATTCGGGATGTCAACACCGCTTTCTACGATATTGGTACATACCAATACATCAAACTTCTTATCAATAAAGTCGAGCAGTCTTTCTTCCAGCACATGCCCTTCCATTTGTCCATGTGCATAGCCAATGCTCAGGTCAGGACAAAGACCCTGTATAATGCCTGCCATTTCGGGCAGTCCCAGTACACGGTTATGAATGAAGAATACCTGACCGCCGCGCTCTGCTTCAAAATAGATCGCATCGCGGATGGCATCTTCATTATAGATCATTATCTCCGTTTGTATCGGCTGACGGTTGGGCGGTGGGGTATTGATAATACTCAGGTCACGTGCACCCATCAGGCTGAATTGCAGTGTACGGGGAATAGGCGTTGCTGTTAAGGTAAGACAGTCAACATTGGTACGCAGTGTTTTGATCTTCTCTTTATGCGCCACCCCAAACTTCTGTTCCTCATCAATGATCAATACGCCCAGGTCTTTAAACTTAACATCCTTGCCGAGGATGGTATGTGTGCCAATAAGAATATCGATCTTTCCTTCTTCCAGCCTTTTTAATGTTTCTTTCTTCTCTTTTGCCGATTTAAAGCGGTTTATATAATCCACTGTCACCGGGAAATCTTTCAACCGCTCTTTAAACGTTTTATAATGCTGAAATGCAAGAATGGTAGTAGGCACCAGTACTGCAGCCTGCTTACTATCGCAACAGCTTTTGAATGCAGCGCGGATAGCAACCTCTGTTTTACCAAAGCCCACATCACCACACACCAGCCGGTCCATAGGCGATGGAGCCTCCATATCCTTCTTCACATCAGCCGAGGCTTTTCCCTGGTCTGGCGTATCCTCATACACAAAAGAGGCTTCCAGCTCAGTTTGCATATAGTTATCCGGAGAGTGCGCGAAGCCCTGCTGCGCCTTGCGTTGTGCATAGAGCGTAATAAGGTCAAAGGCAATTTCCTTCACCTTGGTCTTGGTCTTTTCCTTCAACTTATTCCAGGCATCGCTACCCAGCTTATTCACTTTGGGAACTGTACCTTCTTTACCGGTGTACTTGGAGATTTTATGCAGCGAGTTAATGTTCACATACAGGATATCGCTGTCCTTATAAATAATACGAACAGCTTCCTGCAGCTTACCATTGGCATCGATCTTTTGCAAACCACTGTACACACCTACGCCGTGGTCAATATGCGTAACATAGTCACCGGGCTGTAACTCACGCAGTGTGCGTAAAGTGAGTGCCTTACTTTTATTGTAAGCCTGTTTTACTTTGTACTTATGGTAACGCTGAAAGATCTGGTGGTCTGTATAACACACCGCTTTCAGGTCTTCATCAATAAACCCTGCGTGAATAGATACCGGTACAGGAATAAAAGGTATCTCTGTTTTCAGATCCTCAAAAATGCTATGCAGCCTTTCGAGCTGACGGGGATTTTCTGCAAAAAGATAGATCGTGAACTTCCTGCTTTCCCACTGCTTCAGGTCTTTTATCAGCAGATCGAACTGCCTGTTGAATGGCGGTTGCGACTTGGAATTAAAATGAATATTAAAGGGGGCATGCTGTACCGAGTGAAAAGCATTTTCATACCCAAACTCTACAATATGTCTTGTCTGCAATTGTTGTTCAATAACAGTAGCAGGCACAAAATCATCAGCACTTACATTTGTTTTCTCCACCCTGTCCTCATCCGGGTCCCTGGACGCCTGTGCCGACTGAGGCAATTGCAGAAACAAACCCAGGTCTTCTTCCTGCACACGGATCTTTTCTTTGGTAAGCTCCCAATCCTGTACCCATACAATTGTATTGGCAGGTAAAAAGTCGAACAGCGAGATCTTTTCATCGCTGTCAAACTGGGTTTCCACGTTCGGGATAATGCTTACCATCAACAACTTCCTTTCACTGAGCTGGGTCTCCGGGTCAAAAATGCGGATAGAGTCCACCTCGTTGCCAAACAGCTCAACACGGTAAGGCTTTTCGTTGCCAAACGAATAGATATCCAGGATACCACCACGCAATGCAAACTGGCCGGGCTCATACACAAAGTCGGTACGCTTAAATCCATACCCCACCATTTGTTCCATAAGGCCGTCAATGTCCAGCGTATCGCCTGTTTTGAGATGGATAATATTGCCCGATAAGGTTTTGGGCAGTACTACCTTTTCAAAAAGCGCTTCAGGATGCGTAACCAGCATTCCCACGCGCGAACCTGTACCAGCCGAGAAACGGGTGAGCGCCTCTGTACGCAGCATTACGTGCGACGAGTTGAGCAACCGGAAGTTCTTCCTGTTCTTAAAAGAGGACGGGAAGAAAAATATATTCAGGGCATTGGTAAGATTTTCCAGTGTATTGTGCATGTAAGCGGCAGCTTCGGCATCCTCACAAACAATAACGTGATTTAGCTGACTGCAGGCCTCATGCCTGAAAATAGCGTCGATTATAAAGGCAGCTTCGCTTCCATTGAGGTTTTCACAAAATATAGCCTGGGGTTGGGCAAAAGAAAGCCTGTCCGCCAACTGGAAAAGGCGGGGGTTGTCAGAAAACGTATGCTGCAACTGTTGCAGATTCATAAAGCGGCCGCAAAGATACAAAATAGGCGCCACTACCCATACAGGATGTCGAACGGTCGCTCTATGGTGCCTGTTTATGAAGGAGTTAGCATTTGTTAATTAATCATATCCGCCCGTTCTGCCTATCACAGCAACCTAAATAACAATTGACAAAAATCAAACAATGTTATTTTGTTAAACATTTACGTATTTAAAAAGAATATAGATAACACAAAATCACTACATTAGTGGTGCTCGATTGCTTGCCATAACGGTAATTTTAAGGATGCGGTGTGTTTACTCACACCGCTTTTTTTAATACAGATCACCAGAACCGGGCGGATTGTACAGGTATTCCTTATAAGCAAAACCGCCGGCGGGTACTCACCGCTAACCATTCACCACTCACCTATACCTGTTTCACGAAATCCGCTAAAATCCGACAATCAGTGTCCTGTTTCGTATATTTAGTGAAAACTTACGTTATGCTACAACCGTGGCGGACCGGTAAGGTGATTCGCATTGCCAATGAAACAGCCTCTACCAGGCGGTTCTGGATTGAAGTGCCGGAACTTACTTCCTTCGATTTTGCCCCCGGACAATTTGTTACGCTCGACCTCCCCATTCACGAAAAGCCCAATAAACGATGGCGCAGCTACTCTATAGCTTCCTGGCCCGATGGGACCAATGTGCTGGAGCTGGTAATCGTATTACTGGAAGGCGGGGCTGGTACTACTTATTTATTTAACGAGATCAAAGAAGGCGATACCCTTACACTCAGGGGGCCGCAGGGAGTGTTTGTATTGCCGGAAACTATTGACAGAGACCTGTTCCTGGTATGTACAGGCACCGGTATTGCTCCTTTCCGTTCTATGGTGCATTATATCATGGACCATACCATAGCGCACCAGGATATTTACCTGATCTTCGGCTGCCGCAAATTCTGTGATAGTTTATATGGTCCTGAAATGAAGGAGCTACAAAGTGGAGTTAGTAATTTTCATTATATACCTACTTATTCAAGGGAGGAAGCAAATGGCGATGATTACCGTACGGGATATGTACACAACATTTACGAGGAAATATGCAATAGCAATAAAGTGCAGAATATTGACCAGGAAGGGAGCTTGATTAAGCCAGCTTACTTTTACCTGTGCGGGTGGAAAAACATGATAGACGAAGCAAAAGACCGCATTCAGGCATTAGGGTACGAACGCAAAAGCATTCACCAGGAATTGTACGGGTGAACGGGGGTAGCGGAGAAGCCTTTTCAGCCACTAATTAACGTCTGCTAGGAATGCTTTTTAATAGACTGCTGAGACAACTTATTACGCATTACCTTTTCTTCTTCCACTGAGGAAATAGGAATAACAGGAATGTGTGACTCTTTCAAACGCTGTTCCAGACCTGCTTTCTCGCGTTGTAACTCAAGAATTTCAGCATGATTGGTCAGCATTTCCTTTTCCAGTTCTCCGATCTTTTTGTTCAGGGAAGCAACATGGGTACTGCGAATAATAAATCCCACCGATACAGCTAAAATAAGCAGGCCACCCAACAGAAATACATTCATCGGTATTACGATAGCAAGCATAAATTAGTTTATTTCAGGATATGAATTTATGTACATACTCAATATACGAAAAAAAAGAAATAATAGTATTTAAAGGTAACGCTTTTTCCCGAAATACCTGTAAAACAATTGTTTTTACTACTATACCAACTGTAAATTTACGATCTCCTTTACCTTGTCCATAGGGATTCTCTCCTGCTGCATAGTATCACGATAACGGATAGTTACGGTACCATCTTCTTTGGTCTGGTGATCTACCGTTACACAGAAAGGAGTACCAATGGCATCCATCCTCCTGTAACGCTTTCCAATGGCATCTTTCTCTTCATAGAAACACTTGAAACTGCTTTTGCAACTATCCATGATGCCACGGGCCAGCTCGGGAAGACCATCTTTTTTCAGCAAAGGCAATACAGCCAGCTTTACAGGCGCCAGTTTTGGCGGAAACTTCAGTACCACCCTGCTATCCTGCTTTTCAGGCGTGCTCAGGTCTTCTTCGGTATAAGCTTCGCTCATTACCATCATCACCGTTCTGTCCAACCCGATAGAAGTTTCGATAACGTAAGGGATATAGTTCTGGTTGATCTCAGGATCAAAGTACTGCATTTTCTTTTTGCTGAATTCCTGGTGGCGTCTCAGATCATAATCTGTACGGCTGTGAATACCTTCTACTTCTTTAAAGCCAATCGGGAAATCATATTCAATATCGCAGGCTGCATCTGCATAAAATGCCAATTTCACGTGGTCGTGAAAGCGGTATTTTTCTTTAGCGATACCCAGGCCAAGATGCCATTTCAAACGGGCTTCTTTCCAGTATTCGTACCACTCTTTCTGTGTGCCGGGGCGAACAAAGAACTGCATTTCCATCTGCTCAAACTCGCGCATACGGAAAATGAACTGGCGGGCTACGATCTCGTTACGGAAGGCCTTACCTACCTGTGCAATACCAAACGGGATCTTCATCCTGCCGGTTTTCTGCACGTTGAGGAAGTTTACAAAAATACCCTGTGCGGTTTCGGGACGAAGATAGATCTCGCTGGCTTCATCGGTTACACTACCCAGTTGGGTAGAGAACATCAGGTTGAACTGGCGCACATCTGTCCAGTTGGAAGTACCACTAACGCCGCACTTCATCTTATTCGACTCAATGAGTTGTTTTAAACCGGGCATATCATCAGCTGCCAGCAAACGTTCCATCTCTGCAATTACAGCATCGGCCTCTTCTTTCTTACCGGCTTTTTCCAGCTCATCAGCAAATGCCTCTATCAGGTGATCTACACGATAGCGTTTTTTGCTGTCTTTATTATCGATCATCGGGTCACTGAAATTATCTACGTGACCGCTTGCTTTCCAGGTAGTTGGGTGCATAAAAATGGCAGCGTCGATACCCACGATGTTCTCATGCATCTGCGTCATGCTCTTCCACCAGTAGTCGCGGATATTCCTTTTCAGTTCGCTACCCCATTGGCCGTAGTCATATACAGCACTTAAACCATCATAAATTTCACTCGATTGGAAAATAAATCCATACTCTTTACAATGCGATATAATTGACTGAAACCTGTTATTATCTGTTGCCATAAGGCCACAAATATAAACTGATGTTGAAATAATTGGATGCTTTAATGGCTAAATTGTTTTTTTTAACGGCTAAAATGAATTGAGAATTAAACTAATACAGTAAAAAACTTGCAGTTTATAAAAGCGACGGTTATTTTTAAGCCTTAATCTATCGTACCGTATGACAAACCATGAAAAACTTCGTGCAGAAGTGGACAAGCAGCAGGCTGCCGGCTTCACCAACGACGAAATACGCAAAAGTCTTGCTGAACAACACTACTCGCAGGAAGAAATTGAATCAAGCCTGCAACGCGCCCGGAAATCAGAAGGCAATATGGGTTTCCTCTCAGTTCTACTCTCCGTTTATTTTATCATCAGTGGTATTATCAAAATAAGTACCCGCGAGGCTGGCAGTCTTGCCCATACATGGGGTATCATTATGCTGGTAGTAGGTATTGGTGGAGCTATCTATAAGATCAATACCATACTGAAAAGCAGGTAAGGTCACTTACTATATTACAAGGTTGATAAGGCCGCAGTTTTATCAACCTTATTGAAGCTTTTCATTTTCCTTGTGCCGATTGGCATCGCGGATATTCTTTTTTTCAAAGTTTTTCTGCAATGCTTCCGTAAGATCTACACCTGTCTGGTTGGCAAGACAGATCAGCACCCACAACACATCGGCCATCTCATCACCCAGGTCTCGCCCTTTATCGCTTTCTTTGAAAGACTGGTCTCCGTATTTGCGGGCCATCAGTCTTGCCAGTTCACCCACTTCTTCAGTAAGGATCGCCATATTGGTCAGCTCGCTGAAATAACGAACGCCCACTGTTTTTATCCAGTGATCTACCTGTTGCTGTGCTTCACGAATGGAGATTTCCATGTTGTAAGTTGTAAGTTATAAATAAGGCTGAATACAGGTTGTAGGTTATAAGTTGTAAGTTATAGGTTTGTAGCTGAACACGCCTTTTCGTTTCCTGTATCCAGTATCTGGTATCCGGAAACCAGCATCCGGTAACTGGCAACCGGTAACCTGCCTCACGATCTCCCATTTTCAAATTTTCAAATTCCCCCGCACATTATTCCTTATTCTTCGTATCAATAATGATCGTCACGGGACCATCGTTCAGCAACGCTACTTTCATATCGGCGCCAAACTCACCGGTATAAATGTTTTTACCCAGGTCTGCTTGTAACTGTGCTATCATCTTTTCATACAGGGGTATAGCAATATCCGGCTTACTGGCTTTGAGATAAGAAGGTCGATTACCTTTTTTGGTAGAGGCATGCAGGGTAAACTGGCTGACTAGTAAAATATCGCCCTCGTCTTCTTTTACCGACACATTCATAACCCCGTTGGCATCATTAAAGATCCGCAGGTTCACGATCTTACTGCTGAGCCAGGCAATATCTTCCGGCGTATCTGCATCTTCAATGCCTACCAATACCAGCAAACCCTTGCCTATGGACGAACGTAAATTATTATCGATGGTAACCCCGGCATGTGTTACCCTTTGTACTATTGCCCGCATGTTGCGCGTTAATAAGATTGTAAGGTAATAATACTACGCCGCAGCAGCAATTTGCTCATAATCAGTACGCGTAGTAGTAACTTTGAGCTATGAAGATAGATGTTTCAAAAGAAATACGGTTTAAAACAGCCCGTAGCGGAGGAAAGGGAGGACAGAACGTAAACAAGGTGGAAACCATGGTGGAAGGATATTTTCATATAGACAACTCATTGATCCTTACACCTCAGCAAAAAAAGATCGTATTGGAAAAACTGGCCGACAAATTAAATCCGGAAGGGTTTTTGCAGGTAAAGAGCCAGACTTTCAGAAGCCAGTTGGAAAACAAGGCTTCAGTAATTGGAAAAATGAACCTGTTGCTGGAACAGGCAGTAAAAGTTCCAGTAAAGCGGATAGCTACCAAACCCGGAAAAGCCGTTAAAGAACGGCGACTCGAATCTAAAAAGAAGAGTTCGCAGCAAAAACAGAACCGGCAGAAGGTGCGCTATCACCATGATTAACCTAAACCAGATATCTATGAAACTTCTGCTACCGCTGTACACGAGGCGCAAACGACTGCTGGCAATACCGATCATGCTCCTTGCCTTTATTGCTATTCTTTCCTGCCAGCGTGAACTTCATTTTGATGCAGTACCCGAGCAACCTTATAATGTTATCCTGAACTTTAAAGCCGTTGTGGACTACGATACCAATGCGCTTGAATTTGGAAAACCTTATACCAATTACTTCAACGAATCGTATACTGTTAAAACATTCAAGTTCTACATTCACGGCGTAGAGTTTATCAATACAGACTCCGGCAGGGTGTACCAGGCCAATAAGAACGATTATTTCCTGGTGAATTGTGCTGATTCTGCTTCATCGCAGGTGAAAGTAGCCGTACTACCGTTCAAATACAACCGTATAGCCTTTACCATTGGTGTTGATAGTGCCCGCAATGTAAGCGGCGCCCAAACCGGTGCACTGGACCCTACACAGGGCATGTTCTGGACATGGAGCACCGGCTACATTATGGCCAAACTGGAAGGCACCTCTCCCTCCTCTACTGCAGCAGGACAAATGTTTGAGTATCACATCGGTGGTTTTAAACAAGGCGAAAGTGCTTTAAGAAAGGTAACTTTATTGATGCCGTTCTCTGAGATAATGGACCTGAAAGGCGGCAAAACTGCCCAGATCGATATTGTTGCCGATGTAAATGCCTGGTTCTATAATCCGCATGATGTTAAGATCAGCGTTAATCCTACTTGTATGACGCCGGGAACACTGGCTACACAGATCGCAGAGAACTATTCAAAAATGTTTACCATTACAGAAGTCAAGGATGAATAAAATATGACGCTGGTATGGACCATAAGGATATTGCTGAGCGGAGTATTAGGTATCATCATTGTTGATGCCTGTAAAAAAGATGATGTTGCCGGCACTACCGAAATAACCATCACTCATCCCATCAGGTTTACCGTACCGGCAGGATTTCCCCAACCGAAATATAATTTTTCAAACAACCCACTTACTGAAGAAGGTTTTGCACTGGGCCGTAAATTATTTTACGACGGACGCCTGTCAAAAGACGGCAATTTTCCCTGCGGCTCCTGTCACCAGCAGTTTGCAGGCTTTGCCAATTTTGAGCACAACCTGAGTCACGGTTTCAATAACCAGTTTACCACCCGCAATGCACCCGGCATTTTCAACATGGCCTGGGGTACCAACTTCCATTGGGATGGTGGCATTAATAATCTTGAAGTACAGCCGCTGGCTCCCATTACTGCTCCTAATGAAATGGCAGAGGACCTCAGTAATATCATCACCAAGCTGAAGAAGGATGATGAGTATAAAAAAATGTTCAAAGCTGCTTTTGGAGATAATACCATCAACAGCCAACGCATGCTGTGGGCACTAACACAGTTTGTAGTATCTATTACTTCTGCCAATTCCAGGTATGATAAAATGAAACGGGGCGAAGTAAGCTTTAATCCCGATGAGCAAAAGGGCTATGAGATCTTTAAAGTAAACTGTAATGCCTGTCATACAGAGCCGTTGTTTACCGACAACAGTTATCGCAACAATGGCTTGCCGGTGGACCCTACATTAAAAGATTATGGCCGGATGCGTATTACCAACAACAAGGCTGATTCCCTGAAATTCAAAGTACCTACCCTGCGTAATATCAACCTTACTTTCCCCTATGGGCATGATGGTCGCTTTATCGGCATCAGCCAGGTACTGGACCATTATAGCAACGGCATCCAGGCCAGTCCTACGCTGGATAGCCTGCTGAAAAACAAAATACCACTTACGAAGAACGATAAATTCTATCTCTACATGTTCTTACGCACACTCACCGACTCCACCCTCCTGAACGATAAACGCTTTTCTGAACAACAGTAACCGTTTCGGGTTTAGAGTTTCGGGTTTAATGTTACCCGAGGAATAAAGGCATGGTACGATTGCGGCATCCGGCTACTTATCGGTCAACATCCCATAACCGTTACACGAATTAAGAAAGTGCCACAGCGTGGCCTCCTGTTTATAGAAATAGATCATAATACGCGTGTCGTGGCTCCTACCGGAGCTGAATGCCTTCGCAAAATTGATTCTCTATAAACAGGTAGCTCCTCCGGAGCTTTAATACACTAACATCCGCTGGTTGACTTCCAATCCCTGCAAACCTGCGCTTTCCCTCCACCCTAAAGGGCAGGGCAATGACTCAAATCTCCCTCCAACAAACAACATCCGCCTACCGGCTAAAGCCGGATACCGCCCGGGAATAAAGGCGTGGCACGGTTGCAGCATCCGGCTACATATCAAACGGCGCCTCATAACCGTGCCACGCCTTCCCCACCGGCTAAAGCCGGACCAGCTTACCCCTTGTCAACTTGTTAACTTTTAAACCTATCAACCCCTGCATTGCATTAAGCGTTTCGCGTTATGCCCTACCTGCTACCAACTCCTTGCTTAACCCATACTTCGTCCGTACCAAACCCTTAATTTCTGCGCTCTTAGGGCGAATAAATACCGAAGGAAATACGGACCAATACCGAAGCAATACCGAATAAAACCCCTCTCAGGGTATAAGCAGGGCCCTGCAAATCCCGGCCAATAGCCAGTATTTTGTTAAATGTCAGCTGCTTAAAACATTGTGTACGTACCAGTAGCACCGGTTAGGGTTGGCCGTAATGGATGGATCGGTCTAAGTATTTACCTTTAAGAAGCATTATCCGTGATAAAATCGCTTGCCCATGAGAAACAAGAAGAAAGAACCGGTTCCTGAAAATGCCTGGATAGGAACCATGAAGCGCAGGGCGCTTACCCTTTACATGCTCAATGGAGAATACCTCATACGTACCAGGAGCTCGCTAACCGGAGAAAAGGTAAAACGGGCTGCCTGTTTTAAGAATACTATGAGATCTGCAGGACGGCTGGGCAGCGCCTCTTCACTCGCTGCAGCCGTATACAATCAACTTCCTGAAGGCTGGAAATTACATTCCCTCTACCGCACCATGACTGGCATTGTAACCCTGCTGATTAAAGCCGGTGAGCAGGATGGTGCAGCCATTACCACCTCATTATGGAAATACCTTGAAGAAGTGGGGTTTCGTAAAGACATCGAGTATGAAACTATACAGCCATCTACGGTAGTGTATGAGGAGCGGGGCTTAAAGTATAAAGTTCAAGGTTCAAGGTCTTTTGCTACGAAGCGGCTGAGTAAGCGTGGGGTTGGTTTAAGGTATAAGGTTCAAAGTATAAGGTCGTTTGCGACGAAGCCGTTCAGTAAATACTTAAGACCTGTTTGTTGGGGACTGATGTCTGGAAATAGAGCATTCGTTAATACCAGGGTAAGTTGCACGCAAAGAGGTGAGGTTGTACAAAGGACGCAGAATTGCGGCAAGCAGGTATTGCTGGATTCGGGTTGATATACCAGGGAAATAAATTTCTTGTTTGCAGGCGGCGGCCTGTACCCGGGCAACCGGAACAATAAAAAAGCCGGTGCTTTTTGCAAAACACCGGCGTACGAAACAAACTTTACTGATATCAGAGATAAGCGCTATTAACTAATCTTTCTTTTTTCTTCTGCCTCTCATTGCGTCCAGCACACCCTGTTGTTTAACGATCTCTTCAGACTGGGCCTGGCGGGCAGTTTTATTCTCTTCCATTTTCTGTTGCAGCCCCTTTATCTTGGCATCCAGGTCAACAGAATCCTTTATGAGCGACTGTAATTTTTTATTGGCAGTTGTTACGGATTCATCCTGCTCTTTAATATCTACTTCCAGCTTGTAAGCTTCTACAGAAGGAAGTATATCGTTGAGAAAAGATTTTCCTTCCTGCAGGTAATGGTCGTCAGTTTCTGTACGTACACCAATGTTCTCGCCCGGGCGACCAACAATCAGCGATACAATTGACACATCTTTATCCTTGCGGCTTTTGCGTTCTACTTTAAAATAAAAATCACCCTGTTCATCACGATCGTGCGTTACTTTGCTATTGCGATACACCGTAAAACCACGGGTGCTGGTACCTTTGATGCCACGGGCGGCCATATTTTCCTTAATTGCATCTTCTACTACATCAGAAGCATAAGGCACTTCAATAATTGCGGCAGTCTTTTTGCCCTGGTAGTCAACCTTACCTTCCGATGCCCTGGATTGAGCGAAAATATTGGTTATTGTACATAGCGAGATCAGCAGCAGCAAGGATAGTCTGGGGTTCATGGTTGTTATTTTTATTAAAATAATGATACATTACGGGGTATTAAAGACTGTTAATCCCTGTCATTCGTGACGGGTAACCCTTAATTTTGAAAAAATTTTACAAATTTATTTTCCTTGAGTGGCATAAAAAAATTAGCGGGACAAACAATCTGGTACGGAGCAAGTTCCATTTTAGCAAGATTTCTCTTTTACATGCTAACACCTTACCTGACCTTAAAGTTCAAAGGAACGGTGTCTTATGGTGAAATGAGCCTGATTTATGCCCTTATTCCCTTTCTGAATACGCTATTCATATTCAGCTTTGAAACTACCTATTTCCGCTACCTGCAACGGCAGGAGTTTAAGGACGATATCTATGATATGCTGCTGACCTCACTTATCAGCACTACGGTAGTACTCAGCCTGCTGTTACTGGTCTCTTACAAATCGCTGGCAGCCATTATTGATAGCCAGCAGTATCCGCAATACATCATCCTCAGTATCTTAATTATTGCCTTCGATGCTTTATCGGCACTTCCTTTTGCCAAGCTGCGTTATGAGGGGCGTCCGAGAAAGTTTGCGCTGATCCGCATTGTCGGCATTTTGCTGAACATCAGCGTTGTTTACTTCTTCCTGAGCGTATGTCCTGAATTGCTGAAAAAGCACCCTAACAGCGTTTTACTGATCATCTATAAAAAAGATTTTGGCGTAGGCTATGTGCTTATTGCCAATGTAGTTCAGTCTGTATTCCAGTTACTGGCCGTGTCAAAAGAGTTCCTTTCCTTCAAATGGAAGTTCAAATTCCCGATGTGGAAGGAGATCATCCTGTATTCCCTGCCGCTTACTATTGCCGGCTTTGCAGGTATGATCAATGAGACCTTTGACAGGATAATGCTGCAATGGCTGGCGCCCGTAGCCAGTCCGGAAGCTGCCAAGTACGAAGTGGGCGTGTACAGTGCCTGCTATAAATTATCCATTCTTATTTCGCTGTTCATCCAGGCATTCCGCATGGGAGCTGAACCATTTTTCTTCCGCAATTCCGTGCAGGAAGATGCACCCCGCACCTATGCCCGTGTAATGAAATTCTTTGTGCTCACCCTTACATTCATGTTCCTGGTAGTAGCACTGTATCTCGATATATGGAAACAATTCATCAGGGATACTTCTATGTGGGAAGGTTTGAAGGTGGTACCCATCCTGCTATTTGCCAATATTTTCCTGGGCATTTATATTAACCTGTCTATCTGGTACAAGCTCTCGCAGAAAACATCTGCAGGGGCTTATATTACTTTGATCGGCGCTGCACTGACCTTACTGATCAATTACCTGTTTATCCCTTATTTCAGCTATATGGCCTGTGCCTGGGCTACATTTATCTGCTATGGCACTATGATGGTGATCTCCTACATCTGGGGACAGAAGAACTATCGTGTACCGTATGCCAGGAAAAAGCTGGTAGCCTATATGGTAATAGTTGCCGTACTGTATTTCGTTCACCACGGACTTACAAGGATCTGGCCTTCCACCTGGTTCAGTCTTACACTGGCCACCGTACTCACCGGCGCCTATGGCTTATTTGTACTGCGCGTAGAAAAAAAGGAATTTCAGAAGCTGCCGTATATAGGGAAATACCTGTAAAGCAGGTTATAAGTTTTAAGTTATAGGTTAAAGGCACAAGGGGGAACAGGAATGAGAAATGAGGAATTTGGAATAAGGAATGAGGAAGGAAAGGCACAAGAAAGAAGGGATAGAGAGTCAGGTATTAAACAGCATATCAAACCTATAGCACGTACTGATTACTTTTTGTAAAAATTCCCTCCGGCGACCTGGAACTGACAGCAATCAGAAATGCAGGTATAAACCGAACGTTTCAAACTTATAACGTACAACTTATAACCTACAACCTATATTCAGCATTTCTTACATCATTTCCCTTCCCGTTAAGAACGGGTTGTTGTTTTTTTCGTAGCCGATGGTGGTTTCAGGGCCATGACCGGGATATACAGTGATGTCGTCGGGTAATACAAAAAGTTGAGTGCGGATGCTATTGATCAGTGTTTCAAAATCGCCGCCTGGCAGATCTGTACGGCCGATACTGCGGTAAAACAGTACATCGCCGCCAATGATAAATTTTTGCGCCACACAGTAAAAAGCAACACTTCCGGGAGAATGTCCGGGCACAAACAATATTTCCAGTTCATCTTCACCCAACCTTATAGTATCTCCTTCGCGTAAAAAGATAAGGTCGCCCTGGTAATTATCAAACGGCATCCCCCAGCTTATGCCTGCTTCTGCTGCACGCGCCAATACCGGCACTTCTTTTTCGTGCACATGAGGTATCAGACCGTAAGTAGCGTTGATAAACTTATTGCCAAACACATGGTCGAGGTGACAATGGGTATTTAACAAATATTTAGGCGTTAAACCGGTTTCCTGTATAAATTCTTTTAATTCATTGCGTTCATTACCAAAATAACAACCCGGATCAATGATGATGCAATCGCCGGTTTCATTGTATAACACGTATGTATTTTCCTGGATGGGACTAAATACGAACTGCTTAATTGTGAACATAATCGGAGGGAAATAGAATTTTACCGGTAATACGGATTGTTATAACTTTAAAATCTCATTCACACATTCTATGCAATATCAACAGATTAGGGCAAAGACAAAAGTTTTTTTTCTGCTGACAGCCACGTTGTTTCTGCATTTCTATACATCCGCACAGGTGAATACTGTAGAGTTTGGAAAAAACCGTGTTCAGTTCCGTAAATTCAAATGGCAATATTACCAGACTACCAATTTCAATACATACTTCTACGAAGACGGTAAAACAATTGCCAACTACGTAACCCAGATAGCGGAAAAAGAACTGCCGGGCATCGAACAATTTGTTGAATATGGCCTGCAACGCCGCGCTAACATCGTTATTTACAATCACTTTAATGAATTGGAGCAATCCAACATCGGCCTCAGTCTCGACTGGCAAACTACCGGTGGCATCACCAAGCTGGTGAACAATAAAATGATCGTGTATTTCGATGGCGATCATTCGCATCTGCGCAAACAGGTACGCCAGGGTATTGCACGTGTGTTGGTTGAAAACATTTTATTTGGCGATGACCTGGGGGAGTTTGCAACCAACCAGGCATTACTGGATCTTCCCAAATGGCTGGTTGATGGATACATTGAATATGTGGCCGAGCCCTGGAGCACTGAACTGGACGACCAGTTGAAACTGGCCCTGCTTTCCGGCAGCTACAAAAACTTCTATCACTTCGCTTTTGAAAAGCCTAACCTGGCTGGTCATGCCTTCTGGCACTATATAGCCGAGAAATATAAAAAAGAGAACGTTACTTACTTTTTATACCTGGCCCGTGTGTACCGCAACCTGAACAATGCAGCACAACGCATCTGCAAAAAGAAGTTTAAAGATGTGTTGAGCGACTTCATGGCGGAGAACGAGGAAAAGTATTACAAAGACATCCGCAGCCGTAAAAACTTCCCCAAAGGCGGCATGGCGGTTACTGAAGAAGTAACCAAGAACAGGGATTATATCCGCTTTACACCTAACCCCGCTCCCCGCAGCCAGACCTACGCTGTAGTGGAATACATTAAAGGGCAGTACCAGGTGGTATTGTATGAGAACTTTGTTGACAGAAGGGTATTGCTGAGAACAGGTGTTCGTGTAAATGAGAACGAGGTAAACCCTAACTATCCGTTGCTTGCATGGGATGGCAAAGGCACAAGGCTTGCCTGTATTTACTGGTCCGAAGGCAAAGTGAAGCTGTTTGTGTACGACATGGTGAAGCATTACAAACCCATTAAGCAGAACATTGATCATTTTGAACAGATCCAGAGCATGCAGTTTATGCTGGATGCCAATACCCTGCTGCTGAGTGCCGTGCGTAAAGGCCAGCCGGATATCTTTATCTATAAGATCGATAAAGATTCTTACGAGCAGGTAACCAATGATATTTATGCTGACCTGGACGCTACGTTTGTATCGTTCCCCAGCAAATCAGGTATCATCTTCTCTTCAAACAGGCCCAATGGTACTGTATTGGGAAGGGATACTGCTGTTCCTTCTACCAGGTTCAACATCTTCCTGACAGATATTTACAATAAAAGTGAGTTTCGCCAGATCACGCAGCTCAGTAATATGAAATTCTCTGATGCGCGTTATCCGATGCAATACAACACCTCCCACTTCACCTTTGTGAGTGATGAAACCGGTATCGCCAACCGCTATGCAGGTTTCTTTACTACCCGCCGGGCCGGACTGGACAGCGTGTTCCTTGTAGGCGACCAGGTATTACGCAATCCTGATAAGAACGAACTGGACTCTACTTTGAAAGCATGGGGTAAAACAGAGCCGGATTCCTTGTTTGCATTTTCTGTAACCAACGACTCTGCTTATGTATTCCCTATTACCAACTACCAGAGCGGTTTGCTGGAAACAAAGATTGCCGGTGACAATGGTATGGTGAGCGAGGTACGCGGTGAAGGCAACCTGAAACTGCTGTACAAACTGAAAGTAGATGAAAACGCCCTGCAACGCAGGAACGTGAATCCCAAACCAACTGATTACCGTCGCAGAACGATCATTGATGCACAGCAATCTGCCGGTCAGGAAATACAGGCTCCGCAGGAACCTTCGGCCAAACACCTGAACGATATTTTTGAAACAGGTTTTGAGAAGGAGAAGAAAGATAGCAGCAAACCGGCTGCTGCACCGCCGGCACCGGGCGTAAGCGCCCCACCCGTACAGGTAGCAGCTCCTGCTGAGGAGGAATCTGTATTGAAAAAGGCCAAGCTGTTTGATTATAAGCTCAAATTCTCTGTAGACAACCTTTCCGGTGGTTTCAATAACGATATCCTTGTAACCCGCTATCAACCCTATACCGGCGCATTGCCCATTCAATTGCAAAGTGGCGGCGCATTCAATGGTATGCTGAAAGCCTCTATTTTCGATCTGTTTGAAGATATCCGCTTTACCGGTGCACTGCGTTTACCACTTATTGGTGGTGGCGGTGGTGCAGCCAGCATTGGCAATACAGGAACGAGTGTTTTCCTGCCTGTGAACCAATCACTGTTTGATGGCGGCGGCGAGTGGTATGCTCGTGTTGACTATCTTAAAAAACGTATTGACTACTCATTGGTGTACTATCGTAAAACAGATATCGGCAACGTTACAGGCATCAATGCACAGATACCGTACGAGGGTAAGATGTACACCAACCTGTACCAGATCAACCTGAAATATCCGTTCGATAAAGTACGCAGCCTGCGTTTTTCAACCGGTATCCGTACTGATAAGATCGTTATCAGGGGTCAGTACTTCGATACTACCTCACTTAAAACTCCTACGTTCAATAAACAGACCTTCTCTGTTTCAAGACTGGAGTATGTATATGACAATTCTATCATGAAGGCTACCAATATCTGGAATGGTTTGAAGTATAAATTCTATATGGACTTCAACACCCAGATCAACAAACCTTCTTATGGTGATGCCAAACCCGGTAAGCTCTCCTTCAACTTTGGCTTTGACGGCAGATATTACTATCCCATCTACCGCAACTTTATCTGGGCTGGTCGTGCAGCAGGTGATTTCTCCTGGGGCAACCAGAAGATCATTTACTACCTGGGTGGTGTGGACAGTTGGATGTTCCCCAAATACAACGAAAAACCATTGCCTGATTATAACGTAGATTACTACTACCAGTCACTGGCAGTGAACCTTCGTGGTTTCAATCAGAACGTTGCCAATGGTAATAATGCAGTAGTGTTGAACAGTGAGTTCCGTTTACCGGTATTTACTACACTGCTGAACCGCCCTATCAACAATGCATTCCTCCGCAACTTCCAGGTAACACAGTTCATTGACCTGGGAAGCGCCTGGAATGGTATCAAAAACATCAGGCGTCCGGAAGCTGAATACCCCAATGACAACGGATCTACTATTGTAAAAGTGAAGGCCGGTGGTATTGGTCCTTTTGCAGGTGGTTATGGTTTTGGTGTTCGCAGTACCCTGCTGGGTTACTTCCTGCGCTTAGACAGTGGCTGGGAAATGAACGGCCTCTTCAGAGGCAAACCCATCCTGTACTTTGCAATGGGTGTAGACTTCTAATTCATACAAACATTATCACATAAGAAAGGCGGCGATCACCCTGGTGATCGCCGCCTTTCTTTATTGCCTTGAAATGAATACGTTACTTTATTGAGAAGTAGCTTGATGGTTTTATGGCTTGATTGTTATCGCTGATAACCATTGCGCCATCAAACAATTCAACCATCCGGTATTCAGCAGTGACCAGCTGCTGATCTTGAATACTATTCCATGTGGATGTTTGCTTCACTAATCCGGACTAAGTCCGGGTTGATATAGTAAACACCAGAGCGCTTCGCTAACTCTGGCGCGAGAATGCGGCTTGATTGTTATCACTGATAACCATTGCGCCATCAAACAATTTAGCCATCCGCGCTTCACGATCCTGCATCCGGTAGCGACCTTTCACGTTTGACTTTTCACGTTTCACAATTGCCGTCTGCCGATTCACGATCCACTAATTAGGCTTATACTTACTTTCCTCAAAGATCCTTCGTGCATCTGTTCTTAATACCTCAGCCAGTGAAAGATCACTGTGTTTCTCCATATACTTATTTACGATCTGCCAACCGATAAACAAACCAATAAAGCCGGGAGAATCATCGCCAAGTGTATTGGTGTGAGGCGATTCGTTCATATAATCCTTTATCAGTGCAGGCTCATTCGTCATCAGCAGGTTATTGGTAAGAAAGAAATTCCAGATCTTTCCTTCAAACTCCTTACTCCATTTCAGCTGGCGTGCAGTGTAGCCAATTTTCAAGGTATCAGGTGTTTCCGGCAACAGCTTATCCAGTACATACATGCGTTTCCCTTCTTCCACCATCTGCTCTGCCAGCGGCTGATTGACATACTTAACAGGAGCAATATCATTGATGATATTCTTCATACAGTTCACAACGATATAATCAGGTGTGAATTTGCGGGAAACATACAATGGGAAAAACTCCTGTCCTGTGGTACTGGTGTACAAAGCGGCATCCTTTCCAAGATGCAATTGCAGCCCTACTGCCAGCGCATCCTGTGTAAGGATATCACTATACCCTTCCATAGGCCCTATAAAGGTTACCAGTTTGGCAGGCAGCTTATATGCCGGGAAATAATATTTTACAAACTGCAGTCCACGCTTTACCTGTTTCTCTACAGGAGCCATATCAACACCCTTGTCTGCCGCAGCTTTTACAGCACGGTAATCAGCAATAAAGCGACGCAGTAATTGCTGCACCTGTACACTTGTATCTGTAACAGGAGGCAGTTCCATAATGCCGTGCAGGAAGTCGGGCAGAAACGTAGGGTACTTCCCTTGCAGTTGCTGCAGACCTGCTGAAATATTGTTGGTATCAAGAGCAAAGAAATCCTGTTCAAAACGCTGTACCTGTAATGAAACCTGGATGCCTGAAACATCAGGCGTCTTCTTCGATTGACAGCCTGCCAGTACTGCAACGGCAGCCAGTATTAATACGACTCTTTTCATGCTGAACAAACGGTATAAGTTAATTTATGTTGTTAATACAAATGTAAAATATAGCCATATATAAAGTTTTATATGTTGTTCATTATGTGCTTTCGTTAATTAACCGTAGTTGATGTAAATTCGCTATATGAAGATAGCCTTAGCACAGCAGAATTATCAAATCGGAAATTTTGAGGATAATACCCGTAAGATCATTGGCGCTATACAATATGCCAAATCAAGGAAGGCTGACCTTGTGGTGTTTTCAGAACTGAGCATTTGTGGTTATCCCCCACGCGATTTTATGGAGTTTACCGATTTCATCAACGAATGCTATAAGGCTATCGACATCATTAAAGAGCAGGCCGATACTATTGGCGTTATCATCGGAAGCCCTCACCGCAACCCTGCACCCGAAGGCAAAGACCTCTTCAACGCTGCATGGTTCCTGTATGATAAACAGGTACAGGCTATAGCTCATAAAACATTACTGCCTACCTACGATGTTTTTGATGAGGACCGCTATTTTGAACCCAGCAGCGAATGGAAAGTAATTCCATTTAAAGGGCATACCATTGCCCTTACCATTTGTGAAGATATCTGGAACCTGGGCGATAATCCATTATACAAAGTGTGCCCGATGGATATGCTGATAGAGCAGCAGCCGGATCTTATGATCAACATTTCGGCATCACCTTTCGATTATGATCATGATGATGACCGCAAAGAGATCATACGCGCCAATGTTTTGAAATACAACCTGCCCATGTTCTATTGCAATGCAATAGGCGCGCAAACGGAGATCATATTTGACGGCGGCAGCCTGGTGATGAATGCAGCAGGCCAACTGGTGAAAGAGATGAAGTACTTTGAAGAAGACTTCGCTATTGTTGATACTGATGATGTAGCGGTAACAGCAACTGATAAAAACAAAAAGATTGAAAGTCTGTCTGCCCGCTCTATGTCTGTACCCAAATTACAGGCTACAGATTTTAACCGCGAGATGCGCGTAGCCAAAGTAAGCGACCCTGAAAAAATAATAGATTACCTCACAGCAGAAAAGAACATCCGTGAAATATATGAAGCCTTACTGCTGGGCATACGTGACTATTTCCGCAAGATGGGTTTTTCTAAAGCAATACTCGGTTCATCCGGTGGTATTGACAGCGCAGTAGTCGTAGCACTGGCCTGTGAAGCATTGGGCAAAGACAATGTGCGTGCCATCCTGATGCCTTCCGCCTTCTCATCTTCCCATTCAGTATCGGATGCAGAACAGCTCAGTAAAAACCTCGGCAATCCTTACGACATTGTACCCATTGGCAATGTGTATGATTCATTCATGTCTACCCTGAAACCCGTTTTTGGGGACCTGCCTTTCGGACTGGCTGAAGAGAATCTGCAAAGCCGTTCACGCGGCAACCTGCTAATGTCTATTGCCAATAAGTTTGGTTATATCCTGCTCAATACATCCAATAAAAGTGAACTGGCAACAGGCTACGGTACTTTGTACGGAGATATGGCCGGTGGCTTAAGTGTATTGGGAGATGTATACAAAATGCAGGTATATGCGCTGGCACGATATATTAACCGCAACGGAGAGATCATTCCTGAAAATATTATCACCAAAGCACCTTCTGCTGAATTAAGGCCTAATCAGAAAGACAGCGATAGTTTACCTGACTATGCCGTATTGGATAAAGTACTATATCAATACATTGAAAGAAGACAAGGCCCCCGCGAGATCATCGAAATGGGTATTGATGAAGCGCTGGTAAAACGTGTATTGAAACTGGTGAACACCAATGAGTACAAACGCAATCAGTTCTGTCCCATCATCCGCGTAAGCAGCAAAGCTTTTGGCGTGGGTAGAAGGTTGCCGATTGTAGCGAAGTATCTTTCCTAAAGGCAGTTATAAGTATTAGGTTGTAGGTTATAAGTTAGTCGCTGATGATTGCAACTTGCTGATAACAATGTAGGTCCGGAAAGGAAATATTGAATATCGAAGGAAGGGACAAGGTTCAAGGCACAAGGAAGTACAGTTGATGAGTTGACAAGTTGATAGGTTAACAAGGAATAAGAGCCAGGAATTGGGAATTAGGTATTGGGCGTTAGCCATGAGCAGATGCAAGTAGACAATTGTTAAAGAATCCATTCACTATTGACCATTGACTATTCACTCGTTTTCGCCACTCACGATCTGGTATCCGGCATCTTGTATCCGGTAACGTCTTCACGTTTGACGTTTCACGATATTGCCGATTGCCGTCTGCCGATTCACGATTCACTCGTTTTCGCTACTCACAACTCACCACTCACTCCTCCTAATGTTTCAGATCCAATATCACATTCACTGATTGTGATAATCCTGCGTAAGTAACTTCTTTCTGCAATTGCAGTTTGGTTTCCGTCAATGCAGTGATCTTAATATCGCCTTCTACACCTGCAATAATTGCGGTAGAAAGATTGATAGTGGCTTCATTATCCTTAAATGACCAGGTGAAACTATTGGTTTGCGGATCATCTACACTACATTTTGAAGCTCCTTCATCCAGAGAACCTGTGCCACCCGCCACCAGTGTTACCTGGTTATCCGTTTGGCAGCTTTTAAGGTAAATAGAAGGAATAGGCGAATCAGCTTTGCCATCTTTATCAGTATCCAGCCACGCATTATCAAATTTCCAGGTAGCGCTGGTAATTAATTCGGTATTGGAAGCACTTTCACCGGAGCTGCTTTTTTTACAAAAACTGAGGTGCGCCATCAATGCAAAAAGTGAAGCAGAGAGTAGTATTTTTTTCATAGATAGTGGTTAATAGGTAAAAGGACCATCAATCTTTAACTACAGGGACGGTTTTTTATTGCCCACAGCGGATTATATACCCCTTTTTTTAGCATTTTTATCATGTTGGCAAGCATCTTGATACAGCTTTGTTCGTATTTTCATAACTTGATTTTCAATCGTTCATACTAAACTCGTTCTATGCTGTTAACAGCCGATGACATTCGCCAGCTCAACGAAAAAATACAATATCACGGTGTTTTTATTGACCGTCTGCGCGACGAGACAGCCCGGGTAATTGTGGGCCAGCATTCCATGCTCGACAGGCTGCTGATCGGTTTACTGAGCAATGGCCACGTGTTGCTGGAAGGTGTACCCGGACTTGCGAAAACACTTGCCATTAAATCACTGGCACAGGCAGTACATGCTAAATTCAGCCGTATCCAATTTACACCGGACCTGTTACCGGCCGACGTAATTGGTACAATGATCTATAATCAGCCTAAAAACGAATTCATTGTTCGTAAAGGCCCCATCTTCGCCAATTTTATCCTGGCCGATGAAATTAACAGGGCACCGGCAAAAGTGCAGAGCGCCTTGCTGGAAGCCATGCAGGAGCGCCAGGTAACTATCGGCGATACTACTTACAAACTGGATGAACCCTTCCTGGTACTGGCCACACAAAACCCTTTGGAACAGGAAGGCACTTACCCATTGCCGGAAGCTCAGCAGGATCGTTTCATCATGAAAGTAATTGTTGACTATCCTACCAAAGAAGAAGAACAACTGATCATACGCCAGAACGTGCAGGGCATTAAACAACCTGAAGTAAGCCGCGTAGTGGCGATGCAGGAAGTGTTGCAGGCCCGTGATCTTGTGCGCCAGGTGTACATGGATGAAAAGGTTGAAAATTATATTCTCGATATCGTATTTGCTACCCGCTTCCCTGAAAAATACAAACTGGAAAAACTGAAACCACTCATCGTGTATGGTGGTTCGCCCAGGGCAAGCATCAACCTGGCACTGGCGGCCAAAGCACAGGCTTTCCTTAACAAACGTGGCTTTGTAATTCCTGAGGATGTACGCAGCATTTCAAAAGATGTATTGCGTCATCGTATTGGTATGAGCTACGAGGCGGAAGCCGAAAACGTACGTGCTGAAAATATTATTGACGAAGTTTTACGTGTAGTACAGGTTCCTTAATGACAACGACTGCAGACATATTAAAGAAAGTACGGGAGCTGGAGATCAAAAGTAAAAAGCTCACCCGCCACCTGTTTACAGGCGAATATCATAGTGCCTTCAAGGGCCGTGGTATGTTGTTCAAAGAAGTGCGCGAATACCAGGCGGGTGACGACACCCGTTTTATTGACTGGAACGTATCTGCCCGCTTCAACCACCCGTTCAGCAAACTGTTTGAAGAAGAACGTGAACTCACGGTTCTGTTCATGGTAGATATCAGCGCCAGTTCTTTATTTGGCACTACCGTAGCCCGCAAAAGAGATCTTGTAACAGAGATAGCTGCTGTGCTGGCTTTTTCCGCCATGAGCAACAATGACAAAGTAGGCATTATCTTTTTCAGTGATGTAGTTGAAAAATACATTGCTCCTAAAAAGGGAAGAGATCACGTACTGTACATTGTGCGTGAACTGCTTACTATCCAGCCACGCAATAAAGGCACTAAGCTGGATGTGGCGCTGCAGAGACTCAACAATTCTGTACGCCAGAAAAGCATTGTGTTCCTGCTAAGTGATTTCATTGACAGTTCATTTGAGAATACCCTGAAAGCTGCCGGTAAAAAGCATGACATGATCGGCATTAAGGTGTACGACAAAATGGATATGGAGCTACCGAATGCCGGCCTGTTGCAGGTAGAGGATGCAGAAACAGGTAACAGTACCTGGGTTGATACCAGTGACTTTTTAGTACGCAAGCAATACCAGTCTGACTTTTTTGGACATACTGATTATTGTAAAACCGCTTTCCTTAAAGCAGGCTGCGAGTTATTACACGTGCGTACAGATGATGACTATGTAAAAATATTACAGAAATTTTTTGTCGGGCGTAACCGATAGCATGAAGAAGAAAATCATACCACATATTGTTTTTTGCTGCGGGCTGTTACTGATCTCAATGGCACTGGATGCACAGGTACTGGTAAAAGCCTTTGTTGACAGAGACAAGATACTTATTGGCGATTCCATTCGCCTTACGCTGGATGCCCATGTACCTTTGGGAGAACCCATTACATGGTTCCAGCTCGACTCCCTCCCTCACTTTGAATTTATCAGCAAAGGGAAAATAGATACCGTTGACGGTATTGACGGAAAAAAACTGGAACAAATAGTTATCATCACCAGTTATGACTCCGGCTACTGGCAATTGCCGCAACTGGAGCTGCATGCCAATGACAAATCTTATTACACGGATTCACTGGGCATTACGGTATCTTATACACCTGCTGACCTGTCGCAGGACTACCACGATATTAAAGAGATAGAAGATGTACCACCTTCAAAACTGGAGAAATATCTTCCCTGGATAATAGCAGGCGGTGTTTTGCTGATAGGGGCCATTGTTATTCTGACACTACGCATCCTGAAAAAGCGCCGTACAGAGCCAGATGTTCCTGTTATAAAATTAACTCCTTACGAGGAGGCTATGCAGGCAATGAGCGAGCTGCGTAAAAAAGGATGGGATGTGCAGGGTGAAGAGAAGGCTTATTATACAAAGCTCAACAATATCCTGCGCCAGTTTATTGCACGCAAGCTGAATATAGCCTCGCTTGAGAAAACAAATGATGAGCTGATACAACAGTTAAGACGTTCGCTGCTGGACGACAAATCGTATAAGCAACTGGCAGAAGCATTACACGTGGCTGATTTTGTAAAGTTTGCCCGTTATACACCCGGCGCGGAGGATAATGAAAAGAACTTCAACATTATCCAATCAGCTATCACAACACTAAATAATACATAGCAACCTTGTTATACAACTGGTTTCAAAATATAACGTTCGCATATAAATGGGTATTTGCACTTTTTGCATTACTCCCACTGATGATCTATTGGTACCTGAAGAAAAGTGATCGCCAGCAAGGAGCAATAAAAGTTTCATCATTAGTGCAGTACCGCAAGAACAATTCATGGAAAGCCACTTTGCGTCATGCACTTTTTGTTTTACGCTTACTGGCTATCAGCTCGCTCATTATCGCGCTGGCCCGTCCTCAACACCGCAATGACGAAGAGTTGAAATCCGGCCAGGGAATTGACATCATTCTTTGTCTTGATGTGAGCGGTAGTATGCTGGCACAGGACTTTACACCCAACCGGTTGGAAGCCGCCAAACAGGTAGCTGCCGAATTCGTGGAGCAACGTGCTACCGACAGGATCGGGGTAGTGATCTTCTCCGGTGAAAGCTTTACGCTGGTACCGCTTACCACCGATCAGAACGTATTAAAGACCCAGATCTACAATATTCAACGCGGTGTACTGGAAGATGGCACTGCCATTGGTGATGGCCTTGGCATCAGCGTAGAAAGGCTGAGGGATTCCAAAACAAAGACGCGTATTGTTATCCTGCTTACAGATGGTGAGGACCAGGGAGGCCGTATTGACCCGCTGGCAGCAAAAGAAATGGCCAAAACTTATGGCATACGCGTCTACACTATTGGCGTAGGCTCTGAAGGATATGCAGAAGTTCCTGTTGACGGTACTACCACAAGACCACAGAAGGTAAATATCAATGAACCATTGCTTCGTTCTATTGCAGACGAAACAGGTGGTTTATATTTCCGCGCACGTGACAACAATTCATTGAAAGGCATTTACAACGAAATCGATAAACTGGAAAAGTCCAGGATCGAAGTAACAGCCCTGAAACGCTATACGGAGAAATTCTTTCCTTTTGCTATTGCAGCCTTTATCTTCCTTTTACTGGAAATAGCACTGCGTTATACCCTGTTCAAAAAATTCCCGTAAGTAATAGCCACAGATCACACAGATTTACACAGATGCTATTGGTTAAGTTACTTTCATGCAAACCAATATCATTATGACCGACTTTCCGCTGAAAGAAGAATCCTATAATACCCTCGGGCTATGTATGGAAGTTCATCGTGTATTAGGGCATGGCTTTCTCGAAATTGTCTATAAAGACGCTATTGAGTGGGAACTAAGACAAAGGGACATCTGCTATTGTCGTGAAAGGGAATACAGGGTGGAATACAAGGGAGTCGTTTTACCACATACATTCTTTGCCGACTTCGTTGTGTACAACAATATTATACTCGAAATAAAAGCTGCAGAAGCCGGGTTATCCAATGCACATATCTCCCAAACACTGAATTACCTGAAGATCTCCGGCTGTAAGGTGGGCCTATTGATAAATTTTGCCCGGGAGCGCCTGGAATATAAGCGGCTGATCTTCTAAAACTATCTGTGCTCATCCGTGCCATCTGTGGCTTACATACTGCGTATGCCCGTCCAAAAGATTACTGTAATCAATCGCCACGGATCACACAGATTTACACAGATGCTATCGGTCAGGTCACTTTTATGCAAATCCATATCATGAAGACTGACTTTCTGCTGAAAGAAGAAGACCTCTGGCGGCAAGGTAGAATTATTAATAAATTTTGCCTGCGAACGCCAGAAACACAAGCAGCTGATCTTCTAAAACTATCTGTGTTCATCCGTGCCATCTGTGGCTTACATACTATGTATATCCTGCCCACCCCTTAAGCAATTGCCACGGATCACACAGATTTACACAGATGCTATCGGTCAGGTCACTTTTATGCGAACCAATATCATTAAGACCGGCTTTCCACTGAAAGCAGAAGACCTCTGGCGGTAAGGTGGAATTATTGATAAATTTTGTCCGGGAGCGCCCGGAGTATAAGCGTTCTAAAATCATCTGTGTTCATCCGTGCCATCTGTGGCTTACCAACTGCGTATGCCCGTCCAAAAGATTACTGTAAGCAATCGCCACGGATCGTACAATCCGTGATCTCAGAAACGGCTGATTTTCTGAGCTTATCTGTGTTCATCTCTGCCATCTGTGGCTTACTTTTACAAAATAATGAGAGCCATTGTATATAAATCTACCGGTAGCTGGTACAGTATAAAGACCGAAGCCGGTAAAATGATGAATGCCCGTATCAAAGGGGTGTTCAAAATTGACAATATCACCTCCACCAACCCCATTGCTGTAGGTGACGAAGTAGAGGTAGAACTTGAGAATGAAACAGAGAATACTGCTATCATTACAGAAATACACAATCGCAGAAACTATATCAACAGGCAATCGCCTGCCAACAAACATCAGCATCATATTGTAGCAGCCAACCTGGATCAATCCTTATTATTCGCCACCCTGCGTGAGCCTAAAACATCCAATGGCTTCATTGATCGTTTCCTGGTAACCTGCGAAGCATACCACGTGCCAGCGATCATTGTATTCAACAAAGCTGATCTGTATCGTAAAAAAGAAACTGAGCTGTTTGAAGAGCTGAACGACATCTATACTGCCGTTGGTTATAAAGTAGTACTTACAAGCCTCCAACAGCAACAGGGGGTAGAAGAACTTAAATCATTACTGAAAGATAAGACCACCCTGATAAGTGGTCATTCCGGAGTTGGCAAGTCTACGTTCATCAATACCCTATTCCCCGACCTTGCCTTAAAAACACAGGATGTAAGTTCATGGAGTGGTAAAGGTTTGCATACTACCACATTTGCTGAAATGTTTGATCTTCCTTTCGGCGGCAGTGTTATTGATACACCCGGAGTGCGTGAGTTTGGCATTGTAGACATTCCCCGACAGGAGTTATCGCACTATTATCCTGAAATGGCAGCACTGATAAACGATTGCCAGTTCAATAATTGCCTGCACCTGTATGAGCCGGGTTGTGCCATAAAAAAAGCCCTCGAAGAGGGCCATATAAGTGCGGAAAGATACATTAGCTATTGCTCCATACTGGCTACAATTGATGACAAGAATTATTAGAGGCCCCTGCAAAGCAGGTTACCGGATGCCAGTTACCGAATATTGGTTACAGTATAACAGATCGTGAGTCGTGAGTGGCAAAAACGAGTGAATAGTCAATGGTCAATAGTGAATGGATTCTTTAACAATTGCCTACTTGCATCCGCTCATGGCTAACGCCCAATACCTAATTCCTGGTTCCTATTCCTTGTTAACCTATCAACTTGTCAACTTATCAACTGTACTTTCTTGTGCCTTGTTTCTTGAATCTTGCGCCTTTCTTTCGAAATTCAGTATTCGACATTCGATATTCTCTTCCGGACTTGTATCAGGAAATAAACGTTCGCGCTCCGTTTACTACCAACTGCTTTTCAAGATAATTAGCGATCTCGATCACCGCATCATTATCATTTCTTAAAGCCTCCCGGAATTTGTGGGGATAAATTGAAATACCAGTGTAGATGTTGTAGTACAAGGTTAAAATGTGGCCTTTGTACAAGAAGTTCCAGGTAAGCGTGTCGAAATCATCTTCTTTTTGAGTGAAACGGATCTCAAGATCGTCGGTGAGGATGTTGGCTACTTCGTAAAAACGCTTCAGTCCGCAGTCATCATCAATGATCGCTTCGGTGCAGCCGAAGTCAGTACGTAAGTTTAGACTCATACGAAACGGATTTAGGGATGTTATCAAAAAGGTACGAACCTGTTAAGTTCTACCGGATTTTATGCTTTGAACTTCCTTGCCTTCGGTACTTTTTCACCGCTTAATATCCGTTCCGCCCCAACATTTTTACCATTGCTCGGACATCCGTATTTCGGACCAAATAAACTACAGGAATGAAGGGAAATTACCAGCAGAGCGCCGGCTGTAGCAAGTACGATATGACGGACTGATTTCATAAATATTGGTTTCTACGGACAAAACGCCTTTAAATCTAAAGATATTATCCGGTAGTTGCAATACCGTTAACTTTTTTCCGGGTTTACCTGATCGCGAAACCAGTCGGCATACCTCACGTAATTGTTTGCTATTCTGTTGATTTCACCCTGAATATGACTTTCGTCAATATCTTTTACCTTTTTGGCGGGTACACCAGCATAAATGGTTCCAGGCGGTACTTTGGTTCCTTCCAGTACTACCGCACCGGCGGCTATAATGGAATTACTGCCGATCTCAGCATTATCCATAACAATAGCGCCCATACCAATGAGCACATTATCATGTACCGTACACCCATGCACTAACGCATTATGACCTATTGAAACATTATTACCGATAATAGCCTGTGTACGCTGGTAAGTACAATGGATAACAGCACCATCCTGTATATTCACTTTATTACCCATACGGATACTGTTTACATCGCCACGAACCACAGCATTAAACCAAACACTGCAATCATCACCCATTACTACATCACCAACAATAGTAGCATTGGGAGCAATAAAACAATTCTCACCAAAAGCGGGATAAACTCCGTCTACGTGTAAAATAACTGGCATTGTGATTTATGAATTTCTGGTTACGGGAACTCTGAAGAAGTTACAAATTACAGGATACAGGTTTCAGGTATTCAAACTCAGCTCTTGCCATACGAAATTCAGCCTTCCGTACTTCGTACTTCTGATTTCGTACTTCCGGCACTTCACGTTCTAATTCCTTATTCCTCATTCCTGGTTTCACTACTTTCACAAATATCCGTTATTCCCCGGAATTGGCGTTCTTTGCATTTGTAATTGCGGTAATATGAATCAACGCCAGTTATTTCTTCAGCACGTAGCACAAACATCTGCTGCACCACTTGCATTGGAAATTGTAAAAGCAAAAGGAAGTAAATTATGGGATGCGTCAGACAAAGAGTACATCGACCTGATCGCAGGCATCAGCGTTTGTAATGTCGGGCACAGACACCCCAGGGTGATCCATGCTATCAAAAAACAACTGGACAATTACCTGCATATCCTGGTGTATGGAGAGATAGTGGAAACTCCACAGGTGATGTATGCAAAAAAGCTGGCTGAGCACATGCCCACTACCCTTAACTCTGTTTACTTCACCAACTCTGGCGCCGAAGCAGTAGAAGGAGCGATGAAACTGGCTAAGCGCGTTACGGGCCGTACACAGATCATTGCATTCAACCAAAGCTACCATGGTTCTACCCAGGGAGCACTGAGCATTATGGGCGATGAAACCTGGCGTAATGCCTTCCGTCCGCTATTGCCCGGAATAGAGCATCTTGAATACAATGATTATGATACCATTGATGCCATTACAGAGCAAACAGCCTGTGTAATTGCTGAATCCGTACAGGGCGAACGCGGTGTGTATGCGCCAACACCTGAATGGATGCAGGCACTCCGTGAAAGATGTAATGAAACCGGCACCCTATTGATCCTGGATGAAATACAGACCGGTTTCGGCAGAACAGGTACCCTTTGGGCCTTTGAACAATGGGGTGTGGTGCCCGATATTGTTTTGTTAGGCAAAGCACTGGGTGGGGGCATGCCCTTAGGCGCCTTCGTAGCCGACAGGAAGATCATGAGTGCACTGACAGAGAATCCCGTATTAGGACATATTACAACGTTTGGGGGTCACCCGGTTTGCTGTGCCGCAGGACTTGCAGCATTAAAGGCATTACTGGATGAAGAAATGATCGAGTCTGTACGCAAAAAAGAAAAGCTCTTTCATAAACTGTTGCAACACCCTAAGATCAAAGCTGTGCGTTCAACAGGGTTATTGATGGCTGTAGAGTTTGACAGTTTTGAAACCAATAAAAAGATCATCGACGCCTGCATTGCAGCCAAAGAAGCAGTGTTGACAGATTGGTTTCTGTTTGCTCCACAATGCTTACGTCTTGCGCCACCGTTATCAATTACCACTAAAGAAATAAAAAAAGCCTGCAAGATCATCTTACAGGCCACTGAAAGTATCTAATTACTTATTCGTCGTTTCTAATTTTCTACCTCTACTATCACTTCTACTTCCACCGAAGTATTCATGGGTAAAGCATTAACACCTATGGCTGAGCGTGCATGCTTGCCTTTCTCTCCGAATATTTCAACCATGAAGTCAGAATACCCATTGATCACTTTTGGCTGATCTTTAAAGTCATTCTCGCAATTCACCATTCCCAATACTTTCACAACACGCTTTACTTTACTGAGATCACCCAATTCTGCCTTCAATACAGCCAGGTGCTGCAATGCTGTAAGCCTCGCAGCTTCATACCCCTGCTCAATGGTCAGCTCTTTACCCAATTTACCGGTAACATATGTACCGTCGGGTTTTACAGGCCCCTTGCCTGAAAGAAATAACAGGTTACCGGTACGTACTACATTCACATAATTAGCTACAGGTTGTGAAACAACAGGCAGTGTAATATTCTTCTCTTTAAGCTTTTGCTCTGGTGTTTGTGCATTCATAATTAAAAAAGATAATATTGATAATGCCAGCAGAAATGATCTTCTCATATCAGGATTTTACATATTTAATGATGCTATAGTTGCTGCTTAAAATTAGCAGTAAATACTTTTACTATAGTCTGAAAATCATCTTTTATTCCGGTTCTGTTCTTTGATGATGACTAAGAGCAGGAATATTTTTCAGAAAAAGATCTACAGGGGCTTGTTTATTCCGTGAAATAACCTTTGCTTTGTATTGCAAAGTGCTTTATATGGATAGCCAACACCAATCGCTGGAAGCCTTAAAAGACATTAAACGGATGATGGAAAGGTCATCACGTTTTATCTCATTAAGTGGATGGAGCGGCATCAGTGCCGGCATCTGTGCCCTTGGCGGGGCATGGGCTGCACACTACAGGCTGCATCATTATGATGAAAGCGCCCGCCATAGCAGGGATCTTATTTCCGCTGTGGTAGCTCCACAATCCCTGATCGGCTCTCTGCTATGGATTGCCCTGATCACTTTTATAGCTGCTTTTGTTTCTGCATTCCTGTTTACCTATGCACGTAGCAGGCGTAACAATACCCCCATCTGGGACAGAACCGTTCAGCGTCTTGCCTGGAATACCATTTTACCAATGACTGTAGGAGCGTTATTCATTTACCGTGCTATGGAATATGGTTATTTTGAACTGGTTGCACCTGGGTGTCTTATCTTTTATGGCCTCGCACTGGTAAATGCTTCAAAGTATACTTTGGGTGAGATACGATACCTGGGCTATGGTCAATTAATATTGGGTATAATTAATCTGTGGGCCAGTAATGATGGTTTGTATTTTTGGGCTGCTGGTTTTGGAATTTTGCATATTGTGTACGGCACACTGATGTGGTGGAAATATGAACGGACCAGCTAAAACACGAGCATGAAGAATCCGATTGAACATCTCAATAAAATTTTTGACAGCCGCATTCGCCTGGGTGTAATGAGCATCCTGGTGGTGAATGAGGAAGTGAATTTTAATGATCTCAAAAAGATGATGGAAGTAACAGACGGTAACCTTGCTTCTCACCTGGTAACGCTTGAAGAGAATGGCTTTATTAAAGTACATAAAGGATTTATTGGCCGTAAAACCAATACTACCTACTCAATTACCAAAGCCGGTGAAAAAGCTTTCAAAGAACATATTCAAGCCCTTGAAAGCATGATCAAGGGAATAAAGTAAATTTTTTTTGCCTTTACACTTTGAATTTCAAAGTACTTTTAAAAAATAAAAACTATGACTTCTTTTAGACAACAACTGTGGGTTGTATTTAAACTCTGGATCATCGCTGTTGCGATCAACACTATTGCAGGAACCATTATACTTACCAATACTCCTGCTTTTCAGCACGACGCTGACCTGCTCCTTATTTTCGGAACATTGTATGGCGCTATTTACGCCTTCCCTGTTGCCCTGGTATTGTTACTCGTTATCAATGCCTGCTGCCGGTATATTATCACAGGCATGTGGCTGTTCTGGATTGTACTGATCTCCGGCTCTCTATGTACCATTGCCACCTTCCTTGTGTTTGCATTTACTATGGGCAGTGAGTTTCACGAACTCTATCTTCTCTTCATCAGCGCTTTTCTTTCCTGCACATTCGCCGTTGCTTCTCAATACAAACCGCTACACAGAATGGGTAGCGAACATGCGCATGCAGAGGATTTTTCATTCTGATATCCCTTACCTACCACAACCTCCTTCGTATGAAGATCAAAATGATCCTTCCGGCACTTACTGAGGCAAAAAGCCCTTACTGGCGGCCTATTAAGTACTCCCTGTTCCCTCCATTGGGTCTGGCAACACTGGCAGCTTATTGTTCACCGAACGATGACATAGAACTGCAGGATGAGCATGTGGAAACCCTGCAGATAGATGACAATCCTGATCTTGTTATTATCCAGGTTTACATTACCAATGCTTTCAGGGCTTATCAACTGGCAGATCATTATCGTGCGAAAGGAGCTTACGTGTGTTTGGGAGGCTTGCATGTATCCTCCCTTCCGGAAGAAGCAATACCACATGCTGACAGCCTGTTTATAGGTCCGGGAGAAGATACCTTCCCGGCATTTCTGAATGACTTCCGTAATAGATGCCCAAAGAAACTTTATATCAATAACAAGAGGAATATTGAAGATATTCCGCCCATCCGCAGAGACCTGATCAAACGTCACCTTTACCTGGTACCTAACTCTATTGTAGTATCAAGAGGTTGCCCCCATCATTGTGATTTCTGCTATAAAGATGCTTTTTTTGAAGGCGGCAGATCATTCTATACGCAGCGTGCAGATGCTGCACTGGCAGAGATCGATCGCCTTCCCGGCAAACACCTTTACTTCCTGGATGATCACCTGCTGGGCAACCAGAAATTCTCTTCTGCTTTATTTGATGGAATGAAAGGCATGAACCGTGTGTTCCAGGGAGCTTCTACCATTGATGCTATATTACGGGGCAATCTTATTGAAAAAGCAGCCGAGGCCGGATTAAGAAGCGTGTTCATCGGGTTTGAAACACTTAGCAACAATAACCTGGCGCAAAGCAATAAAAAGCAGAACCTGGGTAAGGATTATGTGCAGGCCATCCGCCGTCTTCACGACCTCGGCATTATGATCAACGGGAGCTTTGTATTTGGGTTAGATGATGATGATAAAGATGTTTTCAAAAGAACAGTGGACTGGTCAGTCAAAAACGGGCTTACCACGGCTACCTTTCATATTCTTACGCCTTATCCCGGTACAAGACTGTATCAGCAAATGCAGCAGGATGGCCGGCTGCTGCACCAGAACTGGGACCTCTACGATACAAGACAGGTGGTCTATAAAACTGTTGGCCTGACGGCTGATGAATTAAAAGCCGGTTATGACTGGGCTTACCACTCCTTTTATTCCTGGAAAAATATCTGGAAAGCCAGTTGCTCACACGATACATTAAAACATGCCATCAAGCATTTTACATATGCCGGTGGGTGGAAAAAATTCGAGCCCCTCTGGAACTTCATTATCAAAACAAAAGGATTAAACAATATGCTTCCGGTACTGGAAAGCATCCTTTCAAAGGTTTCCGGAGAACGGAAGAACAACGACCCGCTTACCCCTTTCCCCGCAATAGCATAATCGCATATCCTTCAGAAGAATTCACTCTTTGAAAGCAGTTTGTTTTGTTGCCTGTGCCGCTCGTGCTGCTATCACAAAGGAAAAAAGGCTGCCGTTGGTGCAGAAAACGGCAGCCACTTTTTAACCCTGTTATTAACCAATCGCATATAAAACCATGAAGAAAAATATTATTTACCTCACACTTATTACTGCCGGAGCAGTTTTGTTCAATCTTGTATTCTGGCAGGAGAAACTGGGCATCAATACTGTTCTGTTTGATGCATTCCTTCTTTTCGCCCTTTCCCTTTTGTACCCGCAGGCAAGGCAAAATACTACGGTGAGATGGCTATTGGTCGGCCATCTCATTTGCCTTGCAATGGTTATTGTTCATAACACAATGCTTAGCAAAATTGCCTTTATCACAACACTACTTTTACTGACCGCTTTTACAGAATATGTCCATAAATCGGCATGGTTTGCAGGAGGCTCTGTTTTACTCAACGTTATTTTCTGTGCAGCTTCATTTACAGAACAATTGCAATACCTGAAACCTGTAAAAATGAGAAAGGGTTCTGTAGGTAAACTTATCAGGTTTGCTATACTGCCTATGCTGTTGTTGTTTATATTCTTTGTTATCTATCTTGCTGCCAACAGCATTTTCCAGGAGATTGCCAGTAAAATGGGCTGGTATCTTGAACAGTTCTTTATTAAGCTCAGCAGCATTTTTGCATGGCAACGTATTTTATTCCTGTTGCTGGGGCTTTACCTCACTGCAACCATATTACTGAAAAGCAGGGTCAATTATTTCTCTAACAAGGATGTAACACATACCGACGAGTTACAACGTGTACGTATGAAAAGAAGGTTACGCCCCTTTTACCAACTCTCTAAAATTATAATGGGCAAACTAACGGATGGCATGATGGCTTTAAAAAATGAAAACACCATCGGCTTCATCAGTCTTGTACTATTAAACCTGCTACTGGCAGTGATCAATACGATTGACATCAGCTACCTGTGGTTCAACGCAAGCTATCGTATTAATGAGCCTGCCTACAAAATGGTACACCAGGGAGCAGAGTTATTGATCTTGTCCATCATCCTTGCTATGGCTGTATTATTGTTCTTCTTCAAAGGCAACCTCAATTTTTACAAACGCAACAAATGGTTGAAATACGGGGCCGCAGCATGGATCATCCAGAACCTTTTGCTGGTAGTATCAGTATTCATACGTGATTACTATTACATCAGCCGTTCAGGGCTGGCTTATAAACGTATCGGTGTGCTATTTTTCTTACTGATGGTACTGGCGGGACTGATCACCATGTTTGTAAAAATATGGCAGCAAAAAACCACTTATTTCCTGTTAAGGGTAAATGCATGGACGGGGGTTACCGTACTGGTACTGGCATCTGCCATTCACTGGGACGAGCTGATTGCAGGCTATAACCTGAGACACAAGGACACCATTGAACTCGATGTTCCCTTCCTGCTTTCCCTGTCTGATAAAGCCCTGCCTTTACTGGATAAGAATATAGATGCCTTACAACAACGGCAGGATACAGTGCAACGCGATAAACCCATACAACCGGGCACCGAAGGAGCATGTACCACCTGCTATGTAGACCAGCTACGTAAACGCGAAAGCCATTTTATTGAGAAACAGCAGCAACTCTCCTGGTTATCATGGAACTATGCCGACGAGCGTACCAGGCAATACCTTAGTAAAAAACCAATATCCGTTATACATTAAACCCTTTGTTATGAGTTCGTTCTCCGTTAGCCTCCGGATATGGTTTATGACGGTTTTACTGAATGCAGTAATAACAGGAACAGGAGCATTGCTGTGCGGGGAGGTCGTGGGGCTATTGCTCTTCCTGATACTGTTTGTGCTTGGTATTGTTTTTGCCATTCCGATACTACCATTAACCAACGTACTAGTCAGAATTTCCGTACAACTACCTTATACTTCCCCCGCCCGTATCGTGTGGCTTGGCTTCTGCTTATCCGTGGTGATTGTATTGTTTTACATGGTTGTTATTCAGGCGGCTTTTTCACAAAATCTGTTTGATGATGGATTCTATTGTCTTATCCTTTCATCAACCCTGGTTGGCATGATGGCAGCAATATATATTTTCCGGCGGTCTTTAAAACAGTTGTACGCAGATAATGAAGAACGGCGTAGATTCCTGGAAAGCCTAAAATAATACAGGCTGGCTTTTATGTAATTTTTAACAGAAGCTAATCAAGGTAGTTGTATATGGAAAAACAAAAGTTTTCAGTCAATGCAAGGGTCAAAAGCTTTGGATATGCTTTCCGTGGCATCGGCAGCTTTGTACAAAGTGAACACAATGCATGGGTGCACCTGGCTGCAACGTTTACGGCAATAGCAGTGTCCATCTGGTTGCGGATCAGCAAAACAGAGTTTATTGCTATCATAGGTGTTATAGGCTTTGTATGGGTAACAGAAATACTGAATACCTGCATTGAAAAAATGATGGATTTCATTTCTACGCAACAGCATCCGCAAATAAAGCTGATTAAAGATATGGCGGCTGGAGCAGTACTGGTGGCAGCGATCACTGCCTTGGTTACAGGGTTAATCATCTTTATACCAAAAATCATTTACCTCACATGAAAAACCTCGTTAAACAATTAGCATTCAACAGATGGATCTTTCTGCGGAGCGAAACGGACAGGTTGCTGACTGCCTCTATGGCATTCAGCGTACTGATGGTGGCAGCAAGGATCGCATATACCGGCAACATGCTGTTCGGGTTCCTGATCTGGAACCTTGTTCTTGCCTATATTCCCTATGTACTTACCAACTGGCTGCAGCAACGGCCAGCCTGGATTGTCAACAAATTGAGGTTTGCAGTTGTTTTCATAGTGTGGCTGCTGTTCATCCCGAACTCCTTTTACATACTAACCGACCTCTTTCACCTTGGTAATTTTTATTCTGTACCGTTCTGGTTCGACCTGGCAATGATCCTGTCATTTGCCTGGAATGGATTGATAATAGGCATCCTGTCTGTAAGGCAGATGGAAAAAATGATCCAGGTACATGTCTCTGCTAAATACGAGCTGCTGTTCATCTATCCCATTATGTGGCTCAATGCGTTGGGAATTTATATAGGCCGTTACCTGCGTTTTAATAGCTGGGATGTACTTACCAATCCCTTTCACCTTGTTACCGATATCATTGAAATACTTTGTCACCCTGTTCAATACAAATACGCCTGGGGAATGATCCTGTGCTTTTCCGTTTTCCTTACACTGGCGTATTGTACCATTAAAAAAATCAGTAAATCTATTTACCTGTAGTGTATGAGCAGAAAGTTGATCTCCCCTTTCAGTAATGCAGAACATTCTGCAGATAGTGTGGCAAGAGTGGTATGGAACAGTTCAATCATCAGCGAATACCATGATCTGTATGTCAAACTGAATGAACAGCTGGCACCGGAACAGTCGTCCGACAACGCAGACCCGGGCATTGTTACCGATTATACCATCGAAATAATGAATGCAGGGCGCAGAAAACTGGATGATATTCCGGCAAATACGTTTGCCTGCAGGCAGGACAATGATATTTTTATCCAGACAGCCATTGGCTTATTTGCCGGCTTAACCCTATTGATCTCTGATGGGGGCGAAGTACTGGAGGCCTCCTATTTTGCCTATGCAGATGGATTACCGGTATTTAAACAAAAAACACACCAGGCATGGAGCGAATCACTCACCCTGCCAGCAATGCCACAAGACATTTCACTGGCCTCTGTAACAGAGAACAAACAGGAAGTATTATACCTGAAAACACTGATAGATACGCCAATCTTTTACGAAAAAACACAGGCCAGTGAGCTTAAGGAATATGAGGTCAAAAAAATAAGTATGCGCTTACTATTGAAGTGCACAATCCGCTAAAACAGCGCGCTATACCCTTCCATTATAGCGATTGGTGAGAGGTTTTCCCGCTAAGGGCGAACCTCTTTTTTAATTACAAACACCCAATGAATAATAAGAAATAATAAAGTGAATACAGGAGTTTACGTTTTCGCTGAACGGTAAGCCTACTTCTTTTTTTATCGCTACTTTTAAGCATTCCATCCAAATTCAACATGATGCTATGATACTATCTAACAAATTTCTGCTGGCTGCTGCTGTTGGTTTATGCAGTACCGCAGCAATGGCACAGGATTCCAATCAACCGGTTTTTGAAAAGATCAACAACGAAGTAAACGCCAATTCACGCGCCTACGAAACCCTGCGCGATGCTTCGCAAACCATCGGTCATCGCCTTACAGGTTCTGAGAACGGGAAAAAAGCAGAACAGTACGCGTATGATCTGTTGAAATCCTATGGCTATACCAATCTCAAATTCCAGCCTTTTGAAGTAGAAAGCTGGGCCCGTAATACCATACAGGTAGAATTCATTAATACTGCTGATAAACAGGCTACTACTATTAAATCTGTAGCACTGGCCCATTCACCCGTTAAAGTGGATGAAACACTGGAAATGGTGGATATGGGTAATGGACTGGAAGATGACTACCTGAAAAACCCCGGTAAGGCAACTGGCAAAATTGTATTTGCAGCATTAGGTTTGTTGCCCAACAGCCAGGGAGCCCGCAACCTGCACCGCTCAGAAAAAACGGCGCTGGCTATCAAATACGGAGCAAAAGGCATTATCCTTTTTAATAGTGTACAAGGTGGCATCCTGCTTACAGGAACAGCTTCTGTTACAGGTAAGATCAATCCTATTCCCGCTGTATGTATCACTTATGAGGATGGCATGAAGTGGAAAGAGTTGCTGCAACAAAAAACTTACCAGGCAAGAATTGCCATGACCAATTTTAGCGGCCCCATCAAAGCAAGAAATGTAATTGCTACCATTCCCGGTAAAAAATACCCTAATGAGAAAATTGTAATAGGTGGTCACCTGGATAGCTGGGACCTTGCAACCGGCGCTACAGACAATGGCATTGGTTCTTTCTCTATTCTTGATATGGCACGCACCTTCAAAAAACTGAACCTGCAATGCGACCGCACCATTGAGTTTGTAATGTTTATGGGCGAAGAGCAAGGTCTGTTAGGTTCACATGCGTATGTAGAACAGGCGCTGAAGAGCAAAACACTTGACCAGGTTAAATATGTTTTCAACTTTGATATGTCTGGCGCAGCATCAGGCTTTAGCGCCGGTGGCAGAAAGGAAGCTGAAACATTTTTCAAACAGGTAGGTGAAGTAATAAAATCTGTTGATACCTCTTTCAAAAATAACAGTGGTGCGGGAAGAGCAGGATTGCACAGTGATCACCAGCCATTTATGCTGGAAGGTATCCCTACAGCTTCTTCTAATGGTACCATGCGCGGCGATATTTTCCGCTGCTATCATGCAGATTGCGACCGTATTGACCTGATTGATAAAAAATGGATGGTAGACCAGGTAAGGTTTAGCTGTATGATGATCTATGCTACAGCCAACGCCCCCCAGTTACCCGCAGTACGCCAAAACGATGCTGATACCAAACAGTTCTTACTGGACAACAACCTGAAAGAACCATTGCTGATTGCAGGCGAATGGAAGTGGAAAGACTAGATCACGGATTACAGGATCTTTATAGATCTCACTGATAAGACAAAACATCGGATACTGGTTGACAGATACCGGATAAAAATACAAAAGGCAGAAAGTAGTACTTTCTGCCTTTTGCTTTTATAGTTTGCGCCGCATAGGCACCTATAACTTATAACCTACAACTTAAAACCTATTTTCCTTTCCCCAACTTATCTTTCAACAACTGCCTTACTTCCTGCAACTCCGGAATACCGGGAAAACTATCTTTAGGAACAAGAAAAAAGGAACGGCTATCGAAATACAGGTGAAAGAAATAAGGGCTTTCAACAAAGTGACTGAACTTATCCCATGACCAGCCTTTACCACCACGCTCTGTTTCCAGCACTACAGCCTCATCAGTAAAATGCATAATGAAATGATCCCTGAACGTTAATGATTTTTTGTAAATGCTGGCGGGAAGAATACGCCAGATCACCAGCATCAGCACCATCCATAACAAAGAAAATACCAGGAAAGAAATTGCCTGGATCTTGTGCAGTGCAAATAAGATAGCTGAGGTAATTGCAAATACATTGATGAGTACCAGCAGTATTTTAATTTCAGGGCGGGTAATAAAGTGATAACGAAGGGCCTGGATCACCTGCTTTTTATCATAACCAAATTGAACTGTCATTCCGGTGTTTTAGAGCGCTAAAAGTACGCATTATGCAAACATCATCGCCAGCTAAAGAGACTTTTTGCTATGCGAAAAAAGCAGTAAGAGCGCTTCTGCTGATTGACAACGCTCGTTATTTCGTTAGTGGCTGGTGTCTTCACCAGCCACGGAAATTCCCCGGCGGGTGTCTCCACCAGCCGGAATTAAAGCACCCAACTAAACGTCCCTGATTGACAAATGGCAACATATCGTTGCTACACTTTATTTTTGGCACTCAATGATGAAATTATCGCACCTGTGTTTTGCTTTGCTCATACTGGTAGGTGGTTGTCAACAGCCGCATACAGTACACCGTGCATTCTATTACTGGAAAACAGCCTTTTCCCTAAGCAACACAGAAAAACAGGCTTTGCAGCAAACAGCTACGCAAAAGCTCTATGTAAAATTCTTTGATGTATTGTGGAACCCGGTTACTACCACGGCCATGCCGGTGGCTAAAGTGCAGATCAATACAACAGACCTGCAATGGCTGCAGCAACACCACATCCCTGTTATTCCCGTAGTATTTATTACCAACGAATCATTACAGCAAACACCTGAAGAAAAGATCCTTACTATAGCAGATAACCTGTCACAACTATTATCCGCACAACTGGAGCAATACGCACTAACAACAAAAGAAATACAAGTAGATTGTGACTGGACAGCAGGTACACGCGATAAGTATTTTAAGTTGCTGCGCAGGTTGCGTGAACAACCTCTTTTAAATAATAAGCAGATCATTTTATCTGCCACCATCCGCCTTTACCAGTGTAAGTATCGTACCAAAACAGGCGTACCTCCTGTAGACCGGGGCTTACTGATGTGCTACAACATGGGCAACCTGAAAGATCCCGCTACTAAAAATTCTATCCTCGAAACAGATGAACTGAAAAAATATATCGGCAGCCTGAATACTTATCCCCTGCCACTCGATGCAGCCTTTCCGTTATTTGACTGGAAGGTTTTATACCGCAATAATATCTATAGTGGTCTTATCCAAACCATCCCTGATGATACCCTGAAACGACAGCCTTTTGTACAGGTAAAAGGAAATCGCTTCTTTATTACAACAGACACTACATGGAAGGGATACATGTTAAATAAAGGCGATATATTGCGCTCGGAAACAAGCAACCTTAACGAGATCATAGATGCCGCAACTGCTTTACGCAAAAAATGGCAGACGCAGGATTTTACTGTATCGCTCTTTCATCTTGACTCGTTGGTATTAACCAAATACCCATCTTATGAACTGGAAAAAATTTTTACTGTCATGCAGTAGCCTTGGCCTGTTGATCAGCTTTCCTTACAACATCATTGGCTGCGCAGGTGGCGAACCTGATCCCTACGACTATTTTGTTTCTTTCTTCAATACCAATCTTGGCAGTACGCCGGGTTATGAACCTTTCTATTATACCAACTACGAGTTCCTTTATAAAAATGATGAACCGGTTAATACAGCCACAGTAACTGCGGCGGAATGGATACCCTACGCTGGTAATAAGTTTACAGACCAGGATGCCAGTGCGTTTGTAAACCAATACGCACGTAAAGACCTTGCTGCACTTTACAACAGCATTGAAAAAAGCACTGCACTTACGGCTCCTGATTCTGTAAAGAACAATGGCATGACGCGCTTTTTCCAGGACCAGAAAGACCTGGAAGCATTAGGCTACCTGATGTACGCCAAACAGGTAGAGCCAGATGTTACCGGTAGCTGGAGCGAGTGGGAGCCTGTTCAGCGTGATAGTGCAAAAATGGCCAAACTGATAAAGAATGGACAGCAGTTGTACAATGCTTCCAAAAAAGATTTCATCCGCCTGCGCTATGCCTACCAGGTATTGCGCCTGGCACATTATAGCCATCGCTACCAGGATTGTTTGAACTGGTATGATGAGTTGGTAAAGAGCAATACTACACCCAGCGTTTTACAGGATCTCTGTGTTTCGCTGAGAGCAGGCGCGTTGCTGCATACGGGGCATAATGCAGAAGCTGCTTATATTTTCAGCAAGCTGTTCAGCAAAAGCAATGTGCGCAAAGTATCCAACTATATGAGCTTCGACTGGTGTGTAAAAAGATTTGATGAGAACAGTCGTAAGGAGTGTCTTGCCTATTGTAAAAATGATGAAGAGAAAGCCAATATGCTGGGACTGTTCTTACTAGGCAGTAATGAAACCGAGATCAAAGCACTACAGCAGATCTATAACATTTATCCCGCATCCTCTATTCTGCAATTGTTGACCGTACGCGAGATCCAAAAACAGGAAGAGCATTACTTTACCCCTTCCCTGAGGTCTTCTGTTGCAGAAAGGGGGCTCTATAATTATTATGGCAGCATGCCCGATTCTGCACTCAAAAATATGCAGCGTGATACACGTGCATTAAGCGGTTTCTGCAAAACTGCCGCTACCGGCAAAAACGGTAATAAAGGATTTTACCTGCTGGCTGCTGCACACACTGCAATGATAGGCAAAGACTTTACAGCCAGCCGCCAGTTACTGGATGAAGCTAAAAAGGCAAGCCTGTCACAGCAGTTACAAGACCAATGGGCCATGACCAACCTGGTGCTTACCATTAACCAGCAGCAGAAAATAGACGCTGCTTTTGAAGCCCAGCTGCTTCCTTCTATTCAATGGCTGGAAAAAAAGGCGAAGGACGACCAGGAATATGCAAAGTTCTATCGCCGCCTGTTTGCTGATGTATTGTCTGCAAAATATGAGGACAGTAATAACAAAGTGCGCGACCTGTTCTGCATTGCTGTGGCCGACAAGATCAATGCGGATTATGTAAAAGAAAGTTGGGGGTATTACTCCCAGAGCTTTGATATGCTGCGCAATAAACTGACAGCGGAGCAGGTGGAAGAAACCATCAGGCTGATGGAATCCAAAACCACCACCGCTTACGAAAAGTACCTCATCAGCCGTGCTACCTTTAAGGCAGAAGATGTAAATGATGTGGCAGGTACTGCCTGGCTGCGTCGCTTTAATTTTACAGAGGCAGAAAAGTGGTTCAAAAAGATCCCTGCAAACTATTATGCCAAAGAGCCTTATCACACCTACATGGCAGCCAATCCCTTTGCGGACCTGTTGCTGGACGTGCACGCTCCTACCAAACAGGATACGGTACGCTATACCAAGCTCACATTTACCCAAAGGATGCTAAAACTGGAACAACAACTGAACGTAGCCAAAAACAATGAGCAGATGGCCCGTCTTTGCTATGAAATAGCAAAAGGGCTTTACCATATGAGTTACTGGGGCAATAGCTGGATGATGGTTCAGTATGGCTGGGGAAGCAGCGAGTGGGACAATTCGGATACCAGCTCTAAAACCAGTGATTACTATAGCGTTCAGAAGGCTAAAAACTATTACCTGCAGGCCTATAAACTGAGCGGAGATGCCAATTTTAAAGCGAGAAGCCTTTTTATGGCCGCCAAATGTGATCAGAAACAGGCAGGCATTCTGCCAAACACCTATGCAGATGATTATAAAAAGCAACTGTCTGTCTGGCTATCAGACTTCGATAAACGCAATAGCTATTTCACAACGCTAAACAGACAGTATGCTTCTACCGCTTTTTACAAAGAAGCATTCAATACCTGTAGTTACCTTAAAGACTTTGTACAGAAAAGTGGCAGATAAAAACTTAGCGGATACGCTTCCAACATCTTGCTTTACCATTAGCCGCATCTGCGGTGGTAATGTAACGGTTACACGAGGCAAGAAACAGAACAAGGGCTAATAAAGCCAGGATAGATCTACTTTTCATAAGGGGTTCCGGGTTTGTGTGTTAATGCTAACGAGCGCAATTATATAATAAAAACGATAGAGGTCATAACAAAATGATGCCAAATTTAAATTTTGGGTAGATTTACGATATTTAGGGTCTGTTTTCAATTTTTGCTTGTACTTTTGGCCCCAACCTCTGGAATCCATTTCCTGCAAAAAACATTCTACATCCTGGCAGGATGCGAGGCAAAGCCAGTACAGCATCTGAACCCGTAAAGTCCGGCATCCCGACTTTACAGCCAACAGGCCCGCCATATGCTATTCAATTTACCTGTAATATCCAATAAATAACCACTTTGTTACGTTATGGCCGTGATGTTATTATACCGTATCACGGACAACAAAAAACGGTTAAAAGCCGCCGCTACGGATAAAAACAAGGCATTGGCAGGCTGATTTTTTGAACTATAATTTTGAACTTTTTTATCATATGGTCACGGATGTCAAAAGCTTTAATGCGCTGAACAAAAACCTCAAAAAGCCCTCAGAGCATCTTAAATCCTGCAGAATTGCCATTCTGTCCGACTCAGCCTCTCAGTTCATTACCCAGGCCATCCGCGGATACGGAATTGAAAACGGCGTTAATTACCAGGTATTTGAAGCAGATTATAACCAGATCGATCTGCAGGTCTTTGACCCGGGCTCCGAGCTGTACGAATACAAACCCGATTACGTTATCATTCTCCGCAGTTCTGAGCGACTGCTGAAATACTTCTATAAAAAAGGTAATGCTGATAAAGAGGCTTTTGCTGAAGCCCAATGCGCTTACATGGATTCGTTGTACCAGCAGATCACCGGTCAGCTGAAGGCGCGTGTTATTATCAATACCTTCCCCGAGATCAACGATACGGTATTTGGCAACTTTGGCACCAAAACAAAGCAGTCCTTCCTATACCAGATCAAAAAGCTGAATGTGGCCCTGATGGATCTTTGCAATGAGCGTAAGAACCTGTTCATGGTCGATTTTGCCTCACTGGTTACTAAAAAGGGATACGATAACACCTTTGATCCTAAAATGTATGTCAGTGCAGACATGGTGTACAGCATCGACATACTGCCCTACCTCGCTAAAAACGTTCACGATATTATCCAAGCCATCAGCGGCTCTTTCCGTAAATGTATTATCCTCGACCTGGACAATACTACCTGGGGAGGCATTATTGGCGACGACGGGCTGGAAGGTATCCAGATCGGCGACCTGGGCATCGGTAAAGTATATACCGACCTGCAGATGTGGGTGAAGGAACTGCGTAAAAGAGGGGTCATTGTGGCCGTTTGTAGCAAGAATACCGAATCCATCGCCAAAGAGCCTTTTGAGAAACACCCGGATATGAAGCTACGTCTTGAAGACATCTCCGTATTCGTGGCCAATTGGGAAAATAAAGTAGACAACATCCGTTATATACAGAGCATCCTGAATATCAGTTTCGACTCAATGGTATTCCTCGATGATAATCCGTTTGAGCGTGAAATGGTAAAGCAGGGCATTCCGGAACTTACCGTTCCCAACCTGCCCGAAGACCCTTCAGAATACCTGCAGTATATCCGCAGCCTGAACCTGTTTGAAACTGCCTCCTTTACAGAAGAAGATGAGCAACGTACCAAACAGTACCAGGAAGAAGCCAAACGCAGCATATTGCAGAAGAGCTTTGCCAATGAGGACGAATTCCTGGAAAGCCTGCAGATGCAATGCGAGGTAAAAGCATTTGACCAGTTTACCATTCCCCGTATTGCGCAGCTTTCACAACGCAGCAACCAGTTCAACCTGCGTACCATCCGCTATACAGAAGAAGATATCCGCAATATTACCCAATCGCCCAATCACTATACCTTGTCTTTCTCATTGAATGACGTGTACGGCGATTACGGTCTGATCGCATTTATTATCTTGGAAAAGAAAGACGCTCAAACACTGTTTATTGATAGCTGGATCATGAGTTGCCGTGTATTGAAAAGAGGCATGGAAGTATTTACCCTGCAATCGATCATTGCACTGGCCAAACAACACGGGTTCACCAAACTGGTAGGTGAATACATCCCTACCAAAAAGAATGAGCTGGTAAAAGAGCATTACCAGAAACTGGGCTTTCAACCCGAAGGCAACCTGTGGCAACTGAACATCAACGATTATTCATCAGAGCAAAAAGTACATATTCAACCTAAATAATTACCACAAACATGGAAAGAAGTGAAATCCTGAAGCAGCTTAACAAGATCTTTACTGATGTACTGGACAATGACGATATTGTTCTGACACCACAAACTACTGCAGCAGATGTGGAAGAATGGGATTCTCTGAGCCATATACAACTGATCGTGAGCATTGAAAAGCATTTCAAGGTAAAGTTTACGTCTTACGAAATACAAACCTGGAAAAGCATTGATGATATGATCCAAAGTATCACCAATAAACTGGCTGCCTAAAATAATCTGTGGGCTGCCCGCCGGCAGCCCCGCTTATATATTGCCCCTTACCAAACCAGGACTCAATGTTATTTAACTCGATTGATTTTTTAATATTCTTTATTGCTGTTACTTCCTTCTATTTTGCACTGCCCCACCGTTTCCGGTGGATCTTGCTGCTGATAGCTTCCTGCTACTTTTACATGTTCTTTAAACCAGAGTATATCCTGATACTCGGTTTTACCATTGTAATTGATTACTACGCAGGTATCAAGATAGAAGAGGCCAAAGACTTTCCTACGCGAAGGCGATACCTCATATTGAGCCTTGTGGCCAATATAGGAGTACTGGCAATATTTAAATATTACAACTTCATCAACGATAATATAACAGGGCTGTGCAACCTGTTTGGCGGCACCAATCATATTCCTTACCTGCGGATCTTATTGCCTATTGGTCTTTCATTCCACACCTTCCAGGCAATGAGCTATACTATCGAAGTATATCGTGGTAATCATAAAGCAGAAAGACATTTTGGTATTTACTCCTTATATGTAATGTTCTACCCTCAGTTGGTTGCCGGTCCTATTGAAAGGCCGCAGAACATTCTTTACCAGTTCAGGGAAAAAATGACCTGGGATTACAACCGTGTAATGAGCGGTCTGCAACTGATGGGCTGGGGCCTATTTAAAAAGATCGTGGTGGCCGACCGCTTATCTATTGTGGTAGATGAACTGTACAGCGGGGCACATGGTTATAACACCTGGTGGGTTATCCTGGGCACCTTCTTCTTTGCCTACCAGATCTATTGCGACTTTTCCGGCTATACAGATATTGCCCTTGGTTCAGCCAAAGTAATGGGCTTTACCCTGATGAAGAACTTCAATTTCCCCTTCCAGGCCAAAAGCATTACCGATTACTGGCGCCGCTGGCATATTTCGCTTTCTACATGGTTCAATGACTACTTATATACCCCCATTGTAATTGCCCGCCGCGACTGGGGTAAATGGGCCGTTGTATTTGGCCTGTTCATAACCTTCTTTATCAGTGGTCTGTGGCATGGTGCAGGCTGGCCTTTTATTGTATGGGGATTACTGCACGGTGTGGCAAGCTCTTACGAGTTCCTTACCAAAAAGAAGCGTAAAAAGCTGTTTGGCAAATTACCGCTGTGGCTCAATAACTCCTTAAGCCAGCTCTTTGTATTCCTGTTCCTGCAGTTTGTATGGATCTTCTTCAGAGCTCCAACATTCGACAGTGCATTTTCCGTGATCAAAGGCCTGTTCAATTACACGAACTTCTTTGCGCAGTTTGCCACATTTACCGGGGCACTTAAATATTCAATTGTAGTAGGCTTTATAGCGCTGGCACATTTTTATGTCTTTGAAAAAATGTACCGCAATGTCAAAGTACAACAGCTTTTCCATCAGTCTGCCTGGTTTCGCTTTGCAGCCTATGGCTACCTGATGCTGCTGTTTGCATTCCTTGGTTCATTCAAAAACGCTCAAAGCTTTATATACTTTCAATTTTAACCGTCGTCATATATGAAACCTCGCTATTTTATCATCGGAGCTGTGATTACCATTGTGGCGGCGTACCTGTTAAACAGTTTTTATGACAGCAGGTACAGGCAGGATGATTTTTATAAAACGCAATGGGCGCTGAAGAAACAGAACCAGTATTATGATTACGTGGTATTGGGTGCTTCTCACGCTTATGTGGGTTTTGATATTGGCGTAGCCGATAGCATCTCGGGCCTTAAAGGCATTAACATTGCGCTGGATGGCAGCCTTATCGGAACACAGTCTGTACTGGCCGATCTGTATTTTAATCATAATAAGAACAAGGCTAAATATTTATTCTTCTGTATCGACAACCCGGTAGGTCTTAATTCAGAACTACTGGCCGATATTGGTGATGGCCGTATGATGCCTTATCTCAATTACGATGAGGCATTTGACTTCTATAAACAATACGGTAAGAAATGGTATTTCGACCGCTACGTGCCTTTCTGGAAATATGCTGAGTACAATTATTACTGGGGACCACATGCTATGGCCAATACCTGGACACACATGATGAAACATGATTTTGATACCGCCAGCGGATCAAGATATGATTTTGGCCACCTGTATGACAATACCGATAGTGCATTGGTAGTGGTTGATTATGATGCGGACAAAGCAGCTACAGAATACAAGTATTTTAAAAAGATATTGCAGATCTGCAAACAGAACAACATCAAACCGGTACTGTTTACACTGCCTTTAACAAGGGCTGATTCATCGGAGGTTTCTCTTAAGAACATTGCTGCTTTTCAGCAATACTGCAAGAGCAATAATCTCGACTTCGTTTACCTCGGTCATTACCTGAACTACCAGTTCGATTATTTTTCTACGCGTGGTCACCTCAACAAAAAAGGTGCAGAGCTGTCTACACGTTATTTCATTGACAGTGCCATACAGCAGCATTTCATTGAACCCAAAGCACAGGTAGCAGCCAATAATTAAATAACAGGCTAACAGCTTAATAATAACAAAGCGGGCTCCTTTCGGAACCCGCTTTTTCTATTAACACAAAAACAGACCCGCCGATTATTATTGAATGTTGTTCTGTTGAAGGTTAATTCCGGTAGATGTCTTCCCCCTCCGGGAGTATGCCTGCGACCGGCGTTACCACCGGCCGCGAGCCATCTGAATGATGCTACTATTCAGGAATATTGTATTCCCTGCAGATCTCTTCATAACTCCGCTGTGCCATACGTGCACCGGCTTTACCGCCCGGAATAATGATGTACCTGAAGGAATGAGCAGTAGAAATAGCTGTCCAGTAATTTTTATCATTTACAAAACGGATCCGCAGGTTACCCAATGTAGCCAGGGCCGACCAGGTATCTGTCATTGTAGAACCGGATACATAAGTAAGCGAAATAGGTAATTGTGACACTTGTCCTGTAGGCCATATAGAAACATTATAGCCAGATAGCTTACCGAAGGTTAATACAGTACCGCTATCCAGGATGTTTTGAGTAATGCCGGGAGCAGCCTGGTTGTATTTAAAACCCCAGATACTAAACACGGTATCCTTGATGTAAGAGGAAGGGGTAAACCATGCAGAGTAAATTACATTGGCAGTACCCGCAGGGCCGGTATCGCCTTTCTTACAGCAGGTAAACAGCAGAGTTACGACAACGCAAAGGGTCGGGAAGAGTGTGCGCTTCATAAGTGATTAATTTAATGATTAATGATGGCACAAAGCTATGGAGCGCTACAGGCGAAGACAATACAACCATGTGGTAGTTTATTGACTCACAATGTTTTAACACTGGTCATACATGTACTACTTAGCGGTAGTTTGTTTAACCGATATACAATAAAACTGATTAGGATGATACAGGCAGATTACGATTCAAAAGCTTAACCTGTCAGGCAGGACAAGAGAAGGTTGATAACTGTTACAAGGAAACTTTCTTTAGCAGCATAGAACTACCTATGAACGAGAATACAATAAAAAAATCCGCCCATAGACATGAGCGGATTGAAGTTTATGTTGATAAACCGTCCAAATTTCGATTTCGCTCTTCGGGGCTTGTAGCACCGAAGTTGTATTCGCTCTTCGAGGCTTGCAGCCTCGAAGTTCTATTATGTTGCCTCTGGCAACCGCCCACTAGTCTCTCAGCCCCGAAGCATTATCACATTGCCTTCAGCAATACAGTACCATTAGCTACATCCCATACTATTACCACAGTTCAAACATTTGTAGCAGGTACCGCTGCGGATAGTGATATGTCCGCAGGTATTACAGGCGGGCGCATCGCTCTGCATGCTTTTAGCTGCTGCATTTACTGCATCCAGGCTTGCTCCTGCTTTTACTGCTGCACGTGCTTTTAACGGCTCTTCAGCTGCTTTAGTAGTCTTTCCGGGCACAATGCGTACATCACTTAACTCAGGCGTTTTTTTATCGTACTCCAGTGCTACAGGAATATCGTCCCAGTCATCAGTACCGGTATTCATTACTTCAGGTCTGTCAAGTACATGAACAAGGTCTGTTCTGTTCAGGTATTCATAAGCCAGTGCACGGAATATAAAGTCTACAATAGAAGTAGTGCTCTTAATGTTCGGATGATCTACCATACCGGCAGGATCAAAGCGGGTGAATACAAACTTCTCAACAAACTCTTCCAATGGCACACCGTATTGCAAACCTATTGAGATAGAAATAGCAAAGCAGTTGAGCATACTACGCATGGTAGCGCCTTCTTTAGCCATATCAATAAAGATCTCACCTACTGTGCCATCACTGTACTCGCCTGTACGCAGGAAGATGGCCTGTCCGTTGATCTTCGCTTTCTGTGTAAAGCCACGACGTTTTGCAGGCAGTGTTCTGCGTTCTACGATACGGGCCAGTTCACGTTTCAGTTTAGTGTCGGGAGAAGCCTGTACGCGCTTCTGCACCTCTTCCAGCAATTCGGTGATGGTAAGTTTACCGAGGTCTACAATGTTTGATTCATTGTTAACCACCTCAGTTTCCTGTTGTGCTTTTTCGCTTGTTTCTTCTCCCGACTTTTTCTTTTTGTCGCTTTTGTTACTTAGGGGTTGGCTCAGTTTAGAACCGTCGCGGTAAAGTGCACAGGCCTTTAAGCCAAGTTGCCAGCTCATCATATAAGAATCTGCTATTTCCTCAACGCTGGCTTCGTTGGGAAGGTTGATAGTTTTTGAGATAGCACCGCTCAGGAAAGGTTGTGCAGCTCCCATCATGCGGATATGACCATGTGCATGAATGTAGCGCTCTCCTTTTTTACCGCACTTGTTGGCACAATCAAACACCGGCAGATGCTCTGTCCTGATGTAAGGAGCCCCCTCTATAGTCATGGTGCCGCATACATAATCATTTGCAGCTTCGATCTGCTCATCTGTAAAGCCAAGGGCTTCCAGCAGGCTCCATTCAAAATTGAAATATTGTTCGGGCTTAAATCCAAGACGTTGCAAACACTCTTCGCCCAGTGTATATACGTTGAATACAAAACCAATTTCAAAGGCAGAAGTAACAGCGGCATCCAGCTTTTTGATCTCTTCTGCAATGAATCCTTTTTCACTCAGTGTCTGGTGATTGATAGCAGGAGCGCCGGCAAAGCTTCCTGCACCTACCGCGTATTTAATGATAGCATCAATTTCTCTATCACTGTAACGCAGGTTTTTCAATGCAGTTGGTACAGACTGGTTAATGATCTTGAAATAACCACCGCCACTCAGTTTTTTAAACTTCACCAATGCAAAATCAGGTTCCACACCGGTTGTATCGCAATCCATCACCAGGCCAATGGTACCGGTAGGCGCAATAACAGTGGTCTGTGCATTGCGGTAACCATGTTTCTCACCCAGCTTCACTGCATCATCCCATGCCTTGGTAGCAGCTTTCAGCAGTACATCAGGACAGTATTTAGCTTTGATACCCTGGGGTTTAATGCTCAGTTTTTCATAATCATCTGCATCGTATGCTGCCAGGCGATGGTTGCGCATTACACGCAGCATATCATCCTTATTCTCATCGTATTTGGCAAAGGGGCCTAAGATAGAAGCCAGCTCAGCAGATGTTTTATAAGCAATACCGGTCATGATAGCGGTGATAGCACCAGCAATGCCACGGGCTTCTTCGCTATCATAAGCAATGCCCATTACCATCAGCATAGAACCAAGGTTGGCATAACCCAGGCCCAGCGTACGGTAGTCATAGCTTAACTGTGCTACTTCTTTAGAAGGGAACTGCGCCATCAGCACAGATACTTCCAGTACCACGGTCCACAGGCGACAGGTATATTCAAAACCTTCGATATCGAAAGTGTTGGTAGCTTCATTATAGAACTTACGCAGGTTGGCAGATGCCAGGTTGCAGGCAGTATTGTCCAGGAACATATACTCACTGCAGGGATTTGACGCATTAATGCGACCACCCTGCGGACAGGTATGCCACTCATTAATAGTGGTATCATATTGTGTACCGGGATCAGCGCAACGCCATGCAGCATAAGAGATCTGGTTCCATACTTCTTTGGCTGGCACACGTTTCATTACACGGCCATCGCTTCTTGCTTTCAGTTCCCAGTCCTCATCCTTTTCCAGTTTATCAAAAAACTCATTGGGAATACGTACTGAGTTATTGGAGTTCTGTCCGCTAACAGTTTTATAAGCTTCTCCTTCATAATCACTGGGATAGCCTGCTGCAATAAGGGCTCCTACTTTTTTCTCTTCTTCTACTTTCCAGTTAATGAAGTCGAGTATTTCAGGATGGTCAAGGTCCAGGCATACCATTTTGGCAGCGCGACGTGTAGTACCACCGCTCTTAATGGCAGCCGCTGCGCGGTCACCAATTTTCAGGAAGCTCATCAGGCCGCTGGAAGTACCGCCGCCACTCAGCTTTTCACCTTCACCACGGATGTGTGAAAAGTTAGTACCAACACCGCTACCATATTTAAAGATGCGGGCTTCACGTACCCACAGGTCCATGATACCGCCTTCATTTACCAGGTCATCATCCACGCTGAGGATGAAACAGGCATGTGGTTGCGGGCGCTCGTATGCAGAAGTTGATTTCTTTAACTGACCGTCAACAGGGTCTACATAATAGTGGCCCTGAGGTTTACCCTTGATACCATAACTTTCAAACAAACCGGTATTGAACCATTGGGGGCTGTTAGGCGTACAAGCCTGGTTCAGGATACAATATACCAGCTCTTCATAAAACACCTGTGCGTCCTTTTCGGAAGCAAAATAACCATATCTTTCTCCCCATACCCGCCAGCAGTTGGCCATGCGGTGCGCCACCTGTTTTACTGATGTTTCCCTGCCTGAAGAGCCATCCGCCTGCGGAACACCCGCTTTACGGAAATACTTCTGGGCAAGTATATCAGTAGCAATCTGGCTCCACTGCTTCGGTACCTCTACATTGTTCATCTCGAATACCACTTCTCCTGTTGGGTTCCTGATAACCGACGTTCGGTAATCATACTCAAACTGATCAAATACACTAACATCCTCTTTGGTGAATCGACGACTGAACTGCAGGCCTTTTGCAGATTGCTTTTTAATAGTCATAAGGTTAGTAATTAAGTTTGTGTTAAGAAATGGTTTAGGGTGATGTGGGGAAACGAAAATATCTTCTGAGGGCGGGATTTCCTCGGCTCAAATATGCACAACCTGTGGAAAAAGGGGTCAAAAATTGCACATCCCACACTACCATTGCATTACCCGGTTTTCGCACATTTTAAGGCCATTTTTGTGCCGTATTTTTTTTGGCCATGCCGGCAAAAATTGTTATCTGGAGAAGCGGAAGCACCGTACAAGCTTCAAGGATTGCTGGTTTCTTATTTCATGTACGTTTATTTCGGTTATTTGTTAACGATACTAACAGTTATACCGATATTCAAGACTTGTAGTTTCGAGGATTTATTATATTGTCTCTGGCAATTACACTTTTAGTTATAACAGATGACATACCAACAGGCATCACTTACTCAAGCAACCCACACATTCAGCACCTTAAACTTTAAACCTTACACTTTATACCTGGCACTTTCAACTTGAATCCGGCAGCTGGTAACCAGCAACACATCTCCTATAATATCTTCTTATAGCTACCCCTTTGGTTTTTGTAACAGCAGGCATAGCAACAACTGCTGGTTTAACCGCAACAGTTTCTAAAGCTATTTCATTATCCCGTTCAATGTATTGTTCGGTAGAAGGTTGTATTACTTCATACTCAATCTGTGGATCGTATCCGAGGCTATAGAGATGCGTCCATAAGGCATTGGCTACTTCATCATCAGTACACTCTTGTGTTTTCAGCAACTGGTTACCTACTCCCACCAGTTGGCGGTACAGGCTATGCAGTTTCCAGCCCTCCGGTAATAGTCCATACACCTCAGATGCTATGGCTGAAGCCTTACCTAGTTTGCCGGCAAACTGCATTGTCTTCTTAAACCTGGGAGAACGTTTTACCCGGTTTCCATCCAGTGAGCTTTTAGCCCGCACCAGGTACTGACCATTCAGTATGTAAAACGTGAGGTTACGCTTATGCATCGTTCCGATCCAGACAATGTATGCCGGATTATCGGGATCGATCTGAACACTTCTTATTTCACGTTCCTCCTTTTTCATGCTTCTTTAAAGTTACAACCCGCTTTTTATCATCACATCTCCACCCACTACTTCTTTCTTGGTGGTGCGTGCCCGGGGCCTTTGTTTTAACATTTACGATGATCGTATTTGGGTATTTACATGTTTTAACAGGGTATTGAAAGCTACCTGGTTATGGTTTGCTTGTAGTTTGGTTATTGATTGGCTAATATTTGCTTATAGTTTGGGTATAGTTTGCTCTTAGGTAAAGGCGTAGAAAATAAGGGTTAAGTAATAAGTAAACTATGCTTAAATAGGGAGTTGGTATTAAGGAGTCGGGAGGAAGGTAATGTGCAAATGTGCAGATTCGCTAATGTGCGAATGGAGAAAGGCCAAACGCGGAGCGCTTAATGCTGAACGCGGAGCAGGGGAAGGCGTGGCACGGTTATAAGTATGTTGTCCGATATGTAGCAGGATGCTGCAACCGTGTCACGCCTTGTATTCCCGGCTTTAGCCTGTGGGTAATGTTGTTTGCCTGGCAATTGTATCTAAAAAAGATTGCCTCGTCCTTTAGGGCGAGGGGAAAATGAGGAATTAGGAATTAGAAATGGGGAATAAAGAAGGGTGAATACAGGAAGTCTGAAGGAGAAACCCAGGTTTGAACTTCACCCGGCAACTGGTAACTGGTATCCGGCAACCAGCATCCTGTAACCTGGCTACAAAACCACATTGAGGATTATTGAAAGGTTCGTAGATATATTGCTACAATACGGCGATTTTATACCCTTACATCCCCTAATCAATCAGTTACGTAGGTTTATAAGGTTTTTTACGTGTGGAATTAACTGCATGAAACCCAAAAACTTTTCGCATTTTTGCAATACTACCAATAGGCCATGCATGAAGAATCGTATTTATCAATCACTGCTTCACCACAAATCGAAAGGTCAGAAGTCATTTGCTGTACTGGTAGATCCTGACAAGATTACGGTGAAAAAGATGGATGAGTTGCTGACACTGGCTGTTGATGCGAAAGTAGACTACCTGTTTGTAGGTGGTAGCCTGGTTATCAGCAACAAGTTGGATGAAGTGGTGCAACAGGCAAAGAAGAGCTGCGATATACCCGTGATACTGTTTCCCGGAAGTCCTTCGCAGATAACACCTTATGCAGACGCATTGCTGTACCTGTCGCTTATTTCGGGTCGTAATCCCGAATTGCTGATAGGCCAGCATGTAATTTCCGCCCCTTTTGTAAAACAGAGCGGACTGGAGATCATTTCCACCGGTTATATGGTGGTGGATGGTGGCGCCCCTACTACAGTATCTTATATCAGCAATGCGGCCCCTATTCCGGCCGATAAGAATGAAATTGCCATGTGTACCGCTATGGCCGGTGAAATGCTGGGCATGAAGCTGATCTATATGGATGCAGGCAGTGGCGCCAAACGTGCCATTACTGAAGGCATGATAGAAAAGGTATCGCAGGTAATTGAAGCCCCCCTGGTAATAGGTGGCGGTATTACCGATCCTGAAAAAGCATACCGCAATTGCAAAGCCGGTGCCGATGTTATTGTAATAGGCAATGCTATTGAAAAAGACGCTTCGCTTATTAAAGAAATGAGCGCTGCTATACATTCCGTTCCGGCACTTTCTTAAGCCCCCCATTATCCTTTTGTTGTTACAGAGCGCTCCCAAAGCGCCTGGTCTGTTATTTTTACTAAATACCAGGTTGTTAAATTTTTGTAAGTCTTTAACCAGACAATGCAATCACTGTTAATTTTAAACATGCGCTGGCTATTGCTGATATTGACCGGGTTTTGCTTAACAGGCTGTTTTAACCGCTTTGCCATGAGCGATAAACAGATCAGGGAGTATTACAAAGACAAACCTGTAAAGCCTGTTTACTTTACTATCCAGAATGATTCTGTATCCCTTTTTTGCGCAGCTACCGGCGCAGATACATTACCCCCTTTGCTACTGATCCACGGCGCCCCCGGTGCCTGGTATGGCAACCGCAGCCTGATGGATGACTCAGTATTACAGCAGCACTATCACATCATTTCGGTGGACAGGCCCGGTTATCACAGATCAACTTTCAACGGGAAAAAGAAAGCGGTTACTTCTATCGACAGGCAGGCAGTAGCCATTCATGAAGCCTTGCGTATCAACCGCTCCAAAAGCACGGGTGTGGTATTGGGTAGCTCCTATGGCGGCCCTATTGCTGCTGCTATTGCCGCACGCTATCCCCAGTCTTTTCATCACCTGGTAATGCTGGCGCCTGCTATGGACCCGGATATTGAGAAGTTCTGGTGGTTCAATCCACTTGGCCGCAGTCCTTTTGTAAAGCTTTTTCTGCCCCGCTATATCAACCATGCTACCGATGAAAAATATGCACACATTGCAGAACTGCGCAAGCTGATGCCTGTATGGGATAGCCTTCAGCTCCCAGTTACGGTGGTGCAGGGCGGCGCTGATAAAATTGTAAATCCCGCCAATCTTGATTTTGCCAGAAAGCACCTCGCAGGAAAGAATGCCGACTTCATTTACATCCCCGATGCCGGGCACCTCATTCGTTTCAGGCACGAAACAGTAGTTCGCAATATCCTGGTGAAAGCGGCTGGTGGAGTTGCAGAGGAAGCACAATAATAGCCAGACCACTCGTTGCCTGATTGTTTGATTGCTAGACTGTTTGATGGTTATAATGCCCACGGCCCCAACAGTCAAACCATCTGGCCCTCAAGCCATCCTGTACTAATCTTCACTAAAATTTTACAATAAAAAAAGCCCCATCATATTAAAAAAGTAGTTTCTTTGCGGTGTAAAACCATTTGAGTTTAAAGCCCATTTAAGAGAAAAATGCAAAAAAATCTCACCATAATGCTCGCTGACGTTTCCGCCTGTGCGGAGGCTATAGTGCGTGGGGTTTTTCCTGTACAGCTTCGTGCAGTTTTTGTTTGTCGCCCGGTCCCCGTTAGGGTACGACGTTGATACTCATTTTACCATAAGGTTTCTGTGTTTACATAAATCATACCTGCCCGGTATAGATTTTATGTATCATCTGTAGCTCTCAGAGTTGCATTATTTACATTTTCAGCTTGTTACACCAATGAACACAATACAACCACAATTTCAGATAATTATTGCTAACGAGTCTCATTCCGGTTTCGCACAGATCATCTGCGACGAAATGGCTGCTTCTGCCAAAGCCCGTGGAACTGGTATTGCCAAACGCTCACCTGATTATATACAACAGAAAATGCGCGAAGGCAAATCAGTAATCGCTTTTAACGAAAACGGCGTGTGGGCCGGCTTCTGCTATATTGAAACATGGAGCCACGGCGAATATGTTGCCAACTCAGGCCTTATCGTATCACCCGACTTCCGCAAAAGTGGTCTTGCCAAAGCCATTAAACGCAAAATATTTGAACTGAGCCGCACCTTGTACCCCGATGCAAAGATCTTTGGCCTTACCACTGGTTTGGCAGTAATGAAGATCAACAGCGAACTGGGCTACGAGCCGGTAACATACTCCGAGCTTACACAGGACGATGCCTTCTGGGCTGGTTGCAAAAGCTGTGTGAACTACGAGATATTGATGAGCAAGGAGCGCAAGAACTGTATGTGTACAGCGATGCTGTATGATCCGAAAGATCACTACACACCACAGGAAACGAAAGAGTTTTTTGAAAGCAAATCAAAAGTATTTGACCGCCTGCACCGCATCCGCGAATGGAAACTGTTGCGTCCTTTCCTGAAGAAAGACAAAGACAATAACCAGAATGGAAATGGCAGCGGCAGCCTGAAACCGAAATCATTGTTTCACTATTTTTTCAATCTATAAAATCCTTTTCAAAAGAAGATGGCAAAGAAAATTGTACTTGGTTTTAGCGGGGGACTTGACACATCATACTGCGTAAAATACCTCAGCGAAGAAAAAGGATACGAAGTACACAGTATCATTGTAAACACCGGTGGTTTTAATGATGAAGAACTGAAGCAGATTGAGCAACACGCCTACAAGCTGGGCGTTACCACGCATACTACAGTGAATGCCATTGAAGGATATTACGATCGCATTATACGATACCTGATCTATGGTAACGTTTTAAAGAATAATACTTACCCGCTCAGCGTAAGCGCTGAACGCTTAAGCCAGGCACTGCACATTGCAGAGCATGTACAAAAACTGAAAGCCGATGCAGTAGCACACGGCAGCACCGGCGCCGGTAACGACCAGGTGCGCTTTGACATGATCTTCCACATCATGATCCCCGGTGTTGAGATCATTACTCCTATCCGCGACCTGAAGCTGAGCCGCGAAGCAGAGATCGCTTACCTGAAAGAGAAAGGTGTGGCGATGAACTTCGATAAAGCCATGTACTCTATCAACAAAGGCCTGTGGGGAACCAGCGTAGGTGGTAAAGAAACACTGTCTTCAAAAGGTATGTTGCCCGAAGAAGCATGGCCTACACAGGTTACCAAAACCGGTAGCGAAGAGGTGAAACTGAGCTTTGAAAAAGGTGAACTGAAAAAAGTTAACGATAAAAGCTTTGCGCATCCTACTGAAGCCATTCAATACCTGCAAAACATTGCCGGCGCTTATGGCGTAGGACGCGATATCCACGTAGGCGATACCATCATTGGTATTAAAGGCCGCGTTGGTTTTGAAGCTGCCGCCCCCATGATCATCCTGAAAGGGCACCATGCACTGGAAAAGCACGTGCTTACCAAATGGCAGCTGAACTGGAAAGACCAGTTAGCACAGTTTTATGGCAACTGGCTGCATGAAGGTCAGATCCTTGACCCTGTGATGAGAGATATTGAAGCCTACCTTGAAAACTCTCAGCAGAATGTAACCGGTGACGTATTCATTAACCTGCAGCCTTACCGCTTCCAGGTAATCGGTATCGAATCGCCCTACGACCTGATGAGCAGCAAGTTTGGCAAATACGGTGAAATGAATACCGGCTTTACCGGCGAAGATGTACGTGGTTTCAGCAAGATCTTCGGTAACCAGACCTCTATCTGGACGGCAGTGCAAGAGGAAAATAAGAAGTAAAGACAATGTGCAGATGTGCAAATTTGATAATGTGCGAATGGAGGAAACGGAATAGATAATTGGTGATTGAGTGGAAATACAGACAGTTGACAAGTTGAAAGGTTGATAAGTTTACAAGGAATCCGACATTCACTATTGACCATTGACTATTGACTATTCACTTGCCTCCACCACTCACATTCAGACAACATCCTTGAACATGAAGAAAGTTAAAATAGGCATTGCAGGTGGCGCAGGATATACCGGCGGTGAATTATTGAGAATTCTCATTAATCATCCGCACGCGGAAATTGTTTTTATTAATAGTAAAAGCAATGCAGGCAATCCCATTACCAAAGTACATACCGACCTGGAAGGCGATACTGATCTTGTTTTTTCCGGCGAACTGAGTGATAATATTGACGTACTGTTCCTTTGCGTAGGACATGGTGAAGCAAAGAAGTTCCTGGCAGAGAATACCATCGCTGATCATATCAAGATCATTGATCTTTCGCAGGATTTCCGTTTAAGTCAGGGTGCTGCTATTGGCAGTCGCCAGTTTGTGTATGGTCTTCCGGAATTACAGAAAGAGCTGATCACTGCAGCGCACAATATTGCTAATCCCGGCTGCTTTGCAACCGGTATCCAGTTAGGCTTATTGCCATTGGCAAAAGCTAGTCTGCTAGGCAATGTATATACTACCGGCATTACCGGTTCTACAGGCGCCGGACAGGGATTATCGGCCACTTCACACTTTAGCTGGAGAGCCAATAATATCCAGGCCTATAAAACGCTTACGCATCAGCACCTGAAGGAGATCTACCAGTCGCTGAACAGCTTGCAGGCAACATTCCCTGCAACACCTGCCGCTCCCGGACCCGAAGTTCGTTTCATTCCCTGGAGAGGAGATTTTACAAGAGGCATTTTTGTAAGCTCACAGGTGGATTGTTCTTTGAATGAAGCAGAAGTAGTGTCTCTGTACGAAGAGTTTTATAAAGGCCATCCTTTTACGCACGTAAGTACCGAGCCTATTGCACTGAAACAGGTGGTGAATACGAACAAGTGTTTGATACAACTGGAGAAGGTAGATGATAAACTGGTGATCCATTCAGCCATCGACAATCTATTGAAAGGAGCCTCCGGCCAGGCCGTTCAGAATATGAATCTGCTGTTTGGGCTTGCTGAGGATGCGGGGTTACGTTTGAAATCGGTAGGATTCTAACAGCCGGGTTATAAGTTGTAGGTTGTAAGTTATAGGTTAATACAGGTTACGTTCTGATTATGGCATTAGTAAAACCAATATGCTATGCAGAACTACAAGGACCTGAAGGTTTGGGAGAAAGCGCATGAGTTTACGCTCAAAGTGTATGAGATCACCAAACACTTTCCTAAAGAAGAACTCTATAGCCTCACCAGTCAACTTAGAAGGGCCGCAGCATCTGTACCTGCTAATATTGCCGAAGGATGCGGAAAAAGATCACAGTCAGAACTGGCACATTTTTTAAACATTTCCCTGGGCTCAGCAAATGAAGCCGAATACTTTTTGCTTCTTTCCAGGGATCTTGAATATATCACTAATCCGGTATTTGAAGAACTATCGGATATTATTAACAAGGTTAAAAGCATGCTCATCGCTTTAATCAACAGAGTACGAAAAGCGACGGCAAACTTATAACCTACAACTTATAACTTACAACTATGAAGTTATTCGACGTTTATCCCATTAATGACATTGCAATTGTAAAAGCGAAAGGTTCGTATGTGTGGGATAGCAATGGAGATCAATATTTAGATCTTTATGGCGGCCATGCCGTTATTTCTATAGGACATACCCATCCGCATTATGTACAGCGCATTACTGATCAGCTGAACAAAGTTGGCTTTTATTCCAACTCTGTAAAAATGCCGTTGCAGGAAGAGCTGGCTGAGAAACTGGGCAAGGTATCAGGCAAGCCTGACTACCAACTGTTCCTGTGTAACTCTGGTGCGGAAGCCAATGAGAATGCACTGAAACTGGCATCTTTTGCCAATGGCCGTAAAAAAATAATTGCGTTTACCAAATCTTTTCATGGCAGAACATCTTTGGCTGTTGCTGCCACAGACAACCCTGCACTGGTAGCACCAGTGAACCAGACACCAAACGTGATCTTCCTCCCTTTTAACGATGAAGAGGCGCTCGAAACCTGCTTCAAAGAACAGGGTAATGAGATCTCTTCGGTAATTGTTGAAGGTATCCAGGGTGTAGGTGGCATCAATGTAGCCAGTGATGTCTTTTTACAAACCATCCGTCGCCTGTGTACTGAGTATGGCGCTTACTTTATTGCCGACAGCGTGCAATGCGGTTACGGACGTAGCGGTAAATTCTTTTCACAGGATTACTCCGGTGTTGAAGCCGACATTTATTCAATGGCCAAAGGCATGGGCAATGGTTTCCCTGTAGCAGGGATCATGATCGCCCCCAGTATTCAGCCCAAACATTTTATGCTGGGTACTACTTTTGGTGGCAACCACCTTGCCTGCGCAGCAGCACTGGCAGTGCTGGAAGTAATAGAGCAGGAAAACCTGATGAACAACGCCGCAGAAGTAGGCGAATACATCATGAATGGCCTGAAGAAGATCGAAGAGATCAAAAATGTACGCGGTCGTGGCCTGATGATTGGTTTTGATGTACCGCAGGCATTGAAAGATCTGAAGAAAAACCTGTTGTGGAAACAGAAGATCTTTACCGGTGAAGCTAAGCCAAATGTGATCCGTTTACTGCCTTCACTGGCATTGCGTAAAAAAGATGCCGACGAATTCCTGGATGCAGTTAAAGAAGAAATACAAGCATTGATCTCAAATCCCGTTCACTAATCACAATGAAGAATTTTATCTCCGTTCATGATGTGCAGGACATAGACAGCCTGGTACAGAAAGCCTTATCATACAAGGCCGCTCCTTTTAAAGACAAAGCGTTGGGTACTAACAAACGCATTGGCCTTTTATTCCTGAACCCCAGTATGCGTACGCGACTGAGTACACAGATAGCAGCACAGAACCTGGGTATGGAAGCCATTGTTTTTAATGTTGGCCAGGAAGGATGGGCACTGGAGTTTGAAGAAGAAGCCATCATGAGCGGTAGTACGGTAGAGCACGTAAAAGATGCGGCCCCTATTATGGGTAAGTATTTTGACATACTGGCTATCCGTACTTTCCCTTCTCTTAAGAATAGGGATGATGATTACAGTGAACTGTTCATAAAACAATTTATTAAATACGCAGGTATACCGGTAGTAAGCCTGGAAAGCGCTACACTGCACCCCTTGCAGAGCCTTACAGATATCCTTACTATTACCGAAACAGCTACAGCCATCAAGTGTCCTAAAATTGTATTGACCTGGGCACCGCACGTGAAACCTTTACCACAGTGTGTGGCCAATAGTTTTTCTCAATGGGTTAATGCATGGGGCAAGGCTGACTTTGTAATTACCCATCCGGAAGATTATGAACTGGATGAACAATTTACCAAAGGTGCTACCATTACACACAACCAGGATGAAGCATTGAAAGATGCAGACTATGTGTATGTAAAGAACTGGAGCACTTTTAAAGATTATGGTAAGATCTACACCAATGATCCGGAGTGGATGCTGACCAATGAAAAACTGCAACTCACCAATAACGCCAGGGTAATGCACTGCCTGCCTGTACGTCGCAATGTAGAGCTGAGCGATGAGATACTGGACGGACCCAACAGCCTGGTTACCCATGAAGCTTCTAACCGTGTATGGGCAGCACAAGCTGTATTGAGCGAAATTCTGACCTCCCTGAACAAATAGAAGCTATGCAGAACAACAACCTGTATGTAATTAAGATTGGCGGTAACATTATTGATGATGCAGCAAAGCTGACAGCTTTCTTACAAGATTTTGCAAAACTTCCCGGCAAAAAGATATTGGTACACGGTGGAGGTAAGCTGGCTACCAAGATGGCGGCGGAATTGAACATTCCCCAGCAGATGGTAGATGGCAGAAGAATTACAGATACTGAAACACTGAAGATCGTTACCATGGTGTATGCCGGGTTGATCAACAAGAATATAGTGGCCCAGTTGCAGGCAAATGGTTGTAACGCCATTGGTTTGAGTGGTGCTGACGGTAATGTGATACAGGCACACAAAAGAACCAATGCCAATACTGACTATGGCTTTGTAGGCGATGTGGATGCAGTGAACAACAGTTTACTGAACAGCTTACTGCAACAGGATATTGCAGTGGTACTGGCGCCGATCACGCACGATAAAAAAGGACAGTTGCTGAATACCAATGCAGACACCATTGCACAGGAAACAGCACGTGCATTAAGTGCCCAATACCTGGTAAGCCTTATTTATTCTTTTGAAAAAAGCGGGGTATTGCTGGATGCGAATAATGACGACACTGTAATTCCGGCAATTACGCCTGAGTATTACCAGGAACTGAAAGCAGCACAAAAGATCTTTGCAGGCATGATCCCTAAACTGGATAATGCCTTTGCCGCTCTTAACAGCGGGGTTTACCGCGTCATCATCGGCAAGGCCGAGGAGCTGCATGAACTGGTAAGAGGCGCTAAAGGCACTACTATCCAGCTAAGAAGAGATTAGAAAGAGTTTATCTGAATATTGAAAATTGTGCATTGTATATTGAGCGTTACAGCACAGCGCGGAAGTCAGTAAATGTTCAATAATCAGTTTTCAATGATCAACGTTCAATGATTTTATGGCAACAACCAATCTACATACATTACAACAGGATGCAATTGAGTTATTAAAACAACTGATTGCCACGCCATCCTTCAGCAAGGAAGAAGATAAAACAGCCGCCATTATTACTGCTTTTTTTCAGCAACGCAATATTCCCGTAGAGCAAAAGGGCTATAATGTGTGGGCAAAGAATAAGCATTATGATGCCGGCAAACCCACCATCCTGCTGAACTCTCACCACGATACTGTAAAACCCAATAAAGGCTATACACTCGATCCGTTTGCACCCATTGAAAAAGATGGTAAATTATTTGGCCTCGGCAGCAATGATGCCGGTGGCCCATTGGTTTCACTGATCGCTACCTTTCTTTATTTCTACGACAGAACAGACCTGCAATTCAATTTTATTCTTGCTGCTTCTGCCGAAGAAGAGATCAGCGGACTGAACGGTATAGAACTGGTAATCCCTGAACTGGGACCGGTAGCCTTTGGCATTGTGGGTGAACCTACTCAGATGCAGATGGCTGTTGCGGAACGTGGCCTGATGGTATTGGATGCAGTAGCACATGGCAAAGCAGGACATGCGGCACGTGAGGAAGGAGAGAATTCGATCTACAAAGCACTGAAAGATATTGAATGGTTCCAGACCTATCGTTTCCCTAAGGTATCCGACCTGCTGGGACCGGTGAAGATGAGTGTAACAGTTATTGAAACAGATAATAAGGCGCACAATGTAGTACCTGCACAATGCAAATTTGTGGTAGATACCCGTGTGAATGAATTGTACACTTTTGAAGAGATCCTGGAAGTGATACAACAGCATGTACAAAGTACTGTGCAGCCGAGAAGTATGCGCCTGCGTTCTACCGGTATTGCGGTTGAACATCCGATAGTACAGGCAGGTATTGCTCTGGGCAGAACCTATTATGGCTCTCCCACCACCTCTGATAAAGCATTGATGCCATTTGCGGCACTGAAAATAGGCCCCGGCGATTCCGCCAGAAGCCATACCGCAGATGAGTATATTTATATAAATGAGGTTAAAGAGGGGATTGAGTTGTATGTGAAGTTGCTGGAGGCTGTTTTAAGTAATAAGTTGTAAGTTATAGGTTTATGGCTGCTATTGCAGCCTTGTTTACTAAAAGCAGCATCAATAAAGCATGGCTGTATCGTGATGACTCAAACCTATAACTTATCACTTACAACCTATAACCTAAAAGAAATCTTTAAGATATGAAACTATGGAGTAAAGAATCTACCAGCACCTCACAGTTGGTTGAGCAGTTTACGGTGGGGCGTGATAAAGAGTTTGACCTGTTGCTGGCAAAGTACGATGTGCAAGGCTCCATAGCACACGTTAAAATGCTGGCTACTGTGGGCCTGATGACACAGGAGGAATCTGATAAAGCAGTGAAAGCATTGCATGAGATTGCGAATGATATTGAGAAAGGGAAATTTGTCATTGAGGAAGGCATTGAAGATGTTCACTCCCAGGTAGAGTTCCTGCTGACTAAAATGATCGGCGATGCCGGCAAGAAAATTCATAGCGGCCGCAGTCGCAATGACCAGGTGGCGGTTGATATTAAACTGTTCCTGCGTGCAGAAGTGTTAGCCATCAAAGCAGAAGTACAGCAACTGTTTGACCTGCTGATCAAACAAAGCGAGCAATACAAAGACAAATTATTACCCGGCTATACGCATTTACAGATCGCTATGCCATCTTCTTTTGGCTTATGGTTTGGCGCTTATGCTGAAAGCCTGGTAGATGATATGGAATTACTGGCAGCAGCTTATGCTGTAGCCAATAAGAACCCTTTAGGAAGTGGGGCAGGCTATGGCTCTTCCTTTCCCCTGAACAGGACCATGACCACAGAACTACTGTACTTCGCATCACCCAACTACAATTCAGTATATGCCCAGATGACCCGTGGTAAAACTGAAAAGATCGTAGCAATGGGTATGAGCAGCGTTGCTGCTACCATTGGCCGACTGGCAATGGACTGTTGCTTATACATCAACCAGAACTTCGGATTTATCTCTTTCCCTTCGGAGTTAACAACCGGCAGCAGCATTATGCCGCACAAAAAGAACCCGGATGTATTTGAATTGATCCGTGCTAAATGCAGCAGGTTACAGGCAGTTCCTAATGAGCTGACATTATTGATAAACAACTTACCATCAGGTTATCACCGTGATCTGCAGCTTACCAAGGAGATACTGTTCCCGGCTATTGAAGAATTAAAAGCCTGTCTGCAGCTTACACAATTGATGTTGTCCAACATCTCTATTAAAGACGGTATTCTTGACGACGAGAAATATAAATACCTGTTTAGCGTAGAGGCCGTGAACGAACTGGTGAACAAAGGCATTCCTTTCCGTGAGGCTTATAAAGAAGTAGGTAACCAGATAGAAAACGGCACCTTCCAGTTTGATTACAAAAAACAGTTACATCATACGCACGAGGGAAGCATTGGTAATCTATGTAATGAGATGATCGTGGAAGCAATGAAAAAGGTTACCAGCAAACTGGCTTAATATCAATAGTTTTTTCTTCAACTCTACATAAAAAGAATCCGGATATTAACCAGGCTAATATCCGGATTCTTTTTTAAGAAAACACTATCAGGAAGTATTTCTACCAGGGACAATATACAGTAGCTGGTGAACCGGGTAAGGGACTTCCCAAACATCCGGCCATGAAGGTAGAGTCATCAGCATAACAATCTCCATCACACTCAACACTTACCTCTATTCCCCCCGGACAATCTAGTGTACATACAGACGGATAAGATGACCCTGCAACTATTCTCTTTTGCTCATTTCTATTGAGAGTCTTGCCAGGCATTAAAGTGTTTTTTTTCATATAGAATGGTTTTGATGATTATTAATTAGCATATGCAAAAATCTTCCGGATTGCCAGGATAAGCATAGCAATAATAACCTTCAAGATCATTTGCAACAACAACACAGGTAACGGATCCCCCGCATGTGCAGGTGCCTCCTCCCGGGCATTCAAGAGAACAATGAGCCAGCTGAGATTCACCGCCAACAAGGCTCTTCTGTTCATGCCTGGAAATTTTTCTGCCGAGATTAATAATTCTATTCATAGTATAAAGTTTAAGATTATACGAATAACTTAAATTATTAAAAATCCGGCAGATTGCCTAATAATGCTCCAGAGGCTTTTATTCCCTTACGACAAAGTTGTTTCACAAACAAGAACACATAACCATTAATCAGTATATCACCTTGCCTGGCGAAGTTGACTGGCATCTACACGGGACGGAGTATCAACTCCCGAAATAATAGACGAAGAACTGATAGCAATAGCCTTAATAATTTCAGCCATATTGTTCATATCAAGTGTTCCTATTTCATCACTTTGTTTATGGTAGTTTGGTTCATTGTCCATTTTAGAAGTGGAAATAGTATGAGCAGGCACACCCAGTCTTGCCAGCGTAGCATTATCAGAACGATAAAACAGATCTTCTTTTATATAAGGATCGGGATAGAATTTGAAGCTGGTTCCTTCCAGGTTCTTACCTAAGATCTCACCCATGCTGCTTTTCTCATAACCGGTAATGTAAGCAGAGTTAGCACCCCATTTACTTTCAGTACCGATCATTTCAATATTGAACATGGCTATTACTTTGGCAGGATCAAACTGACGGCTGAAATACTGTGCACCGTAGCCACCCACTTCTTCAGCAGTAAATGTTGAAAACACCAGTGTACGCTCATTGTTTTTCTGCTTAGCAAAATAATGCGCCAGCATCATTACAGCAGTAGAACCGGCAGCATCGTCATTGGCGCCATTGAAAATAGAATCGCCTTTAGCGTCGGGTCTTCCGATACCCAGGTGATCGTAGTGACCAGAGAAGATCACGTACTCATCTTTTTTGCTTTTACCGGGAATAATACCTACCACGTTCTTTAAAGGCATGGTAGTTATTTCCTGTTTGTAATTTACTTCATATTCTTTTACAGGCTCAGCAGTCAATACGCCTACGATAACTGCAGCAGAATAAAAAAACTGTCCTGAACGACGCTTGGTGTTCATGAAAGCACGACCCTGTGCAGTATCGATCTGTAAGAAGTAGGTTTTATTCGTTTTCTGCAAACGGGTAATCAGCGAAGCCAGTGTATCTGTAGCTTTCACTGGCAGGATCTCGTAGGGAGCTGATTTATTGATCACCACTTCCGGTTGTGCAGAGAATACCAGCAGGTTTTTGTCCTCTACTTTCTGTCCGTTTACAATAACAGATGAGGAAACCTGTTTGGTGCGGATCATGGCAAACTCCTGGAAATAGGACTTACCATTCAAAGGCTTGATACCTGCTTTTTTAAATTCTTTCGCAATAAAGTCAGCGGCTTTATCTATACCGGGAGTAAAGGTGCGGCGGCCCTGCATTTCGTCAGACGACAACACACGCTCAATACGTTCTACTTCCTGCGCATTGATGATAGAATTGATATCCTGTAAAAAACTCTTTTTAGCAGCCAGTAATGCAATACTGCAAAGGGCTATCTTTTTTAGCATGTGACGTATAGGTTTTTAGAAAAGAAAATTGCAATAAAAAATGGCATCCTTTTACCGATGCCATCACATATTTTAAAGGCTCATCATTTCTTTGAACTTCACCGTTTGTCGTCGGCTTACTTCTATCTTCTCACCTCCTTTCAGTTCCAGCAGCAAACCTCCATTAAAGTAAGGCTCTATCTTATCGATCAACCGAAGGTTTACAATATGCTTACGGTTGGCGCGGAAGAAGATCTTTTCATCCAGTCTTTCTTCCAGTGCGTTGAGCGATTTTAAGATCAGTGGTTTGTTAGGACCAAAGTATACTTTGGCATAGTTGCCCACACTTTCAAATAAACGGATATCTGACAGTTTTACAAACCAGCAACGCTCACCATCTTTTACAAAAACCTGGTCGTCTTCGTTAAGAATAGAACGGTTGACGTTGGCAGGATTTACCGGGTTCTGATCACGCTCTTCCTGCAGGTGCAGTTTCTGGATAGCATCTGCCAGGCGTTTGGGCTCTACAGGCTTCAGCAGGTAATCCAGTGCATTTACATCAAACGCTTTCAATGCATATTCATCGTAAGCGGTAGTGAAAATTACATTGGGCGTTCTGTCCAGTTCCGACAACAGATCAAAACCTGTTTTGCCGGGCATCTGGATATCCAGGAATACCAGGTCCGGGTTAATATTCTCGATCTTCTCAATCCCTTCTACCGCATTGGCAGCTTCGGCCACCACTTCTATCTCGGGAAAGTCCATTAATAATTTCTTCAGCTCATTCCGGGCTAAACGTTCATCGTCAATAATAATGGCTTTAATCATATTCCTTAATTTATGATAACAGGGATCAGCACCTTAGCTTCCACTAATCCGTTCTCCACCTGTTTAATCTCAAAGTTAGCTTTTTCGCCAAACAATAATTGCAACCTGTTTTTGGTACTGGACAACCCAAATCCGTCACCATTCCGATAGCCATTAAGGGTACCTGAATTCTGTACAACCAGCTCGTGATAATTATCCCTGAAATCTGAGATCACCTTTACCACGCCTCCACTTACCTGTTTACCGATACCATGCTTAATGGCATTTTCAACCAGGGTTTGCAGCATCATGGGCGGCACCGGCTGGTCCAGGGTATCTTCATCGATCTCGTATTCGATCTTCAGCCTGTCCTCAAAACGGATATATTCCAGCGCCAGGTAATCTTTTACAATGTTCAGCTCTCGTTCAAAAGGCACAGTTTCCACTTTTTCTGCCTGCATACTGCTGCGCAGGATATTGCTCAGTTCGGTGATGGCATTGCGCGCACGATTGGGATTTTCATCGATCAGCGCACGGATGCTGTTCAGGGCATTGAAAATAAAGTGGGGATTAATATGCGATTTGATCGTTTTCAGTTCCAGCTCTTTTACCAATGCTTCCAACCTTATTCTGTCAAATTGCGATTGACGCGTTCTTACTACAAAGTGATAGGCAAAATAGATCAGGTTCCAGATCAGCAGGAACGGGAAACATCCCAGTATAGCCCACATGATCTTGGTAGAAAGCGCCATAGACTTCAGCCTGTCAGGCTCTATTTCCATCAACTGCTCCACTGAAGCTGCGATAGACGCATATACGAATGAAGCCAGTACAGAGCCAAAAATGATATAAAAGATCTGCTTGTTGACGGGCTTTTCCACAAACCTGTACTGCTTGATGAAAATGCGCATTACATGCGTTACAGTAAAACCCACCACGGCATCTACCACCAATACGTTATAGAAATTGGGGGTAACCCTAGTGCGTAATGTCAGGTAAAAAAAGATGTAGGCCAAGATGTAGGCACTCCATCCGCAAACCTGGCAGATCCAGTAATATGATAATTTTTTTGGCATAGCTGTTGAACCCGGCAAATCTAATTAATTAGCCTGTTTATATGATTGTTTTAGGATATATGGCCTAATAAGTAGGCTACCGGCATTCCGGTATCAGGGATTTGTAAATATCATCCTGAAAACCAGCAGAAAACCCTGCCTTTGAACAACCTCCGGCCATTCTGATTGTTGTGTTAAAATATCGCACTTCCGGACGGAAAAACGTACTTTTGAATCTTAAATTTTTGCTTAAATGGAGATTACTCCAGGCCCCTTATTGAAAATGATAGATTCTCCCGCCGATCTTAAAAAATTGGGCAGGGAGCAGTTACCCCAGTTGTGCGACGAATTGCGTCAATACATCGTTGACGTGGTGAGTGTGCATGGCGGCCATTTTGCTGCCAGCCTGGGCGTAGTGGAGCTAACCGTAGCGCTGCATTACATTTACAATACACCTTACGATCAGTTGGTATGGGATGTAGGCCACCAGGCTTACGGCCATAAAATACTTACGGGTCGCCGTGATAATTTTGCAACCAACCGTAAATACCATGGCATCAGCGGCTTTCCTAACCGTAAGGAAAGCGAGTATGATACTTTCGGTGTAGGTCACTCCTCTACTTCTATTTCAGGAGCATTGGGTATGGCCATTGCTGCAAAATACAAGGGTGAGAACAGGAAGTCAGTGGCAGTGATAGGTGATGGGGCACTTACTGCGGGTCTTGCTTTTGAAGGCATGAACCATGCAGGTGTTGCAGACTCAGATATCCTGATCATCCTGAATGATAACTGCATGAGCATTGACCCCAATGTGGGTGCGTTGAAAGAATACCTGACAGATATTTCTATCTCCCAAACCTATAACAAGTTTAAGGACGATATCTGGAAAGCACTGGGCAAACTGCCTGTTGGTAAGAATTTCAGTCGTGAAATGGCCAGCAAACTGGAGCACAGCATCAAAGGCTTTATCAATAAAAGCAGTAACCTTTTTGAAGCCCTGAAGCTGCGTTATTTTGGCCCTATTGACGGGCACAACATTACCAAGCTCACAGATACACTGGAAGATCTGAAAAACATTCCCGGCCCTAAACTGCTGCATGTAGTTACCGTAAAAGGTAAAGGTTATGCACTGGCAGAAAAGGATCAGACACGCTGGCACGCACCCGGCCTGTTTGATAAAATAACCGGTGAGATCTATAAAAAGCAATACGAAACTCCACAGCCTCCCAAATACCAGGACGTTTTTGGTAAAACCATTATTGAGCTGGCAGAGAAGAACAGTAGCATCTTTGGTATTACCCCGGCTATGCCTTCGGGTTCTTCTCTCAAATTCATGATGGATAAAATGCCTGATCGTGCTATTGACGTGGGCATCTGCGAACAACATGCGGTAACCCTCAGTGCCGGTATGGCTACCCAGGGGTTAACAGTGTTCTGCAATATCTACTCGTCCTTTATGCAACGTGCATACGACCAGGTAATTCATGATGTAGCCATACAGAATCTGCCGGTGATATTTTGCCTGGACAGGGCCGGGCTGGTAGGCGAGGATGGCCCTACCCATCATGGCGCTTATGATATTGCTTATATGCGTTGCATACCCAATATGGTAATAAGCGCTCCCATGAACGAAAAGGAGCTGCGCAACCTGATGTACACAGCTCAGTTACCTACCAATACGCATCCTTTTGTAATACGCTATCCCCGTGGCGAAGGCACTATGCCCGAATGGCAAACGCCTTTTGAAGAGATCCAGGTAGGTAAGGGACGTAAAATAAAAGATGGCGAAGATGTTGCCATCCTCTCACTGGGCCATCCCGGCAATTTTGCTACCATGGCTATCCGTGAGCTGAAAACAGAAGGCCTGAACCCTGCTCATTACGATATGCGTTTTGCCAAACCACTGGATGAAGAACTGTTGCATGAAGTGTTTGGTAAGTTCAATAAGATCGTAACGGTAGAAGATGGTACTGTAACCGGTGGTTTTGGTAGTGCCATCCTTGAGTTTATGGCACAGCATCATTACAAAGCAGATGTAACCATCCTGGGTATCCCGGACAGATTGGTAGAACACGGCACACCAAAGGAACTGCATCGTGAATGCGGCTATGATGCGCCCGCCATTGCTACAGCAGTGCGTGATATGATAAAAGACAAAGTACAGGTAAGCCAGTTACTAGGCTAACCCGTTTTACTTTACATATAGCTAAACCGCTTCCTGTACAGGAAGCGGTTTTTTGTTTTTGAGGTAGCAAGAGATGACATCCTTTAGCAGAGACCAGCTTTTTCTGAAGCACTCTTCCAAAGGATGTCATCCCTACCCCAAAGGAAGTCACACCTCTGTCTTTCTTCTTTTAAGAATATTTAACAGCGCTGGCATCCCCGGCGCTATGGATTGACGTTATCACTACATCTCATTTTCTTAAACCATTTACCATGCGCCGCTTTTTTATCATGACCGGCTTGCTGCTGCTGTGTTTTGTTATTGGCAGTGCCGCCTGGTATCTCACCCGGATCTATCCAAAGAAAGGTCCGCATATTACGCGGCATACCACCGATGTAAACACCAGCATACTTAAAAAACTGGATAGCAAAGCCGCTGCCCTCGCGGCCTATGCAAAGCAGAATAATTATAATACGCAGGTATGCTTTATGGTAGATATGAGCGTGGAATCCGGGAAGGACCGCTTTTTTGTATATGACCTGAAGAAAGATTCAGTACTCGATGCAGGATTGGTAACACATGGCCGGTGTAACGAAGAATGGCTGAACGGCAGAAAATATGGTAATGAAATTGGTTGTGGCTGTACTTCGTTGGGGAAATATCGCGTAGGTAATCCTTACAAAGGAAAGTTTGGATTAGCTTATAAACTACATGGCCTGGATAATACCAATAACAATGCGTTCAAACGATTTGTGGTATTGCATTCGCATGGCTGTGTGCCTGATAAAGAGGTAGCCCCCTATCCTATCTGTCAGAGTGATGGTTGTCCTACAGTATCCGCGCCTTACCTGCAAAAGCTGGCGCATATCCTGGATGCTTCAGACAAACCGATCCTTTTGTGGATCTATGAATAAATAAAAGAGTGCTTATTCTTCGCTTCCGGAAAACAGGTCCGGGCCTGTTGAAGTATCTTCTTCCTCATCATCCTGGCGTTCCTGCCTGTCATTTTCCTGCCAGGGTATCATGATCTCAACATCTTCTTCTCTCTTATCATTGAACTCAATGATGAAGTTATTTCTACCCTCACCTACCATGATCATCATGTATTTCTGCTGTACCAGTTCCAGCATGGAAAGGAATAAGAAGATGGCGTGGATACGATCGTTACAAACGTCGAAGATCTTTTCAAACGACATTACTTTCTCACGCTTCACGGTATCCAGCATATAACCCCTGCTTTCTTCAATGGTGTAATTGTACTGCACCACGGTATGCACAGGCTTTACATTACGCTGCTCCACCTTTTTCATTACACGCTCAAACGTCTTCATCAGTTTAAACAGTGTAATGGTCTGGATCTCGGTTCCCTCGCCGGCCTCTTCACCAATGGTGGAGAGCTCTTTCTGCAGGTTACCTCTTCTCAGCATCAGCATGCGCATGGCTTCCATTTCGGCCAGCTGTGCAGATGCCTCTTTGTATCGTTTGTATTCAAGGATCTTATCAATCAACTCCTGGCGGGGATCTATCTCATTACCATCAGCATCCAGTTCTTTACGGGGCAGCAGCATTTTTGCCTTGATACGCATCAGGGTAGATACGAACAGGATAAACTCGCTGGACAGCTCAATGTTCAGCTGCTCCTGGTTATGGATGTAATCAAGAAAATCCTTGATAATATTGGTAATGGGAATATTGTAGATATCCAGTTCGTCGCGCTCAATAAAGAACAGCAGCAGGTCAAAAGGGCCTTCAAACTGCGGTAACCGGATCTGGTATGTTGATTGATTCAATGCATTGTCTTTTATAAGTCAGAAAGACAGGAAGTCGGTACATCGGGAAGAAATACAGGCCCCTGTTATCAGCCCGGTGGGGTAAGATTAAAAATCCGGAAGAAGTGATACCTCTTCCGGACTTTCAGACTTTCCGTCTTCCGGACTGTATTCGGACAAATGTAAGGAATATCCCGGTTAGAATTTAGCCGAAAAACCCACACCGAGTAAGGATCTTACCTGCGTACGGGCGGCATCTTTATCCGGGCCAAATTGACGTACATCGTCGTCGTAAACCAGGTCGAAATTATACGTCACATTGAGGAATCTGTTGATTTTCATCACAATAGCATTGGTCCAGTAAACATCGACGTTCTGTGGTTTGGCGCCAATGGTAGCTTCTGTTACCTGGTGAGGACCTGTAGCTGTGTAACGCTTGGTTTTCAGGTAGTTGGAATAAAGGTCAAGACGGCTTTTGTAAGAAACGTTCTTGAACAGCTCCTTATTAAAGTTGACAGAAGCATATCCACCAAATTCAGCACGCACCTTCCTGGTCGGGTCTACTCCATAGTTTACCGCCAGAGGCGTTTCAAAGCCACCGCCATCAGCAGCAGGTATTACACCATTGGGGAAGTAATAATACCAGGGATCGCTGGTTACAAACATCATACGGGCTGAAACAGGAGAAACAAATACACTGAAATAAGGAACAGGGTGCCAATCCACACCAGGCGCTATAATTAAGCTGGCTGGCGCCATGAAAGAAGAGGTTTTGCGCTGGTACTTGTCGAGGTAACTATAATCGTAACCATTGGAAAACTGGCTACGAAAGTTAACCACACCGGCAAGACTGAAGGTTTTGGATAATGCGTGTCCTGCCTTGCTGTAAAAGTCAATTTTATCATCGGTTTTACGAACACCCTGCGAAGTGGTATTTACCAGGGCATAACCCAGGTCAAGGGTATTCATCCAGGTAAATTTTCCATGTTTATAATTAGCAAACAGGCTTAGATAGGATGCGATGGAGAAAGAGAATTTCTCAGCACCGGCAGCCCAGTTACTGCTGCTTCCCTGTCCGAGGTTCAGCGAAAAAACACCGCCTACCTTCCAACCTGATTTATGTGCTGTATCTTCTGCAAATGATTTTTCAGAGGTGCTCTGCATTTCTTTTACTGTCTTGTCCTGCGCCTGGGTTGCAAGGCTGCATGCAAACACACCTGCAAATAGAATGATTTTCCTCATACTAGCATTTTAATTGTTCTGAATAAGATTTAACTGACTATCCGGATATAGGCAAGCTGCAATTAAAAGGCTTAACCTGTCAGGTCTTGCCTGAGAATATTTATTACTTTTTATAAGGAAGCCTTCCTTTTACAGCTTAGACCTGAAAGGTTTACTTTCCTATAGACGGAGAATCAGATAAGATTAAGTACGGCCGGGTAAGAAGTCTTATTTATTTCTTCTTTAATTCGTCTCTGATCTCAGCAAGCAATGCTTCTGTAGGTGTAGGAGCGGGCGGAGCAGCAGCTTCCTCTTTTCTTTTTAACCTGTTGATGAATTTTATTATAAGGAACAGTACAAAGGCAACGATAATGAAGTTGATCACAGCCGATAAGAACACGCCATATTTTACGGTACCAAATGCTGTTAACTCTTCAAGCCTTGTAAGATGCGCGGCATCCAGCGCGGGTTTTAACAACAGGGGGGTGATAACGTCGTCAATCAATGAACTTACAATTTTACCAAAAGCAGCACCGATGATTACACCAATAGCAAGATCTACCACGTTGCCTTTCATGGCAAACTCTTTAAACTCTTTTACAAATCCCATAACGGTTGGTTTTAATGATTAACAGTTGATAACAATTCTAATATAAAACTTTTACGATATTTTCTGTTGCATTGATCTATACAGTACTATAAACTACCCATTCAGCTTATACAGTTATTTTTTGATGCCAGGGTATTGCATATCAAAACCAGTGAGTGTCTCGTGCAGTTTTTTGGCAATGATATATTCTTTGTACCAGTTCTGATCAGCAGGCACAATGGTCCAGGGCACATCGCTGCAATGATCAAAACAATCTTCATACATCTCCATATACTCATCCCACAGGGCGGCTTCTACAAAATCTTTTTCGTTGTATTTCCATTGTTTTGAACGATCCTTGATACGCTCTTTCAATCTTTCCTGTTGTTCTTTTGGAGAGATGTGCAGGTAAAATTTAAGAATGGCTGTATTGTTATGCTCCTGTACCAGTTGTTCAAAATCGTTGATCGCTTTCATGCGCTGGCGCGCCAGCTTATCATCACACCATTTATGTACACGTGTTACAAGAATATCTTCGTAATGGGAACGGTTAAACACCTCTATCATTCCTTTGGATGGTACAAACCGGTGTATACGCCATAAAAAATCATGAGCCAGTTCTTCTTCAGTGGGTACTTTGAATGAATGTACACTTACACCCTGCGGATTCATGGTACCACCAAATACATTGCGTACCACCCCATCTTTACCACTTGCATCCATTCCCTGCAGCACCACCAGTACCGAATGTTTTGATTCTGCATACAAGAGGTTCTGGAGCTCGTTCAATTCGCTCAATAACCGTTGCGTTGTATCCTTTGTAGCCTGTTTGTCCATTCCTTCCGGAGCCCTTGTACTGATCTCTGACAGCTTTACTTTTCCCATACGCTAAGTGTTTTACTCTATTAAATTATTACTTTTCGAGCTAAATACCTGTTATTGAATCGTTTTTTTGGCAACAACATCTCAATAAGGGCTGAAGTAATGGAATAAAAAAAGGTTGTACCGGTTTTTCGATACAACCTCTTCACAAAAAATTTCAGGGTAATTATACCGTCATGATCTCTTTTTCTTTGGCGGCAAGATGTTTATCAACAAGCACTATATACCTGTCAGTAGTTTCCTGGATATCTTTTTCTGCATCTTTACTCACATCTTCACTCAGGCCGTTCTTCTGTAGTTTCTTTACCTGCTCCATAGCATCACGACGCAGGTTGCGGATCGCTACTTTTGAATGCTCTCCTTCTCCCTGTGCTCTTTTCACCAGTTCTTTCCTGCGCTCTTCTGTAAGCGGGGGCATAAACAGGCGGATCATATTACCATCGTTCTGCGGATTGATACCAATATTGGCGGCAATAATAGCACGCTCAATTGGCTGCAGCATATTTTTTTCCCAGGGCTGAATAGTAAGCGTACGTGCGTCTGCCACGCTAACGTTTCCTACCTGGCTGATGGGCACTGCGCTACCATAATAATCCACTACAATTCCATCTACCAGGGTGGGAGAAGCCTTACCGGCACGAACTTTTACCAGTTCTGCTTCCAGGTGTGCAATCGCCTTTTTCATGGCCTCCTGCAACTGTTCTTCGATTAGATTTAATTCGTCTGACATAATTTAAACATTGAATGCGCTGCAAACCTACATTAATTCAAAAATTGCACAAAGAGAATCAGCGGAGAATTGCGGATTTTGTGATTTCGATATTTTGAGATATAACCCATCCCCTAATTCCTAACTCCCTAAATATCCGGGTGTTAGTTTTTCTGTTCGAGGATGGTATCCTGTGTAAGCGGAACTATTTTAGAAGCGTTTTTATCTGCTTCGGCAGCCTTCGCTACAAACAAGCGGGGCTTTTTGCTACGGGTATAATACAGCACAGCTATACCGGCAAAGAAGACACCACCGATACCCAGTATCATCCAGGTACAGCCCAGCAAGTGACGGCCGGCATATGCCACAATAATGAAGAAGATATTTACTGATACCAGGGTCAATGCGATAGCCCTGTGCGAAAGGCCCTGATCGAGCAATAAGTGATGAATGTGATTTCTATCCGGGCTGAAGGGAGAACGGCCGTGCAGAATGCGTATTGCGAACACACGCAGCGTATCCAGCAGCGGGATCATCAGAATGGCAAACCCTATAGCCGGTGCAGCGCCCAATGGTACGGGTACATCTGGTACATCTGCCACGTTGATCAGCCTTATTACCAGTATTGCATTGATAAGCCCGATAAGCATGGAACCGGTATCACCCATGAATATTTTAGCAGGCTGAAAATTGAACAACAGGAAAGCTGCAAGACTACCCGCCAGCGCAAATGATAATACCGCATAGGCAGGCATCTGTACCGCAAGGAAATAAAGGCCAAAAACTGTAGTAGCCATTAAGCCAAGGCTACCGGCTAAACCATCAATACCATCTATAAGGTTAAACGAATTGACAATTACAATAATGGTGAGATAGGTGAACAGCAGGCTGAACATTTCCGGCAACTCATAGATACCGAGAAAGCCATGCATGCTGCTGATCTGTACATTGCCTTTGTACACTATAAGAAAAGCGGCCAGTACCTGGCCAATAAATTTCTTGATTGGTGAGATGACCAGGATATCATCCTTCAGACCGAGGAAGAAAATAACAAAGGCTGCAGCGAAAAAGTATTGGAACTCTGAAGCCCCGGCAAAGGGGATCGTAATTAAACAGGAGATAATGAAGCCGGCAAAAATACCCAGGCCACCAAGAGAAGGAATAGGGTTCTGATGCACTTTACGCTCATCAGGAATATCGTATAACTTCTTTCGTTCAGCCACTGTTATAATAACAGGGATTGCCAGGAAAGTGATAGCAAAAGAAATGGCAACAGAAAATAATACGTCAAACATTAGCCTGATTTTGATTATATATACGTATTATGACATACGTGCTGCTAATCCCGCCCTCTTATACGTTTCAAAACTATTCTGCAAATTACAGCCTTATTTTCGAATAACAACTCCCGCTCCAAAGTCTTTATTGCTGAGAATTAAAAGTTTCCACGATGAAATAATAAAGAAAAATTTACCATGTAAGGGCAATGCAATGCATTTTCCTGTAGTTTTGCCAGCATTAATTTAAAGACAGTTCATATGCCTTCATTACAAGAGATTGCCACGCAGATACGCAGAGACATCGTTCGTATGGTGCACGGTGCAGCCAGCGGTCACCCCGGCGGCTCACTGGGATGTGCTGATTATTTCACTGCACTTTACTTTAAAGTGATGCAGCATAATCCCAAATTTGACATGAACGGGACCAACGAAGATGTATTTTTCCTCTCTAATGGGCATATCTCTCCTGTATTTTACTCAACACTGGCAAGATCTGGTTATTTCGACATCAAAGAACTTGCCACCTTCCGTAAGCTCAATTCAAGGCTGCAGGGCCACCCCACTACTCATGAGCACCTGCCGGGTGTTCGTATGGCCAGTGGTTCATTGGGCCAGGGCATGAGTGTAGGTATCGGAGCTGCTTTAGCGAAAAAATTAAACAACGACCCTCATATAGTATATACGCTTCATGGCGATGGAGAGTTGGATGAAGGCCAGAACTGGGAAGCAATTATGTTTGCCGCTCACCATAAGGTTGATAACCTGATCTCTACAGTTGACTGGAATGGTCAGCAGATTGACGGTCCTACCAGCCAGGTAATGTCACTGGGTGATCTGCCTGCTAAATTCCTTTCTTTTGGCTGGGAAGTAATTCACCTGGATAATGGTAATGATGTTGATGCCGTAGTTGCTACACTGGAAAAAGCTAAAAGCTTTGTTGGCAAAGGTAAACCTATCGCCATCCTGATGAAGACAGTAATGGGTAAAGGTGTTGATTTTATGGAAGGTCATCACGAATGGCATGGCATTGCTCCTAATGATGAGCAACTGGCAAAAGCCCTGGCTCAATTGCCGGAAACACTGGGAGATTATTAAGAACAGATTATAAGTTCTAAGTTATAGGTAAAGCGCCGTGTATGATATACGGCGCTTTATTATTTTATGTACCTGAACAAGATAACAGGAAAATCTAAATAGTGGCAACCCGCTTATAACCTACAACTTATAACCAACTAACTCTTCAATTCAATTGGCTGTAGTGCAGCTTTGCGGGAGGGGAACCATGCAGCTACCAGGGCTACAAACAATACAGTAACAATTACGAGTAAAAAATCTGCGGGAACTAATTTTACGGGATAGTAATCAATCAGGAAGGTACCGCCCTCCAACGCTATCAGTTTATATTTTACCTGCAACCAGCAGAATATAATTGCGAGAATAATACCGGTAGCGGCACCCAGTATAGCGAGCAACAATCCTTCACTTAAAAATATTTTCTGGATCAGCCCTCTTCCGGCACCCATTGCTTTCAACACCTGGATATCTTTCTGCTTTTCCAGCACCAGCATGGTAAGCCCGCCGATCATGGTAAAGGCAGCTACCACCAGCATCAGCGTAAGGATGCTGTAAATAGCCCATTTCTCAACGTTCATAACGTTGTACAAACTGCTGTTCTGTTCATACTTCGTTTGAATATGATAAGCTTTGCCAAAGATGCTGCCCAGTTGCTTTTTCACCAGGTCGGCTTTCTTTTCATCATGCAATGCAATCTCTACGCCTGTATATTCATTTTCTTTCAGCCCCATCATCTGGCGCATGAAATCAATATTGGTAAGTGCATATTTATTATCAATATCCTGCTGAATAAGGAAAGTACCGGCAGTATTGATCTTTGCGGCAGCCACTGACTGGTAAGGATCACTTACATTAATGTCCATTCCACGTCTGAAGAGGTAGGTAGTAAGGGGATAAATGTTTTTATCGGAGCGAAGCATCAACGCATTTTCTACACCACTGCCCAGTACCAGGTCTGGCTGTTCTGCTGTACCTGTTTGAAAAGTACCACGGAACACTTTAGGTGCAACATTGGTTACATCCAGGTAAGATGAGTCAACACCTTTTAATTGTACGATGACCTGTATATCGCCGTTAATCAGTAGTGTTTTATCCTCGGCAATCAATGAGTAGGCTGCAATATCTTTTATTCCCCGTAGTTGTTGCAACTGTTCGGGTGTTACAGTAATAACCTTGCCTTGTGTAGCACTTACCTGTACATCAGTATAAAAAGAAGAATACAGTGATTTTACCAGTCCTTCAAAACCATTGAACACACTCAGCACCACAATAAAAGCAAATGAGATACACATAATAGCCACCATGCTTATCCATGCAATGATGTTAATGGCATTGGTAGATTTCTTTGCTTTAAAATAGCGCCAGGCGAACAGGAAGTTCAAGATTACAGGTTTAAAGTTTAACGTTAGTCGCTGTTATTATTAATCGTCAGTATTCTGGTCAATACCTGACCAGGCCTTCTTACTCCCCGTCTTCCTTTTTCTCGTCGTCTTTGATTTTCTTAAACACTTCTTCCATCTTGAACACATAATCGAGTGTATCGTCATGATAGAACCTCAGCTCGGGCATACGGCGCAATTGCTTACCTACCTTAGCTGCCAGCTCTTTCTTGATCTCCCAGCCACGGTCTTCTACCTTCTTTAAAGCTGCTGCGGTGTCTTTTGCCTGGAAAAAACTCAGGTAAATACGTGCCTCTAACAGGTCCGGAGTGATCTTAACCGACGAGATAGATACCATTCCTCCATCGATCATATTCAACCCCAGTCGCTGAAAGATAGGGTTCAGTTCTTCATTCAGTAATGCGGCTACCTGTTTCTGTCGTTTTCCTTCTTGCATTTCCTTAACGTATTAGAACGGTAAATTTAGTTACTTTGCACCGTTTTACTCACTATTTTAAGCGACATGAAGCGTTTTTCGACGATTTTACATTATCTCCGTGACAAGAAAGGAAGCATCGTACTATACTTTATTTTCAACCTGTTATCAATACTCTTCTCTTTAGTATCGCTGGCAATGCTTGCTCCCTTTTTGCAACTGTTGTTTGGCAAAGACGCTCCGGTTCGCGTAAAGCCTGAATGGCATTTTTCAGCAGAATCTATCCTGCTTTATCTCAAATACATCTTAACCAAATTGATTGATGACCACAGCAAAGTATATGCTCTTGGCTTTATCTGTGTTGTGATCATTACCTCTATCTTCCTGAAAAACGCATTTACTTATCTTTCTTATCGGGTGCTGGCTCCTATGCGTAACTACGTTATGACCCGCCTTCGCGCTGATCTCTACATAAAGATCCTGGAACTGCCTATTGGCTTTTTTACTGAGCAACGTAAAGGCGACCTTATCAGTCGCATGAGTAATGACGCTAACGAAGTAGAGTGGAGTGTAATGGCAACCCTGGAAGGGCTTATCAGGGAACCAATGACAATATTAGTAATCCTGACAGGCCTTGTGATGTTGAGCCCTACCTTGTCTCTTTTTCTTTTAGTATTGTTACCACTTACAGGATTTATCATTGGTCGCGTAAGCCGGTCATTAAAAAAGCAGTCCAATGTTGCCCAGGAAAAAATGGGCATATTAATGTCTATACTGGATGAAACATTGGGTGGTTTACGTGTAATCAAAGCGTTCAATGCAGAGAAATTATTGCAGTCAAAATTTTTAGGTACTAACAGTGCTCTGAATCATATCCGCAACAAAATGAACTTCCGCAGAGATCTGGCCTCTCCAATGTCAGAATTTCTCGGAGTAATTGTATTGTGCTGCGTATTATGGTTTGGTGGGCAATTGGTATTAGGAGGCACAGACCTGATAGGCGGGAAAGCATTACAATCTGATGCATTCATCACTTATATTGTATTCTTTACACAGATCATTAATCCAGCTAAATCTTTATCTACTGCATTTTATAATGCACAAAGAGGTAGCGCAGCTATAGGCCGCATTGAAGAGATATTGAAAGCGCCTGTTACCGTTAATGAAAATGCGAATCCTAAACAGATAACCGGCTTTAACAAGAGCATTGAGTTTCGCAATGTTACTTTTAAATATGATGATGTAACTATTTTACACAATATCAATCTCACCATTGAAAAAGGTAAAACTGTTGCATTGGTAGGTTCTTCAGGCGCAGGTAAATCAACCCTTGCAGACCTGGTACCACGTTTTCACGATGTGAGCAGCGGTGAATTGCTGATAGATGGTATCAACATTAAAGATATTTCCCTACTCTCTTTGCGTGACCAGATCGGTATTGTAACGCAGGAACCCATCCTGTTTAATGATACCATCGCAGCGAATATTTCACTGGGCAATCCTGTTGCTACCATTGATGATATTGAGCAGGCAGCTAAAATTGCCAATGCACACAATTTCATAATGCAGAAGGAAGAAAATTACCAGACCAATATCGGTGACCGTGGCAGCAAATTGAGCGGTGGCGAGCGCCAGCGTTTGACCATTGCACGTGCCGTATTGAAGAATCCCCCGATCCTGATCCTGGATGAGGCAACTTCTTCTCTCGATACTGAAAGTGAAAGACTGGTGCAGGATGCCATCAACAAAATGATGGAGAACCGTACCAGCATCGTTATTGCCCACCGTCTCAGCACTATCCGTCATGCTGATGAGATCATTGTACTACAAAAAGGACAGATCGTAGAACGCGGCACACACGATTCTCTCATTGCTCAGAATGGCTTCTACCGCAAACTGGTGGAAATGCAGGAGGTGAGATAGCAATCGGATGATTGCGGGATTATGGGATTTTGAGATCTGATTTAATTCAACTGGCAATCCTGATACAGGCAAACTGCGTTCAGCAGGCTTAACCTGTCAGGTCTAAGCTGCGAAGCAGATTTTCCTTCTGAAAATAATCAACCTGCTCAGGGCAGACCTGACAGGTTTGCTTTCCTATCAGCGAAGAACGAGATAATTCAAAACAATAGTTACATGCCCTGGCTTTACGGGAACATTCCTGTAAACCCGGGGCATGTTCGTAATTTGTTAACCGGTTGTTATGCACCTCACCGTAAATACTCAATTACTGCCTGCTTTTGTCCTATTTGACAGCCGGTCAAGAATATTTCAGTAGTCCTCGTACATTCATCGCCTAATTATATCATTCATGAGAAACGCTGTACTATCTCTATCGACTTGCCTGCTGCTGGCCTCGTTCAGCCTTACGGCCAGGGCACAGCAAAAGAATTTCACTTACGACCAACTGTTTAAAAACAGTAACCCGGTTAATATCAGCAAACCCTTACCACTCATCCGCGGATGGGTAGATGATGACCATTACATTGAAATGCAACGTGGTGCCGACGGCAAATCCACGGCTATGTCAGTGGATGTAAAAACCGGTACTGCGGTTGCTTACACCGGCCAGCTACCTGAAGGTGGTGGCGGGCGTATGATGGGCGGTTTTGGTCAGCAAAGCGCTGCCTCCGACAAACGCAATGAAACCACTTCGCCCGACGGTAAATGGGTTGCTTACACCAAAAAAGACAATAACCTGTATGCTAAAGAAGTAGCTACCGGTAAAGAGATCCAGTTTACAAAGGACGGCGCTGAAAATATTCTGAACGGTTATGCCTCCTGGGTATATTATGAAGAGATCCTGGGTCGTGGTAGCCGCTATAAATCATTCTGGTGGAGCCCCGATAGCAAACACATTGCTTATTTCCGCTCTGATGATTCACAGGTACCTGTTTTCCCGATCTATGTTATAGATGGACAACATGGCTATCTCGAAAACCAGCACTATCCCAAAGCAGGTGATAAAAACCCTGCAGTAAAGATCGGACTGGTTTCTGTTGACAACCCTACTACTGTATGGGCTGATTTTAATGAGAAAGACGACCAGTATTTTGGTGCTCCTTACTGGACCCCTGACGGCCAGTTATGGATCCAATGGCTTAATCGCGGACAGGACAACCTGAAGTTGTACGCTGTTGATGTAAACAGTGGCAGTAAGAAAGAGGTGTATGATGAAAAGCAGTCTACCTGGATCGATCTTGATAAAGCTGATCGCATCGAGTTTCTGTCTGTCGGTAAAGGCTTTATTATGCAGAGCGATAAAGATGGCTGGGAAAACCTGTACCTGCACGATGCTACCGGCAAACTGGTGAACCAGATCACTACCGGCAGCTTCTGGGGAACTGATGTAACAAGAGTTGATGAGAAAGCGAAAGTGATCTACTTCCGTGCACGTAAAGAAAACTCTGCCCGCTTTGATTTCTATAAAGTGAATTTTGATGGTAAAGGTTTAACCCGTCTCACCTTCGGTGAATTCAGCCATGACCAGATCAATCTTTCACCTAACGCTAAATACTTTATCACTACCTATTCTAATGTGGCTACACCAACCACCATGGCGCTGGTAGACGCAAAAGGAAAAGTGATCCGTGAGCTGGGCAATAGCAAAGGCGCTGATTTTGCAGCTTACAATCTTCCTAAAACAGAGATGGTACGTGTAAAATCTGATGACGGCAAATTCGATCTGCCAATGACCATCACTTACCCTACGAACTTTGATCCTAACAAAAAATATCCTGTACTGGTGAGCATTTATGGTGGACCTAATGCCGGCCGTGTATTCGATCGCTGGAGCACACCCGGCGGCGCTACACAGTGGTGGGCACAGGAAGGATTGATCCAGGTGGTGATGGACAACCGCAGCAGTGGTCATTTTGGTAAAATTGGTCTTAATTATATTCATCGCCAGATGGGTAAATACGAGATCGAGGACTTTATGACCTGCGGTAAATGGCTGAAAAAACAGCCCTGGGTGGATGCCGGCAAACTTTGTATCACCGGTGGCAGCTTTGGCGGTTATATGACCTGTATGGCACTTACTTACGGAGCTGATGTATTTGATTACGGTGTTGCCAACTCTTCTGTAACTGACTGGCAGTTCTACGATTCTCATTACACTGAACGTTACATGGACACACCACAGGAAAACCCTGAAGGTTATAAGAATACAGCAGCTATGACCTATGCTAACAAGTACAAAGGTTTACTGCGTATTATCCATGGCACTTCTGACGACAACGTGCACATGCAGAATACCCTTACGCTTATCAATAAACTGGAAGATCTGAAGAAACATTTTGAGCTGATGATCTACCCCGGCGAGCGCCATGGTATTGCAGGGCTGAAAGGAGCGCATAACCGTACAGAGGCTTATAACTTCTATTATACTTACCTGCTGAACAAACCTATGCCAGTGGCATTCTGGGAAGTATCCCAGCAACGTGGCGGGTTCTAATGTAGCCTTAAAGTATAAAAACAATAAAAGGGGTCGGAGAAATACTTTCCGACCCCTTAATATTTTAAGCAAAACGAACTACTTGTTCATCATCTGCTTAGCCTCAATGCTCAATGTAGCATGAGGAACCGCACGTAAACGTGCTTTATCAATCAGTTTACCGGTAACGCGGCAAATACCGTAGGTTTTGTTCTCGATGCGCATCAACGCTTTTTCCAGGTGATCAATGTAATTGATCTGGCGGCTGGCCATCTGGGCAAGCTGTTCGCGCTCCATACTCATGCTGCCATCTTCCATGGTCATGTAACGGTTTTCCGTTTCATCACCACCCATTTCGTCTTTGCGAGTAATGAGTCCCTGCAGATAAGAAAGCTCCTTTTTTGCCTGTTCCAATTTCTTATAAATCAAATCCTTGAACTCGGTTAATTCGGCGTCGCTGTATCTCATGGTTGGTCCTGTTTGTGTATTGTCAGGTTGATCCAATACGGATTTAGTGAATTCCGGCTCGTATTTGCGAACCGTTTTGGTTTTAATTTCGGGGATTACCACCTTCACGGGTTTAGCCGGTGCTACCGGTTTCTTGGGTGGCGGTGGTGGTGCAACCGGTTCCGGTTTCACCTCAACTTTCTTTTCTACTTTAACAGGGGGCGGCGGAGTAGCAACAACTGGTTTAGCAACCGGTTTTTGTGCTGGCTTCGCAACTACGACAGGGGTTGATTTTGCAACAACAGGTTTGGCAACCGGTTTGGGAGCAGGCTTGGCCGTTTTTTTAGGCGCAGCTTTTGCAACGGGCTTCGATGCCACCTTTTTCGTCACGGGCTTGGCAGCAGGCTTGCTGGCTGCAGCACGTGCAGGTTTGGCAGCCGCCTTTTTTGCAGGGGCGGGCTTTTTAGGGGCAATCGTTTTTTTAGCTGGCTTAGCCGCTTTTTTCTTGGTTGCCATACTATTACGCTTTTTTTGTAACGAACACTTTTAAAGGAATATCATTCACTTCAATTTCAGTGCCATTTGACAAACCGGGTACTAGCTCCAGTTTATCTGCCAAAATTTCTGCGCAAATATAGGTATTAAACCGCGCTATGGGCTCTTGAAGCTCCTGGTGGTCGGTAACCTGAACCAATATCCTATCGGTCAGTTCATACCCATTGTCTTTGCGGATTTTCTGGATACGGTTAACCAGTTCACGGGCATTGCCTTCGCTTACCAGTTCGGGGGTTATAGTTACATCTAAAGCTACGGTCAGAGCGTCCTTATTTGCTACCATCCAGCCAGGAATATCTTCACTGGCTATCTCTACTTCATTAACCTGTAATATTAAGGGTTCGTTATCAATTAACAATGAAATACGGCCTTCTTTTTCTAACTTACTGATGTCTTCCTGTGAAAAACTTCCTAACGCTGCCGCAACTGCCTTCATTTTTGCACCCAGCTTTTTACCCAGGGCTATATAATTAGGCTTGATCTTCTTTTTGATAAACCCGTTGTCTTCTGTGAGGTACTGGATCTCTTTTACATTTACCTCGCTTTTTAGCAGGTCTTCCACTAATCCGAGCTGCTCCTTCATAGAAGGATTTAAAACGGGTATCAATACCTTCTGTAACGGTTGGCGAACCTTAATGTTCACTTTTTTGCGCAATGACAATACTAAAGAAGAAGCATCCTGCGCCATTTGCATTCTTTCTTCCAGGGCTACATCAATAGCCGCCTCGTTGGCTTTGGGGAACAAAGTATGGTGTACAGACTCTTCTTTGCTGCGGCCGGTTACGGCATTCAGATTGCGGTACAGGACATCGCTGAAGAAAGGTGACAATGGGGCCATGAGCTTACTCAAGGTTTCCAGGCACTCGTATAATGTCTGGTATGCACAGATCTTATCCTGCTCGTATTCGCCTTTCCAGAAACGGCGGCGACACAAACGAACGTACCAGTTGCTCAGGTGCTCATCCAGGAACTCTTCCATTAAACGACCAGCCTGTGTAGGCTCATAATCATCCATGTACTCATTTACCCTTTTTACCAGCGTATTGAGTGATGATAAGATCCAGCGATCGATCTCAGGACGTTGTTCCAGCGGAATGTATGCTTCTTTGAAGGCAAAGCCATCTACGTTGGCATACAGCGCAAAGAACTGGTAGGTATTGTACAGGGTGCCAAAGAACTTGCGTTGCACTTCTTTGATCCCGTCTACGTCAAATTTCATATTCTCCCAGGGGGAGGCGTTGGTGATGAGGTACCAGCGGGTAGCATCTGCGCCAAATTGCTCAATGGTTTTGAACGGATCTACCACATTACCCAAACGCTTACTCATTTTGTTGCCGTTCTTATCCAGCACCAGCCCGTTGGATACGCAGGTCTTATAAGCAACCGAATCGAACAGTAATCCTGCTATTGCATGCAGTGTATAGAACCATCCTCTTGTCTGATCCACGCCTTCGGCAATGTAATCAGCAGGATAGTTTTTATCGAAGGGTTGGTTGAAAGGATGCGGATCGCCTGCTTTCAGTTTTTCATGATCCAGTCCCCACTGTGCATAGGGCATTGCGCCACTGTCGAACCAAACATCGATCAGATCTGGCACACGTTTCATGGGCTTACCGCTGTCGCTCACCAGTACAATCTCGTCCACATAAGGTTTATGCAGATCCAGTTTATCATTGGTAAGGCGTGCATTGTTTGTACCCAATACTTTATCTGCTTTTGCACATTCTTCCTGTAATTCAGGAATAGAACCAATGCATTTCTCCTCGGTTTCATCTTCCGTTTTCCATATAGGTAACGGAGTACCCCAGAAACGGCTGCGGCTCAGGTTCCAATCCACCATATTTTCCAGCCAGTTACCAAAACGACCTTCACCTGTTGATTTTGGCTTCCAGTTGATGGTCTTATTCAGCTCCACCATACGCTCGCGCATAGCGGTAGTTTTGATAAACCATGCATCCAATGGATAATATAATACAGGTTTATCAGTGCGCCAGCAATGAGGATAGTTGTGTTCGTATTTTTCGATCTTGAAAGCACGGTTCTCTTTCTTCAGTTTTACGCAGATATCTACATTCACATCTACGTAGTTAGGATCGTCTTTGTAATTCTTTACATAACGACTACTGAACTCACCTAACCCATCAACAAACTTACCTGTACGATCGACCAGGGTAAGGATTCCGATACCATATTTTTTTCCAACCTTATAGTCATCTGCACCAAAAGCAGGAGCAGTATGTACTATACCGGTACCATCTTCAGTAGTTACAAAATCACCAATTAACACCCTGAAAGGATCGCCTTCAGCTTTATCAGGTGTATTGGCCTCATAAGGCAATAGTTGCTCATAACGGCATTCTTCCAGTTGAGCACCTTTAAACTCTGCCAGTATTTTCCAGGGCAATAATTTGTCGCCCTCTTTATAGCTGTCGAAATCAGCATTCTCCCCTTCCGGTTTAAAGAAGTTTTTTACCAGGTCTTTCGCCAGCACCACATTCACGGGCAGGTGGGTGTATGGGTTGAAGGTTTTAACCAGTACATAAGGAATGTTAGCTCCTACTGTAAGACCGAGATTAGATGGAAGCGTCCACGGAGTGGTGGTCCAGGCCAGGAAGAACAGCTCTTCGCTGCCGGCTGCCTTGAACAGAAACTCTGACTTAGCATTGTGTACCGCCTTGAACATTACCACCGCACTGGTATCTTTTACCATTTTGTAGGTTCCGGGCTGGTTGAGCTCGTGAGAGCTTAAACCGGTACCGGCAGCGGGCGAATAAGGCTGAATGCTCACACTTTCGTACAGCAGTCCTTTTTTGTACAACTGGCTCAGCAGGTACCAAAGGGTTTCTATATAGCTGTTTTCGAAGGTGATATAAGGATTCTGCAGGTCAACCCAATAGCCCATTTTACGGGTCAGGTCGTCCCACTTGTCTTTATAGCGCATTACCGCTTCGCGGCATTTTTTATTGTATTCTTCTACGGAGATCTTTTTGCCGATATCTTCTTTGGTAATTCCCAGCTCTTTTTCTACACCCAGTTCAATTGGCAATCCGTGGGTATCCCATCCGGCTTTACGCTTTACCTGGAAGCCCTGCATGGTCTTATAGCGGCAAACCAGGTCTTTAAGGGTACGACTGATCACGTGGTGAATGCCGGGCATACCGTTGGCACTAGGCGGACCTTCATAAAAAACGAAGGGCGTAGCGCCTTCCCGCAAAGACACACTTTTTTCAAAAGCCTGATTATCAGCCCATGAGGCCAATATCTCCTGTTCTATCGAGGGTAAATTCAGTTGTGAAAACTCTCTGTACTTGCTTGCCATAAATATTTATCCGGTAATTCTGTAAATCTGTAGTCTAAAAAGTGTGCAAAGGTACTGAATTTATAGGCTTTTTAGGTGAACTGTCTGCAAAGGGAGAAATGAGGCAAACGGGGTTGTATGAGTCAAGGGAGGTAATGGGGCAAAATAAGGCAGACAAGGCAAAGGGGTCAAAAAGGCAAAAGAGGCAGGGACAGATAGGAAAGATGAGTCTTTAAGTTTTATTTCTCTGCAAATCAGCCACTTTTATATCAGTCTACAAAGTCAATGTATTAAAACGGCTACGTCAATTGTATAACAAAAACGAGTAAACGATTTCTTATTATTAAACCTCTATAAATCCGTGCAAAAAACTTTCGTATTTCTCCGAACAAATGCCCCTATATATAATGTTATATGCAACGGGTTGATTGATTAAGAAATCATGTTTCAACCTTGAAACCATTCAGGATTAGTAATGTTAAAGCGGCATTAAAAAACTTTGCAACACATTGGTTACTTGAGTAGTTTTTCCACATTTTTTGGTTTTGGCATAATTTCTGGAAATATACTTCATGTAACAAGCGATGAAAGAATTGTAAGAAGAGTTGCGAAGAATGAAAGTGTTGGTACGATTTTTTCTTAAGTATGTGGACTGTTACAAATGAGTAATAGCCTCGCTTTGAACAAAGAAGATATTTGAACTAATTATAGCGCATTAGATGAAAAACCTTTTCTACGGTTTAGGGTTTAGGGGTTAAAAAGGGGGGTATTCCTACTCCCCTTTCCTTTAAAAACACTAAAAAATAGGAAAGGTTTTTTCTTTTATACATACCACGGTTATTATACTCCGTTACACGATATCACAACCTTATCTCCAGGCTTTTTGAATCTGTCTCAGTAAAAAAATTATTGTTTGCGGATCAGTTATTGCTGCAGCAATAGGTATACTTTATTTACCCGTACTTAGTGAAGTATTCCGTACCCTATCAATCTTTTTAAATGCATTCTTCGCCTGGGATTCCCCAAGGTGTGGAATGCATTTTGCTGATTTTATTCCACAAAAATTACTAACGGATAAATATCTCCTTAGCCGAAGTTATTCTGATGACTTTTTTGTGCGGATGATCTTGTAAATTTTTATTGAACTCATGAGGGCAATTACAAATAAGATAAGACCGGCAAGCCCCCAAACTACACTCATATTTTGCTTTACCACTACCAGCATTACAATAGCTACCAGGAAAATAGTGGCTACCTCATTCCATATACGCAGTTGCTGACTTGAATATTTAAAAACACCCTTCATTTGCTGCTTGTAAATTGCATGCAGCGTAAAATGATAGGCATAGAGGCCTGCTACAAAACACAATTTTATTAATAACCAACCCGGTAAAGCATTTAGCAAACTCCACATCCAACCACCAAAGATCAATGTAAGCACGGCTGATGGCCAGGTAATGCCCATCCATAAACGCCTGATCATAATGGTGAACTGGTTACGCAAAATTGATTGAGCGGGTTCTTCTTTTTCTCCGGCTTCTGTATTGTAAATAAATAATCGCACGATATAGAACATACCGCTGAACCAGGTAACTATAAAAACAATGTGAAGGGCTTTTACGTAGTTGTACATTAAGTTGTAAGTAGTAAGTTATAGGTTGTAAGTTAATACAGTCCGAACGTCGGGAAGAGAAAACAAGTTGGCAGTTGGCAATACAAGCTATGAGCTTTGAGCTACGAGCCGCGAGAAAACAAGGTGGCAGTTGATAATTTGCAGTTGAATCTTTCAGACATCAGATTTCAGATTTCATACTTCTGCCTCTTTGCATTTTCCTTCGAAATTCGATATTCAAAATTCAGCATTCGATATTTTACCTGCCGTACTTCTAACTTTGTATTTCGTACTTGCTGCTCTCCTTATTCCTCATTTGTTTTTCGTTGTGCCTGTGGGCGTCAGGCGTTGTGCATTCAGCTTCATTTGCACATCTTCAAATTATCAAATTCGCACATTATCGTACGCTTTCCGCCACTGTTCTTTCCCAGCTACCAGCTTCCTGTTTTACCCATCCTGCCACTGCCTGTACCCACATAGGATGTACATTGAGACAAGGGATTAAGGTAAACGATTCACCGCCAGCATTTAAAAAAGATTCTTTACCCTGGATGGCAATTTCTTCCAATGTTTCCAGGCAATCACTTACAAATGCCGGGCAAACAATGATCAGTTTTTTAATGCCTTCACCCGGTAATTCTTCCAACCGCCGGGCCGTATATGGCTTTAACCATTCATCACGCCCCAGTCGTGACTGGAAAGAGAAACTGTGTTTTTCAACAGGGATATGCAACTGGGCAGCTACCAGCCTGGTAGTAGTAAGACATTGGTGCCTGTAACAATACTTATGTGCTTCGGAAGAAACATTGCAACAATCATTCACTTTCAGGCAATGCTGTCCTGTAGGGTCAGTTTTGTGCACATGTCTTTCGGGAATGCCATGATAGCTGAAGAGAATCTGATCATATTCCTGCTGCAGGTATGGTTTAATACTATCCTCCAACGCATCCAGGTAATGCGATTCATTATAGAAGGGCTCAATAAAGCTGAGCTTGAAGGGATATTTCTTTTTGTGATGAATTTCTTTTGCATAATCCACAGCTGTTTCATAACTGGACATAGCATAGTGCGGATATAAAGGCACTGCGATCACCTCTTCGAGGTCCGGCACTTTGGCCATCAATTCATCAAATGCTGCCTGTGGAGTGGGATTTCCATAACGCATGGCAATTACCACCGGCGCATCTACCTGTTGTTGTACAGCCTGCTGCAACTGGCGGGTAAGCACCATCAGCGGAGAGCCATCTTTCCACCAGATCTGCTGATAAGCGTGAGCCGATTTTGGAGCTCTGAAGGGCACAATGATTCCTCTTACCAACAGGGTCCTTGCCAGCCAGTTCATATCAATTACTTTGGCATCCATCAGAAATTCATTCAGATAGGTGCGAACGTCTTTTACACTGGTTGAATCGGGCGAACCCAGATTCATTAATACTATACCTTTCTTAGAAGTTGTCATAAATACAAATGGTCCGCAAAAGTACTGCGTGATTACACTTAAATTACTGTCTTCACAATCTTTTCTGATGCATAATTTACGGCTAAAAACGGCGGGAGTATGGATTTTACTGACTTTTATCACTCATTTATGTGAGTACAATCAGGTGGTAAAATGACAGACAGATGACAGAGATATTAGGACGTTGAATCTTTCGAAAGTATTTTTGCACTGTTCATTTATAATTGATTGTTGGAATGCACGGACAGTATTTTAAAGATATTTCAAAGTTTTTCGTAGCCGGGATTAACTACAAAAAGACTGATGCAGCGGTAAGAGGCTCCTTTGCCATTAATAATGAGCAATATAAAGAACTCCTTTCTTTAGCCCCATCTTACGGAATACAGGAACTTTTTGTGCTTTCTACCTGCAACCGTACAGAAATTTACGGCTTTGCAGACCATGCTTCCCAACTGGTAAACCTCCTGTGCACACAAACTGAAGGCAACACCGACACTTTTAACCGCTTAGCATATATCAAAAAAGGTCGTACCGCAATAGATCATCTTTTTTCTGTAGCGGCAGGCCTTGACTCCCAGATCCTGGGCGATTATGAAATAGTGGGACAGATAAAACAGGCCGTAAAATTTGCCTGGGAAAATAATCGCATTGATGCATTTATGGAGCGCCTTGTAAACTGCGTGCTCCAGTCTTCCAAAGCCATTAAAAATCAAACTGCACTGAGTGGTGGAACTGTATCAGTTTCATTTGCTGCCGTGCAATACATAAAAGAAAACCTGGGTTCAGTAGCCGGTAAAAAGATTCTGTTACTGGGCATTGGTAAAATTGGCCGCAATACCTGCAAAAACCTGGTTGATTACCTGGATGCAGCACATATTACCCTCATTAACCGCACAGAAGAAAAAGCTGCCTCGCTAGCCAATGAGCTTGGCCTGCAACACGCAGCTTATGAAGATGTAAGCCTTTATATTCAACAGGCAGATATCATACTGGTAGCCACTAACTCTGCCAAACCCGTAGTTCTCCGCTCTCACCTGGAGAATATGGGCAATAAACTGATCATTGACCTTTCCATCCCATACAATGTAGAGCCTGCAGCACAACAATTACCTAATATTCAACTGGTAAATGTTGATGATCTTTCGAAACTGAAAGATGAGACCCTGCAAAAACGCCAGGCTGAAGTGCCCAAAGCACTGGAAATCATTGGAGAACACAGAACAGAGTTTGTTGATTGGGTTAACATGCGCAGACATGTTCCCATTTTAAAAGCTGTGAAAAGCAAACTACAGGAAATACAGACTTTCCCATTATACAGTCAACTCACCATTGCTGACAGCTGTCCCGCAGACACGCAACAGAAAATACAACGTGTTATCAACGGCATGGCTTCCAAAATGCGTGTACATAACCAGGGCGGCTGCAACTACATAGAGGCTATTAATGAGTTTATTGCCAGGGGTACCAACTAACTTTGCGTCTGCAAAGGTGCCGGAGGCATACAATTCCTGAAATATATTAACCAGCAATCATTGCCTTTGCAGGGCAACGGGTATATATTTTACCTTGCGCAACAAACTCACCGGCCATTTTCGGGCCACCAATATATTTTATAAGATGAAAAAAGCGATAAGGATCGGTACAAGAGAAAGCCAGTTGGCAGTATGGCAAGCCACCCAGGTTCAGGAGTTGCTACAGCAACAGGGCATTGCCAGCGAACTGGTGTATATCAAAAGCGAAGGCGATATCGATCTTAAAACCCCGCTGTACGAAATGGGTGTGCAGGGCGTTTTTACCCGCAGCCTGGATATCGCTTTATTGAATGATAAAATTGATATTGCGGTACACTCCATGAAGGATGTGCCTACCCAATTACCCAAAGGCATTGTACAGGCAGCAGTATTACAACGCGGTTCTTATAAAGACCTGCTCGTTTTTAAAGGAGATAAGGAAACTTTATATAATCAATTAAGAATAGTGAATGGTGAATGGTCATTAGTGAATGCAGCAACAATTTCATCATTTACTATCGCTACCAGCAGCATACGCCGCAAGGCACAATGGCTGAATCGCTACCCCGGGCACACAATCGACAACCTTCGCGGCAATGTAAACACACGTTTACGCAAACTGGAAGAGAGCGGCTGGAACGGCGCCATCTTTGCCGCTGCAGGTCTTGAACGTATTCACTTACGACCTGCAAATTCAATTGAACTTGACTGGATGTTACCCGCACCTGCACAGGGAGCTATTATGATCGTTTGCAGAGAAGAAGATACCTATGCAAAAGAGAATTGTGCATTACTGAATGATGCAGATACAGCTTTGTGTGCCGGTATTGAAAGAGATTTTCTACGCACTTTGTTAGGAGGCTGTTCTACGCCGGTAAGTGCACTGGCAATAGTACAAGACGGAACTGTTCACTTTGAAGGTGATATTCTATCACTTGACGGAAAGCAGAAAGCAGAGATCAAAAAGACAATAGCTGTTGCAGACAGCGATGACCTTGGCAACAAGGCTGCTGTTGAATTATTGCAAAATGGCGGACAAGCCATTGCAGAAGAGATCCGCAAACAAACCAATCTTTAATAATATGCAGCACACTGTACTCAGCACCAAAAAGATCAGCCCATCGCTGAAAGCGGTAGCGGTACAGCACGGTATTATATTAAGAGAAGAAGAGTTTATTTCTATACAACCCATTCTCACTGAAGAAAAGCACCGGGAGGTAACAGAATGGGTATTATATCCCGGCGAACTGTATGTAGTATTTACCAGTCAGCACGCAGTAGAATATACCGCGCTTCATTTTGAGCAGGACAATACCTACTACGTCACTGATCAATGGAAAATATTCTGCATGCAGGGAACAACAGCACAGTTGGTAAAAAAATACCTGCGTGAAAAACAGATAGTAGCAACCGGGGCCAATGCCGCTGAACTGGCTGAAGCCATTATTAATAATGGCCCCATAAAACAGGTAGTTTTTTTCTGTGGCAACCTGCGGAGAGAAGAATTGCCTTCCCTGCTGAAGGTAAAAGGGATCCGTGTAACAGAAGTGGTTGTTTATGAAACACAGCCCACACCTGCTGTTACCGATACAAAAGTTGATGCTATATTATTCTTTAGTCCCAGTGCTGTAAAGAGTTTTTTCTCAGTCAATACAATTCCTGCAGCTACGACCTGTTTTGCAATAGGACCTACCACTGCTGCAGAAATCAGCAAACATACCGGCAACCGCATCATTACAGGCAATGCCCCTTCACAGGAAACAATGATGCAAGGCCTTTTCCATTATTTTAACAATATCAATCAATACGAATGAGCAAGCTGCAAAACGATCTATTACTGCGTACTTTAAGAGGAGAACAAACAGAGCGTGTACCTGTGTGGATGATGCGCCAGGCTGGCCGCTATCTGCCAGACTATATGAAGCTGAAAGAGAAATATTCCTTCTTTGAGCGTTGCCAGACACCTGAGCTAGCAGCAGAGATCACCATTCAACCGGTGGAGCAGGTAGGCGTTGATGCTGCTATCTTATTTTCAGATATCCTTGTTGTACCACAGGCAATGGGAATGGAAGTTCAGATGCTTGAAGGCAAAGGTCCTTTGTTACCAGACCCCATTAAACAATACAGCGATATTGATAAATTATTCATCCCCGATATACAGGAGAAACTGGGTTATGTACCTGATGCCATCAGCGTTACCAAAAAACAACTGGCAGGCCGTGTACCACTGATCGGTTTTGCAGGCGCTCCCTGGACATTGTTATGTTATATGGTACAGGGCAAAGGCTCTAAAACTTTTGATGAAGCAAAGGCTTTCTGCTATACACAACCCAAATCTGCACATCGCTTATTGCAGATGATCACCGACACTACCATTGCCTACCTGCAGGCACAGGTAGAAGCTGGTGCAGATACCGTACAGATCTTTGATTCATGGGGTGGACTGTGGAGCCCTGAAGATTTTGAGACCTATTCCCTGCAATACATCCGCCAGATCGTTGAAGCACTGAAAGACAAATGCCCTGTGATCATTTTTGCAAAAGGTGCTTGGTTTGCACTGGAGAGCATGAGCAAAACAGGCGCACATGGCCTGGGTATTGACTGGTGTATTGAACCACAGATTGCCCGTCAACTGGCAGGTAAAAACATTACTCTGCAAGGCAACTTTGACCCGGCTAAATTGCTTGCTCCTATTCCTGATATTGAGAACGCCGTAGAAACAATGCTGAAGAAATTTGGTCATGGCCGCTATGTTGCCAACCTGGGACATGGCATTTTACCAAACGTACCGGTTGCTCATGCAAAAGCTTTTGTAGAAGCAGTGAAACGTTTCTCTGCCGTGAAACAGAATGTATGATTTTGAGATGTGGAGATTTCGGGATTGAAGCAATCACAAAATCTGAGAATCACTAACTCACAAAATTGAATGGTATGAAGAGCAGGATACAAAAAATAGTATTTACAGGTATTGCAATGATGCTTTTTGTTACAGCAACAATTGCACAATCTTCAAAAGTAATCCCGTTAGGCGTTTGCCTGGAGAATTATGAGTATCCCTATCCTGTAAAATACCTGCCACTTACCATCCAGGGCGAAACCCTGAAAATGGCTTACATGGATGTGCAGCCAGCCTCTTACAATGGCCATAACATTATGCTGCTGCATGGTAAGAACTTTAACGGAGCTTACTGGCGTACTACCATCAAAGCATTGACCGATCAGGGCTACCGGGTGATTGTGCCTGACCAGATAGGTTTTGGCAAATCATCCAAACCCAACAGCATTCAATACACCTTCCAGCTACTGGCGCAAAACACCAAAGCTATTCTTGACACACTTCATATTACCCGCCTATCTGTATTAGGCCATTCTATGGGTGGTATGGTAGCAACACGTTTTGTGCTGATGTATCCTGAGATGATAGAAAAGTTCATACTGGAGAATCCCATAGGACTGGAGGACTGGAAAGTGAAAGCGCCTTATCAGACAGTGGATAAATGGTATGACGGAGAGTTGAAACAGGACTACGATAAAATAAAAAAATATCAGCTGGACAACTACTACTTTGGCGACTGGAAACCTGAATACGATGAATGGGTGAACCTGCAGGCCGGCTGGACATTGAGTCCTGAATACAATCGTATAGCATGGAATGCTGCACTCACTTATGATATGATCTTTACGCAGCCCGTATGCTATGAATTCAGCAATATTACAGCACCTACCTTACTTATCATTGGTCAGCGCGACAGAACTGCACTTGCTAAAAACACCGTATCTGAGGCTGTACGTAATACAATGGGCAATTACCCGGCACTAGGCAAGGCCACGCAACAAAAGATAAAAAACTCCAAACTGGTAGAGATCCCTTCAGCAGGGCATCTGCCACACATACAAACATTCCAACAGTTCATAGAACCTCTGCTGGATTTTCTCAAATCTTAATTTCATTTCCCATGTCAGCAACGATTACCACCCCGAACACCTCCATCAAAGAACAGTTTACAGCATTTATTCACGATCTGCAAAACCGTATCTGTTCTGCCCTCGAAAAAGCAGACGGCAAAGCGACGTTCACAGAAGATAAATGGTCGCGACCCGAAGGCGGTGGTGGGCAATCGCGTGTGATTGCACATGGCAATGTATTTGAAAAAGGCGGCGTCAATATTTCTGTAGTACATGGCCCGGTAACCGAGCCCATGCGCACACAACTGAAAATTAATGGCGATAACTGGTTTGCCTGTGGGTTAAGTCTTGTGATCCACCCACAAAATCCTTTTGTTCCTACCGTACACTGTAACTATCGCATGTTTGAACTGTACAACAAAGAAGGTGAAGTGATTGACCGCTGGTTTGGCGGCGGCACCGATCTTACTCCTTACTACCTGTTTGAGGAAGATGCCATCCACTTTCACCAGGTTTATAAAAATGCCTGCGATCAGTTCGATGCCTCCTTATATCCCACATTCAAAAAAGAATGTGACCAGTATTTTGTGAACTGGCACCGCAATGAAGAACGTCGTGGTATAGGCGGTATCTTCTACGACTACCAACGTCCTTCAGCAGGTAAAGATGTAGACTTCTGGTTTGGCTTTGCACAGGCCTGCGGTTATGGATTTATCGATGCCTATATTCCTATTGTTGAGAAAAGAAAAAATACCAGCTTCACACCAGCGCATAAATACTGGCAGGAGATCCGTCGTGGTCGCTATACAGAATTTAACCTGGTGCATGATCGTGGTACTTTGTTTGGATTGAAAACCAACGGCCGTACCGAAAGCATCTTAATGAGTCTTCCGCCTACGGTTCGTTTTGAATATAACTATCAACCCGTACCCGGCAGCGAAGAAGATAAATTGCTACAGGCGTGTTTGGTGCCGAGGGAATGGATTTAGTGAGTTGTGAATGGTGAGTGACGTTTCAGGGTGAATGGTCAATAGTGAATAGTCAATGAATACATACAAATAGTTAGCTTTGATTGTAGTTTAAGGGGATTATGGCTTTTATGACCTTGGTATTTTCTTAATTGAAAATCCAAACTATGTTTTTAACGTTGAATCACAAAAAGCTGGAAATTTACAAAGCAGCAAAGAGCTTTGTACTGGAATGTTACAAACTCTCTAACCATTTACCCGTTGAAGAAAAATTCGGTTTAATATCTCAGATCAGAAGAGCTGCAATATCCGTACAGCTAAATATTGCAGAGGGATGTTCCCGTAGATCAGAGGCTGAAAGAAAAAGATTTTATGAAATAGCAAGAGGCTCCCTGATTGAAATAGATGCAGCTATTGATATTGCAAACGAATTGGATTATTTAAAAAATTTTGAAATAGAAAAACTTAGTGAATCAATGGTCTCTTGTTTTAAACTATTGACAGGACTAATCACAAGAAGTCTTCCCCATTGACTATTGACCATTCACTATTCACAAATTGTAATGATATGAACTTAGCGAAACGCAACCGCATCCTCCGCACATCTCCTGCTATCAGGAGCCTGGTGGCGGAAACAACGATGACCCCTAATGACTTTATCGTTCCGTTGTTTATTGATGAAGGCAAACAGATAAAGACAGAGATCGCATCCATGCCCGGTTATTACAGGATGAGTCTTGACATTACAGTACAGGAAGTAAAGGAACTGTGGAGCATGGGATTGAAAAGCGTGCTGCTCTTTATTAAATGTAAAGATGAATTAAAGGATAATAAAGGAACTGAAGCCGTTAACCCGGATGGCCTGATGCAACGCAGCATCAAAGCCATTAAAGATGCCTGCCCCGGCATGGTGGTGATGACAGACGTTGCACTGGACCCCTTCTCTTCTTACGGACACGACGGCATTGTAGAGAACAATGAAATTGTGAATGACCCTACAGTGGAGGTATTGGCAGCCATGAGTGTAAGCCACGCACAGGCAGGGGCTGACTTTGTAGCCCCCAGCGATATGATGGACGGACGTATCGGCGCTATTCGCCAGGCATTGGAACAAAATGGCTTTAATAAAACAGGGATTATGAGCTATAGTGCAAAGTATGCCTCCTGTTTTTACGGTCCATTCCGTGATGCACTGGATTCAGCACCGGGTTTTGGTGACAAGAAAACTTACCAGATGGACTATGCTAATCGTATTGAAGCTATTAAAGAAACCATACAGGATGTAGAGGAAGGCGCTGATATTGTAATGGTAAAGCCTGCACTGTCTTACCTGGATATTATCCGTGAAGTAAAGAATGCAGTGAACGTTCCGGTAAGCGCTTATAACATCAGTGGTGAATATGCCATGATCAAAGCAGCAGCTAAAATGGGCTGGATCGATGAGAATAAAGCGATCATCGAAACACTCACTTCTATGAAAAGAGCCGGTGCAGACCTGATCGCTACTTATTTTGCGAAAGATGCTGTAAGACTAATTGGCTAATTAGTTATTTTGAAAATGTGAGAAGGAAAGGCACAAGGGAGAGCAAATGAGGAATAAGGAGAGCAGCAAGTACGAAATACGAAGTTAGAAGTACGGCAGGTAAAATATCGAATGCTGAATTTTGAATATCGAATTTCGAAGGAAAATGCAAAGAGGCAGAAGTCTGAAATCTGATGTTTGAAAGATTCAACTGCAAATTATCAACTGCCACCTTGTTTTCTCGCGGCTCGTAGCTCAAAGCTCATAGCTTGTATTGCCAACTGCCAACTTGTTTTCTCACGGCTCGCAGCTTGCATTTTTCTTTCGGACTACATTAGCATTAAGTATACAACAATAACTTATAACACACTTCCATGTACGAAAACAGTAAATCACTCTTTGACCGTGCGCAGCAGAGCATTCCCGGTGGAGTAAACTCGCCGGTGCGTGCATTTAAAAGTGTAGGTGGTACTCCTATTTTTATGAAAAAGGCCAAGGGGGCTTACCTGTACGATGCAGACGGTAATAAGTATATCGATTATATCAACTCCTGGGGACCGATGATCCTGGGGCATGCTTATGAACCAGTAGTAAAAGCTATCCAGGAAAAGGTACAGGACTCTACCTCTTTTGGTGCACCTACCGAACTGGAAATAGAAGTGGCAGAACTCATCAAAAGCATGGTACCTAATGTGGACCTTGTGCGCATGGTAAACAGTGGAACTGAAGCCTGTATGAGCGCTATCCGTTTGGCAAGAGGCTATACCGGTCGTAATAAGATCGTGAAATTTGAAGGTTGCTATCATGGTCATGCAGACAGCTTTCTTGTAAAAGCAGGAAGTGGTCTTGCTACCTTTAATATACAAACCGTACCGGGTGTTACAGGTGGCGTAGCGAATGATACGCTTACTGCTCCCTACAATGACCTGGAAGCCGTAAAACAACTGGTAGCCGATCATCCCAATGATATCGCAGCTATCATTATAGAACCGGTAGCGGGTAATATGGGTTGTATTCCTCCATCGCCCGGCTTCCTTGAAGAGCTACGCAAGTTATGTGACACAGCAGGCATCGTATTTATTATGGATGAGGTAATGACCGGTTTCCGCCTGGCAAAAGGCGGCGCACAGGAAAGACTAAAGGTCAATGCTGATCTTGTTACTTATGGCAAAGTGATCGGTGGCGGTATGCCCGTAGGTGCTTTTGGTGGTAAGAGAGAGATCATGGAGAAGATTTCACCGTTGGGTAACGTGTACCAGGCAGGTACTTTAAGTGGTAACCCTATTGCTATGATCGCTGGTTATACTTTACTGCAGGAATTAAAAAGTAATCCCAATATTTATACTGAGCTGGAAGAAAAAACCAATTACCTGCACAAAGGATTGGATAAAGTATTGAAAGCAGCCAACGCCCCTTATGTCATTAACCAGGTGGGTTCAATGATCAGTGTGCATTTCAGTGATAAGCCTGTTACTGATTTTGCCACAGCGGCGGCAGCCAATAATGAATTGTTTAAAAAGTTCTTCCATGCATTGCTGAAACGCGGTGTGTACCTACCGCCTTCTGCTTTTGAAAGCTGGTTCCTCTGTAATGCGTTAACACAAGGTGACCTGGATTATACCATTAATGCAGTAAAAGAAAGCCTGCAGGAGATCCTGGCATAACTAATTTTCTAACTTTCTTTATCAGCTTAGACCTGACAGGTTAAGCCGTTTAATGGCAGTTTGTCTATATGCTGATAACTAAATAATTACTGGTCGCTCTCAGGAGCGGCCTTTTTTATTTTCAAAAGTGTCAGAGTATCTACGCTGGCGCCCGGGGTTGCGCGAAAATGTTTCGGATCCTTACAATCCGAGATCTGATGTTTGAAATGTGAGTTCGTGAGGCACGAATCGTTAATCGTGAGTGGGTTGCCAGATGCTGGTTTCTGGATACAAGATGCTGGACTGTGAAAGGTGAAATGTTAAACGTGAGACGGAAATACAAATTGTGGGCAATTTGCAGTTCCATCTTTTCAACTTCTTTCCTCCTTCTTTATTTCTGATTCCACATTCATTATTTCTCATTTGTTTTTCCTTGTGCCTTTCCTGCGAAATTTTACCACTGTACTTCTTACTTCGTATTTTTCTTGTGCCCTGAACCTTGTGTCTTTCTCCGACTTCAGACATCAGACTTCGGTTTTCGCCTTCTTCCATCTTCTTACATTGCCCGGGTGTGCGCAACTTGATCTTTTTCTTTTTGACATGCCGGATAACAGGGTAGCTGATCGCTTTTTGATAGCCCCAGTCGTAAAGTTGTAGCTCCAATGCCTGCACGATATCGTCATCACATTTCCCTTCTTTCAGCAGTTGCGCAGCAATGCCTGTGAGCTTTTGGTATAACTCAAACATTTTCCAACTTTCCGGTAATTTCCTGTACACTATTGATGCCAGCCTGGCTCCTTTGCCGAGGCGGTGGGCATTTGCCATAGTATTGGTAAACCGCTTGCTGGTCTTTACCTTCTGGCTACTAAGGGAACTTTTCTGCCGAAAGTACCACTTGTCGCCCACCCGGTAAAAGGTGACGCAGCCAAAGGTGCGTTCAAATTTGAAGTATCCTTGTTTTGCCATGTTTGCAAACATACTATGCGGATTAGCCGCTTTCCAAATTCTCCGCCATCTATGCCATTTTTGCCGTTTTTTCCCTTTTTGAAATAACAGATTGGTTTTTAATGATTTGCCGGAAAGGGGTTATGATAAGCCTGTTATCGTTTGTAGTATTCGTGTTTGTCAGGTCTTTAGTTGGTGTTTGTGCTAAAGGCGTATTTTGTAAAAACGGCGGGGAATACAGTTTCGGGTGTCGGGTTTGAGGTTTCGGGTTCGAATCGGCAATATCGTGAATCGGCAGACGGCAATCGTGAGTCGTGAAAACGTTACCGGATTCCGGGAGTTTCCGGATACTTACAGGAAGCTCCTACCGGAGCTGAATACCTTTAAAAATTGATTTTCTATAAACAGGAAGCTCCTCCGGAGCTGGATTTAACGACATTGAGTGGTTAATCGGCAGGCGGCAATCGTGAGATGTGAAACGTGAAAACGTTACCGGATATCGGTTGCCGGATTCCGGGAGTTTCCGGATACTTACAGGAAGCTCCTACCGGAGCTGAATACCTTTAAAAAAATTTATTCTCTATAAACAGGTAGCTCCTCCGGAGCTGGATTCAACGACATTAGTGGTTAATCGGCAGGCGGCAATCGTGAAATACAAGTTACCGGATACCAGATGCCAGATACTGGATGTCAGATCGTGAGATGTGAGACGTGAAAACAGGTTACCGGATACCGGTTGCCGGATTCCAGTTACTCAGAGATGTATTATCCAGATTCCAGTAGCCAGTACCCAGCATCCTGTATTTCTCTACCTACAACCTGCTAATCGCCAACCAAAATAGTATGCGGCTTTGCGCCCCTTTGCAGCCTTTGCGTGAAACGTGAAAACGTTACCGGATTCCGGTTGCCTGATTCCGGTTACTCAGAGATGTATTATCCAACGTCCAGCAACCAGTAACCAAGATCCAGTATCCAACATCTCTCAACTTGTATCCTGAGACCCACAACCCTCATCCCCCTACTACAAATTGAGTATTTCCGGCGCGTGCTGAAGATGAGATTTTTGCCTCATCAAATCATCATCAAAGCACAGGAAGCATGAAACAGACTTTCCTTTACTTACTTATCCTGTTTGCAATAGCTGTTAATAGCTGTCGAAAAGGAGATCATGACGGTAATGATAACCCTCCTATTCCCGATCTGCCAAAAGAAGGTGTGATTGTTAGCACCAATGTATTTGGCCGTATAGTTGACGAACAGGACAAGCCACTGCAAGGGGTAACTGTTGCAGGCGGCGGCAAATCGACCACTACCGATGAAAACGGAATTTATATACTGACCAATGTTTCCCTGGACCAGGCACGTGGTTATATTACTGCTGTTAAATCCGGTTATTTTAATGGCTCAAGGATCTTTCAACCAGTGAAAGACGGCACCTCCAAACCACCACTGATCAAACTGCTGGTGCAAAAAAGTATTGGTAAGATCAATGCTGCTGCCGGCGGAGCCGCAGAATCTTCCGGAGGTATTAAAGTGGAGCTACCTGCCAATGCGATTGAAGGCTATACAGGACAGGTGACCGTTGTTGCTAATTATATTAACCCAACAAGTCCTGATTTCTTTGCACGTATGCCGGGTGATCTTGCTGCTGATAATTCAGAGAATAAACGTGGTGCCCTTGTATCTTATGGCATGTCTGATCTTGACCTGCTGGATGATAAAGGCAATAAAGTAAAGATCAAGGCAGGTATGCAGGCTACTGTTACCATTCCTGTTCCCCAGAAATTGCAGGCTTCTGCCAGCTCTACCATTGATATGTGGTACTTTGATGAAACAAAAGGCATCTGGAAACAGGAAGGAAGCGGCACATACCAGAATGGTAAATACGTAGGTAAAGTAGCGCACTTTTCTGTATGGAACTATGATCACTGGAACCCGTTGATGATACTGCCTATTATTCTCAGGTGGATCGTTCCCAATATTACCAGCATGCCCCCGGAAGATATTGAGAATATCGTCAACCATCCCCCGGATTTTATACTGCAGGTAAGAGATAAGAAAACGAAGAATACTTTATACACCAATACATTTCCACCACCTACGCCCGATCCTAAAGGCAATCCTCCCGGCGGTACTACTACTGTTACCTTCCCACTGCCAACCATGACAGAAAGCATGGAAGTAACAGTAATGCCAGTGCAACCCGGTGGACCCGATTACCCCACCAATACCAATTATACACCTACCACAGATGAAGTACCTCCTGCATCACCCACATTTGCCAGTGAAAGTGAGCGTGTTACTGTTGATGTAACACCTACCAATCCTCCGTCAACAATCACGATTACCGTTCCGCCAGTGAACACAGGCGGCGGAGGTAGCGGACAAACCATAGTAAACGTTAATGGCAAGGCAGTGAACTGCGATAATAAAGCAGTTACCAGTGGCTATGCATTTTTAAGCATGCGCAGCGGTAATACGATCGTTAAAAGCACTACTGCTCCCATCTTTGGAACAGAAGGAAGGTTTACCGCGCAATACATTTTCCTGAACGCACTGACCAACAGGATTGACAATGTGGTATTGACCATCTATGATGTGGCAACAGGTAAAAGAAGCAAAGACCTGGCTTTAACTGTAAATCCATCGGTGCCTTACATGATACAAACACCCGTATCTGTATGCGATAATACAGGTACCGGAAATCCAGGCACCGGAACAGGCAAGGTTTTCAATGGCAATTACTCTATCAATAGCGCCGCCACCCTCAAAGCATTTATAGATTCAGCCTATACAGAGGTAGCAGGTATGCTCTATGTATCCAATATGAGTGACCTGGGAGGCATCATCAGTTTGAAAAAAGTATGGGGACTTGAATTAAGAAGTAACAACATTACCAGCCTCGGTGGCCTGGCAGAACTGGAAGACATGTCGTTCATTTCATTGGTATCCAATAACCAGCTTATTAATGCAGCTTTTCCTAAAATAGCCAACAAAAGCATGCAGGGTATCCACATTAATAATAACCTGTCGCTGGTAGCATTTACCCTGCCGTCTATTGAAGTTGTTAGCCCGCTTGGCAATGACAATATCAGCATAACCGGTAACCCGTTATTGAAAACACTATCCATCCCCAATTTAAAGTCAGTAGATAAATGTGGCAATATTGAGATCACTAATACCTTGCTGGAAAACCTGAATACGTTTACCAATGCCAGCGGTACACTGGGCGGATGGGGTATGACACTGGTAGATAATCCGTCGCTGACCTCATTGAGTGGCATTAAGAATATTGTTTGTACTGCCCGGCTTACTATAGACCAATGCATAAAGCTCACCACGCTTGATGGTATCAATATACCTGCTGACATGACAGACTGGGTGAGCATTACCCGTAATGATCTGCTGACAGATATTACTGCAGTATCCAATAAATTAAAAAGTACAGGAGGGCTCACCATTAATATTAATGCGGCACTGACCACTGCGAATTTTCCGTTGTTTGAAAAAGGGAATGTTACGTGTAAGGAAAACGGACAACTCAGCAGTATCATTATGCCTAAATTCAAAGAAACAGTAGCGGTAGATCTTACGCACAATATTAAACTGGCAACCATTAATATGAGTGCGTTGGAAACCGTTTCTAATTCTTTCAACCTCGATGGTGGTTATGAAACTGTTCAGGCCCTGGCGACCTTTGACCTACCTGCGCTGAAAACCTGTGGCAGGTTTCTCATTACGAATTGCCCGGGCATTGTTAATCTTGACGGTTTTGCGAACCTCACCTCTGTAACCGGGGACTTCAGTATTTCTAATGCCAATATACCCGGCGCCAATGTAAAACTGAAAACCATTAACGGATTCAATAAACTGGCCAGTATTGCCTATTCCTGTGGACTGGAAACTGCCAGTGGATCAGGGTATACCGGCCCTCTCACCAGCATACAGGGTTTTAAAAGCCTGAAAACGGTAGGCGCTATGTTCACCATTGGTGGCCTTAACCTTACAGATATTTCAGGATTTGCCAGTCTTGAAACTATTGGCCAGGATATGCGGATCGTGAATACCGGGTTAACAGGTGTAGAAGGCTTTCCTAAACTCACCTCTTCCGGCCTGAGTGAGAACAGACTGATCAATATTACAGACAATAACAAACTGACAACGTTGAAAGGATTTGCTTCACTGACCAATGTTGTTGGTGTTTTCATTGCCCGTAATGCAGAACTGAAAGACCTGCAGGGATTTGAAAAGGTAACTTCTATGAAATCAGAGATCACAGTTGGCCAGAACACTAAACTTACAAACATCGATGGACTTGCCAACGTGGGAGGCACTATTATCAATATTAATATCAATCAAAATACGGCACTCAAAAATCTTTGCGGCATCACCAAGCTGGTAAAGGCAGCTTCTATTACGGGACAGTATTCGGTATCAGGCAATGGCTACAACCCTACCCAGCAGCAGATAATTGCAGGTACATGCAGCCAGTAATAAAAGAAACCGGCTTATAAAAAGCAGACCTGCCAGGTCCGGGCAGAAATGAAGCGTTGAAGTTTTCCCCCGTCGTGTAAATGCCCGGCCTGTCAGGTTAAATTGCTGAATAAAACAGCTTTCCTCACTAACGGGAGTTCAGAAAAAAGTATATTTAGTATCTCATGAACCCAAACCGTTTTATCCTTACCATTACCTTGCTGCTTTTTTGTGCAGGCCTGCTTCCTGCGCAAACAAAGATCATTGACAGCCTGAGAACAAGGATTTACTATGCCCCGGATGAAAAGGCAAAGCTGACAGCGATACTTGCACTTTGCGATGAATCGCAAAGCCTGGATCGTGATACACTAGACCTCTATGCTTATAAGGCATGGGAAATGGCAAAGAAGCTTGGCGATAAAAGAACCGAAGAGCTTGCCGCCATAGCAATGGCCGATGATTATTACAGGTGGGGGTGGCTGGATAGCGCACTGGCAATCATAACACCGGTGATCAGTAATAACAATGCAAGATCGCCCGCCGAAAGGCAGGTGTATTTTAAGGCTGCCCGCAGAATGGCGATGTGCTATTCAAGCAAAATGAAGTTTTCCGAGGCGCTGGAAATATTATACAAACTGGTAAGCGAAGCTGAAAAATACAATGATACACTTGCTATCAGTACTAACCTCAACACTATCGGTTCTATTGCATTGATGCGCGAAACACCGGCTACTGCCCTGCGATGGTTTCACCAGGCAATGAGTTTTTTAACTCCTGATCCAAAGTTTAATACTGTACGTGCTGCTGTATATATAAACCTGTCTGAAGGATATTTTTTAACTAACAAGTTTGATTCAGCCGTGTTCTACAGTGAAAAAGGCACACAGTTATTCCGGCAGCAACAGAACCTGATGAGTCTTGCCATGGCATTGCAACGGCAATCAAAGGTGTTCTTAAAGACAGGAAATACAACCGGCGCTGAATCGGCATTGAAAGAAATGATTGAAGTACGCAGTGTAACACATGATGGAGATATGTGGGTGGATGATAACACTTCGCTGGTAGAATTTTATATTAATACGAATCAACTGGATAAGGCCATTGCCTATTGCTACAAGTTTTTACAGCGTGGTGATCTGTATGCCCCCACAACAGAGGGTCAAATGTTTACCAACACCCTTTCCCTACGATTGATCTATTACGAATTGCTTGCAAAATGTTATAAACTGAAAGGCGATACAAAGCAGTATCAGCAATTGCTGGAACAGATCATTGAAGCTAAAGACTCTCTTTCAAACGCACAAACGGAGCAGGCTATCGCTGAGATGCAGACAAAATACGAAGTACAGAAGAAGGAGAATACGATTATACAGCAGCGTCTTACTATTGTTCAGAAAAACAATACTCTATTATTCACCATCGGTTCGCTGGTTGTGATTATGCTGATCGTTTTCTTCCTGTTCAGGGAGTATCGCAAAAAGCAGCGACTGAAAGTAACGCAGGCAATAGAGAATGAAAAGAAACTGGCAGCACAGGCTGTAGCCGATGCAGAGGAAAGTGAACGTAAACGTATTGCTGCTGACCTGCACGATAATCTTGGCGCGTATGCTGCTTCTATTGCTTCTAACCTGGATGTGTTACAGACAGGTAATTCAAAAGATCAGCAGGCTATAGCACTGCAGGAGCTGAATCACAATTCACAAACGATGGTGGCGCAGCTGAGTGATACCATCTGGGCGCTGAATAAAGATTCCCTGACCTTAACCGCCATCAGTGACAGGATCAAAGTATTACTGAAGCGCATTGCCAAAAGTTATACAGGCATAGAAATGGAAGTGAAAGAAGATATTGAAGAGGATACAGAGCTGCCGCCAACACAGGCTTTTCATCTTTTTCAGATCATCCAGGAAGCTATTACCAACGCAGTTAAACACAGCGGTACACAAAAACTTACTGTTTTTATAACCGGTGGCAGTCATTGGAAAATAGCTGTGGCTGATAATGGCAAGGGCATGCTACATATCAGCAATACAGGCAATGGTCTCAGGAATATGAAAGAAAGGGCTGCAGTTTCCGGCTGGAACATTACCTGGTCTAAAACTGCACCGCAGGGAACAACTGTAGAAATTGAACCAGTGGAAAATTCATTATAAAAAAGTGTGTTATGCAATTCAAAGTAGCCTTGGTAGAAGATAATGCTGTGAACCGGAATACTTTTATGCAGAAGTTGAAATTATCCGGCAAAATGGAACTGGTATTTACTGCCTACAATGGCAATGAATGCCTGAGCGAGCTAAAGGGCTTACCACACAACCATCTGCCACAGGTTGTTTTTGTGGACCTTGAAATGCCTGAATTGAATGGCATTGAAACCATTCGTCTTGCCAAAACATTATATCCCCATATACACTTTATTGTACTCACTGTTTTTGATGATGACGTAAAGCTGTTCGAAGCCATCCGCGCCGGTGCATCAGGCTATATGCTGAAACATGAACCAGCCTCCATGCTGGAGAATGCCATTGTTGAAGTATTGCAAACAGGCGGTGCCCCCATGAGCCCGGCTATTGCACGTAAAGCATTGCAGTTATTAAGCAAAGCTCCCGAACCGGCAAAAGAGCCAACTGCGCCTGTCAATGAAATGCTGGTGAATATTACTGATCGTGAAAAAGAGATCCTTCAATATATGGTGAGCGGATGGGACGCCAAAAGAATTGCATCAGAACTAGGCGGTGTAAGTGTACTCACCGTTCGTAAACACATCGCTAACATCTACGAGAAGCTGCATGTAAATTCAAGAGCGCAGGTGATCAGCCTGGCACACAAAAACAAATGGATCTGAAAGAACAGCTGACTGGCAGGTTTATCTCTTCTTTGCTATCATCTTATCCAGGAATACGAGTATTTTTCCTACCAATAAAAATGCGGCCGAGAACAAGAGTACATTTAGCCATACCTTTCCATAACCCAGTGCATGTGCATCTACAAAAGGATAGGGATACCAGCATGTTTGTGCACCTCTTAGCAAGGTGTACGCTATGTACACAAAAGGGAACAGCAACCAGCGTAATGCATCATTCCATTTTAACTGCCCTTTGGGTACAAACACCAGCCAGTACACTACGTACATAACAGGAATCACATCATGCAACAAAACATCGGCTACCAGTTGCCAGCCCTGCGGATGCCAGAGCTTTCTTAGCACCAATGAGTATGTAATGCCTACAATGGCAATGTATACAGCTAACGCCGACTGAACAGATGGGGTATTGATACGGGTTGATGGTTTTATTACCAGCACAGTACAATTAACAGCCACCAGTATATTAGAGAGTATTGTGAAGAAACTGAAGAAATTAATAACACGAGTGAACACCGGGTTAGTTGCTTCCTTTGAAGTTACCATCAGGTACAATTGCAAGGCCAGCGCAAACCATCCTGCCAGCAGCATGATGATAAGGTAGATGTTCCTGTTTTTATGGTTCAGGGGTGACATAAGCAAAGGGATAATATCTACAAGTTACAATTAACTATTGTTCTCCGCAATTGACTTGAAATGACTACATCTTTGCCCCGCCCTGAAGGGCAGGGCAATAACAACGAATATGTTATCTTATTCAAACAACCTTTGCTCACCGGCTAAAGCCGGATATGGTATTCGGTTAGTGGCTAGTGAAGACACAAGCCCCGGAAAAAAGCATGATTGCTTTAACCGGACAGAGTCCGGGACCATATAACTTCACACCAGAGCGCTTCGCTAACCCTGGCGCGAGTGTGAATGTCAATTTAATGTCATTGAATCAGGCGCCACAATATTCGACTCTCGTTAGAAACAAACAGAATAGGTGTGTAGTGACTTCTGCAGGAGCTTCTTGTACTTTACAGGAAGCTCCTACCGGAGCTGAATATCCTCAATAAATTAATTTCCTATAAACAGGTAGCTCCTCCGGAGCTGAACACCTTCGATAAAATTGATTTTCGTATATATTCTTTCGATCAAAAAAGCAATAAAGAGTGATTGCTTTAACCGGACAGAGTCCGGGACCATATGGCTTCACACCAGAGCGCTTCGCTAACTCTGGCGCGAGTGTGAGGTAAGGATTGCATCACGCTCTTTTGCCCCGCCCTGAAGGGCAGGGCAATAACAACGAATATGTTATCTTATTCAAACAACCTTTGCTCACCGGCTAAAGCCGGATATGGTATTCGGTTAGTGACTAGTGAAGACACAAGCCCCGGAAAAAAGCATGATTGCTTTAACCGGACAGAGTCCGGGACCATATAGCTTCACACCAGAGCGCTTCGCTAACTCTGGCGCGAGTGCTGAGGTAAGGATTGCATCACGCTCTTTTGCCCCGCCCTGAAGGGCAGGGCAATAACAACGAATATGTTATCTTATTCAAACAACCTTTGCTCACCGGCTAAAGCCGGATATGGTATTCGGTTAGTGACTAGTGAAGACACAAGCCCCGGAAAAAAGCATGATTGCTTTAACCGGACAGAGTCCGGGACCATATAGCTTCACACCAGAGCGCTTCGCTAACTCTGGCGCGAGTGCTGAGGTAAGGATTGCATCACGCTCTTTTGCCCCGCCCTGAAGGACAGGGCAAGGACAACGAATAATGTTATCTTATTCAAACAACCTTTGCTTACCGGCTAAAGCCGGATATGGTATTTGGTTAGTGACTAGTGAAGACACAAACCCCAGAAAAGAAGCGTGATTGCTTTAACCGGGCAAAGTCCGGAACCATATAACTTCACATCAGAGCGCTTCGCTAACCCTGGCGCGAGTGCTGAGGGTGCATAAAAAGTAATGCGGCCCTGGGAACAAGGCCGCACTTTCCACATGTATATATGACTGGATACTCAAGACGGTATTGTAAACAACTTCAGCATTTCCTGCGAACGCCATTCTGTGTCGGCTGCTTCGAGCATTATATGCAACTGATCCAGCTCGCGCACACTGAGCAATAGCCGCATTCCTTCACAGGGCGTAGGAATAACAACAGCTTTTACATCCATATCTTCTGCAGGATACTGCTCCTCGCGCCAACGACTGATCCAGAAACAGAAGTCACGGAAGGCTGCTTCACCAAATGTGACCAATACATTGCCAAAGCATACCTGGAAATGTCCACATGCTGCACAACGGATCACATAACCCGTTTTATCATCATGAAATAAATGCTGGTAAGTACACATATGTTGAATGTTGCCTGGTTCACTGGGCACTCAACAAAGCTATTAACCCGCACGCGGAGGTATTTACAAAAAAAGAAAAAGCCATTTACGCAAAAGGTAAACTGACCTTTCTATGACAAAAGGATTATACAGAGATTAATGAAGCAGCAGTTCGCAAGGCTTCAATCCTGTATGTTTTTTGAAGGCAGTGGAAAAATGTGAAATAGAAGAGTAGCCCAGCAGCATAGACACTTCTGTAACGCTTAATCCTTTTTCGTACAAAAGATAACGTGCATGTTCCATACGCTGACTCTGGTAGAAGTCGAACACCGTAGTGCCAAACAACTCTTTGAAACCTTTTTTGAGGTAGCATTCGTTGATCGCTACCTTACGGCTCAGTTCCTTAATGGTGATGGGCTCACCAATATGCTGCAGCAATACCTCGCGTGCTTTGATGATCTTTTCGCGGTCTGCTTCGTTGGCAAGGAACTTACACTGGAAGGTTTCTACCTCTTTATCGTCACCCAGCATACATTCCATGCTGTACAGCAGTAACATCTGCATCTGGGCGTTGAAGTAGATATTTTCCAGGCTGTCGGTATAAGTATGGTTGAGTAATGACTCCAATACCATTCTTGTACGACCGCACAGCGGTAATATTTTTGAGAAGGAAGAAACGTGGTTAAACTGCAGGATGTCATCTGTAAGCGACTGCTCGTTCTGCTTACGGGGTTTTACAAACTGCGACAGGTGCACCGGTGAAAAGCGGAAACTCATTACATCGATCGTTTCCACCCTTTCTCCGCAGGAGGGAGAAGCATTTACCTTACACTGGTTACACTCAATATTTTTCTGGCTGCAATACACATTACCTGCAATACAAAAACGCAGTTCCAGGTAATTTTCAACGGGATCATTTTTGCGATAGTGATACACCATCATACCGGTATCTTCCATATTCCATTGGGTATGGCGTCCGTAACGTTTGATAGTGTACTGCACAGAACCAGGTATCTGCTGTTCTTTTTCCTGCAGGGTTACCAGGTGGTCGTGCATCATCGGCTGTTTATAGGCCAGTGCTAATATGTCGGGAGGATTATGCATGGTTTTGCGGTGGCAAATTTACAGTTAGAACGTCAATTTTCCGTCAGCATCTTGTCATAAGATTGCGAAAACAACTAACAAATTGGCTTGCAAAAGGTTGAGAGAGGGAGGAAATTTGCTGCGAGATGCAGGTTTCAGGATATTGGATGCCAGATACCTGATGCAGGATAAATCACCTTTGACAACCGTAATCCGGTATCTGATATCCTGCATCCGGCAACGGTTTAGTCAAAGCTCTGGTTGCTTGCTTCAGATATTTTCAGCAGACGGTCGTACTGTTCAGGGGTAAGATCGTTGTAGAAGAAGAATACAGGGTTAATGGGGGTACCATTTTTATGTACTTCGTAGTGGCAGTGGGGGCCGGTAGATTTTCCGGTACTACCTACCCAGCCAATCACTTCCCCTCTTTTTACCTGCTGGCCCACCTTTACCTTTACTTTGAACATGTGGCCATAAACAGTTTCGTAGCCATAACCGTGATTGATAACTACGTGATTTCCAAAGCCATTGCCAAGGCTTCCGGCTACTTTAACTACACCATTGGCAGTGGCATAAATAGGTGTTCCCTGGGGGGCAGCAAAGTCGAGGCCTTTGTGGTATTTGATGGTTTTATATACCGGGTCGATACGGGAGCCGAAACCGGATGCGATCCTTTTCAGGTCGCCATTGCTAACCGGCTGAATAGCAGGCGTACAGGCCAGCAGTTGTTCCTTATTTTTAATAAAACCACCAATTTCGTTGTATGATTTGTCCTGATAAGTCATTCTGCTCATCAGGTTGCTGATAGACTTTACAATGGAGTTCTGCAACTGGTAATTGTTCATTGCCATTACCACTTCCAGCTCTTTCTGCTGCTCCATTTCCTTTGCACGTACACTATCCGGTACGGGTGCAGCCTCAAAAATGGTACGATATACTTCGTTATCACGCTTTTCCAGTTCGCCCATACGCTGCTGCAGCTTTTGGGTGCGCTCCTGCAAAACAAGAAATTGCTCTTCCAGTTGTTCATTATCAGCCATGAGGCGACGTTCGTTGGCAGAGGGGAAATAGCGGTAGGCGATAGATACAATAATAATGGCAGTAACGATAGCGGCCGATATAAAGCCAAGAACCCGCAACAGTTTTACCCGAAGCGGTGTCTCCAGTTTTTCATATCGGAGCGTATTTGTGTTATAGAAATACTTGATCTTCTTCATGATGCCAACCTCTTTCAAGGTTGTCTTTGGCAGCTAAAAGCGCCTGATTTCGATTACCTTTGCACCACGCCAAACAGAGCCAACGGGTACAAACCTACACGAAAATGATGATTTTTAATCACTACAAAACCATGATTTTATGTGTGGTAAGTATTTTTTGGTGCGGTTTGAGCCCGTTATTAAAAAAATAAATAATACCGGGCGATAATATTTCCCGATATTCCGGATCATTGCACAGCATTTGTTGAGGAGAGCACTAGCCTGTTCATACTCAACGGATAATGTATCAATCCAAACGTAAGCAGGTAAATATTATTATCAGGGCCAACAGGCATTCACCATTCAAAGATTGTTTTCGTTTATGATGACCAGCGTAGCTATCCGTCAGCATTTCCTGGATTTTTTTCGTTCCAAGGGCCACGAAATTGTGCCCTCTGCCCCCATTGTTATTAAAAACGACCCCACCCTGCTGTTTACCAACGCAGGGATGAACCAGTTTAAAGATTATTTCCTCGGCAACAAACCGGCACCTTACTCCCGTGTGGCGGATACTCAAAAATGTTTGCGTGTAAGTGGTAAACATAACGACCTGGAAGAAGTGGGCGTGGATACGTATCACCATACCATGTTTGAAATGCTGGGCAACTGGAGCTTTGGTAACTATTTTAAAAAAGAAGCGATTGCCTGGAGCTGGGAATTGCTGACCGAAGTATATAAAATAGACAAAAACTGTTTGTACGTAACAGTTTTTGAGGGTGATGCTAAAGAGAACCTGCCTAAAGATGAGGAAGCATATAATGAATGGAAAAAATGGATTGCGGAAGACAGGATCTTACTGGGCAACAAAAAAGATAATTTCTGGGAAATGGGCGACACCGGTCCCTGTGGTCCCTGCTCTGAGATACATGTAGACTGTCGCAGTGAAGCAGAAAGAAAACAGGTAGATGGAAAAACACTGGTGAACAATGATCACCCACAGGTGATCGAGATCTGGAATAACGTATTCATGCAGTTCAACCGTTTGAAAGACGGTAGCCTGCAGCCCTTACCTGCCAAACACGTTGACACCGGTATGGGATTGGAAAGACTGGTGCGTGTGCTGCAGGGAAAACAGAGCAACTACGATACCGATGTATTTACCGGCACTATTACTGTAACAGAAAGTATCACTAATAAAAAGTATGATTTCAGCGATAGCAAAGAGGCGATTGCCTTCCGCGTAATTGCCGATCATATCCGTGCCATTTCATTCACCATTGCAGACGGACAGTTGCCTTCTAACACCGGTGCCGGCTATGTGATCCGCAGGATCTTACGCCGTGCCGTTCGTTACAGCTATTCTTACCTGCATTATAAACAACCTTTACTGCACCAACTGGTGCCGGTATTGGCTAAACAGTTTGAAACCGTATTCCCTGAACTACAACTGCAGGTAGATTTTGTGGCCAAAGTGGTGAAGGAAGAAGAAGAAGCATTTTTGAGGACGCTTGAGAAAGGTTTGAAAAAAATGGATGAGCTGGTTTCTTCTGCTGTTAACAAAACTATCAGCGGTAACTCAGCATTTGAGTTGTATGATACTTATGGCTTCCCCATCGACCTCACACGCCTGATTGCGCGTGAGAACAATCTTGCAGTAGATGAGCCTTCTTTTGAAAAAGAAATGCAGCAGCAGAAAGACCGCAGCCGTGCAGCTACGGCTTTGGATACTGAAGACTGGGTGGTATTGAATGCTGATGCTTCTTCAAAATTTGTAGGCTACCAGTTACTGGAGATACAAACAAAAGTGATCCGCTACAGAAAAGTAAAAGCTAAAGGAAAAGAATCTTACCAACTGGTACTGGAAACAACTCCTTTTTATGCTGAAAGTGGCGGACAGGTAGGTGATACCGGTGTGCTCTCATTTGATGCTGAAATTGTACAGGTTACGGATACACGTAAAGAGAATGATCTGATTATTCATTTTACCGATAAACTGCCTATCAACATTACAGCACCTGTAGATGCAAAAGTAGATGTTGAAAGACGCAGACTTACCACCGTACACCACTCTGTAACACACCTGTTGCATGCAGCATTGCGCAAAGTACTGGGCACGCATGTAGCGCAGAAGGGTTCGCTGGTGAATAATGAATACCTGCGTTTTGACTTCTCACATTTTGCAAAGATGACCGAGGAGGAAATTGCAAAGGTGGAGGCACTGGTAAATGAAAAGATCCGTGAGAACATTCCTGTTGTGATAAGAGAAATGCCCAAAGAAGAGGCGCTGCAATTAGGCGCCATGGCTTTGTTTGGTGAAAAATATGGGGATGTGGTGCGCGTGGTGGTAATGGACCCTAACTATTCAGTGGAGCTTTGTGGTGGTACGCATGTAGGAGCTACAGGCGAGCTGGGTATTTTTAAAATAAAACACGAAGCTGCAGTTGCTGCCGGTGTGCGTCGTATAGAAGCCGTAAGCGGAGCAGCAGCAGAAGCCTACCTCAATGAAGAACTGGTTTTATTGCGTGCCATACGCGAGTCATTGAAAAATGCCAAAGAACCAGTGAAAGCCATCGATAACCTGAATGCTGAAAATGCTGATCTGAAAAAGAAAGTAGAGCATTTTGAAAATCGCATGCTGGTAGGCATCCGTAACGAGTTGTTGCAGAAAGACGAGATCATTAATGGAGTAACCTTCATTGGCGATATAGTGAACGTGAGCAATGCAGATGCACTGAAAAAGCTGTGCTTTGATCTTAAGAACAACCTGCACGATTACCTGGTAGTGCTTACAGCCAATATAGGCGGTAAACCATTTGTTGCCATCGGCATATCGGATACCGTGGTAGCAGCTAAAAACCTTGATGCAGGAAAGATCATTAAAGAACATGTAGCCCCCCTGATAAAAGGTGGTGGCGGCGGACAAAAGAACCTTGCTACCGCCGGCGGACAGGATGCCAGCAACCTGCCACAGGTAATTGAAAAAGTAAAGAGCTTACTCTAGTCTTTGCGATACATTTTGAAAACGGCAGTCTCTAAAAGGCTGTCGTTTTTTTTGAGCCATATTCTACCTTTTCCAGTAAAATGTACAACAAAAGCAATCACCCGACACTGTTTCTGCTCTACGTTACATTATAAACTAGCCGTATCTTTAGTATTCCTTCAAAAATCATTACCATGGAATTCATTGTTAAGATACTCGGCATACAACAGGTTACCCATGATGTAAAATGTTTCCGTATTGAACGGCCTGCAGATTATACTTTTCATCCCGGACAGGCTACAGAAGTATCTATCAATAAAGATCCCTGGAAGGATGAAAGACGGCCTTTCACTTTTACGGCATTACCCGATGCTTCTTATCTTGAATTTACTATTAAGCGTTATGAGGATCACCATGGTGTAACAGACCAGTTGCACCAGCTAAAAGAAGGTGATGAACTGATTATCCGTGATGTATGGGGCGCTATTGAATATAAGGGACCGGGCTATTTTATTGCAGGTGGTGCCGGCATTACTCCATTTATAGCCATTCTGCGTGACCTGCACAAACAAGGCAGGTTAGCAGGCAACACCCTATGGTTTTCCAATAAAACAACTGCTGATGTGATCCGCGAAGAGGAACTGAAAAACATGCTGGGTAATGAAGCCGTATTCATTATTACGAAAGAAGAAGCAAAGCCCGGCTATGTGAAAGGTTATATAGATAAAGACTTTTTGCAGCAAAACATCAAGGATATCCACAAGCATTTCTATATCTGCGGCCCCGATCCGATGCTCGCCGCTATCTCGAATACACTGACCGAACTGGGCGCACAGGCAGATGCCGTAGTTTTTGAGAAATAGGGGCCAGGTATAAAGTTTAAAGTATAAGGGTTAAGGTGCTGAGATCTGATCTTCCTGAGTAAGTCCGGATCGCTAAGTATGCAGGCTATTGCTAATGAAAAGCAGAACCGGAAACACTTTAAACCTTATATTTTACCCGACTCTCCGGATATAGGCAAGTTGCGCTTAGAGACTTAACCTGTCAGGTCGGACCAGAGCACAGGTATAAAGTTTAAAGTATAAGGGTTAAGGTGCTGAGATCTGATCTTCCTGAGTAAGTCCGGATCGCTAAGTATGCAGGCTATTGCTAATGAAAAGCAGAACCGGGAACACTTTAAACCTTATATTTTACCCGACTCTCCGGATATAGGCAAGTTGCGCTTAGAGACTTAACCTATCAGGTCGGGCCAGAGCACAGGTATAAAGTTTAAAGTATAAGGGTTAAGGTGCTGAGATCTGATCTTCCTGAGTAAGTCCGGATCGCTAAGTATGCAGGCCATTGCTAATGAAAAGCAGAACCGGGAACACTTTAAACCTTATACTTTACCCGACTCTCCGGATATAGGCAAGTTGCGCTTAGAGGCTTAACCTGTCAAGTCGGACCAGAGCACAGGTATAAAGCTTAAAGTATAAGGGTTAAGGTGCTGAGATCTGATCTTCCTGAGTAAGTCCGGATCGCTAAGTATGCAGGCCATTGCTAATGAAAAGCAGAACCGGGAACACTTTAAACCTTATACTTTACCCGACTCTCCGGATATAGGCAAGTTGCGCTTAGAGGCTTAACCTGTCAAGTCGGACCAGAGCACAGGTATAAAGCTTAAAGTATAAGGGTTAAGGTGCTGAGATCTGATCTTCCTGAGTAAGTCCGGATCGCTAAGTATGCAGGCCATTGCTAATGAAAAGCAGAACCGGGAACACTTTAAACCTTATACCTTAAACATTCCCCCTTCAACTCACAGATTATCTTAACGTTCCGTTAAAAACCCTGCCTCATTTCCGAAAGTTTTCGTATTTGAATTATTTCCCTATATTTGAAGTACGAAAAACGACGTAGTTCCATTGTAAAACAAAAAATTTCCCGAACAGATGAAAAAATATTTTATCCCTTTAGCCAGTCTTGCATTGGTAGTGCTGCTGAGCAATACAGCGATTGCGCAGGAGAAGGCCCCTCAGAAAGAAAAAGGTAAGCTGGGCGACTATGACGAGATCATCATTAAAAAGAAGAAAGGCGACGGTAATGGCAAAGTTACTGTTGAAATTAAAGATGGTGAAGTGATCGTGAATGGCAAGTCGCTGGAAGACTATGATGATGATAACATTTCTGTCCGCAAACGCAAGGTGCAGGTTATAGAAGATATCGTCCGCCAGGGTTCTCCTTTCCGTTCACGCGGTGGCGCCTGGAGCTTTAATGGGGACGATATGCTCGCCGATTCAAAAACAGGCTTTCTTGGTATAGCTTCTGAAAAAGCTGAAGGCGGTGCAAGCGTAGTAGAAGTAACAGAAAAAAGTGCTGCTGAAAAAGCAGGTCTGAAGAAGGGAGATGTAATTACCAAAGTAAATGACAATACGATTACCAGCCCGGATGACCTGACCAATACGATCTCTAAATTAAAACCTGAAGACAAAGTAACCGTTACCTACAAAAGAAACGGCAAAGAAGAAAAAGCTACTGCCACTTTAGGTAAACGCCCTGGCTTAAACTTTGATAACATGCGTATTTACACGCAACCAGATATCACATTCGACCAGCCACGTTTTGATGTAAATCCACGTATTGAAACTTTCCCCCGTAATTTTGAAGGTTTTGCTGCCGGAAGACCCCGCATTGGTTTGCGCGCACAGGATACTGAAGATGGAAAAGGCGTAAAAGTGGTAGATGTGGAAGATGAATCTGCAGCCTCTAAAGCTGGCATTAAAGAGGAAGATGTGATCACTGAGTTTGATGGTAAAGTTGTAAATGATGTAGATACCCTGGCAAAACTGGCCAGAGAAGCAAAAGATAAAAATTCAGTACAGGTAAAACTGAACCGTAATGGCAAACCACAAACCGTGGAGATCAAAACACCACGCAAGTTGAAGACTGCCAACCTTTAAGCATTTTTCGCGATATGTTAAGTTGAGGCCGTTCCGTTTTGCGGGGCGGCTTTTTCTTTTATCCCTGAGGAAATCCGGCGCAATAAGGTATTTTTGTAGGCTATATGTTTACCCGCACAAACCGGGTAACAGTTGAAGACCAAACAAATTACATGCAATGCCGGCGAATTACGACGCATACGAAACGGTAATAGGACTGGAAGTTCACGCTCAATTACTGACCAATAGTAAATTATTCTGTGGCGACAGTGCTGCTTTTGGCGGCGAGGCCAATACACATATCAGCCCCATTACCCTGGGGCACCCGGGTACTTTGCCCAGGCTGAATAAAAAAGCAGTGGAATATGCCATTAAATTAGGACTGGCCTGCCATTGCGAAATAAGCAGTAACAATTATTTCGCCCGTAAAAACTATTTCTACCCCGACCTCCCCAAAGGCTACCAGGTGTCGCAGCATACCACACCGGTATGTATTGGTGGCCATGTAACGATCAATGTTTCCGGTACGGTGAAAAATGTGCAGCTCAACCGTATCCATATGGAAGAGGATGCAGGGAAAAGCCTGCATGATGTAAATGCTTTTAATACCGCTGTAGATTATAACAGGGCGGGCGTACCCCTAGTGGAAATTGTAACAGAACCTGATCTTGCCAGTGGCGAAGAGGCTTATGCCTATCTTACTGAACTGAGGAAACTGGTACGCTATCTCGCTATCTGCGATGGTAATATGGAAGAAGGCAGCATGCGTTGCGACGCCAATATTTCTGTACGCAAAAAAGGGGATACTAAACTGGGCACCAAGGTAGAGGTTAAGAACCTGAACTCTATCCGCAATGTAAAACGTGCTATCGAGTATGAATCAAAACGCCTGGTAGACCTGCTGGAGAATGGCGAACCTATTATTCAGCAAACAAGAAGTTTTGATGCAGCCAATGGTACCACTTTTGCCCTTCGCACAAAAGAAGAGGCTAATGACTATCGTTATTTTGCAGATCCGGACCTTACGCCATTTCGTGTAACCAATGAAATGCTGCAGCAGATCCGTAGCTCACTCCCTGCATTACCCGAAGAGCGAATTGCCCGTTACACCCAGCAACTGCAATTACCGGAATATGATGCGAGGGTGCTTACTGATGAAAAAGAAACTTCCGATTATTTTGAACAGGTAATTGAACATACCACTAATTACAAGGCTGTGGCCAACTGGTTGCAGGGCCCTGTAAAATCGTGGATGAATGAAAACAATGAGCCTGTTACAGCATTACCCATACAGCCTGCTACTATCGCAGCCCTGATAACACTGGTAGATGCCGGGCAACTGAACTTCTCTTCTGCATCTACCCGTGTATTCAATGCACTGTTGCAGCAACCAACCAAAACCCCGCTGGATATTGCAAAAGAGCTGAACCTGGTACAGGATTCAGATGAAGGCAATGTATCATTGTGGGTAGATGAGGTACTGAACAAAATGCCTGAAAAGGTAGCCGAATACCGGAAAGGCAAGAAAGGACTGATAGGTCTTTTTGTAGGCGAAGTAAAAAAAGTATCAAAAGGAAAAGCCGACCCTAAACTGACCAATGATATCTTATTAAAAAAATTACAACAATAACGCATTTATGAAACTCAGACTGAGTGTTATTACGTTTGCAACGATTGTATCCCTGTCGGCCTGCTCATCTTCGCCCAAAGGAACCGTAACCATTGACGGTACCATTGAGAATGCCGAGCAACTGGCGGTACAATATCCCGGTTCAGTAAGCAGCGATGGTAAGATAACCCTGCTGCTGTATGTAGTACCTTTTGGCGGAGAGACTCCTCCTATCGTGTTAGACTCTCTTATTATACCAGCTAAGAACAAATCGTTTGCGCTGAGAGGACAGGCTGGTGTGAATAACATGATCGATATCGTTATTAAAAAAGGTCCGGTAGTTCCCCTGGTAAGCGATACCTCGCACATCGCAGTGAAACTGGATTTCTCCGGAAAAGAGAAGTTCTATGATGTGCAGAGCTCAACTGCCAGCAAGCAGTTGCAGGATTTCATTTTCAGCTATGCTGATAAAAGTGAAGCTGTAAGTAACTCTATGCAAAAGCTGGATAGCCTGAAACAATTTGGTGCTGCAGACAGCATAACGCTGGACGCTACCAATAAAAAGAATGAGGCTATCGGTGATCTGAATGGTCTTTTACGCACTACGCTGGCAGAAGCCGGTAACCCGGTGGTAGCTTCCTTTGCATTAGGCCGCTCTGCCCGTACCATGCAACAGAGTGAATTTGAAACCGAGCTGACTAAACTGGTGAAAAGGTTTCCTGATAATGCTGATCTGGCCGGACTGCAAAAAAGATATGAGAGCCAGAAGCAAATGGCAGCAGAAAGAGAAAGCCGTCTGAAAGAGAACAGTTGGGTAGGTAAGCAGGCTCCCGCATTGTCAATGCCCGATGTAAATGGTAAAGAGATCTCTATTGCTTCTTTCAAAGGAAAATATGTACTGGTAGACTTCTGGGCAAGCTGGTGTGGCCCCTGTCGCCAGGAAAACCCGAATGTAGTAGCAGCATACAATAAATTTAAAGACAAGAACTTCACAGTCCTGGGTGTATCGCTGGACCAGAAAAAAGAGAACTGGCTGCAAGCTATTGAGCAGGATCATTTAACATGGACGCATATAAGCGATCTTGCTTACTGGAAAAGTAAAGCTGTAAGTACTTTTGGCTTTGAAGGCATTCCCTTTAATGTATTGATCGATCCTAAAGGAACTATTATAGCAGAAGGCTTACGTGGCGATGCGCTGGTTAATAAACTGCAGGAAGTATTGAAATAAATCTTTCCTTTCCTCAGGCAGGAAGAACGAATGATATAAAAGAAAAAGAGGCTGTGTACACAGCCTCTTTTTCTTTGCATGAACAATACAGACGTCATCGCAGACTTATCATTTAATACATCAGAACAGATTGTACAGATTCATTTATCGTCAAACCGCTTGCTCTACATCTCCATCAAACCATTCGTAATAATAAAAAAGCGACCTCCGGTGAGGTCGCTTTTCATATAATCAAGTAATCAACTTTATTACAGTGGGTTCTGAAGAACAACACCATTTGAGTTGTTGATCTCGGTCTGAGGGATCAGGAACTCCCACATTTTATCACCAGACGCAATCTGGAAAGTACCACCAGTTAAACCAGTATCGTGGTTACCGCCGGTTCTGTCTAATGCAGCGTTTGTACGTTTCAGATCGTAGAAACGGAAACCTTCACCCCACAATTCGATCCTGCGCTGAGTCATGATCTCATCGATAAGAGCCTGACCAGAATTAGTGGACAATGTATAGTTTGGATCTCTCTGACGAGCCAGTGTGTACAGAGCAGTTCTTGCAGCCGCATCCTGACCACCTTGTCTTGCCAAAGCCTCAGCTTCGATCAGGTACATTTCAGCAGCGCGCATTAAAGGCACGTCACCGATACTGCTACCTTCACCACCTGCAGACAAGAATTTCCTGTTCATGTAAGGCTTCCTGATACCTGCAGGGTTTGTAGGAATAGGGAACGCAGTGTTTGCGCCTGTAGGATCCCATAACTGTTTTCTGATATCTGTAGAAGAGATCTGATTGTACAGTTTAGAGAAGATCGCTTTAGGATTACCCCTGATGTTCGTTGAATTGTAGTTAGCAGACATAAAGGCAAAGAAAGAATAGAAATAAGAGGTCTGATCAGCCTGTTGGTGAGAACCCCAGATCCATTCAGCATTGTTGTAATCGTTAAAACCAGCCATATAGTCTGTGTTGCTCATCAGGCTAAAGCCTTGTCTTGCTTCAGAAGCCAGCTGAGCAGCTGATGTCCAGTTTTGCTGAGCCAGGGCTACTCTTGCTTTAAACCCTTTTGCTACACTTACATTGATGTGTGATTTGTTTGAACGGGTGTAACCAGCCAACAGTCCTATAGCATCGTCCAGGTCTTTATTGATCTGAGTGTATACCTCAGCTACAGTAGCGCGGGGAGATGGAGTTGTTTTGGGAGAAAGAACAAGAGATAATCCCATACCATCATTAGTTCCAGCTTTATCGAAACGTTTTCCATACAACTGAACCATCTGGAAATAGCACCATCCTCTGTAAGCCAACGCCTGTCCTTTGATCATTTTCTTATCAGCATCAGGTCCACTCGCAGCATCAATGTTATTGATGATAAGATTGGCATTACCGATAAGAACATAATAGAACAGGTAGTTGAAGTAAGGTACAGAGTTGGTAGCAACCCTGTGAGTCTGCCATTTATAGGTTGAAATTAACCAGCCATTTGCCTGAGCAGTCATTACCAGATCTTCTCCTAACAGGTCCATGTACATCATGTTACCGCTCTGTCCGCCCTGATCCTGATTACCAAACCACTGAGAATAAAGGTAACGGTGGATACCATTCAATGCAGCGAAGGCATTCTGTGTAGTGGTAAATACAGTTTGTGTTGCAGTAGACGTGGTGGGTTGGGTATCCAGATAATCTTTTTTACAAGCTCCCAAAGCCAGGGCCGCCATGAGGATACCACTATATTTTATTTTATTGAACAATTTCATACAGTAGTTTTTTAGAAGTTAAGATTAATACCAGCAGAGATAACACGCGCAGCGTCGTAAGTATCTCCAGTGCTTCCGCTGAAGTTGCCATTCACGTTCATACCTTTTCTTGCAGTAAAGAAGTGAACGTTTTCAGCACTGATGTACACACGTGCATTCTGTGCTTTGAATGGAGACAAAAGCTTACGGGGAAGGTTATAACCCAGGCTGATGTTATTAATGCTCAGGTAAGAAGCGCGGGTTAACCATCTGTCAGAAGCAGCGCCGAAGATACCTGTTTTAGCATTGTCCATACGAGGAACATTGGTAACATCACCAGGTTTCTGCCAACGGTTCAATACGTCTTTGTGTAAAGCATTACCATAAGTACCAGAGTTCATTAATGAACCATAAGCACCATCGTATACATATCCACCTACCTGATAAGTTATCAGGAATGACAGGTCGATTCCTTTATATGAGAACCTGTTACCGATACTACCATAAAAATCAGGAATTGCTGATTTATTCAGGTAATCGTACTTAGCATTGTTGATATCAACAGTTACAGTGTCCTTACCACCTTTTCCATTGTCAATAACACGGCAGTTAGCAGCGCTCCATACGTTATAAGCATATAAAGCAGCACCATCAGTAGGATCAACACCATAATAATGGCGCATATAGAAATCGTAAATAGATACACCAACTTTCAGTTTCTGGTTGCCACTCTGAATTTCAGGAGTAGCATCAGGCATTTTGGTCATCCTGTTCTTGAAAGTAGTAAAGTTAATGGTCATGTTCCAGGTAAAGTCTTTACCACGAACGATATCACCGCTAACCTGTGCTTCAATACCTTTATTGTACAGGCTTCCTATGTTTTTGGTTACACTGAAAGCACCACCGTTTGTACCACCGTTCTGCAGAGGTACAGGTACACCGAAGATCATACCATCAGTAGTTCTGTGGAAATACTCAACACTACCGGTTAATCTTCCCTGGAAGAAACTGAAGTCAACACCCAGATCTAAGCTTTTAGCAGTTTCCCAGGTAAGAGAATCGTTACCCAGTGTTGCCTGCGTCATACCTGGTTCAGCAGCATTGTTACGACCGATAGTATACAGATCCTGATAAGGATAAGAACCTACCTGATCGTTACCTACTTTACCATAAGAACCTCTGAGTTTCAACATGTCAACCCATGGAGCTTTGAAGAAAGATTCTTTGTCAATACGCCAAGCACCACCAATTGACCAGAAATTGTCCCAACGAACTTTTCTGGCAAACTTAGAGTTACCGTCTCTTCTGAATGAACCGGTTACAAAGTATTTGCTCTGATAGTCATAGCCCACTTTCGACAGGTAACTTTCAATTCTTGCCTGAGTAGTACCTGAAGACAAACTATTAATAGTAGTAAAGTTTGGCAGTTCAAATACACCTTCTACAATCTGTCCCTGTCTCATACCAGACATAGAGCTTGAAGTGTAGTCATAGTTTTCGTGACCTACCAAAGCAGTTACATTATGATCACCGAATTTTTTAGCAAAATTCAACAACTGGTTTAAAGTATAGCTGGTAGTTTTTGAAGATGCCATGCTGGCACGTCCTGAAGGAGCACCATCACCAATCAACGGGTTATCATAAGTCTGATCTTTTGCATCAGTGATATCTACGCTGATATTGGTAGTAAAGCGCAGGTAAGAAGTAAAGATCAACTCACCAAATGTTCTTGCGCTGATGATGTTTCTCTTTGTCATATCCCTGTTCCACAGGTTTTCAGCAATTGTATGACGACCAGTGTTATACGGACGTGAAGGCAATCCATATTGAGTCAGACTTCCGTAGTCATACATTTTCTGTCCGGTACCATCCAACAGGTAGTCACCGGTAGTAGGATTGTGAGCAAATACGGGATAGATAGGTCCAATATATCTTGCGAAGTAGAAAGGATTAACGATACCACTGGTAGCAGCATTGTTGAAATCGACCATAGAACCTGACAGGTTAAATCCTGTTCTGAACCAGCTTAAAGGCTGTGTATTTACACTTACGCGACCTGCAAACCTTCTCATATCAGATCTGTTTGCCCAGCCTTGCTCTTTAGTGTAGCTGAATGAACCGAAATAGTCAGATTTGTCGTTACCACCGCTGTAAGAAAGGCCATACTCATCTCTTTTACCTCTTCTTGTACCAGCGTCGATCCAATCAAGATCATTACCCCACAGCAATTCTTTCGCATTGGGATTCAAAGTACCATCAGTTCCTACGATGGCATTGTCTGCAATCCCTTTATAAGGATTATATCCCAGCAATGCTTTGATACCATTTGTAGCAGTCTGGCTTGCTGTAGCAAGGTTCTGACCATTGGTATAAGCAAGGCTGTTACGATAAGATTCCCACATTAATGGATAATACTCATAAACATTTACACGATCGTATTGAGGATAAGCAGGATCAGTATAACCTTTAACTGCTTTGAACGATACGTTGTTTTTGTTTTTCTTTCCTTTTTTGGTAGTAATCATAATTACACCATTCGCACCACGTGAACCATATAATGCAGTAGTTGATGCGTCCTTCAACGTAGAGATAGTTTCTACGTCATCAGGATTAATATTAGCCAAACCACCATCATAAGGTACTCCGTCTACAACATATAAAGGCGATGAACCAGAAGAATAAGAAGTGAAACCTCTGAGCCTTACGCCTGCACTTGATCCCGGAGCACCACTTGCAGTAGTAGTTTGAATACCAGGAGCAGAACCAACAAGCGCATTGCTTACGTTTGAAATAGGCCTGTTTTCAATGTCTTTGGCAGAGATCTGAGCCGCAGAGCCTGTATACTCACTTTTCTTAACGGTACCATACGCTACCACCACTACCTCATCGAGGTTTTTATTAACTTCTCTCAGTTCCACAGATACAGCGTTTCCTTTTGGAATAGAAACGTCCTGTGGCTCAAGACCAACTGAAGAAATAACAAGTGTTTTTGCGGATGCCGGTACACTGAGAGAGAATGTACCATCAACTTTTGTAGAAGTACCAACGTTTGTTCCTTTAACAATCACCGTTGCATTTGGCACAGGCGTGCCTTTTGCGTCCCTAACCGTACCAGAAATAGTCCTGGTTTGAGCCATCGCCTGCCCACATAGCAATAGGAGGCAATAGCTCATCAAGAGCATAAATTTTCTCATTTCAATTAATTTTTAGTCACTGTTTATTGAGGTCCAAATTCCAAAGACATGCAATTGTCATAAAAAGCTGCGGAATTGGCTATTAAAAATGATAAACGCCCCTTTTTTATCTATAAATGGAAAATGCATGATAAAAACAGGCCGTATTAAAATTTTAATACATACATATCCAACAAGAGGTTTTAACCCATTCAGCCTCAATGACAAAAGCATTGGTACATAAAACCCGGTTTTTGCGTCTTCCCCTATTCAATGAGTAAAATCAATCATATAAATCAAGACATTATGAAAATAAAAAAGCGGGGTGCTAAAAAGCACCCCGCTTTTCCAGAATTACAAGAAAAGATTATCTCTTAATGTAAATTTTATAGTTCTGTGCATAATATGCGGAAGAACCTGCTGACGGATAGTTCACAACAATAAAATCAGCAGTAATTGTAAAAGACTGATCGCATGAAGAGAAAGTACTTGCCACAGTAGGAGAAGTACGGATATAGATCGGTTGACCAGCTGCATAATCAAGACCAGAATACTGATAAGGGATCGAAACCTTAAAGTTGGCCGGATCTGCCCAATCGACAGTACCAGTAGCTTCAATTCCAGAATCCCAGAAATTATGGAAGATCACATTTGCAGAGGTAGAAGAACCGCTGATAGCAGTTAAAGTTACCCCTGAGGTATAAGGACCGTAAGGGCTACCACCAGAGCTGTTTGTTTCGCGTGTATTCGTATAATCGCCTTGCAGATCAGCCAGTACTACATTACAATATTTCTGCATTATCAGGGATAATGCTTTGTTATAAGCATTGGGATTAACAAAGCCATCTCCCGCCGTAATGGTAATAGTTACTGTATCCTTTCTGCCTGTAGGATAAGCTGCAAAAACGCCTTCCACTGCCAATGAATCCAGGGCCTTGCCAGCAGCGATTGTAAACGTTGTAGGTGCTTTATACTGAGTACCATTAACAGCGCCTGTAGATGAGCTATAAACGAGCTGTACTTTTCTGTCAACATTAGAAACAGTAGTAATACCTACCGGTATTTTGTAGAATGACCCTCCGGTAATATTCTGTATATAGTAAGAACTAACCGTAGCACTGGTAACAAAGCGTGCGGCTTCGGGAGGAGTGATATCCTGATCGACTGCAACATTATTTTTTTTGCAGGCAACGGCAGACATCAGCATCAGGCCGCCTATGATATATACTAATTTATTTCTTTTCATAACATTTCTGAATTAGAGTGTCTGTTAAACATTAGGGATTCTGATCTGCCGCCGTAAACGTTGCATTATTATCCATTTCTCTTTTCGGAATTTTCATGATCATAGTAGGAGCAGCATCCGGTAAAGTATATACTACAGGGTCAAGACTGGGCGAACCATGGTTACCAGCCCCCGTAGGACGGTTAAGACCTATTTTCAGACGTTTGATATCCGTTAATGCAAAACCTTCACCCCACAATTCAATTCTGCGTTGTAGCAAAATTTCATTCAGTAATGCAGTTCCGCTTAAGGTGCCTGCACTATAAGAAGGGTTCCTTGTTTTTACCAGTGTTTCCAACAATGTGCGGGCAGCAGCATCCTGCCCTCCCTGGCGTTGTAACGCTTCAGCCTCTATCAGGTACATTTCACCGGCACGCATATACAGGTAATCTGCTACCCAGCTTCCCGGCGTGGGCACATGGTGCTTTGTCTGGTTGTAATCAGGATATGAACTGGTACCTGTACCCGGAGTTCTGAATAAAGTTTTTCTTACATCAGTGGCAGGAATCTGATCATATAAAGCTTTGGTGATCTTTTTCTGCGTTCCCAATGAAGCATAACCACCGGTTGCCACATCCATATGAGAGAAGAAAGAGGCATAAATTGTAGCCTGATCCGCAGTGATCAATGATCCCCACATCCACTCAGGATTAGTGATCTGTGAAAAACCCTGACCATATTGAGCTGAAGTCATAGGGCTGTAACCTGTACGTGCTTTGTTTGCATAGGTAGCAGCAGTAGCCCAGTCTTCCATCAATAAAGCCACACGGGCTCTAAAACCGCGGATCACATTTACACTGATATGTACTTTATCTGGCATTGTCTTATCGGCCAATAAAGTTTCAGCATCGGTAAGATCCTGGATAATCCTATCGTATACATTCTGAACAGTACCCCTTGGGTTACCCTCAATGGCCGGTTCCGTATAAATAGGAACGCCAGGCTTGCTTTCGTTTCCTTTATAGGTTTGCTGAAAAAGATTAATAAGATAATAATAGCTATAGGCTCTCAGTCCTAAAGCCTGCCCTTTTAAAGATTGCCTGTCAGCTTCGGGACCACTTGCTGCGTCAATAACGGACAGGATAATGTTAGCCTGCTTAATAATATCATAGTAATAATACCATACCATATCAGGACGACGGTTTGTCTGGTCAGGCAGGATCCATTCAGCATATTGATAATCGCGGTTGAACCAACCATAACCAGCCAGGTGCACCACCATATCAGTGCCCATCAGGTCTGAAGCAAGATCGACGGCTTTCTGACCAAAGTTATCGTGGCCGGTAGTACCATTAGCACCATAAGCATACAGAGCTTTATAAGCGCCATCAAGCGCGCTTGTAATGTCTGCGGTGTGCGCGAGAATCTCTTCCCTGGTAACCCCATTACTTGGCTTTGTTTCCAGGTAATCCTTTTTACAACTTACTACCGCCAATAACAGCAGAATTGTTGAGTATTTTAATATATTAATTTTCATGATAATCTCTTTTTTGTCTTCTCCAATTATAACTTAACATTCAGGCCAAAGGTGATTGTACGGAAAGGTGGATAAGTAGCGTCTGAAGTTCCTCCAAAAGAACGCTGGGGATCCATACCCTTTTTGGCTGTAAACAGGTAAGCATTATCTACATTTCCAAAAATCTGGATAGAAGAGACCGCGTTACCAATATTATGTAATATAGAAGCAGGCAGCGTGTAACTCAACGTAATGTTTTTGAAATTTACGTAGGACGCATCCATCAGGAACCTGCTTGATTGCCCATCCTGAACAGAAATACGTGAATTCTGTACTTTAGGCACATTGGTAACATCACCAGGCTTTTGCCATCTCTGGAGAATATCGGAAGACCATGCAATACCATAGCTACCTGAGTGCATCAGACCTGCATAGTTACCATCATAGAACAGACCACCGTAAGAGAATGTTACGAGGAAAGACAGATCGAAATTTTTGTAATGAAAAGAGTTGGTAATACCACCTGAGATATCGGGAACAGCAGTACCCTTATAATAATAACTCGCTTTAGTGATGTCATTTGTCAACACCCTATCACCGGTTGGCTTACCATCAGTACCCAATACATCCGCATAATATAAAGCCTCACCTGTAGACGCATCTACACCCGCATATTCCCTAACCCAGAAATCATAGATTGAACGACCTTCCAGTAATCTCTTTGTACCAGTAATGATTCCTCTTTCACGTTGTGTTGGCGGAAGTCTTGTCACTTTATTTTTAAAATGTGTCAAAGCCAGATCGATACGCCAGTCAAAATCGCGCTTGCGTATAGCATTATATCCTAACTGTAATTCAATACCATAATTCTTCAATGCACCGGCATTTCCCCAATAAGATGCATTACCGGTAGAAGTAGGTACAGGAACATCAAATAACAGATTGTTTGATACTTTATTGAAATACTCAATTGTACCTTGTAAACGATTATCAAGAATTGCGAAATCGAAACCAACGTTTAAAGTCTTATTTGATTCCCATTTCAATCCGGGGTTAGCTGGTCTGGCAGGCGTACTATATCCGCCACTGCCATCAGCATAATAGTAATCCCTATATTGATAATATAAACCAATATTTTCGTTACCCTGTTCACCATAGCTGGCTTTCAGTTTCAATTCATTCAACCATTTGATATGATTCATGAAGCTTTCCTGAGAAATTCTCCAGCCGAGACCTGCAGAATAAAAATTACCCCAACGAACAGAGTCAGCAAAACGGGAACTTCCATCCCGACGAAAACTTCCCGACACTAAATATTTCTGATCAAATTCATAGTTAACACCTGCAAAATAGCTTTCAATTCTGTGGTTATCTTCATAAGAACCACCTACACTTTCAGTAATAGTTGCATTATCCAGTTCTGTCTGACCAGGGAACTGGAAGCCTGTTCTTGTAAGATTCAGATTATTATACTGCAGCCTGTAATTTTCATGTCCCACCAAAGCCTTTACAGAATGTTCTCCAAAGGTTTTATTCCAGCTCAATACTTCGTTAAAGGTTAACGAAGTCTGACGTTCAGATGTTTTAGTAGAACGGCCGCGTACGTTAGCAGCATCACCATACTGGTTATTCTGATAAGCAGTAGACTGATTGTCCCAGATATTAACGCCCAGTGTAGTTTTGAAAGAGAAGTCTTTCAGGAATTTAACCTCTACAAAAGTATTAGCGTTGGCGTTGATCAGTTTAGAAGAACGATCATCCAAGGCCAGGCTTCCCAATAAGTTTGAGTTACCGGCATAAGGCCTTGTACCCATCTGAGTAGGAACACCCCAGTCAAGCACTTTTTGTCCGAGCGAGTCAAGTACTACGTTACCACTTCCATCATACTGATAAACGGGATAGATTGGCCCCATTTGCCTTGTATAGTAGAAGGGGTTAGAAGTAGCAGTACCGCCATTGATAACATTTTTATTATCAGTCATAGCACCATCAACATTCAAACCTGCATTTAACCAGCTTGTTGCTGCAGAATTCACATTCAGTCTGAAGTTGTATCGCTTATACCCTGTATTTTTCATGGTACCCTGCTCATTAAGATACCCTAAAGACAGGAAGTAGTCATTTTTATCACCACCGCCAGAAATATTTACGTTGGCATTGGTACGGGAAGCAGTGCGGAACAATGCATCTTCCCAGGAGTCCGTCCATAATAATTTTGCGTTAGGATCTAGTTTTCCTGTTGTGGGGTCAACAAGCGAGGTTCCTGCTACATTATAAGCATTGTATACAAGGTGACTACCATCTGTTAACTGTTGAGATGCCTTTTGGCCTGCAGTAGCATAAGAGTCGCCGCTTGCAACAAAGGAGTTACGGATAGATTCCCAGTTGAGTTCATAATAATCTTTCTGATTAAGTCTTGAATATTCAGGAATACCCCTGCTCATGAAGCCCTGGCGCACATTAGCTGAAACTGCAGATTTACCACGTTTACCTTTTTTTGTAGTAATCATAATAACGCCATTAGCGGCTCTTGAACCATATAGAGCAGCAGCAGATGCATCTTTTAATACTGTTACTGATTCAATTTCATCATTAGAAAGCGCTGAAATTGAACCATCGTATGGCACACCATTCAGCACGTAGAGAGGAGTGCTGCTGCCATTAATAGAGCCAAAACCCCTGATACGGATATCAGCGCTGCTACCTGGGGCACCGCCACCATTGGTAGCAATTAAGCCCGGTACAGATCCCTCCAGAACCTTTGTAACAGATGTTACCTGTTGTCTTTCAATAACCCTGGAAGTTACAGTGGCCTCAGATCCGGTAAAAGAAGTCTTTTTAATACTTCCATAAGGCACACTCACTATAACTTCGGACAGTGATTCAGATTTTGTAGTCAAGGTTACATTAATAGCAGAGCGGTCGCCGATAGCAACATCCTGCTCAGAAAACTCAACAGAACTAACGGTCAAAGTTTTTGCGGAGGTTGATACGGTAAGAGAAAAGGTTCCATCTACCTTGGTAGTAGTACCAACCTTGGTCCCTTTTACCACTACAGAAGCATTAACAACAGGGTTGTTATTTGCGTCTGTAACCCGTCCTGTAATTGTCCGTGTTTGAGCCAGCAGTTGTGCTGAAAGAAGAAGTAAACCCGCCAGAAGCGAGAAGATTTTTCTCATAAACGTGTAATTTTTGTGTAAAACAATATCCAAACAGTGTTTGGTTCCCCTATAAAATAGACAGCAAAAGTAATGGAGCGGCTGCTTGTAATTTATCCTGATTATAACGTTGTCATTAAAATCCAATTAATAAACAGGTTACCTATAACCGTTAAAAGCAGCCAGAGTCGCACAATTACCTTTCAATCTTATCTTGATATTTTTTAAACATTTACAATTTCTCAACAAAAATACCCACTTACGGGATAGTACACACTGGCCTGTTGAATTGTTACTCTTAAAAAATACAAATCCGTGCATCAAAGAATGCGCCTGATATGCTTACAATCCCCTACCGTGATAGTTTAGCATCCTGCACTATTAATTAAAAAAAGATTGGTTAAGCAGATGTTATTGTTTCTCAACCTGTTCCTACACATAAGCTGTATTGTCTACCACATTAATTGGGTAATTCTCGTAAGCTCATTCCGCTTTTCAATTAAACAGTTGCATAAATATAAAAAAACGGCCCCGGAAATTCCGGGGCCGTTTTACAATAACAAAACTTATGCTGTATGTATTAATACAATGGATTCTGTGCTACAATAGGGTTCTGCACAATTTCGGTAGATGAAATAGGCCACAGGAAACGATAGTCCGAATAAGCAATAGCTGCCTGTCCGGGAGTGTAACCACCGCCACAAACAAAAATGCTTAATCCCGCAGCACCGTTCACCGCTTTTGCAGGAATACCGTTAGTAGTAAAGTCAGCATCTTTTGCCAGCCTGCTGATATCACTCCAGCGTTTTCCTTCTGCCAGGAACTCAATCCTTCTTTCCAGCAGAATAGCTTTTATAAGATCGTTCTTGGTAGCGAAAGTAGTGTAAGCCTGAGTAGTTGGGTTTGTCAGTGACCTGTTCCTTACTACATTCAGCAGTTGCAAAGCCCTTGTAGTAACACCAGTACCCTGACGAGCCTCAGCTTCTGCCAGCGTCAGCAACACTTCAGAATACCTGATCTGCGGAGCATAGTCTGCCCAGGTAGTGTACTGACGGTATTTGGTAGAAAAATAGCTTTGTGTACCAGATGCGTTTACACCCGCAACAGCCAGCAAGCTTCTGCGTTTGTCATCGCACAACCAGCCTGCATTATTCCAGATAATGGGCGATAAAGATACCAGGCCTCTTCCACCCAGGTCAGCAGCACCATACATTCTTGACAGTGCAGCGTTGGTATTGGGAGCATCCAATGCATCATTCTTAATAGAGAAGATGCTTTCTGTAGAACTGTTATTGGTAAACGGACCATCAGGAGAAGCTGTTAAAGCCCAGCTTCCGATAGGAGATACAACACTGGTAGGAGCTGATGGGTTAACAGTAGCAGGAACCAGTTTATTGCCTTCAGTTATTACACCAGCCCAATCGCCTTTATGCAGCTTGATCCTCATTTTTAAAGCAATAGCTGCAGCCTTGGTAGCACGGTAAACAAACAGCGTATTAGGCAGGTTTGTCTCAGCAAAATCGAGGTCGGCCAGAATTTTTGTATAAACACTGTCTGTACGCATACGGGGCGTATTACGGATTTGGTTTACAGCTGTACTGGAATTGATCGGAAAATCTCTCCAGGGAACACCCACCAATGTACCATTGCCATCCAGGTAAGGACGGGCAAAATGGATCAGTGCTTCATGATGCGCCATAGCACGCAGAAAACGGCATTCAGCTTCATATTGGATAGCAACAGCACTGGTAATGATACCACTTGTTGCAGCTTTCTGAAAACCATCGATAGCAATATTTGCTTTATTGATCAACAGATAAATACCGCTCCACATAGCTACGCAGTTAGCAGACTGTGAGTTGTATGTTGCCTGGTAGGTTACCTGGTAAAATGCCTGGATATTCACCACATCTTCACCACGGCAATCGCCTTGCTCAATATTAGCTGCACCAAAAGGATAGCCACGTAAACTACCATCGGTATAAGGCGCACTCTGCGCACAATCGTACACACCATTTAATACCAGTGCGCATTTATCAGAAGATGCAAATGCACTAGCGTCTGTAATGGCATAATAAGGCGATGTGTCCAATACTTTTTTACAACCGGTCATGGCTAATGACGCCACTCCAATTGCCAGCATTACTCTATTGATATATGATTTGTTCATAACTAATTATTTTTTAAATGATGCACATTAGAATCCTACAGATAAACCAAACGATACTGTACGCACCTGTGGCGCCACAGCAGCATCTACACCTGCCGCACTGATGTTATCGGGATCAGCACCTTTGTATTTGGTCCATACATGCAGGTTCTGTCCCTGTGCATACAATTTTACGCTACGTACATAACCTTTAGTCCATGTATCAAGCAGTTTACTGTTAAGTGTATAACTCAGTACAACGTTCTGTAAACGCAGATAATCACCTTTCTCAACAAATCTTGAATTGGCAGAACTTGTGAGGTTGATATTGTTGCCCTGCCCAAAATACAGTTTAGGCACATTGGTTTCCTGGCCAACTGTTGTCCAGCGCTCCAGGATCTCTGTACCATTGTTCTGGAAGCTTTGGTTCATCAGTACTTCCTGGCGGGTATAGTTCATGATCTTATTACCACCGGAATAACGCAACATGATCTCTAGGCCAATTCCCTTGTAATTGAAAGTATTGGTGAATGCACCAAACCAGGTAGGAATACCCTGACCAAGGTTTTTCCTATCGGTAGATGCAGAAAGAGAAGATTGAGTACCCAGTGCGGCCTGCCCTTTGGTAGCCAGGTAGTAGCTACCTACTGTACCGGCAGTAGAGTTTAGATTTAACTGCACCAGCGTTCCGTCACTTTTATTGTACATAGGGTTACCGTTGGCAGGGTTTACACCGGCAAAATCATACCCATAAATAATGTTCATCGGATCACCTACCCTGATGAGGTTGTAAGAACCATTCTCAATGAACAGAACAGGCTGGCCACCTATTTCGTACAGTGATACGATCTTATTCTTCACTGATGAATAGTTAACATTCACGTCCCAGGTAAAATCTTTCTTGCTGATGATAGTACCATTCACTGAAAGTTCGATCCCTTTGTTTTTCAGCTTACCTATATTCTGGTTAATTGAACTACCGGGTACGCCAGCAGAAGGCGGCATAGGTACTGCCAATACCAGGTTGTCCACATCATTCAGGAACCAGTCAGCAGTAAGATTAAATCTATTATTGAGAATACCTAATTCGATCCCGATATCGTATTTAGCGCTGGTCTCCCAACGTAATTCGGGATTGCCGATTGAACTGGGTGAAATACCACTAAGATTACCATACGCAGCAGAACCATAGGTACTGAGATAAGGATAGTTACTTAACGTATTACCTACCTTTGCATAAGAAGCTTTAAGCTTAGCCTCATTAATCACCTTACCTAAGGAATTCTGCCAGAATTTTTCTTCAGAAGGACGCCAGCCTACAGAGAAACCGGGGAAGTTACCATATCTCTTACCGGGAGCCAGTGCACTCTGTCCGTCACGACGGATAGTAGCCTGTGCAAAGTATTTATTTGCGAAGTCGTAGTTCAAACGGCCAAAGAAAGACTGGAAGCCGCGTACATCGTAGTTACCACCTACTGATTGGATAGAGGCTACACCACTGATCAGATTTTCTTTGATGAAGAACACATCAGAAATATTAGTACCAGTAGCAGAGAACCATTTGTAAGTTTCTTTCTGCGTTTCTGTACCACCCGTAAGCATGAAGTTATGGTACTTGGCCAGGGTTAGGTTATAGTTAAAATAATTAGACCAAACCAACCTCAGCCAGTTCTGTGTAACGTTATACAAAGAACCATTGGTTCCTCCTGCAGGAGTTCCATATGCATCACCATGATAAGGGCTCAGGCCCTGGAAACTGTAGTCATTTAACATGTCAATACCTACCTGGCTGCGAACTTTTAAGCCCTTAACAGGAGATATTTCAACAAAAGCATTTTCTACGATCCTGTATTTGTCAGAATAGTATTTGTTATTACGTAATGTAAACGCAACGTTACTGAAGTTATCATCCACGGTCTGAGAGTTAGGACCGGGGGTCATTGAACTTGAAATAGGATAGTTGATATTATATCCTGTAAAGTGCGTGGAGCTGTATGGAGAAACGTTTGGCAACTGGCGCAGAGAAGAAGCGATAGCGCCACCTAATGCGTTAGAGCCGTTGTTCTGGTCGCCATCTTCCTGGCGGCTTACACTCAGGTTGCTACCCAGTTTAAAGAACTTATTGGCTTCATGCTCTATGTTCAAGCGAACACGGTAAGCCCTGTTATAGTTACTGATAATGATACCTTTCTGGTAAGCATAGTTCAGTGAGAAATAATAAGTGGTTTTATCGCCACCGCCCTGCATGCTCAGTGTATGACTGTTGGCAAGGGCATTATTGATCATCACATTTTTCTGCCAATCAGTGTCTGAAGTATCAGCGCTTGCATTTACGCCTGCCCGTGCAGCAAGACCTGCATTTGACAGTTTTTCATTAGCAATTGTTTCAAACTGTTTTGCATTCAGGACATCAAATTTTTTCAATGCACTGCTAAAACCAACGAAACCATCGTAATTGATCTTTGCTCTTCCTTTTGCACCTTTTTTGGTGGTGATCAGGATAACACCGGCAGCTGCTCTTGAGCCATAGATGGCAGTTGCAGATCCGTCTTTCAATACATCCAGGCTCTCAATATCCGAAGGATTGATATCACCCAGTGCATTGGAGTTGGTAGTACCTGCCAGGTTACCAGAAAGTATAGGAACACCATCCACAACTATCAACGGATCATTGCCTTGAGATAGCGAGGCTGTACCCCTGATCCTGATACGGGCAGGCGTATTTACACCACCACCAACACTGGTTACCTGTACGCCAGTAGCCCTACCGGCTAATTGCTTATCAACCGAAGGTGTAACCAGGTTAGCAAATTCTTTGGCATCTATCTTAGCAGCAGAACCAGTGAAGGATTTCTTCTGCTGGGTACCATAGCCAACTACCACTACCTCCTGCAGATTTTTTTCATTAGACTCAAGGCTGGCATTGATAATGCCTTTGTTTCCGATAGACACCTCATAGGGTGCATATCCAACAGCAGAAATTACGAGGATCTTTGAATCAGCCGGAACAGTAACAGAGTAAGTTCCATCTGGCTTTGAAGTGGTACCGTTGGTAGTACCTTTTACAACAACGGATGCATTGGGGATGGGGTTTCCGCTGGCATCAGCAACCTTACCGGTAATTGTCCGGGATGATTGTGCAGCGAGTTGCCCTGCAAAGAGCAACGTCGCTATCACAAGTGATAGCATTTTTCTCATGCCTGTTTGTGTTTTGGTTTTAAAATTTCATTAAAACTGTATGAGCAGTCCTATATGTGTATGTAAGGACATTTTCGAATATATACGTGCTGCTTAAGACAATTTTATTTTTGCATTTTACATAGTTTTTCAAAAGAAAAATCAAACTGGCATTGACAAATTATCCCGTTTTTGAGCATTTTAAGCTGCTGAAATGATGAATTTTCTATATAAGATGCGGACAATCAATCCAATACTACATGACAAGTTCAACAGGAAAAGAAATACATAGAAAACTGTATCAAACAAAAAAAGCCCTGACCTTTTAAGGCCAGGGCTTCAAAACAGCAATATTGTAATTTATTTTTTCCTGACCAGCGCCAGTAATAAGGCTGGTAAAAAGATGAGGTTGGTGAGCGTAGCCAGTACAAGCGTTAAGGAAGTAAGCCATCCCAGAGCCTGTGTACCGCCAAAACCGCTGAAGCAAAAGATCACAAACCCTGCAATCAATACCATTGAAGTATAGATAATGCTGATACCCGTTTTATGAATGGTATCAACCACTACCTCTTTTGCAGACTTTGTATTGTTTTGCAGCTCCTGCTTATAATTGACCAGGAAACGAATAGTAATATCAATTGCGATACCTAATGCTACTGAAAACACCAGTACTGTAGACGGTTTAATGGCTACACCGGCCCAGCCCATTACCCCGGCTGTGATCACCAGCGGGATCAGGTTGGGAACCAATGAGCAGATCAGGATACGTACTGAACGGAACAGGTATAACATACAGACTGCTATCAGCAGAAATGCCCACATGATACTTTCTTTCAGGCCATTGATGATGAAGATATTTCCTTCCTGGAAGGTGACACTGGTACCGGTAAGTACCACGTTGTATTTAGCAGTATCAAATAGCTGCCTGCTTCTTTTTTCTATTGAATCCAATAACTCGGGTAATCTTTTGCTCCCCACATCGGCCATATTTACACTAATGCGTGCCTGCCTCCTGCTACTATCCATAAAAGCACTCACCACCCGGGTAAAATTGTCCTTTTTACCCGTGCTGTCCGCACTGCCGCCTCCTCCGGAAAGGTATTGGGCCAGGAAGCTGATATCAAAAGCATTGGGCAAACCATAGGTAGTACTGTCTCCATTGTAATAAGCCTGTCTTGCAAACTTTAAACCTTCTACAATAGAGAGCGGGCGGGCCATTTCGGGCTGTGCTGCTATAAACTGTGATAGGGAATCTATTCGTGCGAAGGTCTGTAAAGGATTACTGCGCAACCCATTTTTACGTTTGGTATCTACCACTATTTCCAGTGGCATTACCCCTTTAAAGTGGTGTTCAAAAAACTTCAGATCGGTATAGATCTTATCAGTCTTTGGAAGGTCATCGACCATAAACCCTACCGACTTTAAACGCATGATCCCGGCTACCGACAATGCCAGTAAAATACCGGTTACCAGGTAAATAGATCTCTGGTGATGCAACGACCATACTTCTAACCGATCCAGTATTGCCAACAGCCATTTGTTATCCAGGTAACGTGTATGGCGGGGTTTGGGATCGGGCAGAAAACTCAACACACAAGGGATCAGGATCAGCGAAATGAAAAACAGGGCCATGATATTGATACCTGCCACCACGCCAAACTCCTGCAGTATGGCGCTTTTGGTCAGTGCAAATACCGCAAAGCCAATAGCTGCCGCAATATTGCAGAACAGGGTTACGATACCCATGCGGCTGATCATTTCAATCAATGCGGTATGTTTCCTTTTTTCTATCGCTACTCCGGCCTCAGTGGTACTGATGTAAGATGTATGATATTTGTTGAGGAAGTATATACAGTTGGGAATACCTATCACTACGATCAATGGCGGGATCAGCGCATTGAGCAAAGTAATTTTATAGCCCAGCCATTGCATAGTGCCGAGGCTCCACAATACGCCAATTATTACAACAACAAGCGACAATACTGTAGCACTGACACTTCTGAAGAAAATCAACAGGATCAATGCTGATAACAGGAAAGAGCCCAGCAAAAACAGTTGCATTTCCCTGGCAACCTTGGTAGCAAGGTTGGTACGGATCAGCGGTAAACCGCTGTAGTGCATCTCTATATTGTGTTTCTGGCCAAAAGCATCAGCAGCTTTTACAATAGCAGCCACCACATCATTTCTCTTTTTTGAATTGAGCACATCCTTGTTGATACGGATGCCCATGAGGTAGGTAGCAGTGGAAGGATTGTACAGCAATCCCTGGTAAAAGGGGAGGTTACGAAAAACAGCTGCACTGCTATCCAGTACTGCCTGTGAAATGATCCCTTTCGGGAAAACCAGCAACGCCTGCAACTTTTCAGAAGAAGTGTCTTTTACCAGGTTGCTGGCAGCAGGTACACTCAGAATGTCCTCTACTGCATTTACCTTTTTTACAGTATCCAGTAATGCTACATAATCGTTGAAGAAACCGGCTTTAAAAAAATCATTCGTCTGCACACCAATCACCATCAGGTTGCCATCTTCTCCAAACTGCTTACGAAATGCCTGGTATTCCTGGTATTTTGGGTTATCTGTTGGAATAGCACGGGTATATTCATAGCTCAACTGTACTTTAGAAGCATGATATCCGAGCAACACCGTAGCAGCCAATAACAGGGTAAGAAGCATCCATCGAAAACGAAGAATAAAACGGGCGAGCGTTCCCCACATAGTTCCAGGGATTTGGATGATAAATTAAATTTAAACGGTAGCAAAGAAACTTAATTTGGGGGTATTCACGAAGTTTATTTACGTCATTACAAGTACCTTTATAGTATGCTGTTGCGCATTGTATTATTTTTTAATCTGCTGTTAATTACTTCACTGGCTTTAAATGCTCAGTTGCAACCCATTGGCAACTGGCGTGAGCATTTGCCCTACCGACAGGCCATACATGTACAGGCATCAGCAGGTTTTATATGGTGCGCCACTCCTTACAGTGTATTTTCGGTGGATGCTGCCGAGAACAGTATTACCCGCTGGAGCAGAATGAATGGCCTTAGTGAAACAGGGGTAAGCACCATTGGTACCGACTCTGCGGCAGACAAACTGGTGATTGCTTATACCAACAGTCATGTAGATGTATTGCACCGCAATAATATCTATGGCATCAGTGCTTTTAAGAATGCCACCATCAATGGCGATAAAACGATCTATAGCGTTTACGTTTACCAACAACTGGCATACCTAGCAACCGGCATTGGCATCATTGTTATTGACCTGCAGAAATATGAAGTAAAAGACACTTATATCATTGGCAATGGGGGTAACAATATACGTGTTACCAGCATTACCACAGATGGCACCTGGCTGTATGCAGCTACAGAAGAAGGGCTTAAAAAGGCAGCACTGAATAATGATAACCTGGCAGACTTTCGCAACTGGGCAATGGTTTCCGGGGCTGCAGGCCTGGCGGCAGGGGCTGCGCAGCAAGTGGTAAACTGGCAACAGAAATTGCTTGTTGATAAAGACGATTCGTTATTCATCCTGAACAATAATAACTGGCAGCTTTTTTATTCGGACACGCGCCATATCAATGATATCACCACCTCCGGTTCTAAATTATTACTTAGCAAAGACGGCAGCGTGGTATCACTCAGCGCTTCGGGCAATGTGGAACAAATTATCAGCGACAATGTGTTCACACTTTCTCCCAAACAGGCCATTTACTTCAGGAACAATTACTGGATTGCCGATACACTTGCCGGGCTCACCCGTTACAATGGCGCCCGCTTCGACAGCTATGTTCCCAACTCTCCTCCCGGTATTGCTACCGGTGGCATGCAATCACTAAACAACAAGACATGGGTGGCTGCAGGTGCTGTTAATACTACATGGCAACCAACAGGTAATAAAAGCGGCCTGTATAATTTTTCGGATCAGCAGCAATGGAATTACCTCAATGCCTCCAATACACCAGCATTTGATTCCCTTACCGATATCATTACAGTCGCTATCGATCCCTTCAGTGATAATATCTGGGCCGGTTCATATGGCGGAGGGCTTGTAAATATTCAACCCAACAATGCAATTGCTGTTTACAAACAGAACTCATCAGTACAACCAGCCTATTTTTCAGCAAACAGTTACCGCATCGGAGGCCTTGCTTTTGATAATGACCGGAATTTATGGATCACCAATTATGGTGCAGAGAAAGAGCTACTGGTACGCAAGCCTGATGGCAAATGGAATACTTTCACGATCCCATACCCTATTGCCGAGAATGCCGTATCACAAATTGTTATTGATGATCTGAACCAGAAATGGATCGTTTCTCCCAAGGGAAACGGTTTGTTCTGTTTTAACCATGGACAAACCATTGAAAACCCCGGCGACGATCAATGGAAATGGTTAAAGACCGGTACAGGGAGCGGCAACCTGCCCAACAATACCGTGTATTGCATTGCCAAGGACAAGAACAGTTTTATCTGGGTAGGTACTGCACAGGGTGTAGGTGTTATTCAATGTCCGCAGCAATTATTTACACAGGGTTGCGACGCCGTTCTGCCCATTGTACAGCAGGACAATTTTGCAGGCTACCTGTTTCGCGATGAACAGGTACAAACTATTGTAGTTGATGCTGCCGATCGTAAATGGGTAGGCACAAAGAATGGCGTATGGCTTATTAGTCCTGATGGCAGCAAAACCATCTATCGTTTTACGGAAGCCAACAGCCCGCTACTGAGTAATGATGTGCAACAGATAACGATCGATGGCAAAACCGGTGAAGTATTTTTTGCAACTATAAAAGGTATCTGCTCATTCAGAAGCACCGCTACCGAACCCGATGCCACCAGCGGCAGTGATGCAGTTGTGTTCCCCAACCCTGTGCCCCCCGGCTATGCCGGCACCATTGCCATACGCGGCGTGCCTGCCAACTCCATTGTGAAGATCACAGAAATGGATGGCAGACTGGTACGTGAAATAAGAGCATTGGGTACGCAGGCCACCTGGAATGGCAAGAATTACAAAGGGCAAAACATTACCAGCGGTGTGTACCTGGTAATGGCGAAAAGTGATAACGGACAGGATAAACTCATGACTAAAATAATCTTCGTTAGCCAGCCATGACAATACATGCCACCAAAGGTATTGTTATCAAAACGGTGAAGTATGGCGAAACCAGCGTCATCGTCACTATCTATACAGAGCTTTTTGGTATTCAATCGTACATAGTAAATGGCGTACGCACTTCCTCTAAAAAAGGGATGGGCAAGGCAAACCTGTTTCAGCCTGCTGCCATCCTGGATCTCCAGGCCTATCACAATGAACTGCATAACCTGCAACGACTGAAAGAATTTAAGTGGGGATACCTGTACCAGCATCTTTTTTTTGATGTAATAAAAAATGCGGTAGCGCTTTTTATGATAGAGCTGTTACAAAAAACACTGAAACAGCCGGAGTCCAATCCACAGCTTTTTTATTTTATTGAAGACGCCTTTACACATCTTGACAGTGCTGATGAACAAATGGTAGCCAATTACCCTTTGTACTTTTCATTGCACCTGGCTACCTTCTTTGGCTTTCAGCTCAGCGACACCTACTCTGAAGAAAATAGTTATTTCGATCTACAGGAAGGACAGTTTGTACATGAACACCCTTTTCATCCCCATTTTCTGCAAAACCCTTACAGCAGTATTACATCCCAATTGCTGAAAGTAATGCAACCCCATGAGTTGAAAGAGATCAGGCTGAATTACGAAGTACGCCGCGTATTGCTACAGGCCTACCAATCATTTTATGCTTTGCATGTACCCGATTTTGGCACCATGCGTACATGGCCGGTATTGCAGCAGATCCTTTCGTAGAGAAAAGTTATACCAACCTCTGTACCTTACCCAGGTCACCAGCTACCAGCAGCACTCCCGGCTTTTTGCCTTTTTCAAAACTTCCCAACTCCTGCTCCATTGCCAGTGCTTTTGCTCCATTAAGAGTAGCCCATTGCAACAATTCTTCAATAGCTACACCGGAATAAGCCTGTTTTAATGTTTTTAACTCTTCCAGCACACTTAACTGATGGTTGGAAGAAAGGCTATCCGTACCCACCACTATATTTACCTGTTGCTCCCGAAACAGCTCCACATCCGGCAGCCCATTGCCGATATAGTTATTGGCATTGGGACAAAGGCAAAAGTGTGCGGTAACTGGCAGGGTCTGAATAAACTGCAGATCTTCTTTTGAAGTAAGCACGTTGTGCACCAGTATTACTGACTGACCTGGTAAAAAATACGGCATACAGGCCTGCACACTGCTTTTGCCATAAGGCTGGTAAAAAGCAATATCCATACCCATAGTTTTATACAACCGCAGTAACTCACCAGTGCCGTTATCAATAAACTGCTGCTCGTCCTTACTTTCCTGGTTATGCAGGGTCAGTAATGTGTTATTGGCAGCATGTGTGATCAACTCAAATAATGGCGGAGAAACAGAATAGGGAGCGTGTGGCGCCAGTGTAGTATTATGTTGTTGCCCCGCTGCCATGAACTGGTTGTACACTTTCAACGCAGCTTCGAACCGTAAGGGGGCTGTAGCAGGTATAAAACCTATTGTTTCAATAAAATTATGGTACCGCAGCTTACCTGCTTGTTTTTGCACCAGCGTATCCGCTGTATTACAGATATCGCCTACGGCCACAATTCCCTGCTGCCACATAGCCGTTTCTGCATCCGCAATAGCCTGGGCAATCTGTTCGGGCGGAAAAAAGCGTTGCTGCATTACACCCAACAGAAAATCCGTCATCCCCGTTCTTTCAGGAATTACCCCCTTCATGTGGCTGAGTTCCAGGTGGCAATGGCAGTTTACGAACCCGGGACTGATGATTCCCTCAAAAGTCTCAATCCCTTCGCCTGCTTCTGCCGCCGGAATAATGGATTCAACCACCCCATCTTCGCTGGTTATCAGCACCTCGTCGCTGTGCAACAATGCGTTGCCGGTAAATAAGTGTCCGGCTCTGAACTTTCTGTAACTCATGTAAGCTATGAAACGATTAACTTTGCACACCTTTTTGCAGAGATGTGCGAAATAGCGGAAAAACGGAAACTGCCATTTTGGAAGTTGACAGCCGCACCTCGCTTTGACTGCATAAAAATACTGTAAACATGTTAGACAAATTAGAAGCAATACGGGCAAGGTTCCAGGACTTAGGCGTAGCACTTACGAACCCGGAGATCGTTAGCGATAACAAGAGATTCAGTGCTATGAGCAAGGAGTACCGCAGCCTTGAGAAAATAGTGATTGCCAGCAATGAGTACCAGCAGGTGCTGAACGACCTGGAAAGTTACCGGGAGGCCCTGAACGGTAATGATGAGGAGTTGCGCGCACTTGCCAAAGAAGAACTGCCGGCACTGGAAGAGAAAAAGAACACGACCGAAGCCGACATCCGCCAGATGCTGATCCCTAAAGATCCGCAGGACGATAAAAATGTGATCCTTGAGATACGTGCGGGTACCGGTGGTGATGAAGCCAGCCTGTTTGCAGGCGACCTGCTGCGTATGTACCTGCGTTATTGCGAAAGAAAAGGCTGGAAAACAGCTGTACTCACTGAAACTGAAGGTTCTGCCGGTGGTTTTAAAGAGGTGCAGGTAGAAGTGATAGGCGATGATGTGTATGGCACCCTCAAATTTGAAAGTGGTGTTCACCGCGTACAACGTGTACCAGACACAGAAGCATCGGGTCGTGTACATACCTCTGCTGCCACCGTAGCGGTAATGCCTGAAGCGGAAGAAGTGGACGTGGAAGTGAAAGACAGTGACGTAAAAATGGAAACTGCCCGAAGTGGTGGAGCGGGTGGCCAGAACGTAAACAAGGTAGAAACGAAAGTAATCCTGACGCACTTACCTTCCGGAACCGTAGTAATGTGCCAGACAGAGCGTACACAGCTTGGCAACCGCGAAAAGGCGATGCAGATGCTGCGTACCAAATTATATGAAGAGCAGGTACGTAAACAGGAAGATGAGATTGCCCGCCACCGTAAAAGCCTTGTAAGCACCGGTGACCGCAGTGCGAAGATCCGGACCTATAACTATCCGCAGGGCCGTGTTACCGATCATCGTATCGGTTTAACGGTTTACAACCTGGATGATGTAATGAATGGCAACGTGCAGGAGTTTATTGATAAACTACAATTTGCAGAGAACGCTGAGAAGCTATCGAAACAAAACTAAACATATATACCTCGCATAAAAAACCGGTACAGATTAACTGTACCGGTTTTTTGCTTTATATCTTTGGTGCGGGTTCATTGAATACCCCAGGTTCACCCCTAATGTTCCACTAAAGGCCTGCGTTTATGCCAGGTATATGGCAGGACTCTCCCAGGTTTATCCCACGTTTATCCCACCTTTTACCCACTATCTGGCCATTAAACACCCTTTATCGGCAGGCCATCTACCGCTCAGACATTAAAGAATATCTTAACGTAGCTCATTCATAACGTCTTCCCATTTATAATACTGGAAAGTACGGTCTGTGCTCATGGCAACAAATAGCCCTCTTTTAAAATCTCCGTTCAGAGGCAGCGCAGTTACATCAGAACCATCGCTTTCATCTGTAGAAAGATATACTGTTTTTACAAGCAGGTGATTGTGCGGATTCCCTTTTTGGCCTTCGCGTGTATAAATGTGGAAACGGTTTGCCTGCTGATCCGACACAAGAACATAGCCGGTAGAATCGGTGAGGTTATAAATACTGATCCCTTCATGATCTGCTTTGAAATTATCTTTTCCAAATACAGCCAGTTCTTCATTGCCTTTTGAAGGATCTGCATAATATTTTCTTACGCCAAAGCCTTCATCGGAATAGTAGATATAACCCAGCTTATCATCCACAGCTATAGACTCGATCTCTTTTTTGCCACTGTATTTTCCAAACTTGCGCGCCAACGTTGCTTTTACTGTGCCGTTGCCTGCATCTTCCAGTAAATACTGCCAGAGGTAGCCATCCTGCGGGCCGCTTTTTCTGCCTACCACAGCATAGATCCTGTTGCTACTATCCTTATACAAAGAGATACCCATCAGATCGCGGTATTCAGGACCCACCTCTCCTACAAATACTTCTATGCCACCGTTATCAACAGGTTTCATATCGGGCAGCGAGAAGATCCTTAATTTATGCGTAAGCCTTTCTGTTACTACAGCAATATCTGTTGGCTTCCCATTTAATGGAAGACCGTATTCAATATCGACATTGTTGGGGCGTTTGAGACCCGTAACCACTTTGTCCTGTATAATTTTCCCTTTGAGATCAAAGACGTACAAAGCTCCATCCTCATCTTTATCAGTGCCGATGATGAGGCTGGCAGACGCATCCTGCGGATTGATCCAGATAGCAGGATCATCACTATCGTGTTTCACTTTTTCAGTAACAAAAGCCGGTTTAATAATAGTAGTATTTACCGGTTGTTCCTGCTTCTGACCGGGCTGGCATTTTGCAAACACGAATAATACAATGCATGCCGGTATAATGCTCCTTATCATTGATGTAATTACTAATTAAACTTTCATTATTATAAGCCGGCCGTTCTATTTTCAGAACAGCCGGCCCTTTTACCTCTACTAATCAGTTATACATTTTACTTAGTACCCAAAGCACCAAAGAATGCAGAAGGAAGTGGTGACTTGTATGTTTTACCATTAACAGTAACACCTGTAGAACTAAAGTAAGGGGTGAAATCTGTTTTAGCACCGGTAAGTGCAGGAGAACCTGACTGTAAATGGAAATCCCATGCAGTGCTGAAAGCATAGCTCAGCAAAGGATCTGTAGAAAAAGGAAAGTTAACAAACTTGGGATCTTTGTCGCCGGCAGCTGTACCGGAAATATCATGCGAACCATACACCGCATCTTTTACACCGGTTTTAAAACCATCATAACCAGTAACAGTACCGTTGGTGATATGCTGTGGTACTGCACTTTGCTGTGTACCCGCTGCATAATAGTTGTAGTCAACCTTACTGTTAAGATCGGGGCCATCAGTACCGTTTACACCCCAGCTTGGTGCTTTTGCACGGAACATAGCATTTATAACAAGGTTGTTATATACATTGATCAGTGCACCTTTTTCGCCCCAGATAGAGCCGCCTTTGGGAGCATTGGGATCTCTTCTCCAACCTGTGTTCAGGATAGTATTGTTGTAGGCAATGATCTGTGCCTGACCGCGGTTAGCATCTGCACCAGAGTTAGACAGTTTGAACGCATTTGTATTTACGCTGTACATAATATTATACGCAGCATCTACTTTACAACCGGCTTTTACGTTAATAGCCTCACCGCCTGCTTCGCCTACCGCATAGAAAGTATTGTTGGTGAAAATACAGCTGCCGCCCTGCACATAAATAGCATCTTCGCCAGTGCTGCGGAAGGTTGTATTCTGAATAACATATTTACCTGAAGGGTTATTGGTATTAAAAGCAACCATGCCTTCACCACCACCTGCTTTAAATAAACCAGCAACCACCGATGGAGAAGTAGCTGTGGTAACAGCACCAGTGTACTCAATGATAGCATTATCGATCAGTATTTCAGCACATGTAGATGAGCCGATGATACCACCCCACAAACGTTTGAATGTATTGGCTGTAGTTCTTTCAGCAGCAGATACAGAAACCTTTACAGGAGCGCTTGCTGTTCCCTGGATATAAAGATTGCCATCAACGATCCATTCAATTTTGGTGTTATTGGCATCCTGGCCACCTGTGCTGATAACCACTTCAACACCTTCCTGGATAGTAAGTGTTTTGCCGGCAGCGATCTTTAAGTGACCGGTTACATTCACTACAGAATACTTAGCCCATGTACCTTCTACACTGCCGGATACTGTAATGGCATCATTCTGTGTTACTGTTACAGAACAGGTGGCAGTTTCGCCAGCTTCCTGTGTTTTTACAGTAATAATAGCACTACCTGGCTTCATAGCTGTAACCAAACCGTTTGCATCAACCTTTGCAATAGTAGAATCTGAACTAGTCCAGCTAACGTTTTTGTTGCTTGCGTTGTCGGGGAAAATAGTAAAGCTCAGTGTTTCAGTAGCGCCGGGTTTCAGCGTTGTTGCTGTTTTTGTCAGTGCAATCCCTTTTACCGACAGATCCGGGCTGTCTTTCTTACACCCCTGGCCCAGCGTAAATATAACGGCCATTGCCAGGAAAAATCTGAATGATAACTGTTTCATCGTGGTTGATTTTTTCTTTAATTATGTTTTTAAAATTTAACTCTGAAGCCCAGGATCAGGGTTTGTCCATATTTATCTTCCCTGGTCATTGTACCATTTTTGAAAGTCTCATAATCTGCTGTTTTACTGTTGGCATCATTTAGCTTCTTTACATAAAGCTTCACCGGTGTATTGAGCAGGTTGGTTGCTTTTACAAACAGCACATATCTTTTGGCAAACTTTTTCTCAGCCGATGCATCCATCTGCACAAAACCACCCTGCCACAGATCATTATCAAGGAATTTTGAAACAGCATACAGCCTGTCGCCTGTATAGGCAAGAGAAAGCTGTGCGTCAATACCATTCTTTACACTTTTATACAGCAGTGTAAAATTGGCAACATGGGCAGCCTGTCCTGCCAGCCTTCTTTTCTGATCTACATTTTTCAGCAACACATGCTCTGTTGAGTTGGGATCAGGATTGTTGTAATAGAAAAGCTTTGTGGTAGTAATGGCAGAATTGGTATAAGTATAGTTAAGCTTGATACCGAAATAGTGAATGAACTTGGTGTAATCCAGTTCTAACCCATAGTTGGTAGCATCTCCAAAATTGGTTGGCATATAAAAAGAGCCCTGCCCCTGTAGCACCATACCAAACTCAATGGGGTCTTTTATCTTTTTATAGAAAGCTCCGATCATTAACTGTTCTGAAGCACGGGGAAACATTTCGTAGCGTATATCAGCATTGTGGGCTACAGTATGCCTGAGGTCAGGGTTACCGGCTTCTGTAAGTTCTTCGTTAACGATCCTGTAAGGAACGATCTCAAAAAAGCTGGGGCGGTTAATAGCTTTGTAGTAAGAGGCCCGGAGGTTTGTTTTGGGTGCTAATAAAAACTTCAGGTTTACACTGGGAAGCACATCAGTATATTTCTGGTTGCCTTCATTGGCCAGTCCTGCCGTTGCATGCTGCAGGTAATAACCCTGGTTGGTGTTTTCAACCCTTACGCCTGCCAATACCTCCAGTTTGGAAGTAGCTATTTTTCCCTGTATATAACCGGCGGCAATCTTCTCTGAAGCATTGTAGTTCAAAGGATCGCCGGTAGAACCATAAGGATTGAATACGGTGAATTTGATCTCACTGTATTTATTCCAGTCAACCCCTTCTATCAGGTTCTTTTCAGAGCCGGCAGGTTTTGAATCATCATAAGGCCTGAAGCTATATTCGTTGAAGAAATTGGTTCTTTGCTTATCCCTGTACATACCACCTGCAGCAATAACAACCGGCATTTTATCGCTTCCTGTATTGTACCTGAAGTTCAGGTAACCGGCTTTGTCTTCATCCGTATTATGCTCCCATCTTCTTTCGGCCCCACCTAATACTACCACCGATTTCGGGTTCTCAACGCCATTCCTTACTGTTGTTACAAGGTGTACAGTACTGTTGTCCGGTACTTCATTGGTAGCTTTTGAATACACAGCAGACCAGTCAACATTGAATTTGTTATTGAACAAACTATGTTCTCCTTTCAGCGTACTGTTAATGATACGCTGGTGCGTATAGCGGAACCTTCTGTCGTAACTGAGGTTATAGCTGTTATTGGCAGGATCGTAGCCAACGGAAAAATCTGTTTTACGTTCATCCCTTACCTGGTAGGTTTTGAAATCCATGAAGGCATTGTACCATTGCAGCTTATGATCTTTTGAAATGCGGTAATCCAGCTTGGCATGTACACCCGCACGGGTTTGCTCCTCAGAAAACGTTCTGTGATTTACACCTGTTAATACAGGCAGGTTAGATGCATCGCTGGTAGCCGTCATGTAAGGGAAATCAGTGCTATTGCTTCCTCTTAAGCTATTCTGGTAGGTTCCGGCAACCAGTACACCCAGTTTGTCTTTGAAGAACCTGTCGCCCAAAGAAAGGCCTCCGTAAAGATTAGGTTTGAAGCCCGCCTCTTTTACGTTCAGCAATTTTGCATTAAAGTCTTTCGCTTTTGCAGGATAGTTGCTGCCCAGTATCTCGTAGGGTGATTTGGAAGCTACCTGGCTTTTATCGTATGTATAAAATGGCCTGTCAAAAAACAGGGTATTATAACCAGTGGCAATATTGGCTGACACCTGTAATTTCTCCGGCGCATCTTTCATCACCAGGTTTATTGCTCCGCCAATTCCATCACCTTCCATATCAGGGGTAAGAGATTTGGTTACCTCCAGGCGTTCCAGCATTTCGGCCGGGAAAATGTCCAGTGGTACAAACCTGTTCTTATTATCCGGGCTTGGGATCTTTACACCATTTACAAGCGTATAGTTGTAGCGCTTGTCCATTCCACGCAATAATGCGTATTGACCATCGCCTGTATTGTTCCTTTCTACTGTTATGCCGGAAACGCGTTGTATTACATTGGCTACAGTTAAGTCGGGGGAGATCTCGATGGCCCTTGCCGAAACCAGGTTCATTACCCGGGCTGAGGTTCTTTCCAGGTTACGGGCACCGGCGTCACCGCTTTTTTCTTTGGTTGCCGTAACCACTACATCATTCAGGTTCCGGGCGGCGATAGTCAACTCAATTTGCAGCGGCTGCATATTGTCTTCCACTTCCAGGGAGCGGGTTTCTGCCGCATACCCCATCATGGATATAGTTATCCTGTATTTTCCTTTCGGGATGTCTTTTATGATAAAGCTGCCGTCCAAACCGGAGATAGCACGATAAGCCGTGCCTTCCGCCTGAACTACTGCGCCGGTGAGCGGCTCTCCTGTTTCTTTCGAAATAATGCGGCCACGCACTGTATATGCCATGGCAGAAACACTTAAGAACAGGAACAGAAATAACGTGATTAGATTTCGGGGCATACTGGTTTTTTTGCGGTGGCAAACCTACCGAAGTGGCCAGCCGGGGCAATAAAACCAGTGTAAGCAAAAAGGAAACAATGGCTTCAGTAGCGTGAACAAAGCAGCAGCAGAGTAATTTAATTAGCTATTTATCAATCAATTGAAGAAAAACAAACCGCCATTATGTAATTGTTACCCCAGTATTAACTCAATATTACGTCGCTATAAGCCCTGTATAAAAGCTGTGAGTGATTCCCCCTCCCCGATGTTGAGTTTTTTGCGAAGACGGTATCTCGCCACGCGAAGACTGTCCTGTGAAATGCCGAGCAAGGTGGCCATGTCGCCGGAGCTGAGATTCATGCGAAGTAATGCCACCAAACGAAGTTCTGCCGGGGTGAGGTTGTCGGCATGTTGCTTGAGGTTGGTAAAAAAGGTCTGGTGCACCTGGTCGAAAATAACCCTGAACTCATCCCAGTAGGTATCCTGGTTAAAGCTGAGACTGATCTTTTGGGTTAGCTGCTTTATCTGCTTTTTCTGGTTGCGCGAATCGTCTTCGGCCATTTCGTTCAAAGCATTACGCAGTTCCTCCAGCAGCTGGTTCTTCTGTATAATATGAAGGGTATGTGCGGATAGTTCCCTGCTCCGTACCTCAAGGCTTGACCTGAGCTTATCTTCTTCCAGTTCTTTGTTCTTCAGCTCCACCTGCATCAGTTCCCTGTTCTTTTCATAGATATGCTTATTCTGTTCGTTCAGCTCTTTCTCGTTCTTTATTTTCAACCGCTGGCGGCTTATAACAACAGCACCCAGGATAACCAATAGTATCACTACTGCAATGGTAGCAACCGCTATGATCGTATCGATCTTCTTATCCAGTGCCAGTTGCTCGATCTCATTATTCTTCTTTTCTACATCATAGATGGTTTCCAGCAGGGCAATCTGCCGGTTATTGGAGGCTGAATAGATCTGCTGTACCAGCTTACGGGCATGTTCATTATAATAATAGGCACTGTCAAAAACGCCTAACAGTTCAAACCCCTTTGCCATATCCCTGTTGGCACTGGCCAGCTGGCTTTGGGATTGTTTTTTTGTAGCAAGCGCCAATGCCTTTCTTGTAAAAGCCATTCCACCATTGTAATCGCCTTTTTTACGAAGTGCATCTCCCAGGTTATTCAGGATCTCGATCTGCGCTATTTCATCATTGAACTGTTGGTTGATATAGAGTGCTTTTTCAAAGTAGACCGTTGCAGAATCAAGCCGCCCCTGGTCTTCGAAAATGCTACCCATGTTCTCAAATATCTTGGCCATGCCCATGCTGTCCTTTGCCTGGTGGTACAGCTGAAGGGCCTTTTGCTGGTACATGTAAGCACTATCATAGATAAACCTCTTTTCGTACAGATGGCCAATATTGCCATAGGTAAATGCAACACCAGCATAATTCTTTAAATGAGTATTAAGCTGAAGGGCTTCATTAAATTGTTTTGCTGCTAACTGGGGTTGTTTGTTGGAATAATAAACCTCGCCAAGATAATTGAGGTTCTTTGCAAGCCTGTCAGAAGCCTTCAGTTCACGGAAGATCTTTTCGGCCTGTAGCAAATGATCTACTGCCTGTGTGTAATTACTGTAATTATAGAATACCAATCCTATCTGCTGTAAACAGATCCCTTCAGTCAAAGGATCTTTCTTCTCCTGTGCCTGTGTCATCAGTTCTTTCAATACCACGTAAGCTGAATCTGGTTCTGCCTTTGCCAACGATTCTGTTTTTTCAAGGGTGAGTGCCCATTGTGCCTGTTGTGAAAAAACAGCAGAATAAGAGAACAGGAAGAGCAGTACTAAACAGAATACCTTACATTGCCTGTGCAATGTTTTAACGGGGTTGCCAATAATTGGGAAAGACATTTGTAAAAGTAGGCATACGCCATTGCACTGGTTTTTACTTAACCTAAACTTAACGTACCCCGGCTATGCTTAAACAAGCATAAATCAAACAATGTTAACAGTATATAATTTTAGAAACCTTTCTGTTTATTTCACCGTTAATTATACAAGGGGTGGCTATAACGGTGTTAAGGTCGCCCACAATCAAACCTTTTTCAACTCTTAAATTAATGGCTTTATGCTGGAAAATCTGATTAACCTGGTAAAGGAACAAGCTGGTACTGCTATCGTTGACAACCCTGCAATACCCAATGACCGTAATGATGAAGCAATTGCCACTGCAGGAAGTTCTATTACCGGCAGCCTGCAGCAAATGCTGGCAAATGGCAATATGAAAGATGTATTGCAACTCTTCAATGGGCAATCAACTACAGAAGCACCTGCTGCACAAAATATCTCCGGCGATCTTACCCGCAACTTCATGGAGAAGTTTGGTCTGAACCAACAAGTTGCCGGCAGTATTACCAGCGGTATCTTACCAGGTATACTGGGTAAGCTGGTCAACAGGACCAATGATCCGTCTGATAGCAGTTTTGATCTGCAAAGCATCTTCAATAGCCTGAGCAATGGTCAAACATCCGGCATCAATGTCCAGGATATTTTTGCGAAATTTAAAGGCAGCCTTGATAAAGATGGTGATGGCGATGTAGATCTTCAGGATCTGACAGCTATGTTCTCCGGAAATAAATCCGGTGGAGGCGGAGGCATCTTGGATACCGTGAAAGGGTTATTCAATTAGTATAAATACCGGATACTGATGTATAAATCCCCGGCACGCATAAAGCGCCGGGGATTTTTTATAATAGGATATGCAAGCGTTACCCTCACAGTTACCCCTATGCTGGCAACCACTTATCATGCAGTACAACCTTTCATTTGTTATAAAGCGATAACACCAGTATAACTACTGATCGTTTTACGTAATAGTGCTTCACAATACCGCTGGCTCAATTTGGGGAAATAGTAGAAATTCTGACACAGTTAAAATATCATAACGCTTCTGCACTCATGAAAACATAACGCATCTTTTTAATGAGTTTTTAACCAAAGGCCCTTTTTAAAGATCAACAAAACCCTTATTGGATGCGGGTTTTAGCGATTTTCAATGTTAACGTTTTGAAAAATTATTTTAAAAGAGAGGAAAATACAATTGCACTTAGTTCCTTTGTGATACGAAATCATCAGCAAGTTCTTTGTTAGTCCTTTTAAACGTTCTTTAACTTTAAGAGTCACACTAATGGCATCGGATTTGCGTTATAATATTCAGAAGTTCTTTTTTAAAGACTCACACAAAGCAGTCAATTTTCTCATAAGCAGTTAGTTTTGGTTACAGCCCCTGTTTCTACAGGGGCTTTTTATTTGCCCCTATACAAGGCTTATTAATAAGCACATAAACGTTTAGCAATTCTTACCGCGATCTGCGCCACAAAAGATGTATAACAGTGGCAGTTAACGCCCCTACGGCATCAGCAACTATGTCATAACTGTCAAAACTGCGTCCGACTATTAAATAGCGCTGTACAAATTCGAGAATAATACCTAACAGGATGGTAAAGCCTGCGGCAAACCACAAACTCCTGCGCCACTGTTCATTATCCAGCTTATAGTAATAAAAGCCCCACGACAGTACGATTCCGCCAAAAAGCAATACATGAACGATCTTGTCAAGACCAGGTGCCCCCCAAAGATCGGTATCGGGTATGGCTGAGCCGGGAAGGCAAAGGAGAACAACGGTAAAAATAGTCCAGCTAACGGGGGTTATTACAACGGAGCAGAGTTTTATCAGGAGGCCTCTCATGTGCGGAAAGTTAGCAAAATAACATGGAGTAAAAGAAAGACTATCAGGGGCAAAGGAGGTTATTCTATTGTAAAATACCCCAATAAATAAGGCAGCCACCCGGTAAGAGTGGCTGCCCTGTTGAATAAAATTATGTTGCTGCCGCTACTGGACCTTCGTTTTGCCCAGCGACTGCATTTTTTCAAGCGTTGGAGCTACAGAACCTCCTTTCTTCTCGATAGTAATAGCGAATGCCTGAGCTTTCTGTACATTCTTCATTTTCAGTATCACCTTATCATCCGTGGAGTCAAACACACCCAGATCTTTAGGCTGATTGTCTATCAGCGCCCAAAGCTGGTATTGTTTGTCACTGGGCAACTTAGGCATGTTCTTTACAACGAGGAATACTTCGGAACTGGTTGAATCCCAGTAAACGCTGGCAGAAGAACGGGGAGACTGTTCTGTACCTACCATGTTTACCACTACAACGCTGGAATCATTAATCGTTTTTTGTTCAGCAAGAATTTTGGCAAGCAAACTGTCGGTAGTGTTTTTGTCGGCAGTAAGCTTTTCATTGGTTGTTTTCAATGAGCTCATCTGCGTATACATAAATACCAGACAAGCGGCGAGCAAAAGGATTGCAGCGATGGCCAGTATGCGACCACCATTTCCCGTGCTGCGAACAGGAGTTACATTACCATTATTTACCATAGTTGAAAATTTAGCCGGTGCCAGGTTGCCTGAGCCTCTGCTGCTGATCAACGTAAGATACTTTGGCATGGAGACGATAGGCGGAGCCTGCACTGCATTTTTCCTGTTCAGATCTTCGATCTTCTCTTCAAATGCAATACGGGCAGCTACTATTTCAGGATGAAGCCTGCTGAGTTGTTCAAACTCTGCATTTTCGTCCTCATCTGTAAGCCCTAACACATAGCTTTCTACTATGCCACTGTTTATATATTCCTGTAGATTGGTCACTTCAAATACCCCCGTAATTGAATTAACGCATTCCGAATTCGAGTCTTAACCGTTCCAAGCGGAATGTTTTTCATTTCCGCAATTTCTTCATGAGTATAGCCCTTGAAATAGGCAAGATCAATCAGCATCCGGTAATCTTCTTTCAGTTTACCGAGCACTTTCCTGATGCCAATATTGTCCACATTCATCTGAACAGCCGGGCTAACCATATTCCAATCTACGTTTTCCGGAAGTGATTGGTTTTTCTGCGTGTTCTGATAACTTTTAGATCTAAGTGTATCTATTGAGAGATTTCGTGCAATGTTGAGCATCCAGGTAAACAAACGGCCTTTTGCCGGATCATAAATGTCAATTTTCTTCCAAATGTTGATAAATACTTCCTGCAAAACGTCATTGGCCAGCTCTTCATCAATAACAATCTGTAAAACAATGCTGTATAAGGCCCCTGAATAATTATCATAGAGATAGTGGAAAGCCTTGCTGTCTTTACTCTTCAGCAGTGTTACCAGTTCTTGCTCAGTATGTTTATCTGTATACTTCACTAGTGTATAACCATTACCGAGAGTTAAGATAATAAAAAAGAGCGGTATAAACCACTCTTTTGCCCATATAAAATAAATATAATCCGAAAAATAATTTTAAGCGCCCACAAGTTGGCGATAAGCAGCAGCATCCAGCAGATTTCCGTACGCAGTGGGGTCACTAACCGTCATCCTGATCATCCAGCCTTCGCCATAGGGATCAGAGTTTACCAGCTCCGGAGCATTGGCCAGGGCAGGGTTTAATTCATCAATACTGCCGGCCAGGGGTAAAAACAGGTCCGATACAGTTTTTACAGCCTCCACAGTGCCAAACACTGCTTCAGCATCCAGGCTTTTACCTATAGTTTCAACCTCTACATATACAATATCACCCAATTCGCTCTGGGCAAAATCTGTGATACCAATTGTAGCTGTATTACCTTCTAATTTAACCCACTCGTGATCTTTTGTGTAACGAAGATTATCCGGAATATTCATGCTTTTGAATTTAATGCTGCAAACATAAATAATGTTCGGGGTTTTACAGTGAATAGTAAAAGAGGATTAGTGTCCGGATCCCTGAAAGTGGAGTATAGAATATCACTTTGTAAAACTTATCGGCACATAGTACCCGGAATCATTACGACTTCCGTTTTACCAGTCTTGCGCTGATGATGCGCACATCCTGTAAAGGCCTGTCCCCGTTCTGGCGGCCACCGGTGGGTACTACTGCAATGCTATCGATTACATTTAAACCAGCTATCACCTCACCAAAAATGGTATAGTTCTGATCAAGGTGGGGCGAGCCTCCCAGTGTTTTGTAAACAGCCCGGTGAGCTGTTGGCAATTTGCGCCCTTTAAGGCGAATGGTTTCTACTGAGTCCAGCCCCGCATCTGTAAATACACGTCCCTGTACAATATAGAACTGGGTAGAGCTGCTGGCCTTCTGTGGGTTTTCACTGTCGCTGTTGCGTGCAGCAGCGATCACACCCTTTTTATGAAACAATGTAGCCCTGAACTCTGCAGGAATAGTATAAGGTAAACCACCCTCGCCCAATTGCTCTTCGGGTTTCGCATGTTTGCTGTTGGGGTCGCCTGCCTGCACCATAAAGTTTTTTATCACGCGGTGAAACAGTACGCTGTCATAATAATGCTGCTTAACCAGTTTCAGAAAATTATCGCGGTGCAAAGGAGTGGAATCCGACAAACGGATGATCATGGTTCCCTTTGTGGTAACAATCTCTATATCTTTTTTAAGATCGCTTTTACGTAAGCCATCCGCCATTTTGGGATTACAGTAAATACCGGTAATACAGGTTAGCAATAAGATAAGGCGGGTAAGCATGCAGGAGAAACGTTTATCAGGCATTGAAGATATTAATTGGAATAGAAACCTGCAAGAGCCGGTTTTAATTAAAACTCATGCTGTTCAAAATACAACAGGACATGATCTTTTAGAAAATTTTCCTGCTCTATTGTGTTCAGTACAGGCAATGCCTTCAACTGGCGGAAATGCGGCCAGCCGTCTTTGTCAACACCTTCCAGTTCATAATAACCGCTTTGCGACAGCAACGAGCATACAGCTATATGCATCAGGTCCTGCTTCTGCTCTTTTGAGAATTTCTTTTGCACATTCCCTAATTCCTGGATACCTACCAGGAACAGGACCGTTTCCATATCGGGCTTTTTGCCAAAGCGTTCTACCAGTTTGGCCTCAAGTGTCCACCACCGGGACTGCAGATCATCTTGCGCTTGCATAGCTGCAAAGATAGCGTAAAGGGAGCAGGAATCAGGGCTACTTACTATCCTAATTGCTTCATCATATACCGGTCAGAGACCGGGTTAATATACAAGACACAGGCTGCGCAAGACCCGCGCCGGCACAAACAGGGAATCCTGTACATATTACAGGCAACCAGTACTTTTACAAAAACTATTATCTATGGAATGGCAGCGGGGAGCATTTACCATCAGCACAGAGATCCAAAAACTGGATATTCCTTTTATACATAGCTTCCTGAGTAAATCGTACTGGGCCGCCAATATTCCCGTGGCAACCATACAACGGTCTATTGAAAACTCCCTTTCTTTTGGCATCTATAACCAACAACAGCAGGTAGGTTTTGCCCGCGTTATTACCGACAAAGCCACATTTGCTTACCTGGCAGATGTATTTGTTGATGACAGCGTTCGTGGACAAGGTCTCAGCAAATGGCTGATGGAAGTGATCCTCACTCACCCGGAACTACAGGGCTTACGCCGGTTTATGCTGGCTACCCGCGATGCTCACGGGCTGTATCGCCAGTTTGGATTTATGCCGGTAACCTCGCCGGAAAACCTGATGAGCATTCACCAGCCGGATATTTATAAAACAAATAGCAGTAACGGAGAATAACTTATTACCCTGATCTAAAACCATACTCCCTACTTCCGGACTTTGAAGTTATATTTGCCACAAACTTGCATTTGAGATGTTACAGGTAGCTTTTATTCGTCAAAACGTTGAGCTGGTAAAAGAGAGACTGGCTATTAAGAATTTTAAGGATCTTGACCTGGTAGATACTATTATCTCCCTGGATGATGAACGTAAAAAACTGCAATTAGAGTTCGATACCACCCAGGCCAAAGTAAACAGTTCGTCTAAAGAAATAGGCCAGCTGATGGCTAAGGGTCAGAAGGAAGAAGCAGAGAAACTGAAACAGGAAGTCCCTGCTTTGAAAACATCGCTGCAACCGATCAGTGAAAAACTGGCTGCTACTGAAAAAGAACTGCAGGACCAGATCGTGAAACTACCTAACCTGCCTTCAGCACAGGTACCTCCCGGTAAAACACCGGAAGACAATGTAACTGTGCGCACAGGTGGTGATAAATCTACTTTGTCAGAAGGCGCTGTTCCACACTGGGACCTTACAAAAAAATACAGCCTGATCGATTTTGAACTGGGTAACAAAATTACCGGCAGCGGCTTCCCTGTGTACACAGGTAAAGGCGCTAAACTGCAACGGTCATTAATACAGTATTTTCTTGATTACAATACAGAGGCTGGCTATACCGAGTATATGCCTCCGCATATGGTAAATGAAGCATCAGCCTTTGGTACCGGACAATTGCCCGATAAAGAAGGGCAGATGTATTTTGTAACAGAAGATAAGTTTTACCTGATCCCAACTGCTGAAGTACCGGTAACCAATATTTACCGTGATGAGATGCTGAAGGAAACAGACCTGCCGGTAAAGATGACGGCTTACACCCCTTGTTTCCGCCGTGAGGCCGGTAGCTATGGTAAAGATGTACGTGGCCTTAACCGCTTACACCAGTTTGATAAAGTAGAGATCGTGCAACTGGTTCATCCCGATAAAAGCTATGATGTGCTGGAAGAAATGGTGAGCCATGTAGAAAAGCTGTTGCAATTGCTGGAGTTGCCTTACCGCATCTTAAAACTATGTGGCGGTGATATGGGCTTTACATCAGCACTTACTTATGATTTTGAAGTGTACAGCGCTGCCCAGGAAAAATGGCTGGAGGTTAGTTCTGTATCAAACTTTGAAGCCTACCAGGCAAACCGTATGAAGATCCGTTTTAAAGATGCCAATGGTAAAAACCAATTGGTGCATTCACTGAACGGTAGTTCACTGGCATTGCCAAGAATCGTTGCCTGCCTGCTGGAAAACAAGCAAACAGAAAAGGGCATTCAGTTACCGGAAGTACTGCATCGCTATTTTGGCGCAGCATACATTGCTTAAGCAGTCATTTACTACAAATAGTTTCAAAGACAGTCATCATAATGATGACTGTCTTTTTTTATAACTACCCCTTAGATTATAAATATATCGCATTGGTACAGCCGCTATTTAATCATCCATTAATCTTTCAGTAACGTTCCTTTAACTAACGGATACGCTTTTGTATAAATGTTTGTGAAAGCAGTTTGGAGACGTTGACAGCAATTCGTTTGTTCTTCATCTTAGTGTCCTAAACAAAACACTATTATGAAAAGTAAATTTCTACCTGTCATTATTCTTCTTATGAGTTCAGCTGCAGCAAATGCCCAGATCAAAAAAGGTGATAAGCTATTAGGTGCCTCACTGAGCGCCGGTACTTCCAGTTATTCAGGCGGCTCTTCTTCAAATGCAGGCATTAGCCCACGCATAGGATTTGGTATCGCTAATAACTGGGTATTGGGTGCACGACTAGGAGTATCTTTTTACACAGCCAAAAGTAAAGGATCGGATGGCAAAGCCACCACAACCAGTTTAAGCACTACCGTTTTTGCCAGGAAATATGCTCCCATCAAAAACAAAATAGGCTGGTATGCAGAGCCCGGTGTTGGCTATTCACGGAGCAAGTATAAAATAACACAAGGTTCTCCCATCAGCACACAGGAATCCTGGAGCGTAGGTGCAGGCATTACACCAGGATTGTACTACCAGGCTACCGATAAAATACTGGTGTCTGCTGACTTTGGTGGTCTTAATTACTCGTATCAAAAAAGTAAAGGAACAGGTAGCAATACCTATGACCAGCATAATTCTACTTTAACACTTACACTCCTTAACTCCTTCTCGTTTGGAGTTGATTTTATATTGTAAAAAAAACGCATGATTTATACTGCGGGTACAAGGAGTTTTATTTCAACTCTTTGTGCCCGCTATTTTTTTCCGGGAATTTATAAAGATTCGTTAAACCTCTCCTTTATCAGGCGGTCAAAGGGCAAATTTTATCCTGATGGTCATCACCAATCAGTTAAAGAATCAACACTTGCTATGGCGCGCCACCTTTGGCCCTGCCCCCACAGATTTCAATAGTCTTCAAAACAGCAATCCTTCTTCTTTATTAAAAAACCTGCTGAATGCCTCCTCAAAAACACCTGCCTATATTGATGTAGCCAGCGATGTAGTAAAGGAAGCCTTTACAATGGACATGAATATGCAGGGTGCAGCCAGGCGCCAACCGCTGGATGAAAACAAAAGAAGAATGATCCGCCAGCAATCGCAGCAGGATATCCGGAACCTTAATATTACCTGGCTGAAGCAGATGATCGGGAGTGAACAACAGTTGCGCGAAAAGATGTCACTCTTCTGGCATGGGCATTTTGCCTGCCGCATTCAGCAGATCGTATATCAACAGCAACTGCTGGATGTTGTCCGTCGTAATGCACTGGGCAATTTTGGAGACATGTTACGCGAAGTGAGCAAAAGCGCTGCTATGCTTAACTTTCTTAACAACAACCAGAACAGGAAGGACCACCCCAATGAAAACTTTGCCCGGGAAGTAATGGAATTGTTTACCATGGGCCGTGGCAATTATACAGAGGATGATATTAAAGAAGCAGCCCGTGCTTTTACAGGATGGGGCGCCAGCATTAACGGAGAGTTCTTATTCCGCAGGCAACAACATGATACCGGTAAAAAAACAGTACTGGGCAAGTCGGGTAATTTTGATGGTGACGATGTGCTGAACATCTTACTGGAAAATAAGCAAACTGCCAACTACATCACCCGCAAGATCTACCGCTACTTTGTGAATGATATACCAGACGAGGCGCATATCTCGCAACTGGCTGATCGTTTTTACCAAAGCAATTATGATATCAAAGAACTGATGGCGGCCATCTTCTCCGCCAATTGGTTTTATGATGCAAAGAATATCGGGTGCAGAATTAAATCGCCGGTAGAACTAATAGCCGGCATCCGCCGTGCATTGCCAATGACGGTTACCAATGAGGATGCTCAATTATTATTACAACGCTTACTGGGGCAGATCTTATTCTATCCTCCCAATGTGGCCGGATGGCCGGGTGGTAAGAATTGGATAGACAGTTCTTCACTTATGCTGCGTATGCGCATTCCACAAATGTTCTTTGCAACAGAAGAGCTGAATATGAAACCTAAGGACGATGATGACCAGATGATGGGGATGAAGGATGGCGGCGCAGGTGGTGCAGGAAAACCAGCACGCAAGGCCGGTGGTCAGAACATTATGGCAGCTATTGATTGGAATGGTTACCTACAGAACTATGAAAAAGTATCACGCGAACAACTGGTAACCACCATTGCAGGCAGCCTGTTGCAAACTGATGCAGGTATGAATGCAGCAGCACTCGGAAAATTCACAGACAGCTCATCAAAAGAAAGTTTTATTAAAACAACTACTATTCAATTGATGAGTACACCGGAATACCAATTGTGTTAAATACGAAATATGAAGTACGAAGCACGGATCGCTGTTATTCCGGATAGCCAATTATGCTCTTTCATCGCAATTTTTATAACACGAAAATGAATATGAAGCTACAATATAGCGCAGCATGTATGCCGTACTTCGTATTTCTTATTTCGTAAATACCATCTTATGTTAATCAAACGTCGCACATTTATACAGACCGGTTCACTGGCAACAGCTTCACTGATGTTACCAAGGTTTTTGAAAGCCATGGAACGCCCTATGATGGTACCTCCCGGCAATAAGGTACTGGTAGTACTGCAATTAAGCGGGGGCAATGACGGGCTGAACACTGTTATTCCTGTTCGCAATGATATTTACTATAAAGTACGCCCCAAACTGGGCATTGCAAAAGAGCAGGCTTTACTGCTTACTGATGAAACCGGTTTACACCCTGCTTTAACCGGTTTTAAATCCCTGTACGATGATGGTAGCCTGGGTATTCTTAATAACGTAGGTTATCCTAATCCTGACCGTTCTCATTTCCGCAGTATGGACATCTGGCAAAGCGCCAGTGCCAGCAATCAATATATTTATACAGGTTGGCTGGGCCGCTATCTTGATGCACAGTGTAATGGTTGCGACAGGCCTACACAGGCACTGGAACTGGATGATGTATTGAGCCTTGCCATGAAAGGCGATCATATAAAAGGGCTGGCAATGAAAGATCCCCGGAGATTATTCACTACTTCTAATGAAAAATACTTCAGGGAAATGGCTTCCGCACATCATGCTGATGATCATGAGGCACCGGTTGATTACTTGTATAAAACCATGTCTGAAACATTGAGCAGTGCCAATTATATTTTCAATCAAAGCCGCCTGCATCCCACTACTACACAATATCCCAATTCCGAGATCGGGAAGAGCCTGAAAACAATTGCCTCACTTATTTTCTCTGAGATCAATACTAAAGTGTATTATCTGTCGTTGGGCAGCTTCGATACCCACGTAGCACAGGACGGACAGCAAAAACGTTTATTTACAGATATGAACGATGCTATCAATGCATTTGTAAAAGATCTGAAAGATAATAACCGTTTCCAGGATGTAATGCTGATGACATTCTCAGAATTTGGCCGCCGGGTTGCACAAAATGCCAGCGGCGGTACCGATCACGGCACAGCCAACAACATGTTCTTTATCAGTGGAGGATTACAACAAAAAGGTTTGCTGAACGAAATGCCGGACCTCAATAACCTGAAAGATGGTGACTTACAATACCAGGTCGATTTCAGAAGCGTTTATGCCACCATGTTAAACAAGTGGCTGGGAGCAGACGATAAAGCAATACTGGGAGAGCAATTTAAATATATGTCGTTTGTTTAAATAAATGAGTATGCTTTTCCGTTATTAATACGGCTCTGCCCGTTTTTATTCTGCGCTTACCCTGATACGAGGATGACACCATATTGTTGCGTCATCCTTTTTTATTTTATTGTGTACCTGTTATAAAAAAACAGTCCGTTATGATTGCTCACAACGGACTGCCTATATTCGTTTAAACGGTATAAAGTGAAATGCTGACTACCAACCTTGCTTGGCAATACCTGCCTGGATAGCAGCCAGTGCTTTTGCTTCGTTCATGAGGGTAGTAAGTTTATTACCTTTTCCATCATGTCCCTGTGCCATGTAAGCACCTTTAGCGGTTTTAGTAATTACTGCTTCCTGAATAGGTACGTTCTTTTCTTTTGTTTTCACATTATACGCCGTAAGTGTTACATCTGCCATGATTAATGCATTTAATGGTTATGAATGAATAATTAAATTACTTACTTAAAATTATAGCCGGCTTAAAAAAGCGATTAAATATACAGCATTTTGCTAATAACTGCCTTCAGGCCTACTATTTTAAGAACTGTAATTGGGGTTGCTTAATCAATTCGTGGGCCAAACCTGTCACAACATGACTTAAATAACATAAAATGAATGAAACTATATGTTATGTGTATAACTCCATGAAGCAATATGACAAATTTGCATACCAATAGTAAAATTGCTATATATCAATTAATATCTTCTTACTATAAATTGTAGTTATTAGCCCTCTCTACAGTAACAGATCTGTTCTTCTTATCAACTGCCGGAATGATTTATACTGTCCATAAGTGTATATACAACCCGGGCTTTCGACTAATGGTACAACTTCTACTGATAGCAGCTGGTATCACTTATATTGGACTATAGTACCAGCCTTATTAATACCTGCAAAAGCCTGCTGAAATACCTCTTTGCTTTTATTGCTGGCATCAAAATAAAAAAGGAAGTCTGCCGACTTCCTTTTACAATATTCAGGAGAATAATATTTATACATCAAGTTTGGCATACTTCGCGTGGCTCTCGATAAACTCACGACGCGGAGCAACTTCATCACCCATCAGCATACTGAAAACACGATCTGCTTCAGCTGCACTTTCAATAGTTACCTGTTTTAAAGTACGGGTATCAGGGTTCATGGTAGTATCCCACAACTGGTCAGCGTTCATCTCACCAAGACCTTTGTATCGTTGTACGTTTACACTGTCTTCTTTACCGGCACCAAACTTTTCTACCAATCCTTTACGTTGTTCTTCGTTCCATGCATAAGCTGCATCTTTTCCTTTCTTTACCAGGTACAGTGGTGGTTGCGCCAGGTACACATAGCCCTGCTCTACCATCTCTTTCATATAACGGTAAATAAAGGTCAGGATCAATGTTGCGATGTGGCTTCCGTCCACGTCGGCATCGGTCATGATGATCAGCTTATGATAACGGAGTTTCACCAGGTTCAATGCCTTGGGATCATCCTGTGTACCCACCGTTACACCCAAAGCAGTGTACATGTTACGGATCTCTTCGTTCTCATAGATCTTATGTTCCATTGCTTTCTCTACGTTCAGGATCTTACCACGCAATGGAAGAATAGCCTGGAATGCACGCTCACGACCCTGCTTGGCGGTACCACCCGCCGAATCTCCTTCGACAAGGAATAACTCACAACGTTCAGGATTACGGTCCGAGCAATCTGCCAGCTTACCCGGCAAACCACCACCGCTTAATACAGACTTACGTTGTACAAGCTCTCTTGCCTTTCTTGCAGCAGCTCTTGCCTGTGCAGCAAGAATTACTTTTGCAATGATATTTTTAGCTTCCTTGGGGTTTTCTTCCAGGTAAGCTTCCAGTACTCTTGATACGGTAGACTCCACCACACCACTCACTTCACTGTTGCCCAGCTTGGTTTTTGTCTGACCTTCAAACTGTGGCTCAGGAACTTTTACAGAAATGATAGCACTTAAACCTTCGCGGAAGTCATCACCTTCAATTTCAACCTTTGCTTTCTCAAACAGGTTTTGCTTATCACCATAGCTTTTGAACATACGTGTAAGCGCCCTGCGGAAACCGGTAACGTGTGTACCACCCTCGATGGTATTGATATTATTAACGTAGGAGTAAATATGCTCGCTGTAACTGTCGTTATAGCTTAATGCTACTTCCACAGCAACATAAGAATTATCATCACGTCCTTCCACATAAATAACACGTGGGATCAGTGCGTTACGACCGGCGTTCTTATCCAGCATTTCCACAAACTCCACAATACCACCTTCACTGTAAAACTCTTTGGAGTACACATTACCTTCTTCATCTTTACGAAGATCGGTAAGTGTAATGCGGATCCCTTTATTAAGATAGGCCAGCTCGCGTAAACGGCCTTCGAGAATATCTTTTTTGTAAACAGTAACAGAGAAGATAGAAGCGTCGGGCCAGAAATGTACTTTGGTACCAGTAATATCACTTACACCAATTTCACGTACATCATACTGGGGAACACCGATATGGTATTCCTGCTCGAAGATCTTTCCTTCGCGCTGTACAGTTACCAGCAGTTTGGTACTAAGAGCGTTTACGCAACTTACACCCACACCGTGCAAACCACCGGATACTTTGTAAGTGTTCTTATCAAACTTACCACCGGCGTGCAGTACGGTCATTACAATTTCAAGGGCACTTTTCTTTTCCTTTGAATTGATACCGGTAGGAATACCACGACCATCATCCACAACTGAAATAGAGTTGTCTTCATGAATGGTAACGGCAATATTTTTACAGTAACCCGCCAATGCTTCGTCAATAGAGTTATCCACCACCTCATAAACAAGATGATGCAAACCCTTTTCGCCGATGTCACCAATGTACATCGCCGGACGCTTGCGAACTGCCTCTAAACCTTCTAAAACCTGGATACTATCTGCACCATAACCGCTATTGGCAGGTGTCAGTTGTTCTGTTGTTTCTGTAGCCATAAATCCGTGTGGAAATTCTTCTGCAGTTAAAAAATGTCGATTCCCGCAAAACTACGAAAAATAAGGCTTTCAGCCTCTTTTAAAGGCACTTTTTATACACTTAACGTGTATAAAAAAATGTGAAAAAGCAGGCTTAAAAAACACCTGTAAAATCATCATTTTAAGCAGTATTCCCCATGCGTGTATAAGTTTACTAAAAGGCATGCTTACCGGCAGAGGGTATGGTCGTATCTTTACGCACGATATTTGATAGCTGTTATTATTCCATTCTCCGGCTATATTCAATTCAGATGAAGATCTACGAGCAGATAACGTTCGATTTTAATGAAGCTTCCGCACCAAAGGATGCTCAACCTGCTGTTGGTGTACGTATCAAAGCACTAAAACAGCCCCTGCTGATCGCCCAGGAACCTGCCGTACCGGAAGCACCTGCAGCTGTAATACCCGAAGAAACACCCTCTGTTCCTGAATTACCTGCTGAAGAAACAACTGAAACCATCGAGGCCATATATGAACCAGAAGAGCAGGGAGAGCCTCTTCCTGAGCCTGTAATTGAGCCTGCGCCAACACCAGTAGTTGAATCAGACCCCATATCACCTTTACAGGAGGTTATTACCCCATCACAACCAGCATTGGTCCCTCCTCCTGTTGAAAGAGTAATCGCAGCTTCTCCTGTTGTCCGCAAATCCGGACGCGGACGCAAGTCGCTGAAAGAAATGGAAGCCTCTGTTGACCTGATCAATGTACCTTCAGACGAAGTGCTTTTTCAACGCCAGTACTATGCTATTGGCGAAGTAGCCGATATGTTTGGAGTGAATCAATCACTGCTTCGTTTCTGGGAAAATGAGTTTGATATTTTACAGCCACGCAAAAACCGCAAAGGCGACCGTCATTTCAGACCAGTTGATATTAAGAACCTTGAACTGATCTATGACCTTCTCCGTCGCCGTAAACTCACTATTGAAGGCGCTAAAGATTTCCTGAAACAGAATAAGATGGCAAAAGAACGTTTTGAAATGATCCAGTCATTACAGAACATCAGGGGATTTTTGCTGGAGATAAAAGCAAAGCTTTAACAGTTCCAGGTATAAAAGGTATAAGGTTTAAAGTATAAGGTGCTCACATCCGTAGTGATTAAGTAATAGCAGTTATTGCTTTAAGGTCAGATAAAAGCTATCAAACCATCCGGCAATCAAGCCATTTTCAAACCAGCACATCCGCAAATTTTTAAATTACTCCTTCACAATTGTAATCTCAGCATCCTTTGTAGCCAGCCTGATATTTTTTGCTTTCATTAAACTGATAATAGCAAGATTTATGTCCTGGCGGGTAGCATTGAAATCAGCAACAGGAACAGGGGCTGTAAAAAATTCAATGGTTATCACAAAGGTATCTTTCACAATATCTGCCAGCAGCACAGTATAGACCTCTACTTTGTCCTTTCGCTTATTCAGCAACTGTTCAACTGATCTTAAAAAATCCTGCAGCTGTTCTTCTGATGTTGCTGCACTTATCTCCAACTGTACAAAGGCACGACGCTGTGTACGCAATGAAAGGTTATCCAGCAGGCTGTCCACCATCTGTTTATTGGGAACTGTTACAAAGGTCTTTTGATCTGTGCGGATACGCGTACTGCGCAAGCCAATTTTTTCTACAGTGCCGGTGTACGCATGCACTTTCACCAGGTCACCTGTAGTAAAGGGCTTATCGAAAAAGATGATAAAAGAGGCTATCAGGTTCTCAAGGCTTTCACGGGTAGAAAGGGCGATGGCAGCCGTGGCAATACTTAAACCCGTTAACAGGTTACTGATGCGATAATGAAAGGCAAATTTCAGGATCAGTAAGAAACCAAAAATAACCAGTACTACCTTAAAGAAATCTTTGAAGAACACCACCAGCTGGTTATCCGTATTATTTTCTGTTAGTTCAGCTTTCTGATGCAGGATCATCGCCACAAAATCCATAATACGCAACAACAACCAGATGAATGTAATGATCAATATAATGATGGACACGCCATCAATAAACTGGTGTGTCGTTATCTTATAAATTGATACATCCAGCACCTTTGGGAAATCCAGTTTATCAAAGGAGATGAGAATAACCAGTAACAACAGGAAGGTCTCAAGCGGAGATATTACCAGTTCTACAAACGACTTTTTATCAACTCCCTTCACAATACGCTTTACCACCATAAACAGCAACCCCGCAATATACCGGGATAAAAAACGCTTAAGGAAAAGGGCCAGCAATATGGAGCCGGCTACAGCTATGTAGCTTCGTATAGAGTTATCAAGAACAACCAGGTCTAAAAATTTCATGCACTACTCTGTTGTGGTCTGTTGCAAAGGTAACAGGGTTTCAGCGTGTTTCACGCAAAGACACAAAGAAAACGCAAAGGCGCAGGCTCTTTAGTTAGCAGTAGGCAGCTTGCAATTACCTGCAACTGGTAACCGGCATCCGGTAACATTTTCACGATTGCTAATTCACTTATAAGAATACACTTCCAGCCTATCGTCCCGGAGTAAATAAAGATTGCCCTGCATAAATTTGATCTTGCGTGCTGCGCGCATGGAGCCTGTTATAGGATATTGCAGCAGGTTGAGTGTACCGGGCTCATACCTGTAGAGCATATTTTCATCGCGGCCAAAAAGGATATTGTTGATCACCGTAAAATCACTCCAGCCGGTAAAACGGATCCGGTTCTTAAATGTTCCATAATAGTCAAACATGTATACCCCATGCAAAGAATCGTACAGGTACACCAGTTTATTCTGATCTACTATAAATGAAAAGGAGGGAAGCGAATCGAACATCTGCCGGAAATCATTTGACTGATCCAGGATCTTACCATCTTCACCAACACGCTTTAGTTTGCTTTCCAGTTCATCATACGCCCACATATTATTGTCGTACGACTGACCAACTACCTTTACCTGGAAAAGCTGTTGTTTACGCAGGTCAATGACATTGCGCATATTCAGAAAACGATCCAGCACTACCACCGTACCAAAGTCGCGGAAGTACAGTAATACTTTCAGTGGATTACTTACATCCATGGAAAATGTTTTTCCATAATTGCGCAGATCATTGAACACGGCTATTGAATCGCCACGTGGCCCCATCTTTTTTAACTGCCCGTTGTTATTTACCACGTACAGGTTTCCCAGGTTATCTACTGTAAAATCAGTAAACACACCGGGAATACTTTTAGTGAAAGTAAATACAGTATCCTGCTGTGCAGCACCTGTAAACACACTACCAACAAACAATAAAAATATAATCAGGGGTCTGTACATGAATTGCTATTATTTTACGAGGCTGCCTGGCCGCGTACAATGTTTTTTTCCTGCTCAGCATACCTTGATGTAAGCACCATATCCTTACCATCAAACACTGCATAGGTATAATACCTGAGCCAGTCTCCGAGGTTGATATACCTGCTGCCATTTTTAAAGGCAAAATCTATCGGCAAATGCCGGTGACCAAACACCAGGTAATCATAATATTTCTTTGCCAGCATCTCTTTGCTGTATGTGATCAGCCACTCACCTTCCTCGCCCCAGAACTTTGCATCGTTCTGCCCCGTAGAAGCACGGCTTCTGCCACTCAGAAAATCGGCCAGTCCCATACCTATGTAAGGAGGAAGAACACCAAACATCCAGCGACATACCGGGTTTCTGAATACCTTCTTCAGCATTTTATATCCATGATCACCAGGGCCAAGACCATCACCATGCCCCACAAGGAACTCTTTGCCATTAAATGTAAATTCTTTCGGCTCAAAATACACGGGAATATTCAGCTCCTGCTGAAAGTAATCCGTCATCCACATATCGTGATTGCCTACAAAAAAATGCACGGGAATACCACTGTCTGTAATTTCGGCCAGCTTACCCAGCAAACGCACATACCCTTTAGGTACTACTTTTCGGTACTCGTACCAGAAATCGAACATATCGCCTACAATAAAAATAACTGCAGCCTGCGAACGTATCTCTTCCAGGAAAGCCACTATACGTTTCTCCCGTTCAAGACTGGAAGCGTAATCAGGGGTACCGAGATGAAAGTCGGACAAAAAGTAAACTTTTTTATCGGGAGCTATCTCCATTCCTACTATTGATTATTACTATTAACGGTATTGCAGTATATCGCCTGAAGTTATAACCGGCAGGTCATTTACCGGAAGATTGTACCAATAGATCCATGCCTCTGTTGCTGTACCGCTTGCCTGCACCATTGCTTTTTCACGACGAAACAACACTTCTTCACCCGGTTGCGGAAACAGACCTTCATACACATCAAGATACGACCATACTTCTTTAGCCTCTGTTCCGGGCTTCATCAGGTACAATTCGCCGGTAATAAAAACCGGGCTTACCGATGGTATGGCTGCAGGATACTCACCTGCATCATACAACAGTCCCTTCACCTTTGCATTGCTGATCCATGTAAAATGTGTGTCAATGAAATTATACATGGAATGTCCAAAGCCCTTGCGAAGGGAGCCATATACAAAAAGGTATTGAACGCTTTTTTCCACTGTAACCCTCACATTGGTATTGGTAAAGATAACAGCAATCAGGGAATTAATGTATTCTGACTCTCTACTTATAGGGAAGTAAACCTGCCAGGTATAAGCTGATAAGTAAAGTTTCCTTATAAAGAGCAAATAACCAACTCTGGCCCGACCTGACAGATTAAGCCCCTTAATGGCAACCTGCCTATATCCGGATAGTCAGATAATATATTACCCTGTGGTTTATATACGAAGAGGAAGACCGGAAGTAGCTATTATTCATCTACCAGGAACACATATACCCTTCCCGGGCCATGTACTCCTACTACCAGTGTTTTTTCAATATCTGCCGTGCGGCTGGGACCGGTAGCCAATGAAATAAGCGAAGGAAGCTGCGCACCATATTTATCTTTCACCAGTTGTATGCCGTCTTTAATATCATAGACCAACTGGCTGGTACGTGCAATACAGATGTGTACCGGTGCGTACACACTTACCGAGCGGCCACTTTGCTGACCAGCACTCAATATCATACTGCCTGTACGTGCCACCAGGCACTCACAGGTTGTAATACTTACATCGCAGGACTCAAGATCTTTATAACCTGTTTCATTAAATCCTACTGCCTGCAACTGCTTTATTAGTTCTTCTTCCCTGCAATACACCTTGCTCCATTTTTCACTTGCCAGCAGGTGTGTAAGTTGTACTGCCAGTTCTTCGTAACTAAGGCAAAAAGCAAACTTGCCCTGCAGTTTGGTAAACTGTTCTGCAAACTCTACTTCCAGCTCCTGTCGCGAGGGCTGAAACACAAGGCTGTTTCCCTCACTGTGTGGAAAAGGAAGAGGCGTTGAATTACTCAACGCCTTCCGTATTTTTTTAAGAATATTCTCTTTTGAAGGAGATATGTTCATGATCTAATTAGTAGTAGTGGCAGGAGGATGATTGGTTACGTTCGGATCGTAAGGGGGAACACCTTCGCTGATAGCACCAGTCTCAGACTGAGAAGAAACAGGGCTTCCGTCTACATCCAGTGTTTTCTTTTCTCCATAAGGACGTTTTCCAATCAGGGTTTCCACATCGCTCTGGAACAATACTTCTTTCTCCAGTAATGCTTCAGCCAGTTTCTCTACCTGTTCCTTCTTCTCAGTAAGTAACTCTTTCGTTGCTACATAAGCATCGTCTATCAGCTTGCGAACTTCTTCGTCAATCAGTTTAGACGTTTCTTCAGAATAAGGCTTGGTAAATGAATTTTCCTGTGCAGGATCGTAGAAGCTCACATTACCTACTTTATCATTCATACCGTAAACGGTGATCATGGAATAAGCGATGCGTGTTACCTGCTGCAGATCGTTCTGAGCACCGGTAGAAATTTTATGGAAGAAGATCTCTTCACTTGCACGACCACCCAATGTCATTTTTACCTGGTCAAGCAACTGGTCTGTATTGTACAGGTATTGCTCTTTGGGTGTGTATTGTGCGTAACCCAATGCAGCTACACCTCTTGGTACAATGGTAACTTTCAGCAGCGGGTAAGCATGTTCAAGGAACCATCCACAGATAGCGTGACCTGCTTCGTGATAAGCGATGATCCTTTTCTCTTCAGGAGAAATGATCTTGTTTTTCTTTTCAAGACCACCGATAACGCGGTCAACTGCATCCTGGAAATCTTCCATTTCAACTGACTGCTTGCCTTTACGGGCAGCGATCAATGCAGCTTCGTTACAGATGTTGGCAATATCAGCACCGGCAAAGCCAGGTGTTTGTTCGGCCAGTTTATGAATATCTACTCTTTCAGAGATCTTGATAGGTTTCAGATGCACTTTGAAGATGTGCTCACGGCCTTTCAGATCTGGTTTATCAATAGAGATCTGGCGGTCGAAACGGCCAGGACGCAGCAATGCAGTGTCCAGTACATCGGGCCTGTTGGTGGCCGCCAGTACAATGATGCCGCTTTCGCCACTGAAACCATCCATTTCTACCAGCAACTGGTTCAGGGTACTTTCACGCTCGTCATTGCTCATGATAGCGTTTTTACCACGTGCGCGACCAATAGCGTCGATCTCGTCAATGAAAATGATACAAGGTGCTTTTTCACGTGCCTGTTTGAACAGGTCGCGAACACGGCTGGCACCCACACCTACAAACAGCTCCACAAAGTCAGAACCACTCATAGAGAAGAAAGGTACCTGTGCTTCACCTGCCATTGCTTTTGCCAGCAGGGTTTTACCGGTTCCGGGAGGGCCTACCAGTAATGCACCTTTTGGAATTTTACCACCAAGAGAAGTATATTTTTTGGGATTTTTCAGGAAGTCAACGATCTCCATCACCTCTACTTTCGCTTCATCAAGACCAGCAACATCTGCAAACGTGATGTTTACTTTGGTGCCTTTATCAAACAGGGTAGCGCGTGATTTACCGATATTGAAAATACCACCGGGACCACTGCCGCCGCCGGCACCACCACCCATTTTACGCATCAGCATCACCCATATCAGGATGATCACTACCAATGGAAGCAGGAACTGTAATACAGAACCGAACCACTCGGGCTCAGGTGTAGGCTTATTATTAACCCTGGTAATTTCAGGATGTTTATCGTAGTATTCGTTCAGCTGTTTATCAAAATCTTCAGCTTTAATAACCCTGAACTGGAAATGAGGACCTTTCTGAGAAGACCCGGGCCAGTTCTTATTCAGTTTATCGTTATACCCAGCCAGCTTTTCAGGTCTGATAAATACGCGGACAAGATTTTTGTTGGTTACCGTATTGATTTCCTGTACATCACCTTTGGCGAGCATGGAATAAAAATCCAGCTGCGAAATTTCTTTAGCATCAGGAGAAAAAGAGCCTAACAGCTGAAAGCCTACGAGTACGGCGAAAATGATAGCCCAAACCCAGTAAATATTAAACTTGGGACCCTTACGCTGACCATTTCCATCGCCTCCTGGTCTTAACCGGGGAAAATTACGTTCGTTTTGTCTTGATTCGTCTTGTGACATATATGCGTGCTTCTCCTTGTTTTCGTATTAAAATAATTAGTTAAGCAAAAAAGTTCTGATTAGATTGTTTAACGAGTGTTAAGATACTGGTTTTAGCGATGCTCTTCTCCATCTGCATCGCTCCACATTTCTTCCAGCTTATAAAACTTACGGGTTTCGGGAAGCATGATATGCACCACTATATTCACATAATCAATTATTAACCATTGAGCTGTATGCTGTACTTCGTGATGGTAAGGCTCTTCTTTGGTCACATCTTTCACGTGCTGCTCAATAAAACCGGCAATAGCCCTTAACTGAGTGGTACTGCCCGCCTCACAAACAATAAAAAAATCAGCAACTGCTTCGGGAATTTTACGCAGGTCCAGTGACATAATATGCTCGCCTTTTTTCTCCTGGATAGCGTGTATAATGGCTTTGAATAGTTTTGAGCTTCTTGTTAACCGTGCTACACTGGTTCGCTTACGACGGGTAGCTAACATTGAAAGTTGTTCCAATAATCAATACTTTTTAGTGTTCAATTTGATAGTATTTGCGCGGAGAGCCTGGTAACTTGATGCACACCGGTTATATTGTAACAACAGAGTTCATTCTTCTGTTCACCCCTTTCCGACTGTTCTGCGATATTACTTAATTTCGCTCTGTTCAAAAATAATAATCTTTTGTCATATCCTACCACCGCAAATCCTATTGGTCAGCCCCTTACAATACTACCGTCCGTTGACAGTACCAACAACTATGCCATGGGGCAGGTACAAACAGGTGCCGCCGGCCACGGGGCTGCCTGGCTTGCCATGGAGCAAACCGCAGGAAAAGGCCAAAGGGGCAGATCCTGGGTCACCAGCTTTGGTGAAAACATACTATTCAGTGTGGTATTGGCTCCCCCTGCACAGGCCATTGGTCATCCTTTCCTGCTTTCGGCTACAGTAGCCCTGGCATGTTATGACTTTTTTAACATTTACGCCGGTGACGAAACACGCATCAAATGGCCCAACGACCTGTATTGGCGTGACAGAAAGGCAGCCGGCATTCTGATTGAGAATACCTACCGGGGAAAAGAGTGGTTATTTGCCATCGCCGGCATGGGCATCAACATCAACCAGGTACGCTTTGAAGGCTCCCGCAACCCCGTGTCCCTGCGGCAGATCACAGGCAAAGAGTTTGATGTAACAACATTGGTAAAAGAGCTTTGTCTCACCCTTGAAAACCGCTACCGGCAATTACAATCTGATACCTCTGGCAGCATACTGGCCGACTACCACAAAGTATTGTACAAAATGGGCGAAACCGTGAAGCTGAAAAAAGCCAACAGCATTTTTGAAACCACTATCAGCGGCGTATCAGCTGCCGGCAAATTACTGACACAGGACACCCTTGAACGTTCTTTTGACGTAGGTGAGGTGGAATGGGTTCTCTGATCACAGTACAGAACATCGAATATTGAACATTGAATACTCAATGCCGTTTAGTTAGTGACTGGTGAAGATACCAGCAACGGGCACTCCCGGTAGGTGAGGCCACCCGCCGGAATCAACACGCTTAACTCAATGACACTGATTAAATATTAAGGCGCGCAAAGCACATAAAAAGTAAAGAAAGTACGAACTTTAAACTACCGGCATTTTCAATGCTGCCGTTTCCCTCCAATCACAGTTTCTTCTTGCCTTGTCCATGTCTCGTTCTTGTTTCCTCCCGGAATTACCAAGAGCAAACCCAGAGTATCCCCAGACTATACCCAGAGTATCCCCGGAGTATTCCCCTATCAGACAGGTACCAAAGCTATACCAAACAGGTACATGGTATTACTATGCCCGGTACTAACACACAGACAGGTATAGCTTAGTTGAAAAGCAGGAGTACGATGTGGCAACAGTAATAGACTTACCGGCACAAGGTTGTTGCAAGGCAATAGATGATTTGTCCGGTATTAATGCCGAAGTATTAAATAAACATCCGGGAAGTATGTGTAGAATACGATGTTCGTAGTTTGCAATAGTGGCGGTGGTTGTTATTATCAGATATAGCCTGCAGGTACAGGCAAAAAAAATCCCTGTCCTGGAAAGGACAGGGTAACCAAACCCTAAAACTAAAAATAACCCATGTAAAAAATAAACATCGTTGCGTGCGGTGTAACAGTTCTATATACGTTGGGTTGCAGATTTAGGTTTTGTAATAATATAGCCACGTAATTTTACGCAGGCTTATAACCTCAACAAAACCAGTGCAATAAAAAGAGGTGGTAACTATGCACGGTATTGCAAATAATATTTTGCCAATGAAAAACCGATCTCTTGCGTAGTAAATCGGCCACGTTCAGTAGTAATACATAAACAAAAAATCCACCTATAAATAGATGGACTTCTACAATAAATTTTATGCTAACGATAAGGACAACACGTGGTCATAATTGCAACTGCATTGTTATGCCAGTTCTTTCCATGCTTTCAGGATTTCTTCCGCATGTTGCTTATTCTTTGGACGAAGAAAAATTTTCCTGATCACACCTTTTTCATCTATCACAAAGGTAGTACGATGCAGCCCCATGTACTTGCGTCCATACAACTGCTTCGCGCCCCATACGCCATATTTTTCTATCACTTTCAATTCCGGATCGGTGATGAGGGTAAAGGGCAGTTGAAATTTCTTTTCAAACTTTTTATGCTTTGCCTCATCATCAGGGCTTACACCCAGTATTACAAATCCTTCTTTTTTTAATAGAGCATAATTGTCGCGAAGGTTGCAGGCCTGTACAGTACAGGTAGGGGTATCATCCTGCGGATAGAAATACAAAACAACTTTCTGTCCCTTAAAATCCGAAAGAGCTACTTTATTGCCATCCTGGTCTTTTGCTGTAAATGCGGGCGCTTTATCGCCTTCCTGTAAATTCATAAATTATTATAACTAAGATGCAAATGTACCAGTGCGTGATTTAATCTGCCAAAAACAAAACCAGTTCTTCAATTTGCACATTTGAAAATCTGCACATCAGCACATTACCTAGTAAATTTAAATGTTCGCACGGTTATATTCCCTGCCTCGTCTGATACGGAGATCTTAAGCTCATGGGCGCCGGGCTGGCATTTTTCATCAAACGTATAAATAAAGGCCAGTCCTTTATCATTGGTAAAACGCAGCCACTTGCCATCCAGCTCTGCACGCACATTCCGGCATTTGCCCATATTGTCTTTTACATTGAAAACAATACGTGTTGCTTTGCTGAGGTCTGATCCATCAGTAAAGCCGGCCGGAATGATAACGGGTGGCTCTTCATCAACCAGCAACTGGTAGCTGCCGAAATCACGGAAACGTGCACCGCCCCATTTACCCTGCCACTCTACTTTCTGCACATCCTTTTTTGTACCGGAATACCATTGCATAATGGTGCGCTGCTGCTCTGCAGGTGTCAATACACGCTCCGGCAACACACGAACCAGGAATGCTTCCTGTAAAGGAATGGAAGAAGCACCAATAGTATGCAGTGCAGATACAGCCGCTGCGTTACCGGCAGATTTGCTGTAGCGGATATGAACTGAATCGTACAGGCAACGCTCACCTATATAGAACTCGCACTCATCTTCTTCGTAGCCATCCAGCATCAGGGGGTAAAACATTTTGCCGCTTACTGCCGCAGCGGGTGCAGCCGCGCCATTGTACTGAACCGTACTGGTCACCACACTTTTATTGTTGTAACAATCTTTTACTTCAATACGGATTGCATGTGGCTTCTGATCACTCAGGTCAATAACTCCTTCCCTGCCATGCCTTGCATAAATAGAATTGAGATACCCGGGCAATTCGGTAAGGTGCTGTACATAAGGGCCTCCGCCGGCCTTTGTTTTATAATCAATATGTGCATTGAGGTAGCGGGTCTCATTGTAGCTGATATTATCCATCCGGAATGCATTGACCGGCTGTTCGTCCACAAACAGGGTAGCTTCAAAAATACCATTGTGGTTGGCCGAGCCGTTGTGTGTGTCGTAAGCCCCGATACCCAAACTGATGAGTGGGGTATTCACCGTCACCAAAGCCGGAACAGTGGCGTACCCGGCTTTTACGGGCAACAGCTTTGGAGACTGTTCGTAAGTACTTTTAGTGCGGTCGTATATAGCAACGCGTTGTATAACTGGTGCAACATTGTCTTCCAGCGGCATGCCAAACAGGAAGGGATTCACATTGATATCTTCCTTGGTACGGCGTATTTCAAAATGCACGTGGGGAGCCTGCGATCCGCCAGTGGTACCGCTGTAAGCGATAAAATCGCCTTTTTTTACCGGGAACAGGTTGGCAGGAGGTTCCAGGTAAATGCTCCAGGTTTCCTGCTGGTACTGTTGTTGTTTAACCCAATTCTCCAGCGCCGGGTTAAAATCATTCAGGTGAGCATACAGGGTGGTGTAGCCATTGGGATGATTGATGTAGATAGCGCGACCAAAACCGCCGGGTTCTATTTTGATACGGGATATATATCCGTCTGCAGCCGCAAACACAAGCTGGTTCACGCGTGCCAGCGTTTTCAGGTCGAGGCCCATGTGGTAATGCCCGGGCCGCAGTTCTCCGAAATTACCACTGAGGTAAAGCGGGATATTAAGCGGGTTACGAAAATACCCCTGGGGATATTCTGTTTTGGTGAATAATTGCGCCACCAATGACTGGCAATACATCAACATCGCCAATAGCGGGAAAAGTCGCATCAGTTATCGAATTTAATGGTAAGTAGTAGCGTGCAAATAACAAAACTACGCCGTCGGTAGTAAAAACAAACAGCAAACATTCCTTAAGAGCTTTAATTCCGGCTGTTAAGGACACCGCCGGAGGCGTTAGTGACTGGCGTCTTTAACAGCTACTAATTAAACAATATTGACAGCGCATTAGTGATTTACCAAAACGCTGCATCGGAAATGTCCAATTGTCCAAATAAAAACACAAAATTTCTATTCCTGATTAAACCCGTCACAACGGGAATTACGTATCTATATTAAATCAGCATTAAATGTAATTCCCGCGGGTTACCTCTAAATCTTTTGCAGAATCAACATATATCACGAACAACGGGACTTTTAGAATGTTATTAAGAAAAATACCCACTTTGTGGTATGGATTTTGAAAAATATGGAACAGCTTTTGACTAATAAAAGTTGTCTTTATAATGGACGGGAATTTATTGTATAACTGTACAAACCGATAGTATGAAAAAGATGAGCAGCAGATTCATCCTGCTATTGGCCTTATCAGCAGGATCGGTAGTCGGAATCTTTAAAGGAAACGAGGCAAAACAGAAGTTGGTATTTCGGATTATGAGTCGCTTTGATGAGAAGCGCCAGCTTGCAGAACAAAAGAAACTGCAACGAAAGGGCGGTGTGCGTCTTGACGATATTGAGTTGGCAGCATTTCACAATAACTGATTCAATATATTTTTCGAACCAGCAATTCAAACCTTCGCCGGGCGGTGGAGGTTTTTTATTTTTTATACTACCCAGCAAAGGCACTGACACGCAAAGCATTATTCCTCCCGTTCGGCTTACTCTACCATTTCTCCATACTTCTCCTCAACACTTTATATTCCTTGTTTAATGTTACCAGGTAAAGAAACGATGTCGTTGAATTAAGCTCCGGCAGGAGCTTCCTGTAAGGCACCGGAGGCTTCCTACCGGAGCCGCGACATACACATTATGCTCATTGCTATAAACAGGAGGCCCCGCTGTGGCCTTTTCTTAATTCAATCACATTGATACCTGATTCCCAATTCCTGTATTCCCTGCGCCTTTCCTCCTCGCCCTAAAGGACGAGGTTATCCCTATAATTACAATTGCCAGCATACAACATCCGCACACCAGCTGCAACAAAATACCGCTCCGGGATAAAGGCGTGGTACGGTTGCTGCATCTTTCTACATATCGCACAGCGTGCTTATAACCGTGCCACGCCTTACGGTCTGGCGGGCGTTAGGCGTTCAGCGTTTCACTTTCGGCCCCTCCTTTCTCATTCCCTGTTACCCTTGTGCCTTGTCTCTTGTGCCTTTCTTTGTTACTTTACCATGAATTCTTTCCCCGATGTTGAACAATTTCAAAAATTACTTACAGCAGCACACGCCTATCAGCGATGAACAGTTTGAACAGCTTAGCCACCAGGTGAGTGTACGCAGCTATGATAAAGGCCGCATACTTACCCACCCGGGAGACACAGCGACCACTGTAAGCGGTTATTTTGTAACACAGGGATTGTTAAGAGCTTATACCACCGATGAAAAAGGACGTGAGCACATCATTCAGTTTGCCCCGGAAAACTGGTGGATCGGCGACAGAAGCAGCATGTACTTTAATGAACCGGCCACCTTTTATATAGATGTGGTGGAAGATGCCGAAGTGGTAATAGTAAACCGGGGCTTTATGGAACAGGCACAGACCATCTGCCCTGAATTTGTACGCTTCAATATTTCCCTGCTGCATAACTCCATCCGGTATATGCAGCACCGCATCAGTTTATTACTGGCAGCCCCTGCCGAGGAACGCTATCTTTCTTTTGTGCAGCTTTATCCCAATGTAATGTTGCGTGTGCCTCAACTGATGGTAGCTTCTTATCTTGGTATTACGCCCGAATCGCTCAGCCGGGTGCGAAAGGAGCTGGCACGAAAAAACTACGGCAGCTGAATCCGTTCTTACCATACATCAAGATGGCCCCTTTGGTAACGTGCTAGTTTTGCATAAACAAAAGGAGCACGATATGAAAAAGAAAGTAGAACGCATAATAACCCGGCCTTTAAAACCCGGCATGGTAGGCGATGGCTTTCGTGTATTTAACTATATACCCAGGGCAGGCATTCCACAGAACAGGATCAGCCCCTTCCTTATGCTTGATTTTAACGCAGCATACGACTTTGGCCCCTCAGACCACATCCGTGGCGTGGACGTTCACCCGCATAAAGGTTTTGAAACTGTTACCATTGCTTACAAAGGCAGTGTAGCCCACTACGACAGCAGTGGCAGCAGCGGAGTTATCAATCCCGGTGATGTGCAATGGATGACGGCAGGCAACGGCATTCTGCACAAGGAGTTCCATGAAGAGTCGTTCTCAAAAAAAGGCGGTCTTTTTGAAATGATACAGCTTTGGGTAAACCTGCCCGCAAAGGATAAATCTGTTGCTCCCCATTACCAGGCGCTTACTGCCGATAAAATGGGAAAGCTGCAACTGGATAACAATGGAGGCACTGTAAACGTGATTGCAGGCGCTGCCAACGGTACTGAAGGCCCTGCAGCTACCTATACCCCCATCAACCTGTTTGACATCAGGCTGAATAAAGGTGGAATATTCAACACAAGGGTGGCAGAAAGTCACAATACGGCCCTGCTGATCGTAAAAGGCAGCGTGGAGATCAACGGCTCCCGCGCACCGGAGCATAGTTTTGTGCTTTTTGCCAATGAAGGCGAGTCCATTGAACTGAAGGCAGATGAGGAGAGCGTGGTTTTATTACTGAGCGGTGAACCTATCAATGAGCCTATTGCCAGCTACGGGCCATTTGTAATGAATACAGAAGCAGAGATCCGGGAAGCGATCATGGATTTCAACATGGGTAAGTTTGGCGTACTGGATTAACAGTGCTGTCTTTTTACTCCTGTCATTTTCCGGCAACATCCTTTGGTGGTATTTGATAAAAGCAGGTTGCGATTAAGCGGCTTGACCTGACAGGTCCCGGCTGAGCTTCGAAAAATGCTTTTATAAACGTAAGTCGTTGCGATGGCTCAGACCTGTCAGGTCGGGCCATCGCAAGTTTAGTGGAACGTTTTTCCAGCAATATCCTTTGATGGTATTTGATTTAGTTATCCCACTATCCGATAAAGGCAGGCTGCGACTAAGCGGCTTGACCTGACAGGTCCCGGCTGAGCTTCGAAAAATGCTTTTATAAACGTAAGTCGTTGCCGTGACTCAGACCTGTCAGGTCGGGCTATTGCAAGTTTAGTGGAACGTTTTGATTGCGGCGGGTGGGGACACCCGCCGGGGAACGTTCCGTGATTTGCGGATTTTTATTTACGCCCCAGCTTTCCAGCTTCAGACTTCCTCCTTCAGGCCCTGGTTTTTCCCCATTTTAAAAATAATCTTCAAAATTCCTGCTGCTGCCTTACTTTTGCGCAATTTATCTCGTCTCAAACGGCTCCAGGAAAAGATTCACAGAATCTGTGTAGCGCAGGCTGGATAAAGGTTTCAAAGGTTTTAACATACAAAAACTGTTCTAAAAAAAATGCCAAAAGACTCCTCTATTAAGTCAGTGTTGATCATCGGTTCCGGCCCTATTATTATCGGACAAGCTTGTGAATTTGACTATTCCGGCTCACAGGCAGCCCGTAGTTTACGGGAAGAAGGTATCAAAGTAATTTTAATCAACAGCAATCCTGCCACCATCATGACCGATCCTATGATGGCAGACCGCGTTTATTTGCTGCCACTGACAGTAGAGAGCATTGAACAAATACTGGAAGAGAACCAGATCGATGCGGTGTTACCTACTATGGGTGGACAAACAGCTCTGAACCTGGCAAAAGAAGCCTTTGAGCTGGGTGTTTGGGAAAAATACAATGTGCGCATGATTGGCGTGGATGTGGATGCCATTGATACTGCGGAAGACCGTGAGAAATTCCGCCAGTTGATGGTAAAGATCAACATGCCTGTAGCTCCTTCCAGAGTAGCGAACTCCTTACTGGAAGGAAAAGAATTTGCCCAGGCAATCGGCTTTCCACTGGTAATTCGTCCTTCATTTACCCTGGGTGGTACCGGAGGCGGATTTGTACACGATAAAAGCGAACTGGAAGCAGCCCTGGACAGAGGCTTAAAAGCATCTCCCATTCACGAAGTACTGGTTGAAAAAGCAGTACTGGGCTGGAAAGAGTATGAACTGGAACTGCTGCGCGATAAAAATGACAACGTAGCCATCATCTGTACTGTAGAAAACCTGGACCCCATGGGTGTGCACACCGGTGATTCCATTACCGTAGCACCTGCCATGACCCTGAGCGATACTGCTTTCCAGGAAATGCGTAATAAAGCGATACTGATGATGCGCAGCCTGGGCAACTTTGCCGGCGGCTGTAATGTTCAGTTTGCCCTGAACCCTGCTACTGAGGAATTGATCTCTGTGGAAATAAATCCACGTGTGAGCCGCTCTTCAGCACTTGCGTCCAAAGCAACAGGATATCCCATTGCAAAGATTGCCGCTAAACTGGCTATCGGATATACACTGGATGAACTGAAAAACCAGATCACCAAAACTACTTCCGCATATTTTGAACCAGCACTGGATTACGTAATCGTAAAAATGCCTCGCTGGAACTTCGATAAATTCAAAGGCGCCAACGACACACTCGGATTGCAGATGAAGAGCGTGGGTGAGGTAATGGCAATTGGCAGAAGCTTTACAGAAGCTTTGCAGAAAGCCTGTCAGAGCCTTGAGAACAATGCTGTAGGCCTGGGTTATTATGGTAAAAGCCAGATGCACGCCGAGGAACTGCTGGAATACATCAAGGTTCCGAAATGGGATCGCATTTTCCGTATTAAGGATGCGCTGATGCTGGGTATCTCTGTAGGCACTATCTCCAAAGCCACTGGCATTGACCGCTGGTTTGTGAACGAGATCCAGAAGATCGTAGACATGGAGAAAGAGATCAGCAAGTATAAACTGAATACGCTGCCTACCAACCTGCTGAAAGAAGCCAAATTCATGGGCTTCAGTGATCAGCAGATCTCTCTCATTATGCAGGATGGTACTGATGAGAAGATCTATGAAATGCGTAAAGCAGCCGGTATTACCAGGGTATATAAAATGGTAGATACCTGCAGCGCTGAATTTGAAGCTAAAACGCCTTACTTCTACTCTTCTTTCGAAAGTGGCAACCACAACGAGAGCAAGGTGAGCAATAAAAAGAAAGTGATCGTATTAGGCTCAGGCCCCAACCGTATAGGCCAGGGTATTGAGTTTGACTATTGCTGCGTACACGGCCTGCTGGCACTGAAAGAACAGGGTTATGAAGCCATTATGGTGAACTGTAACCCCGAAACCGTGTCTACAGACTTCGACATGGCAGACAAACTGTACTTTGAACCCATTTTCTGGGAACACCTGTGGGAGATTGTAGAACTGGAAAAACCATACGGTGTAATTGTACAGCTGGGTGGCCAAACAGCATTGAAGCTGGCAGAACGCCTGAATGAGAAAGGGATCAAAATTATCGGTACTTCTTTCGACAATATGGATATTGCTGAGGACCGCGGTCGTTTCAGTGACATGCTGAAAGAACTGGGTATCCCTTATCCTGATTACGGAACCGCTTATACTGTTGACGAAGCTGTTGCTGTTGCCAACAAAGTAGGTTATCCAGTACTGGTTCGCCCCAGCTATGTATTGGGCGGACAAAGAATGCGTATCGTTATTAACGACGAGGAAGTAGAAAAAGCAGTAGTAAGCCTGCTGAAACATATTCCGGGCAATAAGATATTGATCGACCACTTCCTTGACCGTTGCCAGGAAGCAGAGATAGATGGCATTTGTGATGGTGAAAGCTTCCACGTAATGGGTGTGATGGAGCACATTGAGCCTGCCGGTATCCATAGCGGAGACAGCAATGCAGTGTTGCCCCAGTTCAACCTGTCGCCAATGGTAGTGGAAGCGATGGAAGAGTATGCGAAGAAGATCGCTTTCAAACTCAATATCCGTGGCTTGATCAACATACAGTTTGCTATTAAAGATGGTAAGGTGTATGTAATTGAAGCCAACCCACGCGCATCACGTACCACACCGTTTATTGCGAAAGCATACCAGATCCCTTACCTGAACATTGCTACCAAAGTAATGTTGGGCGAAGTAAAACTGGCCGACCTGAAAGTGGTAAAACGCCTGAAAGGTTATGCTATCAAAGAACCGGTGTTCAGCTTTGAGAAATTCCCTGGTGTAAATAAAGAGTTAGGCCCCGAAATGAAATCAACCGGTGAAGCCATACGCTTTATTAAAGATCTTCGTGATCCATACTTCCGTCAGCTTTACAAAGACAGAAGCATGTACCTGAGCAAATAAAAAAGCTAGTTTTCTATAACAATCCCGCAGGTGATCTGAAACACTGCGGGATTTTTTATTTTTAGCAGAAGCCCCCACAGGCATATTTGCGTTATTGTTAACCGCAGGTAATTGCATTGAATAATCATTATAGTTGTTACAAAAGGCGCAGAGACGCCTTTTGTGCTTATATAAGTTTTTATTGCTAGTTTTAAGTAAATACAAACCGTTCTATGAACCAGGCAATACAGAATATTATACAGCATCTACAGGAAACACTGGAAGGCGATCCCTGGTATGGCAGACCCGTATATGCTATACTGGAAGAGGTACATCCCGCCATTGTATATGACCGCCCGGGAAAGAATGATACTTCGCATTCACTGATCGACCTGCTGTACCACATGATCACGTGGAGTGAATTTACTTTAAAGCGACTGGAGAAAGACCAGGAAAAAGATTCAGCTTACTCTGACAAACTGGACTGGCGCAATATTGACCCCACTGTACATACCTGGGAAAACGGGCTAAAAGAATTCTGGTTACTGAATAACGCCATCATTGAGATACTTGAAACCAAAGATGATTCGCTGCTGGAAGAAAAAGTAGACTTCCGTGAATACAATTTTGGTGTACTGCTGAATGGTTTGATCGAGCATCACATCTATCACCTCGGCCAGATCGCTTATGTAAAAAAGCTACTGGAAGGACGCGAATAGTCCATACATAAACACCCCTTCTTTTTCTTTACCCAACCCTTTCTTCTGCTTCATCGTATCTGTTAAAACTCTTAACAACCTGCTATGCACACCTGCATTGCCAGGTATTTTTTTGTGTACATAAACATATACTATCCGCTGAAACTCAATGCAGGCAAGCATTTACCGACACATACTTCCATTTCACCGAGGTATTAATTGAATTGCCTGTTCATTTACTAACCTTTACATTGAACAGTGTACACTGTGCGTAACCTATACAACCACTCTTAATCTTTTTGTATGGAAAGAAAGAATTTCTTAAAAAACGGTTTGGCTGCATTGGGCATGGTAGCAATAGCGCCGCTTGCCTGTAAGAAAGATACATCCGGAACAGATGATGGCTCCGGATCAGGTTCAGGATCAGGAAGCGGCTCTGGTACTTCATCCGGCACCTGTACAGTTTCTCCGTCCGAAACAGAAGGACCGTTCCCTACCAAAACACCTTCCTCACTGGTGCGAAGTGATATTACCAGCGACAGAACCGGTGTTGCTTTTGCCATGAGCATCTATATTAAGAACAAGAACAATAGTTGTAATGCACTATCCGGCGCACTGGTAGATGTATGGCATTGCGATAAGGACGGCAATTACTCAGAGTATGGTGGTACCAGTATGCAAACCACCAACTATACTTCTGTACACTTTCTGAGAGGAAGACAGACCACAGACTCAGACGGATTAGTAAAGTTCACTTCTATTTTTCCCGGCTGGTATTCTGGTCGTGCCACACATATACACGTACACGTATACAATTCATCCGGCACTTCTTTACTGGTAACACAGATCTCTTTTCCTGAGGGCAGCAGCAGTGCTGTAGCCACTGTTAACAGTACAGCAGGACAAACTTATGGTTACACCAAAGGAATGACCGGATATACATATAATGCATCAGACAATGTGTTCAGCGATGATACAACGGGGGCCGAACTGGCTACTGTTACCGGCAGCCTTTCGGCTGGCTATACGCTTACACATACTATCTATGTAGCGGCCTGATAGCATTTATTCATCCTGGTAAGACATTGGAGTAAGATCCAATGTCTTATTTTATTCAAACCACTATGCAAAAGTCAATCATCAGGTTGTGCTACCGGAAGATCATCGATATCAACTCCACCAAGCCCTGGGATAAGCTGGTATTTGAAGATACCTACACCGAGTTCTTACTACAGTCACAACTATATAATCAGCAAAAACGATACACCACCTTTGGTGAATTGATAACGCAGGTACCTAATGCAGAGAAACTGCATTTCCTGGTAAGTGCCGCCATTATGGGTTACCTGCAGCAGTTGAGCGGTAAAATACCAGACCTTACCAATAGTCTTGGTAAACTGTTCTTACCATTTCACAACTTCCGTTTCGAGATCATCAATTCGAATGTAACCGATAAAAGCAAACACCAGGTAGCTGTAAACTTTTTCAGTGATCCACTTACATGGCATCATACTGTTGGTGAACAGTTGCTGCTTTCTATACCGGGAAATACAGAGAATGATGAATTGCTGACAGAGTTATTTACACTACCGCCGTTTGTAAGTATCTATTCTTTAAAACCAACACCTCAGTTATGATACAGCAAAACAAAGGCAAGATATACCTGGGCGAAGAGCGTGGTCATGATGAACTGGATTGGTTCAGAAGCCTGCATACTTTCAACTTCGGTCAATATAACAATGAGCACAAAACACCTGTAGGACCACTTTACATCCTGAATGAAGATACACTGGCTGGTAAAAGAAGCCTTACCATACTTGCGGAAGAAGATTCAGAAATGCTGCTGATACCTGTGGTAGGTGCTGTTACCTGGCAAACCAGTAATGGTCATTCCGGCGAGGTGGAAGCAGGTGAAAGTGTACAACTGGCTATACCGCTGGGCACCACCATAAACATCAGCAACCCTTATGAAGAGGAACTGGTTAATTTTTTACAGTTATGGTTTCACCATCCGGCCATCGACAAGAACATTGCACCTGAGCACCTGTTCTTTGACATCAATGCCAATAAAAACAAACTGGTACAATTACCGCAGTTGCACACCACATCGGTGGTAAACCATTTTATTGGCTGTTTTGATGGAAGATCGGAGATCACACACCAGCTTTCGAAGCCGCACAATGCGTTATTTGTATTTGTAATACAGGGAGCTTTTGAGGTACAGTACAGGCTGCTTCATCCTAAGGACGGGCTGGCTTTGTGGGACCTGGAAGCAGCAGAACTGGAAGCCTTATCGAACGACGCCATTATACTGCTGTCTGAAATTACAGTGTAAACATTATTGCACATCAGGCATCCGCAAGGCCGTTGCGGATAGCATACATTACCAACCCTACACGTGTTTTAACTTTCAGCTTTTCAAACAAGGAGTTGCGGTAATCATCCACTGTACGCGGGCTTACAAACATTTTAGCGGCAATGTCCTTGTAGGTAAGTTCGGAGCAAACCCATTTAAGGAACTCTTTTTCTTTTTCACTGAGAGATACCGGTTGTTCGGGCATATCAATATCCCTGTGCAGGCCACTGATAATTTTACCGGAAATATATTCAGAAAGATAGAAGTCTTTTTGCATTACAGAATCCAGTGCTTCTTTCAACTCCTCCGGTTCTGTATTTTTCATGATATATCCTTTGGCGCCCAATCTCAGCATCCTGATAATGGTGCTCTCGTCGCTAAACATGGAAAGGGCCAGTACTTTTACCTGCGGATAATTTTTGTAGATCCATTTGGCGGTTTCGTAACCGTCCATATCCGGCATATTCACGTCCAGCAAAACGATATCGGGAATAATGTGCTTGCTTAGCTGATTCTTGATCTCATTGCCATTATCAGCTTCAAATAATACAGTGTAGCCATCAAATGAATTGATCAACTGTGCCAGTGCTTTACGCAGTAGTTTATGGTCATCAGCAACCGCCACCTGTATTTTTTTGCCCATTGCCATGTAAGTTTCTCCCGTTTATTTTTCCTGTAACGATAGTTGAATTGTAACTATAGTGCCTTTGCCGGGCTTGCTATCCATTTCAATATCAGCGCCAATCAATTTTGCCCTGTTGAATATACTCTTTAATCCGACACCGGAAGAAGATGATATGGAATTTTTCTTCTGGTTCACATCAAAACCCACACCATTGTCGCTGATTTTCATCATGAAGCTATTGTCCTCATCGTATCTCAACAACATTTCAAGACGCGTAGCCCTGGAATGTTTCAGCACATTATTCAGGATCTCCTGGAAAATACGGAACAGGAAAATTGATTTTTGTTCATCAAAAAGTCTTTCAGAACCTTCCAGGCGAAAATCAATTTCAAGTAAGCCTGCCTTGCTTAGTGTTTCCAGTTCAAAACGTAATGCTTCCAGCAAACCAATATGTGCAATACGATCTGTATGCAGGCTTTTGGTAAGATCTGCCAGGTCCATCATAGCTTTATTAAGCATCTGGCGTGCACTTACAATAGGTTCATACGCCGCATGCTCTTTGGGCACCGGTAAAATGGCCAGCGACAACTTTACCACAGATAGCATCTGGCCTATGTTATCGTGTAACTCCTGTCCTATATTTTTAAATGTATTTTCCTGGATCTCCAGTTGTGAGCGAAGTGCTTCACGTTCGTACTGATCCTTCATCAGCAATAACTCCTGCTCCTGCTTGTAACGACGCTGCTGGTATTTGAATAGCATTGTTACTATAAAACCTACCAGCATCAGGGCTAACACACCTCCAATGATTATGAGTATATAAATTTCTTCTCCCTGGCCTTTAGGCATACCTGGTATTTGTAACTGGATTTAAATAATCAATTTATGATCGCTGGCAGCAACGCTGATATTTCACGGACTGCGCTAAAGTTACATGGCTGCTCTCTTTCTCAGCTTCATTCTACACACAAAGGCAATACTGAAAATAGAATAGAGCAACACATTCAGATATTTGAGAATATAGTCGATGTTCCTGATCAGCACCACAGATACACCACTCATGAAATTCAACATTGCAAATAAAGGGAAACTGCAACAGTAATAAAACAACAATCCGGAACAAATCCAGAATGCAGGTTCACGCACCAGGGCCATTGAGCGGGACAACTGGAAAAGTTCGAAAAAGTAATAGATACAGATGCCTACCATTAAAAGGCAACCTATTGCATAGGTAATAGAGTGAAAATAGCCCTTGGGTATAATAAAAAAGATATTAATAAATGTTGCAGCGGGGTACACGATCAGCAGGTAGCCGATGAGCTTTCTGAACCTTGCATTTTCAATTACACTGCGCAATACATAGAAATAGAATATAAATTCAAGTGTGGTAAAGCAATTGTACAATAACACATTGCTCCGGCCATTATCAGCCAATAGCTTTCCGATTATTTCAACGGCTACTGTAATTACCAGGAAAGGGGGAAATAACCTGAGATACAGGGGAGTATGTTTCTGCAGATATACCACGAAAGATATCAGCGTACTGATGATAATAAATACTACGTTGAAGGATAGTGCGGTCATGGCACCTAATGTAGCTTTATTATTGATATACAGCAATTATTTTAAACAAAAACGCCGCATGCCAGGCATGCGACGCTTGTTATTCCGCCGAAATAGTAGAATTAAACGATAGTCAAACCTTTTTCGCCACGGTCAACGATGGTAATACCAATGTCTCCCAGTCCGTCTTCTTCGCCAGTGTTTGGCCAACGGCTGCCGCAGCTTGGAGGGCAGATATTGCTGGCATTGTAAGCCAGGATCTCGGCACCTTTTTCAGTTTGGATGTAGATATCTTTATTGGCAGCGCCAGTAGGAGTTTCGTTGTGCTTGGTACCAACCAGTACCAGTGTCTGACGAGCTGCGTATTCAGGTCTTTCAGCATAATCAGCTGAGTAAGCGGCAAAATAGAGCTTAATGCCGTCTGCTCCGTGATCTTTAATTTTTGCGATGAACTCTTCCAGTTCCTCTACGCTATACCATGCGCTTAAAGAGTCTTCTTTACCGATGCGCTCAGAGTTGTGAACCCATCTTTCTTTTTTATAGTTACTGATTACTTCGTTAACGTGTGCAGTGCTTACGTACTTACCAACCTTTAAGGATTTTTTTGTAGTAGTGATCATAATAGTGGGCTTTGAGATGAACTAATGCTGTTGTCGATGTAAAAGTATTCACAGCATAGTGCCCATTTTCTCTACAAGAAAATACTACTCAATGGATTACAAATTAATATTATTTATAAATTGAAGGTATTCAGGTTATTCTGCGTAAAAAAATACAAAAAAACCGTTCCACCACGGCCTGTAAAACGGGAAAAAAACAAAAATATTACCCCGTAAAAAAACGGGGTATTTTATACCGTTAAATCAACACACAAAAAACCGTACTTACTTAATGCCCCGTTTTTGTGCGGGGTAAATAATTTATCTGAAATTAGACATGGAGAGTTGCTATCATCCCGTTTTTCAAGATCCAATACTCCTGTGAGAACCCGCCGACAAGATTTCCTCAAGGTTTTTGTTCAAGCAAATTCTCTTGAGGAAATTTTTTTTAAGCATCAAAGAAAACAGTAGTGATACTCAACCATATTACCTATTATCCATTGCCTTATCCTTCCTTATCCTTTTTTTAAGTTCCAGCCAATTCCAGTCATATTATATAATCCAGCACAGCTTTAATTAACCACTAAATGCCTGTTGTTTTACCAGCCTGGAAAAAAGCGCCTTTTCTTCGTCTCCTTTTTCCTTTTTTTGCCGGCATACTGTTGCAATGGATCTCAAATCCGTCCATTGTAACGGGCTGGCTATTGGTGATTTTTGGTGTAATATCAGGGTGGTTATTCACCCAGCTCTCCATAAAGCATCAATTTCAGTATGCCTGGCTGAAAGGGATCCCGGTTCATATATTATTGCTTTCTGCAGGAATGTTGCTCGCTTTTTACAAGAACCCGTTAAATCACGGTCAATCTATTGTACAGGCTTATCATCCGGGTGATACCTTACTTGTGAAACTGGGAGAACCCTTATCTGTAAAGGACCGCTCTTTTAAAACCACAGCCTCTGTACAGATCCTCAGCGGCCATACGCTCTCGGGCAAACTAAGTGGCAACATCATTCTCTACTTTTCCAAAGACAGCCTTAATGCCGCATTACGGTATGGCCACCAGCTCCTGCTCACTAAACCTTTACAGCCCGTCAGCTATTCCGGCAATCCCGGTAGCTTTAACTATCGCCGGTATTGTGCGCTCAATAATATTTACTTCCAGGTTTACCTTGACCAGCATGACTACAGCATAGCAGGGTATAAGGCAGGTAATCAACAATGGCTTTACCGGTTAAGAGATCACCTGCTTGGAGTGATCAAAAAATATATTCCCGGCGATCGCGAGGCAGGACTTGCGGAAGCATTGCTGATAGGTTATAAGGATGATGTTGATAAGGACCTGGTGCAGTCTTATTCCAATACCGGCGTGGTACACGTTATCGCTATTTCCGGATTACACCTCGGCCTTATTTACCTGCTGTTGTGCTGGCTGTGTAAGCCACTGGAAAAAACAAAATGGAGCAGGTGGCTACAGCCGGTTGTTCTGCTGGCTGGTCTGTGGATCTTTACACTACTGGCCTGCGCCTCGCCTTCCGTAGTACGGTCTGCCGTAATGTTTACCTGTATTATTACCGGCAATAGTTTGTCAAGATCGATCTCTGTATACAACTCCCTGGCTGCATCTGCCTTTTTACTGTTGTGTTATAATCCTTACTGGCTGGCAGATACAGGCTTCCAGTTATCATATGCCGCATTGCTGGGCATAGTGCTCTTTATGCGCCCCATTTATCATTGCATTTCTTTCAACAACAGGTGGATTGATCATATCTGGAAAGCATGTGCCATAACGCTGGCGGCACAGGTATTAACCGCACCACTCATTATCTACTATTTTCACCAGTTCCCATTATTGTTCCTTTTTGCGAACCTGCTGGCAGTGCCATTATCAAGCTGTATACTGGTGGCTGAAATTGTGCTTTGTGTGGTGGCCCCGTGGCCGGTTGCCGCCAACCTGGTGGGTGTTATTACTGGCTGGCTCATTAAAATAATGAATGGCTGTGTAGCATTTTTTGATCACTTACCGGCAACAGTACTTAAAGCATTACAGGTAAATATGCTACAGGTTATCCTGCTGTACACATGCATTGCTGCAATAGCATGGTGGTATACATACAATCGTAAAAAGGGATTGCTGATAGCCTTAGGCTGCCTGCTGGGCATCATCGTCACCAGGAGCTTTTTTATACTGAACACTGCCCGCCAGCAAAAACTGGTAGTGTACAATATACCCCGGCATAGCGCTATTGATTTTATAACCGGTAACCAGTATTACTTTGTGGGAGACAGCGCCTTCAGCAGGAACACTGCCCTGCAACAATTTTATCTTTCGCCTTCCCGAACACTTCACAGAACGGTACCATCAAATTCAATCAATTATCTGTCAGGGCACTTTCCATTGTTCCGCTTTGGAAATCGAACTATTCTTATAGTTACCAAAGATTTAAAGCCCTCATTGTACCCACCTGCACAGCCTATACCTGTGGACCTGGTAATCTTTTCGGGCAATCCGGCCATTGGCCTCTCTCAACTATTAAAGCTCATCAGCTTTCGCCAACTGGTAATTGACAACAGTAACAGCGCCTTCAAAACGGCCCGCTGGAAGCAGGAATGCGCCATCCTGGCCATCAATTGCTTCAATGTATCAGAACAAGGCGCTTTTGTTTTGAACCTCTATTGATTTACCTTTGCGCCTCCCGGATTGCGTATTATCATTTACAACGAATTATGTATGAATAAAAAAATTCAATCTGCCCTCATTTCAGTTTTTTATAAAGATGGGCTGGAACCAATCGTTAAATCTTTGCACCAGCTTGGCATTACCATCTATTCTACCGGTGGTACCCAAACATTTATCGAAAAACTGAATATCCCGGTAGTGCCGGTTGAATCGCTGACCACTTACCCTTCTATTCTTGGCGGACGTGTGAAAACCCTGCATCCTTCTGTATTTGGAGGTATCCTGGGCAGAAGAGACAATGAAACCGATGTGCAGGAAATGAAGCAATACAATATCCCGGAACTGGACCTGGTGATTGTAGACCTCTATCCCTTTGAGGAAACTGTAGCAAATACCACTGATGAAAAATCAATCATCGAAAAAATAGATATCGGCGGACCTTCTATGATCCGTGCTGCTGCCAAAAACTTTAAGGACCTGGTAGTAGTAGCTGCTAAAAATGATTATGCATTACTGAACCAGTTACTGCAGGATCAGCAGGGAACCACTACACTGGAGCAACGCCGCGCATTTGCGGCTAAAGCCTTTGAAATTGTAGCTAATTACGATGTGGCTATTTACAATTATTTCCATCCTGAAAATGAATGGAAAGTATTGAATAAAGGAGCTCAGCAAAGCCTGCGTTATGGTGAAAACCCGCATCAGCAGGCCACTTTTTATGGCAATCTCTCAGAAGTATTTACACAACTGCATGGTAAAGAGATCTCTTATAACAACCTTGTAGATATTGATGCAGCCATACAACTGATCAAAGAATTCGGCACTTCTGAAGATGCCACATTCGGCATTATTAAACATACCAATGTGTGTGGCATTGCCACCCGCCCTACACCTGATGCAGCATGGCATACAGCCCTTGCCGGTGATCCTGAAAGTGCATTTGGCGGTGTATTGGTTTGTAATGCTACTATTGATAAGGCTACTGCAGAGGCCATTAACGAGATCTTTTTTGAAGTGCTGATTGCGCCAGCCTTTACTGAAGAAGCGTTGCAGGTACTGCAATCAAAAAAGAACCGCATACTGCTGCAACTGAACTCCTCTTTTGCCACCAGCACTAATATGTACAAAAGTGTATTGAACGGTACGCTGATGCAGGGTGCTGATGAAGGCAATTACAGCAAATGGGAAGAAGCAGGTGGCCGTGAATCGAACGATGCGGAAAAGGCAGACCTAGTATTTGCAAATATTGTTTGTAAGCATCTTAAATCAAATGCCATTGCACTGGTAAAAAACAAGCAACTGATCGGTAAAGGTTGCGGACAAACCAGCCGTATCGATGCATTGCGCCAGGCAGTTGAAAAAGCCAATCAATTTAAATTTGACCTGAACGGTGCCGTACTGGCAAGTGATGCCTTTTTCCCCTTCAATGATTGTGTGCAGCTGGGACATGCAGCAGGCATTACTGCTTTTGTGCAACCCGGCGGATCTGTAAGAGATAAAGATTCCATTGAATATTGCCGCCAGCATGGCCTGGTAATGGTAATGACGGGAACAAGACATTTTAAACACTAATTTTACTAAGCCGGTGTTCTTCACCGGCTTTTTTTAGCTCTTTACGCAGTAGTAATACCAACCATTAAACCATGACCTCACCTTCCACGAAAAACATTGCTCTTTCAAAGACAACACATACCAAAGCTCTGATAGCATTGGGCATGGTTTGTTTTTTATGGGGCACTACGTGGATCGCTTCTCGACAAGGGGTTCAGCACATGCCGGCATGGCAACTGGCCGGTATCCGCCAGTCAATAGGTGGCTTGCTATACCTGGTTTATTTTATCAGTAAAAAACATCCCTGGCCCAAAGGGAAAGAGTGGCGTACGATCGTTATACTCAGCCTGCTGAATTTCTTTCTTTCCAACGGGCTTTCAACCTGGGGAGTTAAATATATCTCCGCCGGCCTCGGTGCCATCATTGCAGCAACATTTCCCTTATGGATCGTTATCATTAACCTGTTTACGGCGAAAACAAAGATCCCATTGCAGGCCCTGACCGGACTGCTACTAGGCTTTGCCGGGGTTTGCATTATCTTCTACGATCACCTGCACGATTTCCTGAATGCTGACTTTCGCCTGGGTATTATTATTTCTGTTGCAGCAGCATGGACATGGGCTTTGGGAACTATGTACACCAAGCAAAAAGCTGCTGCTTTCAACCCTTATTTCAGTCTTGGTTTGCAAATGCTGATCTCAGGTATTGCCACCACCATCATTGCACAATCTACAGGCAATGTTATTCCTGTTAAAGATATCCCCTGGCAATCGTGGACAGCCATTGGCTATCTTGCCATTTTTGGCTCTGTAATTTCATTTATCGCTTACCTGTATGCATTGCAGCATTTACATATAGAGCTTGCCTCTATCTATGCATACGTAAATCCTATTGTAGCTGTAATACTTGGTGCATTGCTGTTCAATGAACATATTACCATCGTTATAGCTATCGGAGGCGCTGTAATATTATACGGCGTATATCTTATCAATAAAGTATTCCGCAAAACTTACCAGGAGGAAGGAGAGGAGATATAGGATCAGCGACCATCGTAATAAGCATCCCAGAAAACGGTTTCTTTCATAAACAGCTCGAACATGGTGCGCCAGCCTTCAAATTCCGGATCAGTACCCAGAATGGAATTGTGCCAGATAGTGATGAGCATTCCGTTGATCTTTCTTACCGATTGATAATAGTGCATCAACTCCGCATATGCCTGCTGCGGCGAATAATGCTGCTCATAAAATGCGTTGGCATCCATAAAGCAGAAGGGATATAATTTCAGCTTTGTTGCTGTTTCCTGTTCAAGGTCATACCAATAAAAAGAAGAACATACAGAAGCCCTGAAACCATTGATGGTACCGTATCCCATTGAGAAATCCTTCTCAATACCGGCCGCTATCAGTTCACGAAAAGTGCCGGGCAGCGTAAAACGGATATAGTGCTGGCGGCTATGTGTTACTTCCCTGTCGGCTACTACTTCCAGCCACTCCAGTTCCTCAGGTAATAGCTTTTTATCATCACCTGTTTGCCATGACGGGTGTAATCCTATTTTGTAACTGGCGGCTGTATATTCAATCAGGTCGCGGAATGCTTTTTTCTGTGTAGCCGTATTCTTATCATACCCTACCTGTTTTTTGGCTACCAGGAAAAAATAATAAGGTCTCAGGCGGCAATACAGATGCCATGCATCCAGCCATTCAAAACAATCAAAGGGGTCTTTCTCCTTTCCTGAAAGTACATTCCAGCGCGTTTTTACCTGCTGCCAGTTGCCTTTAACAATTGAACGGGCAAAGCCCCCAACAGTACGATACCAGCCTTTGTACAGGTATGAATACGCTATATCAATATCATAACTGAGGATACATTTGAAAGTACGATACTTGAAAAGCAGATCCGGATAATGTTGCAGCAATGCCTTTTTAAGATCTTCCATCCACAGATCGATCAATGGCTGATTTAAAAAGCCTTCTTTAAAAGCCAGGGAGTTGGTATGTGCATAACGGCCATACTCATCCTTTGTATGCGGCAAATATTCTTCGTAGCGTGTTAAAAGGTAGAAGCCTGCAGCAAAGATGTCAAAAGGGAAGTTTCCTTCTGTACTGAAAAATGCTTTCTGATTGTTTACTTCAAAACAGGTGATGGTTTGCTGCTGAATGGTATTTTCAAAAAGCAACGATGTACTGCGTATAAAAAACTCTCCGGGTGCAAGGGGTTGCTCTGAATAATTCAAACGGGGAAGCCCGGAAGCTATATAAAATGCTTTATCAGTTGTAAGCTCTGCAGGCGACCCTTCAAATAGCTTTTCATTGAAAAAATCGACTATGTACTGTAGCCGCGGAGTAATTGTATGACAATACACTAAAAGCATTGTCGCACAAAATAGAAAAGTAAGTGTAAAAAAGAATCCCCGGGAATAAATATCTTTTTGAGTGACCTACACGTGTTATTTACCGTCCTGCTGCTGTTTATGCTTTTCCTGCCATAGCTGGTTAAAGGTCTTTTCCGGAAACTGGATCGGCGCCCGGTGAGCAGTCCAGCCTTTCACCAGTTTATTGACAGCCCAGTCCTTGATCTTATCATTACCCATATTCATCATTTTACGGCTGAGGCTGGCCTTTTTCCAGACCTTCCATGCTATTCTCTCTCCCCACGAAGCAGTCTTATCTTCCACCGCTTCATAGCGGTTCTCAAGCAATAGCTCATGAAGATTGATCTTTACAGCACAAACCTCCGTACAATTGCCGCATAACGAAGACGCATAACTGAGATGCTTCCATTCATCCAGCTCCTTTAGCTGGGGCGTGATCACAGAACCAATGGGGCCACTGTAAGCAGTTCCGTAAGCATGGCCACCAATGTTCTTATAGACAGGGCATGCGTTGAGACAAGCCCCGCAGCGGATACAGTATAAGCTTTCCCGCATTTTCTGATTGGCGAGGATATTGGTACGGCCATTATCCAGCAGGATCACATACATCTCTTCGGGTCCGTCTGTTTCACCGGACTGCCGGGGGCCACTCATTACCGTATTGTACACCGTTACCTGCTGCCCGGTACCATAGGTAGCCAGCAAGGGCCAGAACAGGGCAAGATCGGTAAGGGAAGGGATCATTTTTTCGATCCCCACGATCACAATATGTGTTTTAGGCATGGAGGCACTCAAACGGCCATTGCCTTCATTTTCTGTTACTGCCACACCGCCTACATCTGCTATAATGAAGTTGGCACCGGTAATACCGATCTCAGCTTCTACATATTTCTTACGCAGCTTTTCGCGCGCTACCAGTGTTAATTGTTCGGGAGTAAGATTGGCGGGGGTATGTAGTTTTTCGTAAAAGAGTTTTGCCACATCTTCCTTGCTTTTGTGCATGGCAGGAGTAACGATGTGGTAGGGTGGTTCACCATCCAGTTGCTGAATATATTCGCCAAGGTCGGTCTCTACGCTCTCAATTCCATTCTTCTCCAGGAAGTCGTTCAGATGAATTTCTTCCGTTACCATGCTCTTGCTCTTTACTATGCTTTTACAGTTCTTCGCTTTGCAGATCTTCAGGATCTCGGCCAGGGCTTCTTCCGCATCTTCAGCCCATATTACTTTGCCGCCCCGTTGGGTAAGGTTGGTTTCAAATTGCTCCAGGTACTGATCAAGCATCTCAATGGCACGCCACTTAATGTTCTTGGCCCTTTCACGTGCCAGGTGCACATCGGCAAATTGTTCTTTGCCTTTGGGTACAACAGCATTATACCTGCCAATATTGAAATTGATCTTACGTCTGTGTTCAAGATCAGCAGCCCTGATGGTACTTTTCGCTATGAAAGAAGATGCAGTTTCACTCATAGGTAATCAACAAAATTTTATTCAATCCCCAATCCTGCAGTTTGAAGTATTTGCGGTAAGACCGCAGCAATAATCAAACCATTCAGGTTGATCCTCAACTTAACGTTTCTTTGCTTCTGTAAATTTCTGTGCAGCTATATCGAGCGCTTCAAAAAAATCAGGTCCGTACTTGCGGATAATAGGCTCTTTTAAAAACTGGTAAACGGGTACTTTCAGTTTTTTACCAAATGAACAGGCTGGTTTGCACAGCACTTCACGCGGTTCGTAATTCATACGATCAAAATCACCATTTTTGCCATTCTCCTGTATGATAGGGAAAAAGTGACAACTGATGGGTTTTTTCCATCCCACTATACCATCATTGTACGCCTGTTCAAACGCACACTTGATAATACCCTTTTCATCACGGATACCATATACACAGATCTCTTTGTCATCACCCAGTGTAGGTGTAACCCAGCCAAACTCACGATGGTATACGTATTTGCCTTTGCGCTCTATTTCAGCAACAGATGCCGGAGTAAGGTATGGCTTTACCTTCTCGTATTCATCCACAATGATGTCCAACTCTTCCTTTGTAAGCGGGGCCCCGGCATCACCTTCCTCGCAACACCCACCTTTACACTTCGCCAGGTCGCATACAAACTGTTCAGACACCACTTCGTCGCTTATTAGCACATTGTCTACTGCTATCACTTATCGGTTATTTAGAACGTAAAATTACACATTACCCATCGGAACGTCAGCATCTTTCTTTCGGAACCATTTCCCCCGGAATCCCAACCCTTTTGCCCATAACATATCCTGGGAGGTCAGGTAATGGATCACCTTCTCTTCTAATTTGTGGTGCAGGGGTAATAAAACAGCGATCAAACCAATCTTTATCAACAGTACCTTCCAAGGCTCACCATGCGTCCACCCATGGATCAGGTTATCGGCCAACAGGATGATAAATTCAAAAAAGAAGATAAAAGCAAAGAAGCCGAGGATCTTTATGGTATTTTTCGAAACCCTGAAAACACCTGCCACTACCAGTAATACAAACACACCAGCCATGATCACTGTTATAGCCATGTATTGAATGTTATGTCTTTTACGTGTTGCTTCTTCTTCCAGAATAGCAGCCCGTTCTTTCCGCCTGTTTTCATTTTCAATTTCCAATGTCAGCAAGTCCTTTTCCTTTGCCAGGGCAGCTGCACTGTCTTTGTACTTATGGTAGATTACACTGTACTGATAAGCTGTTCTGAAATCCTGCTTCCATTGATACACCGAATCAAGCATTCGTGAAGTACGTTGCAGATAGTCAAGATTACCGACTTCCTGAGCTACAGACTGTGCTTTTTGCCAGTATGCAATAGCTCTGTCGTAATAACCGCGCACAGAAAAAAATGACGCGTACTGCACATAGAACCAGAATTTGTTGTTCTTATTGGATTGGCTTTCAACGCCCGGCTCAGCTCGTTCAAAAAATATCCTGGCCGAATCGGTCTGGTTGGTAAGATCGTACATGACTCCATACGCCTGGTCAATCATATAACTCCCGGCCTTTTTCATAAATTCAATGAGATCAGGATGCTCTTTAAAATACTCTAACCCCTGCTTGTATTGGCCCCTGTTAAGGTACAGGTTGACGATATTCATATAAGAGGTGATCTTATATATACCAAACCTCAGTGTATCAGCCAGTGCCAATGCCATTTCATAGTACTTCCGTGACAGGTCTTCCTGCCCTGCATAAGCATACCACTGACCTATTTCATTATAGGTATCCAGCAGATCGTATGGCTTTTGCTGTTTGATCTGCATCGCCAGCTTTTTAAAACTAACATCTTTGGCTTTCTCATAATTTTCGAGCCTGGAATAAAAAGCAGCCAACTGTGTATAGCCTTCATTTAACAGGTCGTAGTTATTACTCTGCTCTGCAATATCCATAGCTCCCAGGAAGTTCCTGAATGCCAGCAGTTTTTCATTTTTTGCCAGGTAAGTGCTACCGAGTGAAGTATATAAGAATACTTTTTGCGAATCGTTCCTGAGATCAGCAGCAATAGAGAATGCCAGGTTGTTGAAGGTAAGGGCCTTATCATTTTCACCGTTGGTGCGATATCCACGCGCCAGGTACAGGTAACTCCAGATCATATACTCATCCAGGTTATTGACCCTGGCTATATCCAGTGCTTTCTGGCAATAGCCCAATCCACGTTGCACGTTCTGCTGCGAAATGCCGAATGAAAAGAACCTGTCTGCATTATTCAGGTTGGCCTTACACATCAGCACCCTATCGCGGGTAGAGTCTGCCAGTTCAAGCATTTGCTTTCCGTAATCATCAGAAAGCTCGTTGTTGAACCCCATATAAAATTTAGAGAGGTCATGCATCCAGTGCAAACGCTCTTCGGCTGTTGCGGGCTGTAACAGCCTGCGCTTCAGACTATCTTCAAAAAAAGTAACATGAAACTGTGCAGGAACGCTTTTACAGAACAGTAAAAGCAGCAGTATAGCTACAAGACGTTGGACTTGCATAACAAACGGATAGGTTTATTGAATGGATAGGTTGTTTGTCACAAAGTATCAGCAAGTCCTTTCCGCTTATCTGCAGCCTCTTTGCTTATTTCCAGCGAAGGGTATTGATCAGGTGCTTCATATCTTCCTGTAAAAAATTATTTACAATACCGAGCGAGTCCTCATTGGGAGTGGCATCAAAATACAATGCACCACGTAAAAAATGTTTTACTGAATCTGTTACGAAAAACTGCCTGGCTGTGGCCGCATTACCGCGTACAGTAAAGAAAATACCTGTAAGGCCTTGTGGGGTCAGCATCAACGAGTCCTGTATTTCTGTGGCACGGGAGGTATGCTGGTAGGTCATTTTATACGCATCGCTTACCAGCGTATCCAGATTGTGGTTACCGATCTGCTTATAGCTGATGTATATTTTTCCGTGAAAGTCCGGAAATTCAAGATTGATCCAGTAAGGGTTTTCGGGCTTTTGCTCAAAAAAGGAAGTATCCTGTACTACTTTGGCATATACAGGGTATTCAAAGCTATAGGGAACACCCGGTTTATCGTACACCTGGTACTTATGCTCAGGGAAATTTATTTTGAAATAACCTTTGCGCTTAATGGTATAATCACTGTTGCAGGCTACCATCCAAAACATCATCATTGTTACTACTCCTGCTGCAACGGCAAATCGGACACGGGAAATTATCATACCTCGTTTATTGGGGCTGGTTGTGATTGATGGTAACTTTTACTTTGCGTATGCGCGTACGCTCTAATTCAAGAACGGTAAACTGGAAATCGCCTGCGGTAATAACATCATTTACTTTAGGGATCTCACCGGCAAGCTCCAGTATCAGCCCTGCCAGCGAATCACTTTCGCCCTTCACATCATCAAAGGTATCAACCGGCAGGCTCATGATCTCACAGGCATCGCGGATCATTATGCTGCCTTCAAAAATATAGTTGGCGTCATCTAACTTCTTGTTATCGCTTTCTTCGTCATCAAACTCATCTTTGATCTCACCGATCACTTCTTCCAGGATATCTTCCATGGTTACAATACCACTGGTACCACCAAACTCATCTACCACCACTGCAAAATGTGTATGCCTGGCCTGGAACTCTTTCAGCAGATCTTCGATAAACTTCTGTTCGTGTACGAAATAAGGCGAGCGTAATAAAGCCCTCCAGTCAAATGTATCGGGTTCGTTGAGATGAGGAATAAGATCTTTGGTATTGATAATACCTACAATATTGTCGAGGTTATCTTTATACACCGGCAGTCGTGAATAATGCAGCTCTTCAATCTTTTTCTTCAGAGCACCAAAGGATGCGCCGTGATCAATGCCATTTACATCCAGTCGGGTACGCATTATCTGTTTCACGGTAATATGGGCAAACTTGTAAATACCTGCCAGGATGCGCTGCTCTTCTTCTTCGTGAACTGTTGATTTAATAGCTTCTTCCAGTTGTTGCTGCGTATAGGCCCGTGACGCCTGTCCCCCGAAGGCTTTTTCAATCCGGTCAGACATGCCGATGAAAGAAGCACCAACACGTTTGAAAAGGTAAAAAACCACTTCTACCAGGAAAGATGATTCGTAGGCTGAACGCAGGTTATTTTGCGTGGCCCTTACCTTGGGCAGAATTTCACCAAACAAAATGATCAACGATGCGATTACCAGCACCTTTATAACAAAGCCAATTGCCCCGATAGTCCAGTATGGCTCTTGTTTAAAAGCGAGTATCTGATCTATTAGAAAATTAGACAAAACAATAATAGCAATATTCACCAGCGTGTTGGCAATCATCAAAGACGCCAGCAGCGTACGGGGTTCTTCGAGCAGCACAGCTATGCGTTTCCAACCAGCATCCTGCTTGGTCTTAAGCATATTGATATCGCGGTAAGTAAGTGAGAAAAATGCAACTTCTGCCCCTGATATAAAAAAAGAAAGCAGCAGCAATGCCAATACACCTGCAGCAAGTAAGGTGGTAGCCTGCGCATTGAGTACCATGAAGAGAAATGCCACTATTTTGCCTGAAAAAAAGTAAACAGGGTGAATATCCAAAGCAACAGGTTTTTATTGATCAATTAACCGGTCAACAACTACAATGCCGGGTATTTTATTGTGCACAAATATGTTTTACCAGCAAACAGACCCCCGTGGACTGCCTGTGGTGGCATGTGGCAAAAATAATATTTACTGAGGTTAAAAAGGCAAATCCTGTGATGGCTCGTTCAGGGGTGGAGGAATATCGACGCTGTATCCTTCAGGATTGTCGCCGGAAGTTATAGGTCCGTGGTGCGAAGCCGGGCCATGATTAAGCGTATCGGTACGCTTATCCAGCATAATCAGGTTATCGCCAACCACTTCTGTAGCGAATTTTTTGTTTCCGTCTTTATCTTCCCAGCTACGCGTACGTAAACGGCCTTCTATGTACACCAAACTACCTTTATGCAGGTATTTCTGCGCCAGCTCAGCAAGCCCGCGCCATAACACAACAGTATGCCACTCAGTTTGTGAGATGAGTTTACCGGCCCTATCCTTAAAAGTTTCTGTAGTGGCCAGCGGGAACTTAGCTACTGCGATATTTCCTTCCAGATATTGTACATCCGGGTCTCTTCCCAAATTTCCAATAAGCATAACCCTATTTACCCCTCTCATAAATGGTAGGTTTGATAGTTTAACAATCGTCTGACGGTATCAATCTCTCTTAAAGTTAAATTTTTTTGCGAGAAATACTGAGTTTTTTTGGGCTATTTACCATGCCGTACAACCTCTTCCGGGTTGGGTACGGTAACTATTACAAGTTATTTAACACCATCTATAAACAGCGCAGGTACAGATAAGTACTAATCCGGCCTCCATAAAAGATCATGCCCGGTATTGATGTAATTACATTAAAACAACTGTGCCTGCCCGGCAGAATCTTCCAGGTACATATTTATAAAACGAGGAAAAGCATACTCGCTTAATTCAGACCGTGGTATCAGCAGGTAATGCTCAAGGGTTGGCAATGGTTTCGCTACCTGGATAGTAACAAACCGGCCATGAATGGTTTGATGGGTAAGTTGTTGATTGAAGGTTTTACTGATCGATATGATCCTGAAAGACTGCTTTTTGAATAACTCTTTCAGGAAAGGCAACTGATCAAAGCTTTCCTGCAGAGCCGCCGGCGATTCAAATAATACAAACTCATGCAGGTTTTCCCAGATGTCTTTACCGGTTCTTTTACGGATGTATATTTTATCACCAACCTGTACCAGGAAGTAATACAGCCATCTTTCTTTTTTCTGTAGGGTCTTTTCTTTTACCGGTAATTGCTTTACCATATTGTGTTTGAACGCTTCACACTCTTCCTGCTGAATACATTCTGCGCATAATGGATTTTGTGGTTTGCAGATCACCGCACCAAAATCCATAATTGCCTGGTTGTACAAACCGGGTTGCGATTTATCAAGCAATGCCTGCGCCAACTCCTGGTAAAGTTTTTTTCCTGCTGTAGTATCAATAGGTGTACTGATGCCAAAGTATCTCGATAGCACACGCTGTACATTACCATCTACAACAGCCTGTGCTTCATTGAATGCAAATGATGCAATGGCTGCAGCTGTATAAGGACCAATGCCTTTCAGTTTTTTTATTGCTTCATAGTTATCAGGAAATTTTCCATTGTATTCTAATGAAATAGTACGTGCTGTTGCCAACAGATTTTTACAACGTGTATAATAACCAAGGCCTTCCCACATTTTAAAAACTTTTTCATCACTGGCTGCAGCCAGGTCATGAATTGTAGGAAATTCAGTGATAAAATTTTCATAGTATTTCCATCCCTGTTCTACACGTGTTTGTTGTAACATAATCTCGCTCAACCATATCTTATAGGGATCTTTTTCCCCCTTCCATGGCATGTCGCGGGAGTTCTGATGTGCATTCCACTGTAAAAGTTTTGGCGTGAAACCTGGATTCATACATTACAATTATACGTAATAACTTGCTGAAAATGAAGCACATTAGCTGAAGGTAACGCTCCCGTTCAGTTAAAAATTCATTTTCAATTGTTTATAATTTTCTTGCAAATGTGAGAATTATCATTTAATTTGGGTAATGAATTGATTTTGTGCAGATTGTCGACTTCTATCAATTTTTTAAAACCCGTTAAAAATTCATTGGCATGAGAAAGGCAGACCTCGTTAACCAAATATCTGAAAAAACAGGTATTCCAAAGGTTGATGTTTTGGTTACGTTGGAAACCATGTTCAAGGAAGTAAAAGACACCTTGTCACAGGGTGAAAATATTTACATACGTGGCTTTGGTAGTTTTATTACCAAGAAAAGAGCCGCTAAAATTGGCCGTAACATTAAAAAGAACGTTGCTGTCCACATTCCTGAACATTACATTCCTGCGTTTAAACCAGCAAAGGAGTTTGTTGCTGAAGTTAAAAAATTACAATCCGTTAAAGAAGATCAGCCAAACCCCGATGATGAGATGTAAATTTGCTGCCTAAATTGAAATGTATAAGTGAAAAAGCAGCAGGTTATTGTAGTGGGCGCCGGAGTGGTACTCCTGTGCCTGATATTCTTTTTTGGTAACACTGTTCCCCCCAAGCAAAACACTCCCGCAATGCCCGGAGCTGCTACGCCGGGCGCCGAAACCGTTGACATACAAACCATTCTCTCAGCTTCAAAACAGCAGCTTACTGCACAGCAGCAGGCCTATGTTACACAGCTGGAAACCGGCGTTGTCAGAGGCGACGTAAAAGAGCAGCAAATCAAGGTGTTTAAACAACTGGCAGGCTTCTGGAAAGACTCTGCCCATTTGCTTTTGCCCTTCGGATATTATTCTGCGGAAGCTGCCAAATTGGAAAATTCTCAAAAAAGTCTCACCTTTGCTGCCCAATTCTTTTTAGACGGTGTACGCAAACAGGAAAACCCGGCTTTAAGGAAGTGGATGGCCCTACAAGCTAAAGAGTTGTTTGAGAAGGCTTTAGAACTTGCTCCCAATAATGATTCACTCACTGTTGGTCTCGGAAGTTGCTATCTTTTTGGAGGTATCAGCGACCAGCCAATGGAGGGAATTCTTAAGATCAGGGAGGTTGCCCAGAGAGATCCTAACAATATGTATGCACAATACATGCTTGGTATGGGTGCTATGATGTCGGGGCAAATTGATAAAGCAATTGAAAGGTTATCACTTGTTGCAGAAAAGGAACCTGAGAAACTGGAAGTATTTTTCATTATAGCAGAGGCTTACGAGCAGAAAGGTGAAAAGGCCAATGCAGTGAAATGGTACCAACAGTGCAGAAAGAAAGTAGGCGATAACCCGGAGATTGTGAAAGAGATCGACCAGCGTATCAAAGCGCTGCAACAGTAATTCTGAATATTACGCTTCGGCGGAAATATACTGGCTATTAAAATTATTTTTAACTAAACTCATTGGTGAATCATGCCTTGTGGTAAAAAAAGAAAGCGTCATAAGATTGCTACGCATAAGCGTAAGAAGAGACTTAGAAAAAACCGTCATAAGAAGAAAAACCGTTAGTTTTCTTTTCTGACAAAGGCTTTCCCTTGGGCCTTTTTTCTTCCTGCTGGCTGAACAAATTATTTGCCATTTATTACAGGCCATTAGACTATTGCGTGCTGATACCTGGCAAATAATTCCTCTTCAGCATACTTTCCTTGTAGTGATGAATGGTAGACGGTAAAAGTAGATACGCTTGAATAAGGAACTAATTATTAATGCTGCTCCCCAGGGTGTAGAGATAGCACTATTGGAGGATAAGAAGCTGGTAGAACTGCATCACGAAAAAGCTGATGCCAGTTTTGCTGTGGGCGATCTTTATCTTGGCAAAGTCAAAAAACTCATTCCCGGGCTTAACGCAGCCTTCGTAGACGTAGGATTTGAAAAGGATGCCTTTTTGCATTATACCGATTTAAGTCCTTACGCCCGCTCATTATTGAAATTCACTCAGCAGGCTATTAATGACCATAGTGAAAAGGGATTTGATTTTGGCCAGTTCCAGGTAGAACCTGAGATTATTAAAACAGGCAAGATCAATGAAGTACTTAGCGGAAAGCCTAACATCCTGGTTCAGATCCTCAAAGAACCTATTGCGGCTAAAGGTCCCCGCCTGAGTTGTGAAATTTCACTTCCTGGTCGTTTTGTAGTTATTACTCCCTTCAATGACATTGTTGCGGTTTCACGTAAAATCCATTCGGCTGACGAACGTAAGCGGCTGCAGAAAATAGTAGAAGCCATCAAAACCAAAAATTTTGGTGTTATTGTACGTACTGCTGCCGAAGGTAAGAACACTGCCGAGTTGCATGAAGATCTTACCATGCTGATGGAAACGTGGAAAGCTATCCAGCACAATCTTAAGGGTAGTGTAGCGCCGGCCAAGATACTGAGCGAGCAAACAAAGACAACCAGCATGCTGCGTGACCTGCTGAATGAAGATTTTAACCGCATCGTTATCAACGACCGGAATATCTTCAATGATACACGCAGTTATATCCAGCGCATAGCGCCTGAGAAAGCTGATATTGTTTCCTTCTACAACAACGGACTTCCCATCTTTGACCAGTTTGGCATTACCAAACAGGTGAAAGCAGCTTTTGGCAAAACGGTAAACCTGCCCAGTGGCGCTTACCTGATCATTGAACACACAGAAGCCCTGCACGTTATTGACGTGAACAGCGGTTATAAAAGTGTAGGCAATAACCAGGAACAGAATGCACTGGAAACAAACCTGGAAGCCGCTGCTGAAATTGCACGCCAGCTTCGCTTACGCGATCTTGGCGGTATTATCGTAGTAGACTTTATTGACATGAAGTTGCCCGATAATAAACGCAAGCTGATGGAGGCCATGGAGGAATACATGAAGCCGGATCGTGCTAAACATGCTGTACTTCCCATCTCCAAATTTGGCCTGATGCAGATCACCCGGCAACGTATGAAGCCGGAGGTGAACATCAATACACAGGAAGTATGCCCCACCTGCGCCGGTACAGGAAAAATATCTTCTACCCTGTTGCTGGAAGATGAAATTGAAAAGAATTTAAGTTATCTCATCACGCATCAGCACAAAGATCTTACACTGGTAGTACACCCTATCATGTATGCTTATCTTACAAAAGGCCGCTGGTTCAATTCCAAACAATGGAAATGGCGCTGGAAATATGGCCGTAAGGTGAAGATGAAAGAGAACACTAATTATCACCTTACCGAATTCCACTTCTTCGATAAGCATGATGATGAGATCAAACTATAGCCATATGCTTTAAAAATCTTCATAAAAAAAACTCCGGACAATGCCGGAGTTTTTTATTTATAGCTTGTTCGTTCTTCTGCTTAGTAGCCCGAGTTCTGCACCAGGATGCCATCAGTAGCATCTATCTCACGTTGCGGTATCGGGAACACCAATACATCATCACTCCAGGTGTAAGTACCAAATGATGCTTTAAGTCTCTTCGCTTCATGTATGCGGTAACCTTCAAAGGCCAGTTCGTATGCTCTTTCATTTAACACGTTTGTTAATGTAGGTGCCGCTATGGTTGCCAGGTTCACACGAACAGGGTTTCTTACTTCTGCCAGGTCATTGGCAGGCGTATCACCTACACTTGTTGACAACCTGATATTACATTCTGCACGGATCAGGTACATTTCAGCAATACGAACCACAGGAAGGTTTTGGCTGAAGGTTTTCCATTTACTGCAATACAGGAAGCCCGGCCTGTTACCAATACCAACATAATACCATTCTGACTGGCGCAGGTCAGCAGAGTTATAACTATTTACAAACGCAGAGCTGATCCTCACATCGCCACGACCTACGCCATTGAGGCTTGCATAGAAAGTAGCCATACCGTCATTGGCAGTACCGGCATTGTTCTGATCGTTCTGTTGAATTTCAAAGATCGATTCAGGTGTATTCTTGTTATCGAAGGCTGCCCTTACAGAAGCATTCATTTTGTAATTGCCGCTTTCTATTACTTCACTGGCTGCATTGCGTGCATTTACGTAATCGCCCTGCTGCAGATACACTCTTGCAAGAAATGCCAGTGCAGTGTACTTACTTGCACGTGTACCATTTGTTTCGGGCAACAGACCAGCAGCATCTTTCAGATCCTGGATCACTGAGGTATAGACCTCTGCTACTGTATTACGGGGTAATTTTTCAAATGCCTGATCTTCTGTTTTGGTAGCAGTCTTTTTAATGACTATTCCCAGCTGTGTATTGTTTGCTGTAAAGCCCCAGGGTTTTGCAAAAAGACGTACCAGTTCGAAATGCATAATACCACGTACAAATAAAGCCTCCCCGTTCAACTGACTTTTGAGGTCAGCATCTTTTACAACACCCAACGCATCAATTACAGTATTGGCCATATTGATAGCACGGTAACCGGCTGTCCATACCCTTGCTACTTCACTGTTGTTCCTATCCATCTGTTTACGGCCTACCTGGCGCTGTGCAGGAAAGGTTCCTGCCCATGAAGCATATTGCTCGGTAGAAGGGAAATAAGAGCCTAATAAGTCTCCATCCAGCATTAAACTGGTTCCGTATAGCTGGGGGCCACCCATTATGGAATAAGCACCTACCATTGCAGCATCCACATCATCGTCATTCTCCAGTGCATTGGTGGCGTCAATACTTTGACGGGGCTCTACATCAAGACGTTTACCACAGGATGCCGCAGCAACCAGTGATAATGCTATAAGTAATTTAGATATATTGATAAGTTTCATAATTACATCCTTTTTTGTGTTTGTAAAAAATCAGAATCCAAGATTAACACCTACGCTGATAGTACGGGCCTGGGGCGGAGTGTAAAAATCATGGCCCAGATTAAGCGTACCCAAAAAGGTTGTATTTACTTCCGGATCATATCCTTTGTACTTTGTAAATGTTGCCAGGTTACTGGCTGCTACATATATCCTTGCATTTACAAGATGGAAACGCTTGATCACATTTGATGGGAAGTTATATCCCAGGTTCACTGATTTGATCCTGAAATAAGAACCATCCTGTACCCAACGTGATGATTTGATGGTACCATTACCGCTATATAATCTTGGCTGAGGTACGTCAGTTTTATCACCAGGGTTTTTCCAGTAGTTCAACTGGTCAGAGGTCTGGTTATCGAAATAATCACCGTTTACTGACTGATAGATACCTGCTGCGTTATAGATATCGCCGCCTTTTACAAACTGGCACTGGATATCCAGGTCAAAGTTCTTGAATACAAAATGGTTATTGAAACCACCAAAGTAATTAGGATTGGGATTACCAATTACTGTATCTACTGCAAGACTGGGATCATTGGTAGTAGTCTTATCTGCTGCATAGTACAATGCATCTCCGTTATCAGGATCAACACCCGCATACATAGGACCATAGAACTGTCCGAATGGCTGGCCTACTGCCAGGCGACCCATTGTATTTGTTCCGGGAGGAACAGGAACCGCCAGGCGCGTTACCTTGTTGCGATAAGTAGAGATATTAGCTGAAATATTCCATTTGAAATCACGACCTGTAAATACGCTTCCGTTTAAGGAGAACTCCCATCCTTTGTTTTCCATGTCACCGATATTTTTGGTAACACTGGTAAAGCCGTTAGCGGAAGGAAGCGGTACATTCAGTAACAGATCATTTGTCTTTTTCTGGAAGTAATCAATCTCACCGGTAATACGGTTATCGAACAAACCGAAGTCGAGACCCAGATCAAGCTGATCTGTTTTTTCCCAACTCAGGGCAGGTACACCGATCTGGCTGGCTACCAGGCCTGCAATATTTGCATAAGCTGATGCGCTGTACAGTGAAAGCGAACTGAAGTTACCGATCTCGGCATTACCTGTACGTCCGTAGCTACCACGTAGTTTCAGGAAACTTACTACCCTGGAATCTTTCAGGAAATCTTCTTCAGAAAGAATATAGCCTAAAGAACCGGCAGGGAAGAAACCGTAGCGGTTGTCTTTACCAAATCGTGAAGATCCGTCTATACGGAAGCTGGCACCCACCAGTAATCTATCATTGAACTTGTAGTTACCACGCAGGAAGTATGAAACGAAAGTATATTTTGTTTCAGTAGAAGAACCTGCGGAGATGATAGCCGCACTCGCAATTTTGGTAAACCTGTCGCTGGGGAATGCAAGACCATTACTCAGCACACTGGTTGTTTTACCTACAATGTATTCCATACCCAGTAACGCATCAAGATTATGCAGGTCGCCGAGTCTTTTGTTGAAATTTAAAGTATTGGTAGTGGTTACTACAGACGATGTAACCTGGTTGTTAAAGCTGCTTCCACCGGGCGCACCGTCCAGCGTTTCTTTACCAAGAAATTGCTCCTCCTGCAGGTTATTCCAGTCTAAACCAACCTGGCTTCTGAAATTCAGATCAGGCGTAATAGTAAGTTCGCCATAAACGCTGCTGATAGAGCGGTAGGTTGTTGAAAGGTTACTACCATGCACCTGGTCGATAAGGTTATTGTAATAAAAAGTATTCCTGTTCAATTCGCCGGTTGCCGGATCAATTACCGGCTGAATAGAAGGGATCGCATTGAGCTGTAACGGGTTTGCAAAGGCATTATCGCTTGCTACCCTGTAGTTACGGCTTTTGGCTATTGAAAGGTTCAGCCCTACTTTAATTCTGCTGCTTACTGTATGGTCGAGGTTCAAACGACCATTGGCCCTGTCGAGCGAGTTGCCCAGTATAATACCTTTCTGATCGTTCCATGAACCACTGATGAGGAATTTTGTGCGGGAATCGCCACCACTTATTGAAGCAGTATATTGGGAGATATTCCCATTCTGAAAAGCACGATCTGCCCAATCTTCCTTGTAATCATGATCCCAATCGTCTGTACCAGACTCTGCGGCAAACTCCTCTGAAGGATCTAACACTCCAAAGTCTGAATGTTCCGCAGCATAGGTAAACAGTTCACGATACTGATCAGCATTCAGGAACTTTCTCTTTTTGGTAGGACGGCTCCATCCGGTAAAGTAACCCAGGTTAAGGCGTGTTTTACCAACCTTACCGGATTTGGTAGTTACCAATATAACGCCGTTAGATGCACGCGCTCCATAGATAGCAGAGGACGATGCATCTTTTAATACGTCTATTGATTCAATATCATCGGGGTTAATTGTTGCAAGCGGATTATCCGGCTCAGTAGAGCTACCCATTGCCTGCGATACTACCGGCACACCATCAATTACGTATAATGGCTGCTGGTTGGCCGAGATAGAAGAGATACCGCGAATGCGGATATTCAATCCCTGTCCCAGCTTACCACTTCCGGTATTCATAAACACACCGGAGGCTCTTCCCTGCAGTGCATTTTCAAAAGAAGGAAGGGGCAAGTTCTGAAATTCTTTGGAAGTTACTTTAGCAACAGAGGCGCTTACATCGCGCTTACTTTTAGCACCATAACCTAATACAACTACTTCTGTAAGTGATCTATCACCTGCAACCAATGCAATGTTCATCAATTCAGAAATAGCTTTTTCCTGGTCCTGGTAACCAACATAACTAAATATAACTGTGCTGGCACCTGCCGGAGCAGTTAATTTAAAAGTACCGTCACTGGCAGATACCGTATTGGCAGTACTGCCTTTTACTTTAATTGTAACCCCTGCAAGCGGGCTACCATCTTTCGAGTCTGTGATCTTGCCTATTACATCTTTGGTTTGTGCCAGAGCTGGCACCCCAATAAGCAGTACCAAACTTAGAAGAAGAGCGTGGTATTGTTTCATGAAGAATGATTTTTTAAAGGATTAGTTTACAGCCTGAATTTAGGGCAATCTTAACACTTCTATAATGGGGGTAGACAAAAAAGCCGCGCAGAAGGCTGCACGGCTGCATATAAGCATGATGAATCATACAATAAACTGTATGAAACGTATTACACATGATAACTTAATTACAGGATCGATGTTTCCTGCAAAGACAAAACAACATTATCGATTCTCTGGAAGCTATCAGCTACTGAAGTTGAACAACATTTCAGATCACTAATTACGGTTCCGGCTGTTGCCAAGAAAGATCAGGATATACTGAACAAGGGTGGCAATTGATGCCAGAGCTGCTACCACATAGGTCATGGCTGCCCATTTCAGCGCATCTTTTGCCTTGGGATATTCTTCGCTATTGGTAATGCGGGTTTTGTTTAACCAGGCCAGTGCCCTCCTGCTGGCATCAAACTCCACCGGCAGGGTGATCACTGAAAATAAGGTAGTGAGGGCAAAAAGCACAATACCAGCCAGTAACAATTGTGGAAAAAACTTAATAGTTATAATACCAACAAGCAAAACCCATTGTACAATGCCGGAACTGAATTGAACAACCGGCACCAACCTGCTACGGAGCATTAACCACCTGTATCCGGTTGCGTGCTGAACCGCGTGTCCGCACTCATGGGCGGCCACAGCGGCGGCGGCAATGGACCGGCCGTTGAAAACATCCTCGCTCAGGTTCACAGTTTTGGTCAGCGGGTTATAGTGATCGCTCAAAAAACCGTTGGTTGAAGTTACCTGGACGTCGTAAATCCCATTCTCCTGTAACATTTTACGCGCAATTTCGCTTCCGGACATGCCGTTGGAAAGGGGCACTTTGGCGTAGGCCGCAAACTTACTTTTCAGCACCCCGGAAACCAGCATACTGATCAACAAAAAGAGGATGGAAACCAAAAAAATTGATGATGTCATTTTCTTTAGAATTTGATGGTATATAATAAAGGATCAAATTCATTACCAGTCCAAAAAAAGGTGCATTTTTTGGCGTGAATGATCAAAATTTGAAGCCGTTTTGTCACCTGATAAGTTGATGAAACACAGGGGCTGACATTTTATCACGGCGATTATCCTGTCATCTTTTAAACAAGTCATAAATAAATGATTATCAACACACTACAGACTTATTATAACACGCTTTAATATAACCGCTATGGGTCGAAAATTTATTCACACCCTCAAAAAATAATTTTGTTATGTGGCGCTAATTTGTAATTTAGTGCAAGAATTTAATGGGTTAGTAAGTAAGGGGTCAACAGCAATGTTGGCCCTTTTACTTTTACAGAAATTCACCACCTTTTTTATCTCTTTTTGCCACACTTTTTCTTCTCTTTTTTCATGATAAGAAATATCCCCTCTTCATCATAAGCTATACGCATAAACTTTACCAGTTGTTCATGATTTTAAAATTACCCGGATGCTGTTTAATCACCTGTTGTGATATACATGATTAAAAAAACAACGGAATAATAGCAACAACTTATTAACTGCAACATGGTTACTCCTTAATCAATCAACATACAACTTACCTTTACGCGATGAGTAAAGTTAAAACTGCATTCTTCTGTTCCAACTGCGGTTATGAAAGTGCCAAATGGCTGGGTAAGTGTCCATCATGTGGCAACTGGAATACTTTTATTGAAGAAGTGCTTCATAAAGACAGTTCAAAAAAGGAAAGCACCTGGAAAGATGATGATGACAGGAAATCTGTAAAGACCATTCCATTAAACAACGTTGTAAGCAGCGAAGAAAAGCGCATCGTTACTGCTGATGCTGAACTGAACCGTGTATTGGGTGGCGGTATTATACCCGGCAGTATTGTTTTAATAGCCGGTGAACCCGGTATCGGTAAGTCAACACTGTTCCTGCAAAATGGTTTATTACTGAAAGACCATACAGTACTTTACATCAGTGGCGAGGAAAGCGAGCAGCAGATCAAAATGCGTGCAGACAGGCTGAATATTCAGAATGATAATTTTTACCTGCTTACAGAAACCACTACCCAAACCATTTTTAAAGAGATCAAGAAACTGCAACCACACCTGGTGATTGTAGACTCTATTCAAACCATTCAAACACCTTACATAGATTCATCACCGGGCAGCATTTCACAGATCCGTGAATCAGCAGCAGAAATGCAACGCTTTGCCAAGGAAACCAATACCCCTGTATTCCTGATTGGTCATATTACCAAAGATGGCAGCATAGCAGGCCCCAAGGTACTGGAGCATATGGTAGATACTGTATTGCAGTTTGAAGGTGATCGTCATTACGCCTACCGCATTTTACGTACTATCAAGAACCGCTTTGGCAGTACCGCAGAGTTGGGTATTTACGAAATGACCAATAGCGGTATGCGTGGCGTTAACAATCCCAGCGAAATACTGATCACACAAAAAGAAGATCAGTTAAGCGGCATCGCCATATCTGCCACTATTGAAGGAATGCGTCCTCTGCTGATAGAAGTGCAGGCACTGGTTACCCAATCTGTTTATGGTACTCCGCAACGAACTGTATCAGGCTTCGATCTGCGCAGGTTACAATTGTTACTGGCTGTACTGGAAAAACGTGGTGGTTTTCATTTTGGTGTAAAAGACGTGTTCCTGAACATTGCCGGTGGTTTAAAAGTAGAAGACCCTTCTATTGATCTCGCTGTACTTTGCGCATTGCTGAGCTCTTATGAAGATGTGCCACTGCCACCACTTACCTGTTTTGCCGGTGAAGTGGGCCTGAGTGGCGAAATACGTGCTGTAAACCGTATTGAACAGCGGATCGCTGAAGCGGAGAAACTAGGCTTTGAAAAAATATTCATTTCACGGTACAACCAGAAAGGATTGCCCAAGCAATCATTCAATATACAGGTAGTGAGCGTGGGTAAGGTGGAAGAGATCTACCAGTTATTGTTTTAAATAAGCAATAGGTAATGAACAATAATAATTGAGTAGGTCGGTCTCAACTACAGAATTTCAAATTAAGCACACCGGGTAGCCGCATTACATCTTAATTCGGCATGAAAAACCATCCATACGTGCGGTCATTGCTGCACCTTTTCTTTCCGCATGTATGTGCGGGATGTGGCAATGATCTTATAGCACCCACAGAACTACTTTGCCTGCATTGTATCAATCATTTGCCTGTTACTGATTTTCACCGCCATGCCAACAACCCGGTGGAGAAGATCTTCTGGGGCAGGTTACCGCTTGTTGCAGCCAGCAGTCATTTTTACTTTACCAAAGACTCATTATTGCAGCACCTGATGCACCAGTTAAAATACCAGGGTAATAAGGCACTCGGTTATTATTTCGGTGAGCAGATCGGGGTATCCATTACCAGCTCTGATCGTTTCAGCAATATAGATGCATTGATCCCTCTTCCTTTATTTGCCGCCCGCGAACGCAAAAGAGCCTATAATCAATCGGCCCTGCTGTGCAAAGGCATCGCCAGCATATTGCAGATACCCGTATGGAACAATGTAGTAGTGCGTCGTACCATGAGCAGTACACAAACAGGGAAAAGCAGGATTGAACGCTGGCAGAATATGGAAGGGCGATTTGAGCTGCTACCGGGTATAAACATCAATAATAAACACCTGTTGCTGGTAGACGATGTGGTAACTACCGGCGCCACACTGGAAGCCTGCGGACAGCAATTACTTGCGGCACACAATGTCCGTTTAAGCATTGTTACCATGGCTATTGCAGTAAGATGACTGCAATTAAAAACCCGGTTCTCCGTTTTAGAAACATTCAAACACTTATTTTTGGCAATAGATGAGATTACTGGTAGTTACGATACTGATTGTCGCCTGCAGCATAACAGCCTGCAAAAAAGATTCATTTATTACCAGCAGCAGTGCTTCACTAAACCTTTCTGAAGACAGCCTGCATTTCGATACTGTGTTTACCACCACCGGTTCTGTAACTCAATACTTCATCATTTACAATACCAATAACCAACGCCTGCGCCTGAGCAATGTAACACTGGCAGGCGGCAGTACTTCTTATTTTAAAATAAACGTAGACGGAACTCCCGGTCCTTCAGTACAGGATGTGGAGATCGATGCCAACGACAGTGTGTACGTTTTTCTTTCAGTAAAGATCGACCCTACCAGCGCCAACCTGCCTTTCATCATTGAAGACAGCATTAAAATAGATTACAACGGTAATACACGTAAAGTAAAGCTGAGCGCCTGGGGACAAAATGCCAACTTTATTCATTCCGGTCTTGTACAAGGCAGTCAAACCTGGACCAATACAAAGCCTTATGTGATACTGGGAAGTTTGCAGGTTGATACCAATGCTACCTTAACTATTCAAAAAGGAACCCGTATTTACCTGCATGCAGATGCACCGTTTATTGTAGATGGTACTTTGCAGGTAAATGGTGAACAGTACGACAGTACCCGTGTAGTGTTCCAGGGAGACAGGCTAGATGATCCCTACCGCGACTATCCTGCTTCATGGCCCGGTATCTATTTCAGGGGGCAGAGCAAGAACAATGTGCTTCATTATGCCATTGTTAAAAACGCTTACCAGGGCATTGTAGTAGATCAGCCATCCATCAATGCCAATAAAAAAGTGTCGCTGAACGAGTGTATTATAGACAACTGTTACGATGTAGGCATCTACGGTTTACGCACCTCTATACACGCACAAAATACATTGGTAAGCAATTGTGGTAAAAATGTAGTGCTTGCTTACGGTGGTAATTATGATTTTGCCCAATCCACTATTGCTACCTATTCCAGCAGCTATATCACACACAAAGAACCGGTATTGTTTGTGGCAGATTATGTTAAACAGGATAATGTTTACTATACCGATAACCTTACAGCCTCTTTTGTAAACTGTATTTTCTGGGGCGATAACAGTACGGTAGAAAATGAAGTGGTAACCGGCAAACAGGGCAATACCAGCTTTGCCGTTAACTTTCAAAACTGCCTGTGGAGGGTAAAAACCAACCCAGCCAATAGCACCTATACCAACATTATAGCCAACGAGAGCCCGGAATTTGATAGCATTGATGTACAACGCCACTATTACGATTTCCGGTTAAAGGCCAGTTCTCCTGCTTTACAACAGGGTACAGCAACCACACTTACTACTGACCTGGATGGCAACCCACGCCCTGCCACCAAACCCGACCTGGGATGTTACCAACGCCAATAAAATAATGATTTTGAAAGCCTGGGAGTTTAACACCTACCACTGCTCATCATTCACGTACGGATAACAATGTTTTCGCCAATTCGTCCTAAATTGCTGTAGATTGTTAACGTAAAACCTACATTCATGATACGCTTATTACTGCTGGCCGGTGTATTATCCGTTGCCATGTCACTGTACGATTTTAAAGTACCAGCCCTCGATGGAGGTTCTATCGACTTCTCTCAATACAAAGGAAAAAAGATCCTGATCGTGAATACAGCTTCTAAATGCGGCTATACCAAACAGTATGCTGACCTGGAAAAACTGTACGAACAGTATAAAGACAAACTGGTGATCATTGGATTTCCTGCAAACAACTTTGGACAGCAGGAACCCGGTACCAATACTGAGATCAAAGAATTCTGCACCAAGAACTACGGTGTAAGTTTCCCGATGGCAGAAAAGGTTTCCGTGAAAGGTGATGATATCCATCCTTTGTTTAAGTACCTGGTAGAGGAAGCTGGTAAACTGGGTGTACAGGATCCTATTAAATGGAACTTTACCAAATTCCTGGTAGATGAAAAAGGCAAACTGGTTGCTGTGTTCCCAAGCAAAGTGGTGCCCACCAGCGAAGAGATCACGAAGTATTTAAATTAATTGCATAGCATAAGCTGATCTGCGCAACCCCGGTACATAAACTACCGGGGTTGTTATTTTCCGCAATATCCAATCGCAGAAATACAACCGGTAATCGGCAAATTCCGCCGGTTTACCGAAAAAAAGCAAACTACCTTATAGAAGTGTCCATCTTTGTACTGCTTATCTGATGACCACAAATGTTTTTTAATGTGGCCCTGTTTTGAGTTAACCCCTCAACTCCAGACCAACACCACATCCCTGCAATACCAGCAGTGGAAGTTATAAAAAGGCCTCTCCATAGGAGGTTTTTTTATATTTATAGCCTGCCCCGAAACCCGGATCTTAAAACAGATCAGCCTCCACCCGTTAAACTTCTCCCGCCCCCTTTTAGAATTATTCTCCCTTTTCTGTTAACCTTTTGCAGTATAAGGCGCCTATACTGGGATAGGTTTTATTCGGTATTCCTTCGCTATTGCTTCGGTATTGGTCCGTATTTCCTTCGGTATTTGTTCGCCCTAAGAGCGCATAAAATAAGGGTTTGGTACGAAGAAAATACCTACTAAGCCGGGAGCAGGCAGCTCGCAGACTACCAATAAACCTGTCACTTAACATACTATAAATGAAACGATAGTGAAGAATCCTGCATCTAAACCACGACTAATCGTCCTGGTGTACCTAGAGCCAGCATTTTTATTAAGCGTCCCGTTTCTGCGGTCTGAAACCTGGTGCCGTATTTGACTTTCCTACTTATCTTCGCCGCATGTCTTTCAGGGATGTTATTGGACAATCAGCTATTAAACAGCAGCTCACCGGCATGGTGCAGCAGAACCGCATCAGTCATGCTTTATTGTTTTTAAGCAAAGAAGGCAGTGGGGGATTATCACTGGCAACCGCTTTTGCGCAATATATATTGTGCGAAAAGATCGCCAACCGGAACGCACCGCCTGCCGGCCCATCCCTGTTTGGAGATGAACCGACAGCTACAGAACCCGCAGTATTGCCATCAGATGCCTGCGGTCAATGTGCATCCTGTATCAAGGCCCAGCAACTGGTTCACCCCGATATACATTTTGCCTACCCGGTTATTCCACGCAAGGCGGGTGATAAACCCGTAAGTACAGATTATATTACAGAATGGCGCACTTTCATCAATAAACAGCCTTACGGCAATGTGTACGATTGGCTGCAATCCATTGGTGCAGAAAATAAGCAAGGCAACATTACCGCACAGGAGTGTAACGATATTATCCGCAAACTGAACCTGAAGAGTTTCGAAAGCGGCTTCAAGGTGCTGGTGCTCTGGATGCCCGAATACCTGGGCAATGAGGGCAATAAACTACTGAAGCTGATAGAGGAGCCGCCACCAGACACCTTATTTATACTGGTTGCAGAAAATGACTCACTGGTATTACAAACCATCTTATCAAGAACCCAGCTGGTTAAGATACCGGTACTGGAAACCGCAGATATTACCGAAGCACTGGTAGCCCGGGGTACCCCTCCTGAGCAGGCCCGCCAGGCAGCCTCTATTGCTGCAGGCAATTACCGGGAAGCACTACAACTGGTACTGCATGCCGGTGAAGACTGGCAGGCGCATTTGCGCGACTGGCTGAATGCTATTTTAAAAAATGGCCCCATTGCCCAGGTAAAATGGATTGACGAGGTGAGTAAACTGGGCCGTGAAAAGCAGAAGCAGTTCTTACGCTATTTTAACCACCTGCTGGAGCAGGCCATCCGCCTGCGTGCGATGGGCGAAAGCTTCCCTATTCCGGATGCAGAACGTGATTTTGCATTGAGACTGAATAAGATAGCTAATTTCGGGCAACAGGAAGCCATCATTGAAGAGCTGGACAAAGCCTCCTATTACGTGGAGCGCAATGCCAACGCAAAAATGCTGTTTCATGCCCTGACCATCAAGCTCTACCATATTTTAGCTAAAAAGCAGGTCCCCTCCTTTAGCTGATAACAGGATGGTGCTACAGCTCCTGAGCGGCGTTCCCGGAAACATCTGCCCTTTTTGCCTGAATAACTTATATTTGTATATCGGCCTGTTCTGAACAGGACAGCCCGGTGCCGGCAGCAGATGAAATTGTGTGGAAGAAATTATTGAGTCATCTTACTTCAATATAGTATTTGGTTACGCCTGTCTTAACCTTTCCCGGTGACAGACAGCAAAATAGAGGTGTGCTTAGGAATGTTGTTTACTGATGTTGTAACAACATTGCCTTTTGGTATAAGTGTTTCCGCTGAAGAGTGACCCAATTACGTTTTACTTTCCGCTGCATTTGCCTGGCAAAACAATTTTAATTCAATCGTCAATTTCAATACGAATGGGATGTAGTTCATGTGGAACAGCAACAGGCGGAAAAGTAGCGGGTTGCAAAAGCAACGGCGGTTGCAGCACAGGCGGATGTAACAGGATGAATGTTTACGACTGGCTTTCAAACCTGCCTCTTACTGATGCAGGTGATATGTGTCGTGTGGTAGAGGTGAGTTTTAATAACGGTAGCAGAAAAGACTTTTTCAGAAATACTACAGTTCATCTCTTTGAAAAAGGCGAACTGGTAACAGTAGAGGGTGTAAGTGGATTTGATGTGGGAACCATCACCCTTACCGGTGAGATCGTTCGTCTTCAGTTAAAGAAAAAAGGCATCCCCGAATCAGACGCAGAGATCAAGAAAGTAATGCGTCGTTCTACAGATAAAGATCTTGAGATCTGGCAGCAGAATAAAGACCGCGAAAAAGAAGCATTGATACGTGCCCGTGCCATTGCCCGCCAGCTTAACCTGGAAATGAAGATCTCAGAAGTTGAGATCCAGGCCGATGGACGCAAAGCCACCTTTTTTTACATTGCCGATGACAGGGTCGATTTTCGTGAACTGATCAAAATATATGCCCGCGAGTTTAAGGTAAAAGTGGAAATGAGGCAGATCGGCGCCCGCCAGGAAGCTGCTAAAGTAGGTGGCGTTGGTAGTTGCGGACGCGAACTGTGTTGCAGTACCTGGCTTACCGATTTTAAATCAGTGAACACCACTGCGGCACGCTACCAGAACCTTTCCATCAACCAGAGCAAACTGAGTGGCCAGTGCGGAAGGTTAAAGTGCTGTCTCAATTATGAGCTTGATACTTATCTTGACGCTTTACAGCATTTCCCTGATAATGCAGAAACCATACAGGTAGCTAAAGGAACAGCTACCCTTATCAAAAAGGATATTTTCAAAAACCTGATGTGGTATATTCTGCCTGATAGCTCCAAGCAATACCCGCTGACCATTGAGCGCGTTCGTAAAATAAAACAACTCAATTACCAGGGAGTTACGCCTGATGAGCTGGAAGCAGTGGAAGTAACCAGCAACAAGCCCAAAGAAGTAGAACCGGAGTTTGTAGATGTGGTAGGGCAGATCAGTCTTCGCTCGCTGGATAAAGCAGATAAAAAACGCCGTTTCGGAGGCAAGGAACAACAGCCTCAGAAACAACATTCCGGTGCACGTCCGCAACAGCAGCAGAACCAGCCGCAACAACGCAGACAGGATAAGCCTGAACAGCAGCAGCAACGCCCGGGCAACAACGAACAGCGCCCGCAGCAGCATTCACGCGATCGTGGTAATGCTCCGCGTAACGAACAACGTAATAAAGAGCAACAGCCTAATAACAACAATCGCAATGAACAGCGTGATAAACGGCCGCCACATCCTCCCAAAAAGGATGACCGTCGTCCAACACCTCCCCCACAGAAAAAATAAAGCTGAGTTATAAGTTTCAGTGAACGAGCAGGTAATACTTCACTAAAAATACCGTTAAAATGTGCGCAACGGGTTGAACTGTTTGCAATTTCGCACTTACTTTTATTGTTGTATATTACTTAAATAAACAGAATAACTATGGACCTCTTTAAATCCGGAAATCCAACCCTTAGCGAAAAAATGTTCGACAAGAGCATCGGTTTGCAGAACACTGATGTAATGACTGTTAAAGGCACACTGAATAAGTTTGGCCTGATGACAGTTCTATTGATCGCAGCTGCTTCATTTACATGGAAAGCATTTAATGAAAATGTGAATGTTGGTCCCTGGATCATTGGCTCTGCCATTGTTGGTTTAATACTGGCAATGATCATCATCTTCAAAATGCAATGGGCTTCATTCCTTGCTCCTTTATACGCGTTGGCTGAAGGCGTTTTTGTAGGCGGTATTTCTGCCTTTTATAGCGCTGCATTTGCAAAAACAGCTCCCGGCATTGTAATGCAGGCTGTAGGTTTAACCTTTGGTGTTGTAATCGCCATGTTCCTGCTTTATAAATTCCAGGTAATAAGAGCTACTGAGAAATTCAAATCCATCATATTCATCGCTACTGCAGGTATTGCAGTATTCTACCTGCTTTCATGGGTACTGGGCATGTTTGGTGTACAGATGCCACTGATCCACCAGAGCACTACCATGGGTATTGTATTCTCCCTGATAGTGGTAGCAGTAGCAGCATTGAACCTGATACTGGACTTTGATATGATAGAGCAGGGAGTAAACCACGGCGCACCCAAGTACATGGAATGGTATGGCGCTTTTGGCCTGATGGTTACCATTATCTGGTTGTATCTTGAAATTTTACGCCTGCTGGCTAAACTGTCTGACAGAAAGTAAAACACTCAAAATATTCAATAAAGAAAGCCGCTGAAATTCAGCGGCTTTTTATTTATCTCACTTAGTAATAAGCTTTGCGACTTTGCTTCTTTAGGTGCCTCTGCATTCTCAGATCAATCAATCTGCACATTAGCTAATTACCAGCCATCGCCATCCAGCATATTGCCCAAACCACCCAGTATGCTACCTTCCTCTTTGCGTGAAACAGTACCGTAGGTTAAGATCCTGCCTGCCAGGCGGCTGATCGGCAAGGTCTGGATCCATACTTTACCAGGACCACGTAATGTAGCAAAGAACAAACCTTCACCACCAAAAATAGAATTGCGGATACCACCTATAAACTGGATATCATAATCAACTGTATGTGTATAGGCTACCAGACAGCCTGTATCTACTTTCAACAATTCACCGGGCTGTAGCTCGCGCTCCAGTACGTGTCCACCAGCGTGTACAAAGGCCATTCCATCACCTTCCAGCTTCTCAAGAATAAAGCCTTCACCACCAAACAAACCTGTACCCAGCTTACGCTGAAACTCAATACCAACACTCACACCTTTGGCAGCACAGAGAAAAGCATCTTTTTGCGCTACTACTTTACCGCCCAGGCGCATCAGGTCCAGCGGAATAATTTTACCGGGATAGGGAGAAGCAAAGCTGACTCTTTTTTTGCCCTGCCCTACGTTGGTAAACGCAGTCATAAAAAGGCTTTCACCTACCAGCATTCGTTTACCGGCAGACATCAGCTTACCAAGAAGGCCCTGCTGTGGCTGAGAACCATCACCAAAGATGGTCTGCATCTGGATGCCATCATCCATCATCATAAAGGCGCCGCTTTCGGCAACCGCAGTTTCTGCAGGATCCAGTTCTATTTCCACGTATTGCATTTCTTCACCTACAATACGATAATCAATTTCATGATTGTTGCGCATGATATAGCTATGATTTTATTTTTTATAATAACGACAGGTTGTATGCCGTATTCTGTTAGTTGCTGAAAAAGCAAATTTGTTACAAATTCCATCCTCGTCAAAAGGATCCGCATTATTATTGAATTCCTCCTTTAATACCCTTTACAGTTTATTAACAAACACTTGTAGCTGTTAACCAATACTATCGCAGGTTTTGAGCCCTACCGGCGTCTAAAACGGAATCTGCTTTCCCGGCCCGGAACCACCGGTCATAAGTGGTTTGGCTTACAGCAGTTATTCAGTTAACATTGTATCTTTCTTTTTTAACTAAACATCCCTGATATGAAAAAGCATTTACTGGTACTTGCCGGTGCTTTCTGTTGCTTTTATGGCAATGTAGCCGGACAAGCAAAACTGGTAGAGAAAGTTACCCGACATGGAGATGAACTGATCATTCCTTACGAGAAGTATGTACTGCCTAATGGTTTAACAGTGGTGGTGCATGAAGATCATAGCGATCCCATCGTTCACATAGACGTTACTTATCACGTGGGTTCGGCCCGTGAAGAGATTGGCAAAAGTGGTTTTGCACACTTCTTTGAGCACATGATGTTCCAGGGAAGTGACCACGTTGGTGACGAACAGCATTTTAAGATTGTTACCGAAGCCGGTGGTACCCTGAATGGTTCTACCAACCGCGACCGCACCAATTATTATGAAACTGTGCCCAGTAATCAACTGGAGAAAATGCTGTGGCTGGAAGCCGACCGCATGGGCTTTTTGCTGGATGCAGTAACCCAACAGAAATTTGAGGTACAGCGTGCTACTGTAAAAAATGAAAGAGGCCAGAACTACGATAACCAGCCTTACGGGCTGGCAGGCGAAGTAAGTGCACGCAACCTGTATCCATACGGACACCCTTATTCATGGCTTACCATTGGTTATGTTGAGGAGCTGAATAAAGTGAGTGTGAATGACCTTAAAAATTTCTTCCTGCGCTGGTATGGTCCTAACAACGCTACCCTCACTGTAGGTGGTGATGTAAAACCTGCTGATGTAGTGAAACTCGCTGAAAAATATTTCGGCACCATTCCCCGCGGTCCTCAGGTAACTCCTGTAAAACTGGAGCCTGTAGTATTGACCAAAGATCGTTATGTAAGCTACGTTGATAATTATGCACGCGTGCCCCAGTTGCGCATTGTTTACCCTACTGTACGCGAATACCATGCTGACGGACCTGCTTTAGCCTGCCTTGCACAGGTGCTTGGTGGCGGCGGTGGCGGTGGTGGCCGTGGCGGTGGTTTTGGTGGCGGCGGCAACCGTAACTCTGTTCTTTACCAAACACTCATTAAAACACAGAAAGCCTTACAGGCAAGTGCTAATAATGGTGCCAGCGAACTGGCCGGTGAATTTTCAGTAAGCATTACTCCTTATCCCGGCAAAACACTGGCTGAGATGGAGAAACTGGTTGGTGAAGCATTTGCTGAGTTTGAGAAAAGAGGTGTTACCGACGAAGACATCCAGAAATTTAAAAGCGGTTATGAAAATCGCCTGGTGAACGGGCTTTCCAGTGTATCAGGAAAAGTTAGCCAGCTGGCCGCATTCCAGACCTTTGCCGGCAACCCCAACATGGTGAGCAAACTGATCAGCATGTACCAGGGCGTTACCAAAGAAGAGGTAATGCGTGTGTACAACCTGTACATCAAAGGCAAAAACCGTGAGGTATTGAGCGTGGTTCCCAAAGGACAGGAAGATGCGAAGGCTGCTCCGGACAACTACACCATTGACCAATCGCACTACAAAGCACCAGACTATGGCTATGCCGGTTTGAAATATGTAAAAGCGAAAGACAATTTTGATCGCAATAAAATTCCTGCCAGCGGACCTAACCCTGTGGTAAAAGTTCCTGAGTTCTGGACCAATACACTTACCAATAAGATCAAAGTAATTGGTACAGAGAACACAGAGATCCCTACGGTTACCGTGAGCATTTCACTGAAAGGTGGCCGCTTGCTGGAAAGCAATGACCTCACCAAAGCAGGTTGGGTAAACCTGTTTGCCAGCATGATGAACGAAGACACCAAGAACTTTACCAGCGAACAGTTATCCCTGGAGCTGGAAAAGATCGGTAGCTCTATCGGCATCAACAGTACAGACGACGCGGTGGTGTTTACCATCCAATCACTGAAAAAGAATGTAGACAAGACATTGCAATTGCTGGAAGAAAGAATGTTCAACCCTGTTTTCAACCAGGATGACTTTGACCGTATCAAACGCCAGTTAGAACAGCGTCTTAAAAACAGTCAGAGCCAGCCTGCTGCTGTAGCTACTGCTGTTTACGACAAACTGAACTTTGGCGCCAATAATATCCTGGGTATCCCGGAATCAGGCACTACAGAAACGATCAAAAACATTACACTGGCCGACATACAGGCTTATTACGACAAATACATCACTTCTGAAGATGGAGAGGTTGTAATAGTAGGTGATGTAAAACAATCAGAGATCCTGCCTAAACTGAGCTTCCTGAATAAACTGCCTAACCGTTCATTTACATTGCCTAAACCGGCGGCTCCACTGGCAGTGGAAAAAACAAAGATCTATGTAGTGGATGTTCCTAAAGCTGCACAAACAGAGTTCAGGGTTGGTTATGTAACCGGCTTAACGTATGACGCAACCGGCGAATACTATAAATCAGTACTGATGAACTATGCACTGGGTGGCAGCTTTAACAGCCGTGTAAACCTGAACCTGCGTGAAGACAAAGGCTGGACCTATGGTGCACGTAGTGGATTTGCAGGTAACAAATACACCGGCACTTTCACCTTCAGCAGCGGCATTAAAGCCAGCGCTACAGATAGTGCTTTGTATGAAGTAATGAAAGAGCTGAAACACTACAGTACTGACGGTATTACCAATGAAGAAATAGCTTTCATGAAAAACTCTATCGGGCAGAGTGATGCACGTAACTACGAAACAAGCCTGCAGAAAGCATCTTTCATTGGTCGTATACAGCAGTATAACCTGTCTGCTGACTATGTAAAAAAACAAAATGCTATCCTGAGTGGCATCACCAAACAGGATATTGATGTACTGTCTAAAAAATATATTGATGCCGGCAAAATGAATATCCTGCTGGTTGGTGATAAAGCCCTGATCTTACAAAAGCTACAAAGACTGGGTTATGAAATTGTGGAACTGGATACAGAAGGTAATCCTACTCAGAGAAGAGGATTCTAATAAGCGGATGTGATAATTAGCTAATGTTAGAATTAATAAAAGGCGAGGTCGTCTCATACTTATGAGACGACCTCGCCTTTTATATCCGTTACTAATTACCCCGCATTCTTCATTTGCCCATTTGCACATCAGAAAATCCGTACATTAAAAAAGCCATCCCGAAGCAAATACATGCAACAGGACGGCTTAACCTAAACCAACCTAATTTAAATCTCGTCTATCAGAACCAACTGCCTATAAAAGCTTCGTTGACCTTTTGACCTTGTAATTTTCTTCTTCTGCGTGCCTTTTCAACTGCATGACGTATCAGCGTAATTGGCAACATAAGGATCAGGAAGATGAATGTAAGTGGCGGAATTCCCATAAATGAAACCCATTTACCACCAAAGTGACGACGCATTGGTCTACGCAGGCGTTCCGCTATCAGGTACATACTTGGAACAATGATCAATGTCATAAAGAATGCGAACATTACACCAAAGATGATTGTCCATGAAAGCGGCTTCCAGAACACCGCATTATCACCACCGAAGTAGATATGCGGATTAAGCTCAGCAAGCATGGTAATGAAGTTGATATTGAAACCAACTGCCAGTGGTATCAGACCTAAGATCACGGCCACAGCCGTAAGCAATACAGGAATAATACGTGTTTTACCCGCCTGCACTATCGCTTCACGTGTACGCACGCCACGCGAGCGCAACTCATCTGTAAACTCAATTACCAGGATACCATTCTTCACCACAATACCAGCCAGACCAACGATACCTAAACCAGTCATAATACCAGACACTGTCATACCCGTGATCACAAAACCCAGCAACACACCGATGATACTAAATATAATCTCAGTAAGAATGATCACCGACTTACTGATAGAGTTAAACTGCATTACAAGGATCACCAGGATGAACATGAGTGCCAGGATCAATGCTTTACCAAGGAAACTTACTGTTTCTGCCATCTGCTCACCTTCACCGGTTTGTTTGATGGTAACACCATCTTCTTTTCCTTTAAACTGGCTGATCTTTTGTGTCAATACCTGGTTTACTGCTGTAGGCGTATAACCTGATAATACATTTGAGCGTAACGTGATCAGGCGTTTCTGGTTCTTTCTTTTTACACTACCCAATGTACTGGTCAGATCGACTTTTACCAGGTTGCTGATGGGAATGCTTTTGAAACCACCTGAAGCCATATCTCTGAAATAGATCTTCATATTCAACAATTCCGTCAGGTTTTTACGCTGTACGTCATTGTTACGAAGCTGTATCTTATATTCTTCTTTGCCTTCTTTTATCTTCGATACCTCACGACCAAACAAGGCCGTTCTGATCTGCTGGCCAATCTGTGCAGAAGAAACACCTTCAATCATCGCTCTTTCTCTGTCTACAGTTAAACTGATCTCCGGATTGGTCAGATCTACATCCATTTTCAACTCTTCTACACCTGATACCTGCAGGGAATCAAGATAGTTTTTAAGCGATACGGCTGTCTTGATAAGGTTATCAAAATCTTCACTGGCGATTTCAATATTGATAGGCGGATCTGTTGGCGGACCACTCTGTTCCTGGTCTACTGAAATTTCAGCACCGGGAATACCTTTCAACGCAGAACGGATAGAATCAAGATAGGGTCTTGTTGCTTTACCATCGCGTTTTTCAAATTCCACAAACGAAACCTGTATACGTCCCAGCTCACTACGTGTACTTCTATCGCCACTGTTAGGGTCAGCTGCACCAACTGCAACGTTGGCAATCACACTTTCTACTAACGGGTTCTTTTTACCGTTGTCCATATCCAGGATATGAAATACTTTTTTCTCAAGTGTACGGGTAACAGAATCAGTATAATCAACAGAAGTTCCTACCGGCAATTTCAGGTATACGTATACCTGGTTGGGATCACCCTGCGGGAAAAATACCACCTGGTTACGACCAGAAGAAACAGAGCCGATAAAGACCACGAACGAAAGAATCAGCAAACCAATGGTAGCAATCAGCAACCAGGCTGGCCTCCATCCTTTCAGCGCCCAGCGCAGCAAGGTTTCATAGTGGCCCATGATCCAGGGCAATACCCTGTTCTGAAAACTATGTATAACACGGTCCAGTACAAATTTGTTGAAAATGATCAGTATTAAAATACACAACACCAGGTTGCCCCAGAAGAAATACATATTATGACCAGCTTCTTCAGTCACATACTGATCTTTAACAGCAAAGCCGGTTAAGATCATCATGATTGATATGCCGAGTGCAATCCAGAAACCGGGCTTTTTGAACATGGCAGTTTTAGAAGTACCATGTCCTTCTTCGTGCGACATAAAGTCTACCGCAAATACCGGGTTCATGATAAACGCCACGATCAGCGAAGCTGTCAATGTAAAGATGAGCATTGCCGGCAGGTAAATCATGAACTTACCAATAATACCCGGCCAGAAGAGTAACGGGAAGAAAGGGGCCAGCGTGGTAAGCGTACCAGCTAATACAGGAATGAATACTTCTCCCGCAGCCATTTTTGCAGACTGTGCCGCATTGATCTTTCCGCGACCTTCCATAAAGATGCGGTGCGTATTTTCAATTACCACAATGGCGTCATCCACAATAATACCCAGGCCAAACAGCAGCGCAAACAGTACTATAAAGTTGAGTGTTACATTGCCGCCTATAATAACGCCGGCTGTAGGTAAAAACACAAAGGCTACAAACATACTCAACGGTACCGACAGGGCCACAAAAAACGCATTCACGACACCCATGAAGAACATCAGGATGATCAATACCAGGATAAACCCGATCACAATTGAGTTTACCAGGTCATTGAACGAAGTTCTTGTTTTCGCACTCAGGTCACCGGTAATCACCATATCCAGGTCTTTCGGAAACTGCTCTTTCATTTCTTTTACAGCAGCCTTCACATCATCACTGGTCTCGATCAGGTTTTCACCGGAACGCTTGATAATATTCAGCGTTACTACGTTCTTACCATCCAGGCGCGCATAGCTTTCGCGCTCTTTGATGGTATCTTTAATGGTAGCAATATCTTTCAGGTAAATAGGTGCTCCTTTACCATTGCGCACAATTACTTTCTGGATATCAAAAGCAGTTTTAAACTGGCCTTTCAATTGCAGGCTGCGTTTCATATTGCCTACATCCAGCAAACCACCCGAAATATCCATATTTTCACGGGATACGGCATTGGCAATATCATCGAAAGTAATGCCTGCACCCTGCATGCGATAGTTATCTACATTTATCTGGAACTCTCTTTCAGGTGCACCAACAATATCTACACGGTTGATCTGCGAAAGATCTTCCAGCCTGTCTTTCATATCATCAGCAAATTTTTTCAAACGCTGCTGATCATAATTACCACTGATGTTTACATACATTACCGGCATGTCAGACAAACTAACTTCCAGTACGGTAGGTTCTTCGGTAAGGTCTGTAGGTAAATCCTGTTTGGCTTTATCCACCGCATCTTTTACCTTCTGCAGGCCCACTTCGGTTTTCACCTTGGTGTCGAACTCTACAATAATAGCAGAATAATCCTGTTGAGAAGTACTGGTAAATTTATTGATCTTGGCGCCGGTAATACCCTTGATCTGTTTTTCGATAGGGCGTGTTACCAGGTTCTCAATATCTTTTGGAGAGTTACCTACATAAATGGTTTGTACATAAATGGTAGGTATTACCACATCCGGAAATTGTTCTTTAGGCGTGGTGATGAACTGTGTTACCCCCCATATACTTACAATAAGCATTAAGAGGTAAACAGATGTTTTATTATTGATACTCCAGGAAGTGGGTTTAAACTGCTTAAACTTTCCTGTGAAATTTTCTAATGCACTCATAAAATAGTTTTGAATATTCAGTAGCCTGTTTCTGCCTTCGGGGCAGTTACTGCCATGCCTGGCTGCAACATATTGCAACCTTCTTCAAAGCAAGGGTGTATTAAGCAGTGGTCACCAACTGACCTTCATACAGTCCCTGGAAACCTTCTGTTATTACTGCATCACCAGTATCCAGACCGCTTTTGATTTCAACTTTATCACCGTACATTAAGCCTTCTGTTACATATTTCTTTTTAGCTACCAGTCTGCCATTTTCTTTTACAGCTACCAATACAAACTTTCCTTTATCGTCTGTCTGCAATGTATTTACAGGTACAGTTAAAGCAGCAGCAGCATAATAATCCTGGATACGGGTTAATGCAATTTGTCCGGGTTTCAGGTCTTTATCATGTGGTAAATGAGCCTGTATATAAAATGAGCGTGCGTCTGCATTAATGGTTTTACCAACGGTGTTTACTTTAGCTGTAAGCTTTTTATCATCCATATCAGGAAATACAATCTGCAACAGGGAGCCTTCTTTTACATTACTGATGTAATTTTCAGGGACATTAGCTGTTACTTTTAAGTCGGAAGTGTTTACAATGGTAATACCCAGGGTACCTGCACTAGCTGCTGTAAAAAACTCGCCTACCCTAATGTTTACCATATCAGCCACACCACTCATTTCTGCGTATACATTGGTCATCTCTAATTGCTCTTTGGCCAGTTCAATCTGTTTATTGAGATTGTCTACCGTATTTTTTGCAGTCAATACATCTACTTCGGTGCCTATTTTCTGATCCCACAGATTTTTGCGGCGTTCATACAAGGTTTTCTGAAGACCTAATTGCACGTTTAACTGCTCAAGTTGCCTGAGCGCAGTAACATCGTCCAACTTCAGTAACAATTTTCCTTTATTAACAAAATCACCTTGTTTTACATAGATGGCTTTTACCTGACCACCTGCTCCGCGCGGGGTTACATAAGCAATATTCTCTGCTTCAATTTTACCCTGCAGATCTATATAATGCGTAAACGGAGCCAGCGCAACAAGGCTTGTATTGATCAATTTTGCCTTTTCAACTTTCGCTGAAGCAGGATCAAGTTTGGCAATATCAGCTTCCAGCTTACTTGCTTCATCTGTTAGTTTAGCCTGCTCTTTTTTTACTTCTTCCAGTCTTGCTTTCTTCTTGGCAACTTCATCCGTTTTGTTTGATGCTCCGCAGGCAGCAAGTAATGCAGCCGTGGTTACAACAAACATTATCTGTATTGACTTTTGCATAAAAACGTTTTTATAATGATTGGTTGTGGTTATCGTTTAACGGGGCAGCTTCCCGATCGCTTTTAAATAATCAATTTTTGCAACAATGGCATCGTACATAGCGCTGATATAACTTGTTTCAGCATTACGCAACTCTGTTTGTGTATTGGTAAGATCGGTGTTGGAAGCAAGGCCCGATTCATATTTCTTCTTTGTCTGGTTATACACACTCTCAGCCAGCGTCCTGTTCTTCTTCTGCAGATCGAGTGTTATTACCGCTGAGCGATAGGTATTCAAAGCCTGTGTTACCTCATTGTCGATGGAGTTTTTCAGGTCATCCAGCCTGTTGGTAGTTTGTTGCAGCTCCAGTTTTGCCTGTTTAATGCTGGCATCTTTCGCAAATCCATCAAAGATGGAGAATGATACTCCCAGTCCCAGGTAGAGTGTGGTATACCAGTCACTTTTTCCAAACATATCAAACTTGTCACTGAACCAGTTCTTGGAATAAGAACCATTTAAGTTTACAGAAGGCCAGTAACTGAGCTTGTAACGTTTTACATTGTACTCGTTCAGTTTTTGCGTTAGCTGTGTTGACTGGTAATCGAGCCTGTCAGTATAGGCGTAGCTGCTATCGAGCATGCCATTCTTGATCTCATCTTCTGTAACAGTAGCAGTAACTACAAGTGAATCTTTAACAGGCATACCGATCAGGAATTTTAACCCAACGTTACCATTAGCGATCGTATTCAGTAGTTTTTGCTTTTCTGTTTCGAGATTGGCCAGTTGCACCGCGGCACGGTCTACATCCAGTTGCTCCGCAAAACCATTCTGGTGCATTACGGAGGCATCATGATGCAGCTTTGTTGCACGCTCAATATTGGCATCCAGTAAGGAGATCTGTGTTTTACTGGCGGCCAGTTGGTAATACACTTTGTAAATATTGGTAGCGATGGCCTCTTCGGTTACTTCGTAATTCTTCTTCCTGAATTCAATAGAAGTAGCACGCGCCTGCAACCCAACAAACACCTGCCCGTCAAATAACACCTGGCGCAGGTTTATGCTTCCGGTAGTATTGTACTTGGTTTGAAAGCTCACCGGCAATTTTTCACCGGGTCTTCCAAAAAATTCACCAGGTACCACCATGATAGGCACCTTAAAATAATCGGTGAAAGAACCAGAGGCGCTCAATGAAGGCAGCGCAGCAGAAGTAGTACCTCTATTGCTTTGCTCCTGGATCTGGATATCGAGCAGGGCATTCTTTACCTGCAGGTTGTTTTGCCTGGCATACTCTATACATTCTCTTACAGAAAACCGGTGTACTTCCTGCGCCATGCCCGGCAAGGCCAGCACAGTGCACAGCACCAGCATTGTAAGCTTACTTAATCTTTGCATCTTGTATTGATTTATTGGTTCGGTTATGTTGGTATTGCAGGGTGAGGTCGTATCCTTTCCGTGACACAAGCCCGTATAGAAAATGCTCCAGGATAGCCCCACACACATCAGAAAAGTTGTATTTGGATGGCGGAAAAAGATCAACATTAAAAGCCATCAGCATCGTCTCCAGCCTGAACTTGGCCAGTATGTCCACATTGATCTCCGACCTGTATAATCCATCCCTGATACCCCATTCTATATTTTCCTGTATGGTACGGTAGAGGAATTTGCTTTTATGCTCCTGGAATTTCTGAAAGGCGCGGAAATGAAATTTTTCCAGGTCATACAAAACCATGGGGTTAATACTATTGCACATATCTACCAGGTAATCAAGCGTCAGCACAATTTCTTCTACAGCATCAGCGGCATCCTGCTTACAACGAACACAGTCGGTTTCCATTAATACCAGGTGGCTGTCTACCACCGCATCTACCAAGTCGTCCTTATCTGAAAAGAACTGGTAAATGGTTTTTTTGGACATGCCCAACTGTGAAGCGATATCGTCCATTGATACCGACCGGATGCCATACCGCATAAAAAGCTCATCAGCTTTATGCCTTATACGGTCCCTGGAAGAGGTTTCATTCATTGTCATAATTCGGGGTCAAAACTATGGAAACTTTTTTCGTAACGAAAGTTTCCGGCTGGATTTTTGGCCATTTTCACCGAAAACCGGGAATGAACCGGACAATATCAGCACGGAACCGGAAATTATATTGCTTTAACCATTGACTGCTGGCAAGTTGCTCCCACAGCATCAAATAACAGCAAACACTAATATCTAAAATCCTGTGCCGGAGATCCGGCAACAACTGTTTACGATAATTTTCGCCTACATATTTTTACAACACCCTGTTGCTAAGTAATTTTGAATCTCCAACTATGGCCTATGAAGATGCAACAGGTACTTAAAAAGACTTTTCAATACTTTCTGCAGGGACTCATTATCCTTGCACCTATCGCTATTACCATTTACGCAGTAACAGCGCTGTTCAATTTTATTGATGGCATTTTACCTGGCCTGATTGGCAATATTTTTCCTCACCTGCTTACAGACGAACAGGGCAAGCCTGCCCGCTATCCCGGGTTAGGTTTTATACTGGTGATGCTGATCGTGATCCTCGTAGGTTATATTTCCCCCTCCTTTGTAGTAAGCCGGTTGGTAGAACTGTTTGATAAAATACTGGAGCGCACTCCGGGTATTAAGCTGATCTATTCTACTATCAAGGATTTCTTTGAAGCTTTTGCAGGCAACAAAAGAAAGTTTGATAAATCAGTATTGGTAAGTGTGGAATCGCCCGACGTTTGGCAAATTGGTTTCATCACACAACAGGAACTGGCAGAGTTTGGCTTGCAGGAACATGTTGCAGTATATATTCCCCAATCATACGCCTTTACAGGCAGGCTCTATTTTGTAAAACGCGACCGCGTACGCCTGCTAACCGATATCAGTTCTACAGACGCCATGAAGTTTGCCATCTCTGGTGGTGTAACAGAAATTGAAGAAGAGGATACGAAGCACTCACAGTAAATGCAGGGATTGCATAATAGCTAGGCAGTTTGATTGTTTGCAAACCTGCTGATATATTGATCAAACCATTCAACAGTCAGGCAATCGTTACAGTTAGTTTCGTATTTATGTTTTTCAGAATCACCAATATCTATGAAACTACTGCTATTGCTGTTGTTGCTGGCCCTGCACCAGGCTGCTTTCTGCTGGGGCTTTTATGCACATCGCCAGATTAATTACTACGCTGTTTTTCTGTTGCCACCCGAAATGCTGGCATTTTACAAGCCTTATCAGCCTTTTTTAGCCGAACATGCGGTAGACCCCGATAAACGCCGCTATGTAGTAGCCACCGAAGGTGCAAGACATTATATAGACATTGACAGGTATGGTGCCTATCCTTATGATTCGTTGCCTCGCGAATGGCTAAATGCGGTTGCAAAATATTCAGCCGATACGCTTACTGCCTATGGCATTGTTCCGTGGTGGATACAGATCATGCTGCGCCGCCTTACCCACGCCTTTGAAGAACGTAATGCAGCTTCCATCTTAAAGTTCTCTGCGGAGATCGGTCATTACATAGCAGATGCACATGTGCCCCTGCACGCCTGTAGCAATCACAACGGGCAACTGACCGATCAGCGTGGTATCCATGGCTTTTGGGAATCGAGGATACCGGAAAAACTGGCTGCCACCAACTGGGATTTTTTTATGGACAAAGCTCATTACATGAACAACCCCTTACACTTTACATGGCTGCGGGTATTGGAAAGTGCTGCCGCTGCAGACACTGTGCTGACCACAGAAAAGAAATTAAGCCGGCAGTTTTCGCCTGACGGCCGCTTTGCGTTTGAAGAACGGAATGGTCAGCTGGTTAAACAATATTCTACAGCTTACACTGTTGCTTATCACGACAGCCTGAATGATATGGTGCAAAGAAGAATGCGGCAATCGATCTATGCCGTAGCATCTTTCTGGTACACAGCCTGGATAAATGCAGGCCAGCCCGACCTGAAACAATTATCGCCTGTTACTTTTTCGGCGCAGGACTCTGCTGCTTTCCGCGAACTGGAGCAGCAATGGAAAAGCAGTGCCATTAAAGGAAAAATATGTGATTAAGTGGACAAAAGCAGCACAACTTCTATTAAATTTCATACAGTATTTTTTACATGTAAGTAGCCAATATTCAACCATTGGGGTCTTTTTTTAGATAATATTCAGGTATGGAGATTAAAATTCAAGCGGCTTTAAGCGGCGAATTGAATACTTTTGCACCTCTTTCTAACTTCATATCCCGGATATAATGAAATCAACGATTCACAATTTCAATGCAGGTCCCAGTATTTTGCCCGCTACTGTGTTTGAACAGGCCAGCCAGGCTATTCTGAATTACAATAACACCGGTTTATCGATCCTGAAAATTGGTCACCGCACCGATCTGTTCCAGGCTGTAATGGATGAAGCACTGTCATTGTCGAAGGAGTTGATGCAACTGGATAATGATCATGAAGTAGTATTTCTGCATGGTGGTGCATCCACTCAGTTTTTCCAGGTACCCATGAACCTGCTGGATGAAAATGAAATAGCAGCCTATACTGATACTGGTGTATGGGGAGCCAAAGCCATTAAAGAAGCAAAGCTCTATGGTCATGTGGAAGTAGTATGCAGTTCAAAAGAAGCTAACTACACTTACCTGCCCAAACAATTTATAGTTCCCAAAACAGCCAAATACCTGCACATTACTACCAACAATACCATTTATGGTACGCAATGGCAGGACCTCTCCCCCTTTTATGAGACTGGTGTACCACTGGTAGCAGATATGAGCAGCGATATACTGAGCCGTTCTGTTGATTTCAACAAATACGACCTGATCTATGCAGGTGCACAAAAGAACGTGGGCGCAGCAGGCGTAAACCTGGTAGTGATCAATAAGAACATTCTCGGTAAGGTTAATCGCAAACTGCCTACCATGATGGATTACCGTAATCATATCGAAAACGGTTCTATGCTGAATACCCCGCCTGTTTTTGCGGTATATGTGTGTATGCTCACGCTACGCTGGCTTAAGGAGCAGGGAGGAGTAACAGCCATTGAAAAAATAAATAACCAGAAAGCTGACCTGCTGTATAGTACCATTGATGCCAATCCGGTGTTTAAAGGTACGGTAGCAAAGGAGGACCGCAGTAAGATGAACGCCTGCTTTGTAATGGAGAACCAGGACCTGGAGAAAGAGTTCAGCGCACTTTGCAAACAGCATAACATGATAGGCGTAAAAGGACACCGCAGTGTAGGTGGCTTCCGTGTATCAATGTACAATGCACTGCCATTAAGCAGTGTAGAGGTACTTACAGACCTGATGAAAGATTTTGCACAACGAAAAGGGTAAACAACATCATACAGAAAGATTAACCAAACGGAAACAAATTTCAACAATGACCACTATCAAACCTTTCAAAGCATTACGCCCTGAGCCTGCACGGGCAAAGCAGGTAGCATCCCGTCCGTATGATGTATTGAACTCTGCAGAAGCAAGAGAAGAGGCTGCCGGCAATCCTGATTCGTTTCTGCATATTACCAAATCAGAAATTGATCTGCCTGCCAATACAGATATTCATAGCCAACCCGTGTATGATAAAGCAAAAGAAAATCTGAGCGCTTTTATACAACGTGGTGTATTGTTCAGAGAAGATAAAGCCTGCTATTACATTTACCAGCTGGTAATGAATGGCCGCAGTCAGACAGGACTTGTTTGTGTAAGTTCTGTTGATGATTATGAAAAGGACATCATCAAAAAGCACGAATTTACCCGTCCTGAAAAAGAGCAGGACCGTATTAATCATATTACCACTACCGGTGCACAAACCGGTAATGTATTTCTTGCCTACAGAAGTCTTGCAGCTATTGATGCCATTGTAGAACAATGGAAAAATACACACAAGCCCGGTTATGAGTTTACTGCTGATGATAATATCAGCCACACTATCTGGGTAGTAAATGACGACAATACTATCCAATCCATCAGCAAGCTGTTTAGCACAGAGGTACCCTGCACTTATATTGCAGACGGGCATCACCGTGCAGCATCTGCCGCCAAGGTGCGCAAAGGATTAGGCACAAAAGCTCATGATAATGCCAGCTATTTCCTGACCACCCTTTTCCCTTCGGATCAATTATACATTATGGACTACAACCGTGTGGTAAAGGATCTGAATGGGTTGACCGAAGCTGAATTGCTGGAAAAACTGCAGGAAACCTTCACCATCGAAAAAGCAAAAACAGCTGTATCACCTGCTGAGTTGCACCAGTTCGGCATGTACCTTTCCGGCCAATGGTACACGCTGACCAGCAAACCTGGTACTTTTACTACTGACCCTATTGGCGTATTAGATGTAACTATTCTTTCCAACAACGTACTGGATAAGCTGCTGGGCATTAAAGACCAGCGTACCGATAAAAGAATTGATTTTGTAGGCGGCATCCGCGGACTTGGGGAGCTGGAAAAACGTGTAAACAGTGGTGAGATGAAAGTTGCGTTTAGCCTGCATCCTGTTACCATCCAGCAATTGTTTGACATTGCCGACAGCGGTAATGTAATGCCTCCCAAAAGCACCTGGTTTGAACCCAAGCTGCGCGATGGATTACTGACACACCTGATCTACGAATAGCCAATAGGCTATAAACAGGTAATGGCCTGCGAATTGTATAGGATTGAACTTTAACACACAGCCCGTGTTAAAAAAGAGCTAATCACTTATCTTTACAGATATGAAAAAATTACTATTCGCAGGCCTTTTACTGTTATCTGCTCATGTAGTTTCTGCACAGGAGCAGGACCCCAAAGCTATCCAGGAAAAAGCTAAAGGCTTTATTCGCCAGGGCGATTATTCCAATGCCATCCTGTTGCTGAACAGGGGCCTGCAAACAGATCCCAATAACCTTGAATTACAGAAGGACCTTGCATTTGCCTATTACCTTAATCGTGACTATGTACATGCGCTGGGTGTAGCAAAACCATTCCAGGATCGCAAAGATGCAGATGTGCAGAGCTTCCAGATCCTCGGCATGATCTACAAAGCCATTGAGGAAAGAAAGGATTGCGAGAAAATGTACAAGACTGCTATTAAGAAATTCCCGGGCAGTGGTGCCTTATACAACGAATACGGCGAAATGCTGTGGAGCAAAAGCGACTTTATTCCTGCTGTACAACAATGGGAGAAAGGTATTGAGCAGGACCCTGGCTTTTCCGGCAACTACTACAATGCTGCCAAATATTATTTCTTCTCTACCAACAAAGTATGGGGACTAGTGTACGGTGAAGTTTTTGTAAACCTTGAGAGCTATTCAAAACGCACCGCGGAGATGAAGGGTCTGCTGCTGGAAGGTTACAAAAAGCTGTTTACAGAAGCTGATATGACCAAAGGTCAGGATACTAAAAATGATTTTATCCGCGCTTACCTGGAGATCATGAAATCACAGACAGGTTATATCGCCTCCAATGGTGTTACGCCTGAAAGCCTTTCTGCCATACGCACTAAGTTTGTACTGGATTGGTTCCAGAAATATTCTCCCGGTTTACCTTTCCGTTTGTTTGAATACCAGCAGCAATTGCTGAAAAGCGGCATGTTTGATGCTTACAATCAATGGATCTTTGGCATGGCAGCCAACTTACCTGCTTACGAAAACTGGACAAAAACACACCAGGAAGAATACAAACAATTCGATTATTTTCAACACAATCGTGTGTTTAAACAACCGGTAGGCCAGTACTACCAGACAGCATCAAAGTAACCCTTTGTTTTAACACACCGGTAGCATTGCCGGCTTTTTCCTGCCATCATTATTTGCTAACTTGAGAAGTATTGAACATTGAGGAGTACTGCAAACAACCCCGATGGAAATGGAATTGCAGCCCCGTGCTGATTTGTAAAAACAGTTAACATTGATTGCCATGACCGAACCCAGAAGATTATTTGATTGCATTGCATACCACCTGGAAAAAAATCCATTACCGGATATGCTCGCCGCCAAAGAAAACGGCGAATGGAAAACCTATAGCACCCAGCAGATAAAAGAATTAGTAGATAACCTGAGCGCCGGCTTACTGAAAGCAGGCATCAGTTGCGGAGATATGACCGATGAGAACCGCGACAAGGTAGCTATCATTTGTAAAAACCGCCCCGAATGGGTAATACTGGATATGGCCCTGCAACAGATCGGAGCTATACTGGTCCCTGTTTATCCTACCATTCACGTACACGAACTTGAATTTGTACTCTCCGATGCCTCAGTGAAAATGATCTTTGTAAATGATGAAGAGTTATTTCACAAAGTACTGAGCATAAAAGACAATGTTCCTACCCTCAAAGATGTCTTTACGTTTGAGCATGTAGCCAATGCCCGCTACTGGAAGGAGCTTACAGACATGGCAGATGAGGCATCCATTGCACAGGCACATGCTATTGCCAACAATATTCTACCGCACCATCTTGCCACCATTATTTACACTTCCGGCACCACAGGTACTCCCAAGGGAGTAATGTTGTCGCACAATAATATACTGAGCAATGTACTGGCCTGCATTCCTTGTTTTCCTCCGGGCAACAATATGCGGGCACTGAGCTTTTTACCGCTCAATCACATTTTTGAAAGAATGCTCACGTACCTGTACATGTTCAAAGGCACTTCTATTTATTATGCCGAAAGCATGGATACCATCGGTGAAAACCTTAAAGAGGTAAAGCCTACCATGTTCACTACCGTACCGCGCTTACTTGAAAAAGTATATGAGCGCATTATGACCAAGGGGTCAGAACTGACAGGCATTAAAAAGAAACTGTTCTTCTGGGCACATGGCCTTGCAGCACGTTATGAACTGAATACAAACCAGGGTGCGTGGTTCAATACGCAAATGGCCATTGCCGATAAGCTGATCTTCAGCAAATGGCGCGATGCATTGGGCAACAACCTGCTTTGTATCGTTTCCGGTGGCGCCGCCTGCCAGGTAAGACTGATACGCATTTTTACAGCTGCCGGCATCCCTATTATGGAAGGATACGGACTTACTGAAACCTCGCCCGTTATCAGCGTAAACAGGTATAACGAAGATGAGAGAAGACTCGGCACTGTAGGTCCCCTGATTGATGACGTGCAGGTAAAAATTGCTGAAGACGGTGAGATCCTTTGTAAGGGGCCTAACGTAACGATGGGCTATTATAAACGCCCTGACCTTACAGCCGAAGCCATGACAGATGGCTGGTACCATACCGGTGATATTGGTGAAATAGTGGAAGGCAAATACCTGAAGATTACTGACCGCAAAAAAGAGATCTTCAAAACCAGTGGTGGTAAATATGTAGCACCCCTGCCCATTGAGAATAAGGTAAAAGAATCTGAATTTATAGAACAGATCATGATAGTAGGTGCAGGCAAAAAGTTTGTCAGTGCGCTCATCGTTCCCGCATTTAACAACCTGAAAGACTGGGCACGCAAACAAGGTATTACTGATACTACGCCGGAAACCCTGGTACATGATCCGAAAGTAAAAGAGCTGTATCGTGAAACCATAGATAGCTACAACAAGGACTTCAATCATGTGGAGCAGATCAAAAAATTTGAGCTGTTACCCAATGACTGGGGCATCAACACCGGTGAAATGACACCTAAATTAAGCCTCCGTAGAAAGGTAATACTGGAAAAATACAATGACGTCATTGAACATATCTATTCCGGCACAGCAGAGTAATTCAACTACAATCTATCATTATACAAACAGCCCCTGAATAACCTTCAGGGGCTGTTTTATTCAATGGAATAACTATAAGAAAAAAGCGGCTGTGTTAACACAGCCGCTTTTTTCTTATATACAAATATCTTCTGTTAGTTGTATTTACGTCCTTTACTGGCCAGGAAGTCCCTGTAAGAAAGGTTGAATGTTAACTGCACATAGTTCTCTTTAATGAGACCGTTGCTTTTTGTACCACGGGTGCCGCCTTCCAGTACCACGTTGTACAATAAACCACGATAGGAACCACCAGTGCCAATAGTTCCACCGATATTGTTGATACTATTGCCCCTTACAGTAAGGCCGGAGTTATCGAAGAAACCACCGATCTGGAAGAAACGTTTTTCTACCGGTTGGTTCCATACCACTACCTGGCGTGAAAACTCAAGGCCGGCAGAAACACGGTGAGCATCCTGCATTAACCAGTTAGAACCACCTATACGGGGTTTAAGCGCCGACCATCTTTCAAAGGTATAGTCTGCAGCAAATGTTATTTTATTGTTTTTGGTAACAGCCAAACCTATACCATAAGTATCAGGCAATGTAAACGCATCTGTTTTAAGAAAGTCCTCACTATAAATAGTAGTGCTGTTCTGTGTTACAGTCAGCGAACGATCGGGAGAAAACTTAATCTTTCTTACATATTTTGCACCTATTGCAATATCCCATTTCTTAGCAATATTGGTAAAGAACTGTGCGCCATATTCAAGATGCACATGATGGTAGTAGTCACTTTGCTTGCTGATGATAGTAGCATTGGATGAACCTTCTATAAACGACTCTGACTGGTCAACAGAACCGGTAAGATAAGAAGCTTTTACACCAAGGTTAAAATGCTTGCCAAGTGAAACAGCATTGGTCCAGTAAAAATCATTAAGCCCACCATCGCCGGTATATACAGTAGGATAACTGCTGGTAGAACCTTCTACAAACTTGCTACCCAAAAAAGAATAATTTACATAACTATACTGCCTGAAACCAACGCTGGAAGCCCAGAACTTATTAAGTTTTACAGCCAGTGCCAGTCTTTTGATGATAAAATCTTTACTTGTATTATCGCTACTTGAACTAACAGGATCACCTTTGTAAGTAGTAAACCCTCCCGTAGCACCCAGGTCAATTACATAAAAGCTACGTTCAAGACCGGCAATAGCCGCAGGGTTATTATTGATAATATAAGTGTTGGACTTTACTGCCAAACCGGTAGAACCCATACCACTGGTTCTGTTATATGCTTTATGATCAATATCTCCGATGCCGTACACAGAATAAGGGCTGCTGAGGTTTTGCGCACGTAGTTCAGAAATTCCTAAACCCGCAACAGCAGCTATCAGTAAACAGAGAGGCTTTTTATAAGCAGTCATGAATTATTTATTAACAGTTAGAACGTGTAATACCAGTTGCACTTTATTGGTTGTTGTAGGCGTACCATACTTCGCATTTCCAAAAACACCCCTGTCAATTACAGTAGCATTTGTTGGGTTTTCCTGCAGTATAAAAAAGCCCTGGTCAGTCTGGACAGACGACGAGAACAACAGTGTGTTAATGTATGAGCTTACATTAAAACGATAGTACGTATCCCTTCCATAAAGGTAATCAATAACAGGAGCCTCATACATTACTGACGAACCGGTAGAATCATATAAAGCACTTCCTATAAGATTGGTAGAAGAAGTTTGCGCCAGGTATAGATGACTTGGAAGCGTATATACGCTTATACCATAGGATTGAGGTACGGGTCTTACAAAAAACTCAGCTTTCAATAGCGTAGTTACACCTTCACGTTGTAAAATACCTTTCAGGCTGGGGAAGGTTGCCTTCATCAATATACCTGTACCGGATTGCGTGTAGGCTATATTGGCTGTTGACTCAGAAGGGACCTCCTGCATACCACTCAGTGTTCCCGACATGCCGTTGGGTAACAAAGTAGCTGAACGGTCTGACAGGATCTGTGTAAAGGCAAAATCATTGGTTACACGGGGGAAATCAATATATAGCTCCTCTTTCGCCGGGAAAGTGGTATGATAGTGTAATCTCATTTTTACAATACTCGCGGAGTCACTGATACCATAGATACCACTATTGTCAGTGCCGGCAAAAGCAAGTTGCACTCCTTTAAAGTATTGCAGGAACCGGTCGCTGTTATCAAATTCACCGCTCCGCTCTTTCAATTTGGCAAATAGCTCCAATCCTTTGGCATCCGAGAGACGTACCACCACTGTATCATCTACACTAGGGCGAATCTTCTGTGTTTTTGATCCCAATGGAGTGGGTTTGATAGCAAAGCTGCTGGTATTATACAATTTATCATTGTAGCTGTAATCAAGCCCCTGGGCCAGCTCATTTACAATAACAGTCTGTGAAATGGTGGTGTCACCATAATAATATTTGCTAAGCTTTAACATAAATACCAGCGAATCATACACTGCATCGTCAGAAATATCTGGTATGGAGGTAGGCATATTTACCTGGAAAAAAGGTTTGGCCGTAATGGTACCGGTATACGGATCTACATAGCGCCCCATATAAAACTTCGTATTACTGTTAGTAGCAAATGAGTCCAGCAGTACGGTAGAAAGTATCGGCTCAACAGTGTCTATGCGGACAATTCCTGTATAGCTATTGGGTGAGTCTCCCTGTAGATCGATGGTTTTTCTGTAGCACGAAGTAAAAAAAAGAGACAGCCCACACATCAAAAGCAGGTAAGCAACAGGTTGTTTATGAAACATGTAAATTTGTTTGCAAGTAAAAATTTATAATAGCGCAATATATTCCGGCTACTGGTCTATAAGTTGTTATAGTCTATTATCAGGCCCGAATAATCTGCGAAATGCAATTTTAAGGATACAAAAGACTGAAAAGAAACTCTTTTTGTCAAAAAAAAATTAAACTTGTCAATTATAGACTTAGAAAGCTTAATTATCTTCAAATTTGCGTCGTTAATCTATTTTAGGATACCTTTCTGACAGTTTGAAAATACTTTTATCAAAAATCATTCTTTTTTTATGAGAAAAGCAAATGCGTATTTATTGGGTATTGCCATGATTGGGACCTCTGTTTTGCTTACCGAGAGCTGCTCTAAATCCAGTACCACTGAATTACTTGGAAACTGGACTTCTGCTGCCGACTTTGGAGGTGATGACAGGGGAGAGGCAGTTAGTTTTATCATTGGCGACTACGCTTATATTGCTACCGGGGGCACTAATAAAACAAAATTCAACGATTTGTGGAGATTCAGTCTCACCACTAAATACTGGCAATCAATGACTTCTATGCCTGCCGCTGCTGGTAGCAGGATCTCTGCTGTAGCTTTCAGCATTGGTAGCAAAGGTTATGTAGGTACCGGAAATGATGGTGTTAACTACCTGAAAGATTTTTGGGAATATGATCCTTCTACAGGCTCTGGTACATGGACTCAGAAAACCGATATGCCTGCTGTAAACGGTAAAGACGGCCGCCAGGAAGCTTCTGCCTTTACATTAAACAATTTAGGATATGTTACCTGCGGTTACAACGGTAGCTCTATGCTGGATCTGTGGCAGTTTAACCCTGCTGGTTCCGGTTCCTGGACTCAGAAGGCTTCTTTAAGCGGTAGCAAACGCTACTCTGCACAATCTTTTGTATTGAACAGCAAGGCTTATATCGTTTCTGGTAACAACAGCGGTACTGTTCTGCAGGATATGTGGAGATATGACGATGTGAACAACGAATGGAAAGAAATGAGAAAGATCTATAACTTCTCTGACGACTCTTACGATGACGATTACACAAGCATCCCCCGCTACAATGGTGTTGCTTTTGTACAGGGCGGTAAAGGTTACCTCACCACTGGTACCAATGGCTCTAACCTGAGCACTACCTGGGAATACAACGATACTGATGATACCTGGAAACAAAAAACAGCATTTGAAGGTACTCAACGTGCAAGTGCAGTAGCTTTCGTACTGAGCGATCGTGGTTTTGTGATCACCGGCTTAAGCGGCGCTACAGCAATGAGTACTTGTATGGAATGGCACCCCAACGACGAACAAGTTGATAATGACTAGTAATAAGAAACATAATACTATTGTAATCTGCGTAGCTGCTGTTATTTCGGTTACTATACTAATATTAGCATTTGCAAAAAATACCAACAGGCATACCTACAGCTACGAAGTTTTTCAAGGTACTAAGGGATGGGGCTACAACATCCTGGTGGATAGTGTTATCACTATCCACCAGGAGCGCATCCCGGTATTACCTACCGATGAGGGCTTCAAAAAGAAAGAACAGGCTGTTAAATCAGCCGAGCTGATGATCAGCAAAATGAAAAAGGACAAAACAGGTCTGCCATTTATTACTGCAGCCGAAATGGAGCAAATTTGCAAAGAGTGAAACAGGGTAGCATGCCGGCAAAAGAAAACCTCAATAGCTTTTTGCGCTACCTTTTTGGGTTCAAAAAAACTACCGGCAAATTTGATCTGCTACTGATCATTCTCATCCACATTACCGCCTGGTGTTTTTTCTTCCTTTTACCAATCTTCATTTATCGTATCAGGATTGTAGATACCGAGTTCCTTTCGAAGGAGCTGGTAAATAAACTGGTATTGGTAGGTTATTTCTATTTCCATTACTACGTACTGATCCCGCGCTTTTTTCAACAAAGGAAGATCACAGGCTACCTGCTTATGCTGCTGGTATGCTTCCTGCTGATCTATACCCAGCAGCTTTCCATAGAAGGTTATTCTTTCAAAAAGTTTATCAGAACACCACGCGAAACATTTCAACTGGTACCTATCCACAAAGGAGAAACCACACCGGTAAATGATACGTTCGAACTACTAAAAGAATTTCCTGCGAGAGGCCCCATGAGCCGCAGGGACATGCTGATGCGTATAAAAGAACCACACACTTTTGGTTTGCCCAACAGGCTTATCTTAATGACGCTGGGCAATGCGATATCATCCTTCTTCCTGCTTACCCTGATGGGAAGTTGTATTCATCTTGCCTTTTCACTTATCAAGAACCAGGACGAAAAACGCTCGCTTGAAAATGCACAGCTTGATGCAGAAGTAAACTTCTTAAAATCGCAGATCAATCCACACTTCCTCTTCAACACGCTCAATGGCATCTATTCACTGGCACATGCAAAGTCTGAACAAACAGAAAAGGCCATTCTGAAATTATCTGAAATGCTGCGCTATATGCTTTACGACAGCAGCATTAAAAAAATTGAACTTTCCCGCGATATAGATTATATCTCCAATTATATTCATCTCCAACGTCTGCGTGTATCACAGAAGGTACACATCGACTACCAGGTAAAAGGTAACCTGCAAGGCCTGTTTATAGAACCTTTGCTACTTATAACGTTTATTGAAAATCCATTTAAGCACGGAATAAGCTACACAAAACACTCCCATATTAAAATTGAAATTAATGTTTTTGAAGAAACATTAACACTGCTAACAAGCAACCCCATAGCTGAAAGCAATAATTTTGAAGTAGGTGGAATAGGACTAAAGAACGCAAGGAGAAGATTAGATTTGTTGTACCCCAACACTTATTCACTTGACATCGTACATAATGAGCAGTCCTACATTGTTAACTTAAAAATCAGTCTGAAACGTGATTAATTGCTTATTAATAGACGATGAGCCGTTAGCCCTTGATCTGTTGGAAAGCTTTGTGAACAAAGTTCCTTTTCTAAGGCTCGTAGGAAAATTTGATGAGCCTATGCAGGCGCTGACGCTATTGGAAACAGGTAAAGTAGACCTGATGTTCCTTGATATCAATATGCCGGACATTAACGGTATCGACTTCTTTAAGTCGCTTACCAATAAACCGGAAGTTATCTTCACTACAGCCTACAAGGAATTTGCGCTGAGCGGCTTTGAGCTTAAGGCGCTCGATTATCTTGTAAAGCCTATTTCGTTTGATGTATTCATGAGTTCGGTAAACCGCTTTAAGGATTACCTTGAATACAAAAACAACAGGCAGGGCAAAGCACGTGATTACTTTTTCATCAACGCTTCCCATAAACTGTACAAAGTATTTTACGCAGACATATTGTACCTGGAAGGTTTTAAAGACTATACCAAGATCTATCTTTCCAGCGCTACTTCTCCCCTGGTGATACTGCACAACCTGAAGCACTTTGAGGACCTGCTGCAGAACAATGAATTTATCAGGATCCATCGTTCATACATCGCTCCTATACGTATGATCTCTACAGTTTCGCGCAAATCAGTTACCATCGGCAATAAAACACTTCCGGTAAGTGACAACTACCGTGAAAGACTGTTTTCAGCCATCGGGTAAAATAATACGGACTATTACACAACAGAGAAAAAATAGTAGGGCCAGGTAAGCCGGTATAAGCGGGTTACCTGGCTTTTTAATTTTCGCCCTCCTCCAATCCTCTCCTCTGCAACCAATTCTTTATCCCTCATTTCAGGCACTTCATCTGTTTAAACCTGCAATTCGGGCATACTCTCGTTGCTATCCACCCATCTGATGCAGATATTTGCCGGGTATATAGCCATGATAATCAAAAACAGGATCGCAAACCTTACAACATGAAAAAGTTGTTATTAGCCATTGGAACAATCGGCTCGCTGGGCTTTACCACCCCACCGGCCAACTACCAGCCTCCGGGCGCAAAGATCGACAGACCTAACCACGGCCATGTTATCACAAGGGAGTATGCATATATTGAAGTAACCAATAACGACTGTACAGTTATTGTTTACTAGCGGGTGAAGCAAGCATTTTCTTTACCAGGTTGCCCAGTGTTCTTATCCCCTCTTCTATACGGTCATTCCAGGGATTGCTGTAGCTGATGCGCAGGCAATTGCTATAAATCCCCTGGGCAGAGAAGATTTGCCCGGGGGCTATGGAAATATTATGTTTCATAGCCTGCTGGTACAGGCGATAGCTGTCGATCTTTTTATCGAGCTGTACCCACAATACAAAACCTCCCTGCGGACGCGATACACGGGTATTTACCGGAAAATGATCTATAATGCCCTGTACATACCGCAGGCACTGTGTATGTAACACTTTGCGCAGTTTATTCATATGGTATTCATAACGCCCCATGGCAAGAAAATGCGCCATAGCTGCCTGCGTAAGCGTATTACCGGTTACAGTATGCATCAGCTTTACACGGGTCACTTCTGCTGCAAACCTGCCGGGGATAGTCCAGCCGATACGGTAACCCGGTGCTACAGACTTTGAAACGCTGGCACATAACAATACCCAGCCTTCTTTATCAAAGGTCTTACAGGTCTTAGGTCGCTGTTTACCGAAATACAACTCTCCGTAAATATCATCTTCTATCAGGGGAATACGATGCGCTGTGATCAGTTGTACCAATGCCTTCTTCTTCTCATCGGGCATACAACTGCCCAGCGGATTATTAAAGTTGGGTACAAATACACACGCTTTCACCGGCATCTTTTTAAACACCTGCTCCAGGTAATCTATATCAGGCCCTGTAAGCGGGTCAGCAGGAATTTCCACCACCTTCAACCCCAGGCTTTCTATTACCTGGAAAATACCGAAGTAGGTAGGGTTTTCAATAGCCACAATATCTCCCGATTTCGTAACAGCCTTTAAGCACATTACCAGCGCTTCCATGCAACCGGCAGTAATAACCACTTCATCAGCGGTGATCTTCCCCGCCCAGTTAAAAGCCAGTCGCGCCACCTGCGTACGCAATTCACGATTACCAAGAATGTTCTCATACAAAATGCAGGCATTGCCGGTACTCCGCATAGCTTCAGTGACAGATTTGGACAGCCGTGCTGCCGGTAACAACTCAACAGGCGGCGCCGCAATAGAGAAGTTCACAATATCTGAGGCCTTAATGTTTTTAAATACCTGCGCAATCATATCTGCCACACTTACCTCCTGCGGTTCTTCTTCCACAGCAACAGTAGCTGCCGGTAATGCAGGAAAACGTTTCTGGTTGAACCGTACATAATAGCCCGACTTAGGTCTTGCTTCAATAAGGCCCTTTGCTTCCAGCAGGTAATAAGCCTGGAAAGCAGTGCCCATACTGATACCGTATTCTTTACTCAGTAACCGTACAGAAGGCAGTTTATCACCAATGCGAAGTGTTTCATCATGGATCATTTTTTCCAGCCTGTCTGCAATCTGCAGGTACAGGTGATCTGTTCCCGGGTTGGCTGTTTTTTGCATAAAAGAACAATCTGATATAGTCAAAATTAATAAAACTGAATCTGTTTTAAATGATGGAACTAAAGGAATTTTACATACATAATCTGTTACCGATCATTCTTATCATAACAAAGTATAGCCATGCAAAACATTACTGTCATCAATTATCAGCCGGAGCACCAGCCTCATTTTGAACGGCTCAACAAACAATGGATTGAGAAATACTTCCAGGTGGAGCCGGTAGATGAGTTTGTACTTACACAGCCTGAGAAGGCCATCCTGGAACCCGGCGGCGCTATATTGGTTGCCCTGCTGAATAAGCAGGTAGCCGGCGTAGTTGCCCTACGCAAGGCTGGCGATCTTACGTATGAATTTACCAAGATGGCTGTAGATGAAAATTTCCGTCGCAGGGGAGTTGCTGAAGCACTGAGCCATGCAGCTATTGAAAAGGCAATGGAGCTACATGCCACAAGTATTATCCTTTATTCACAAACTATTTTACAACCTGCTATTTCATTGTACCGCAAACTGGGTTTTAAAGAAGTGCCGCTGGTTCCGGGACATGTGTACAAGCGCTCTGATATTAAAATGGAGCTGCTGCTGGAAACAGCAATAAGTTAACAACATACAATACCCGGGAAGCTTCGGCCTTATGCACACAAAGTTTACCTTTGCCGCATAACCGGTATAATCATGTCCAGAAATATAATCATTACAGGCGCTAATGGCAATCTTGGTTCGGCAGTGGTAAAAAAGTTTTTAAATGAAAACTATAAGGTCATTGCAGTAGATCGTTCAGGAAGCCACCTGGGATTTGCAGAAGGTAATCCACTGTTTGAATTACATGCTGCAGACCTTACTGATGAAACTGCTGCTGAAACCTTTGTACAGGAAGCTATTGCACTGAATGTAAATATCGATGGCGCGTTATTACTGGCCGGTGGATTTGCCATGGGTGGTGTAGACAGCACCGATAATGCTGCGTTACACAAAATGTTCTCCTTAAATTTTGAGACGGCCTACCACATGGCAAGGCCCATTTTACAACACATGATCCAGAAGGGATATGGCCGCATTGTGCTGGTAGGCGCGCGCCCTGCATTGCTGGCATCTGCCGGAAAGGATATGATGGCTTATGCACTCAGCAAATCCCTGCTGTTTAAACTGGCAGAGCTGTTCAATGCTACCACTAAAGGCACTAATGTTGTAACCTCGGTAATTGTACCAAGTACTATTGATACTCCTGATAACCGTAAAAGCATGCCGGATGCAGACACCAGTGGCTGGGTAAAACCGGCGCAGATTGCAGATGTGCTGGAATTTATCTGTTCAGCGAAAGGGGATGTAATTCGTGAGCCGGTGTATAAAGTGTACAACAACGCATAACATAAAAGCCAACCGGGCTCAGCTCCTCAGAGAAATAGCAGTTGTGAAGCTTTCGCCCTATACAACTATTACTTTCCAAACACAGTACCCGGTTGGGTATATATGATTGAAGGGTTGCAATAGGATATCGGATATAAAAACGGGTCAGTGAAATGCTGTTGTTAATAACAGCAGGCTCAAATGGTAAGTATACTGTTCCACCCGGTTACACCATCGGGCTCACGCAGTGGGTTTTCAATATCCTCCGCCCACATGCGATCGTCAATAAAAAATTTATAATGATAGCGTCCGTGCGGCAACATCGGTATTTCAATAACCCAATCTCCATCTTCAGCAGGTAGCAATTTCAGTTCATCGTGCGCCCAATGATTAAATGATCCGGCCAATGTAATAATGCGGGCACAACTGTTGTGAATATGAAACTCAATTGTCTTTTTCCTCTTATTCACGTAGGGTGATTGATGCGCTTTCATAAGACCTCCTTGTTGTTTTAAACGTACCTGGATGCAGTTTCTTTGGGTAACGTAAGTTTCCACAAGGATGGGCCGGGGGTTATAAAAAACGGCTAAAAAAGATTACGGGGGGGCGGTGTTATCAGGGAGTGGTTAACAGTGTCGGAATACTGTTCTTACGTAGCATAAGTTACGACATTTTAGCTGAACCCACCAAAGATTTTTAAGCTGAAAATTTTGTACCCGTATTGGTTAAAAACCCTCTTCGTTAATGGCTTCAGTCAAAAAAATTCCCCTGATGGTATCAGGGGAATGATAAACAGTAATAATCACCATTTGACCTTGCAAAAACCTCTGATGTTCTCAGCATCAGGATATCGTTAAACAAAAGTGTTATCGACGACTATAAGAAACTGTTGATACCTGGAAACGGGCAGGCTTACGCAGCTTGCTCATACTATCCAGCTTTTTTTTCATCTCCGTCATTTGCCGCTCCAATTGCAGGTTTACAGAAAGGATCGAATCATTCTGGAGCAACAGTTCATTATTCTTCTTATGCAGGTAATTGTTTCTTTGTTTAAGGCCAATACCCGCAGTAATTAACATTAACACCAACAAGACAGGAATCCACTGAAAAAACGGATGTTGCTTCATAATAAAATAACAGCTTCATTCAAATATGAATTGAATCAGTTAAATGCCGATTAAATGGGAATTAAAAGGGAATTAAATCACTACTTACCCTGAACGAAGAAATTTTTCATAAAATTATTTCTTAATATTTTAACCGTTAACTACGGGGGAGTAACAACACTTTTATCGTTCAGTGAAGGCTTTTGCTGAAGGCAGAATGACGGTAAATACCGTTCCGTTTACCGCGTCAGATTGTACAGAGATAGAGCCCTTGTGCATGGCAATAATTCTACGGGCCAATGCCAGTCCCAGGCCAAATCCTTTAGCCTGCGATGCATCTGCCGTGCGATAAAAAGGGTGGAAGATATGTTCCATTTCGTCTGCAGGAATTACGGCTCCTTTATTGTACACTTTTACAATTACATCGTCGTGGGCAAAAGACAACTCAACAGAGGCAAGGTGCTCATGAGAATATTTACAGCCATTCTCAACTACGTTCTTTAATGCACTGTATAGCAGATCCCCGTTACCGAAAACAACAAAACTCTTTTCATCTTCCGGGAAATCACCAAAATGCAGTTCTACTTCGTAAGAGTCGTGGATCTTCTGCACACTACTGGTAACCCTGAATAGAGTTTCATCAATACGAACCTCACTCAACCCGATGCTTCCCTGCGAACCAGCCTTTGCCAGTTCCAGCAGGCTCTTGGTAAGATGCTGCATTTCCTGCACATCTTCCCATACAGACTGCATTACCTGTTGATATTCTTCTGAACTCCGCTCTTTACTGAGCGCTACTTCTAACTGACTTGAAATAGAGGTGAGTGGTGTTGACAGTTCATGTGAAGCGTTTGAAATAAACCGTCGTTGGGTATTGAATGAATCCTGCAAGCGATCGAGCAGGAGGTTAAAAGTATTGGCAAGATGGTTCAACTCATCCCGGCTGCTCCCTGGCTGTAATCTTTGCGAAAGGTTTTGTGAAGAGATGTCGTTTACTTCGCCAATGATCTGCATAATAGGCTCTACCAGCTGACGGGAAAACAGATAGCCTACTATAAGCGTAACAAAGATCCCCACCAGCAAACTCAGCACCAGGATATTACGCAATTGCTTTAACCTGTTCCAGCCATCATCATCGTACGAGGCTACAACAATTACAATACGCGTATTGGCATCTGTAAAATGTAGCGCCAGCCCATCACGGCCGGTATTGGTAAAATAAGTGATATGATTCAGCCTTGCCTCCCTCAACACTTCTTTGTCGATAGTGAGCGTGTCAGCAGGATTTACATCGAAACGATAGATCTGTTCATCAAGATAATTGTAGATGTAAACACTTTTGCGGGGCAGGGTTCCTGCCGAAGCGGAATCGAGATTCTTTATGATAGCCAGCGCATTGGGGTTATTGTACAGCACCGACAACATCTGCGCATTATTGGTGGCACGGCCCAGCAATCGCTTGCTAAAGGCATCTTTACGCTGCAATGCAGTAAAATAATAAATGGACGTACTAAGCAGCAACAGGATAGCTGTTACCAGTAGAGTGAAGAGGGTTGTAATTTTTACTTTGATCTTCAACCTGTCAGTTTTCTTTTAATATGTAGCCCATGCCCACCTGCGTGTGGATCAGTTTTGATTCGAACTCTTTATCCAGTTTTTTACGTAGAAAATTCACATACACATCAATCACATTGGTTTTGGTATCAAAATCAATATCCCACACATTCAGCGCTATGTCTGCACGCGACACTACCCTGTTCTTATTACGCACAAGGTATTCCAGCAACTGAAATTCTTTTGCAGTAAGTGAAATAGGCTTTTCGGAGCGTGTTACTTCCTTACTGTCAAGGTTCATCACAAGGTCGGCCACTTTAAGCATGTTGCCGGTAGGGCCAGCCTGGTAAATTCTTTTCAGCAATGCACGTATGCGTACCAGTAATTCCTTAAAATCAAAAGGCTTTACAATGTAATCATCAGCGCCTGCATCAAAACCTTCAATTTTATCTTCCGTGGCGTTAAGTGCAGTAAGCATTACAATAGGCACACGTTCATTACGCTTACGAATCTCTTTACACAACTCATATCCATTCATTCCCGGCAAATTGATATCCAGGATCACCAGGTCAAACGGATACGTTTCAAATAGCTTTTTGCCGATAAGGCCATCGAAAGCTGCTTCAACATAATATTGCTGTTCCATCAATCCCTTCTTCAGCGCTTCAGCAATCTTCTTTTCGTCTTCAACCAATAGAATTTTTACCTCTTCCATATGCTACATTCTTATTTCGCAAAATTCTGAAATATATGGTGTTAACACAGAAGAAGATAAGCACTACAAGATTAAAAAAAAATTAAAATGTAGCCAATTATAATCGAAGAAGGCCTTTCAGAGCCTGTTTAAGTGTTTAACCGGTTAAAAAAAGCATCCCTGTAGCTATCCCCTACCGGTATTACCGCTTCGCCTATAAAGATCCGGCTTCGCTCAATGGTGTCAATTTTTTGCAGGGATATGATGTAGGATTTATGCACGCGCATGAACATGGCCGGAGGCAATTTCTCTTCAATACTTTTGATGCTCTGCAGGCTCATCAGGGGTTCGCCGGTTGTTACAATAACGATATAGTTCTGCCTTGCCTCTATGTAGCGTATTGCCGAAAAATCTATCCGCTGGATCTTATACTCCGTTTTTATAAACAGGCCATTGGTATCGGCCTTGCTTTCAGCCGCAGACGTATCTGCCGCTACAGATGCAGGGGCAGCTACAGCAGGAGCCGTCTCCAGCAACTTCCTTGCTTTTTCTACTGCCTTGTAAAAACGGTCAAACGACACAGGCTTCAGCAGGTAATCAATTACATCATGCTCATATCCTTCCAGTGCATACTCAGTATATGCAGTAGTAAGGATCACTTTAGCTGCTCCGTTAAGGATCTTAAGAAACTGTATACCGCTTATTTCGGGCATCTGGATATCCAGGAAAATCAGATCTACAGGATTGTTGCGTACATAATCCAGTGCATCCAGCGGGTTCTGCGTGGTATAGACCAGTTGCAAAAAAGATATTTTGGAAGTATAATCTTTCAGAATATCAATTGCCAGCGGTTTATCATCTACAATAATGCAACGGATCATGAATAGCTGTTTAAAGATCATTTGCCGGTTTGCAGCAGTAATGAGCAATGAAAAATATTTGCCTCCTCCTTTACTACAAAGGTATGTTTACCGGGATACAATAGCTGTAACCTTCTTTCTACATTGTGCAGCCCTATGCCAGACACTGCATCTTTCTGTTGCTTTTTTACCAGATTGCTACACTCCAGTGTAAGCTGTTGCGGGGTAATAGTAATATGCAGGCGTGCGGGATTAGCAGGGTCGTCCAGCACACCATGTTTAAAAATATTTTCAATGAAGGGAATCAGCAGCAGCGGCGCTATCTGTTGATTGCCTGCATCACCTTCTATATTCGTTAGCAATTGCAACTGGTCTTTATGACCAATGCGTTGTAACGCTATATAGTCTTCCATATACTCCAGCTCTTTCTGTAGCGATACCAGGTCCCTGTTTCCCTCGTACAACATGTACCGCAAAATGCCGGACAATTTAAGCAGTGCTTCCGGCGCCAGGTCGCTCTTTTGGTAAGTAAGCGCATAAATATCGTTGATGGTATTGAACAGGAAATGCGGGTTTACCTGCGAGCGTAAAAACGACAATTCGGCCTGCACTTTTGCTTTCTCCGTTTCTTTTCTTTCCCGCTCTGCTTTTTGTGAAGCCATAATAAAATAGACCAGCAAACCAAACAAACAGGATATATAAGAATAGCCTATGCAATTCTGGATATACCACCACAAGCCGGGCGTACCGCCAAAATAATTATGAAACTTCAGGAAAGGCACCAGCACATGAAACTCTACCACATATCTTACCAGTACCATCGCCAGCAGCACTGCAATGATCAGCACTGCTGCTTTTACAGGCTTCTTGAGTACAAATACAGCGGGGCCTACAAAGAAGTAGAAACCATAAAAGCCCGTCATCATTACCAGTTTGTAACACAACTCGAAAATGACATAGAATACCGGTTTCGGCAAACCCGAGTCTGCAATACTTTTAGTAACGCTTGCACCGGGGCTCTGTGCCATGTCGTAAATATCGCCGGAAAGTAACAACAGCCACGCAAGCACATGTAATAAGATATAGATATTTCTCTTCACAAGGCTAAAATACAGGTTTGCCACCTACCATAAAGACAGATACATTAACTGGTCATAATTCTACACGAAAAGGCTATTTCCGGGGTCAAACCACAGGTTATTAAAAAACGGGCGTACGTCACTATCTGTAGCCTGTTTATCAATCGGCCCCGGAAAGCAACCAGGCAACAAGCAATTTTGAAGAAAGAACATCACCATGAAAAATATACTTCTTGCACTCAGTTGCTGCTGTATGCTGCAAACCAGTGCACAACCAACCCAAACCTCCACCGGCAATATGTCCATCACTGTACAGGAAGGCATTGAACTGCTTTCCGTGGTACAATACCTCGGTTGCCAGCTAAGCAACTCAACACCCTCTTCTTACAAACAGGAACTAAAAAAATATTTTCTTCTGTACAGAACACATGCTGCCGTAACCACCATGTTCATGTTTGGGCAAACCATTTACCCAGACCTTACCGAATTCGGACTGCTGTTTTACAATTTCCCCAATATTAAAATGAAGGCTATGCCTGATAGTTCCACATGGTACAGGCATATTCCCAGGCCCGAACTTGAAAAGTATTTTCAGCAATGCATGCAGTTTTATAAAGACAGTAAGTTCCACACATTCTATAGCAGTCACCAGGCTGATTATGCTGCCTGGGGCAGTGCATTGCAAAAAAAGATGGATGATCCTGTTAAGATCTTTTCGGATCTGTTTGATACCAAAGGAAACATGAAATGGTCTGTCTTTCTCGATCCATTGAATGATTGGGGCGCCCATACCATTGTTCCCAGCAAGCTCTCTGCCGGGTTAAAGAACAATATCATGTACCAGGTAGGCTACTTCGGCGATAAGGATTCTGCCGGCAACATGGTATTTAAAATGGATGTATATGACTTTACATGGCATGAAGGAGCACACGCCATCAGCGATGCCATCTTAACCCAATACTATTCACAGATCGATTCACTTTCGTACCTGATGAAAGGTGATGCTGCCCTTCAGAAACAAAACATCAATGACTGGCACCGCTATTTTGATGAACTGGTTGCCCGCAGTGTCTCTATTGCATTACACAAAGAATACCGCAGTACAGCCGATTACGAAAAACTATTACAGTTTGAAGCCAGCCGGGGCTTTACACATGTCAGAACAGTTTCTGATGTGGTCTACAATGAATTTGTACACCAGAAAAATGTAAAAAGTTTTGAAGAAGTATTCCCTAAGATCTTCGAAGCACTGCGCGCCCAATATCACTAAACAACTACTGCTAAAAGTAAAACCATGAAAAAAATATTGTTCCTACTGTTCTTCAGCCCGCTACTGGCACATGCACAGGACGCACGTGTATTGCTGAATAAAGCAGACTCCTGCTATAATGCAAAGAATTATGTACAGGCTGCTTTATATGCCGATCAGTTCCAGGCAATTGATACCACCTGCGATGGCTGTACTTACAATGCAGCCTGTTACCATGCGCTGGCCGGCAATAAAGAAAAAGCCGTGTACTACCTGAAACGCTCTTTTAAACTGGGGTATGCCGCTAAATATCTTGAACAGGATGATGACCTGGTAAGCCTTCATGACTTACCGGAATGGCCTTCACTGCAGAAAACCTCTGCCGCTAATTATGAAGCAGCAATGAAAAGAAGGGCTATCCGCGATAAAGAAATTGCCGCCCGCTATATCGCATCGCAACAGGACATGGAGAAGCAGTACAGGGTAACGCTGGCAACTGCTGACACATTAGGTACAGCGCAACAGGTCTATCAGCAATTGAAGAGTTTTAATCATTATAAACAACCAGCTACCATCAATAGGTATCTTTTCCTGTATCACACCATTAACGATAGTACCAAAGCGCCTTACACGGTATTGTTACCTGCATCCTATGACCCGCACAAAAGTTACCCTTTACTGGTTGTGCTGCATGGTGCAGTACGCGTGCAGGAAAGTTTGCCAGCATATGCAGACTCTTCCATTACCCGTTATTACCATCGTCATTTTACCAAATATGCTACTGAAGCCAACATGATCATGGTATTTCCGTTTGGCAGCAGCAAGTACAACTGGATGTATCCTGATGCAGGTTTTAGTGTTACCCCTGCTGTTATCCGCTACCTGAAACAGTTGCTGAACATTGACGACAATGAGGTATACGTTACAGGCCACTCCAATGGCGCAACAGGCTCATTCAGTTATCTCATCAAACAACCTAGCCTGTTTGCAGGTTTTTCCGGAATGAATACACAACCGAGGGTCCGCACCGGGGGCACATTTTTGCTCAATGCACGCAATCGCAGTTTTTACAATATTGCTACTGACCTGGACTATTATTATCCGCCTGCTGCTAATGACAGCCTCAACCTACTGGCTCATCAATTACACATTCCCTGGACGGTTGATATGCACAAAGGTTACCCGCACTGGTTTCCGCAATTTGACACTGCCGATATACCGGTGAAAAAGATGTTTGCGTCTATGCTGTCGTTCAAAAGGAACCCTTTCCACCCGCAACTGTACTGGGAATGCGATAATATTGAGTATGGCAGTTGCGACTGGTTATCCATTACCAAACTCGATACCACCAAACAAGCGGCGGCATGGCAGCATCAATACAACTTTACCATTCCTTACTGGCTGGACAATATGAATACCGGTAAGGTCATTGACAGTAGTTCTATTGCATTTGGTTATCCCCGCAGGTCAGGTGCAGTGCAGGCCACTTACAAGCAAAACACTTTTACGCTTGAATCGTCCCGTGTACAAAGCCTGCGTATTTACCTGTCACCGGCAATGATAGATTTTTCCAAACCGGTTACCGTGTATCTCGATGGCAAAAAGGTGTTTGATAAAAAAGTGCAGTATAATAAAACCTTTATGATCCGGAACTTCTCACAAAATTTTGACCGGAAGGCTGTGTGGGTGGGATATATTGATATCAATAAATAAAGCATGAGGCCATATTGTGTGATGGTTTGATTGTTACGGATCACAACAATCAAGCCATCACGCAATCAATCTATCTGGCTTATCCAAGAACTTTTTTCCAGCAAAGCAGCCAATCGATCATCCTGGTAGTAAAACCATATTCGTTATCAAACCAGGCAATGATCTTACATTGGTTACCAACTACGGAAGTAAGGGTGCCGTCTACAATGCAGGAATGCGGGTTGCTTTTTATATCCAGCGATACCAGCGGGTCTTCAGTATATTCAATAATGCCTTTGTACTCTCCTTCGGCTGCTGTTTTAAACAGTTTGTTGATGGCAGTTTTAGAGGTCTTCTGGCTTAGCTGTACTGTAAAGTCAGCCATTGCGCCATTCGCTACAGGTATGCGTGTGGACATACAGGCAATTTTATCCTGCATCAATGGCATTAGTCTTTCCAGGGATACCTGCAGATCAATCTCAACAGGAATAATAGCTTCTGCAGCTGCCCTTCCACGTCTGAATTGCTTGTGCGGAGCATCAACCAACTCCTGGCGCGATGTATAAGAATGCAGGATATTGAGCTGCGCTGTTTCTACACCAATGGCGTTCAGAATATAAAGAACATGTGTGGAACAGTTGGTCATACAACCACCGGGCGAAATAATATCTGCATCGGGTGTCAATGCATGTTGATTAAACCCATAGATCAGCAAAGGAATATCTGCGGGGCCTGTGGTAGATAACAATACTTTTTTAGCGCCGGATTGTAAATGCAGGGAGGCGCCTTCTCTTTTAGAAAAATGTCCCGAACATTCCAGTACAACATCTACGCCCAATGCTTTCCACGGCAAATTAACAGGAGAAGATTCCCGGAACACTTTTACTTCATGGCCATTGGCAGTTACCACATCATTGCTGTAGGTCAGCTCGCCGGTAAATGTCCCATAGATCGAATCATACTTCAGCAGGTAGGCAAGGTTTTCCTTGTCCATGATATCGTTGATAGCCACCAGCTCTACTTCGGGGTGGCTGATGAGCCTTCTGAACAACAATCGTCCTATACGGCCCATTCCATTAATCGCAATTCGCATACTTCAGCTCCATTTAAAGAAGTGCAAATATCAGCTATGGAAACATTATGCGGGCGATATTTTTTGAACTGGCCTACACATGAATATTTGCATTAATTACCAGCCGGTTAGCGGCGGTTTAACATCATATAAGCAGAACATAAAACAACTTCTGACAACCTGTACCCCATCGCAAATACCCCGCTGTCGCAATTACCCCTCTAAAATGTCAGAACGGCACAGCGTCCGGAAGTTTTATCCTTTTCATCTTTGTTATGACAAAAACAACAAGAAAAATAAAACCATCTGCTATGCCAATACAAGTTTCACCCTACCTGGGTTTCAATGGAAAATGCCGCGAGGCAATGACCTACTATCATGAATGTTTTGGAGGGGATCTAACCTTTATGACCGTTGCCGAAACACCTGTTGCCGCTCAATGCCCCTCAGGTATACAGGACCATATTATGCACTCAATGCTTGCAAACGGTGCTTTTGTATTAATGGCAACAGATATGAGCCGACCCGATATTGTTACGGAAGGCGCCGGCACTGCTATTTCATTAAACTTCGATACAGAAGCAGACATCCGCGTATGCTATGAAAAGTTAGCCGCTGGTGGCAAAGTACTGGACCCGCTGCAAAATTCTTTCTGGGGTTCACTATTCGGCGTACTGGCAGACAAATATGGGAAAGTATGGCTCTTGAATTACGACAAACAAAAACATTAAAACTTACGTTATGAAAAAAGACAAGATCATCTATTGGATCGCCACAGGATTTATTTTCCTGTTCGATACGATAATGCCCGCATTAACATCACACACAGAGCTGGCAAAAACAGGCATCAGTCATCTTGGTTTTCCTGATTACTTCAGGGTACAATTGACAGTATTCAAGATCATCGGTGGATTTTTACTGATCCTTCCGTTTGTACAGGCAAGATTTAAAGAATGGGCCTACGCAGGTTTTGCCATCAGCTTTATCTCTGCATTCATTGCTCACTGGGTAGTAGATGGCTTTAACGGGCAAACCTTACTACCGTTGGTGATCCTGGGCATCCTGATCGTTTCTTATGTGTACTATCATAAAATTCAAAAAACAGTTCCGGCTGCAAGCGTTGCCATATGATCGTTCTGCCCTGACTGCACAATAAAGCCTGTTGATAATACCAACAGGCTTCTTTTTATCCTACCCTCTATAGAAAAGTAAACCTGATGAGACTGAGCCGGGAATCCATTTTACATTTACTCTTGTAGCATTCTCTCTCAGCATAAACCTGGCAGGCCTATGCCTCCTGATCGCAGCTTGCCCATATCCCGATAGCCTGTTATTTTATTTCCAGTACCGCTGCAACAACTGTTTCTCCACACCTCTTTCTCTGACCCTTACTGCCCTGCGCAGCAACATGGGTGTAATCAGGGAAAGAAAGCCCGGCAATCTTGTATCTGACAGATCCAGTAAACAGGCAAGATGGTCCAGCTTTTTAGGTATGCCGTTCTTATTGGTGAGTCCATCAGCAGCAAGTCCGTAACCAATGCTGAGGCTATACAGAAAACCTATCTTTCCCGGTGCAATCTTCACATGAAAGCGAACAGTGGTATTACCGGGATTAAAAAACCGATGCAATTCTCCCTTCCTTGCAATAGCTGTTTCACCGGGTTGTAAATAAATATTTCTTTTATTCAATCCTATTCCCAATACACCTTCTACTGCTGTAAATTCTTCATCAAAAGAAGTATGATAATGCCAGCTATTACCACCGCCAGCCAGCATTTCTATTTCCAATAGCAGGTATTCTCCGTCTGTATCCTCTGCCGACTCCAGTACAGTCACTTTATCTTTAATGTGAGGATTCTCAAATACACGTTTGCCCATCTTTTTTTAACAAAAATGTTTGCTCTGCCATACAAAAACAAGCCGGTAATGAATGATTACAGCAAAACATTGCATGAATCCTGCATTTGCAGGGATCAATAGTATTACATCAATATCGTTTAGTTAAACATGTCCATTCAGCCGGGGAGCCTTCCGTAGCGGGTGTCTTCACCAGCCACCCGCTAAACGACATTGGGTATTACCTGCTCAGCGGAATGCTGACAAAACTATCGTTGTACCACCTGATACGCAGAGGCTCTCCGGCATCTGCAATGGTTTCATCACTAATATCCTTACCTGTTCCGTAATTTACCTGGGCAAAAGGGTTCTTATTAATATCCAGCATCACCAGCAGCCTGCTTCCCTTAGCCAGTTGTTTACTCACCAGCCTCGTATTGGAAAAAGTAATCGTTGTTATTGCTCCCGGGGTTAGCAACTTACGTGATGCAGGATCATCTGCATAACTGGCCCTTCCCAGGAAATAAGACAGGTGAAACAATCTCCCATCGGGCATTACTTCATAAAGCGTAACACCTATGTCCATATCCCTTTTATTGATACTGGCTTTTAATACCCCGCTAAAACTGCCGCTGAGTACAACGGGCTTGTCGAAGGCTTCGCTTATAAAAAACATGCCCGTGCTGTTCTCCGGCAATTGCTTCATAATGGGGTCAGGATAATAATCATTGTTCCATATATTCCTGTTGGCAAGATCAACCTCCTGCTGCAGGCTCCCCGTATCTGCAGGCTTTTGTGTACTTAAAAGATATTTGCTCCCTGCTGCTATATTGGTAAGATAAAATGACTGAGATGCATCACTCATTTTTTCCAGCGAAGGAGCATGCAACCATTTGTTGGCGCCCATTACTTCGTAATTGATCTTGTCTTTAAGAATAGCAGGCTTAGGGCCACCCTTCAAAATATAATCCAGCCATTGAAAAGTAATATCGGGGATATTGATCAGCGCACTATCATCTACCTTATAATCATGCAACACAGGTGTTCCGCCACGTTGTGCACCCAAATGATCCCAAGGACCAATGACCAGGTAATGCTCCGCATCTTTATTGTATTGTACATGTTCACGCAGGTAATGCAGGGCCGATAGCTGGCCGTCATCATAATACCCGGTCACAGACAGTACAGGTATATTGATCCCGGCATACTCTTCTTTATAAGGAACCATTGCCTGCCAGTAATTATCATAGGCCGGGTGTTTCAGCCATTGTTGCAGTGAAGGATTGGGAGTTCCATCTACGCTGTCAATGCTCCTGTAGGCAACACCGCTGCTGAACCACCTGCGTTGCATATTGCGCCAGCGCTGTGGGTCGAAATATACTTTGTTATCGAGGTACCTGTTGTTGGTCACATAAAAGGGCCAGCCATAATTAGCATTCAGAAAGATATTGTTCTCCATAGGCAAACCCATACCCGGAATGGCTGCTACGTATGGCACAATGGTTTTAAGTGCCGGATGCGGATGTTTTAATGCAGCCCATTGTGCAAAGCCTGAATAACTGCCACCATACATACCTACCTTTCCATTATTCCATGACTGGTGACTTATCCAGTCAATTACTTCATTTACATCATCCACCTCGCATTCATACGGCCTTATTGAATCAGTACTCAAGCGCTTTCCTCTTGTATCTGCCACCACGCCCACATATCCACGGATAGCAGCACGCCTGGCCTCATACAAACACCTGTCTGTATTGGTATAAATAAAAAAGAACAATGCGGCAGGCTGGGGCAATGCCAGGTTCTTCTTCCTTGCCACAATAGCGGAAAGGGTAAACCCACCTTTTGTTTTTATAAGCACACTATCCTCAATTACATAACGCCTGTTATCGTCTTTTTCAAGCATCGCTTTGGCAATTACGTTCACCTGCTTATTCACCTTCCATGCCAGGTAGTTTTTGCAGATCGCCACTGCTTCATTTACAGGAACACGCTCTTTTACCAACAGGCTTTTAAATAATTCTTTCTGATCGCTCACGCTATTCATCGCAGCAAAAACTGCTGATGCCTGTAATGCTGCACTATCGCTTAACTGTTGTAATCTTTTATCCATTAACCCGCCAAATGTTCCAGTAAATGCTTTGTGCGTCTTTTGCTGTTGTACATAGGCAGCTGCATACAGTTCATATTGCAGTTGTAACACTTCCGGCAACGGTATCTTTTTAGCGGCAGCCAACGCCCTTATTTTATTAAGCGTTTCTTTTGATTCATTAAAATGCCCTGCTAACAGTTGCAATATAAAAAGATCATTGGGATCACTCAGCAGGTGCCTGGCAAGTATTGTTCCGGCCAGCTGAGGCATTTGTGTTTTCCAGGACAGGCTATCCTGTACAGCCGGTATACGAAACTCTTGTGCACGTAAGGTCGCACACATGCATAGCATAGCCATGCAAAAAACAGCTTTGCAATTCATACATCAATTATTTTAATTTAATTATCCGGATATAGACAAACTGCGATTAAAACGGCTTAACCTGTCAGGTCGGGCCAGAGTCGGTTACTTACTTTTTATAGGGAAACTTTGTTTATCAGCTTAGACCTGACAGGTTTACTTCCTTATAAGCGGAGAGACAGATTATTCAAATAAGGATTACTGGTTGTCGCGGTTCCTGAACTTTATCGATTGCCGTTCAGAAAGCAATACCCGGTCACCGGTATGCAGTAGCAATTCAATGCGTCCATCCTGTATAGAAATCATCTGTTGTACAAACCGGGTATTGACGATCTGCGCCCTGTTGGCGCGAAAGAAAAATGTATTATCAAGTTTTTGTTCCAGTTGGTTGAGAGAACTTTTCAGCAAAACCTTTTTGCCGCTAAAATGCAAGGCTGCATAGTTATCCAGCGACTCAATAAGATAAACATCCCTCCACTGAACAAAATAACAGTGCTGTCCATCTTTTACGAATACCTGTGCAGAAACTTCATTATTACTATCCTTCTTCGTCGCCAGTTTCTGCCTGAGCTTTTCAATAGCTCTTGTAAATCTTTCATCACGCACAGGTTTCAGCAGGTAATCCAGTGCATTTGTTTCAAAAGCCTGCACTGCATATTTATCGAAAGCAGTTACAAAAATGATTTCCGGCACTTCGTCCAGCGATTCCAGCAATTCAAAACCCGACAGCCCAGGCATCTGGATATCAAGAAAAACCAAGTCGGGCTTTAATGCCAGGATCTGCGCACGGGTATCATCTCCATCAGCAGTTTCTGCTACTACTTCAAGATCAGGGTAAGACAATAACAGCCTTTTAAGCTCCTGCCTTGCCGCACGTTCATCATCTGCTATGATCACCCTTGTTTTGCTCATGCTATCGGAATTATAATGGTCGCCAATACCCTGTTACCAACTTGCTCATTGATAGAAAAATAAGCATCGCCTTTGTATTGCAGTTGCAACCGCTCTTTCAGATTTACCAATCCTACGCCATTAGCGGAGGCAGGTACATTCAACGAACCGGAGTTCTGTACGTCGATCTCTAATACTCCTTCCTTTTTTATTGCCCGGATACTGATCAAACCACCATGCTTCTGTTTTTCAATGCCGTGTTTAATAGCATTTTCAACCAACAGCTGTATGCTTAACCTTGGTACGGGTATTTCATGAGCACTATTGTCTACATTTATTTCAATCTGCAGCCGTTCTTCCATCCGTAGTTGTTCCAGTTCAAGATAATCGGTTACGATCTCCAGCTCTTCACGCAGTGGTATCAGCATGGTGTCGCCGTGGTATAAAGAAGTACGCAACAGATCAGCCAGCAGATCAATTGCCCTCCTTGCCTTTACCGGGTCTTCAGCTACCAGTGATTTAATATTATTCAGCGAGTTGAACAGGAAGTGCGGATTAAGCTGCGCTGACAAATTATTCAACTGCACATCACGATTAATAATGGTCAGCCTTGCATTCTCTTTTTCGATCCGTATTTCCCGCTGTGCATAATGATACAGGTGATAGGCCAGTAACCAGATAGCCATTAACCGAAAGCCCGCCATCAGCACAGGCAGCCAGTTTTGCTGAAAAAAGACCGGCAGCGGAACAGAAAAGCCGGGGATAAACCATTGTCTCAGCCAGTATATCTTCAACACAGTACCGAGCATAAACAGCACACCAAGCACCAATACTGCGGGTACCAATACCGCTACCAGCTTTTTGGCCGGCAATAAATTCCACCCGTAATGCAGGGCTATGGTACGGTAAGCATGTGTAATTAAAATGTACAACAACACATCAGATACAAAATAGAGCAGGCCAAGCCAGATATTAAATCCGGTACCTGTATATCCTATATACCCCCAATACAAAGCGGCAGCCGACCAGCCTATAAGCTGACATTTCCAGTAAAGTGATATAGCAGGTTTGTTGTTCACTGTGTAACAAAGCAACGAAATCTCTACCGAAGCCAAAAGGGAAAGTACAGGGATGCGGTAAGGTGGGGATAAATGCGGCGATAGCATTCAACAGATCTTATAACATACCACAACAACTCTTCTGATATTTTTTATTCTATAAGGCAACCTCTCCAATTTAACTGCCGTATTCAATCTGTATTCAATCCTTTTAACTTATTGAGATTATGAAACAGTACAAGCAGACTTACCTGGTTGCAGGGATAGCTATTGCCATGACCTTAGGAATTATTGCATGTCACAAATCATCTGATACGCCCGTAATGGACGTGCAATTAAAGAGCAGTGCACAGTACGGACAGGTACTTACGGACAGTGCAGGACGAACATTGTACTTCTTTTCGCTGGATGCCAACGGCAGCTCCGGCTGTACAGGAGGCTGTTTAACAGTATGGCCTGTGTTCTATAAAGCAACGCTCAGGCTCTCCGCCGGGCTCAACAGCAGTGACTTTGGAACCATTACCCGTAGTGATGGTAAGCCTCAGACCACTTACAAAGGCTGGCCTCTTTATTATTATCAGAATGATGTGAACGCAGGCGACATCAATGGTGAAGCAGTGAACAATGTGTGGTTTGTTGCCAAACCCGATTATACTGTAATGCTCGCTAACATTCAACTGGTAGGACAAAACGGCGTACAGTACAACAGCCAGCTACAACCCGGCCAGGGCGTTACACAATACATTACTGATGCCTGGGGCCATACACTCTATAGTTTCAGCCCTGATAAGTTTAAGAAGAACACGTTTACCAAATCTGATTTCAGTAATAACACAGTATGGCCTATTGACACTATTCAATCAGTGCAGTACATGCCTTCTATTTTAAGCAAGGCTGATTTTGATACAGCGATCGTATTCGGGAAAGTACAGATCACCTACAAAGGCTGGCCTTTATACTACTATGGAAAAGACAGCAGTGTGCGGGGCAATACAAGAGGAGTAAGTGTACCCAGTCCGGGAGTGTGGCCTATTGTAAATAAAAGTTCAACGGTTGCGCCTCAATAAGCAAGTTAATAGTTGGCAGTTCGCAATTGATAGTTTGCGAATTGCCAATTCCACTTGCAGACAACAAGTGTGTGAGATGATCAAATGCTAAATAAGGATTACAGGTTACAGGATGGCATTCTTTCAACATCCCATAGGTAATATTTTGAACCTTTAAACCGGTGCGCGGGGAAAGGAATTTCGTGTCTCGGGTGTAAGGTTTCGGGTTGTGAAGATTTGAGATCGGAAAAGCCGGGTTCGGGATCGTGAAAGGCGGGAAGAATGTCGTGAGACGTGAATCGTCAGTCGTGAGTCGTCAATGCAGCTTTTACTCGCAGCTCGTAGCTCAAGGCTCGCAGCTTCTTTCTGATTTCCGACATCTGCTCTCCTGCATTCGCACATTAGCCTTTCCTCTATCTTCCTGCACTGGCTGGGTGTTCGTAAAACGATCTTCTTCTTTTTGAGTTTTATATCAGGGTAGTCTATGTCTTTACGGTAGCCCCAGTCATACAGTTGTTGTTCCAACGCATGCCTGATATCATTGACACATTTTCCTTCTTTCAGCAACTGTGAAGCAAGCCCCGTAAGCTGTTGGTATAACTCAAACATCTTCCAGCTTTCCGGTAATTTTTTATACACGGCTGCTGCCAGCGTTGCTCCCCGGCCCAGGCGACGGGCATTCTCCATCGTTTTGACAAACCGTTTACTCGTCTTGACCCTTCGCCTGCTGAGCGAACTTTTCTGACGCAGATACCATTTATTGCCCACCCGGTAAAAGGTGAAACAATGAATCGTTCGCTCCCATTTAAAACGACCTAACTGCTTTGCCATAAACGAAATTGATGAATGGTGCAAAGGATAGAACCACAAAGCAGCGCGGAGAGACTAAAAAGGGGTTGTTAAAATGGCATAAAGGCGTGGCACGATTGAAGCCTCTTACCAGCTATCAGGCTTGCATGTTTTTAACCGTGGCACGCTGTTCAGCTCCTTAAAATGTTCAATATTTAGCCTTATTCTTTTGTTATTCATTATACATTTTGATCGTCGGGGAGCCGTTTTCTTATGGTTTGTAGCGGGTTTCTTGTTCTCGTCTTTAATGTCGCTCCATGGTAAAAGTGCATTTTCTAAAAAAGGAGGGTGAGTAGGCCAACGGCGGAAATGGAGAGAGAATTGTGAGTGGTGGGTTGATGAATTGCTGATACTGTTATTCCGGTCAGAGACCGGGTGCATATGGTAGGCACGAGAGCGCTATGCTAACTCTCGCGCAAGAGACAGAGAAAATTGTGAGTGGTGAGTTGATGAATTGCTGATACTGTTATTCCGGTCAGAGACCGGGTATATGGTAGGCACGAGAGCGCTATGCTAACTCTCGCGCAAGAGACAGAGAAAATTGTGAGTGGTGAGTTGATGAATTGCTGATACTGTTATTCCGGTCAGAGACCGGGTGCATGGTAGGCACGAGAGCGCTATGCTAACTCTCGCGCAAGAGAGTAAGGCCAACGGCGGAAATGGAGAGAAAATAGTGAGTGGTGAGTTGATGAATTGCTGATACTCTTATTCCGGTCAGAGACCGGGTGCTATGGCAGGCACGAGAGCGCTACGCTAACTCTCGCGCCAGGGACGTTAGCTACTACTCGTCTCACGTTTGACTATTCACCATTCACTATTCACCACTGACTATTCCTTCACCAACTCCTTCACTTTAGATTTTATATATCCATTCTGCAGGTATTGGTACAGATTTTTGCCGGGGCAATCAGTTGCCGCAGCAAAATCTTTGTGAGAAGCCAATGTTTCGTAAGGGATGTTGTATTTCTTTGAAACGTAAGCGATCAGCTTTATCAAAGCATTTAATTGCGCTGCGGGTACAGGCTGTTCTTCAAGATTACCAAGACAGGTGATCAGTAAATGTCCTGTTGGGTCGTATTCGGTAGCAGTTTCCCCGGTAGTATATACATTACGTCCTTCATAGATAGTACCATCAGGAGCTATCAAGAAATGATAAGGAATATCAGCCCAGTTCCTGTCTGGCCCCATGCCCCACACCTGTACATTCTTTATGTGCCTGGGTGCATCTCCGCTGGAATCGAATTTTGTTCCCTCATGGTGAATGGTAATGCGCACCGGCACATGCTGTTTAAATGGTTTGGGAGGATTGGCCTTCCATCCGGATCGGGGTACAATCGTTACATCAGGCAATGCAACCGGGTTTGCAATAGCCGAAAAAACACTTTCATTACCGGTACGGTCTACAGCAGTTACAGCAATCTGCATCAGCTTATTTCTGCCAACCACCAGCGGCACAGTAAATGAACGGTCATCACGATTGAGGATAGTATAATTCCAGGTATTGGCGTGCTGGTAATACACTACATAATGAAAAACATCTTTCACGTCCGTGTGTGTCCAGCTGATCTGCAATGAATCCAGTTTTTGCGTAGTAGTTACTGCAGGGCTTGCAGGCGCTTTATCATCGAGCCAGGGGCTGGGTGGTACAAGTGCCTGTCTTTTATAAGGAGTTTCCAGCAGTGCTCTGGAAAGATTGGGATTCTTTACAACAGACAAAAGGTTCCAGTGGATCACGCCACTGCTTTTAGGCAGTATACCACGCGAGATCATGATCTGGTTCAAAACCTCTGTTACATTTTTAGCACTGGTATCTGATCCCACATTAATACCCGGCCATAGATTCCTTTGCATGGTATTTTCACCAGCCCACCAACCCAGCAATACAGGGAAACTGGTTGCAGGCCTTGCAATAGGCCAGTAGAGCTGTGGCGAAAAATAATCTATCCATCCCTTGTTGAGCCAGAGCTTTGCGTCTGCATACAGCACACTGTATTGATCAAATCCACCAATGGACTCCGGGTAACCGGGACGCCAGATGCCGAACGGGCTCAAGCCAAACTTCACATACTTCTTCTCCTTCTTTATTTCTTTGTACAGGTTCTCAATAAATATATTTACACTTTCACGACGCCAGTCTCCCCGCGACAATTTACCACCACCCTTTACATACACAGCATAAGAAGCGCTATCAGGAAAATCTTCACCCTTATTATATTCCGGGTAAGGATAGAAGTAATCGTCGAAATGTACGCCGTCAATATCATAGCGTTTTACAATATCCATCACCACGGCCGTAGCATGATCACGTGTGCCTTTTAAGGAAGGATCAAACCACCAGTATCCGTCTTTCAGCGGTACTACCAGCTCAGGCTTTCTTTTTACGATAGAACTGTCTGATACCGGCCCGCCAACGGTGTGATGTGCACGGTAAGGATTGAGCCACACATGCAACTCAAGCCCACGTTTGTGCGCAGCTTCAACCCAAAACTGTAGTGGATCATAATACGGAGCCGGTGCTTTTCCCTGTGTGCCTGTAAGGTAGTATGACCAGGGTTCAAGACTACTCTGGTACAATGCATCTGCCTGTGGACGTACCTGGAAAATAACTGCATTGTAATGTTCTGCCTGCAAAAAATCGAGCAGGGCAATCGCTTCCTGTTGTTGCTCAGCAGTACTCAGCCCCATTTTAGAAGGCCAGTCGATATTTGCAACAGTGGCTACCCATGCAGCCCTGAATTCAGCGGAAGCTTTGGGTGTGGAAGAAAGTGCGGCAGTGGTTTCAGTTGCCGGTGCAACTGTTTTCTTTGCAGTATTACAGGCAGCGATACAGATCAGAACAATTGTAACAGATGCGATCAGCGCAATTTTGTGCATAGCAGGCAGGTTTAAAATCCTTTAGGTTAGTAATTAAAGATACAATAGAAACACTGGCTTTAATATCATTATCAAAATCATGTGTCGTAACCAGAAAACATAATAAATTGCACATTCTAAAGCAACCACTTCTGTATGGAAGAAAGAAAAGTGGTAACATATGAAAATGGCACCATGACCTCTGTTGTATGGCAATGCGACAACATCAGGCTGGGACATGCTGTTTCAAAATTCAACGGACATATCAGCCATGCTGCCAGCAACCACAATGATGTGGTACGCCTGCATTTTGGACTGAAGGGTGATTACCGTTTTTATTACAAACAACTTGACCGGTCTTTTGATCTGCTGGGTGGTCATCACAACATCATGTATTCACCGGAATTTGATATTGTGATCGAAAACAAAACACCCGAAATAGAAACATTCGGTATCCAGTTTCCCAGCGACCTGTTTATCCAGTTTACACAAAACGGCAATGATACACTCAAGCGTTTTGCGGATGATATTCTCAATAAAAGAGCTGTTATTCTTTCCAACCAATGGGGTGCCATTGAGCATCCCATTCAGCAGGCTATAGAGCAGATCATTTACAGCAAATATGCCGGTGATCTGCAGAAAATGTTCCTCCTTTCCAAGAGCGTTGAACTATTGGTATTATCAGCCGATGCCTGTACTGCTGCCGACCAGGCTGAGCTTTTCCTGAAAAGCAAGGCCGATAAAGAAAAGATCATTGCGGTGCGCGATCTGATCAATGAACAGGTACAGGACCCGCCCAACCTCTCTCAGATCTCCCGCATCGTTGGGCTCAATGAATACAAACTAAAACGCGGTTTTAAAGAAACCTTTCAAACCACGGTATTCGGATACCTTGCCGAACAACGGCTGCACCTGGCACACCGTTTTTTGCGCGATACCAGCAAAACTGCCGCTGAAATATCTCTCGAATTGGGATATGCCACCCCACAGCATTTCAACAATGCGTTCAAGAAGAAATTTGGCATTACACCCGCCGCCCTGAGAAATAATCCGTAAAATGCAATCGCCCCTTTCCCGTTCCTGCTAATATTGTGTACCGGCTCGCCGGAGATATTATTAACTACTTATTAAAACAGCATTTTATGTCTACGCCATTAATTGTAAACAGTACTATTACTATCAACGCACCTGCTGCCAGGGTTTGGGATGCACTTACCAATCCTGAACAAACAAAAAAATATATGTTTGGCTGCGAAACTGTTTCCGACTGGAAGCCCGGCAGCTCACTGCTCTGGAAAGGCGTGTACCAGGGAAATGAAATGGTATTTGTAAAAGGTACCATTACAGCCATTGAACCAAACAAATATCTCGAATACACTACCATTGACCCCAACTCAGGCATTGCAGATGTTCCTGAGAACTATCTTACCGTCACTTATTCATTGGCATCCGGCAATGGTGAAACAGTACTGACTGTTACACAAGGCGATTATGCCAAAGTAGGCGACGGAGAAAAGAGATATAAAGAAACAGTTGATGGTGGCGGCTGGATGCCGATCCTGGTTGAGATCAAAAAGCTGATCGAAGAACAATAAACAAACCGGAAGGCTTATACAGCCTTCCGGCATATTTTTGCCCGCGGCAGCAGCATCGGTTATTGCTTAGTGCGTACGCTACCTGTATCTGCTCTTTTTATCAGCTTTGCATTGCTACCCGTATCCCCCGTCAGCAAGGCAGCAGCACAGCCATTCAGTTTCGCTATATCATTCATGGTATCATTTCCATTGCCTGCATTCATACCGGCAATGGCAAGCAATTTCACGGTTTCACAATCCCCGGCGTTTAATTGCAGGCTTTGCTTATAATCCTGCATCGCTGCCACATAGTTACCAATACCGGCATTTGCAATACCCCTGTTCTTATACGCTCTTTGATAAGCAGGTTGCAGTTGCAGTGTCTTTGTAAAATCTGTAATGGCCCCTGCATAGTCATTCAGCTTACACTTTGTCATGCCGCGATTGTACCAGGCGTCGGCCAATGCAGGCTCCAGTTCCAGTGCACGGGAAAAATCGTTCATTGCTTTTTCAAACGACTGCGTGTTGAAAAGCACAATGCCCCGGTTGTAATAAGCATATCCGTAAGCTGGCCTTAACTCAATTGCTTTCGTGTAATCCTCTACAGCACCTGCACAATCACCCAACTCGTTTTTATCAGCGCCACGGTTGAGGTATGCCACAGGAAAAGCCGGCTTTAATGCTATTGCCTTTGTATAATCATCAATGGCAGAAGCATACTGTTTTAAATGAGACCTTGACAAAGCACGGTTGTACCATGCTTCTGCCATACCAGGCTTTCCATCAATTGCTTTTGTAAATAACTGTATGGCCTGTTCATAATGCGCATTATTGGCGGCCTTCAACCCTTTTTTAAATAAGCTTCCCGGGGACTGCCCATAGGAAAAAAGACAAACGGTTATTACCGTTGTCAATAAGATAATATTCTTCATGGCTGGCTAAATTTTCACTAAGCTATCAGACCAGCTCATGAATATCAATCATGAATGAGCAAACTGCGGAGTAGAATGAGTAACCCGTAACCAATGTCATTGAATTAGGAAGAGCTACTCCGTGGCCTCCTGTTTATAGAAAAGCCCCCAGAGCTTAATTCAACGACATTAAACCTGTAACAAAATTTTCATGGTGATTACTTGCCGGGCAACAGTCTTTTCATCAGCAGATCTTTTTTACTGCGCGATACATCTACAGATGATCCATCGCTCATCACCAGACTGCCCCCTTCGCCCTTAATATATTTCCTGATCTCGTTAAGATTCACCAGGAAAGAATGATGTACACGTAAAAAAGGATGTTCCTCCAGCATCTCTTCTATTTCTTTCAAGGTGCGCGATACTACCAGCTTCTGATTGTCTTTCAGCGCAAGAATAGTGTAGTTGCTGCTCGAAGCACAACTGATAATAGAATCAAGAGGTATCAATTGCAACCCTTCCATGGTAGGCAGGGCTATCCGGTTAACGGGTCCTGAAGGCTGGTGAAATTTCTGTAGCAATATCTCTAACTGCTGCGGCAGGGGCGATGTTAAGCGCTGTATGGCTTTGCGCACTGCTACCTGCAACTCTTCCCTGTCAATGGGTTTTAATAAATAATCCAGCGCACTGAAGCGAATGGCTTTAATGGCATACTGATCATAACTGGTAGTAAAGATCAGTTCAAACCTGATCCTTGGCAATTGCTCCAGCAACTGAAAGCCATTCATATGCGGCATTTCAATATCAAGAAAAACCAGTTGCGGCTCCACTGACGAAAGTGTTTTCAGTGCCTCTTCTGCGGAATAGCAGGTAGCCAGTACCCGTACATCCGGGCAGTACTTTTCCAGCAAAAGTTCCAGCACCTCACAGCAGTGCGGTTCATCATCAATAATAACGGCGTTAATCATGGCTTTTTGTTCATAAGGGTTGATCAATACTTTCCCGGTAATTTATCCTGAGCATTACCTGTGTACCTGCAACATTCCCTTCCTCATCAATCACATCCTCAATATCGTAAAAAGTTTCAACCTCTTTGTTCTCATTAAAAAGCGCCAGTCGCTCTGTAGTGAGCTTCAATCCCAGCGATTTTACTTTTTCGGTAGCATGGTTTCTCACCTCGGCAGCTTTTGCCCTGCCGATCCCGTTATCTGTAATTTTACAGTAGAGCGTTTGCCGTTTCATCGTAAACTCAATACTCAGCTTACCATGCCCTTCTTTATGCATCAACCCGTGCCAGATGGCATTCTCACAGAAAGGTTGCAGTAGCAAAGGAGGAATTACCACATTGCCCGGCTGCACATCATTATTGTAAGTGATGCTATAATCAAAGCTGTTCTTAAACCGCAATTGTTCCATTTCGATATAAAGCCGTAGCATTTCAACCTCATCTTCCAGCGAGATCAACGATTTCTGAGAGTTGATCAACACCAGGCGTATGAGGCGTGAAAAACGGGTAAGATAGTCTGATGCCCTTTCTGACTCATTCTTTAATATAAACCTGTTGATAGAGCTGAGACAATTGAAAATAAAATGTGGGTTCATCTGTGCACGCAGTGCCTGCATTTCCAGGTCTCTTGCTTTATGTTCCAGCGCACTGTGGATCCTTTCGTTTTTCAGTTTCTCGTTCTTTCGTTTTAAAGAAATGCTCCACACAATAATAAAGCTGAGTATGGCAAGCAACAGGATGCCTTCCGCAAGCAGGTTGCGCAGAAAACGGTTACCTTTTAATTTTTGCTGGGCAATCAGTTTTTCTTTTTCCAGCAGTTCGATCTCTGCCTGCTTTTTTTCATTATCCGCAATTCGCCGGAACTCATATAGCTTTCCCTTAAACTGATCGGTAATAAGGGAATCTTTCAGATTTACGTACTTCTTATAATAGGTAAAGGCCGGTACAGATTGTCCCCGCTTTTCATAGATAAGGTATAAGAGCCTGCAGGCATCACGCAGGTTCATCTTAGAGTTTTTTACCTCTGCCAGGTTGAAGGCTTCTTTTGCGTACTTAAAGGCAAGGTCTGGTTTGTGTGTTTCAAAGTAAACATTACTCATACCCAGCATAGAATAGATAAAGATCCCGTTCTCAGTGGTTCCTTTCAGGTCTTTATACAATCCTGAATAATAAGTCATGGCAGAATCGTACTGCTTCTGCTCAAGAAAAAAACGCCCCATACGCAGCCGGGCGGTCTTGCCCTCCGCATGACCTATAAACGCCCGTCTCAGGTAATAGTGCGCCGAATCATATTGTTTGAGGTCACAATACAGATCGCCCATATTGCTCATCAGGTACCTGAACCCCCAGCTGCCTTCATACGGCTGCATGGCATAACTTTTCCTGAAATATTCAAGGGCCACTTCGTAGTCACCAATATTCTTATACAGCTTTCCCATCTCCACCAGGGTCAGGGTAACAATATCCTTATCCTGCAGTTTTGTACTATATTCAAATGCTTTCTGGTTCCACTCAAAAGCCTTTTCATAAATACCCTGGTCTCCATAAATATTACTGATGGCCAGTTGAGCCTGCGATATATCGCGTCTCCAACCCAGCTCTTCAAACAAGGTAATAGACATCTTGATGTACGTGATCGCCTGGTCATAATCAGCCGAATACCAATACGCTTCTCCCAAGCCACGTATCCCATTTGCCAATGCATCTTTCCTGTTAAGCTCCTGTGCCAGCTTTACCATCTCATGATAATATTTCATACCATCGCTTACATGCGATGCCTGCAACGATACCCTTGCTAATAAAAGTGAGGCCCTGCACCATGCGAGCTTGTAATTATTCTCTTTTGCATAATTGTAGGCCATTTTTGCATAAAACATTCCTGAATCCGTACGCACCTGCCATGAGCCTGCATACGTGCTCGCCAGCTTGAGAAGAGCCAGGGCTTTGGCCGAATCTTTAAGAAAAGGGATTTGCTGTTTTAACAGATCGGTATTCAGATCCTGCGCATGGCAACGAACCGATAATAATAAACAGGTAAGAAAAATGGCTATACGCATGCAAACTGATTAAAACGGGCAGCAGGATAGATATGACCTGCCACCTTATTTAAAATTACTCACTTATCGGTAAACTATTCACCGAATGATCCGTTGACGGCAATAGCCTTCCATTGGTGGCTCCGGGTGAGTAACCTGCCGGGAAATCAGTAACTTAATAGTAAATTTTCTGTTCTGGCGAAAGCCACACCTGCCAGGTTAAAGTCTCCCATTAAGGTCTCTGTTTACCTGTAAATGGCTGGCCGGTTAAAATAAGATCAAAAAAAACGGGTAATTACGGGTGATATTCTGCCTATTTCTGACACTATACTAAAACAGCATGCATATATGACAATGCACAACAACAATAACTGGCTGGAAGCTATCTACCGGGAAACCTTTCCGCTGGTAGCTGGTTTTATAAAACGGGCGGGCGGAGATGCAGACACAGCAAAGGATATTTTTCATGATGCATTACTGATCTACATGGAAAAAGAGCAGCAGCAAACATTAAACATACGCACCACTCCCCGCACATACATTATGGGCATCGCTAAAATTCTATGGATCAAAAAGGTAAAGGATGGCCATAACACGATATCCCTCACCGGCATTGAAGAGCAATTGACAATTCCTGATGACTTTAATACAGCAGCAGAAAGCAGGATGGCCTCACTGGCCGGCAGCCTGCAACTGGCCGGAACACGTTGTATAGAGTTACTGCAGGCATTTTATTACCGGCGATGGTCTATGCAGCATATAGCACAGATCTTTCATTATAAAACAACGCATTCAGCTACTGTACAGAAGTATAAGTGTCTTGAGAAAGTAAGAGAACAAATTAAACTATCAGTGTATGAGGATGTTGCTGCATGAAACAGCGGAAATCGATCGCTACCTGTTGCATAAAATGAGCGTTGCAGACCGCCTCGTATTCCATGCACGGATGCTCATTGATACAGAGCTGCAGGAAAAGGTACGCTATCAGCGTAAAGCACACCAGTTGATACGCTGGTGGGCACGTAATGCTGAACGTAAAAAACTGGATGACCTGCACCACCAGTTAATGAAGGATGAGCAATTTGCTAACCGCATCAAAAAAATCTTTACATAAAATGGCATTTCTAGTACCAACAGTCATCGACAATTCTACACGCGGGGCATTTGATATCTATAGCCTGCTGCTGAAAGAACGGATCATTTTTCTTGGAACCGGCATAGACGACCAGGTAGCCAATCTTATTGTGGCGCAATTACTTTACCTCGATAATGAAAGTCACGGCACCATCAGTCTTTATATTAATAGTCCCGGCGGACAGGTGTACTCCGGACTGGCGATCTATGATACCATGAAGATGCTGAAATCGCCGGTATCTACTGTAGCAATGGGCGCTACCATGAGTATGGGAACAGTAATACTTACAGCAGGGGCAAAAGGCAAACGTTATGCGTTGCCACACAGCACCATTCACATGCATCCCACCGGAGGCGGCGCTAAGGGCTATACTGAAGATGTGGGTATTGCTTATCGCGAACAGGAACGATTACAGAACCAGGTATTCTATCTTATAGGTCAACATTCTAATCATACTGCGGCAGAAATTGAAACAGCCTTTCGCCGCGATCGTTTTATGAATGCCGTCCAGGCACGCGATTTTGGTTTGGTAGATGAAGTACTCGGAGATACGAGCGACCTGTTGCTGCCTGCTGATAATAATAATATGCCTTTACTGATACCACAGCATAGCAATTGATCGCTGTTGTTACAAAAGCGGACGAATTCATAATGAAACCGGACACTGCATATCCCCTCATACTCATAACACACTGACAATCAACATCACGCTTTTTCGGCATAGTTCTTAACCATTGTGTGGCATAGAACTACTTGTTATGAAAAAAGAACTTTTTACAATCACATTTGCAGTATGCATCTTATGCAACGCTTATTCTCAAACCATTAAACACGTTGATAAAACATCTATCAGCGAAGCCACATTAACCAGGCGTATTGAACAATTGATGGATACCGCAAAAGTAACGGGCATGGTAATATCCGTTCTAAACAACAATCAACCTGTATATACAAAGGCATTCGGTTATGCAAACGACAGCACAAAACAAAAGATGGACACCACCACTGAATTCTGGGCATGTTCGTTCAGCAAAGCGGTATTTGGTTATTGCGTAATGAGGCTGGTTGAAAAAAATGTTATCGATCTTGATACTCCGCTGGTGCATTATCTCAGCAAACCTTTGCCTGATTATGTGTTCACTAAAAAAACACGTGGATACAATGATATCAGGAACGATAAAAGATATGAAAAGATAACAGCGAGAATGTGTCTTGAACATACCACAGGCTTTCCCAACTATCGTGGATTTGAACCCGATGGCAAACTGGTGATCAGGTTTGACCCCGGCACAAGGTTTAGTTATTCCGGCGAAGGCATGTACCTGTTGCAGTTTACACTGGAACAAATAACAGGTAAAAGCTACGAAACACTGGCGCAGGAAGAAGTGTTTCAACCACTGGGCATGACAAACAGCAGTTACATATGGCAGGCAAGGTTTAACGGCAATCGTGCAGAAGGTCATGATACCGCGCAAAAAGTATATGAGTTTGATGAGCGTACTTTACCACATGCTGCCGGCTCTATGTACACAACCATTACCGATTATGCAAAGTTCTTTTCAGCAATGCTGCAAAAGAAAGGCTTGTCCGCATCGGGATTTAAAACGCTCTTTCAACCGGGCATAGCCATCTTATCCAAACAACAGTTTGGCCCTAATGCATGGATAGATGATAAAACTATCAATTCTACTAACCTGCATTATGGACTGGGATTTGGTTTGCTGAATACCCCTTATGGCATTGCTTTCTTTAAAGAAGGACGCAGTGAAGGATGGGCGCATTACTCTATTGCTTTTCCTTCAAAAGGCATTGCTGTAGTTATAATGACTAATAGCGACAGAGGAACAAGTATCTTCAAAGAGTTGCTGGAAGTAAGCATCGGAGATAAGTACACAGAATGGTATTGGGAAAACTACATACCTTATAATCAGTCAGCAAAGCTGTAATGATAAGCAAACACCTATTTCACGCTTAAGAAACGTATATGGCGTAACAACTTTGGACCGGCCGTTATTCTGTAAGCCATATTGAAACGGAAGTTTCCTGTGCGGAGCAAATAACGACCTCCATCAAAAGTAGTATGAAAGTCATTGTTTACCCAAAGCAAACTGACATTGATACGGGAACTGTTATAGCCAACACCTGCACGGTAAAACCACCCTGTCTGCACAGACCCTTTTGAAAGAGAGCTTTCATCAAAACGACGGGTAAGATTTACAGAGAGCGTACCGGTAACAGAAGCAGATGCATAAAAATGTTCTTTTACCACCAGTGTATATGCATAGCCTACACCAGGCCCAATGGTAGCGTAACGTATTTTATCAATATCCTTTAATGTAGTATTGGCGGCTATTGAAGTAGGAACAAAAGCACTATCGGCATGAATATCACCGTAATGTATCTCAGCGCCCAACAGTAAACTACCGGCAGACTTACGTTGCCACTCGTTCTGCAATAAAGCTGCCCGGTAAGAAAACTTTTTCCAGTTCATGATACGATAAGCAGCCACACCCATGTGTTCCACTTTCATATCAGGACGCGTGTACCAATCCTCGTTGGCAGTTGCTGTACCTTTGGGTGTTAAATAAAAACCCTTGTAAAACTGCCCCAGCAGATCAATGCTCCATTTGCGTGCATAAATATGCGTTTGCAGATCAAGGTATTTTGTTTTGCCTTTGCCTGTTTCATCCCTGTTCAGAAAACCAAATCCGTAAGCAAGGTTCAGGGTAAACCAGCCATAAGTGGCACCCACCCCCAGGTTCAACGTGGTATTGGGCATGTAACGGATGTCTTTGCCAACACTGTTGATGATAGTGGGAGATGAATATTTACGCGAAAGAAATAAACGGGTGGTAATGCGGTCGGGGTACGACTCGTAATACTTTTTATTAAAACCGGTAGTGGTATCGGTTTGCCCATAACTCTCATGGCTGCAAGCTATTATAGCCAGCAGGCATAACAATAAAGGGCAAACCCGCATTATTGAACGGGTGGTTGGTTTACCGGTTGTTTTCATTACCAGGTTCTAATCAAGTGTCGGACCTTCCTGTATCTGCTCGTTTCAGGGGGTTAAAAGGCTGCAAAATAACGACGTATTCAGCAGAATCGTATACTAATTGGATAAACAACATATTGTTTACAAAAGAAAACCCGATACAGCTATCAACCTGCCCCCACGCGTTTGATCTCGTCGCTGGCCCCGCCATTGGAACGACGGGTGCTTTTGGTAGCTTTTCCAAAACGATAGGTGAAGGCGAGTGTAGCCACCCGGGTATCGCGGGTGAGCTTAAAGTATTCACTGGCCTGCTGAAAAGTAGTGAGCCCTTTCATGGCCTGGGAGTAAAAGATATCGCGGATAGTAAATTTAAGTGTGCCTTTGTTTTGAAGTATCTGCTTTGAAACACCCGCAGCGATCTGCCCCGTAGGATCGGTTGTTTCCTGCAACTCCAGTAAACTGGTATTGCCAAATGCAGAAAGCTCTGCTGCCCATCCTTTTGAGAAATGGAACTGGTTATTGATATTCATATTACCCTGCACCAGTGAGGCCCTGCGCGTATTCCATACCACCCCTCGGATCTTTTTATTATACACACCGGCCTGTGCCGTCAGCGACCACCATTTGCAGATATTCAGCTGGGTACTCATTGATAAGCCAAGACTTTCCATCCTACCCAGGTTACCTTCTGTATAAGTAATGGCTCCTGTAAGTGTATCAGACAAAAAGATCTGCGAAAAATAATCTTTGGTAATGCTATAGCTTACCGTAGTGATCAGCACATCTTTAAACAAGTGGCTTGCCTCAAAGTTCCAGGTGTACTGTGGACGGTAAAAAGGATTGCCCTGCTGAAAAGTGTACTTATTGATGATGAACACAAACGGGTTCAGCTTCTGGAAAGGCGGCCTGTCGATACGTCTTCCGGCATTGATCGTAAATGTATTGAGCGAATCTGCTTTATAGCTGATATACATTGTCGGGAATAAGCTGTTATAGTTGCGGGAGAAGGAAGAGTCCTTGCGCATAACATTCCCCAGTTGTTTGGCATCATAGCTGGTAAGTTCATAACGCAATCCACCCTGCAATGACCATTTGCCAAGTTCTTTCTGCAACTGGGCGTAAGCCGCATGAATATTTTCCCTGTACTTAAAATGATTGGTTTTACCCCAGTCCTCTTTCCAATCGGCCCCGTCACGGTAAAAGTAAGAGGCCACATTATCAGTATTCACATGGCCCGATTTCCAGCCCGCTTCCAGCTTCATTGACTTATCCAGCCTTTTTGTATAATCCACTTTGGCAGAATAAATATGAATGCGCGATGGCAGATCGCCCTGGAATTCTTCTGTATAGCCTCCTGTACCGGTAAGCGTATTCACAAAATGCTGTAAACTGGAAACCCGGTACCCCAGGTAATCCACATCAGCAGTCAACTCACTGGTCGATGAGAAATTGTGCCTGAGGTTAATATTCGCACCGGCATTGCGCCAACCGGTTTTGGTATCACTGCTGCTTTCAATCACAGAATCAATAATATCCTGCGCATTCAACCACCGGGCGGTACTTTTACTTCCGCTGGTGCGGGATAGATTCATACCCGTAAATGTGAAACCCAGCGTAGTGTTCTTGCTCATAAAATAATCCACACCGGCTTTCAGGTTCTGCGTGTACCCGGGACTGATGATCATGGTAGGCTGATCCAGTTTGGCCGTAATGGTGGTACCATCTTTATCGTAATATTTACGAAGCGCATACAGATCAGTGAAAAACTTACTGTTGTTATAAGTATAGTTCAGGAACAGGTTTACTTTCCCGGCACGATAATTCAACTGCAGGTTGTTATTATTTTTCCAGTAAACACCCTGCCCGTAAGAAGTGCTGAGGATACCGTTGAAACCCTTTTGCCTGTTCTTTTTGGTTTTGATATTGATAATACCGGCGTTACCTGCGGCATCGTATTTCGACGGGGGATTGGTCATGATCTCGATCTGCTCCAGCTGCGAAGCACTCATACCTCCCAGGTAAGTAGCAAGATCATTGCCGGAAAGATAGGTGAGCTTGCCATCGATCATCACCAGTACATTCTGCTTGCCCTTCAGGCTTATATTGCCATCCCTGTCTACAGACACACCGGGCGATTTCTCCAATATCTCTAAGGCCGTAGCCCCGGCATTGGTAATGCCTGCATCTACATTTACCACCGTTTTATCGGGCAGTAACTGCACAAAAGGCTTACGCGCAGATACAGTCACTTCCTTCAATAATGTATTAGACTGGGTCAAAACAACGGTGGGGATCTTTACAGTAGCGGTTCCCGCTGCAACCTGTACAGTTGCTGTATAAAACGTAGTATAATTGACCATGCTTACCCGGCATACATACCTGCCGGCAGCAATATTATCCAACGTAGCGATACCTGAAATGTCTGTGATAGCTGATCTTACCAGTGCAGAGTCTTTACTGCGTAGCAGTTCTACTGTTGCGTTTTCAAGGGGCACTTGTTGCGCATTGGTTACGGTTAGGGCAATAACGGTAACAGGAGGCTGTTGTGCGGTAGCAGAAAGCACACCACAGCCAATCATAAGCATTATTAGTTTGTACATAAAAGCAGAATCCGGCAACAAGATATCGAATAAATGGCGCCAGCCCCGAAGTTTTGGGCCAAACGGCCAAATAGAACGATAAATTACCGGACAGCAAAATGCCGGTTTTGCTGCTTCCAAAAGGGCAAAACAATAGAATACTCCTGTCAGTCAACAGGTATCAATGACGGAATACAATACCCTACCTGTTGACCATCAATAATTAATTTGATGTTATCCGTCCTGAAATACACAACCGGCTACAGCCAAAAATAATATATTTGGCCCCTGTGCCGGGTTTGCCCGGACCGATTCATTCACTTACAACAAAAATGACAATGAAAGTTTTCAGATCGCTATTACTGGCAGCAGCACTGTTTTACCTGCCGCTCCACTCTATGGCATGGGGCATGCAGGGACATCGCATTGTAGCACAAATTGCAGAATCTTACCTGAGCAGCAAAGCCAGGAAACAGATCCAACAAATACTGGGATACGAATCTATGGCCATGACCAGTAACTGGCCCGACTTTATTAAATCCGATCCCTCTTTCAGTTATCTCAGCAACTGGCATTATATCAACTTCAAGGCCGGGCTTACTGACTCCGATATACAGAACTACCTGCAACAGGACACAGCTACCGACGCTTATACCAAAATAAACTTTCTTACAGCGCAGTTGAAAAACAAAGATCTTGAGCAAAGCAAAAAGATCATGTACCTGCGTTTACTGATCCACATTGTGGGCGATATCCATCAGCCTATGCACGTGGGCAGGTTTGAAGACCTCGGTGGCAATAAGATAAAAGTGCTTTGGTTCAATGAACCGGCTAACCTGCACAGCGTGTGGGATGAGAAACTGATAGACTATCAGCAATTGAGCTATACTGAATATACTACCGCTATCAACCATACTACCAAAGAGCAAAGACTTGACTGGATAAAACAACCGGTAAGCCAATGGATCATTGATTCGTACCAGATTGCCCAGCAATTGTATGGCGAGATCAAAGAAGCAGACCAGAAACTTAGCTACCGTTATAATTTTGACCACGTTGAAACACTCAACAACCAGTTACTGAAAGGTGGCATACACCTGGCAGGACTGCTGAACGATATCTTTGGCTAATAAATTATTTCTTCTGAATACAAAAGGCTTTCCTCTTACGGGAAAGCCTTTTGTGATTTATGCTCTATCATAGATCATTCAATACTGTTTAGGTAGTGCCTGGTAAAGACATCAGCTTACAGATAGATTCCCCGGCAGGTGTCACCAACTTCTATATCCCCGTTGATAATACTTAGCTATTACTATCAGCTCTTCGGCAAACCTTTTTATCATTTCAGCACATCTTCCTCAATTGCAATGGTGCCATCCAATAGTTTTACGCCGGCAAACCTATTTCTATGCAGAATACACTTCTATCACTGAGCCTACTTTTTGTGTTGGCCTGTAGCAAACCTGACAGAGCAGATCAAAATCCAGGTCCTGGAAATCCAGGTAATCCGGGTAATCCCGGCAACCCCGGAACTACGCTTACTATTACCACGGTTTCGCCAGACAGCGCAGAAGCTGTTCCTGTTACCATTACAGGCACAGGCTTTAGCACAATCCCTTCTGAAAATGAAGTACGCTTCGGTACACTGGTAGCAACAGTACAATCAGCCACTGCTACTCAGTTGGATGTTTTACTGCCAGCCAATATAACAGCAGGAGACTATGATGTACATGTAAAAGTGAAAAGCCAGGCTGCAGTAAAAACAAAAGGCTTTCATTTTGTTGACTGGGTGGTAAGCACACTGGCAGGTGCAGGCGACAATGGCACACCCAACAGCCAGGCAATCGACGGCCCTGGCAATATTGCCACCTTCATAAGACCAGTAGGCTCAGCAATAGACGCTAACGGTAATTTATACGTCGCCGACTTTAACAAGATCCGTAAAATAACCCCGCAGGGAGTAGTGAGCACTGTGGCAGGAAGCGACCAGAGAGGAAATGCAGACGGCAATGCCGCAGTTGCTACCTTTAATTCACCTACTGATGTGGCAGCAGACGATGCAGGGAATATTTATGTAGCAGATTACAGCAATCACCTCATTAGAAAGATCTCACCTTCCGGACAGGTAAGCACCATAGCGGGTTCAGGAACTGCCGGTTACGCCGATGGCATTGGCGCAGCAGCCTTTACATTACCATACGGCCTGGCAATAGACCCCGATAACCGCTATCTCTTCGTTAGCGATTATGCCAATCGTCGTATAAGAAAGATCAAGTTCATCACAGACGAAGTAACCACCCTGGCAGGCGATGGCACTCGAAACAGCACAGACGGCAATGGCATTAACGCGGCCATTGCTGGTCCCGGTGGATTAAGCTTTGATAAGAACGGCAACCTCTATGTTACCGAAAGAGATGGAGGCAAGGTCCGTAAAATAACCCCGGCGGGAGATGTCACCACCATTGCAGGCACCCTAAGCGCTAATACCAGGCCCGCACATCTTGCAGTAGATGATAATCTTAACCTATACATTGTCTGGAAAGGTTTAAGCAGGGTCAGGAAGTTATTGCCCAACGGCCAGGAAACGGAATTTATCGGCACCGGCAATAGCGGCGATATCAATGGCGCATTGAATGCTGCCATGATCAATAGCCCGGAAGGCATTGAGGTCATAAAAGATGCCAATGGAAAACTGACTTTTTATATAATAGACACCAACAACAAAAAGATAAAAAAAGTAACGAAGCAATAGTCCGGTTCAGTTAGTCAGGCAAACCGCCGGTATACTGCCATTTGCAGATACCGGCTTTTCTTTTGCAGCTATTAATGTCAATAAAACGATAAAACCCTGCGTTGTTTTGCCGGTATCAATTATTACTGTACTTTTGTACTGTAATAATTATAGTTACAGTATGAACAACACAAGGTTCGCCACATCCATTCACATACTTACATTGCTTGCAATGTACCCGGATGAGTTGTTGTCATCTGAATTTATTGCGTCCAGTATCAATATCAACCCGGTACTGGTGCGTAAAGAGATCATTCAGTTACGCAAAAAAGGGTGGATAGACAGCAAAGAGGGTAAAGGTGGGGGTAACTCCCTGGCGCTTCCCGCAAAAGAGATCCTGCTCTCCGACATTTACCTGCTGGTACGCCAATCGGCTGTACTGGGTCGCTCCAATGACCCTAACCCCAAATGCAAAGTAGGCAGGCAGATCAACAAACATATTGATAACCTGTATGAAGAGGCAGAAGAAGCCCTCATCAGAAAACTGGCGAAAACGTCAGTTGCCGATTTTGTAAAGCAATTCAGTTAAACTTTTTTTTCGACATAACTGTAATATAAACATTTACAGTATAAACTCAACTATTATGAAAATAGCATTAATTGGCGCCACAGGTTTTGTGGGCAGTGCAATTCTGAAAGAGGCATTAGACCGTGGTCACCAGGTAACTGCTTTGGTCCGCAATCCCGCAAAAGTTACAACAACAAGTCCCTCACTGATTGTAAAAGAGGGTGATGTATTTAATGAAGCTGATGTGGTTGCATTGGCTACGGGGCAGGATGTGGTAATAAGCGCCTACAATCCCGGCTGGACCAATCCCGAGATATATAACGATTTCATCAAAGGTTCAGAAAGCATACAGGCTGCTGTAAAAAAATCAGGCACTAAAAGACTGATCATTATCGGCGGAGCCGGAAGTCTTGAAATTGCACCCGGTAAACAACTGATCGATACGCCACAGTTCCCCGCAGAATTTAAACCAGGAGCATCTGCAGCAAGAGATTTCCTGGAAACCATTAAAAAAGAAAAAGATCTTGAGTGGACTTTCTTTAGCCCTGCTATTGAAATGCATCACGGCACTTCCGGCGTACGCAAGGGTCACTACCGCCTGGGACTTGACAACCCGGTATTTGATGAGAATGGCAGAAGCATTCTTTCCGTTGAAGACCTTGCAGTAGCTATTGTAGATGAGGCTGAAAAAGCAAAACATATTCGTCAGCGTTTTACCGCAGCTTATTAAGCTGACCGGATCATAGCAAAAACCATTACCATTGCTGCGCAAACAGTTCATCAGATTATTAACAGGAGGATTTATGACAGGTTTTTCTGACTTTAACAGGTTTACCAGCGGGCTGAAAGAGCAGGAGCAATTAATGCCCGTATTGTTTATAGGGCATGGTTCGCCCATGAATGGCATTGAAGACAATGAGTTTAGCCAGCGATGGAAACAGATCGCAAAGGATATCCCTGTACCCAAGGCCGTGCTGGTTGTAAGCGCTCACTGGTTTACCAAAGGCACGCATATTACAGCAATGGATTTCCCTGAAACCATCCACGACTTTGGAGGTTTTCCACAGGAGCTGTTTGATGTGCAATATCCTGCACCCGGTAACCCGGAGCTGGCAAAAGAAGCGGCATCACTTGTTCATTCTGCAGAGGTAGGCCTATCGCACGACTGGGGGTTGGATCACGGTACCTGGACCGTTGTAAGACACATGTATCCTGAAGCAACTATTCCCGTATTGCAACTGAGTATAGATTACAGCAAGCCTCCCCGTTATCATTATGAAATGGCAAGGGAGCTATTGAACCTCCGCAAAAAAGGAGTGCTGATCATCGGCAGTGGCAATATGGTGCATAACCTGCGCATGATCTCCTGGCCAATGATCAATGGTGGTGGGTATGACTGGGCTTTAACAATGAATGATAAATTCAAGGAACTGATAACAACCAACGAACACGCTTCGTTGATCAACTACGGAGCGCTTGGCAGAGAAGCAGCACTGGCTATTCCTACGCCGGAACACTACCTGCCGCTGTTGTACTCCCTTGGATTAAAACTCGATAAAGACCCCGTTTCATTCTTCAATGATAAAGCAGTAGGAGGTTCTCTTACTATGACTTCCGTGAAAATTGGTTAATATCGTTAAGGGAAGACTTCCTTCAGAAGGAAGTCTTCCCTTTATATTATCTTTAAAGGCAAAACCATCCCGGTATCGCCTTTATGAAAAAGATAGCGCTATTCAGTTGCTTATTACTGGTAACCCATGCTTACCTGCAGGCACAATCCAAAAACAAAAGCAGTTCTCCCAATATCATTTTTATTGTAGCCGACGATCTTGGCTATGGTAATATCTCCAGCTTTAATGCCAACAGTAAAGTTGCTACTCCCAATATTGATGCACTGGCCAGCCAGGGTACTAAGTTCACACATTTCTATGCAGGCAATACCGTATGTGCTCCCTCCCGTTGCGCACTGATGACCGGCAAGCATATGGGTCACGCATACGTACGTGGCAACAAAGCCGTACCACTGCGTGCGCAGGATACTACCATTGCAGAAAGATTAAAAGCCAATGGTTATGTAACCGGGATGTTTGGCAAATGGGGTCTGGGCGAAGCCAACCAAACAGGCTCACCTGAATTAAAAGGATTCGATAATTTTTTCGGTTATCTCAATCAAACACATGCGCATGATTATTTCACCGATCATCTTGTAGAGATCAGTAAAGGACAGGTGAAAGATGTAAAGGTTGATACAACCCAATATTCTGAAGACCTGATCATGGATCATGCGCTGGCTTTCCTGCAAGAAAATAAGAACAAACCTTTCTTTTTGTACCTGCCACTCACATTACCACATGCGGAACTGAAAGTACCGGACAACCTGATGAAGCCATTCCTGAACGCAGATGGCAGCAGCAAGTTTCAGCCGGAAACCCCGTACATCAACAAAGGCGGTACCTATAGCACACAGCAAATGCCACATGCGGCTTTTGCTGCTATGGTCACAAAACTGGATACAGATGTAGGTCGCGTAGTGGCATTGGTAAAACAACTGGGGCTTGGTGACAATACCTATATTTTCTTTACCAGCGATAATGGCCCGCACAAAGAAGGTGGTGCAGATCCTGATTACTTTAACAGCAGTGGGCCTTTCCGTGGCATTAAACGCGATCTGTATGAAGGAGGCATCCGCGTACCGATGATCGCTTACGCACCGGGCAAAGTACCGGCAGGTAAAACCAATGACGTAGCATGGGCGTTCTGGGATATTCCCAATACACTATGCCAGCTAACCAATACAAACGTTCCTGTCAATACTGATGGAATTTCTTTTGCCACATCTGTACACGGAAAGTCACAACCCAAACAGCATGACTACTTTTATTGGCAGTTCAACGAAACGGAATTAAGAGAGGCTATTCTTGAAAACGACTGGAAACTGATCCGTTTGAAATCAAAAGGCAAGCCTGAAGTACTGGAACTGTACAACCTGAAGAGTGATATAGCAGAACGCAATAACCTGGCGGCAACCAATCCCGGTAAAGTAAAAGCGTTACGGGAACTGATGCTTAAAGCTAAAACCCCTTCTGAAAGCCCGGCCTTTGACTGGTCGGATATGGAAAACTAAAGCGGTACGCATCATACAAAGCAAGATGAAAACACCTGGCCCAACTGTACAATGGATCGTACAGCAAAACCTCACTAACCTTAATGACCTGGAAGGATTGCGCACAGCCTGTGCAAACATACAAGTGCCTTGCATTGGTGTTGATATTATCCCATTCAGCAAACAATTACCCGATTTCCCGGTAACTCCCTGTAATATTTATTATGGGTCTATCACATTCAACAACCTGGTGTACGAAAACCCTGCCACCAAAAGCGGTTTGTTCTTTGACCCGGTTGCATTTTCTATGAAGAATTATATTGCACAGTGGGGAAGGTATATGTTGAACTTTGAAGCATCACTGACCACCTTCCCGGAGCTATTGCAACAAACATTTGAAAATGACAAGCTACTGTTCATACGGCCAGACAATGACGACAAGTCGTTTGCTGGTGAGGTAAAAATGTATGGAGAGATCGCAGAGTGGTACCAGAAATTACTAGCGATACAGGACGCAAATCTTACTGCTTCTACCAGCATCGTAGTAAGCGAGCCTTATAATATCAAATATGAATGGCGGCTATGGATAGTCTCAGGCCATGTTATTGCCGCATCCAAATACAGGGAATATTTTAAACTATCCAAAGAACGTGGTTGTCCCAAAGAAGTAATCGAATTTGCAGAGGCAAGATGCGATGAATACACACCACACGACGTTTTTGTAATGGATATCTGCCTGTGTGGTGATGAATATTATATTGTTGAATGCGGCTGTATGAATGGGGCCGGCTTTTATAGCGCAGATATCAATAGTATTGTTACACATGTAACTGACTACTTTCAACAGGCCTGTAGCACATTATCTTAAAATCAGCTTTCACCTAAATAATAAAACCCCGTTCTGCAGTTGTCGAACGGGGTTTTGTATATAGATGCTTATTTATTAAACAGCATCTGACAATGAAGTAAATGTAAAGTCCCTGATCTTCATGGGAGGAATAATAGAGTTGCCGCTACGTACAGCCTTACCAAACTCTTCCACATTGTTCAGGATGATAATGGGACTTTCATTGAAACGGAAATTCTTGATCGGGAATTTGATCTTACCGTTCTCAATATAGAAAGTACCGTCACGGGTAAGGCCGGTTTGTAACAGGGTTTGCTGATCTACCGAACGGATATACCAGAAACGTGTTACCAGTATTCCTTTCTCAGTAGTTTTGATCAACTCCTCTGTTGATTTATCACCACCTTTGAAGATCATACCAAAGCCACCGCCTACAGGTTTTACTCCTTTCTTCTCAGCCCAGTAACGGGAATAGCCAAGGTTCTTTACAATACCATTCTCCACCCACATTGTTTTTTCAATGGGCATACCGTCACCACCCCAGGTAGAACCGGGTAGCTCAGGATTTAAAGGATCAGACCATATGCTTACTTTCTCATCAAACAGTTGCTCACCTACACGGGTGCCGCCACCTTTTTTGGAAAGAAAGCTACGGCCTTCATCTGCCTGTCTTGCATCAAAGCTGCGGATAAAGCCGCCCAGGAAATCACTTGCCGCCAGCGGCTCCAGTATTACAGTATATTTTCCGGGCTCAATAGCTTTTGCACCAACAGAGCCAGTGGCTTTACCTGCTGCAATTTTACTGAGACCCAGTGAATCCAGTTTGGTTACATCATTGAAACGCTCATTTACATAACCGGAACCTGTTCCATCCTGTGTTCTTACTGTTACAGAAAAGGAAACATCTGTATCCTTTCCATAAGCAAACAAACCTTTGGAGTTCATAGTAGCCCTGAAGCGTGCACTATTCTCAATAAAGCCTGCCGCTTCCAGCTTGTTGTCCTTCGCAACCTGCAAACTCTGAGCTACCACCTGTGCACGTGTGTCAGGCGTAATTGCAGCAGTGGACTGTACATAGCCAATAGCGTCTGCATAGTTCTGCGGACCAAGTAAGGGCATGTGCTCCGGGTTTTCAGGAGCCAGTTGCGCCAGCTCTTCTGCACGTTTTACTACTTTCTGCAGGGATGCATCATCAAATTCATTGATGGTGGCAGAGCCTGTTTTTTTACCAAATGATGCATTGACAGCGAGGCCCATAGTATTATTCTGACCTGCCGTTGATACTGCATTACGGGCATAGCGGATGTTGCCACCATATTCGCCGTTCAGCGATACCTGGCATTCATCTGCTTTGGAAAAGCTCAATACCTTTTCCAGTATAGTTTTAGCTTCGTCTTTAGATAGAATAGGCATAATAATGTTAGATTTTTCTTGCTGTATTGATCACGTTTACACCATTGAACCTTGCAGTAGCACTTCCATGTGATACGGCACTGCTTTGACCGGGCTGTCCTTTACCATCGTTGAAAGAACCACCCAGGCGATAATCACTTTCATCGCAAACGGCAGTACAGGAGTTCCAGAATTCCTGTGTATTGGCCTGGTAGGCAACATCGTTCAACATACCGGTAATTTTACCTTTGTTGATCTCATAAAATGCCTGTCCGCCAAACTGGAAATTGTAACGCTGCTGATCAATAGAGTAAGAGCCATTGCCAACAATGTAAATACCTTTCTCTACATTTTTGATCATATCATCTACACTCAGTTTCTCTTTACCGGGCTGTAATGATACATTCGGCATACGCTGAAACTGTACATCTTCCCAGCTTTGTGCATAGCAACAGCCATGCGATTCTTTAAGGCCTATAATATGTGCCTGGTCGCGGATAGCCTGGTAGTTTACCAGTATACCATCTTTGATCAGATCCCATCTTTTACATTTTACGCCTTCGTCATCATAGCCTACAGCACCCAGTGAACCATCCTGCAGTTTATCAGCAACAATATTTACATGTTTGCTGCCAAAGTTGAATTTCTTTGATTCCCATTTATCCAGTGTAAGGAAGCTGGTACCTGCATAGTTGGCTTCATAACCCAGTACACGGTCCAGTTCAGTAGGGTGCCCTACTGATTCATGGATCGTCAGCCATAAGTGAGTGGGGTCCAGCACCAGGTCGTACTTACCGGGCTCTACAGATTTTGCAGTGAGCTTTTCATTCAGACAGGTTGTAGCTGCTTTGATATCTTCCAGCATATTGTAACGCTTTTTATAGCGTGGTACAATACCGGCAATAGTGTCTTCAGGCTTTGCCCTCAGGTACTCATACCCCATTCCCATCGGCGCGCTGAGCGCATTGCGCGAAACAAACTTTCCTGATGCTCTGTCAATTTTGGTTACAGTAAAGTTGGGATAGATACGATGAATATCCTGGTCGATATAAGAGCCATCAGTAGAAGCAAAATATTTCTGTTCGTTGGTAGCAAAGATGGAAGAGTTTACAAAGCTGGCGCCATTTACGATTGCCACATCATTTACCTGCATCAGCAGATCGATCTTTTCTTTGATAGGCACTTCAAATGCATTGATCTCAATAGGCGCTTTCCAGCTTACTTCGCCATAGCCTTTCTGTGGTGCCAGTTGTACAGGAGTACCCTGGATCCTGGCATTCGCTTTTGCCACTGCTACAGCATCTTCTGCCGTACGGGCAATATCTTCTTTGGTCATCCTGTTGGAAGATGCGAATCCCCAGCAACCATTTACCAGTACACGAATACCTACGCCATAAGATTCAGTATTGCTTACGCCCTGTACTCTTTTTTCGCGGGTAGCTACTACCTGGTTCAGGTATCTGCCAATGCGCACATCAGCATAGCTAGCACCTTTGGCGCGGGCTGCAGTCAGTGCTGCATCTGCCAGTTCTTTTTTAAGTTTTACATCCATTCTCTCCTGCAGGGCTTCCAGCGGATCGATGGAATTGCCCAGCAATGCCATCCGTGGTATCATTAGTGATCCCACGCTCATAGCAGATAGTTGTAAAAAGTCTTTTCTTTTCAAGATAGTTTCCTCCTTACGAATTGGTGATAAATGCCGGGTAGTATTGTTGCCATGCAAATACAATGACAATAATTTGCTGTACCGCAATACAGCAATTCATGGCTTTGTACAATGTTGATAGATGGAAACGATCTCCCCGGTTAGCAATAGCAATCTACCAATTTTTCAGTAGCATCCCGGGCCGCTTATCAAGTTTTGATATTAGAGAAAGAGGGTATATAAAAAGTCCGAAATCAGAAATACGAAGCACGAAGGCCAGAAATCAGGAATTGGGAACCAGGCGACTGGCATAACTTATCACGCTCATAAAACATATTACCGACTGGAGCAAGATATTCTAGGACATTCTGCTCCTGAATATCAATGCTCTTTATCTACTTTTCTTGCCTCTTATCTCTTTGCGCGCCCATCACACTGTAGGCGCTGCAAACAATGCAGATGATTTATCGGCCTCCAGTGAAATTCTTGTCTGTGGCAAACATTGCGGATAATTCTTCTGGATAAAGGTTACCAGGTTTTCGCGGAGATAACAACGCAGATCAAAAGCTTTTCCTGAATCCCAGGCACTTACCAGGAAACGGATCTCCAGCGTACGCTCTGTAGTATTGGTTACCTGTACCACGCTTACCCGCTTGTTCCACAACTCTGTAGTGGTCAGCAAACGATCAAATTCTTTGCGCACAGCATCCAGTGGAATGGTATAGTCAAGATACAGGAACACCGTACCAATAATTTCTGCCCCGGTACGTGTCCAGTTCTGAAAAGGTTTTTCTATGAAGTAATTGATAGGTAATATCAGCCGGCGCTGATCCCAGATGCGGACCACCACATAGGTCAATGTTATTTCTTCCACTTTTCCCCATTCGCCTTCTACCAGTACGGCATCATCTATACGTATGGGCTGCGTAAATGCTATCTGGAAACCAGCCAGCAAGTTGCCCAGCGAACGTTGTGCAGCAAAACCGATAATGATACCACCAATGCCCACACCTGTCAGTAACCCTGTACCAATGCGACGCATACTTTCAAAGCTCAGCAGGATAGCACAAAAGGCCAACAGCACTACAATAGTGATGGCAATATTGCGGACAAACAATAACTGTGTTCTTACTTTACGTACACGCAGGTTGTCCTGCACAGACATATCGTATTTGTGAACAATAAAATCCTGTCCTACTTTGATAATACCGATCAATACAGCTGCAAATGAAATAATGAGCAGGATACTCACTGTTTTATCAAAAACATTACCGGTCTTGGGAGGCAACTGCATCAGAGGCAGCATCCAGTTGGTAACCAGTATTGGTAAAAAATAATTGGCAGGTTTACCTACGCGGGTTACGATGGCACGGAAAAATGAAAAACCGGTTTCCTGTTTACCTGCATACAGTGATAACAACCATTTTAAAATAGCCTTGAAAATAAATCCACTCAGTACAGCAAGTCCTAATAACAAAAGGTTCCAGGCCGGAGCAGGTAAATTAGTAAAGAAGTTTTCCAGTTGATCCCACATAGACTACAATTAAGTTTAGTATCGCTTTGCAAAAAGCAAACCAGTCTCCCTCCCTGCATGAAAAGTGAAAGAAACCCGTGAGACGGCAAACGGCAATCGTGAGACGTGAGTCGTCAGTCGTGAGTGCTCTCTAAAAGTGAATAGTCAATGGTCAATAGTGAAAAGTTACAGGTTTCACGCAAAGACGACCAAGGCTCGCAAAGTCGCGAGGAATGCAAGTTGGTAATTTGCAGTTGAACATCTCAGGCATCAGACTTCTGCCTCTTTGTATTTTCCTTCGAAATTCGATATTCAAAATTTGACGTTCGACATTTTCGACTTTCGTATTTCTTATTTCGTACTTGCCTGAGCTTTGCTCGTTGCCTCTTATTTTCTTCCGCGTTGAGCGTTAGGCGTTCTGCGTTTCGCTTCTTGAGTCTTGTTCCTTAAGCTTTGTGCCTTTACCTACAACCTGTATTCACATTAAGCAGCGTATCTCCTCTTCTTACTATTCAGGTATTTTTCATGAATAACAGTACTCATCGGTTTGTTATACACTTTACTTTCTACCCATGAAATAATATCGAGGTAGGCGAAGGCACGCGTTTCAAAACGATCCTTCTCCAGCTTCTTGGTTTTCTGTAAGAATTTCTCCAGCTCTGCTCTCACGCTATGGCGCGATACGTGGAAGGAGTTCCTTAAGAATTTGAAGATCTCTTCTTCTATTACAGTCAGGTTTTCCATTTTGGCCATAAAGCGGTACACTGATTTTGTCAGCGATTCCATCAGGTCAAAATTGCCTAACTCATAATGCGCCAGCAGGTGAACAAGGCGTGCGTAACATTGAAGATCGATACGCAGTTCAGTACTGTCGTGTATAATGCGGTGCAGATAATCAATACAGGTTTCGTAATCTTCGCTACCAAAATACAGCGTAGCGATCTTATAATTCACCACCATGATGCGATGCCTGTCAATGAACATCGCATATTCATTCAGCTTGTCTTCTATTTCCGGAACCAGCGAAAGACCCAGTTTGAAAGTACCGAGAATAAAGTGCTGGTTGATCTTGGCACTGGAAATATAAATAAAGGCCTGTGTACGGAAGTTGTCGTGGTCCTGCACACGATCAGTTTTCGCAAAATCTTCAAAACGCTTCAGGTCCACTTCAAAACGCTCGTAGTTACGCAGGTCAAAGTGTGCATTCAGTAAGCTGTGCATGCCCTTGATATAGTGCCCCGTCTCTACACGACGCATAAGCGGCTGTTCATCAAAAAGGTCAACCCACTTCTGTGCATAGCGGTAATACTTCACAAAGTCCTGGCAAATAAATGCAAACCAGCAATAGCTCTGGTACAGGTACAACCTTTCATAAAAGCCGGTTTGCTCAAATGCCCTGTCAGGCAGGTTCTCTTCAAGATATTGTTTTACAATAAGCTCATCTTTCTCATTGCGCGCATGTCCATGCCTGATGAACCAGCTGTACAATTGCAACGCCAGGTTAGAAAGTTTGGCGGTCATATAATTACGGCCGCTCACTTCAATGGCTTCATTGGAAAGCAACTCAGCCTTGGTTTGCATACCGCCAGTAATATGCAGGGTTTCAATACGCTTCTCCAGCGCAATTACCATTGCAAGGAAATTGTACTTCTGGTTGGCCTTGGCAGTTTCCTTGGCTCTCTCCAGTATCTTGAGGCTTTGCAGGAATAAGCCCTTCTTATACAGGATATGTGCGTAATCAAATTGCTCATTAAGCTGTAAATCAATACTGTCGGCGCTCTTCAGCAAACGCAGACTCGCCAGCACCTCTTTATACAGGTGTGTTTTCAGATTCGAGAGCTGTGGTTTTTCTATCCCAGGCAGCTTCTTCAGCAGCGACTTTTCATCATATTCCTTCAGTTTATCCAATGCATCGAATAACTGAATGATTTTCAAGTCTTCTTTTGCTGAACTACGCTTGATGTATAATTTAAAATGCCTTTTCTCTGATTTCTCAAGAGATTGTATTAGCTGAAATAATGTGTCTGAAATTCGGTTGGACATAATGAAAAAAAATCGTGAAATTCAATACTACAAAGGGTTTCGTTGCCTCGATCTGTCTTTTGGCGTAATTAAATCCTCCAAAAGTTGGTTTCCATCCGCTGAAATCTCATATTATATTTGTATAGCAATTGAGAATAACAACAGCGAAAAGCAAAAGTTAACACTCAGAATGCGGTAAGCTGTAAAACCCAGCACAACAGTTACTACGAACTATTTTCATATGGCAAGCAATCGTTAGAGGCCTACTGTTTCTACAGGAGGCTTTTTTCTTTTTAGCCACTTCTGTAAATGTGTTGAAAATCATAGTGTAAGGTTATTTTAGGTTTAATACCGGCATAAAAATAATATTTGTTTGCAAAGCCGGCCCTGTAAAAATACCACCAGCCTGTCGGAAACGCATTATTATTAAATGGTTATGCCGGGCACAAAATTATAATCACTCTCCCATTCCACTGTTATTATCTTACCTGCTCATTACGCTTTTTTACCAGACTCGTAAATATCAGCCGCTATAGCAATTTAGCTGTTTTCGTATTGCTAAAACGTTTTATCTTCGCTATTACACCCCCTTTTTTGTATAATTTATGAAGAAAACGCAGTTTGGCTTATTGCTGTTGCTGGCTGTATCCCAGTATAGCCATGCCCAACAATCCACGAACCTGGTACAGTATGTAAAACCCATTATTGGTACCCAACGCATGGGGCATACTTATCCCGGCGCTACTGTTCCTTTTGGAATGGTGCAGTTAAGTCCCGATACGGATACCATTCCTTATGAAATGAATGGAAAATACAATCCGGATGTGTACAAATACTGTGCTGGTTATCAATATGATGATAAGACGATTGTAGGCTTCAGCCATACCCATTTCAGCGGCACCGGTCACTCAGACCTGGGCGATTTTCTGATCATGCCATCTGTAGGCGAGTTGAAACTGAACCCCGGTACAGCCAGCGACCCTGCCAGTGGTTTCCGCTCCGGTTTCTCACACGATAAGGAAGTGGCAGAAGCAGGGTATTACAAAGTAAAACTGGATAAATACGATATTACTGCAGAGCTTACCGCTACTACCCGCGTAGGCTTTCACCAGTACACTTTTCCGCAGAGTGACAATGCCCATATCATCCTCGACCTGATGTCGGGTATTTATAATTACGAGGATAAGAACGTGTGGACCTTTGTACGCGTAGAGAACGATACGCTGGTTACCGGTTATCGCCAGACAAACGGATGGGGCAGAACACGCATCGAATACTTTGCGATGAGCTTCTCAAAGCCTTTCTATCGCTATGGCAACCGCAATTTCAGCAAACGCCAGGTGTACCGCGGTTTCTGGGGCAAGTTTGACCAGAACAATAACTTCCCTGAAATGGCAGGCAAACAGCTGCGTGCATTCTTTGATTTTAAGACTACAGCAGGAGAAAAGATCAAGATCAAGTTTGCATTGTCACCGGTAAGTACAGATGGGGCATTGCTGAACCTGCGTACCGAAGCTCCGGGCTGGGATTTTGACAAAGTGAAACAGGATGCACAGGCTGCCTGGGAAAAAGAATTATCCAAAATCGTAATCCAGAGCAACAGTACAGAAGATAAACAGAGCTTTTACACGTCCATGTACCATGCATTCATCAACCCTATCACTTACCAGGATGTTGATGGATCTTATCGTGGCCTTGACCAGAATATTCACACGGCAAAAGGATTTACTAATTACACTATCTTCTCGCTGTGGGATACTTACAGAGCATTACATCCCTTCTTTAACCTGATACAGCCATCGCGCAATGCAGATATGATCCAGTCGATGATGGCACATTACAACCAGAGCGCACAGCACATGCTGCCTGTATGGTCTCATTATGCCAATGAGAACTGGTGTATGTCTGGCTACCACAGTGTATCTGTTATTGCAGATGCCATTATCAAAGGCAATGCACCGTTTGACGTAAACAAGGCACTGGATGCCTGTATTGAAACTTCACGCCACCGCAATTTTGATGGTATCGGTTATTATACAGATATGGGCTATGTGCCTGCTGAAAAGAATGGCTCCTCTGTATCGACCACACTGGAATATGCTTACGATGACTGGTGTATAGCACAGGCAGCTAAAAAACTGGGCAGAACTGATGTGTACAACGAATACATCAAACGTTCAGAAAATTATAAAAATGTATTTGACCCTTCTACAGGCTATATGCGTCCCAGGTTAATGGATGGCAGCTTCCGTAAAGAATTTGATCTGCTGAGCACCCACAACCAGGGCTTTATTGAAGGCAACGCCTGGAACTTCAGTCTTTTTGTTCCGCACGATCCTGCTACCCTGATCAACATGATGGGAGGCAAAAAACGTTTTGTACAGCACCTGGATTCACTGTTCACCATGGAATTGCCTGATAAGTTCTTTGCCGAAACGGAAGATATTACCCGCGATGGCATCATCGGCAACTATGTACATGGCAACGAACCCTCGCACCACGTAGCCTACCTGTACAACTGGACCGACCAGCCATGGAAAACACAGGAAAGGGTACGCATGATCCTGAAGAAAATGTACGCTGCACGTCCTGATGGCTTGGGTGGTAATGATGACTGCGGACAGATGAGCGCCTGGTATATGTTCACCTCATTAGGTTTTTATCCTGTAGCACCCGGGTCTGATCAATATTCATTGGGCAGCCCTGCCGTAAATGGCGCTACACTACAACTGGAAAATGGTAAAACATTCACGATTGAAGCGATTAACCAGGGAGATGCGAATGTGTATGTTCAGAAAGTATTGCTGAATGGCCAGCCCCTGAACCGTACTTATATTACCCACCAGGAAATTATGAACGGAGGCAAGATCACGTTTTATATGAGTCCAAAGAAACCAAAATAGGAGTAATTGGTTGTATGTTTTGGTTTTAAAAAGGGACGACGTCTGTCGTCCCTTTTGCATTTATAAACGTCGCTTATTTTTTTGATCCGTGAGAAGCACCTTACAATCCGGAAACCAGCAACTTCCGGTTTACATTTCGTGTTTTACATCTTCACTATTCCATTCGCCGCTTACCCTGAACTCATCAATCTCTTTAATAAACTGAACTGCCTTTGCAATAGAAGCACCACCTTCCCCTTTGATCAGCATCTTTACCCAACGTTTATCCTTATTAAGCGTTGAAATATTCCTGAACAGCCAGATGCTGGCCCATACAAAAGCGCCGGTAACAACCAACTCAATTGTCCAGAAAAGAGGACCCGCATTTTTTATCATACCAATCGTAATAAAAAAAGTACAATAGAATGGCGCCTGCAAAAACTGGATCCTGGTACTGCGGATAAGAGAACTGTGTAATACAGCCAGTTTACGTTGGGTCTCTATTATGTTACCGCTTAAATCCAGTTGCTGTATCAATACGATCTGGTAAATGCAGGAGGCAATAGCAATAGCTGTAAATATCATTATCATTCCCACGCTTATCACAAAAAAAGGTTCTGTATGATGTGCATACAATAACGTTCCAAGAAAAATATTCCAGAGAAGACCAAGCACTACGGAAATTACTTTTATCCTTATTGCAGATCCAAAAGAAGACCTGACCTTATCTCCTTCTATTTTTTCCAACAACCGCATGTTCAGTTGCAGTGATCTCTCCAGTTTGGCATTATAATTATGCCACAGGTTTTGTAATTCTATCGCTTCCATTGTTATTGTATTATAGTTGTAAAACGTTGTTTTAAACGACCCTTTATCCGGCTGATCTTTGTAGCCACATTGGTTTCTGAAATACCAAGTATCTCAGCAATCTCGCTGTAGCTTTTTTCTTCCAGGTAGAGCAGCATCAATGCACGATCCAGTTCAGGCAACTCATGTATGAACTGTTGCAGCAACCGGAGGTTCTCTTCTATACTATCATTACCATTTGCATGGTCTTCTATCTCCATTACATGCTCTGTCAATGAAAGAGTAGGAGTTGTCCTGCTTTTCTTGCGGTAAAATGAAATAGCCACATTCAGCGCCACACGATACATCCAGGTAGTAAACCTCCGTTCCGATTGAAAACTGTGACCCGACTTCCAGAGCTGGAAAATGATCTCCTGTACCAGGTCTTCCCGGTCCTGCTCATTATGGCAGTATGAATTACTGATCTTGAACAGGATAGCTTTGTTTTCCTGGATCAGTTGAAGAAAGGCTGCTTTATCTGGCGAGGGGTTCATCTGCTATGAAAAATAATCTTTCTATATGATTCGCAGCAGGGAAAAGAAAATCACAAAGGAGACAAAGAAAAAAAATCCGAATATCGAATTTCGAAAGAAAACCGAGGCAGGAAGTATGAAATAAGAAACCCTGAAACCAGAAATCTATAAATAGCTATCCCCAAACTTGCCTTCATGGTAATCTTTGTAAGCCTGTTGTATTTCGTCGTGGGTATTCATTACAAAAGGACCGTAAGCAACAAAAGGCTCATGAAAAGGCGTAGCATACCCGAAAAGGATTATAGCATCGGTAAGCGCTTTTAATTCTATCGTGCTTCCGTCATGACTGAACTCTACAATATAATGTTCTGCGACATCCTCACCGTTTACCTTCATGGTTCCGCGTGCTACATAGAAAAATACGGTCTGGTCAGGAGGTATGGTGAATGTTGCCCGTCCGCTTTCTTTAAGATAGATCCAGGCCAGGTGTATATCAGTAATCGGCTTTACAGGAGCTTCTACGGTATCCCATTTACCGGCAACAAGGTGCATGGCTACTTTTCCATCATCCTTTGTAATCGTGGGAATCTCCTCAGCCTGCAGCCCGGTATAATGGGGTACTGCCATCTTATACTTTGCAGGCAGGTTTATCCAGAGTTGCAAAATCTCCAGTGGCCCGCCATGCTTTTTAAACTCGTCTGAAGATATTTCAGCATGTACAACCCCGCTTCCTGCCGTCATCCATTGCACACCTCCGGCATTGATGATGCTGGTACCGCTGCTGCTGTCTTTATGAGTGAGGTCTCCTTCCAGGATAAATGTCACTGTTTCAAAACCACGATGGGGATGGGGCCCGAAAGGAAGCCCTGCATTGTGTGGAGGGTACTGCTGGGGACCATGATGGTTCAGGAAAATAAAGGGATCAAGGCGATTCATTGAAAGCGAACTGGTGGGCATGGCCCTGTACGTAACCAGATCTGCAATCGGTTCATATACAGCCTTGTATTTTCCTTTGATGGTCTTCATAAACAGTGGCAAGGTTATTTATTCAAATGTCTGAATTATTTCAGGAACGGAGCTAAAGGGCGCTAAACAATACGATTAAAAACTACTTAATATATTTATGTAGAAAAAAAATCCCACATAGTTCCCCGGTATCAATTTGGGTAATTTTTACCCCACAAATCTGTTTAACCCTTCCGATTTTCAGGTGTTTAGAATGTTTTATTTGGCATGAAATTTAATCTCCTTAAAAGACTCTTTACACAATCCGGCTATAAGGCGATCCCTTAAATCCAGTTCTCACTTCATTAATTACCTGAGCAGCAATTCTTACTCTTAAGGTTAACCTGCAGATTGAACTTAGTGAAGTTGCACAGGAAGACGAGGTCTATACTTCTATCCGGCAAATTAATTTCTTTAAGTAAGCACAGGTTTAACAATAAGCCTTTCAAATAACAGCAAATTATAAGCCTTAATTACAAATCCTTACTATGAGCATACCTAAAGCCAAAACCGGCAGTTCTGCAAAACGGGGAACAACAGTAGCTGCTGTAAAGAAATCAAATGGTATCGCCAAAGACAAAACGAAAAGCTTGTCCCGCTCAAAATCTTCCTCTGTCAATAATAGTCCCGAACAACTGGATGCACATTTATTGCTCAAAGTATTAACCGCCGTAAAGAATGGCAACTTCAATGTGCGTATGCCTATTGACCAGGTGGGACTAAGCGGTAAAATATGCGACACGCTGAACGAGATCATTGCCCTGAATGAAAAAACACATCTTGAATTTACAAGGGCAGGCAATACCATCGGCCGCCAGGGTGAATTAACGCAGCGTATTGAAGTGCCCAATGCAAAAGGCGCCTGGAAAACCGGTATTGAATCACTCAATGCACTGATCTCCGATCTTGTATATCCCACTATTGAAATAGCACACGTAATTGGTTCTGTGGCCAAAGGAAATCTTTCGGTAGAAATGCCGCTGGAGATCCGTGGTCATACACTGCGTGGTGAGTTCTCAAAAATTGCCAACGAGGTAAACGGTATGGTAAAACAGCTTAACCTGTTTTCACGTGAGGTTACCCGTGTGGCGCGTGAAGTAGGTTCTGAAGGTAAGCTGGGCGGACAGGCGAAAGTAAAAGGTGTAGCAGGTGTGTGGAAAGACCTGACCGACTCCGTAAACCAGATGGGTAGTAACCTTACTGCACAGGTGCGTAACATTGCGGAAGTAACAACCGCCGTGGCAAAGGGTGATCTGTCTAAAAAGATCACGGTGGATGTAAAGGGAGAGATCCTCGAATTGAAGAACACTATCAATACGATGGTGGATCAACTGAACTCGTTCTCTTCGGAAGTAACGCGTGTGGCCCTTGAGGTGGGTACCGAAGGTAAACTAGGCGGACAGGCACAGGTAAAAGGGGTAGCTGGTACCTGGAAAGGGCTTACCGATTCTGTAAACCAGATGGCAAGTAACCTTACCGGGCAGGTGCGCAACATTGCGGAAGTAACAACCGCTGTGGCGAAAGGCGACCTGTCGCGCAAGATCACGGTGGATGTAAAAGGTGAGATCCTCGAATTGAAGAATACCATCAATACCATGGTGGACCAGCTGAACTCTTTCGGTTCGGAAGTAACGCGTGTGGCCCGTGAGGTAGGTTCTGAAGGTAAGCTCGGCGGACAGGCAAAGGTAAAAGGTGTGGCTGGTGTGTGGAAAGACCTGACCGACTCCGTAAACCAGATGGCGAGTAACCTTACCTCGCAGGTGCGCAACATTGCGGAAGTAACAACCGCCGTAGCGAAAGGTGACCTGTCGAAAAAAATTGCGGTGGATGTAAAGGGTGAGATCCTTGAATTGAAGAACACGATCAATACGATGGTGGATCAGCTGAACTCGTTCTCTTCGGAAGTAACGCGTGTGGCGCTTGAAGTAGGTACGGAAGGTAAGCTCGGTGGACAGGCGCACGTAAAAGGTGTGGCCGGTACATGGAAAGATCTTACGGACTCCGTAAACCAGATGGCGAGTAACCTTACCGGGCAGGTGCGTAATATTGCGGAAGTAACAACCGCCGTGGCAAAGGGTGACCTGTCGCGTAAGATCACCGTGGACGTGCGTGGTGAGATCCTTGAATTGAAGAACACCATCAATACCATGGTGGACCAGTTGAACTCATTTGGTTCCGAAGTAACGCGTGTGGCACGTGAGGTAGGTTCTGAAGGTAAGCTCGGCGGACAAGCGGACGTACCGGGTGTAGGTGGTACATGGAAAGACCTTACGGATAACGTAAATAAAATGGCGGGCAACCTTACCTCGCAGGTACGCAACATTGCGGAAGTAACAACCGCCGTGGCAAATGGTGACCTGTCGCGTAAGATCACCGTGGATGTAAAAGGTGAGATCCTCGAATTGAAGAATACCATCAATACCATGGTGGACCAGCTGAACTCCTTCGGTTCGGAAGTAACGCGTGTGGCACGTGAGGTGGGTTCTGAAGGTAAGCTCGGCGGACAGGCAACGGTAAAAGGTGTAGGTGGTGTATGGAAAGATCTTACAGAGTCTGTAAACCAGATGGCGAGTAACCTTACTGCACAGGTACGTAATATCGCTGAGGTAACGACTGCTGTGGCGAAAGGTGACCTTTCCCGTAAGATCACCGTGGATGTGCGTGGTGAGATCCTCGAATTGAAGAACACCATCAACACCATGGTGGACCAGTTGAACTCCTTTGGTTCCGAAGTAACGCGTGTGGCCCGTGAGGTAGGTTCTGAAGGTAAGCTCGGCGGACAGGCAGACGTACCGGGTGTAGGTGGTACCTGGAAAGACCTTACGGATAACGTAAATAAAATGGCGGGCAACCTTACCTCGCAGGTACGCAACATTGCGGAAGTAACAACTGCGGTGGCGAAGGGTGACCTTTCCCGTAAAATTGAAGTGGATGTAAAAGGCGAGATCCTCGAATTGAAAAACACTATCAATACGATGGTGGACCAGTTAAGAGGTTTTGCATCGGAAGTAACGCGTGTGGCACGTGAGGTGGGTACAGATGGTAAACTCGGTGGACAGGCCTTTGTACCCGGTGTAGCAGGTACATGGAAAGACCTTACGGACTCTGTGAACCAGATGGCCGGTAACCTTACTGCACAGGTGCGTAACATTGCCGAAGTGGCGATTGCGGTGGCAAATGGTGACATGTCGAAAAAGATTACGGTAGACGTACGTGGAGAGATCCTGCAGCTGAAAGAAACGCTGAACACGATGGTGGATCAGTTGCGTGCGTTTGCATCGGAAGTAACACGTGTGGCCCGTGAGGTGGGTACTGATGGTAAACTCGGTGGACAGGCCTTCGTACCCGGTGTGGCTGGTACCTGGAAAGATCTTACGGACTCTGTGAACCAGATGACGGGTAACCTTACTGCACAGGTGCGTAACATTGCCGAGGTAACCAAAGCGGTAGCGAGTGGTGACCTTACCAAAACTGTAGCGATTGATGTAAAAGGTGAGATCCTCGATCTGAAGAATACCATCAATACCATGGTGGACCAGCTGAACTCTTTCTCATCAGAAGTAACGCGTGTGGCACTGGAAGTAGGTACCGAAGGTAAACTGGGCGGACAGGCAACGGTAAAAGGTGTGGCAGGTACATGGAAAGATCTTACAGATAGTGTGAACATGATGGCCAGCAACCTTACCGACCAGGTGCGCGGTATTGCCAAAGTAGTAACCGCTGTGGCACAGGGTAACCTGCGACAGAAACTGAATATCGTGTCGCGCGGTGAGGTGGCACAGCTTACAGATACCATCAACGATATGATTGATACACTGGCCTTGTTTGCCGACCAGGTAACAACGGTGGCACGTGAGGTAGGTATCGATGGACGTCTTGGCGGACAAGCCGTAGTACCCGGCGCATCCGGTATCTGGAAAAACCTTACAGAGAACGTAAACCAGCTGGCACAGAACCTTACCACGCAGGTACGTTCAATTTCTGAAGTGGCATCTGCGGTAACAAAAGGTGACCTTACCAGCACCATCCGTGTAGAAGCCAAAGGTGAGGTGGAAGCCTTGAAAGATACCATCAACCAGATGATCAATAACCTGCGCGAAACAACGCTGCGCAGACCAGGAACAGGACTGGCTGAAATCAAACCTTGCCAAATTCGGGCAGATGCTGCAAGGTCAGCGTGACCTCAAAACTGTGGCCCAACGTATCCTTTCTGAGTTGGCACAGGTGGTAAGCGCGCATTACGGCGCCGTGTATATTCCCAAACAGGATGAACGCAACGAGAATACCATGCTGAGCCTGTATGCAGCCTATGGTTACAAGAGCGAGAAGACAATTCCAACCTCATTTGCAATCGGCGAAGGACTGGTAGGACAGGTAGCTTTTGAAAAAGAAAGGATCCTGCTTACCAATGTACCGAGCAATTATATCAAGATCAATTCAGGATTGGGTAAAGCCAAACCTGCCAACCTTATCATCTTACCGGTACTGTTTGAAAATGATGTAAAAGCGGTTATTGAACTGGCATCACTCGATGTATTCAATGAAACACATATTGACTTTTTAAGCCAGCTTACAGAAAGTATCGGTATCGTATTAAATACCATTGAGGCCAATACAAGAACCGAAGAGTTGCTGACACAGTCGCAATCACTGGCCGGTGAGTTGAAAGTACAACAGGAAGAGTTGAGAAGGACCAATGATGAGCTGCAGGAAAAAGCACTACTGCTGGTAAAACAGAAAAACGAAGTGGAAGCGAAAAACCGCGAAGTGGAAGATGCGAGAATATCACTGGAAGAAAAAGCAGAACAGCTAACGCTGACCTCCAAATACAAATCAGAGTTCCTAGCCAACATGTCGCACGAGTTGCGTACGCCACTGAACAGTTTGCTGATCCTTGCACAGCAGCTGTACGAAAACGTGGAAGGCAATCTTACAGAAAAACAGATCCGTTACGCAAAAACCATTCACTCATGCGGAGATGACCTTATTCAACTGATCAACGACATCCTTGATCTTTCTAAAATTGAATCCGGCTTTATCTCTACCAATATCTCTACTGTTCGCTTTGCAGAGATCGCAGCTTTTACAGAAACCACTTTCAAGCCGATCTCAGAAGCCAAACACCTGCGTTTCACCATCGAGATGGACCACAACCTGCCAGATGTACTGGACACCGACGTACAGCGTCTGAACCAGATCTTAAAGAACCTGCTGTCCAACTCATTTAAATTTACTGAACGTGGCGAGGTAAAACTGAAAGTATATAAGGCCAACAAAAACTGGAAATCCGGCAATGCCAATCTTGACAATGCAAAAAATGTAGTAGGCTTTGCCATCAGCGATACCGGCATTGGTATTCCGCAGGAAAAACAGAACATCATCTTTGAAGCCTTTCAGCAGGCAGAAGGTTCTACCAGCCGTAAATACGGCGGTACCGGCCTGGGCTTGTCTATCAGTCGTGGCCTTGCCGAACTGCTAGGGGGCACCATTGAACTGGAAAGCGAACCTTCCTTTGGCAGTACATTTACCCTGTTCCTGCCACTCGACAGTCACCACCAGATCAACGAACCTGCTCCAGCATTAAGCGGGGGCTCTTACCAGTCATACCATATCGGTTCAGGAGAAAAAGAAATAGATGCATTGCTCAATTCAATAAGAGTGAGCAGTGAAGGGGTAGAATCGCAGAACATGTACATTGTAAACGAACTGGCAAACGATACAGGCGACGACAGGAGCAACCTGCAACCCGGCGAAAGAGTATTGCTGATCGTGGAGGATGATCTTCGTTTTGCCAAGATACTCATTGACAAAGCACACTCCTTTAACCTGAAGGCAGTAGTTGCCGGCAACTATATCGAGATCTTTGATTTCATAGACCGTTCATTACCGGTGGCTATTACCCTCGATGTAAAACTGCCCGATACCAGCGGCTGGAAAGTGCTTGACTTACTACAGAACGATCTTAACTACCGTCATATTCCTATATACCTGATCTCCGGTGAAGAAAATCGTACATTGGCTATGAAAAGAGGCGCACGCGACTTTTTACTGAAGCCAATTACTGATACTGCGCTGGATGATATGTTTGGAGATATCCTGTCTGTACACCGTAAAGATGTAAAAGACATCCTGGTGGTGGAAGATAATGAGAACGATTCTTCACAGATCATCAAAATGTTGCAGAATGAGAAAATGGATATTACATTGGCAGCAACCGGCGGCGCAGCACTGGATGAACTGGAGAAAAAACACTTTGATTGTATTGTACTTGACTACACCCTGCCTGACATCTCCGGCACAGACCTTGTGAGCAAGGTAAACCAGTTAAAAAACAAATTAACACCACTCATTATCTATTCTGCACGCGACTTCAATAAGCAGGAGTTACAGTTCTTTACCCGCTCTTTCAACAAGCATCTTACCAAAGGAGTTAACTCACTGGAGCACCTGCTGGAAGAAACGGTAATGCACCTGCACGTACGACATAAGGAGCTGCCTGCAGAAAAAAGGAGAATGATAGAGAACGTTCGCAGAAAAGAAGATATCCTGGCAGGCAAAAATATATTGGTAGTAGATGATGACGTACGTAACTTGTTCGCGCTAACTACTGTATTTGAACGTTATAATATAAACGTGATCACCGCAGAAAGTGGCAAAGAGGCAATTTCTATCATCAGCGACGGTCAGACAAAGGTAGATATGGTATTAATGGATATTATGATGCCTGAGATGGATGGTTATGAAACAACACAACGTATAAGAAGAGAGCACAAAAACAATACCTTGCCTATTATTGCCGTTACAGCCAAGGCCATGAAGGGCGACAGGCAAAAGTGTATTGAGGCGGGTGCATCTGATTATATTACCAAGCCTTTGAAAATCGATCAGTTGCTATCGCTGATGCGTATTTGGTTCTTTAAATGAAAATAGCCGGCATGCAACAAAAGATCCTACTGGTAGATGATCGCGAAGACAACCTGTTTTCCATGGAAACCATCCTGGAACAGGACGGCTATTCATTTGTAAAAGCCACTTCCGGGCGACAGGTGCTTAAGATCCTGCTTTCACAAACAGACTTTGCCCTGATCCTGATGGATGTAAAAATGCCCAACCTCAACGGCTTTGAAACTGCGGCACTGATCTATGAGCGTGAAAAACTGAGGAATATCCCGATCATTTTTATTACCGCTTATAAAGACGGTGAAGAAAATATCTTTAAAGGCTATCGCACAGGTGCGGTGGATTATATCTATAAGCCTATCAATCCTGATCTGCTGAGGGCTAAAGTAGCCGTTTTTGTAGACCTGTACAGGAAAAATGCAAGGCTCGTGATGCAGGAGCAGAAGCTGAAAGCCATCAACCAGAATCTTGAGAACGAGATCCACGAACGCAAGGCATCTGAGAAAAAGATCAAGCAACTGAATCACCAGTTGCTGGAGAATATTGCACGGCTTGAATCTGCCAACAAAGACCTTGACCGCTTTGCATTCATGGCCTCCCATGACCTGCAGGAGCCTTTGCGAAAGATCCGAACATTCAGCGACCTGCTGTACACCAAGTACAAAAATGTAATGGACAGCGATGGTAGCTTTCATATTAAGCGCATACAGAATGCTGCCGAGAGGATGCAGGAACTGATCAAGGACATTCTTACCTTTTCAAAGCTCTCCGATGAAAAAGAAGTATTTGAGAAGACCGATCTCAATCATATCATTCGGGAAATAGAGGAAGAGATCGAGGGCACTATCCGCGATAAGAATGCCAGGCTGGTAATACACAACCTGCCTTCGCTGGAAGTAAACCCCGGGCTGATGCGCCCGCTCTTTGCCAACCTTATCAACAATGCGCTGAAGTATTCCCGCAAAAATGTGGACCCTATCATAACTATCCGCGCCGAATACACGGGCGATTCTATCGCCAATACGGTTATTACACGCAAAACAGAACCCGCTTTCTGCCGCATCTTTATTGAAGACAATGGCATTGGCTTTGAACAGCAATACGCAGAACAAATCTTCGAAATGTTCCGTCGTCTCCACCACTCTTCAGAGTTTGAGGGAACAGGTATTGGACTGGCGCTCTGTAAAAAGATCGTAGAAAAGCATAATGGCTATATCTCAGCACTCAGCCAGCCGGGAGAAGGCTCTACGTTTATTATTGCACTTCCGGTGAAGCAGGTATTTGCAAGCACCACCTAATGTGCGAATGTGCAGATGTGCCAATATGCAAATGAATAAATTCCGCCATCTCAAAATCACTAAATCCCTAAATCTGTGATAACCCGCGGTCCCAATCCTTCCACACCGCTTCATATCCCTTTAAACTGATCATTGCTGCAATTTCAGCAGGTGAACGATCATCATGGATCTCAAACTGCTCCAGCGACTGTGGCTCTACTACATAACCACCCGGATTTGTTTTAGAACCTGCACTCACAGATGTTACCCCCAGCCTGATAGCATGATCACGGAACACAGGGCTTTCACGTGTTGATAAAGACAATTCCACTTCTTCATCCAGCAGCCGATAGGCGCAGATCAGTTGCACCAGCTCCCGGTCTGTCATGATTACTTTAGGTGGTAGCCCACCGGAACAAGGCCTTAAACGGGGAAAGGATATAGTGTATTTTGTTTGCCAGTAAGTACGTTCAAGATATTGCAGGTGCAGGGCAGTAAAAAAACTATCTGTCCGCCAGTCTTCCAGACCTATCAACACTCCTAACCCTATTTTATGAATACCGGCCTTGCCGATCCTGTCGGGTGTTTGCAGGCGATAATAGAAGTTAGATTTCTTCCCTTTGGGGTGATGCTTTTTATAATCTTCCTGGTGATAGGTTTCCTGGTACACCAACACGGTGTTGAGACCATTCTTTGCCAGTTGCTCATAATCCTGTTGTTCCAGCGGTTGCACCTCCATCGACAGGTGTGAAAAATGCGGCTGCAACAATCGCAAAGCATTGGCAAAATAATCTACGCCTACTGTCTGGTTTGCTTCACCGCTTACCAGCAGCACATGATCGTATCCCATCTGCTTGATATGCATTGCCTCTTTCACTATCTGTTCATCAGTAAGTGTAGTACGCCTTATCTTATTATCGAAACTAAAACCGCAATAGGTACAAATGTTCTGGCATTCGTTGGAAACGTACAAAGGGATATACAACTGCATTACGTTACCAAACCTGCGACGCGTAAGCTGGTTACTCAACCGAGCCATCGGCTCCAGGTAAGGCGCAGCAGCAGGAGAGATCAATGCTTTAAAATCTTCCAGCGTTCGCCTGGTGCGGTGCAAGGCCTGCTCTACATCCACACTGGTTTTAGCATAAATGCTTTCAGTAACATGGCCCCAGTTGTAAGTATCGAATATGGTAGAAAAAGACATAACTAATTTGAAAATTTGAAAGTGTACTAATTTGAAAATGATGGATACTCATTCTCAAATTTTCAAATTGAAGAATTTTCAAATTCTAAAAACGAGGTAAGCGGGCTACTCGCCACTGCATGACTGCTCACTCCTGCCAGCTTTGCTTCGTAGGCGATGCGTCCGCATTCAACTGCCATGCGAAAAGCTTTTCCCATCGCAACAGGGTCACCGGCAACAGCGATGGCCGTATTTACCAGCACAGCATCAGCGCCAAGCTCCATTGCTTTGGCAGCATCCGAAGGAGCGCCGATACCAGCATCTACTACTACCGGCACATTACTCTGTTCAATAATGATCTCCAAGAAATCTATTGTCCTCAGTCCTTTATTGCTGCCGATTGGTGCGCCCAGGGGCATCACCACTGCTACACCGGCCTCTTCCAGTCGTTTACACAACACAGGATCAGCATGGATATATGGCAGCACTATAAAGCCACGCTTTACCAATGCCGCAGCCGCCAGTAATGTTTCAGTAGCATCGGGCAACAGGTATTTGGGATCAGGATGAATTTCAAGCTTCAGCCAATTCGTCTCCAATGCTTCACGCGCCAGCTCTGCTGCAAAAATGGCTTCCTGTGCATTGCGTACTCCTGATGTATTGGGCAGCAGGTTCAGGTGTGGATGTTTCAGGTAGCTTAAAAGATCTTCCTGTTTACCATTGTGTTCTACTCTTTTCAATGCAACAGTCACCAGTTCCGAACCACTTGCCAGTATGGCTTCCTCCATCACTGCCGGCGAACCGAACTTGCCCGTTCCGGTAAACAAACGCGACTGAAAAGTTTTACCTGCTATTGTAAGCATAATTGATAATTGTAATTTTTTAAAAAGCTCGCCAGGACGCTAAGCCGCAGATCTGAAACCAGAAATCAGTAACAGCGACTTTGCGAACCTCCGCCGTCTTTGCGTGAAACCTGTATCCCGTATCCCGTATCCGGTATCCTGTAACCAGTAACTCTTCACTATTGACCTTCCTCTCTGCGAAAACCTCTGCTTCTCTCGTTCTCTGCGGTTGGATAAACAACATCGAACGGATACCAGTACTCAACTCTGAAACCAGAAATCAGTAACAGCGGCTTTGCGAACCTCCGCAGTCTTTGCGTGAAACCGGTATCCTGTAACCAGTAACTTTTCACTATTGACCATTCGCTATTCACCTTCTTCACCAGAGATCTTTAACAAACCATCCTGTAGCGAATCATATACTTCTCTTCTGTTCTCCGCATGCACCAGCAATCCTGAAAAAGCAACGCCATGCACACCTGCCTGCACCAATGCTTCTACATCCGGTAACTGTATGCCACCTATGGCCACTACAGGAAGCTCAACCTGTTTCAATTTTAGTGATCGCATAATTGCAGCATACCCTTCCAATCCTAATACGGGGCTCAGCTTTTTCTTGGTGGTTGTAAACCGGTATGGCCCCAGGCCTATATAGTCTGCTCCATTCCAATAATGCTTTTCTATATCATCGGCAGTATTGGCTGTACCTCCAACGATCATTTCATCACCCAGTATTGCACGCGCTTCATTTACCGGCATATCCTCTTTTCCAATATGTACGCCATAAGCCCCAACGGTCTTTACAATATGAACCCTGTCGTTAATGATCAATTTGCTGTTATAAGAATCGCAGATCTTTTTCGCTTCTGTAGCCACCTGCACAAAATCATCATCTGCAATCTGCTTCATGCGCAACTGTATCCAGTCTGCACCAGCCTCGCAGGCCATTGCCACCTGTTGCAGGTGTGTATAGGGCGACTCGTCCATTGTAATAAACTGTAGCGGACTGATATATTTTACAGTTGATGCCATCCCAATAAAGTTGAATTACTGTTTAAAAATTGTTCTATGTATCTCTTGGACCGTATCGCAGCTTCCGGCAACTCATACCCCAATGCAAGATTGGCTGTTAATGCAGATGACAATACACAGCCGGAACCATGCTTCGGGAATACCTCTTTCACCATCGGTTCCAGCATTTCCATGCACCCGTTATTCCATAAGTAATCAATACCGGGGGTATGCGGATTATGCCCTCCTTTCAGGTAAATATTTCCGAAGACAGATAAGGCCTCACATTTTTCCATTACGTCATGTTCGGGATAGAGGTATTCTATCTCATTCCAGTTGGGTGTAACCAGGTACACCTGTCGCAATACCGTTTCAAAAGCAACCGGATCAATCCCGTTCCAGAAATCAGTACCACCAGAAGATCTAATTACAGGATCAAGTACGATCTTAATCTCAGCATTGTGTTGTTGCAAATGCTGAATGATCTGTAACAACATGGCTGCTGAACGACCAATCCCTATCTTAACCCACTGAAAAAAAGTCGTTTCAAAACAGAGATCGATCTGCCGGCAGATCTCATCCATGGAAAACCAGTGAATGCCATCGATCCTTTGCTCATTCTGGAAAGTAAAGCCAGTGCAAACAGCCTGCGCATACACGCTGTGCATTTCCGCAGTTTTCACATCGGCCAGTATACCTGCCCCTGCACTCTGGTCAAAGCCGGCAATGATCAATATGGATGGTCTTTCATGTTTCATTTGCTAACAATGTGATTGCCTTTTGCAGTTCTTTATATTGCGCCAATGACCTCTCAGGTTCATTCCATATCCAGCCTAGTACAGCAGCACCATCCCAGCCGTCATTGATCAGGCGGCCAATATTAGCTGCATTAATGCCGCCCAAAGCAATTAGCCTGAATACCCATTGCGCCGCCGGCTTTTGCAATAAAGTTTCGTTGGCACGATAACCAGCTTTGGAAATGCTATCAAACACCGGGCTGATAAACACATAATCAGTACCGGCGGGAACAGTCTTTAGTTCCTGCCAGTGATGCAGTGAACGGGATTTCGCTCCTTCAATATTGCCATGCACGCCCTTCAAACCATACTCCTGCAGCAATTCATAATGCTGGTGAATAACCAGCCTGTTATGCCATTGCGCCGGGATCTGCCTGATAAGCATTGATACCTGCTCCCTATCACTACCCGGTTTGCGGATATGGATCGTATCTTCTCCCGCCTCCAGTAATGAAGCGATGTACACGGCTTCATTTGCAATCCATTGCGGAGCCGTTATGATGTACAAGGGGAACAATATGTTACTACCCGTTCTCATTACAGGTATATTTCAGAACCAGCTTCTTTAAAGGCCGCTGATTTTTCAGCCATTCCTTCTTCAATAGTCTTATCCACTGCAGCCTCTTCGGTTTCTGCATACCGCCTTACTTCCTGCGTTATTTTCATTGAGCAGAAATGTGGCCCGCACATCGAACAGAAGTGTGCGATCTTGGCGCCTTCCGCAGGCAGGGTTTCATCATGAAACTCACGGGCAGTATCAGGATCAAGTGCAAGATTAAACTGGTCCTGCCAGCGAAACTCAAACCTCGCTTTGCTCAAGGCGTTATCACGATACTGCGCTCCGGGATGCCCCTTTGCAAGGTCTGCTGCATGTGCAGCGATCTTGTAGGTGATCACACCATCCTTCACATCCTTTTTATTCGGCAGCCCCAAATGTTCTTTCGGCGTTACATAACAAAGCATCGCTGTACCAAACCAACCGATCATAGCAGCGCCAATGGCAGAAGTAATATGATCATATCCCGGTGCTATATCTGTTGTTAACGGGCCTAATGTATAGAACGGCGCTTCATGACATTCTTTCAACTGCTTATCCATATTCTCTTTGATCAGTTGCATCGGTACATGTCCCGGCCCCTCAATCATTACCTGGCAATCATGTTTCCAGGCAACCTTTGTCAACTCGCCCAGTGTTTCCAGTTCGGCAAACTGAGCGGCATCATTTGCATCGGCAATAGAACCCGGACGCAACCCATCACCCAATGAAAAGCTTACATCATACGCTTTCATGATCTCACAGATCTCTTCAAAATGCGTGTACAGGAAACTTTCCTTATGATGTGCCAGGCACCATTTTGCCATGATCGATCCGCCACGCGATACAATGCCCGTTACTCTTTTAGCAGTAAGCGGCACATAGCGCAGCAATACACCAGCATGGATAGTGAAATAGTCCACACCCTGTTCAGCCTGTTCAACCAGGGTATCCCTGAAAATATCCCAGGTAAGCTCCTCTGCCTTACCGTTTACTTTTTCAAGCGCCTGGTAAATAGGCACAGTGCCCACAGGTACCGGTGAATTACGAATGATCCATTCCCTTGTTTCATGAATATGCTTACCGGTAGAAAGATCCATAATGGTATCTGCTCCCCACCGGCAGGCCCATACAGCTTTTTCCACTTCTTCTTCAATAGAAGACCCTACTGCCGAGTTACCAATATTAGCATTGATCTTCACCAGGAAATTGCGGCCAATGATCATTGGCTCTGCCTCCGGGTGATTGATATTGGCAGGTATAATAGCACGCCCCGCGGCTATTTCCTGTCGAACAAATTCCGGTGTTATGATAGTGCCTGTTTTAGCACCAAAGTTTTGCCCGGCATGTTGCTGCAAACCTTTCCATTCTTCTGCACGCTGGTTCTCACGGATGGAGATATATTCCATTTCAGGAGTAATGACACCCTTACGTGCATAATGCAATTGCGTTACATTGTTTCCCGGCAATGCTTTGCGCGGAGGTTGAATATGTTCAAAACGAAGATGATCCAGTGATGCATCTTCCAGGCGCCTGCGTCCGTATTCTGATGATACGCCTGAAAGTAAGGTCGTATCATTACGATCTATCACCCAGCTTTCACGCAAACGGGGCAGTCCTTTCTGCACATCTATCTCCACATCCGGGTCTGTATAAGGCCCACTGGTATCATACACGGTAACCGGTGCATTTTTCTCTACTGTATTGTTGAACCTGTCATGCGTATCATTCAATGTTATTTCGCGCATTGGCACACGTATATCAAACATGTTGCCTGGTATATACACTTTACGTGAATTGGGAAATGGTGTGCGGCTGATAACATGCTGCGCGGGAACAGAATCTTTTTTCATTGCAGATCATTTTTTTTGATTGTTGAAAAACTAACCGCCCTGTGTGGCACGGATAATGAAAACTGCATCGGAGGATTGTAACAGGAACCCCGGCCACTCACTTTTGGGAATGATGTTATTGTTAACAGCCACGGCAATGCCTGCTGTTTGCTCAATGCCAAAAACAACTAATGCATCAGCCAGTGTGCCGGTGTCCGGTAATTGATAAACGTGTTGATTGATAGTCACCTCCATTGCAGAAACAGGTTAAATGAACTGAAGGTGCCGCGCAGGAACGCGCAGGTAGACAGGAGAAGTCCTTACTTTTCCCTTCGCCGGTATTACCCGGATCAGGTTCCAAGGGTGTAATCTCAGCCCGCTGTACATGGGGCACCCCTAAAGTTCACGACGAAGGTAGCAGAAAATTTCTGACGAAAACAAATTTATGATTTAGTGATATCGGCATGTAGAGATTTACCAACACATCTAAACATCATACTTCCATTTAGTTAACCACGAAAAAAAACCCGTTGCGTTTATCACAACAGGTTTTTTATTAGTACAGGATCGTGAATCGGCAGACGGCAATCGTGAAACGTGAAAAGTCAAACGTGAAAGAAATCCGTGAAACGTGAGTCGTCAGTCGTGAGTGGTCCCTGAAAGTGAATAGTGAATGGTCAATAGTGAAAAGCTGCCGGTTTCAAGCAAAGACGGCTAAGGTTTACAAAGACACGAGGAATGTAAGTTGGCAGTCAAGCTTTGCCTCTTTGCATTTTCCTTCGAAATTCTATATTCAAAATTTGACATTCGATATTTTAGCCTTCCGTACTTCTTATTTCGTACTTGCCTGAGCTTTGCTTCTTGCCTCTTATTTTCTTCCGCGTTGAGCGTCAGGCGTTCTGCGTTTCGCTTCTTGAGCCTTGTTCTTTAACCCTTGTGCCTTTACCTACAACCTATAACTTAAAACCTACAACCCGAATTTGCACATTAATTCATTACTTATAAATCACCACCACATCCATCTCCCTTTCTGTTTTCTCCACCTTCAATCCCAGCTTCTTAAGGGCAGCATTTATTTCATCTGGTGTACGCAATACATTTTCAGTAGCAATATCATACTTACCGGCGAGACCGGTTTCATCCACCACAGGCAGATCAAGCTCATTGGAAATATAATCAGCAAAAGGTTTCATCAGGATGGCAACACCTTTAAAGCCTCTTCCGCTGAAACTATAGGTAGATTCTTTTTCTGCTGACTCTTTCCAGTCTGCAGCACCAGTTTCTCTCGATAGTACAAACACAGGGATCTTTCTTTTCTCGTGTCTGAACTTAATGGGAGAGAACCGTTGCAGCAGATCACGCATAATAATAGAGAAGCTGTCTTTCTGAGCAGGCTTTACGATCAGGTCAAAACAATACAACATATCCTTGTTCTTAAAATCACATACTGATTCCTCAGGCACCTCGTAGATCAGCTGTTTATAAGAAAGATCATACGCATCACGGATAATGCTTGTCAGGCAAACGTTGAAATAAGTTTTCCTTCTGCCATCCATCGGTGTTTTCCAGTAAGATTTGCTGGAACTGGGAATACCCTTTTTATAACCGCTCAGGGTTACCTGGAAACCAACAGCACTGTCAACCCCAAACGGATCGGCGGTTTCAATATCAATCTTATTACCTGTTTCCGCAGACGAAACGACCTTTTCATTACGCAACAGTTTGTCGATCAGTTTCTGGTTAATGGAATCTGTACGCACCAGTGCTATTATTTTATTCTGAGCGTTGATAATGGCAGACTGACCAACATAGTTAAATGCGAATGTCTGGTACAGGTAAGAGTTGGTATCTGAGGCTAACCATATTGAAGATGGCTTTTTCTTCAGGTAGTTCTGCAACCGGGTGGTATTGTCGTTGGAAACACCAATTACCTGGATGCCTGTATTCTTTGCCTGCAATTTTGCCAGGCTGTCCATTTCAGGCAGACAGGGAGCACACCAGGTACCCCAGAAGTTGAGAATTAATATTTTTTTGTTGTCATTCCTTACATCCAGTTGTTTTACCGGTGCATTAATGATATTCCGGATCACGTAGTCGGGAAACAGATCTCCGGCTCCTAATACAGGCTGTGCCTTGGCTATACTGCTGCTTATTACCAGCAGGGTGAACAAAATGATGCGCATAAAAATTATATTTACTGCAAAGCTGTAAAACCTGCCGGTGGAAATGTGTTAGGCACTCTGTTATTGTTTGTTAATTTATGTTAATAGAAAAAGGCATGTTGCAGCCAGGGCCCTACATTTGATCCCGATGAACAGAAGTATAAGACTAATACTGATCGTTTGTATTACCGCGGTAGCCGGCGTTATGCTATTACAGTCATTATGGGTAAGCAACTATTACGAGGTCAATAAAGAGCGCTTTGAAAAAGAAGCCAACCTTGCTTTTGAGGATGCTATCAAAACAGAGTTTAAATTAAGATGTGATACTATCGAGACACTGGTGGTTGATTTCTTAATGGATACCTCCCAGATAGACATCAGCAGCCGGTGGCACGACACAGTGAAAACCTATGTGTATACCATCAGCAACGGGAAAATGAAAAATGACAAACGTTCTTTTTCAATAAAGCATTTCAGCAAACCCATTCTTTCACCGCAGGATACATCTAAAAGAATTGTTGCTCAGCATTATGCAGAAACGCTTCGCAGGGAAGACCTGGAAAATCATTATGTTTATTACAGAACCCAGAACCTGGGTGATTATATTGGTAAAAAAGCTGAACAGTTCAGTTTCGATACAGCCCGTTTACGCCCGGTGTACCAAAAGGCATTGGCAGGCTATGGAATAAAAGAATCTTTTACTTTTTACCTGCGCGACAAGGATAGCACCGTCAACAAAAGCATTTTTCCAGATAGCCTTACCAAACTATACCCGGTCATTACCAAATCATTCCCCACCTACAAAGTAGAGCCGGGGAAAAACTTTGTCCGTGCCATGTTCCACGCACCTGTCAATTACCTGCTGGGTAAAATGGCGGGAATGATCATTGCTTCCGCCATCTTACTGATCATTGTAGCATTCTCCCTGTTTTACATGCTGCGCATTATAAGAAGAGAAAAGAAGTTATCTGCCATCAAAAACGACTTCATCAGCAATATATCGCACGAGTTAAAAACACCCATCGCTACCGTACATGCAGCCATAGATGCGATGGATGGGTTTGGCGCATTAGATAATCCTGTTAAAACAAAACGTTATCTTGATATATCAAGGAATGAGTTACAACGCTTATCAGACATGGTGAATAAGATCCTGAACCTTTCATTGTACGAGCGGCAGGATTTTGAATTAAAGCCCGAGCAGGTAAATATAACAACCCTGGTAGATGAGATAACCGGCAGTCACTTGCTGGCAGACAACAAAAAGATCCATTTCAATTTCACCAACAATGCGGGTACAGACATCGTTAAAGCTGATAAGATCCATCTCTACAACGTGGTGAATAACCTCATTGACAATGCAGTAAAATATTCGGGAGATACTGTTACCATAGACATCCGTTTTTTCCGTGAGAAAGATCATTTTGTAATTGCCGTGCAGGATAATGGCATTGGCATTTCGCGCAATGACCTGCCTTTTATCTTTGACAGGTTCTATCGAGTACCTTCCGGCAACATTCATAAAGTAAAGGGGTACGGACTTGGACTGAGCTATGTAAAACTGATCATGGAAAAGCATGGCGGGTGGTGTATGGCTGAAAGTAAACCCGGTTATGGAAGTACTTTTAAACTGGCATTACAGGCATGATACAGAAAGCCACTAACATATTGTTTGTTGAAGATGAGCTCTATCTTGCAGAGATCGTAAAAGAGAGCCTGGAAAGCCGCGGCTTTGCAGTAACCCACCATGCTACAGCAACTGCGGCACTGGAATCTTACTACGCTGCCAAGCCACACATCATTCTGCTGGATGTAATGCTACCCGATGCTGATGGCTTTGCAGTGGCCCGCCAGATCAGGAATACAGATATGGATACCCCGATCCTTTTCCTTACTTCAAAATCATTGCCACAGGATGTGGTAGCAGGTTTTGAAAGCGGGGGCAATGATTATCTCAAAAAACCATTCAGTATGGAAGAGCTGGTAGTACGTATCAAAGCGCTTACCAGCAGAAGCCGCACCCTATTTGGCGAGGCCAATAATTTTGAGGAACTCACAGCCATTGGTACACAATACTCATTTCATTATCAACGCGCCATTTTACAATACAGCGGCAACAATATTGAACTTACCGCACGCGAAGCAGAACTGCTGAAATTATTCCTGCTCAATAAGAACCAGGTGATGGATAGAAAATCTATCCTGCTGCATATCTGGGGCAATGACGACTTTTTTACCGGTCGCAGTCTCGATGTATTTATCACCCGCCTGCGTAAATACCTGCAACACGATCCTGCTGTAAAGATCATGAACATAAGAGGCATCGGTTATAAGTTGATTGCCTGATGATTACGGAAGTCGTTCTATACGGAAGTCGTCCTTTTGAAAGGGCGACTTCCGTAAACTCTACCTGCCGGAACAGCTTCTAAAATCCATTTTCAGAATACTAAATTATTTAGTATTTTTACCTGTCTAAAGACCTGCCTTTATGGTACAGCAAACCACAGCTTTTAAGATCGTTTTTAATGAACAGCCAATACAGATAAGAGTAGTGCCGCATTCAAGCGGGCCTTTATACATGGCTTCCGGACAAAATATTCCAACAGTTTGTATCCACAAGGCTACTAACTTTGAAGGACAACTGTTCTGGACCTCTATTCCGGAAGGCAAACAAAAGCTGGCAGAATCAATAGGTCCTTTGATAGATGAGTTCTATCATAACCATTAAAGAAACAGGTCACCACATCAATCAATACATTATGTGCTATTATAACGGGCAAAGAGTTACCGGCGCCGAATACCTGCGGTTGAAACAACTGGAAAAGCTTGTTGCCAATTACGACTTTCTTGCTGCTCCCATGCATACAGGTTTTGATTACTCACTGAATGCGGTGCTGAAGCCAGTTCCCGGAAAAGAAGATTTTGATCTTGTACAGATGGAATGGGGTTTTATTCCGTCTTATCTCAATACCCGTGCAGATGTACAACGTTTTCGCCTGGGTTATAAAGATGATAAAGGCTTATTTCACCCGCCTGTGCTCACGCTCAATGCCGTGTCAGAAGAGTTACTGCTTCCCCGCAAAATATATCGCAATGCCGCCCTGCAAAGACGTTGTCTTGTACTCTCCTCCGGGTTCTTTGAATGGCGTCACATCTTCCCTTTGAATAAAAGAACAGGTCAGCCGGTTAAGACTGCTGTTAAATATCCTTACAACATCACGTTAAAAGACAGGGAGTATTTTTTCATGGCAGGCATCTGGCAACCCTGGACCGATAAAGAAACAGGCGAGTATGTAGAAAACTTCTCGATAATTACAACAGCTGCCAATTCATTAATGGAGCAGATCCACAATTCAAAAAAACGGATGCCCACTATCCTCAATGAGGATCTTGCTTATGAGTGGATGTTTGGCAATCTCAGCGAAGAAAGGATCACTGCTATTGCACGCACGCAATATCCATCCTCAGGTATGGAAGCGCATCCCATCGAAAAAGATTTCCGTTCTGCTCTTGACCCCACCACACCACATCAATACGAAGAACTTCCTGCATTGGAGTTAAACTAACAGACTCTTGCACCGACCTGACAGGAAACCTCAACCTGACAGGTCCGAGCCGGGAATCCATTTTACAATTACTATTGTAGTATTCTTTCTCAGCTTAGACCTGTCAGGTCTTGCCAACAACCAGCCTGCAATTACTTACACCTTCCTTGCGCCTTATGCGCCTTTGCGAGCATATTCCTCTTTCTCTCTTTTCCTCTTATCCTTTCTTTGCGCCTTACGCGTCTTCGCGAGCCTATCCCTCTTTATCTCTTTTCCTCCTTCTTCTCTTATCTCCTCTTATCCCCTTAACCGTACAACCGCTGTATCGTAACCGTACATCATACGCTTTCAATACAGCTATACATTACTGAATAACAGCACCTTACCTGAATGGCATATTTATAGCTGCTCAATACTATAACCGTTTCAAAAGCACCCTCTTTATGCAGACCATGAACTTCAAAACTGCCTGGCGCAGCTTATGGAAAAACAAATTCTATACGATCATTAACCTGCTGGGATTATCGCTGGCCACTGCTACTTTTCTATTGCTCATCAATTATGTAACATTTGAACGTAGCTATGAAAGCTTTCATGATAAGGCGGCCAATATCTATCGCATAACGCTCGATCTGTATGAGGGTGCAGAATATGTAGTTACTGATTGCGAAACCTATCCTCCTATGGGGCCTGAGTTTAAGAGCAGGTTTCCGGAAGTAAAAGACTATGCACGCCTGCAGGACATGGGCGAACGTGAGTTGAAAACAAATGACAGATCTATTCTTACAGAAAAGATCTATGCTGCTGACCCTTCTACCTTTGATCTTTTTAATTTCCAGTTTATAAAAGGCGATAGCAAAACAGCATTGGCAGCTCCGCAACAGGCTGTGGTTACTGCTGCAATTGCCAATAAACTGTTTGGCAGCACAGACGCTATGGGCAAAACTTTCAGGTTAAATGACCTGCAACTGATAGTAACAGGCGTAATAAAAGATGTTCCTGCTAATACACACCTGAAGTTTGATATCCTGGTTCCTTTTAAAACAATTGAACACTTCGGTTTCGATCTTAAAAGCTGGGGCGGTAATAATAACTATACTTACCTGTTAATGGCGCCGGGAACCAACCTGGCTGCATTCAATGAAAAACTAAAAGCATTTTCAAAGGAAAGACTGAAGCAGGAAATAGTGACTGCTGAACCAATGAAGGATATTCACCTCTATTCACACAAAACCTTTGAGCCGGATATAAACGGAAATTCCAAAACCGTAAACTTCCTACTCATCATTTCTTTCCTGGTGATCCTTATCGGTTCTGCCAACTATGTAAACCTGACCACAGCACGCTCTGTTGAAAAAACAAAAGAGGCTGGCCTCAGAAAAGTATTAGGTTCTTCCACTGCTGCATTGGCAAAACTATTCTTTACAGAATCATTTATCCTCAACGCACTTTCCATGCTCGCCTCGTTGTTGCTGGTAAAACTGTCGATGCCGGTTTACGCCTCCATTGTAGGTGAGGCCGTAAGCAGCATGCTCTTCACTACCACTTCTTTCTGGATCATGACAGGTGCATTATTCGTATTGAATATCCTGTTATCCGGTATCTATCCGGCATTTGTACTCTCATCTGTAAAAGCAGTAGTAGTAACTACCCGCAACTTTACAGGTTCATTAAAAGGCAACCTCGTACGCCGGGTATTGGTAGTGGGACAATTTACAGTAGCACTGGTGGTTCTTTCCGCCGCTGTGATCATTTACCAACAATTGTATTTTATGCGGCACCAGAACCTGGGTATGAAAATAGACCAGGTGCTGGTACTGAAAGGACCACAGATAGAAGGCAGTGACTCAGTATTAAGAAATGCAGGTCGAATGTTTAAAAATGAACTGCTACAGGTTCCGGGCGTACAAAAGGTAGCCTTAACAGCATCACTACCGGGCATGGGGCTCCATTCATTAAACACCAACACAGATGTAAAGCGGTACGAACAAACAGCCAGCGCTGGTTACAATTACTACCTCTATGGTGTTGATGCAGATTTTGTTCCGCTGATGGATATGCAGATCGTAGCAGGAGAAAACTTCAGTTCAGCTCCAAAGTCTAATCACAAAAAGCTATTGGTCAACGAAGAAGCCGCACGGTTACTGGGATTTACCTCTACTGCGGCAGCCATAGGACAAAAGATAAAGATCAACGGCGAATCAGGGCCGGGCAATTATCATATTATAGGGGGCGTAATAAAGAACTATCACCAGCTTTCCTTAAAAGAATCCCAGTTACCCATGATCCATTGGTTTGAAGAAGATGGTACTGATTACTATGCATTGAAAGTACACTCAACAGATATGCAGAAAACACTGGCGGCTATTGAACAAAAATGGCAGGCCAGTTTTGCAGGTCATGTATTTGACTACTACTTTATGGATGACATGTACAACCAGCAGTACAAGGGAGATGTACAGTTTGGAGAAATAGTAAACCTGTTTTCCATCTTTACCCTCTTCATTACCTGCCTGGGTTTATTGGGACTTACAGCATACAACGTATCCAAACGCGCCAAAGAGATCGGCATCCGAAAAGTATTGGGAGCCTCCTCTGCCGGTATTGTATCCCTGTTATCAAAAGATTTTCTGCGGCTGGTGATCATTGCGGTGGTCATTGCTGTACCGCTTTGCTGGTTTACTATGACAAAATGGTTACAGAACTTTGCCTATCGCATAGACATCAATGCCTGGGTATTTGTAGCAACGGGCATTATAACCATCCTTATTGCATTTGTAGCCATCAGCCTGCAGGCAATAAAAGCAGCTTTGGCAAACCCTGTAAACAGCCTCAAAGCAGATTAGGAGCACCACCGTAGCACTTACATCAGAAAAAGATGCACACCAAATACAAATGGCTCAGACTTGAAAGGTCTGAGCCGTTCTAATATTTTCTTTATATCTTTTTCTTTTTACTTCTTTTATCCTTCCTCTTTCTCTCTTATCCCTCCTCTTTATCTCCTTTTCCTCTTTCCATCTCTTATCCTCCCTCTTTCTTCTCTTATCCCTCCCGCTTCTCCAGCAACTTAAAATGTGTATCCTGCACGTTTACAAAACGATCATTACCCTGCAAACCGGGTTGCTCAATACCCATCAGCAATTTCATTTCACGACGGAAATGCGAAGCATCCGTATAACCGGTTTCCATTAAAATAGAACCCCATGATCGCTGCGGTTGCAGTTGTTTCATTTTAAGCGCCTTGTTACCACGACAGATCCGTGAAAAGGTCTGTGGCGATATGCCATTCTTCTCCGTAAACTTCCGGCGAAACTGTCTTTCACTTAAATAGCTCTCTTTCGCCATGCGGCTTACCGGCATCTCAGGATCTTTCAACAACTTACCTGTCACCATATCTACAGCATCCGGCACAAAAAATTGTCTCTTCAATTGTTTCAGCAGGTGATGCTCGGCCAGCAACACTTTCTCATCCAGGGTAGTCGTATTACGAATATCCACACCCAGGATCTCCCAATCCTTACCAAGCGATTGCTCACCCTGTGTAAACGTATCTGCAAAATGCTCTGCCGGTATGCCAAACAAACGATAAAACCCCGTAGGGTGAAAAATAACAACAAACATAGCCAGTACACCGTGGATCTGTAACTGAAGCTGTGCACTGTTTACACTGCCTCTCACAAAACAACAACGCTCTGTGGATACAATACTCTCTCCTTTGTTTTGCAGTGATTCAATAAGAGGAACAGGACCGGTAGAAAAGAAGATGCATTGTTCCAGTTTAGCGGGTAGCAGGCAGCCCACGGTTTCACCGGCAGCACCCATATAAATATCAAGATAGCATTTCACAAAAGGCTGTAATGCCGGTGCTGGATAACGTATGTGATGAAGACTTGACACTGGTATATTTCAGTTCGGGGATATAAAAATACAGATTGCTTTTGCAATGCGCTACTACTCCCGGTAAAATACTACGAACAGGGTATAGAGATATCAGTATCATTTCCTTATGCCTTACCAACAGCGATAGTGGTTTCCGGTGAATTTCCTGTGCGCCTTTTCAGAATGTCCGATGGTTACCCCATCCCAACCATTGCAGGCGTATAGTTTTGTGCCCTTCAATCGAGAAAAATGAAAAACAAAAATTGCATTGGTTTACTAACCATACTGCTTACAGGCACCTTGCTTGTACAAACTGCCTGTAAAAAAAGTGGCACCGATACACCGGCAGGCTTTACTTCTGTTACCAATTCAGGCGGCGGTGCTTTATCGCAGGAACGTTCTGAAATAGCTGCGGCAGCAGACGATCACCGTCTTTTCTTTGCAGGCGGCACAAATACCTCAGGCAACTTTTCCAAAGTAGTAGACATTTATGATGTAGATAAAGAAAGCTGGACAACAGCCTCGCTCAGTGAAGCCAGAACTGAATTAAGCGCAGGTGCCAATAGTAAAGCAATTCTTTTCTGCGGTGGATTAATAACCGGTAATGTTTCAAAAACTGTAGATATTTTCACGATCGCAACGGGTACATGGAACACCACACAGTTAAGCGAAGCACGTAAGTCTCCTGCTGTAGCTGCATTGAATGATCTGATACTGGTAGCAGGTGGCGTATCGCTGAACGGGCCTTCCATAACCGTGGACATCTATAACACCACTACTGCCACATGGAGCAAGACCATGCTGAGTGAGCCAAGAGGTTATATGGCAGCAGCATCCATTGACGGCAAAGCATTCTTTGCAGGAGGCTCTACCAATGGTTCAAATGGTTCCAAAACTGTAGACATTTACGATAGTAAGACCAATACCTGGAGCACCGCACAGCTAAGTACCGGCAGGCAATTAATGGCTGCTACTGCTGCAAACGGAAAAGTATTCTTTGCAGGTGGTACCAATAGCGATGGCGATTCCAAAGTGGTAGACATTTACGACAGTAAAACAAATACATGGAGCACGGCTTCATTAAGCCAGGCACGGATCTTCCTGGCGGCAGCAGCAGTAGGCAACAAAGTGTTATTTGCAGGAGGATTCAATAATATTACGCTGAAGCCATCTAACATTGTTGATGTATATGATACCAATACCGGAAAATGGAGTGTGATGCAATTAAAAGAAGCAAGGGCTTTCCTGGCAGGTGCTGGTGCAGGCAACAAGATCGTGTTTGCCGGGGGCTCTAATTTAAGCGGATCAATTGCAGCAAACCAGGTAGACATTTTTACTTTGAGGTAATGAACAAGTCAAAGAGGATCATAAGGGTGACAGTAGCAGTAGCTGGTATTTTTATAATACTGGTTACTGCTCATCTTTGCTACCTGCAGTCAATGACAGCTGCCGAAACTTATCCTGCAGACAATTACCTGTCATCCGTGTCGCGCAAAAAAGCACTGATCGTAACAGCACACGACGACGATGCCTATTCATTTTCAGGCACCATTTTCAAACTGGTGGCCGATGGCTGGGATATCAGCCAGGTATGTTTTCGCAGAACGGATGACGAAAGAAACCAGTTGTTCTATAAAGTAACCAACCGGCAAGGCCTTACAAATACGATTCTCCTGTCGATGCCTTATCGAAAAGACACCTCCTACAATGCGTGGCTGCCCTTTCCCGTTGAACGCTTTCCTGAAGTATTTAATATTGATACCGTGTATAATGCGCTGGCTACGCTGATCGATAGCCTTCAGCCATCTGTTATCTTTTCACTGGATGATAGTATAGGAGGGTATGGGCACCCGGACCATGTATTTATCAGCAAGCAAGTCATTAACTATTGTAACAACAATAAAGCCCGCCCCGGCTTTCCTGTACAGAAAGTTTACCAGGCAGTTTTCCCTCCTTCTATGGCCCGGAGCATCCTTCTAAAAAACACTACTTCGGATATCAATCTGTATAAAATGGGGCAGCAGCAATATCATTGCACAGGTATGCCCCTGCCGGATGTCTCCGTGAATATCTATCCCTATGCCCGGCAGAAAAAGACTTATATGAATGGCTTCTCTGCCCACGACAGGAAGAATATTTCCAAGATTTCCCCCTGGTACAACTGGTATCCATCCTGGGTGTATTTCCGCATTTTTAACAAAGAGTATTTCAGGATAGTAGATACCGGCAAACAATAACCCGGGCTATCCATCAGCCAGTCAGCCCCCGGAAAGAAATCCACATACAGGCAGCTAAATGTTTCAAAAAAGCAAGAAAGAACGAACTTTGTGCTACCGGCCACAACACGCATTTTAAACGGGCAGCACTCATATAGCTTACCATGCTGATTTCTGCTCCTACATACCATTCTTCCGCATCTTTCTTCTTGTCTCAGCCGTGTTTCAGCCGTACTTCCTTCCCGCCCCCGCGATACAAAACCGGGTGTATCCCCGGAGTATACCCAGAGTATCCCCCTATCAGGCAGGTACCAAAGCTATACCAAACGGGTACCTGGTATTGCTATGTCCAATAGTAAGCGGTGGGTAGGGACAGACCAGTTTAAACCCCACACACAAGCAGACAGGGCATAAGGTTTTAAGCAGTAATAAACTGGTTGCCAGGTGGTAGAAAGGAATATTCTGTTTATCCATTTAAACTTTTAGCCCTTTCAGGTTGTTTGAATTTCGCAAGTATTCGTTTGAATCCTGTAAATGAAAGGCTCCTGCGGCTTCGTAACTTTGAGATAACAGGTGGCCACCTACAGGCTCCCGGTATTTGTTTTAAATTTATAGTATGCCAAGAACAGAAACACTCGAAGATTTTTACCTGCAGAAAATGAACTGGTTGCCCGATAACCTGAAAAAGGATATCGGCCACTTCAATGTATTCAGGATGGAAGATTGTTCAGGCCCGCATAAACAACCACCCAAATACACACGCAGGGATTATTTTAAAATTGCACTTGCACGCGGTAAACACGTTTACCACTATGCCGATAAAAGCCTGGAGATCTCCGGCTCTACACTGATCTTCTTCAACCCCAGTGTACCTTATATCTACCAGAACGAATCAGATAACCCAACAGGTTATTTCTGCATTTTCAAGGAGCCGTTCTTTACAGAACGTTTTCGTGGCGGTCTGCGTGAGCTACCTATGTTTATGCCCGGCAACAAGCCTACCTATCCCCTCAATGACGAACAGGATAAGCATGTAAGCCAGATCTTCGATAAAATGCTGGAAGAGATAGGATCAGATTATACTTATAAATATGATCTTATCCGCAACTATATCATGGAGATCATTCACTATGCCATGAAGATCCAGCCTACAGAAACCCTGTACCAGCATGCAGATGCCAATACCAGGATCACTTCTGTATTCACTGAGTTGCTGGAAAGACAATTCCCTATAGAATCTCCTTCACAAAGATTTGAATTGCGCTCTGCAAGAGATTTTGCAGACAGGCTTGCTGTGCACGTGAATCATTTAAATCGTGCTATCCGTCTCACTACCGGTAAAACAACCACCACGCATATTTTTGAACGTTTGACCAGTGAGGCTAAGGCATTACTGAAACATACCAGCTGGAACATTGCAGAAATAAGTTATTGTCTTGGTTTTGAAGAGCCCGCGCACTTCAACCATTTCTTTAAAAAACAAACCAGTCTTACACCTTCTGCATTCAGGAACTAAAGACCACCTTACCGGATGAGTGAACATTACATCAGTGAACGAATACCTGTGCCTGCTGCATTCGACAAGGTGTTCACTCATTTTTACAAGGCAGCCAACAACAGCAATGAGGCGGTGCGCAAAACTTTATTGCCCAGTTACCAGACAATTATGGTCTTTAGTTTTGGTACGCCGGTTTCATTTACCTCGCAACAGCAAACCAGCATTACGCCCGACAACTGTCTTGTCATCGGTCCTATAAAACAGCCTATTGATTACACACTGCCTGCCGGTGCTGAAATACTGGTAGCCAATTTTAAGGCAGATGCCTTCTACCGTTTTTTTGGACAGGCATTAATAATAGCCACCCATCCGGATGAATTGCTGGGCGAAACCTGCTTCAGCAAATTATGGAGCCAGCTCAAAGACATTTCAACCGCAACAGGAAGGGTACAGTATATCCTTGATTTTTGTGAACCTTATCTCAGGGACAGTGATAATTTATCAGAACGCATCACTCAAATGATGCCGGAGGCTACAGTAGTAAACCCTGTAAAGATCGTTGCCAGGGAAACACAGCAAAGCGAGCGCTCTGTACAAATGAAACACAAAGCCCAGTTTGGCTATAGTGTAAAAGAGATCACACGCTATCAACGTTTTCTGAAAGCCATTGAACTGGTACAGCAACAGGCTACAGAAGCAAAAAAGGTTGACTGGTTCGACATAGTACATGAATGTGGCTATTATGATCAGAGTCAGCTTATCAATGACTTCAAACATTATGTACATCTCTCGCCTACACAATTCCTGAAGTTCCAGGAAGATATCTGTATGGCCGGCTGATTTCGCTTTCTTACAATTCCACCACTAAGCTTGCTGCTAATTTTATCCCGTCATCAGCAGGATAATATTTGATTTTCGTAACTATTCGTTTGAAACGTACAAATAACGGTCCTGCTACCATTAATAACTTTGTTCCGGCAACAGCCGGTTAAGTAACGGATATGAAAAAGATACCATCATCACAGCACACAAAGGCAGGTAAAGGGGTGATCCTGATCCCCGACATCGTAGGCTACACCCGGTTTGTACGTAATACCGATGTCGCTACCGGCCGCAATATCACTTACGAACTGTTATCATCTATTATAGAAAGCAACCTCTTATCGCTGGAAGTAGCAGAAATAGAAGGAGATGCTATTTTCTTTTACAGGCATGGAGTACCGCCCTCTCCCGAAGCCATCCTGCTTCAGTACGAGGTGATGCTCTTTGCATTTCACAACAAACTGGAAGAGCTGAATGAAAGATTTGATCAGCAGATCGATCTTTCCCTGAAACTGGTAGCCCACTATGGACCCATTGCTACCTACAATATCGGAGGGTTTAAAAAACTGTATGGAGAAACAGTGATCGAAGCTCATCGTTTGCTTAAGAATTCAGTGAACAGTCACTCTTATGCTTTAATAACAGACGAGTTGATAGCAGCGGCAAGTGTTGCAGACAGCAGCTATGCACAGGCGGGCCAGGGTGGTAAATTATGCGAGGTGTTTGATGGCACGCGCAATATCTGTTTTACCTGGTTTGATTATGGATCAGTGAACCTCACCGGTATGGCAGTATAATATGCTTACCGTTACCACCATACAGAACCTCTGCATCATCGTTTATGTTTCCGGCATCAATCCGCACAGTTTTGTTTACTCCTTTAAAGATGACTTTCTGCCGGCAAAAACAATAGAAAAGATCCGCAGGCTGCCGGCTTTCAGCAACCGTCATTCCTGCCTGTACATCCTCACCGCAAAACAGGAGCAGGAAGCCATTGATCTCTTCAGGAAGATCAACGAAGAAAAGAAATCAGATTATACTTTCGCTGAAGACCTGGAACGTGTGTACCTGTTGCAACTGGTTCACCTGATAGTGAAAGCACACGAGAAGAAAATGGCGGATTGCAAAGTCTCTTTAAATTGATACAGGCGTGGAACGGTTGTAGCTTAATGTTAAACATCAGGCTTGGTAATATAACCGTTCCACGCCTTAAGACGCGCTACTGCTACGGAAGTCATCCTTTTGGAAGGATGACTTCCGTCATTAATACCTGCGTATCATATTGTCCCGGACTAGGTCCGGCTTAGTACAAGCATGATAAACAAATGAAGCAAACTCTAATTATACCGGTCAGAGACCGGGGGCATATGCAAAACACGAGAGCCACTACGTGAACGCTCGCGCCAGCTTAAGGGCTATACGGAAGTCGTCCTTTGGAAGGACGACTTCCGTCATTAACACCTTCAAGCTTCAAATTCCTGATCCCACTTCAACATTCAACATTGGCTATTCAATATTCTACCAGCCTTTCGTTTTCTTACAATTTTAAGAGTGCCGCCCGATGGAAATTTGTGTTATAAAACAAAACAATCATGACACACACTCCTTCCATTCTTATTACAGGTGCCACAGGCAATGTAGGTTCTGAGATCGCCAGACAATTATCAGCCAACAATATTCCTTTCCGTGCAATGGTTCGTTCTATAGAGGGCGCAGAGGCTATTGCAGCATTAAAAGGTGCTGAACTGGTAACAGGTGATTTCAATGATCCTGAAAGTATCAGCAATGCACTCAATGGCATTGAACGCGCTTTCCTGCTGACAAACTCTTCAGAACAGGCAGAAACACAACAATGCAATTTTACAGATGCGGCCCGCAAGGCAGGCGTACAGCACATTGTAAAGCTATCACAACTGGCTGCTGATCTTCATTCACCTGTTCGTTTCTTACGTTACCATGCAGCTGTGGAACAAAAGATCCAGGCATCAGGATTGGCTTATACATTTCTTCGTCCTAATCTTTTTATGCAGGGATTACTGGGATTCAGTTATACGATCGCTACACAGGGAAAATTCTTTGCAGCCATTGGTGATGCACCTATCAGTATGATAGATGTCCGGGATATTGCAGCAGTAGCAGTGGAAGCATTAACCGGCGAAGGTCATGAAGGGAAAACCTATACGATCACCGGGCCTGAAGCATTAACGCATGATCAGTTAGCAGTTCAGTTATCAAAAGCATCCGGCAGCCCGGTACAGTTTATTCCTGTATCTCCCGAAGACATGCAGCAGGGATTGCTGGCAGCAGGCTTTCCTTTATGGCAGGCTGAGGGATTGATTGAAGACTATGCACATTATGCACGTGGCGAAGCTGCTGCAGTTACCACTACAGTACAGGATGTTACCGGCCAACCTGCCCGCAGGTTCGCAAATTTTGCAAAGGAGTATGCACCGTTCTTCTCAATGATAGTTGCACATTAAGCATTTACCAGTCTCTCGCGCCAGCTTAAGCGTTCTACGGAAGTCGTCCTTTGGAAGGACGACTTCCGTTACCAACACCTCGTACCAGGGTTAGCGAAGCGCTTTGGTGTGTATTATATGCTCCCGGACTGGGTCCGGCTTAGTACAAGCATAATAAATAAAATGAAGCAAACTCTAGTTATACCGGTCAGAGACCGGGTGCATATACAAGACACGAGAGCCACTACGTGAACTCTCGCGCCAGTTCAGACTTCCGTAATCCCCACGCCAGTTTATCGATCAGCAAACATGATCTTTACTGCTGTTTGAATTATGCAAGTATCTGTTTCAAAGCTGCAATAATTACCCCTTTGTAGCATACTACTTTTGTATCGTTAAGTTCATGAACGAGAAATATTCAAACACAACAACACAGATATAATAAGTATGAAAAATAAAGTATGGTATGTTACCGGTGCTTCTAAAGGACTGGGGCTTTCATTAGTAAAAAGATTATTGCAGCAGGGTTATAACGTAGCTGCCACTTCAAGAACGGTAGCCCAGTTAGAAAAAGCAGTGAATGCTGACAGAAGCTCTTTTCTTCCCTTACAGGTTGATATCAATGATGAGAACAGCGTGGAAAAATCAATCAAAGCAACTGTTGATCATTTTGGTTCAATAGATATAATTGTAAACAATGCAGGTTATGGACAGGTAGGCGCATTGGAAGAACTCACTGATGCTGAATCAAGAAAAAATTTCGACGTTAATGTATTTGGCATGCTGAATGTAATCCGCAAAGCAATGCCTTACCTGCGCAAACAGCAATCAGGACATTTTTTAAATATTGCATCCATTGGTGGTTTTACAGGTACATTTCCCGGCTTTGGCATTTACCTCGCTACCAAATTTGCAGTACATGGGCTTTCTGAATCATTAGCAACAGAAGCAAAACCCTTTGGTATTAATGTAACAGTTGTATCTCCCGGTTATTTCAGAACAGATTTTCTTGACAGCAGCTCGCTACAGGTTCCTCAACATGAAATAGCGGAATATAAAAACGTAAGAGCTGCACAGGCCTTACACCAGGACGATTACAATCACAACCAAGCAGGTGATCCGGACAAAGCTGCCGATGTAATGATCGAAGTAACGCTGATGCAGCAACCTCCCATGCACTTATTCCTGGGACAGGATGCTTACAATCTGGCAGAAGCCAAAATACAGGCTGTAAAACAGGATATGGCCCAGCTTACAGAACTGGCCACAGCTACGGCTTTTGCTGAATAATTATACCTGTTGGTTCACAAAACGAACGACATCCCTGGGGAGGGGTGTCGTTCGTTGTTTTTATGATCGGGAAACGGCAATCGTGAAACGTGAAAAGTCAAACGTGAAAGAAACCCGTGAGACGCGAGTCGTCAGTCGTGAGTAGTCCCTGAAAGTGAGTAGTGAATGGTCAATAGTGAAAAGCTGCCGGTTTCACGCAAAGACAGCTAAGGTTGGCAAAGACACGAGGAATGCAAGTTGGCAGTTGGCAGTTTGCCTGTAAGGCAGTTCTGGTTTCCTTGTCAACTTATTAACCTTTCAACCTGTCAACTAATATCAGACATCCGTACTTCTAACTTCGTATTTCGTACTTCCTTGCTTCATGTACTCTACGCCAACGCCTTCTTCCGGTAATCTGCCGGGCTGGCCTGATTTCTCTTTTTAAAATAATGGGAAAGATGGCTTTCATCAGTAAAGCCAAATTCATCAGCTATCTGTTTTAAGGTAAGCCCCCCGGTTACAATACGCTTCTCAATGAGCTTGGTACGGTAAGTGTTGATATACTCACGATAACTGATAGCAAAGTTCCTTTTGAAATAAGCACTGAAATAGTTACCGGCAATACTGAAATGTGCGGCAATATTCTTTACCTGTATTTTTTCAGGCTCGTAAATATGCTGGTGAATGAATGAGATCATTGCTTCCTTATCGGGCAATCCATTATCAATACGCACATCCAGCCTGGTGATCGCCTCTTTTATCAATCCGAATATGGACAACACCTGGTAATATACCAGAGGAGAGGTAGCAACATCCTTTCGGCAATTATAAGCGAGAATATTTTCTATCGTATTACGCAGTATTGTTTTACAGGGCTCATCCAACACCAGTTTCATTTCCTTCAACAATTTATGCCGCATGATTGTTTCTGGCTTAGTGACCAGGAATTCATCGGGCGACAAATGGTTTTTACTGCTGAAATAATGATCGGTGAATTTTATAAAAGCAAAGCGGGTACTTTTTTTAATGTCAAAATAATGTTCATCATCGGGTGATATTACAAACAGATCACCAGCTTTGTAAGGAATACGATTATTGTTTAACAGATGAATACCACAACCCTTAAAAATGTAAATGATCTCGTAGTAGGTATGCCTGTGTACAGGCAGGTGATAGGTTTCTTCCTCAAACTCACTTATTACGAGCGCTTCATATTGTTTTAACCTGTTCATGTCGTAAAATTACAAGTATATATTCTAATTATACAAGGCATTCACCCACCTTTTACAAGATATTTGCATAATGAATAACGGAGAGTTAACAGGCAGGCAGCTTATTATCATGGCTATTGCAGCTGGTGTTTGTGTTGCTAACATCTATTATAATCAACCTATACTGCACGAGATAGCAGCCACCTTCCAGGCTAATGAAAGCCAGGCAGGCGCTATTTCAGTATTAGCCCAGGCAGGCTATGGCCTGGGGTTATTTTTCCTTACCCCGCTGGGTGATAAAACAGATTGTAAAAAACTGATCCTGCTTTTACAGGGTATTTTAATTGTTTCATTACTGGGCATGTGTTATACTCCTGTGTTGGGAGGCATGTATGCCTTCAGCCTTATTACCGGGGTAATAGCAGTAGCCGCACAGGTTATTTTACCCATGGCGGCCAGTCTTTCCGGCAGTAATAAAGGAAGGAATGTAGGCATTGTCTTCACAGGTATTCTTACCGGCATCCTGGCCGCACGTGTATTCAGTGGTTATATTGCAGACCTGCTGAACTGGCGTTATGTATATGGCATTTCCGCAGGCATGGTATTTATTACTGCATTGATGGTGCAATATTCATTGCCCAGTGTTCCGGCTCGCTTTGCAGGTAATTACCTGCAGCTGATCCAATCAACGCTTAAACAGGTAGGCCGTTTTGCCCTGCTGAGAAGAACAGCATTACTGGGCGCCCTCATCTTTGGTGCATTCTGTTCTTTCTGGACAACGCTTACCTTTCATCTCAGTTCTGCTCCTTTTCATTTTCAGAGCAGTACTATTGGCCTGTTCGGCATCCTTGCTATTGGCGGAGCATTAGTAGCACCTTCATTTGGTAAGCTGGCAGATAAAGGCAATCCGGCACGCTCACAAATATTTACAGTGTCTATTCTTATTGTAAGCATACTATTGATCAAATGGTTTCCTTATAGCATTGTGTCATTTATTGTTGCGGTGTTATTACTGGACATTGGCGTGCAGGCAACACAGATCACCAACATTGCAACTATCTATTCATTGGACGAAGCCGCACACAGTCGCATCAATACTGTTTATATGACCTCTTATTTTTTAGGTGGTGCTACCGGCACCTTCGCAGGCGTACAATGCTGGCGGCTGGGTGGGTGGCAACTGGTAACCTGGCAACTACTGGCATGGAGCGTAGCAGCCCTGGCTGTAGCAGTATATGGCCTCAGGGTACAATCTTTGCAGCAACAGAAAGCTGCTGCTTAGTCATCATCTATACGGGGTAACTCCTTCCGTTTATTTCATTGGTCCGTACAGCAGCCTCGCCTGTTGAACGGGTACGATGTGCTTGCCTATACGCTGACTCTAAAAATTATGCTATGGTAAAACGCATGACGTCTTATTGTTTCCTGTTATTGTCCGGCACCCTTTTACTGACAGCCTGCAACAATCAACCTGCAGCCAGCAGGGAAGGAATATTATTTCGCAATGCCCTGCTGATCGATGGCACCGGCAATGCACCAGCTGAGCATACAGACATCCTGGTACAGGGCGATACTATTGCAGCTATTGGCCAGCAGTTAGATACCAATGGTGTACAGTTAATTGATCTTACCGGTAAAACAATTATGCCCGCACTGATCAGTGCGCATACACATGTGGGTACGCTGAAGGGCACACAAACCATCCCGGAGAATTATACCCGTGAAAACATACTGGCACAACTGAACAAGTATGCCGCTTACGGTGTACTGCATATCCAGGCAATGGGTACCGACAGACCCCTGCTTTTTGAAAACGGCTTATACGACTCTTTGAAAAACGGGTTGAACCCGGGTGCCAGGTTGCTTTCTGCAGGCTATGGCTTTGGCGTACCCAATGGTGCACCGCCTCTGAACTTTGCGATGGACAGGGTATTTCGTCCGGCTACAGTAGCGCAGATTCCCGCAGAGATGGACAGCCTGGATAAACTGAAAACAGATCTTGTAAAAATATGGGTAGATGATTTTGCAGGTAAGTTCATTAAAATGGATACGGCTATTTATCACGCTATCATTAGCCAGGCCCATCAGCGCCAGCAACGTGTGGTGGCACATGCTTATTACCTGTCAGATGTTCGCAGGCTGGTAGCAGATGGCATTAACATTATTGGTCACAGCATAAGAGACAGTGTAATAGACGATGCATTGGTGCAGGAAATGAAAAGCAAACAGGTTGCCTATATCCCTACATTATCGCTTGATGAATTTGCTTATATCTATGCACGTAAACCTGAATGGATCAATGATGAGTTCTTTAAAAGATCACTGGAACCGGGTGTATATGAAATGATCACTTCACCCAAATACCAGGAAGACCTGAAGAATTCACCAGCCTATGCACGCAATGCCGCAGCTTTTGAAACAGCACTCAAGAACCTGAAGAAACTATTTGATGCAGGCATACTCGTTGCACTGGGTACCGACTCTGGCGCAACTCCTATACGCGCACAAGGCTTTTCTGAACATCTTGAACTGGAATTAATGGTCCAGGCAGGGCTCACTCCTTTGCAGGCAATTACTGTTGCTACTAAAAACGCAGCAGAGCTGTTACATATCAGTGATCGCTTTGGCACTCTCCAGAAAGGAAAAGTAGCCGATCTGTTGATCATTAACGGCAACCCGGCAGATAATATTCGTAGTACGAGGAGTATTGAGGCGGTGTATAAGGCGGGGATGCTACTGAAATGAGAAATTAGAAATGTGGAATAAGGAATGAAGAAGGGAAGACTGGTTGTAGGTAAAGGCACAAGGCTTAAGGAACAAGGTTCAAGAAGCGAAACGCAGAACGCCTAACGCTCAACGCGGAAGAAAATAAGAGGCAACGAGCAAAGCTCAGGCAAGTACGAAATAAGAAGTACGGAGGGCGAAAATGTCGAATGTCAAATTTTGAATATAGAATTTCGAAGGAAAATGCAAAAAGGCAGAAGTCTGATGGCTGAGGGGGTTAGCTACGAGCTGTGAGCAAAAACAGCAACGATCACTCACGACTGACGACTCACGTCTCACGGGTTTCTTTCACGTTTCACGATTGCCGTTTGCCGATTCACGATTCACGACATCACAAACACAATAAATATATCATGGAATACAGACAACTAGGCGCATCGGGCTTGCAGGTTCCTGTACTGAGTTTTGGTACAGCAACTTTTGGCGGCAACAATGATTTCTTTAAAGCATGGGGAAGCACACAGGTAGCAGAGGCAACAAGACTTGTAGACCTTTGCCTGGATGCAGGTGTAAACTTTTTTGATACGGCAGACATTTACTCTGACGGACTTTCTGAAGAAATTTTAGGAAAAGCCATTGCAGGTAAAAGAGATCAGCTCATTATCTCTACCAAAGCAACTTTTACATTTGGTAAAGCACCGAATAACCAGGGCTCATCACGCTTTCATTTATTGAAACAGATCGAGGGAAGTCTTAAACGTCTTGGTACAGATTATATCGATGTTTATCACATGCACGGTTTTGATGGTAATACACCGGTAGAAGAAACCATGCGTACACTGGACGACCTGATCCAAAGCGGCAAGGTGCGTTACATCGCTGCTTCTAATTTTTCAGGATGGCACCTGATGAAAGCGCAGGGTATTGCTGATAAATATGGCTGGAACAAGTACGTAGGCCACCAGGTGTATTATTCACTTGCTAACCGTGAATACGAATGGGAACTGATGCCACTGGGTATTGATCAGAAAATAGGCGCTATTGTATGGTCGCCACTGGCAGCAGGCAGACTGGGTGGTAAGTATCGCCGTAATTCCCCCATTCCTAAAGATAGCCGTGTAGCACAAGGAGGAAGTCCTATTCCGGAAACAGCTATTCAGCAGGAGATCTTCTACAATACTATTGACGCATTGTATGAAGTAGCGGAAGAAACAGGAAAAACGGTGGCGCAGGTTGCTATCAACTGGTTGTTACAAAGACCTACTGTTTCCAGCATCATCATTGGCGCACGTAATGAAGAGCAGTTGAAGCTGAACCTGGAAGCTGTGGGCTGGAACCTTACCACAGACCAGGTAAAGAAACTGGACGCAGCCAGCGAAATACCAACCATCTATCCTTACTGGCACCAGCGTCAGAACCTTACACTGAATCCGCTTCCTAAATTTTACTAAACATATTCATCATTTGTTTATCAATGCCCGGTACACCACCGGGCATTTTTCATTAGCTGACTCGCCGGATACAAGCAGGTTGCGCCAAGAGGCTTAACCTGTCAGGTCGGGCAAGAGCTGCTTAACTACTTTTTGTAAGGTAGCTTTGCTTATCTGTTCAGACCTGACCCGTCGTTCAGCCGGGCAGGCAAGTTTATTTTCCTATATGCGAGGAGTCCGGTTTCATTAAAATTGGCTATAAAAAAATGAAGCCGTAACTTTTTGCGCAAGTATTGGTACTCGTTTTTGTTTAAAGCTTATAAACAGTGACACATGCAGAATTATAGTATCGTCATCATGATCATGGCGATCATGCTTTTACTCTCTGCACTGGCAGATAAGATCAGGATCCCAAGCCCTATACTGCTGATCACTGCCGGTATTGGTATTGGTTTTATACCCCAGCTTCCGCATATTGAACTGGACCCCGAAGTTATATTCCTGATCTTTCTTCCTCCTTTGTTGCATGACGCAGCATTCAACATATCCTTTAAAGACTTTAGAACAAATATCAATACTATTGGTACACTGGCTATTTCCCTGGTATTTATTACAGCTCTTAGCGTAGCTGTTACAGCTCACTACTTAATACCTGGCATGACATGGCCGCTTTCTTTTGTATTAGGCGCCATACTTTCTGCTACTGACGCAGTGGCTGCCATCAGTATCACTAAAGGACTTGGTCTTTCACACAAAACTGTTACCATACTGGAAGGAGAAAGCCTGGTGAACGATGCTTCTGCCCTGGTTATTTACAGGTTTGCAGTAGCGGCAGTTACCGGCTCTGTTTTTATCTGGTGGAAGGCCTCGCTGCAATTTATTATCCTGATGGCAGGTGGCTTGCTGGTAGGTGTATTACTCGAAAGAATACTAGCCTTCATTCTGCAACGTGTACAGCGCAATAGCACTGTAGCGATCAGCTTTATGTTATTAATGCCCTTTATTGCTTACCGGCTTGCAGAGGAATTGCATGTTTCCGGTGTGATTGCCGTAGTAATCCTGGGGCTTGGTATTGCGCGATACAGCAGAAAAGTATTTCCTGATTCTATTAAAATGCAATCAAAGGCCTTTTGGGATACGATCATCTTTCTGCTGAATGGGCTCATCTTTATATTGATAGGATTGCAATTCCCTTATGTGGTAACAACTATCAGTAAGAACCAGATCCTTACTTACCTGGGTTATGCCTTTGTTGTTACGATAGTAGTACTGGTAGTACGCATCTTCCGTGTATTTCTGCAACGCGCAGGATTATTGCGGGAGTATATAAAAGGTAAAAGGAGAGTTTCGAAGGATGCATTGCTTGATTTCAATACCAGCCTGGTAGTAAGCTGGGCAGGTATGCGTGGTATTGTATCACTGGCTACCGCCATTGGTTTACCAGCTACATTGAACAATGGTGAACCTTTTCCGCAACGCACGCCTATTATTTTTATATCTATAGCAGTAGTGTTGTTTACCTTAATCGGACAGGGGCTCCCCCTGCCGTGGCTGGTGCGTACTATCAGGAAGGTACATCCTGCACCCGTTGCCAGCAAAGAACCTGATGATAAACTGGCGGAGTAAATAGTAAAGGGATGACTACATTGCTGTATTATATTCAACATCCAGCCAGTGCAGCTTTCAGATTCCTCACCCCGCCTTACTTTCTATATATTGCCACAAACCTCATGGCGGGGATTCGGAATGACAAACCCGGTAAACGCAAGAGCAACGTAATATACAAACCACATTATGTAGCGACTTGTCATTTCGACCGAGCCAGCAACAATATTGTATTGTAAACCGGTAGCGGCGAAGGGAGAAATCGGGAAGACGGAACAGGGAGAATGCTACATTATATTCAACACCTTACTAATGCAGCTTTCAGATCCCTCATTTCGCATATCATTCTTTAATTCCATTGCGCCAGGCTGCTCATTCGGGATGACAGATCGCTGAGTAAATAGTAAGGGATGACGACCTTTAACTGTCTGCAAAAATAATAGCAGCTTGCAGCCAAAGGTCGTCATCCCTCGTTCTCTTTTAACCTCTTAGCAATAACTGCATCAACACCTCCGCAGCCACCTTGCCTTTTTTCTTCAGTAAAGGTCTTGGTGTATCATCACCCACTTCATAGGTCAACGCATCTGTTTTAAAAGCTCTCATCAACCATCCCTTGGATACATTGCCTCCATTACCCGATGGCTTTACATTAGGCTTAAAACCCGGAATGCTCTCTGCAAATCGCCTGAGCCATCTGTTCGTTAAGCCCGGTACATTGGTCAACGTATCTTCATTGGTATAAAACACGTCATTGTACGTGCTGTGAAAATCAATAGCAAAGTAAACAGTGGCCTGCTGCGCAGTTTGTTTCTTCACCAAGAACTCTTTTACTGATCTTGTTTCCGGCTGTTCAAAATTCTCCCAGTCGCGGTTCAGATCAACACCACCTGCACTATGACGCCAGTTGCCTTCATCTACGCCATCCGGATTCAACATGGGTACTACTATCACTTCATACTCTTTTCTGAAAGCAACAGCCAGCGATGAGTTACCCATTACTGTACGGATAAATTCCTGCATGGCCATATAGCCGGTTACTTCCGGCGGATGCTGGCGACTAAGAATAATGATCTGCTTTTTCCCTGAACTACCTGTTGTATTCAGGGCAACGATAGGCTTACCCATAATACTATATCCAACAATCTCTTTATGAATAAAGGGGAGTGTTGCCAGGCTATCGATCCATTGGTAGCCCATTGCAGCGGGCATCAACTCCTGTGCTGCCACCAGTAAGGTATCTGCACTTATTGATAATTGGAAACCGGCATTGCTGTCAGTTTTGCTCTTCTTAACAGCAAGGTCTTCCCAGGTCTTACCACCATCCTTACTGATCTTTGGATCGTACCGGTGACGTGTACCAACATATTTCATCTGTACATCGATGGTTTGCTGTTTACCCCATACTTTAAAAGCATACCAGGGGCTGGGATTAACAGGCGTATTCTCAGGGGAGATAGTGATGGTATAATGGCTGTTATCCTGCTGCTCAATATTATTTACCCTTGCCCCGGCAAACTGGTTACTGAACTGTACAGTGCCATCGCTGAAGGAATAGGTGCGTCGTTGTTGCAAGTTGATCTTTATAGCAGCAGGCTGACTATTAACTGTTGCCTGCGATACAGGCTTTGCCGTTTTACAACTGCTGTATATACAGCCTGCCGTAATTACAATGCCAATAATCCTGATCCTGTTCGTTATACTATTCTGCATAAACATCTCTTTCATCGGGCTTTTAAAAAGATTCCCGGCAATATAGCCGGGAATCGGTGTTCTTCATCCGGATCAATTGTTAAGCATAGGTATCCGGCATTTAATGTGCATCACGTTTCTTTAGGGATTCTGTATCATGTATGGATTCACATTCATTTCATCCTGCGGTATCAGGAATTGCCAGCGCACATCACCGGCGGGAATAGGCGTGGTAACAGCTACAGTTGCCAGTGTGGAAGTAGCACCTGTTCCGCTTCTGTCGAGCGGGCTGTTGGTACGTTTCAGGTCAAGGAAACGGAAACCTTCGCCCCACAGTTCGGCCCTTCTCTGTATCATGATCTCATCTATCAGGGCAGTGCCTGTTTTGGTAGATTTTACATAAGAAGGGTTCCTGTTAACAGCCAGTGTGTACAAAGCAGTAGCAGCATCGGTGTACTTTCCTGCACGGGCCAATGCTTCAGCTTCGATCAGGTGCATTTCAGCAGCACGCATAAAAGGAATATCACCTACACTTACAGAGGGATCTTTCACTTTATATTTCCTGTGCTGGTATGCCCTCTTTACCTGTGTAGGTTCCGGCTGACCGGTGGATGCATTGATAACGCCGGGAAAATTCACTTCATCGGCAGTAGTACCATCCCACCAGAGTTTTTTACGGATGTCGGTAGATGCCAGTGCCGTGTACAACTTGGTGTTGATCTTTTTAGGATTGGGACGTGTGTGCGCTGAGTTAAAATTAGCCGACATATAGGCGAAGAAGGAACCATAGGAAGGCAACTGGTTTGCCAACTGGTTAGCTCCCCACATCCATTCCGGATTGCTGAGACTGTTAAACCCTTCGAGGTATTGTGTATTCGACATCAGTGAATAGCTCTGTTTTGCCAGTGAGGCATATTTGGCTGCCGTGTCGTAAGACTGCATGGTTAATGCAACCCTTGCACGGATACCCTGTACGGAAGCAAGTTTCAGGTGTGTATTATTGGTAGCAGACGACGGATTGGTAAGCAATACCATTGCCGAATCCAGATCTTTCACTACCTGTGTGTACACTTCTTCTACTGTATTTCTTGGCAGCGGATCAATGGTAACCTTCGTTACCACCGGTACACCCCATTGATTGTTGGGTACTGCAGCTGCATCATAACGGCTTCCGAATAATTGTACCAGGTAGGAATGTGCCCATCCTCTTATTGCCATTGCTTCACCTTTGATAGTCTTCTTAACACCTTCATCGCCTTCAATGCCATCAATATTTGCAAGGATCATATTAGCGTTGGCAATGATCTTGTAAAAGAAGCGATAAGCAAAGTAATTAAGCGCACTGGAAACGCTGCGATGGTTCACCCATTTGTAATCGTTCCTGAAATAGCTGGTACCGGATGCACTGTGCACAATATCCTCTCCCATAAAATCCATGGTGATCATCATTGCTGCCAGGCCATCTTCTGACTGGCTGGCATATTGCATATATAAAGCACGATAGATACCATTTAATGCTGTTTGTGCATTGGCAACAGTGCTAAAGGCATCATCTTCGGAGATCTGGTCGGTGGGTTGGGTATCCAGGTAAGATTTGCTGCAGGAAAAAAGCAGCATTGAAATACCAACACATATTAAGAGTGATCTATAGCTAAGTTTCTTCATGTCAGTTTGTTTTAAAGTGTTACGTTAACTCCCAGTGTTACAATACGTGCAGGCGCATAGGTGTAAGAAGGCGCACCGGTATAGGTCTGCGTAGGATCTAACCCCTTTCTTTTTGAGGTGATCAGCAGGTTCTCTCCTGACAAGTATATTCTTGCGCTCTGCATATTGGCTTTACCCAGCAATAACTTAGGCACAGTGTAGGTAAGTGTTACACTGCGCAGGTTAAAATAGGTAGCATTGGTAAGCCACTGGTCACTATCGTACATACTGGTACCTGTTGCTCTTCTTGCAACAGCAGTTTCATCACCGGCCTTCTGCCATCTTTTCAACTGGTCGCGGTGAATAGCACGGCCATAAGTACCACGATACATCAGGGACTGGTAATCGTTGTCGAACACTTTACCGCCGATCTGGTACATCAGCATCATCTGTAATGAGAATGCCTTGTAACTTACCGTACTTGAAACGCTGCCGTACAGATCCGGAATAGCACTGCCGGTATAAGCATACATAGCATTGGTGGTGCTGGTAGTTACAGAATCGCCTTTTGCATTTACAAAAGCAGTGCTGGCTGTTCCATCTTTTGCACGATACAGGTTGCTGCCTGTTTGCGGATCAACACCATACCAGTCGCGCAGCCAGAACTCATACATAGATTTACCCACTTCATACTTCTTGGTACCATTGATAGCACCACGATAACCTTCAGGAAGTGCAACCAGTTTATTTTTGAAAGTAGTTCCGTTAAAGGTGAGGTTCCATTTTACATTCTTATTACGAACGATGTCGCCGGAGAGCCTGAACTCATAACCACTGTTGCGCATGCTGCCGTAATTCACATTGCGTGTAGTAAGACCACTGGTCAGCGACAGAGGTTCATCAAACAACAGGTTGTCTGACTGGCGGCGGAAATATTCCACTGAACCGCTCAGCCTGTTCTTGAACGCACTGAATTCAACTGCAACATCTGAGCTGGTGGTAGTTTCCCAAACAAGGTTGGGACTGGCTACACTGGATTGTAAAATACCTGGCTCAGTTCCGTTGTTGTAACCAACCGTGTATAATGCCTGGTAAAGGAAATAGCCTGACAGGTTATCATTACCCACCTTGCCGTAAGAAGCTCTCAGGCGCAGGTTGTCAATGTTCTTAACATTGAAGAATTTTTCATTGCTGATATTCCAGGCGCCACTTACAGACCAGAAGGTGCCCCATTTATTATCAGGATGGAATTTAGAAGAACCATCACGACGGATAGAACCGGAAGCAACGTAACGATCTTTGTAACCATATTCCAGGCGGGAGAAATAACCTTCGGTTCTGTAATCGCGATCATAAGAGCTGAGCAATGTTACAGTAGTAAAATTGTCCAGTACGGTAGAGCCCTGAGCAATTTGCCCACTGGCCCTGCCGGTAAAATAGTCATAGCTGTTGTTGTAGTTCTCATGACCAGCCAGGAAACCTATTGAGTGATCGCCAAACGTTTTGTCGTAATTCAACAACTGGTTTACGTTGTAATATGTGCTGGTAGAGTTTACACGATAGGTACGGCCTACACCTTTTGAATCGCCCACTTCGGGATTGTCAAAAGAAATAGAACGGTAGTTACCCAGGTTCACGCTCACATTGGAAGTAAAACGGAAATCACGCAGGAATTTGATCTCGATATTAGCATTACCGTTAATGGCATTGCGTCGCTGCGATACATCATTCAGTACAGTTTCAGCAATTACGTTACGGCCGGTGAATACAGGTTTGTAATCACCCATATCGTATTGTTTATTGCCTTCATTATCCAGTATATAATCACCGGCTGCATTGTGCAGGTGTACAGGATAAATAGGGGCCAGGATCAGGTCAATATAAAAAGGGTTCTCATTGATACCGCTGTTCTCATTGGCCTGGTTGGATTGGCTGAACACCCCGGATAAATTGGCACCGGCTTTAAACCAGTTATTGATCTGGCTGTTCACACGCACCCTGGCGCTGTAACGTTTGAAATCTGACTTAATGGTGAAACCATTCTCATCAAGGTAGCCCAGTGAAACGAAGTAATCAGTTTTGGCATTACCACCACTCAGCGACAGGTTGTAATCTCCACGCTGCCCGGTACGCTTTATAGCATTGCTCCAGCTCAGGTCATCTGCGTATTTCAACCTGGCATTGGGATTCATGGTGCCATCTGTAAATACCACCTGGTTATCTGCCACATTGAAAGGATTATTTCCCAGCATACTGATCAGCTCATTGGATGCCTGTGTATTGGCTGCATCAAGTGTAGCGCCATTATCCACCAGGCCATTGCGCATGGATTCCCACATCAGTGGCATGTATTCATACGCACTTGCCTTTTCATAGTTAGGTAAAGCACGGCTGCTGATACCCTGTTTCAGGGTAAACATCACATTGTTCTTATTACGTTTACCGCTTTTGGTAGTGATCAGTACTACACCGTTTGCACCACGTGCACCATAAATAGCAGTAGCCGATGCGTCTTTTAATACGGTTACTGTTTCAATATCATCCATATTCAGGTTGCTCAGTACGCCTTCATAGGGCGCACCATCAAGCACATACAAAGGATTGTTGTCACTATTGATAGAGCTGAAACCACGGATGCGTACTGCGGGACCTTCACCGGGCTGACCACTGCCGGCATTGGTTTGAATACCGGGTGCAACACCTGCAAGCACTGTAGTAAGATTGGTAACAGGACGTTGTTCAAACTCCTGGCTTTTGATAGTAGTTACAGAAGTGGTAACGTTTCTTGCTTTAGTAGTTCCATAAGCAACAATTACCACATCATTCATTTTATTCACCTTTGCTGTTACGGTCAGTAAAGGCAGTTCGCTGCGACCATTCAATGGCACTTCGAGCGTTTCAATATTGGTAGCCGTAATGACAAGGGTACTGTTCTTATCAATATTCTTTAATACAAACTCACCGTTTTTATCAGTACTGGTAGCAATGGTGGTACCTTTTACGGTAACAGTTACAATAACCGGCTCTCCCCTGTCATCAATGATCCTTCCTTTTACATCGCCGGGAGGCAGCAGGTCATCTTTTTTAAACGGTGCAGCTTCCGGTTTCTTTTTTACGATCACCACGGTGTTTCCCTGGATATCAAAATCTACCGGCTGGCTTTTTAATACTACCTGCAAAGCAACAGTAAGCGGAACATTACTGAGGTTAACAGATACAGGCACCGAGCCGGCAAGGTCTTCCGTACGATAGAAGAACACAAAACCGGTTTGCTTTTTAATGGCTTTAAATACTTTCACCAGCGGAATATCTTCTCCGGAGTAAGTGACTGTTTGAGAGATGCTTTTTGCACTTACATGCATGCAGAAAGCAAAGATCAGCAGAGCGCTTAACTTCATGATACGCAATGTTTTGGTCAGCAGTTTCCGCATTACCTGTCCCTCACAGCACTCATTACCGGGCCTGTTCAGTGCAGGGCATGCGGACTTGGCAGTTAAATACATAACTTTGTTTTGGTTTAGAATTAAAGAATAAATAGCACCAATATTTGTCTTGAAACTATTCCGCTGCCGTTCCGGCTCCACCCGGAACGGTTTTTATTTCAGACAATACTCTTCCGGCTAACATGCCTCTTGTTTCAGAGACCTGTCAGCAAGCATCTTTGATTATAGTGGTTGAAAAAAATTAAGCTACCTGTCTATTATCATCCAAGTATTACGATCCTGTTCCCTTCTTCTATCCTGTATTTTACCCTTGTTCCTGATAATATTTTAAGTACCTGTGATAAGGTTAAGGTTCTTCCCAGTTCGCCGGTAAAGCCTCCTTTGGGTAGGGCTCCTTCAAATTCCACTTCAAGATCATACCATCTTGCCAACTGCCGCATCACCGTTTTAATATCCGCATCTTCGAAATGAAAAAGACCGTTTTTCCAGGCCATCACTTCATCCGTATCCACATCATTCAATACTTTGATGGCTTTGCCGCTTACCAGCCGGGCCTGCTGCCCGGGCTTTAGTATTACCGGTTCAAGCGCATCGTTGCCTGTATGATCGATACTTACTTTCCCTTCGAGTAAAGTAGTATGCATGGCTGCTTCATCGCGGTAAGCATTGATATTAAAATGTGTCCCCAATACTTCTACCGTGGCCCTGTCATCAACATTTACTATAAAGCGTGCGGGTTTATTTCCGGCACCGGTAAGCTGTGCCACTTCAAAATAAGCCTCGCCTGTAACCATTACTTTTCTATCTCCTGTAAATGCTACAGGATAAGTGATACTGGACGCTGCATTGAGCCATACCTTACTGCCATCAGGCAATACCAGTTGATACTGTCTTCCTTTGGGTGTGGTCATCGTATTGTACAACACTTCACCAGCAATAACAGGTACACTATCATGCGTATAGATCAGCTGACCATTTTTAAGTGATACGGTAATGCCGCCCTGCGTAGTTACCACACCATTTCCTAAACTATCGAGCACCATCCTGCTGCCATCGGCAAGGGTAAGAATAGCGCCATCTTTACCGGGTAAGATATCCGCAGGCTGCCCGGTTTTGACTACCTCCCTGCCTTCACCCTTTTCCACACCGCGAAACAGGAAAAAGGCGCCCGCCGCCAGCAGTAATAAAATAGCTGCGGCCCATGCCATTATGCGCCCTGTGACGATATTGCGTACAGGAGCCTTCACAGCTTCCTCATTTTTGATCTTCTCCAACAACTGGTCCCATCCATCCTGCCGATAGGGCTCATTCACTTCCCTGCCTGCCAGCATAGTGGCATAGGCATCCAGCACCTCCCGGCATTCGTCTGCCGAAAGTGTCTGCAACCATTGATTGAACAATGCCTTTTCCTCGTCTGTGGCTGTGCCACCGGCGAACTTTTCTAATAAACCGGAATAATTCATAGTATCGGGTTAAGGGAAAGACGATGCCACAGACAGATCATGGACGGCATCTGCCATTTTTTTTGAAAAAAGATCGGGAAAGCAAATAGCCGCTTATAAAAGTAGCCCGGGAGAAGGCAGCCACAGCCGGTTAGCAAATCATTCTCATGTCGTTGAACCAGGTGGCTGGTGAAGACACCCGCCACGGGGCACCCCGGCAGGTGTCCCCACCAGCCGGAGTATAATTCCTTCATTGAACGATATCGATTAAAGTATAGGGAAACAGAAAGCTCTTTAAACCTCCTGCCATTGATAAAAAATCATCTTTTTTAATGATTGTACCCGCTTATCGCTTCGATTACTTTTATCACCACTGAAAACTAAATTTAAACAGATGAAAAAGGCAATCATTTTATTGCTGCTTATTACAGGTGCAATGGCAACAAATGCACAATTAAAATCAGATTCGTCACTGCTTAAAAAGAATGCAGTAACACCTGTTATAAAAAAAACCACTGAGCAGCAGCCCGCAACTCCTACGCTTGCCCCTTCCAAGACCATTTCAAAAAAGGTTCTTGAATCACTCCCAAAGGAAAAAGACCTCACCATATCGGACCTCCAGATACAGAAAGACATTTCTACAGGTCTCTACACCATTAGTTGTAAGATCACTAATGTGGGTTCAGGCAATGTATTGCTAGACCCCATCAGCTATTCGAAGTGTAATGACAAATCATATGTTACTGAACAGAACGGCTTAATCATTTCCTGTAAAATTGAACCTGAGAATTGCAGCCTTTCTGCATGTGGCATCACTAATTTACTGTATGTGTACAAACCGGATGGCACAGCATTCAGCTTTACAACGTACTCAACTGAAGAGGCAAGAACACTTAAACCCGGGCAATCTTTTATAGCTAAAACAATGCATCCGACACAGATCTTCTGGAGTAAGCCCAGCACCTGTTCGTCTGAGAAGATTGAAGTAATGCTGACGCTTGATCCCATCAACAGGATCGGCGACCAGGACTTAACCAACAATATATTAAAAGCATATTTCCCTATTCAAAACTAATAATGAGGCCAGGTGCTGCAGATCAATACTACTTTACGTGCATCAGGAAATGGTATCTCCAAACATGAAAACAAGCGGCAACAGGGTTGTTTTGATAAAAGAGGTATCCAGCGGGAATTTAGCCACTTCTTTGCGCACAGCCTTTGTGGCGAGGTAAAGTTGCTTGGTAACTACGGCTTTGGAAACATTCATTACTTCGCCGATCTCATCCAGTGAAAGGTCTTCAAACACCCTGAGGGTATAGATCTGTTGCTGACGTGGCGGCAAGTTGCGGATCGCTTCCAGGGCAAACCGATGAAACTCTTTGTACTCCTGGATATTAAACCCATCTGCAATAGCATCATCAGAATGTTGCTGCCACTGCAGTTCACGGCGGCGGCGTGCTTCGTTGGATTTCAGCAGGTCGAGCACCCTGTTCTTTGCCATGCGAAACAGGTACTGCTCAAAAGATTGCAGCCCGGCAAGCGTTTCACGCTTTACCCAGATCTTGAGAAAAATGTCCTGTATTACTTCTTCGGGATCTTCAACTGCTTTGAAGGGATAGAGAAAAACACGCAGCTTCGGTTGGTATTTTTTGTACAACAGGGAAAAGGCATCCACATCACCGTCCGGCAATTTTTGCAACAGCACGTTTTCATCAGCGCCGGATAATGCTAGTTGTACATTGATGTGTTCCCGTTTCATACTACGATGGCCTGTTGCAATTTATGAATTCCACGGGTATTTGGGGAGAGAAGATTGAGGGATTTTGAGATTGGGCTATTTTGTGATTGCGGAATATCCGTATTATTAAAACCAGATTAATTGCATTGTACACCAATTGTGTCTTCAACAAATAACAAAATCGCTAAATATCTGAATCTACCGATCAGCAATTATTTCCTGTACGTATCCGGCTGGATAAATATATAATGCACCAGTTTGTACTCCTTCTTTATACTTGCCTTGATACGATCTATGGCAGCAGTGATATCTTCTGTATCGAGATCATTTCTGAAAGCCACTATCAGCATCAATACTATTTCATCCGGCGACTGGTATGTAGAAAGAACATTGAGCGTTTTTGCAACTGCCGGGTCTTTTTCTGCCAGCTGCTTTATCTTCACCACTGTTTCCTGTGTAATACCTTCGCCCATCAGTAAACTACGGCTCTCACGTGCCAGGATCATCGATACACATACAAGTACCAGGCCCACCAATACAGATGCAACTCCATCCAGCACAGGCAGATCATAACGCTCGTTAATGACCATGCAGACAGTAACGATGAGCAATCCCAGTACTGCAGCACCATCTTCAAACAACACCAGGAAACTGGAAGGATCTTTGCTTTTTACAACAGCAGTCCACCACGGAGTATCTCCACGCATAGCATTAAATTCTTTAATGGCAATGATCAGCGAAGTGCCTTCAAACAATACGGAGAGTCCTAATACAATATAGTTCCAGTGTACATTACCCAGCGGCTCAGGATGCAGTATATGCAGCACACCCTGGTAAATAGAGATACCGCCACCAAGACCAAAGATAAGGATAGATACAATGAACGACCAGAAGTACAACTCTTTACCATAACCAAAAGGACGCACTGCATCGGGTGGCTTTTTGCTGCGCTTCAAACCATACAACAACAGCAGTTCATTAATAGTATCGACGAGCGAGTGAACACCTTCCGAGATCATGGAAGAGCTATTGGTAAATGCACCGGCTACAAATTTGGTAGTAGCGATCAGCAGGTTTGCGGCCAATGCACTGTATATGGTTTTATAACTCTTTGCCATATTTTCTTGTCGTAAATGCCCCTTTCAATGTCGTACCGACACCTACAGAAACAGCCGGATTCTGTATAAGTTTATGGTGTAATAAAAATACTTTTTCTATCCGGCTTATCGGGCAATAAACCTGTCGGGTCTGGCCTCTACGTCCGGATAGCCGGATGACTTAAACTTATTTTAAATCATTCAATAGCTTCGACATGCTTCTTCAACAAAAAAATGCGGTGATATTCGGAGCGGGTGGCTCTCTCGGAAGCGGTGTTGCCCGTGCATTGGCAGCACAGGGTGCCAGGGTATTTCTTTCCGGGCTGCACCTGCATACAGTTCTACCTGTGGCAGATAGCATTATTAAAGACGGAGGAAAGGCTGAGGCTGCACAGGTAGATGCAATGGATAAAAACGCTATTGATGATTATGTAAAAGCTGTGGTACAAAAAGCCGGCAGCATTGATATTGTTTTCAACGCTATTGGTGTACAGGACAAACAAGGCATGGCCCTGACAGAGATGTTGCCGGAAGACTTTCTGCGTCCTATCAGCATCGCTATGCAAACACAGTTCCTTACCGGTACTGCCGCAGCCAGGATCATGCAACAACAACACAGCGGTGTTATTCTTTCTCTTTCTTCCACGCCCGGCACAATGTCTTATGCCATGACAGGAGGATTTGGCCCCGTATGTTGTGCCATTGAAAGCCTTTCTCGCAATCTTGCCGCAGAACTTGGCGTATACGGCATACGCGTAGTATGTATCCGTTCTGCAGGATCTCCTGATTCAAACCCTTTTCTTAATGCAATGAGGAATGATCCTGAAGGAACTGCAGCATTTATAAAAAAGCTGGAAGATGATACCATGTTAAAACAATTACCAATGGTTGCCGATATTGCTAACGTGGCCGCCTTTCTTGCATCCGACCACGCATCCGGCATAACAGGTGTTACCATTGATGTAACCTGCGGCACTACCAGCGGGCTGAACTACAAAATGCCCGCTATTACTTTTGCATAACACTGAGGGGGATACGTTTATTTCCGGGGATCAGCATTACCGGGATTGTATTTATCCCTGTAGCTCACCGGCGTCATACCGGTTAATTTTTTAAAGAGGCCCCTGAATGCCTGGATATCAGCATAGCCAACGTCCAGCATTATCTCATTCACCGTTTTATTTCCGGTCTCTAATTGTTTTTTGGCTGCCTCCATTTTTACGCGCTGTATATATTCCGCAATAGTATTACGTGTAGCCTTTCTGAACCTGCGTTCGAGTGTGCGACGCACCGTATTGAATTGAAGGGAGAGATCATCTACTGTAAACTTTTCGAGAAAATTGCGCTCTATATACTCCTGCACCTGTAATACAACGGCATCATCATGATCTTTGAGCCCGTTAAAAATGATAAAAGGGGATTGTATATTCTTATTGAGGTCAATTACAAAATACTTGGCTGCCCGGATAGCCATATTTCTGTCTGTATATTTTTCTACCAAGTGGATCAGCAGGTTCCAATAGGCATTATTACCACCGCTTGTATATACTCCGTTCTGATCGGTAATTAGTTTTTCGTCCACCAGCAGGCTTAGCGGATAGAAGTACCTGAACTCATTCGCGTAGGCCCAGTGGGTAGTACACTCTTTATTTTTTAAAACACCCGAAAAGGCCAGCAGAAAAGCGCCTGTACACAATGCAGCTACCTCTGCGCCATTTTTGTATTGCTGCGCTACCCAGGCGGCATATTCCCTATTCAGGTGCGTTGCCGTCATCATATCTCCTGTTAAAGAGGGAATAATGACAAGGTCAGTCTTTTTTACATCTTCAATCAGTACATCAGGGCGCATAGAAAACAAGCCATCTTCAAGCTCTATCTCACTGGTAGCACCCACCAGCTGTACCCGGAACAAGGGCTTGCCGCCAGCCTGTTTTAAAAGTTCGTTCACCTTTACAAAAACATGCCGGGTATCGGCCACAGAAGCCAATACAGCATTGCGGAGCGCCAGTATTGAAATGGTCTTCACCCAACAAATGTAATAAAGATGTTTGTCGCAATTACCCACCCTACAATGTCGTAATCACACACCCTTCTTATTGCACATTGTCAATAGATTTGTTGAAACGAATAAATATTATGCAGCGCTTTACTCCATACCTCCATTTCCCCGGCAATGCAGCTGATGCTATGAATTTTTACAGATCTGTCCTGGGCGGCGATTTCACTATTTACCAGCAGTTTAAGAATGTACCGGGTAGTGAAAAAATGAGTGCAGAGGACCAGGAGAAGTTCATCCATATTTCGCTTTTAACACCGGGTGGTCATAGCATTATGGCTACTGACACGCCTGCATCTATGGAACAAGTAGTGCCGGGTAATAATTTTCATATCTGTATTCACGCAACAGATGAATCAGAGGCCGATACGCTTTTTGATAGTCTTTCGGCAGGAGGCAGGATTGAGATGCCGATGAACAAAACATTCTGGGGCGCTTATTTCGGCATGTGCGTCGACAGGTTTGGTACCAGGTGGATGATCAATTACAGCTCACCCACGCAATAACTGATCTTCAAAAAATTTAGTAATACAAATAGCCATGAAAATGATCGCAATAAAAGTTATAGTTGTACTGATAGCCATCATATCCGTTCTTATGGTGATCGCTATGTTTTCAAAAAAAAGTTACACACTGATAAGATCTATCACCATCAATAGCTCCAAACAAAATGTATATGCCTTTGTCAGGTATAACAGGAACCAACCTTCCTACAGTAAATGGTTGTCCTTTGATCCGGATACAAAGATTGAGTTGAAAGGTGCTGAAGACGGCACCCCTGGTGCAATTCTTGCATTCAACAGCAAAAATCATAAAACAGGCACGGGTGAATGGGAAATAAAGAATATTGTTCCCGGGGAACGGGTTGATTTTGAACTCAGGTTCCAGGCCCCATTTGCCTTTACCGCCAATGGCTATTTTGCCACTACCGAAACCGCCGGCAACCAAACAACCCTGCAGTGGGTGTACAACAGTGGCATGAAATGGCCACAAAACGTTATGCTGCTGTTTATGAACATGGATAAAGTTGTTGGCACAGATATAGAAGCCAGCCTTATGAACATCAAAAAGCATCTTGAAAAATAAACCATATAATTATGTCATTCCAGGCCTATATCGACAATATTAAAACAAAGACCGGCAAAACACCACAGGACTTTCAAAAGCTAGCTGAGAAAAAGAAATTCATCCAGAATGGTGAGTTAAACCCCAAGGTTAAAGTGGGCGAGATCGTTGCATGGCTTAAAGAAGATTTTGATCTTGGGCACGGACACGCAATGGCAATTGTGGCGTGGTTTAAAGGCAAGCGGGATTAGTGAATATCATTATTCCGGCGGGTGCGGACACCCGCCGGAGAGGTCTTGCATGGGTTATTTGATCAATTACTGATCCTGCCTTCTTCTTCACTTGATTTTACCTGTTTTGCCTTATGTACCGACTTCCCGAAATTATACGTAATGGCAAGTACACCCCGCTGCGTACCAAACCTGTGCGACAGCCTGTTATCGATGATCTCCTTTTCACGGAAAACAAGACTGGTAGTAAAGGTGTCGAACATGTCATAAAAGTTCAGCTTTGTATTCAGGCTGCCTTGCAGCCAGCTTTTTTGCAGTCCCATATCTGCTGTCCAGGTAGAATGAATAATATAAAGACTGTTACCACTCCGTGATCTGTACCTGTATGAAAGATCCAGCGTAAAGCCTTTGGGCAGCGCAAACACCTGGTTACCGTTTATTGAATAATCCACTACGCCAATGGCATATACTTTCCCCAGGTAGGGCATTTGTTGTTTGTTATAATACACGCCTCCGTTATGGCTGATCTTCCACCAATTCTTTATAGCAAACGAATAGCCGGCCTCTATATTGGCAAAACTGTTGTAAGGTAAATTAGTGCCAAGATATTGCAGTTCATTGGTTACCCTGTTGTATTCAGGATAACGCGTAAGGTAATCGACTTCTCTGCCCACATTTACTGACACATTAAAACTCCGATTAGTGTAAGCAAGATTGAATACGCTGGTAACAGAAGGACGCAGGTAAGGATTGCCTACCCAGAAATTCAATGGACTTAAATAAAAACGAAAAGGATTCAATTGGTCAAAGTTCGGGCGTGTTATACGACGGGTAAAAGAGAAATTCAATCGCTGGTTGGCATCAATGGTATAATAAACACCGGCTCCCGGCAACCACGTGGTGTAAGACCGTTTCACGATCTCGTGCTGGGTAATGGCATCTGCCACCGTACGCGTATGTTCTGCACGCATGTTCAGTTTTACAGTGACCTTTTCAAACCGGTGCTCGTATGACAGATAGCCTGCGCCTACATACTCGTCGTATACAAACTGGTTGGTACGGCCTGCATCCGGTACAAATACATTATCCTTATTCAGGGTATCGTACCGTAGATTGTTATCCGTAGTAGTAAAAGCAAATTTAGCGCCTGCCTCCAGCGTACTGTTTTGCATTGTCCTGGTAAGATCGGCCTGTATATTCCGGACCAATACCTCATTTCTCAACGCTGTTTCCCAATAGCTGATCAGCTCGTTGGTAATACGATCCCTGTTCTGGATATCTTCATCCCGTTTGCTTACCGCCTTTGTTATGTTCCCAAATACATTCAGTTTGCTTTTCCCCCACCTTGCCTCGTATCCTATATTAACGGTGTTATTGCGCAACCGGGGGCTGGCTATATTATGACTGCCATTAATACCCAGCAACTTTGTATCCGACGAATCCCTGAACGTAAGTGTATTGAAAGCATCCAGCTCACGGTTTGCCAGGAAACTCTTTACAGCAATTTCTATATTCTGGTTTTTACTGATGCTGTAATCAATACCTGCCTGGATATTAAAATTGTTATTGAAGGTAGCAGTAGGCGTATGCGTTGCCATAATATTTGTGTTGGCCTGGTGCTGCAAGGCCCTGTATACATGCAGATCAGTTCCTCTTACATAACCCAGGCGAAAGGTATAAACGACCCGCTTTGTTTTTAGTCCAAGATTCAGGTTATTATCTGAATAGTAATATTTGTTGTGCCTGAAACTGGTACTGAGGCTTCCCTTCCATCCCAATGACTTATCTCTTTGCAGCCTGATATCAATAATGGCCTTGTATTGCGCATCATACCTGGAAGAAGGATTACTGATCAACTCTATCGATTCGATCATTTCCGGTGACAGCCCGTTCAAATAAGCCTGCAATTCGTCTGCACTCATGGTAGTTGGCTTGCCATCTACAAAGATCACAGGGGTGTTTTGACCAGACATCAGTAAGGTACCATCCGGGTTGGCAGTAACTCCCGGCGCCCTGCGGATAATATCAAAAGCATTGGTGGCCGTTTTAAAAAAACTATTCCCGGCTACGTTCAGGATCATTTTGTCGCTCCGGTATTGAATGGCTGCCTTTTCGCCCACCACCACTACTTCATTTAGTGTAGCAGGATCGCGCACCATTACCAGGTTGTCAATAGTAATTTCCTGCCGGTCATTTTCAATAGTCATTTCCCGCAAAACAGGTTTATAGCCCAGCGATGAAAGCTGTAAAAAATACCTGCCTGCCCTTATTTCAGTCAATAAAAAGCCACCGGACGAATCGGCCAGGATACTCTTTACCCTTGCTGAATCATAATAAGCAAGCAATGATACACCGGCAAAACTGATCCCGGTTCCGGCAGCACTATCCATAACCTTACCCCTGATGCTGGTTTGCGCACCTGCTGAAAAAAATGCTGTCATCAGTACAATGGAGGATAGGAAAACTCTTGTCATAACATTTAGAAATTCTGTCTTTTTGAAGAGGATCTAAATGTAGAATGACGGGCAACGCAGGAAGTCCGGACTTATGATTCCGGTTGTACGGATTTATAAATCAGTACGGTCAGACTGTTGATAATAAACAATTTATGAAACGGATGCTTTTACCAGGCTTTCCTTGTAGACAGAGGGTGTAGTGCCTGTTATTTTTTTGAAGGCAGCGTAAAAAGTGGATTTGGAATTGAAGCCAACCTCGTAGCCGATAGCCTCCAGTGAAAAAGGATGATTGGCCGCGATCATTTTGCAGGCCTCGTTGATACGGTATTCATTGATATAAGAAGTGAAGTTCTGTCCCTGGTTGTCATTCAGCAATTGTGATAACTGATGACTTGACAAGTTGATCGCTTTTGCCAGTTCACCCACAGTAAGTTCCGTGTTCTTAAAAATGGCTTTTGAGATGATCTCCTGTTCAAGTTTTTGTAACAGAACAGCAGCCTCATCATCATCTACTTTTTTATGCTGGTATTTAACCGGGGCAGGAGCGAAGAGCTCAGCAGTATTTTTTTTATAGAGCAACACGAAAATGATACTATAAAACACAAAGGAGAAGATCAGGGCGCCGCTGAAGCAGATATTGAAGAGCCTGCCCACCGGCAATGCCCCCAGGAACGCGAGGAAGATAACCGTGTTTGCAAAGAAGATAGTGAGCAACCATTTATCAACAGCCTTCAGGCTTTTCCTGTCCCTGAACAATTTGATAAACACATCTTTCATCTGCACCGCAGCGGCAGCCACATAAATTGACCATGCAGCATATACCCCCCTTGCTACATACTTATTACAAAGGGTAGCCCCTACAGAATCGTGAAATAAAACGCCTGCAACGATTACACCACCCACCAATGCACCAATATGCCATTTCCAGGCAGCGGGTATTGTAGCAGGTTGCTGTATGGTCGATCTCACAAAAAAGAAAAGACAGGGGCCAATGAGAAAGCAGGCTGCCAGGCCTGTCTGCAGGTAAATATCGGGCAATGAGGGATCGAAATAAAGCAACACTGACCTTCCGATATGTATGCTAAGCATCAGCAGCAGGAAACCTAAAAAAAGATTGGGAAGATTTTTCTTTCTCGAAAAGAATAATAGATAAACAGCCAGCACGAGGCCATTAAATGCACCCAACGCTCCCCAGAAAAACAGGATATAATTACTCTCGTTCATACCAGTTATCAATAAGGTATTTGGCAGAACTAAGATAGCTATTTAGCGGTATATAATTTAATTGACTATCTGGTGCAGGCAGCCATTTTTTTTGAACCTGCGTATGCAGACCTGAGGTCTTTGCTGAAATCTGAAGATACATTTACTAAGGAGGTATATCGCGGCGGCCCTGACCTGTCAGGTCAGAAAACCGCTATGCAAATTTTGCATTCCTATACCTGATAGTCAATATATTTTTTTATGGTATCACTTCAAACAAACTCCATTTAATACCATTCTGTACATAAGAAATGATCTTGTAAGTATAATCAAGCTCGTCCAGCACCGCAAGCACAGGTTGCACAGGTGCAAAAGAGGCCCAGGTGAAATAAATTTTACCACCGGGATTCACAAACTGTTTGCCTGAATGCAAAAAACGTTTTAACGTATTGACTGCCGGGGAGGCCCCGCTCCATACTTCATCAAGAATAGGCAGGTTACCAAAAATATAATGATAGCGTCCTTCTACTTTTTCAAAAAGGTCAGACTGCACCACGGCCAGCTTATTTTCTACATTATTCAATTGTGCATTGATAGTGGTATTAATAACAGCAGCTTCGCTGATATCTGCAGCTACTACTTTCCCTGCATGTTGCAATGCACAACGAATAGCAATAACACCAGTACCACAACCAATATCCAACACCAGTTTCCCTTTTACATCGGGCAGGTTGCGCAACAACAATGAAGACGACCAGGTAATCTGTCTGTCGGGGGTAAACACTCCATCTTTTACCCATATTTTCTGTCCATCCAGGTTTGATATATATTCCGGGTGATTGATCAGGTACTTCCAGGGTTTTCCGGAACGATCGTACACAAAGATCTTCTGATCCATTGTAAACATATTGCCCTGTATCTTTTCAGCAAGATAGGATTGGATGGTCTCTCTTCTCTGCAGGTACTCTTCCTGGAACTGGTCAAAGTTCAGCATCAGCGCTTTGTACAATGAATCATAATCACCAAATGAGATACCGGTAGGAATGGTAAATTCAATATAATTGATGCTACCCAGCACACTCTTTAAGGTATCATAAGTAAACTGGTACCTGTAACCTATCTGCCTGAAGAAAAACTGTTTCAGGTTTCCATAATCACCTTCCGGACTGTTTACTACCATGATCAGTATACCGTTCTCAGATAAAGCATTCAGCATTTTTTCAACAGCTTTTTCTTTATTCCTGAAATAATACACTACATGCGAAGCAATGATCACATCATACTTTTGCTGAACAGGATATAACTCCCAGTCTTCTTTTACCAATGATACACGGGGCTGCAAAGGCTGGGCAGGAGGTTCTTTCTCCACGATCACATATTCACTGAATAAAGAAGACAGGTTATCAGAAAAACAGGCGCTTGTACCCATCCCTATTTCCAGGCAGGAGGTGGCACCGGAGTGGTTGATGATCCTTTTAATATTGTCTATAATAACCATTTTTTCGTCAGACACGGAGACGAGCTGGTTATACCACAAACCGTTGAATAATGTTTCAGGTACCATAACTACAATTTTGGCAAACAATAAAAGCCTGACTTTCCGGATAATAGGGAAGCTCGCTAAAAGCGCTCAACCTGTCAGGTCGGGCCAAAGCAGCTCAGCTACACTTTGTATGGCAACTTTGCTTATCAGATCAGACCTAACCTGTCGTTCAGCCGGGCAGGCAGGTTTACTTTCCTATATAGGGAGTCAGAATAAAAAATATGGTGGAAGGATCAAATTACGGCTGCTCACTGCATGGAGAATGCAGCCGGATGTTGTATTACCTGGTAAGTAAAAACAGGAAAACTGTTGCGGGATGATTCACAATACAAAGCTAAAAAATTACCGGTTCCGGATCAACGAAAAAAAATCAATAAAAATGCAGAGATTCTAATGCATTAGCATTCAGGTTTATCCAAAAACAAAAGCCGCTCCATTACCAGAGCGGCTTTGTGATTTCAATAAGGCCAGGGGTTAAAAGTTTTAGCAACTTGTCAGCAGCTCAGACCTGACAGGTCTGAGCCGAAAGAGAAAATTGCTTGCACAAATGCAATTCTGATTCCCTGTTTAGACCTCCAGGTCGGACAGGTTGATTTTAACGAAGCCGGCTTTACTTATTCAGCGCAGCTTTTAATTGCCTGATCTCTTCTTCCAGAGATTTATATTTATCAAGTGCATCCTGCAATACTTTGATCTGTTGCTGCTGTGTCTCGATCTGCTTGTTCTGCTCAATAGCATGCAGCGTCAGTTCTTCTATTTTCAGCATAAAATTCTTATTCATATCATGCACAGAATATCCATTCTTTTTCAGTTCTTCTTCTGAAGGCATACCGGGCAGGTGCTTGTTCTGCTGAATATATTGCGCCACCTGTTTTAATGACATCAGTTTATAGTCTTTATTAAAAGCATAATCAGCCCACTCGGTAACTGAAGCAATAGCATAGTTCTCAGATACTACACCCTTTTCTACCCACAGGTAATATTTTGCGAGGTTACTATCAACGATCAAACCTGAATTAATACCACCGGGTTCAAAATTGCCGATATAGGCGCGGCCATTTAAAGTCAGTGTCATCCCGGGCTCCAGTTTGTTGGTATTGATACCCAGTTTTGCCTGGTAAGTAACGGTACCGGCAATAGTATTATGATCAGTATTGCCTGCAAAACGACCAAACAGCAAAGGATTACTGGTTTTATACTGGTTGTTCAGGATAAACACAGCGGTATCAGCTTTATAAGCATAATCCCCACCGGCAAAATTTCCAATAATAACATTATCACTGCCCGTTGCACTACCACGTCCACTGATATTGCCGATAAATACGTTTCTGCTTCCTGTAGTATTATCGTAACCCGCATTATCACCTACCATTACGTTAAAATTACCACTGGTGTTTTTATACCCGGCGCCTACTCCTATCATCTCATTGTTTCCTCCTGTAGTATTATTATATCCCGTTCTCCATCCAAGAAGGACGTTACTATGTCCTGTAGTACTGTTCAAACCGGCTTCTGATCCTAAAAAAGTGTTATTAGTTCCGGTACTATTATTATATCCTGCCTGATAGCCTACCATTACATTATTGTTCGTAACATTACTATACCCAGCCTTGGCTCCCAGGAGAGTATTGTAAGACCCGATAGCATTAGTCTGGCCGGCCTCATTACCTATTACCGTATTGTGAACACTTGTAGTATTGTTTCGACCTGAAGCAAAACCATAAAAAGTATTGCCTCCCCCTGAGGTATTAAGCAACCCGGATTCATGACCAAAAAAGCAATTATTTCCCCCATTAGTAACATTTCCTGCCCTGAAACCAAAGAATGAGTTACCTGTTGCGGTAGTAGTATACCTCCCTGCCTCACAGCCATAAATTGTAAGATAGGCACCAGTAGTAACACTAGAACCAGCAAGGGAGCCGGTAAAAGTATTGCCCTGGGAAAAGGATGCATTGTACAAAATTGCCAGTGAACAAACGGCAACCAGCTTTCTGATAACGTTATATGCTTTCATAATTCGATTGATTAGAAATTACTTTAGATGAGTTTATTGAATAATGATCTTAAAGGTTTGTGCCTTTCCTGCCATCGCAACCTGCAACATATAAATGCCTTTTGTTTTTGTTGCAGACCTTACATCGAGGTGAACAGATTGCCCGGTTTTGCCCGTAGCAACTGTACGTGTGTACAGCACTTTTCCGTTGAGATCGGTCAGCAACAGGCTGGCAGTACTGCCATTATCAGCAGCAGGAAGCTGCACCCATAGTTCGCCGGAGCCGGGGTTAGGATAAACGCTGATTGTCTTTATTGCTTTTTCTGCACTTGAATCAGTCGCTGTGGTTTGTTTTTGTATAATCTTTAGCTGGTTTGCAGGAGCCGCCCAGCATAGATTTTGGGACCTTGTGTCCATACAGTTAAATAAGACACGCGCCAGGCTATCAGTTAATGCAGTTCCCCATACAGTAAAATCGGCTAATTTTGCTACAGGTGCAATCAATTGCCCATGTACAGGATCACTATCATCAACATTGCCCAAACCCCATTCCGTTACGCTTGTTTTCATAAAACTTTGTACGCCGGTAAAAGCATAGGCGCCTCCGAAATTAGTCGCCAGCACATCAGAGGTAGTTGCTACAATTCGTGGTCCCGTAGCATCATATTTTACTTTGGCGGGTTTACCTACATATAATTTGGTATACCTCGAATTATCAGAACGTTTGCCCATTACCAGTGTCAGGTAATACCAACCCTCACCAGCATCCAGAGAAGCAGGCGCCCCAAAAAGATAATCAAAGTGGCGATCGGATAAAGCTTGCTCATTAGGAGCTGTTCTCCGCAGATAGATATCAGCACCTTTATGTATCAGGGCAAACCGGCTATCGCCGAAATCGGTGTAAAAGATCTTACGGGCATACGCAGGGTTTTCAGCCGGATATGCATATATCCAACAGGCGATAGTGAAATTATCGGGAAAAGCTGTACTGGCATCTCCATATCCAAACAACTTCACATTTTCTTTTATATTGTTTGTATCTACTATAACAAGCGACCCCATCCTTGGGTTACTGGCTGACCCGAAATTCACGGCTCCGTCATTTATGTTCATATATGCGCCTCCTCCATTATATCCCATTACACGGGCATTGCCATAAACCGACTTATTCCAGTTATCCGATGTTGGAAGACTGAACCATACGGCAGGAGTAGGGATCCCTGTTTGCGCAACAGAGCACAACGCTGTGCAAATAAACAGTACCAGCAGACTATTGTACCTGGTTATTCTTTTCATTGTATTCGTTTAAAACATTATTTAAATCTGCCAATGGCTTTCAAATATTCTCTCAATGCATCAGGTCTGTCTGTGATCACGTAATCTGCACCGGCAGGTATATAAAAATCCCAGTCGCCCCTGAAATCATACATGCTCTGATCCTTTACATAAGGCACATAGGTGAGGGTCAGGGGATCCGTATCTTCTTTTACAAAACCAGATACCAGCTTGGTAGCAATCCGCGCGCCTGTGGTTTCATTAAAATCAGGTATGGCACATACCTCGGGTACACTGGCAAAAATGCCTACCGGCAGTTTTTTGGAATGGACATATTGTACAAAGTTCGTATTGCCCAGCACTGACCAGTTTTTCAGCAGGAAAACATTGTCATCGCTGGCGTTTGCAAAATCCGCAGCGCCTACCGGGTAAGATTTGTAATTCAGTTCAAAACCATCTGCAATACCTGCCGTCACCATATCATCTATGTATTGCTTCACCGTTTGCGCAAATGCGGCATCGTTGGTAGTAACTGTATTCTTATTGTTATCAAACAGTATTGGTGTAAAACGCATCCGCTTCATCCTGTCGTCCCGCTCTGCCTGGGTAAGAGTTGGAAACATGTCTGTAAATGCCTGGCGTATATTGGCTACTGTAGGGCCTGTTGTGGATGCAGGAGTAGGGTCAAACCTTCCTTTGAAAACAGCACGATCAAGCATACCTTCCTCGCTGATCACTTTATACACCATCTTAAACATCGTCATATCATTGGCCGATCTATCGAGGTTCAGCAGTACTTTTCCCCCGGGATCTTTTGTTCTTATATAGCGCAGGATGTTTCGCAACAACTCCATCTTAGTATCGCTTGTACTAATCAATTCATCAAACCTGTTTTTAATATACAGGCCACTGATGCTACTCCATGTTCTCGCTTTAACGCTCCCGGTCTGGCTCGTCCTTTTATTGAGGCCCATATCATGAAATACGATCACACTGTCATCGCTGGTATCCCACAGGTCCAGCTCTACCATATCATACCCTTCAGCTATCATATCCCGGATAGAGTTCTTTGTATTTTCCGGTGCATTTACATCCTGCCAGTCACCCCTGTGTGAACCCAGCATCACTTTACTGTTAATGGGCATAAGTGGCATGTCGGGAAAAACAGTAGCAGCATTCGCCTCTCCTAATCCGGGAATTTTAATTTTCTTAAGCGTTGCATTTAATAACGTTACCTCAACAATTACAGGTTGTAATGAAGGAGTCTGAACACAACCTCCGCCACTTGCAGCAGCGGCTTCTGTAAGCCCTAAGGTAAACAGACCGTAAATCGTTCTTTCAACTTTACTAAGGCCACAAACCGAAGATTGTCCATTGGGATCAACATACACCCTTGCTACCTGAGCCAGTTTTTGGATCTCTGTACTTTTTACAGTTTGTCCCCATGCATAAGGACCGGTTGTCCAGTAAGAACCACTGAATGACGAGGAAGATGAATTCAGGATAACACCATACACCAAAGAACCTTTTCCATTTGAGGCATCACTATTGTATGCATAAACACTAACAGTGATTGATCCCCCTGTACTAACATCCCCTATGATGCCTCCGGAAAGATCAGCATTGTACAAAAAAAGTGACCTGTAATTAAGGTGCACCATGCTGCCAACAGTAACACTGGAATTAGTTTTGGCATTGGGCGATGTAAACGTTTGTACACTAAAAAAGGATGGTGCTGCATAATTGTTTTGAAAAATCAAAAGCAACCATACAAAACCCGTAAAATAAAACGGGTATTTTTTCATCATATTGGTTTGTTTTTAAATTAATGATGCATTTTTTTCTTTCTCAGGTATTGTAATAACAAGGCAGGTCTGTCTGTTTGCAGAATAGTAGCGCCATGTGCTATCAGCCAGTCCCAGCTATCTTTGGTATTGCCTTCTTCTACTGCTTTATCATCGTCATGCCCCGCATTGAGCGAAGGCCATAAGGAGTTTATCCATATTGCTGATTTCTTTTCCCTGATAAAAGCATTGTCAGTTAAAACAGCGGAGGTGTCTTTTTGAAAGATCAGTTCAAACGCATAGGGCTTCATGTTCTGCAGGTAATCTGTAATGATCTCCTTTGCGCCAGGCTTGTCAAGATTCACCACCGGCATATAAATAATGCTGTCGATCAGCAGGGGGTATCTTTCTTTCAATGCGGCATAAGGTACTTCCGATTTAAAGATGCCTTGTTTTAATGTGCCTGTTTCTTTCAGGATAGCATAGGCCTCGTTGTAATAATCATAGCTTTTGTCAAGGTTCACTTTTACCTTTCCTTTCACTGCTATCATTACCTCACGCAAAGTGGGTATGGGATTATTGGTAACGCGCCCCAGTCCATTCTTCAGCCTGAACTTCCTGATCTCTTCCAGCGTATAATCTGCCGGCTTCCCTTTTCCATTACATACACGGTCTATTGTTTCATCGTGCATAATGATGATCTCACCGTCTTTTGTCTTTTTCAGATCAAGCTCTACAATATCCACTCCCATAGCTGCTGCGTATTGAAAGGCCAGCAGAGAGTTTTCAGGGGCATTGCGCCAATCGCCGCGATGTGCGGCGACCAGTACTTTGTTTTGCGAACTGCTGCTATTGGAAAGCAATAGCAGCAGGCACAACAGTTTAATTACATTCATATGTTCCGGTAATTAATTTAGTATCCCAGGTTTTGAGGAAAGGTTACAGCATTGTTCATGATATCAATCTCTGACTGTGGTATGGGATACAGGAATTGAGTTGCCTGTATATTGAGCACAGTTAACCCTGAATTTTTAAGCGCTTCAATTGCCGTATTGGTCCTTACCAGGTCAAACCAACGTTGCAGTTCCAGCGGAAACTCCAGTCTTCTTTCCTGCAATACTGCTGCACGGAAAGATGCCTGGTCGGGTAGCATAGCAGCTGTAAAAGTGGTAGCACCCGCGCGTGTACGTATTTTGTTCAGGTATAAAAAGGCATCGCCTGCTTCATCATTACTATAAGCTACTTCATTTAATGCTTCTGCATACATCAGCAATACATCTGCATAACGCAATACAACATAATCGCGGCCCAGTGTTTTGGTGGTGGCATCAAATGTTTCGTAGTATTTATTGACCGGTTTGTTATTGGCATCTACTGTAGTTGTATTCAGCATGGCCCTGCGGGTGTCAGTACTGCCGTAGGCACTCAGCAGTTTGGGGTCCAGTACCGGCTGGTTAAAATAAGCGTTCAACCCATGTCCCTGTCCTGAGATCGTTTTATCATAACGAACAGCGAAAATGATCTCAGCGTTCATTTTGTTATTCACATTAAACACATCGGCTACCGTAGAAAGCAGGTTGTATTTGTATGCATTGGTATTAACAGGCAATAATTCTTTCAATACAGCGGCTGCCTGTGCATATTTCTTTTCTGTGAGGTAGGCTTTTCCCAGCAATGCTTTCGCTGATCCGGCTGTAGCCCTGCCAATGTCTGTACTATTGGTATATACCGCAGGCAATAAGGTAGCTGCTTTGGTAAGGTCTTCTTCAATAGCTGCATATATTTCCGACACAGCATTGCGTGTAAGTGATTTAGACTCTTCTGAGGAAGTTGGTTTTAATACCAATGGCGCAGCGCCCCATAATCTTACAATATTGAAATAATTCAGTGCCCTCAAAAAGCGCAACTCGCCCTCATATTGTGATTTCAATGAGGCATTGGTCACTACATCAAGATGTGAAAGGGTAGTATTACACCTTGCAATAGCGTTATAAATACTGCCCCATGCGCCACTTACTGCAACGTTGTCTGATTTCGCAATAAAGCGATCGATATTATAATCACGACCTGCATTACCACCGGGGTTCTGGTCCTCAACATTATCTGCCCTTGCTTCCATCATCGTTACAAAGTGACCATTGTATTGCGAGGAGCCTTGTAATGGCGCATAAGCAGCCGTTACCGCATTTGTTATATCGGCTGTTGTTTTATAAAAGTTTGCTTCTGTAGACTGTGATTGCGGTGCTATCGTTAAAAAGTCCTTTTTGCAGGAGATCAATGCACTGCTCAACAGGAGTATTATGACTGTCTTTTTCATAAACAGGTGCTGGTTCATTGTTTTAGAGATTAAGATTCAGGCCAACAAAAAATGCTCTTGATAAAGGATAGGTACCGTAGTCTATACCCGGAGTAAGTGGATTATCATCAATACTTACTTCAGGGTTGTAACTGCTATACTTTGTAAACGTAAAAGGATTCTGCGCAGTGAAATATATTCTTGCACCAGAGATAGCCTTACCCAGGTACCTGGCAGGAACGGTTACTCCCAGCGTGATATCGCGGATACGGAGATAAGAACCATCCTCCAGGTGATAAGTAGAGATAGTAGCATTCAAACCACGCTGACTGCGGTTTGCCCTTGCAATAACACCATTACCGGGATCGTTAGGAGATTTCCACCTATCCAGTGCATTGATGGTGTTGTTGGAATAGCTTTCTGTTGCATCCATGTGACGCTTGTTCACATTAGCTATCGTATTTCCATAAACACCCTGCAATGCTACTCCCAGGTCAAACATTTTGTATTGCAACCTGCTTGAAAATCCATAAGTGAACTTAGGCATGTAGTTACCGGTAATATCCCTGTCGTTACTGCCATCAATCATATTGTCGCCATTAATATCCTTGTATTTAAAATCACCAGGTTTAGCGCCGGTAACCTTGGCATTTTTTGGATCATCTATCTCAGCCTGGTTCTTGTACACACCTGTTTTTACCAGTGTATAGTAATTACCGATCGGCTTACCCACCTGTGTAATGAAGTATATAACACTCTGCGCCTGCGTCACAATCGAGTTCACACCGCCCAGGTCGAGTACTTTATTCCTGTTCGCAGAATAATTAACACTGTTGCTCAGCTTGAAGTCACCTATATGGCTGTTATGCGTAAGTGTGATCTCAATACCCTTGTTGTTCACCTTGCCAATATTCACCAGGTTTTCACTGTATCCTGAAGTTTGCGGAACAGGCACTTTCAGCAGCAGGTCATTGGTATTATTGTTATATACATCTACTACTGCCTGTAACTGGTCGTCGAACAAACCGAGATCAATACCTACGTTAAAGGCTGTTGTTTTTTCCCAGCCCAGTTTTGCATTACCTGGTGTGTTTTGGTATAATCCATTTGACAAAGCAGTACCACCCTGTGGGCCGAAAATGTAGTTAGAGGTTCCCAGCGTAGCGAGGTAGGCATAATTACCGATCTGGAAATTACCCGTTACACCAAAGCTGGCCCTGAGCTTAAGCGAGCTTATAGCTCTTATATTTCTCATAAAATCTTCATCACCTGCATTCCAGCCAACTGAAGCAGACGGGAAGTATCCCCATTTATTATCCGGACCAAATCTTGATGAACCATCTGCACGGATAGCGGCAGATAATAAATACCTGTTCTTATAATTATATTGTACCCTTGCCAGGCCGGATAACAATGACCACTCATTGATGGTTGATGACCAGCTTGTAACACTGGTGGCGGCATTCAGCGTTTTCACCATATCATTGGGGAAACCTGTTGCAGAAACATTCGATGACTGGTTCTTCTCTCTCTGCGCCGTAAAGCCTGCCAGTGCCCTGATTGAATGTTCACCGATCTTCTTATTCCATGATAAGGTATTCTCTATTACCCAACTGGTGCTCTGCGCATTTCTGTAGTTACCGGTAGGTATTGAAGGGGTGGTAAGTGTAAGCGTGTTAGGCAATGTAGAAGGCCTGAAGGCATTCCGGTTGCCATTGGTGATATCTGCCCCAAACGAAAGCCTATACTTCAGATCTTTTACCAGCTCATACTCTGCAAATAAGTTGCTGAGCAATTTATTCTCAATGGTATTGTCTGTTTTTAAAAGCGCCAGTGCCACAGGGTTGATCAATTGCGCCTGTGCATATTGCCATTTGTACTGATCGTAGTTGAATGATCCATCATCTTTATACACCGGGAAGAAAGGTGCCGCCACCAAAGCTCCTGAAACTACGTTTTCGAGATTGCCGTTAAAACGTCCCTCTGTCTGCTGGTTGTCATACACACCGTAATTATAGTTCAGGTTTACTCCCAGCTTCAGGTGTTTATAAGTAGCATCAACATTTACGCGGCCACCATATTTCTTATAACCTGAGTTCAATACAATACCACGCTGGTTAAGATAGTTGCCGGATACATAATAGCGGATAGCATCTGTTCCACCGGAAACTGATAGTGAATAGCTTTGCTGCGGAGCCTTGCGGAAGATCTCATCCTGCCAGTTTACATCCGGTAACCCGGGTTGATTGTTGAGATAAGGGAAAATATCGGGCGGCAACAAATAGGCATTGCTGGTATTGCCCGCTGCACCCAGCAGTTTGGTGAGCCTTGTTGCATTGTCATCACTGGCTGAACCTGTTAATCCTTTATCTGCCAGCAGATCAAAATAAGTGTTGTTGTGTGCATCATAGATCAGTTGTGCATATTGATACGCATTCAACATTTTGATCTTCTTGTTCGTTTCCTGTGTACCCGCGTAGCTGTTGAAACTTATAGTTGGTTTTTCTTTTTTACCCCTTTTGGTAGTGATCACGATTACCCCATTGGAACCTCTTGAACCATAAATAGCAGCTGCTGATGCATCTTTTAATACATCTACAGATTCAATGTCGTTCATATTGAGCGAATTGAGCGGATTTACCTTTGCACCAGGGCCATTTACATCGTTATCCGATAACGGAATACCGTCAACAACATACAGCGGGTCACTGCCTGCTGTAACTGTACCCTTACCCCGGATCACAATTGAGATACCGGCTCCCGGCGCACCAGCAGGTTGCAGTACCTGTACACCTGCCAGTTTACCTGTCATAGCTTTATCCAGACCGGTTGCAGGAAAGTTATTGATATCCTCAGCCTTTAATGAAGCTACAGAGGTAGTGATATCTTTTTTGCTTTGTGTACCATACCCGATCACCACTACTTCGTTCAGCGATGTACCCGCTTCTTTTAATCTTACGAGAATAGAGTTTCCATTTCCCTCACGCACTTTAAATGCCTTTACTTCCTGGTTTTCGTAACCCACAAACGAAAACAAAAAGTCGTACAGTTTACCTGCCTTTAATTCTGTAAAGCGAAAATTCCCTTTCGAATTAGTAGTTGACGTGAATGTATTTTTCCCATTCACTTCTTTTACGGTTATCGTTACACCTTCCAGGAAATCTCCCTTACCAGTCATAACTGTACCAGTAACTGCAGGGTCTGTAATATCCTGGGCCTGCAACCCCGTGACAAAAAACAAAAGAAACAGTAGTTTGAAAATCTTTTTACAATAGAGCCTCATTGCATGCTACATTTAGAATGGTTTAGACAATAGTTTCCCTGGCACCTGTTTACAGGTGTACTGCCGGTTAAGCAGTCATTATGTTATTTATTGCTGAATTTGTATCTGTATATGATCCTGTTCGCGGGAAAAGCTTAACTGGTTACTATTACAGATAGCTGATAATACGATCTTTAATGAATCGTCCTTAAGTACATTTCCTGAAAAATATCTTCCTGCCACATCGTTCTCATTGAATTGGATCTTAATCCTATATCGCTCTTCAAGTTTATGGAACACGCGCGCTAATGGTTCGTTATTGAATACAAGTATTATATCAGGCTTTCTGCCATTCTCTTCCTTCCTGCTACCTGCCGGTCCTGATGCTACGCTATTGGCAGCGCTGCCTGCTTTAACTATATAACTATTGGTATTCTTATTAATAGTAAACTCCTGCCCCGGATCGAGGTATACATCTTTCATTGACCTGCTGCCATCTGCAGACCGGATCACTACCTTTCCTTCAAAAAGCTGTACACTCACAATATCGCGTACCAGGGTATTTACTGTAAATACTGTTCCCAGCGCAGTAGTGGCTATACCATTGGCATATACTGTAAAAGGCCTTTTGGCGTCCTTTGCTACTTTAAACACTGCTTCACCGGCAAGACTTATATTTCTCGCTTCAGCGCTGAACGGTTCATAAAAGCTGATAGCACTATGCCCGCTTATACTTACTACTGAACCATCCTGCAAAGCAACTTCCATAATACTATCCGTATGATTGGTTACCGTCTTTACACCCTCGTGTGCACGACTTTCTTTACCGGCAACGATACTATCCTGTTTAGAAAAAAGAGGGGCAAACAGGTATGCTACTGATCCCAACAGCACAACTACAGAAGCCGCTACCCACCAGGTCCTGTTTCGTTTTAACGGAACTACTTTGGCTGTATCTGTTGCTGTGGTCAGTTCCTTATCCTTCATCTGTGCATGCATACGCTCAAGCATGTGCTGTGAACGCGTGGCTTCCACCACAATGGTACCGTCCTCCTTCCGTTTGAAAAAAGCAGCTTTATCTGCCTCGCTCAACGCAGTTTCCTGCTCAATCAATAACTGTATTAAAAGTTGATTTTCTTCTTCGGAGGTTTCTCCTGACCAGAACTTTTGGATCAATTGCTGAACTGCATGCATGTAGTAAATACTCCCGGCGAAAAAAATGGGGGCTCCTGCTGTGTTAAGAGAATATTAACAAAATGCCGGGCCTTAATAAAGCAATATGATGAGGGAAGTTGTGAGCTGCATGGCCGGGTACCTGGTTACCAGGTAGGTGCGTACGAGTTTGGAAGCAGATCTTAGCCGTTCTTTTATAATAGCAGGAGAGGTATCGAGAAGCGCTGCAGCCTCATTATAGGTTTTACCTTCCAGCTTGCAGAGTTGAAATACTTCTTTTTTAAAAGGGGGGAGTGTATTGATAGCTTCATTGAGCAATTCTATCCTGGATTGGTAGAGCGTTTCATCCAGCTCTTCATGATCCTCTGCCGGCAATGCAGACAAAACCTTTTTTTCTGATAATGTTTTCTTTAAGTAACTAAGCGATTCATTATGACTTACCGTAAATAACCAGCCACCTACAGTGTTATTAAATGAATGGCGGTTTTCCCACAATCTTAAAAAGACCTCCTGCAAAATATCTTCAGCAATATCCGGCTGATGAACATATTGCAGAATATTTGCAAATACAGCATGATGATATTGGTGATACAATGTATCAAAGGCAGCAATATCTCCCCGGACTAATTGTGCAGTAAGCTGTATTTCCTCTTCCTGTAAGATCATAACCTCTACAAAAATAATTTTTTACAGCAACCCAGAACTTTTATCCTATTAAATAAATATTATTTAGCCACAGCACTCCATCAAAGAAAGCAGTTTGCTCTTCATCATGAGAAGTATATCAACATCATTTATTAAGAGCATTAAAAATGATTCCAGACATTGAATATCCTTATGATATATTAAATACTTGCCTCGTCCTAAAGAACGAGGCAAACGCACAAAACAAAACGCTTAGCCTATTTGCCCCTGGCTGGTATCTCCACCAGCCGGAACATTAACCTGTAAGATCTCACTACTACTGATCAGGATCCTTTTCCTCCTCTTTTTTCTTTAAATGTTAAATCCGGGAATATTGCTACGAACTATTCGTTTTAAATCGAAATATTCGTACATTCACGAAATATTCGTAGATAAAATCATTGAAAATGAAAAAGATACACACCTATCTAACAGCACTATCACTACAATTAATTGTAACACACGCCATTGCTCAAACTGCAGAACCAGCCCTTGCTACCGTTACTTATGAGTTTATTCATGTAAGCGATACCAACAACCGGGCAACCCCCGTTCGCGAAGAAATGTTCCTTTGCCTGGGCGAAAACAGCACCAAATACCTGAGCTATATCATTGAAAGCAACAGGCAAAAAGCACGCAAAGCTGCAGAGTCAGCAGCGGCATCCAGTTCCGCGGTGAGATCAGTATCAGTTGTTGGCGCTCCTATGGCTGTAGTATATGGCCCCGGGTATACACAGGAAATATTATTTCAGCATACAAAAGAAAACAAGCTGAATAAAGTAGCGACATACGGTATGAGCAGCTACCTTATCGAAACGCCTTTACCAAAAATAGACTGGAAGATCACTAAAGAGACCCGCGAGATAGGCAACTTTAAATGCCAGAAAGCAACAGGCAATTATGCAGGTCGCACTTATACTGCATGGTTTGCTCCTGATCTTCCTTTTAAGAATGGCCCCTGGAAACTTTCCGGCTTACCTGGCCTTATATTGGAAGCAACCGATTCAAAGAATGAAGTACTTTTCTTATTTAAAGAGATCAGTAAAGATACTACCGGCCAGGATACAGGTATAAATACAGAAAGGCTTATTACAACAAGTGAAAAAGCATTCGAACGCGCAAAAGAAACATGGATCAATGATCCGGTAGGTGTTATGCAATCCCAGTTGCCTGCAGGCTCCACTGCAAAAGTTCGTTTATCATACAGGGATTCAACCAGAAGGTCATCCTCAGAAGATGAGGCCAACAGCATGCTTGAAAAATACAGGAAAGATTTTCTCCCCAGGAACAACAACCCACTGGAGCTAACCAAAAAATAAGTACAAATCCTTCAGCACTAGTACCCGGATAGCCGCCGGTCTACTGCGGCACCTGTTATAGCCATGTTCATTTTTTAGTCACTGTAATTAATCTGCAAAACAGGTTCCGGGTATCTATTGCCTGAACAAGCCGCATCGTTGCATGAAAAAGACAGCACAACACACAAAGTATAGCCATCATCAACTGGCAGGGAAGCTCTGCCTTATCATTTTACTGCTGGCAACAGGCATTACAGCCAGCGCACAGTCAAGACAGGTTACAGGCCAGTTAAAAAGTACGTCGGGCGAATTGGTAGCCAGCGCAAGTGTATTGCTCAGGAACAGCCAGGGACTCGTTCTAAACTTCTGTAACAGCGACAACAACGGCAGGTATGTTTTAACCCTTCCGGACTCGTCAGGCACCACATTACTCCACATCGAGATCAATCACCTGGGATATAAAAAAGTGCAGCAGTCAATTACTGATAACAAAACCGTATATGATTTTCTGCTGGAGAAAAAAGTAGCAGAACTGCCAGAGGTAGAAGTGAAAAGTAAACCCGTTGTGGATCTCCGGGGAGATACGCTCAGCTACAATGTTGCTTCTTTTTCAAGACCGGAGGACCGTAGCATTGGGGACGTGATGAAACGCATGCCCGGGATAGAGATCGCTGAAAACGGGGAGATCTTTTACAATGGCAAAAGCACCAATTTTTTTATTGATGGCGATAATCTTTTAGACGGTCGTTACGGACTCGCACTTAAAACGATCAGTAAAGAACTGATCAAGAATGTAGAGGTGTTACGCAATCATCAACCGGTCAAAGTATTACAGAACAGGGTGTTTACAGACAATGTCTCCATCAATCTTGTATTGAAAGATGAGAATAGCCTGAAACTCTCAGGGCAGGTGATGCTGGGTGGCGGATTACCCGAACAGTTTGATGGGGCATTGAACACGATACTCTTAAATAAGAAATATAAAATGCTGAACGTACTGAAAGCCAACAATAGCGGGATAGACTACAACGATGACTTTCAGCAATTCGGCGCCACCTCATTCCTGGAGAGTATGGACAATAGCCGGCCGGGGGCACTGCTATCTGCAGGTACTGCTGGTAAACCCGATCTGCCAAAACGCAATTATTATCTCAACAGGTCTGCAGTTATCAATGCCAACAATCTTGTAAATACAAAAAACGGGTGGCAGTTCCGCGTCAACATGCAGGGGTTTGTTGACCGCAATACGCTTGATTATAGTAGCTATGTAGAAAACTACCTCGCCAATGACACCATCAGGTACAGCGAGCTGCAACAAGCAGTGAACAAGCCCTTTGTTTTCAACACAGCATTTACAGCTACTGCCAACACCTCGAAAGCCTACTTTAACAACAGGCTGCAATTTAATTTGGGAGGAGGCAGCAAGAACAGTTACCTGGACTTTAACCAGACCGGTTTCAACCAGCGATTGCGTGAACGCACTTATGATATAGCCAATGACTTTGGCTGGATACCCTTGCTGAAAAGCAAGAACGTTATGGAAATAAGGTGGTATATGAACTACTACAATAATCCGCAACGCTTGTATGTAGGCTCAGGGCTCAATAGTGATATTCTTAATAATGGCGAACCCTTCGACGCTATTACCCAAAACGCTAAAACACCTACTTTTTTCAGCAATGCCACAGTAAGCTACCGTGTTCTTAATCGCCTTATCTCGCAGTCTTACAAGATCGGGGTTATTAATGAACGCCAGCAACTGAACTCAGACCTGTTACTTACACAAACAGACAAAAGCATCACGCCCTATGATGGTGATGCCGGCAATGATCTGCACTGGCAGCGCGACAGGATCTACCTCAACTCTACCTTTGAAATAAAAAGGGCAAACTGGAATGCCAGTCTTTCTGCGCCATTGTATTGGCAGTCTATCCGGTACTACCAGGACGTGTATGCACTCGATAAAAAAGAAAACCGTTTCTTCATTAACCCGGTAGCCAATATCAACTTCTACCTGAATGCTGAAGATTATATAGCGCTAAACTATCGCTACTCTAATAATGTAGGTAATATATCCGGTGTGTACCGGGGTGCCATCCTCACCAACTATCGTTCATTGTATGCCAATGATGCCGACCTGCAGGAACAAAACTCATCGGGCCTGGGTATAAAGTATAATTTTCAACGCGCTGTAGTCATGTTCTTTGCCAATGCAGCCATTACCTACAACAGGGTAAAAGTAAATTCTATTTTATCCAGCGTAATTACTGACAATGTACAGCGTAGCGTTTTATTGCCCTATGAAAATGATCAGAACGTATTAGCTGCTTCCGCAGGTCTCAGCAAATATCTTTTTACACTCAGAACTACAGTTTCTTTAAAATCTGTTTTTTCGAGAGGACGCTACAACCAGTTCATCAATAATGAAATGTTGCCCTTTAATAACAATTCGATGTCATTTACCGCTGGCATTGACAACAAGCTATTCAGGGTTATAGGTTTTAATTACAATGGTACAGGCACCTGGCAAACCAGTAAGCAAAGAGACAAAGGAAGCAACCTTGTCAATAAGGTAAAACGATTTGACCAGGCAGTTTCGCTCACTTATTCACCTTTCAAAAATGTGTTCTTAACAACAAAGGGACGTCATGTTTACACCACACAGGCAAATGTATCGGATATCAGCTATCTCTTTATGGATGCCAATGTTCGCTACAAACACGTAAAATGGCGCACTGACTTTGAACTGGATGTCACCAATATTGCCAACGTAAGGCGTTACGAGGTTTTCCACCTTAACTCGAACCTGTTTGCTGTTAACAGCTACAATCTCAGGGGCAGGATGCTTATTGCAAGAGCAACGTTTAATTTGTAGGATTGCTTAATTACTCAGCAAGAGGGAGGCATGCAATCAATAGAGGCGAAGGGAGAAATCCGGAAGATTGTACAGAGGAGATACAGCATTATATTCGGCCTGTTGCCAATGTAGCTTTCAGATTGCTCACCCCGCCATTACATATATCAATTACAAAAGATTTTCCAGCAGGGATTCGAAATGACAGATCCGCCTATGTTTGTGAAAGTGACTAAAGAAGCAACATTGCAGGATTATCTGATTAATCAACAGAACAAAGATTGCTTGTCATTTCGACCAAGCCAGCAGGAAAGCAGCTTTGTCAGTCAATAGAGGCGAAGGGAGAAATCCGGAAGATTGTACAGAGGAGATGCAGCATTATATTCGGCCTGTTGCCAATGCAGCTTTCAGATTCCTCATTTCGCATTATCATTCTCTTTAATTAAATACATTACACCGGCTCATTCGGAATGACAGCTTCGAAAGTCGATGAAATTACAGGATATCTGGCAGTGTATTAGAAAGCAATGAACCGCAGCAATCACTTTAAACTTTAAACCTTATACCTTGAACCTATTGCTCTTTATTAGCAGCACCACGTTGAGATGTAGGATATCCCTGTACTACCCGGAATCCTTCAACGGTTTTCGTTGCCGGTGATATTGTAATTGTTCTTGCAGTATCTGAAGACCTGCGCGAATGTCCTACTACTGTTACTTCCTTTATTTCTTTACCACTGGCAGGGGTCAGTAGTTTATTGATGGCATCACCGGGGTTAATGCTATTGTACCTACTATTGTTACCTACAGTTACATCTCCTCCTTCTATTCGCACAGCTTGCACGGCAACGCCTGTAAGCATTCTTGCCGGCTTTATACCAGCGGTGCCGGAGCCTTCATTGGTAATGGCAAGATCCTGGCTATTCCGGCGTTTAGCCTGGCTACCTGTAACGTTTCGCTTTACAGGCGCCTGCTCATTGAGCATTACTTTTTCTGTTCCAGGGGACTGTAGTACCTGTGGCAATACCGGCTCCAGGTACTTTACAACTTCACGTTTAGATACCGTAAATGCGAGTGTCAGCAATAACAGTACCGGCAACACCATTGCATAGCGGCCTAATGTCAGCTTCGATGAACGCTTTGCGTTCATCATAACGATCCTTTTCTTGAGATCCGAAATATTAAAGCTGCTGGCAAGCGCAGTGGTAGATGCCAGGTTGCCTACTTCCAGCAAACTGTATTGATATGCTTTTTTATCAACACCTTTTCTCAGTACTTTTTCGTCAGTTATAAATTCGAGGTTCTCTTTTACTGCTTTTCGCATCAGCCACACACCGGGGTTGAACCAGTAAAACACCACGCTTAACTCTGCCAGTAAAATATCCAGCGTATGCCATTGCTTTATATGTACATGCTCATGCTCCAGTATAGAGTGCAGATCTTTCTGCTGGTGCAGTGAAGGATTGATGTAAATGGTTTGCCAGAAGGAAAAGGGACTTACTTCTTCTTCCAGGATCCTTACAGACATCTCGTCTACTACTCCGCGGGATGATTTCTTATGCAGCCTGTACAGGGATAAGAACTGAAATACCAATCGTATCGTCATAATAACAACACCCGCATAAAACAGGGTACTGATCAGTTGTTCATTACGCGCAATAAATTCCAGTGGAGACCATTCTTTTACACGTTCGTTGATCGCCGGTACAAATGCAGCGATACCGGGATTCTGGTTCCTGTGAAAAAGATCGGTGAGGTCAATAAAGGGATATACTGTTGAGAACAGGATACCAAATACAAGGAAGAGACGATTAAGTGAATAAAAAGTAAGCCGGCGCAGAATACCATAATACGCTATTGCAAAAAGCGCCAGTACCAGGTTGATCTTAAAAAGAATAATGAAGAACTGTGGCATAACGTTTACTTTTCAGGGTGCTCAATCAGGTTAATGATATCTTTAAGATCTTCAGTACTGATCTTCTTATCCTTTACAAAAGAAGCCACCAGTTCTTTAAAAGAGCTTTTAAAATAATCGTTGACAAAGCCATTGATAAAACGCTTCTTGTAATCAGCTTCCTTTACTTTGGCGCTGTAGCGATTGGCATTGGCAAAGCGTTCGCTTTTTACAAAGCCCTTCTTTTCTAAATTTTTAATAGTTGATGCAAGTGTGGAGTAAGGCGGTTGAGGTTCAGGCATTGCGGTCATAAAATCTTTTACAAAGCCCGCTCCTACCTGCCAGATGGCCTGCATAGCTTCTTCTTCCTGTATTGTAAGTCGTTCCATTTCTACGAATATATCGTGAATCTACGACTTTCTCGCAAGAATCAGGTATTAAGGTATAAGGTTTAAAGTTTAAGGTGCTCAGTTTTGAGCTTCATAAATAAGCATTAATGCATTTAGTTGAGCAACCATCGCAAAAACGCTGATTCCCAAAGCATCTTTGGTTCCGCCGGGTGAGGCCCCGGGAACGCGTTAGCAGCTGGTATCATAACCAGCTGCTAACCAAACGACATTGAGCATACACCCATTACTAATGAATCCCCGAATAGCAACACTTTATACTTTAAACCTTAAACTTTGGAGCTTCCCCCTAGTTCACCTTTACCAGCTTAAAATCTCCATACACATGATGTTTTTCCGAACTCTGGCACTGGTTCTTAAATGCAGGCAGATCCAGGTACAGGTCGCCTGTAAACTCACCTTCCACTTCTGAGGCAACCTGACCGGAATACTTGCTAAGTTTAATGGCTATGGTTGAACATAAATTAGTTTCCTCGCAAACGCCCTGCTTTACTTCACGCTTCACATACTGGTTGCGCATAAGCGTGGGATCAGCCGCATACTTAATGAATGTCAGTTCATCATTACTGCTCTGCTGCGCATAAAAGCACTGGAAAAGACGGCTACCAGCCGCTGGTTTATCAATAGCAAGCGTGAGAATATTACTGAAGAAAGAACCATCAACATAGGAGCCGGCAATCATCAGTTCGCCATTAGTACCCTGTCCGCAGTTAACGACCTGGTACACATTTGGATCAGCAGGCACCTGCCCATTCAAACCATACTGCGCATAATAATAATCAGTTCCGTCTACGTTAAGATGCAGGTAATAATTCCCCTCAGTTATCGCAATCTCAGACAGCAGTAAATATTTGCTTTTAGTGTTATCGTTTTTTGTTGTTTCAAGACTTACGGATACTGTTACTTTATTAGGGTTGGGAATTTTGGAAGGCGCAGTATAGATCGCACTTTCACCATTCGCCGCCAGTTTACCGTTGCTGTTTGATACGGGGGCATCACTGCCATTCAAAGACCAGCCCGTGATCTTAAAGGCGAGGTAACGTTCTGTCCTTGCAATGGCAGCGTCTAACTGGTTCACAGGGATCTGAGTAGAAGAGATGGGCGTCAGTGGCACCAGTTCTTCAGCATCTTCTTCTTTCAGAAAGCCGGTTACTACCAGGGCAACCGATTTGTTGACAGTTACTACAGTAGCAGCAGGATTTAAAGCAAGATCAATAAACCGGGCCATTGACCAGTCACTGAAATGTGTTGCCTGCACAGACACGGTATTACCGGTAGTATTTACATCACTTTTACGATAACCAACCCAGGTACCATCTGCCTGCTGTGAAGTGATCCACAGAAAGTCTTCCACTACTTTACCCAGCAACGCATCATCGTAATTGAAAGTGAGCGTAACAGGTTTCGCAAACGTTGTTCCTTCCGGGGTAATACGGTAAGCATTTCCCAGGCCCATCGGTGAATTGTTGCTCAATGGTTGAATACCAACAGTAGTGGTTGCAGAAAAAGCACCTGCAGGAATAGTAATGGTAAGTCGTCCGTCATCAGAAGTAAGTGTTCCGCCGGAAGTACCAATGGAAGCAGTTTTAGCAGCACCCAGTGCAGCTCCCTTATCTGTTACTACAGGGTCAGCACCCGGTATCTCATCAGGGCCGTTATTGCTGTCTTTTTTACACGAATACAGTACAGAGATGCCTGTAAGGCAAAAGAGTACGAACAGGTTATTTTTTTTCATGGTTTCGGTAATGATGAAGTGAATACGTTTTTCCAGGGCCCAAATATCAGGCAGCAGTATCTCTTATTTTCTCCCGGAAAAAGGGGATATTTTATCAGGCTCCCACGCAATTCATGCACCGATATCGGCAACCGGTGTAATAGCAGCTTTTCTGCTACAGTAAGCACGAATAGCTTTGCATCCGCACCATTTAACCATTAAACTTTTATCATGAGCAGAAGAATACTCATGGCAGGCATTTTTATGCTTTGCCTGCTGAATACCTCGTGCCGCAAAGACCACGATAAAACAACATCAGGACCTGAAGAAACAGTAACACCGGTTGGCACTCCCACCGGAGATGCTATCCATAAAACCATTGATGCAAACGGTGGAGAAATTGCCAGCGCAGATGGAACCATCCGCGTAAGCATACCAGCCGGCGCATTAAGCACAGCAACAGATATCAGTGTACAGCCTGTCAGTAACGAATTACCCGGAGGTATTGGTAATGCATGGCGGTTGATGCCACATGGATTACAGTTTCAAAAACCTGTAACGATCAGCTTTCAATACAAAGCCGCAGATACTGTTGGCAGCCGTGCAGATTTTTTAGATATAGCTTTCCAGGATGCATCGGGTACCTGGCAAATGCTCACCAATACCACGGTAAACAGGGCACAGAAAAAAATAATAGCTACCACTACACACTTCAGCGACTGGAACTATCTTAAAAGCATTAACCTTACACCATCCGAAACCACAGTAGAGCAGGAAGAATCACTCGATCTTAAAATAACTACCCGGTTTCCCCGTCTTGATCCTGACGATGCTCCACCCGGTACATATACTGTAAAGGTTTTAAAAGAACCCAGAGAGCTTCGTCCTGATGAGATCAAAGGCTGGCATTACAGTGGTGAAGGCATACTGATATCAAGAGCTACAGAGGGATATTACACGGCTCCCGATCATCTTCCTGCTGCTAACCCGGAGGCTGTAACTGTAGAGATCAACATCCACAGGAAAGGATTATTTATGCTTGTTTCAAACATTACTGTAACCGGCGATGAGGGAGTAGATTACCTGCAGGTTGATGAAGACAATACCAACCCGCTGAACGGCGGCATGTGTGCATTATATATGTATGGAAAATTTGGCAATGATCCCGGAGCCGGTAAGCGTTCAGTAAAAATAAACAGCACAACTGTACAGGTTGACCTTTGGTCGCCTACTGTTATCAGGTGTAAAATTGATGAAACAATATCAGGCGCTATTGAAATTGCAAACGGTAATAAAATTGTTGCACGCTCTGTATTAAGAAAATTTGCAGGCGATTTTGTTTACGAACGCTTTCATGGAGGTTTAATTAATTCAAACTCCCCGAATCCCCTGAAAGAAACAACCACCTTCACATTTGTATACAGGGGCTTCGCCCAGCCATGTCCGGCAAGTGTAAAACCATTATTTCAAATAGATATGGGGCTTGCAATGGGTACCATAGCACATTATGCTTTATCAGGGCAGGCATCTGTTACCACACCCGTTATACAAGGCTGCCGCAGTACTACCAGCGTTAGCTTGCCTATGACGAGGGGACAATATTTTCTTGAACCCAATTCTGCCGGTGGTTCTACAATCTTCATAAGCCATGTAAAAGATATTGTAGGGGGTATAGAAATAAAGCTGGATTATGCTATGGAAAATGTTCTTAAGAATGTGATAGTAGAGCGTACTTCTTCCTGCGGGCCGGGTTCATTTGATCCTCCCCGCACATTAGGAGTTGGCCTGGAAGGCTTTAACAATAAAGCCATCAACTTTGAATTTCTAGGCAGGGATGGCCTGATACTGAAAGGTACCAACCAGCTTCGAAGCAACCGGATGTCAACCGGCATTCTTATAGAAGCCTGGGATGGAACCGGTAATCCCAGTCATTATGAAACGGACGGGCTAATGCCTGCAACATTCAGTAATGCTAACTAAATCATTAACAGCTGGTGACACCAGCTGTTTTTCTTTTGTATAGTTCACGGTTCATGCCTCCTTGTCTGCACGCTGGTCCTATTATTGATTATCCTGCTTATACACCGGAAATCTTTAAAAAGAGACCTCAGCAACAACCATTTAAAGGTCTCATTGGTTAACAGCTAAAAAGGACTGGCATTGAGCATTTATACCTTCATCGGCAAATTGTGTACGCATATCCGCGCTAAGCGGGTAATGTATGTTGCATTGCTATTGCTCACTGGCCTGCAGTATACAGCTACTGCGCAGGTACAGGTCCCTACAGACTCATTGAGGGTAGATTCATCACACCTCAAAAAGATCATGCAGCGTAAACTGGAAGATGATCTCAGCAAACAATATGATGTGAGTGACCTCTTCAGGGACATTTTCCGCCCTAAAAAGAAACCGGATAGCTTACACAAAAGTTCAGGCATTACAGTAGTTCCTAATATTGCGGCCAATCCTACCATCGGTTTCCAGATAGGCATTAAAGCTGTTGCCGGAAGAAAGCTGGGCAACGATCCGAAAACCTTTATGTCCGTAGCAGCTACCTCTGCTTCCATTACTACCAAAGGCATTCTATATTTCTATATCAATCATAATATTTTTACGCCCGGTAATAAATGGAACCTGCAGGGCAACCTCGTTGTAGCGAAAACTGTAAGTCCCGATTACGGATTAGGTATTGGCAAAAACATTACCGGTGGCACACATGAAGATTCCATACTGGCCAATCCAACACGTAAAGTCTATGGCATCAATTCGATCTATTATAACATCAGGGAAAAGATCTATAAGAATATAACGCCCCATCTTTTTGTGGGTGCAGGCCTGGCATTTGAGATCAGGAAAAACATTAAAACAAAAGATACTGCCAATAATGCCACACCATCGAGTGTGTACAATAACCGTCATGGCTTTCCACAGAACCATTATTCATCTAACGGTTTTCTCCTGAATGTTCAATACACTTCACGTGATAATCCTAACAGGGCTTATCACGGTATTTATTTCGATCTCGGTTTCCGGCTCAACCAAACCTGGATGGGGAGTACCCGCAATTCGTTACAACTGACCACTGATTTCAGAAAATACTTCAGTCTTTCCGCTACACATCCTGAAACAGTGCTGGCCTTCTGGAACTGGGGCTCTTACCTTATAGCCGGTAACATCCCTTATCTTGAATTACCGGGCACAGCAAGAGATGGTGCTTTCAGAAGCGGCAGGGGGTATACAGCACAGTATTTTAAAGGAACGCAATTCAACGATACAGAAGTGGAACTCCGTTTCCCTATCCTTGCCAACAAGTTCCTGAGTGGTGTAGCCTTTGGCAACCTGCAAACCGGTAACGACGAACATGGCACCAGGATCTTCGAAGTATTTCAACCCGGTTATGGTTTTGGCCTGCGCGTATTATTCAACAAAGCCACCCGCACTAACCTCTGCTTTGATTATGCCTTTGGAAAATTTGGTAAAAAAGGCTTCTTTCTCAACCTGAACGAAACTTTCTGATCATTACAATTCAGCCAGGTAAATAGCTGTATAAAACCTTCGGAACTCGTCATCCCGAATGAGCCATCAATGTGTATTGGATGAATGATGTAGCGAAATGGGGTATCAGGAAGCTGTATTCTCTCTGCTCAGCATACCGGACCTGTCATTCCCCCCCCCCGCTGGAAAATCTTTTTGTAACTGATGTATGCAATGGCGGGGTGAGCAATCTGAAAACAGCCATTATAGCTTGAAACACTTAATGTCAAGTGCTTTAAACTCATGCCTTCAGATTTCTCCCTTCGCCGCTACCGGTTGACAACGCAGTATTGTTACCGGCTGGGTCGAAATGACGAAATAACAACCCCGCGCCTTTGTAAATCTAACAGCCAGGAATGGCGTAGGAAAAGAATATTACAATATTAATAGCAGGCTACTATTAATATTGTTCATCACAGTATCGGGAATTATATTTACCTCAGCATTTATTTAAAACGAACGCACCATAGCCGAAAATGATCAGCCAACCTATTACAAACAGAAGCCTGGTATTTCAATTACTCTTCCTTGCAGCTATACTCTGCACTGGCATAGGCCTCCGGGCACAGGAAATGCCATTGCTACAGGTCTCTGCCAATAAAAGATTTTTCCAGACCAGTAATGGTAAACCATTCTTCTGGCTGGGCGATACCGGCTGGCTATTGTTTCATAAAACCACCCGCAAAGAAGCAGGTCATTACCTCGATGTAAGAAAAGCACAGGGATTTAATGTAATACAGGTAATGGTAATACACAGCCTGCAGGCAAAGAATATCTATGGTAGTTACGCACTCAACAACAGTGACCTGTCGCAACCTGTTATAGCCAACAATACTGATACCGCTAATTACTGGAACCATATCAGCTTTATTATTGAAGAAGCAGCCAAACGGAATATCTACCTGGCATTGGTACCGGTATGGGGTGGTGATGTACGCGGCAACAAGATCAGCGCAGAACAGGCTACCGTGTATGCAAAATTCCTGGCAGACCGATTTGGCAAATACAACAATATCATCTGGCTCAATGGAGGGGATACTAAAGGAACAGATGGCGCAGCTATCTGGCAGGCCATCGGTACCACATTAAGAAAATATGATACACGACACCTGATCAGTTTTCATCCCCGTGGCAGGTATTCCTCTTCGGAATGGTTTCACGAACAACCCTGGCTCGACTTCAACATGTTCCAAAGCGGCCACAGAACCTATGCACAGGATACCTCACGGAGCGATAAATATCATTTCGGAGAAGATAACTGGAGATATATTCAGCAGGATTATGCACTGAACCCTGCCAAACCAACCCTGGATGGCGAACCCTCTTATGAAAATATTCCGCATGGTTTGCACGACAGTTTACAGCCCCGCTGGAATGATGCTGATCTAAGGCGTTATGCCTACTGGAGTGTATTTGCCGGTGGTGCAGGTTTTACTTATGGTGAAAATGCTACCATGCAATTTCATAAAAAGGGCGATGCTGATCGCAACTATGGCGTTACTGATGCATGGACCAATACCATCTATTCCAAAGGAGCTACGCAGTTACATTATCTCAAAGCACTGTTGCTAAGCCTGCCCTACTTTGAAAGGATCCCCGCACAGAATATTATTGCCGGTGAGCAGGGCAGCCGCTACGATTTCCTGATTGCCACCAAGGGCAAACACTACGCGCTGGTATATACATATAGCGGAAAAAACTTCAGTATTGATACAAACGAATTAGGCTTCGTTCTGAAAAAAGCCCAATGGTTCAGCCCATCAACAGGCAAAAGACAAAAGGCAGTTTTCCAACGCAACGGCAACCAGCTTGCTTTTGATCCGCCCGGTACACCTGCCAATGGCAACGACTGGGTACTGATCATGGCCGCATAAGCTCTAAAAAGATTGCCGCCGGAAAACATTCATCAAAGATGAAGCTCCTGCGGCGGTTGGTGTAGGTTGCGAACAAGATAAATAAAAACACGATAAATAATATCCGCACGCAGGAAAAAAAACATCGGTCCTGTATTCAATATGCGGAATGTAAGTTTCAGATCTCAACCGTGTTTACCGGTCAGCAGCTTCAGCAGTTCATCTTTTCTCCTTGTCGATACTTCAATGGTGGTATTATCCAGCAGGGATACATTACCCCCCTTGCCTTTGTGATAACTTTTTACATAGGACAGGTTAATGAGATGGGAATTATGTACGCGGAAAAATCCTTGACCTGATAGCATTTGCTCAAACTCCTTGAGTGTTTTGGCCACTACCAGTTTTTCTTTATTCTTCAGGAACAGTGTGGTATAGTTGATATCACTTTCACAACGGATAATATCACTCACCTGTATCAGCTCAAATCCATTCAACACCGGTATGCAGAGACGGGGTGAGGTATTTTTAATATTATGGAACAGGGCATCAAACCGTGCGGCAATATCTTCTTTCGACAACCGGGCATTCAGTTTCTCTATCGCTTCTCCCAGGTCGGTTTTATCTACGGGCTTCAGCAGGTAGTCAATAGCGCTGAACCGGAAAGCCTGTACGGCATATTGCTCATGGGCAGTGGTAAAGATCACATGAAAGCTCACCGGCGATACCTCCTTCAGCAGATCAAACCCTGTTCTATTCTGCAACTGAACATCCAGGAAAACCAATTGAGGTGTGTGTTGGGTAATTGCCTTTATGCCCTCCTCATAATCGCGATAGGTACCAATAACATGCACCTGCCTCGAAAAAGACTCTTTTAACAGTTCCTGCAAACGGCTGATGCAATGCTGCTCATCATCAATAATAATTGCACTGATCATATGAGATCTCCAAAAGTAATTTGCAACGGTAATTTCATTTTATCCCGGTAAATCAGTTGCAGGCAACAAGCTGACCTTTTGAATAACAGGCTTGTACAACGGTAAGGGCTTCTGTGCATTCACCAGGGCATAAGTGTGAAAAGGTACCAATTTTAAGCGAAAAATAAACCGGGCTCAGCAGATAATCAGTAAGCCTGCTTCCTGTACTTTATTTACGGAATCAATAGGGGTCAATTACAAAAACTGGTTTTTTTGGAGCAGAGGCCCCACAAAACAGGGTAAACCTCTCATGTAAGGCAGCTCCGGCAACCGGATACCGTTAACGTTAACCATTTATTTACGAACCAGACGTTCCGTTCCTTCGGTTGCGCTGCTAATCTTTATTATTTTTGGCCCCCAGATGAGACTAGTAGCAATTTTCCTGTTCCTGTCTTTCCTTTTGATGAAAGGAGACACTGCCGCCTATGCAGGCACATCGCACAGGGATATCTGCTATGTTCAGCCTCATTATACCCAGGATCAGGAGCTAAGGCTTACACCCGTGGCTTTGTGTAATGCAGAACTGACCGATGATGACGATGATGATGTGGAACCTGAAAAGCATTACTTCATTACCGAAGACGTAGAAGAGCCTGAAGACACAAACGATCCCTCCGGCGGCAAATACAAACCGGTTCCCGGTCGTTCCGTTTCATTCGATTACCTGCTTATCTTAAGCTATCTCCACAACAACTATAGAGTTCCCCCTTCTACCTTCAGCCAGGTATCTTATAAGTACCTGTTGCAAGGCGTTTTGCGGATCTGACCAATCTTTTCACTGCCGAAGGTATGCTGCTGCATACCTGCTGGATGTATTCTAATCTTACTTCCACTTGCGAGCCATGTGAAATCCGCGCCCGGGGCGGTTAATGACCCTTTTTTACTCTAAGGAACCCACTACACCAAGATTTAAGCTGCATATTTATTTTAATCATCATGAAGAGAATTGTCATGTTCGCAAGCTTGTGCGCTCTGGTATGCTACACAAGTTGCAAGTCTAAAAAAGAAGAAGAAAAAGAGGAAGTCAGTAAGTTTACTGCCACCAGTCCCTTAAAGGTAGACACCTCCTTTACCCGTGAGTATGTTTCGCAGATCCGTTCTGTACGCAACATTGAACTACGGGCCCAGGAAAAAGGTTACCTCGAAAACATTTATGTTGATGAAGGCCAGTTTGTACGTGCCGGTCAGCTGCTGTTCAGGATCATGCCCAAGGTATACGAGGCAGAATTACTGAAAGCTGAGGCCGAAGCAAAAGCTGCAGAAATAGAACTGCAGAACACAACCGCCCTTGTTGAAAAGAATGTAGTGTCAAAGAACGAACAGGCAATGGCCCAGGCTAAGCTGGACCAGGCCAGAGCAGAAATGGCACTCGCAAAACTCCATCTTTCCTTTACAGAGATCAAAGCACCGTTTGACGGTACCATCGATCGCATTCCGAAAAAGTTAGGAAGCCTTATTGATGAAGGAGAACTGCTGACCAGTCTTTCAGACAACAGCCAGATGTTCGCCTACTTCAATGTGTCTGAACCGGAATACCTCGATTACCAGCTCAACACAAAAGGCCGTGGCAATACCGTAGTAAACCTGCTGCTGGCCAATAACCAGCCATTGAAATACAAAGGTGTGGTTGAAACCATCGAAAGTGAGTTTGACAACGAAACCGGTAACATCGCTTTCAGGGCTAAATTCCCCAACCCCGACAGGTTGTTGAAACATGGCGAAACCGGTAAGGTATTAATGACCATGCCGCTCAAAAACGCATTGGTTATCCCTCAAAAAGCTACCTACGAAATCCAGGACAAGATCTACGTTTTTGTAATTGATCAGAGCGGCGTGGTAAAGTCAAGGAACATTACCATCAAAGGCCAGATCCCCGATCTGTATGTAATAGACACGGGTCTTGAAGAAAACGATAAAATATTACTGGAAGGCGTGCAGAAAGTAAAAGAGAACGACAAAGTTACTGTTGAATTCCTGACGCCTAAAGAAGTAATGACCCACCTGCGATTAAAAGCCGAATAGTAGTTCAACCCTAATTGTGAAGATCAATGTTTAATAAATTTATACAGCGGCCGGTCCTGTCTATAGTAATATCGCTCATCATCGTATTCCTGGGCGTACTGGCCATTACCGGCTTACCGGTAACGCAATTCCCTTCTATCTCACCGCCTAAGGTGAATGTAACAGCAGACTATCCCGGTGCCAACGGTGAGCTGATGATCAAATCAGTGATCATTCCGCTGGAAAGAGCACTCAATGGTGTTCCCGGTATGAAATACATGGCATCTGATGCCGGTAACGATGGTGAAGGTACCATCCAGGTAATATTTAACCTGGGTACCGATCCCAACCAGGCATCACTGAACGTACAGAACAGGGTGGCATCGGTAGTAAATAAACTGCCGCCACTGGTAGTACGTGAAGGTGTAAAGATCACCCGCGAAGAATCAAACATGTTGATGTACATCAACCTGTACAGCACAGATGCTAACTCTGACCAGAAATTCCTTTTCAACTTTGCGGACATCAACGTACTGTCAGAACTGAAAAGGGTAGACGGTGTTGGTTTTGCCGACATTCTTGGTAACCGCGAATATGCCATGCGTATCTGGCTGAAGCCAGACCGTATGCTGGCTTACAAGATCTCTGCCGACGAAGTAATGGAAGCACTGAGCGCACAAAGCTTAGAAGCCTCTCCCGGCAAAACCGGTGAAAGCTCCGGTAAAAGGTCTCAGTCTTTCGAATACGTATTAAAATATTCCGGAAGGTTCACTACCAAAGAACAATATGAGAACGTTATCCTGAAGTCAAATCCCAACGGGGAGATCCTTCGTTTGAAAGACGTGGCTGATATAGAGTTTGGTAGCTCCATGTACGATATCTACTCCAACCTGAATGGCCGTCCTTCTGCCGCGATCGTATTAAAACAATCGTACGGTAGTAATGCCAGCCAGGTAATCAAGAATGTAAAGGAGAAGATGAAAGAGATCAAAGCGAACTCTTTCCCCAAAGGCATGGATTACGAGATCAGTTACGACGTATCCAAATTCCTCGACGCTTCTATCGAGAAAGTACTTCATACACTGGTAGAAGCCTTCATCCTGGTAGGTTTGGTAGTATTCCTGTTCCTCGGCGACTGGCGCTCTACCCTGATCCCTGCAATGGCCGTTCCGGTATCATTGATCGGAACCTTTATGTTCATGCAGTTCTTTGGTATTACCCTCAACCTGATCACCCTCTTTGCCTTAGTACTGGCGATTGGTGTGGTGGTGGATGATGCCATCGTGGTAATTGAAGCGGTACACGCCAAAATGGAGGAGGAACATCTTTCACCATTAAAGGCTACCAAAAAAGCCATGAAGGAGATCAGCGGGGCCATTATCGCTATCACCTTCCTGATGGCCTCGGTGTTTATACCGGTTGCCTTCATGTCGGGCCCGGTAGGGATGTTCTACCGCCAGTTCTCTATCACCATGGCAACTGCCATCATCCTTTCGGGAGTGGTAGCCCTTACGCTTACACCAGCGTTATGTGCCATGATCTTAAAGAACAACCACGGCAAACCCAAAAAGAAAACACCGGTCGATAAATTCATTGATGGGTTCAACAGGCTGTTCAACCGCGTATCGGGAAGATACATGCAGGTGCTGGACCGCGTGGTGGCAAGAAGGGCACTCACCTTTCTGGTGCTGGGCGCCTTCTGCGCAGGCACCTGGTTCCTGAGTGGCAAAGTACCATCCGGCTTCATCCCCAACGAAGACCAGGGTATGTTCTATGCCATCATTCAAACACCGCCGGGCTCTTCACTGGAAAGAACCAATGAAATAGCAGAACGCCTGCAAAAGATTGCAGAAGGTATTGATGGTATAGCATCCGTTTCTGCGCTGGCAGGGTACGAGATCCTTACTGAAGGTACAGGCTCTAACTCCGGTACCTGCCTGATCAACCTGAAGAACTGGGATGAACGAAAGGAATCGGTACAGGATATCATCAAGGAACTGGAAGAAAAATCCAAAGACATCACAGGCGCCAATATTGAATTCTTCCAGCCACCAGCCGTACCGGGTTATGGTGCTGCGGGTGGTTTTGAATTGCGCTTACTGGATAAAGCCGGTTCAGGTGATTACAGAAAGATGGAAACCGTGAGCAATGACTTTGTGAAAGAACTGACCAAACGCAAGGAACTTTCTTCCGTATTCAGCTTCTACAGCGCCAGCTTCCCTCAATACATGCTGAATGTTGACAACGACCTTGCTCAACAGAAAGGGATCTCCATCGAAAATGCGATGAACACACTTTCTACCCTTATAGGAAGTAACTACGAGATCAGCTTCATTAAGTTTGGCCGTCAGTATAAGGTAATTGTACAGGCAGGAGCTCAGTACAGGGCATTGCCGGAAGATATCCTGAAGCTGTATGTGAAAAACAGCCGTGATGAGATGGTGCCTTTTTCTGCTTTCATGAAGATGGAGAAGGTATATGGCTTGTCGGAGATCACGCGGCACAACATGTACATGGCATCTGAGATCAGTGGTTCTGCTGCTCCCGGCTACAGTAGTGGTACTGCCATTAAGGTTATTAATGAAGTAGCACAGAAAACCTTGCCAAGAGGCTATGGTATTGACTGGGCAGGTATTTCCAAAGATGAGGTGGCACAGGGAAACCAGGCCGTTTACATCTTCCTTATCTGTCTTGGTTTCGTGTACCTGATCCTTGCTGCACAATATGAAAGTTTCATTCTTCCGTTGTCAGTAATTCTATCCTTACCGGCCGGTGTATTTGGCGCCTTCCTTTTACTGCACCTGATGGGATTGGAAAATAACATCTATGCACAGATCGCGATGGTAATGCTGATCGGTCTGCTGGGTAAGAACGCCGTACTGATCGTGGAGTTTGCAGTACAGAAACATCGTGCGGGTGCTACCGTATTACAGGCTGCAATGGAAGGTTCAAGGGTAAGGTTCCGTCCTATCCTCATGACCTCTTTCGCATTCATTGCCGGTCTGATACCACTGGTATTTGCCAACGGTCCCGGTAAGATCGGTAACAGAACAATTGGTACTGCCGCTGCAGGCGGTATGCTGTTCGGTACCATCTTCGGGGTGGTTATTATTCCGGGGTTGTACTACATATTCGGTAAGATCGCGGAAAGACGCATGCTTGTAAAAGACGAAGATGAAAATCCTTTAACTGAAGAAATCGATAACCATGCATAAACTCAGGATACATTATTGCATTGGCGTACTGAGCATCTTCCTGGCCATAGCAAGCTGTAAAATACCTGCAGTTAGCACGCGGGAAGAGAACAAGACTACGCCGGATACTTACAACAACAGTAAGGACACCACCAATATGGCTACGCTGCAATGGCGTACCTTCTTTACAGACAAAAACCTCGTAAGCCTTATTGACACTGCGTTGAAAAACAACCAGGAGTTAAATATCACCTTACAGGAAATTGAAATTGCGAAGAACGAGATCCGTCTCAGGAAAGGCGCTATACTACCCACGGTAGGTGTACGCGGCGGTATTGGTGTTGAAAAAGTAGGTCGCTATACCAGCCAGGGTGCAGGTGATGCCACTACTGAAATTGAGCCAGGCAAAGAGATGCCCGATCCGCTTACAGACTTCACCATAGCAGCTTATGCCAACTGGGAAGTGGATATCTGGAAAAAACTGCGTACAGCTAAAAAAGCTGCAGTTACCAGGTACCTGTCTACAGTAGAAGGCAAAAACTTTGTGGTGACCAACCTGGTAGCAGAGATCGCCAACTCATACTACGAACTGATCTCACTGGATAATCAACTGGAGATCGTACGACAGAACATCCAATTACAGAAGAATGCGTTGGAGATCGTAAAGATCCAGAAAGAAGCCACCAGGGTAACCGAACTGGCAGTGAAGAAGTTTGAGGCTGAAGTGCTGAAATCGCAGAGCCTGGAATACGATATCCTGCAAAATATCAGGGAAGCCGAGAACAGGATCAACCTGTTGCTGGGTCGTTATCCGCAGCCTATCACCAGGGATGGAGGCAATTTTCTTGGCATGATACCGCAAACCGTTAACACCGGTATTCCTTCACAACTGCTGGCCAACCGCCCGGATATTAAACAGGCCGAACTGGAACTGATAGCTGCAAAGCTGGATGTAAAAGTGGCGCGTGCTGAATTCTATCCTTCACTGGATATCTCTGCGGCAATAGGTCTGCAGGCGTTTAAGCCAAGCTACCTGGTAAAATTTCCTGAATCAATATTGTACTCACTCGCCGGCGATCTCGCGGGGCCATTGATCAACCGCAATGCTATCAAAGCAGAGTTTTTCAGTGCCAATGCAAGACAGTTACAGGCAATCTACAATTATGAGCGCACTATTTTAAATGCGTATCTCGAAGTTGCCAACCAGCTTTCCAACATCAGCAACCTGGAAAAAAGCTATGACCTCAAATCCAAACAGGTTGATGCATTAACAACTTCCATCAACATTTCAAATGATCTGTTCAAAAATGCAAGAGCTGATTATCTCGAAGTGCTGATGACACAACGCGATGCGCTGGAATCCAAACTGGAATTGATAGAGACCAAAAAACAGCAGCTGAATGCTGTGATCAATATTTACAGGAACTTAGGAGGCGGCTGGCAATAGCCTTCCTCTCAAAGAATCAAAAGCCGGTCATTGCTGACCGGCTTTTTTATTGTCTGTCTTAACCAAACGATGCAAAACAACAATTATCAATTTCCCATTAGCCTCTGCCCTTCATTACAATTCAGTCAGATATTTCCCGTTAAGCATTAAACCTTTTATAGCTATCTGTGTCTCACAATATCCTAACCCTTATACATGAATAAATTCTATCTCCCCGTCCTTATTATTACAGCCTGTGCCCTTATTACAGGATGTGCCAAAAGCAATAGCAGCAATAATACGACACCTGTTGACGATGACCTGGCTGGCCCCATTTCAAGACCCACTACCGGCTATGGTGCCGATGGCCCCAACAAAGTAGCTTCCGTAAGTTTTGCCAGTCCTGCCTATGCAGGCAAACAGGTAACGGTCTTTTACCCGCAGGGAATTACCACTCCTGTACCGGTGATCTTTTACTCACATCCTTATGGCGGAGAAGAAAAAGAATACAATATCGGGCTCTATAATTTCATTGCTAAAAAAGGATATGCAGTAGTATTTGCACCTTATCCTACTACCGGCGTCAGCATCGACGACAGGTACAATACGCTGTGGCAGAGTTTCAAAAAAGCAGTGACTGACTATCCCAATATCATCGATACAAAGAAAGTAGGCTTCATGGGGCACTCCTTTGGTGGCGGTGCAACATTCGCGCTCGCATACAAGGCTTTTACCAGTGAAGGCTGGGGTGTCAACGGGCGATTTATGTTTGCTATGGCCCAATGGTATTCATACCAGCTTACGGATAGTATGCTGCAAACATTTCCTGCCAATACAAAACTTATTACTGAAGTATATGATGATGATGTAACCAATGATTTCAGGATGGCGATAGATGTTTACAAACGTATCAATATCCCTGCCGCAGAAAAAGATTATATCCTTATTAAGTCCGCCACTATTGGCAGCTATACTTATCTCGCCGATCATACCTTACCCAATACACAATCAGCTTACGACGCTTATGATTACTATGGCGTATATCGCCTGCTGGATGCCATGATCGATTACAGCTTCAATGGCAGCGCCAACGGTAAGAAAGTAGCATTGGGCAATGGTTCTACAGAACAGGTGACCATGCCGGGTTACAACGGGCAAACCTTACCTGCCTTACAGGTAACAGACAATCCTACCACTTCTTATCCGCAGAATAAATACTTATTCAGTTGCAGTTCAGTGAACAACCCGAGGATTGGGTATTGTAATTGATAAAGTGTTTTGATTGATATGTAACAAAAGCGTTCCTATGGAACGCTTTTGTCTTTTATAGTAAACCTTAAAGCAGGCTCAATCATTTTCAATTCAGCCTCGAAAGCATATAGTCTGTCAGAAAATAGCCGCCATTTTTAGGGCTGCCTTTATATACTACCAAGGGTCTGATCTTCTGCATATCTCTTTTAATCGTTATCTCCTACACATCAAACTTCTTCGTTAATTCGCTTATCCTGATTCCCGGCTGACGTTGTAAAAGCTGTATAATCTGTACCAGGCGTTTTTTTACAGTATCATTTACGGTATCATTTACAGCATCATTTACAGTATCATCAATTTCTATAGCCCTCCCCTCTGGCAAAGGTATTGTGGTTTTAAAAATCCCTCCATCTCCCGGACTGCTACCCACCAAACAAACACCAAGTCCATACCAGATAAATACCAGGCTTTCGAATATGCAAGCTCAAACCCTTAGTGGGTACGCTTTAATATACAAGCTGGACATAACCTGGTCAGAAGCTGACCTATGCCTGAGGGCAAGGAATTAGAAATAAGGAGTCAGGAGTGTGGAACCAAAAAGCGAATTGATTTGCAAAAATTGAACAAGTCGGCATATTCGGCTTTTTCGGCATAATCGGCATATTCGGAACGGAGGTTTGGAAGTGCGAATACAAAATTTGAAAATTTACCAATGTGTAGGTAAAGGAACAAGCCGTAAGCAAGTACGAAGTACGGAAGGCGAAAATATCGAATGTCAAATTTTGAATATCAAATTTCGAAGGAAAATACAAAGAGTTAGAAGTCTGATGCCTGAGAGGTTCAACTGCAAATTGCCAACTGCTAACTTGCATTCCTCGCGTCTTTGCGTGAAACTGGCAGTTTTTCACTATTGACCATTCACTATTCACTTTCAGGGACCACTCACGACTGACGACTGACGTCTCACGGATCTCTTTCACGTTTGACATTTCACGTTTCACGACTCAGCCTCTCACGATTAGTAGCATACGTCCGAAGCCCAACACTTTAAACTTTATACCTTAAACTCCCGAACTATGAAACGCAACACTTTCGATCCACGAAATATTGTTTTCCTCGGTACTTACCGCAAAATGCTGGTGTTTTATTTCTGGCGGGGAAGATATTGTGTGCGTACGGTAAGCTCGCTATCCGGCAAGCGTGTAAAGAAAGCTCCGGAGTTTAAAGTAACCATGCAGTATGCGAAGCGCCTGGGCAGGGCTTCCAAAATTGCATCGAAGGTTTATCGCCAGTTGCCCGATGGATGGAAACTGCACGACCTGTATCGCAAAATGACTGGCGTGGGCGCCAACCTGCTGAAAAAGCAAGAACACACTCCTGAAGAGCTTGAAGCTGCCTTGTGGCAATACCTGGCGTCCGTAGGTTTTGCGGAATGCTTAACGCAGAACGCGATAAGCCTGGAAGTGCGAAAGGAGTCCGATGTATCGAACAGAGAGCAACAGGTAAATAAAACAGCGACTACACTTAAGTCGCGTCCATCTGCACGCCGGCCTGCCCGCATGCTCCATTTACATCCGGGATTAACGGAGAGGGACAGGAAGCGACGCCGGATATTGGATACAGCAGTATTTGATAAGCGAAGCCCGCCCGGCTCGCCCCTCTTAATTGTGAGCGATGGATCTGGATAAAAAGTCTTCGTAGCAAATGATGATGTAATAGCTGATTGATATTATATTCGGGCTTACACAATCTACCCCATGCAAAAAGACATCCTGATCATCGGTTGCAACGGTTATGTATCTGCCATTAGTGCTAACACCGGAGAAGAGCTTTGGCGAACCAAACTCCGTGAAGGTATCCTTGGCGGCTCACGTGGTTGTGATGTGAGTGTACTGATTGATGGCGATAAAATATTTGCAGGCTGCTACGGGCACATTCACGCATTAAGAGCTTCGGATGGAGAAATTCTTTGGTCTAATAACCTGAAGGGTATGGGCTACAACGAAGTGTCGCTGGCCAGGCAGGGAACAAGTACACAGTTTATTACAAGAGTAGAACATACAGATCCCGGAAGCAGTAACACCTAAGAGGCTGCGACCAGGTTGCACTCCATTCCGGTTAATTGAATTTTATTGTAACTTCCTTTCCATAACAATGGCAAATGCTTTTAAATGAGATCAGGCCCGGCCCATCCCTGGCACGGTATATCCGGCTTTACCGGATCATTGATTTTCATTTTGCAGATGCCACCAGCATTCCGCCAAAGTTCTATTCACCCCGCCCGGAACATTGTCTTCAGTTCTATCCCAAAGACACTGAAACTGTCAGCTATCCTACACAGCAAACTTCTATCGCTAACAAAAGAGCCACCCTTACAGGGCAGCATACCATATTGCAATGCCGACAGGTGGGCAAAACATTTCTGAGCTTCCAGGTAGTGTTTCAGCCAACAGCATTGCACCAGCTTACTGGCATCAACCTCGCGGAACTGGCCAATGTATATACCGATGCTGAAGATCTTTTTGGCAGCGACACCAGGCTGGTGAATGAACAGCTATCCGAAGCCACATCATACCCTCAAATGGTACAGATCGTTGAGCGCTTCTTAACGGGCTTAATAAAAAAAGCAGGCAAACAAGAGCGATCTATCGACCGCTCTGCTATGATGATGCTGAGCGAAGAAGAGCATTTTAAACTGGATAGTTTTTTAAAGCAAAGCCATCTTTGTCACCGGCAGTTCGATCGCACGTTTAAAGAACGTGTAGGCATTGCTCCCAAGCAGTTTCTGCAGATCATCCGTTTTGACAAAGCATTCCGGTTAAAGAACCGCTATCCACAGCTCGACTGGCTTTCGGTAGCCCTTCGTTGTGGTTACCACGATTACCAGCACCTTGTAAAAGATTATAAAAATTTCACCGGCTACACACCCACACAATTCTTTGCTATTGACAACAATGCACCGGAACGCGTCTTTGGCGAAGCCGAGGTATAGCGCAGAATGTCTTGTTTTTACCACCCGGGCATAGCCTTGCAGTACGATGTTTGCTTTCAAATATTCAGATCATGAAACGCAAACAATTCCTGGCAACATCTATTACTGCGCTTCCTGCCATTGCTTTTGCAAAATTTAAGATCCCTGCTCAGCACGCGGCAATGCCCTTTGTAGTTCGTGCAGGCGCGGCCCGCTATGGCAAACCCATGCTGTACAAAGGCAAACACCCTAACAATATTATCATCTCAAAGAAAGATACCAATGGTACGTTGAGTGTATTTGCATACACGGGTTATGATACCATTGGCCCTTCCCGGCACATGCACCTGTGGCAGGATGAAATATTCTACGTAGTGGAAGGCAAGTACCGCTTTGTAGTGGGCGAAGAGACGATGGAACTGAATGCAGGCGATACCATCTTTCTGCCCCGCAATATTCCTCATAGCTGGATACAGCTTACCAGCAAGGGACAGTTGGTATATGCCGTACAACCAGCAGGAACGATGGAAGAATTCTTTATCGAGATGAATGAGCTAAAAGCTCCTCCCACGGAAGAAGAGGCTAAGAAAATACACGCAAAGCATGGTATGCAACTGGTAGGGCCTCCACTGAAATTATAAGTACTTGTTCGGGTTATGACCATTTGCAATATATCATCGAAGAAATTACCCTGCTATCGAGATATATCGAAACTGCGATTAAACGGCTTAACCTGTCAGGTCTTGCCTGAGTAAGCTAATGCTTTTTGTAATGAAAACTTCGCTTAGTTACTTAGACCTGACAGGTTAATTTTCTCTTAATCGAAAAGCCTGATAACCTACAAATTGTATTCGCGTTCCGCGTTCAGCCACACTTATAACCCATAACGGATATATCGAAACTGCGATTAAACGGCTCAACCTGTCAGGTCTTGCCTGAGTAAGCTAATGCTTTTTGTAATGAAAACTTCGCTTAGTTACTTAGACCTGACAGGTTAATTTTCTCTTAATCGAAAAGCCTGATAACCTACAAATTGTATTCGCGTTAGGCGTTTAGCTTTCAGCGTTCAGCCACACTTATAACCTATAACTTAAAACTTATAACCTGTATTCGCGTTCAGCCTCTTAAATTGACGCCTGCACTATCTGCTCAATATTCAGCTTCCTCATTGCCATAAAAGCCTGGGCTGCCTTTCCTGCTTTGGCAGGGTCGCTCATAATTTTACCAAGAATGACGGGGATGATCTGCCATGAAACACCAAACTTATCTTTCAGCCAGCCACACCTGCTTTCAGCACCGCCTGCAGTAAGCGCTTCCCAGTAATGATCGATCTCTTCCTGTGTTTCGCAATATACGGTCAGAGACACCCCTTCACTGAAACTGAACGTATGCGGTGCTGCGCTATCCATAAACATAAATTGCTGCCCGCCGATCGAGAGCTGTGCATGTTTTACAGTCCCTGCTTTTTCAGGTTGTTCATTGGCTTCATGACGCAGGATGCCGGTTACTGCTGTGTCCGGGAAAATGGAACTGTAATGTGTCATTGCTTCTTCGGCCCTGCCATATTGATTACCGGTAAACAGCAGGCAGGGGGTTATCTTTTGCCCTACATCGCTTATTTTACCCAGTGCCAGTTGCCAGGATACGCCGTACTTATCGGTTATCCATCCATACCTTTCGCTCCAGGGATATTTACCATCCGGCACCAGGATGGCGCCCCCCTCTTTGAATGCATTCCAGATCCTGTCGTACTCTGCTGCCTGTTCGCAGATGTAATAGAAAGAGATAGAGGGATTGGGCTGGTACATTGGTCCGCCATCGAGGAGAATAATGTTTTGTGCGGCCACTGTTATTTCTGTTACAATGGGCGACTGTGCCGCGATCCTGGCATCTGTAAACACAGAACAATACAAGGTAGCTGCTTCTTTTGCCTTTGCATCAAACCAAAGGCAGGGTGTAATTTGCTTTTTCATTTGCTGTAGTGGTTTTATGCAAACGTATAGCGGTTTAAAGGGCGGGCATAGAATAAAACCGACAAACTTACTTTTCGCCGTTCAGTCCCTTCTTCAGGTAATCGTTCGGCGTTGTTTCGGTAAACTCTTTAAACGTGCGGATAAAATGGCTCTGGTCAGCAAAGCCATTATCATAGGCTACATCTGCCAGCTTATCAAAATGCTTTCCTTTTACCTGCGCAAACGTAAGCTGGAACTGGCATATACGCCGGTATTGATTGGCTGTAACGCCTACGTATTTTTTAAATAAGCGCTGAAAGGTTCTTTCCGTAAGGTTGAGTTCCTGTAATACGGTAGCAAGAGATTCTGTTCCGGGGTAGCACATCAGGTAGTCGGTAGCATATTGTATCATGGCGCATTCCCGGCCATGTTGCTGTAGCTGGTATTCCAGTAAATTATTCAGGGCCTCCAGCCTTACTGCTATTGTATCAGCATACACAAGCTGGGTTTTCAATGCATGGGTAGTATGTGCATCATGCTGACTAAGCTCAATGGTATTTTCTGCCAATTCTTTCGCCGCTATATCAAACAGGGTAGCCATAGCAAACGGCTTAAAGAAATAAGCGATAATGGTGCTGTTTGTACTGGTGGCCCAGGTTGCGGCAGGAGCCTGTCTTCCACATAAGCTCAACTGTATGATGGTTTGGTTGCCTGTATTGTCTGTTGCGGTATGGCATACGAGTGCCTGTGATCCGCTGGTAAATAAAGGCAATGCATCGACAGCAGGTTCACCGCTACCTTCCAGCACTAAGATCGTTCTTACATAGGCTGCCATATTTTCCCGTGGTGGCTGATACCAATGCTTCATACAGTTATTTCATAAAGCTAATGTCGGAAATAATCAGGGGTTGTAAAAGCTGCTTTTTTGCGGACACCGGTTGTATCGTAACCGGACAATCTATCTAAGATGAACAGCAATAACTATCTGATTGTAAAACAATTGCAGCAATGGCACCTATTTGGCTATAAAATTAGCCGGCTATCCTCATAAGGAAGTAAACCTGTCAGGTCTAAGCTACTAAGGAAAGTTCCATTACTAAAGCAATTAACCAGCTTAGGCCCGACCTGACAGGTTAAAGTCTCCTGATCGCAGCTTGCTTATATGCGGTAGCCAGCGAAAACCAGTACCCGAAAAAGCGTGACCGGAAAACATTATCAACTGCAAATACAGGATTGTATGTTTAAAAACTATTTCAAAACTGCCTGGAGAAACCTGCTGAGAAGCAAGGTCTATTCCTTTATCAACGTTGCGGGATTAAGTCTTGGCCTGGCCTGTGCCATCATGATCATGCTGTATGTAAAGGACGAGGTAAGCTATGATCAATTTCATACAAACACATCACAACTGTATCGTGTCAACAGGCAGATCAAACGCCCCAACGGTGATATTGGCAAAAGTGGCTATACCGGTTACCTGCAGGGGCCACGCTTTGCAGCCAATATTCCTGAGATCAAAGCCTTCGTTCGCTACCAGATGGGATGGAGAGACCTCAGGAACGGAACAGACATCCGGTCGCAGGAGGTTTTTTATGCTGATCCCAATTTCTTTTCGGTATTCAGCTTTCCCGTAATAGCGGGAGATGCTAAAACGGCCTTACAGGAGCCTTATTCAGTAGTGCTGTCTGAAGAAATGGCCCGGAAGCAATTCCATACAACAGATGCCATAGGCAAATTACTCTTACTGAAAGATGGCAATACCTTCTCTCCCTATAAGGTTACTGCCGTAGCAAAAAACTGTCCGCAGAACTCTTCTATACAATTCGACATACTGCTTCCCTTTATTGCTTCAAAAGAGGATATGGCAAAACAGGAGAACTGGTTCAATTCTTTTTTAAATACGTTCATCGTATTAAACCCGCAGGCTGATATTAAAGCCATGAACGAAAAGATGGACCGGGTTTACCTGTCAGAAGCTGATGAAGCGATCAGGGCTATCAAAGAAAAATATGGCGTTAAAGACCCCGGGCTTTCTTATTACCTGCAACCGGTTACCGATATTCATTTAAGCAAGGATGCCCCTGCGGAAAATCCGCTGTACAGATCAAGTAACCCGGTTTTCTCATTTATTCTTTCAGGCATTGCCATTTTCATATTACTGATTGCCTGTATCAATTTCGTTACGCTTTCTGTAGCCCGCTCAGTAAAGCGCAGTAAAGAGATCGGCATACGCAAGGTAGTGGGCAGTGGCCGTAATCAACTGATCCTGCAATTCCTGAGCGAATCATTCCTGCTATGCTTTATTGCATTTATCATGGCTATTGTATTGGTACAAATGCTGCTGCCTGCATTCAACCAGCTCTCCAATAAAATGCTGTCGCTCTCCTACCTGCTGGATGTAAAACTGGTGGGCGGGTATATTGCATTGTTTTTACTGACAGGTTTACTGGCAGGTGTGTACCCTGCAGTAGTTTTATCCGGCTATCAGCCGGTGGAAACCTTATACAAACGATTTACACTCGCCGGTAAAAACTATCTTCAGAAATCGCTGGTGGTATTCCAGTTTACACTGGCATCTTTTCTCATCATCGCAACGCTCACCATCTTTTCGCAATTAAACTTCCTGACCACTCAAAAGCTAGGATATGATGATAGCAATCTTGTTGTGGTAGATAAATGGAACATGACCCGCAATGAGGTTGCTTTGCTGAAACAGTCATTATCAAATGACCCCAACATTATTGATGCAGCGCCTAAAAACAATGGCTTTGCCGGCAATACGGTAAAGATCAACGGCGATCAGCCGATAAACATAATACTGGAAACAATTGACCCCTCCTTTCTGCAGGTACTAAAGATCCCTGTGGTACAGGGAAGAAATTTTTCCGCTGATTTCTCTGCCGACTCTGTCAACGCAGTACTGGTAAATGAAGCATTTGTAAAACAGGCTGGCTGGAAAGATCCTATCGGGCAACAGGTTACGTTTTATGATCAGAATGAAAAACGTACCGTGGTAGGCGTGGTAAGTGATTATCATTTCCGCCCGGTAACGTCTAAGATAGAGCCACAGCTATTTACCATGGACCCTCACAATAATTACGGAACACTTTATATAAAACTAAAAGCCGGGGGCGAAACAGCAGGTCTGCAAACAATTGAAAGATCGTTTAAAACATTGTTTCCACTTGATGCCTATGCGTATGATTTTAAAGACAGGCAAAATGCCCGGAGCTATGAAGCAGAAATGCGCTGGCAGCAGATCGTATTGTTTGGCGCCGTACTTACCATTTTTATTTCCTGCATAGGATTGTTTGGCTTATCTGTACTGACGGCTGAAAAACGCTTCAAAGAGATAGGTATAAGGAAAGTACTGGGTGCTTCTGTAAACAGTGTTGTAACTATTTTATCAAAAGACTTTTTAAAGCTCGTGATCATTGCTCTGCTGATCGCTATTCCCATTGCGTGGATCGCTGTAGAGAAATGGTTACAGAATTATCCATACCGCATTACGCCCGGCTGGGGAATATTCTCATCTGCAGCATTGCTTGTTATACTGCTGGCATTGTTTACAGTAAGTTTCCAGGCAATAAAAGCGGCTATAACCAACCCGGTAAAAAGTTTGCGTAGCGAGTAAGGGCCAACCGCAGAGAACAGGAGAGACAGAGGTTTGCGCAGAGGGAAGATTTAACCGCGAAGACGCAATGACGCGGAGGCTATTTTTGAATCTGACCTATGCGGCGTTCATCAGCGCCGCTTTTATCGTTCTACTGTGAACATTTTTTTCTGGACGGGTGATGATTATTCGCTCCTCAAACTATCCGCCGGATTAGCCAGCGCTGCTTTTACAGACTGAAAGCTTACAGTTATTATTGCGATTAAAACTGCAACAGCACCTGCAGCGAAAAACATCCACCAGCTCGTGTCTATACGGTAAGCAAAAGTTTGCAGCCATTTTTGTACCATCCACCAGGAAAAAGGGGTTATGATGACTACTGATATCAATACCAGGAAGATGAAATCCCGGCTTAACAGGGTTGCAAGCTGCGGTACGCTGGCGCCCAGTACTTTTCGCACGCCAATCTCTTTCGTTCGTTGCCGGGTAAAGAAAGCCGTAAGTGCAAATAAACCCATTACGGAGATCATGACGGCCACAAACCCAAAAAACGTAATGATTTTTTCCAACCGCACATAGGAAATGAAAAGCTTTTCGAAATTTTGGTCTACGAAAGAATAGCGGATTGGGAAGGCCGGCTCTAGTTTTTTAAAGACCTCGGTAATGCCCGCAATAGATTGCTGTGGATGGCTGCTGCCCAATTTAACCAGTATAGCACCACCGGACTGGAACATACAGGCCTTATTGCCGATAGTATACACAACAGGCTGTACCTCGCTCTCCAGTCCCTGGACATGGAAATCCTTTACAACACCTACTATTTTTACAGGTACGCTGTCACAGTTGCCGAAAACGATGATCTCGCCGGTAGGGTTGTGCAGGTTCATTTTTTTCGCAGCTGATTCGTTGATAACCGCCGTCCGGGTCTGCTGATCTGAGATATCATTAGTGAATAGCCTGCCGGTTTCTAAACGAACACCCAGTGTCTTAAAATAATCAGCGCTTACCTTCACCGACGACAAGCGGTATGTTTTTCCTTTGTTCTTAAAAGAATAGGTAGTTGTGTCGGCAAACAGGTTATCGCCCGGCACTTTCGTTGTTTTCGCAACACTGACAACTCCGGGTACAGAAAGCAGCATGTTTCGTACATTATCAAAGCCTTCTTCGCGGGTCTGCTGCCTGGCGTCTATCCGGACCAACTGATCGCCGGAGAAGCCCTTGTCCCTGGTTTGCATAAAACTCATCTGGCTTTTGATAACGATGATGCCAGTGATAAAAAACACCGATACCATAAACTGTAGCACGATCAGGCTGTTACGGAATAATGCTCCTTTTTTGCCGGTGGAGTAATTCCCTTTCAACACTTTGGCAGCGTTGAACCTGGAGAGGTAAATTGAGGGATATAATCCCGAAAGCAGGATAATGACCAGCAAACAGCCCGCTAATTGCAAAGCTACACGTGGTAGCTGATGCCGTTCCAAAAACCCGAGGCTGATATTGAAAGAATGGTTAACATAGGGCAGCCCAACGGCCAGCAGGATAACCGCGATAATTAAACTTACCAAACATTGTAGCGCGGTTTCGCATATAAACTGGAGGATGAGCTGTTGACGGGCCGAACCCATTACTTTACGTATCCCAACTTCCTTCGCCCGGCTGATGGACTGGGCGATAGCCAGGTTACTGAAATTGATGGCCCCGGCCAGTAAAAGCAGCACCGCTAAAACCAGCAAAATGGTTACCGTAGTAAAATTGCTGCTGCCATGTTTGGGGAAATTGTGCATGCGCGGCACCTGGTCTACAAAAAGATAGGTTTTAGCGCCGGCTTTGGTATAGCTCTCGAAAGACAGCCCCCCTTCTTTCAACCGCTCGTTGTAATACAGCCGGTTGATAGCCGTTTCGATGGCAGCATCGCGTTCCGGTTGCTTGAGTTTGATATAGGTTTGGTATGAATAATTATCCCAGAAAACATCCAATTGACCACGCCCCCAGGCATCGTGCACCAGCATACCAACCGGCAAATGGGTTGCCCCGGGCTGATCTTCCAGGACACCTGTCACTTCCAGGTCGGCACGGTTGTTCATCTTTATCAGCTTACCAATAGGGTTTTCGTTGCCAAACAGTTTGCGGCCCAGATCCTTCGTCACTATGGTCGTTCTGGGGTGGTTCAGTGCTGTGGCCGCATTACCGGCTGCCAGTTTATAGGGGAAGACCTTCAGGAAATTCGAATCGACCGAGACGAGGTCTTTCTGGTATAGTTTATTTTCACCCGCAGTAAGCAGCGATTCATAGTCACCTGACGACTGCAGCATCGTAGCGGTTTCGGCATTCGGGTACTTTTGAGCCAGTAAGCCGGCCAGCGGAGCAGGCGTAGTATTCAAAAAATCTTCATCCTGGTGTAGTGAAACATGGTAAACTTTATTCAGTTCCGGGCTCCATTTGTCATAGTTCAGTTCAAAGTTCAGGTATAGCAGGATGACGATAAAGCTGCATAAGCCCGCAGCCAGACCGATCATGTTGATCGAACTGTAGGAGATGTTGCGCAAGCTATTGCGCCAGGCCATTTTTACATAATTTCTAAACATGAGCTTACGGTTTAATTTCAATTCAGCCCACCCGGGTGTGGTTTGCCGGACTGAAATTATCCTGCCAGGACGGCTCCGCAGTCTCAAAGTGTAGTTTGAGGCATCATTTTTTAGGCCAAGCCTCACTTCAGCAGGGGTCTTGCCGGTCATTTCTTTAAATACCCTGTTGAAGCTGGCCTTGGAATTAAAACCGGCATCCAGTGCAAGGCCGATCAGGGTTAGCTGCTCACCCGCTCCTTCCTGCATTTTCCGGATGACTTCCCTGACCCTGAACTCATTAATAAAGTCATTAAAGCTTTTATGTTGTGTGGAATTGATTATCCGGGATAGCTCGTTCGGGGTTAATGCAAGCGACTCCGCCAGCTTGCGAAGCGTTAAGGCTTCATCACGATAATATAAATTATCCTGCATTTCCCGGACTAACCAATCTCCCTTTTGCCTGAGTTCCGGCGGTAGCACTGGCCGGGATGAGATAGCCCGTGGCAGGGGAACCGGTATATCTTCTTTCAAAAAACAGGCAACGGCAATCCGTATGAGGAATATGGACTGCAAAAGATAAATTGGATAATATAATGATACGGGAAGATCGAAACCAGCCACGCTACTGATTATAAATGAAACCCAAAGTGACCATAGTATTCCAAAGGTTTTAAGTAACTGCTTTAGCCAACGGAGCTGCGATCTGTACCGGTCATTCACCTCGTTAAACTTTAATGCCTGGTAAAAGTTTTCAATCAGCCGGTTGCAGCCAATTAAATAGCAACCGACACTGATAAACGTCATGCTATGTAGCAACGCCGGGTACTGGTAAAAGAACAGTGCGGCTGTAAGTGGTACAAAATGGAGAAGATCTTTATACCCGAATGTTGATGCAGGCCGGGTGATTTTTAAGACATAGAAATAAAGCAGGGGGCCAAGTGCCAGGGAAAAGTCTATAGGCCATGCTTTGGTCTTGAAAATGTCGCTGGTTAAAACTTCTGTGATTGTTAAACCCAGGACAATCAACGCAAGTGAGAGAAATTTGTTGGCCGCCTGGTTTTTCCGTTTTGTGAAAAACAGCTGGACGGCAAATATGATTGCCGTAATTATTACCACCAAAAAGCCGAGGTCATATAAATTGATATTGATGTAAACTGAATTCAACGAACTGTTTTTGTCAATTGCTGTTCCAAACTTATAAAATAATTAATAACCAGGCCCCATCTGTCCTGCAGCAATCTTTTGGCAAATTGATGGACCGAATACCCGGCTAAAAAATGCAAGAGAATTGGTAGTGTCTTTACGAGCTTATTTTCCAACCGCAGAGAACACGAGGACGCAGCGCTATTTTTATCTTACCTTCTTTGCCCGACACTCTTATTGCAGCCTGGCGCCTTTGCGGGCTTATTCAAATCTTATTACCTTGTATTATCATTATTTGTCTTCCGGAGACATTAATGAAGCGGTTGCCTCACCGTACAATTATCTAACCATCAAATCTGCATCAGTTCATGATGACTAAAACAGCCATTGCAGGTATTGCGCCTTTCTTTATCGTAAAGAATGTGCCTATAGCCCTGGCATTTTATCGTGATCGTCTCGGGTTTGATATCACATTCCAGGGACCTGCTGAAGATGATATCTTTTTCGGTATTGTGGAGCGGGGAGCGGCCATGATCATGCTGAAGGAGATTGGCGTTGACCCTATCCCCAACTATACACGGGATATTAAACAAGGTATTGCCCGCTGGGACGCCTACCTGTATGTTCCGGACCCCGATGCACTGGCAGCAGAATTCGCATCACGCGACGTAGTATTCTTACAACCACTCAGCAATAATGATGACGGCCTGCGGGGATTTGAAGTACAGGATGCCGATGGCTATATCTTATACTTCGGCCGTACTATAAGATAGTTTTCCAACATAAGAAACTATTCACCTGCCTATTCTGTTCTCAGCATTTTTACCGGACTTATTATCGCCGCTTTGATAGCCTGGATACCGATGGTAAGGATGGCCACTGCTACAACAATAATTGTTGCGGTAGCAAATGTCCACCAACCGGGCGTAATACGATAAGCAAAACTCTGCAGCCATTGATCAGCCACCCACCATCCAAGCGGAACAGCAATGAGAACGGCTATCACTATCAGCCGCAGAAAGTCTTTTCCCAATAACAGGCTGAGGTTACCAACACCTGCGCCCAGCACTTTGCGGATACTTATTTCTTTGGTACGGCTGCTCATCAGGAAGGCTGTCATCGCAAACAGACCTATAACAGAGATCAGCATGGCTGTCATTGCAAAGAAGTTGATTACCCGTTGTAAGCGTACATGTTGTGAAAAGATCTTTTGAAAATTATCATTGAGAAATGAATAACGGATAGGATAATCAGGCTCGATCGTTTTCCACACTTTTTCAATGGCAGCTACAGATTGATGTATGTTGTTGCTGTTGATCTTCACCAATAGGGCACCGCCTGACTGGAACCTGCAGGCTTTATTGCCGATAGTATATACAGCAGGCTGTACTATATTTTCAAAACCTGAAACATTAAAATTCTTTACAACACCTATAATATTTACCGGTACTGTATCGCAGTACGGAAAGGTAATATAAGCGCCGGCAGCGCTCTGCAGGTTTAGCCTCTTTGCGGCAGCTTCGTTAATGATGGCACTGCGGGTATTCTGGTCTGCATAGGTATTGTCAAACATCCTGCCTTGCACAAGGGCAATACTTAAGGTTTTGAAATAATCTGCACTTACTTTAACAGAGCCCATTCTGCATTCTTTTCCATTATACTTAAATGGAATGGTAGACGTATCTGAGATCGCATCGCCCGGCACCGCAGTTGTTTTTGAAACAGATTGTACACCGGGAATACCAAGCAGTGTATTCTGGACCATTTCAAAATCTGCATCTCTTGTTTTTTGTGTTGCCTCCAGGCGCATTACCTGTTCTCCTGAAAACCCTTTATCCTTCGTTCTCATATACTGAACCTGGCCACTTATGATCAGTGTACTGATTATAAAAAAAGCAGCAACTACAAACTGAGCAGTGATCAGCACATTGCGAAAAACAACGCTCTTTGTTCCGGTTGAATAATCGCCTTTTAACACTTTTATGATATTGTACCGGGCCAGGAAAACAGCCGGGTATAAGCCTGAAATAATAATTACAAACAGCAGGCATAAGGCAAGCTGTAAAACAAGTGATCCGTTATTGTCGGATTGAAGGAAAGACAGGTGTACCGAAAACAGGTTATTGAAATAAGGTAACATGGAATTGACCAATAGCACAGCCAGGCATAAACTTATAAAACATTGTATAGCCACTTCGCCTATAAATTGCAAAAGCAATTGTTTTTTATTACCACCTAATACCTTCCTGATACCAACTTCTTTTGCTCTTTTTACAGAAGCCGCTACAGAAAGATTACTGAAGTTAATAGCACCCGCAATCAACAACAGTACAGTAAGGATCAGCAACATGGAAACCGTTCTGAAATTGCTGCTACCGTGTTTCGGAAAGTTGTGTAAGTTGGGCATGGCATCAGCAAACAAAGCTGTGCCGTTGCCTGCTTTGGAAAACTCTTCGAATGATTTATCTTTTTTCAACCGGTCATTATAATAAACGCGGTTGATCTCCTGCTCCAGTTGCTCAACAGGTATACCCTGTTTTGTTTTTACATAAGTGAGGTAAGAATAGTTTTGCCAGAACATATTCTGTTTTTCAAAAGGACTGCGATAGACAAACTGTACATTCAGGTGTGATGGCTTATCAGGCGTTTGGAGAATACCCGTCACTTCACAATCGAATGCATTGTAGATCTTAATCGTTTTACCTATCGGGTCTGTATTATCAAATAGTTTTTCTGCAAGTTCTTTGCTTATAACTATAGCATTGGGCTTATTCAATGCTGTAGCTACCACCCCGGTAACCATTTTATAAGGGAATACCTTGAAAAAAGAGGAATCGGCTGTAACACCACCCTTCTGATAGATCTTTTTATCTCCAACGCTTAACAATGCCTCAAAATCACCGTCAGGCTGTATGGTAGTAGCTGCTTCTATTCCGGGCAAATTTTGCTTTAAGAGGCTGCCCAGTGGGGCAGGGGTCTGTTCCAGGATATCATTATCCTTCTGAAGAGATATTTTATAAACCTGCTTTAAAGAATCAGCCCACTTGTCGTAGCTGAGTTCATAATTGAGATAAAGCAGTATGATCATGAAACTTGCTAAACCAACGGCCAGACCTGTAATATTAATAATGCTATAGGCTTTATTTTTTGCCAGGTTTCTGAAGGCGATCCTGAGATAACTTTTTATCATGGTCAATAACGTTGGGAAGATGGAAGAATAATGGGTATCAGGTATTTCACTCCAAAAGAAGTGCCTCTAATTTTAAGACTGACGATCAACTGGTTACGTAACAACAATACACGAAGATGTTCGTTTTTGATACAGCTTTTGTACGGTTTCAGGAGGGGGAATACATTACAATCATAAAAGGATCATAAAGAAAAATGGCGCTCAGTACTGAGCGCCATTTTTAAGATCGTCTGTAATCCGGACAGGGAAATTATAGAACTTAATTGTTGAAGTTCTTTTGAAATTTTATGATTGCCGGACTGTCATTTTGATGGAAGTAAAAGTAGTTTCTATTGGAAATAATAGAAGTCGTTTCATAACGCTACTGTTCTAAAATCTGCTTCACATATGCCACCCATTTAAACTCAGGGATTTCATTGCTAATGAAATAATCCGGCTGCAAACCGCGATCATCTAAAACATATTGCGGGATTCGCTTGCTGCGGGAAAGAGCATACCCTAACTCATATTCGTTGCAGGGGTCTTTTATAGAGTACATATTTGAAATATCAAGTGCCCCAAAAGTAGGAGTTCCAAAAAATTTCACTTTTTTGCTTTGCTTAGCCGCCAGCACAAATTGTTCGGCTGAGCTTGCTACATAGCCATCTATTATAATGCCCACTTGTTTGGGGTATGCCTTTTTTGTGACAGAGTCATCCGCTTCTTTTCCTTTTATAGGCTCGGTCAAATAGACAAATTCTCCCAAATGCATCTGCAAGGTATCGTATGATCTCTTTGCCCACTCCCTTTGTTCATTAGAAAAAAAAGCCTTGTATTCCGGTTTATTAATATAATCCAACATCCTTTTATTATTCATTGATGTACTCAGGTATTCAACTCCAAAAGTTGATATTGGATTTGTTTTTAAATAGGGTATGATATTACTGAAGGTAAGATCGCTACCACCTCCATTACCCCGGATATCGATAATAAGGTTTGGCATTTTTGACAGCATTTCATCGTTCGCGTTCAGCACACTGTCAATTGCCTTTTTCTGGGCCGGATCAAATGAAGGGACTCTGAAATACAGTGTATTTTTGTCCAGCTGTTTTATATATGGACTTTTGGCATTCCCTGATGTTAAATAGTCCTGGACTTCTGTTTCCGTAGGAAGAACCGGCGCCGCCCGCTTCAACCAAAGGCCGGCAACCTGTAAATAATTCTGACCCATCCATTCTATATGGTCACTTTTAGCTTTGGAATGATCACGCATGTAAGCTATCCCCTTTAACTCATTACCCTCTTTTATTATTTCCAGTTTTACCTGTCCTGATTCCCAATAAGGAGAAACATTATTTATCAGGATACCTTTATATCCATTTTCTGTTTTTTTAATGGCAATTTTATAAGGTTGGGAATCCCAAATGCCCTCAAAGTCCTGCGTTTTCTTATTGTCCAGGTATTTTTCAAATTCAGGAAGAGCTATTTGTAATCGTGGCCATTCTTTAAATTGATTTTTAATTGAAAGCGTATCTAATTGCCTGGCAGGAGTTGGGCTTTCATTTCCTTTTTCCTTTTCAAGCATTTTGATGTAAATATGCCCCTTTCTAAAAAAATGCAACCATTCCTGTAGTACAGGCAGGCATTCTTCCCTGGTTTTTGCCACATTGATTTTTTCCTGGATTTTCAGCGTATGATAATCATATGCATCCTGTCCTTTTATTGAAAGTATGTATTTAAATCCCGCATCATTTTCCTCAAAAGTCTTTTTCAACCATTGGAAGGCTGTGCTACAGTTGCAGTCCTGGCAATAGGCAAACCCTGTTCCGATAAACAGAAGGCAGAAGGTCAATAAGCGTTTAATAAACATATTCGATTTTATATGAAAAAAAACTATCAATTACTATATAACAATTCAATATGGCCTTGAACTCTTATAATCTATACGCAGAATTTTAATAAATGTTACACGACCTGGTAGATGGCAACATCTATTTATCTATCCGGTGCTGAGTGTAACATGTCATTACAACCGAATAGCGCACTAAAAAAATAATATATTTAAAAATCTTAGTATAATCAAACAGGGATCGTACAGTTCGCAATCATGCTTATTTCATCGATAAGAGAATATCAGTTATCTGCAATTCCGTCTTCTAAAGGTGCGTAAAGAGGTGAATGCTCAAAATGTGATAAAAAATGGAGGTAATCAACCGCTAAAAAATAAATGGCTGTTATGTCACCTGGTGGACGAATTTGTTTCCCGTAATTCACTCAGGCAAGAATCGAACCTTACACTGTTCACAATGAATGCCTTACAAACCGGGATAAGTCAGGCAAAATAAAACCCGCTGAGTTACAGCGGGCTTGTCATGCTCGTAGCCCCAAGGGTCGAAGACTCGAACCTGTTCTTGCAGGATTTGAGGGAATTAGCAACATTAAGCGACAATACATAGCTCAAAAGAGACGAGAAAAGTTCGAGGAATTCCTGTTGGCTGGTAACAGCTTCCAAAGAATAATTACCTATTCCCATTATAAGAAAATAATGGGTTAATCTCTTTGAATAAAAGGCACCCACCTTGTATTGGTTGAGCAAACGACTCTTCCAAATAGCGCATGACTTTATATTTTTTGAGCCGATCAAACAGTTTCTGGTCAACAAACTCGTACCAGTATTCTTGAGTAAAATATTCTTCCCCATCCTTAGTTATTTTTGTTATTCTTGATTTAAGGAGCTTTTTAGGTGGAAGAACATCTTTATTGTCTTTGATAAGAAAAAGCTGTAGATGTATTTTCTTTTTTTCACCAGGAATAATTCTGTCCTTTAGAATAGCTTGCTTTATATATTTAGTTAGAAGAGCCCCTTTGATATTAAAGTATGATTCAAGGTCGTACTTTGAATACCAGTTTTCTTTGCTTTTTGCAATGGCCGCAGGAATAATTTTCTCATTTATTGCTTTCTGACAAGTGACACATTTAAGACCGTATTTATCGTACCATGACTTTTCATTTGAAGTGGATTCTCCACAAATAAGACATGTCCCTGCTCGATCAAGATGAAAGCCTTTGGGAGATTCCTTAAGCATTTGTTCTCTTCTTATCTCCTCCATAACTATATCAAAAAATATACGAGATAGACTCTCCATGTCCCAAGCTGCTTTTGTGGCTTCGTCCCAGGAAAATTCTCCTCCATGTTGTTTTTCGAGAAGAGCTTTTATTTCTTGAATTTTTTCATCAGAAGGTTGCATAGTTAATTATACTATTGAATTCGACTATAGACGTCTTAATTTTCTCATTCTAAATGAGAGTCTAAACAATGGATAGTAAAGGCCATAGTCTCAGGATAATTGTTAGCTCAAAAGAGTCAAAAAAATTCTAGAAAAATGAGATTCTCTTGTACCTGCAAAAAGTCAAGCCCGTGACTTCTGTTAGGATTGGAGATAAGCAAATGACTGAGGGGGCAATAAATTATAGTCAGACTTCAAACACTTTGGTTGCTTATATCTTTTCGTTTTTTTAATTTTTATAGCGTAGCCTATTTCTTTTTCTGAAAAGTATTGATAAAAATAATCTTTACTAATTCCTGAGAATTGCTGTGTTAACCCCCAGAGGGTATCAATATCATGATTAATTATTTCTTCTATCTCAAATTCGCCAATGACTTGTTGAACAGGGGAAGATGCATACACAATTACTGTCTTTACTTTTTCATTTTTGAAAATCGTCTTCCTAAACTCATATTTTTTTATTCCATCAAATATTTTGTTTGCGAACTCTGGTTTAATTGATAAAACTACTTTCATCTTTAGTTATATTTAAAATTACTACGATTTTTATTTTATTACATCATAAAGCCAATTGCTAAACAATTCTATTAAAACTGCGATTATAAAGCCAATGAGAAAATATTTACCTATAGTTCGCCAGTTATTTTTTTCATATTTGGTTTTGATTAATGTAGAGACACTTTCTTTATTATTTTCCTTCCAGTGGTAAGCCAAAAATACGTTATTCTTCTTGTTTGGTAAATCAACGTAGTTATTCCACCTGTAGTTTTCCAAATTTCTACAGCTTATGAATGGTTGATGATTTCCAATTACTTCTTCCTCATTAGAACAAATAAAAAAGAAATGCTGCTTGCGAATTTTTAGAAATACTTCACCCCGAATTGTCTCAAGTAAGTCTTGGTTTAAATCCCGAATTTCATTAACTCTGAAGTCAATCATTTCAATTTCAGAAAAAGCGCTTTCTAGAATAGCGTTTGTTGGTTTGCTGATAGTAGACAGGGAATCAATGTAACTTCCTTTAAGTCTGAAACGATAATATGATTTTTTATTTTGCTTAAGTACTTTTATTGAAACAATCGTTCCATTGTTTGCTTTATGATATTCCAAATCACTAACTGATGTTTTGTATATGGTGAAAACGAAATCATTCTTTGAATCTGTAATCTCATATGCTTTTATCGTTCCGTCGGAAATGACCTTATAATTTTCATTAAAAATGGCACTAACCAAATCGGCTTTGTCAATAAATTTTGAAACAATGTCTTCAAAATCGGAGTTAGTAATTTCTTTCGGGAAATATATATTTAAGGTTTTTACATTCTCGGTGTTATCCAGCTTTATTCCTATATCTAAAAATTTGTGGTGGTCTTTTGTGCCATTGGGTATTTTCCAAAAATTAAAATGAAGTTCTACCTCACTTAGTGTGATGTTATTGAGGTCAATTGGAGTATACCAAATAGCTATGCTTTTCATTTGTTGTACACAAAGTTTAGAAGTTTGTCAAATTCTGCAGTATCTATTCGCATAAAGCCCTTTGGCATATTCATTATATCTTTTATTATTCCTAAAGTTACAAGGTCATTTAAGGTTGGCTTAGGTGTAGGGAATGAATGTGCAGCCAGTAGATTAATGATAAATGGCCTATAATTTTTGAACTTATTCCACCATTTGTGCTCTAGGTCTTCTTTTGAAATCATTGTTTTTCGATTACAAGAGTCATAAAAGTCATCAAAGTCTTTGAAGTTTGTTTTAATGCTCTCAACTATGCAAATAGTTGTAACAGTACTGGAAAACTTTTTTGGTGTTGTTTCGCCAATTCGATAAATTAAAACAATATCACCAGGCTGTAAATCCCTGTCCGGTGCATGTGAGATGTAAACTTTACTTATTCGATTGCGATGAGGTTCGTTGTCGGTATATTTTAATTTATCTTCTCTTGTATTGATACTGTCGGGAAAAAGTTCAGTGTGATACTGATGCTCTATTCTAATGATATACTTATTTGTGTCTCTTGAAATAAATGGAAATGTCAGTTTAGGGTTAACAATATTTACCACATTTTTTTTGCTAAATGGTTTAATGTAAACAAGCTCATTTCCATTTGAGGAAGCTTTTATCCCATGATATGAAAAACCCCACTCTTCTAGCAATGCAATTAGCCTTTGTTGTTCGTCTCTCTTATTAAAGATTGTTACGTAAATTTCCGTCACATTATACTGTAAGGCATTGTCAAAAATGATTTTCAAAAACCTTTCCCCAATCTTAAATCCGTTACTGGCAACTTTAAGAGTTCCGATTTTTAGCCTTTTTTTCTTTTTAAATCCTGGTTCTATGTCAGAGTAATTTTCGTTTTCATCTTCAACTTTAATATATAAGAAAGCAGAAAGTATATCATTACTATAGCAGACATATGCGGTTTCATCTGCTTTTTTGTTAAACCATTTGTCAAAGCCATTATAATCTTCACGAAAACTGTCAAAAAATGTGTCTTGCAAATTCACTTGAGCAAAATCGACTTGTTTGACCGCTAGAACTTTATAATTAACTAGATCTGGATTTTCTGCGGTGACTTTTTCAAGGAATTGATCAATTTTAAATACTCTGTCTGATATTCCTAATAATTTAGCTTTTGTGTGGATTTTTTTATCTTCTGAAATTAGAATATCCACCCTGTCGCAGAATACTTCATTTAAAATTTTTGTATCGTTTTCATCATTGGAAGTTGTATCGACTTTTTTACTTACAATATCCAGTGCTTCGCTTGTCGGAGCAATATTTCTAATCAAATTATAGCTAGCTGTTTTGATTGCCATTGTAGCAACTGTGTTTTGATCCTGATTACGATTTAACTCCTCTACAGTTGCCGGGTGTATAAATTTCGAATACTTTAATTTATCAATCCAGTAGAATAAGACGCCAATGTCTTGGTTTATGACTTTAGATGCTTCTCTGTGAATAATTATATTAGTGTCAAGTAAGACTTTCATTCAAATGGTTTAATGGTGTAAGTCAGACAAACGCCAACACACAAGTCATAAATATACCGCAACTCAGCAATTAAGGTACATCTCTACCCTTTGTTGAATAGATTAAAGCGGCCAAGACTCATGACACCATTAACCCCAACCGCTACCTCGAACCTTTTTAAGATGATAAAAATCAGTTATTTAGGTGAAACAAGAGAGGTGAAACAAAGATAGGAAATTGAGAGAGTATTCAAAGTGAAGCAGTTACAAAAAGTAGCCCGGACAAGAATCGAACTTGTATCTAGAGTTTAGGAAACTCCTATTCTATCCATTGAACTACCGGGCCGGGAAAGAAGCATTTTCTTCTTCCGGGCTGCGAAAATAAAGCAATTTTATTAATGTACAAGAAATGCTGAATGCAGAATGCTCAATGCGTAATACAAATGCAGGTGAGACAAGGAATTGGGGACGAAAGTCGGAGGTTTGAAAAAGCGGCGGCTACGAGCGTAGAAAAAGCATCTTTGCAATACCTAACTTTAACCCCGGTTAAAACAAGATCCGTAATGCAGGTAGATTTTCGCAGGCCCACTAATCCGTTGCTTTCTGATCTCATTGAAGGCTACTACTTCTTACAGGAACAGGAGCCGGGAAAGCAATTCGGTTATTATACTTTTCCCAATAATTTCTTCATTCTTTCAGTACTCGAAAATGCCGGGGTTACTGTCAATAATAACCAGGTGGATTGCAGGCCAACATCATTTCCTTGCTTCAGGTCGAACCTGACATGCAGTTATATGGAGCCCTTGTTTATCCGCTATCATGGTACTGTCAATGAACTGTCCATTTACTTTAAACCTCTGGGCATTTATGCCTTTCTGCCATTTCAGTTGCTGCGCCATTCCATGCCTGCCTTTTCAGACTTCATACCGTTTGATGATTACGAGCAGCAAATGACAACTATCCTGCGGCAGAGTGATCGGAACGAACAGGTGAGGCTACTGGAGGAATATTGGCTCTCTAAGAAAACCCTGGAAGTAGACCCGGAATCGTCAAGGCTGTTGAAAGAGATAGAGAGCGGACGCGGAATATCGGAGATTGCGGAGCAACTAGGGATATCACGGCAATACCTTAATCGCATATTCCTGAGCAGGCTTGGTAAAACGCCCACAGCCTATCGCAAAATACAGCGCTTTAGAAATGCAGTTAACAGCAACACGAAAGTACGCAACCTGACAGAGCTGGGTTATGACAGCATGTATTACGATCAATCTCATTTTATCCGGAGTGTTAAGGAACTTACTTCATTATCGCCTAAAGGCTTTTTTGATAAAATAGAAGCGAAAGAGGGGAATGTCTGGTTATACGTATAGTTTCCATTTGTACAATTTTTCCCGGTACAGGGCTTCTACATTTGCCTGATAAAGGCAAAACAATTATCAATGAAGAAGCTGATCATTTTATATTTTTTATTCATTACTACAGGCGTAGCCGCTCAGACTAACCCCCAGCTGTCAAAACTTATAGATAGTCTTTACGAGGTAGACCAGGCTGTACAATGGAAAATACTATCGCTTAACGAACAGGGGGCTCCCCAGGATAGTATCCAAAAACAGCAAGGCGTTTCAAAGGATACGTATATACGGCACCTGGAGATCATTAAGGGCATTTATGCTCAGTATGGCTACCCTACCACGAAGATGGTGGGCGAAGAGGTTTCCCATGAATTCTTTGTACTTATTCAGCATGCAGACAGTGATCCACAGTTTCAGGCTACCATGCTTCCTGTAATCGGGCGCCTTTCCAGGAAAGGAAAGGTTGCTAAAAAGGATTATGCTTATTTGTACGACCGTGTTCAACGAAATACCGGCGGAAAACAACGTTACGGAACCCAGCCTTCCTGGAAAAAGGGAAACCTGTTTGACGAAAACAATCGTATCATCTACCCTACAGATCTGGAAGACCCTCAAAACGTAGACAAGCGACGCAAGAAAATGGGGCTGGAGCCGCTTGAACAGTACTATGAAACTGTTTTACAGACACTCGGAAGACCGAGGAAAAAGCCCTAGATCAATGACCTATATTTCCTGACCTTATGTGACTCTTTTTATCAGAAAACCTGCCCGTCCGACTAAACCGTTCGGGTGGGTTTTAGCCCGATGCATGTTCGTGATTCAGTCTATACTCCTCTCATAATTTCCGCCTTTTACCCGCGACCAGGTCACGTGATGCTCATTACGAGTCAGGCAGCGTTAAATACAGTCTTTCGTTTACGGATTGTCTGCTCTAATCATTTACCCCAATAACTCTCCCCTGTATTCACTTTTGCTTTGTGGTTGCGTTTAACAAAACTGTTTCCTTTTGTAGAAAAGGCTATGAATACCCATTCACTTTTATATCAGAAGTATATAGAAATAGAAGAAGAATCTATCAGGAACCTAAGGTAAATTCAAGGTAAACCTAAGGTCGATCCATGGCAAAAGCGCATTTTATAAAAAATGGATCATAGGTCTATAGTTCAGGAATTGTTTTGAGGGAAAAAGCATGTGAAGCTGCAGACGGCAATCGGCAATCAATGTCGTTTAGTTAGTGGCGGGTGGGAACACCAGCCACGGGCATATCCCCCGGTGGGTGTTCCCACCCGCCGGAATGAAAGTTCTCGACATTGAATCATGAGTCATCAGACATGGGTGAGGCGTTGAAGAGTTGAGAACCAACTGCAGAGAACGAGAGGTAGAGGAGATTTTTGCAGCGGGCTAAGAAGGAAATTTGTTGATTTTGGAATTGCATTTTCGGGTGGACAGCCAGCCGGGAGCTTAACCGTGAAAATGCAATGGCGCGAGGTTATTTCCCAAAGCGCAGAGAAAAGGGGGGGTGTTAGAGAAGCATTGACCATTCCGGTCGGAGCCCGGGTGCATATTGTCCGGCACGGGGCTCCTTTGTAAGCCCTTTACAGGAAATGCACTCAAATCCAGCACATTACATCCAAACCCTCAAATAGCCCCGGCCACTTTTCATATATTGCCGCTCCACATTTACACATTACAACATCTGCAAATCCGTTATCTTTGCTGTCCCATAAAATTGCGGGGATTTATGAAGTTTTATACCTGGATTATCCGCTATCGCCTACAACTTGGTATTGCTCTGATAGTAGTAGGGATTGCAGCCAACATTTACAGTGGTTTCTGGCCGGCTTTCCCGGCTTACTTTATAGGAGCTATTCTTATTTTCGGCCATTTTTTTGTTGGCCCACTCAGGCTTATACAGGATCACATGGAAAATGGCGACCTGGAAGGGGCTGAAAAGGTGCTCGATTCTATCAAATTCCCTAACCTGCTGTATAAACCCATCCGCTCTGCTTACTTTACTTTTAAAGGTCAGCTGGCTATGATGAAGCAGGATTTTGACAGCGCTGAGCAGAACATGAAAAAAGGCCTGGACCTCGGTACTCCCATGAAGGAAGTGAAAGGCGCCAACCTGCTGCAGATGGGCATGATCGCTTTGCAGAAAAACAATTTTAAACAAGGCGAAAGTTATATCCGCCAGGCTATCCGCGAAGGCTTACCTGATAAAGAGAATGAAGCTGCTGCTTACCTGCAGATGTGCAACATTATGATGAACAAACGTGAGTTCCGTGCTGCTAAAGAGTTTTTCCGCAAAACCAAAGCACTGAAACCATCTTCTCCCGATATCGTTAAGCAGATCAAAGAGATTGAGAAATACATTTCCAGGATCCCTGGATAATAAGATTAAGATATACGACCAATAAAAAAGCCGGTGATCGCTGATCACCGGCTTTTTTATTTATATCGCTTGTATGCCTGTGTCTTAATACTTCTCTCTTACCTGGGTAATGAACGCTTCTACTCTTCTTCGTATAGCAGTTGCACTGCCCTGGTGATTGTTGATGAGTACAGAGAACACCATCAGCTTGTTTTTCTTTGTATATAAATAACCACTTAAAGCCAGTACACCTGTCAGCGAACCTGTTTTGGCATAAATATACCCGCTGTCTTTTTTATAATAACTGGCCAGTGTACCACATCCGCCTGTAGGAAATACTTTCTTAATTCTGTCCATGCCTATTTCCTGTTGCATTTTGAGCAGGATAGTAACAAAGTCCTGTGGAGTGAACAGGTTGAAACGGCTTAACCCACTTCCATCTACCCACCGGGGCTGTTGCGGCAGATCGCGCAGGTCTGTTTTTAATAATGTATCAATGATCCTTCTGTCACTGATAAGCCCACCCAGCTTTGCAGCACTCACCATCAGCAGCGTTTGTTCTGCATAAAAATTATCGCTGCGGTGCATCATTGGTCTGAACAATGAATCTGTTCGTTGTGAGTGGATAGTATGCATAGCACGATCAGCCTTAAAAGGAAGGTCTTTTGCAATGATGATAGCTTTGCCGATAGTATCCGGTAATAATTCCAATGCAGCCTGCAGTCCATTGGTGATGAAGGGTACTTCCTGCTGAACTTTTTTCTTTTCTGCTCCCTGCGTAATGGTATAGGTATTCTCAGCCTGGCTGCGTTGTACAAAAAAGTTCTTTTTACCATTATCCGGTGAAAACTTCACATTCCAGTTTACTTCGGGCATAGAGTAAATAGAAACAGACTGGTCGAACCCTGAGGTATCCTGTTCTGCTTCTTCATTTTTTTCCTGTACCCAGCGCAACACATTTCCATACACAGGTAGCGGGCTACGCTCTACCATATAGTCGTCATTGTAGTCGTCCCAACTCCAGCCCGCGCCCAGGGCCTGTTCTTTCCAGTTGGCATCAGTAATATAAACCGGTAATGTTGTTTTTTTGAGGAAATCAATCACAGGGTTAGCAGCAAACTCGGGATGTAACAAACTAGGGTCAGCAGTGGGTTGCAGATAGATAGCCCCATCCTGCTCCCAATATTGAATACCTGGCAGGCTATCGCCTAAATATTTCATACCTGCATAGCAGGTTACAATTTTTGTATTGGAAGCCGGGGTAAAATAATGATCGCCCTGGTAATTGTACAGGTATTTATTGTCTGACACATCATACAAGCTGATGCCAACATGTGCATGTGCCAGTGCAGAATCAGACAGGATGGATTGCGTGGCCTGTTTATTAAGGATCTTTTGAGTGGAACAGGATGCCAGTGATAATGTTGCTACTAACAGGAACCCGGTGTTTGTTTTCATATCAGCAATATAAGATAATGTGTGGAGGGAAGGTTATAAGTTTTAAGTGATAGGTTATAAGCAAGGCTGAACGAGAAAGACGAAACGCTCAACGCGGAATGCCTAACGCTAATACAGCAATTCGTGATCGCTGCTTATATCCTATTCTCCGTGGTTTGAAATGTATCAACTTATATGAGATGCGGGACAGGCGTAATTGCATAGAATATGCTGAACGCTCAACGCGGAACGCTAATACAACCATTCCAGTTCTCTGCGATTAATAGAACATCCTACGACACATTTGCATATTTGCACATTAACAGGTCTGCCGAACGCTCAACGCGGAACGCTTAACGCTAATACAACCATTCGCGATCGCTACGAATACTTTTATATTCGATTCTCGCAGTTTGTAAAATATCCGGTAGCCAATTTGCACATTAGCTAATCTGCACATCAGTACATTAATTACGCTCCTGTGCACGGAACCATCTTTCGGGAATTTCGTTGCTGCTGGCCAGCATATAATCTTTGTATGAGCAGGGGATAAATGTTTTGTCGGGCAACTGCATCCACCAGCGACCGGTTTTTTTGCTCTGTAAAAACATGGTATCTATTTCAGCAAAGGCAATATGAAACTCATTGAAGAATTCACGTTGTTCAAGATTGGCTTCACGCTTGGCACGGCTGCGTCCATCTACCAGGTACCACAGCATATGGCTGATCTGTTTTGCCGTAAGCTGATTACGATCATTAACAGGTTCGTAGCCATAGATACCCAGGGTATTCATGTGTGGACTTAACCCTGCATAACGCATCAGGATGCAGGCATCTTCGCCGGTAAATCCGTTAGGGGTTACAAGGTTGGCGGGCGCATAGGCATTGGCCAGCGCAGCAATATCAAAGCTTACCAGCTCGCAGCTACGCATGGCAGGTTCCATTTCTTCAATATTCTCACGCACCTGCCCTACACGGAAACAATCAAAGCGCAGCTTATCCATTGTTTCCAGCATATGGGGGTGCACATAATAGCTCTGGAAACCGATATGGTTATAGTGACGGATAAAATTGGGTTCGCCGGTCAGCATTTCCATCAGAAAGTTATGGTCGCGCTGGCGTGAATCCATATCCAGGTTGATCAGTGAATCGACACAGGCTGCTTCAATTACCTGTTTGCGATCGGTATAAGCGCTATACTGGGCAAGGGTAAGATCGTGCGAGCCACCGAGGATCACTACTGTTTTTCCAATATCGGTCAAAGCGCCGATTACAGTTTTCAGGGCTGCGTAAGTATCATTTAAGGAAGCTCCGGTAATTACGTTCCCGATATCAGCAATACGGATATTATCATGCCATCCGTAAAGGGTATATAACTGGCCGCGAATGATATCCGGTGCATTGGTATTTTTTTTACCAACGCCGCTGCCACGTTGCTCACCACAACCAATCAATACAAGATCGGCCTGTGTTACATCGGGAAGCTCCTCTTCGTACACATCTATTTTCTTTCCAAGCTGTCCGTCCTTATATCCCTCATCATCCGACAACATTCCAAGGTGAATGGGTTGAAGGAAATCCGCAATATGCAAGCTGTCTGACATGGGCGCAAGATAAGATATCAGGGAGTAAGGAACAAGGCTTCAAGGTACAAGGGGAATTGGTAATCAGCGAAACGATGCCGGATATAAGAACAAGATAGCGGATATGAGGATGTAGATCATGCGCTATAACGATTGCTGGTTTCCGGGGGATAATATTCGTTAACGGATTGAAACTGATACCGGGTATTTATCCGGGTACCTGCCACCCGGAATCCGGTAACTGGTATCTTCCATCTGGTAACCCACCCCCTTATCCTGAAACCCGGAACCCGGAACTTTCCATTATCTTTGCGGCATGGATCAATTGTTACAACAGATAGCTGCCTATAAGCAGGAAATAGAAGGACTTACACCCAATGGCGCGGACTCGCTGGAGGCCTACCGTATTAAGTTCCTGGGAACGAAAGGGATTGTGAAAAACCTGTTTACGGAAATGAAAAATGTACCTGCCGATAAAAAGAAGGAATTCGGGCAGATACTGAATGAGTTTAAACAACTGGCCGAAGGCAAATACGACACCTGGAAGGAAAGCCTGGAAAGCAACAGCAGTACTGCTGCTGATACCATGGACGTAACCCTGCCCGGTGATGCAGTTCCCATCGGAACCCGTCACCCGATAAACCTGTTCCTGAACCATGTGATCAGCATTTTCCAGCGTCTTGGCTTTTCTGTAGCCGAAGGACCGGAAATTGAGGATGACTGGCACAACTTTACAGCACTGAACCTGCCGGAGCATCACCCTGCCCGCGACATGCAGGATACTTTTTATATTCAGCAAAACCCAGACTGGTTATTGCGTACGCATACCAGTAACACACAGATCAGGGCAATGGAAAAGGGCAACCTGCCAATCCGCATTGTTTGTCCCGGTCGTGTATATCGTAATGAAACGGTGAGTGCACGCAGCCACTGCTTCTTTCACCAGATCGAAGGTTTGTATATTGACGAGAATGTTTCTTTTGCCGACCTGAAACAGACCCTTTACTTCTTTGTACAGGAAATGTATAGTAAGGATATTAAGATCCGTTTCCGTCCGTCTTACTTCCCGTTCACAGAACCCAGTGCGGAGATGGATATTCAATGCCAGATCTGTCATGGTGAAGGTTGCGCGGTTTGTAAACGTACAGGCTGGCTGGAGATCCTGGGGTGTGGTATGGTACATCCCAAAGTATTGGAGAACTGCGGTATCGATCCTAATAAATATACCGGCTTTGCATTTGGTATGGGTATCGAGCGCCCCGCATTGCTCAAATACGGTATCAATGATATCCGCCTGTTCAGCGAAAATGATGTTCGTTTTCTCCGACAATTTACCGGAGCCGTCTGACGCTCCTTATACAGATATTTTTCAAAAGCCCGTCAGTGATGACGGGTATTTTTTTGCCTCATTGGTTTATAAGGTATAAGGTTTAAGGGCCTCAGACCGGCTTTCCTGATTAATTTCAGATACAAAGCTCATTGCAATACCGGTTCACTTGTAAACCTTTCAACTCTTCAACCTGTCAACCAACCCGTGCCTCTTGCACTTCTTCGCGTCAGGCGTTCAGCGTTTAGCGTTCCTTACTTCTCATTTCCTATCTTAGCATTCTAACGATATCCTTTATGGTTCAAACAATATGCATTTGCGGGGCTGGCACAATGGGCAGTGGTATTGCACAGGCAGCCGTACAAAGTGGATTTTATGCTTTGCTGTATGATGTAAACAAAGAGATGCTGCAAAAAGCTGAAGAAAAGATTCAGCATGATCTGCAATCACTGGTTGCTAAAAACAAGATCACCGCGGATGATAAAACTGCTATACTCAGCCGGCTGCAATTCGTTTCTTCGATAAATGATTGCATTGCCGATGTTATTATTGAAGCAATCGTAGAAAATATAGCTATTAAAGCAGGCCTGCTGAATCAACTGGCCGAAGTAAATCACAGCGAAGTGATCATGGCTACCAATACCTCCTCTTTATCAGTTACGGCCATTGCTGAAAAGGTCATTCACCCGGAAAGGGTGATCGGCATGCATTTTTTTAATCCCGCACCTGTTATGAAACTCGTAGAAGTGGTGAATACATCATACACTACTGCTGCTGTTACAGAAACCATTGTACAGTTGTCGGGGCAAATGGGCAAAACACCGGTTTTGTGTAAGGATGCACCGGGATTTATTGTTAATCACGTAGCACGCCCTTATTACCTGGAAGCATTGAAGCTGGTAGAATCGGGTATTAGTGATTTTGCGACCATTGATCGTTTGCTGGAAGCAACCGGTTTTAAAATGGGCCCTTTTAAACTGATGGACCTTATTGGCAACGATATTAATTATGCAGTAAGCTGTTCTGTTTATGATGCAATGGAACAACCGCTGCGTTTACAGCCATCGCCTATTCAACAACAAAAGGTGGTAGAAGGTGCGTTGGGCCGCAAAACAGGTAAAGGGTATTACCAGTACAGCTAATTCAGCAAATTGTACTATAAAACTGCGTAGCTGGTTTTACTGAGAAGGGTTATCTTCGCAATCATTTTTTAGAAAATCAATTTGCCCCCGAAAAAGATACTAATAACTGGAGGTACTGGCTTTGCCGGAGCATACATCATCCGGCAACTGGTACAAAGTGGCTACACGGTCAGGGCTATCCGTCGTAAGCCAGTGGCTCCTTTTTTTATTGATCCCGGCATTACAGCACAGGTAGAGTGGGTGGAAGGTGATATTCTCGACATCATATCACTGGAAGATGCCATGAAAGGCATGGATGCCGTTATTCATGCTGCAGGCAAAGTATCTTTTCATGCTGCGGACACAAAAGACCTGTATAAAATAAATATAGAAGGCACTGCCAATGTAGTGAACGTGGCTATTGAAAAAAATATCCAACGTTTCATACACATCAGTTCTGTTGCAGCCATTGGCCGTACAGGTACAGATGAGCTGGTAACAGAAAAGAAGAAATGGCAGAACGGTAAATGGAATACTCCTTACGCTATCAGTAAGTATAAAGGTGAAATGGAAGTATGGCGTGCCCTTGCCGAAGGACTGAATGCAGTAATCCTGAACCCCAGCACTATTATTGGTTATGGCGACTGGAACACATCCAGTTGTGCTATTTTCAAAAACGTATATAAAGAGTTCCCATGGTATACGAATGGTGTTAACGGATTTGTAGCTGTGGAAGATGTTGCACGTATTGCTGTAATGCTGCTGGAAACCGGGCATACCAACGAGCGCTTTATTGTAAATGGTGATAACTGGTCTTTCCGCCAGTTGTTTAATACCATTGCTGACGGGTTTGGCAAAAAACAACCGCACAAGGAAGCAACGCCAGCCCTGGGTCAGCTGGCATGGAGAATTGAGAAACTACGCTCTATGTTTTCAGGCAAAAAACCTTTGCTTACCAGGCAAACAGCCATTATTGCCCAAAGCAAAAGCTGTTTTGATAACAGTAAAATTACAGCCGCTCTTCCCGGCTTTGCTTTCACACCACTGCAGGAAACCGTGCAGAACGCCTGCAATCAATATCTTGCACAGTTACAACCACTATAGGCAAAATAATTGCTATATATTTTCCGGATACTTTTTGAGGATACAAAGCGTTTAGAACTAATCTGAAACCAAATTCCTGACATGAAAAATACTCTTGTTTTATTGCTTGCCTGCTGCTTCACAGTCAGCGCATTCAGCCAGAAAGAATTTACAGTACTGGGGAAAGTGGTGGATTCAGCTACGGGGCTGCCATTAACCGGTGCTTCTGCATTTTGCCAGAACACCACGCAGGGAACTATCACTAATGATAAAGGGTTGTTCTTTCTGAGACTACCCAATGGCGGTTACGACCTGGTAATATCCTATACAGGTTACCAGAAGTACCAGCAACGTATCAGCAATGGCATGCCTGCTACAGATACACTGATCATCGCATTGCCTAAAGAAGATAAAACCATGACCGAGGTTGCCATTGTAGCTACCGGAGAAGTGGAAGACGGTCTTGCCAAATACGGTAGTTTCTTTATGGACCACTTTATTGGTACTACCCCCAATGCAGCTCAATGCACAGTAGTGAATCCGGAGGTATTGCATTTTTTCTATACCAAGAAAAGGAACCGCCTGAAGGTGATGGCGCAGGAAGATATTATTATCCGCAACAATGCGTTGGGCTATACCATCCGCTATCAACTGGATTCATTCAGCTATGATTATAACAACAACGTTACTCAATACACCGGGTCGCCTTTATTCCAGGAAATAGATACTACTGACGCAGTAAAAACAGAATGGAAGAAAAGACGTGCGCGTACCTATCTTGGATCGCGCCTGCATTTTATGCGTTCATTATACGACAGTACCGTAGCGAACGAAGGCTTTATTGTTGAAAAGCTGGACGATGAGGATCTTAAGAATGTAAAGGGTACACCTGTTAGCAATCTATACTCCGAAGATATTTACACGCAGGATAGCGGTAGTGCTATCATCAACTGGGAAGGACGTTACCGCGTAAGCTATAAAAGTGTATTGCCCGATAAGAAATTCCTGCAGGAGTTTAAGCTGCCCGATAATACCCGTTACCAGATCACTGTATTATCGGTAAACGATGGTTTTATTATAGAGCAGAACGGGTACTTTTATGAACAGTATGATGTAGTGAACACCGGCTACTGGGCATGGAAAAAGCTGGCAGAGTTACTACCATATGATTATGTTTACGAATAGCTGAAATCAGTCAGCAAACTTTATATAAAAAGGGTGGGCGTTTATTTCATAAACGCCCACCCTTTCAATTTTATTAAATCCCGAAATCTACATCACAAGATCACCCAGGCTATTTCGGTTGCCTGATGCGCTCCCATATTTCAGGAATACGTTTTATCCAAACCAGTTCTTTTTTCTTGCTCAGGGCATCTTCTGCCGGGCTTCCGAAATAAACCTTACCCTCTTTTAATGTATCGCCTACACCACTCTGCGCCAGTACTACCACATTATCTTCGATGGTAAGGGTTTTGGATACACCTACCTGTCCCCACAGTACCACACCGTTGCCAATAGTGGTAGCGCCTGCAATACCAACCTGGGCTGCAAATAAACAGTTTTTGCCCACCACGGTATCATGACCAATATGTATCATATTGTCCATTTTGGTGCCCTTACCTATCAACGTATCATGACTAACACCACGGTCAATAGTACAGCCGGCACCTATTTCCACATCGTCTTCAATCACTACGCGGCCACCGCTTTCCATCCTCTTATACCATACCTCGCGGTTCTTCTTCGTATTATAATAAAAAGCATCCGACCCGATAACGGTACCAGCCTGTATCACTACATTATCGCCCAATACGCAATGATCAAGAATAGTAGCGTTGGGGAATATTCTGCAGTTTTTGCCAATGGTTACGTGATGACCTATAAATACGTTAGGGGCTATATAAGTGCCTTCACCTATTACTGCCGTATCGCTGATGGACCTGGTAGCCGGTTCAAACGGGCGAAAGTGTTTTACAATTTTCTGATATGCCTCAAATGGTTGTTCAACAACCAGCAATGCCTTGCCTTCAGGAAAAGCAGTAGCCTGGTTGATGATGATAAAGCTGGCTGCAGAGTTGATACACTTGTCGTAATACTTGGGATGGTCAACAAATACAAGATCGCCTGGTTCTACTTTATGGATCTCATTGATACCCGTTGCCATAGCTGTAACGTTACCGGTAAGCTCTGCACCTATCAATTCAGCTATCCACTTAACCGGAACGGGAGAAGGAAATTTCATGCTGAAAAATTTAGACAAAAGTAAAGCAAGGATGCATGGCATCAGTAGTTTAAAAAGATTTATTCCTGTTAAGCAGCCGGTAAGTACTGATATGGCAGGTCACTTATCATGTAATGTTCCCTTATATGCTATAGCTAATCGTTGTTGAAGTAATGATAACCTGTAAGAATGTGATAAGCCAGCACCTCTTATTGTCCTGATCATGCTTTTTAAAGCCGTAAGGGCCTAAAAGAAGGTTAAAACCTATATTATTTTCCGGAACGGGCCAGCAAGCTTCGTAGTCATTTTATTACACGTTTTTTTATGATAAACTATCAATATAAAGATGATGTATCCTTATAAAAACAATGATGATTATAAAAACATCATCTGCTGAAACACCAGTGTTCATGCATGTTTCATGAGATAACTAAAAAGTGTGAAATATTTTTACTGATACATGAATGGCCTAACAACAGCTTGTTGATGATGATAACATGTTATCAAAAAGAGGCATCCTTTTCCACAGCTTCAAAAAAAATGTGAATAAATTTGTCTATATTTTTTTTTAGATAGAAAAAATTATTTTTAATATTGTGTAGGGAAATTTATTTCCCGGTACTTACTAACCCATCCACATAATAAATCTCCCGGTTCACCGGGAGATTTTGTTTTATATGCTACGCTACTTTATCATCTTCAAACCATACCAGGTTCTCTCACAATTTTCTCCTGAAGCAGGAAAGCAAACTTTGAAAGACATCTTTAAAGTGCCATCTGACGTATATCCTGTAGGAAGACTTGATTACGATAGTGAAGGTTTACTGTTGCTTGCCAATGATAAGCAGTTAAATCACCGGCTGCTTAATCCTCAGGGGGCACATGAACGCGAATATTGGGTACAGGTAGATGGCGATATCAATGAAGCCGCCCTTACCAATCTTCGCGCAGGTGTTACCATCTCCCTTTCCAACGGATCTTATCACACCCAAAAGTGCAAGGCAGAGAAGTTTATACAATCACCAGCGGTACCAGACAGAAACCCACCTGTCCGTTTCAGACAAAGTATCCCTACCAGTTGGATAAAACTGATGCTTACAGAAGGTAAGAACAGGCAGGTAAGAAAGATGACCGCAAAAGTGGGCTTCCCTACCCTTCGGTTAATCCGGTATCGTATTGAACGTATAACACTTGATGGACTACAACCCGGCGACATGCGTGAACTCAACAAGCAGCAGGTGTATGACCTGTTATTTGGCTCACCATCAAAATAACCGGCTCTCCGACTATTAAGAAGTCAATCTGCATGATCATCTGCATAACGATCTCCCAACCCGACAGGCAGACACTGCTTCGCTGATTAATCCCAACGCAACTTTAACCTCCGGGATAAGCTTATAACTGGTTAAAAACTTGCATGAGAATAGCAGGGTAGCTCACAGCCTTATCAAAACGACATTTACGCATTATAAACTACCATCAACTAAACTAATTCGTTACCTTGCTGTAAATAAAGATTTATGCTTAAATCAATGACCGGCTTTGGAAGAGTAGAACAGGTAGTAGGCGACAAAACATTCCTGGTGGATATCAAGTCCCTTAACGGAAAGCAATTTGAGCTTTCTTTACGATTACCTGCTTTTCTAAAACCGTTTGAATTCGATATCCGTGCATTGTTATCCAAAAAGCTTGGCCGTGGTTCGGTTGATTGCAATATCAGTCTTAAAGAGAGTGGCGCTGCCAAACCGGTTAGCATCAACACAGATCTTGCCAAGGCATATTATAAACCTATTGCAGAGTTGTCCGATGCCTTAAAGCTGGACCCTGCAGGTATTTTAAGCACCCTGCTTAAACTGCCGGAAGTAATTACCCCAACCGGCGAAACGCTTACACCGGAAGAATGGGAAACCTTTCAGAAAGTAATTGAATCAGCTATTGATAACCTGAACCAGCATCGTGAAGAGGAAGGTAAGGTATTGGAAAAAGACCTGCTCTTACGTATCAGCAATATCCAGAAGCAGCAGGACATTGTTCTTGAACTGGAACCTCTCCGCAAACAAAAGATCCGTGAAGGACTGGTAAAGGTGCTGGAAGATAATGTGGGCAAAGAGAGCTATGATCCCAACCGCCTGGAGCAGGAACTGATCTACTACATTGAAAAGATAGACCTGAGCGAAGAGCAGGTGCGTCTGAAAAACCATTGCGAATACTTTAAGTCTATCCTGTCTGAACCGGAAGAAGGTAAGGGTAAGAAACTGTCCTTCATTCTGCAGGAGATCGGTCGCGAAATTAATACCACCGGCGCCAAGGCATATGATGCAGTTATCCAGAAGTCAGTAGTACTGATGAAGGATGAACTGGAAAAAGCCAAGGAACAGGTGTTGAACGTACTATAAGGTGAATAGCGGGGTCAATTGTGAATAAAGGTTTACCGGCAATTCAAATAAACCTCTGGAACCGATAATACATCTTTTGTAAAAACGTTTAGAGGGAATGCGACAAGGCACAATTACGCCGGAACGCCTATGGCGCCTGCATTCACAATTCACCTTCACCGACTATATTTGCACAAATATGTTTCCTTTGAAAAGAATCAGCAGCTTTTATATAGCCTCCCTGGTATTGCTGTTTGGATACCTGCTTACATTCTCCTCCTGCGCACCGCCCGTTAATACTTATGAGAAAGACGTGGCAATACCCAATCATGCCTGGAGCAGCTCCTTTAAACCAGAGATCTCTTTTGAAATCAAGGACTCCGCTACTGCCAACTACGCCATCTATGTAGTAGTGCGTCATACAGATGCCTACCGCTATAAAAATATCTGGATCAATGTAATTACCCAACCACCCACAGGCGATGCCCGCACACAGTCGCTGGACCTTAAACTGGCTACTGATGAAAAAGGCTGGCTGGGTCGTGGTATGGATGATATTTTTGAACACCGCATCTTAATTATGCCCTCACAACCTTTACCTAAAGGAACCTACCATTTTAAACTGGAGAACATTATGCGCGAAGATCCGCTGGATAATGTGATGAACGTGGGCATACGCCTTGAGAAAACAAACGTGCAGTAATTGTTCCGGGTGATTGTAATAAAACATGGCAACATCAGTAAAAAAAAGACTTTTTATTGCATCAGCAGCGTACTGGATTTTACTGGCGTATATTATTGCGGCACTGGTATGGTGGTTCATTGCCCTGGAAAAGCAGAACCGGCAAATGGCCAACTATAAGATCGGTGAAATAAAACTGGATGAGCCAACCTATCAAACTTCCTATGACCGCATCATGGGTGAAAGGCACCGCAAAACAGCTCAGTACATCGGCGAAGGGTGTGTAATTCTGTTACTTACTTTAGTAGGCTCCGTATTTGTGTACCAGGCTGTCCGTAAGCAGATAAAACTGCAGCAGCAACAGCAGAACTTTATGATGGCAGTAACCCACGAACTGAAAACACCCATCGCTGTTGCCCGCCTGAACCTTGAAACCATCCTGAAGCATCCATTGGATGAAGCCAAAAGACAAAAGCTTTTACAGATCACATTGCAGGAAACGAAACGACTTGATACACTTGCCAGCAATATCCTGGTATCATCCCAACTGGAAGGAGGCAAATATCATTTTCTGAAAGAAGAACTGGACTTTTCGCAACTGGTTAAAGAATGTGTACGTGATTCAACTACCCGTTTCCCCGACAGGCAATGGCATAGCGAAGTGGAAGAGGACATTGTAATTGTAGGTGATCCGCTTTTATTGCAGATCCTCGTCAACAATTTACTGGACAATGCCGTTAAATATTCACCTAAACAGGGTACTATTACCTGCCGCATGCACCAGCAACAACGTCATGTACTGCTGGAGGTATCGGATGAAGGACCGGGCATCCCGGATAGTGAGAAGAATAAAGTCTTTGATAAGTTTTATCGCGTAGGCAATGAGGCCACCCGTACTGCCAAGGGCACCGGGCTAGGGCTGTACTTATGTAAAAAGATTGCAAAAGATCACCACGCAACTATCAGGGCAACAGATAATTCGCCTGCAGGCAGTACTTTTATCATCAGGTTTACGGTTTAAAAGAGAAGCATGAGCGCCAAACCATCTATTTTACTGGTAGAAGACGAAGAGAATCTTCATGAAGCATTGAAGCTGAACCTCGAACTGGAAGGCTACGAGGTTACCTCTGCCTTTACAGGCAATGAAGCTTTACAAAAGATACAGGAAGAATACTTTCACCTGATCGTACTGGACGTTATGCTACCCGGCATTGACGGCATTGCCGTTACTGAAACCATCAGGGTGCAGAACAATGATGTGCCTATCCTGATCCTGAGCGCCCGCAACACCAGTTCAGATAAAGTACTCGGGCTCAAAAAAGGGGCTGATGATTACCTTACCAAGCCCTTTAACCTTGAGGAGCTGTTACTGCGTGTTCATAAACTGATTGCCAAGAACCAGAAGCTGCAACAAAAAGAAACCATTGGCGATACTTATCGCTTTGGTGATAATACCATTGATTTCAAAGCACAGGAAGCACTTACAAGAGGTAGCGAACGCATTCAGCTCAGTAAAAAAGAAGCGATGCTTTTAAAGCTGCTGATTGAAAATAAGAACGAGGTAGTGACCCGCGAAAAGATCCTGCAAACAGTATGGGGTTACAATGTTTATCCTACCACACGTACTATTGATAACTTTATCCTCAACTTCCGCAAGTATTTTGAAGAGGATAGCCGTAATCCCCGCTACTTCCATTCAGTAAGAGGGGTGGGGTATAAGTACACGGAATAATTGGTTAATGTGTTAATTTGAAAATGTGCAAATGCAGGATGGTTTGATGGTAAGATTGTTTGATGGTTACAATAACAATCAATCAATTTAACAATTACAACAATCCTTTTAAGCCTTCTGTAATGCAGTAATTAATTCTTCTGCTTTAGCAAGTAAAGCACTCATGTCTTTAGGATCAGCAGATGGGGTGTATAAGGCCCATTCACATTCCTGCAGGGCATTTGTAAATTCATGAACTATAGCCGCAGGTACACTTTGCGCCAATAACTCTTTTGTTACATTTTGTTTATTGAGAGCCGAAGGCAATACCTGGCATTTTGCTGCCGCCACCTGCCACAGGTTATCCTGTACAGAACGGTAGAATAAGATATGCTCGTTGTGATCCAACGCCCATTGTGCACGTATCAGCAATTCGCGGGCTGTAGGCAATGCTTCTTTCGCAGGCTCTTCTACTACTTCTGCCACCACCGGTGCCGGTGGCGCTACTGTCTTTTTGGATCTCTTTAGCCTTATCAACTGGTAGATCACAGAACCAATAATGACCAACACAACCACCCCGAAATAATAGTAATGTACCGGCACAGAAGAACCTTTACCTACAGAGTTCATAGCATTTTTCAGGGAATCTTCTTTGTCCTTCGACATACCAGGTAGTATATGTAATGTTACAGGCGCACTGTTGGCTGTTTTATATTTCCTGTCGGCAGGGTCAAAGTAAGAAAGTTCCGCAGAAGGGATAACAACGGTACCTGTATCAGCAGCTGCGAAAGAATATTCGAAGGTTTTATTACCGGCCAGGGGATAAACATATTTATTGATATTCTCTTTCACCTCTGGTTCGGAAGTATCTACCCCCCTGGGCCACTGTACATGCGGGGCAGTTAGCAACGACAGGTTGCCGGAACCATTTACCATCACCTGCATCTTCACCAGGTCGCCACGATGAATAGCCGTTGTTGGCGGCAGTACGGTCAGTTCAAACTGTCCTACAGCACCGGAGAAGTCAGCGGGTTGTCCTTCTGCAGGCAAAGGCTTTACCTTAATGACCATTGGCTCCGTGGTAAGGGTTGTCTTGTGTTCAAAGGGCACACCATAAGGGGAATTATTATCCGGCTTTACAAAATGCACCACACTTTCTATTTCTGCAGGGTCCAGTGTAAAATCGCCATCCTGTAAGGGGAGCAGCTGCACTTTACGTATTACGATGGAGTAATAAGGAATGCCATTTACCTTTTCTATTTCCGGCCGACTGTCATAACTATCTACCATTTCAAGTACACTGAAACCGGTAAATGCAGGGCGTCGCACTACCTGTGAGCTGGCGTTTATCCTGGAATAGGCTTTATACACTACCATTACCGGCTCACCTACATAACAGGTGTTTTTGCTGGCTTCTATGCGAAGGAAAAAATTCTTTTTAATCTTCTTTGCCACGTCTTCACCCGGGCGCAGTATCGATTCACTTTCTACATCGATCTCGTTCTCTTCAAAAAACTTAGGCATTGGCATACTACCAATTCCTCCGGGTAATGAAGATGATGATGAAGGCGCCATTGAACCTGCCACTACAGTGATCTTTACTGAATTGGAAAACATGCGTTTTCCATCAATTACCGCGGCAGCACCACCAATTACAAAACTTCCTTTTCTTTTGGGAGATAGTACAATGATCCTGGAGTAACTTCTTACCGGTTGCATGTTCTGCTGACCCAGCACTACGGTGTTCTGCATGTCAAAGGTCTCTTCAACCCTGAAGTCCTTGAACTGTGGCAGTGTAAAATCACGGATATCGCCACCTCCTTCTACAGTATATTGAACCTGGAATGTCTGATTCTGTCCGACACGCTGTTCACTGAGGTTGGTATAAAAACGTGTTTGTCCGTAACTCAGCAAGGGCAGGTAACAGACCAGCAATAAAATTATCGTGTAGAAATTCTTTCTGATAATCAACAGTTTTAAACAGTTATGACCAGTAAGCGTGTTTTAACAAATATAAATTTTGCAGGCTTGCCCGCCACGGATTTCATCCGTTAAATGTCAGTTAAAGGATATGAATGGTAATAAAGCCAGACAAGGGTGAAAAATCCTGTTTAATAACAGGTCGCTACATCACAGAATTACCAGCTCAGCAATACTTACAGATCTCCCAGCTGCGGGCGGATGATAATATCTTCCACACAGGCCTGTGGCGAAAGGTGTGCAGCTGTATAGATCATTTCAGCGATATCTTTATCTTTCATAATGCGTTGCGGATCCACACCACTACCAGCCCAGGAATCCGTATATACCGCACCGGGATAAACCGCTGTTACCTTAATGCCATAGGGCTTCATTTCTTCGCGAAGGTTTTTGGAAAAACCAGCTAATGCAAATTTGCTGATGCTATAGGCGCCCCCATTATCGTATGCTTTTAAGGATGCAATGGAACACATATTGAAAATATGGCCACTCTTTTGTTCCATCATGCGGCCAATCAGGTTACGCGTAAGATGATAAGCACTATATAAATTAGCAGCCATCATGGTTTCCAGCGCACCTTCCCCTTCATTGTGCACACTGCCCGGAATAAACACACCGGCATTGTTTACCAGCACATCTACCTTTGCCACCTGCGCCTGTACCCATGCTCCAAATTCGAGTACATTGCTTTTACTACTCATATCACAAACCATTGTTTTGATGGTAGTACGGGGAAAACGCCCCTGCAATTCAATACCTGTTGTCTCCAGTACCTCTTTGTTACGGGCACATAGCAAAATGGTATGTCCCTGTTTATCACTGGCAAACTTTTCAGCAATAGCTTTTCCCAATCCTTTTGACCCGCCTGTAATAACAATGTTCATGCAGAATAATATTAGGGTTACGAAGGTATTAAATGAATTGCTGATTGAGGAATCGGGAGCTTCCGGAGTCGCAACTAACCAGCATTCGCTCATCAATTTACGGGAATACCATACCTGGCGACCGGTAACTGCACTGAATTAATAACTTATTACTTACACCCTGCTTCGTATTTTTGCAGCATGAAGTACCAGCATATTTTCTTCGATCTGGACCATACCCTGTGGGATTTTGAAGCGAACAGCCGCCAGACACTCGAAGATCTTTATACCACCCTGCAACTTGCGGAAAAAGGCGTGCACGATTTTGACCTATTTCACAAAAACTATCTTGTTCATAATGAAGTGCTGTGGGATCGTTATCGCAATGGCTTTATTAAAGTAGATGAACTGCGCTGGAAACGTATGTGGCGCACCCTGCTGGATTTTAAGATAGGCGATGAAAAGCTGGCACGCGCTATGGGAGATCGCTTTCTTGAATTATTGCCTTCACGCAAGTTGCTGTTTCCTTACACACATGAAATACTCACTTACCTCACCGGCAAGGGATATAAACTGCACCTGATCACCAACGGGTTTGAAACTGTTCAACATCATAAGATCAAAAACTCAGACTTGGACAAATACTTTACTGAGGTAATCACCTCCGAAGGAAGTAATAGCCTTAAGCCGCATAAAGAAATTTTTGATTACGCTTTTCAGAAAGCAAAGGCATTACCCGAACACAGCATCATGATCGGTGATAGCTTTGAAGCAGATATCCAGGGAGCTATCAATGCCGGGATAGATCATGTATTTGTAAATCATATCAATGCTTCAATACCTGTAAAACCTACCTATACCGTATATTCGTTGAAGGAACTGGAGGGTATCTTTTGATTGTGAGACGTGAGTCGTCAGTCGTGAGTGGTCGCTAAAAGTGAATGGTCAATAGTGAAAAGCTGCCGGTTACAGGTTTCACGCAAAGACGGCTAAGGTTCGCAAAGCCGCGAGGAATGCAAGTTGGTAGTTTGCCTGTAAGGCAGTTCTGGTTTCCTTGTCAACTTATTAACCTTTCAACCTGTCAACTAATATCAGACACCCGTACTTTTAACTTCGTATTTCGTACTCCCTTTGTATTTACTTCTTCATTCTTTATTTCACATTTTTAATTTCTCATTTCAAAAAAAATCCCGCCGCGGATAAACCACAGCGGGACTCAATATGATGTAATTACAAAAACTTACCAGGTTGCCAATACAGTAACGCCACCTTTTACCACTTCATTCAGCTGTACATTTACTTTTGTACCAACAGGCAACAAAAGGTCTACACGAGAGCCGAATTTAATAAAGCCCATTTCTGCACTTTGCTCTACTTTCTGCCCTACGCTCAGGTAGTTTACAATACGTTTTGCCAGTGCGCCGGCAATCTGCTTTACCAATATTTCTCCTTTAGCATTGCGGATCACTACTGAATGACGCTCATTTTCTGTGGATGATTTGGGGTGCCATGCCACCAGGTACTTGCCTTTGTGGTATTGATTGTACACCACCTCACCGCTTACAGGGTTACGGTTCTGGTGCACATTGGCAGGGCTCATAAATACAGAAAGCTGTAAACGTTTATCTTTAAAATACTCTTCGTCAAATACTTCTTCAATTACCACTACTTTACCATCAGCAGGGCACACGATTGAGTTTTCACCAATGGTAAGTGTACGTTTGGGTACGCGGAAGAAAGACATAATGAACAGCAGCAAACCCAGCGTAACGATAAAGATGAGCCAGCTTAACCAGGGCAGGCTAAAGCTGATGAAATAAAAAGACGCCAGGTTAATAATGGCAAACAAAACAGCAGTTATCAGGATACTTTTATAACCTTCTTTGTGAATAGTCATTGATTCAAATTAAGTTACAAATCTACAAAATTGTATTACAGTGAGGGGATAAACGTTATTGCATAAACAATATTACATACAGCCATACAAACGGTGTGGCCAGTAACAGGGAATCAAAACGGTCTAAAAAGCCACCATGCCCAGGCATAATAGAACCACTGTCCTTTACATCGGCCATACGTTTCAGTTTACTTTCCAGCAGATCGCCGGCAGTACCAATTACTGCAGCAATAGAGGCAATTACCACCCAATGTACCTCTGCATAGATATTGAACGGAGCAATATAATGACCGGCAATACCAATAGCAACAACGCATAGAATGGCACCACCCGCCGTGCCTTCCCAGGTTTTTTTAGGGGATATTTTTGAAAAAGGAGTTTTACCGATCAGTGAGCCTACAATATAAGCCATGGTATCGTTGATCCAGATAGAACAGATCAATCCAATGGGAATAAGAATACCGGGATCTAGATCTCCCTGGCCCCTGTCAAGATGTATAAGACCTCTTGTTCTTAAACTCATCATCAATCCCCAGCTCAGCGATATATACAGCAGGCCAAGTAACGAATAGCCAATATTCTTCAACTCAATACTGCCTGCAAATAATAGTTCTGTAACCGGCAGCAGGAACATACAGATCAAACCACCCCACAGGCCTATTGCGTGCAGGGAAAGACTGCCAATAGCAAGTGAGCTTCCACTGCACCACATCATGAAGAACCAGCCTGCTACAATCACCCCATATTTATGAAAAGTGTTGATGGTAGCATATACCGGGTAAATACGGCCAAGTAGTTTTTGAAACTCTATCCAGCAGCCAAAATGTACAATGCTAAAAAGGATGAAGAAACTCCACTGGTTCCACAATAATCCTGTAAAAATAACCGCAACAAATACCAGTGCGGTAAGAGCTCTTGTTCTGAATGTGGCCAGGTTCAACGCCATTGTTAAATAGAATATAGGATGAAAATGTTGTAAGATCAGTTGCCCGGAAAATGCTCAAAACGCCTGTGCTCATCTGTACCATATACTTTCTCATACGTTACGGTAGACAGCTTTTTGTAATACCACAGGATAATACCCACTACTACTGTGCAGGCCAAAGCAGCCAGCATGGGAGCATCGGGATTTTGTTTTGCATACTTTGGCATATAAGAAGCAATGATCACTTGTAGAGCATTGTTGGCAAAATGCGCTATAATGCTTGTCCACAAACTACCGCTATACCAGTAGAACATTCCCAACAGAATACCCAGGAACATTCTTGGAAAAAATCCCTGGAACTGAAAATGTAATGCAGAGAACAGAATGCTGGTAACAATAATGCCCACCCAGGCATTTCTGAAGATCTGGATGCAGATGCGTTGCAGCACGCCGCGGAAACACATCTCTTCACAAATAGCAGGCAGCAAGGCGATGATGAATACATTCAGCCACACATCATAACCATGACGTATTTTTAAGAACGCCTGTATCTGGTCTCCCGCTTCTTTCTCCATATTGTTGAGCCAGTCCGGAAGGGGAATCTGTTCATTGAATTTTCCCAGCAATGCTACCAATGGTAATGCCAGCAAAATGCCAACTACAGCAAGAATATACATCTGCGATTTTTCTGCCGGCTTAAAACCAAGATAATAACCATAGCCACTGTAAAAGGTAAACAGTGCAAACAATGCTGCAGGCAAAAAGAACATGAAGATGGAAGAAAGTCCCTGGATGGTCTTTAAAACACCAATTGTTTTGGCATCATTCCAGTCAATTTGCGAAGGCACTACCGGCACATGATTAGCGTTGCAGATAAGCAGTGAAAAAATGCCTGTAAATAAGTAGCATAAACCAAAAAGTCCCAGGAATAATCCGAATTGTGTTCTGGGAGATTTAATGCGTAAATGGCCTGTCATATACTGGTATAAACAAATATTAGTGCGTAAATTTGCAGCTTTATCTCAAAAGCAACTATTGGTTGCAAGATAAGGATAAAAACTGCCGCAAGCAGAACAGAACCCTGCTGAAATGGTATAAAATACTGGTTAACAGCCAGCAATTGAAGAATGATCAAGATCGGTAACATATCACTCCCTGATTTTCCCTTACTTCTGGCCCCTATGGAAGATGTAAGTGATCCTCCATTCCGCTACGTATGTAAGCAAAATGGTGCAGACCTGATGTATAGCGAGTTCATTTCCAGCGAGGGATTGATCCGTGACGCCATCAAAAGCCGGCAGAAACTGGATTTTACCGAATTTGAACGTCCTTTTGGCATCCAGATCTTTGGTGGCGACGAGGAAGCTATGGCCATGAGTGCCAGAATTGTAGCTACCGTACAGCCTGATCTTGTTGACATTAATTTTGGCTGCCCGGTTAAAAAGGTGGTGTGCAAAGGTGCCGGCGCCGCCGTACTGAAAGATGTGGAACTAATGACAAGGCTTACCAAAGCTGTTGTAGATTCCACCAATCTGCCTGTAACTGTTAAAACCCGCCTTGGCTGGGACGATAACAGTCGCAATATTGAAGAAGTGGCCGAACGCCTGCAGGACGTAGGCATTAAAGCCTTAACGATTCATGGACGTACGCGTGCGCAATTATATAAAGGCGAAGCCGACTGGTCGTTAATTGCAAAAGTGAAGAACAACCCACGTATCCAGATCCCCATTTTTGGTAACGGCGATATTGATTCGCCGCAAAAAGCACTGGAATACAAAAGACGTTATGGTGTAGACGGCATCATGATTGGCCGCGCCGCCATTGGCTATCCCTGGATCTTCAGGGAAATAAAACACTTTGTACAAACCGGCGAAATATTGCCACTGCCCGGGATAGAAGAAAGGGTAGAAGTGTGCCGTACCCATTTACGTAAATCCGTAGAATGGAAAGGCGAAATACTGGGCATCCTGGAAATGCGCCGCCACTATACCAACTATCTCAAAGGACTTCCACATATCAAAGAATACCGCACTCAACTGGTAACTGTAAAAACCTTGCAGGAGGTAGAAACAGTGCTGGATGAGATAAAAGTAAAGTTTGCCGGTATGGTTCCCGAACGCCCTGTTACTACCTTTCAGCAAAGTCAGCTACAGGAATGTGCCTATTAACTGCTATCTTCATTGCAGTTAAATTTTCAACCACATGATAGTGTTACGTTCATTTACTGCTGCCAGGATATTGACAGCAGCCAGCCTTATATCATTACTCGTACTGGCAAAAGAAACTCACGCACAGGCAAAAAAGCCGGCAAAAGCAAAGTCGGCAACCACAGCATCTCTTGATAGTACCACACTCATCAACGACCTGGCATTCCTGGCATCAGATGCCACAGAAGGCCGTGCTGCCGGCACACCGGGTAACATTATGGCCCAGCAATACATTGCCAAACGTTTTGATTCATTGGGTCTCATCAAAACAAACGGCACCTATTTGCAACCCTTCACTTTTAGTAATAACAATACCAATGGCACTAACGTAGTGGGCGTTATCAAAGGAACACGTTATCCCGATAGTTATATAATCCTTTCCGCTCATTATGATCACCTCGGCAAACGGGATGGGAAGATCTACTATGGCGCAGACGATGATGCTTCCGGCACAGCCTGCGTAATGGCATTGGCAAAATACTTCAAACAACATCCTCCCTTACACTCGCTGGTATTGGCAACTTTTGATGCAGAAGAAAGAGGCTTACAGGGCTCTAAATACTATGCAGATCATCCTTTTGTATCACTTGATAAAATGATGATCGATGTGAGCCTGGACATGATAAGCCGTAACGATAGCAACCAGGTGTATGCATCCGGCACTTTTCACTATCCTTTCCTGAAAAAATATGTAGAACAGATCCAGAAAGCAACGCCCATTAACCTGCTGATGGGGCATGATGATTCTACCAAGGGACGCCGCGACGACTGGACCAACCAGTCTGACCACTACTCTTTCCACAAAAACAAAATACCTTTTATCTACTTCGGCGTAGAAGATCATCCTGATTATCACAGGCCAACCGATACTTTTGACAAGATCAATAAGCGGTTCTACTTCCAGGTATGTACGATGATCAAGGACATGGCGCTGCTGCTTGACAAACAACAGTCGTTACAGTAAGATGTATAAACGGCTTGCTTTATTTTGTATTTTTTGCAGTAACTTAAGTAAAACAATACGAAATGGAAACCCGCTCACAACAGGTACGCACATGGTCAATGTTATGCCATCTTGGTGCTCTTGCAGGACTCCTTTTCTGGCTGGGCAGCATACTGGGACCATTGATCATCTGGCAGATCAAAAAGAATGAACTGCCCGAAATTGATGAACACGGTAAGGCCTCTGTCAATTTCCAGTTAACGATCTTTATAATAAATATCATTGGCAGAATTATTATTGCCAGCACAGTAGGGTTTGGTATTTTCTGGGGAAGCCCCTTTGCAGGGTTTGGTGGCGGATTTGGCTTTGCAGGTATTCTCGGTATTATCAATCTTGTGGCATGGATCCTGGCAGTGATCGCCGGTGTACGTGCCAACAATGGCGAATTCTACCGCTACCCTTTCAGTATTCCTTTTATTAAATAACCGGCAAATGATATTAACAACAAAGAGCGCATGAGATCATGCGCTCTTTGTTGTTGTATGGAAAGTTGTTTATTTATCTACGGCTTTTATTATCTCTTCACTTGTTGGCGAAATAGAAGGATCAAAATAATACATCAACACACCCTCCTCACTCACCAGGTATTTCGAAAAATTCCACGTAGGTTCAATATCATTCCAGCCATTAAGGTCTTTATGTGTAAGCCAGTTAAAAACAGGATGCTGATCATTTGTCCTTATAACCGTACTCTTTTTAGCAAGCGGAAATGTTACGCCAAAATTCACCTCGCAAAACTGGGCGATCTGTTCATCACTCCCTTTTTCCTGCTCCCTGAAATCGTTCGCCGGAAAACCAATGATCACCAGCTTATCGCTATACGCTTCATATAACTTCTGCAGATCTTTGTACTGTGGCGTATATCCGCAATCGGAAGCTGTATTCACCAGCAATACCTTTTTGCCTTTGTATGTTTCCATCGGCAATGATTGGCCATTATTCAACTGCACAGACAGATCGTAAAATGACTTAGCCGGCGGGACATCGCCTTTATTTACCAGCACTTTGGTATTCTTACCCATCAGTTTGGTAAGGCCCAGGATCAATGGATATACTGCTTTTGTTATTTGTTGTCGTATGGTCATGTCAGAAGTATTAAAAAATGAAACAGAGAAAATGAGCAATGTTGGTCGGGCATTCATTCACTATTGACCATTCACCATTCACTATCGTATCAGCCACTTAAACAATTTCAGCTTGCCTTTAAATGGTGGATATTTCACTGCCGGGTCAAACCAGGTAGGCGTTTTCATGACTGATTTCCGGTGACTGAACACTTCAAAATCATCCCGGCCATGATAAGCGCCAATACCACTATTACCCCTGCCACCAAACGGAAGGTAATGATTCAACAGGTGCCACCCTGAATTGTTCACACAACCACCGCCAAAGGATACTTTTTCCAGCCAGCTCTTTTCTTTACCTGTATCGGAGGTGTACACGTAAAAAGCCAACGGGTTAGGATTATTTTTAATAATAGCCAATGCTTCCTCCTGTGTGTCAAAAGTAATCACAGGTAATACAGGTCCAAAGATCTCCTGCTGCATCACCGGTGCATTAGCAGCAATATCAGTAATGATCGTAGGCTCTATATACAGTTTATCAATATCATGCCTGCCCCCATGTACCACCCTGCCTTGCTGTAAATAGCTTACCAGCCGGTTGAACTGTTTTTCATTGATGATCTTTCCGTAATTATAATCCTCACCGGGGTTTTCTGAAAAAAATTGCCGGATACTACTCTGCAATGCACCGATCAATGCATCTTTTTGCGAGTGATGCACCAGTACATAATCCGGCGCTACACACATTTGTCCTGCATTGGAAAATTTCACCAACGCTATGCGTTTCCCTGCTATAGCAATATTGGCATCGCTTTCCACTACACAGGGACTTTTACCACCCAGCTCCAGTGTAACGGGTATCAGTTTGTCTGCCGCGGCCTGGTAGATCTTTCTGCCTACAGCCGTACTACCGGTATAAAATATATGGTCAAACCGGAAAGCATTCATCATTGCCGGCACCACCGTTTCACCATCGCCTGTAGCACAAAAAATATACTGAGGCTCAAAAACTGCCTCAATAATACGCTGCATCACCGCCGCAGTAGCGGGAGCAAACTCACTCGGTTTTACTACCACGCAATTGCCGGCCGCAATAGCCCCTGCCAATGGCGTAAGCAACAGCTGTAAGGGGTAATTCCACGGAGCAATAATGAGTACTACCCCCAATGGTTCGCGCAAAATATAGCTGGAAGATGGTTGATTGGCCAGGTTGGTAAACACCGTTTCTGGTTGCATGTAGCCCCTGAGATTTTTTAACAGGCTGTTGATGGTAGTAATAACAAAACCAGTTTCAGTAACCCAGCACTCTTCCGGACTTTTTTTAAGGTCGGCATACAAAGCCTGCTGAATAGCAGTTTCATGTTGCAGCAATGCATTTTTCAGCTTCTGCAATTGTTGTTTACGGAAAGCATAGCTGCGGGTAGCGCCACTTTCGTAGTAACGCTGTAATCGGGCAAGCGATTGTTCAACGGAAATAGTATCCATATAAACATTTTTTATATTCGGCAACGGTACAAACAAGGTAAGCTGTTTTCCTGTTCCGGCGAAAACCCGCTATGGTATTAAAATTATATTTGCCGGCTGCATGTTTATATAAATGGTGGATAGAAACAGCCAGAGATTGATAAAAAATATCTTTTCTTTGCACAGCTATCTAAACATCTTAAAACTGCTACTATCACATGTTACCAAAGTTCAAGCGTGTTCTGTTGAAATTGTCTGGCGAGTCGTTAATGGGTGATAAAAGTTTTGGATTAGACCCTGCGGTACTGGATCAATATTCCCGCGATATTAAACAAATTGTTGATCTGGGCGTGCAGGTTGCCATTGTAATTGGCGGCGGCAATATTTACCGTGGAATGAACGAAGCCGAAACCGGTATTGAACGTGCGCACGGCGACTATATGGGTATGCTGGCCACCGTAATTAATGGCATGGCCCTGCAGGCAATGCTGGAAAAAACAGGCGTTTATACCCGTTTACAGAGTGCCATCAAAATGGAGCAGATAGCCGAGCCCTATATCCGCAGGCGCGCTATCCGTCACGTGGAAAAAGGCCGTGTAGTGATCTTTGGAGCAGGAACCGGTAACCCTTATTTCACCACCGATACCGCCGGCTCCTTACGCGCTATCGAGATCCAGGCCGATGTGATCCTGAAGGGTACCCGTGTAGATGGTATTTACACTGCCGATCCCGAAAAAGACCCCACAGCTAAAAAATACGATGTTATCACCTTCCAGGAATGTATATCCAACAACCTGCGGGTAATGGACATGACAGCATTTACCCTGTGTATGGAAAATAAGCTGCCGATCATCGTATTTGATATGAATAAGCCGGGCAACCTGCTGAAAGTGATCCGTGGGGAGAAAGTAGGTACGTTGGTAACCTCCTGATAACCAGGTATAGAAAAATATTATCATGTATTTGCTTGTAAATCTTATCCAACCGTACTATTTTTCTGTCCGGAATTTCAATCAATCTGTACCACGTACAGCTTTTACAATATTCATATCCGGTGAGAAACAGGGTCCTGTTTTTATCCCGTCCTTTAAATAGGGAAAAGATCAGTTCCGAACCGTTATGAATTCATTACCCGTCATATTGAGCACTCAGATGATTGTAGGGCTGCCGGAGATTATCGTTTTCCTGCTGGGAGCAGCCGGTCTGGGGTTTGCCATCCATTTCTTTATTTTCAGCCGCCGTTCAATGCCCATCGCTGCACCCGAACATTCTGTTCTGGCCGATTCTGTTATCAGTGAACCTGAGGCAGACCAATGGCGTATCAAGTATTTTGAACAGCGCGATGCGCATGAAGCTATCGTTCAGCAATTGAACCTTGAACTGGACGAGCTGAAGGGCAATGAAGAATTACTTACACTGGAGGCTGAAGAGCTGAAAAAAGAGATCGCTGAACTACAGACTGTACTTGAAAACAACTATACAGCCCCTTCTGTCAATGAGTATGGCGATGAAGAAGAATCGGAGATAACAGAAGAAGAGCCGGAATCACAGGAAATAGTATTACCACGGCAGGCTGGCTACCTCTCTCAACTGAAAAATGTACAGGAAAGCCTGTCTGAGCATCACCATTATATTGCTCAACTGCTGAACCAGGTAAATGCACTGCGCGAAACTGAACAGAAATATGCAGAAGCATTACTGGCAAATGAAGCCCTGCAGACTGATCTGCAGGAAGCAGCAAATTCGCTTAATGCCAAAGATCTTGAACTCAGCCAGCTACGCGGACAGCAATTACTGGCCGGCGAAATGAAGGACAGACTGGAAAGATCGTACGAAGAGTTCAACACCCTGCGAAACAGGCTACAGAAAATGGAGTTTTACTTTATGCAGTCGCGCCATAGCAATATGGAGTATGAAGAACTGCAGCAGAGCCATTTTAAGCTGGTAAAAGACTACGATGAGCTGAAACAACGCAACATAGGCATGGTAGAAGAAAGCCAGCGCCTGAGCCGCGTATTAACGGATACAGAAGATAAACTGCGCGAATCTAACTTCCAGCGTCAGCAACTCCTTAAAAAGATCACCTTCCTCGAAGAGCTGAGTAATGATCTGCAACAGATAGCCCAGCACAACAAAAAACTCGACAACCAGTTAAAACGCATGAGCGAAATTGAAGCCATGCTGAACAGGGTGCAGAACAGGCCGGAGCAACCAGAGTAAGTTATAAGTTTTAAGTTATAGGTTATAAGTAAAATGCAGGAACAGGAATTAGTTGTTAGCTAAGAAAAGAACAGCTAGCAGTTGACAACTTGTAATTGTTCTATCTCGAATCCCGCACCTGGCATCCTGTAACCGGTAACTTTTCACTATTGACCATTCACTATTCACTTATAGGGCACTCACCGCTGACAACTGACCACTCACCCTCGCCTGACAAAAATCATACGCTATTATTTTCTCTCTGTTTATTTTTGTATTCTCAATGATACATTATGCTGCAAACCGTTGCTGATATCCGTAAAGATTATAAGCTCCAATCGCTGAACGAAAGTGATGCCGAAGCCACAGCTGTTGCCCAGTTCGATAAATGGTGGAAAGAAGCTATCCACAGTTCTATCGATGAGGTAAACGCCATGACACTGGCTACGGTTGCTGCAGACGGCTCTCCCGCCGCACGTATCGTATTACTGAAAGGATATAGCGAGAACGGCTTTACTTTTTTTACCAATTACCAGAGCAATAAAGGACACCAACTGGGTGTACATCCGCAGGTCTGCCTGGTGTTTTTCTGGAAAGAATTGGAACGCCAGGTTCGTATTACAGGCATTGTAGAAAAGGTAAGTGAGGCAGAAAGTGATGAATATTTTAACAGCCGCCCGGAAGGCAGCCGTATAGGCGCGTGGACCTCACCACAAAGCCAGGTTATTGAAAGCCGCCACTGGCTGGAAGAAAGAGAGAAAAAAATGACTGAAGAGTTTCAGCACCAGCCCTTAACCCGTCCCGGACACTGGGGTGGCTACCGTGTAAAACCATCCTCCATTGAGTTCTGGCAGGGACGTCCCAGCCGCTTACACGACAGGCTGCTATATACATTACTGGAAAATGGAAGCTGGAAGATCGAACGATTGGCCCCCTGAGAAAGGGCAAATGAGGAATGGAGAATGCAAAATGAGAAAGGATTGAAATAAGCAGATTACTTCATCACATACTCTCAACTACAAAAGCGAAAGATCAAAACACATTCCGCCCTGAAGGAATCAGAAACAAGAAATAAGAAATCTTAAAAAGGTAAGTGTTGACAAGTTGAAAGACTGATAATAACAACGTAGCATCAACTTTTCAACCCGTCAACGTATAAGTTAGCCTTTTTTCTTAGCTACTTTCTTGGTTTTGGCTGATCTTGATTTGCCAAAAGAACCTTTGAAAATTTTACCTTTTTTGGTTTTTTTATCACCTCTGCCCATAAAATGAGTTTTATTGAACGGTTATAAATAGGCTGCAAAAGTAAAAAAAAGCTCCGATACTTTAACGAGCTTATTTGCTTTACGTTCCAGTATCGGAGCCAGCATGCGGAAGATGCAGCAATTATAATTTAGCCTGCAGTTCTTTACCTGCTTTGAAACGGGCTACTTTTTTAGCCTTGATTTTGATCACAGCACCTGTCTGAGGGTTACGGCCGTTACGAGCAGCTCTTTTAGATACAGAGAAAGTACCAAAACCTACCAGTGTAACTTTACCACCACCTTTCAGTGTTTTAGTAACTGCTTCAATAAAAGAATCCAGAGCAGCGTTTGCCTGAGTCTTTGTAACGCCTGCATCATCAGCAAGCTTCGCGATCAATTCAGCTTTGTTCATAGTGTAATGTTTTAAATATTTAAGGCAGAACAAATTTAGCCGCTTTTTGATTTCAACAAAATTTTTCTGTCTGAAAATTAACATTTCGGAAAATGCTACAACCCGCTTGGGACAAGGATTTTACCGTTTTCAGTTTTTAACATCATGTCATCGTGTTTTTACTCTACACGCTGAAACGCAGGCTGGCACTATGTTTCACGGGAAAATCGCTGAAACCCATTACTGTAGCGGGTTTGCGAGGAATATACAAACTATTTTAATACCGCCTAATCTTAAATAATATTATCCACACCTAGTTCACAACCTGCATTACCGTGCGAAAAGCAATGAACAGATCACCCCATCTTTCCTGTGCCTGCCGTTGCAATAACGCAGCATGTTGTTCAATAAACTGCTCGTACTCTTGCTGTGAAGGACTGAAATATTGTATCACATAAGTAATACCTTCTTCTTCATCCTGCTCCAGTAATCGGAACATTTTATAATCTGTAAACCTGCCTGTAGCCATTATGGCCGGTATATGCACCTGCTGCTGCCATTGCACCCAGGCCTTTTCAATAGCCGGATGAATTTTTACGGTGTTATTATATACAATCATGGAGAAGATTCTGTTTACCGGATGATAGAAAAAGATATTTAATATGGATGCCGGATGTATAATACCTAGCTGCAGATAAGTGATATCCGGTATTCCTTTCACGTTTCACACCCCTTACGGCTTCAGCTCCACATACACAGGGCAATGGTCACTATGCTTTACATCAGGATAGATATCCGCACCTTTTAATGACTTTTTAAGCGTATCCGTTACGTTGATGTAATCAATACGCCAACCTTTATTCTGCAAACGTACGCTTGGAAAACGCTGGCTCCACCAGCTATAGCGATGTGGTTCACTATGAAACTCACGGAAACTATCTGTCCAGCCGGAAGCGAAGAACTTATCCATCCATTCTCTTTCTTCAGGCAAAAAACCGCTGCTCTTCTTATTTCCTTTCGGATCGTGAATATCTATGTCCTTATGAGCAATATTATAATCACCACACAATATCAGCTTCGGGTGCTTCTTTTGTAACTCTTTCAGGTAGGTGTGTAGCTCATCCAGCCATTGATATTTAAATGCCTGCCGCAGATCGCCTGATGTGCCGGAAGGGAAATAAGCATTGATCAGGCGCACATCACCAAAGTCAAGCTGGATCACTCTTCCCTCTTCATCACTGGTATTGTGTCCTGTACCATACACAACGTTATCTGGTTGTATTTTAGTAAGCACAGCAACACCACTGTAACCTTTCTTTTGAGCCGGGAACCAGTAGTCATGATATCCCAGTTCAGTAAACAATTGGTGATTTACATTGTCTTTATGTGCTTTCGTTTCCTGGAAACAGATAATATCAGCAGGGTCGGATTTAAGCCAGTCAACCAACCCCTTGTTCATGGCAGCACGAATGCCGTTGACGTTATAACTGATAATACGCATGAAATTATTTTTTTAAATTGCCTGGCAATTTACATTATTGATATGGAAGCAGCATCAACGAAAACCAAGATCGAACCTATTATCCCACCACGGGAACAGATTTACCTCGACGGCCCCAAGCCCCGTACCTATGAGCTAAAATTTGCCTGGCAGGTTTTTACTCAATTCATCAAGGGCTTCCGCACCCTGCATTTTGTGGGTCCTTGCGTTACCGTATTCGGGTCTGCAAGGTTTAAGGAAGATCATCCTTATTATGAAGCAGCCCGTGAGTTTGGTAAACGCATTGCAGAAGCAGGTTTAACCACCATGACAGGTGGTGGCCCGGGTATTATGGAAGCAGCCAATCGTGGCGCCTTCGAGAACGGAGGAGAGTCAGTAGGGTGTAATATTCAGCTGCCCTTTGAGCAACATCCCAACCCATACCTCCATAAAACAATCACTTTTCCCTTCTTCTTTATCCGGAAGGTGATCCTGGTAAAATACTCCTACGCTTTTGTGATCTTACCCGGTGGCTTTGGTACAATGGATGAGTTTTTTGAAACCCTTACGCTTATTCAAACCAAAACCATTACACAGTTTCCGATGGTACTTTTTGGCAAAGAGTATTACGCCAAATTATGGGAAGCATTGGAAGATATGGCAGCCCAGGGCACCATCAGTCCGGAAGATATGAAGCTGGTATTGCTTACAGACAGCATTGATGAAGCCATGCAGCATATTCAGACTTATATAAAACAGAATTATGTAGTGAAGCCCCGTAAGCGTCTGTGGTGGTTGTTTGAGAAAAGATAGAATACGGAACATAGAACCCGGTCGTTTATAAACCCTCCCAATATGGACCAAACCCCCAAAACCAATCAACCTGAGCAAAGCTCAATATTTTCTGACACAGATTTCCAGAGCAGAGAATATGACAAAAACCTAAGCAGGGCCCGTAATGCATTATTCATTGTAGCTGCTTTACAATTTATAGGCGGATTGATAATAGCCTTTGCATCAAACGATGAGAATTGGCTATTTGATCTGGGCGTATACACGGTGATAGCATTGATCTTTACAGCACTAGGGCTATGGGCATCAACCAACCCACTTGAAGCCCTATCTGTAGCGCTGGTTCTCTTTACAGCTTTAATCATATTTCAGCTTGGTACCGGCAGCATAAGATCTCTTGGAGGAATTATAGCCAAGGTTATTATTCTGATATATCTGGCAGTAGGATGGAATGATGCCCGCGAAGCACGCCAGAGTAAAAAAGCGGCTGGCAGATAATAATAACATAAGTAGTATAAAAAAACGAAGGACGAATAAGATATTCTTATTCGTCCTTCGTTTTTATGAATTCGTTCTTTATAAAGTAATACCCAGGTTCAGGATAATTTCAGCAGTACCAAAAGCCTGCTTTGCATGACCTTTGTAAATGCGCAAACCAGAGTAACGTGCGTAATCCAGTTTACCGGCAAACTCCAGGTATACATGTTTAAAGAAGGTTGAACGCAGTGCGCCTTCTATACCGGTATTCCATCCACCAATCTGGAAATGAGGCTCATTCTTATCTCCGAAGAAGCTATTCTCCACGTGCGGAATTACAGGGCCTACACCAAACTTACCCAATGCATCAATTTTGATTGAATTGCTTTGGTTGGCATACCAGTGCCAGCGTTTTACGATATTGATCAGCAGAAAATTAGCGCCATTATTCAGATAATAGAAAAAGCCATTGCCTTCAGAGAAGTTGATCGTACTATCAACACCCTTGCCGTTCAGACGACCTTTGATACCTACACTACTTCCATCAGTAATGATGTATTTGGTATGGTCAAAGTTGATCTCGATACCAAGATCATGCTTGTCACCAAAGAAATAACCGATACGATAGTTGTACTGTGGAATTGTGAGTGCTTTTCCAAAAAGGCCCTCATCCCATCCGGGATGGTCATGCCCCTTTACGCGGCGCAAGGTATAGTCGTTACCTAACTCAGGCTGTGTAACTCTTAAATTACTGCGGGTGTACCACTCCTTGTTATAACCCCACGAAAAATAAAACTCCCCTTTACGGGTGCGACCACTTTGAGCCTTTACTAAAAACGGTGCAAATGCTAATACAACCAGGATCGTTTTTCTAACCTTTCTACTCAACATAAGTTCTACAAGTTTAACGGATAGGTCGGCTTTAGGTGCCGCAAAGATACTATTCTGCTGAAATATCTGCCACTATACGTCATATTCCAGTACCGGACGCAACCATTTCTCTACTTCCTCTACAGTTATTCCCTTACGCGCCGCATAATCCACTACCTGGTCTTTCTGAATTTTACCTATACCAAAATACTGGCTTTGCGGGTGCGAAAAGTACCAACCGCACACAGATGCAGCAGGATACATAGCTAATGATTCTGTAAGATGAATGCCGGTAGTTTCTTCGCCTCCCAGCAGGTTAAATAACTTATATTTTTCAGTATGGTCAGGACAGGCAGGATAACCCGGCGCAGGGCGGATACCTACATATTCTTCTTTGATCAGTTGTTCGTTTGTCAATAGTTCCTGTTGTTGGTAACCCCACAATTCCTTTCTCGTTCTTTCATGAAGCGCTTCTGCAAATGCTTCTGCAAAACGATCGGTCAGGGCCTGCAGCATGATCTTGTTGTAATCATCGAGTGCTGCTTCAAAACGTTTCAGGTGAGACTCTATACCACTGATAGTAACAGAAAACGCCCCGATATAGTCGTTGCCCGGTTGAGCACCCGATTGTAATGGTTTTATAAAATCAGCCAGTGAAAGATTCGGCTGCCCCGCAGCTTTCTTTATCTGCTGACGTAAAAATTCCAGTTTCAAAGGTGCACCGGTATTGTACAGTTCAACAGTGTCAGGTGCTACGCGATCTGCCTGCCAGAAACCAACCACACCTCTTGGCGTAAGCCATTTTTCAGCAACGATCTTATCCAGCAGCAGGTTAGCATCGTTGTATAACTTGGTGGCCTCTTTACCTACTACTTCATCACTCAATATCTGCGGAAACTTGCCATGCATTTCCCATGAAATAAAGAAGGGTTGCCAGTCTATATACTTCCTCAAATCGGCCAGGTCATAGTTGTCAAACACTTTGGTACCGGTAAATGCAGGTACCGGAGGTGTATAATTATCCCATTCGATCTTTACCGGATTGGCTTCCGCATCAGGGAAAGCCAGGTATTGTTTGACAGTCTTCTTATTGGCAAAATCTTCCTTCAGCTTGTTATATTCTTTACTGATCCCATCAAGAAAGTTTCCCTTCTGTTCATCGCTCAGCAAAGAACCAGCTACCGTAACGCTTCTTGACGCATCCAGTACATGTACTACACCATTGTCATATTGAGGTGCAATTTTAACGGCCGTATGCATACGTGAAGTAGTGGCACCACCGATCAGCAGCGGCTGCTTCATACCCCTTCTTTTCATTTCATGTGCCACGTGCACCATTTCATCCAGCGAAGGAGTGATCAGGCCACTTAAACCAATGATATCAGCTTTCTCTCTCTCTGCTGTTTCCAGTATTTTATCTGCAGGCACCATTACACCAAGATCCACAATATCATAACCATTACAGCCCAATACAACGCCTACAATGTTTTTACCGATATCATGCACATCCCCTTTTACGGTTGCCAGCAATATCTTGGCAGCACCCTTTGCCTCACTGCTACCATTACCAGACTGTAGTCTCAATGCCTTCTCCTCTTCAATATAAGGGGTTAATACAGCTACGCTCTTTTTCATCACACGGGCACTCTTTACCACTTGTGGCAAAAACATTTTACCCGCACCAAACAGGTCACCTACCACGTTCATTCCATCCATTAACGGACCTTCAATTACATCGAGTGGTTTAGGATATTTCTGCCTGGCCTCTTCAGTATCAGCATCAATATATTCCGTAATACCATGTACCAGGGAGTGCTTCAAACGCTCTTCCACGGTGGTATTTCTCCATGCTTCATCCTTTACAACTTCTTTTCCTTTTGCCTTTACCGTTTCCGCAAAGGCTATGAGTTTGTCAGTAGCCTCATTATTTTCGTTATTACGGTTCAGCAGTACATCTTCGCACAACTGGCGCAGCATAGGTTCTATCTCATCGTAGATCACCAACTGCCCCGCGTTTACAATGCCCATATCCATACCAGCTTTGATAGCGTAGTACAGGAATACCGAGTGCATGGCTTCACGTACGTGATCATTGCCACGGAATGAGAAAGAGATATTACTGACACCACCACTCACTTTAGTAAGCGGCATCAGCCTTTTTATTTCGCGGGTAGCTTCTATAAAGTCAACAGCATAGTTATTATGCTCTTCAATACCTGTGGCTACGGCAAAGATGTTAGGGTCAAAAATAATATCCTGCGGATCGAAGCCTACTTTCTCTGTAAGGATCTTATAGGCCCTGTGACAGATCTCTACTTTCCTTTGTTTCGTATCGGCCTGGCCTACTTCATCAAAGGCCATTACGATCACGGCAGCACCATAGGCCTGGCAAATGATAGCCTGTTCAATGAACTTCTGCTCTCCTTCTTTCATTGAGATAGAGTTCACAATACATCTTCCCTGGGCACATTTTAAACCGGCCTCAATGATCTCGAACTTAGAGCTATCGAGCATGATGGGGATCTTAGCAATATCAGGCTCGCTCTGTACCAGGTTAATGAACTTTGTCATAGCCTGAACGCCATCCAGCAACGCGTCATCCATGTTCACATCCAGCACCTGTGCGCCATTTTCCACCTGCTGGCGGGCAACGCTCAGTGCTTCCTCATACTGCTGTTCGCGTATAAGACGTGCAAATTTTTTAGACCCCGTTACATTCGTTCGCTCACCTACGTTTACAAAATTCGTTTCCGGACGAACAACCAACGGCTCCAGACCAGAAAGACGCAAATACGGCTTAATAATGTTCATGCTGTGCTTTTTTTGAACCACGGAGACACAGCGTCACAGTGGTTCACAGAGATTATAAAACGAATCTTTTAAATCCATCTTTCATTAACGGAACATGAAAATTGATTAGATAACCAATTCTTTTTCCTGTCAATTTTAAATAACTTAACAACTGAGCTTCCCATACAGGATGAAAATTTTCCTGCGCCTTCAATTCCACTATCAACAGATCATCTACCAGTATATCAAGCCTTAACCCTTCGTCTATCAACAAACCCTCATAATGAATTGGCACTAATTGCTGTTTTACGAATGGAATCTGCCTTCTTTCCAACTCATAACAGAAACACTTAGAATAAACACTCTCCAATAAACCCGGACCAAGAGCTTTGTGTAATTTGAATGCAATATTCACCACTTCTTTAGCTAGCAGGTTTTCTTTCTCAGAAATAGCTCTGAAAAATTGCTCTGTGCTCCTCTGTGTCATAAGTGCCTCTGTGGTTTAAAAATTTACAAAGCAGTCTCCATCACCGGCAACTCCCGTGGTTTCAACGTCTTCACATGATCTGCTATATGCCTGATATGCGCAGGCGTAGTACCGCAACAGCCACCCACAATATTCACAAAGCCTTCTTTAGCCCAATCTTCCAGGAAGTGAGCTGTTTCTTCAGGTGTTTCATCATATTCACCCATAGCATTGGGCAAGCCGGCATTGGGATAAGCAGACACATAACAACCTGCTATCTGCGATAACTCTTCTATGTGTGGACGCATTTCCTGTGCACCAAGCGCACAGTTAAGGCCAATGCTCAGTGGCCTTGCATGCATTACAGAAGTATAAAATGCTTCCAGCGTTTGTCCGCTCAGTGTTCTGCCGGATGCATCAGTAATAGTACCACTGATCATTACCGGTAAAGAAGGCCTTTGCTCATCGCGGAAATACTTCTTGATGGCATAGATGGCACCTTTGGCATTTAACGTATCAAAGATTGTTTCTATCAGTAATACATCTGCACCGCCATCCACCAGGCCTTTTATCTGCTCATAATAAGCATCTACTACTTCATCAAAAGTAACAGCCCGGTAACCCGGGTTATTTACATCGGGCGACAGTGAGAGGGTTTTATTCAGGGGACCAATAGCGCCTGCTACAAAACGGGGCTTCACAGCATCGGCAGGTAACCCTGCATTAAACTCAGCAATGGCTTCGCGGGCACACCTGGCCGAAGCTACATTCAGCTCATAAGCCAGCGATTGCATATCATAGTCAGCCTGTGCAATGTTGGTACTACTGAAAGTGTTTGTTTCAATAATATCGGCACCGGCATCCAGGTATTCTTTATGGATCGCTTTGATAACCTCGGGTTTCGTAATACTCAGCAGGTCATTATTACCTTTCAGGTCAGAGTGCCAGTCTTTAAAACGTTCGCCCCTGTAATCTGCTTCGGTAAGTTTATAGCGCTGGATCATGGTACCCATTGCGCCATCAATAACAAGAATGCGTTCTTTGAGACAATCCTGTATCGTTTTCATGCTTAGCTCCTTTCTCTTCCGCTCAGGCGGGAGGTTTGGTAAATCAATAAGGTTTCGTCAACATGCGTATACGCAGCCAACAGCCTTTCATAAAGGCATAGCAATAACACAACATGTATAACGTGAACCAAACGGAATAAACGGGGAGAAACCTTGTGGCGGGTATTTTCCTGGCGTTTATTAGTTCAGTTGACCGGCTTTTCCACCGGCTACAGGCCGAACAATAAACAAATCCGCCTGTAATGCGCAGGCAAAGTTACAGTATGTCCGGATAATAACAAAGGGGTTGAAACGAGAAATAAGGGGCTGAAAATGAGAGATCAAGGAACAAGAAGCAAGGCATAAGGCCCACGCAGGAAATATTGAACGCTGAATATTGAATTTTGAATATCGAAGGCAAGACCGAACAGAAGAACCTGAAACTTGAAACCTGTAACCTGAAATTGTCTTTGCCGATTGCCGTCTGCCGATCCACGATTTCACGCTCCCGAAACCCGAAACTCAAAACCCGTAACAGTTACTGCATATACTTCTCCACCGGCAACCTGTTGGTAATACTGCGGGCCAGGGTCATTTCGTCGGCATATTCCAGTTCGCCGCCAAACGCAATTCCACGGGCAATGGTAGTGATCTTCACCGGGAGGTGCTGAAGCTTCTTCTGAATATAGTAAATAGTAGTATCGCCCTGGATATTGGGGTTAAGGGCAAATATGAGCTCTTCAATATTTTCTTTGGGAATGCGGGCCACTAATGCCTCAATGGTCAACTGGTCGGGACCAATACCATCCAGTGGCGAAATAATGCCTCCCAGTACGTGATAGATGCCATTGTACTGCTGGGTGCTTTCGATGGCAATTACATCACGAATGCTTTCCACTACACAGATCAGTTCCTGACGGCGCATGTTATTGGCGCAGATAGCACAGATCTCCGTATCGGCTACATTATAGCAACGCTGGCAGAATTTGATCTCCTGCCGCATACGCATAATGGTTTCACCAAACGCATTCACTTTTTCCGGTTCCTGTTTCAGCAAATGCAAAACCAGCCTCAATGCGGTCTTTTTACCGATACCAGGCAGTTTGGCAAATTCATTTACCGCATTTTCCAATAAACCAGAAGAGAATTGCATGGTGCAAAGATAAAAGAAAGGAACAAGGTTCAAGGCACAGGCAAGTACGAAATACGAAGTTAGAAGTACGGGGCTGATATCAGTTGACGGGTTGACAAGTTAACCAGGGAAATGACAGATGCGCGAATATAGGAATTAGGTTTTAGGCGTTAGCCTTAAGAAAGTTGGCAATTTGCAGTTGCCTTCACTATCTAGTATCCCATATCCTGAAACTTCTTTCCCGGCTCACGAATAATAGTTGCAATCTCAAATTTTCAGAACCCGAAACCTTAAACTTTAAACCCGAAACTGTATCCCTTACAACGTAATATCAATCTCATTCTCCCAGTTCATCTTCACATTGATCTTTCGCGAAACAGGAATTACTTTTTCCGGCTGTACCCGGGGATGGGTAAAGTACTCACCGGTATCCCAGATCCCGTTCTTATTTTCATCAAACAAGATGCGCAGTTCATATTCACCGGGAACAAACAGTTTTGCATAAAACTCTTTGCTGGTAAACACATGCGACTTCATCACTTTATCGCTTTGTACAAATTGCAGTACCGGGTTTTTAGAAAGATCCAGGTTGGTAAACCGTAACCTCACCTCAGCATATTCACTTTCTTTCTTCGTATGAATTTCAATGGTATCTGTTCTCAGCAACTTATGTCCAAGGGTATCCTCTGCAAAAGTAGAGTCCAGGATCAGCTTATAATGAGTATCAGGCTTCCAGTTATACACCAGTGTAATCTTTTTATTGCTGGTATCTCTTTCATAATGATAGCCTTTTATAGGCTCCAGCTTGTCGGTAGTAAACTGAACCTTGGTAGAATCAAAGTATTTGTACGGTGCAGTCGAAAATGATAATTCAAAGTTACTCAACAGATCCAGGTCGGTGCCAGTCAGGTTACTGCTTAACCGCAATCTTCTGTCAGCGGCCGCATTTTTACCGCCCTGGGGCTTGGGAACAGCTGATGCAATGCTCGATTTAAGCGGCTGTTTATCCTCTTTAGCCACAAATACATAGAGCGTAGTAGGCGTGGAGGCTACACCGGAGGTCACAGTAGAATCGGAAAAGCCAAATAACTGCGTGCGACTTGTATATTTTTTAGAACTACCCTCATCCTTCATCGCAAAAATGGCGAAAGTGGCCTGCGGCAGGTTATGAAATGTAAAACTTCCTTCCCTGTTAACACGGGTAATGTAACGTGGTTTCTCTTTCACTACTGCAGAATCATCCATATTGGTGTACAAACCTACTATCAGCGTGGAGTCTACCTTACCTGTTTCTGCAACAATTACCTTACCTGATAAGGTGAGCGAATCAATGGCAGGCCCTGTACTGAATACATAAGAAAAGTTCTTCAGCACATTATTTTCGTTCACATCCTTGATGGCATTACCAAACGAAATGGAGTAAGTAGTATTGGGCTGCAATGTGTCTTTGATGCGTATGGTCACGGTTTTCAGGTGCGACTCATAGATCGGCTCCCTTTTAGGTGTGGGGGAAAAGATCACATTCTCAGTTGTATTGTCCAGCGTTTGCACATATTCATCAAAGGTCAGCACAATCTTATCGCCGGTAAAGTTCCTGGCAGAGTCAACAGGGCGTGCAGATACCAGCACAGGCGCCAGGGTATCTTTTGGTCCACCACTTGGCGGAATAATATTAGCGCACCCGGTAGTGGTGGTTATACTTGCGGCTGCAGCAGAAATAAGCAGCAGTATTATTAATAAATTACTCGGTTTCATTGTTATAAACTCCCTAAGGAGGTTGCAAACTTAATGGGTTTATTTTGTTTGCGGGGTAAAGAGCTTCTTAATAATGTATCAAAATCCTGTTAATCCTGCACTTCATCTTCTTCCTGCAGGCTATGAAGGGCTACAGCCATGTTGTTGGTTTTCACAAACCGGCACCAGTGGCAATCCTCCTTACCACAGCCGGTATAAAAATCATGCGCCTGTATCTTTTGCCATACATTAGCTATCTGCTGGTTCACGGTGGTAATATCAGCAGGGGTAATCACTATTTTTTCGCGCCGGTAGGCCTTCTTCTTATCCGGCTCAATAAAATCAAACTCCGTACTGATCACCTGCCAGCCCCGTTCGTGATGATCGACCAGTATTTTATAAAATACAGCCTGTCGCCAGTAATCCCCACCATTGGGATCTTTTTCAGAAGGGCCTCTCAGTTTTTCTTTCGCTTTATCAGGATCACCGGTTTTGTAATCCACTACATTCACTGCCTTCCCATCAAACTCCAGTTTGTCCAGCTTACCTTTCAGCGGCACATCATTTACCACCTGTTTTATACTGCGCTCAATAGCAACAATTTTATTAAAGGAATAAATGTAGGTGTCATAATAATTGCTCAGCACCTCGTGACCGTATTCCAGCCTGCGGGCAAATTGTTCACGGGTAAAGCTCTCACGATGACGATGCATATACCAGTTAAAGTCGTCAATAAATACTTCCTTCGAAGCAAACTGGTTATTATTATCCTGCATGCGGCGGAATAATCTTTCCAGCGCAAAGTGTACTGCCGAGCCAAACTCTGTAGCCTCGTTTTTAGGTGAGGGAATCCTTACCAGGTTTTTAAAGTAAAACTCCAGCGGACACCTCAGGTAATTGTTCAGTGCCGTTACATTCATTACAAACTTGTCCAACAAACGGCTTACAAACTCTTCCTCAATACGACTTATTTCAGGGGCAGCGCCTTCTTCAAATGCCAGCGCCTGGAAATCGGCCTGCACCGTATCTTCCAGCACTATTTTTTCAACCGGCAATGGGTATTGATCCCGTATCTCTGCAATAAACATAGAAGGCTCCAGCAATGATTTACCATCATTCTTAAACTGGCTATAGGAAATAAACAGGTGCTGCTCTGCACGCGTAAGCGCTACATAAAACAGGCGACGCAGCTCCTCCTCATTCGAGCCTTCCGCGTTGCTCGAAAAAACAGTATCGGGCAATTTATAGCCCCCACCCGGCTTACGTTTCTTCTCCCAGGAAGCAGCATTACAACCGGCAAAGAACACATACAAAAATTCCAATCCTTTAGAGCCATGTGCAGTAAGCAGGTTCACGCCTTTATCGCTGCCCGCTACCTGTGTTAAGGGTAGCGTCAGCCCTTCTTTTTCCATTAGGTCAATAATATTAACCAGTTGGGCAAGGTTCAGCAGCGGGTTACGGTGTGTTTCTTCTTTCACAAAATCAAACAGTGCAGTGATCACCTGCATAAACCAGATGCGTTCCGGGCTTTTCATCACAAAGCTCAGCACACCTGCTTCACGGATAATGTTTTCAAAAAGCTGTTGCAGGGTCACATTCACAGTATCAGCCATCAGCTTTTCCAATGCCTTACCCGCTTTTTGCAGGCCGGGATGAACGCCCTGGTCAAAAAGATTAGCAGGCGGTCTCGTGATCTTCTCATACAGTAATTGTCGCAGAGAAGTTTTATTGTTATTGTTGAACTGCCTGTCAGCCACTTCAATGCTCAGCCTGGCTATTTCCATTGGCGGAATGCCAAACCAATCAAAATGCAATATTTCAAACAGCATTTCACCACCACCATTGGGTATATCATGCTCCGCTGCCAGGTAACGCAATACCAGTATTATCTTTTGTGCCAGCGGCACATGCAGCAGGTTCATGCTGCGTTTACTATACACAGGCAGGTTACGCAGTTTAAAATACTGCGCCAGTTCCTCACCGTATTTATTCTCTTTATAAATGATGCCAATCTTACCTGCCGGCACGCCCTGCTCCAGCAATCGCTGCACCTGTAGGGTAATACCTGTCATTTCCTGCCGCGGCGTTTCATACTCATGTATTAACGGCTCATGTGTTAAATGACTGAGATTACAGTTACTGGACCGCAGGTTTTTCGATAACCCTTCAATCTGCTTCACCAGTCTCTCGCTATTGCGGTCTATCAGTGCTTTTGAAATATCCAGTATGGGTTGTGTAGAGCGGTAGTTGCTGGTAAGCACCACGGTCATCAGGTCATGCTGGTAATTATTGGCAAACGTGAGCATGTTTTCCACGTTCGCACCCTGGAAACGGTAAATACTCTGGTCATCATCACCCACCACAAACACGTTGGGCTTATCCCAGTAACTGATCAGCAACTCCACCAGCCTGTTTTGCGTACCGCTGGTATCCTGGTATTCATCAACCAGTACATACAGAAACCGTTCCTGGTAGCGGGCAAGCAGGTTGGTATTTTCCTCAAATGCCCTGATCACCCAGTTGATCATATCGTCAAAATCGTACCGGTCACGGGCACGCATCAGTTGCTGGTAACGATCAAATTCATTTACAGCAGCCTTCAGCTTTTCCATCCGCTCCACTTCTTCGTGATAAGCCGGTTTATAAGCTCCTTTTTCCCATTTACCTGCACGACTGGTCTGGTATTTAAATGCAGCGTCGTCTTTAATACGCTCCAGGTATTCATCGATCTTCTGCAACAAATAGCCGGGCGACCAACCCTCCCGCTTCATGGTACTGAACAGCGACTGCAGGTTATTGATCTCAAAATATACATCGCCACGGTAGCGCTTCAGCAAATGATTTTTAGGAAAACTATCGATCAGCTCTTTGAACAGCTCAATCCTTTCAAGATCTGAAATAGGGTCCAGCGCCGTTTTTTCAAACAGCGACAGGTTCTCCTGTATAATGTCGTTACAAAAAGCGTGGAAAGTATAGATGTTCACCTTGTAGGCATCGGGGCCAATAAAACCAAGCAGCCTTTTACGCATGGCCACTACACCTGCATCAGTATAGGTTAGGCAGAGAATACTATTGGGAAGCGTATCTGTGTCCAGTAGAATTTTACCAATACGGCTGGCGAGGATCTGTGTTTTACCGGTACCCGGCCCGGCAATTACCATTACAGGTCCCTCCAGTGTATCTACCGCCTTTTGCTGCTGTTCGTTCAACCGTTGGTATTCCTGTTTGAACTGCCGGTTCAGTTGCTCCCTGTTAATACTCATGGTTTCAAAGGTAAGAAATCACAAGTAGTAACAACAGCATACTCACCCGGTGATACAGCTTACTCATATCCCGTAACAGGATGCTCATAACAGGTTGACCCACGTTATTTTATTCAGCAGCTTACGCAGTAAATACAATTCATCATGCAAAAAATACCCCTGCTGCTCGTTCTAATAACATTGTTCCATTGTTCACCCGCAACTGCCGGAACGATCAACGGCGATATCCCTGATTTTGATCCTGCAAAGCATGCCATCTACGTCACGCTTTCTGTTACCGGTCCGCTGGGTACTTCAAAAGACCAGGTACGGGTAAATGACAAAGGTCATTTCAGCTTCGCCTGTTCTTTACCCTACGATATGGAAGTGACCGTATCATACAACGACAAACCAATTCCCTTACTGGTAGCATATAATGATAGTACCTGGGTTTCTTTTTATGCAAAGAATATGGATACGTACAATTATTTCCCGCATCTTTCAACAAAGGGCAAATACGCAAAAACTAACAGGTTGTTCTGGCACTCAAATTACTGGTTGCAAACCTTACTGAACGAAAACTCAAATCCATTTATGGTAGCCAGGCAGTACACAAACCATGACTACAAACAGCTACGCATGAAACAATGGGAAAAAAACCGGGACCAATTACTTATTTATGCAAAAGATAGCATTGACCATGATGCGCTCACCCGGCAATGGCTGCAGACTTCCATTGATTATGGTGCCGGTTCAGACCTCTCTCTTTACCCTTACATTGGTAAAATGGACACTACCTTTTGCGATACTGACCCCTACTTTGATTTTATACATTCACTTGCCGTTAATAATACAGCGGCCGTTCCCTTTGCTTGCTACAATACATTCCTCAAACACCTGTCAGGCGCTTATGAAATCACATCCAATATCTACAAAGGATATCGCCACCGTGGCGAAGTAACGCTCGCAAATGGAAAAACCTATTCATTTCCTTTATACCTGGAAAGATTACTTACACTGCCCGATGGAGTAGGCAAGCAGATTGTGCTGGCCCGCTTTTTCAAAGAACGCCTGAATGTAAACGACGAGCTCTGGAAAGCAGTAGCCCGCCAATATCTTGACACCCTGTACAGGTATGCGCCTGATTATGCACCCATGGTTACCCAGGAAAAACCGGCAGCCCTCACCACACTCACTCAAATGATGAATGAGTTTGACGGACCGGCAGCATTAAAAAAGGAATTGTTACAGTTTTTTGAAGGAACAAAAGACAAGGTGGTGTACATTGATTTCTGGTTTACCAACTGCCCGCCCTGCATGAGGGAATTAGGGCGTTACAATGCATTGATTGATACATTAAAACAAAAAAAAGTAGATTTCATTTTCTTCGGTGTCTATATGGATGAGCCGGAATGGAAGGAAACTATTGCAAAATATCAGTTGAAAGGAAAACACTTTTTATTAACCCGTAATCAATTATCCTTTTTTGAAAAATACTTTAATGTAGCCAGCTATCCCCATCATACATTGATCGACAAACAAGGCATTGTTGCTTACCCTTCCAATGCACCGCGCATGTACGGTGATGGCAATTTTACCAATGTTTATGAAAAACTGGCACTCCTATCTCAATAACCCGGCACACGCAGCATGAAAAAAATAATAACCCTGCTTTTATTGGTTGCCTTCACCATCAACGCTGCCTATGCACAAACGGTAGAAGAAAGGCTGGCACATGGTGCAGGAAAAAGGCAGGTATGGTTTGTATTATCCCAGGTAGACCCTCATGGCTTTTTACGGCAAAACGCAATGTACACTACAGACATTGCCCATTTTGACGAAATATTCCGCCTGCTTGGCAATAAAGATCCGCTTCCGGGACAGCCCTATGAAATAAAGCCCAAAACACCGGTCATCATGGGTGTAGAGCTGGCACATAAAGGCGGGGATGCATGGGCCGGTGAAACAGGATCATATACACAGAGCTTCTCAACCTATAACGCTGGCGACACTTCTGCCGCCAGCTTCTTTGCTTTAGGTATCAGCGCCAATAACTACCGTGATTACAAATACCACGTAGTGCTCAACGATAGCATTGAACTGGTTCCCTGGCAACCCGTACACCTGGAGCTGAAATATAAATCACCAAAACCTTATGCCGATCTCGGCACCTATCACTATCCCGGCAAACAGATCCTGGTAGAAGTAGTCAATACAAAGAACTACTCTATCCGGGACGGTATTATTGTTGACTGGAAGTCTTTCTTCAAACCCGTTATTAAACAGGTGAGCCTGTCCAGGCCCAAAGAATACTTTAACCTCAGGTACAAACCCAAAAGCGCCGGCTATGTATCAAAGTTTGATGAAAACACTAACCTGCCTCTTGATCTGCGGATGATAAAAGATAGCGTTGAACGCATCACTATAGAGTTTGAAAAACATCCGGCACAACCACTGTACATCGCCCTTATTGCCGATAAAAATGGTAAAAAGGATACCACAGTGCTTGACTGGTGGATGGAAGAGAACTGGTACTATATTGAAAACAAACATTTTTCTGAGCCCGGCTCTTATGAGATCATTATCTGCCGCCGTGGCTATGATGAAAAAGCAGACTTTTATAAAGACTACCTGCTGCACCTGCCCTTCACCGTGTACCAACCTGCAGTACTCGACAAAACCATCAGTTTACGGCAATTGCTTCCTTACCTTTTAGCGATCGTTGGTATTATAGCTATCCTTTTTGCATGGTACTATGTGTACAATCGCAGGAGACTGCAAAAAGCACAACAACAAAAGGAATTAAAACAGGTGCAGTTGCAATCAGTACGCAGCCAGTTAAACCCGCATTTCCTGTTCAATGCCCTGAGTTCCATACAGGGCCTGGTACACAAAAAAGATGTGGATGCTGCAGGCGATTACCTGGCACGCTTTGCCGGCATTACCCGCACCATTCTTAACACCAGTGAGGATGAACTGGTAAGCCTGGAAGACGAACTGGACATGCTGGATAACTACCTGCAGATGGAACAACTACGTTTTCCTTTTCAATATTCCATCAACACCAAAGCTGTCAATATTGCCAATACAGAAATACCGGTAATGCTGTTGCAGCCTTTTGCAGAGAATGCCGTAAAGCATGGCGTATCGGGCATGCAGGGCGAAGGAAGAATAATCATTAATATTGAAGCTGATCAGCAGTCGCTCAAAATGCAGGTACAGGATAATGGCAAAGGATTTTCACCGGACAATTACCAGCCGGGACTAGGACTGAAACTGTCGCAGAAAAGAATAGAACTGCTCAACGAAATTTATGGCACAGCAACAGTTTCCTTAACTATTGAACATGCTGATCCGGGAACCATTGTTACCATCACTTTGAAAAACTGGCTATCCTAGTAAATATGAATATCCGCTGCGTTATAGTAGACGATGAGCAAAACAATATTGACAACCTGCAATACATTATTGCAGGCCACTTTCCGTGGTTGCAGGTAGCTGCAACCGCCACTACTGTAGCACATGCGCAGGAAGCCATTACCCAATACCAGCCCCACCTGCTATTGCTGGATATCCAGATGCATGGCGAAACCGGTTTTGACCTGTTGAAGCAAATGCCAGACCTTCCTTTCGAGATCATTTTCATTACAGCCTATGACCAGTTCGGTATCCAGGCCATTAAATTTTCAGCACTCGATTACCTCCTGAAGCCGGTAAGAATAGAAGAACTACGGATCGCCCTCAATAAGGCAAGAGAAAGGATCAGCAGCAAACAAAAAGACAATAACCTCGACAACCTGTTACAATACCTGCATACCAGCCGCAAAGAGCAACAGAAAATCGCGCTGCCCATGCAACAGGAAATACGGTATGTGCCGGTGGGCAGTATCATCCGTTGCGAAGCGTCCGACAACTATACCAAAGTATTGATGACCGATGGCGAAACCCTGCTGGTATCCAAAACCCTGAAAGAATTTGCCCTGCTCTTAAAATCTCACGCATTTGTGCGCACCCACCAGTCGCACCTGGTGAACCTGCACGTGGTAAAAAGCTTTCTCAAAGAAGATGGAGGACAGCTGATGCTCCAAAACGGCCAAAAAATCCCTATTTCCCGCGCCTATCGCGAACAGGTAAAACAGGTGTTGCAACAGCATCTTGGCTAAACATTCAATAAGTTTTGCGTATAGGTAACTGCCTGTTTGTGAAGGAAATTATCTTAATTTGCCACAGTAAACTCCCTTTTCGATAAGCGTATTTATCTATAACCTGTAAAGAATACCTTCCGCACTTCAAAGTCATTTGAGCAAATGCGGGGGAAAAATTCTTTATTTGGGAATAAATAGCACGAATTGTCGTTATACAAAGCAAGTGCCTATTCAAATGAAAAACCTTAATACCCTTAAAATTTTCATCTTGGAAGATGATGTCTGGTATGGCTCTATGCTACAGCATTATCTTACCCTCAACCCCGACTACGAAGTAAGGCGGTTTGAAAGTTCCCGTGAATTCTTCAACAACCTGCACGAACAACCCGACGTAGTTACGCTGGACTACTCCATGCCCGACATGGACGGTAGCGAAGTACTTAAAAAGATCAAAGAAGTAGACCCCGCCATTCGTGTTATCATCATTTCCGGACAGGAAGATGTACGCACGGCAGTAGGATTGCTCAAGAACGGAGCCTTCGACTACATGGTAAAAAATGAGGATACCAAGGATCTGCTCTGGAACTCCCTGCTTCGCCTGAAAGAAATTGACGGCCTGCGCAAGGAAGTAGAACAACTGAAGGAGCAGGTCGGTAAAAAATACGACTTCTCGAAGTTCCTGATCGGCAAAAGCGATGCTATCAACAAAGTATTTGCAATGGCCGAAAAGGCAACCAAGACCAATATCACCGTTTCCATTACCGGCGAAACCGGTACTGGTAAAGAAATGGTGGCCAAAGCCATTCACTATAACTCCGACAAACATAAAAAGCCCTTTGTTGCCGTAAACGTAGCAGCCATTCCCCGCGAGCTGATCGAGAGCGAACTGTTCGGGCACGAAAAAGGAGCCTTTACCGGTGCCGTAACACGCCGCATCGGCAAGTTTGAAGAAGCCCACCAGGGAACCCTGTTCCTTGATGAAATTGGTGAACTGGATATTAACCTGCAGGCAAAACTGCTGCGTGTATTGCAGGAACGTGAAATTACCCGTGTAGGTGGCAATGAAGTAGTACCTATTAATGTACGCATCATTGTAGCCACCCATCGCAACCTGCTGGAAGAAGTACAGGAAAAACGTTTCCGTGAAGACCTGTACTACAGGCTTATCGGCTTACCTATTCAATTGCCTCCTTTACGCGAAAGAGGCAACGACATCCTGGTACTCGCAAAGCACTTTATGGACCAGTTCTGCAAAGAGAACAACAACTCCAAAAAAGTACTCTCCACCGAAGCCCAGCAAAAGCTGTTACAGTACGCATTTCCGGGCAACGTACGTGAAATGAAATCGGTGATGGAACTCGCCTGCGTACTGGCTGATGGCGAAACAATACAACCTGAGAACATCAACATCAATATCTCTGCCTCTATTAATGATCTGATTGGTAAGGAACGGACACTGAAAGAGTACGAAACACAGATTATTCAATATTACCTGGATAAATACGATAAAGATGTATTGCTGGTAGCTAAAAAACTTGACATCGGTAAATCTACCATTTACCGTATGGCACAGGCAGGCGAGCTAAAAACAAAATAAGGAGTACAACACTCTTTATTTTCCGGCATTACTGAACTACATCCATGACAAACGAGCAGCAGATAGCATTACTTCGGGAAAGCCTGGAAAAGGAACAGGCTGTGCGTATAGCATTGGAATCGGCCCTCGCCGAAAAGAACAAAGAACTGTCTGCCACACAGCAACAGATCACCCGCCTGCAATCATCATCACACAACAGCACCGGTACACCTGCTGATCAGCAGGATTGTAACGCAGCCAACAAACAACTGGCCGAGCAACGGCAATTCTACGAAGACGTACTAAACCAGTTGCCCGGTGATGTGGCTGTTATGAATCCTGACAGGACATTCCTGTTCCTGAATCCACAGGCTGTAAGCGATAAGGCTCTGCGTGAATGGCTGATAGGTAAAAAAGATGAAGACTATTGCCAGGCCCGCCACAAACCAATGGACCTCGCCCTGCGACGCAAAGCCATTGTGGAAGAAGTATTACGATCAAAACAACTAAGGTCCTGGGAAGAAGAATTTGTACTGCCCGATGGCCGCGTAGAATACCAGCAGCGTAATATTTACCCGGTAATGGATCAACAGGGCAATATAAAAATGCTGATAGGCTATGGAGCAAACATTACCGAGCTTAAGAAAATAGAACAAAAGATCCAGCGTAGCGAAAAACGCTATCACGATCTCTTCACCTTTAGCCAGGCACTCATCTGCACACACGATGCAACAGGCACCTTACTCAGCATCAACCCTGCACTGTACCAACTGATGGGCTACACGGCAGAAGAAATGACCGGCAAAAAGATCTATGAATTTTTACCCGAGGAAGACAGGGCAAAATTTGTTAACCGCTACCTGTCCGATATCCTGAAAAACGGTAAAGACGAAGGCGTTTTCAGGGTAAGGTGCAAGAACGGGCAATTACTCTTCCTCCTTTACCAGAATTATAAAATGGAAGAGGCCGGTACAGACACCTACATCATCGGCTTTGCACAAAACATTACCAGCCGCATAGAAGAGGAGCGTGAACTACGCACCGCCAAACAACTCACCGAAGAAGCTGCCAGGGCCAAAGAAATATTTCTTGCCAACATGAGCCACGAAATACGTACGCCTATGAACGGCGTATTAGGCATGGCCGGCCTGCTGGCAAAAACCAACCTTGATCGTCAGCAGATGAAATACCTGGAGCTTATCCAGGAGTCAGCCAACAACCTGCTGAAGATCGTAAATGATGTGCTCGACCTGGAAAAGACCATCATGGGCAAACTGCAGTTTGAAGAAGTATCTTTTTCACTGGCCCGGAGGGTAGCAATGTGTGTACAGTCATTTATTTTCAAAGCAGACGAAAAAGACATTGTATTAACCTACAATAACAACCTTCCCGAAGACCTGGTGGTAGTGGGTGATCCGCACAGGCTCAACCAGGTATTGAACAACCTCATCAGCAATGCGCTCAAATTTACCGACACCGGTAGCGTAACTGTACAAACACATATTGTAAAGGAGAAAAAGGAGCAGATATCGATCTGTTTCTCTGTACAGGATACCGGCATTGGTATTCCGCAGGACAAACTGAATGATGTTTTTGAACCCTTCACGCAGGCACACTCTTCCGTATCACGCAAATATGGCGGCACAGGATTAGGCTTAAGCATCTGTCGTGAAATGATCCAGTTAATGGGTGGCGAACTACAGGTAAAGAGCAATGAGAACGAAGGATCTGTATTCAGTTTTATTTTGCCTTTCAAAACCAGTACTGAAAACCCGGAACAGTTACCACATGTACAGGACATCAATCAGCGCAAACATCTTGGCAGGCGAAAAATTTTACTGGCCGAAGATGTAGAACTGAATCAATACCTGGCAAAACATATCATGGAATCATGGGGACTTGAAGTAACCGTAGCCGGTAATGGCCGTGATGCAGTAGAGCAGGTAAAGCAACATGATTTCGATCTTGTACTGATGGATATACAAATGCCTGAAATGGATGGCATAGAAGCAACAAAACACATCCGTAAATTGTCTGATACACGCAAAGCCACAATTCCTATTGTAGCGCTCACTGCCAATGCATTAAAAGGTGATAGTGAAAAATACCTGGCTGTAGGCATGAACGGCTATGTATCAAAACCATTTGATGAGTCAAAACTATATACTATGATTTCCCGCAACCTTAACGACCAATCACAGGCTGTACAAACCAATACAGCAGCATCACAGCAATTGCTGTATGATCTGAAAGAACTGCAGGCCATTTCAGGTGGCGACCAGGCATTCATAAAGCGTATGGTAGGTATGTTTATTGACACTATGCCTGCTTCACTCAATGAGATGCAACAGCTGGTACAACAGCAAAACTGGCCCGCACTTGGCAAACTGGCACACAGGCTAAAACCCACCATTGATACCATGGGTATTATATCGCTCAAAGATGATATCCGTACTATTGAAACAAACGGCAATAAAAAAGCCCTGAGCGATAACGAGATCGACACCCTGGTACAGAAACTTGATACAGTCGTGAGTCAATGTATTGAACAATTGAAAAAAGAGTTTTCGCTCAACTAAACGGCTGTTGCTGCTGTTCCTTCTGCTATGTCAGTACACCGCATTAAAGCCGTTCAGAAAATACCTGCCGACATTCATACTGTCTGGCGTTTCTTTTCACGCCCTGAAAACCTGGCCACCATTACCCCGGCCTCACTCAATTTCAGGGTAACCTCCGTACACCATGGCGAGGTCATTTATCCCGGTCAGATCATTGAATACAAGATCAGCCCCATTGCAGGCATTCCCCTGTACTGGATGACAGAGATCACCCAGGTGATCCCTCACCAGTTATTTGTAGACGAGCAGCGCTACGGTCCTTACAGTTTATGGCATCATCAACACCATTTTCTACCCATTGATGGCGGTGTGGAAATGACAGACATTGTACACTACAAAGTTCCTTTGGGCTTTCTAGGCGATCTTGTCAACAGTCTTTGGGTACGTCATCAGCTTCATCACATCTTCCGGTTCCGCTACCAAAAAGCTGAAGAACTCCTCGGCAAATGGGAGGGAGACACACAGCGGCTGGAGTTTAGTTAAGCAGGCCGTGTCCGGGTTTAAAGTTTCGGGAGCGTGAAATCGTGGATCGGCAGACGGCAATCGTCAGTAATTCCAGGACCAGCAATTCATCAACGACCTCCTCACGATTGGCGATTCAATATCTTTTAGTTAAGAGTAGTAAAGATGGCCGCAGCGATCGATAGCCAATACAATGTCCGGCTTTAGCCGGTAAACAGACATGATTTGCATAAAATATTACATTCATTGTACTTGCCCTGTCCTTTAGGGCAGGGGAAAAGAACACCAGCCACATACGCATCCCACCCGCCGGAATAAAAGCCCTTAACCAAACGACATTAGTTGACGATTCACGACTCAACATCATTGAATTAAGCTCCGGAGGAGCTACCTGTTTATAGAAAATCAATTTTAAAAGGTATCAGCTCCGGTAGGAGCTTCCTGTGAAGGACCGGAGGCTCATCTACCGGAGCCGCGATATGCTTATTACGATCATTTCTATAAACAGGAGGCCACGCTGTGGCCCTTTCTTAATTCAATGACATTGATTCACAACTCACAATCCCAAAATCCCTACATCAGAAATCCCGCAATTCATATTCCTCAATCCGCGCAATCTGTGATATCTTAACCCCACGTTTTTTACTAAATGCGCTTTTACCAACCGGACGAATCGAACCGACGATGATGCTCAATTCCTGGCACCACCCTCGGGAACAATAATTAATCAACGACCCACTCACCACTCACGATTCAATATCGTTTAGTTAGTGGCTGGTGAAGACACCAGCCACGGGCACGTCCCCCGGCGGGTGTCCCCACCCGCCGGAAGTAAAACGCTTAACTAAATGACATTGACTCACGATCCCGCAATCCATATTCCTCAATCCACGAAATCTGTGATATCCCAACCCCACGTTTTTTACTAAATGCGCTTTTACTAACCGGACGAATCGAACCGATGATAATCCCGTATGCTTACGATGATGCTCAATTCCTGGCACCATCCCCGGATCACCAATTAATCAACAACCTACTCACGACTGACGATTCACGTCTCACGAGGAATACCACCTACCAACGCTACACCAGATCCATACCAAACAAACACCAGGTTTTCGAAAATTCCCGTTTAAACCCTTAGTGGATACGCTTTAATATACAAGCTGGACATAACCTGGTCATAAGCTGTCCCCTGTAAGACCATAACAAAACAGCCTTCACCCGGCCACTAAGCCAGGCGTCCCGGGGAGGGAATTATGGGGAATTTATGATTTGGGGATTGAGAGATCTGGGGAATAAAACAATAACCAGGTATAGCTTAAACAGGGAAACGCCTAATGTGGCAAGCAGACAAGTAAATACGAAATTAGAAGTACGAAGTACGGGCAGCTACTGTATTTGGCTCGTGGCTCGCAGCTCACAGCTAGTAACCGGTAACGGGAATCCGGAATCCGGCACCCCTGATCCCCTCCAAACATCCATTCATAGATTTTTATAAAAAAAGCCGGTCTGCCAGCCAACGCCAGCCTTACCTGCTATCGTATATTACACTTTAATTGATGTGTTTTGCCTAAAAGCTTAAGAAAACATTAAGAATAATCCATATCCATCCAGCGCCTTATTTATGAAATTGTTACAAACTTTTAAGGCTTATGCCGGCCTGTGCTTACCATTTGAGGCTACTTCAGCTCAAAATAATCCGATCTTTGTGACCGTTGACGTACAAAGACTGTTTTTGAGGGCAGGAAACTGAAGTGACATCAGAAAAACAGGAACAGGCAGTATATCTAAAACAACGGTGTATTTGGCGTTAAGTGATGATGAAATAGCATTGGTAAACGGTTGTATCAACAATAGCCGTAAGGCCCAGGAGAAGCTGTACAAGCAGTTCTACGGACCAATGATCTCTATTTGCATGCGCTATACCCGTAACGAGGAAGATGCCATAGAAGTACTGCATAATGGTTTTCTGAAAGTGTATAAAAACATGCATACCTACAATGCTTCCAAAGCATCGCTATACACCTGGATACGCACCATAGTTGTACATACCGCCATAGACTTCATCAGGCAAAGAGGGAAATTTCAAGTAATAGAACTGGAAAAAGCGGAAGAACCTGCCATAGATGCAGATGCTATCCAACGCATGTCATCGCAGGAAGTGTTACAACTGGTACAGCAATTATCGCCTGCCACCCGTACCGTATTTAATCTGTATGTTGTAGAAGGATATAATCATCGCGAAATAGCCAACCTTGTAGGCATCAGCGAGGGTACCAGCAAATGGCACCTGAGCGAAGCCCGCAGGCAACTGAAACAATTATTACAAACCTTGCAAGTGTAACCGTAATGAACGAAAGGCAACCATACGAACGACACTTGGCAGATAAACTGAACAACCTACCTCCCCCCGCAGGTGATCATTCTTCGTGGGAAGAAATGCGCTCCTTGCTCGACAAGGAGATGCCCCGTGGCGGAAGCGGCGGCGGTGGAGGAAGTGGCAGCATACGAGGCGGCGGCCAATGGTGGATCTTCGGCACCATGACCGCACTTGTATTCCTGGGAACCTGGCTTACCGGCAAACAATTTGTGCCCAGCCGCCAGGCAACTGCTGCCAGATCTGCATCTGCCATTGATAGCGGAGTAAAGACTACCGCATCCCCCCCTGTAGTTGGTTTTCCGGCAAACAGCCCGGAAAGCACTATTGTGCACCCGGTATTGCCCGGCAACCCGCAACAGGCAATTCCTCTTAACCCAACAAACCAGAACAACACCAATAAACCAATTGCTGATGAAGCTATTTTACACAACAACTCTTCTTCCAACGGCTCTGTAACTACCACTTTACCTGAAACTGAAACACATACTGCCGATGCAGGCAAATTGCCACCGGCAAAAGATAACCGTACTGCCACTACTTCACCCGGTAACAACACTACTGCCAACAGTATTGCCGCTGCCAGCACTGAAAAGCGTGACCTTCCATCTGCCAGCAACAACACTGCAGAAAAGCTTACACCCGGCACCAACACGTTGCCATCGCACAAAACACCACCATCGCACGATAAACCTGCAACAACATCACGTTCAAGATACCGCAACCGGGGAGCAGTTCCACCGGCAGGCAACGTAGCTAAGAACAACAAAGCTGCAGGCACTAAACCCGGTAGCACACGCAATGGCTCATCTGCTACTTCGCGCAATTCCGTAGCAGTAAATAATAAAAGGCCACGCACTACTACACGAAAAGACCAGCCTGCAAAAAATGTGGTAGTTAAGAAAAACAGTGATACTAAGGACAATGACATAACCCATAACCAGCCGGCACCAGTCAACGAACAACCTGTACCGGAAAAGAAAGAGCCCACCGGTTCGCTGGTAGCCAATGCACCCGGTCTTACAGAAGGGTTCAACAGTCCTGCGGCCACGCTGGAAGATTCGGTAACGACCATGTATCCTGACTATGTGGATGCCATGTTCCCGCCGGCACCTGCTGCACCGGAAAAAAACAATAATAAGAAACGCAGCAATAACGATGGACCGGGAACTTTTGTAGTAGGGCTTACATTGCCACTGAACCTACCGATCAATGATCAGCAGGCATTAAGCATTAACCGCAATGCCAAACCCAGTACAATTTCCGATTACATACCATCTGTGCACCTGCAGTATCATATCAACCCCAGAACATACGTACAGACAGAGCTTCAGTTCTCGGCGCCACAGTTCATAAGCCCGCAATTGCTGTATCAGCAAAAGCAGTCAAGGCCGTTTACCAACTCCTCTGTTTATACATCCATCTATGCACGTAAACTGTATTATTTCAACCTGCCGGTTACCATACATTTCAGTCCGTTGCCCGGCATGTTCATGGGTGCAGGCGTACAGTACTCATCATTACTAAGCGGCATTGCACTCACCGAAGAAAGACAGTTCTGGAACAGCAATCCGCCACGTGAGATGGAGAAGTTCAAATACTCAAAATTCAAAAACGATTCTTTATCAGATAAGCTCAGGAACAATGAGTGGCGGTTAGTGGTTGATTTCAACTATTACTTCAATCGCTTTACCATTGGTATGCGTTACAACCAGGCATTGTCCAACTATGCTGATTTCCGCATGCCCAACTCGCCTGCGTACATACGGGACAAAAACAAATCATTGCAGTTCTACGTGCGGTACAATGTGTGGGAAAACCGCAGGCAAAACAAGCTCAGTAAAACAAACAGTAAAAGTCTGCTAACGTTTAAATAGCTGCTCCAGGTAATCCTTCTTAAATTCTATATAAGTAGGATTGCCGGAGGCAGTGATATTGGGCTGGCGGCAGCCAAAGAGGTCTGTAACCAGGCTGCGCATTTCCTTTGCGGCCAATACACGACCGGGTTTTACGGCCTGTTGCCATGCCAGTGAACGGATCACTTTTTCACGTCGTGAAAATTTGAGATCGTTGCTGAAATGCTTGAACTGCTCCAGCAGGTTCTCAATCACTACCTTTTCATTTCCGGACTCTACATCAGCCGGTGTTCCCTGGATCACAAAAGCATTACTGCCAAATGGCTCAATGATATAACCCAGTTGTTGCAGATCGGGTGCAAGTTCAGTGAGCAATACAGCATCCTGTGCAGCCAGTTGCAATGTTACAGGGAACATGCTGCTTTGAGATGCCATTGGCTTACCCACCGTAGCATTCATAAAACGTTCGTACAGGATACGTTCATGCGCCAGTTGCTGATGCACCAGTATAAATCCCCTGTTGCTGGGTACTACTATATAAGTATTGTGGAGTTGTGTACAAACAGCCTCTTCATCTATCACCAGTGAAGTACCGGCAGAACGGGGCATAGCATAAGAAAAATCCTCTACCGGCTCATCCTTCTTTAGCTTATCCAGCAATGATTCAAATTTCTCTTCACGCTGCCCGGTATTACCACCTGTTTGCCCACCACCGCCTGTAGCAGGTTGCCCCGGCTTCTCAAAAAAGTCCTTCCAGTTCTTCAGCTCACTTTTATCAGCAGGCTGTATAAAATGCGACTGGTGTTTCTGTGTAAAGTTCTTGTACAGCGAAGAATCTCTTGCGGCAGCCTGTTGTTCTTCAGTAAAAGGCTTGCTTACTGCATCCAGGTGCTGAATAGATGGGTCAAGATCAAACTCAAGCGTGGGTGTAACGCTGAACTGGGCCAATGCATGCTTAACAGCAGCCTGCACAAAGGCGTACACGATCTTTTCATCCTCAAACTTGATTTCCTGCTTGGTAGGATGTACGTTGATGTCCACCTGTGCGGGGTCCAGGTCAATAAACAGTACATACAACGGAAAACTATCCGGCGCAATCATTTCCTGGAATGCACTCATTACTGCATGGTGCAGGTAGCCACTGCGGATAAAACGGTTGTTTACAAAAAAGTATTGATCACCGCGTGTTTTCTTGGCAGTATCCGGTTTTCCTACAAAACCATAGATATTCAGGTAGTCAGTTTTTTCCTGTACAGTTACCAGCCTTGAATTATAGTGATTGCCCAGCACCTGTACAATACGCTGCTTCAGGCTGCCTTTTTCCAGGTGAAATACCTGCTGCCCGTTGGTAGTAAGTGAAAAAAATATATTGGGAAACGATAAGGCTACGCGGATAAACTCATCCACAATATGCCTTGTTTCTGCAGCATTGCTTTTTAGAAAATTGCGGCGTGCCGGTACGTTAAAGAACAAATTCTTCATGGCAATGCTGGTGCCATTCACCGTAGCCACAGGCTCCTGCCTTGTCACCACACTGTTCTCCACTTCAATATAAGTACCGGTTTCGTCCTCCGCACGTTTGGTTTTCAGCTCTACCTGCGCTACAGCGGCTACAGAAGCCAACGCCTCCCCTCTGAAACCCATAGTGCGGATCTGGAAAAGATCGTCAATATTGCGGATCTTGGAAGTAGCGTGCCTTTCAAAACACATGCGGGCATCCGTTTCGCTCATACCCTTGCCATTGTCTATCACCTGGATCAATGCCTTACCTGCATCATTGATAATCAGTTTAATTTCAGTAGCACCTGCATCCACAGCATTTTCCAGCAGTTCCTTCACCGCACTGGCCGGGCGCTGGATCACTTCTCCTGCTGCTATCTGGTTAGCAATATTATCGGGCAATAACTGTATAATATCTGGCAAAACGCTTCTCCTTATTTTGTCTGCGAAAATACGGGAATATCCCTTGTGGCTGGTATTCTTCAGCACAACCAGGCTTGCCGCCCGTCATGCATGAAACCCAACATATTACTGTTTCTTCTTAATTTGTGCACTAAGCTGATACACAAAGTTATGATGATGAAAAAATTTCTGACGGTTATTGCTCTGATGGCCGGCATCGCTGCCCAGGCACAAAAAAGCAGCGACCCCGCCGCCGACAAGTGGGTTGACAGCGTATTTAAAAGTCTTACCAAAGACCAGAAAATTGCGCAGCTAATGGTAGTACGTCTTTCAACCCTGGGCCCCAACAAATCGGTGGTTTGGCTGGACAAGGAAACGGAAGACGCTATCCGCAAATACAATATCGGCAGCATCTGTCTTTTCCAGGGCGGACCGGTTAAACAGGCAAGTCTCATCAATTATTTTCAGCAGATAGCACAAACCCCCATACTCATCGCCATTGATGGCGAAACCGGTGTTGGTATGCGCATGGACAGCGTAATGGCACTCTCACGCCAGATGACGCTGGGCGCTATGCAGGATGCCTCCCTGGTGTATGAATATGGTAAACTGGTGGGAGAGCAATGTAAACGCATTGGCATCCAGGTAAACTATGCCCCGGTTGTTGACATCAATAACAACCCGGCCAACCCTGTCATTAACGATCGTTCTTTCAGTGAGGACAAATACCGCGTGGCTACCTATGGTATCCAATACATGCGCGGCCTGCAGGATGCAGGAGTAATGGCCTGTGCCAAGCATTTCCCCGGTCATGGTGATGTGGCAGTAGACTCTCACCTCGACCTGCCCGTTATCAACAAATCAATGCAGCAGCTGGATTCGCTGGAGTTCTATCCTTTCCGCGAAATGATCAAAGCCGGTGTAGGCAGCATGATGGTGGCACACCTTTCTATCCCCGCCATTGACAATACTCCCAATAAACCAACCTCTATTTCCTATAACAACGTTACCAAACTGCTGCGCAATGAAATGAAGTTTGACGGACTCACCTTTACCGATGCATTGGAAATGAAAGGTGTCAGCAAATTCTATCCCGATGGCGATGCATCTGTAGAAGCATTGATTGCCGGTAACGATATGCTTTGTCTGCCCGGCGATATTCCGGCCAGCATTGAAAAGATCCAGAAAGCTATCCGTAAAAGGAAACTTAAATGGGCTGGTATCGACGAGCATGTAAAACGTGTATTGTATGCCAAATACAAATACGGTCTTGCCAACTGGCACCCCATTGAACTGGAGCATATTACTGAAGACCTGAACAATAAGGTAGCAGACATGCGCAGGCTGGTGGCAGAAAATGCTATTACCCTGCTGCGCAATGATGATCCGCTGATCTACCCGCTTACCCGCCGCAAACGCATTGCCTACGTAGGCTTTGGACTTACTGAAGACAACACCTTTGCAAAGCAGATGCGTAAAGAGTTCAACGCACAGGTGTATTATTTTGACTACTCGCTGGACAGCAGTAAAGTACAGGCGGCATTGGAACTTTTCCGCGGTCGCTATGATGTAGTGATCATCGGCGTGCACAATTACTCACGCTATCCTGCCAACAACTTTGGCATCAGCAATGCCGCCCAGTCATTGATCGAAAGCCTGCAGCACCAGTTTAAAACCATTACCGCTGTATTTGGCAATCCATATGTTATTAAGAACATGTGCAGTTCGCCGGTACTCGTGGCCTGCTATGAAGACGATAGTGTAACACACGCCACTGCGGCAAACTTTATCAACGGCCGTTTTACAGCCAAAGGCAAATTGCCGGTTACTGTTTGCGAATCATTCAAATACGGCGACGGTATTATTGCTCAACGCCTCATGCCTTCAGTTCCTGCCTCTTCACTGGGCTTCAAACAGGAACAACTTAGTAAGGACATTGATTCTATTGTAAACGATGCTATTGCAAAACAGGCGATTCCCGGTGCTGTAGTACTGGTAGCAAAAAATGGTAAAATTGCCTACGAACGCGCTTTCGGCTACCTTACCTACGATAGTACTGAACCTGTATATCCTGAAACTATTTACGACCTGGCCTCAGTAACCAAGATCATGGCTACCACCTTGTCAGTAATGAAATTATACGACGAAGGAAAACTGGATCTGCAAAAAACACTGGGCGATTACCTCCCGTGGGTGAAAGGGTCTAACAAAGAAAACCTGAAGCTGTGGGATGTACTGCTACACCAGGCAGGTTTAAAGTCATTCATTCCTTTTTACAGCGAAACGGTTGATAAAAGCAAGCCTAATACGCCACCCCTGTACAGCATTTACGCACGTTTTCCCGATAGCACACACAGTATCCGTGTAGCGGAGAACATGTATATGCGCAACGACTGGACCGATACCTTATACAAAAGGATATTGCAGAGCGACCTGGGACCACAGGGCAAATATGTGTACAGCGATAACGACTATATCTTCCTCGGTAAAATTGTGGAAGCGATTACCGGGACTACATTGGATCAGTATGTAAAGAAAACCTTTTACGATAAAATGGGATTGGCTACTACCGGCTTCAAACCTCGTGACAGGTTTCCTTTAAACTACATTGCACCTACAGAAAAAGAAGTAGGCTTCCGTCAGCAATTAATTCATGGTGATGTACATGATCCGGGAGCTGCTATGTTTGGCGGCGTTGCAGGGCACGCAGGCCTGTTCAGCGATGCATACGATATGGCTGTTATAGCGCAGATGCTGCTGAATGGCGGCGTTATCGGTGGGCAGAATTACCTGCAGAAATCAACCATCGACTACTTCACTGAATACCATAGCGACAGCAGCCGCCGTGGTCTCGGTTTCGATAAGCCGGAAAAAGACAATGCCACCCGTAAGGAGGCCTATCCGTCTTTATCTGTATCCCCGCTTACTTATGGACATACAGGTTTTACAGGTACCTGCTTCTGGGTTGACCCTAAGTACAACCTCATTTACATCTTCCTGTCAAACAGGGTAAACAGTCCTAACGTAAACAAGTTCCTGCAAATGAGTGTACGTCCCAAAGTGCAGGAGGCTATTTACAAAGCATTGGGAGCCACGCAGGATTACGGGCACCAGACGGGGCAATAAATCATTCAATATTTTTACAAGGGCTACATCTTTAAAAGATATAGCCCTTTTTCATTTATTGAACTTTCGGACTTAGCTGACTGCTTTGACCCGTTTGCCCATTCTGCCCCATCTGACTATTCTGGCTCATTTGCCCACTTTGACTATTCATCCTGTTTCCTGCGCCCGGGTAATTACTCGCTACCAGCAACTCATACTCATCACGTTGTTTCAGCAATTTGATCAGCCGGTGCAATTCAGCAGAGTCATCAGATTTCTTATACACCTGGTCATGCGCCAGCAGTACAAGGTTCTCAGGCAGCCTGGTTTTATTGTGAGCAAACAGGCTGTCAATCTGTTGCAACAACTCATCCGACTTACTCTTCAGCGAAAAGGTTTTGTGATCATAATGCCATTCAAGGTCCCAGCCAATAATAGTAAAGCCTGCCTGCTGCAGGGAGTCTGCCGCCATAGCACTCTTCTTCAGGTCCGTATAGGACAGCGTATCAATACGCCAGATATTACGCCCCGGCGTGCGGGCTATATTATTATCGAGGTTCAGCGAATCGCGGCAACGTTCAAAATCATTCACTACCGAATCTGCATTACCATAAAACTTATCGTAGTGATTGTGAGCATGGGTATAACTATGATTACATAGTTCTACCATAGCTGCCTGCTGCAGGCTATCCCATGTAGCATGCTGGGTAGTGCTGGCAAATACATGTTCACCTACAATAAAAAAAGTAACGGGAACCTGTTCCTGTTGTACAATGGAAAGCACGGTAGGGGTGCCTTTGTTAGGTCCGTCATCAAAAGTGAGGTAGATCTTTTTCTTCTTCTTTTTGGGAGGAGGCAGCTTTGCTTCTTTAGCAGCAGCAACGGGCGGTTCATGATTCAGCTTGTATTTACTCTCCCTGGTTATTTTGCTACAAGCCATACAAAAAAACAGGAGCATAAGAGGGCGTAAAAAAGCTCCGGGAGTAGCGGAGCCTTTGCCGGTTTTGGGGTGCATAAATGTTAGGGGAATTATTTCTCTATGAATTTACATACAGGTATAAGCGAAGTGCAAATTATTTTGGTTAAAGAAAAAATAAAACCATTCACCTGTTTAAGCAGCCCTGCCCAAAAAGGAACTAACGTGTTATCGTTAACAAATAGTAAAAAACTTTTTTCCAAAACAAATGCTGCAACGCTGCCGGTAGTTGTTTTGTCAACCGCATCATAAAACCTAATTGCGATGAGAATTCCGGCATTTATTGCAGGTTCTTTCCTGCTGGCAGCTATTAGTAGCTGCACTTCCAAAGCCAGTGATTACGTTCCCGATAGCGTACAGGGATACGTACCGGTCTATGCACAACCAGAAGCCCTTACCAACGCTCAACTGGTATCCGGCGCTAAAGCCACGGCGAAAGCTGGTAAAATATACGCTTACGGCAAGTACATCTTTCAGAACGACGTAAACCTGGGTATTCATATTATTGACAATACAGATGCCGCTAATCCACATAAGGTCAGCTTCCTCAATATTCCCTTTAATTCCGATTTTGCTATCCGTAATGGTTACTTGTATGCCAACGCCGTTAACGATCTGGCAGTCATCGACATCAGGGACATTACAAAGCCAGTGCTGGTAAAAACAGTAAAGGATGCTTTTCCTGTTATCGATCAGCTATACCCGCCTAACAACGGCTATTTCGTTTGCCCTGATCCTTCCAAAGGAATTGTAGTGGACTGGAAATTAGAAACCCTCACCTCACCCCATTGCCGTCGTTAAAAAAACATTACATGAAAAAGATATTCTACCTGTCAGGTCTTGCATTTATATTATTTACAGCACTGCACTGCGGAAAAGAATCAGTATCCTCCAATGCAGGTAATACCGGTACAGGCGGTTCTATGGCCCGCTTTACCATAGTCGGTAACTATCTGTACACTGTAGACAACACCACGCTGAAAGTATTCAGCATTACCGATCCTGTTAACCCCATCCTGAAGAAATCTGTAACGGTGGGTTTTGCTATTGAAACCATTTACCCGTTGGCCGATAAATTGTTCCTCGGCTCTTCCACTGCCGTATACATCTTTTCAATTGCCGATCCCGAACAGCCACAGCAATTAAGCACAGCCATTACTCCCGAAGTTTTGCGCCGTTGCGACCCGGTAGTAGCAAAAGATACCGTAGCCTACGCCACCTTACGCACCAATGGTCCCTGCGGAGGCACTCAAAGTGTTCTTGCCACTTACAATATCAAGGACATTACAAAGCCGGTTTCGGTTAATGTAAACATGGTGCAGGAGCCTTATGGCCTTGGTTATGCAGATTCTGCTTTATATGTGTGTCAGAAAAGCGGGCTGGCCATCTACAATATACAGAGTGCTTATACGCCTGTATTCAGGAAAAGCATCGACAACGGGTTTTACAAAGATGTGATCCCTTATGGTAACACACTCATCTGCTGGATTGAAGAAGGCATTGTGCTGTATGATATTACCAATCGTTTTTCCCCTCAGCTCATTGCTAAAATCAATTAATGAAAAAGTGTCAACTAATAAGCCTGCTGTGCCTCTGGTGCTGCATGCAAACGGGCTTTGCTCAAAAAACCACCCCACCTTATGAAAACAGGCTCTTTGCCCGGGCATACCTGCCGGGATTAATAGACCCTATGGATGCCAATATCACAGCCGGGCTTGAGTATAAGCTTACGCCACAATGGTCAGCCACAATGGACGCCGGTTATGTATATCTTTCTACCTATTACAATGTGTACAATATTCATCGTACATCGGGTTACATACTGCGCCCGGGTATCCGTTGGTATTTCAGCAGCGATAACAAATGGTTCCTTGAAGCACAGCTTCCATACAAACAGGTAACCTATAAACTACAGGACTGGGTAAATCGTGGCGGAATAAACGGGTCTTCGGCTTACGAACAATTTACAACGTTCCGTGTTCGCAAATACACAGCCGGAGTGAACCTGATGGGCGGTATCAAAAGAAGCATAGGCCGGCAGAAGAAAGTGTTCTTCGAATTCTATGCAGGTTTCGGGCTCAGGTACAAGGAGGAAGGTCCCTACCGTACACCCGATGACATGCAGATCGAAGAATCAGACATCAGGAGCTCATTCCCTTCCAATATCCTTCCATCAATGCCCATGGGTATCAGGTTTGGATGGAGGCTGAACTAAGCTATTACCGGACCACAATCGCATATAATGACGCACCTGGAACATCCACTTGCCTGCTCATAGCAATATGAGTGGGCAATTTTATTTAACCCCTTTGTACTACAGCTCATTCTGCTAACAAATTCCCAAAAACGTAAGCCTTGCCGGGGGCAAAAGCAGGCCCTGTACAACAACCGGCTTACGCCTGTTACACTACCAGCGGGCATTTGAGCGGAGCTTGCTGCTCTAACCATCAAACAATCAGGCTATTCAAACACTATTATCAAATTCGTTCCTTACAGCAACAAGTGTTAATTTTGCGGATTCAATTGTTTAAAGATCATGAGTCGAAAAGAGACGACGCTGCAGGACATAGTTATCAAATTTGCCGGTGACTCCGGCGATGGTATGCAATTGACCGGCAGCCAGTTTACCAACAATACAGCCTTGATGGGCATTGACCTGGCCACTTTCCCCGATTTCCCGGCCGAAATACGTGCACCGCAGGGAACCTTACCCGGTGTGAGCGGTTACCAGTTGCGTTTTTCCAGTGAGCACATTTTTACTCCCGGTGATGAATACGATGTACTGGTAGCTATGAATGCGGCTGCATTAAAAGCCAATCTTAAAACCCTGAAGAAAGGTGGTAAGATCATCGCCAATACAGATGGCTTTGATATCAAAAATCTCCGTTTGGCCAACTACCCCGATGGTATCAATCCATTGGAAGATGGTAGCCTTGGCAACTATGAGGTGATTAAAATGGATGTTACCAAAATGACCCGCGAGGCATTGAAGGACATTACCATGGGTACCAAAGAGAAAGACCGTGCAAAGAACATGTTTGTACTGGGCTTTTTGTACTGGATGTACAACAGGGATATGGACAACACGGTTCAGTTCCTGCAGGATAAGTTTGGCAAAAAAGCAGAAATCCTCGATAGTAATATCCGTGCACTGAAAGCTGGCTACAACTATGGTGATACTACGGAAACTTTTACCACGCGCTACCGTGTAGAGCGTGCGCGCATGGAGCCCGGCGTTTACCGTTCCATCATGGGCAACCAGGCAGTAGCCATTGGTTTAATAGCAGCTTCACAGAAAAGCAACCTGCCTTTGTTCTTAGGTACTTATCCTATTACACCGGCATCTGACATTCTGCACGAATTAAGTAAATACAAATCTTTTGGTATAAGAACATTCCAGGCCGAAGATGAAATAGCCGGTATTGCCTCTGCCATAGGTGCTTCTTATGGTGGCTCATTAGGCGTTACCACTACTTCAGGTCCGGGTATGGCTTTAAAAACAGAAGCTATGGGCCTGGCAGTAATGCTGGAAATTCCCCTGGTGATCTGTAATATTCAACGTGGCGGCCCCTCTACAGGTTTGCCTACCAAAACAGAACAAAGCGATCTTTTGCAATCGTACTACGGCCGCAACGGGGAATGTCCCATGCCGATAGTTGCAGCGGCTACGCCCAGTGACTGTTTTCACATGGTGTACGAAGCGGTGCGCATTGCAGTACAGCATATGACACCGGTGATCTTCCTGAGTGATGGCTATATTGCCAACGGTGCCGAACCGTGGCGTTTTCCTGCGGCCAACGACCTCATGCCTATTGAAGTAAAATTCAAGACCGAACTGGCTGAAGGAGAAGACAGGTTTATGCCTTACCTGCGTGATGAAAAACTGGTACGTCCATGGGCTGTACCCGGTACACCGGGATTGGAGCATCGCATTGGTGGCCTGGAAAAACAAAACGTTACAGGTAACGTAAGTTATGATCCGGAGAATCATCAGCACATGATCAGGATCCGCCAGGAGAAAGTAGATAAGATCGCTGATTATATTCCTGATCAGAAACTGGACAGTGGACCAGAGAAAGGAAAGATCCTGGTATTAGGCTGGGGAAGTACTTATGGCTCTATTAAAAGCGCTGTTGCTGAAATACAGGCCGAAGGTCATGCAGTAAGCCACGCACATATCCGCTATATGCGTCCTTTCCCTAAAAACCTGGGCACTATTCTTAAGAACTTCGATCATATCCTGATCCCGGAGATCAACAATGGCCAGTTAATTAAAATTATCCGTGAGCAGTTCCTCATCGATGCCAAAGGCTACAACAAGATCATGGGTGTGCCTATCACTAAAACTGAACTGGTAACGAAACTCAAGGAATTGCTGAGTACTATATAAAAGAACTATTGAACATTATAAATGTTCATACACAATATCCAGGTTATCAGCCCCGCGCATGCGGGGCTTTTTTATTGCCGTACTACAAATAAAAAACCCCGCTGGTAAGCGGGGTTCACTATTATAGAGTGGTATCAATTAACCTAATGCCACACGTTTAAACTCAGTAATAACCAAAGCACCATCAATGCTTTTCAGGTAATCACCTACAGTTTTGCCGTTGTCTTTTACGAAAGCCTGGTTCAACAGGGTGCTTTCTTTAAAGAATGCGTTCAGTTTACCTTCAGCGATCTTAGCGATCATCTCGTCAGGTTTACCAGCCATTTTAGGATCGTTCTTGATCTGCTCAGTAACGATAGCTCTTTCACGCTCAACAGTAGCAGCAGGCACAGAGTCTGAGCTAACAGCAACAGGGTTCATAGCTGCGATCTGCATTGCTACGTCTTTACCTGCATCAGCAGCAGCTTTATTCATACCTACCAGTACACCGATACGGTTTGCACCGTGAATGTAAGAAGCAACGTAATCAGCATCTACTCTTTCGAATTTGCTGATACCGATCTTTTCGCCAATGCTAGCCAGCTTATCATTTACCAGGTCAGCAATTTTAGCGCCGTTGATCGTTACATTGTTCAGCTCTTCAGTATTCTTTACGTTGTTTGCAATAGCAGCATCAGCAATGCTCTGAGCAAAAGCAACGAAATCAGCATTTTTGCTTACGAAGTCGGTTTCGCAGCTAATGCAAACAGCGATACCTGTTTTGTTATCAGGAGTTGTAAGTGCAATAACCACACCTTCTTTCGCCTCACGGTCGCCACGTAATGCAGCAACTTTAGCACCTTTTTTACGTAACCAATCTACAGCAGCTTCAAAGTCACCGTTGGTTTCCGTTAAAGCCTTGCGGCAATCCATCATACCTGCACCAGTCATCTGGCGCAGTTTATTAATATCAGCGGCTGTAATAGCAACAGTTGACATAATAATTCGAGATTTAATGATTTTTAAAATGTGAAAATGTACAACGGTTTCCCGTGTACATTTTCAATATAGCGATATAAACAGTTACGCTGGTTATATGGTTGGCATTATTACATCAACTTAACGCTGATATAATATTATGCTCACCTTATCTTCTACCACCGCCGGGACCACGGAAGTTTCCACCACCGCCACCAGGACGACGTTTAGCCTGGCCACCACCGCCACCGCTGTTGTTATTATTATTGCTACGACCTCTGCCGCCGCCACGACGACCGCCTTCAGCTTCAGCTTCTGCCAGCAAACGGTCTGCTTTCTTTTCTTTTTCGTCGTCATTTACCTCTTCTACTTCTTCATCTTTAGCTGCTTGTCTTTCAGCAAGACCTTCAGCGATAGCTGCAGTGATGTATTGAGTAATGATAGCGATAGATTTAGTAGCATCATCGTTTGAAGGGATGGCGAAATCTACTTTATTAGGATCGCAGTTGGTATCAACCATACCGAAAGTAGTGATGCCAAGACGTTTTGCTTCAGCCAGTGCAATGTGCTCATGACCAATGTCGATGATGAACAAAGCAGCAGGTACACGGCCCAGTTGAGCGATACCACCTAATACTTTATCCATTTTATCGCGGTCACGGCCCAAAGTCAGACGTTCCTTTTTAGTCAGGCTTTCTGCAGTGTTGTCGTTCAGCATTTTGTCGATGCTCTGCATTTTCTTCACGCTCTTACGAACAGTGTTGAAGTTAGTGAGCATACCACCCAGCCAACGCTCAGTAGCGTAAGGCATGTTGATTTTTTTAGCGCACTCAGTAACGATCTCTTTCGCCTGTTTTTTAGTACCAACGAACATGATCTTTTTACCGCTGCGTGCAATCTGTTTCAGAGCTGCTGCAGCTTCCTGCAGGTGCTCTGTAGTTTTATTCAGATCGATGATGTGAATACCTTTCTTCTCGGCAAAGATATAAGGCAACATCTTGGGGTTCCACTTCTTACGCAGGTGACCAAAGTGTACACCAGCTTCCAGTAATTGCTGTTGCAATGAAGTGTTATTTTCCATTTTCTAACTGTATAATTAATTTTTACAATGTTGTTTGCTATGAGCCTTGAGCTGTGAGCTTCGAGCACAAAAGCCAGATGGCTCTTAACCCGCAGCCGCATGCTCGCAGCATACTGTTAACGTTTGCTGAACTGGTAGCTACGACGAGCTTTCTTGTGACCAAATTTCTTACGTTCAACAGAGCGAGGATCGCGTTTCAGCACACCAACTGCTTTCAGAGCAGGGCGGAACTCAGCGTTCAACTCAACCAGTGCACGGGCAATACCCAGCTTGGCTGCTTCTGCCTGACCTTTAACACCACCACCGGCAGCATTGATCTTCACATCATATTTATCCAGAGACTGGATAGCTTTCAATGGAAGCTCTACCTGGTTCTGCAGGTAAATCAGTGAAAAATATTCTTTATAGTCTTTGTCGTTTACGGTAATCTTACCGGTGCCGCGTGACAGGAAGATCCTTGTCACAGCTTCCTTACGACGACCAACTGCATTTTTTTGCTTTTCCATCTATGCTTAATTAGAAAGTTAATGGTTGAGGTTTCTGTGCAGTATGCTCGTGCTTGTCGCCGGCATACACAAATAATTTCTTAAACATTTTGCGGCCCAGACGATTCTTAGGCAACATACCTTTTACAGCTCTTTCAATTACTGCTTCTGGTCTGCGTTTCAGCAGGTCTTTTGCAGTTTCAGCTTTCTGACCACCAGGATAGCCAGAGAAAGTCAGGTATTCTTTGTCTTCCAGTTTGTTACCGGTAAACTTAACCTTGTCTGCATTAATAACGATAACGTAATCTCCGCAATCAACATGTGGCGTATAATAGGCTTTGTTCTTACCACGAAGAACAGCAGCTATTTTCGCACACATACGTCCCACGGTTTGATTGGTACCATCTACAACATGCCACTGATGTTGCACGGTAGCCGCATTCGCATGCTTTGTAGTGAAATGTAATTTGCTCATTTTATAAACTTTTGTTTGTTAAACCCACCGCCAACCCGGTGGAAATTTTAGGAGCGCAAAGATAGGCCTATTCTTTCCCACAAAACAAGTTTTCAACAACTCTTTTTCTATCACACTTTTACAATCAATTGATTTTCAATAAAAATTTTGACATCTTTTTAATCTATACCAGTCAAAACCACGCAGAACAAGCATTTCAGAGCATGATACAGGAGAAAATATCATGTTTACAAACACAACAAATATGTTGTATTATATCTTTTCTTACCTTAGTTGACAGAATAAAGTGTGCAACAGCGACCCAACCAATGTTTGCTTCAAATCAAAGCTTACTGATTATGGGTCTGAATTTTAATACGAATGGAAATCTTCACAAGGATATTGAGCTGGATATTGAGGAGTTATCAGAACACTTCGCAACAAATCCCGGCAGAAAAAGGAAACTTGATAATGCTCTTCTGTTTTTTGGAATTTTTCATTCCTGTGGCTGTGAACAGGTGTATATCGGAGGAAGTTTTGTAAGCACGAAAATCCACCCTTCCGACATTGACTTATGCTTTGATCTAACGAAAGTAGACTATGAAAGACTATATAAAGATTTTCCTGACTTTTTTGATTTCAATAAGTTGGGAGAAATCAAAAAGGAATACCGGCTGCCATATTCTCTATTTTGATAAAACCACAACTCATTTGTTAAAGATGCTGCAGGAAGACAGAGAAGGTTTCAGAAAGGGTCTGGTAAAACTTAAATTAAAACACTTACTCTCATGATCAAGAATGAAAAACAATATAAAATATCCGGTAAGAAGCTTAAAGAAATTGAATCAGAGATCGAGAAGATCAGCACAGCAACAGAACAGCACCCTCTTCGCAACAAACTTTTGCTTGCTTCCCTGCAAAACGTAAAAACAGAATTAGAGACTGATCTTCAAAATTATGATTCCCTGAAAAATGCATCTGTAGAAGTTTTAAAGGAACGGCAAATAAAAGACCTGCCAACCTTGCTTATCGAATATAAAATTGCGTCCGGCCTTACTCAAAAAGAGTTTTCAGAGAAATTAGGCCTGAAGGAGCAACAACTGCAGAGATACGAGGCTGATAATTTTAAAGGAGTTACCTTTAAAAACCTGCTTAGGTTCCTGGATGCTGTTGGTCTTGAAATAAAAATTAAAGAAACCAGGCTGAATAAAAGCAGGCAAAAGATCTCTTCAAAAAAGAAACAGACCTCATAGTAACAATGTTGACACACGCACTCAACCGCACCACGTTTGGTGATCCGAAAAATACCGGCAACTTATTATCTCTGGAAGAAGCGCATACCTTATTGAACGAGTGGGTTCCCAACGAGCGCCTGCGCCTGCACATGAAGCAGGTAGCTGCTGTAATGAAGGCCTGGGCCATTGAAAAAGAAGGGGCTGACGAACAAACGGCTCTGAAGTGGGAACTGGCAGGTTTATTACACGATGCTGATTGGGAGAAATATCCTGACGACCATTGCCGGGTTATCATTGAAGAACTGGAACGCCGCAATATTGATCCGGAAGTAATTCATTGTATCGCCTCACATGGCCCGCGTTATTTTGGGGTAGAACCAGTGACTACGATGGACAAAATGATCTATGTATTTGATGAGCTTTCCGGCTTTATTCATGCAGCAGCATTGATCCGCCCTACACGTTATGAGGGCATGGATGTAAAAAGCATCATGAAAAAGCTAAAAACACCATCTTTCGCTGCACAGGTAAACCGCGATGACATTACCGATGCTATTGCACGCATTAACACCCCGCTGGAAGAGATCATCCGGTTTGTTATCGGTCACCAGCAACAAATTCAGTAAAGCATTTCAGTTAGGCTACAGACTCGGCCTGCTTACGGGCAGCCGCATCGCTGGAAAATTTCGCAGCATTAAAGCGGTATAATTTCCCGGGGCGATGAGGTACATCCTGCTCCAGTTCGTTCACATCTTCCAGCCAATCCATTAAGAAGAATTTCTTGCGGAAGTTGCGCCTGTCCAGTTTTACACCAAGAATAGCCTCGTACAACGTTTGCAATTCACGAAGTGAGAACTTCTCAGGTAACAGGTTAAAGACAATGGGATGGTCTTCTATCTTTGACTGCAGTTGCTTTAAACAGGTATCAAGAATAGTTTTGTGGTCGAAGGCAAGATTGCTGATCTCATTCACCTGGTGCCAGTGTAGCTCGTTATGCTCCAGCGCCAATTGGTGATCCTTAATATTGATAAGTGAATAATAAGCAGTAGTAATTACACGGCCTGCAGGGTGGCGGTTAACTTCACCAAAAGTGTATACCTGCTCCAGGTACACATCATCCAGTCCGGTACGTTGCTTCAATACACGGTAGGAGGCATTGTCAAGATTCTCATCCGGGCGCACAAGATCTCCCAGCAATGACCATAACTCGTTGTACTCTTCCAGGTCAGATTTAATAAGCAATACCTTCAGCTCATTGTTATCAAATCCAAAGATCACGCAGTCCACAGAAATGGCTATCTGGAAAAACTCCCTGTTCTCGGAGCGAAGCTGTTCAATTGTTTTTTGTAATGCGGTTCCCATAAAAAACAAGCAATTGTGTTGATGAATAATTTATGGCCGTTTTACAATGTGGCCGGATCAGTTTTTATTTCTTTTACCAATCATAATCCTACATCGTTAAACTGTTATACCGGTTATTGTACTACAATCTTTTGTACCATGCGCGAATTGCCACGCAAGAGCTGTACCAGGTAAATCCCCTTTGGTAATTGTTGTGCATCCAACGACAATTTATATGTTCCCTTAGCTCTGAAGCCACTGTACAATTGACGCAATTTTTGCCCGTATATATTCAGTAAAGATATATCGATAGTTGCATTTGTACCTAATTCGTATTCTATTACAGAATTTTTAACTGGGTTGGGATACACGTTCAACCTGGTAACAATGCCATCGTTGCCAATTTCCGTTACCGGTGTTGACACGCCGGTTATATTCCTGTTCAGGTACACATGAAACTCGCCGGGTTGCAGTGTAATGCTTTGTGCGCTGCCTGTAGCTGTAATAGTAGTATTGTTCAGGTAATCGTACCAGGTTCCCGCCTGTTGAAACACCACGCTACCGGTTGCAGCGGTTACATCAAAATTGCCAATCACCATTACATTAGAGGTATCGGTAGTTACTGTCAGCCACTTGAAGGCTCCTGCCAGACTTCTGTCCACCCTGTTTGTCAGGAAAGCATCCTTGTATAAAGCATGAGCACGAAGCTTCAGCAATGCCGCATAAGTATCATGCAAATGTTTCCGGTTGGTGTTTTGCAGGTAATCCCATTTAATGGGTTTGGCATCTGTACGACAGTTATCATTTACCGTTCCATTCTGGCAATAATTAATTGAATAATCGTAGCCCAGTTCACCAAATTGCCAGATCATCTTTGGCCCGGGCATCGTAAAGCAGAATGCCGCCGCCATTTCATTACGCAGCAACCCCGTATTGAGATCTTTTACGCTATAACTTCCGGAAACGTTTCCGTAATTAATATTCTTGTACATCAATCTCTCTTCATCATGGCTTTCCATATAAGTAACCAGGTAAGGATTGGTCCATCCGCGAACAGTAGAAAGTCCCTGTTCAAAATTGGAGCCGGCCAGGTAACCCATAGTTGCCTCATTGAAAGCATAGTTCAGGTTACCCCATAGCATCATACCATAGGCCGATAACTCTTTTTCTTCTGTATTATCTGCAAAATGCTCCAGTATTACATAACTACCGGTAGACTTCAACTGCACCGTATCATAATATTTTTTCCAGATAGCAACACGACTGGCATCATAAGCACTCCATTGATCTACATTACAATTAGCACCATTCGCATCGCAGGTCTGTTTTTGTGTAAATCCTTTCGAAAGATCAAAACGGAAACCATCGAGTTTGTATTCTTTCAGCCAGTGCTCAACCACCCTGCTTACAAAGTATTGCGTAGCAGCACTTTCATGGTTCATATCATAGCCCACGTTATAGGCATGCTTTGCTACAGGATTAAACCATGGATTATCTGCCGATGGGCGGCCATTCGCTGCATCAAAATACAACTGTACCATTGGAGACTGGCCAAAGGAATGATTCAAAGCAATGTCCATTACTACCGCAATGCCTTGCTTATGACATTCATCTACAAATGCCTTCAGTGTACTTTTAGGACCATAGTACTTATCCGGTGCGAAATAGAATGATGTATTGTATCCCCAGCTCACATTTCCCTCAAACTCATTGAAAGGCATTATTTCAATAGCATTTACACCCAGCGTTTTAAAATAATTGATAGTATCCTTTAAAGTTTTAAAATCATGTGCAGCTACAATATCACGTACCAATAATTCATAGATCACCAGGCCTCGCTTATCAGGGCGAACAAAATTATTGACCTGCCATGTATAAGAAGGTTCTGCTGTTTGCAACACACTCACAATACCCGTGGTTTTACCGGTAGGGTACGCTTTGAGATTGGGGTAAGTAGTTGAAGTGATATAAGGATCGTTATCCGGATCAAGTACTTTCTGTGTATAGGGGTCTGCGATCTTTAAACTATTATCTACACTATACTGATAGGCATATTCTGTACCCGGCGTTAACCCTGTAATACGTAGCCAGAAACGCAAACCATCCGGAGTCTTTTTCATTTGCCAGGCGGTGCCCTCAGTCCAGTTATTAAAGTCGCCCAATACCGTCACTTTGGTTTTATTGGGTGCATACAGAACCAGTATTGCAGAAGTATCGCCCTGTTCATAATTGATACCATCACGCACACCGGCAGGTAATGGTTCAGTAACTACAGAGGGGGATACAAAAAAACTAATGGTATCGGCAAGAGAGCCTGTGCCATCTGTACCCTTCACTACAATCTGCTGATTGCCTGCTACCGTGATCTGCGGGCTATCAATAATAGCAGTAGCCGCAGTTTCCGTATGTATCTGTGTGCCGTTAAAATAAAGCTGAAGGTTAGCGGCCTTATTGGTTTGATAATTCACCCTGATCTTATCACCTACTACTTTGGTAATAGTTTCGGCCGCAGGCTTGTAACGTGGTTCAAAAAAGGGTTCAGCAAACTGCCCTGCAAGTGATGTTGTGTACATGGAAAGATACATATCACTACCATCACTGTTACGTTGTACTGTGCTACCGCTTCCGTTGCGGAAAAGGATAGCGATCTTCAAAATAGTTTCACCTGCTGCCACGCCAAAAAAAGTGCGCGGGTTGTTGATGGTGTACTGGTACAGATTATTACCCAACGAAGTAGCTTTCGCCGCCGCATCTGCAGTTCCCCAGGTAAACTTTACATATTTCCAGTCAGAAGCGCCGGTACTGGCACTGGTAATAGCGCCAACATGCACATATACATCGTTTGTATTGGCATAATTCATTAAGCCTTTATTACCCCTGCTGCAATCTGCAGTAATGGTAATAACAGAGGTTTCTGATGGAAAAGCAGGGGAAGTTGTCAGCAACTGTGCCTGCAAACCAATTGTAACACACAATACGTTTAACAGCAATAATAAGATTGGCTTGCGCATGCGAAAGTTTTTACTCATTGAAAGGGTGAAGAAATTACCGGGACATCGTTTTATTGATGCCCCGGCGTTGTAGCCCCTTTTATTACTCCAAATCTGCAGTGTAACTGCAACCAATAATTATGGTGTCATTGTAATTGTACCGGCATACTCATCCAATACAATAGTATAGGAGCCTGCTCCCGGTGTGTTAAAGTTATCACTGCCATCATAGCGGATCTTTCCGCCACCGGCATCTTCGTAATCAAATGCACCCCATGCATTACCTGCCAGGAATTTGATCTGTTTGCCGGCAAGCAACGTTAAGGTGATCTGCCATTTACCATTGCCCATATAGGTCATTTGCGGAGAAGTACCGGGATCCCATGCATTTACACCACTGATACCATCACCTACTACACGCATTTCGTTGGCTGCGCTTATTTCATATTTCAATTGCTGAGGGTCTGTTCCATTCCAGATAACACGTGTACGTGGGGTTGAATTAGCTACCAGGTTTGCTCCATTACCGTCAACATCCAGTAAACCCACAGAGCTTCCTATACCCCACCAGCGTGCCTTATCAGGTGTACTATTGTCCCATACAGGACCGTCATGCAATTTGAACTCATCACTACCACTGGAACCGGCAATGATCAGGAATTTATTGGTAGCCAGTAATCCTCCGTAAATCGGATTTCCGGGGTCCCATCCCTGCATATTACCAACCACTCCTACCTGCTTCTGTTGTATATAGGCCATATTGGCTCCCAGGTCAATAGTAAGCCTATAGATACCGGCGGTAGTTATTTTAAAATTATCACCCTGGTTATACCCTGTTGTATAGCTGCCCGCAGAACCTGATACAGCACCATAAGCGCTTCCCCAGTTGCCGGGCTCTTTAACAAACTTAAACTCATCACCTATCTCCAGTTTCATGTAAGTATAAAATACTTTTCCAAGTCGGCCATTAGCCTTGTCTGCCACTATTTCAACTGGAGAATTAATATCCCAACCTGTCATTTTACCTACTATGTACATACGTACCAATCTTACTACATGAAACTGGTTGGTATAATCACTCCATTGTGTCCAGGTACCGGAAGTAGCGGCTACTTTCCATTTCAACTGGGCAATGGTAGAGAAGTCTGTATAGCCGTGTGCTGAAAGTGAATCAGAGAAAGATTTCCATGAAATAGTCAACAGGCTGTCATTACCTGAATTATTGGACGGAGCCGAAAACACAGGCGTAGCACTATTATCATCTGTGTAAAACCAAACACGGTATTTAAGGCCGGATGCTGTTTTTGCAGGCTTAGACTTTGTCCAGTTGAATGTGAAATTATCCGTTGTAGATGATGGGTTGATCTCTATATTGGCAGCAGATGATGCAGGGCCTAACAGAACAAAAGGAGAAGCGCCATCCTGGAAGCGCGTGAAGGAGATAAAGAACTGGTTAGATGCCATCAGATCTGTACTACCATTGCTGGCTACCACACTCCAAACCAGGTCTGTTTTGGCACCGGCTGCAATACTTTTGGCAGCAAGCGCATCATCTATCTGTTTATAGGTAAGTGTCAGCTTTGTATCCTTTCCACTGTTATTGGAAGGAATAGACAATAAAGGAGAGGTAAGATCACCGCCTGTTTTTAACGCCGCCACCCATTTGTAAGTTGGAGCAGTGTACAAACCCGGTTTAGAAGCATTCCAGGTAATATCAATTGTTGAATCAGTCAGGGCTGAGTTTAATACCAGGTTAACACCAGAAGAAGGTGTCAGCAAGGTAAAGCCTACCAGGCCTTCACCGGTAACGTCATCACCAGCCAGCTCCGGCTTCTTACAATTAGCAAACAGCGCTGCAATGATGAATGACAAGCAAAATATTTTTTTCATACAGCAGTTTTTATTTCAGTGTAGTGAATACTATTTCTGATTCGGAAGATGACACACTAACCGGGGCTCCGGATGTGTTGAGCACGGTACCATTGAACTTGTACCGGAACTTATTGAGCGTATGCCCGGTTGTTGGCGTAAATGACATTGAAGGGATAAAAGAGGCAGCCCAGATAGTTGCATTTGTTTTCTTCGCCGTTACTGTCAATGGGTTTCCTACCTGTGCGCCGGTTTCATCAAACATCGTAATGGTAGCAGATACCGGTGTCATTCTTTGTTCATCTACCGTACCCCCCAGGCTCTTGTCGAAATTCACAGTGATCACATCGTCCTTATCTACCTTGGCAGGGAAGATGCGGAGCATGGAAGGAGTGAATACCAAAGGATCAAAAAAGAACACTTGGTAGTTAGCTGTTTGCTTTGAACCATCTTTTGCTTTTACCAGGAACCCAAAGCCATGTGTAAGGTCGGCGGGTGTAAGACCAAACAATACGGTACCACTGGTAAAACCAAAACGCCATTTATTGCCACCCAGGCTGGTCATTTTACCGGAAGGGTTTGAATTGGTCCAGGTGCCATTTACAGAGCCATCTGTTGCTGCACCGGAAGGATCAGCAGTTTTAAAAGCAAAGATCCAGATGTAGGCCTCTGTTTGTCCGGCCATAGTGGTGCCGGTTACATCTACCGTAATGGTGACAGAGTCCTCAGCGGTAAACGTAGAGGGAGACAAGGTTGGGTTTTGTGCATGTACACCTATGCACAAAGCCAGTGAAACGATTATAGTTGCTAATATTTTCATATTGAATATGCTTTATTGTTTTGTAAACACATAACTATACGAAACCAGCAACTTTCCTGTTGAGGCATCGTTCCGGCTTACACTGATAGCCAGGTTAGTATTTGCACCAACGGGATAGGAGCCCAGTGTAATTTTGGCTGTATCTGTTGCATTGGTTAATGTAAGCACCTTGGGGTATTTGGGGTCATCCACTTTCCAGTTACCATTTGCCAGCCTGATGATCTTTGGAGAATTACCAGGAGTGGTAGTAAAGGTCGTAGGCGCTCCGCCGCTTACATTGAGTGTTAATACAAAGTCAGTATAAGCAAATGTGGTTGTCAGGTCCAGTGTTTTGTAAGGGAAGCCTTTTCGTAAAGCATCCTCATCCGTCTGGGTTACCTTACTCAGCTTCCAGGTGCCTGCCAGCGAAGAAAGCGTTGATACAGGATCACCTATTGATTTATAACTATCCTTTTTGCAGCTATTAAAGGCCATAGCCAGCAGCAGAAAGGGTAATAATTTTTGAATATTCTTTTTCATACAACAATTTCATTTAATGGTCAGCTTAATTAGAAACATCCTCCTTCTACATTCATTACAAACGATGCGTTGGCATCCTGTTCAGCTTTAGGGAATTGCAGGATAAAACCGTTACAATTCCAGGGAGAACCGCGACGGTCAACATTCGAACCACTCCTCGCGCCTATTCGTTTAATTTCCTGTACACGATTTCCTTCGCCTACCATTTCCAGCTCACGTTCTGAACGTGTAGTGCTGATAACTGCACTGGCACTGGCAGAAGTTGGTAAATTATAAGTAGTACTGCCATAGGCACGTGTAAGTATGTCGTTGATGTCTGTAATTGCACCGGCTACATTAGCACCGCCCAGTTCTGCGCCAGCCTCTGCACGGATAAGTTTAATTTCTGTAAGATGAACAATAGGCAGTTCAAAATAATCTTTGTTGTACTTGGTCAGTACATTATAACCAGCCTGCAATGTGTTGCTGTACCATGCTTTTCTTACATCATACGATTTTGTAGTAGCATAGGTGTAAAAGAAATCAGTGAAGTTCATACCAGGGATCCCTTTGTCTGAACGGAAGTTATCACGCAGACCACCACCGGGTGTAAAGTGATTCACTTCGTTCGCAATACGCAAAATGGGCTCTTTACTATTACCCAGTGAAAACCTATCGGTATAATTAGCATCTAACTGAAACTTGCCACTTTTAATTACCGCATCTGCATAAGCATAAGCTTCAGTAAACCTATTCATCTGGAAATATACTTTTGCCAGGTAAGCTTTGGCAGCCCATTTAGAGGCTGTATAGAATTTTCCATTGTCTGTATTGTCAGGCAGCAAAGTATCTGCACGTTTCAGATCAGCAATGATCTGGTCATACACCTGCTGTACCGTAGAACGCTGAACGGATGCTACAGATGTATTGATACGTAAAGGAATACCCAGGTGTGAATTTTCAGCAGTATACCCATAAGGCTGGGCAAACAAACGCACCAGTTCAAAATGAGCTACACCTCTGAAAAATTTAGCTTGTCCTTCAAAAGAGTTCTTTACTGCATCTGAGGAAGCCTTTCCCAGGTTATCCAGCACAATGTTAGAAGCTGAAATAACCTTATATCCTTTCTTGTAAAGATCATCCCTGGTAGCACCGAAGATGGAGTTCTGGCGCTTGTAGATCTCAGCATAGTCGCCGGTGAATTTATCTCCTTTGTATTCATCACCCAGCAATTCACTTACTACCTGTACGCGGCCGCCCATAAAATCATTATCAGCCAGGTAGGTATAATTGCCATTCAGGAAAGCTGCCACACCAGCTTCATCATTTAATGCTTCCTCCTGCGTTTCCTGCCCCTCTGGCTTTCTTTCAAGAAACTTACTACAGCTTACAGCAAACAACAAGGTTGCTGCAAACAGTAAGCGGATTATATTAATACGTTTCATGTTATTGACAATGTTTTGTAATTAGAAATTCACGTTTAACACAAATACCACTGTCCGTTGCGTAGGAGCAGTCAGGTAAGTCACATTCGGGCTCAGGTTCCTGTCCTGTGCATTTTCAAAGTCGCGGGTGATCTCAGGATCGCCACCGGGATATTTGCTGAAGGTGAGCAGGTTCGTTCCTGTTACACCAACACGCAATCCTTTCAACTTAAGTCTCTGCAGTTTCTTAGACGAGAACGTATAGCCAAGTGTCAGCTCGCGCATGCGCATGTAAGACGCTTTGTGCAGGAACATGGTTGAGTTAAACTGATCCTCGCTGGGCACACCGGGATAATTGGTGGCATCACTTACCAGGCGGGGATATTTTGCATTGTCACCAGGCTTTGTCCACCTGTCGAGGAAGTCCTTACGCACATTCCAGAATTTTTTGGATGCCCCAAGGAACTGGTATTTACCGGAGTTATCGTACAAGTTACCGCCAATTACAAAAGAGAATAACGTAGAGAAATCAAATCCTTTATAGTTTACTGCAGTATTAATCCCGCCTACATAATCCGGCATTACAGTACCTGCATAAACCCTGTTATCAAGAGAGAAGGTTTTGGTCTCTTTACCATTTTTATCTAACCAGATCGGCAAACCATCATTAGGATCAACGCCCTGGTATCTTACCAGGTAGTTAACACCAACCGGTAACCCTTTTACTATACGGGTATCGTTGGTGCCACCGCTTACCGCATCTGGTCCCAGTTCATATTCTTTTACTTCGTTGTAGTTCTTAGCGATGTTACCGCCAATAGACCAGGTAAGTTTCTTGGTATTAATGATCTTATAGTTGGCGCTAAACTCAATACCCTCATTCAGGATCTTACTGTTGCTTAAGTTTCTCCATGCCTTGTCATAACCGTTGGAAGGAGAAATACCAGGTTGCAACAGGATGTCTGTAGTAGCTTTGTGATAATAGGCGATCTCACCGGTCAGTGTATTGTTCAGCAAAGCGTACTCCATTGCAAAATCAAAATTGCGCAGGGTTTCCCATTTCAGGTTAGGGTTACCAAGTGCATTCAGGTATTCAGTAGCACTACCATTATAGTTATTGCCACCACGTTGATAATTGTCATAGTAGCTGCCTGAAGGAATATTGGCATTACCTACTATACCATAGCTGGCACGCAGTTTCAGGAAGTCGACGAAAGTGAGGCTTTTCATAAACTCCTCATCACTTACTGTCCACGCAAGAGCCGCAGCAGGGAAGAAACCATGTTTGTTGTTGGAGCCGAATTTAGACGACCCATCAACACGCGCGCTCAACTGCAAGGCATAACGCCCGTTGAACACATAGTTTAAGCGACCAAAGAAGCTATTGAACGTCCATGCATCTTTCTGCCTGGTAGTAATAGAACCTCCGTCGACTAATTCATCACGTTTTTTCCTGTATGCGCTGGGATCTTTATAATAAGGCTCTCCAAAAAACTGTCCTATCTCACCGGTATATTCTTTCAGCTTGCTTTCCTGTACTTCTGCACCTACTAAAAAGTTAAAGCGGTGCTGAGTGGTAGGCTCCCAGAGATAGTTGGCAGTATAAGTAGTTGTCCAGTTAGTACCCCAGTAAGGAGCTCTTTTGGCATAACCAGAATCAGGCGTTGACTTTTGCTGCCATTGATAGGATTCGTACTGATCGTCGTAGGAGTTGATGTATTCCAGTGAACCCTGTGCTCTCAAAAACAGGTTTTTAATTAACTCATATTCTATTGATAAGCTGGTCAGCAACCTGTTGTCTATTTCACGACGTTTGGTTTCATTTACCCTACGCACAGGGTTTGCACCATCAATGAAGTAAGTGCCATCAGTATTATATATAGGATAAATAGGCAGTGCTGAAGACATCGCATCTCCAATACCGCCATCCCATGCAGCAGGCACTCTTTTGTTCACACCACGGTTAAAGCCTGCAGACAATGAGATCTTTAATTTATTGATGGGTTTATAGTCAGCATTAAAGCGGGCGCTTAATCTTTCATAAGCATTGCTTTTTATATAACCTTCATCGTTGCTATAAGTAAGGTTAGCAAAAGATTTAAATTTAGCATTACCCTGTGACATTGAAAGGCTATGCTCATTGATAAAACCAACCTGCGTCAACTGATCCCACCAATTAGTGTTGGTATTTTGCGCCTGTGCCCATGTTATTTTACCGGGCAGGTCTGCATAACCAGTTTTGCCATCATTTACCCAGCCTTCCTGGCGAAGCTGCAACCACTCTGCTCCATTTACAAAATCAACTTTCTGCGCATAAGTGGCAGCGCCCAGTTTTGCATTATAGGTGAAGGCAGGTTTACCGGTTTTACCCCTTTTAGTAGTGATCAGGATAACACCATTGGCACCGCGGCTACCATAAATACCTGTAGCACTGGCATCTTTCAGCACCTCTACAGATTCAATATCGTTGGGATTTATAGAAGAAAGCGGGTTCTGATTCATTGCACCGCCATTGCTGCGCAGGAAAGGATCTGATATAACAGGTACTCCATCTATTACATACAATGGATCACCGCCTGCCGTAATAGAACCAATACCGCGTATACGCACAACAGAACCAGAGCCGGCCAAACCGTTACCCTGTATAATCTGTACACCCGGTGCTTTACCCTGTAGCGCTGCTTCAAAGCTAGGCACAGGTGTGGCGGAAATCTTATCGCCACCTACTTTGGCAATGGCCCCTACCACATCTCTTTTACGCTGTACACCATAACCAATAACTACCACTTCGTTCAGGTTCGATTGGTTGCCACTCAGTGATATGCTTATTGCATTATCACCGGTAAGCGCTACATCCTGGCTTAAATAACCTACGGATGAAATGGTAAGTACTTTAACGTCTGCTGAAACTTTAAGAGAGAATGCACCTTCAAGATTGGTGGAGGCTCCGCTTTTACCTCCTTTCGGTATAACAGATGCACCGGTTATAGGCGAACCATCTTTAGCATCTGTAACCTTCCCGGTAATGATCCGCTCCTGTGCCAGCAAGGATAACGGCAGGCATAAGAATAGGAGCGCTATTCCGGCAAACAATCGTTTTCGAGTCATAAACAAGCGTTCGTTTTAGGTTATCAAAAGTGTACTATGTACACAAAAACAAATGTGTAATTTGTACACAATATTATAGGATTTTATTCCAATTCAAAAAAAATTATTCTGTCTTTCCAGCCGGAATAAATGGTCTGGACTACCGTTTTTTTGTTGCTTTTCGCCTTAACTACTGAAAATCAGGTTAAAATCAGGTTACCTTTAGCCCGGTAAAGCCATTTTTTATGTATTCTTCAGAACAAACCAAAGCACTTCAGCAACTGAGCGTTAGCCTGCTGAACAAAATAGCCAGCCACCAAATAGCTGTAGACGACTTAAAGGAAATCCGTGATGTATTGCGCTTTCATGAGCACCGCTATTATGTATTAAATGATCCATTACTGGCAGATGTGGAGTATGACCAGCTATACAAAGCACTTGAAGCAATTGAGAAAGATCATCCCAACCTGGTAACAGCCGATTCGCCCACCCAACGCGTAGCTAAAGGGCTAACTAAAGAGTTTACCAATGTGCAGCATCTTGTACCGATGCTATCGCTAGAAAACTCTTACAACTCAGATGATCTTATTGACTGGGACCGTAAAGCGCGTGAAGCTGCTAAACTGGATACTATTGAATATTGTGTAGAACCTAAGTTTGACGGCGCCAGTATCTCACTGATCTATGAAGATGATGCGCTGACACGTGGTGCTACACGTGGCAATGGTGTAACCGGCGATGATATTACCACCAACATCAGACAGATAAGATCAGTGCCTTTAAGCGCCGCCATCAGCAAGTATGGATTACAGCAAATTGAAATACGTGGTGAAGTATTGATGAGCAAAGGCAATTTTAAAAAGTACAATGAGCAACTGGCTGAGCAGAATCTTCCTCCATTAGCCAATCCACGCAATGCTGCAGCAGGTACCTTACGCATTAAAGACCCTAAAGAAGTAAGCCGCCGTAATCTTGAAGCATTTCTTTATAATGTTAGTTTTACATCTTCAACACCGGGCACTACACCTTCTGATATTTTACATACACATAGCGGAAGCCTTGAAATGCTATGGAACCTCGGCTTCAGAAGTCCAATGAAGGAAAAGAAAGTAGTAAAAGGTATAGACGCAGTTATCGACTACTGCAACAAATTTGAAGAGCAACGCGACAACTTGCCCTACGAAATTGATGGCATGGTGATAAAAGTAAACGATATAGAGCTGCAGGATAAACTGGGCATGACCACACACCATCCGCGTTGGGCCATTGCTTATAAGTTCAAAGCACGTCAGGCTACCAGCAAGCTAAGAGCTGTAGAGTTCCAGGTTGGACGCACAGGTTCTGTAACACCTGTTGCTAAAATTGAACCTGTACCTATCGGAGGCGTTACAGTAGGATCTATCTCTTTGTTCAATGAAGATGTTATCAGGGAAAAAGATCTTATGATAGGTGATACTGTACTTGTAGAAAGAGCAGGTGATGTAATCCCTTACATTGTTAAGTCTATGCCCGAACTGCGTACAGGAACCGAACAACCAATTGTATTTCCTAAGAAATGCCCTGTCTGTAACGAGCCATTAACAAAGCCCGAAGAAGAAGCAGTATGGCGTTGCGAGAACCCTTATTGTAAAGCACAGGTGGTAGAACGTATTATACATTTTGCCAGTAAAGATGCAATGGACATAAGAGGATTAGGCGAAGCCAATGTTCATAAATTCTTTGAATTAGGATTTTTAAAAGATGTGCCAGGCATATATGAATTGCCTTTTGATAAGATCCGTCAACTGGAAGGATTTGGAGAGAAGAGCATTACTAATCTGCAAAGTGCTATTGAAACATCGAAGAAGCAACCATTACATCGTTTAATCTTTGCATTAGGTATACGATACGTTGGTGAAACAACAGCTAAAGTATTAGCACATGCAGTAAAGCATTTACTCGATTTTGAAAGCTATTCTATAGAGAATTTACAACAACTGGAAGATGTTGGACCCAAGGTTGCTGGCAGTATTCACAGCTTTTTTTCAAAAGATATCAACATCAAACTGTTAAAAGAATTAGAAAGATTAGGACTTGTTTTAAAGAATGAACATAAGGACCTGAGCGCACAAGGCAACCTGTCAGGCCAAACGTTTTTGTTTACAGGAACCTTACCAACGCTTAAACGAAGCGAAGCAGAAGCTATGGTAGAAGCCAATGGTGGCAAGCTTCTGGGTAGTGTAAGCGCTAAACTCAATTATCTTATAGCGGGAGAAGACGCTGGTTCGAAGCTTGAAAAGGCAAAGAAAATATCATCCATTAAAATAATTAGCGAAGCAGAATTTATGCAGCTTATTTACCGCTGATATGATTCTCGTCAATGTTTTTGAAATTCGCATATCTTTTTTCGTAACTTTATCCAAAAGGAAAAGGCGATGATAAAAAAACTCCCCAACGAGGTGTGGAAACCTTTGCAGTTTCCAGGCTGGAAACACCTTAGAAAAAAGTATGCGTTGTCTTCAAACGGACGCATAGCCAGCTACACAGAAGACGTTGTTGAAGATGGTAAATTACTGCAAGGTTCATTGACTACTGGTTACAGAACTCTGAACCTTCACCGTCCAGGCAACAATGGCACTCTGTACATCCACCGTGAAATTGCCCGCTTATTTTTAAAGAAGGCTTCTCCTAAGCACAAGTATGTGATTCACCTGAATCATAATAAACTTGATAACGGGGTGAAGAACCTTAAATGGGCAACTCTCGAAGAAATGATTGAGCATCAGCAACACAGCCCTGCTAAGATTGCGTACAAAAAAGTACAAGCCAATCGTACTGTAGGTCTTAAGCTGAATGCAGGACAGGTAAAGAGCATTAAGAAAGTTCTGACCGACAAAAACAGGAAGATCACCATTAAACGTCTTGCGGAAAAGTACGGTGTCAGTGAAATGACAATGTACCGCATTAAGAGTGGTGAGAACTGGGGCAGAATTAAATAAACGCTCTTAACCCCTCCTAAAAAAAGTGGTGTGAAGTGATTTCGGCGGTCATCTTCACACCACTTTTCTTTTATACCCTATCAATCTCTTACCTTGCTAACTTTGCTTTTAAATCATTCCTTATATGTTGCAGCAGACTACTTTAAAGTTTCTGAAAGGTCTTAATAAGAATAACAATAAACCCTGGTTTGATGAACACCGCAAGGATTATGAAGAAGCACGTAAAGATTTCATAACATTTATACAACATATAATTGACCAGCATGGTAAGCTGGATAGCAGTATAAGAGAGCTGCACGCAAAGGATTGCCTGTTCCGTATAAACAGGGACATACGCTTTTCAAAAGATAAATCTCCCTATAAAACCAACTTTGGCGCCAGCATAGATAAAGGCGGCAAGAAGTCCATCTATGCCGGCTATTATCTCCACATCGAACCTGGTGGACAAAGCTTTGCAGGGGGAGGTCTCTGGATGCCCATGCCTGCTGAAATGAAGAAGGTAAGACAGGAGATAGACTATTGCTTTGATGAATTCTCCAAGATCATCAAGGCGAAAAAGTTTACATCTATATATAGTGAATTATACAGGGGCGAAGATATGAGCCTGGTAAAAGTGCCACAGGGCTTTGAAAAAGATAACCCTGCAGCTGATTATATTAAACTGAAAAGCTGGCTTGCCACCACATCTCTTTCTGACGAAGAGCTCACCTCAAAAAACCTGTCAAAAAAAGTACTGGCTGCATTTGAAGCACTGCAACCTTTATTAACATTTATCAACAGAGCATTGGATGAATAATTAAAAAGACATTAAATAAATCGATCATAAAGAATCACACTATCCCGCTTATACATAGCTTATTCCATCAATCAGGTAACTACAAAAAAAATCATGGCACAAGGCAATAAGCCCCGGCCATGACTGATGATCATTAGTAACAAACTATACTTACAATAACCCTTTTTGTAACAGGTACTCAGCGATCTGAACAGCATTGGTAGCAGCACCTTTACGCAGGTTATCGCTTACAATCCACATGTTCAGGGTATTGGGCTGAGATTCATCTCTGCGCAGACGACCTACAAATACTTCGTCTTTATCGTGCGCATCCATAGGCATCGGATAAGCCTGTGCACCGGGTTCATCTACTACTACAACACCCGCAGATGCCTGTAACAGGCTCTTTACTTCACCCAGTTCAAAATCATTATTAAACTCTACGTTCACGCTTTCGCTGTGACCGCCCATTACAGGAATACGTACAGTAGTGGCAGTAACACGGATACTGTCGTCACCCATAATTTTACAGGTCTCTTTCACCATCTTCATTTCCTCTTTGGTATAACCATTATCAAGGAATACGTCGATCTGTGGAATTACGTTGAGGTCAATGGGATATTTATAGGCCATAGGATATTCTCCGTTAGCACCTTTTACAGCTTTATCACGCTCACCCATCAACTGGTCAACAGCTTTTTTACCGGTACCGGTTACGCTCTGGTAAGTAGATACCACCACGCGCTTAATATTATATTTTTTATGCAGGGGCTGTAATGCTACCACCATCTGGATAGTAGAGCAGTTGGGGTTTGCAATGATCTTATCTTCTTTGGTAAGAACATCCGCATTCACCTCAGGAACTACCAGCTTTTTGGTAGGGTCCATACGCCATGCAGAAGAATTATCAACAACCGTGATGCCTGCTTCAGCAAATTTGGGAGCCCACTCCAGCGAAGTGCTTCCACCGGCTGAAAAGATAGCAACAGCAGGTTTGGCGGCAATAGCATCTGTCATGCTTACGATCTTGTAGTTCTTACCCTTGAAGGAAATCTCTTTACCTACAGATCTTTCGGATGCTACGGGGATCAGTTCCGTTACAGGGAAATTACGTTCAGCCAATACCTGTAACATTTTGGTGCCTACCAGGCCGGTGGCCCCTACTACTGCAACTTTCATTTTGTTGTTAATCGTTTTTAGGTTGAATAAATAATTATAAAACAAAAAGCCTCCCCGTTATGGGAAGGCTCATGGAATATATTTTGACATACATATGGTTTCCTAACCTTCCCTTTTTATGGAACGCTTCTTGGTAACCTTGGTATGTTTCTTTATCTGTTGCATTAACGGGTCCAAAAATACTCAGCAAATAGTTTACCCCCAAATTTTTTATTTATTACCTCTTTAAGCGCAAAACGGGGCACTTACGTAGCCGTTTTATGATAGCCGCTGATCTCCAAAGGCTCTATTTTAGGCTTTTAAACTGCTATGAAAAATATCCTACGACTAACCGGGCTACAGGTCCTGCTGTTCTTATGCATTCACCCTCAGGCCCAAACACCCCACCGCTTTGATATAGTAATTGACGAGCTTTTTCCCGATCCTACCCCGGCGGTAAGCCTGCCTGGCAGCGAATTTATTGAGTTAAAGAATGTATCCACAACTGCTTTCAACCTGAAAGGTTTTAAACTAAGTGATGGCACCAGTACAGCTACCATTAATGTAAGCTTCGTATTAAAACCTGACAGCTTTGTTATTATTTGCCCTACTTCTGCCACTGCATCTTTTGCTGTATATGGAACTACCATAGGCGTAAGCAGTTTTCCGGCCCTGAATAATGACGCAGATATTATTACATTATATGCACCCGATGGCAGCATTATTCACTCTGTAGCTTATAATATGAGCTGGTATCACAACGATGTAAAAAGTGAAGGCGGCTGGTCCCTTGAAATGATAGATCCTAACAACCCTTGCGCAGGTGGCAACAACTGGACATCCAGCACCAGCAACGACGGAGGTACACCGGGTAAGATAAATGCAGTAAACCGTGAGAACAAGGATGAGCAGGCGCCAGCCCTGGTAAAAACTTATACAATCAACGACAGCACTATTGTTGCAGTATTTGACGAACCAATAGATAGTACGGCAGCCGCTATTGCTACTAACTATACACTGGATAATGGAATAGGGCATCCTTCATCAGCAGAGCCGGTATTACCTGGTTATACAGAAGTTAAACTAAGCTTTGCCGGCACATTAAAAACAGGCATAGTATATATATTATCTGTAAGCAATGTATATGACTGTACCGGCAATAGTGTTGGCGCTCTCCATACAGCCAAAGCAGGATTGCCTCTTGTAGCCGATAGCCTGTCGATAGCAATTAATGAACTGTTATTTGATCCGGTTACCGATGGCTACGATTATATTGAACTATATAACAATAGCAAGCAGGTAGCAGATCTGAAACAATTATATCTTTCCAATCGTGCTACAGCGGGCAACCTCACCAACATCAAACAGCTTTCCACAACTCCTTACCTGTTTTTTCCCGGCGAATACCTTCTGTTTACAACGAACAGGCAATGGGTAATACAACACTATATAGCAAAATACCCGGACAATATTATTGAACTCCCTTCACTGCCATCTTTTCCAGATGATAAAGGAACAGCAGTGCTTACCAACCTTCACGGTAATGTAGTAGATGAACTTCGATATGATGCCAAATGGCACTTCCCGCTTATCAGTGACCCCGAAGGGGTTGCACTGGAACGCATCAGTTATCAGCAGCCCGCACAAAACAAAAACAACTGGACCTCAGCGGCATCTACCGCTGGCTACGGCACACCGGGCTATATAAATTCCCAATCGGGCACCACGTCTGCACAACAGGCATTACTGGAAGTAAATCCCAGGCTGTTTTCACCAGACAATGATGGTGTAGATGACTTTGCCACTATCAGCTATCGTGCCACTACCCCGGGTAATATAGTCAACATTACCATTTATGATGTGCAGGGACGCGCAGTACGCTATCTCGCAAAAAATGCGATACCGGGTATTACAGGCAATTTTCGTTGGGATGGTCTTGATGAAAAAGCAAACAGGTTGCCACTGGGCGTGTACATTATAGTATCTGAGTTCTTTAACCAGGAAGGGAAGAAACAGAAATTCAAAAACACTATAACGCTGGTCCGAAAGTTATAGTGCTATTTAAAATCTTGCAAAAACGCCTGCAGCAATAATGCCTTTATAGCCAAAGCCGGCTTCGGCAAAACCACCGATATGGGTTCCGAAACGAACGCCAATACCTATTATCTGGAAATTAAAATGGGTCATATTATCGGATGACTTGTCATCCCTGCCGTCCGGTATGTATTCTTCATGATAACTGGTAAAGCCCAGTCCAAGACCTGAATACAACGAGAATGCAGGCTTATTTACATACCGGTAATCTGCTTCTACAGCACCTGAATAATACTTCTTTTTTGTTTCACCATTTTTTACACCGCTATACATAACATCTGCCTTACCACTTTCATAAGCAAAAGTGCCACCCAGCGACAGCTTGTTGGGGAAAAGATATTTATACGTCACATGGAAAGCCCCTGTATAACTATCATTGGTGGTAGAATAGCCTCCGGCCGTAAAGGCTGAGGCCAGCATATCAGAAAACACATCCAGTATTTCACTGGTTGTACCAATTCCATAACCAACGCTCAACTCATGTTTACTGTTTTGAGCACATACAGCAGTCCCCATCAAAAGCATTCCGGCAATTAATAGCATTTTCATAACAAAAAGTAGGTTTACGTTCAGGAATAAAAATTCAGATCACCGTCTCTCGTATAACGATGAATTATTGAGATCAATACAATAATCAGTAATCCAGCCACCGGCCACATCCACGTAAAGGATATTGGGTTTGTTTTTGCTACTAATGATGCCGTTATCTATCCATTCATTTATTTTAGCAGGCAGGTATTTGTTACCAGCCACCGCATGATCAATAATGCTTTCGTGCTTTCTTATAATATTGGTGAGCAACATTGCCCCGCTCACCGCCGGGTTTATTTTCTCACTCTGAAAATCATTGCATACCATCGCCGCCTCATCACTGCTTTGTGTGATCTGCCAGTCCAACCGTATAAGATCATTTTTTCCTGCTCCGTTATTCAGTGAAGTAAAAAAAGCCTGTTCTTTTTCCAGTAACACCTTCATACTATTGGTAGCTGCATACTCTCTCCTGAAGTTAATAAAGGTTTCAGCCGCAGGAGCAATAGAGCAGGAACCTACCAGTTCATTTTTGCCGGTATATTCTTCAAATGTCACCAGTACTTTACCAGCCAGTTCATTCAACGTTAGCTCATGTAGTTTCTTCGTACCATTCCTGTACACAAATTGCTCACCGATACCTTTGGTAATAGAATCAACCAGGGCATTTATTGGCGTTTCCTTCTCACAAAAATGGCTGAAAGTAAGCAGCACGATCTCGCCCCGATTCTGCTGCACAAACTTCCGGATACCATTCAACACCTCACTCAGCTTTTCACCATAACCACCGCCTACCGCTTCATCCATACAATCGGAAGAACAATGCTTTGTGTACAACTGCTTTTTATAAGTGCCTACACGCAGGTCAAACATTCTTATTCCCTCGTTCAGTTGGGTCGCTATATTATTTGTTTGCGTAAGTGTGTTACATTCATTAATGGTACTGGGCTGCATACCACCTATACCATTCAATTTCGACATACCTGCATCATGCGACCCCGGCAATACAATATCCCGCAATGTATAATTGCCTTTTGCAGGCAATAGCAGATCCTTCATCCAGCTTGCCGGCTTATAGGCTGAAAAGTTACTCATGTACAATTTACCATCGGCACCAGCATAAGCCATTATGAAATTGTTATTGTCAATATTGCATATCGACACTTCATAACCGGTAGCAAAGTATTGAGGCAATACATGTTTCACAGAAGCATCAGGCTCAGTTGCATAATAGATCCTGCGGTCATTATTCCAGCCCTTCCAGATATAAAACAACTTGTCGGTATTCCACAGTTTATAAAGAGCAGGTGAAGCATCTGTTTTACCGTCGCCCACGCGTACCTGTGTAGTCCATTTGCCTGTGCTGATATCACAATCGGCATAGCTTACGGCATGTGTTTTATTGTCCTGCCAGCAAAACCTGGCTGTTCTGTTATCCAATGCTGTAACAAATGGATAATCTGCCGATCCGCCTGGAATGCTTGCAAACTCAGCCTCCTTCAACAGACCATCAGTACCGGGTTCTACTACCGCATAGACCATATCATTTTTAGCAGTAGTATGGGATGCCAGGATGATCCGGTCGCTAAAAGCAGCAGTGCTGATGCCCTGTGACAGCAACAGGCTGTTCTTCATTTTTAATGTATAAATATCATCCACATTAAAAGAAGTATCTGTGCGGCTCAGCACATACTTTATACTGCCATCCGGATCGAGCCAGAAAAGATAAAGTCGCTCATTCAATACACGAAACACAGGTGCAAAAGCTGTATAACTTCCCTGCACGGAACTTTCTTTAGGCGTAGCTATGGTATCATAGTGCTGCCCAAGATAACAGACATGCACCATAGCTTTTTTACCGATTTCCTTCCAGGCAACAAAATACCCCTTCTTAAAATGGGTAATATCAATTGCATTATCAGTTGCAGCATGCGGTAAAAAGTTAGCAGGCCTGGTAAAACTCAGGTTCTGTGCTAAAGCAAATATGGGAGCCTGTAATACTAATCCGGTCAGCAGTATGCAACAGATTGTATAAAACTTCATGGTCGTAAATACGCTACAACTAAACAGTTTCAAGGAAAAATAAATGCCATGATTAAGTTACAAAAAACATAGCATCACGTTTTCAGCATTACTGTTTTTTTGTACTTTATTTGTATTAATCATTAACCATGCTGAAACTAACACTAACCGGCTACCTGCTGCTGTGCTGCCTGTTACATACTATTGCCCAGGATGCTAATTATTGGTACTCCAGCTATGGCCCTGGCGGCTTCCTTTCTCCCGGCGCAGTGATCGCTAACAACAAGGATAGCGGTGTACTTTCATACAACCCGGCATTACTGGGATACAACACTAAGAATGCCGCATCCATCAACGGCACCATTTACCAATGGGAAAAGACCAATCTTATCAATGCTGTTGGCCCGGACCATTCATTAAAATACAGCACAGGCAGTGTTATTCCACAAATGATATCCAACACGGTGTACATGAAATTAAAAAGACCCATCACCGTTGCATATGCGCTAACACATACGCCGGTCATGAACTTTGAATCAACACAGCGCAGGGACGAAACCATCAACGTACTGGATGACTCCTATAGCCCCGGCAATGAAAGCTACGTAGGCCAATATTCTACACAAAGAAATATCAATATCACTTCCGGTATATTGAGCGTAGGCACAATGCTCACTTCCAAACTGGCTGTTGGTTTTTCTGTTGAAGGGCAAATACGCAAACAATACTATAACGTCAACTACAGCTCCCGCGCTATTATCAACGACACTTCTCTTATTGCTTTTGCACGGGTGGCCTCTTCCGAAAACAATTATATTATTTCCAACAATCATTTCGGGGTTCTTTTCAAGGCAGGTATTGCGTATGATCTTGCACCTGAGCATCACCTGGGATTACTTATTACATCACCACTTGTAAGGCTGGGAGGAAAAGCAACCCTATTTTCAGATATTTTGATCAGCAATGTAAAAGATGGTACCGTTGAGTACAACCTGCTGGCCAACACCAGGCAAACCGGGTTAAAAACCAAATGGAAAATGCCATTGAGCATTGCTGCAGGCTATTCGTATGATTATAGTAAAGGACAATTATACTTTGCTACAGAATATTTTCTGCGGGTAAAAGAATACAATGTGGTAACCCCGCAAAACTCTTACTACATACGCCCGGATACAGCAAACAATAGCGGAACATCCTTGCTGGTAAAATTTAAGGACGCCCGAAAGGACGTTATGAACTTTGCTATAGGTATCAGCTATTATTTAAAGCCATCAGTAACATTGTTCGGCAGCCTCCGGACAGATTTCAGCTATGCAGACAAGAACCTGTTCGCCGACCAGTTTGGCTACGTAGCCTATACTTCATACTGGAGCAATTACCATTTGCAGGCAGGTGGCAATATTAAGAAACGCAAGTTCAACATGCGGGTTGGGCTCCTGCTAAGCTATGGAAGAACAAGTCATTACCAACAGGAGATCAGCTTCAATGACCCCAAAGACACCAATCTTTTACTGGGCAGTGTTGGTGAAACCGATGCCTATCGCTTCTCTGCAGGCATCACATTTTCATATATCCATAATTTTTAGCGATAACCCGATACTGAATATTGAGAAGAAAGAAACCTGAAATCTTCAAATCTTTCACTTCCTCATTCTTCATTCCCAATTCCCTAAATCCTCGCCCTGAAGGACGAGGCTAGCCTTTTAAATACAGTTCTAAAGCCGGAATAAAGGCGTGACATGGTTGCGGCATCCAGCTACATATCGGACAGTATTCTTATAACTGTGCCACGCCTTGCACAGCCTTCCTTCTTCATTTCCTTTTCTTCGATATTCGACATTCAAAGTTCAGCATTCGACATTCCATTGCCTCGCCCTGAAGGACGAGACAATCAATTCAAATACATTTCCTATCAAACAACATCCGCCAACCGGCTAAAGCCGGAATAAAGGCGTGACACGGTTGCGGCATCCAGCTACATATCGGACAGCACGCCTATAACCGTGCCACGCCTCCCCCTGCTCCGCGTTTAGCCTTTCTCCATTCGCACATTAGCGAATCTGCACATTTGTACATTACCTTCCTCCCGACTCCTTAATACCAACTCTCTATTTAAGCATAGTTTACTTATTACTTAACCCTTATTTTCTACGCCTTTACCTAAGAGCAAACTATACCCAAACTATAAGCAAATATTAGCCAATCAATAACCAAACTACAAGCAAACCATAACCAGGTAGCTTTCAATACCCTGTTAAAACATGTAAATACCCAAATACGATCATCGTAAATGTTAAAACAAAGGCCCCGGGTGCGTACCTCCAAGAAAGAAGTAGTGGGTGGAGATGTGATGATAAAAAGCGGGTTGTAACTTTAAAGAAGCATGAAAAAGGAGGAACGTGAAATAAGAAGTGTTCAGATCGATCCCGATAATCCGGCATACATTGTCTGGATCGGAACGATGCATAAGCGTAACCTCACGTTTTACATACTGAATGGTCAGTACCTGGTGCGGGCTAAAAGCTCGCTGGATGGAAACCGGGTAAAACGTTCTCCCAGGTTTAAGAAGACAATGCAGTTTGCAGGCAAACTAGGCAAAGCTTCAGCCATTGCATCTGAGGTATATGGACTATTGCCGGAGGGCTGGAAACTGCATAACCTGTACCGCCAATTGGTGGGAGTAGGTAACCAGTTACTGAAAACACAAGAGTGTACTGATGATGAAGTGGCGAATGCCTTACGGGAACACCTCTATAGCCTGGGATACGATCCACAGATTGAGTATGAAGTAATACAACCTTCTACCGAACAATACATTGAACGAAATAGTGAAATAGCTTCAGAAACAGTTACGGTTAAACCAGCAGTTGTTGTTATGCCTGCTGTTACAAAAACAAGAAGGATTGCTGTAAGAAGATACTACACAAAGCGTATTGCCGGTTACCAGCTGCCGGATTCAAGTTGAAGGGAGCAGGTTTAAAGTATAAAGTTTAAGGTGCTGAGTTTTGGGCTGCATGAGTAAACTAAGATCGTTGAGTATGTACCAGTAAATCTGCGCTACCTGCTTAACTGATTTTACATATTACTCCTGATGGCCGAACCAAAACACCTTAAACCTTATCCCTTAAACGTTATACTTATACGAGTTCAATATCGAAATTAACCAGGTTTACAAACTGCTGAATACGTGAGTCAATATCAGCTCTTGTAATTTCCTTCAAACGCTCAGGGCCAAACTTCTCAACACAGAAAGAAGCCAGTGCAGAACCAACGATAATACCGGTCTTCATATTCTCGAAAGAAATATCTTTTGTATGTGCAATGTGACCAATAAAGCCACCTGCAAAAGTATCTCCGGCACCTGTGGGGTCAAATACTTCGTCCAGCGGTAAGGCAGGCGCAAAGAACACTTTATCCTCATGAAACAGTAATGCACCATGCTCACCTTTCTTAATGATGAGGTATTTAGGGCCCATTTTCATGATCTCTTTAGCAGCTTTTACCAGGGAGAACTGTGCGCTCAACTGGCGGGCTTCACTATCATTTACCATTAAAACGTCTACCATTTTCAGCACTTCTTCCAGTTCGGGCATAGCGCTCTCCATCCAGAAGTTCATGGTATCCATTACAATCAGCTTCGGGCGTTTTTTCATCTGCTCAATCACCTTCTTCTGGATCCTGGGATCCAGGTTGCCCAGCATCAGGAATTCTGCATCCTGGTAGGAGGCAGGAATTTTAGGATCGAAGTCCAGCAATACGTTCAGGTCGGTAACCAGCGTATCACGGCTGTTCATATCCAGGTGATAACGGCCACTCCAGAAGAATGATTTTTTGTCGGGCACTACCTCTACACCTTCCAGGCGAACACCTCTCTGAGTCAGTTCGTCCATTTCTTCTTTTGGAAAGTCGAAACCTACAATGGACACCTGCTCAATTGGCTGTACAAAATTGCTGGCTGCATAAGCCACATAGGTAGCAGAGCCACCAATGATCTTATCTGTTTTACCAAAAGGCGTTTCAATTGCATCAAAGGCCATGGTGCCTACAACGATCAATGACATACTGTAATGGGGGATTTTAAATATATATGATAGTTAGAAAATGCCGGATCAGTTTAGATAAGTACTTAACCTGCTTCTGATTAAACAGGTTTTATTTCTGCGTGCAAACGTACACGAATTTTCGGAGGCGGTAAAACCTTAATATTATGCCTGCCTTAAATACGTTAAATAACCACTGTTAGCTTTTATAAGTCCTCGTTTCCGGGATCCTTTACTTTTTCACCTAACAGTTGTTAGCTTTACATATCTTTGGAAGCTATCATCTGACCTGCAATGGCAAAAATTAAACGTAATAAGAACGGTACCCGTAAAGACGTAATTATATCAAAAGCAGCAAGGCTGTTCCGTGAAAAGGGTTATAACGCAACCTCCATGCGCGACCTTGCCGAACACGTAGGTGTAGAAGCCGCCAGCCTGTACAATCATATCAGCTCCAAATCAGAGATATTGCAGGAGATCTGTTTTAAGGTTGCCAACCAGTTCACTACACATATAGAGGATGTATATGCCTCAGATATGAGCACTATCCAGAAAATAGAAGAGATCCTGCGTTTCCATATCCGCCAGATGATCGACAATTATGAAGAAGTATATGTGAACGACAGGGAGTGGAAACATCTTTCAGACCCATACCTGTCTAACATACAGAACCAGCGCAGGGCTTACAGGCAGCGCATTGCACAGATCATTGAAGAAGGTATCAAAAACAATGAAATAAAAGCCATTGATGCGCCCACTGCCGTGCTGATCATGCTGCACGCAGTAAGTGGTATTGAATCATGGCACCGCAGCAAAAGAAAGATCCCCGGCTCTACGCTGGAAGATAACATGATCATGATACTGGTAGACGGCCTGCGCCGCTAACCATTTTCTTATTCATCTCAAAAAAGTTTTGTGGCTACACATTTTCACCGGCTTACCATTACAGACATTCGAAAAGAAACTCCAGATTGTATTTCCATTGCCTTTGATATTCCTGATGCATTAAAGCAGGAATATGCATTTACCCAGGGGCAGAACATTACGCTAAAGACGATCATGGGTGGGGAAGAGCTTCGCCGTTCATACTCCATCTGTAGCAGCCCGCTGGATAATGAACTGCGCGTAGCTGTTAAGAAAACCACGATGGGGCGTTTCTCTACCTGGGCCAATGAACAATTGAAAAAAGGAGATGTGATAGATGTGTTGCCTCCTACCGGTAAGTTTTACACCACATTACAACCAACGCAGCAGAAAAGCTACCTGGCCTTTGCAGCAGGCAGTGGCATTACACCGGTTATCTCCATCATTAAAACAACACTGGCTACAGAGCCGCAAAGCTCTTTTACGCTGGTGTATGGTAATCGTAACCGCAGCAGCATTATTTTTAAAGAGCAACTGGAAGCATTAAAAAATCAATATACCAGCAGGCTGGCGGTACATCATATCCTCAGCCGCGAGCAAACAGATACACCTATAAACTACGGCCGTATTGATGCCGACAAATGTTTTCAGCTTGATAACAAACTGATCCAGGTTGATAAAGCCGATGAAATATTCATTTGCGGGCCCGAGGAAATGATCTTCAGCGTAAAAGACTGGCTGGAGCAAAAGGGTATCGACAGAAAGAAAGTTCACTTTGAATTATTTACCACGCCCGGACAAAAAGCAGAAGCAGTAAACCTACAGGTTGCTGCCAATAAATCATCTGACAAAACCAGCCAGGTAAGCATTAAGCTGGATGGAGTAACCTTCGATCTGCAGATACCTTTTAACGGGGCAACCATACTGGACGCTGCACTGGAAGAGGGAGCCGATCTGCCCTTTGCCTGCAAAGGCGGTGTGTGCAGTACCTGTAAGGCCAGACTGCTGGAAGGAAAAGTGGAAATGGACAGCAACTATGCCCTGGAAGATGATGAAGTTGCTGCGGGTTTTATTCTCACCTGCCAGTCGCACCCCCGTTCGGAAAGGATCATTGTAGACTTTGATGTAAAGTGATCACCAGCCTGTTACCAGCAGGTTAGAAGCAGCTTTTACCCCGCAATGCTGGTATTGGTGATAGGCATTGGCAGCCCTCATTCTTATTTGCTGAGGCCTTTCCTGCAATAGCCAGCCCTCAACAGCAGCTTCCAGCGTATAGGCTTCAGGGCTCATCAATCCTGTACTCCATAACAGCGGTGAAGCACCCGCTTTCCGGATACCATTGCTGAAATATCTTTTGCTGATGCAGGCAAGAATGATCGTTTCGCGCAGCGCTTTGTTTTGCTGTGCGGGATATGTATCCAGCGAAAAATCCATCAATCCGTCATGACCAATGTAGGCAACCAGGCTGGCAGAACCTCCGGTACCAATACGACTACTATCAACCTGTACTAGCCTGTTGTTGCCACCGGCAGCCGCTGTAAAAAAATCAATAGTGCATTGTTTGATAGTTGCGCCATCATAAGCATCTGCCACCAGCCATGCATTGGAAGTTTTATGTTTAAACACACAGCGTTCCAGGATATTGACTGCAGGGTCTTTGATGGTTTTTACCAGTTTCCACGCAGAAGCCTTTCTTTTCAGAAAGCCTTTTACACCACCGGCACATCCCCAATACAGGTTTGAAGCTGCGTGCTGCCCGTTGCCTATACCTGCGGGTACAGGCACTATTCCCTGGTTTTTATTATCGCACAAGGCAACAAATACATGGATCACTTTTGAAGTATTTGGTAGTAGGGTGTCGGTAGCCAGGGCAGCACTTTGCGGTATTGCCACAAAGCCTGTATTGGCATTACAGGATGTGGCAATTATTGCGCCTGTTATAATTACAAAAAGCATGTTCCGGAGCATGGCTGTTATTTGTAATAATCAGATGCTGAAAACACTATAATTCATATTTAAAAAACTCTGGCATTTTAACTAACGATTGTTAGCTTCTTTGCCGGGAATAATTATCTTTGGAACAGTTAAACACGGTTGTTATGTCTGTACAGGAACTGGAAAAGATTTTTCAGGATAAAATTGATAACGAGATCCGCATTGAGCCTAAGGACTGGATGCCCGATCAGTATCGCAAAACATTGATACGCCAGATCTCACAACATGCCCACAGTGAAATTGTGGGTATGCTGCCTGAGGGCAACTGGATCTCCCGCGCTCCCAGCCTGAAACGCAAGGCCATTTTACTGGCCAAGGTACAGGATGAGGCAGGGCATGGATTGTATCTCTATTCCGCTACTGAAACGCTGGGTACTACCCGCGAGCAAACCATTGATGACCTGCATAGCGGTAAAGCCAAGTATTCTTCCATTTTTAATTACCCCACACTAACCTGGGCCGATATTGGTGCTGTTGGCTGGTTGGTTGATGGTGCTGCTATTTTAAACCAGGTAATGCTGTGCCGTACCTCTTACGGTCCTTACGCACGTGCTATGGTACGCATCTGTAAGGAAGAGAGCTTTCACCAGCGCCAGGGTTTTGATATCCTGATGGTACTCTCAAAGGGAACGCCACAGCAGCGCGCTATGTGCCAGGATGCCATCAACCGTTGGTGGTGGCCATCACTGATGATGTTTGGTCCCAAAGACAGTGAATCTACTCACTCAGACCAAAGCACCAAATGGAAGATCAAACGCATGAGCAATGATGAGCTACGCCAGAAGTTTGTAGACATGATCGCCGAACAGATAAAGATCCTGGATATGACCTTACCCGATCCTTTACTGAAATGGAATGAAGCCACACAACATTATGATTTTGGAGAGATTGACTGGGAAGAATTCTGGAATGTGGTAAAGGGTAATGGCCCCTGTAACAAACAAAGATTGGAGGCACGCAAAAAGGCATGGGCTGATGGTGAATGGGTGCGTGAAGCAGCTACTGTTTATGCAGAGAAAAGTAAAACGAAAAAAGAGATAAAAGCTGCCTGATCGTAAGAATAAGCAGCAAGGGTAACACGCGCATGCTTATTACTTAAAATCTTCAATTGCTTATGCAGCTAACTGCTATTCAAAACAGGATCTTTGATATCAGGAACATGAAAGTAATGCTGGATTTTCACCTTGCGGAGTTATACGAGGTAGAAACCAAACGTCTTAAAGAAGCTGTTCGCAGAAATAAAAAACGCTTTCCACCAGACTTCATGTTTCAATTAACTAAAAAAGAGCTCGATTCTTTAAGGACGCAATTTGCGACCTTAAACACCGGAAGAGGACAGCACAGTAAATACCTTCCTTATGCATTTACCGAACAGGGAGTTGCCATGCTTTCCAGTGTATTGAACAGTGACAGGGCTATAGAGGTCAACATTGCTATCATCAGGACCTTTGTATTGATAAGGCAACATGCTTCAGACTATAAAGAACTGGAAGCAAAAATTAAAAAGCTGGAAAAGAAATACAATCAAAACTTCACAGAAGTATTTACTGCACTGGGAGTTTTACTGGGGCGGAAACAACAGGAAGAAGATTTTAAAAGCCGTCGCAGGATTGGTTTTAAACAGGATTAAACACAATTGCAATTTGTTATATGAACATCCGCACAACTAAATATTATTACGGAGATATACCTGAAGAAAAAACAGGTGGCAGTATCAGCAATACACCGGCTGGTAAAACAGACTGGCCCCTGTGGGAAGTATTCATTCGCAGTAAGCAGGGCCTGGACCATAAGCATGCCGGCAGCCTGCATGCCGCTGATGCTAAGATGGCTATAGAAAATGCACGCGATGTATATACCCGTCGCATGGAGGGAGTAAGCATTTGGGTAGTAGAAAGCAAATACATCCATGCTTCCAACCCGGATGAAGCTGAATCATTGTATGAGCCAGCCAATGATAAGGTATATCGTCATCCTACGTTTTATGATCTGCCCGACGAATTGACGCATATGTGATCGGGAATGGGGAATCAGGAATGGGGTGTAAAACAGGGGCAAATCTCTCAATAGTAACCATGAATTACCAGGGCTACAAGGATTTAGAGTGTTAATTCCTAACTTCTTAAAAAACATGAACTCTCAACAACTATACGACTACCTCCTTCACTTAGCAGACAACACCCTGGTACTTTGCCAGCGGAATAGTGAGTGGTGTGGTCATGGACCAATATTAGAACAGGATATTGCTATCACCAATATATCGCTGGATCTTATCGGACAGTCCAGAAGCTGGTTTCAATATGCTGCAGAGATCTACAACAATGAAAATGCAGGCAGCAGCAGCTTCACCCCTGCCACTGAAGACTCCCTGGCGTACCTGCGTGATGTACGTGATTTTAAAAACTGCCTGCTGACAGAACAGCCGAACGGTGATTGGGGACAAACTATCCTACGCCAGTTCTTTTTTAGTACTTACCAGTTACTGTTGTTCGAAAAGCTGCAACAGTCAGCAGATAAGCAGGTGGCAGCTATTGCAGAAAAATCGTTGAAAGAAGTAATTTACCATGTACGGTGGAGCGGTGAATGGGTTATAAGATTGGGCGATGGGACTGCTGAAAGCCGTGAAAGAATGTTAAATGCCTTTGAAGCACTGTGGCCCTTTACCGGCGAACTCTTTATTGCAGCAGGTTATGAAGCTGCATTAGTACAACAAGGTATTGCAACAGATGTAAAAGCTTTACAGGCTTTGTGGCAGCAAAAAGTACTGGAAGTATTTGAAGAGGCCACACTCGGTGACGCTCTTCGCGAAAAAAAAGCTAAAACCGCCTGGACACAAACAGGTGGTAAAACAGGTGTACATACAGAACAATTGGGCTATATTTTAGCTGAAATGCAGTTTCTGCAAAGAACTTACCCCAATAGTGAATGGTAAATAAATGACAACAGTTCACTCCATATCAACTGAAAAAGTATGGTCTCTACTGGCAACGGTTACTGACCCGGAAATTCCTGTACTCTCTATAACCGACCTGGGCATTGTTCGCTCAGTAAATGTGCGGCAGGAAGCTGTCGATATTGTTATTACACCTACTTATAGCGGTTGCCCGGCCATGGATGTTATTGCTGTAAATATCAGGATGGTTTTGCTGGCCGCCGGTTTTACAGATATTCATATCACTACAGTACTCTCACCCGCCTGGACCACAGACTGGATGAGCGAGGATGGGAAAGACAAATTAAAGGCTTATGGTATAGCGCCTCCTAATCCCGTACAGCAGGTATGCAATACGCATTTTTTTGCAGCAGCAGAAGCTGTACAATGCCCTCAATGCCAGTCATGGAATACAAAGCGTATCAGTGAATTTGGCTCCACTGCCTGCAAGTCATTATACCAATGCAACGATTGCCACGAACCTTTTGACTATTTTAAATGTCACTAAAATAAAACAGGTTGCAAATGCCCTCCATCTTATTTCACCTAGAAGAAAATGTAGCTGTCATTACTCTTAATCGTCCTGAAAAACTCAACTCCTTTAACCGGGAAATGGCATTGCTGTTACAGGAAAAACTGGATGAATGTGCCGCCTCCAAAGACATCCGCTGCGTATATATTACAGGTGCAGGCAAAGGATTCTGTGCCGGCCAGGACCTCGCAGAAGTAACTACTCCCGGCGGACCTGGTTTTGATAAAATACTTTCTGAGCATTATAATCCTATCATTGTTAAAATAAGAGAGCTGAAGAAGCCGGTAGTAGCAGCCATAAATGGCGTAGCGGCAGGTGCCGGTGCTAATATAGCTTTGTGTTGTGATATAGTGCTGGCTACTCAATCAGCTTCTTTCATACAGGCCTTTTCAAAGATTGGGTTGATCCCGGATAGTGGTGGCACATTTTTTCTGCCAAGATTAATTGGCTGGCAAAAAGCGTCAGCTATTATGATGCTGGGAGACAAGATAAGCGCAGAGGAGGCAGAGCGCTGGGGCATGATCTATAAATATTTTGCAGATACAGCTTTTGAGATCGAGTCAAAAAAGATAGCCCGGCAGTTGTCACAAATGCCAACACAGGCACTGGCATATACCAAAACGGCACTGCAATGGTCGCTAACACATACCATGCAGGATCAATTGATGAATGAGGACAACCTGCAGCAGCAAGCGGCAGCAACGGCAGATTACAAAGAGGGTATCAGTGCTTTTATGGAGAAACGGGCGCCACAGTTTAAAGGGGAATAATTTCAACTACATACTATGGAATCAAAAGCCGGGAAGATCGTTGGCCAGATGATGGAAAAAGATTTTTTCAGTCAGTGGCTCGGTATTCAGGTACTCGAAACAAAAGAAGGGTATTGCAGGTTAGGCATGACCATTCGCGAAGAAATGTGTAATGGGTTTTCCATTGCACATGGAGGTATTGCCTACTCACTGGCCGACTCAGCAGTAGCCTTCGCGTCCAATGCTCACGGAAGGCATGCGGTATCCATCGAAACATCCATCTCGCACATTCGTCCGTTAAGCGCGGGAGATGTAATTGTAGCCATTGCCGAAGAAAAAAGCATCAGCAATAAGATCGGCATTTACGAAGTACAGATTGTCAAGGACAATGGTCCGTTGGTCGCGTTGTTTAAGGGCACGGTCTATCGGAAAAATAATGAGTGGCTGGATGAGTCCGTTTAAGGTGTAAGGTTTAAAGTTTAAGACCTTAGCTCAAAGACCTTTTACTATCGCTCATTTGCACATTTTCAAATTTTCAAATTCGCACATTGATATACTCATTCAAAGACTTCATCCCTGTCATCCATCCTTCTTCATTCATTCATCCGCAGGCGGCAGTTACAGGCAATGTAATTATTGGCAAAGATGTATATGTAGGTCCGGGAGCGGCTATTCGTGGCGATTGGGGGGGCATTGTAATAGAAGATGGTTGCAATGTTCAGGAAAACTGTACCATCCATATGTTTCCCGGTGTAACCGTAGTATTACAATCAGGGGCACACATTGGTCATGGAGCAGTGGTACATGGCGCTGCTATCGGCAAAAATTGTCTTATTGGTATGAACAGCGTGATCATGGACAATGTAGTGATAGAAGACGACTGTATCATTGGTGCGCTCAGCTTTATACCCGCCAATCAAAAGATCCCGGCACGTAGTCTTGTTATTGGCAATCCCGGTAAAATTATAAAAACCGTAAGCGACGAAATGCTGGCCTGGAAAACAGCAGGCACTAAGTTATACCAGGCATTACCACAGGAAATGTACCAGCACTGGGCGCCTTGCGAACCCTTGCGCGAAGTACCGGCCAACAGGCCCGGACAGGAAACTTTGTACAAAACCTGGGACGAAATTAAAGGCAACCTGTAAGCGTTCTGCCGGCCTTACTACAACGAATTACCGGAATACGGCGCAACTTCAATAATTTCGCAGCAAATCAGGGGAACCGGAAGTAGACAATCTGTTGCATAAGCAACAGTAAAACAAGCAGTTACTTCATCCCTGAGCGTGAATATGGAAAAGTCAAACTTTGTAGATCAGATCAGGATTTTCTGCCGCAGCGGACATGGAGGTGCAGGCAGCAAGCATTTTATGCGTACCAAATTCAACGCACAGGCAGGGCCTGATGGCGGTGATGGAGGACGTGGTGGCCACATCATTTTACGTGGCAACAAGAACCTCTGGACACTCTTGCACCTGCGTTATTATAAAAACGTATTGGCTGAAGATGGTGAGGGAGGCAGTGGTAACAACTGTACAGGGCGCAGCGGAAAAGATATTATCATTGACGTACCGCTGGGTACCGTGGCACGTGATGAAGAAACGGAAGAAGTAGAAGTTGAAATATTAGAAGACCAGCAGGAAGTAGTCTGGATAAAAGGCGGCCGTGGAGGTTTGGGTAATGCACGTTTTGCAACCCCTACCAACCAGGCGCCTGAACATGCACAACCCGGTGAGCCCGGTAGCGAAGGCTGGAAGGTACTGGAGCTAAAAGTACTGGCCGATGTAGGTTTGGTAGGCTTTCCCAATGCTGGTAAGTCAACCCTGCTCTCTGTAATGACCGCCGCCAAACCAAAGATCGCAGACTATGCTTTCACCACTATTACGCCCCAACTGGGTATGGTAGAATACCGTGATGGCCGCAGCTTTTGTATTGCCGATCTGCCTGGTATCATTGAAGGGGCTGCAGAAGGCAAAGGCCTTGGACATCGTTTTCTCCGTCACATTGAGCGTAACCCCGTATTGCTTTTCCTGATCCCTGCCGATAGCAATGATCATGGCAAAGAGTTTAAAATACTGGTAAACGAACTGGAACAATACAACCCGGAGCTATTGCACAAACAATTCATTATTGCTATCAGTAAAAGTGATATGCTGGATGATGAATTAAAAGCGGCCATAGTAAAAGAACTACCGGCAGATATACCACATATCTTTATCTCATCTGTAATTAACCAGGGTATTTCTGCACTGAAAGACCTGTTGTGGAAAAACCTGAACGAAGAGAATCAATAACACCGCACTGATCCGTATATAGCGGGTAACGCCTGCATATTCGTACATAATTACCTGCATACATGCTGAAATATCACGGCATGTATGTAGCATGTAGATGCATGCTCATTCATTTCTTGTGCATCTTTGCAGTACACACATCATCCTGCCCTGCGTAAGCTGATCTGGTTTTACTGTACTCACCATAAACCCATTCCTTATGTCTTTTCGCGAATCATCATTTTTTCGCACCTGCCGGTTCATCGGGCACTTATTGTTACTATTCTTATCACGACTACTCAAATCCATCTGGTTGTTTTTTCCGGGTGTATTATTCGTTGTGCTTGCTATCTGGTGCTTCTGGACACTGGGCCAGGGCAAAGACCTGATGGTAGCGTTTACCGAAAATCACCAGGCAAAGGTTATCTTCTTTATTGCCATTGCTTTCTGGGTATATGTAAGCTGGTTCTCTGCACGTATAGTCGCTTACCAGAAAAAAAGCAAACAGGAGGCATACATAAAAAAACTGACGGAAGATCTTCCCGCTAATGAGGTAGAAGAAAGATTGAAGAATCCCTCTTTCTTCGAATTACCGGTGTACTATCTTGAAACAATGCCCCGTATTATAGGCTACGCCTGCTTACTGTCTATTGAACTGGCCGTACTGCAATCGCCCGCACTGGGTACGGCTGCCATCGCCAGCTCACGAGCCTTTTTCATCTTCCTTCTTGGATTGATCATTAGCTGGGGGCTTGATGATATTGTAAACAGGTTTGCGGACAAGCAAAGGAAACCGGCACGCATTATTTTTTATTGCCTGCTCGCTATCTTCATTATTGTTACGATCATCGTAGCACTGGTACCCAAAGGCAACCTGCTAATGCTGCTATGGACATTATTGATCCTGCACGCTGTCTATCTCTTCTATATAAATCTTCGCCGCTTACAGATCACTGAAAAAATACTGGAAGCAAAGAACCAGGATTCGCCTTCATGGTTAACACAAAGAATTTTTAAGGTGATGGATTTTCTGAGTGTACCACGCGCAGAGATCGGGTACTTTAACTGGTTCAATATTGTAAGTCTTATCGGGCTTATCATTTACATTCTCACCATCAATAAAATGCAGGTGGCATGGCAAATAGGTCCTTTGCCCTTTGTATTACTGGCCTTTGCCGTACTACTCGGTTTTGGAAATATCCTCACTGCGCTATCAGTAAAGATCAGCGTGAACCTGCATTTCATTGTATTCCTGGTGGCGCTTTGTGTTGGTTCAAAAGAAACACACTATATCCGTACAAAAGCATTTGACAATACAGCGAAGCGCGGCATCTTCAGCAAACGGCAGGATATCTATACATATTTCAACAATTGGGTCAATGCCCGTGGCTCCATGCTGGATACAATGACCGGTACCTACCCCGTGTATTTTGTACTGGCAAACGGTGGGGCATCCCGTTCCGGTTACTGGACAGCTTCTGTACTGGGTAAGCTGGAAGATGTAACTGCTCCTGCAGGTGATCCTTTTTCCAGGCACGTGTTTTGTTTATCCGGCACATCAGGCGGGGGAGTTGGTGTAGCTACCTATTTTTCACTATTATACGAACATCAGAAATCGCCCGGCATTAAAAACCCTTCTTACCTCAATGCTGCAAAATCATTCCTGGGGAAAGACTTTCTTACCTATACACTGGCGCACATGCTAGGGCCTGATTACTTTAAGTATATTTTTCACGTCAATAGCCACGGTATGTACGACCGTGTAGGCGCACTGGAAGAAAACATGGAACAAGGAGCCAGTGAATGCACCGATTCCTTAAAAGCATCAATGGGAGAATTTTTCTCAGACATGATAGCACTTCGCAATCAGCCGTACAACCTGCCTGTTCTGTGTATCAACACTACACGTATGCAGGATGGCAACCCCGGCGTAGTAACCAATATACAACTGGACAAGAACATCTTTAACAACCGTATAGATGTAGCTGGTATTTTAAACGACTCTGAAGATATACGACTAAGTACAGCTGCTATTATGGGAGCACGCTTTCCTTACGTAAGTCCTGCCGGGCGTATCGATGAAACCCTGCCTGTTAACAGGCGGGTAAAAATGCAGGACAGTATGCTGATCCATTATTTTGTAGACGGAGGGTATTTTGACAACTCCGGCGCAGGAGTAGTACAGGAAATGATGCGTGCTATTCTTAACTATACCGCTAAAAGCACTGATACTCTTCTGAAAAAAAGAGTGGCCAAACTCCACTTCAGGGTAATACATATCACCAACAGTCCACAAGGAGTAGCCAAACTGGATGAAGTAAGTACTTTAAAAAATGACCTGATGGCACCGGCACTTACTATTGTAGGGGCTTATAACATGCAAACAACTGTAAACGACCGCAGGCTGGTTAGCTTCCTGGAAGATATTAATACACGGGGAGTTTGTAAAAGCGCCGATTATTATCCCATTCACCTTTATAAAGACAGTGGCGAAAAAGAGGCGGAAAGAAAACGTGGCGATACACTGGCAGAAGTTCCTTATGCGATGAACTGGTTTATTTCAGACACTACCCGCATCCGTATGGACATGCGGCTACAAAGCCAGCCACGGCTTAACAGTTTGATAAAAGTTCTGAAACATTAATATAACCAGGTGCGCTTACTTTTGGGCTCTGAATCAGGGAGAAACAACAAATCAATTATTTTATAATATTTTGATTTGTTCGCCATATTTGATTTTTTCTTTGTAAAACACAATAAAAGATCATATTTTCGTGTTGTTAATACGAAAAACAGGCTTAAGTTCTCCCTGAACTACTCTTCCGATCGGAAATCAGCCGGTTTTCATTGCCTCTGATTGATTTTCTTGCTGCCTCTTTTGTTTGCCTCACCACGTTGCTGCCGCGTCACAATTGCTGCCGCTTTATTCACAAAAAACTTTAGTTTATGAAAAAGCAATTATCGTGTGTCGCAAAAACCACAACAGCAAACATCCTGAAAAGCATGTTTATCGCAGGCGCCCTCATAGCAGGTGCTGCAAATGCCAAAGCACAGACTATTACTGTATCAAGCCAGGAAACATCATCTCCTGTTAAATCAGCCATTATAAAACATCTTGGCAACGATGGAGATAATATGTACTTCCAGGTATTACTGAACAATGAGTCTGGCGAGAAATTTTATCTTACCGTAAAAGATGCCGATGGAGTGATCCTTTTCCAGGAAACCTACAACGACAAGAAGTTTGATAAAAAGTTTCTGCTCACAAAGGGTGAAACAGACAAAGTAACCTTTGTGCTGAAGAGTGCAAAAAACAACACAACGCAGTCTTTTGAGATCAATTCCAGTACAAAACTGGTAGAAGAGATTGTTGTAAAGCGCATGTAATAATCCGTTATAAAAGGGCTGCTGTTGTAACAGCAGCCCTTAATAAGTTATCCACCAGTTATCGGTTTTGCTAGCACCTATTATCGAAGAGTTATAACTTTGAAGCGGATGACGACCCAAACCAAACCCGGCATTCCTGCCACCCGGTTGTCATCCCTTTATTTTTTTATTCATCTCAGTAAGTTCTGCCCAATGTATCGCAGGCAGCTTTCAGCAGAGAGTTTGCATCGTGGGCATCCTGCCCCTTCTCCCATAGCATAATACCATTCCCCGTTTGTTTTGCCAGCATGGCCTTCTTCTTCACTGTAGGCTGACCATTGTAATAGATTGTATAAGGCGAGGCATAACCACTTGAGGTTACTGTTGCAGAATCTGAAAGCGGGCTTCCGCCCTGACCTAATATTCCTGAATAGGTAAGGATAGTATTGGTTTGAGTAATACCAGACGGCCTTCCATAAGCTGGTATACCCAGTATAAACTTAGCCTTAGGCATACCCCGCTGGGTGATCCAGTAATTGATACAGGTTTGCGCCAGCGCAAGATCTGAGTGCTGCTTAAATTGAACCGTTGTACTGAAGTCATCGTAAGCCATTACGTTAAACCAGTCTGCATACTCAAATACTTCTGTACGTATAGCATCACGATAAGAACCTGCGTACTTTCCGGGTGTGATCGCCGCTGTTAAATAGTACTTGCTATCTGTATGGCAACTATCACTCAGTTCTTTCATCAATGCAGTAAATGTTACATCTGTGCCATCTGACGTACTGGGAAACTCCCAGTCAATATCAGCACCATGCAACTGATACTGACGCAGGTTATTCATGACCTGTCGTATAAAATTGTTGCGACCTGTAGCAGTGGAGGCCATTGTCTTAAAATCAGCTGCAGCACCATTTACGCTCATAAAGATCCTGGCGCTGTTCGCTTTTGCCTTGGCAACTACTGCCGTAAAAACAGTGGGGGCATTAAGAACCAATGCACCTGAAGAGTTGAGCGTAAAGAACGCATAGTTTACCACATTCGTCATCCTGAACTTTACATCAGGAATGGCTGCCGGGTCGCGATAAGAAGGAAAATAGCCTACCACCTTGAATCCGAAATCGGGCGGGGCGGCAATTACAGGAGGATTGGACGGAGTGGGGTCACCACTATCTTTTTTACTACAGGCAGCAAAGCTGGCTGCCAGCAACAGCGCATAAGCATAGTTCCGGTTAAGCATAGATAAGATTTGTTGTTAGCCTAAATATACTTACAGAACCGCATATTACTGCACAAATCAGCATAAAAGTGCACAAACTAACGAGCGTTAATAAAGCGTTTTTTTTAATACGTTTGCTTCAAATTGAATAGTTGTATGAAAAAACTGTTAGTATCGATTGTTCTTGCTTTATCTCTTTTTCGCACCTATGCCGATGAAGGCATGTGGCTACCTATGCTGCTTGGACAGCAGGTATATAACGATATGGTAAAACGTGGACTGAAGCTGACCAAGGACCAGCTTTACCACATGAACAAAGCCTCACTTAAAGATGCTATTATCATCTTTGGAGGGTTTTGTACCGGTGAAATTGTGAGTAACGAAGGTTTGATCTTTACCAATCATCACTGTGGTTACGATGCTATTGCTACAGCCAGCACTGTTACTGCCAACTACCTTAAAAACGGTTTTTGGGCCAAAACAAAACCAGAAGAGATCCCTTCTGATAAGTTATACGCAGAGTTCTTACTGAAAATTGAAGATGTAACTGCAGAGGTGGAGGATTCAGCCAAAGGACTTACAGGCCCCGAACGTGCCGCAAAAGTAAACGCTGCCATGATGGCTATTAACAAGCGTTACAGCGATGATTCAAAGTTCATTACTGCACGCGTGAACTCGCTTTTTAAAGGCAACCAGTTCCTCGTATTTGTGTACCAGCGTTATTCAGATATTCGCCTGGTAGGTGCTCCACCTGAAAGCATCGGTAAGTTTGGGGGCGATACTGACAACTGGGAATGGCCCCGCCATACAGGCGACTTCTCAGTATTCCGTGTGTATATGGGCAAGGATGGTAGCCCTGCTGCGTATTCACCGCAGAATGTGCCGTTGAAGCCGAAATATTTCCTGCCGGTTTCTATCAAAGGGGTTAAAGATGGCGATTATGCTATGATCTACGGTTATCCCGGCGGTACCAATCGCTACGAAACTTCTTATGGTATCAAACAGAAAATTGATATTGACAATCCTACGCTGGTGAAGCTGCGCGATATGCGGTTGAAGTATATGCTGGCTGAAATGAAAAAAGATCCGGCTGTAAAATTGCAACTGGCCAGCAACTATGCCAGCATTGCCAACTACTGGAAATTCTTTGACGGCGAAAGCAAGCAACTGATCAAATATGATATCTATGATCAGAAAAAGGCTGCTGAAGCAAAATTTAATCAATGGGCTACAGGTAAACCAGAATTCCAGTCTGTGTTCAGCGACTGGGGTGCAGCCTATGATCAATGGCGGCCTTATTCCAAACAAAGGGTGTACCTGAATGAAGGCATCTTTGGCTCGCCCTTGCTAAGCTTTGCCGGCAGCCTGCAACAGGTAGAGAATGCCATCGTGAAAAAGGGCAGCTCTGCTGATATCAAAAAGGCAATAGATGCAGCTAAGGAAGCACGTGCAAACTTCCTGAAAGCAGAGAATAAACCATCTGATCAAAATATAGTAGCTGCAGCTGTCATGATGTTTTATGAAGACATCGATAAAAGCCAGCAGCCTATTGGTTTTTATGATAACCTGAAGGCCAGTTATGGCGATCTGAAAGATGAGAATACCTACAAGCGTTTTGCAGCCAACATGTTCTCAAACACGATGATCTTTGATGAAAGCAAATGGAATGCATTCTGCAGCAGCCCTGATGCCTCTGTACTACAGGCAGACCCAGCTTATGCAACAGTAAGTGCATTTCTTAAGAACTGGCAGGGCAAATACATTTCGCAATTCCAGCAGTTCAATAATAAGAACAATGAGCTGGGACGCTTGTACCTGAAAGGCATTCGCCAGATGGATACGGTAAAAGCAAAGAAAATGTACCCCGATGCCACTTTTACCATGCGCGTAAGCTTTGGTAATGTAAAAAGCTATGCACCACGCGATGCGGTGAAATACGACTATGTTACTACCATGAGTGGCGTGCTGGAAAAATATGTACCGGGCGATTATGAGTTTGACTTTCCGGAAAAGGCACTGGAACTGGCCCGTAAAAAAGATTATGGCCAATACATCGACAAACAGCGTAATGACCTGATGGTTGGTTTTATAACCACCAACGACATTACAGGAGGCAACTCCGGTTCGCCTGTAATTGATGGCATGGGCAACCTGATAGGGCTTGCATTTGATGGCAACTACGAGGCATTAAGCCACAAGATTGCCTTTGATGCAGTATATAACCGTACTATCTGTGTAGACGTACGTTATGTACTGTGGTGCATTGACAAACTGGGTGGAGCTACCAATATTATCAATGAGTTAAAACTGGTACGCCAGTAGTTAACCCTGCACTCATATACGTTAACCCTGTAATATCAGAAGATGTTGCAGGGTTTTCTTTTTATTAAACCTTCTACAAGTGTTACTGGCTATTTTACTTTATCCAAAACTTTTCTATTTTTATACCATACAAATCCAAACCTATGCCCCCAGAAACAGATTTACTCCAGGAATTTGAAGCCGAGTACGAGGAAGCCTCAGTAGGCCAACGCTTCGGCAACTACATTATCGATCTCGTCAGTTTCTATATTCTCATCATTGGCGGAGGAGCACTGGTGGTAATGACCACACAAAGTGATTCCCTGATCCGCATACTCGATAGCATTCCTTCTATTCTCGATCGTTTGCTCACACTGATTGTTTTTGGTCTCTACGTTTTAATTATAGAAGGTATTACCAAGGGACGTACATTAGGAAAGATCATTACAGGTACAAGGGCAATTCGCGATGATGGGGCAGCATTCAACTGGGGAGATGCATTTGGCAGGGGATTTTCACGCATGGTACCTTTTGAACCATTCAGCGGATTCAGCGGCTATCCCTGGCACGACAAATGGACCAATACAAGAGTAGTGAAAGTGAAAAAATAGTTTCTTACTTTTTTTAATATAAAGCAGAACAGGTTTGTTCTGCTTTTTTATTTACCGTTTTAATAATAAACACCTAGCGTTGAAGGGACTGACAATTGGGGGTAATACAATATTTTTATTACCCCTAAAACATAAAAGCACATGAACCCCGAAATTGATTTATTACAGGATTTGGAACAACAGTATGAGGATGCACCTGTTGGACAACGCTTTCTTAATTACATAGTAGATGTTATAGCCTATTATGCAATACTCTATTTAGCCGGCATTGTTATTGGCATTATCATTGTCGCAAGTGGAGCAACATTTGGCGATACCGCTGAACCCGGTCAAGACAGAGGGGCAATACAACTGTACCTGCTTCTCTTGGGCTACCTCTCTTATGTCATTTTCATGGCTGTATCAGAAGGACTAGGCAAAGGCAGAAGCCTTGGCAAGCTGGTAACACGTACTACAGTTATCCGGGATGACGGAGCAGCCTTTACATGGAAAGATGCCTTCTTAAGAAGCCTGAGCCGGGTAGTTCCGTTTGAACCATTCAGTGCTCTTGGTGGCTACCCCTGGCACGATAAATGGACTCACACACGAGTAGTTAAACTAAAAAAATAATAACAATCTTTGGAGCCAAAAGCAGGACGGAGTTTCCGCCCTGCTTTTTATTTAACCACAGTACAAAAACACTTGTCTGAAAAAAAACTGCACTTATTGTAATGCTATATTTTTATAGCCCCAAAAGCAACAATTACATGAACCCCGGGAGTGATTATTTACAGGATACTGAACATCAGTATGAAGACGCCTCGAGCACTCAACGACTTGTTAATTATATAGTGGACAATCTCACTTTCTCTATATTTCTATCCGTAATCTACCATATCCTTGTAATGGCAGATATGCAGATCCTGTTTCGCGATGATATGCGGGTGATTTTATACCTGGTTAATATTATACTGTATGTTACTTATATCTGTTTATCAGAAAAGCTAGGAAATGGTAGAAGCCTCGGCAAATTAGTTACCCAAACCATAGCCATCCAGGAAAAAGGAATACCTCTGCGATGGAGTGACGCTCTCAGAAGAAGTATATGTCGCGTCATCCCTTTTGAACCGTTCAGCGCCCTTGGAAGCTCCCTCTGGCATGACAAATGGACTCATACACGTGTTGTAAAACTGAAATAAAAAATTACTCCCGCTGTACTCAATATGAATACCAAAGACCATTTTACTTCTTCTTTTCTATCGGGCTATTATCTTTCCATCGCCACAGATGCATACACGCATATGTACGATAAGGGCTCCACTTTTTTGAAATACGCAGCAGGTCTTCCCTGAACTGTTTCTTCTCAGTCCGGTCAAGTTTGTAAATGCCGATCATTGCATTCTGAACACCCAGGTCGTCAATTGCAAACACATCTTCACGGCCCAGCGCAAACATCAGCAGCATTTCTACCGTCCACCTGCCAACTCCTTTTATAGCAGTAAGGTAAACGATCACTTCTTCATTGGCCATAGCATGCAGCTTTTTATGCTCCATTCCATGCTCAATGGCAAACCTTGCCACATTGTGCACATAGCTCACCTTTGCATTGGACAGGCCTATGCTTCGCAATGTTTCCGTAGGCGTATCCAATATTTGTTGTGCCGTTGGTTCTTTAGCATTGTAAAGGTTCAGAAAGCGCTGGTAGATCACATCTGCTACTTTTGTTGACAACTGCTGGCTCATAATGGAAGCACACAGATAGATGGGAATGTTCTTTCTTTTCTTCAGTTCAAAACCTTCATGATTCTCCAATAGCTTTTTCAGCTTTCTGTCTTTACCAAGATGCAACAGGTATTCACGGCTCATACAGGAATAAAAATTGTACTGTAAATTTAACCGTTAACCGGCTTACTATGCAACGAAATATTATCGTTACGGCAGATGGTTCTCATTCCGTTGAAATTCCTTCCCTGCAGGTTACGTACCATTCTGTACATGGCGCCATCCGGGAGTCGATGCATGTATTTATTGAAGCCGGCTTACATTACTGGCATACTCATGCTATGCAGCCTGAATGCCGCATTCTTGAAATGGGGTTTGGTACCGGCTTAAATGCTTTGCTCACCTACTCGTTTGCTATTGCAACAAAGCAAAAGATACACTACGAAACCATTGAAGCATTTCCACTGAGTACCACAGAAACTGCTGTATTGAATTACTGCGAGCAGCTACATCAACCCAACCTGCAGCCTGTGTTTGAACAATTACACAGCAGCAACTGGCATGAGGCTGTCAGCATCAGTGAGTACCTCACCCTGCAGAAACACCAGGTTACAATAGAAGACTTCTCAACAGATCAGCTATATCACATTGTGTTTTACGATGCTTTTGCACCGCGTGCGCAACCAGAGCTTTGGACAGAAGATGTATTCAGGAAATTACTTAACCAGCTATATCCCGGCGGCATACTGGTAACTTATTGTTCAAAGGGAGATGTTCGAAGAGCTTTAATGGCTGCCGGTTTTACTGTAGCGAAACTTACCGGTCCACCCGGCAAACGGGAAATGCTGAGAGCTATCAAAGCATAAGGACAAAGGTTTGAGAAAAACAAAGGCACAAGTAAGCAGCGTTTGTACTCACTTGTGCCTTTCGTCTTATAGCTTGTATCTTAATTAAATGTGTAGCTTACGCTGCCATCTTTTTCATCTTTCAGCAATACACCAAAAGCCTGTAGCTGCTGGCGGATCTTGTCGGATGTAGCATAGTCCTTGCGTACTTTGGCATCTTTGCGGATCTCGATCAGCAGTCCAATTACACCATCCAGCTTATTGTCTTCTCTGGCTATCTCGCTTTTAAGCCCCATGATGTTTTCCAGGTAATCCCCGAAATACTTTTTAAGTAGCTCAATGGTATCCTGGCTCAGTGCGTTTGCTGCAATATGTTTATCCTTGATGGAATTAATAACCGGTACCAGTTCGAACATATTGGCCAGTACTTTGGCGGTATTAAAATCATCGTTCATAAAGTCATCCATCTCTACCACCAACGCCCTTACTTTTTCATCCAACGCTTTATCTGCTGGCTGGACACCGCCATCACTGCTATTGATCTTCTGCAAGATCTCGTATGCTTCCCACAGTCTTTTCAATCCTTTTTCTGCCGCCTGTAAGGCTTCATTGCTGAAATCGAGCGTACTGCGGTAATGTGTCTGAAGAATGAAAAACCGTATGGTCATGGGCAAATATGCCTGCTGTAGCAAGGGGTGCGTACCGGCAAACATTTCGGTGAGCTTGATCTGGTTGTTATAGCTCTTGCCCATTTTACGGCCATTCACAGTAATCATATTGTTGTGCAGCCAGAAGCGTGCAGGTACATGATGATTGCAAACGGTACTTTGTGCTATTTCACTTTCATGATGCGGGAACTGCAGGTCCATACCACCTCCATGTATATCGAACTCACCTCCCAGGTATTTGGTACTCATGGCCGAGCACTCAATATGCCAGCCCGGGAAACCTTCGCCCCAGGGGCTGTTCCAGCGCATAATATGTTTGGGCGGGGCCGCTTTCCACAAAGCAAAATCCTGCTTATTCCTTTTCTCGTCCTGCCCTTCCAGTTCGCGGGTGGTTTCCAGCAGGTCACTCACCACACGACCGCTGAGCTTGCCATATGGATAGTGCTCAGCAAACTTCTTTACATCAAAATACACCGAGCCATTTACCTCGTAAGCATATCCTTCGTGTATGATCTTTTTGATCATTTCGATCTGCTCTACAATATGGCCTGTAGCCGTAGGTTCAATACTGGGCTCCAGGTTATTGAATTCGCGCATGGCCCAGTGAAACAGGTTGGTATATTTCTGTACCAGCTCCATTGGCTCCAGCTTTTCCAGTACGGCCTTATTGGAGATCTTATCTTCTGCTTCACGGCCTTCTTCTTCAAAGTGGCCGGCATCCGTAATATTGCGAACATAGCGCACCCTGTAACCAAGATGTTGCAGGTAGCGGTATATCACATCAAACGTTATAAAAGGACGTGCATGCCCCAGGTGGCTTTCACCGCTTACGGTTGGTCCGCACACATACATGCCCACATAGCCGGGGGTTATAGGTTTAAACGTTTCTTTCTGCCGTGTATAGGAATTCAATACTTTCAGCTCACTCATAAAAATATTCGTTGATCGTACTCCGATTGGTTAAAACTAAGAGAAAATAACAGGTGTAATTGCAAAAATAAATTTATCCCGCCACAACGGGACACAGTGTACAGTAGCTGAAGAAGGGATGGTAGCTCATCAGGGCAAATATATAAATTATTCGCTGCTTTTCAACTTCAGGTCGGCTACAAGGGGGAAATGGTCTGAATACGGCAGCACATAGCGTTTGTACTGAAGCACCTCGTATTGTTCATCAGCCAGCACATAATCAATTCTTAATGTAGGGGAAAGATGGGAGAAGGTGCGCCCGATGCCGCTGCTTTTTTCCCTGAAGGCATCCAGCCGGTTGCCTTTTATGCGGAAATACGTGAATGAATTGGGAACATCATTAAAATCACCACATACTACTTCGGGATAGGGGCAGTCATCCAGCTCATTGCGAACCATATCGGCCTGTACGCCCCTGAATGTATAGCCTGTACGGAGCTTTTTCAGAATAGATTTAGAGGCGGTAAGCATACTGTCATCGGCATTTTTAATGATCCGCAGGTTGCGGTAATCATCTTTTCGCAGTAATACCGATTGCAGGTGCGTAGTGTAAATACGTACCCTTTTGCCCTGTACATTTATGTCAATACCAATCAGGCTTTCCGCAGCCCGCATTGTTTCCGGACCGGGATAGCGTATACGTACAGAATCGAGGATGGGGTATTTTGAAAAAATGGCAACACCGATAGATTGTGTACCATCTGTTTTGCCATAATCCTGCACCTTGTAGTGATAGGGATATCCCAGCCGGGTGATATCACGCAGGTTATTCGCTTTTTTACGAAGGGTGGCAGATTCAAGATATTCCTGGAAACACACCACATCTGCCTGTTGTTTTTTAATAAAATCCAGCATGGGCTGCCGGTAAGATTCCCTATTCTTTTTACTTTCCAGGTTCTGCTCATCAAACCAGGCCACATTCCAGGTAAGTATGCGTAGGGCACCCTCTGGTTTGGTTTCGGAAAAGCTATTGCGAAAATGAAACCCGATAAGCGCCCTGATGTTGGAGTAGCCCAGTATCAGTACGCACAGCGATAAAATAGCCCAGCGGGAACGTAGTATAAGCCAGAATAAAAAAAACGCGGTAACAATAAATAACAGGAAAGGAAATGCAAGCCCCAGTACAGAAATGAACCACCATTTATCAGGGTTCAGAAAAGAATTGCAGCAAGCCAATAGAAATAGTACAACAACAGTAATGTTACTGACTATAAAAATCCGTCTCGCAACTTTTCTAACTAAAAGGGCCATGCTTAAAATTAAGATTCTTCGTCATCCGCAGCTCTTTTAAGAATCTCTTTTTCTTCATCGGTAAGGAAACGGTAGCCCTGCTGGTTAATCTTATCCAGTATCTCATCTATCCGTTTCTGCGTTACATTGGGGATCTTTTTATAAGGGGTAGTGCCTTTGGAATTATAGTGCAACTCATCCTTCGCAGTTTTTTTCCAATGGTTTTTATCAGGATTGAACAGGTTGCCAATCCAATCGAAGAAGCTATTCATCCATTTACTCCAATCGTGGCCATGACGCAGCTGGTACACAAAGATGAAGCCCATACCACCACCAGACAGATGTGCAATATATGCAGCGGCATTGTTACCACGTATGCTCACAAGATCAACTATAATAAATGCAACGGTAAGCACCCATAGCGGGATACCTCCATTGATCATGGGAAAGATGCGATAATCAGGCGCCAGCATCGTAGTAGCGATGGCGATAGCCATTACACCACAGGCACAGCCTTCAAAAGGCGATACATCCGGAAGCTGGGAGGCCAGTTTGGGAAAAACATTGTAGCACAATACAAAGAACACTGCACCAACCAGGGCGCCATAAATGAAAAGAGGGATCAGTTTGTTATTGCCTGAAAGATCCTGCAGAATATAACCAAAAGCACCCAGCCACAACACATTACCTACCATGCGCAACGTATCATCATGCACAAACATGTAGGTGAATATTGTCCAGGGGCGGGTCATTAATTTGTCAATGTCGGGGGGGAGCAAAAACCAGTGGAGTACAGTATTGTTGTACGATGCCATACTTTTTTCAGTAAGCAGGTACACCACCCAGATGCTTTTGAACAAACAGAACACAATTACAATGATCGAAAGCAAGGTCATCAGTGAATTGCCATCCTGTCCAAGACCCATCTTTTTCTTATAGCGATCTTCCATCAACACAGAGAAAAAATTTTCGTGAATGTACAAAACGAGTGTCACAACGCGCAGTACGATGCACGGTATTTGACTTTAACAGGTGAAAAGGGGTAAAGTTGCCGCAAATCAGTAAAAAGTACGGCGGTTTGTTCTGTTCATTATAATTACCAGTATAAGCCCAACGAGGGCCCCGCCCAGGTGGGCAAAGTGAGCTATGCCTCCTCCATACCGGGGATTAACACCACCAAACACATCTAATAAAATAAGTCCGGTGATCCACCATTTCGCCTTGATAGGAATCGGAATAGGCATCATATAGAGCGGAGTATTGGGAAACAGGTATGCAAAAGCTGCAAAAACTCCCATAATAGCACCAGAGGCTCCAAGGATAACCGTATAGTAAATACTTCCCGCACGCATATTATAGTCAGCTACAGAAAGAGTTCCTGCATGAACCTGGGAAGTAAGCATGGTAAATTCAACATAGTTGGTAAGCATCTGGATAAGGCCGGCGCCTACACCACAGATCAGGTAAAAAGCTAAAAACTTTTTTGCCCCCCATACATCCTCAAGAGTTGAACCAAACATCCACAGACCAAACATATTGAACAGGATGTGAAAAATGCCGGAAGGGTCATGCATGAACATGTAAGTGAAGATCTGCCAGATACCAAAATCAGGAGACTCATGGTAATGCAGCGACAGTGCATTAACAAATGGCTCTTTAAAAGTCAGTTCTGCCAGCCACATCACCACATTTGCAATAAGCAGATTCTTAATTACCGGGGGAATAGACTGAAATCCCCGCATTCCAACATTTGCCATCCATTTTTTTATTTAAAGTACTAATATCGGCATGTTATTGTTACTGCCGGCAACTTAAAGGTTTTATTAGGTTTTTTGTAACCTACTTCAGCTCCAGCCTCACCACGTTTTCAATATGATGGGTGTGCGGAAACATATCTACCGGCCTTACCCTGGTTATTGCATACTTCTCATCCAGCCTGCTCAGGTCGCGGGCCTGCGTAGCAGCATTACAACTTACATATACCACCACCGGTGCTGCAATATCCAGTATTTTCTGTACCAGTTTTTCATGCATGCCTGCACGTGGGGGATCGGTAATAATTACATCCGGCTTGCCATGCTCAGCAAAAAACTCGTCTGTACAAATATCCACTACATCACCCGCAAAAAAATGAGCATGGTGAATATTATTCAGGGCTGCATTTTCTTTTGCATCCGCAATAGCATCTTCGATTACTTCTACCCCAATGATCTTACCAGCCTGTTTGCTTACAAATAAACCAATGCTGCCGGTTCCGCAATACAGATCGTACACTGTTTCTTTACCGGTGAGACCGGCAAACTCTCTTGTTACCTGGTACAAACGTTCGGCCTGTTTGCTGTTGGTCTGGAAAAATGACTTGGGGCTGATCTTAAACTCCAGGTCTTCCAGTTTTTCAATGATATACCCTTTACCAAAATACGTTTGCGGCTGCAGATCGTAAATGGTATCGTTCTTTTTGGGATTGATGGTATATAACAGGGTGGTAATAGCCGGAACCTGTTTCAGCAGGTGATCAAACAACTGCTTGCGCTTGCTTACATCCTCATGCCCCAGGCACACATTTACCATTACCTCGCCCGTGGTACTGATGCGCACAATTAGGGTACGCAGCCAGCCTACATGCTCACGGATATCGTAAAAAGCAAGATCATTTTCCAGGGCATAGGACCGTATTGTATTCCGGATAGCATTTACCGGCTCTGTCATGAGGTGACAGTTATGAATATCGATTATCTTATCAAACAATCTTGGTACGTGGAAACCTACTGCATTGCTTTGCACAATCTCTCCGCCCGCCTCAATCTCTTCGGGCAGCAGGTAACGCTTGTTACTGAAGGTAAACTCCAGTTTATTGCGGTAATATCTTGTTTCTTCGCAACCCAGTATCGGCTCCATAGATGGTAAAGTCACCTTACCGATGCGGCGAAGATTCTGTTCTACTTCCTGTTGTTTGTACTGTACCTGCTTTTCGTAGGGCAGCATCTGCCATTTGCAGCCACCGCATACGCCAAAATGCTCGCAAAAAGGGGTTACCCTTTCTTTTGACCATTCACGAAAACGGATGGCTTTCCCTTCTGCCCATTCTTTTTTGTTCTTTGAAAGCTGCACATCCACTACATCACCGGGAACCGCCCCCTCAATAAAGATCACCTTTCCTTCAGCCTTGCTTAACGACTTCCCTTCCGCTGCATAATCCTGAACCGGCACATTCTCTAAAACCATGTTCTTTTTTCTCATTTGGCAAAGATAAGTAGCGGGAGAAGGAATTGGGAATTAGGAATTAATGTCGTTGAATTAAGCTCCTGTTGGAGCCACAACATGCTTATTGTATTCATTTCTAAACAGATAGCCACCCTTAACCACCCAAATCCCTACATCACAAACCTTCCAATCCATGAAACCCATCCCTGTAATCCATATTCCTCAATCCGTGTAATCTGCGATCTCAATCTGCGCAATCTGTGATTCCCGTTTCAGGAATGCTACCTACCAACGCTACACCAGATCCATACCAAACAAACACCAGCTTTTCGGAAATCCCCGTTTAAACCCTTAGTGGGTACACTTTAATATACAAGCTGGACATAACCTGGTCATAAGCTGTCCCCTGTAAGACCATAACAAAACAGCCTTCACCCAGCGACCTGGCCAAACGTCCCGGGGAGGGAATTAGAGAGAGATTGCTGATTTCGGAATTAAGTGATCTTGAGATCTGCGGAGGAGAGTGAGTGGTTAATTAATGCCAACCAGGTAGTGGCTGGTGTCTTCACCAGCCACGAACGCGTCTCCCCGGCGGGTGTCTCCACCAGCCGGAATGAAAGCTCTTAACTAAGCGATATTGGGTGGTCAGTTGGGCGTTCAGCTCCGGTTTTCTCTAAAAAACAGGCAGGCCGCGATGGCGGCCTGCCCGGTAATGATAACATCAATGTTTTACAAATACTTATTCCCCTTTTTTGCCTTCGTATTTCTTTTCTGCGCTTTTGGCTTTTTCAAAGTCGAGAATTACGCCGTTGATGCAGTAACGCAGGCCTGTGGGAGGAGGTCCGTCATCAAACACATGGCCCAGGTGAGCTTTGCAACGGCCGCACATTACTTCGGTACGGTCCATACCGTGTGTATGATCCGGGGCGTAAATAATGCTGGTTTTGCTGATAGGCTCGTAAAAGCTGGGCCAGCCGCAACCACTTTCAAACTTGGTATCGCTTTTAAAAAGCGCATTACCGCAGGCTGCGCAGTAGTAGGTGCCTACCTCTTTGGAATGTTCGTAAGGACTTGTCCAGGGGCGTTCGGTACCTTTCTGGCGGGCGATATTGTACACATCTGCCGGCAGCACCTTGCGCCATTCCTCTTCGCTCAGGTTCACTTTGGAAGTGTCTGTACGGGAATAAACCTTGTTTGTGTCCTTTTTGTCCGTATTCATAGTTGATTTTTTTTGCTTCGTATCGGGCTGCGAGTAGCTGCATTGCTGCAAAAGCATGGCCAGCAGGCCGATAAATGTATATTTGACGATTTGCTTCATTGCTATTTATTTAAACAAATTTACGAGTAGGAAGGTTGAAAAGTTGCCTGCATACAAACTGGTTCTGAAGGCTTAACAATTCTTTTATTGCAATAATTTGTACATATCATTAAATTATTTTAATCAGAAACTACCGGTTGCAAAAGGATTTTTAATGGTGTTGGTTTATATTTGTCCACTCATCAAGGGTAGTAAGCAACATGTTCAATTTGATTTTATTCGGACCGCCCGGAAGCGGAAAAGGTACACAATCAGAGAAATTAATAGAGAAATACGGCTGGATCCATTTATCTACCGGTAACCTGTTGCGCGAGGAGATCGCGAAACAAACCAAGCTTGGTCTTGAGGCTAAAAGCCTGATGGACAAAGGCCAGTTGGTTCCGGACTCCGTGGTAATTGGTATGATCAGGTCTGCACTGGATGCCAATCCTGCGGCAAAAGGTTTCCTGTTCGATGGTTTTCCCCGTACAGTAGCACAGGCTGAAGCCCTGGATCAATTGCTGGAAGAGAAGAACAGCGCTATTTCACTGGTACTGGCACTGGAAGTTGGCCGCGAGGAGCTGGTAAGCCGCCTCCTGAACCGTGGTAAAACCTCTGGCCGCAGTGATGATACTGATGAGAATGTGATCCGCGGACGCATTGTAGAGTATGATAACAAAACCGCCCCTGTTGCCGGCCACTACGAAAAGTCCGATAAAGTAAGGCGCGTTAAAGGCGAAGGCAGTATCGATGAAATATTCGACGCCATCACCTCCAACATCGAAAAAAAAAAGTAGTAGCAGCTTAACTGTTGTCGCTTAAAAAATACAAAGCCCTGTTTATCATTAACTTTTGGTAAACAGGGCTTTTTGCTGCCCGTATTTCTGCAACGTTTGTAAAAGAGCAATTGTCAATACCCTCTGTACTTCAATATGCAGATGGTTATGAAATATTTTGTCCTCTTTATCCTATGCGGTGTTACACTTACAGCCTGTTTTAAAGACAACACCATACCTTCCTATGATGGCACCAGTTGTGCCGGAGAATGCTATGTATTAGCCGGACGGATAACAGAAAAACAAAGCGGCAACGGACTGGCGGGAGTGGAATTGAAATTTTATTTTAAACCGGCCGGGTATGCCATCATCGATAACAGGGACTATCTCGGAGTTGCACGTACTGGTACAGACGGCAGCTACAGCTTTAGCTTTCCGGGTAAAAAATACAGAAGCCCACAGGGTTACTTTATAATGCAGGGAAGTAAGGAGGGTTATATCTACTTTAATACCGGCAGTACGGAGATCATGACTTTCTTGCTGGACAGCACCCGTTTAAATTCCCCCGTAGTAAATAACATAGCCTTATACAAAGCCAGCACACTTAAAATAAATGTCAAGACCGACAGTATCACCAATTTCAATTTTCTGACCGTAACCTATAGCTATGGCAATGGTGGTTATGGACAGGCTTTAAATGGCGGTGCACCCATTAACCAGACCCTTACTTATAAAACTGCGGCTGATATGCCCACTTTCATTCAATGGAATGCTTATGGCAACGGGGTCTCTATCTCGCGCAAGGATACCATTGTAGTTCCTTCCGGTACTGAGAAGGTATATGACATCAAACTTTAGCTTGTTAATATCGCCAACTGGTAAGATCGGCTCCGGCAGGTGCACGCTTCATTACCTCCGCAGCCCATTTTGTAATGAACATGGAATGGTAACGCAATCTTGAAATATAGTTAGGTTGTGTATGATCGCCATTCCAGCAATGTTCTGCACGGTCACCATAATCTACTTCACCATCATACGAAGGGCCGTCTAATGACTTCAGCATAGCTTCAGTTAAATACACGGCATTGTTGAGGTAATAGGTATCCATGTCACCACAATAGATATGGATCTTGCCTTTCAGCTTATTACCAAGCGTAGCCCAGTCCCGTTTCATAATGTAGGAAAGATCAAAATGCTCTTTCCAGTAAGCAGCGGTACTGCTATCAATTTCACCGGTTAGCTTATTCCATATTGGCTTTGGATATCCATTAGTACCAACAGGTGAATAGACGGCTTCCCAGATATCCCATTGCTGCCCGCTGCGACTATTATCGCCCAGCGCCAGTTCACGATAATTCATGTCCTGGATGGTAGTACTCACCTGCCCCAGGTAATTACGGGCACCGGGACGCATTGTTTTTTTAAAGTCGCTTTGCAGGTAATAGGCATTTTTATCTTTATACAGATCGATCACTGTGTATGCACGAAAATCAATAGGGTCAGGACAGGCAGCATAGCAGCCATTGTATTGATCAGGATAAAAAACCTGTGCAGCCAGCACTTCCCATCCACCGGTACTGCCACCATACATAAAGCGCGCCCACCCTTGTCCAATACCGCGAAAACGCTTTTCAATCTCGGGAATAAGCTCGTAAGTAATTGCATCGCCATAAGGCCCAATATTGGCACTGTTTACAGCATACGAATCATCATAAAAAGGATTGGCATGTTGAATTTCTATTGCAATGACCCGTGGAAATCCAGGGCCGGTCCATTGCTTGTAAAAATTATATGCTTCCTCCTGCACTATCTTGTTGTACCCGGTAAGATGAAAGCGTTCAATATAATCAGGCTTTAATGTCGAATCAGGAGGTATGGTTCTGAAACCTTCCAGGTTGGCAGGAAAATGTCCATGAAAGATTGCCAATGGATATTTTACATCAGGATGCGTATCCCAACCCTCGGGCAATAAGATATGGGCACCGATATACATAGGCCTGCCCCAGAACTCAGTAAGCAGCTTACTCTGTATTCTGATGTGTTTGATATACTTCGTGTCTTCCGGTTCTTTTACAGGCGGTATTATTTCCGTCAGTTCAATACGGATCACATTTTTGAGTCTTGCATCAATTCTTACTTTAACCGGTTTTGAGTAGATATTGCCGGGTGCCCTGTTCCATTGCTGGCCTTCACCACGATCCATCGGCAGTTTTACCATATGCCCGTCTTTACGGTGAAAGGTTTCATACTTGTGCAGTAACACCTGCACGTAGTATTCACCCGCAGGTACATCTCTGAGGCTTTGAATGGGATAGCCAAAATCATTGGCGGAGAAGCCGGTTGAAGCACCTGCCTTCCATCCATCTACATTTTTGCCAAACATCAACTGTGTTTCAGGTCCGTCGCTTACCATAAAGCGGGGCTCTGACCGGTTGGTCTTTGAAAGCAATAGCAATAAACGTCCGTCGAGGGGTGTATTGCTTTGCGAAGCAGGATAAGTAACCAGGATGGCCTGTTGTGCATTGGTGAATAATACACCGGCCAACAGCAGGATGGTAAGAAGGATTCTCATGTTGCGTTATTTGGTACTTAAAAGATACAACGGATCAATGGATTGTTTGACCCCGGATTTTGATATTTTGGATTTTGTAAAAAAACAATGGCTGTCTCTTTTCAGAGACAGCCATTTGTATGTTTTTAACCTTAACTATTTATTTCTAATACATAGCCGGTTCCCCGGATTTAGGTAGCGACTTTTTAATAAACTCACGGAGATGATCATTAGCTGACTTAAGGTCTTCTTTACGCAGGTACATCATGTGTCCGCTGCGGTAGCCTTCCCAGCTCAGCCTGTTTTTCAGTTTGCCGCTGGGGTCCAGTTGCCACATACTGTATTTGGCATTGAAGTAATCGCAGGCCCCATCGTAGTAACCAGACTGGATCAGCACATTCAGGTAAGGGTTCTGTGCCATTGCCTGACGCAGGTTTTCACCGGAGTTATCACCTGTACGATCCCAGGGATTTACATTACCAAACATATTGTATTTGAGGTCGGTCTTATAATTCAGCTCTTCACGCATGTAAATATTGATGGCTGGTGTAAAGGAATGCAGCCATGAGGTTAACTCTGCATTGAAGTCGGGTCCGTCGCCGGCATCTTCACGATCAATACCTTTGTAGCGTGAATCAAGACGACCTACTGTAAATCCTTTATCGCGCAACAACTCTTTCCAGAAGAAGTTGGTAGGTACATCGAGGTTGTGCTGCAGGATCGTTTTTTCGGAGATGCCTGCATAGCGGGCCATTTTGGTAACAATCGCTTTGCGCTTATCTTCTTCGAGGAAGCCGCCTTTGCTGATAGCAGGGATCAGTTCGTTAATAGTAAATGCTTCAACTTCCGGTAGCACGGCAGTAAGGTCTTTCTTTTGCAGATCGGCAGGCAGCATTTTATGGTACCAGGCAGTAGCTGTAAAATAAGGCAGTTTTAAAGCGGCAGCTACAGGGCCATCACGCTTAATGCCCAGTTCGGTAGGCGATACCAGTACCACGCCATTGAGATACATCCATTGAGAATTCTGTAATTCCAGTGCAAGACCAGATACGCGGGTGGTACCATAGCTTTCGCCGATCAGGAATTTGGGAGAAGCCCAACGATTGTTGCGTGTTACAAAAGCACCGATCCACTCAGCCAGGTATTTGATATCGGCACGTACACCAAAGAATTTGGAGCCGGGAATATCCTTATTGGCAATGCGGGAGTAACCGGTATTTACAGGGTTTACAAATACGATATCAGCTACATCCAGTATTGAGTAGGGATTTTCTTTGAAACCATAAGGCTGTACAGGATAACCTTCGTCATCAATATTCAGCAGCCGCGGACCTGTATAGGCAATGTGCATCCATACTTCGGCAGAACCGGGGCCACCATTGAAAGAGATCACCAACGGACGGGTAGCACGATCTTTTACATCGGAACGCTCGTAATAGGTATAGAACAGGCTGGCCATTACTTTTCCTTCATCATCCCACACGGGCAAAGTGCCGGCAACTGCTTTGTAAGGAACTTTCTGGCCTTTGATGGTTACGTCGTGTTCAGTAGTAACGGCAGCATCAGGATTTAGTACCATGCCAGGTGATGGCTGACGTTCTTCTTTCGGTGCTGCAGAAGGGGTGGCAGGAGCGTTATTAGCAGCAGCAGGGCGACCACCATTAGGACCGCCGCCGCCCGGACGTTGAGCTATTAATGACATACTGCATCCACAGAGTAATGCCAAAACAGCCAGGGATTTTCTCATATACATACGATGTGATGTTTGGGCTAAAATTAGAGACTAAGCTTGTTATAACATTTACCTTATATCAAAAAATGAATTAAAGTCTTTTATAAAGATGCCGGTAACCGGATACATGATACCGGCTATTGAATACCTACCTGGAAGACAATATCAATCAATTAAAAAGCGGATGACCTAAGGCCACCCGCTTTAAAAATAAACTATAAACTAAATACTATTTCCCTTGAAGGCTTTTTTCGCGGATCGCTTTAAATTCAGATCCGTTTTTCCATTGAGGCTGTTGATCGCCAAAGGCGATTCTTTTGCCTACACGGAACATCAGTTGCAGATCGTCTACAGCACCGGTGAGCATGTACGTAGCAGGATCATATTCATCTGAAGGGCGGTGGTAATGTTTGTCCTTGAATTCTTCATCCAACTGCTTACCATACTCTTTTCCTTTGCCTACAATATCAATACCTGTTTCTGTGTATAATGCAGGAATACCTACTTTGGCAAAGTTGAAGTGATCTGAACGATAGTAGTAACCAGCCTCGGGATGCGGTTCAAAATCTACATAGCGGCCTACTTTTTTAGCCTCTTCTTCCAGGATATCTTCCAGGTCTGACTGGCCACGGCCCACTACTACAATGTCTTTTGTTTTGTCGTGCGTGCTAAGCATATCCATATTGACGTTCGCAACTGTTTTAGCAACAGGATATACCGGGTTCTGAGCGTAATAGGCAGAACCCCATAGTCCCTGCTCTTCAGCAGTAACAGATAAGAATACAATTGTTCTCTCAGGCTTGGGATTCAGACTTTTGAAGGCACGTGCCAGTTCCAGCAAACCTGCAGTAGCACTTGCATTATCAGCGGCACCGTTGTAAATAGAGTCACCGGTTGCATCGGCTTTACCAATACCAAGATGATCCCAGTGTGCGGAATAGATCACATATTGATCAGGGTATTTGCTACCGGTTATTTTACCAATTACGTTGTGTGATTCGTTGTACTCAGACTTTACCTGGATGCTGGTAGAGATCTTTACTCCCAGTGGCGTTCCTTTAAAACCACGTTGGTCTGCCTTTGCCAGCAACGTACTGTCCTGTCCGGCAGCAGCCAGTATTTTTTTAGCAGCAGGGCCACTTACCCAACCGATCATATCACAATCCTGGTGAGGCTTGTTACGGTTGTCGAGATGCAGACGCGAGCCATTCCAGTTGTTTTGCACTACAGCAAAAGGATAGCTGGCAGCATCAGTATTGTGTACTATCAGGCAACCTTTGGCTCCCTGGCGGGCAGCTTCTTCAAACTTATAGGTCCAGCGGCCATAGTACGTCATTGTTTTTCCTTTGAACAGCGTAGAGTCTCCACTGTTGTAGCCGGGATCATTTACCAGTACCATTACCACTTTGCCTTTTACATCCAGGCCCTCATAATCGTTCCAGTTGTACTCAGGCGCTACAACTCCGTAACCTGCAAATACTACTTCTGTATTGCTGAGGGTTATTAAAGAATCTGTTTTATCGGTCCAGATAACATAGTCATCAAATCCTTTCAGTGTAAAATTGCCTTTGGCAGCCTGTACCTGCATGGCAGGTGCAGCCAGCGTAGTTATTTTAACCATTGGCACCGGTTGATAATAGCTATCACCATTACCGGGCTCCAGGCCGGCAGCAATAAACTGCTCTTTAAGGTAATTGATGGTCTTTGTTTCGCCTTCACTAAACGGCTTGCGACCTAAGAACTCATCAGACGCCAGCACAGCTATATGCTTGCCCAGGCTATCTGCGTTAATGATATTCACTCCATCGTCTGCAGCCTGTTTATTTTCTCCACAGGCAGTAGCCAGTAGGGCCATAGCAGCCAGCGAAGCCGGTAAAAAAGATTGACGCATAGTACAATTGATTTTTAAAGCGTAAAAGTTAAGGAAAATGACCCGACCTGCAGTAACCGTTCAAACTACTGCCGGCATTTCATGATAAGACGAATGACCTGCGTTATTTTTTGAGCAATGAATCTGCCAGTTGCAGACTTTCAAGAATATTCTTTTTTACTGTAGTTACTTTATCTCTTTCAGCTTCCAGGTATTGCAGTCTCAGTTCAGGATTGCCTTTGCCTGAATCAATTTTAAATTCCTGCATCCAGGTATCCATACTGAACTCAGCATAACTGAGCTTTTGCTGTAAACCGGCCAGTGCATTTCTGAAAGTGGTATCTATTTTTTTTGCGGGTAGCTTGCCCAGGCTATCCAGTGCCTGTTTTACATCTTTACCAGCCTGCATCAGCTTGTTCATTTTGGCCATCCCTACATCATGCCCCTCCATCACCTCGTGATACAAAGAATCTTCCTTTGTTTTGAGTACAGGGGTAAATCCGTCTTTACGCACATCAGCATCGTTCTGTGCATTATCGCCACAGGCAACCACCATAGCGCATACCCCTATCAGCAACCATTGTTTCATAACAAACTATTTTGATATATGAATTTTGACAAGCAAAAATAGTGAGTATGTACTTAGAAGTATGAAATACGGTATACTTCCCGGCTTACTGGCCTGATTATTCTATTAAACTGGTATATTTCCCTGTTTAATCCGTCATCAATTAACATTTACTACCGCTGTTATATCCCGGTTTGGAGTACTTTCGTGTATGTGCTCGCTGAATATCTTAAAACGTGCAGTTGCGGCCGGGATACTTGTTCTGTTATTGAGCCCGGCAATGATGGCCCAAAAGAAATCTGCCTTTAGTTACAGGCTGGGGCCCGCTTTTTCTTTCGGTTTATCAAATATCTCCAACAACAATGTGGGTCTTGGTGGTATTGCAGGCATAGAGCGAAGAATTCACGGCATTTTTGCCGCCGAAGCAGAGGTTTCCTATAACTATTTTACAGGCGATAAAAGCATGTACGCCAGTGGCAACAACAAGGCATTTACACTTCCCGCTATGTTAGGCGCCAAAGCCTACCTGTTCCCCAACGCTTATGTGGCAGCCCGGGCCGGTGCAGTTTATTTCATGCTGAATGAAATGTCCTCTTCTGAATTAAGACCTGCCTGCGGACTGGCAGCAGGCGCTAATTTCCCCCCAAAAGTCAACCGCATAAATGTTCAATTAGGGTATAATGCCTTCCGGTATTACGGCATTACGCGCGGATATGCTACATTAGCAGCCGCTATTATTATAAATTGATTGCATATATGAAAAAGACCGGAAATTATGTCACCGGCCGGTGGATAACCGGCGACGGTGAGGGGCAGCCTTTGTACAATGCCGTAAGCGGTACTATCATTGGCCATGCTTCTACCAAAGGACTTGATTTTGCAGCGATACTGGATTATGCACGCACTACAGGTTCGCCCACGCTACGTAAAATGACGTTTCAGCAAAGAGGTTTAATGCTACGTGCACTGGCGCTTCACCTGCGCAATCATCTTGACAAATTTTACCAGGTCAGTTACCAGACGGGGGCTACCAAAGCCGATAGCTGGATAGATATTGAAGGCGGGATCGGCAACCTGTTTGCCTACGCTTCCCTGCGTCGCAAATTGCCCGATAGTCCTTTCTGCACAGATGGCGACCCCATTGCATTGGGCAAAGCCAATACGTTTATGGGGCAGCACATACTGGTGCCTAAAGAAGGCGTAGCCGTTCATATCAATGCGTTTAATTTCCCGGTATGGGGTATGCTGGAAAAGATAGCCGTAAATCTACTGGCAGGTGTACCCGCCGTTGTAAAACCCGCTACCGTTACCTCTTACCTTACTGAAGCCGTAGTACATGAAATTATTGCCTCCGGCATTTTACCCGAAGGCGCTTTACAACTGTTGTGTGGTAGTGCCGGCGATCTGCTGGACCATGTTACCGCACAGGACGTAGTTACTTTTACCGGCTCTGCTAGTACAGGACAAATGCTGAAAGCGCATCCACGGATCCTGGCAGAGAATGTTCCGTTTACAATGGAAGCCGATTCGCTGAACTGTATCGTATTGGGTAACGATGTTTTTCCGGGCATGCCTGAATGGGACCTCTTCATTAAAGAAGTACGTAAAGAAATGACCATTAAAGCTGGTCAGAAATGTACTGCCATCCGTAGGATATTTGCTCCGGCCAATACGATGGAAGATGTATGGAAAGCTTTGTCAAATGCATTGAGCCAGACAGTAATTGGTAACCCTGCCAATGAAAAGGTTCGCATGGGCTCACTGGCCGGCCAGCAACAACGTGAAGAAGTGAAAGAACAGGTGCAGAAACTACTTGCCTCTTCTCAGATAGTATATGGCTCGCTGGATAGTGTGCAGGTAGTAGATGCCGATGCTCAGCAGGGAGCATTCATGAGCCCCCTGTTACTTAAAAATGATACACCATTTACCAGCGAAGCAGTACATACCGTAGAAGCCTTTGGACCCGTAAGTACCATTATGCCTTATCAGCATATTGATGAAGCGATAGCTCTTGCTAAAAAAGGTAAAGGCTCTCTCGTATGTTCTGTTGTGACGGCTGATGACCAGATAGCAAGGGAATTTGTACTGGGAGCAGCTTCACATCATGGTCGCATACTGGTGTTGAATAATGATTGCGCTAAAGAAAGTACAGGCCACGGCTCACCCTTGCCCCAACTGGTTCACGGTGGCCCCGGCAGGGCAGGCGGCGGAGAAGAAATGGGCGGCGTACGCGGTATTAAACATTACATGCAACGTGTGGCTGTGCAGGGTTCTCCCACAACTATTACTGCTATTACAGATGTATATCAAGCCGGTGGACGCACTAAAGAAGACGAGAAACATCCTTTCAGAAAATATTTTGAAGAGCTGCAGATCGGCGATTCTCTCACTACTCATAAGCGTACTGTTACTGAAGCCGACATTGTAAACTTTGCCAATGTAAGCTGGGATCACTTTTATGCACATACCGATCATACTTCGCTGGAAGGAACCCTGTTTGAAAAACCAGTAGCACATGGCTATTTCATTTTAAGTGCAGCAGCAGGTTTGTTTGTAGATGCTAAAAAAGGGCCTGTGTTACTGAACTACGGCTTAGAAGAATGCCGCTTTCTGAAACCTGTATATGCAGGCACTACAATTGGAGTACAACTTACCTGTAAAGAAAAAATTGAACAGGAACAAAAAGAACCCGGCGACATTCCCAAAGGCATCGTTAAATGGCTGGTAGATGTAACTGATCAAACCGGTGAAAAAGTGGCTGTAGCGACAATCTTGACAATGGTGGCTAAGAAAGGCTAAGAGCTTAAAGAGAAGAAGGAGAGAAAGAGATTTCAAAATGCAGCGTATGGAAATAAATGAGCTAACCGGACTTGTCGTTGACTTGTCAGTTAAAATACATTCCAACGTAGGGCCGGGGTGTTTTGAACGGGTTTATGAAGAATTGTTGTACTACGAAATGCAGAAAAGAAATCTTACTATACACAGGCAGTTACTGATGCCAATTTCATACGATGATTTGCTGATCAGGGACGCTTATAAGTTAGATCTTCTGGTCGATAACAGGTTAATCATAGAAATTAAATCAGTAGAGCATGTATCTGCCGTTCATTTCAAACAGCTACAAACATATTTGAAGCTGATGAAATTAAAGAACGGCATGCTGCTGAATTTTAAAACAGAACTTATGCGCGATGGCATATTCCGGGTATTCAACAACAGCGGAAATCTGCATCGATAAGTTGGTATCTTTTTTCAATAAAATTCTTAACATTACTCTTTCTCTCCCTGCTCTTAACATTCCCTTTAAAATCATTAAACATTAAATCAATAACTTTAGAGTAGAACTCTTTTTCTCTTTTTACTCTTTTCAACTCTTATCATATATGATCAATGAGGTAAAAAACGGATACGTAAAATCGGAAACGCATAATGGAATAACGACTATTGAGTTTTTTCATCCGCAAAGTAATTCACTGCCAGGCAAACTGCTGGAAGGGCTGGCACACGCTATTCACGGTGCCGGCAATGAAGAAGATACAAAAGTGATCATCCTTCGCTCTGCCGGAGAAAAGGCATTTTGCGCCGGCGCCTCTTTTGAAGAGCTTACTGCTATCAGAACACAGGAGGAAGGACTACAGTTCTTCAGTGGTTTTGCGCATGTTATTAATGCTATACGCACCTGTCCGCGGTTCATTATTGCACGCATACAGGGCAAGTGTGTGGGTGGTGGTGTAGGTATTGCAGCAGCAGCAGATTATACAATTGCTACCGAAGGGGCTGATATTAAACTGAGTGAGCTGGCTATCGGCATCGGGCCGTTTGTAGTAGGTCCGGTAGTGGAAAGAAGGATCGGCACTTCTGCATTCAGCCATCTTGCTATAGATGCTGCTATGTGGCGCAGTGCAGACTGGGCAAAACGCAAGGGCTTATTTGCAGAGCTGCACACTTCTGTTCACGAAATGGATGAGTCGGTTACACGTCTGTCGCATGTACTGGCACATTCCAATCCGCAGGCGATGTATGAAATGAAAAAAATGTTCTGGCACGGTACTGCTCACTGGGAGCAATTGCTGATGGAACGGGCAGCGATCAGTGGCCGGTTGATCTTAAGTCCGTTTACTAAAAAAGCGATTGAAGAGTTCAAATCAAAAGCAGTAAAAAAATAACCAAGTCTGTTAATAAGAAAAGCCATCAGCAAGCTGATGGCTTTTTATTTTGATAAAATCAGGTCTTAGATATTCAATCCACCACAGGCACTCAATACCTGGCCGGTGATGTAGGAGCTCATGTCAGAAGAAAGGAATAAAGTGGTATTCGCAATTTCATCCGCAGTACCAAAGCGACCTAAAGGAATTTTTTCCAGGAAAGATTTAGACGCATCGCCATCTTTCAGGTAATGAGTCATATCTGTTTCAATAAAACCGGGAGCGATGGCATTGCAACGAACGTTGCGGCTTCCCAGTTCATGCGCTATGGATTTGGTAAACCCAATAATACCTGCTTTAGAGGCAGCATAACTGCTTTGGCCAGCATTACCACGAATACCGATAATAGAGCTCATGTTTACAATAGAACCTTTTTTAGCTTTCATCATCGGGCGAATAACCTGTTTGGTCATATTATAAACGCTGTTCAGGTTTATATTGATCACATCATTCCATTGTTCGGGAGAAAGGCGCAGCAACAGGTTATCTTTTGAAATGCCCGCATTGTTTACGCAAACATCTACAGTACCAAATTCTTTTACTACATCATTCACAAAGGTCTCGCATTCGGCAAATACACCAGCGTTGCTTTTATAAGCTTTTCCGCGTACGCCCAATGCATTTATCTTTTGTTCCAGCGCTGCTGCTTTTTCTGCACTGCTATCGCTAACATAGGTGAAGGCTACATGCGCACCATGTTCGGCCAGTTTAAGGGCAATAGCTTCTCCAATACCACGGGCGGCACCGGTTACAATAGCAACTTTGTTCTCTAGTAATTTCATGTTAGTTTTAATTATTAATACAATCCGTCCTGTACCCGCCTTTACGCGTACAGGGCGCCAAAAATAGCAATGTTCCTGTAAATGGATCCGGGAAGTTTGCCAATAAATAAGAGCTTTTATACGTCGTAGATGCTTCACACCATAAAGGCCATGATCTCTTCTACGTATTTTCTGTCGTTACTCAATCGTGGCACTTTGTGCTGACCACCTAATTTTCCTTTACTTCGCAGCCATTCGGTAAACAGGCCCTTACGCACAGCTTTTACCAATGGCATTCCCAATGCAATGTCTTTATACCGTTTGGCTTCGTAATCGCTATTCACACTTTTCAGGGTAGCATCCAGTTCGCGGATAAACTGTTGCAGATCGGCAGGTTCTTTTTCAAACTCAATGAGCCATTCGTGCGCGCCGTTGCCGCCTGCTTTAAAATATACGGGTGCTGCGGTATAATCGTTGACGATTGCGCCGGTTTTTTCACAGGCAACTGCAATTGCCTTGTCAGTATTGTCTACCATCACTTCCTCACCAAAAGCATTGATATAATGCTTAAGCCGGCCGCTTACTTTAATCTTAAAGGGGTTGAGAGAAGTGAACTGAATAGTATCGCCTAGTAAATAACGCCACAGGCCACCATTGGTGCTGATTACGGGAGCGTAATGTTTTTTCAGTTCCACATCGCGCAGGCCAATGGTTTCAGGATTGTCTTTGCCATATTCTTCTATTGGCATAAACTCCATGAAAATACCGTGATCGGTAAACAGCAGCATACCATCATCGCCCGGAATATCCTGTGCTGCAAAAAAGCCTTCGCTGGCATTGTACATTTCAAGGTAATTGATGGGCTTTCCTATCAACTGCTGAAACTGTTCGCGATAAGGGGTAAATGACACCCCACCGTGCATATACAGCTCAAGAGAGGGCCACACCTCGGCCATGCAGCTTTTGCCGGTTATTTCAAGGATGCGCCGGAACAGGACCAACGTCCATGTAGGTACGCCGGAAATAGAGGTAACATTTTCCCCGATGGTTCCCTGCGCCAGTTTTTCGATCTTGGTTTCCCATTCATCCAGCAGGGCAATACTTAATTCAGGTGTGCGTATCCAATGCCCCCAGAAAGGAGAATTTTGCAGCAGTACCGCGCTGAGATCGCCGTACTGCACATCATCATTTACCTGGTGAATGGTATGACTACCACCCAGCACCAGCCCTTTACCGGTAAGCAGGTCTGAATCGGGATTGAAGTTATAGTACATCGTCAGCACGTCCTTGGCGGCCTTGTAATGGCCATCCTGCAGGCTTTCTTCGCTAACGGGAATGAATTTGCTTTTGTCGCTGGTAGTTCCGCTGCTTTTGGCAAACCAGTAAATGGGAGTGTTCCACAGTATATTTTGCTCCCCGTTCATGATACGTTGTATGTACGGCTTTATATCGTCATACTCATGAATGGGCACTGTTTGCTTAAATGCCCGGATATTAAAAAGGGAGGAAAAGTTATACTTTCTGCCAAACTCAGTGTATTGGGCAGAGGTCACAAGATCCTGTAACACCTCCCGTTGCGAATCGGTGGGATGAGTTTTCCATCCTTCTATGCGCCACAGGCGCATTCGGGCCAGAGAGGATATGGCAGGCGATAATAATTTCACTGGTGGCAAAATAAAGAATTAGCGCGAAAGATTGTAACTAAAGCAGGAAATATGCTGTATTACGATAATGTATCCGCAAATTCAGGGTTATCAATAACCTGTTTACACTTTTCAAAATAGAACCTTGCCTCCTGCAAATCTTCTGCCAGCCGACGGGCAGGGTCATCAGCCGAAAGTTTATCTTCTATCTTTATTGCACGCAACGCTTCTGTATACTCCTGTAGCTTCTGGTCTTTTCTGTCCTGCGAAAATTTCTCTACAGACTCAACTACTTCGTAATAGGAATTACAGAACTCCTGGTACAAAGTATTATCGTTTATAAGTGCGGCTACGGTGATCTTCTCGTGACCACCATCTTCTTTGAGCAGGTTGTTTATTTTATCTACCATCCACTGCACGTAGCCCGCCATACGTTCGTCCTGAACAGCAACACCACTCCTGTTTTCGTCCAGTAACCAGTCCTTGCGCTTCAATTCAAAGTTGCGGCCCAGGTATAAGCGTTTTACCTGTTCGTCTTCTGCCAGTTCTTCTGCAGTTCCGTGTTTAAAGATCTTACCATCGATCAGCAGGTAAGCACGGTCGCAAATGGAAAGCGTTTCATTTACGTTGTGATCGGTGATCAGGATCCCGATATTTTTATATTTCAAACGGGCCACCACCGCCTGGATATCTTCTACGGCAATGGGGTCTACACCGGCAAAGGGTTCATCCAGCAGAATAAACTTGGGGTCTACAGCCAGTGCACGGGCAATCTCTGTTCTGCGACGTTCGCCACCGCTCAACGAGTCTCCATTGTTCTTACGCACGTGGTGCAGGCGAAATTCATCGAGCAATGACTCCAGCTTTTCGCGTCTCTGTGCTTTGGAAAGTTTAGTCATTTCCAGTACAGCCATAATGTTCTCTTCTACTGTAAGCTTACGGAATACAGAGGCTTCCTGGGGCAGGTAGCCAATGCCCAACTGGGCCCTTTTGTACATGGGCAGCTTTGTAATATCCTCATCGTCAAGGAATACCTTTCCTTCGTCAGGCTTAATTAAGCCCACTACCATATAGAACGTTGTGGTTTTACCGGCGCCATTGGGTCCCAGCAAACCTACAATTTCGCCCTGCTTTACCTGTACAGATACGTGGTTTACTACGGTACGGCTGCGATATCTTTTTACAAGCTCCTGTGTGTGAATTTCACTAATCAATTCAAAAAGGTTTGCGGCAAAAATACCGGAACTAATCGAAATACCTTTTCTTGTTACAGGTAATTTAACAGCCTGTTTGTCATACGGGATTCCTTGTTTATGTTTGCGGCCTAATAAGCTACTAATGAAAGTTATTGATCATATAAGACAGGCGAAGGATACGCTGGTTTCTTTTGAGATCTTACCCCCATTAAAAGGGAAAACCATCAATTCTATTTACGAGCACCTGGACCCTTTGATGGAGTTTAAACCATCCTTTATCAATGTAACCTACCACCGCAGCGAGCATGTTTTTAAAAAGAAAGCCGACAGCACTTTTGAAAAGGTAGAAGTTCGCAAACGTCCGGGTACCGTAGGGATCTGCGCCGCTATTATGAACCACTATAAGGTAGATGCTGTGCCTCACCTGATCTGCGGCGGTTTTAACAAACGCGAAACAGAAGACGCGCTGATCGATCTAAACTTCATTGGTGTAGATAATGTGTTGGTTCTTAGAGGCGATGCGGCTAAAAATGAAACCGTATTTGAGCCTGAACGCGATGGCAACCGCTATGCACTGGACCTGCTGAAACAGGTAGGCAACCTGAACAATGGCATTTCCCTGGAAGAAGATATCCGCGACGGTTTCCGTACTAAATTCTGTATTGGTGTAGCAGGCTATCCGGAAAAGCATTTTGAAGCCCCCAACCTGCAAACAGACCTTGCTTACCTGAAAGCAAAGGTTGAAGCCGGTGCTGAATACATTGTAACGCAGATGTTCTTTGACAATCAGAAATATTTCGAATTTGTAAAAAGATGCCGTGAGGCGGGTATTGAAATTCCCATTATCCCGGGTCTGAAACCTATTACCAGCAAAAAACAACTGTCTGTTATTCCACGTACTTTCCACGTTGATATTCCTACTGATCTGAGTAATGAGATCATGAAGTGTAAAACAGATGGGGAAGTAGAGATAGTAGGGACAGAGTGGTTACTGCAGCAGTCAAAAGAACTGAAGCAAAACAACGCTCCGGTACTGCACTATTACACATTGGGTAAACCACGTGTTATCTGGAACGTAGTGAAGGAAATAGTATAAACGATCTTACATTCTCCTTAAAGCAAAAGGTCTTGTTGGTATCAACAAGACCTTTTGCTTTATCCGAAAGAGCTATTACTTCTCTAAACTCTTTAACACTGTAAGGTTTACCGTGATAGGGTATTTCTTTTTCAGGTCTGCGATCCATTGCTCTTCCAATGCATTCTGGTAATCGTTGATCACAAAGCCACGCGCATCGTCAAAGCTGCGTTGTGCACGATCTCTATATATCTGTACAATGTATGCAAACGTAAAAGTATTATCTGTTGTGTTCTTTACAGGTGCTGTAATTAAGCCCGGTGTAAAATTGGTTCTTTCCACTACAGGGATCTGTCCCAACTCAAAGCGGCCTGAATCGCCCTGCAGAGCGCCATTACTGTTTTCGATATATTGTTTCCAGTCTTTGTAGTTGCTCCCGAATTTCTTTACACCTTCGGTGTTGGCAGTTTCACTATTGGCAGTAACGATGATAGCATCGGCACTTGCTTCCCACCAGTATTTGTCTTTATGTGCCTGATAATACTTCTTTAATCCTACACTGTCTGCCGAGGCTACACTCCATACTTTGCGCTGCATTACTTCAAACAGCAGGTTGCCTTCTTTAAACTCATTCAGCTGCCAGGCAAAATCTTTATTATACTCTTCCAGGTGATCGCGGTAATAATCAAATGCCGATGTTTCTGTAAACTGGTCAAACAGTTCTTTCTTGGTCTTTCCATTCCGTACATAATTAAGTCCCTGGATAGCATCCAGGTATTCCTGCCAGTCTTTTACCGTCACTGTTTTTTTGGCAAAAGAAAACAAGGGAGTGCGGCTGGTTACATCAGTAAACTTAGGCGCCGCAGCATGTTTCAATATGCTATCAGTAAATACCCACAAGTGATTTTCGTTTACCGGTAGTTTTTTGAACCCGGTTAACTGCAGGATCTTTTTATATAATATTTTCCGGGACACCTCCATTCTATCGCTTTGCTGCACCAGCAATTTGATAGAGTCCTGCGCCTGCCTGTTATCAACGTTGGTATTGATGGGTTTGGCCTGCAGGTGTTTAATGATATGATAACCAAAGGAAGTAAGTACCGGCTTACTGATGTCTCCATCCTTTTGCAATGCAAAAGCGGCAGTTTCAAACGCAGGTTCATACCGGCCTACGCCAAAGTCAATCAGTTCGCCACCATTCTGGTACGAGAGGTTATCGCTGCTGAATTGTAAGGCCAGCGCTTTAAAATCTCCCCCCTGCGTTAACAGGTTATATACTGAATCGGCTTTCTGTTTTATTTGTTGCTTTACCTCCGCAGAAGCTTCTGAAGGGAATGTAAATAATATCTGGGCTACTTTTAACCTGCCGGCAGCTTTACGCTCTCCAAGATTTTTGAAGATATGATAACCCGCTTTGGAACGGAAAGGTGCAGAGAACTTGCCTGCCTGTGTATTGTATGCCAGGTTCTCAAGCCCATAAGGCAATACAAATACCGTAATGTATCCCAGGTCGCCTTTGTTTTCTTTTACTGAGGGATCTTCGGAAAACTCTGTCGCTACTTTACCAAAATCAGTGCCTTTCTGCAACTCAGCATAAGCCGCATTGATCTTATCTTCTGCTTTCTTTGCATCAGCATCAGTAGCATGACCGCTTACTGCAACAAAAATGTGGGCAAGGTGAATATCTTTTTTAGCGCGCTCCACCGCTTCGTCGATCAGTACACCGGTACTGGCCTCATCATTCATATAGCTATCAACTACCTGGCTACGGAAGCCTGCCAGCTCTGCTTTTTGTTGCGGCAGGGTATCCAGTTTCATATCCAGGGCCTGCTGTACTTTTATTTTAAACCGGCTATAAAGCTCCAGGTAATCGCTATAGGATTTATCAGTAGCACCATCGCCGGTATTGTTCTTGTTATAGGCTTTCAGGAACTCGTCCTTACTCACTGCTCTTTTTCCATACGTAAACAATGTTTGCGCGTTACTACCATTGGTGAATGCAAGCAATAAAGGGATAACAAAAAGGCTTTTTTTATCCTTCAGCATACTTAATTGGATTTTGTGTTTTTCAGTTTAAGTGTTAATACTTCATCCAGTTGCTGGTAACTGAGTTTTTTAGCAATAATATTTTTGTCTTTATCAAGCAGGTATAAGATCGGGGTCTGATATACATCGTACAACTGGCGGAAACCCGGCTTACCCGCCGCGTCATCTTTCTGCTGCTGTTCGGGCAACTGGTACACATGAATCCAGTCTTTCAGGTTTTTATCAGCAATAAATTTGAGCCAGTTGTCTTTTCCTCCTTCCACCATTACACCATATAAGGCCACACCTTCATTCTTCCATTTGGCCTGGAAAATAGAGTCTACTTTGGGTACCACTTCTTTACAATGGCTACAGGTAGGGTCCCAGAAACAGATAACAGTAAAATTGCTTTTCACACTGTACAGGTTACGGGATGCACCCGTTGTATCTACCATTACCATATCTGCTCCCGGCTGGCCAAGCAGGTTGGCCATTAAGCTATAGGCTCGTTTGGAAACATAGTCTTTGTATTGGGCTGTAAAGAATTCTGCCTGTCCTGCGTTGATGTATTTTTCGAACAGGTGCACAAATACAGCATCCTGTCCCATGTATTCAGGGTTTACATATTTCTGTACAAAATGCACCATCAGGCATTTGTACATTTCTTTACTGGTACGCGACATCAGCAGCATATAATCCACTTCGCGACTGATGGAATCAGGGTTGGGAGATACAAGGTCCCTGAAATATTTGTCCAATCTTGTTTCAAAAAAAGGCGTACGTACCAATCGTTCATCTGTAAAAGAAATATCGTCCCAGTAATGAGCTTTGTAATAGCGGTAGGCATAGTTAGAATCATATTTGCCACCGGGATGTTTGGCTGCAGGAGGAACCACCGGTTCTTTCATTGCATTGAACAATGCTGTCAGCAATGAAGTGGGGTATTTGCGGATAATACTGTCGCGGTAATGCTCCATTTTATCACCCTGCTTCTTCAGTTTTGCGGTCACCGTCGCAGAGTCTTTTGCATTTTTTGCCTGGCTATATTCAGCACTGGTGTGGTTAATTAATTGCCCTGTTTCTGCTGCAAACTTTGAGTAAGATTGAAAAACTGTATTATCGGTAGAGCCTGTAAACTGTACAGAAGCGGGCAGTCCTGCGGTATCTGCCGAAATGGAAAATTGTTGTTGTTTATCCAGCAGCAGTTCAAATAAGATCTCTTTTTTGGGAGAAACGATAAAGTAAATACCGCCGGGCAGCAGGTCCTTTTCCTTAAATACCCCTTTGCTTTCACCATCCAGCATGGCAGAATCGGCCAGGGCCTTTATTTTTCCATAGTGATAGCCCAGATATACCCAGGCATTTTTGTATGGCTTCAGGGTAATGCTGATCTTATACCCAGCCGTTTGAGCCTGAACGCACATGCCGCTTATAAACAGGAATACCGGCAATAAAAGTTTTTTCATAGTTCTGTATAAACGTATATAAACACCGAAAATATATAGAAAATACAATCAGTAATTTGTTAATAAGCTTACGAAGATAGTCGGATTGGGTACTGTCTCCATCACGGCAATATTTTTTGGCCCACTTCGTTTCACAAATGCGTCACTTCAATTATATTTAGAATCAAACACTTGTCCAAAAGCCTTTTAGTTACTAAGTTGCGGCCGATTTGCCGGTCAACCAAAGCAAAACGGGAGCTGGCAAGCATTTCACCTTAAAACTTAACCTTCGCCTGATCTATGGAGAATTTTACCAAACTATCAATTGTTATCCCTGCTTACAACGAAGGGCGAACCATTCACCTGATCCTTGACAGGGTAAAAGCAGTACAACTGCTGAACAATATAGAAAAAGAAGTGATTATTGTTAACGATTGCTCCAAGGATGATACAGAAGAGGCCATTTTAAGGTACAAAACAGAGAACCCTGACCTTAATATCCAGTATTACAAGCACGAAGTGAACCAGGGAAAGGGTGCTGCACTGCACACCGGCATTTCAAAGGCTACCGGCGAATTCACCATCATCCAGGATGCTGATCTTGAATACGACCCGGAAGAGTACAACCTGCTGCTGAAGCCTATTTTAAGGGGCAGCGCGGATATTGTTTATGGTTCCCGCTTTCTGGGAGGCAATCCACACCGTATTCTTTTCTTCTGGCACTCTATCGGTAATAAGCTGGTGTTAACAGCACTTTCGAACATGTTTACCAATCTGAACCTTACAGACATGGAAACCTGTTACAAAATGTTCCGCACTACCATTATCCAGGGTATTCAACTGAAAGAAAAACGTTTCGGTTTTGAACCTGAAGTTACAGCCAAGATCGCCCGCATCCCCGATGTACGTATCTATGAAGTGGGGATCTCTTATTACGGTCGTACCTATGCTGAAGGCAAAAAAATTAACTGGAAAGACGGTGTAAGAGCCATTTACTGTATCTTAAAGTACAATCTGTTTGCCCGATGACGGCATCCGAACATTTTCATGAGACAGACCCCACCGGTCTGCAAACACTGGAACGATTTGAGAAGGCAGGCAACTTTAACCAATGGCTGTTTGAAACAATAGTGCCTTATTGTAAAGGGCACGTACTTGAAACCGGCAGCGGTATTGGAAACATCTCTCATTTTTTCCTTGAACAACAGTTTAAGCTTACAGTAAGTGATCTGCGGAACGAATATCTGGTATTGCTTCAGCAGAAATTCAGCCATTTTCATAACCTGGAAGGCATAAGATCCATAGACCTTGTTGCCCCTGATTTTGATACAAAATATGCAGCACAACTGCAGCATTATGATACCCTGGTAGCACTGAATGTAATAGAGCATATTGAAGATGCAGAGCAGGCTATACAGAATTGTAAAAAACTCTTGCGCCCAGGCGGTCACCTGGTGATACTGGTACCCGCCTGGCAGTTTTTGTACAACCCGTTTGATGAAGAGCTGGGACATTACAGGCGCTATACTGCCCGCTCTTTACGTCGTTTGCTGCAATCGCAACAACTGGAGGTAATACACCAGCAATATTTTAACGCAGCAGGCATTCCGGGATGGTTTGTGAATGGCACCATCCTGCGCAAACGGCTGATACCTTCTACTCAATTGCAGATCTTCAATAAATTAATCCCGGCCATGAGGCTGCTGGACACAATAACTTTTCATGCTATTGGTTTATCTGTAATTGGTATTGCCCGCAAACCTGAATAAAACAGTTTCTGTTATGCAACCAACCTCTTATCCTGCTTTAAACACAACGCTCAACAACCTGTTTAAACTAGCCATACTGGCTATGGGTATTGTGTACCTGGCAGGCTGCTTTACCCCCCTTCATCTTCACTTTGACTCTATTCGCTATTACAACATAAAAGACTGCATACAATATGGCTGTGCGCCCGATTCGTTTGCAGCTACCGATTACCTGCCTTATGGCTATACAGCCTTGCTGATATTGTTATCAAAACTCGGCATTCTGAGTTCTTTCTCTATTACACTTGTTAACTGCCTGTATGTTTTTGCAGGATTGTATTTTATAAAGAAGATCTTCGAGAAACTGGTCAACCCATTACTGCTGATAGTGCTGGTATTATTTAACTGGGTGCTCATCAAATTTGTTACACACCCTCTTTCTGAAATGCAGTATATTTTCTTCTCCTGCGCCAGCCTCTATTGCTTTCACCTGTTCAGGGAAAAGAAAAGCTTTATTCACCTTGCATTATCCTTTGTTTTCTGCATTCTTACCATTCTTACCCGCACAGTAGGGATCTCCCTGTTACCGGCTTTATTCCTGGGTGTAGCGTGGGAGTATAAGGATGAGCTCACACGCCTTATCCGTAAAAATAAGATCGCCATTGTGATCCTGCTGGTGGCAGGTGTGGGTGCTGTTTTCTTTGCTAAACAGTTGAAGATCCTTGACTATACCAACCTGCTGAAAGGGCCACTGGAAAAGGGTGTAGGCAACTTTGTGGGCGAAAACCTTCGCAATCATTTTACCGAGCTTAGTGAAGTATTTCTGAATATACCCAGCAATAAAATACTCGGCTATCTGCCTGCTTCTATTGGCAGCAAACTGTTTATTGCATTAGGCGTTTTGTTCTTTGCGTGGTTTATGTATTGCACCTTTGCACGCAAAAGCGAAATTCCTTTTTACATCAGGATCTACCTGCTGTTTTATTCCATCATTATTCTCAACTGGCCCTATTACGATCCCCGTTTCTGGGTACCCATTTTACCGCTGATAGTAGTTGTTATTCTGCGTACGCCGTTCAACACTAAACCCATACTGAAACTTTTCAGCAGGGCATACCTGGTAGTGTATGTAGCACTGGGATTGTTTGCAGCCGCCTATTCGCTGTATGTGAGCTTCAACAAAGAACGTTTTGCCAAAAGTCATGCAAAAGGCGTTTACCGCAACGAATACGAAATTCACTTCTTCGGCAAGCCACAAACAGATACCGCCACTTATATTGATAACAATGTGGTAGATATTCTGAATAAGTACGATTAGAACAGAAATCAGGTATTAGGATCTAGCTGTCAGGCAAATGCCAGTTGACTATTACGACCTTTGTTGACTTATATGACCAATCTGGTTTTTTTGACCAGATTGTCTGTTCCCGACTTCTATCGACTTTCGTTACTTTTGCTTCATGAAACTTAGCCATTTATCTGAAACACTGATAGGATCTGAAATTGTAAAGCTGGGAGGAGAAATTCGCGAAAAGATCCGCCAAGGTGAAAAGATTTACAACTTTACCGTAGGTGATTTTGATCCGGCCATTTTTCCCATTCCCAAGGAGCTGGAAGATGCCATTGTAGAAGCTTACAGGCAACATTTTACCAATTACCCCGCAGCAGAAGGCAATCTTGACCTGCGACAAGCAATTGCTGATTTTCTGAAGGATAGAGAGTTGCTGGAATATGCCCTTTCTGAAATACTGGTCGCTTCCGGCGGACGTCCCTTGATCTATTCTTTGTTCCGCGCCATTTGTGATAAAGGCAACAAAGTTATTTACGCTGTTCCTTCCTGGAACAACAATCACTATACTCATTTTGTAGAGGCCGAGCATGTAGTGGTACAGGCTACTGCTGCCAATCATTTTATGCCCGTGGCCGCAGACCTGAAACCCCATATCCAGGACGCTACCCTACTGGCGCTTTGCTCTCCGCAAAACCCAACAGGCACCACGTTTACCAAAGAACAACTGGAAGATATCTGCGACCTGGTACTGGCAGAAAATGCACGCAGGGGTCCCAATGAAAAGAAGCTGTATGTTATGTACGACCAGATGTACTGGCACCTGACCTATGGCAATATCCATCATTACAACCCCGTTTCGCTGAGGCCTAAAATGAAAGAGTACACTGTGTTCATTGATGCCATCAGCAAGGTATTTGCAGCCACTGGCGTACGCGTAGGCTGGTCTTTTGGTCCAAAGGAAATAATGGATAAAATGAAAGCCATCCTCAGTCACGTAGGTGCCTGGGCTCCTATGGCCGAACAAAAAGCCGTGGCTAAATATCTATACCGCACCGAAGAGATAGATCAATATCTGCAATACTTTAAAGCGGCCGTAGAAACGCGTCTGCGCGGCATCTTTAACGGCTTTCAGCAATTGAAACAGGAGGGCTTCCCGGTAGACGCCATTGCCCCACAGGCAGCCATCTATCTTACCATTAAGATTGACCTGGCTGGCAAAAAAACGAGCAATGGAGATTTACTGAGCGACCAGGCAGCAGTAACAGCCTATATCCTCAATGAGGCCAAACTGGCTGTGGTTCCCTTCTATGCGTTCGGCGCCGAGAAAACATCGCCCTGGTACAGGCTAAGCGTAGGCACCTGTAAAAAGGAAGAGATAGACGAAATGATAGCGCAATTACGAAAAGCACTGAAGCAATTAGCATAAAAGAAAAAGCCCGGAGTATTAAACATCCGGGCTTTTTAATATGTTGTAAAACAGTTAGTTCTTGTTAGACAGGAATACAAAAGGCTTCAACTGGTCCTGGTGAATAAGCTTCTGCAGGGCAGAATAGCGGGAGATGACCTTGTATTTATTCAGGTCAAAAATTTCATGAACAGTACAGAAGTTCTCTACTGTTTCTGAGTCAATCAACAACTGGTTTAAGCGTTCCAGTTCATTTTCAATGGCGTCCTCGTTTAAACCTTCGTCTCTTACGAGGACAAGCAAATCGCGATTGGGCGTTTTCATTTTAACCTGGATTTTAATATCCTACAAAGCCTTTATTTAATCCACAGCCGCATTTTTTAGAAGAGCCGCCTATACGGTTTCCGGAACTGCAACTGACTGCAAGAATCCCTATGAAAATTAATAAAAAAATCAATCGATAGTTAGTATTTCTCATAAAATTTCACTCCTCTCCTAAATAAACTACTTTAGCCCAAAATTAGTATTTAAAGTTGGGCGCTAATTTGAATTTTAACGGGGATAATACAAAACCCTTAATCCTGCTTTCGCCATTGGATTGGGGATTAGGACATACTACTCGTTGTATTCCAATCATCCACAGTCTGCTACAACTGAATTGTGACGTGTTGGTCGCCTGCAACAGCCGCCAAAAGGAATTGTTAATTTCCGAATTTCCGCAGCTAAGTTTCGTTCATCTCGAAGGGTACAATGTGGGTTATGGTACCCGTAAATGGCGCACGATAACCAGGATCGTTTTTCAGCTTCCTAAAATTTTGACAAAGATCAAACAGGAGAATCGCTGGCTGAAACAGTTTTTGCAGCAACACCGACCTGACATTATTATTTCCGACAACAGGTTTGGCTTTTATTCCAAACAGGTTCCTTCTTTTTTCATTACCCACCAACTCTATATTCAAACCGGCCTGGGTAGTTGGGCAAACAAAATTGCGCAGCAGTTCAATTACCGGCAGATTACTCATTTCAGCAGTTGCTGGGTGCCCGACAATCATGGAGTTGATGCACTAGCCGGACGGCTTTCTAACCCGGAATCCCTGCCACCGATACCTGTACAATACCTGGGGCCATTGTCGCGCATGCAGGCATGTATTGCGCCTAATACCGGGATCCCTTTACTTATCATTCTCTCCGGACCCGAACCCCAACGCAGCATATTTGAAAGCATTCTGTTAAGTGCCCTTCAAACAGTTTCAGTACCCACCATCATTATCCGTGGCTTAACAGGTACTGCTACCCCTGCCAATATACCCGCACATGTTACCATTTATGACCACGTAAAAGCAAGCGAACTAAACCAGCTGATCTGTGCAGCCGAAATGATCATCAGTCGTGCAGGCTATACAACCATTATGGATGTTTTGAAGCTTGGTAAAAAGATCATCCTGGTTCCTACACCCGGGCAGGCAGAGCAGGAATATGTTGCTCACTGGCTGCATTCCCGGCAACTGGCTTATGCAGTAGAACAGTCGCATTTTGATCTACAGCATGCGCTGGAGGCGGCCAAAGCTTTCACCTTTACAAAAGCCATATATCACCAGGAAGCCTATAAAACAGTACTGCAAACTGTCATTGAGACTATCACAAAAAAAAGCGGTGCTACCCTTTCAACAGAGTAACACCGGCAAATTGGCCTTAAATACAAAAACGACTATTGTTTCACTACTTTTTGTGTTTGCGAAAATCCTTCACCTGTTACCTTCAGCAGATAAATACCTCTCGCCAGTTTAGTAGCCGGTATAGTGATCTCTGAAGTGCCTTCATTATAAACAGCACTTACCGTGGATAACTGCTTACCGTTAAGATCAGTCACCACTGCTGTTATTTTTTGCGTTTTATCCAGCGTAAGGTAGGCTGACAATTCAGTGGTAAAAGGATTGGGGGCTACCACCAGCAATTGCTTCAGACTGCCTTTGTTCATGATCTTTTTGATCTCAAAAGCAGTTTTCTTTCCATCAATGTCCGTTTGTACCAGTCTGTAATAACTAAGGTTCACAAGCGGCTGCTCATCGACAAACTCATATGCATTTGTAACATCAGCATCACCTTTGCCAGCAACATTTGCTATAGCAGAGAACTGACCGTTACTGCCTGCCCTTTCAATAGTAAATGATTTATTATTAGTCTCGGCAAGTGTGGTCCAGTGCAGGTACACCCGCCCATTCTGTAACCGGGCACTAAAATCCTTCATGCGCACCGGCAGGGTAGCATCAGGCCTGGTATAGGAATACAACCAGGCATACAGGTTTTTACCAGCTGCATTGGCGTATGTGGGTGCATACAATGTTCGCCAGGTATCGTGCGGAAAATATTCGTGACAATAATTAATAGTGCCTCCCCCGGGAGGGCCTGCAACCAACCTATTATACAAAGGTGTTATAGCAGCGCCGGCAGCAGTAATTCCATTTACCCAATCATCGGCTATTTGCACACCCGGATAATTTGTACTGCCTTCAGTATAAGCACAGGTATTATCTATCGAGCATTGGACAAACCAGGTAGGCAGTTGGGAATCGGCAATCACATCAAATCCATTATTGTTTTTTACAAATGCATATCTGTAGCATAGTGAGCTGAGCGCCATTCCCGCTATACGCTGTGAACGGACTAAACTGCTGGCTACGTAGTCCATAGCAATATTAGCACCGGCACTGCTACCAGTTAAATAAATACGCGTAATGTCTACTCTGTAATTCGCAACCAGATAATCTAATAGCGCCTCTACTTCATCAGCATGGCGCAACGAATCTATAGGCGTGCCTACATAATTTCTGAATTGAGGAATTATGTAGATATAAGGAGTTTGCCCACTGATATTGTTGCTTATTTCTCCGCTTTCAATTTTGCTGGCCAAGCTGGTACCACTTTCACTTACAATCTTACAAAGTCCACCTTCCTGCGATACAGGTGCTCCAGTACCCATAGCATCCAGCCCTGCGAAACTCACAATCATTGGATACTTCGTAGTGGTATTGGAATTATAATCAGCCGGCAGCCACCTTAATAACCCGGTAAAATAGCCTTTAGAATCAATAACTCCTCCCAGACTGGTAACCTGTTGTAATTTACTAATAGTCTTAACGGTACACTGTGATTTCACATGACCAGCAAGTACACAGATACAGGCAAGTGCTGACAATGATCTCATCAACAGCGATACATTGGGTAAATGTCGTTGCATAAATATGGTGGTTTGATAAGAGTGCGAAAACGTCAGGGGAAGGATTAGTGATTATCAGCAGGATATTTGAAGTACACGTGGGTTCTTCAAGGAAAATAGGAGATAAAAGAATTGGATTGTGTGGTACGGGGATACGGGTTGTGAATGTATCACAATTTAAATGATAATTGCACAGGTTTCTTATACATCTGCACGAAAAAATTAACTGTTGCCCTGCAAAGTACAACAGTTGAACCAGCACACTTACCGTGTTTAAACGGCTTTGGGATAGTCAAAAAACCAGAATGTCTTCCCAGCAACACCAAAGTTGTGCCACGAGTCAATGTCCAGCTTAATGCCATACATGGCACAGGTAGGCATATCGTCTACACGAACCGTTGTAAGGCTGTTGGCAAATTCTGTAATACCGGGATTGTGCGAAAACAGGGCGATAGTATCTGCAGCAGCAGGCGCATTTTGTATAGCCTTCAGAAAGGCTTCGGGAGCAGGTAGGTATAGTTCAGGCACCAGTATCAGCTGGTCTTTATCAACTTTAAACTCTTCGGCAAAAATAGTTGCTGTTTTTCTGGCTCTTTTAGCTGTACTGGTTATAAATGCATCGATCACTATTTTCTTATCCAGCAGTCTTCTGGCCATTACAGGCGCATCACGTTTACCACGGTCGTTAAGCGGACGATCAAAATCCTTAACGGTAATATCATCCCAGCTGCTCTTAGCGTGCCTTACAAGAATAATTGATTTCATAAAAAAATAAAAGGGAGAAGCAAATCTCCCTTAAATTCTTTAAATGTTCAGTCAAAGGAATCAGAAATTTGAACAGGCCTGTTCTAGTGTTCTAGTGGTTTCCCATAGGAAGCTAAACGGTCGGCTCCAAAAAAGTAACAAATTCTTTGCCAAACAGCCCGTTTGGGCTATAATAACAATTACGAAAGCAGTAAAACAGCTTACCAGAGAGGCTTACAAAGTTTCTAATCATAAAATAATCAATGCAATATGCCGGAAAAACATATTGCGTATTTTCTTAAGGAAGAAAATATTACATAACAACATCGATGCTAATATAGAATTAGGGAGATCGCTGAATTGGGCTGGCGGATGTTTACAGAAGGTCTGTCAATTCTTCGCAAACATATTCGCTGCCTTCAAACACACGATTAATGGCAAATATGATTTCTTTATGTGGAGAGCTTTTGGTGATATAACCGCGTGCACCTAATTGAAGAATGTTTTTTGCGTACGACGGCTGCTTATGAACAGATAAGCCAATAATCTTTATAAGAGGATTTTTTTTAAGGATCTTCCTGGTTGCTTCAAATCCATTGACAGGCGTCATATTAATATCCAGCAAAATAATATCCGGCGCAAGATCCTGCGCCAATTGAATTGCTTCCACGCCACTGCTTGCCTGTCCTACGAGATGAAAATTTTCAACACGTGAAATAAGAAAACTAAGCGTTTCCCTCATAAAGTGATTATCATCTACAATCAGAATGGTAATTTCCTGGTTCATAGTTTCAGTATAAACACATTTTACTGAGCTTGAAACGCAATTAACCACCATTGCCAGGAAGAGATGAAATATTGCCAGCCTTCTACCTGAAGTTCTGGTTTTCAGGCTTCTAATTTACCCAAATACTTACAGCATGCCAGCATTGGGCTGAACTATCTGTGGCTTTTACTTAAAAACACTTATTGTTTTATAAACCACTTGAGTTAATATAATTGATGAGGGAGGCGGTGTTCTTTACTTTCAATTTTTTTAATATGTTATGCCGGTGCACCTCTACCGTTTTGATGGAGATAGCCAGTTTATCAGCTATTTCTTTAGAGGATAATCCGTCACGGATGAGGTGGATCACTTCCAGCTCTCGTTCGGATAACTGGTTAAGGCCGGGACCACTTTCTTCATTGCCCAGCATTTGAGCGGAGAGAATATTCTTTACCTCCTGGCATACGTATACATTACCCCTGGAAACTTCTTCTATTGCATCCAGCATCTCCTGTCGCGGAGAATTTTTGGTTACATAACCACGTGCACCGAGACGAAGCATTTTTTTGGCATAAGCCGGCTGCGAGTGCATCGACACGGCAATTACCTTTGACCCCGGCGAAAGCTTACGGATCATTTTCAGCACATCAAAGCCGTTAAGGGGGGTCATATTAATATCCAGCAATACAATATTGGGCCTTTTATCGCGTGCCAGTTCAATTGCACGCTGGCCTTCACCCACTTCTGCTATTACTTCAAAACCTTCGTTCCTGCCTAACAAAAAAGACCATGTTTCACGAATGAGGGTATGGTCATCCACAATCATGATGGAGATTTTGCCCATAAGATATTATTTACAGTGGTATAAACACTTTAAGCGTACATCCGCTACCGGGAGCTGTTATAATTTCTACGTGTCCCTTGTGCAAAGTTGCACGGCTACTAATATTGCTTAAGCCTATACCCCGTCTCTTCTTTTTGCTATCAAAGCCTATACCATCATCACTGATAATGATATTAAGCATTTTTTCTGAGATCGTCAACCGTATTTCCGCATTTAATGCTTTTGCATGCTTAACGATGTTGTTCAACTGCTCCTGCACAATGCGAAAAGCCATCAGTTTTACAGATGCGGAAATATTTTCGCTATGTAGTCCGCTCGTCTTTAGCTTTACAGACAACCCGGCTGCGGGAGGTAAATTTACAATCATTTCATTAATTGCCTCCTTCAGTCCAATATCTTGCAGGGAAGGAGGTACTAATGCCTTGGAAAGCGTGCGGATCTCTTCAATAGCTTTGGAAATATTATTATATGTTTTGTGCAACAACTCTTCTCTCACCTCTTCGTCATTCAACGCCATATCAATGTACAGCTTGGTCGTTGTCAGTATCTGGTTAATATTATCATGAAGCTCCTTACCTATATCTGTCCGCTCCTGTTCCTGTGCCTCAATCGTAGCTTCTGTAATACTTCGTTGCAGGTTCAGGCGCTGTTCATCAAACGCAGTCTGCATTTTTCTCCGCTCTGTAATATCACGGCTAATGCCAACCAATCCTACCACTTTATCTTCGTTGTCTTTTAAGGGTATTTTGGTGGTCAGCATCCATCGCTCTTCACCTGTACTACTCCTGATCGTTTCTTCCAGGTTGTAAATAGCATTGCCGGTTTGTATTACCTCTTTGTCTGACTCTATCTGCGCTTCCGCAATAACCAGGCTCGGCCTGCCCGCACCACTGTTTACCTGCCCCAGCGTAGCCTCATTGCTGATAATGGTCTTTAAGGCCGTATCCTTAATATAAACGTAGTCTGGCAAATTGTCGATTAAGGTACGCAGCAATTGTCTTTCCTGCGCCAGTTTATAGGCAGCTTCCCTTCGTTCTGTAATATCATTAGCCAATACCAGCCTCGTAATATGCCCCTGGTATTCTACACTATGCGATTTTATTTCCACTTCAATTACTTTTCCGTCTTTTTTTACATGGCGCCACACACTTTCCTGGAAACCGGGCGCTGGTAAGCTATCAATATAATTCAATCTTACTGTAAGACTGGCCTGGTCTTCAACCGGCCTGATATCACGAATGGTCATTTCCAGAAATTCTTCCAGCGAATATCCATAATGCTTAATAGCAGCCTCATTTACTTCAAGAAAACGCAGCGTATGTACATCGTAGATCCACATGGGTTGCGGATTGTAATAGAACAGTTGCCGGTAATTCTCTCTTGAGGCATTCAGATCGATCTCTGCCTGTTTAAGTGCGGTAATGTCGGTATGGGTACCGATCATCCGCAAGGGTTTGCCGTCTTTCGTCTTTTCTATAATAACGCCTCTGGCCAGTATCCATTTCCAGCCACCATCCTTGCACTGGAGCCTGTAAATATTCTCATAATAGGGATTCACTGCATGCAGGTGTATATCTATATCGGTATCTACCTTAGGCCGGTCTTCGGGGTGAAGACGTTTGGACCAATCCTCTATATCATTATTAAGGTCATCATCTGTAAGCCCCAGCATTTGTTTCCAGCGGGGCGAATAGAATACTTCATCTGTCAGGAGATTCCAGTCCCACACCCCCTGGTTGCTGCCTTCCAGAGCAAATTTCCAGCGTTCTTCATTCAGCTTCAGTACATCATTCGCTTTTTTTCGCTCTGTTACATCACGGGCCGTAATAATGAAAGCTACCAGTTCTTTTTTACTGTTATAGGCCGGCTGAAACAAAGTATCAAAAAAAGCTTTTTCCCCGGTTACTGTAGTTATTTCAGCAGGCTCTTCGTTCGGTATTCCCTTCAGGACAGAATCCCGTAATTTCTCCTTTACTTCCTCCTCGGCTTCAGCCACAATGTCCAGCAAAGAAGCCCCTTTACGCAGGTCTTTACCCATCATTTGCCGGGCCTGTCGCGCTGCAGTTTCATTAAAAGCAATAATGGAGAAATTAATATCAATGATGACGATGGTGTAAGAAGTATTGGCAAGCAGCAATTCAAACTCCTGTGCAAATTCATTGTTCTGCTTCTCGTGGGTAATATCCTTACCGGTTGCCTGTACGCTGTTCTCATCCAAAGCGCTGAACTCCCATTGTATCCATTTGCCGTTGGCATGGTGCGTTTCCAGTACAATAGGGCTATTGTGCCGGACATCCAGTTCCAGTATTTCCTGATAACGTGAAGAAGCAGGTAATAAAACGGCAAAAAGATCATTGCCACCTTGCAATGTGTGCTGAAACAACAGGTTGGCATAGATACACCTGCCCTGCCTATCAATAATGATATGGTAAAAGAGGGAGGAGTGATGGAATACCGTATGCACAACTACGGGAGTGTTCATGAACAGGTAAGTTTTTGCTACCCGGCATCATAACCTTTAACCTTGCATATATACATACCCGCATAAATGCATAACCAAAGCTTTATTATCCATTGATTAAATTAGCCAATGATAGCCGTTGCAATACCAGGAAAACCTATAATCTTTCCTTTTTTATAACAGCTCTACTATGCAATGATAGGTGTTTTCCGTTAATCGCCCCATTCAGGCAGCTACACCACCCCACAATTGCAGGCAAACGGATGAACAATCAGCATGCTGATCACCATTTCATTCAGGGAGAACACGGAAGATACAAAAATTAATAGCCGCGTACGTTTTTGCCTTCCATATAGTTGATGAAGGCCTTGTTAACGACACGGTTACCACCAGGGGTAGGATAGTCGCCGGTAAAATACCAGTCGCCTGTATTCGTAGGACAAGCCTCGTGCAATGATTCCACGCTCTGGTAAATTACCTGTACCGGTATTGTTATTTCTTTAGGAGTAATAAGTTGTGCAATTTTAGCAGAGATCTGATCTGCAGTAAACGATTTATATACATCCTGCACTACGTTTTCAGTATGCAACTGGCCAGTACGTTGCAGCTCTTTACATTTTTCGTAAAGATCCTGCAGGTAGCCTTCCCTGCCACTTTCTTTTAACAGCTCTACAGCCGCACGGAATGCGATAAAATCGCCCAGCTTGCTCATGTCGATACCGTAACAGTCAGGATAACGGATCTGCGGTGCAGAAGAAACCACAATGATCTTCCTCGGTTCCAGCCTTGCCAGCATGGTTACAATACTTTCCTTCAGCGTGGTACCACGTACAATGGAGTCATCAATAACCACCAGGGTATCAGTTCCTTTATTAACTGTTCCGTAAGTAATATCGTACACGTGCTGCACCATTTCGTTACGGCTTGCATCTTCCGTAATAAAGGTGCGCATCTTTACGTCTTTAATCGCGATCTTCTCGATCCTGATCTTCCGGTTGATCATTTCAGACAGCTTCTCCGGCGTAATATCATTACCCCAGGAAAGGATGCGCTCTACCTGTATTTTCTTCAGGTAGTCGTCCAACCCCTTCCACAAACCGTAAAAGGCAACTTCTGCTGTATTTGGAATAAACGAAAAGATGGTATTTTTTAAATCTGAATTTACAGCGTCCAGTATTTTACCGCTCAGGTTATAACCCAGCGCATTTCTTTCGCGGTAAATTTTCTCGTCACTGCCGCGTGAAAAGTAAATACGTTCAAAACTACAGGCCCTGCGCTCTTTGGGCTCCAGTATCTTCTCAACAGTTACAGAACCATCTGCCTTCACTATTACAGCGGTACCCGGCATCAGTTCCTGTACTTCGTTTTCACCCACGTTAAATACGGTACGGATAGCTGCACGTTCTGAAGCTGCCACTACCACATCTTCATGTACATAGTAATAAGCAGGGCGAATGCCATGCGCATCACGAAATACAAATGAATCTCCATTACCCAGCAATCCACCTACGGTAAAACCACCATCAAATAATGAAACTGCTTTTTGCAGTACTTGCACTACGTTCAGGTTGCCAGGCGATTCTTCGTCAGCTTTTACCAGGAAATGATGGATCACTTCCAGCATCGCTGCCAGATCGCTCTGTTTTTGAAACTCCCCGGGATCGATGTTCACAAGCCCGAAAAGCTCATCCGTATTTACCAGGTTGAAATTGCCTGCCAGCGCCATATTGCGTGCAGGAATGGTATGACGTTTTATAAAAGGGTGGCAGAATTCTACATTGTTCTTTCCCTGTGTACCATAGCGAAGGTGTCCCAGCAAACACTCACCCAGAAAGTCAATATGACCTTTCATTAATCCCGGGTGTTTCATAATATCCGGCTGATAACGCTCCAGGTCTTTTACCTGTGCTGTAATGCGGCTGAATACATCTGCGATGGGTTGATTGGCACTGCTGCGTATGCGGTTGAGGAAGGGATAGCCAGGCTCTACATTCAGTTTTACTGCAGCAACTCCGGCGCCATCCTGGCCACGATTGTGCTGCTTTTCCATGAGCAGGTAGAGCTTATTAATGCCCCACATTACTGTACCGTACTGTTGCTGATAAAAGGAGAACGGTTTTCTTAAACGAATGAATGCCAAACCGCATTCATGTTTTATTTCATCACTCATGGAATAGCCTCCCTGTTGAAAAAGAAAGCGCAAAGTTAAGCGGATTTAATCAATAAATCCTAGCGATGTCGTTGCAGTAGTGTTAACAATAAAAAAGCCCCCTCGTAACCGACTAATAATCAGAAGAATAAAAGTACATCAAAAAACATAGTTCAAAAGCATCGAACATCGGGCCGGTTTACTTGTTGCCGCCTTAATATCCTTAAATGAAAAATGCGCAGAATACTGCGCATTTTTACGATGATAACAGGTGCTACTAAAATCCGATGCTGGAGCCGTTCACAAAGTTTACCAATTGTGCGGCATTCTTTAGTTTCAGCTTCCGTAATACATTATGTCTGTGTACCTCTACTGTTTTAAGAGAGATATTAAGATTGGCGGCAATTTCTTTCGATGACTGTCCTTCCTTAATGAGGTTGATGATCTCCAGTTCGCGGTTGGTAAGCTTGTTGATATTAGGCATATCTCCTCTGCCTTCGTCCAGCACCTGCTCAGAGATGTTATTCTTTATCTCCTCGCAAATATATTTTTTGCCATGATGCACTTCGAGTATGGCATTGATCATTTCTTCCTTAGAAGAGTTCTTTGTTACATATCCTTTTCCACCGATCTGCAACATACGTTTGGCATAAGAAGGCATTGAATGCATCGATACGCCAATAACACGTGAGGTAGGAGATACCTTCCTTATCTTTTCTGTTGCTTCAAAACCCGAGGATTCCTTCATGTTGATATCCATCAGCACAATATGGGGTTTCTTCAGTCGCGACATTTCAATGGCCTGTTCTGTATCCGCACATTCTGCGATTACAGTAAACCGTGGGTCATTGTTAAGGATAAAACTCCAGGTTTCACGGATCAATTTGTGGTCATCAGCTATTAATACACTGATCTTTTCCATAATTATGGTTATTTTTCAATTAGAAACAGGATATGTAAACCAGTATTTCGGGGATGATAAATCTTGTCCGTTTACACAAAGAAGGGTCTTACTACAGCTTACTCCCGTGAGAGTTTTTCTATCGGCACACCCTGCTCCGGTGCTTAAAATCTGCTCCGCTTGCTGACAAACAATAGCCGGTACTTTATTAAAAACACCAAACTTTGATTTTGTATCAAACATTACCCGCAGTTTTTTTCCGGATCATTACAAAATACCTCAATATGCTCACTGGCAGGTAGTATAATTGGCAGATGTAAGAAAGATTTTGCGCTCCTGCCCCTTTTGAAAGAAAAATTAATACAGATTTTTCAAATCCAAAAGAATAATAGCATGCATCAGGCTTAAAGCTGGCAGCATCTTTTTGCAACTGGCACGAGGGAGAGTGCCATTGCACATAGGGCTCGGGTAGTACGGGAGACTTTTGCATAAAACCATTCAAGGATATTACACCTCAGGGCTTACACAAATCGGGGATTCTGGGTAATATCTATTGCAAAATACCACAAAAGCCGATGGTACCCACACAAATCAATCAATGCTAAGTAAAATTACTTAGTGAGGGGAACACATCAACAATAGATAATCTGCACAAAAACAGTCACTTATAGTCTACTGACCGCTTTTTGCCGCATATTGGATCCAGTTATGTAATGAGTTGCAGGTTCTGAACTCATCGTCGATCATCATGTAGAAGGTAGGAATTTTGGTAGCAAACCATTTATCAAGTGCCGCCTGCTTTTTAATATCCAGCGCCCTTTGTGCAACACGGTCATAGTCATCTTTCATATTTTCACGGTGGGGCTCTGTTCTTGACTTCAGGTACACTATACGAACACCCTGTTTTTGGCGCATGTCCACATAAGGTGTAGGTTTTGAATATTCTCCGGGTTTCAAACCACTTTTTGCCAGCATTTCAACCATATCCTTATCCAACTGGTCCATGGTAAGATTTGATTTCATACCACCAGTGAACTTAGAATCTTCATCTTCGCTGTAACGGCTTACAGCTTCACCAAATCCTATTGTTCCGGCAATCAGCATAGACCTTACAGAGTCCAGCTTTTTAGCAGCAGCATCTGTTTCTTCCTGCGTAATTTTTGGAATGCGCAAAATGTGACGCACTACAGCATCATCACCGGCACGGCTTTCCATCTGTATAATGTGGTAACCAAACTTGGATTTGAATACAGGCGATACCTGGCCTTCTCTTAAACGGAATGCATTGGCTATAAAAGAAGGGTCCATCACCTTTTCTGTACGGTTGATCGCAAAACGACCTTTATTTTCTTTGGAAGAAGGGTCATCGCTGTACAATGAAGCCAGTGTTTCCATTTTACGTTCGCCGCTTTCTATCTGGCGTTTAAAGTCGTTCAACTCATCCTGCGCCATTTTTTCCAGGTCGCGACTCGCTTTCGGATACAGCACGATCTCACCAACGCTTATCTCAGATTCGTAAAACAGTAAACTGTCCTTAGGGATCTTATCAAAATATTCTTTTACTTCCTGGGGAGTGATCTTGATATTCTCTACAATTTTCTCGCTCATTCTTCTCGCCATCTTCTGCTCTTTGATGGATTGGCGGAACATTTCCTTGATCTGATAAACCGTTTTGCCGGCAATCTCTTCGAGTGCTTCTTTTGAACCGTAGCGGCTTACGAAGGCACGGATCCTGTTATCCAGTTCACCTTCCAGCTCGTCGTCCGAAACAAGTAATGAATCTCTTTCAGCCTGCAGTACCAGCGCTTTCATCTGCAGCAACTGGGCAAGGATATCACAATGATCGCTTTCGCCAACAGCCATGCCATTACGCTTTCTGTCATCTATTTCATTAAACACGTCAGAACGTAAAACGATCTTATCGCCGATAATACCTACAATTTTATCAGCCACTACTTTACCGGTAGCCTGGGTTTGTGCGGAGGCAGCAGAGATCAGCAGTGTGCAAACGATAACAGATAAAAAATACTTCATAGCGAATGAAAATGAGATACTCAAAAATACTCGTTGCAATAATACGGTCAAGAAACAACCCCTGTTATTTAACAAAAGTTTGTCCTCAAGGGCTCAAGGTTAAAGACACAAGGCACAAGGTTGAATACTTGTGCCTTGAATCTTAATGCTTATTAACTTATTAAAGTGTTCTTTTAACTTCTTCTTCTTCAAAAGCCTCGATGATATCGCCCACCCTGATGTCGTTGAAGTTTTTCACGGTCAAACCGCACTCCATGTTAGAGGCCACTTCTTTTACATCATCTTTAAAGCGTTTCAGCGATGCCAGTTCAGCATGTTGTCCTTCGCCTTTCGGATATTCTACGATGCCATCGCGAATGATCCTGATCTTGGCGTTGCGCTGCAGTTTTCCATCCAGCACGTAACAACCTGCCACGGTAGCTTTATCGAATTTGAATACGTTGCGCACTTCCACGTTGGCCACAATTTTCTCCTGGATCTTGGGCTCCAACATACCTTCCATCGCGCTCTTGATCTCTTCAATAGCGTTGTAGATGATAGAGTAGAGCTTGATCTCCACACCTTCGCTTTCGGCGAGGCGTGCAGCCTGCATAGAAGGACGAACGTTGAAACCTACCAGGATGGCGTCGGAAGCTGTTGCCAGCAACACGTCGCTTTCCGTAATGGCACCCACACCTTTCAGTACCACGCTTACCACGATCTCTTCGGTAGAAAGTTTCTGCAAAGAGTCGGTCAACGCTTCTACTGAACCATCCACGTCACCTTTAATGATAAGGTTAAGCTGTTTGAAGTTGCCCAGCGCCAGACGACGGCCAATTTCATCAAGTGTAATATGTTTCTTCGCACGGATACCCTGTTCGCGAAGGATCTGGGCACGGCGGTTAGCCACTTCCTTACCTTCACTTTCGTCTTCGTACACTTTAAACTTCTCACCGGCCTGTGGTGCACCGTTCAAACCAAGGATCTGCACAGGGCTCGAAGGTCCTGCTTCTTCCATGCGTTGGTTACGCTCGTTGAACATGGCTTTTACACGTCCAAAGTGCTGTCCGCTCACCACAATGTCGCCTTGTTTTAATGTACCGTTCTGAACCAGTACAGTAGCAACATAACCACGACCTTTATCAAGTGAAGCTTCAATGATGGTACCGCTTCCTTCCCTGTCAGGATTAGCTTTCAGGTCGAGCAATTCAGCTTCCAGTAATATTTTTTCCAGCAACAGGTCTACATTCAAACCTTTCTTGGCAGAGATCTCCTGGCTCTGGAATTTACCACCCCAGTCCTCTACCAATAAGTTCATACCCGCTAACTGTTCTTTGATCTTTTCAGGATTGGAGCCATCCTTATCAATTTTGTTGATGGCAAATACCATTGGCAATCCGGCAGCCTGTGCGTGTGAGATCGCCTCCCTTGTCTGTGGCATCACCGCATCATCAGCAGCTACCACAATTACAGCTACGTCGGCTGCTTTGGCACCACGTGCACGCATCGCGGTAAACGCTTCGTGACCGGGTGTATCGAGGAAGGTGAGTTTTTTACCTGCAGCAGTAGTTACCTGGTAGGCACCAATGTGCTGGGTAATACCACCCGCTTCGCCGGCTACTACATTTGCACTGCGGATATAGTCGAGCAATGAGGTTTTACCGTGGTCTACGTGACCCATGATGGTTACCACCGGTGCACGGGGCAACAGATCTTCAGGATCATCTACAATTTCTTCTTCATCTTCTCCTTCTGCATCATCCAGGCCAATGAATTCAACCTCAAAGCCAAATTCGCCGGCTACCAGTTCAATTACCTCTGCATCAAGGCGCTGGTTGATAGACACCATGATACCCAGGCTCATACATTTGCTGATAACGTCTGCGAAGCTTACATCCATCAGGTTTGCCAACTCACTTACTGTTACAAACTCAGTTACCTGCAGTTTGTTGTTGTCCTGTGATTCGGCTCCTTCCATATCGGCAGTTGCCTGGCGCTTATCACGACGATATTTTGCTTTCAGGCTCTTACCGCGACCGGATGAACCAGCCAGCTTAGCCTGTGTTTGACGTATTTTTTCCTGGATCTCTTTTTCGTTGATCTCTTTTGCTTCACGGGGCTGGAACCTGGGACCCCGGTTACCACCACCACCTTGCTGTCCGCCACGATTATTACCACCTCTGAAATTGCCACCACCCTGGTTGGGACCGCCCTGACGAGGCTGGATTCCACCGGGGCCACCTGGACGATTGGGGTTATGCTGACCGCCACCCTGATGTCCGCCCTGCTGTACAGGCTTTTTAAACAGGTGAGCTGCTTTTTCCTGGGGCGTCTGCGTATCTCTTTTTTCAATGGGAATACGCTTGCGTTTTCTTTTTTCTTCGCCCGCAGCTCCGGCATTTTGCTGTTGCTGAGGTTGCTGTCTTGGACGGGTATCATTTTCAACCGGTAGTTGAATTTTACCAAGAATAACGGGACCGGTCAATTTATCGGCTTTAATATTTTCAATAACTGGTCCAGCCTCATCTTTATCTCCTTCCTCTTCTGTATGGCTGGTAGTTACTTCAGGTTCTTTTACTTCAACCGGAGCTTCTGCTGCCGGTACTGGTGCTTCTTCCTGTACCACCGGCGGAGCTATTACTTCCTCTTTAGGTGCTTTTTCCTTCTGCACTTTTTCCTCTACTACAGGTGCTACTACTTCAGGAACTTCCTCAACCGGTACAGGCGCCGTTTTTTCAGGCTGCGGCTGCGGAGCCGGCTCTTCTTTTTTCTTCACCACCTTTTTGGGGCGTGTAGAAGAGTCAATAGCCGACAGATCTATTTTATCCAGTACTTTGGGACCTTCCAGTTCAGGAGCTTCAACTTTTACAACTTCCGGCTGTGCAGGTTCTGCCACCACTACTGGCGGTGCTTCAGGCACACTCTGTTCTACAACCTTAGGCACTTCAGCCACAGGCTCTGCTACAGGCGGAGCTACCTCTGCTGCGGGAGCTTCTACCACAGGCTCTGGCTGAGCCTCTTTCTTTTCTTCAGCAGCCGGCTCTGTTTTTTTAGCGTCTTTCTTAAATACAACCGACTCTTCTTCCTTCTTTTTCTTGGCCTCCAGGCTTCCTTTGGGCAGATCGATCTGGTCGCTTTTCAGCTTAGCCACCTTATCGCCCTGAAACTCCTGTTGCAGGGAACGATACATTTCCTCCGTTAATTTGGAGGTAGGCTTCAGATCATCCTTGCTAAATCCCTTCGCCAACAAAAAATCAACCAGGGTCTCTTTACCTACGTTGAACTCTTTGGCGGCCGCCATTAATCTGGGTGTTGTTGTTTCTGCCATTCGTTATTTAAGACAATTTTTTTGTTTTATGCGCTGTAAGCGGCATCAACTTTATTTGAAAAGCTCCCAAAGCCCAGTCAAAATTTGCCATTTCTGTCCAATTGGTCAAATAAATCAGGCACAGAAGTCAAATTAGTCACATCTATGTTGTTTTTCATATGACTATTCTGCCCTATTTGCCTGTTTTAACCAACTCTCTGACTATTCTTTGTCGAACTCTTCTTTCAGCACTTTGCGTACTTCATCGATGGTCTCTCTCTCCAGGTCTGTTCTTCTTTCCAGCTCTTCCGGAGTCAATTCCAGTACACTGCGGGCTGTATCGCAACCAATACGTTTGAACTCGTCAATGATCCAGGTTTCAATTTCATCGCTGAACTCTTCCAGATCGATATCAAATTCCTGGGGTTCACCTTCTGTATCACGGTACACATCGATACTATGTCCCGTCAATTCCTGCGCCAATTTAATGTTCACACCCTTCTTACCGATAGCCAGCGATACCTGGTCAGGCTTCAGATATACATTAGCCTGCTTTTTATCGCCGTCAATATCCATGCTCGTAATACGGGCAGGTGTTAACGAACGCTGGATTAAAAGCTGAATATTATTGGTCCAGTTAATTACGTCAATATTTTCGTTCTTCAACTCACGAACGATACCGTGAATACGGCTACCTTTCATACCTACGCAGGCGCCTACAGGATCGATACGATCGTCGTAAGACTCTACGGCAACTTTTGCTCTTTCGCCGGGTTCACGTACAATTTTCTTGATAACGATGAGGCCATCAAAAATTTCAGGCACCTCAATTTCCAGCAATTTAGCCAGGAACGAAGGTGAGGTACGGGACAGGATAATAACCGGTGAGTTGTTCTTCAGTTCTACTTTCTTTACTACTGCACGAATATTTTCGCCTTTTTTAAAGTAGTCCTGTGGTATTTGTTCTGATTTAGGGAGTATCAGTTCGTTTCCTTCTTCATCCAGTAACAGAATTTCTTTTTTCCATACCTGGTACACTTCAGCGCTGATAATATCGCCGATGCGGTCGCCGTATTTTTTAACCAGTACGTTCTTTTTCAGATCGCTGATACGGCTGGCCAATGTTTGTTTGGCTGCCAGGATAGCCCTGCGGCCAAAATCAAGAATGTTTACCTCTTCGTATAATTCTTCGCCAACTTCAAAGTCAGGCTCAATTTTCACTGCATCACTGTAGGCAATCTCTGCCAGCGGATCCTGTACGGCACCATCATCCACAATTGTGCGCCGACGCATAATTTCCAGGTCACCTTTTTCAGCATTCACAATCACGTCAAAGTTCTCGTCACTACCATATTTTTTCCGAAGTAAGGTTTTGAATACGTCTTCTACCACTTTCATCATCGTGGGTCGGTCAATATTTTCAGCTTCCTTAAACTCCTGGAAAGCTTCTATCAGGTTGATACTTGCCATACAAATTACGATTTACGTCTTTACTTAAAACACAATTTGAATTTTGGTTGATTTTATATTGTCAAAAGAAAGCTGGTGCTGAATGACCTCTTTCTTTTTATTTTTTCCTTTGGTCTCTTCTACCGAGATAGCGTTTTCCTGCACTTCCAGCAGCTTGCCTTCTATTTTAGCACCATCTTTCAGTAATACTTCCACTGCGCGACCAACGTTTTTCTGGTATTGCCTGAACAGCTTCAATGGCTCATCAAGTCCGGGAGAAGATACTTCCAGCGAAAAATCGTCGCCGGGAAATAACCCCGAACCTTCGAGCTGCTTATACAGCGCCCTGTTGATAGCTATACATTTTTCAATGGTAATGCCCTGATCGCCGTCAAGGAATACTTTCACGTTGTTGGTGGGCTTAATCCTCACCTCTACCAGGAAATAGGCCGGATCTTCTGCCAGTAATTCCTGAATCATTTTTTCTATTGCCTGTACCTGTGTTTCTGTGCTCATAACCGGGAAATAAAGAAGGGAACGATTCCGTTCCCTTTCTATTAACTTTTGCCTTGGCAAAGGTAAGGTAATTACTATATTAATTCCAAAACCAATAAAAAAACAACGAAATAACAACCAACCGAGGGGTAGGTTCCGCGCAAACTTTGCTAATTTTAAATGAGAATGTTAGTGCTATAAAAACATTCTGCACCTGCCAAAGTTCATAACCCGGTACCAGCAGCACCATTAAACTACTTAAATCTATGGGGCAAGAAAATTTCGGCTCATTTTTAAAGGAGAACAAAGAATTATTAAAGGACTACATCGACGTAAGGCTTAAGATCTTCAGGCTTGAAAGTATAAAAATGGCCTCCAAATCAGCAGGTTACCTTGTATTTGTGCTGGTTTCCCTGTTCCTCGTTTTCCTGATCTTTCTTTTTGCAGGGCTGGTACTTGGCTTCTGGCTATCAGCCGTTTTCAACAGCAATACCATTGGCTTTGGGCTTACTACCCTGTTGCTCATCGTTATTTTTATCCTGGTCATTCTGCTACGCAACAAGCTGTTCATTGACCCAATTATTAAAACAGTGATCAGCAAAGCAGGGGATGATGAGGAGTAAGGCCAGAACCAGCTGCGAGCACTGAGCCACGAGTTGCGAGCAAATGCAGCAACAACCCACAATTGCCGATTCACAATTCACTATTGACCATTCACTATTTACAAAACTCCCGATCATGGCAAAAAAGATCACCGACCTGGCCTCACTGGAGCTGGAAGTACAGCGACTGAAAGGAGAAGCACGCCTGCTGGAAAAACAGCTTGATCAGAACTTTGATCACCTGCAGGATAATTTTTTTACACTTGCCTGGAATTCACTGCTTAATAAAACAGGGGCACGCCAATGGCCTTCTGGCATTGCCCAACTGGCTTTTAAAAATGAAGCCATGCAGGATCTTGTTTCTAAACTGATCAACTTCCTGGCAGACAAGGCTTCAGATGGCGTTGATTCTATTCTCGGCTTTTTTTCGCGCAGAAAAAAGACTGAGGAATAACCACTTGTCCATTTTGCAGCATCTTAACAGTTTAATAATCGCCGCTATAGTACCTTTATCACATGTTAAGTTATATTCTCTGGGCTATCTTAATTTATTTCGCTTACCGCTTTATCGTGGGGTTTGTGATCCCTGTGTTTAAAGTAACACGACAGGTGCGCGGCCAGGTGAAGGCATTTCATGAAGCAGCCCGTCATCAGCAACAGACCTACGATCAACAATCAAATAATACTTCGTATTCTACCTCACAACAGCAACAGCCATCCTCATCTTCCGCCAAAACAGGCGATTATATTGATTTTGAGGAAATCAAGTAATGTAGTGTAATACAACGTCAATAGATCATTTGATGGGTTACCGACTTCCGGGCTGACCATTCCGTTCAGAGATTTGATGCATATTCCCGGACACAGGTATAACCTATATCAGTCGGCAGGCTCTCAGCCTGGAAGTTTCCCGTGCATTACCTCTTAGATTTTATTGCCTCTATCTCCCATTTCAGGAATACCCCCTTACCAGATCCACACCAACGTCGTACCAGGGCCATACCAGGTTTTCGGATATTCCCGTTTAAACCCTTAGTGGATACGCTTTAATATACAAGCTGGACATAACCTGGTCATAAGCTGTCCCCTGTAAGACCATAACAAAACAGCCTTCAGCTGGCGACTAAGCCAGACGTCCCGGAGAGGGAATTATGGGAGGATTGCTGATTTTGGAATTGAGGGATTCTGAGGAATGTTTAATTATTTTATCCAATCTAATCATGAGAGTTTATACAGATTGCATTTCGAGGGAGAGCTTTGCCCGGTGTCTGTAGCAGACCGGTGGTTCCCGGGTTCAATGTAGGTCCATGGTAAAAGCGCATTTTCTAAAAACGCGGATTTCGCGGATGGGTACCACGGATTGTGCAGATTGAATGAAACAGAAGCCCATCTGTATTGGATGGCTGATTTTGGAATTGAGGGGTTTTGAAGGCAAAGAACAGAATACAGGGAAAAAGGAGATAAAGAGGTTAACTGCAAGGAGCTGATCCCCGTCAGAGACCGGGTGCATATTACCAGACAAACGCTGACTTCTCATATTGAGACAGATCCGATCTTTGGGCTCCCTGACCTATCTACCTCTTTACTGACCCATGTGACCACTCCGGCCTATTCTACAGGAGTCCCAGGTCAAGGATTGTTTTTCCGGGCTCCAGGTGAACGCCTTTAATACCGGTAGCATTGGCACCTTCCACATTCACCAGCGCATCGTCAATAAACATGGTTTCGGCAGCATCCAGCTTTCCATCGTTTAAAATGTATTGGAAAGATTCTACCGATGGTTTGCGCAGGCCGATGAGATGTGAGTACCACGCTATTTCAAAATGATCGTCCAGCGAACCACCATAGGCATTGGTGTATTTGCGGCGAAAATCGTCGAGGTGAATAGCGTTGGTATTGCTGAACAGGAAAATACGGTACTTGTCTTTCAGTTTGCGCAGCAGTTCAATACGCTCTTCCGGGAAGTCGAGTAAAAGGGCATTCCAGGCATCTATTACGGCTGCATCTTCTACATTTAAACCACCATGCTTTTTGATGGCCTGTACAAATTCATTGTCTGTAATGGCGCCTACTTCGTAGTCTTTAAAATAAGAAGCAGCATGTCCTATATTGAACAATGCTGCCACATCTTTTACACCAATATTTTCGAAAGCGCGGTGAGTACGTTGCATATCCAGGTTCAGCAGTACACCGCCCAGGTCAAATACAATATTTTTAATTGCCATACGATGGGTTATTTCCTTTGCGAAAATAACCAGTAAAGCAATGCGGGTTCAGCAAAAGTTGAATCCCAGCTATTATGATTGGCGTCCGGATATAAAGTAAACTGCACATCGGCCCCGGCCTGCTTTAGGGCAGCTACCATTTTGCGGGAGAAATCGGGGTTTACAACATCATCCTTTCCTCCATGAAAAACCTGCCATTTTATTTTCCTGAGCTTACCGGCAGTTGCAGGGTCCGCACCGCCACAAATGGCAAATGCAGCTGCAAAGGTTTTGGGGTTACGACGCGCTATTTCAAAAGTGCCCATACCACCCATTGACAAACCACCCACATATACCTGCTTGCTGTTTACAGGATAATGTTGCTGAAGATCTTTCAAAAGCCGCTGCGCCAGCATCATGGCTTTGGTTGGCGCTCCATCCTTGCGGAAATAAAACTGCCGCTTGCCACTGCTGTCTTTTACAATATTTACATTGCTCCAGTAGCTTTCTTCCATACACTGGGGAAACACAACAATGGCCGGATGATTGTTCCTGATGCTGTCGCGCAGAAATAAAGCAGCGCCATGTGTTAGCTGCTTTTCATTATCACGACCACGCTCGCCTGCACCATGCAGAAACAGTACCAGCGGATATTTTACTGAAGGATCATAGTTTACCGGCAACAATATTCTGTAGGGCAGGGTATCGTTTTTATAAATATACAGGCGCTTTTCAAACAGCGACCTGTCCTGAGCCTTCGTTACAAAAGCCAGCAATAACAGCAATGTCAATAGCCGGATGTTCCTGATCATAGTTCACTTTTTTAAGTGCTGAAAAAACAACAGGTTAACAAGGGCATCCTGTTAACCTGTCAATTTTTAAATCTTACCAACTTATTTCAATGTAAAAGAAGCCTCTTTTACATCTTCACTGCTGGTGCCAATAAATACTTTGAAAGCACCGGCTTCATTTACATATTTGAGTGCTGAGTTATAAAACTTCAGGTCTTCAGGTGTAATAGTAAAACTAACCTGTTTTGATTCTCCTGCTTTCAGTGCTACTTTCTGAAAGCCTTTTAATTCCTTTACTGGTCTTGTTACAGAACCTACCATATCACGAATATAAAGCTGCACGGTTTCTACGCCATCATACTTACCCGTATTGGTAATGGTAACAGTAGCTGTAATTTTTCCACCTGCTGCAATTGTATTACTGCTAAGTGCAATATCACTATAGCTGAAGCTGGTATAGCTTAAGCCATAACCAAAAGGATATAATGGTGAATTGGGTACATCCAGGTATTTGGAAGTATATTTCTGGTTTTCGTCGAACGGACGACCAGTATTTTTATGATTATAGTAAATAGGCACCTGTCCTACATTACGGGGAAATGTCATTGACAATTTACCGGAAGGATTTGCTTCACCAAACAGTACTGCAGCAACAGCCGGACCTGCATTGGTACCGGGATACCACGTTTCCAGTATAGCATCTATATTCTGATCTTCCCATGACAGGGTTAAAGGGCGGCCATTCATCAATACCAGTACAATTGGTTTACCCGTTTTCTTCAATGCTTTCAGGAGCTCCAGCTGGTTATCCAGCAAACCGATATTACTGCGGCTGGCGGCCTCTCCACTCATGCCAAATGGTTCGCCCAATACAGTTACCACCACATCTGCCTGCTGAGCAGTCTGCACTGCTTCACTGATCAGTTGTTCCGGGCTCTTTGCATCAGCTACCAGTTCTGCACCATGCGGATTCAGCTTTTTGATGAGCATAGCATCGTCAACCAGGTTGCAACCTTTGGCATACAGGAAAGATGCAGCATTACCATTGCCCTGCAATGCATCCCAGATGCTGACTGCTTTTTTCCAGTCGCCTGCACCACTCCAGTTCCCGATCAGGTCACGCTGATTTTTTACCAATGGGCCTATAAAGGCAATCTTTTTACTGCTGTTCAGTGGCAGTACCTGACCCGCATTCTTCAGCAACACCATACTCTTGATAGCTGCCTCTTTGCTGAGCTGCAGTTTATCTGCACTCATGATCTCTGTTTTGCTTCTTTCTTCGCTTACATAACGATAAGGATCATCAAACAGCCCCAGTTTGTATTTAGCTTCCAGCACACGGCGGCAGGCAGCATCTACAATAGCCTGTGATACTTTACCAGACTTTACCAGTTGCACACCATGTTTCAGGAATACCTCGCCTACCATATCCATGTCAATGCCTGCATTCAATGCCAGCTCACCTACTTTTGCTTCATCACCCATGCCATGCTGTATCATTTCAGGAATACCGGTATAGTCAGTAGTGATCATGCCTTTAAAACCCCATTGTTTGCGCAACAGGTCAGTCATCAACCACTTATTGCCGGTAGCAGGAATACCATCTATTTCATTGAAAGAAGCCATTACAGTAGCTGCGCCTGCTTCTACTGCTGCTTTATAGGGAGGTAAATAGTCGTTGTACATTTTTATACGGCTCATGTCGGTGGTGTTATAATCACGACCGGCTTCAGCAGCGCCATATAAAGCGAAATGTTTTACACAGGCAAGAATGGTATTGTTCTTACTGAGATCATCGCCCTGGTAACCTTTTACCATTGCCTTCCCAATCAGTGAACCAAGAAAGGGATCTTCACCGGAACCTTCGCTAACGCGTCCCCAACGAGGGTCACGCGCAATATCAACCATGGGCGAAAAGGTCCAGTTTAAACCATCAGCACTGGCTTCATTGGCTGCAGCACGCGCTGTACGTTCTATAAGGTCGGTATCCCAACTGGCTGAAAGCCCTAATGGGATGGGGAAAATAGTGCGGTGACCGTGGATCACATCATAACCAAACAGCAAAGGGATCTTAAGCCGGGTTTCTTTCACGGCAATATCCTGCAGCTTACGTACCGCATTGGGGGTGTACGTATTAAACACGCCACCTACCAGGCCCTTGCGTACCTTATCTTCTACACCCTGGCTCAGAATAGGACCAGTAACATCAAAACCAATGGAAGGAAGATTCAATTGCCCGATCTTTTCCTCCAGTGTCATTTTCTGCATCAGGGAGCTAATGAACTGATTCATCTTAGCATCCTGCGCAGTTGATCTTGTTTGTGCGGTTACAGAAACGCCCGCTACCATCAATACTGCAAAAACAACTTGCTTCATCATTCAATATTTAATCTTTCAACAAATGAGGTTGGATGGCTTTTTGCCAGATCTCATAACCTGTTTTATTCATGTGCAGGTTATCTTCTTTAAACAACTCTTTACGCGGCGTACCATCAGCATTGAGCATCAGGCTATAAACATCTATAAATACTGCTTTGGATTGTTTTTTTATAAAAGCTCTGATCAGCTCATTTGCTTTTATCATTTTCGGAAACAGGTGGCTACGGCTGGGGCTTGGCTTAAGCGATACAAACGCAACAGGAACACCCGGCTGCTTTTTCCTGATCAGCTGAAACAGGGTAATGAAACGTTGCGCTACCAGCTCACCAGTCACCGAATCTTCTGTAACATCGTTCTCTCCACAGTAAACAACGACTTGCCTTGGGTGGTAAGGGAAAATAACATCATCCGCATAGGCAATTACATGTGGTAATGAGGAGCCTCCAAAACCACGATTGATGATAGTATATCCCGGAAAATAGTCCTGTACATCTGTCCAGTAACGGAAGGAGGAGCTACCTACAAACAGAATAGCGTTTTTGGGAGGAAAATGCAGGCTATCCTGTTTTTTGAAAGCCTGGATCTCATTCCAGAAAGGCAATTGCTGGGCGTGTACGCTTACAGGAGCTATAGCAATGATCTGTAGAACAATGGCAATAATGATTGATAATTTCTTCATCATTTGTGTACAAGGGTTTATTCAGATTTAGTAACGGCTGTTCTTGCTGAAACACCGTTTTCATTAATTGCTTCTATTGAGAAATAATAGGGCAGGGTATTGTCCATTCCTTTAAAATAATAGTCATTGCCACCATGCACCATAATGCAGTGATACAATTTATCAGGCGCTATGCCTACATAAATATTATAGGCATAGGCATTATCTACAGGCGACCATTTTAACCACGCACTCCGTTTGTCTTTTTCGGTACGCAATACTACAAAGCTTTTCACCATATCGGGCTTATTGCCGTTGCCATTACCAAATACACGCAAACCACTGATGGCAAACTTACCTGTGGGCATGTGTATATTTTCCAGCTTTATAAATCGTGCCTGTACGGGAGCAGCCAGTTCTACATAGTCATGCGGCACATCAGTTTTATTATTGCTTTTATCCGCAAGCACCTGCCACCTTTTTCCATCTACAGAATAATAAAGCTTATACTGATGATAAATGCCCTGCTGTTTTCCAAGGAAGGCTGCATCCTGGTCTGCATAGTTGATCTGTACCGCACGTACGGTACTCACATTGCCGAGATCAGTTTGCAACCATTCACCTTTATCGCCCGTTGCCGCACTCCAGTAGGTTTTGATGTTTTCATCCACTGCATTATTTGGCAGAAAGCCACCTGTAGTGGATGATACCGTAACCGGCTTATTGTAGTTCAGCAACATCCAGCCGGTAAACCGGCCATCAGGATGTTCTTTCCCTTCGCCGGGTAAATAATGCGGGTAGTCACCAAAAGTAGTGTTGGTGTACATTACTCCATCTTTATCAAAACCTGCGGGCCAGATACCAATACGTCTTTCAAAATTATTTTTTACCGAGATCACCATGGTCGAAACATGCCACCAGTTATTCCTCTTGTCCTGAAAGGTAGCACCATGCCCCGCACCTCTTGCAAAGCCTCCCGGTTTCCACGACATGGGGTTGTGTGGCTGTGGCGAGAAAGGCCCCAGCGGGTGATCACTTACTTCCACACCATCTGCATAGCCACTGAACTCTGTACCGGGCGCCCCATATTGTAGATAATATTTTCCATTGTGTTTGGTCATCCAGGTACCTTCCATAAAGGGGTCAAGAAAAGTGTTGTCAAGATATTCACCAAAACGCTGCCAGCCGTAACGATAATCCTTCAGACGAAATAATTCGCGTTGCTCACCAATTGGCTGAAATGTTTTCCTGTCAATTTCTTGTCCGTATAAAGGATATACATTGCTGCTGCCCCAGTACAGGAACAGTTTACCATCATCATCCAGGAACAGGTCAGGGTCCCAGGCAGGTATTTCAAAAGTATCTACAGCTTCTTTCCACTGGTTGCCTTTAGGGTCTGTACTCATCCACAATGGAAAATTCTTAAAATGTGTGGAACCTAATACCAGCATGGTATCGCCCATTACCAGTACCGCAGGGGCACACAGATCATCATACACTTTGTGATAAGGTTTCAGGAATGAGCGGGATACAAAGTTCCAATGATACATGTCACTGCTCCACCAATAACCCCATTGGTTGGTAGAGAACAGGTAGTAATCGCCTTTGTATTGCACAATTACCGGGTCGGCGGTAGCACGGTGCTTACCCCATTCCGTAAAATTTGGAATAGGGCAATAACCGTAATCAATATTGATAGGATTACAATAAGTAGCTTGCTGTTGTGCAAACACATTCATCACCAACAGCAATATCGTTGACAGTAACAAACTCTTTTTCATGCACGCTGTTTAAAGCCTCTTATTACTTTATATGCGGACTTTGAAAACCCAACTTCTTTAATCCTCCCTTCACTTCGGGGCAGCTCATGAACAGGTTCCATAACAAACCGCTACGATAATTCTCTATCATTACCACTGCCGGCCCCTGGTCTATGGCCAGGTACCTTGCAGGGAACCAGTTGGCAGTTTCACTGAATGCATCATAAAAACCATAAGGTCCCCATAGTTTATCTTTCATATCCGTGTACCAGTGACGCATGGCTGCTATAGACTCTTTGGGAGAATAAGGCATTGAGGACAATGCAGCCGTAGGAGAAATTACGCCAAGATCTTTTCCGGCACCCGGCGCATGTGCATCATATCCTTTTACGGAGTAGCTGGCAGTAAGCCCCCAGTTATCAGGACCATAGCCTTTATACTTGCCCGGGTTTTCTACACACCATGAATAGTTGATCATAGTCTGGGCAGTGTTTTCCTGCCAGTAATCAGCATACTGGTCTTTTAATCCACGGGGGTCAAGACCTAAGTATGAATAATGTGCCCAGAACAACGGGCCGCCGTACTCCAGCGCACCATTGTGATTAAGCTGTAACGTATATCCATATTTAGTGCTACCGCCTTTAATAGCGCCACTGCGTGCCCATCCTTCATGGTATACTTCTGCAGGAATAGTATGCGTGGGTGATGATGCAGCCAGTATATACATGATCAGGCACTCGTTGTACCCCTTTACCGGGAAGTTCATTTCCCAGGCGTATTCCGGGCTCCAGTGCCAGTACAATACATTTTTGCCGCCATTGCGATACCAGTCCCATTCTACCTGGTGCCACAGTGTATCAATTTTTGCAGCCAACGCTTTCTCTGCCGTATTACCATCTTTAAAATACTGGCGTACACAAAGCAGGCCCTGGATCATAAAAGCAGACTCAACAAGATCCCCGCCATTGTCTTTCCTTCCAAATGGTTTTACCTTACCGGTCTCTCCGTTCATCCAGTGTGGCCATGCTCCATGAAAGCGATCTGCCTTCGATAAAAAATCTACAATACGCTCAAACCGTTCTCTGCCCTGTTCACGTGTAATAAATTTCCGGTGAATCCCAGCCAGTATGGCCATTACACCAAATCCTCCGCCACCGGTAGTTACAATATGCTGATCATTCTCAGGGTAATTACCATCTACATGTACACGCTCACGTGCAAGCCCGCTGTTAGGCTCAGCGCCATCCCAGAAATATTGAAAGGTTTGTTTCTCTACAGTGTCCAGCAACTGGTCGTCAGTCAATTTTTGCGTTGCTGCTTGTTTTGCTTTTTCGGTTGTTTTTCTCTGTCCGCAGCTCTGTTGTGAAATCAGTGCCGCACTCAATACCAATACAAAACAGGTAATTGGATATTTCATTACAATGGTTTTACGATGTCCGGGTTGTAAGAATTCAGGGGTAAAAATGCCTGGTTCTTATTATGTTCCGAAATAATTAATTATAGATCCTGAGCGAAGGACAGGAGGTGCAAGTAGCACACAGATCGCCTCCGCTATAAGTGCCGGTTGTTACATAACCGGCATTGTACCAGTAAAACTGCATGGTATGCGGTCCGCCGGATGAAGTGAGTGTTACATTGTAGCAATCAGCTTCTATCTGCCCCATTACATAGCCTGCTGCTGCATGTGGAGGTACTGTAAAATTGTAGTTGTGCGATGCATTCCACAGGTGTACATAAATGTAATCGTTGGTAGCATTACTGGTGGCGCAGTATGCATCCAGTAATGTTTTAGCATTGGCAGTAACCGTTTTACGGCCCGGCACACTAAAGCCAACCACTACCATTAAAATGAATACAAGGATGAAGGTTATCTTTTTCATATGATCACAATTTTTGGTTTTTAAAAAAGGAAAGACTCGATTTTTAAGAACCAGGCATTTTTGTGGTACGGATTGACAAACCTTTATCAGGCCCTATAAATTGGGGCTTTGGAATCCAAGACTTTTCATCCCGGTCTTTACTTCGGGATTGCTCATAAACAGGTTCCATAACAAACCGGTACGGTAGTTCTCTATCATTACAATGATAGGCCCCTGGTCAATAGCTAGGTAAGAGCTGGCAAACCATTGATCTTTCAGAGAGAATGCATCCGTAAATCCATAATCCTTCCAGATCCTGTCGCCCAGTTTGTAATAGAAAAATTTCAACGCGGCCATTGATTCAGCCGGAGTATAGGGGAAAGAGGCCAATGCAGCCGTAGGGGCAATTACGCCAACATCATTGGTAGGCGAACTGGCCGTATAGCCGCTGGGAATATCACTGGCAGTAAGCCCCCAGCACTGTTCGCTGTATCCATAATAATTGTTGGGATTGGTTTTGCAGTAGTTGTAGTTGATCTTTGCATGAGCTACATTCTGCTGCCAGTAATTGGCATAGGTATCGGTAAGCCCTGTGGGATTGATACCCATGAAGGAATAATGCGTAAAAAATAGCGGGCCACCATAAGCATTGCCCAGTGGTAAAGTGATGCCATAAAAACTACTGCCATTTACCATGGCACCATTTCTTGCCCATCCTTCTGTATATGCTGCTTTAGGAACACCATAGGTTGTTGAAGATGCACCCAGTACATAGGTCATCAGGCCTTCATTCCATCCCTGGATCTTAAGGTTCATATCCCAGTTATAAGTACTGCTCCAGTGCCAGTACAATACATTTTCATTGCTTTTACGGAACCAGCTCCACTCTACAGCATTATACAGGTTGGTGATATCTGTACGTAATGTGGTTTCTGCAGCATCAGCATTGCTGAAGTACTGCCTTGCAGTTAATAACCCCTGCATCAGGTAAGAAGTTTCTACCAGGTCTGCGCCATCGTCTTTGGTACTGAAAGGAACAGTAGCACCCGTATTACCATTGATCCAATGTGGGAAAGCCCCATGCCAGGTTTTTGCCGTTTTCAGAAAGGCAACTATCTTCTGTAAACGGGTAAGTCCTTCGGAACGTGTAATAAAGTTGCGGCTGATGCCGGTTACAATGGCCATAATGCCAAAACCGGAACCACCGGTAGCAATCACGTCACCAGATGTATTACGTTCGCGGGCCATGCCGGAATTGGGATGACCGAAATCCCAGAAGTATTTAAAGGTTTGTTTTTGTACAAGCGTTAGCAGTGAGTCGTCAGTGATCGTCGGAAATTTATTTGTAGAATCAATACCTGTCTGTAAACTTACGGTGAGTGAGTTGGCAAGCTGGTTACCAGCCACAGACTTAATGGTAAAGGCTACGATCACAGAGTAGGAGGTAAAGGCCTTGAGCGAAGCATTGGGTTTCACAACAACGATACTGTCATTGTTCTCATATGCAAGGGAAAAATCAACAGCATTACTGCCCTCCTTAAAAAATACGTTTGATGCAGTGGCCGAACGATTGATCGGTTCGGAAAAAGAGATCTTAATAGTAGGGTTAGTGGAGGTGTTGGAGTAGCTGTTGGTGCCGTTATTGATGCCGTTTACCAGAGTTGAGCGATAACTGAATGTACCGCCACCTGTATTCCCTGAAGAGTCACTTTTTTTACACGCTGAAGCCAGCAACAGCAGGCTGAGTGTTATAAAGGTCCATTGTTTCATTCCGGAAAAGTATGGCAATGCAATGCCTTTTTTACAATGATTAAATGGCAGCGTTTTGGTTTGGTTAAAGTCGTAAAACGTAACGATAGTCTACGCACTTTTTAAAAAAGAAAATGGGGAACACCTGCGGATACAGGCGCTCCCCACCTGCTTTATTCAGCTATAATTAGTTATAACCTTTATTCTGGATCAACTGTCCGCCGCTGGCAGAGATCTGTGCATCAGGAATAGGAAATACTTCATTTACTCCGTCTACAAAGTTCTTACCCTGCGCTCTCATAATTGTACCGGCTCTTCCCTGGCGAATGATGTCGAAGAAACGATCATGCTCCATAGCCAGTTCTACTCTTCTTTCTTTCCAGATAGCAGTACGCAGTCCTGTCTGATCGGTTGTAGTAACATCAGGCAGTACACCACTTACACCACCTCTTGCACGCGCACGTACCAGGTTCAGGGAGATCAATGCCTTACCTGACTGAGACAGCTCATTGGCAGCTTCTGCATTGATAAGATACATTTCACCCATACGCAGTATACGCACATTCTTGTTACTTACATCACCATCACCGTATGACTCCTGTGTTTTGCTGATGTATGCTTTATAGTTATAGCGGGCATTTTCTGCGCTCACCAGTTTAGCACCATCAAACAGTACATCGCCTATGTGAATAATGGTAGAGTTTTTTCTTACATCACCGGTTTCGTAAGCATTGTCAAGATCTGCACTCGGTGTATTGAAACCCCAGCCAGTGTACACGTTGGTAACACCACTGAAGGTGGCAGCACGCATACCCTGTACCTGTGAATACTGTTGTACGCCAGCCGTAGGAACGGTACCCTTGCCCTGGATCTCAAACAAAGACTCACTGCTGTTTTCACCAACCTCACGCCACATGGTAGTATAATCTGTTACCATGCTATAAGTACCATATTTCTGCGCTATGATATCATCAGTAAGTGTAAGTGCCTGGTTCCATTTTTTGCGATACATGCTCACCTTAGCCAGCATAGCTGCAGCAGCGCCCTGTGTGGCACGTCCCATTTCAGAAGCGGCATATTGTTGCTTGGTAGGCAGTACGCTCATGGCAAATCTCAGATCATTCTCAATGAAATCATAGATCACAGTTGTATCTCTCCTGGTATTTCCTTTTGAAAAGTCTGAAGAATTGTTAGCATCCAGTACGGTATCTACTAAAGGAACCGCACCCCAGCAGCGCACCAGGTTAAAATAGAAATATGCTCTCAGGAAACGCGCTTCACCAGCCAGCCTGTTCTTAAGTGACTGGTCGATATTGAACTTGGGCACGTTCGCCAAAGCCTGGTTGCAACGGTTTACGCCCTGGTACAAGCCAATCCATACCTCGTTAAGGGAGGCAGAAGTAGATGTATAAGAAATTGCATCCATCTGGTCTTTATCAGTACCATTATCACCGGGCGAGCTGCCTTTATCAGCATCATCCGAAGTGATGCTGCTCATGCCTATCCATGAAAAAGTAGTTGTATTCCAGGCGAGCAACTGGTTATAAGCCGCATTTACAAATTTTACAGCATTAGTAGGATCATTGAATGTAGAATCCTCCTTCACAAGCTGATTTTCCTGTGCAGGACTCAGCCAATCTTTCTTACAGGCAGTAGCTGTAATACCTATTAGAAAACAAAAGCCTGTATATCTGATAATCTGTTTCATACTGGTAAATCATTTAAAAGTTTAGAATGTTACATTCACACCCATCATGTAAGTAGATGTAACCGGATAAACGTTTAATTCTATACCCTGATCAATCGCACTTGCTGCAGGCAACTCAGGTGTATAGCCACTGTATTTTTTGGAAATAACAGGGTTCTGTGCTGAAACATATACACGCAGTTTTGACATGCCAATGTTCCAGTTTTTGGAAGGCAGCGTATAACCGAGCGTAATGTTGTTGATACGGAAAAAGCTACCAGACTCTACGTAGTAAGTAGATACCTGGGGGCCAGTGCTGGATGCACGTGGATTGCTTGCATTGTCGCGGTTAGAAGTAGTCCAGCGACCTTCAGCTCTTTTAGCTTCAATGTTATCATTGCCGATCAACACCGCTTTCTTTCCATTATATACTTTATTACCAGCATTGCCATAGCAGTCGATAGAGAAGTCAAGCTCTCTCCAGGTAAACCCTGCACTAAGACCATAATATGTTTTAGGCTGATAAGAACCTACAAACACTTTGTCCTTGTCGTTGATCACTTTGTCGCCATTGGTATCCTGGAAAATGAGGTCACCGGGACGTGTTCCACTCAAACGCGGAGTAGCCAGTAACTGGGTGCTATCTCTGAAGATACCAGTAACCTGGTAAGCCCAGAAGCTGCCAATTGGCTGACCTTCTACAGTATAAGTAGTTACCTGTCCGTTTCCAAGGCTACCGCCTTTCAGTTGCAATACACCATTTACTTTATCAACATTATTGGTGTTGAAAGTAATATTACCACCTACATAGTAAGAAAACTCCTTACCAATATTATCGCTCCAGCGCAGGTTCACTTCCACGCCTTTGTTACGTACATCAGCAGCCTGGCTTATTACCACGTTATCCTGGTCGCCGAAAGCACCACCTACGGTTACCGGAATGTATGCATTGGTAAGTTTGTTATAGTAAGCAACATCACCTGTCAATCTTCTGTTCAGTACTGCAAACTCAACGCCTACATCTATACCTTTGGTAGTTTCCCAGCTAAAGCTGGCATTCTGTATCTGGTTAAATGTAAGACCCGGTACTACCGATGTTCCTGTACCAAAAGAATAAGCATTGGAAATTAATGATACAGGGTACAATGCAGCCTGGCTACCGATCCTGTCATTACCAATCTTACCATAACCGGCTCTCAGTTTCAACTCATCAAAGATGTGCTGATCTTCCATAAACTTCTCTTTGGTAACGATCCATGAAGCACCTGCTGAATAGAATGTACCCCACTTCTCGTTTACAGGGAAGTTGCTGGAACCGTCTCTTCTCACAATACCGTTTACACTGTATTTGTCTTTATAAGTATAGCTCAGCCTACCGTAGTAAGAAGCACGCGTGGTAAGACCACCACCGTCTGTGTACGTTCTTGAATTAGGATTTGACTGACTGAGGTACCACAGGTTAGGTTCATTGGGAACACCTTTACCGGTACCACTGCTGGTGTAGTATTTACTTCTTTCACCAGTATAGCCTGCAGTAACGGTTAACTCGTGATCATCGGCAATGGTAGTTTTGTAAGTAGCGTAGTTATCAAAAATATAACTAAAGCCATTGCCCTGGCTGATCGTTAAAATAGTAGAATCGGGGTTCTGCTGTCCGCTCCACACAATATAACGGGGAGTGAAGTCCCTGCCATTATTATTGTATTTATCAAAGTTGAAGCTGCTGCGCAGTGTTAATCCTTTCAGCGGTGTTAGCTCAGCATATACATTACCCAATGCGCGTACCTGGTTGCTGACACTGTTGGTATATTGTAGTGAAGCCACCGGGTTACCAACACTGATGAGGCTGGTATAGCCATAAGCACCATTATCATATTTAACAGGAACTGTAGGTGCCAGACGATAAGCTGAAGAGAACACATTCGGTTTATTATTGCTCTTTGAAACGCTTACGTTAATGTTATGACCCAGTTTAAAGAACTTAGCCAGCTTGTATTCGTTGTTGATACGGAATACACCACGGGTAAAGTCATTACCCAGCAAAATACCTTCGTCTTTAAACAGACCGGCGCTGAAGAAGTAAGTTGTTTTTTCAGAACCACCGCCAACACTCACCACATGGTTTTGAACCATCCCATTACGGGTTATCTCATCAAACCAGTTAGTGTTATATTTTAAAGTATCAAGATTGAATGCGGGCGCTTGTCCGGCATAAGCTCTTGATTCATTAGTATATTGAGCATAGGTGCGTGCATCAGCCATTTTCACTTTAGAGGTCGGTCTGCGGAAACCTACATAAGAATCGAAGGAGATCCTCATTTTTCCAACCTTACCACTTTTCGTAGTGATCAGGATTACACCATTTGAACCACGGCTACCGTAGATCGCCTGTGAAGAAGCGTCTTTCAATACTTCCATTGATTCGATATCGGAGGTGCTGATGTTGGTAATATCATCAGTAATGACACCATCCACTACATATACAGGGTTAGGGTTACCTGTTACGGTATTTGTACCACGGATACGCACCTGGGGCTGAGAACCTGGTGTACCGGAACCAATGATCTGTACACCGGCTGCTTTACCCTGCAATGCCTGTGTGGCAGCCATCAGGGGTTGCTTGGTCAGTTCGGTACCATTTACTTTAGCTACAGAACCGGAGATCTGGCTTCTGCGCTGTGTACCATAACCTACTACTACTACCTGGTCAAGGGTCGATTCGGCAGACGCAAGTGTTACATCTACAGTAGTACGGCCATTTACCGATACTTCTTGTGTTTGAAACCCTACTGATGAAATTACCAGTACAGCACTGTCGGGCACAGTAATAGTAAAGTTACCCTGCCCATCAGTAGCCACACCCAGTGAAGTACCTTTTACATTTACTGACGCACCGGCAATGGGTTCGCCTGTTGTAGAGGTTACTTTACCTGTAATACGGATATCCTGCAGTTCTTTATCGCTGGTTTTCAGCACTACAAGATTATTAGACATTAGTTGGTACGATAGTCCGGTGTTGGCCAGTATACGGTTAAGTACTTCTGTAACCGGCGCGTCTGTCATATTCAATGTGATCCGGGGAGATTCTGCAACCAGGTTTTCTTTGTACAGAAAACGAAAATCACTTTTCTTCTCAATAGCAGCCAGCGCCTTTTTTAGCTGAAGCGACTGGAAGTTTACACTGATCCTGGACTGCGAAAACACACCGGCAGAAACATGAAGACAACCCAGTAAAATAATTGAACACGTAAGTTTCATAACCCGGGTTAACTGTTGTAAAAGAGGGGAATTGCCGGAACCCGGCAGGTTTCCGTTTTTTTTCATACTTTGTCAATTGGAACGTTAAATAATGGGTAATACTCCTGTTGTATAGAACAGGAAACTCAGTTTCAGCCTGTATTTAACTCGGCGGGGAATGTTGCAGCATTTCCCGCTTTTGTTTTTTTATGACCTCCACCTATGTACTGTTGAATGGCATATGGCAAGTGTATTTTTAGGTGATGGATGTATTTTGGTTACCTCGTAATTATTACATGCTTTCCGTTGATTGAGTAATGAAAACTTTTACCGTCCGAAATATGCAGCGCTTCCAATGCTACTACCAACGGCTCCGATTCAAACACTCCTGAAAAACGTAACTGCTCCACGCTGCTATCTTCAAATTCGATGCTCACTCCGTACCAGCGCTCCATTTTCTTTGCTATAGCATCGAACGATTCATCATTGAACAAAAGTTTATTGTACACCCACGCCGTCTCCACCACAGTGCTGTCTTTCTTTTCATAAGTAAGACGGCCTATAGAGACCATGGGAGTTGGCGCACGCTCTACATCAGCAACTGCCGATTGCGTATCACCTGTTACCACCAGCTTTTCGTTGGGTTTTAATATGATCTTTTCGTTGGGCCTGTTCAGTATTCCCACCTCTATGCGCCCATGTATAAGGCTTGTCTCTGTTCGTTGCTCATCAGGATATGAGCGTACATTGAAAGCTGTACCCAGTACCTTAATATCTATATCTCTTGTGTGTATAATGAAGGGTTGCTGCGGATTTTTCACCACATCAAAATAGGCCTCACCTGTCAGTTGCGCCTCACGTGTACCCTGCCCGAAATCCTTATTATAAAGTAGTTTGCTGCCTGCATTCAACCACACCTGTGTACCATCGGGCAATACCACTTTCCTTTTTGATCCGTTACGGGTAGCCACCTCTGCGCGATCAGCATCTGCTACCGCATTCGCCTCATAATGATTTCTTATTACAACAGCGGCTTCTCTATCCGTTCCTTTTTTATAAAAAATCATGCCCGCCACTACCATTACAGCCATCACACAAATACCCGCCAATACTTTCTTAAAATACCTTGTACCGGCAGGCCTGGCATTCCCTGTCTCTTCACCCTCCGCCACCCTGTTCTCCTCCTGCCAGTCAGCACCCGTCGCTTTCATTCGTTCTATATGCCGGTGAAAAACATCTTCCGCATCTCTTGGCAGGCGCGCAGGTAATTGCCATATATCCGTAATATGTTGTAACGGATAATGCAGGTCGGGGTCCAGCCTCAATAGCTGCTCCAGCTCCTGCAATTCTTCAGGAGTACTTTCATGCGCCAGTTTTTTACTGGCCAGCAGCCAAATTCTTTCTCTGCTCATGGACACTTAAGGCAATTATACCCTTAAGGACACATGTTTGGTGCAGATACCCCCAGAAGAAAAATAAAAAAAGTTAAAATTATTTTACCGTAGGCAAAGTGGTACGGATATCAAACTGAACCGCATGGGCAATTTTACGCAATGCAGTGGTCATTTGATTTTCTACGGTTTTAACCGACAGGTTCAAAAGTTCTGCCACTTCGCGGTATTTGAGCCCGTCTTCTTTCACCAGTTTAAATATCAACTGGCAGCGGGGTGGCAACTGCTGAATAGCTTCCTGCACATGGCGGATCATTTCTGCGGTTACCATCATTTGTTCAGGATCAAAATACACACTCTGGAATTGTACGCGGTACTGCTCCAGCTGCAGCAGGGGCCTTTTCTGTTTGCGCAGGTAATTCAGCGCTACATTTTTGGTACTTACAAAAAGATAGAGTTTCAGATTCTGGATCCGTACCAAACCGGCACGTTTGCTCCATAATTTAATAAATACATCCGAAACTGCTTCTTCGGCCTGTGGACCAGATTTAAGATATGAAAGTGCGAACTGGTATAGGGAAGAATAGAAATGTTGATACAATAGTTTGTATGCCTGCTGGTCGTTGTGCAGTGCAATACGGGACTGAATGCTATTGAGGTCTGTTATCTGCATCTTCTAAGCAATCGTGTGCGCAAGCTACAAATTTCTTAACATCCTACTTATTATATGACATCAATCTATTGGTTAAAGATGCTTTCGAAATTAATTTCTACACACAACGTGATTTTTTTTACCTTTGCTGCCGCTCAGGAAAATAGTTCTTATTTTGCGTCAGATTATGGTTATTCTTGCCAAAGATGCATAGATAACCCGTTGACAGGTTAAAAAGTTCTTTTTTTACGTGAAATTGTCAATAATTACCGCTCTTTGTTCATGAAGTGGTAGCTCAAACAATGATCATAACAGTAGATCGCTACTGTTCTTTTATACGAATTTTACCTCCGGAAACGGAGGTGCGGACCCTTAGCTCAGACGGTTAGAGCATCTGACTCATAATCAGAGGGTCGCTGGTTCGATCCCAGCAGGGTCCACCAAAAGAGGCTGTCTCACATTACCGGGGACAGCCTCTTTTTATTAAATCAGGCTGCTAACTATAAAATAGTTTATTGTTGCAGTATTTTAATGCGCTGAACCACTTAACCTTAACCTTTCATTAACCCCCGGTAAAATACATTTGACAATCATTATCTCAACAATATGAAAAAATTGTTTCTGCTGACCCTGGTTGTGTGCAGTGCTTCTGCATTGATTGCCCAGGATTCCACTGCTACTGCTTCCGGAAAAAAGAAGAAAAAAGACTGGAGTAAGGTTTCCCTGGCTGGTCGCGCCAATGACCACTTCATGATCCAGATAGGATATAATGGTTGGGCTACAAACCAGTCTTCTATCAACACCAAAGGTGTACCCCGCAGCTTCAACTTCTATTTCATGCTCGACTTCCCTTTCAAAACCGATCCTCGCTATAGCGTAGGTTTAGGCGCAGGTCTGGCTACAGACAACACATATTTTAAAAATACCTATATCGATATTGCAGGTCTTTCTACCAACACACTTGTATTTAAAGATGTAAGCAACGCTGAACATTTTAAAAAATACAAATTAATGACCACTTACCTCGAGGCTCCTATTGAGTTGCGTTTTTCAGCAAACCCTGAAACACCTAACAAATCATGGAAATTTGCTATCGGCGGTAAATTCGGTCTGCTTACCAGCGCCTCCACCAAAGGTAAAACCCTGTTAAGCTCCAGCGGTGCTACCGTTGCCTCCTATACAGAAAAGGAAAAATCAAAGAAATTCTTCAACGGTACAAGGCTCAGCGGTACCGCAAGGATCAGCTACGGTGTATTGGGCATCTATGGTGCTTACCAGATCACCAACCTTGTAAAAGATGGTGCAGGTCCTACTATCAATCCTTTCCAGATTGGTATCAGCATCAGTGGATTGTAACTTAAACTGCTTAATTCCATATACAAAGGCTACCGGAAACGGTGGCCTTTTTTGTTAGATCACCTTTAAGGGAATACATCCTTTTGAAGGATGTATTCCCTTATTTCTCCGTAAAATTCTCCCGCACTGATTACTTTTGCACCATAAAACAGATTGATACTTGATAGAAAAGAAAATAGGTACCCATAAAGAAGAGAGGGCTGTACTGGTAGGGCTGGTGCACAAGACCCAGACAGAAGAGCAGGTAAAAGAGTACCTGGAAGAACTGGCATTCCTGTCAGAAACAGCCGGAGCTACCGCCGTAAAGCGATTCATGCAGAAACTGCCGCACCCTGATAGCAAAACATTTGTAGGTAAGGGTAAGCTGGAAGAAATAAAAGCTTACGTAAGCGGTAAGAATATTGACATTGTAATTTTTGACGATGAGCTAAGCGGCTCACAGATCTCAAATATTGAAAAAGCAATTGAGGTAAAGACCATCGATCGCTCCGACCTTATTCTCGACATTTTTGCCCGCCGAGCTAAAACGGCACAGGCCAAAACACAGGTAGAGCTGGCACAATACCAATATATGCTGCCCCGCCTGAAAGGTATGTGGAAACACCTTGAGCGCCTGGGTGGAGGTATTGGTACAAGAGGTCCCGGTGAAACGGAAATCGAAACAGACCGTCGTATTGTAAAAGATAAGATCTCTTTACTGCGTCGTCGTCTTTCTGAGATCGACAAACAGGCTTTTATTCAGCGAAAAGACCGTGGTGAATTTATCCGTGTAGCATTAGTAGGGTACACCAACGTGGGCAAGTCAACCCTGATGAACCTGTTGAGCAAAAGCGATGTATTTGCAGAAAATAAGCTGTTCGCCACACTGGAAACCACCACACGTAAAATTGTTTACGAAAACACCCCTTTCCTGTTAAGTGATACAGTAGGTTTCATCCGCAAACTGCCGCATCACCTGGTGGAAAGCTTCAAAAGTACATTGGACGAAGTACGCGAAGCCGATATTTTAATGCACGTAGTAGATACATCACATCTACAGTATGAAGACCAGATAGGCGTTGTGAATAAGACACTGCAGGAGCTGAATGCATACGACAAACCGGTTATTACCATCTTCAATAAAATGGACCTGTACGAAAAAAACACTTTCGATCCCTGGCTGGAAGAAGAAGTGCGTACAGAGATCTTACATGAATTGAAAGAACGCTGGGAAAATGAACTACAAGGCAACTGTGTATTTATTTCTGCAGCAGAACGAAGAAATATCGACGAACTGCGAAAAGTGATCCTGGACAAAGTACGCGACCTGTACCGTATACGCTATCCTTATAAAACAGATTACTTCTATTAAACAAGACCTCCCCTGTCAGAACAAAAAAAATACAAATGGCACCGTGTGGCATTGTCTGCCGGTGAATTGCTGCTGAACCAGAACAATATTGCAGTAGTAGAAGCAGGCGGCAAAAAGATCTGTCTCACGCAATACAAGGAACAGTGGTTTGCCTTTTCCTACAAATGTCCGCATGCCAGTGGATTGATGTCTGAAGGCTATGTAGATGCAGTGGGGAATATTACCTGTCCGTTGCATCGTTACAAATTCAGCTTACAGAACGGCCGCAATACCAGCGGAGAAGGTTATTACCTTAAAACCTACCCGGTTGAGCAAAGGGAAGAGGGTCTTTATATTGGTATGGCCGATACCGGCTTTTTTGGTTTCTGATAATATTCGCATTCCTTTTTATATACACCACCCGTCAGGATCAATCCTTTGCAGAGGCGAAAGAACAGCCTGTATATTTTAATAGCCAGTTAATAGTAACATGATATTTCCGTAACACCCTTATGGCTTTTCTGCGTTGATTTTTGTTGTGATAAAACAACCTAAATCAACCATTATGTCACCCTTAGAAATACTGGACGAGCTGGATAAAAAGCTCTTTACCCTCATTGAGTACTGGTGGACCATACCTGCACTGGATGGCCCCATGAAACTACTTCGCGAAGCCACTACCTGGATCCCATTGTACGCATTTATGCTTTACTGGATCATCCGTTATGCAAAGCCTTATGCATGGCAATTCATTGTATTGACCGTAATAGTATTTGCTATTACCGACCAGGTAAGCGCCAGCCTGCTGAAACCCTGGCTAGGAAGATTAAGGCCCTGCCGTGAAGAGGATCTGCAACCCTACCTGCGTAATGTTGTTGGCTGCTCGGGACAGTATGGTTTACCCTCCTCGCATGCAGCCAATCATTTCGGGTTGGCTACTTTCTGGTTCTGGACTATCTGGCTCATTAAAGGCAAAAAGTGGAACTGGTTGTGGCTCTGGGCAGCACTCATCTGTTACGCGCAAATCTATGTTGGCAAGCATTACCCGCTCGACATACTGGCCGGAGCCGTATTAGGGTATATTACCGGCGCAGGGTTTGCCCGTTTATTTGAACTATGGCTGTTTACAGAAAAACACAGGGCAACAAGGCTTTCAAAAAAAGTTACGCAAGCATTATAATGTACCGCCATCTTTAACCCATACTATGAACCCAACCCCTTCGCATACCGAAAGGAATTACCAGCTACAATTGCTGATCCTTACGCTGATAGTTAATTGCAGCGGACTTTTTGTAACCATTCTGGGGCCCGATGGGGCACTGTATGCCTCCATAGCAAAAACGATGGAGACGCGCAACGATTTCATTTCTCTTTTTGCTGAAGGCAGCGATTGGCTGGATAAGCCGCATTTTCCATTCTGGATCACGGCATTTTCATTCAAACTGTTTGGGGTCACTACCTGGGCCTATAAACTGCCGGCCATTCTTTTCCTGTTCATGGGTGCCCGGTACACTTTTTTACTGGCTGCAAAACTTTATGATGAAAGAACAGCCTGGTGGTCTGCGATCATATTACTTACAGCAGAGCACATTATTATTTCCAACAATGATGTACGGGCAGAACCCTACTTAACAGGGCTCATCATTGCTGCAGTTTATCATTTCTACAGGGCAAAGCAGGTTAATAATTACTGGCACCTGACAGCAGGTGCATTATTTGCCGCCTGTGCAGTAATGACCAAAGGCATGTTTGCATTGATACCCGTATGTGGAGCAATTGGCCTGGAACTAATCATTAAAAAAGAATGGAAGCAACTTTTTCATGTCCGTTGGCTCATAGCCGTTCTATTAATATCATTGTTCATTGCACCGGAACTATATTGCCTCTATTACCAGTTTGATCTTCACCCTGAAAAAATAGTATTTGGACGGACAGGAGTGTCCGGGCTGCGCTTCTTTTTCTGGGATAGTCAGTTTGGCCGCTTTTTCAATACCGGGCCTATTAAAGGAAGTGGCGATCCGTTTTTCTTTCTGCATACATTGCTCTGGGCATTTTTACCCTGGTCGGTAATGATGTACGTTGCACTATTTCAAAAGATCAAAAATAGACTGCGCAATCCTACTGCACAGGAATGGTACACACTCGGAGGGTTTCTCCCTTGTATACTTTTGTTCTCTTTATCAAAATTTCAACTGCCACACTACAGCAATATCCTGTTCCCTTTCATCAGCATATTAACAGCACAATACCTGTTGCTATCGCATACGCCCATAACCAAAAAACTCATCCGGGTTATTCAAACCACCATTGTAATGCTGCTGTCAGTATTGGTTGTAGCATTACATATTGTATTTGAACCCGGTTATACTGTTTTGGCCATCGGGCTTGCCTGTGTTGCCATTGCGGGATGGTTTTTACTCCCTTTAAGGAAATGGGCGGCTGGTAACAGGATGGGGCCTGCCATCTATACAGTCTGGGCGATCATGTGGGTAAATCTTTATCTGAACTTATTCTTTTACCCGGCATTGTTACATTATCAATCGGGCAGTGAAGCAGCAATGTTTGTCAATCGCAATTACACTAATATGCCGGTAGTGCAATTAAGAAAGGATTATTCTTATGCCCTGGAGTTTTATCTGCATCAACAGCTGTATACTGTCAATGATCTGGCAGACACAGTACAACTGCCTCACAGGCCTTTTCTGGTATACATAGCTGCTGAAAATACAGCACCTGTTAATGGGGAGGTGATTTCATCCTTCGAAAATTTCCATGTGAGCAGACTTACCTTCCGGTTACTGAACCATACTACCCGTTCACAGGAAACCGGGGCATACCGGGTATACCTGGTGCGCTAAAAAATAATCGCACATTTTTTAATTTCCATTTTGTGGGAAACCAAAAATGCGTATTTTTGCAACCCCTTACGGGAAGAAATGAAGACTTTAGCGTTTTGAAAGTCAGGGATTTACCCCAATTTTAGAATTAAAAGGTCTGATATTCTTAAATAATAAATATTCCTCCTTAGCTCAGTTGGTTAGAGCATCTGACTGTTAATCAGAGGGTCGCTGGTTCAAGTCCAGCAGGGGGAGCGAAAGAAAAGGCTGCTACTTAGCAGCTTTTTTTATGTACTATATGTAGCGTCCTGAAATAAGTTGACACAAAAAGTGTCAAACTATGGTCAATACCGGATCTCCCTCATGTTTAAAACGGACTCAAAAAGATTACAGTCTTGCCTTCAAACTTCAAGTGATTGATGAAGTAGAAAAAGGCGACCTAACGTACAAACAAGCTCAGCTCAAATATGGTATTCAAGGTCGTAGCACCGTTTTGGTGTGGTTAAGAAAACATGGTAGATTGGACTGGCATGAATCAACCGATATGAAAAAGAATACCCCTAATAAGCAGATCCGTGAGTTAGAGAAAAAGATTAAGCGACTTGAGCAGGAAAAAGAAATTCTGAACAAGGCTATAGACGTGGCCGATGATATGCTTGGCACAGAGATCAGAAAAAAGTATTTACCGCTGTCACGTCAGGCTTCCGCAGGACAGGGGGATGTAGCAGGGTCGGAGGCACAAAGCGAATAGCGCAAACACTTGGCTTTAGCCGGCAATATTATTACAAGCTGGCATGCAATCAAGTCAAGACAGATGCAGTCAAAACCATTGTAAAAGAGCTTGTTGACGGGCAACGTAAATGCCTGCCACGGATAGGTATCCGTAAGCTTTATCACCTTATTCAACCTGCATTGCGACTACAGGCTATCAAGGTGGGGCGGGATAAACTATTCGACTGGATGCGGTCCTGTAATTTATTGATCAAACCTCGTCGTAGGTATGTTCAGACCACGAACTCTAATCATTGGCTGAGGAAATATCCCAACCTGATAAAAGAGGTGGCAATTACAAGACCTGAACAGGTTTGGGTTAGTGACATTACCTATCTGAAGACATCCGAGGGTAACCTTTATTTAAGCCTTGTCACAGATGCATACAGCAGAAAAATTATGGGCTATAGTGTTAGCGATAATATGGAAGTTGTTACAGTGTCCCAGGCATTAAAAATGGCTATTCAATCCAGGTGTTATAGTGGGCAATTGATCCATCATTCTGACAGAGGTGTTCAATACTGTAGTTATGATTATGTTCAGATAGCCCATAATAATAAGATTACCATGAGTATGACGGAAAATGGTGATCCTTATGAAAACGCGCTGGCAGAGAGAATGAATAAAACAATAAAGGAAGAATTTTATCCGGAAAGAACATTAATAAATAAGCAGTTAGCAATAAGAATAATACATGAAGCAATCAGTCTTTATAACCAATACAGACCTCATTTATCTTTACACATGAAAACACCTGAACAGGTGCATAAACAAAAAATCCCGGCTATCTAAAGACAACCGGGAACTATTTTTAAAACTGTCAACCTATTTTAGGACGACTCAATATCTACATTCTATATTCCACAACCTCCGATCTATTCTATATCGGATATTCTACTGAGCCACATCGAAGGTTGGAAGAGCATAACACATCCCTGCACAATACTTTTACCTCTAAACACCGGCCATGGGTGTTACAAGCTGTTTTTGAATGCAGTCACCTAGAAAGAGATGCAGTACGCATAGAAAGATTTATTAAGAAACAGAAGAGCAAGAAACTACTGCAGCAACTCTGCGAACCATCTTTTACCCCCACAGGTGTTTTAGTTCAGTTGGTTAGAGTCCCGCACCTGCGGGATTAATCAGAGGGTCGCTGGTTCAAGTCCAGCAGGGGGAGCAAGCATGACAAAGGGGTTCAAGAAATTGAAGCCCTTTTTGTTTAACTTAATGCACCTTCACTTCACCTTTTTGTAGCTCCATGACAAACTGTCAAGCTTTAGCGTTTTATCAATTCGAACTGGCTTTTAATCGTCGTTTCTAATACTGTAACAAGAGCTTGTTCGGTTCCTTTAAAGCTCTCTGGCATCTGTGGAGGGATTAAAATATCCTTTAAAGTTTTATTAGCTTGTCTACCATAATTGTATTTATATTTATTAAGTCTAATACAATAGGCATAAAATAACATTTCTGTTATATCCATTTCTACCTTAGGAGTTAAAACATATAAGTCCCTCCCACTATAATATGGCAGAGGTTGATAGAAAGTAGATAAAACTGACCCGCCTCCCGCGACAGATAATGTATGACCAGGATTGGGATCAACGTCTAAAATCTTTCTAACTATTGCTGAAACTCCATTGTTATTTTCAGTCCTTGAAACAAAATATATTGCATCCTTGTCGTCCTTGCTGCACTGATCAAGATTTACAAGCTCAAGATTCACACCGTATTGAACGAAAAATAAGTCAGATGTTTTTACCAGATCCTTCATATACTCGTCTCTGTATTTGACAACTTGTTAGTAAACAAAAAGGCTATGTAATCAGCTATGCTATGTTCAAACTCTCTTAGATTAATATTTGAGTAGTCTGTTTCAATATAAGCTTCGGCACACCACTCCATTGAAGGACTAATTGCTTTATTAATACTGAACCCTACTTCCGTCTTTCTATTGATAAAATTCGAAATCCATTTAAACTTTATGTCATTCCATTTTCCGAAAGCATCTATTCTGCCAAGTATTTTTCGTTTCACAAAACCGTCATCTTTGTAATATCCGAAAAATGTCTCCTTACCTTTAGGATGTGGTTTATGCGCAGTAAAGATCATTATACATGAAACTACGTTAACCTTTGAATTAAAAAACAATTCATCTGGCATTGATATTACAGCCTCAAGAGTATGCTTTTTTAAAAGTGTTTCCTTTAGCCCTAATATTTTCCCACTTGTTGCTAACGCGGATTGCATCGGCACGATTGCAATGCAAGTGCTACCTTGGACCAGACATTCCAAATTATTCAGTATAAATTCGAGTTCATCAACGTCTGTCTTTTTATCGCCCTTATATGGCGGATTTAAAAAACCAACTGTCGGCTTTCTTGATTTTACAGTTTTGATTATTTCTTCTTCAAAACAGCTTCCATTAATGATGTTAGTTTTTCCATCCTGATGGATATACATATTCGAGACGGCTAAAGCAAATATATGAGCCTGATATTCTACACCAATAAGTTGTTGAGACTTGATCTGAGCAACTTTCTTTGAATCACCTTTAGCATCTTCTATCATTTTCTTCATTGCAGAAATGAGAAATCCGCCGGTTCCAGTGCAGTTGTCAAACGCGATAGAATCTTTGTTTACTTGTGCTAAGTCAGCAAAGAGCTCAGTTATATGTGGTGGTGTCAATACAATTCCTAATCCTTTATCCACGTTTGCATATCTCAAAAATTCAATATACAGTTGCCCTAAAACATCAAAATATTCATGCGTTTTAATAAATTGGTTAATGTTCGTATCGATCTCGTCAATTAATTCTTTTAGCAGTTTGTCTTTGGTTGATAAGGACGTGTCTGTTTTAATAAATCCGAACTGCACGTTTAAATTTTCGAGTTTGTTGCCAGAGATATTCGCTTCTTCTAGCTTCTCAGAAACTGTTTTTGTAAGGAAAGAAGCTAAGCTTTTGGGAGTTGTCTTTTTCGCATAAGAGATTTTAAAGGCATCGTCCTCTAATGCTATTAAAATACAACTAATTAATAAACTTCGCTGGTTTTCAAGAATTTTATATGTATGAAGTTTCTCGTTCAGCTTTTTTGTGAAATCTAAAAGATTATGGTAGTCTTGTCGGAATTTTTGGGGGCTTTTTAAGTATCCATCTAGATAATCTTGAACGGAAAGTAATTTATTGCCAAATATCTCAGTCGCATTTCTTTCATCCTTTAATTGCAAAAAATGCGAAACTTTCAAATGTTGAGCAGTCTCTCCACTCACTGCAATAGCTAAAACATCAAAGTCCTTAGACAAGTAAGAAGCATAAAGTAGAGCTCCGTCAACTGCGAACTCTGAATATTTATCTCTGTTTGGACTTTCATGTTTAGTCGTAGAAGCTTTGCATTCAATAACAATTAATAAGTCGGTGTTTTTTTTATAGGTAATTATAAATTCAGGTTTACCTTTTCCGTTTGCTTTTTTTGAAGCAGTTTTAAGTAATTTGTCAATTTTAGCGTTGTCGGAAGCCTGTTCTTCGATAAAAACAAAGTCGTGATATCTTTCAAAATGTGAACGAACTATTTTTTCGGTCTTTCTTTCATTCGCCATTTTTACAAATTTAAAAGTCCTTTTTTTCTGATTTGTAATACTTTACTTTTTGTTCAGCCAGTTGAAAAACGGAATCAGGACATGCATATTTAAAACAATCCTCCGCAAATTTCTCGCTGAAATATTGCTTCTTCAAATCTGCTATGTCAATTTCTAACGCCGTTGCAAGAAGCTGTAATTTGTTTTCTTTTAAATCCTTTTTACCATTTTCAACCTTACTAAGCCCTCCGCTATCCAGACCTATTTTAGCCGCAAGTTCTGTTTGGTTTAGCCCCATTTCTATTCTTAGGCGTTTAATATACCCTCCGAAACTTTCCATTTTTTACCTTGTTAATTTTAACTTGGTATTTTTTGACAAAAGTAATAATAAATAGCACATTAATAACTTTTCGTTCTCACAGGTAATGATTTGACTATTCATCTCTACTTTCCATCGATTTTCATTATGGGCAAGTCAGGTAAGCCAGAAAAAGCTAATAAATCTTGGGCTAATTGGTTCAATAACTGTCCATCAGGGGGAGCAAGCATGACACAAGTAAAAGGTCGCCGTTGGCGACCTTTTTTGTTTTTTGCCTGCAAGTAAGGCGTAGTGATTTGAAAGAATTGATTCGTATTCGTACCTAAGTTTCAAAAACTTGTTTACACCGGACTTAAATATCATCAGGTAATAGAAATCCCCATTCAATTAATTGCTCGCACGCCGCTTCTGGAATTTTGCACTCGCCGTGTTTCCATGTTCCGTCAATATTTAATGCACTTTTGCCTTTATCATTAAAATGTATCTGCACTTGTTCACCATGTAAGGGATTACCGTCGCCTCCGAATTTAGGAATATCTATTCTTTTAAAAAAACTATGTACTTGTCCTTTTTTAATCATGTAATTAATACGATTAGGGTCTTCTAGCAATTCGGGATAAAAAAATCGTCTGAAATACTTTCTCTGTCGGTTTCGCTCATTCCTACTAAAAAGGGTCACCCATCTTCTATGCAGATCGCTCCATGTTTCCTCATCATATACATAGTCTTCAGGAAGTTGATCAGAATATATTCCAATAAGTGAATTGCTTTGATCAGGATATTCTTCATTTAAATCCTGTACATTATTTGACGGGCGCGGAGTTGCATTACTGAAAAAATGTAATAATGCTATAAGAGTTTGATGTTGAGCTTGACTTAGCCACGGAAATCTAAGTTGTCTAGCATGATCGTCAAAAGCGGTATCATAAACAAATTCAAAAAAATCGCCCCAAGACAGATTAATATTAAATAGGTCTGGCACCTTAAATATGTCATCACCTAAGTCTCTGGCTCTATCCAAAGCGATATTTAGTTCTTGAATTTGAACGCCCCGGTCAATCACAGAATCTTCCCAAACAAAGCTTTCCTTATAGGATAATAGATTAGCCATTATTCTGTCTCTTTTTTGTTCTGTACATTTCCGCCATATCTTGTTGAACCTGATCAAAAAAATCTCTGGGGAATTTTGTCAAATCACCTGTTTCCAGAATTTCTATCTTTTCGAGTTTGATTCTTCTTTCTTTATCTCGCGTAATGAAGTTTACGATAATATCAGAACTTGCAATGCCTCCATTAATAGCCTCTATTCTTATACCATTAAGAACGTGCTCACTGTGTGTTTCTATTATGACTTGAACTCCCGAAGATGCAATCTTTGCCAAAAACTTTCCCATTCTAGACTGACTTGCTGGATGAAGATGAGCTTCTGGATTCTCTACTATCATTATAGTATCTGCCTCTGCCAGCAAGCCATTTACCAAAATAGGTAATGCATAAGATATTCCAAATCCAACATTTGTTGGTAAGCTTTCACCAAATGTGCCTTCAATAACCTTACTTTTTCCTACCGGAATTGCGTTGTCAAACTTAGCACCTGGTATAAGGTAATCTAACCATTTTCGCGTTTGATCAAATAGAAGCGGGGGATCTTCTTCATTTAGTAGTTTAAGACCTGAAACAGGTAAGTTTTCTCCGCTTAAAATTTGAAAAGTCCTTTCACCTCGATAACCAGCATGCAAATAGGGTAATATTTCGTATTCGTATTTTAATCTGGGCCCAATTCTTTCAGCCGCTAGGTAATAAACTTTCTGTCCAAGTAGGCCTTTATTATTTCCTTTAAAGACATCAAACTTTGTCCACAATTCGTATCTGTTGTTTGTTGTTCGGTCACCTTCTAATTTAATCTTCATAAGTGTCTTTCCACTCTGAATCAATTTAAATTCGCAGACTGATTGAGTTATTTTTTTTCCACGTCTAATTACTTCATATGTATTGCCTAACTCAAGTAAAAAAGGGCCATTAAGCGGTATAGGTATAGTTTTAACATCACTACCAGATCTGTATCTTTCCTCAAAGGTCCATCTTGATAAAAGAATCGCCTGAATAATGGTGGATTTGCCAACAGAATTACTTCCTGCTAAAACTGTAAGATTTTTCAATGTTATAGACTGCTCCTCAAAAATTTTAAAATCTTTTATAACAAAGGTTTGTTCCATTAATTAAAATTAATTTAAATATCTTTCAAGGAGGTTTTGAAATTCATTAAAAACAAATTCTAGATTGTTTCTATCGGTTGTACCCGTCGTAAGTGCATCAAACAATTTATCATTATCATCTAATTTTTTTGCCAGGATATGAACAAATTCTTCTTCTTGTTTCTTGTCAACTGAACTTTCGTCAACACCTGCTAAAAGCACAGTCCATACAATAAACATAGCTTTATTGAGAAATTGCCTTCTAGCTCCAGGCTCAAGATGATGCGGTAAACATTTACGGAAGGCATAATCGCCGAACAAATAATAGGCGCATCTGAGGGCTTTGAAATAATTTTGTCTTGCTTCCTCCATTTTCTTATCACTTATTTCATTAAGCCTCTCTAACACATTATCTAAAAAACCGTTCATCTCCCCAGCATAAGACTCTCTATATAAATAAAATCCCAAATACCTGAGTGCTAATTCCTGCGCATCCATCCTTGTATCCTTAACACTGTATCCAGTAGCTGCGGCAAACTCGCTATTGTTAGCCATTCCTTTAAGTAAACGTCGAACTCTGTCAGTAGCAAAACAATTTCTAATCTCCTGCCTGTTTAATGGTCTACCACCTGTGTTAATTCTATAAAATATATCATACTTAACACGCAAAGGTGAAGAAGCTTCAATAACATTAATATTTAATTGTGTGCTCTCAACCCGACCATCATATGGATCAAATAATGCTTGTTGTGGCTTTATTCTTTTTTTATTATCCGCAGAAAAATATAAACCTTCTAACTGATGTAAATACTCAAGGTTCCTTAATTTAAAATCATTATTAAGAAACTGATTAATTACTGTAAGTCTTTGAAGTCCATCAACAACTTGAAACTTTCCAGTTTTATCTTCTGCAAAATAAAAAGCTGGTAAAGGAATTTTGAGTAACATTGATTCAATCAGTAACGACTTTTGCATGTCGTTCCAAACGAAATTTCTCTGAAACTCCGGGTTTAAATCAATCTTTCCTTTTTGAATATCTCTGTGTACTTGAAATGCGGATAAAACCAATGGTCTTACTTTAATTAATTCTGGATCATACGGCTTCATTTCTTCAAAAGAGGTCACAGAGTCTGAGTCTTCAGTTTCGAACCCCATTTGATGAGTTTCATTATACTCACGTAATGCTGTAATTAGCCTCTCGAGTATTATCCCTGGTTCAGTATCGACATCCTCATTTATTTTTAAATCACTTATGATACCATTATCAATTCGAAATGTTATGTAATTGAAATTGCTATTATCGTCAACCTTTCTCCCTATCCATAATTGTTCATCCGGAAGTGGAGAAATTATATCAAAATCATATTCGTCAAAGCCAATTGTGGCACTTATTTTCATTTCTTTAAAATTTATTCTTGAAGCGAACAAATTACAGAATCAACGTCTAAAGCATTTGCTTTGCCAACAAGGTATCCAAAGAAGGTAGCTCATCATTAATAGACTACTTAGAGATTGTGGGTTTATTTCTCCAAAGTTTTTCCGCAAGCAATAGATTGGTTTTCCTTTATCGGCAAGGACATTTTTTAATACTATTTAATATTCTTTTTGAGTTGCCTTTATAGTGCTTTTCACCAATGAAATGGAATTTTAAGAATCAATTGGCAAATTGGTACAAGATATTGAAATCCAGAACTAAAATAAATATCAGAAATATTTTTCAACAATTCAGCACTTTTATTGCATTTTTGAATCGTTAAATTGAGTTTCAAATGATTTTACTACTTAATCACCATAGTAGGTAAGCATATACAAAGCGTTTCAATCTCATAGAGGAAGAAGCTATATGCTTTTAACTCCTTGCAAGATTGTTTGAAAACAATGACCTGAAGGCAGATTTAGAGGAAAGTCCAGCGGATCGCAATATACTGTAACAAAAATATAGGTATCTTCTTTCGAACACACCATGTCATTTATCCATTCTATTCAAACGGCAACCTTTTTTCAAGGGATTCACGTATATCTATGCCACACAAATTCGGCTTGGCGAACGTTGACCGGAATAGGCAGGGACTGAATATATGAGGCAGTAAAAATCATCACTATGAAAGATCTCATTCTCATTGCACCTACCTAATAGCATTTATCCTCTTAAACAACGAAGCTGCCCAGAGCAATCTTTGGCAATAAATGTCATGCTAATTAAGCATTATTATAAACGAATAATTTTAATGTTTTTTAAATAATTAAACCTATCGGTTTAACCACGTCATTCCGGTAGATCGGCAAAAGTCTCTAAATCCTGAGCTAACTGGTTCAATAACTGTCCAATTAGGGGAGCGGAAAAAAACAAAAGCTCGCTATATGCGACCTTTTGTTTTTTTCAAACAATTTTCAAACGGATGTGCGGAGGGGTGAGAAAGAACTGAAACTCTAACCAGATTTAAGCATAATCCCACTATCGTCTCGGCAAACCATTTCGAAAGGGAAATTTATCATCGATGAATTTCTTGCTACTAATTAGCTTTTTCAAATTCCCTTCCATATATTCGTATAGAAGGTTCTTACTCCTTAATTGACTTTTTGTTGTGTTCTGCGACAATTATGACAATGGCAGAAAATTATTTCTCCCATTATTGCATATAAAATTTACTTGTTATCTTAATGCCTTAATGTTGAATTGATTAAGAACCTTCATTTTATGCCATTCAAACCTACCGATGAAACACTCAAGTCTTTCTCGTTAATTGAGGAGCCTCGTGATTTGGCAATTGTTCTTGAAGTATCTTATAACTTATTGACAGAGGTTTTATATAGAACACCTCAAAAAGAGAAGTATAGGACTTTTGAAATTAGCAAGAAGGGGGGAGGTGCTAGAACAATAGAAGCTCCCGCAAAATGGCTCAAATTAATTCAAACCAGGCTAAACTTAATTCTACTACAAAGCTATCAAGCTAGACCAAGTACACATGGATTTGTATTAAACAGGAGCATTGTTACAAATGCCAAACAACATCTGCGTAAAAAAAATTTAGTAAACTTTGATCTGAAAGATTTTTTTTCAACTATTCACTTCGGAAGGGTTAAAGGCTTATTCAAGAACCATCCATTCAATTTTAATGAGAAGATTGCCGGCATTTTGGCGAACTTATGTTGTAACGAAGCGCGCTTACCACAAGGAGCCCCCACATCACCTATCTTATCAAATTTTATTTGTCGCGGACTAGATACCCAACTACTTAATCTTTGTATTCAAAACAAGTGCAAATTCTCTAGGTATGCTGACGATATAACAATTTCCACAAACCTAGTTGAGTTGCCTGTCAGCATTGGAGTGTTTAAGAATAATGAATTTTCTCTTAGCAAGGAAATATTGGATATTATTTCACAAAATGGCTTCACAATAAACCCATCTAAAACGCGATTTGCGAATAAGACCAATCGCAGAGAAGTAACCGGATTGATAGTAAATGATAAAGTCAATGTTAAAAGAAACTATTTAAGAAATATTCGGTTACTGCTGCATAACTGGGAAAAACATGGACTTCTTTCTGCAGCGAATGATTATTATTCACAATACTCTCAGAAACAAGTGAGCCCTGCATTCATTGGGCTAAAGTATAAGAAAGAATTAGCAGGCAAAATCGGATTTGTTGGTTTTATTAAAGGGAAAGATAATCCAGTATACGTGAGCTTGGTAAGGCGTATAAGGGCGTTAGCTCCAGATGCAGCAGTTAGTGTTGTTATCAACGACAATAAAGACGCAACAATACCAATGATTTACGGCGAAGGAAAATCAGATTGGAAGCATCTTAAAGCAGCCTATAATTATTTTAAAAGCATTGGGAAATACCAGAATTTAAATCTGAGAATTAGAGACTATGACAGCCGATTTGAGATAAATAATACACAGTTACTTGAAGTCTGCAAGTCTTTATCTAAGACATCGATCACTAGAAATATTGTTATTTGCATATTTGATGCGGATGCGCCAAGAATCACGAAAGAAATATCAGAAAATGGTTCAGGTTATAAGTATTGGCATAACAATGTTTATTCGATGGTAATTCCCAAACCACCACATCGCAACTTTGATGAAATCTGCATTGAGCACTACTATCTGGATAGCGAAATAGTTACTTTAGACGAAAATAAACGAAGGCTTTTTACGTCGGATGAGTTTATGGCTACTGGCGACCATAAGACCGAGGCATTAACATTTCGGCATCCAAATAAACTTAACAGAGGATATCCATACATTATTGACTACGGCGTGTTTTACAACGAGACAAATGTAGCTCTACCAAAGAATCAATTTGCTGATTATGTACTTAGCCGACATGACGGATTTAAAAACTTCCGTTTTCAACATTTTTCTTTAATATTTGATAAAATAGAACAAATAATATCAAACCATACTTACGAGTAATTTTTTACTATTGCGCCTAGACTATGGGATAGGAGTTATTTTGATCCGTCTTCTATTTCTCCACCTACATCATCTTTAATCCAATCATCCGGAATTAATGCATGGTCACCTTCACCGTCCTCCATCCTCGGATTTTTTCGATGCTTGAAAGATCTTTCCAAATATTCTCACCCGCATGTTCAAGCAATATCACCTGCACTCCCTCTTTAGCCTTTGAACGAATAAATCTAAGGTGCTAAATATTTTTTTTAGTTGTTGAATATCCTCATCCCCAATGCGAGTCCTGTCATCATTTATTTCAGGAAAGTTCAACGCTATATCCTTGTTGAGCAAGCCAAAAAGATTGCAATACCACTCCTTGAAGCTGCTCATGAAGAAGTTAGTTTATTTTTGTTACGTTATTAGTAGTCATACTACCCCTATATTCCTTTATATAAACCAATGCAAGGGAAGGGTTTATATTTATTACTATAAAGGCAGTAAAATACCTTAACTAGATTAATTTTAAACTACCGAGTATTAAATAGGTAAAACAGAAAAGACGCTTATAATCAGCTACTTATATCAAGTCTATATTTATTGAGATTTAGTGTAAATAGACGCTATTTTCGGAATCTAATTCAGCCGCCAATTGCATCGAAGGTACAGGATCTCTCTCTGCCCCTTATTTTGACCTTGTGCAATTTTTGCACAAATCGAATATAATCTTGCCATCATGTCATGTCCGGTAAAGCCGCAAAAGCTTCTAAATCCTCAGCCAATTGGTTCAATAATCGTCCAATTAGGGGAGCGAAAAAGGTTGCTGAACAGCAACCTTTTTTTATGTCTTTTATTCCGCAACTTCTGACCCCATCTTATCGGCCTACCGAGCCCAGGAACATAAATCTCTCCCCACAAAACGCTTTTACTACCACCAGGAAACGATTTTAACTACGCTGTGACTCATATCTGTTTCTATGAACGCTTTTTCTTAGTTGGCTAAAGTCACGCACTTAAGTATTTGATTATAAAATATTTAAATCATTATCCGGCCCCCTCTTTTATTTTTTTCAGCAATTACTCCATAGAAATAACACTATCAACAAGCTCTCTGCCTTAAAAAAATATTTGCGAAGCCGATTGGTTGCGCGTATATTTGCAACCGATCGGCTTCTTAATTACATCAATCTATGAGACGAGACATTTTTCAAGCTATTGCAGACCCCACCCGACGAGCTATCCTCGTCCTGATCGCTGTACAGGCAATGACCCCTAATGCCATTGCGGAACACTTCGATATTACCCGCCAATCTATCTCCAAGCATTTGCGCATTCTGTCCGAATGCGATCTGCTGGCCCAAAAACAGGAAGGCAGGGAGATCTTCTATGAACTTAAGATAGATAAAATGAAAGAGATCGATAACTGGCTGGCACAGTTCAGGAAAATCATGGAAGAGAAGTTCCAGCAACTCGATGATGTATTACTCACCTTAAAAAATAACAAAAAATGAACCTGCTATTTGACTTTACGGTAGACAAAACCACCAATACCATCCATGTTACGCGGGAATTCGCCGCCGATCTCGACCTAGTTTGGGACGCATTTACAAAACCAGAAATACTGGATCTGTGGTCAGCCCCCAAACCATGGCAGGCCCGTACCAAAGAAATGAATTTCCGGGAAGGTGGCCGCTGGTTGTATGCTATGGTTTCTCCCGAGAATGTATCACACTGGAGTCTGGTGGAATACATTAAGATTCAGCCTAAGTCCAGCTTCTCGACAAAAAATTCTTTTTCCGATGAAAACGGGAGTTCCATTAGCAATGCTTTTTCGCTGGTTAAAAACTCTTTCGAAGAGGGAGAAGAAACAACAACCGTTCACATTGAAAAGAAATTCGATAACCTTGCTGATCTTGAAATGATGATCGCCAGGGGCTTTAAGGAAGGGCTTGGTATGGCATTAGCCAACCTGGACGAATACTTACGCACACTGGTCACCAATAAGTAAACCCTCTCTTAAAATATTGGAACGACACAAAAATGGAAACGGGGCAACAAATTTTCCATTTCAATGGATAATAACCTTTGCCCTTCATGTAATGGATAAAGATCAAGGCTTCTTCTTAATTGCATCCGCTACCTCTACCGGTAGATCTGACTCCAGGATATCCGCACCTTGTATAAATATATCACGATAGGCTGTAGCCCGCTCCTGTGCAGCAGTTAGTTTGTCATACACCGGTGCAGCAGAAATCATACACATAACACCCCGTGCATGGAGCAGATCAAACATGGTTTTATTGGAAGGCTTGTTCTCAGAACCTATATAAGCGATCATATTTTTCCAGGGAAGGCCGGCAGCTTCATATTCTTTTAAGGCATCCTCTGTCTTTACAAAAGCAGACATCATACGTTGGGGGTCATCATCGTAATAGAACTTTGCCTGTTTGGCATCGTGCACAGTAATCATCACAAAACTGCCTGCATTATTCTTCCTGATGATCTCAGCCGTCATTGGCAGGGGAACATCTTTTTTATCCAGGTTCAGCACAGTTTTTCCCCTTGCCCAATCAATTGCTTCCTGCAGGGTAGAAATCCGGTAAGGAGTTACATTTCCGTCCTTGTCTTTTAAACGGAGTTGCTTTACCTGCTCCCAGGTGTAGTCGGAAAGCTTGCCCTTGCCGGTAGTTGTTCTGTCTAATGTAGCATCGTGCAACAATACGATGACGCTGTCTTTTGTAAGACGGGGATCTATTTCAAAAAAAGCAGGTGTATTTTTTAAAACATACTCAAATGTTTCAATTACATTTTCGGGATATCCCGTTAAGTAACCACCCCGATGCCCGCTGATAATCGTTTTGCCTTTTCCTGTATAGTGAAAAAAGGCCTGGATGTCGGCGGCATTTTTTATAGGCAATTTATTTAACTGAGCATAGCTCGCCGAAGCAATAAAAAGCGCTGACAGTAAAAACGCAGCCCTGAACATAGCAATTTTCATTTACCGGAGTTTTGAATTCAATAATTCAAGCGTCAGGATTCCTTTATCATCGAGCGTAAAGCAGGTGATAGAGGAATTCTGCTGTACCAGCTGACGATAATTTTTCAAAGGCATTCCTAACTTATATGCCATATACAGGCGGTTAATGCCATTGTGCGCTACCACCATTACATTACCTGCTGAATACTTTTTTTGCAGGGCTTGAAAAAAGTCATCCACTCTCTCTACAATCTCAGTACCCGTTTCACCGGTACCACCTGCCCGGTGGGTAGCAGGGTCCTTCATCCAGTCGAGCCACAGCGATTCATTTTCTGCGATGAACTCTTCTTTTGTTTTTCCTTCCCAGTTACCGAAGTCTGCTTCAATTAAGCGGTCATCTTTTATTGCTTCTTTTCCTGAAGCCAGGCACGCTGTAGTAAAAGCGCGTTGTAATGGAGAGGAATATACCGCAGTAAATTCAATCCCTTCCAATTGTCTCCTCACTTCTTCAGTCTGACCTATTCCTTTTTCTGTAAGTGAAATATCAGTACGTCCGCAGTAACGATTATTATCAGCATTGTATGCGGTTTCGCCATGTCTCAATAAAAATATCTTCAGCATGCTAGTTCAATATTTTTCTTGCTTTCAATTCTTCAATGAATAATTTGTACTTCTGCCCGTAGGCTTTTACAAGAGGTTGTTCCGGTCGCACAGTTAGCTCTGGTGTTACCATTGCCGCAGCAGCTTCCTGCAAAGATGAATAATAGCTACGGGACGCAGCCAATACAGCCGCACCAGCTGCACCTGACACATTTTTCATTTTACATACCGGTATATTAAGAACACTACTCCTGATCCGTAACCAGGTATCACTATTACTGCCTCCACCGGCAGAAAACACCTGTTGTATTTTTTCGCCAGATAATGCCGCGATGCTGTCATAGGCATATCGCTCTATAAAAGCCACGCCTTCCATACAGGCCGTGAATTTTTCTACAATATCATCTTCGGGCCAAAAGCCAACAGCCTGTGGTGCAATAAATGGGAATCGTTCACCCTGCTGCATCAGGGGCCATGCCAAAGTTGCTGCCGGCAACCTCGTAGCAGCTTGCTTATCCAGCTCCTGCAGATCATGCCCTGCAAATAACCTGCTGACCCAATCAGCGCCGGTATTACTGGCACCGCCTGGCATCCAGTAACCCGTTGGGTGACGGTGATTATAAATAGCTCCGGTAGGATCTGTTACAGCCTGCGTGGTAACTCCCTTTATTACCAGCGTGGTACCAATAGTCGTATTCCACTGACCCGGACTTACCGCACCCGATGCTATCTGTGAAGCACAACCATCCGTTACACCGGTGGTTACTATTATCCCGCCCGGAAGTCCCCATTGAGCAGATAACTCAGGCCTAAGGGTTCCCAAAGGTTCTCCGGAAGGTCTTACTTCCTGCAACCATTCTTTGCGAACACCTATTTGTTCTGAAATATATTCCGGCCATTGGTATTGATAAATATCATAGCCCGACTTCATAGCATTGGTATAATCAGTTACACCATACCCGCCACATAGTCTTCCCGTGATAAAATCTGCTGCATGAATAAACTTATACAACTGCGAGGCGCTATCCGGATACAGGTTAAGGAACCATCGCATTTTGGGCAAACCACTGGATGCATTAAATGCGGTATAGCCCTCCTTTATTTCTTTCACTGCTATTGCCTTACAGAAAGCTGCTTCCTGTCCGGACCGCGGATCACTGTACATAATAGCAGGATGTAGCGCATTATAATTTCTATCTAAAGGAATAACAGTGCCCGAGGTAGAAGTAACAGCAACCGCTTTTATCTTACCTGTTTCAATTTGTGATCCCACCTCTTTTATCAGTGCCGGGATCAGCCTGGAGCAACAATTCCACCACAGATCGGGCGATTGCTCCTCCCGTGAACGCTCACTTAGCAGAAATACTTCTTCTTTTGCACCCAGTTGCAGACCGATCTCATCCAGCAATACCACTCTTGCGCCCTGGGTACCAATATCAATTCCAATAAAATAAGCTTTACTCATAGTTTAACTAACAGCCCTGCACTGTTCTCTTATCGCTTTCCATTGTTCATAAAATGCTTTATACATCACCGCATCCCCACCAGTAGCCACCGAACCTCCAGGGATAGTCTGCTCTCTTTCAACAGCAACACCCAGTGCTTCATTACAAAGCAGTGCGGCACCGATCACAGAGGCCTGTTCAAACCCATTCCTCACTCTTACTTCATTTCCTATAACAGCAGCGATCAGTTTACGCAAGGTGAGGCTCTGCAATCCACCGCCACAGGCCCAGATGTACCCGGCATCATGGCCAGACACTTCTGCCAGTACTTTATAATTTTCCGCAATGGAAAATGCAATATCCATGAGGGTAGCCCACACAAAACTGCTACGGCTTAGCTCATGTGATACCGGTACAGGGAAAATAAACCCGCCCCGGATCACCGGCTTTGTTTCACCCGCAATCAATGACCCCAGGGAGGCCACACATTGTTTGTCGGCATTCTCTGCCAGCTCGCGTTCTATAACATCGTACCCTTCATTGGGATAAAACACTTCTTTCAAGCGTTGATAATTCAAGCCCGTAACACCCGCATTCGCTTCAAATACAAAACGGTCTTTAATAATATCCCTGCTTGTCCAGGTTCTTTCCTGTTTATCAGTAATATAGTTTCCTTCCAGCTTTACTACCGGCGTAGTAGTGCCGGATACTATTACCACATCACCTACTGAAGGACAGGTACTTTTAATAGCCATTTGCGTATCGCCCCCTCCTGTAACCACTAAAGCATCTGCGCTTAATCCCCATGATCCAGCAATACTTTTCTTTATGGCTCCAGCTATACTGCCCGATTGCGAAAGCGATGGCAACAGCTTCTGTGAAATGCCGAACAATGCACAAAGCTCTTCACTCCAGTTACCTGCTGCTACATCATACAGCAATGTTTCTGATGCCTGTGAATGTTCATACAAAGCTACCCCGCTCAACTCCCAGGCAGCCCAATCGCTTATGCTGAGAAAAAAAGAAAGTTCGTTCCAGGTATCCTTTCTCTTTTCCCGTATTCCTATCAATTTATAGGCTGAAAATAAAGAAGTAGGATAACGACCTGTTAGTTGATAGATCCTGCTTTTATCCGGATAGGTTTCTTCCCACTCGCGTCCACGGTGATCAATATTAGGTAGCCCAATAACAGCTTTGCCGGACTGATCGATCAATACAATTCCTTCCCGCTGACTGGTGGTAGTGGCCGCTTTGATATGTACCGTACCTGCCTGTTTCAGCGCCTCACTGGTCAACTCCCCGAGCTGCTGCCAAAGTTCATCCGGTTTGAAATAAATGGAATCAGGGTAAAGCTCATCACGATAGTAACGGATATCTGCTCTTGCCACACCCAGTATTTCACCCGATGGGGTTATAATAGCTGAACGCACATTACCTGTTCCAATATCAAGCACCAGGTATGCCTCCTGTTGTTTCATCCGTTTAGCTTTATGTTTTTAATGGTGGGATGGAACTCAGCCCAAATTCTCCTGCTCCGTTTCATCCCTTATAATTTATCGTTGAAGATATGATGATAATATTTCCTTATTCGCCAGTCTGTCTGCACTGTGTTTGCCATGTACAAACCACTCTACCAGCACCTCGTTCAGAATACGTACATGATGATCTTCTACCTCGTGCGTAGCACCTGCTATATGCGGTGTTGGCAATACATTGGGCAGATCGATTATTTTATAATCCAGTTCATCCGGGGGTTCGTTATCAAACACGTCGAGGATGGCCCCATTGATCTTATTTTGCGATAACACGCTGTACATATCATTCCTGTTTACAACTACAGCTCTTGCAGTGTTCACAAAAATGGCGTTCGATTTCATCAGTTCAAAATAGCGGTGATCGATCATACCCTTTGTCTCTGCTGTTACAGGTAAATGCACCGACACAATATCACAGGTAGAAAAAAGCTCTTCCAGGCTCAGTTGATGATATGACGGAAAAGCAGCTGCATTTACATAAGGATCATAGTAAGCAATATTGCACGGATAATTTTCTACCAGCTTTGCAATCAGTTGCCCGATAGCACCAAAGCCCACCATCCCGATTTTTTTACCTGCCAGTTCATTCCCTTTAAACTCCAGATAAGATGTATGTGCACCGGCACTCCAGTTGCGCCCACGCAACCAGTCGATAGCTGGCAGGGTTTTACGCATAAAGGCAATTACATTCGAAATAAACATTTCCGCTACAGCCTGTGCATTACGGGCCGGTGTGTAAAAAACGGGAATGCCGTGCTTCGATGCGGTTGCCAGGGATACATTAGACGGGGTACCCCTGCACACACCAATAAACTGCAGGTGTGCATTCGCATTGATCACTTTTTCTGTTACATGGTCATGTTCAGTAATGAGGGCCTCTGCTTCTGTTTCGTACAACAGGGCCATTAACTCTTCTTCATTATAGGCACGTCCGTTTTGTTTCCACGGACGATAAATTACTTCTCCCAGGTCCTGCTTTACATCAAACAAACCTTTCTCGTGATAAGGTGCAGTTACTAATACTCTCATATTTCTCATTGATGATTAAACAATTTCCATTTAGTTTCATGAAGACAATACCGGTGACTCTGAAACGGTAATGCCTTTTTTATTATCAATAGCCGGTGAAGGCAAGGTGATAAAACGGGTTAAGATGGCACTGATGAAATAGAGGATCGCCAGGATCCACATTACTCCTTCTGTACCTGCGCTGCCAATGCACAGTCCAACAATAGCCGGCCCTACAAATACCGGCAGGCCCGCGCCCAGGTTCAGGATTGCCATAGCGGCGCCTTTGTCTTTTTTTACCAGTGAGGGCACTAATGCAGAAAGCGGTACATAACCTGCCAGGCAAGCTCCCCAGGCAATGCCTGCCAGCATCACCAGCCAGTAATTACCACCTGAATATTGAGGAATATAATAAAGCAGTAACGTAGTGAGGCCACAACCAACACCACCAAACCAGGTAATGGTCTGGCGCCAGCCAAGCCGGTCGCCCACAAAACCAAAGACCAGGTTAAAGACGATATTGCTGGTAAAGATGGTGCCCCAGATGTATAACCACTCAGTAGTGCTGAATCCATGCGCCTGCATATAGGTAGGCAGAAATACAGGGAATGCAAATTGTGCAGTGGTATTGATCACTCTTACTATTCCACCTATGACCACCTTAGGTTCGGTGCGCACAATGGTGAGCCCTTTTATCAACTCCGTCCATTTGTTTTGCTGTGCCTGTTCATTTTTTCTGAAAGGTGCTTTATTCAATACCAGGGCAAACAATGCCCCCAGCAACACCCAGAATACAGCGCTCCATAAAGCAGGGATATGCCCCAGCTCACGGATGGCCCAACTGGAATAAAATGCACCCAATACATTCAGCCCGCCGGTAAACACAAACCAAAACCAACCTACTGCACGTCCCAGCATGGCGGCAGGTGTAACGTATGAAACCCATACCAAGAAGGAATAAGCAAATAACGGATAGCCAAATCCCCGTAATGCATAAGTGATCAGCATTGAAGAGAAGTCGAGTTTATTCAATCCAATGCCTATAAAGCCCGCCGTACCTGCCAGGTAAAGCAGCAGACCGATGAGCATTGTTTTCTTAGGAGTAAATGATTCCGCCATCACACCCGAAAACCAGGAAGCAATGGCAATCGTAACTCCATAAGCTGTAAACAACGTAGCATTTTGTTGTATACTCATTCCCCTTTCAATCAGGTAAGGGCTTAGCCATCCCTGCTCCATTCCGTCTCCCATCATAAAGATCAATATTCCCAGGTAGCCGGATATGAGCGCAGGAGGGATGCCCAGTTTTTTAATGTTGAGCTCGTTTATTTTCATAGCAATGGTTAAGCAATCGTCGTGGACCGGGTCCTAATCAAACCTGATCGTGTATTCATTCCTGGCATCTTTTTTCCAGGCGAACTGCTGTGTGGTAGGAGATATGCCAAACAGCGGAGAGAATGTTCTTACTTTCACTGTTTTTCCATCAGGGAAAAATTCCAGTATGCGCAGCCAGCCATCGCCACCGTTTCCATCGCGATGTCCGCCACCCATTGTTTGCGAATCGAATAAGATCTGATGAACAGTTTTACCTGCACCATTCTTATCCTTTCTGTATCCTTCGCCTGAAATATGACCACACAATACCAGTTCTATATTTGAAGAGGGTTGCACTGTTTTTTCCCAGATCTGCTGACCATTATTCGCATCAGGCAGGTTGATCCGTGGTGACTTCTGGATCATATTGTTTACGTTGTACGGCTCCCACCAGATCCAGTTTATAGCACCCGTAGTACGTTTATCCTTTGCATCAAGAAACTCATGTGTACTCAATATCACGCGGTGATCTTTATATTGTGGCAGGGCTGCTACGTTCTTTGCCCATGTAAGCACGGTATCCCTGGGACCAAACTCTACTGTCATAAACAGGTAGTCCTTTCCATTCAATCCTTTTATTTCATAGGCCGAATTTTCCAGCGTTGGCTGCCCCTGCATATCTCTTGTATTCTGAACGAGGAACTTTTGGTTCAGGTAATTCTTTTCGGTGGTAAAGAAGCGGCTGTAAGATGAGGTACGGTTGCCCTGCCTGTCAATGCTGTAATCGTGATTACCCGTTGCGGCGATATAAGGAACTTTTCCATCCAGCTTGCCCAGGGCTTTGGATACATATTCCCACTGGCTTTTTGAGGTCTGATCTCCATCGTAATCATTGGTGATCTTTCCATCGTTCTCTACAAGATCTCCCATTCCCATTACCATCTTAATATTCAGCGTATCAATATTGTCCACAATCCATGCCATCATAAGATCTACCAATGGCTGGTTCCTTTGCCATTTTACATAGTTCTGCAGATCGGGCACCATGATGAGTGTCCATGAAGCTTTCTGCTCCAGCGCAGGTTTCTGATAACTTTCCTGCGAAAAAGAAACCGTTGTTTTCAGTAGAAGCAAGAGTATGCAAGCAAAAATTCCTTTTTTCATTTGTAATACTTTTTAGTCGATGATAACATCTGCCTGTAAAAAGAAGTGATCACTGGGGTACTTCCCGTTTACAGCATCTCTCACAATAGCAGCTTCTACGGGTTTTACAGGTCCTTTGTACCAGACAAAGTCGATCCTTCCCTTTGAAGGGCCTTTATCATAATTCATTCCCTGGAATTCGTGAACGGTAAACCCAGCTTCCTTTTCTCCATAAATAGTTTCATAGCAATCTTTCCAACCACTATTACGAACAGATTCCAATACCTTGCTATCGTATTTGCTGTTAAAATCTCCGGTGAGCAGTTGTATATAATCCTGCTGGTATTGTGCACTTTCTTCTACCACCATTTTTGCCTGCTGAATTTTTGCTTCAGCAGAAATATGGTCCAGGTGCAGGTTTACGATCCTTAGTTCTTTCCCGGTCTTTTTCTCTTTCAGGCGTACCCAGTTTGCATGTCTTGCCCTGGCTGTATCCCACGATTTACTGCCTGCCACTAATGGTGTTTCTGAAAGCCAGTAAGTACCACCTGTAAGCAGTTCATAACGGTCTTTGGAAAAAAGGATCGGATTCTTGGCAATACCATAATATCCTGTTGGGTGCGGGTCCATTTCCGGACCATCAAAACCAAATAAGTGATAAGAAGGGAAATACTTCCTGATATCATCTGCCTGCACTTTCAGCACTTCCTGAAAACCAACGATGTCTGGTTTTTTGTCTTTAATAATCTTAAGACAGATGTCTTTTCTTGCAGACCAACCCAGCCCCTTTGCCTCATCTTCATCAAGCGCTACGCGGATATTACAGGTCATGATGCGGTGCGAACCAGTCCTGGCAGGCGGAGCTTCTGTTTCTCTGCCAAAAGCAGGTAATACAGGCAGCAATGCAGCGGCGCTGATGCCCTTTAAAAAACTTCTTCTTCCGGATGACATGTTATCTGAATTAGTTAATTTTTTATGATGCCAGCTCTTCTTTGGGTATGCGCAGGTAAGCTCCCTGCTGTAAAAGCTCCTGTTGCAACTGTTTCACATCTACATCTGCCGGTTGTATTCCTTGTCTTACTGCTATTTTGGCCGCACGCCCTGCAGCTTCGCCCATTGCCATACAAGGGGCCATTACACGGATAGCAGACATGGCCTCATGCGTTGTTGAAATACAGCGCCCTGCTACAATGAGGTTCTTAACTTTTTGCGGGATCAATGAGCGGTAGGGAATATCATAACAGTCGCCACACCATTCAAGGGTACAACCACCGCCTTGCGGGTGATGGATATCTAATGGATAACTGGCGACAGCTATTGCATCATCAAAATGACGGCAGGTCATAATATCGTCCCTGGTCATGGTATAATGACCTTCTATACGCCTTGTTTCCCTGATGCCAAGAAAAGGAGCTGTTTTTAAGAAATAAGCATTCTCAAATCCCGGCACATATTCAATGAGGTATTTCTGAATATCATTGATCTGGTGTCTGCCTTCTATTTCTCCATAAGTAAGACTTCCGGGATCAGTGCCATTCACACCGTTTACACGGGTCATGTTCACCCATACCTCGCCTTTGCGTAAACCGGTGATAAGGATCGTACGTTCTGTGGTCAATGTCAATCCTGCGTCCTGCGCTTTTTTTACCAGGTTGCGCATTCCTACCAGTACAAACTGGTTGTTCTGACCAAAATATTCAGCAGGAATAAAATCAGTGAGATATGTTCTGGGTTCTTCTGCTACACTGGTGCGGAGCTTTTCGGTATCCACTCCCCCCAGGCAGAACATCAAAGTTGGAGGCTGAACACCACCATGTTCGTTTCCATATTCACAAGGCACTCCTGCACGATAAGCTACATCAGCATCACCGCTGCAATCAATAATAGTTTTAGCCATTATTGCCTCACGCCCTGCTTTGCTTTCAATGATCACACCTTTCAGTTCATCGCCATCCATTACTACGCCGGCACAAAAAGCATAGAACAATACATCTACGTTGCTTTCAACAAGCATTTGCAACGCTACTGTCTTTACAGCTTCCGGCTCTACCAATGTCAGGCTCATATGCAACGGGCAGGGACGATGTTCACTGCTTGCCTGCACAGCTTTCAGCCTGTCAATTAACTTTTGCGGAAGGCCTTTAATGATCTGGTTCCCTTTCTGACCAAGGAAGCCGAGTATGGGAAGACCGATAGTCATATTACCGCCCACAAAGCTGCGGCTCTCTATCAGCATTACATTTAATCCATCCTCTGCTGCTGCCAATGCAGCCATGATGCCTGAAGGTCCTCCGCCAATCACCAGTACGTCAGTTTCTTTTCTCACTGCAACTTCCCTGGCTGGCTCTGTGATTGTTTTTAACATCGTAGTTTTCATTTACAGTTTATTATTAAGTGCAGCGGTTGGTTTTTCCGGTCGCACCATCGTCCATAAGATCACTACCGCCAACGGATGTAAAAACCCCATGGCGATAAATATTTTTTCTGCTCCCAGTGTGCCTATAAACTGTCCTACAAAATAATTGAACAGCACTGCCCCCAATGCGCCAAACCCGCCTGCAATACCCAACACACTTGCTACATTTTTTACAGGGAAGGCCTCTGCCACTACCACACTGACCATAAACAACCAGCTAAGACAGGCTATAGCCACAACACTGAATACAGCCAGTGTTGCCCACGCACCACCCAGGTAAGGAGTAAGTGTACATAAAGGACCAAGCAGCGCAACACGGGTCAGCGTAACTTTTCTCGCTCTTAAAGGGTCATATCCTTTTCTTACCAGTTTGTCAGACCATGCTGATGTACCTATCGCGCCCAGGTCGGCAAATAAGAACGGGATCCATCCTACCATACCTACCTGTGCCAGCGTAAGTCCTGATTCTTCCTGCAAATAACCCGGCAACCAGAATAAGCAGAAATACCATACCGGGTCACTTACAAAGCGTATCAGCAATACACCCCACAAACTGCGTGTTCCCCACAACTGCTTCCACTGAAATGCTTCCGTTGTTTCTACTGTTGTTGAGGTAACTGTCTCCTTCAGTATATGCGCCGGAGGATCTCTGTAGATCAGCTTCCATAGCACTGCGATCAGCACTCCAATAGAGCCCATCGTAATGAACGCCACCTGCCAGCTATAGGTAATAGACAGCCATGCAATAGCCGGAGGCGCAATGATAGCCCCGATAGAACTGCCTGCTATGCAAAGACTATTTGCAGTTGCACGCAGCTTACCGGGAAACCATACTGCAATTACTTTTAACTGCGCCGGGAAATTGGTAGGTTCCGCTACACCGAGCAATCCACGGAAAAACCCAAACTGCCCGATCGTTCTGGACAGGCCACCGCCTATACAAGCCAGCGACCAGGTAATAATTCCATAGAACATCACTACGCGGGCGCCAAACCTATCTACCATCCATCCCGTAACAGGATACATCACGGCATAACAGATCGTGAAAATATTCAGCACCCATGCATAGCCACTGTCGTTAAGACTAAACTCGGATTTGAGTACAGGTTTTAATATGGACACGATCTGCCTGTCGACATAGTTGAATACTATGGCCAGAAAAATAATGGCAACAATAAACCAGCGTCTCCTTTCAGGGCTAAGCAATGTTTTCATTCGTGCAATTAACGATCTTTATACCTAACTCTCTTTCCTTTTAATATCCCGGATTCTGTGTCAGCATTTTGTTTGCATCCATTTCAGATTTCGGTACCGGCCACAACTCATCTTTATTTTCTTTGTACACCACCTGCTGTGTAGTGAAATACTTGATAGCCTCCGTGTAATTATAGATCGGCGTATAACTATCATCAAACCCGGTCAACACATCTTTTGTCCATGCTTTGGCATCGCGGTTCAGGTAGATATAGCCATTCATTACCTTATTAGCAATACCCCAGCGACGAAGGTCATACCACCTTAAGCCATCGTTTGCCAGTTCTACTTTGCGTTCATAACGTAAGGCTTTTCTCAATTGCGCCTGCGATAATCCCGTAGGCAAGTTGGGCATCAGCGCACGATTGCGGACACGGTTGATAGCATCGTAAACACTGTTGTCAATATCGCCCGCTTCGATCTTTGCCTCTGCATAGATCAGCAGCAATTCTGCAAAACGGAAAATGCCCACATTCAGATCAGATACGCCACTTACGGATGTAGTATTGAAATCAGCAAGATCAATTGGTTTGCGCCAGAGGTAACCACTGAAAGACCTATAAGCATTTGTAGCATCGGCATTCGATACAGATGAAGCCGTAGTAGCTGTACCATTGATCACCGGCCAGTAATTCTTCACAGTTGAAAAACTGGTAGCTGGTTCAAACTGGTAACCTACATATCGGGCGTGCGGACGCGCGCAATACATATCCAATCTCGGATCACGGTTTTCAAATGGCTTCGAGGCATCATATAAAGCAGACTCTGTAATAGGCAATCCGTCTTTGCACTGGAAAGTATTGATCAGGTCCTGTGTGGGACCCCAGTAACAAACACCTTTGCCCAGGCGTGAAGCTGAATAATACTGTTGGTTATGTGTATTCCCCGGAACAGCCTGGTTGTACTCAGCCACCCAGATCCATTCTTTACTTGTTTTAAAACCTGTATGACCAAAAATGTTTGATAACTCAGGCTCACCTACAGAATGATCTTTACCAACATAATTAACAGTACTGTTAAAAGCCGTCAGGTCATATACACCATTTGAAAGGGTAAGCGCTTTATTAGCAGCCGTAGCAGCGTCAGTATATTTTTTTGCATACAAAGCAACCCTTGCTTTCAGCATATAAGCGCCTACGCTGGTAGCCCTTACATTGCCATACGCCGACTGTGAAGCAGGCAGATTGTCTGCTATCGCGGTCAATTCGTCCAGCAAAAATTGTTCAACATCAGCCTTGGGTGTTCTTGGAACACTGGCATTGCTCAGGTCAACAGCATGTTTCAGTAAAGGCACAGCACCGTACAACTGGATCAGTTCTGAATAACAGTAAGCACGGATAAAGCGTAGCTCTGCATCCATCTTTTTATAATCAGCATCTGACATGGTACTTTTTAATTTTTCCAGGTTATCCAGCACAGAGTGAACACGCGCAATGGTTTGATAGTGCACCTGCCAGGGTTTATTGGTCAGTGCATTGTCGGTTGTAATAGCACTGGTGATTGGTGAAGTATAGTTGGTACCTGGTCTTGCATAACCTATATCAGTAATATTATCCATCACATGCCATATAGGAGTACTGGCCGCGTTCAGTGTACTGATATTCTGATAAGCGCTAAACATACCCATCTCAGCCTCTTTTGCTGTTGCAGGAAATGTACCTGTAGAGGGGCCGTTGAGTGATTCAAGATCCGGGCTGCACGAATTCAAAGCCAGGATAGATCCGATTGCTATAGCGGCAATCCTGTTTATATAATTAAAGCGTTTCATTTTTTTAGAATTTAATATCAATGCCTACTGTGTAAATCTTAACCTGGGGATAGTAGTTTCCGCCACCCAATGACACACCGTCTGTTGCACCGGCATCAAAATTGATCTCAGGATCATATCCCTGGTAAAAATTGGTCTTTGTAAAAATGTTCTGCCCGTTTACATATACAAATGCTTTCTGCAATCCTACCTTTCTCAGGAAAGCTGCAGGTATTTCATACCCCAACTGGATATTCTTCAGACGCAGGTAGGCTGCGTTCCTCATCCACAAGGTTGAATTTTGTGTATTGTTGGTAGAAGTAATAGAAACACGTGGCAACGAAGCATTCCTGTTATCGGGGGTCCAGTAGTCCAGCTGCCAGGGTTTAATAGCGCTGGAGTTCACAGCCGGGATTACGTAATGCGAGTTCAGATAGCCGTCTACTTTGCCTACGCCCTGTACAAATGCACTCAGACGAAAACCTTTCCATCCCAGGTCAAGATTACCTCCATAAGTGTAACGGGGAATAGTGCTGCCGATGATCACCTTATCTGCATCTGTAATTTTTCCATCAGCCACCTGCTTGCCACTTGCGTCAACCGCACCGGCAATATCCTTGTACTTTACATCACCAGGCTTTAATGTACCGATTTGCACAGGTCCGTTATTGATCTCGTCCTGTGTTTGGTAAAGGCCATTTGCCATGTATCCATAAATAGAATTGATGGCGTATCCTTCCTGCTGACGCAACAGGTCGCCGGAGGTTTGTCCCTTCATATCAACGATCCTGTTCTTCACATCAGATAAATTGAAGCCAACGCCCAACTGGAAGTCACCCCATTTATTATCATATCTCGCAGAAACCTCCCAGCCTTTATTGCTCACTACCGCAGCATTCTGATAAGGAGAGGCCAAACCGGTGAGCTGTGAAGTATTTAACTTAAGCAGAATGCCATCTGTTCTTTTATCATAATAATCGAATGTAAACGACAGCTTATTAAACAGGCTCGCATCTACACCAATGCCTTTCATTACTGTCTCTTCCCAACGCAGGTCTGGGTTAGACAGCGTGGTTTGAGAAATAGACTGGTATACGTTGCCTCCCATGGAAACGCTGCCCAGTGATAAGGCTTCAGCAAAAGGATAATAGGAGGAACCGATATTCTGGTTACCTAACTTACCCCATGATCCCCTAATCTTAAGCATGTTTACAATAGGACTGATATTATCCCAGAAATCTTCTTTCGAAACAACCCATCCCGCAGAGAAAGAAGGAAATGCAGCCCATTGGTTATCTCCTTTAAAGCGTGAAGTACCATCATACCTCAGGTTAGCTTCAAACAGGTATTTTCCTTTAAAATCATAATTGAACCTGCCAAATCCGGAGATCAGTATCCACTGGTTTTGTGTACCGTTATTATCTTTTGTACCATCATCTGCTCCGGCAGTTAATTGTTCATAGGTATTGTACACAAAGTTCTTCCTGTAACCGGATAAGAACTTCTCATCATAGGTCTCCCTTGATGTTCCGGCCATTAAGTTGAAGTTGTGATTGCCGAAACTTTTCTGTGCGGTAGCTTGGAACTGATAAGTGCCATAAAAATACCTGTAAGCAGATTCTGTAAGTTCGGTAGAGGTGTTTGCCGCTCCGGCTTCTGACCCATCTTCATAATAGGTCATTACACTTTTCCTGAAAAGGTGAACGTTGGTAGTGAGATAGCGGGGAGCAAACATTCCTGTAAGAGACAACCAGTCTACAGGTTTGTAGTTCAAACTAAGATTTCCATAGAACTCCAGGTTGTTTACTTTGCGGTTGCCACCATCTTCAATATAACCTACCGGGTTGATCTTAACCCAGCCGTCGGACCATTTATCGCCATAGCGGATAGGTATATTAGTCGGCATTCTCCCCAGGTAATTCCAGATAGTTCCCTCGTCGGCGATCTGTTTTCTGTTCCTGTTGGTCACCGCTATGTCGGCCCTGATATTAAATTTTTTGCTGGGCGTTATATCCAGGTTATTACGGAAAATATAACGCTTGAAATTGGTGTTCTTAATGATACCTTCCTGATCGGTATAACTCAGCGAGGGAGCTACACGAACGATACCGCTGTTTGCAGTTAAAGAAATAAAATGATTGTGCTGTAATCCGCTTCCCTGCAATATCGCATCCTGCCAATCATAATTTTTCGGATTAGCCTCAAACTTCTGTCTGAAATTTTCAATATCCTGGTCGCTATAGATCTTGGTACCATTATCGTTCATGTTAGCGTCGTTAAACACACGCATGTAGGTCAATCCGTCTGTTACTTTAGGGATTGCTGTTGCAGATTGTTTGCCAACAAACCCTTTATAGTTTACAGACAGCTTATCCTTACCTCTTTTAGTAGTGATCAGGATAACGCCGTTGGCAGCCCTTGACCCATAAATAGCAGAAGAAGCAGCGTCCTTTAATACAGAGATAGATTCTATCAGGTTAACGTCTATATCATCTATTGATCCTGCTACACCATCAATGATCACCAACGGGTTGCTGCTCGATCCGCCAAATGAGTTAATACCCCTGATGCGGATCTGCGCACCATCCCCACCGGGAGAGCCGGTTTGCGATGTTACCGTTACACCCGGAGCAAGTCCCTGCAAGGCATTGGAAGTAGATGTATTGGGGCGTCTTTCAATCTGGGCGCTGCCAATAACCGAAATAGAGCCGGTAAGGTTTACTTTTTTCTGTGTACCATAACCTACCACTACTACCTCATTCAGGCCAGCCACATCTTTTCGAAGTGTTACATTAATAACTGCATTATTACCGATTGCCACTTCTTTTTCAGCATAGCCTACTGTTGAGAAAACCAGCACTTCTGCTGTATTGGGTACATTTAAAGAATAATCACCATCCGCATTACTGGTGGTGCCCGACCCGGCAGACCTTAAGCTAATGCTTACGCCTTCCAGGGGCCTGTTATTCTCGTCAGTAATTTTTCCGGTGATCTTTTTGGTCTGTGCTGCAGCAGGCACAGTAAGGAGTAAGAGCCATAACAGACTGAGTAACCAGCTGCCGGTGAATTTCCGGGGATTGCTTTGCCGCTGAATGATGGCAAAGCAGCGATTTTTTTTCATAACAGCTTTTAGTTTTTGAGTTGCTAACTAATTTTTTCCTATCCCATCAATTCCTTTTATTTTGTTTCATTTCAGATAAAAAGAATTAACATTTTGCAAAAGAATGATCCATAATTAAACAAAATGTTACCTCTTAGTAAACAAATTATTATGAATTGAGGTCAGAAAAGAGCAATCGTAGTAATAAATTGGCTCAAAAAAGCAGATATTTGCTTTCATTTGAGTCAATAACATGAATCAAATGTAATCAAATTAAACTTAATTAAACAAATTTAAATAAAAGGAAAGCATTTGTAAGTTATAGTACCCCTAATAAGAAGGGGTTGTTTTTATCAAATCGTAAACTCTTTGCAAGTCTTTGAAAATATTAGGAAATAATAACAACTTTGCGAAACATAACCTTAATGTATGAAAACGATAACCGACAGGCATCAGTTTATCCTTAAAAAGCTCGCAGAAAAAGGACAGGTGAGCATCCCTCAACTGATGGATGAAATGCAGGTGAGCGGTGTAACTATCCGCAAAGACCTGAAACTGTTGGAAGAAAAAAAGCTGCTTTTCCGCACCCGTGGCGGCGGCTCCATTAATAACCCCTATGCTATTGAGCGCCCGATAGATGAAAAAGAATTCATTAAGTCCGATGAGAAGAAAAGGATTGCCAGGGCAGCCCTTGGCCTCATTGGTCAAAATGATTCCATCATTATCGGCTCCGGCACTACGGTATTTGAAGTAGCCCGCCAACTGCAGCCGGATAAAAGGATCATCGTCATCACCCCCGCATTGAAGGTCGCCCTTGAACTGATCAATCGCCCTAATGTAGAAATACTTCAGCTGGGTGGCCTCGTTCACCAAAGCTCTTCCTCTACGGCGGGCTTCTTTGCAGAAAAGATCCTGGACGAACTGTCCTGCGGTGTTCTTTTCCTTGGCGTTGACGGCATTGACCTGGAGCATGGCCTTACCATTACCAATATTGTAGAGGCCAGTCTGAACCAAAAGATGATCAGGCTTGCCCAGACCGTTGTGGTACTGGCCGACAGCTCAAAATTCGATCGTCGCGGACTGGGCAAGATCGCCAACCTTGACCAGATAGACTATATAATAACAGATGGTGAAGTAAGCAGGGATACAGTCAATAAGATCGAAAAGACTGGCATTAAAGTAATCATAGCAGAATAAAGACCTGTAAACATAATAACTGGTGAGCCAGGCTAAGCTACCTTCGGGTGGCTTTTATTATTTTAGCACATCTTTAAACAACAGGGAGTATAATACTGATTTAAAAACATTCTGAATGAAAGAACAGGTAACTGCATTGATCAACGACTTAAGAGCCAATTCACGCACGTTCAAAGAAGTGATCGAATTTATAGAATCCCGCTACCAGCATCAGCCCACAGCCTTTAAAAACGGCGAGGCTTATAATGAAGCAACACAGAACCAGGGCAGCGCTAAAGTGTTTTCTTTTGCACAACTGAACAACCTGGGCAAAGAAGAGACCTTGTATTTGTTCGCAGAACACTATCAATCCGTATTAAACAACCCGGAGGGAACAGATCACCAGAACATCAGGCAATTTATGAAGCATGGCTGGCCCGGCATAACTTTCGAAGGGCAGGCATTGCTCGCGAAATAGTTTCACAAAAGAAAAAGGTTCCGGAAGTTGGAACCTTTTTCTTTTATCAATTATATCCATTAATAAGATTTACGACCACCTGGGTCATAATATCTTTTTCATCGGGTTTGCTTTCTGCTATCATCAATGTAAGTGCAACAAGTGCATTATCAGCAATCCGCTTTGATCCGTCTTCCCCATAAAGAATTCTATTTTTCTCCAGGAACCACACAAACAGAAAAGCTGCAATCCTTTTGTTGCCATCAGAAAAAGAATGATTCTTTACTACCAGGTATAAGAACATTGCAGCCTTTTCCTCCACACTTGGATAAAGATCATTTCCGTCAAAAGACTGATAAATTGTAGCGATCGAGCTTTTAAAAGACTCGTCTTTCTCATTGCCAAACAGGCTGCTACCACCAAACTTATCCCTTAATCCTTTTATTGCATTCATCGCTTCATCATAGCTGGCAACAAAAGACAGCTTGCGATGTATGGCCTCAATGGTTAAAGTACGATGATCATATTTATCAAGTACATCCAGCGCATAAGTATAGTCGGTCAGTACTTTAAGCAAACCATTAGCCTCATCAGACGTCAGAGGTTTTGATTCCAGCACATTCCCTAACAGCCGAACAGCCTGTTTTAATGCGCCGAGTTGTTGCGCCTGCTCATTCAGCCGCTTTTCGTTCAGGGAGTAGCCTTTAACAAGATAGTCTTTCAAGACATTGTTAGCCCAAATGCGGAATTGGGTACCCCTGAAAGAATTTACTCTATATCCAATTGAGATAATCATATCCAGGTTGTAGTGTTCTAACTCTCTTGCAACCTGCCGCTTTCCTTCCTGCCGAACTGTTCGGAATTTCCGAATAGTTGCTTCAGAACTTAACTCATTGGAAGTGAATATATTTTTTATATGTTCGCTGATATTTGCTTTACTGGAATCAAACAATGCAATGATCTGAGCCTGGGTCAGCCAAACAGTGTCATTTTCCAATGTCACATCAATAGTAGTCTGTCCGTCAGGCGATTGATAAATAATGATATTTCCGTTTTCCATATTTGTTGAGAATGGATAAAGTTAATTCACTTGTAAAACAGTTGATTCAGGGAAAACAACCAAATCTGAAAAACGGTATTCGTAAATATGTTTTACCTACTTAACCGTAGGCCTGAAGTAATTATCTATCTGCACAATAGCCGTGGTTTCCGGAACAAATACCAATGCACTAAACACCAGCGCAGGCGTACGATAAAGTCTTTCACTTTGCTTTCTGCGCTGTATAGCCCCTCCTATATAAAAAGGATGGAATTGTCGCCAGGTGGAGTTACTACTATTCGTAAGATCTATAAAAAAGGGAGAATTACTTAATCCTGATAAGTCAGCGGCCAGTTTATTGTTAGCATTCGCAGACAGGGAAAAGACCCTGAGATTTGGAAAAACTATTTTTGTCTTTTCTACCTTTTCCTCCATTGCAAGAAAACTGCCGCGCTCAAACAGGAAGCCAACAGGGTAATACTTGTCTTTGAACGTATGATGAAGAAATTCCCCCATCATCTTACGCAGGTTAGCGTAATTAACAATAGAGTCATGCCTGCCAACATGTTCATTGTGCGCCCAAACAGCGGAGCGCTGCTGTATAAGTCCGGTAAGCGCAGTTACATTTGCGGCCATACAACTGTCCCGGTAAAATGCATAGTTGCCGTATAAATGAATGGAATAAACAAAATTCTGCACGCACAACTGCCATACACCTGCGCCCTGCCTTGAGTAAGTGGCCTCAATGATCTGCTGATTATCTCTCGTCCACTGTTGCAGCCTGGCGGCTACTATTTCACTCTTACTTTTCAGGCTGTCCGATAGCATAGTTGTCGAAATATTCCCGCTTTGTTTTTTATCCTCAAGAAGAGGCTGTACAACAGTTTCAAAACCGGCTTTAGCATCTGCAGGCAGCATTCCCGCTTTCATCTGCAGGTAGAACAATGGATCGAGAAGGGTTTGCATGTCCATACCCCAGAGATGCACTTTATCTCCTATAGGTCTACCCTTATTATAGTTCTTTGTCCAATTGATAAAGTCCCTGAACTCCGCGGTGTACAAACCCCAGAAACCAACATTGCGGAGTGCTGCATCCACATCACCTGTTCCTTCGGTTACATAATCATCCAGGAACAGCATAGCGCCAAAAGGCACCTCTGCTATAACTGATCTGTAGCCACAACTAGTGATAAGAAATTTCAGGAACGCAATTTTGAGTTGCATAAACTCCCGGGTACCGTGTGTAGCTTCACCCAATGCAACAATTTGTTTAGAAGCAAAAAGCTCTTTCAAAGGCTGCAATGAAGAAAGACTATCATCGGTAATGGATACGGGATAAATATAATCGTCCTTGCCATTGATAGTCACTTTTTGCTGTGCGCCGGAAATATTATAAAGACAAAGAAAAAGCAGCAGGCAACATACTCTTTTCATAGAAGGGTTTTGGGTAATCATACTAAATATAGATCAACCACATGAGAAAACCTACACACATAAACGTTGTGTATTATCCCAGTACATTTTCGAAATCAGAGATGCTGAGCTCGGGATATAATTACCATTTCGCCTTTCATGTTTCACGCTTTACATTTTCCGGGATAAAGATCGTAAAGCAGCAGGTAGTATAATAAATCAAGAGCATTATAAAAACAAAAGAGGCTGCAAAGGCAGCCCCTTTGTTCTGACTATTCTGACTGTGTACTACGCAATTGGATTTAAAACCGGATACCTAAACTTTACCAGTCTTCAGACACCGTTTTCATTAAAGGTTCCAGATCATTGATCTCGTCGTCTGTAAATAATTTTGACCGGATAAGAAATCTTACACCCAAAGGGATCTCCAGCGAAAAGCTGCTTCCTCTTCCGGGTGTTATATCCAATATCAGTTGTGTATGTTTCCAATATTCAAACTGATCGGCACTCATGTAAAATTTACACCCGTCTACTTCACCCAGGCACACATCACTGTTACCGATCTTAAATTCTCCTTCTTCAAAGCACATTGGCTGACTGCCGTCACAGCAACCACCGCTCTGATGAAACATCAGCGCACCATGTTGCGCTCTTAGCTTATTGATCAGCTCAATAGCTTTATCCGTGGCTATTATTCTTGGAACCGGCATAGCATTCGTTTTAAAAAGTTAACGGCAGCGCCACCACAACGCCGCCGTATTGAGAACGGATCGCTTTTATTACTGACTGGTTCTAAAAGAATCCTAACTTTTGTTGGCTGTAAGAGATCAACATGTTCTTTGTCTGGCGGTAGTGATTCAGCATCATCTTATGCGTTTCTCTTCCAAAGCCCGATTTCTTATATCCGCCAAACGGAGCATGCGCAGGATAAGCATGATAGCAGTTTACCCACACACGGCCGGCCTGTATAGCACGTGGTACCTGGTACAGCTCATGAGCATCACGAGTCCATACACCTGCGCCTAATCCATACAAAGTATCATTGGCAATTGCTATTGCTTCTTCGGTTGTTTTGAAAGTAGTTACTGAAGTAACAGGGCCAAAGATCTCTTCCTGGAAAATGCGCATCTTATTGTTGCCCTTGAAAATAGTAGGCTTAATGTAATAACCATGTTCCAGGCCACTGTTCTGGTGGAAAGCTTCTCCTCCACACAACACCTCTGCACCTTCCTGCTTGCCGATGTCCAGGTAACTTAATATTTTATTGTACTGATCTTCACTGGCCTGTGCGCCCATCATCACTGTTCCATCCAGCGGGTTGCCCAGCTTAATTGCTTTGGTACGCTGGATCACCTTGCTCATGAACTTGTCGTAAATTTTTTCATGCACCAGTATCCTTGATGGACATGTACATACCTCACCCTGGTTCAGCGCAAACATTACTGCGCCTTCCACTGCCTTATCAAAAAAGTCATCGTCAGCATCCGTCACAGATTCAAAAAAGACGTTAGGACTTTTGCCACCCAGCTCCATCGTTACCGGTATCAGGTTTTCAGACGCGTATTGCATGATCAGTCTTCCCGTAGTTGTTTCACCGGTAAAGGCCACTTTATTTACGCGTGGAGAAGATGCCAGCGGTTTACCTGCCTCTACACCAAAGCCTGTAACAATATTCAATACACCTTTGGGGAGAATTTCACCAACAAGTTCCATCAGCACCATAATGCTGGTAGGCGTTTGTTCGGCGGGTTTTACTACCACTGTACAACCGGCAGCAAGAGCCGGTGCTATTTTCCAGGCAGCCATCAGCAAAGGAAAATTCCAGGGAATGATCTGTCCTACAACACCTATAGGTTCATGTAAATTAATGCTTACGGTGGTTTCATCATGTTCGCTGATAGTTCCTTCTTCACTTCTGATCACACCGGCAAAATAACGGAAGTGGTCTACCACCAGCGGAATGTCGGCCGCTCTTGTTTCCCTGATAGCCTTTCCGTTATCAATAGTTTCTACTATTGCCAGGTATTCCAGGTTATCCTCAATTACCTGTGCTATTTTCAGCAACAGGTTACTTCTGTAAGCTGCTCCTGTTTTACTCCAGGTTTTAAAAGCTTCTGTTGCTGCATCAATTGCCAGATCAATATCTTTTGCATTGCCTCTTGCAGCTTTTGTAAACACCTTGCCGTCAATCGGTGACACATTATCAAAGTATTCACCGCTGGAAGGTGCAACCCATTTACCACCAATATAATGTTCGTATTTATCTTTAAATTTTGGCCGGGCGGCCACATTTGACTTCGGCGCTGCCGTTGTTGATGTGCTCATAATGGAAAGTTTAATCGTTTTAAATTAGAAGATGAATTTCCTTGATTGAAATGTTAAAGTGCTACCACTTTTGTCTTTAATAGTAGCACAATTGTACTTTTCTGTTCAGCAAACACAGCAATATTGCTTAACTTAATCATTGAAAAATGATTGCAATGCCGTTCAGGAATCACCTTAAGAAGATCGATCTTACCCAGGCAAAATACCTGCAGACGCTGGTAGAGAACCGCCGCATTTTTAATCTCAACAATTGCGAGCTGAATGTTTTTGAAACATACCAGAACGCTTATCATATTCCGCTCACTTTTAACGACTTCGTAATCACAAGTATGGTCAGGGGCAAAAAGGTGATGCACCTGTTTGATGAACCGGCCTTCGACTATCTCCCGGGTGAAACCGTGATCGTTCCCGCTAATGAGACCATGATCATTGATTTTCCTGAAGCACAGCAACATAACCCCACACAATGTATTGCACTGGCAGTAGATGCTACTTATATCAAAGACACCATGCACTACATGAACAATTATTATAAACAGGACGATGAAACACACGACTGGAAACTGCAATTCAATCAATATCATTTTGCCAACAACAATGAAATAACAACCCTGATCAACAAGTTAATTGCTGTTTGCAGCGGCACCGACAGGGCCAAGAATATTTTTGCGGATCTTACGCTGAAGGAACTATTGATAAGGCTTGTGCAAAGCCAGCACCTCCAGCAGGTAGCTATTGAAAGCGATGCACATAAAAACAATGGCAGGTCACATTTTATCCTCAACTATATTCACGAACACCTTACTGAAAAAATCGCAGTAGATGCCCTTAGCAGAAAAGTGTACCTGAGCAGGAATGTTTTCTTTAAATGGTTCAAAGATGAGTTTGGTATTACCCCGCTGGATTATATCAACAATGAAAGGATCAAACTCGCCAAACAGCTACTCTCTGATCCGCAGAACAATGTACGTTCAGTTAGTATGCAATGCGGATTCAGCGATGTAAACTACTTTATCCGTCTTTTCAAAAAAACAGAAGGCATTACCCCCAGAACTTATAAAGACTGCATGATGCAGCACTAAAGATCCAGCACTACCTGTGCAACAAAGCGAAAGCACCGGCGACTATGGGGTATGAAACACATCATCCTCCTTACCTTGCTTCTTTCCTGTATTACTTTACTGGCACAGAAAGATGCACAAACCTTCCTTGATACCGAATACAAAGCTGGTCATTTCAACGGATCTGTATTGATTGCCAAAAAAGGAAAGATCATTGCACGCATCAATAAAGGACTGGCCAATTTCCAGTTTGCGGTTCCTGTTTCTGACAGCACTCGTTTCCCGATTGCATCCATGACCAAAACATTTACAGCTATACTAGTATTACAAAAGGCAGAACGTTCAGCCTTAAACCTGGGTGATCCCATTACCAAATATCTTACAGAGCTTCCTGCATCCCTTGCTTCTGTAACCATTGCAGATCTATTAACTCATTACTCGGGCCTCAGAAATGAACCTTTGCAGGCCTACTCTTCCCGCTATAACACAACTGACTATATTAAGAAATTCGTTACTCCCAATGACACATTGAAAAGCATTTCATTCAATTACAACAATGTTGACTATGTGTTACTAACCCGGGTGCTTGAAGTAATTACGCAGAAACCATTCAAACAGCTTTTACAGGAAAATATCCTGACGCCTCTAAACATGACCAATACAGGACTATACAGGGAATCCTCTATTATACCCAATCTTGCATATGGCTATCACAACTATACATTTGGCAGGGGAAATAAAAATGATACTTTATATAACGATGGCCCCTTTTATTTATCTAACTACTCAGGTGCCGGCGCTATGTACTCTACTACTGAAGATATCTTTAAACTTACACAGGCACTTAAAGACAACAGATTATTATCAAAAGAAACAATTGAGCAATTTTTAAAAAAGCCCCAGCGGGATATTTATCTTAGTTATGGCAGGGGATACCCCACCATTGGTTTTTACAAAAACACTAAAACTTTTACAGAATCTGTACTTGAGCGGGGAGGCAGCATTAACGGCTTCAACTCTCTATTATTAACAGATAAGGCATATGATAAAGTAGTCATCATTTTAACCAATACGGATACGGGCGATATGCACCAATTGGGCGACACACTATTTAAACTCATTAATTAATACAGAAGGAGCACGCGATATGCACGCTCCTTTATCAATCTTGCACAGCAACCGACAAATAACTAAGGCATCTGTTCTTTCAAGATCTTGTGTAATAACGTGTAGTTTTCATCATCATGCATCTGTGAATTCTGGTACACTAATTTGCCGTTTGGCTCAAGTAGAAAATATTGCGGGATAGCATTTACATCATACAGCTTTGTAATATCGACACCAGGCATGTATGCCGCCTGGTTGCAGGTCTGAAGCCAGGGTAATTCGTATTTCTTTAATGCCCTTTTCCAACTTGGCTCATACTTGTCTGTCGATATGGAAATGACCTGAAGCCCTTTGCTCTCATATTGCTTATACAATTCCTTAAAGATCGGAATTCCCTTTATGCATGGCGCACAGCCAGAACTCCAGAAGCAAATCAATATATACTTCTTATCAGTAAATCCCGATAGTTTGTAGCTTCCACCATTACTATCGAAAAATGAAAAATCCGGCATTATATTATTTAGCAACAATCCCTTTTTCTTCCTGAACTCCTCCTGTATTCTTATACCAAGTACAGACTGTTTAACCTTATCATCAAAGTACCCGAATGTTAATAGAGCACTATCATACAGCACACTGTTAAATATCTCTGTATAAAAGAGATGTAATGCATAATAAGAAGATAGGTGCGATTTTATAAATGTCATTCTTCTTTCAGGAACCAAATGTCTTAAAGAGTCATAAATCCGGTTCAGAGAATCCACATTATATCCTCGTCGAATTCCTTGTCTTATAGTCCATAAAAAATTATACAGGTAGCCTGAACTCCGTGAAACTGTTTCCACTAAAGAATCATACAACTTTCGCTCTTCAGCAAAAGGGATATTAAAATAATTAATCTCAGCTTCTTCCGATTCAGATTTAAAAGAAGAAAACTTAACCTGCATTTCGCCTGGTCCTATAAAAAAATGATCGCCTCCGTAATGCTTTTCACCCATATCGACAGACAAAAAAACCTGATGATAATCATCCAGCAATTTACCTGTAAGCTTAAACTGTCCATTTTCAACCTTCCCATAGGCTATATGGAAAGTCGAATCGTCACTTGAAAGTTTTACTTCAGCCCCATTGCATAAAGCAGGAACGACACCACTTAATATAAAAGTTTTTTGAGCAACAACTGACAGAAAAGAAGAAAGAAAAGCACAAACAAATAAAATAACTTTCACGGCCTTTAGGTTTAAAGTTTGGAATATAAACTACAGCAGTAAACACTGACAGCATAGTAAATCCTTTACTGTTGTTTAAATTATACATATCAGTTATACTTTCAAACTTTTCACTCATCTTTTTAACATTCCCGTTCACATTACAGATAAGCATCATATCGTTCCATATAATGAAAAAATCCAGCAACACTGCGGGACTTCCATGATAGCAAACTTCATGAAAAAGCACTTTTTTCAGGCTACTTTTCCCGGTACAGAGGAAGCCTGTATCATGGCAGATGACAGCATATCATAGCACACTGTCCAGGATGTTTCTACTTCATCAGTCCATTGCTCTCCCAAACCTTGTTGCAGGGTCCACAACAAAGCCGACCCAACCCCGTAATAATGCGCCTCTCTTACGCCATACGATACATGCCGTTGAGCCAGCTTCGAAACTTCATCCAGTATATCATCCAGCCTATCCAGCTTATTGATCACATAGCCTATCATTGATAGCAATTTCTTTGATTGTTCAGGCATCATTGCATGCCGAAAGAGCGGTTTCACTTCCGGCATAATATCGAAAAGCCGGTTGTAAAAAAGATCCCCTACAGTTACAGGGTCCATCTGCGCTACCAGGGACCAACTATTCTTCACCAATTGTATTTGTTTCGTTGTCATGGAATAAGTGTTTAATCAGGGTGCAAAGAAATTTATCTCAACCCGGTATCCCAATTTAAACCCACCCAACCATGCCTGTTGTTAAATAGAAAGGGTATAAAAAGAAATAAGGCAGCCGTTTTGCAACGCTGCCTTATTCAAAACACAACACCTGTTACCTTATTTTGCTTCAACAGCCGGTTGCTGCTGTAATATTGTCAACACTGCTTTGCCAACACCTGCCGCTGAAGCAGGGTTCTGACCGGTTACCAATCTTCCGTCAACAGTTACATGTGGTTGCCATAAACCTGATTTCTCAAACTGAACGCCTCTTTCAATCAGCTGGCTTTCCAGCAAAAAGGGTACTATCTTATCCAGCCCTACAGCCTTCTCCTCTTCATTTGTAAAAGCATTTACCTTTTTACCGGCTACCAGGTATTTTCCATTGCTCAGCTTAATATTTACTAATCCGGCAGGGCCATGACACACTGCACTTACAATACCACCTTTCTCATAGATCTTTGCAGCAATAGCTGCTAATTCTTTATTATCTGCCAGGTCCCACATAGCACCATGTCCACCTGCATAAAAAATAGCATCATAATCTTCTGCCTTTACCTGCGCCGGTGTCATGGTGTGCTCTACCTTCTCATGATATTTCTTGTCTTCCCAGAATTTCTTATTAACAGGATCACTCAGGTCAAAACCATCTACGGGCGCTTTACCTCCCTGCGGGCTTACAAAATCAATTTCGTATCCGGCATCGTGTAATACTTCCCATGGATGAGATACTTCACCCAGGTAATACCCAGTAGGTTCACCTGTACTGCCTTTTTGATTGTGGCTGGTTACCACAAATAAGATCCTTGATTTCATATCCCTGGTTTTTTTGTTTTGTGAAAAAGCATGACCAGCTAAAAACATAAAGCCCGCCGTCAGTAATAGAGTAGCCTTTCTCATTTTGTTCGTTTAATGAGATACAAAGTTGGCTACAACAGGGATAATGACACAGGAGGCAGGTCACTACTTTAGTGTGACATAGATCACACTATGCAGATAAGCGGCTGAGGGTTTCGCGGGATACGCCAAGAAAGGAAGCGATCATTGCTTTAGGCACCCGTTGCAATAAACTGGGGTAGAGATTTATAAATTGCTCATAACGTTCTTTCGCATCATTGTTCAGCAGCGACAGTATCCTTCTTTGCAAAGCTACATAACCACCGCTGGTCTTCTTCCTGAAGAAGTGTTCCATCTTATGCATTTCCGAACAAAGCTTCTCTTTGTTGTAAAACGACAAGGCAAATAGTTCCACATCTTCTACACAATCGATATTCAGGATAGCAGGCGCCTGATTATTATAAGCCTGGTAATCGGTGATCCACCAGTCTTCCATAGCAAATTGCATAATGTGCTCTTTACCCCCGTCGCTGGTATAATAGGCTTTCAGCAAGCCTTTCACAACAAAAAAGTCATGGAGAACGGCATTTCCTTCCTGCACCAGGAACTGGTGTTTCTTTAATGATTTAAACACAAAGTGAGACAGGATATAATCAAACTCCTGGTCAGTTAATGGGGTGATCTTTTCAATATGCTGTCTTAATACCTCACTCATGTTGGCACAATTCAGCCTGAAAGGTAAAAAGAAAGATCGATCTGTTTATTTGAATACCTTTTTCAGGAAGGTATCGATGTAAGACACCATTGGGTCAAACCAGGGCTGCAACAAAGGAAATGTATGTGGCGAATCAGGAAAGCCCTGTACTTCTGAATAGATATTATATTGATCCAGTATTTTACGAAAATCATCCCGGCCGGCGTGCATCCTGTCAACGCCGCTATTGATAAAAAGAAAAGGCGGTGTATTACTGCCTGCATGTGTCAAAGGCGAAGCCTCTTCCCACAAGGCCGGATTGTCTTTCCGGGAATAGCCAAACCAGTATGTTCCTGCGGAGATGGATTTGGTATCATTGCCTTCGCCGGACTCAGGATGCACAAAGGAAAGTGTACCATCCAGGTCAACCACCGCATTTACATTCGTTTTATATGTCTTATTACAGCTATCGCCTTCATAAGCAGTCTTATTACCTGTCACCCCCAGAAAAGCAGCCAGTTCGCCACCGGCAGAAAACCCCATTACCACTACCCTGGCTGTATCCACATTATATTTCTTTGCATTTGCCCGCACCCAGCGCAAAGCAGCTTTCAGATCATATACTGCCGCAGGGTACAATGCTTCTGTTGACAAACGGTACTCAGGCGTAAAACATACATATCCCAGGTTGGCCAGTTGCTGTGCCAGCGGGTGATGTTGTGCCCGGTTACCCGAACGCCAGCCACCGCCGTGAATGATAAGGATTGCAGTACTTTTTTTCTTCGCTTTCTTTTTCGGATAAAATGCATCCAGCAGTAATGAGCGTTGCCCTGTTGTACAGTACACTACATTTTTTTGTTCCTGTACAGTTGCAAAAGAAAACTCCTGCACCAGTTTTATCTCAGGATGTCTTTTCAATTCTTTAACGTAAGCACTATAGTTTGCGAAAGAGGTATCTGGTTTACCGGTAATGCCGGACGTCATTTGTGCATTAACAGAAAAGGCAATAGAAGATGTAAGCAGGAATAACAAAACTTTCATATGCAATTCAATGTACCCAAATATACATTCCAATAAAAAAAGAGAAGCATTATTTCGCCTCTCTTTTTATTATAACTTTTAAGTAATTGATAACTACTTTACCGCCACTGCCTTTCTCACTGCAGGTGCCACCACAGTACCAAACAATTCAATGGAACGCATCATTTGCTTATGCGGAATAGTGCCCACGCTCATCTGTGCAAGAAAGCGGGTATTGCCAAACAGCTCGTATTCGTATAAAATCTTATCTGTCACTTCCTGCGGGCTACCTACCAGCAGGGAACCATGTTCAGCACGCATTGCCTCGTACTGGCTACGATTCATAGGAGGCCAGCCACGTTCACGACCCAGCTTGGTCATAGCAGCTGCATAGGTAGGATAAAAAATGTCAGCCGCTTCCCGTGATGTATCGGCTATAAATACATGCGAGTTAATACCAACCTGCAAGGCATTCACATCATGGCCAGCTTTTGCTGCAGTATCACGGTAAAGCTGTATCAATGACGCAAAACGGCGTGGCTCACCGCCAATGATTGCCAATGCCATAGGCAATTGCATCTTCGCTGCCCGCATAATAGAGGCAGGGGTACCGCCAATAGCAACCCATATTGGCAGCTTATCATGCACCGGCCGGGGATATACACCCAGGTTATTAATGGCCGGCCTGAATTTGCCTTTCCAGGTGATCTTTTCTTTTTCATTGAGCTGCACCAACAGGTCCAGCTTTTCCTCAAACAACTCGTCGTAATCATCCAGGCTGTAACCAAACAACGGAAATGATTCAATAAATGAACCGCGGCCTGCCATGATCTCTGCGCGGCCACCGGAGATCAGGTCCACTGTTGCAAAATCCTGGAACACGCGCACAGGATCATCAGAACTTAATACCGTAACAGCGCTGGAGAGCCTGATCTTTTTTGTACGTGCTGCAGCAGCGGCTAATACCACTGCGGGAGAAGAAACAATATATTCAGGGCGATGGTGCTCGCCGATAGCAAATACATCCAGCCCCACCTGCTCAGCCAGTTCAATTTCTTCCATCAGATCCTGCATACGCTGTTGCGCCGTGATCATTTTGCCGGTTTGCGGATCGGGGGTTAGTTCTGCAAAAGTGTAAATACCTAATTCCATAAAGGTTTGTTGTTACAACGTTATAACATTTATATCGCGAAATTGTTACAGAGAGGGGTAAAAGAAGAGGCCGGGATCATGCTGGTCCCGGCCTCTTCTTTTAAATTTCCGTGTATTTAATAGTTACTACGGGAGTCGTTTGTGTTATTCTTTTCAAATAAGGCTGATGAATAAAAATATCTGTCGCCTCTTTATAAGCAAAATCAAACTCCTGGATATAACCATTCGGAAAATCGCCACTGCGATTAAGCAATTCACTGAAACGCTCTTTATAAGCCTTACGCTGTTTTTCTTTCAGTACCGTTTTCCAGTACTTCATAGCATCAAAGCGCGACAGCCTTCTTCCGGCACCGTGTGCACAAGAAGAGAGGGCGGTTTCAGCAGCATGTTTTGAAATAGCCTGCACCAGTAAACTTCCCCGTGACATTGATAATGGAATAACCACTGTTTTGCCTACCGCAATTTCTGTACTGCCTTTGCGATGTACAATATAATCGTCTGTAAAGCGCAAATGATTATGCACTGAATCTTCCAGCAGGTATGGTGTTCCATGCAGCATCCCTCTATCTGCAACAGTTTTATAATTCGTACGCAGGTAGCCTCTGCTGATAGCAGTCTTATCACACAATACGTAATACGCATTCTGCAAAAAGATCAACGTCTTGATACAAAAGTTCTTACGTCTTTCATATCCAAACTGCAGGATATGCTCGTAATACTGCATAAAATCTTCCGTAAGAAAATCTCTGTGTACATAATCAACCTGTTGTCCGATCTTATCAGAATAATCACGGGTTAGTTGCAAACAATGCTGGTATAGGGCAATACCTCTATCGCGTGTACCTGTATGGCAAATGATGTACACAGCCTGTTCATCTTCCTCGATACTTAAAAAGTGATTACCACCGCCCAATCCATCATCAGTCATTTGGTTGTGGGCAAAGTTCAAAGCCTGGTAATGCGCACTTTTATCAAATGGCTTTAACCAATAGCTCTTATCGATTTTAAGATACATTACACCACAGCCAATATCTTTACCCGTGATCAACGGATAACAATATTCACTTGTACGAAAAGCCACTCCTACAGGAAGTGCTTTTTCCTGGCAAAAATGAATGTCGGTAAATGCACAAACAGCCTCTACATAAGGCTTCTGAGCATACTGCTGCAACTGCTCCATAGCATTTTGCTCAATGCCATTGGCATCGCAAAAAAACTCAATAGAAGACATTTTCTTTAATTTGGTAAAAATAAAAGAGATAGTTCTTGGGGCTTGGGTAACCATCTGCCCCGGCGGAGATGTCAGCAGCCGAAATGATTCGGAAATGCAAAGATAGAATAACATTCCACAATCTCATATTCAATACCTCCCACCAGCACCGATGATGTCGTTTTATTTAGTGCCTGATGAAGAGATAAACGACGAAAATATCTCCGACAGGTGTCTCAGCTCCAGGACTCAAAGCCTTTGGCTCGAAATATTATTACATACCTATCCTGACAGAGCTGCTCATATTCAATTTTCAATAATCAATTCACAATCTTCACTTTACAAGCAACACATAATCTTTTTTTGTTATCCAGCAAACAATGTGTAACTTCTACACAGTACCATTATTCACCATTAAACTCACTTGTTATATGAAAATTCTACTCCGTCGGTGGCGGCTGTATGCCACTGCCTTCCTGTTACTCTTTTCTTTTCTCTCTTCCCCTGCTCAAAATCCCTGGAATGGCAAAGTTGTACTACAGGGCTTCTGGTGGGATTACTGGAATAATAACTACTCCAATGGCTGGAGCAATTACCTTGCTGATCTTGCTCCCCGTCTTCGCGACCTTGGTATTGATGCCGTATGGATCCCTCCCTGTATCAAAAATGCCGGAACAGGCAGCGTTGGTTATGGCCCTTTTGATAACTACGACCTGGGCGACAAATACCAGAAAGGAAGCCTGAAAACAAGGGTGGGCAATAAAAATGAACTGCTGCGTCTTGTTGCTGTGCTTCATGCAAACGGCATGGATGTAATACAGGACATAGTATTAAATCACATGAGTGATGCCGGCTCATCCACTGGTGCCGGAGGCGTAGACTCTAATGCTACCTCATTACTCACCAACAGCGGCTATAAAAACTTCCGTTATGTGAGTTATGCTACTCCTGCCAGTGCCGAAACACGCGCCAACTATCTTGCCCGTTCCGGACGCTGGCCCAAGAACTGGGAAAACTTTTATCCCAACCAGTACAACAATCATTACAATACCAACGACTGGGATGCGATCCTTTTTGGTCCGGATATCAGTTATGAATCTACTGCCTATGGCACCAGTTCCAACGCTACTTACAACCCTGCACAGTCAAGCGACTACATGCGTACAAGTGCCCGCGACTGGCTGGTATGGTTCAAAAAACAAACCGGCAGTGATGGGTTCCGTTTTGATGCCGTGAAGAACTATCCCTATTGGGCGGTACAGGATTTTCTGTGGAATGCCAAGTACAATGCCAGTTGGGCAGGTGGCGGCGCTAATATGTTTGCCGTTGGTGAATATGTGGGTAGCGCCAGTGATCTAGATACCTGGATCAACAATGTAAAAACCAGTAACAGTGGCACAGAGGACCTGGTAGGAACTTTTGACTTCAGCCTCCGCCAGGCAGTAAAGGATATGGTAAGTGCCGGCGGTAGCTATAACCTTTCTAACATCGCCGGTGCACAGCAAACCAATCGCTATCGTACCGTTCCTTTTGTAAACAATCACGATACTTTCCGTCCGATAAAAGACTCTAATGGTAACTATACAGGATGGGACAGCGGCAATGAACTGGGTGGCGGACATATCGATCCTTTTGATGCAAGACTGGCAGCAGCTTATGCTATCACTTTTGCAGTGGACGGATCTCCACAGGTGTTTTTTGAAGACCTGTTTGATGTTGGCGGAACCAGCAAGCGCTACACACATCAGCCTACCAGTACAACCGACCTGCCGGTGCGTGATGCGATTGCCAATATCATCTGGTGTCACCAAAAACTGAATTTCAAAAAAGGCAGTTACAAAGTACGCTGGCAGGCTTCTGACCTCCTGATCATTGAAAGAGGTTATAATGCCGGACCAGAAAACAGTTATGCTATTATCGGTATCAACGACAACTGGAATACCTGGCAAAACGCTACCATCCAAACCGACTTTGGCGCCAATGTGCAACTGCACGATTATTCCGGGGCCAACACCAGCGATATCTGGACAGATGCTACCGGCAAAGCTACCATCTATGTACCACCATGTGATGGCAGCAATACACGTCGCGGTTACTGCATCTGGGGACCAACAGGCGTAACAGGCGGCTTCAGTCCGTCACAACGCAGCACTACGCAGGAGTGGGAAATGGCCGATGATCTCGGCGACTCTCATGCCAGTTCATTACAGCAGGGAGGTGCATTACCTGCCAGTTCTACCAGCCTCCGCACTGTAGGCAGTGTGTTTGATGAAACCGGCAAAACCATTACCGTAAACTTATATCCTGCCAACACAACGCCCAATCTCACTGTAACACTGTATAATTCCGGGGGCACCTCTGTACAAACGGTAAGTGGTACCGGCAATCAAACTCTTACCTATACACCTTCTTCCACTGGCATGTACACGGTAAAAGTGAAAAATACCAGCAGCAGTAATCCTTCGCAAAAAGTATATGTAAAGGTTACTTACACTGCACCCAAGGTGGCCAGCACCTCTTCGTACCCGGCAACATCCACTACCGTAAGCAGTGCCATTGCCGCAGATGACCTGGCAAATAAATTTGTGCTGAGCAATTATCCTGATCCATTTACTTCCTATACCAATGTCCGGTTTTCTTTGCCGCAGGCAGGTGCAGTAAACCTATCGCTGTACAACCTGCAGGGCGCATTGGTACGCACGGTAAAACAGGGTAGCCTTGCTTCAGGCAATCACCAGGTAAGGGTTAATACAGGTAATCTTGCTTCAGGAGTTTATATTCTAAAACTTACCACGCAGCAGGGCTCGCAGACGAGACAGGTGACAATAGCCAGGTAAGTTATAAGTAATAAGTTGTAGGTTGTAAGTTTGTGCAGTCAATTATCCGGTTACAGAGAAAATGGGAGGCCGGTTTCACGCAGAGAGCCTCTGCGTAAACCTCTTGTTACTCATGTTCTCCGCGGTTAGTTTACTTAAAACTTATAACCTATAACTTATAACGTTGAAAACAGCGACCGTTCACGAACTAAAAGAAGAATTACAACAAATACCACCGGCACAGGTATTGGAATTGTGTGTACGACTGGCGAAATTTAAAAAGGAGAACAAGGAACTGCTTACCTACCTCTTATTCGAAGCAAACGACCAGGATGCTTATATCAACATGGTAAAACAGCAAACAGAAGAAGGTTTTACCGAGGTAAATACTACCCAGCTTTATTTCGCTAAAAAGACATTACGCAAGATCCTCCGTATTATCAACAAACACATCAAATACATGGGTAGCAAACAGGCGGAAGCTGAACTGCTGATCCATTTCTGCACACAGCTCAAAGAATCCGGCATAGCGCTCCACAAAAGCACAATACTCATCAACCTGTATAGTCAACAGATCACAAAGATCAACAAAGCGCTATCTACCTTACATGAGGATATACAATATGATTACAAAAAAGCACTGAAAGATTTAAGCTAGGGCAATTGTAAAACATCTTTACCCTACCTGCCATCCCTGAGCCTTGGCGGTTTAATCATCTGCACATTCGCACATTAATAAAACAAAGAAGGATTGCACCTCGCGGTACAATCCTTCTCTCATGTATTGTAAAACATCTTCGCGCTACCTGGCATCCCAGTGCCTAGCAGTTCAATAGTCTGTACATTATTCCGTTGATTTCAAACTCTTCACCGGGTTCATCAACGCTGCTTTGATCGCCTGTGAACTTACTGTCAGTAAAGCGATCGCAATTGCAGCTACCCCTGCCGCGGCAAACATCCACCAGCTTAATGTAACACGGTAGGCAAACGCCTGCAGCCATTTGTGCATAGCCCACCAGGCTATAGGAGTGGCAATGATAATGGCAATAAGTACCAGTTTCAAAAAGTCTTTAGACAACAATTGCACAATACCGCTTACGCTCGCGCCTAATACTTTCCTGATGCCAATCTCTTTATTACGTTGTTCAGCACTAAACGCTGCCAGGCCAAACAAGCCCAGGCAGGAGATCAGGATAGCCATAAAGGTGAAGGAGTTAATAATATTCGCGAGTGTGATCTCCGCTTCATACTGCTTCTGCACTTCTGCATCCAGGAAGGCATACTCAAAAGGTATTTCCGGGAAATCCTTTTTCCAGGCAACTTCCATTTTACTCAACAGGCTCTTGTAATTGTTGCTATTGGCAGCCACCACAATGGTTGAAAGGTCTCCGCGCTTTGGATCATACACCAGCATAAAAGGCTTTACCTCTCCGTGCAGTGAATTATAATTAAAGTCTTTCATCACGCCAGCCACTTCCACATAAGTAACAGGATCAGGCTTATACTCTGTGTACAACCGGTTGCCAATAGCCGTTTCAGTTGTAAAGCCCAAGCGTTTACAAAGTGTTTCGTTTATGAGCACTTTACCACTGTCATTCAGTTGAAAATCGCGACCGCTGATGATCTTAATGCCATTTGCCTTTATGAAAAACTCATCGGTACTGATATTCTGAGCATCGATAGCCGTTGTCATATTACCGCCCGATGGAAATACACCATGATCCTGCGCTACAAACTGGCTCAGGTAATTATTAGACCTGGTTACGGCCTTTACTTCTGCCAGCTGTCTCAGGCCTTCCATAAACGCAGGCATTTTATTCACAGCATCATCAGTATGAAAACTGAAGATCAACCGCTGGTCTTTTTCAAAACCCAGGTCTTTATTCTTAATAAAATTCAGTTGACTATAAATAATGATGATCCCTGCAATCAGTATAATGGAAAGCACAAACTGGAATACTACCAGCGACTTACGGATGCCACCAGCGGACACATGATTGCTGAAATTACCTTTCAACACTTTAATAACCCTGAAGGCAGAGAGATAGAAGGCAGGATAGCTACCTGCCACAAAACCGGTTACTATTACCAATCCCGCCAACAGCAGCCATACCCTGTAATCTTTCAGAAAAGAAGATTGAATAACCGCATTGGTCATCGAGTTCAACCAGGGCAACAGTATCAGTAATAAAGGAACTGCTATTGCCACACCCAGCAAACAAAGCAGGAAGGATTCTCCCAGGAATTGCTTCACCAAATCCTGCGAGCGGGCACCAATCACTTTACGCACACCTACTTCCTTTGCACGCCTGGAGGTTCGTGCAGTAGAAAGATTCATAAAATTGATACAGGCAATTACCTGGATCATTATTGCGATCAACACCAGGATATACAAAAAAGAAGGACTCACTGTTTTACTCATCTCCACTTCATATCCCGTAGTAGTATGGATCGCTGTTACTGGTTGCAGGTGCAGTTTTTTCTGCATACCTATTTCCTTCAACTGCTCACGACCATACTTATCCAGGAAGGCAGGTAGCTTTTTATCCAATGCAGCTACGTCTGCCCCGGGTTGAAGTTTCACATAGCCATTGGCAAAATTATTGCCGGCCCACATGGTATTGCGACGTACATATTCACCAATGCCGCCGCTGTTCATAGTAATGAACATATTGCCTTTAATATGGCTTTTACCGAGGCTTTCATCTACCACGGCAGTTACCTTAAAATCGTGTTTGCCATAGGCATTATCAATAGAAATTGTTTGACCAACAGGATTATCTTTCCCAAACAGTTTATCCGCTGTGGGTTTCAGCAGTACAATGGAGTAAGGCTCAGTCAACACATTTTTTGCACTACCGGCTACAAAGTGATAGCTGAACACCTCAAAAAAAGTAGAATCTACAAACTGTGCATCTGTTTCATAGAAAGACTTATCCTGGTAACGCAACAGGTGCTGCTTAGCGCCAAGCAAACCGGTAGGAATTACACGGGTAAACTGCTGCACCTCTGGAAAGTCCTGCTTCATGGTAGGCGCTATGGGTGGTGAGCAGGTACTGTTATTATGCTGGTCACCGGTAAGACTAAGCCAGGTAGTGATCCGGTAAATATCTGAAGCGTTTTTATGATGATTATCATAACTGTACTGATCCTGGACATATAGCAGGATATACAGGCAACACAAGGTACCCATAGCTAGTCCTGCGATATTAATAAAGCTAAAAGTCTTGTTTTTCAACAGCGAGCGGAGAGCTACTTTCAGATAGTTTTTAAGCATGGCTATTGTTAAATGGTGGTAAGGGAAGATTAACAGCCCTTTTACCACCAACAAAGTGCCGGTTTACAGCAGATTATAAATGAAAGGCTTATACGTTAAGGTGTAAAGCGGGTGTACGGTTTTGATACAGACAGTGTTCTATTACCAACCGCAGAGAAAGGAGAGCACGAGAGGTTTACGCAGAGGGACTTAACCGCAATGACGCGGGGACGCAATGTCAATTGTTAACTACCAATCTCAGACTTCTGGCTTTCATCTGAGATCAGGTCGTATTGAATCTTATAACTCCAGGTTTCTAATACCGGTAGTACCCCTTTCACGAATTTATAGGAAGGCTCATCAAACTGAACAAGACAGATGGTTTTCCAGCCACTTGGTACTTCATCAAAGAGTTTAAAAAATTGCTGTGTTATTTTTATCAAACAGGCATTAACAGGATAACTAATCTGTGAGCTTCCATGCACTACTAACTGATTAAACACAGTATTCAACGGCACATCGTCTAACGCAAAGCTCATAAACAGCCAATCAGCAAAAGGGAACTCAGGATATATATCTGCATCGCTCAGCATGTCTTTTGCTTTTTCGGACAACAAGCCTTCAACGTATAATAAATGGGGCAAATGAAAGGGGATTAATACGACTACAATATAATTAAAGTAGGGCAAAAACAAGAACTTAACCACTAGGGAATCAATGTCGTTTAGTTAAGAGTAGTAAAGATGGCTTCAGCGATCGATAAACAGTACAATGTCCGGCTTTAGCCGGTAAACAGACTTGGTTTGGATAAGATATTCTATTCTTATACTTGCCCTGTCCTTTAGGGCGGGGAAGAAAATGCCGAATGCTGAATGTCGAAGGAAAGCCGAAGGCTCAACGCGGAACGCTTAACGCAAATACAAGCTGCGGGCTTTGAGCTACGAGTTGCGAGCAAATACAGCAACAGTATTTCACGTTTCACTTTTCACGTTTGACGAAGCAGCAGGGACTACTCACGATTCACGACTGACGTCTCACGATTGCCCTCTGCCGATTCACGCTCCTTTTCACGTTTGACATTTCACCTTTCACGTTCCCACTCACGACTCACCTCACCCCCTCGTTTTTACAAAATACGCCTTTAACACAAACACCAACTAAAGACGTACCAAACACGTGCACTACAAACGATAACAAGCTTATTATAACCCCTTTCCGGAAAATCATTAAAAACCAATCTGTTAGTTCAAAAAGGGGGAAAAACGGCAAAAATGGCATAGATGGCGGAGAATTTGGAAAGCGGCTGGTCAGCATAGTATGTTTGCAAACATGGCAAAACAAGGATACTTCAAATTTGAACGCACCTTTGGCTGCGTCACCTTTTACCGGGTAGGTGACAAGTGGTACTTTCGGCAGAAAAGCTCCCTTAGCAGTCAGCGGGTAAAGACCAGCAAGCGGTTTACCAATACGATGGCAAATGCCCGTCGCCTGGGCAGAGGAGCCAGGCTGGCATCAATCGTGTACAGGAAATTACCGGAAAGCTGGAAAATGTTTGAGTTATACCAAAAGCTCACGGGCATTGCTACACAACTGCTGAGAGAAGGAAAATGTGATGACGACATCGTGCAGGCATTGGAGCTACAACTTTACCACTGGGGCTATCGAAAAGAGATCAGCTACCCTGTTATCCGGCACATCAAAAAGAAAAAGATCAGATTGCGTACTCCCCGGCAATGCAAGAAGATGGAAGAAGGCGAAAACCGAAGTCTGAGGTCTGAGGTCGGAAAAAGACACAAGGTTCAAAACACAAGGAAAATACGAAGTAAGAAATACGGGAGTAAAATTTCGCAGGAAAGGCACAAGGAAAAACAAATGAGAAATAGGGAATGTGGAATCAGAAATAAAGAAGGAGGAAGGAAGTCGGAAAGATGCAACTGCAAATTGCCCACTACCAACTTGTTTTCTCGCGGCTCGCAGCTTACCCACACGACTGCCGGCTTAATGTCGTTTAGTTAAGATCTTTCATTCCGGCGGGTGGGGACACCCGTCGGGGGACTCTCCCGTGGCTGGTGTCTTCACCAGTCACTAACTAAACGACAGGCAAAGAAGCCTTAGCCGATAAAATAGAATGGGTCTCTAAACAACAAGGTGATGGAGCCGGTTATGATATACTGTCAAAAAACGAGAATGGTACCGACAGATTCATAGAAGTAAAAACCACCAAACTTTCTAAAGAAACACCCATCTACCTCACTAAACGAGAAGTCTTTTTCGCGACAAATAATGCTTCAAGCTTTTACCTCTACCGCGTATTCAACTTTGCATCTAAACCTGAGATATTCATTGTGCAAGGTGCTTATAGTCAATACTACCATTTAGAACCAATGACCTTCAAAGGTACTCTCTAATCTTACATTACGACAACTTATCTCTTATCGACTACTATTAACTCCGAGAGAATCTACTCGGTGTTCTCCTCCTTTTTCGTTTAACAGTTGCCCTGCATCCTAGATATCTTAGGGGTTATCAGTAGGGAAGCAGATCAAGTGACACACCACCTTATACTTTATACCTTAAAACGTTTTGATCCTTCGCATCCCGGTTTTCATTAAATTTAGCAAGGCATTCTGCACACTATTACCCGTTTTGCACGTAACACCTGGTTTTCCGCACTGGTTATTAGCACACCTATTTATCTTTTTAAAACATTTGTTATGACAAGCAAACAAGCCTTTCTGTGCCTGATGACCAGCATCTTCTTTTATGCATGCAAGGAAACACCACCGGCAACACCTGCCGTTACTACTGACGACATAAACATTCCCGGTGCACATGTACTAACCACACGCGTATTGACTGCTGAAGAACAGGCCCAGCTTACTCCGGACACTGTTATATCCAGGCTAAAAAGCGGCAACCAGGAATATACGGAAGACAGGCTGGTAGTCCGCAATTCATCCGAACGGATCCGTAAAGCAGCATTGGGTCAATTTCCCAAAGCAGTTATTCTCTCTTGTCTCGACTCACGTGTGCCGGTAGAAGATGTCTTTCACATGGGTATTGGTGATCTTTTTGTTGCCCGTGTGGCAGGCAATATTGTGAATGAGGATATCCTGGGCAGTATGGAATTTGGTTGTAAAGTATCGGGCGCCAAAGTCATCCTGGTATTAGGTCATGCGTATTGCGGCGCTATTAAATCGGCAATCGACAGCGTACAACTGGGCAACATTACAGCGATGTTGGCAAAGATCCAGCCTGCAGTAAAAAACCTGGCCTCCTATACCGGTGAAAAGAAATCAACCAATGCTGAGTTTGTAGAGAAGGTATGTGCTGAAAATGTACGTCACGCTATTGAAGTGATCCGTGCACAAAGTCCTATCCTGAAGCAGATGGAAGATGAGCATGCTATTAAAATAATAGGTGCAGTATATGATATGGAAACAGGGAAAGTAAATTTTCTTTAATACTCATAAAGGGAAGTCGTCCTTTAAAAAGGACGACTTCCCTTTATTCAACAGGTCTCATTATCTCTACTATTTGTTCAGGCAGCTTTTGTGCTTCAAAAACCTTACGCTCCTCCTCATTTTCATACACAAATAAAAGATCTATAAAATAGGCCCTTTCACTTGTATTATCAGCAATTTCCACACTACATAATTGTCCGGGTGACATTATAAGTGCCGGTATAAAAAGTAATAACATTGCCATTTTCTAATGGTTCCAGAAAGCAGATCGCTCAAAGCAACCAAGCCACGTCCAGTCAGGTTAAAACTCTCTCTTATCCTGAATTCTCCTATAACAATCCTGCATTATATATTCATTGCTTAACAATAAGGTATCTTCTTCTCATTACTTCACACCGCTGAGTAACACTCCAGAATGCAAAACCGGCCTCACCGGTAGGAATTGTCCATTCAGTAATACTTCCATCTTTAGTCCGGATCAGGAACGTAGCAAACGATCCATTGGATTTTATATGAGCCGCTGTTATTTTGGGTTCAGATAGAGGAAATGCCTGTAGAGATTTATACCCCTTGTGACCATCAAAATCTTTATAGCTAATACTTTTACAACCTTCAGCAGTAACACGTGCAAACCTTTCGGTAGTATTAATAATGTATTCCTCATTATTACAGCGCAATGCCAGTACAGGTATTTCGTATTCCTGCAATTGTAAAGCAGTCAACACCCACGTGCTGGTATGCTGCGGTAACAGGTGGAAAAAAGTAAACACTTCTGTACCGTTTAGTTCTGCGGCATCTATTTTATAATACCGTAAAAACCAGTATTGTAACCTTTCGGCTACCTGCTGTGGTGTTTTGATGATCTGTTCCATAAGCATGTAGAGTTTCATGGAAGTAGTCCTTGTACAAGGATAACTTCCGTTATTATTACCAGGTTCCGCCGGGTGAAAATAAAAATTCTATGTGTGATTTTACGCCGCTTTCCCAGGGATCATACAGCCAGTTATGCCCATAAGATTTCCTTTCTTTACAAAACACGTCAATTATATCCAGCATTTCTTTATACGTTGGCAACATAAGATCACAGAAAAAAAATACATCATCCCCTGTTGTTAATCCGGTATCTTCTTCAGCAATCCTGAAAGTCACATTGCAGTTAACCAATTCGATGAATTCAAGATCTGCCAGACCCAGCGTTCCATTGCATTCAACAATACTATTACGGATAGCCTGTTGAAATAGCCTGGCTTCTTCCGTACCGAAATCATATAACCGTACCAATTTTTTTATAGATGGGTTGTACTTACCACCTGCTGTAAGATCAGCAAGAAATTCAAGTTTCATATAATTGTCAGATAACAAACGGAAGTCTTCCGTAATAAATGAATTTTATAACCTCGGATCAACAGGCTCACTTTCCAGAGCCAGCACACCAAATACACACTGGTGTATTCTGCAGAGAGGTTCTTTATTCACAAACCTGTCCAGGCCTTCCAACCCCAATGCAAACTCACGCAAGGCCAATGAGCGCTTGCCCGACAGCCCCCTGGATCTCAGCCTTAGCAGATTAGCAGGTGCATCATATTCGGGACCATAAATAATGCGCAGATATTCACTGCCTCTTATTTTAATAGCCGGCTGTACTAATCCTTTTTCATTTTTAACAAGAAACTGCGAAGGCTTTACTACCATACCTTCTCCTCCTTTGCCAGTGAGCGACAACCACCAATCCGTAGCATCCTGTACACTTGCCTCATTATACAGGTCTGCCATTTTATACTGTGTAGGCAATAGTATTAACCTGTCACCTTCACACAGCTTACGAATGTTGGTCATATGCCATTCATGGCTTTCGCTGGTCCATGTTTTTCCTTCTGTTGCCAGTATATGAAATGGTGCCAGTTTATAATCATCCAGGGTGTTCACCGTCCAGCAATAAGGACGATAGCTCTGTACAAATTGTTCAGACCGCTGTAAACGCTGCGCATAACGCTCTAACAGACCATCAGCTTGTGGGTTATGATTTACAGCCTTCTCCAATTGCTGCACCGTAGCAGCAAGTGCGTTGGTTGCTGCAGCTCCTACTGCACTGCATTGTTTCTCCAGCAACAACTGAGCTTTGGCGCTCCAGGGCATCAATTCACAATCCAGGCATACCCACTCAGAATTAAACTGTTCATAAAATCCCGTGGTCTCCAATGCAATATTTATCCTTTGTAGAAAAGCCTGTTCAGTAGCCTTATCATTAAAGAAGGCACGGCCTGTTCTCGTATAAATAACGCCAATGCCCTCGTCTCGTATTCCAAATACACGTTGTACTACCTGTTCAGTACGGGCAACAATTACAATGGCCCTGCTACCCATATGCTTTTCCTCACACGCTACAACAGCAATACCCATGTTCCTGTAATACTCAAATGCTTCTGCCGGATGTTCCAGATAGTTCTCCTGGCTGCTGGTTTCAGAAGGGCTCATGGTAGGCGGCAGATAAATAAGCCATTTGGGGTTAATAGCAAACCGGCTCATCACTTCCAGCGCAGCAATTGCGTTAGCCTCCCGTATAGTTACGCTGTTGCCATGCTTGGTAGTAACAACCTGTTTGCCGGTAAAGTCACTGATGTTTAATACATCATCATACTCCTGCTGCAGGCTCACTGTATCGCCTTTATAACTTAAAGGACGCATTGGTTCACACCAGGTTTGCAACGCATCTACACTTACCAGCTCTTTTTCAGGATAGCGCAATGCAGTAAGCTTACCCCCAAATACGCAGCCAGTATCAATATCAATGGTACGGTTCAGCCATTCCGGTGCAGGTACAGGCGTGTGCCCATACACTACAATTGCCTTACCCCTGTAATCTGCCGCCCAGTTGTAGCGTACTGGTAAACCGAACTCATCTGTCTCGCCGGTAGTTTCGCCATACAGGCAAAACTCGCGTACAGCACCTGAGCCTCTCCCGTGCATTTCTTCACGCAAACCAGCATGTGCTACTACGAGGTTACCATCATCAAATACATTGTGGCTTACAAGCCCGTCGATAAACTTTTTGCACTCTTCCCTGAAGTCAGCTGTCTCCAATATCAATTGATCTATTGACTGTTGTAAACCATGTACCGGCTGAACAGCTTTGCCATTTAGCCATTTCATCAGTTTTATATCATGGTTACCAGGTACACACCATGCTTTACCGGCCTGTACCAACTTCATTACCAGCGCCAACACCTGCGGTGTTTTAGGGCCCCTGTCTACAAGGTCACCTGCAAAAACAGGCACCCTTCCTTCAGGATGTAATAACAAACCTTCTTTTTCTTCATAACCCAATTTGGCAAGTAGCAACATCAATTCATCATAGCAACCATGGATATCGCCTATTATATCAAACGGCCCCATTTCCCCTCTTTTATTGTTATACAACGGGTCGCGTATAATTCTTCCCACATTATCTATCTGTTCCACTGTACGCAACTCTATAATATGCCTAAAACCCTCAAACTTCAGATTTCTCATACTTTGTCTCAATTGTCTTATCTGCTGGGGAATTACATGCCCACCCAGGTTTCTGTCAGTTCGTTCTTTATTGCGCTGTACACAGATCTTATCGGGTGTATTCAATACAATTGCAACAGGTATGGCATGGTATTCACGCGCCAGTTTTACCCAATCTTTTCTTGCATCGTCCTGCACATTGGTTGCATCAATAACAGTAAGCAGCCCGTTTTTCAGGCGTTTTCCCGCAATATATCTCGCCAGTTCAAATGCGTCAGTAGTAGCAGCCAGGCTATTTTCGTCATTACTTACCATGGCCCTGCAGGTATCTGATGAAATAATTTCTGCAGCCTTAAAATGTTTACGGGCAAAGGTTGATTTACCGGAACTGGATGCGCCAACAAGCAGCACCAGTGATAGTTCGGGAACTTTTATATGTGTTCGGTCTTTTGTCATTTTGTAAATACATTAAGTTGTTTAACTATTCTGCACAACCTATTTGTTGGTAAAGACGGCCATCTGCGTCAATGGCCCAACTTCGGGATCGTCTTCGCCTATAGGCTTATACACCGTAGTGTATCCATACTCTTTCCCTATACGGTTGCCCCACTCCTCAAACTGTTTACGTGTCCATTCAAAGCGGTGATCTTTATGTCTTAGCTGTCCTTCGTCCATCTTCTCAAATTTTACGTTGTATTCTGCATTAGGAGTGGTAATGACTATATGCTCAGGTCTGGCGTACTCAAACAGTACTTTTTCCATAGCCGCAAGGCGAGGTTCATCCATATGCTCTATTACCTCTACTAGCACAGCTGCATCATAACCTTCAATGCGGGTGTCACGGTAGGATAGCGAGCCCTGTATCAGTTGCAGACGTTTTTGCTGATAAACAGGTAATTTTTCCACTCTCAGTTTATCCTTTGCAATGGCCAGTGCACGATAGCTTACATCCATACCCAGTATAAAGGCAAATTGTTTTTCAGCCAGCAATAGTTTTAACAACTTCCCTTCTCCGCAACCAAGATCAGCCACGCGCCGTACTGAAAGCTTCAGCAATTCATCACGTACCATTTGTAAACGCAGATCGTGTATCCTTACCGGAGCTTTCTCTTCAGGTTGAACATCCTCTTCCTCATCAGGTTCGTCCTTCAACAATATATCCAGCGCCTGGTTATATAATTTCTGCTGATGGCGCAGGTACCGCATTGTGATCAGTTCTCGTGCAGGGTGACCGGGTAACCAATGCTGTCCTTTTTCCAGCAGCTTCTCTATTTCATGTTCTCCTACCCAATAGTGCTTGTCATTATCACATACCGGTATCAGTATATACAAATGAGACAATAGTTGTTGCAACGTAATGGTATTACGAAGGGTTACGGTATAGTACCGGCTATTGCCCCATGTAGGGAAAGCAGGATCTGCCACATGCTGAACAAGCGCTATCGAATAACCCAATGGCTCAAACAGCTGCCTTAACAGTTGCTCCCCACCACGAATAGGCAATACAGCAATAGTCACCACAAAAGGTATTGCTACTGTAACTAACCCCGGCTTGTCTTTACAACGGCCATTCATGGCTGATGCAAACGCTTTCGCAATAGCAGCACTCATAAAAGAACTGGCTACATAAGGCCGGTCATTTACATATTGTTCCAGGGCAAAGTCATTACCCGCAGATCCGGTCTTTCTTACAAGGCCTATAGGGTCAATATCCAGCAGCAGGCAAACAGTACATTGGTATTCACTCGCCACAGTATAAAATATATGTGCTTTACCAGTTGAGATATCTACTGATTGCACTTTTGCAGGGTGCTTGTGCAACAAATAGCTCAGATCAGCAGCCGGCACATGGGTAGTAGAGATTGTTAATAACATATAAACGCTCTTATCAGATATTTATACAAAGTACCAGACCCGCTGCGCAATACTTCTGCGCAGTTAAAAATATTTTCACAGCTTATTATTCCAAGGGCACTTCCTGCACTTTCATCCTCCTCTTTACTCAATTCATCCATAGCATGCCACGGCTTTCGCAGCTTTGGTTGTCAATTGTGTAAACATTAGTCATGAAAAACATACATGTATTGAGTGTAGCCCTTTTGCTGGCAGCCTGCAGCAAAAAAGACAAGCCGGTTGTTGATCAGCCCGAACCTGGCGCTCCAGAAATGATCTATACTGACCTGAAAAACACGGGGGTAAAACAGGGTCAGTCATTTGTAATTGACCTCGATAAGGATGGCACCAATGATATTGCTTTTGGCAACTGGTATATTGGTAAGCCATCTGAGCACAAAGACGAAGTGCTGTTCTTTACCACCTCCTATGTACACAGCCAGTTATTGATGGATACTACTACAGAAAGCACACCTCGTTTTAATAATGGCGAAAAAATACCGTTTGCCTCCTTGCCCGAACATCATCAGTGGTATGTAGTAAGTCTCGCAGAACTCACCAGGAAAAATATTCCGGAAAACAAAGCGCCTTACTGGGATGGTTTGTGGAAACAGGCCGACCACCAATACATCGCAGTGTTGGTTCAAAAGCAGGCAGGCACTTATGCTGGCTGGGTAGAAGTATCGGTTGATACCAATGGGGAAAGACTGGTATTGCATAAAGCTGCTATCAGCAAAATACCGGGTGCAGAGGTGCGGGCCGGAAAGTAGAAAACAGGTTGTATGGCCCCATAAAATTCGTAACGGAAAACCAATTGAATGTGCTTGCACAAACTGTATTTTTATAGTCTATGCAAACACATTCTTTCATTAAGGAAGGAGCTGACTGGTATATTGATCTGCCGGAATATATTGAGCAGGGTGGCAGTAAAGGCGACCTCGCAATGGTAGAAGGAGCGGATACGATGCTGGATATTATGGCGGGTGGAAATACGAGTGTAACACTTCAGTTAAGTGAAGAAGCTTTTGACGGTGCCGACCTGCTGTTGCGTACCGAACTCTGCGAGCCCTATATTGGTGGTGCTTATTACCTGCTGGACACCTGGGAGGGTAAAAATATTAACCATAATATGTGGCTCTGCGCTGTTACAGAATTTGTATTTGGCAGCTTACCTGAAAAGATCTTTATCCGCCGGGTCAACTAAACTCCTGTTTCGTATCAGAGTTAGCAAGCCACTCTGGTGCAGAATCATATTAACCGGGACTTTGCCCGGTATATCATGAATCTGCCTTGTTATTCCCTGCAATAACTTCTTGTCTTGAAGGGTTCTATTGTGCCCCATCTCATTAAAAAAATACCTAATAAACCGCTTTTATTAACAACCGATTAACGAGCGGCCGTATCTTAGCGCACTCAATCAAGATCACTGCATGAAAAAACAAACGTGCCTAAGGTTAACATTGCTTGTAATGGTATTGTCGGGAATTCAACTTGCTGCCTTTTCCCAATCGTTTAAGGATGGCAAAATATGGCTGAATGAGGATGGCAGTAACTATTTTAAGTTCACTTTGCTCTCCCAGGTCTGGATTCGCAATACCGATATGAATCCCGGTACTACTATCGGCGGGTATCAAAAAAACAACTATACAGATATCGGCATCAGGCGGGCACGCCTGCAGGCTTTTGGCCAGGTGGCAGATCGTGTTTTCCTCTACACCCAGATCGGCATGAACAATTTCAATTTTCAGTCCGACAGAAAAGCCGGCTTCTTTATTCACGACGTATTGGGTGAATATGAAGTAGTGAAAAGTAAATTATCCCTCGGTACCGGTTTAACTGCCTGGAACGGTCTTACCCGCTATGCAGCACCGGCAGCAGGTTCTATTATGGGCCTGGATGCGCCTTTGTTTGAGCAAACCACGAACGATGTAAATGATCAGTTTTTGCGTAAACTGAGCGTCTATGCAAAGGGCAAATTGAGCAAACTGGATTATCGCCTTGTAATGAGCAGCCCACTGGCAGTACAGAAAAGCAATAACTATTCTGCTGCTATAGGTACCAATAGTACCTTCTCGGCCATGCCGGCAAAAATGATGTGGCAGGGATATTTTATGTGGCAGTTCCTCGACCAGGAAGCCAATACCACTCCATATGCTACCGGCACTTATTTAGGCAGTAAACGGGTATTCAATATCGGCGCAGGTTTTCAGTATCAGCCGGATGCTATGTGGCACAGGGGTACAGCAGGCGATACTGTTACTACCAACATGCGTCATTTTGCAGTTGACGTGTATTATGATGCCCCCATCAACAGCAAAACAGGTACTGCCATCAGTGCTTATGCTGCGTATATCAATTTTGATCATGGTCCCGGTTATCTCCGCAACCAGGCTACTATGAATCCTGGCAACGGAAGCAATCAACCTGCTATTTTAAATGGTGGCGGTAATGGCTATCCTTCCTATGGTACAGGCAACCTGCTGTACGGACAAGTAGGGTATAAGTTTAAGAACAACCTCATCGGCAAAACGACGCTGATGCCTTATGCCAGCCTGCAATATGCGCATTACGATCGACTGGCAAAAGATATGCAGTTCTGGGATGCAGGCGTTAACTGGTTGCTGAAAGGTCATACATCCAAACTCACTTTCTCTTATCAGAACAGACCCGTGTATGAGATGCAGACAGGTACCAAAGCCACGTTGATCTCGCACAAAAGCGGTTTTACCGTTCAATACCAGGTATTCCTCAATTGATCAACTATCAACAACATATACCAGGCCGGAACACGATGTTCCGGCTTTTTTTATTCCCACTGAACATTACTGTACTTTTGCGCCTATGCAACAATCATTTTCTATTGAGCAGGCGTTGAAGCTATTGAATATTGAGCAGTTGAACGCTATGCAGCAGGCTTCACTGGAAGCCAATAAAACCGGTAAGGATATCGTGCTGTTGTCAAACACCGGTTCAGGAAAAACACTGGCATTCCTGCTGCCCCTGATGCAGATCCTTGATAAGAACAACAATACAACGCAGGCGCTCATCATAGTGCCATCCCGCGAACTCGCATTGCAGATCGAGCAGGTGTACAGATCGCTGGGTACCGGTATGAAGGTGACGCTTTGCTACGGTGGTCATAAACGTGAAATTGAAGAGCAGAACCTGGTACAGGCCCCCGTATTGATCATCGGCACACCGGGCAGGCTGGCCGATCATATCCGCCGTGGCAATATCCAGACAGACAGTATTCAAACACTGATCCTGGATGAGTTTGATAAATCACTGGAACTGGGTTTCCAGGACGAAATGTCTTTTGTTATCGGCTCATTGCCCGGTTTAAAGAAAAGGGTCCTTACTTCCGCTACCGAAGCAATAGAGGTACCTAAGTTTATTGGATTGCAGGAGCCCGAACGTTTGAACTTCCTCACAGGCGAAGCGCCGGCCCTGGCCATACAGCAAATAAAAAGCCCGGATAGGGACAAGTCTGAAACGCTGTTCAGGCTGGTTTGTATGCTGGGTAACCGTTCTATGGTCATTTTCTGTAACTACCGCGAAATTGTAGAAGAAGTAAGCGCCATGCTTAGCGATAAAGGTATCGTAAACGTATTCTATCATGGTGCAATGGAACAGCGTGATCGTGAAGTGGCCCTATGCAAATTCCGCAACGGCACTTCCAACATACTGGTAACAACTGACCTTGCATCAAGGGGATTGGATATTCCAAATATCCGCTATATCATTCACTACCAGCTACCCGGTACTGAAGAAACCTTTACACACCGCAATGGCCGTACTGCACGTATGGACGCCAGCGGCACCGCTATAATGATATTATCTTCTCTCGAAACATTACCTCCCTATCTTGATCCTGCAACAGAAGAGATCAATTTACCGGAGACTGCCGTTGTTCCTGAAAAGCCCAAATGGACCACACTGTTCATTGATGCCGGCAAAAAGGACAAGATCAACAAGATCGATATCGTTGGTTTTTTAACACAAAAAGGAGAACTGAAAAAAGACGATCTCGGTTTGATCGAGGTAAAAGACTTCTTTGCATTTGCTGCAGTACGCAAGACAAAAGCCAGCGCTGTATTAACTGCCATTAAGGGGCAAAGGATCAAAAACAAGAAAGTGGCTATTCACGTTGCCAAATAATACGGAGCTTATTCTTTAAGCAGGATTGTTCTTTACAGCATCCCGTACCAGTTTACGGGATAGCTTGTCTGCTTCACAATTATAAACAGCAGCTTCATTCGCCTTCTGGTGCGCTTTTATTTTAATATAAGTAATATCAAAACCGGGAATAAGCTGTAGCAGTGTTTTCACCAGGTCGGTATTAGGCAGCTCTTTTCCCTTACTGCTTATAAAGTCTGTGGCTGCTATCTTTTCACTTCGTTCAGGAATGGTCAGTACATACTGGCTGTCAGAGTGTAGCAGTACCCTGTTATCTGTATAATTCACTTTTATAAACTCAAGTGCTTTGATCACAGCCATCAGCTCCATACGCTGATGCGTAGTACCGGTTACAACGCCGTTCAGTATTACCTTCTCGTCACTAATAAATAGAATAGCAACCCAGGCCCCTACGCGCCATTTTGTATGGCAGCTTCCATCTGTATAAATGAGAATTTCCATGTGCAGTCAGCAAGTAATCCGGCAAGGTATCTGAAGAAAAAGTAAGAAAATGTTAAATAGCAGGGCAAGCGGGCATATACCCCTCTACACAACTCATACGCCGGAAGCCGCAATTCACCCCGTTGATCGGCAATTCATGCTGCCTGGTATAGGTTTACGACACATTTGCCGTTTTTTTGCCCGTTAACCACTAAAACCTGCTATCTGGTAAAAGTTCGCGATACCTGGTTCCGGCTCAGCATAATCCTGGTGCCATTCATTGTCTGCCTCAATATCAACCAGGCACTGGTACCTCCTTTGACCGGCAAAAAGATTGCTCATAGTCTCATTTCTCTTGCCTGCATTATACTGGTGTGCGAAGGAAACCGGCTGCTCATTTACCATAGCTACAGGTGGACAAAAGTGAACCGCAATGCACTTATCAGGATATTGTATTGCTGTTCTCTCGGATTGCTTTACACTACTATCATCTTATCATTAAGCACATTGGCTCATAGAGCAATTACAACAGGAAAGATCGTTACGCATGTAGAGATCAATATGCATGTGTACATCAATGAAAGAGAGCTGGTCCTTAATGCCTTTACCTATGCATTATGGAATGCTGTTATTCATTTCGGATTTCTGTTGGGCGCCTATGAATTGCTGTATCGTTACGCCTATCTGCGTAATGCTGAAAAGGAAAAAGAAAAGCTGGAGAAGGAGAAGCTGCGGGCTGAACTAAATCAACTGAAAGGCATTATTAACCCGCACTTTTTGTTTAACAATCTCAATTCGCTGTCATCCCTTATCAGCGACAACCCGGCCCAAGCGGAGATCTTTCTCGATGAGCTCACCAAGGTATTTCGTTACCTGCTACGCAATAATGATACGGAGCTCACCACGCTGGCGCAGGAAATGCAGTTCATTCATTCCTATTACCGGCTATTGCAAACACGCTATGGCTCGGGCATTCACCTGCAGGTTGATATTGATCCCCAGCATGAAACAATGATGCTGCCTCCACTCACCCTGCAACTACTTATTGAAAATGCAGCCAAGCACAACCAGTTAAATAAGAACAACCCGCTATCCATCCTTTTGCTGTCAATGGATGGCAATAAATTAATGGTTCGGAATACGATCTGCAAAAAAGATGGTCATATAGAATCTACAGGTATTGGTTTGCAGAATATCAATGCACGCTATAAAATGCTGAAACAACCGGGCCTGATAGTGAAACAGAACGAAAAACACTTCGATGTAATTCTTCCATTGGTACAGGTGCAGGAGTATAAGGCCGTAAGTTCTTAACTTGCGTTATGACCTCTTCTGAAAAAACGGCATTAAAAACAAGCCTGAAGCAATATTGCCAGTCAGTGATTGAGCAACGTATTGCTGCATCAAAAGCTATTATCAATAATGCACAGGAGGCCGCCAATAATGAAGAGAAAAGCTCTGCAGGCGATAAGTATGAAACAGCCCGGGCTATGAGCCATCTTGAAAAGGACATGCATACACGGCAGCTGGCAGAACACCTGAAAGACCTTGCTGCGCTAAATGTCATTGACGCCACCATCCTTCATACGGAAGTAACAACCGGCGCTTATATAGATTGTACAGATATTTCATTTTTTATTGCTGCCGGTCTTGGCAAACAACAGGTAGATGGTAAAACGATATGGATCCTTTCCCCGCAGGCGCCTCTGCTGAAACAATTACTCCATAAAAAAACCGGTGACAGTTTTACATTCAGTAACAGGCAGGCTATCATTGCTGATCTTTTCTAGTTATTGCTGCAGGCTGAGCAATCTCATACATACTATTGAGTGTTGTCATTATACAGGCAATACAAACACTGCAATTTTACACCAGCAAATGAAACACAAGAATAGCAGGGCTTCTGAATGGCTCAGCTTGTAAAAGATAATTTTCCGGGTTGTTTTAAAGTTGGTCGCGATGGACCGGGCGGATTGTGAGGTGAGCAATCCGCCCTTTTTTATTTATAATAAAATAAACTGCCTATCCGGAATAGGCAAGTTGCGCTAAGAGGCTTAACCTGGCTTGCATTAAATAAATACTTCAGCTATTATGATCAATGAAAATATACCGCTTCAAACCTGGCCAGGGGAGCCATGCGGGCCTTATTCAGTGAAAGATTTAAACCATTAATCGAATAATTATCGGCTGTTTCAAGCGCCTGTTTCAGAGCATTCTCAATTTCCAGGTCACTACAGGCTATTTGTGTAGAGATGACAGCACTGATATGAATGCGATTACCTTCTTTCAATTCATAAGTAGCGCCTAATCCGTTACAGCCACCAAATCCTTCCAGCCTGTTCTGCTCTTTACGGAATTTAATATGCATCTCACGTTTGCCTGCGGGTGTAGGGCCTGGCTTTTTACCATTTATTTCCACCAGCTTCCAGTAGGTTTCCTGTAGGTCCGCATTTGCTTTTCCATCTGTCATTGACTTTTGTTTCGATTTACAACTCAGGGTCACTACTGCAAAAGCCATTACCAGCAACACGTATACAGGTTTCATACAAAAGGTTTTAATGGTTTATGAATGCGAACGCTTCGCAAACATAGCCATTAATGCACCATGCCATTACATCAGCCAGATATAAATGAGAAATGTTGAATATTAAGCAGGGCGCTAAACGCAGAAAGCTCAACGCGTAAGAAATATTGAATAACGAATACTGAATATCGAATGTAGAAAATAAAGCAATAAGATCAAACCGGTATCCGGCAACTAATGACTCACGCCTTCAATCTCAAAATCTCTATATCCCAAAATCAGCAATCTCACATTGACTATTCACTCCTCACTACTGCACCACCACCTTTCTCGTCGTTGTACGTTTATTGATAGTAAGCTGTAGCATATAGATCCCTTTCTGCAATTGGTCAGTTGAAATACTGGTTGTACGTTGATTGATAGCTCCATGCCATATCACCCTTCCATTCATATCATACAAAGCGGCATCTCCTTTCGGAACAAAATTATCTGCAATAGTAAAGTACAGGTTGCTCAATTGAGAGGCCGGGTTAGGATACACTGTAAGTGCCTTATCCAGTTCCGGATCAATAGTACCGGTAGTAACATTCTGCGCCTTTACACACAGCGCAAATGAAGTACCGTCTGTATTGCCATTCTTATCGTACACACGAATGTAATAGTTGGTATTCGCAGCCAGGCTGGTAAGCTGCATGGTGTCCTGCTCATTCACACCGCCGGTATTGGCACATCCCAGGCTGTTCAATGTTGTACAGCCGCCTTCAAACACTTCAAACACAAGATCACGCCCGCCACCCGGTATTAAAGTAATGGTATGCACACCGGAGATTGATGTAAAGCGCAGCCATACATCTTTTGCTGTAGTACCGTTGCTGCCACAGGGAGCGTAAGATTGTGTGGCATTCTGCATATTGCCGATATAAGTATTATCGCAATCTGTACCTGTATTCACTACTACCAGCGATGCACCCGAACATTCATCATTAGAAGGTAATGTTGGCAGCGTGATCACAGCAGTACTGATACTTGCTCTTACATTATTAGCAGCTTTTCCATACACACGATAGTAGTAAATAACACCGGAGGTGAGTCCTGTAAGTGGCACATCCATACTATCGGGGTTATTGGTATTGGGCGAGTAACATCCTTTGGAAGACAGATTTCCACAACTGCCGCTAAATACTTCTACTATCGGGTTAAATGTATTGTCTGATACTTTTACCCTGATGGTTTGCCTGCTGCCCGCAGCAGTAAACCTGAACCAGATATCATCCTCGGCAGTACCATAGCAACCGGCCATAGATTGTGTGGCGCCTGCTGTGCTGTAAGCCGCAGAATAAAATACGTCGGCAGAAGGAATAACATTTACAGATCCGGCACAATTATCATTATTTGGTATCGGTACGGTAGCTACTACTGCACTTGAAATAGTTGTTTCTGCATGATCATTGACTGCTCCATACACACGGTAGTAATAGGTAGTACCGGCTACAAGCGTAGTGAAGTTTACAGACAAGGTATCATAGCTGGGGGCTGAGCCATGATAGCAACCGGCAGAGACCATATTACTGCAATTACCGGTAAACAATTCTATCACGGGGTTATAACCTTCCTGTGCAGCAGCTACCCAAATGGTATTATTAGCCGTGGTAGCTGTAAATGAGAACCAGGTATCATCCTCGGCGGTACCATAACAACCAGGTTTTGATTCCGTAGCTCCTTTGGTTGTATAAGGCTGGGAGTAGGTCAGCGTTGCAGATGGAGTAATTTCAATGGCACCGGGGCAATCATCATTCGCCGGTGGATCAGGCAAAGCAATGACTGTATTCGATAGTATCGCCTTCACATTATTGCTGGCCCTGCCATACACCCTGAAATAATAAGTATTACCGGCAACCAGGTTGTTCAGTTCTGCATCAAGACTATCAGGGTTATTGAGCGAAGAGTTTACACAACCAAGAGATGTCAGTGAAGAACAATTGCCGCTGAAAGTCTCGATGATCGGGTTATACGTGTTGTCAGAAACCCGTACACGAATTATATGCTTAGTACCGGTCGCTGTAAACTTAAACCATACATCATCTTCCGCCGTTCCAAAGCAAGCAGGTTGCGATTGTGTAGCACCAATGGTACTGAAAGTTTGCTTCAGGCTAGCGTTGGTAACAGGCGTCATTGCTATAGCACCGGCACAATCATCATTAGCAGGCGGAGTAGGCACAATTCCGATTGCGGCATACACATCCGTCCTTACATTATCCGGTGCCTTTCCATAAATACGATAGTAATATTTAGTGCCCGCTGTCAGGCCGGGCAGGTCTACCTCCAGCGTAGACGGATCCATAGAACCTTCTACATTAAAACATCCTAATGATACCAGGCTTCCGCAACTGCCACTGAACACTTCTACTACTGGTTCATAAGTATCATCCGGAACTGCAATGTAAATTTTATGATGGGGGCTTTGTGCTGTAAATGTAAACCAGATATCGTCCTCTGCATCTCCAAAACAGGCCGGTATGCCCGAACTGCTGGCGCCGATGGTAGGATAGTGTTGTGTAAAATCAGGCGCTACATCAGGTATTTGAACAATGGCGCCTGCACATTCATCATTCGGAATAATGGTAGTAGCCGTGTTGATACAGATAGTAAAATCGCTCAACGCATTACCACCATAATAATCGTACACACGGATATAATAAGTACGGCCGGGTGTCAGGTCATTTATCACTGCAATATCCTGCTGACCGGGAAGACCATTATTGGTACAGCCCAGTGATGTTAAGCTGCCGCAATAACCGGAGTCTACTTCAAAAATAAGATCCTGGTAGCTTTGAGATTCTATAGCAATGCGGTGAGTAGTAGAAGTCGCTACAAATTTGAACCATACATCATTTGCAGGAAAACCTGTGGCAATACAGGCAGGTGTTGATTCTGTTGCATTTTCCAGCGAGCCGCTGTTCGTAACCGTTCCGGTAGCAGTCGCATTTACCGTAAGCGCTATTGCTCCGGCACATTCATCATTATCAGGTGCAAGCGGGTTATAGTTCTCAGTCGCTACAATTTTGGTAGCAAAGGAGGGATCGTGAGAATAATCAGACGAATCGGGACGCACTAAAAACTTAACAGCACCCCAGCAGGCACATGAGATCAGCAGCAATATGAGAAAAGAGAGTAGAGGTATCCGGTTCATGCAGGGATATTGGTTAACGACAACCCCTTTAAACTTAAAAAACTAGTTATTATTATCTTATAGGTGTTTTTTTAGACCAAAAGACCTAAAAGCCCGATAAATGGAACTATCACATGAGCTTATTTATTCATACATAATATAAACTTGTCGAGGTGACTGCTAAAAATACTTTTCCATGGTAATGCCGTAGTTAAAAAGAAGGTTCTCCTTCCGGTTTCTATTGAACCGGTTATAGGTAAGCGCGGCAGTAATACCCAGCCACTTGCGGAGTTTAATGGTAAGACTGGAATTGGTTTTTACGATATAATCGCTGCCGTCAGAAAAAGAAGGCTGCCAGAAACCGGTTCCGTCCAGTACCAGCAGATCCTGCAGGCTAACCCTGAAACGCAGCCTCAGTGAGTTTCGGAAAGTAACGTATTTATCGCGTACCGTATCAATATACAGATCATTGGTCTCGAACAGCACACCTTCACTGATGTTTGCAGTTGCATTCTTTAAATGCAGAAACTCGTAGGCAGCACCGCCGCCCGTCTGAAACTGGTGATTGATCTTCAATGAATAGCTGCTGGTATAATTAGCCAGCGCCCAGTAGTATAAATGTGAAACGGATGAATTTAACGTGGCATCCACTGTTACGGTAGCGTCGTTATTGGTAAGGCCGGATTCGTTATTGCCATATATCCAGTTGGCAAAGCTGTTAAAAGAAACTTTCTTTTTACGCGCACTAAACTTTGCGGTATTGTTCAGTACATAAGAATTACTGGTATTGGTTTTATTGATAACACCTGTAGAAGCAAAGCTTACGTAATGTTGTGTAGAGTCAGTAAACTGCGCAACAACATTTCTCCCTGCCATCAAACCCATAAAAAGGACAAACAGTTTCTTCATCGATCAGTTTTTGATAATGTACTGTTACCCCTGGCTGCAATTCACATGCCTGCACAAAGATGTAAGTGCTCAGCAGATAAATAAGGCTAAAGCCGCACAATTTTAAAGATCGGAACAGGCGGATCAAATCGCTGATCTTCTTCATTGCGTCTATAGATCTTCATCACTACATCCATACCTTTTATCACTTTACCAAAAGCGGCATAACCTTGTCCATCGGCATTATTGGCACCGCCATAATCAAACCCGGGCTGATCCCCGATACAAATAAAAAATTCGGTATTGGCTGTACCCGGTTCCAGTCTTGCCAGAGATATTACACCGTCTTTATGCAGAATATGTGTTTGCTGAGTAGTTTCATGGGGAATACCTGGCAGTTCCGGCCTTTTACGCTTACCGCCATATAAACCACCCTGTATCAGTTCAGCTTTCGCAGCATCCGAGGGCTGGTTCTCTGTATTCAGCACACGGTAAAAAGAACAATCATTGTAATAACCGGAATCTATATAAGATAAAAAAGCTGCAACACTTTTAGGTGCCTGGTCAGGATACAATTCCAGTTCAATATCACCAGCATTGGTCTGTATCTCGATATGTGGGTTTTTATACTTGTGTGATGAACAGGCTGCAAACAGGCAAATGCTCATCATCATTAAACAAACATGCTTCATATTATCCTTTGTAAACAGCAAGATTACAACATTTTTCAAATTCCTGTAAAGCACTTGCGGCCTGCCTGTGTGGGCTATAACAAAAAAGCTATCCATATGGATAGCTTCCTCTCTTTATCTCTATAAAACAAAAAAGGCCTTGTCGGCCCTTCATGCACTTTGCTAAGTGTAGAAGCACTTGTTCGTACAAGTTACTTCCTCCCATTATCTATCTACTTAAAAGCAACCCTAAAACCATATAGTGATTTACACTATACTGCACCTTTCTGCTTATAAAGCAGCGATATATTCCTGCAGTGTAATTCTGCCATTCATTAATTCAATGTACAATAACTCGGGTTGGGCTTTGGTTGCTTTAATGTTTTTTACCAGTTCTTTATCGAAGAATAACTGTTTCAGAATTGTTTTCATAATTGAATGTTTTGTACGCTATGCACATGCAGGTATATGCCTTACATGGACGCGTAAGTATGGTTAAATATTTTTTACTCGTTAAATGCTGCTTATTACCAGCGAAGCAAACAATGCATCAGGAACTACCAGGGTGAAGGAAGCAATCCAATAAGCTTTGTAGTGCAAACAGGTTCTTTATTTACTTTGAAAGGCACTTATCAGCAGGCTTTTAAAAAATGGTCCGCTGTAGAAACAGCGGGCCTCTAACGATTGCTTGCCATATGAAAAATCTTGATAAGTCTTATTTGTGTGGTGAAGTCTTACACTTCACTTGCCTTTCTCACTAACCTGTTCGTCATTTTCGTTTCACAATGTAAAAGTAATACGGTTTTTCACGGTTCCATACACAACTTATAGCATTTTCTATTATCCCAAAACTGTCAACAAAAACACAAAACCCTTGTCAGCACTGCATTCCACAAGGCACTCCCCATGAAGTCCAACCAATTTTAACCCCTCAAAAAATGTTTCTTTCCACTTTAAATACTCCCTGTAACCAGGAAAAGGAATTGGGAACCAATGTCGTTGAATTAAGGAATTATATTCCGGCTGGTGAAGACACCAGCCACTTACTTCAACGATGTTGATTCACTATTGACCATTCACTATTCACCTCATAATTACCCTTAAAGCATTGTTAAAGAAAGCTTTAACCTTAATTAACGTTGCGCCATTTAACCTCGCCTTTTGTACGCAGTCTTATAATTACAAAAACACACAGATATGAAAAAGTTACTTGTACTCTCCGCTATAGTGTTAGGCAGCTTTATCTATACTTCTGCTAACGCCCAGGTTAAATTCAGTGTTAATATTAACATCGGTAGCCAGCCCGACTGGGGTCCTTCAGGATACAACTATGCAGAGTATTATTATTTGCCTGAAATAGATGCCTACTACTACATTCCTAAAAAACAGTTTATTTACCAGGATCGTGGTAGCTGGATCTTCGCTAACTCACTTCCTTCAAGGTTTCACAACTTTGACCTGTATAGAAGCTATAAGGTAGTGGTAAATGAACCCAAACCTTATAATAACAACAGGATGTATCAATCAAAATATGGTCAGTTCAGAAACGACCATAACCAACGGGTGATCCGCGACAACAACAGGTACGATGACAGGAATGTTAACAGCAGACCTGTAAGCAGAGACGATAAACGTGATATGCCCCAGAGAGGAAACGATCAGCATAATGACAGAAATAAAGGTGGCCGTTTTGGTAAATAACTTTACCAGCTCACTTAAATAAAAAAGTCCCGGAGAGTTCCGGGACTTTTTATTTGTAAAATCACATCAATCTTTCTTCTTATCCTTCAACGCTGTTGCTTTCACATAATGTCTTTTGCCTTTCTCGTCAATCCAGTAGTACTTATCGTGCTTATTGATATAGATCGTTTGCCCATCGGGGCCTGTTTTATCTCTATAGATCTTATCCACCACTCCCGAATGCGCCTTTGAAGCAATTTCGGCTGTTTTATTCCCCACTTTCTGAGCATCTTTTTTAACTTCTTCCTTCACCTGTGCATGTATTGCAGTAAAAGCCATCATGCCGAGGCAGCATAAAACGGTGATTATTCTTTTCATACGTTGCTTTTTAAATATTGAATACATTCTCTGGATCTATATACTTAAAAAACTATACCATTGGTTTTACACCTTGTGCATTGCGAAAACGCGCAAAATGTCCGATTCCGGACATTTTAGGTTTTACAAAACAACACAATCAGCTGTTTATCAACAATATACTTCTGGCATTTTGCTTGGAACACTATAGAGCAAAAGTTTGAAGTATAGCTATGGATACCCCTTTGTCAACCAGTCTTGTCAGCAGGCAAAAACGCAAAACCACCATTGTTATCGTCAGTATAGTAGCAATACTTACGGTGGCAATCTGGTTGTTGCGTGTTTATCTTTCTTCTTCAGTAGAGCAATCGGCCATCATCACCGCCGTAGTTGAAACCGGCGATATCGACAATACGCTCGAAGCCACCGGTGAAGTACTTCCTGAATTTGAACAGGTAATTACCAGTCCCATCAATGCTGTAATTAAAAATGTATTACTCGATGCAGGAACGCCTGTAAAAGCAGGACAATCAGTACTGGAGCTGGATAAAGAATTTACACAACTGGAGCTGGATAAACTTAAGTACCAACTGGAGCTGAAAGAAAACAATATCACTAAGCTCAAACTGGAAGTAAACAAAAGCTTTTATGATCTGAAAGCCAATGACTCCATCAAATTACTACGCATCAACAGCCTGCAGGCAAAAGTACAGGATGCCAAACGCCTGTTAAAAGCCGGCGGCGGTACGCGGGAGGAAGTAGAACAGGCCGAGCTGGACCTGAAAGTAGCCCAGTTGGAAAAAAGACAACTCGAAAACGAGATCCGCAACAAGCAGCTTACTATGCAAACAGAGATCCGCGAGTCGGAGATCACTGCCCAAATCCAGCTCAAAGATCTGAACGAACTGGAACGTAAACTGCAACAGGCAAATATTGTGGCTACGCGGAATGGGGTCATTACCTGGGTCAATAAAAATATTGGCTCTACTATCCGCGAAGGCGAATCACTGGTAAAAGTGGCAGACCTGGGAAGTTATAAGGTTACCGGCAACATCTCCGATACCTATGCTGCACAGGTACATAGTGGTATGCCTGTAGTAGTTCGCATCAACGACTCTTTACTGCGGGGTGAAATACTCAACATTCACCCTGCTGTACAAAACAGCATTGTATCCTTCGATGTGCAACTGACAGATCGCAGCAGCAAACTCCTGCGCCCTAATTTGAAAGTAGATCTCTTCCTGGTTACTGAAACACACAACAATATTATGCGTGTTGCCAATGGCGCTGCTTTTAATGGTGGCAAAACCCTGGAGATCTTTGTGGTGCAGGATGGTAAAGCTATCCGCCGGACCGTAAACATCGGCCTTTCCAATTTTGATCATGTAGAGATCAAAAACAATGTGAAACCGGGCGACGTGATCATTACCAGCGATATGAGCCAGTACAAACATCTTTCAACTGTTACCATCCAAAAATAATCGCCGTATGAAAAAAATATATTGTACCGCGATGGTAATAGCCGGCATGATAGGCAAGGCCTTTTCGCAACAGCCCGACACACTGGTACTAAGCCTGCAGGAAGTTGTAGAAATGGCCAAAGGAAAATCCATTGCCGCTAAACAAGCCGTTACCCAGAAAGAAAATAAATACTGGCAATGGCGCACCTATCAATCCAATTATAAGCCACAGTTATTATTACAGGGAAATCTTCCCGGGTACAGTAAAACCTACCAGGAAATTGTGCAGCCCGATGGGACCATCTTATTCCAGCCTGTACGTAATGACAACTCAGCACTGAACCTTTCCTTACAGCAAAGCATTGCACAAACCGGTGGAACCATCTTTGCCACTACTTCTATGCAACGCTTCACCGACTTCGATCGTAAGAATACCCTGTACAACGGTGTTCCTTATGCATTGGGATACAGCCAGCCCTTATTCATGTTCAACAACCTGAAATGGGACAGGAAAATTGAACCATTAAAATACCAGGAAAGCAGGCAACAGTACATCGAAAACATGGAGAATATCGCCATCAATGCCAACGGCTATTTCTTTGACCTGCTGCTAGCGCAGGTAAATTACCAGATCGCAGAAACCAATTTCAACAATACCACTAACATACTACGTATTGCCAATGAAAAATTTGAACTGGGAAAGATAGCCCGCAATGAGATCCTTCAACTACAGCTTGAACTGCTAAAATCAAAGAAATCTGTAGCCAGCGCACAGCGTGATATGGAAATTGCCATGCTCAATCTCTGCTCCTATACTGGTTTACAGAACAATCAGAAGCTGGCATTGGCAACACCGGGCGGCACTACACGGATACCGGTTTCTACAGATAAAGTTTTGTCCGAAGCCTATGCTAATCGCTCGGACGCAGTGGCTTTTCTGCGTAAAATAATGGAAGCAAAAAGAGATGTAGCCAAGGCAAAGGGCGATAATGGGCTCAATGCTACCCTCACTGCCAGGTTAGGATTTTCCAACAGCAGTTCCAACATTCCTGCAGTGTACAGATCGCCAAAAGACCAACAACTGGTACAACTGGCATTTGATATTCCCATTCTCGACTGGGGCCGATCCCGCTCACGCTCCAAAACAGCAGAAGCAAACCTGAAACTGGTACAGTATGAAATAGAACAGCAACAACAAACCTTTCGCCAGGAAATTGTAACCCAGGTAACCCTTTTCGATATGATGCAGGACCAACTGATACTGGCACAGCAGGCCGATAGCATTGCCTCTGAAAAATACCAGATTGCCAAAGAACGCTACGTACTGGGGCACAGCAGCATTACCGATCTCAGTATTGCCTTCCAGGAAAAAGACCAGGCAAAGCGTGACTATATTGCAGCCCTGCGTGATCTGTGGGGAGCTTATTATCAGTTGCGCTACCTCTCATTATACGATTTTGAAAAAAATGAAAAGATCACCTATCGCTAATATTAAAAACCTCAGCAAACACTTATGATACAATTAAAAAACATTGAAAAGGTATATCGTACCAGCACTGTAGAAACACTGGCCCTCAACAACATTAACCTCTCTGTTGAAAAAGGTGAATTTCTTTCCATCATGGGTCCTTCGGGCTGCGGCAAAAGTACCTTGCTTAACATCATCGGGTTGCTCGATGCGCCGTCAAAAGGTGATGTACAGATCGATGCACAGGCTACTACCAGCCTTTCCGACAAACAACTGGCACATTTCCGCAATAAAAAGCTGGGCTTTATTTTCCAGAGCTACCATCTCATTAATGATCTCAAAGTATTGGACAACGTAGAACTTCCTTTGCTGTACCGCAATAGCTCCGCACGTGAGCGTACCGAGCTGGCAAAAGAAGCATTGGGTAAAGTAGGACTCAGCAATCGCCTCAAACATTTCCCTACCCAGTTATCAGGTGGTCAGAAACAACGTGTGGCCATTGCACGCGCCATCGTTGGCAAGCCCGAGGTAATTCTTGCAGATGAACCTACCGGTAACCTCGATAGCGCAATGGGCAACGAGGTAATGGACATCCTGTTACAGCTAAATCAAACAGAAGGCACCACCATTGTAATGGTTACACACGACGAACAGATGGCCCGCAAAACACACAGGCTTGTAAGATTATTCGACGGCACGCAGGTATTATAGTGAACAGTCCATAGGAATTGCTGATTTTGAGATGTAGAAATTTTGAGATTTAAAAAGCAGCGCCTGACTTAAACATCTGTATCCTGCAACCGGTAACCTGTAACTGTATTTACTTATAACCTATAACTTTTTCATGCTTAAGAACTACTTCAAAATAGCCATAGCGGTGCTCAAACGGCGAAAGTTCTTCACTTTCATCAGCCTGTTTGGTATCAGCTTCACACTTACCATCCTGATAGTGGTAACCTCCATCATCGATCATGTAATAAGCCCAGCCTACCCCGAAATAAAAAGGGAGCGGTCGCTTTATCTTAACCTCATTGAAAAAACCAATGAAGATCATAGCTCGATAAGCCGGGGACAAATGAGTCTTTATTTTCTTGACAATTATGTAAAGACCATGAAAACGCCGGAAATGGTATCCATCACTGCTGACAATTCCAGCAATACGTATATCAACAACCAAAAGATCTCACTTGATATAAAGTACACCAATATAGCTTTCTGGAACGTGAATGAATTTGAATTTCTTGAAGGCAGGGCTTATAATGACAAGGAACTAACCAACGCCGATAAAGTAGCTGTTATAACAGATGACCTGAGAAAAAAATATTTCGGCGAAAATGAAAAGGCCGTTGGCAAATATATAGAAGCTGATAACGAAGAATTCCGCGTTACAGGTGTTGTAAAAACAGCACCCAGTGCTTTTCAGTTTTCTGAAGCTGACATTTACGTACCTTATACTACTTCCAAACTCGACCTTTATTACAAATCATTGAACGGCATATATACGGCTGTGATCCTGGCAAGATCCAAAGCCGATATTCCGGCCATACAGCAGGAATATCAAAATATTATTGCCAAAAAGCCGATGCTGGAAAAGCACTACAGTGAGCTGTATAGTCATGCCGACACTTATTTAACCAGCTATACACGCAGGGCTTTCGGGGAAGGCCACAATTCAGGTTTGATTTATGTAATTACGGCCATGTCTTTGATCGCTTTCCTGTTTATGTTGCTACCAGCGCTCAATCTCATCAACATCAACATCAGCCGTATTATGGAGCGTTCTTCTGAAATAGGTGTACGCAAGGCATTTGGGGCATCTTCCCGTACACTGGTCTATCAGTTCATTATAGAGAATCTTATTCTTACTGTAATAGGGTGTGTTATAGGCGTTCTGCTTGCGGGCGTCATTATTACGATCATCAACAACAGCGGCATTATCCCGAAAAGTCACCTTGCGATCAATGTGAGGGTACTGGCCGCAGCATTACTGGCCTGTATTTTTTTCGGGTTGCTTACGGGTGTATATCCTGCATGGCGCATGTCCAAACTGCAGGTGGTGGCAGCCCTGAAAGCACAATAATATTTACTCATCTTACTAAACCGGCAATATGCTCAAGCATTTATTTAAGCTTATCTGGAATCAGAAGAAACGAAATTTTCTGCTGATGCTGGAAATGACGATCTCCTTCCTGGTAATGTTTGCTGTTTTTACCATGGTGGTCTATTATTATCACAATTATAAAACGCCTGTAGGTATTGACTATAAACAGATATGGGCCATCTCTTATAACAATAAACCAGACAACAAGGATTCTCTGCCTTTATTCTACAACACACTTCGCAAGCACTTGCTGTCTATGTCACAAATAGAAGCTGTCAGCTTCTCTTCCGGCAATTACCCTTTTTCATACAGTACATCTTCCACCGGGCTCAAATACAAAGGCAAAAACATCAGCGGCATCTACAACTATACGGTTGAGGACGATTATGTCAAAACAACAGGAATGAAGGTACTGGCCGGAAGATGGTTTTTAAAAACAGATGACGTGGCGCGGGTAAGGCCGGTGGTAATTAATGAAACGTTGAAGAGCCTGATGTTTGGGAAGGGAGAGGCAGTGGGGCAAATGATCGATGATTATGACCAAAAAAACCAGATGCAGGTGATCGGTGTAGTACAGGACATGAAAGACAAAAGTGAATTTACAGCACCAACACAAGGTATTTTTTTCCGGGTGGATTCTACCTCCATCAGCTGGATGGACGTAATACTGATCAAGGTTAAACCGGGTACAGATGCAGCTTTTGAAAGTAAACTGTTCAGGTCTCTCTCTTCTTACATTAAAAATGCCAATATAGAGATCAACCATCTCGATAATCAGCGCAGGGAAAAGAACAGGCAGGTACTTGTTCCCATCGTATTACTTATGATCGTAGGCGGCTTTCTTGTTATCAATGTGGCATTGGGACTTTTTGGAGTACTGTGGTACAATATCAATAAAAGAAAAGGCGAGATCGGTTTGCGCCGGGCAGTTGGCGCTCCGGGGGCAACCATTTACAAGCAATTGCTGGGCGAAGCAATGATACTGGCCACCATTTCGTTACTGGTAGGTGTATTTTTCGCGGCCCAGTTTCCGCTCCTGAATATTTTTTCCTTACCCGTTACCACTTATCTCACTGCCATCGTACTGTCGGTGCTATTTATTTACCTGCTGGTTATTCTTTGTGCATTGTATCCCGGTAAACAGGCTGCAGGCATTTATCCTGCCGTAGCTTTGCATGAAGATTAAAACATTCGCAAGGGAGGACATCCTTTGAGAAGGACGTCCTCCCTCAGGGAAAAAACATAACTTGAACTTTTTATTGCTTCCATGATCCTTATTATAGACGACGATATTGCAGTACGTACTTCACTCTTGCTGTTAGTACAACAACAAGGCTTCAACGCTACGGGTGTTGATGAGCCGGGTGCAGCGCTCGATCTGCTACGGCAGCAATTAGTATCATTAATTATACTGGACCTGAACTTTTCGCTCGATACTTCCGGCAACGAAGGCATGGAGCTACTGCAAAAAATCAAAGAAAAATACCCTGCCATCCCTGTTATTCTCATCACCGGCTGGGCCACTATTGAACTGGCAGTAAAAGGCATGAAGCTGGGAGCAAATGATTTCATCAACAAGCCCTGGAACAACGACCACCTGCTGCAATCTGTTAATACCTTACTGAACCTGCAGGAAAAAAAGCCCGAGCATCTCGGTCGTAAAAAGCTGGACAGCCTCTATCATTTTCAACACATCATTGGTGAAGACCCTGCAATATTGTCTATCCTGGAAACGATCGGACGTATTGCAACAACAGATGCTTCTGTACTGATCATGGGTGAAAGTGGTACCGGCAAAGAGTTGATAGCAGAAGCCGTTCACCAGAACAGTTTGCGCAGTAACAAGCCATTTGTAAAAGTAAATCTTGGCGGCATTGCCACTTCTTTATTCGAAAGTGAAATGTTTGGGCATGTGCGCGGCGCATTTACGGATGCCCGCTTTGACAGAACAGGCCGCTTTGAAATGGCACACAAAGGCACCATTTTCCTTGACGAGATCGGTGACCTGGATGCAGCCAGCCAGGTGAAGTTGCTGCGCGTGCTGCAGGACAGGACCTATGAGGTGCTGGGCAGCAGCCGCACTAAAACGGTGGACGCACGTGTGGTATGCGCTACCAACCGTAACCTTGAAGAAATGGTGAGCAAAGGCAGTTTCCGGGAAGACCTCCTGTACCGCATTAACCTCATCCCGATACGCTTACCGTCATTACGCCAGCGCGCTGGCGATATTCCACTGCTCGTAAATTTCTTCATCAGCAATCTGCGTGAAATTTATAACAGGCAGGAGCTTTCTGTAGGCCGCGAAGCCATGAAATGGTTACAGCAATTGCCGCTGCCCGGCAATATCCGCCAGTTAAAAAACCTGGTTGAACGCTCTGTGCTGGTAAGCAAAAAAGACTACCTTGATATAGAAGATTTCCAGGCACAGCTTGAAACCTCTCCACGTAAGCAGGGTAATATTCAATTGCCCGAAGTAGGCAGCATTACACTGGAAGAACTGGAAATAAAGATGATCCGTCAAGCGATGGAGTTTCACAAAAGCCGCATAACGCGCGTAGCCAAAGCATTGGGCATTACACGCAGTGCATTGTACCGTCGCCTGGAAAAATACAATATTCCTTACGATGAAGCTTCGGACTAAATACATCCTGTTTGTTGGCATTATTCACCTGCTTACACTGGTGCTTGCGTTTTTTATTTTCAGCGAAAACAAGCTCTTCTTTATTGCAGCCGAAATATTGGTTATTATTTCCATCATTATTGCATGGCAGGTATATAATCAACTGCTGCAACCGCTTAAACTATTGATGCAGGGTGTTGATGCTATTCGCGACCGTGATTTCAGTATAAAGTTTTCCGACACCGGCAAATACGAAATGGATAAGCTCATCAGCGTGTACAATACAATGATCGATGAGCTGAGGGAAGAACGTACCAAACAGGAGCAGCAACATTTCTTTCTCGAAAAACTTATCAATACTTCACCTACCGGCATCATCATATTGGATTATGACCTGCAGGTTCACCAGTTAAACCCCAAAGCGCTGCGGATCCTGGGCTTGAACGAAAAAGATGTTCTGCGGCATCCCATCCCGGCTATAGACCATCCTTTGATGCATGAAATCAGCAAGCTCTCTTCCGGGGAAAGTAAAACCATTACCATCAGCGGTATTGAAACTTTTAAACTGCAGAAATCACACTTCATTGACAGGGGGTTCCCACGTTACTTTATTTTGCTGGAAGAGCTGACAGTAGAAATATTAATAGCAGAAAAAAATACTTATGGCCGTGTTATCCGCATGATGGCCCATGAAGTAAACAATACCATCGGACCCGTTAATTCCATCCTGCAATCTACCTTACAATCGCAGCAACACCCACCGGCCATTCAAAATGCCCTTGAGGTAGCAACCGAGCGCAATAATAACCTCAATGCTTTCATGCGCAACTTTGCAGACCTGGTGCGCTTGCCGCCACCAGCCAAAAGATCGGTTGACCTGCATAAGCTCATCCATGATGTTCATCAGCTTATGCAATTACACGACCAGCAAAAACAGATCAGTTTTGTATTTGAACTTTCCTCTCAGCCTGTGCAGATCAATGCAGATCCTTTACAAATGGAACAGGCACTGATCAATATTGTAAAAAATGCTATTGAGGCCATCTCCGGCAATGGCACTATTACTTTTATCACTAAAAACCGGCAGCTTATTATTCGCGATACGGGTAAAGGAATTACCCAGGATCTTGAAGGCCAGTTATTTTCTCCCTTTTTCAGTACCAAAAAAGACGGGCAGGGCATTGGCCTCACCCTTACCCGCGACATCCTGCTAAACCACGGATTTGAATTCTCCCTTAAAACGCCGGCACCCGGCAATACCGCATTCTCCATCTCATTCTAGCCCCCGGCACACAAGTTGCAGCAGTACCGGCATGAAACAGTTTATTTTTATTGCCACTTTGTTGATAGCCAGCTCTTCCGTCATCGCTCAAACACAAAATGCTTCAGACAGTATTATGATCACTGTCTTTCTTAAACATCAGCAGGATAAAAATCTTGATTCACTCCAGAAGATCCAACGGCAGAACAAGTTTGCCGAACAGTTTCCACCTAAAACAGCACGGGTTGTTTCGTGGTATGTAATGATGGGCATCGGGCAGGTAGTAACCTTAAAGCTGCCGGCCTCCGAATTAAGGACCCTCAACCTCTCCATCGAAAAAGGGGCCTGGGGAGCTTTCAACACAGAATTTTATCCCACTTATGATTATGTTCCCATCTGGAAAGAGTCTGCTGTTAAAAAACAATGAACTTTTTAGAAAACCATCTGTTAATGCCTGCTGACTGACAGATTTTTGCATCATCTTTATTTTAATAAAATCTACTGCAATGAAAAAACAGGTTCTCTCATTATTTACATGCTTATCCATGGTAGGTGCTTTTACTGCCTGCAATGAACAACCGGCAAAAACAACCGAAGAAAAAACAGGCGATCCTGCAAAAGTGAGTATCAAAGGAGAAGAAGTAATCTACAAAGACGACACGCTTACACTGAACGGCTATGTAGCTTATAATGAAAACGACAGCACCAAACGCCCTGCTGTACTGGTGGTACCCGAGTGGTGGGGTGTTAGTGATTATACAAAAGGCCGTGCACGTCAGCTGGCCGAACTGGGTTATGTGGCAATGGCTGTAGATATGTATGGGAATGGCATAGTAGCCGATAGCCCTGCCTTGGCCAATAGCCTCGCCAAACCTTTTTATACCAACCCTCAAATGGCGAAGGCACGTATTGATGCTGCATTAGCCAAATTAAAAACATACAACCAGGTAGATACCAGCAGGATCGCTGCTATCGGTTATTGCTTTGGTGGTGCAGTTGTGTTAAATGTAGCACGTCTTGGCGAAGACCTGAAAGGGGTGGTAAGTTTCCACGGCAACCTGATAGGTGTTCCTGCCAAAAAAGAGTTGCTGAAAGCCAAAATACTGGTATGTCATGGCGCTGCTGATCCATTTGTGCCACAAAAAGAAGTTGAAGCCTTCAAAAAACAGATGGATTCTATCGGTGCAGATTATACATTTAAAGCATACGATAGTGCGCTGCACGCTTTCACCAATCCTGCTGCAACAGAGAAAGGCAAAAAATTCAATCTGCCGATTGCTTATAACGCAGCAGCAGATACTGCTTCCTGGAAAGACATGAAAGATTTCTTTGACAAGATCTTTAAGTAAGTACGAAGTAAGAAATACGAAGTACGGGTTGCTGTTATTGGCGACCCGTATTTTTTTGCCACAGATGGAATGCAACCGGGTATTTTTGCCACAGATAGCACGGATTAACACAGATAGAAAATAACCTTTCCTCTGAATTTTATCAACCCTTCATGGCTACGTTGTTAAGCCAGCCTTCTTCACAAAACACAAACAGTATTTTTTGCCACAGATGACACAGATTAGCACAGATATAGCCTATACTCTATCATAGCATCTTTACGAACCCTATTTGCACATTGCCTTCCTTATGCCTTGTTTCTTGAACCTTGCGCCTTGCTTTGCGAACTTCATTTGCACATTAATATATCCTAACAAAGATCCCTGCCGACACCATAAAGATGATATCATCATATCTTATATTCAGGTAATCCCTTCCCAGGTAAGTATGCAGCACCAATCCTACATCATTGGTAACAGAGGGCATGTAGCTAAGATAATTATGCCAGCCAAAGCGGTAACTTCTTTTTAAAGGAAACTGGTTCAGGTTATCGATAATATATTCCATTTCGCTGCGGATAGCAGCCTGTCTCCTGCGGGTAAGCTTCACCTGGGTCTTCGCGTCTTTCCCTTTGGTTACTACCGAACGGAGTTTAGAAGGCCTCGTCCATTGAAAATTAAACAACAGCCTGTCCCTTCCGTATGAATGATCCAGTTCATCACTCAGCACCAGGGGCCCTACCAGGTTCAGCTCATGCTGATAACCAAAACCGGCAGACAAGATCCTTCCATTGTGTTTATATAAAGCATAATTCAGTAGGGCGATCACGTGGTTGGTAGAGAAGTCACCGGAACTGTAGTTATTTCTTTTGATCACCGGGTCATAATAAAAGCTATTGCGTTGCCCGTTCGAAAAATGATGCAACTGTATAGTGGTCCACCATACGCTGCAGTAGGCTTGTTCCATGCGCGATACCGGCGTAAGCATATAATCCAATCCCAGGCCGAATTTTACATTAAATGGTAGCAGGGGGCTGGAGGTATCACGCGTTAGCCTGGGCGTAAGTCCCACATCAAACGTAAGGCGGGCACGCTGTGCCCAGTCTGCACTGTAATATTTGCCTTTATAAACCGTAAATCGATTTGTGAGATTCCCCTCTATCCAGTAGCCGTTCTTACCTTCTCCTTCCTGGAGAGGGATCCGTCTTTTGGCAATGGCCCAGGTTTGCGGAAATACCAGGTAGCTCACCGGGTCGGTGTACTTGAGCAACTGGTGATAACGATCCATTTTGTAATTGGGATTGTCTTTTGCCAGCGAATCTGGCGACCAAACTACTTCTTGTGCAACTACGGGTAAACTCAAACAGATAGCAGCCATCAATGTGGTTACGGGCCTTGTGAACATGCGCAGGATTTATATTGACGAATAAATTTATATGCCACTAAAAGGTCCGATGCCCGGAAATCGGAAGGTCAGCAACAAAAACACAGCACATTCATCAATCCGAATAGCCGGTAACAATATCCCCGTATTCCCCTTAACAACAAAAACCCCATCCTGTTCACGCCACCACAGTAGTATCAATTAAATGAATGGTACGGGCAATGTCTTCATATTCCGACATCCTGATCATTTTCATTACCAGTGAAGCTGCCCAACCGGGATTTACAATTTTCTGCGCTATACCTTGTACCATGGCGTCCATTTGCTGAATATACACTTGCTGTTGCTGTGGCGGCATATAGGCCAGTTGCACGGCATTCGTCCACGATACCGTCCGTGCAGTATCAATACTGAAATTAAGCACAGCCTTTTCCCGATCGTTTGTAATGCGCGTAAGCAGGCGCATGGGCCACCATACTTTCTCAAAACAACGCTGCACATCATCTACAACGCAGCAATAACATCATTAATATGATCAAAGTCTTTCTGTAATGAATGGATCTTATCTCCGGGCGCTACTGTAGCGGCCGCAATTGCCAGGTCAAGATTTATATGTGTATTAATGCCCAGCAGCAATTGCTGGATAAGCGTGAGTTTTTTATCAGTGCAGCTACCAAAAGCATATTGCCATGAGTTGGTACAAGGCTGCTTTAAACCAAAGGCGCGATAAGCCGCCAGGTAACGATCAGCAAAAACAACGTCCAGTTGCTCCATCCGCGCGCCATCTTCAAAAGCCCCTTTACTGATACCTTCAGCTACTGCCACCGTCATCCGTTTATAGAGGGCCGCAAAATAACCCGCCCTGCTTTGAGTTTGCATACACGCTGTTACAATTTCATTCAGTTCAGCAACGATGTCTGCAATTTTCCGCGACCCCATACTCAAAGGTTTACCGGCAAACTACAGAACTTTTGAACAACCATCAGGGTACCTGTTCGCGTTTATTCAAACGAATGAGTAAACAGTTCAGAAGAGTCGTTGAGCGCTGTCAACATTGAGTAACACAGAATCAATATCGCTTGGTTAATAGTGTTGATTCCGGAGGTGAGGACACCCGCCGGGGGAAGTACTCCGTGGCTAGTGCAGACACCAGCCACTAACTCAACAGCCTGAATGAAGCATGAGCAGAAGGGAAAAATTGTTTGACGATTGTCAATCAAACGATCATTATCAGCACAGAAATAAGCATGCAGAGAAAATATTTTATTGCATTACGATCTATTTTTTTTCTGCAAGCAACTGCACATCAACACAGGTCAATGCTGTTATTCATTACATAAACATGCTCTAAAACAATGTCTTAATGAGATCACTCTGTTAACTGATCAGGGAAGAAATAAATCTGTGCGGGAAAGAAAAAACCGGCAACAACCAGAACACTGAAAATAATTATACTACGGGAAGAAAAATTTGTGCTATATTAGCAAACTCAAAAAAAAATGGCCACCTGTAGAAACAGCTGACCTCTAACGATTGCTTGCCATATGAAAAATCTTCAATAATCTTTTGTTGAAGTGAACGGGCCTTAACGATTGCTTTTCATTTTTTTCACTGTGCCTCTAACTTGCTTGATTCTTGCTTCACGATTGCTTGCCTTTGAATCTCATTTCCGTCGTTCACAATGTAAAAGTACACCGCCTCACACAGGCATCAAAGGCAACTTATCTTCTATTTCATTATGCCAAACCTGTGAAGAAAATCCTAAAACACAGGCCAGTACTGCATTTCATGGCAAACTCTCCATGAAGCCCAACGCAAAAACAGCCCTTAAAAAAAATTCAGAAAAGTGTATTTATCCGAGTAATTGCCCCCTTTTGAAGGAGTAGATCGGGGAAAAGCGGCCAAAAAACCGCTAAAAAGGCAGGAGTTTATTCAATTTGCCTCAGTGCTCGTGGCAAAACCTGCCCATAATAACCCGGCAGGAAAATCCTATGCCGTTCCCGCCCCTTGAGGCGGGATGGCATGATTCGTTGAAAGCTCGTATCCGACTAAAAAGGAAGATCATCATCTGATCCGGGAGGCATCATAAAGTCTGCAGGAGGTGGTGGTGGCATCTCTGAATCACCGGAAGCTCCTCTTTTCGCAGCCACTTTCCAGGCTCTTACATCCGTGTACCAGCGGCCATTGAACTCGCGACTTTCCACGTCAAAAGAAACATCTACCATATCACCGGGCTTAAACCTGCTCATGTCAATTTTATCGCCCCATACTGCAATACATACTTTTTTAGGATAGGTATCGCCTGTTTCAAGAATGAACTCCTGTTTTTTCCAGGTACCGTTTTTACCCTGACCGGTTTGTAATTGTAAAAACTGAAGAATCTTACCGCTGGTATCCATAATTACTAATGATTTGCGGCAAAACTAATGATTCAACTGCTTAAAACCCCGGGCACGGCTTTTGAAAAAAAGAAGTTTATGAAGAAACCCATCCTTTTCATAACAGCTTGTATACTATTATACTGTGCCTGCCGTGATGGATCACCCCCAAAACCAGGACAGGCTTTTACTGAAAGAGATACCTCCATTACCAGGGCCAATGCCTGTAATGACCTCTTTCTCGACAGCAGCCAGGTTGAGGAATTTATTGCCCAACAGCAGTTAAACGATACTTTGAAAGAAGATCTGCGTAGCTTTTATAATTCCCGCAACTTTCAATTTGCCTGGTTCAGCAGTGCCGGCCTTACAGAAGAAGCTCTGGCCTTCCGCAACCTGTACGATTATCATAATGATAGCGGCACGGCACGCAAAAAACTGGACCGTATACTGGACAGAATGATTGCCAGCGACAGCTTTGTTCCTGGTGCGCATGATAAGAACACTGTAAAGACAGAGCTCTTGCTCACCTGGCGTTTTATTAATTATACCAACAACACTTTTACCAATGCTGCAGATCGCACCAATGCTTTACTGCACCTGGTTCCTGTCAAAAAACAACCACTGATGCAGTATGCCAATGCAGTGATCAATAACAAGGAAAAAGTAAATGACAAATACAGCGCGCTACAGCAACAACTGAAAAAATACCTGGCCATTGCAGAGAAAGGAGGTTGGCAAACCATTACTACCGACAAAAAGAAATATAAAAAAGGCATGTCTTCCCCGGTAGTAGTCCAGGTAAAAAAACGATTGCAGGCAACAGGCCAGTTGGCAGGGAATGACAGCACCCAATTGTTTGATGACAACCTTGAAAAAGCGGTAAAACAAGCCCAGTCCTCTTTCGGACAAACAGCTGATGGCATTGTTACTATTACATTGATCAACGCATTGAATGTACCTGTTAACACACGCATACAACAGCTATTACTGAATACAGAAAGAATGCGCTGGATGCCTGCTACCCCTTCCGGCAAACTGATCATGGTAAATATCCCGGAATTCAGGATGCATGTAATGGACGGCAACCAGAAAGTATTTGATATGAACATCGTGGTGGGTAAGGAGGGACACAGCACTGTATTGTTCAATGGCAGGCTGAACCAGGTAGTGTTCAACCCATACTGGAATATTCCATCGACCATTGTGCGCAATGAGATTATCCCGGCCATGAATGAGAACAACAGCTATCTCGAAGAAAACAATATGGAAATTGTAAAAGACAGCCAGGATGAAGATGATGACCTGCCGGTTATACGCCAGTTACCGGGTGAAAAGAATGCATTGGGGAAAGTAAAATTCCTGTTTCCCAACAGCTTCAATATTTATTTTCACGACACACCGGAAAAATCATTGTTCAAAAAAGACAAGCGTGCTTACAGTCATGGCTGTATTCGCCTGGCAGAACCGGTAAAACTCGCACAATATGTTTTACAGGATAATCCTCAATGGACAGCAGAAGCTATCACAGATACCATGAATACAGGCAGGCAAAAATTTGTTACTGTAAAAGACCCTATCCCGGTGCTGATCTGTTACTACACCGCTTGGGTAGATGACAATGGTATGCTCCAGTTCAGGGATGATATCTATAACCACGATACACCATTGGCAAAACGACTTTTTATTTAAACAGGTCTGTATTGCCGCCTGTAAAGCATTTAACCTGTCAGACTCTAAGCAGGTCAGTAAAGTTTCTTCACAAAACAATTAACCTGTTCAGATCAGACAAGTTACAATTCTCTTCTCCTCGCCCGTAGCCCTTGCTGGCACCGTTTTTTAACCTGATACCTGGTGAAGATTGCAAACCGTAAATGAATTTTATGAGTAAGAAAGTACATCCACCAACACCGCCTGAGGTACAGCCAAATAAACCTGCTCCGGAAATACAGCCACTTACACCGGGCAAGGAACCAGAGATCGTTCCAGACGCAGAACCAGATCTCAAACCGTCACCAAAGCCAGAGATCACTCCCGACGAACCAGCAGAGGAACCTGAAGTATCACCTGATACCATACCGGACACACCCGGACCAGAGATAACGCCCGTGCATCCCGCTTAGATAATTGCTGATTTTAGAATTGAGTGATTTAGAGATTTTTCTTTGGTGTGGTTCTTACAAAGTAAACTCGTTTCTTATTGTATACACCGGTCTATGACCGGAGAGGGAAGACATCCTTTTGGAAGGATGTCTTCCCTTTAGCGGGTTAAAGGCATGGCGTGTTTAATATTATAGAATCAATCCTGCAAGATCTGTTATACATTTTGATGATCCGGGAGCCGTTTTTTTATGGTTTGTAGGGGGTTTCTTGTTCTCGTCTTTAATGTCGCTCCATGGTTAAAGCGCATTTTCTAAAAACGCAGATTTCGCGGACCGGGATCGCGGATTACGCAGATTGAGAATGAATGTCGTTGAATTAAGAAAGGGCCACAGCGTGGCCTCCTGTTTTTAGAAAGGATCATAACAAGCCTGTCGCGGTTCCGGTAGAGGAGCCCCCGGTACCTTACAGGAAGCTCCTACCGGAGCTTAATTCAACGACATTGGATTGAGAATACGGATTTCATGAATTAGAAGATATGGAGTGTGCGAATTGGATAGAACAGGGAGATATACACAAGGTTTAAATTCCCACATCTCAACATTGCTCCATTCCGAAATTAGTAATTTGTCAGCACCCCCTCAGCACTCACTACCCAATGTCGTTTAGTTAAGATCTTTCATTCCGGCGGGTGTCCCCACCCGCCGGGGGACTGTACCGTGGCTGGTGTCTTCACCAGCCACTAACTAAACGACATTGACTCACTACTGACCGCCCGCATTTTAACAACTCCTTTTTAGTCTCCCCGCCCTGCTTTGTGGTCCTATCCTTTGCACCATTCACCAATTTCGTTTATGGCAAAGCAGTTAGGTCGTTTTAAATGGGAGCGCACGATTCATTGTTTCACCTTTTACCGGGTGGGCAATAAATGGTATCTGCGCCAGAAAAGTTCGCTCAGCAGGCGCAGGGTCAAGACGAGTAAACGGTTTGTCAAAACGATGGAGAATGCCCGTCGCCTGGGCCGGGGAGCAACGCTGGCAGCAGCCGTGTATAAAAAATTACCGGCAAGCTGGAAGATGTTTGAGTTGTACCAACAACTTACGGGGCTTGCTTCACAGTTGCTGAAAGAAGGAAAATGTGTTAATGACATCAGGCATGCGTTGGAACAACAGCTGTATGACTGGGGCTACCGCAAAGACATAGACTACCCTGATATACAACTCAAAAAGAAGAAGATCGTTTTACGTACACCCAGCCAATGCAGGAAGATGGAGAAAAAGCTAATGTGCGGATGTGCTGATATGCAAATGTGCGAATGCAGGAAGCCTGATATTGGAAGCCGTGAAGCTGAAAGGCGCAAGGTTCAGCAAATCAGGAATAAGGAATTTGAAATAAGGAATGAGGAAGGCAGGAAGAAATACCGGATGTCGGATTTTGAATACCAGATTTCGAAGGAAGGCCTGTTAGTAACCGGTGATTTAAAATTGCCTGAACCTCAAATTTCAAACATCAAATCTCAAATCTTCGCAACCCGAAACCTTATACCCGACATCCGAAATTCCTTTCCCCGCGCACCTGTAGGTTTAAATTATTTGCCCCACTATTCCTGATCTTTTCGACATTTGCATGTTTTCCGGGAAAATGGAAGAAGTGCAGACAATGAATACAAGTAACAAACATCAGGGAGCGAATGAGGCGAAGCTATTTGCAGCAGGCTTATTGTTTTCAATTTTATGGCCTTCTGCTGCAGCGGCTACCAAGATAGGGTTAAAGACTGCGCAACCTTTTGTTATCTGTATTGCCCGTTTTTTTACTGCAGGCATATTAATGTTGCTTATTACACATGGTATTTTACGCAACCGGCTTCCTCAGAAACAGGAATGGAAACAGATTGCCATTTACGGATTACTGAATATCTCATTGTATCTCGGCTTGTACGTACTTGCCATGCAGCAAATCTCTCCGGGCCTTGGTTCATTAGCGATTGCTACCAACCCGGTTTTTATCAGTCTTATCAGCGCGCTTATTTTCAAACAGCGCATCGGTCCCAATATTTTTATCAGTCTTATACTATGCGTAGCGGGTGTAATACTTGCTGCAGTTCCCCTGTTGCAAAATAGCTTTGCTACGCCAACTGGATTACTGATCCTGTTACTGAGTATGCTGATCTATTCGGCCGGCACCATTTACTTCTCAAGACAAAGCTGGCACCACCTGCACATGCTTACGATTAACGGATGGCAGACTTTATTAGGAGGGGTATTCTTATTACCGCTGGCAATATTCACGTTCAACCCGCAACAGAATCACTGGAACATGGAGTTTATTGGCTCCGTACTCTGGCTGGCAATTCCGGTTTCTGTTGTTGCCGTACAATTGTGGTTATACTTGCTAAGAGATAGTGCAGTACGCGCCTCTTTCTGGCTATTCCTTTGTCCGCTGGCAGGTTTTATCATTGCACATTTCACTACCCACGAACCAATAGGTGTATATACTGTAGCAGGCATGCTCATGGTTATTGCAGGTCTGTACCTCGCTCAGAAAAGAAAGAAGGATTAAATTATAAAATCAAGGTCCTCAAATCAATGTCGTTGAATTAAGTACCGGAGGCTCCTACCGGAGCCGGGACACGCTTATTACGATCATTTCTATAAACAGGAGGCCACGCTGTGGCCCTTTCTTAATTCAATGACATTGATCCTCAAATCACAAAATTCCAACATCGCTAAATCAGCTCAACTATCGGATCAAGGTTACTGTGCCACGTTGTATATACACTGCTCCTGTATAATCTACCGCTTTTACCATCCAGGCAAAGGTACTGCTGGGTTGCGCTTTGCCTCCCAGGGTTCCATCCCATCCGGGATTGGTACTGCTGGAATGATACACCATCTGTCCCCAGCGATTATACACAGCAAAGAAGTCGATATGATGAATGCCGGCAGTTATTGGTTTCAGTACATCGTTCTTTCCATCAGAGTTTGGCGTAAAGGCGTTAGGCACAAACACCATCGGCAGGGTATTAAATACCTTCACCCGTACTGAAGCTGAGTCAACGCAACCCGCTTCATTATACACCAGCACCTTGTACACAATACCTTCACTTGGTGCCGTGTATAAACCAACCGGGTTGGCAATATTGGTCCTGGACAATCCAATGGGCGGTTGCCAGATATAGGTCACACCACCAGTGGCCTGGAACTGTAGGGGCTGATTTACTACCACTGCCGTATCACGTCCGGCAAAAGCCTTAATATCCGGCAATACTTTTACGGTTACGGTGTCCCTGGAAGGTTTAGGACATCCGCTGGCAGGGCTGATAGCTGTCAACACATACGAAGTAGTGCTTAATGGCTTTGCAACAGGCCTGAGGCTTGTTCCATCACTCAATGTAATTACAGGTAGCCAGTTAAAGGACGTTCCGTCGGTAGTTGCATGCAATTGTGCCACTGTATTGAAACAGATAGTAGTATCGGGGCCCGCATTTACTGCCGGATAGGGTATGGTAGCAACTTTCACCTGGTCGGTAGCAAAGCAGCTTCCTATACGTGCTGTAATGGTATAGGTAGTAGGCGTAGCTGTTATAGCCTGTGCATTTGCTATGTTAGGGTTAACAAACTGTTCTGCCGGTACCCATGAAAAACGAAGTCCGTCACTTTGAATACGCATGGTAATGGTATCTGTCTGGCAAATGGTGGTGTCTGCCATAGCAGTTACACTTACTTTATCTGTTACGCGCACCAGTACTGAATCACGGTTTATACATCCGTTATCATCCAGATTCACATAGTATTTGGTAGTGATAACGGGGGCTACTACAGGATCAGGAGTAGCAGTTCCCTGTGCATTGATCAGAGGAGTCCAACTAAACACACCACTACCCGTAGCATGCAACTGTACATTATCCGGAATACAGATCAGTGTATCGCGGAAGGCCAATGTAATAGGAGGCCTGTCTACAATATCTACCACTTTTACAGCAGTATCCCTGCAGCCAACAGAGTTGGTAGTGATCAGCCGCACGGTTTTAGCGCCCATAGCAGGATAGGTGTACACCGGATTTTTTAATACCGACACATCGGTAAGTACCGAAGCTTCTCCAAAGTCCCAGTTCCAGCTATTTACCTGTCCATATACGGTGGTAGTAGCATCAATAAATGAAGTGGGTTTGGTAAAACAAATTCCTGTGAAACTAAAATCAGGTGCAAAGCCGGGATATACGCGTGCCAATGCAGTAGCAGAATCAGAACAGCCTTGTGTAGTACTGATAGCGAGCTTAACAATATAGGTACCTGTGTCAGCAGGTGTATAAGAAAGCGTTTTACCCGTAGTAGAATACAATAGATTTCCGTTGCGGTCTAGTACACGCCAGCTATATGAATTGATCAGTGTACTGGTGGACATATTTTCGATAGCAATGGTGCGCGAGCTTTTACAGAACATATACTCCGGCAACAACGACGCAGCTGCGACAGAACAGAAAGCCGCAATATTTACCTGCAGATCTTTTCGCTGTGTCGCAATTACTTTTCCACCACGTATTTCATCTACATACACCGTAATTACATATATACCTGCAGTTGGTGCAATACCTGTTATCATCCCTGTACTGGGATTCACCTGTACTAGCGGCCCCAGCGGAGCACGGCCATCAAATGTAGGTGCATTGTAAGGAACCGGAGAATAAGGAGGAGAGCCGGGCGGTGTTACATTGGGGCCGCCGCCGGAGCTACTGCTTATATAAGCGTCACCAAAAGAATAGCGCAGGATATCCCCATCTGCATCTTTTGCAGAAAAATCATACGTAAAAGAATTATCGGCGCAGATCACCACCATATCATCGCCGGAAAATACAGCGCTGTTATTTTTAGGATCGTCTGTAGCCGTGGCTGTTCCCGGAATTTCTGCGGTATAAGTGGCGCCCACATTGCCATAACCCGGGCTGAGATTACTAATCCCTGCTATCCTGAAATTTACCTGGCTCGAAACGAGGTAACCGGATACTGAAGCAGGAAGCGTGATGGTAAAATTATAATACCCCACATCATAACAAACCTCCGGCGGATTGCTGATACAGGGATTTACATTCGTAAGTGTAAGGTGCTGTTGATTAGACAATGAAACAGTAACGTCCTTCACCCGCAAACCGGTTGCCCTGTCAAAAACAGACACAATGGTTGGGTTGTTGAACTGGCGGCCGCTGTTGCAGCGCATGAATAATTTGAGTGTAAAACTATACTGATAATCTGTTCCCGACATTCCCACAAATGAATAATACATTTCCCCCCCTGTAATGTGATCGGCTTTCGCCGTACACCAGCAACAGGCAAGCAGCATAGATACAATTGCAATTCTCCTCATAAAGCCGACTGCAATTATGATTGATAAAAATCGGTACGAGCACAGAACGGGTTAGTACTTAAAGTAGAGAGGGTAGATCTTTCTACATTAATATACGATTTTTTTGACGGACAGTTGTCTTTATCTGAATTAAACCTGCATGTTTTTATTTACCTGTAAGTAGAATAGAACAGGTTTTCAAACAGTTCGGTAGTATCATATTTTCTTTTCAACGCAAAAAATTCAGCAGCCATCGGGTAAGCCCTGTAAAACTGTTCACGGGTGGCGTGCAAACGGTAAGGCAGGTAATAAGTGCCTTTCATAGCCAGCACAGTATCAATCATTTTACGCGTAAACAGCATCATATCCTGCTCTCCTTCTTTAGAAAGCTGCTGGTTGTACAGCATTACAAAACCAAACACTTCTTTACGGGCATAACGCAGCAACACGTCGTTATCCTGCTTCACATTACGAATAGTTATATTCATCAGATCTACCTTATACCGGGGCACTATTACCTTCATTGCACTAATAAAACTATTTACTGAGTCTTTCGGAATAAAGTATTCGTGCAGAATATCGGTATATGCTTCCCTGGTATTCTGAAATACAGTTACAGGCTCATCCAACAATTGATTCCGTGAGAATAATTTTCCCTTACTGAAATACGAGCTCCACTTTTCCATTCGCCAGCGTAGCTTTTTACCGTAATCACTATTGGCTGAGCTACGGAAAACAGTACGACGCAAACCATCAAAGCCGGGATCTTTCAACTCCGGAATAGCAACGCTGCTATCCGTTCTGAAAACCGTGATCATAGCTTCATTCAAAAAATTATCCGGGTTTACATTCAAACGGCCATAAACCATACCCGGTTCAGGACTGCTATTGACTATTTTATCAAATTCGACAATATACTGGTCTGATGGAAATACATATTGCTGCATCCTGTAAGCACGGTTAGCAGTTACTTTGAGTGTTACCTCTACTATAACACCTGACAGTCCATAACCTCCCAAAACAAGTGAAAATAATTCCTGATTTTTTTCGCGGCTGCAGGTTACGATATTCCCATCAGCCGTCAATATGCGAAAGGAAGCAACAGTTGATGCAATAGGACCAGTGTTTGGCTGCCAGCCATGGCAGTTAACACTAATGGAGCCTCCCACAGTAAACGAATTGTTGGATTGCATTACCAGCACAGATCGTCTGTATTTATCCAGGTAGGGAATAATGTCTGCCCATGTAGCGCCGGCACCCACTGTCAGCAAATTCTGCACGGTATCCAATTGCATTGCTTTGAATGTTTTCATATTCAGCACAATAGCATGCGGGTACATCGTATGTCCGCCCATTGAATGCTGTGACCCTGCTATAGAGATCTTTTTCCCTTCCCTGCGGGCCATTAATACCAGCTCCTGTAATTGTTTTTCTGCGGCTGCGGCATCCGGTGCCACAGCAATCACAGTATCAACCGGGGTTTCATTTTCCCTGCTGGCATCATTAATGGTTCCGGAAGTAGTGGCGGTTTTCTGCGGCTGGTCAGTGAAATAGTGCCAGGTGAGAAATACAATAGGGCGGCCTGCCAATAGCAGAAAGATCAGGAGGACCGCAAGACTGATCCTGCCTTTCAGATGTTTTTTCTTCATACAGCAAAAGGAAATGAGTTATAAAATTTACCCGGTACAACACCTCCTTTACCCGCTGCTGTAATTTAGATCAATAGTTTATACGAGGTTAGTTAAATTTAAGCTCCTTTTACCGATTCAAGCCATTCGCTGCGGCTGGTGGCACTAACCTTTACCTATTTTATCTCAACATGAAGAAAACGTTCTCTACCCTGCTGCTGGCCGGCTGTACCGGTTTGCTGTCTGCACAAACAGCGCGTCAGATCCATGACAAAGCGATTGTAGTGGATACACACAACGATATTCTTACCACTGTACAGGAAAAGAAATTAAGCTTTGACCAGGACCTGAAAGGCAAAACCCATTCAGACCTTGCCAGGTGGAAAGAAGGCGGTGTGGATGTTGAGATATTCTCCATCTGGTGCGATGGCACTTATGGACCCGGCAAAGCCTTTGCCCATGCCAATGGACAAATAGATACGCTGTACGCGGTGGCACAACGTAATCCTGATAAAATAGCGATCGTAACCAATACCAAAGCGCTTAAAAAAGCCGTAAGCCAGCACAAGCTGGCGGCAATGATCGGCGTGGAAGGTGGTCACATGATCGAAGACCGTATCGACTACCTCGACAGTCTCTACAAAAGGGGAGCCCGCTATCTTACACTTACCTGGAACAATTCCACTTCATGGGCTACTTCTGCCATGGACGAGTACGGCATTACTGCCATGGGTGAAGATTCCGGCAAGGCAGTTCCCAAACAAAAAGGGCTAACACCCTTTGGTAAGCAAATTGTACAACACATGAACGAGCTGGGCATGCTGGTAGATGTAAGTCATGTGGGCGAACAAACTTTTTGGGATGCCATCAATACAAGTACAAAACCGGTCATTGCTTCGCATAGCTGCGTGTACAATATCTGCCCCGTGTTTCGCAACCTGAAGGACGACCAGATAAAAGCCATTGGTAAGAACGGCGGCGTTATCCAACTCAACTTTTTCTCCGGCTTTGTAGATAGCGCTTTCTTTTCGCGCAACAAGGCATTTGCAGTCCGTCATAAAGCAGAGAGAGATTCCATTCTGAAAACAGTAACTGATCCTTTTTTTGCTGACAATTACCTGTTCCAGAAATATCCGGAAGAGGTAAAGGCATTACGTCCGCCATTGTCGCTGCTGATGGACCACCTGGACTATATTGTAAAACTGGTTGGTGCAGATCATGTAGGCCTGGGTTCTGATTTTGATGGTATTAATTCTGCTCCGCAACAACTGGATGATGTTACCAGCTTTCCGCTTATTACACAGGAGCTTGTAAACAGGGGCTACAGTAAAAAAGACATTACAAAAATATTAGGTGGGAATTTTTTAAGGGTGCTGAAAGCCAACGAAAAGTAAGCATTCAACATTCAATGATCCCGTATAATCAACCATCGCTATACTCAAGAAACAAGAAGCATTATGAAGAAACTATTGTCGCTGCTTTTGCTGCCATTGTCGTTAAGCGCTCAGCACTTCTCCAAACAGGAAATTGCCCGGTGGGAACAGCAGGCCAAACGCGTTACCATTGTACGCGATAACTGGGGCATTCCCCATATCTATGGCAAAACAGATGCAGACTGTGCCTTTGGTTTGCTCTACGCACAGTGCGAAGATGACTTTAAACGCGTGGAAAGCAACTACATTGATATTCTTGGACGTAATGCAGAAATAAAAGGTGAGAATAGTGTGTATGATGATCTGCTCACACGCCTGGTAGTAGATTCTGCCGGAGCGGTAGCTGATTATAAGAAGAGCCCCGACTGGTTGCAGAAACTATTGAATGCATTTGCCGATGGCGTTAATTACTATCTCTACAAACACCCTTCAGTAAAACCAGCATTGCTGCAACGCTTTCAACCCTGGTACCCGCTGATGTGGACAGACGGCAGCATTTCAGCTATCAATACTGCCGGTGTTACTGCACGCGAGTTGAAAAGTTTTTATACCGGTGACAACAGTGTAGCTGCTGTTAAATACGAAATGCCTGAGGATATTCACAGCGGGTCCAATGGATTTGCGGTTGCACCCACACACTCGGCATCAGGTAAAGCAATGTTGTACATCAACCCGCACGTTACGTTTTATTTCCGTCCCGAAGTGCATGTGGTAAGTGAAGAAGGATTGAATGCTTACGGTGCCGTTACCTGGGGACAGTTCTTTGTGTACCAGGGTTTCAATGAACACTGTGGCTGGATGCATACTTCCGGTTATTCTGACGTAGCGGATGCTTATACGGAACAGGTTATTAAACAGGGCGATTCTCTTTACTACCGTTATGATAATAAGCTGCGCCCCGTTCAGCAACAGGATATTGTTATTAACTATAAAGATGGAAACGGAACCGGCACTAAAAAGATCACTACATTCTTTACGCATCATGGCCCTGTAATGGCAAAACGTAACGGGCAGTGGATAGCAGTTCGCTCCAATAACCGTTCACTCACATCGCTTATTCAATCATGGCAGCGTACAAAAGCTACCAGCTTTGCCGCTTTCAAAAAAAATATGGAACTCCTTTCCAATTGTTCCAACAACACCGTATATGCAGATGCTGAAGGTAATATAGCTTACTGGCACGGTAACTTTATTCCCCGCCGCGATACTGCCTATGACTGGACAAAACCAGTAGATGGCAGCACCTCCGCTACTGAATGGAAAGAGCTGCATACGCTGGATGAGATCATTCATGTTTACAACCCTACAAGTGGCTGGATCCAGAATTGCAATTCTACTCCTTATACACTAAGTGGCAGCAGCAGCCCGGTAAAAGGCGCTTATCCCTTCTACATGGCTACAGAAGGCGAAAACTTCCGCGGCATTAATGCAGTAAGAGTATTAAGCAGAGAGTCGTCCTTTACTATTGATAAATTAATTGCAGCCGGCTACGACACTTATCTTTCTGCCTTTGAATCGCTGGTACCGGCATTGACAAAAGCCTATGATGCATTGGATAAAAACGATGCTTTATACACCAGCTTACAGCAACCCATTGATATTCTGAAAAAATGGAACCTTTACTCTTCCGAAAACTCTGTTGCCACTACACTGGCTGTTGAATGGGGACAGCAACTATCTCCCCGTATAGCAGCAGTGCGCACCAGCAACGCGAATGCCGACCAGGTAGACAGAACAAAATATTACGCAGCGACTGCGCCCGGCCAGGAATTGCTGCAGGCATTGCAGAACACCATTAAGGATCTTGAAAAAAGATATGGCAACTGGCAGCAACCGTGGGGCAATATCAATCGCTACCAACGCCTTACCGGTAACCTGCAGGAAACTTATGATGATAGTAAACCAAGCATTCCATCGGGCATGACAGCCTCTACCTGGGGATGCCTGCCTTCTTTTGTAAGCCGCGCTTATGCCGGCACACAAAAAAGATATGGGTATAATGGCAACAGCTTTATCTGTGCCATTGAATTTGGTACAAAAGTGAAAGCTAAGTCCCTGCTAGCTGGTGGTGAATCCAGCGATCCCTCTTCACCACATTTTGGCGACCAGGCAGAGATGTACACGAAAGGGCAGTTCAAAGACGTATTGTATTACAAAGAAGATGTGTTGAAACACGCCACTAAAACCTATCATCCCGGCGAGTAATTCTTTTTCACACCAAACCTGAAATAACCTGCTATGAAAAAATTACTCTGGATCTTTTTACTAAGCCCCGCCCTTGCACGGGCGCAGGCTACTTACGATATCCTGATCCGTAACGGTAAAATTATAGATGGCACCGGCAACAGTTGGTTCTATGGCGATATAGCTGTTAAAAACGGTAAGATAGCCGCCATTGGCAAACTATCCGGTGCTACGGCAACCAAACAGATCGATGCTACCGGTTTAACAGTAGCTCCGGGATTCATTGATGTGCATACGCACATTGAGGGCGATGAATTAAAAACGCCTACTGCAGGTAGTTTTATTTTCGATGGTGTTACTTCAGTTGTCACGGGCAACTGTGGTTCATCACGCGTAAATGTGGCCAGCTATCTTCACTTTATTGACAGTCTTCATCTTTCCATCAATGTAGCCACGCTTATTGGCCACAACGATGTACGCAAAGCAGTGCTCGGCACTTCCAACCGTGACCCCAATGAAGCGGAGTTAAAGAAAATGGAGTCATTGGTAGAACAGGGCATGAAAGATGGCGCTGTAGGTTTCTCTACCGGCCTCATTTACATTCCCGGTACTTATTCTAAAACCAATGAAGTAGTGAGGTTAGCTAAAGCCTCTGCCATGTATAATGGCATTTATGCTACTCACATGCGCAACGAAGGCGATAGCGTAGTGCAGGCCATAGAGGAGGCATTGTACATTGGCCGCGAGGCAAAAATGCCTGTTGAGATCTCTCACTTCAAATTAAGCGGACAACAGAACTGGGGGCGCTCCAGCCAAACGGTGCCTATGATCATTGCCGCAAGACAGGAAGGACTGGATGTAACTATTGATCAGTATCCTTATACTGCCAGCAGTACTTCACTCAGCACATTGATACCGGATGAAGTACTGGCCGACGGTCAGGACTCCATCAATGCAAGACTGAGCCGGGAAGACGTAAAGCAATATGTGATCAGTGACATGCTGAAAAAACTAAAGAAAAGAAAGCTAAAGCATTTCAGCTATCCAGTGGTGGCCTACTATCGTGCAGATACAACACTCAATGGCAAAAGCATTGAAGCCGTAAACCAGTTAAAAGGCCGCAAACATAAGGCCAGTGAAGAAGCCCTCACCGTTATTGAAATGATCAAACAAGGTGGTGCCAGCATGGTATTTCACGGAATGAGCGAGGAGGATGTACAACACATTATGCAATACCCCTTCAACATGTTTGCTTCTGACGCCGGGATCCGTGCTTTTGGGCAGGGTAATCCACACCCACGTGGATATGGCACCAATGCAAGAGTGCTGGGCAGATATGTACGTGAACTGCATGTACTTTCGCTGGAAGAAGCTGTTCGCAGGATGACCTCACTGCCTGCTCAAAAATTCCAGTTAAAAGACCGCGGCCTGTTGCGTGAGGGCATGGCAGCAGATATTGTGATCTTCGATGCAAATACAGTAAGCGATCAGTCTACTTATGATAAGCCTCACCAGTACTCAACCGGTTTCAGGTTTGTGCTGGTGAACGGGCAACTGGTGGTAGAAAATGATAAACATACCGGTGTTCGCAGCGGTACTCCGCTGTATGGACCGGCAAAGCTGTAAATAAATACGATAATGGAGAAGGCCGCCGGAAACATTTCCGGCGGCCTTCTTATTGCAAACAGTTCTTGTTAATAGTATGCAGACAACAGGAGAAACTATGCCTTGATCTTCATTATCACTTTTTTAACCGCAGCAGGCGCATCCACAAACAGTTCCGGCTGGTGAATATCTTCCGGAAAAAAGAAAACACATTGGCCTGCATTGAGAATAACATGCTGTATGTTTTCAGGCGCATAAAATGCTATGTCATTATCCGGCTTAAAAGGCGTGTGAGGGGTTTGCTGTAATAAAGCTGTGTAGCCAAATCTTTCGGAACCTTGCACTACCAATTGTATGTCGATATATTTCCTGTGGCTTTCAGGTATACATTCCGCATCCGGTTTGGTAGTAAGCTCATTCACTATGGCAAATACATCGTCGCCATCTACCTCATAATTACCGGGTGCCATAGAAGCGAAATCAGTAGCCAGTATATAATCAATGGCTTTGGCAATGTTAGCGCTCAGTTGCTTGTATCGATGCAGGTGTTGCAGTGTGGTTGTAATCATCGGGTAATATTTGCCTGTGTAAATTAATACGTTGTGGTCATATCTTCATCTACACAAATAATAAAATCTGCTTTACCTTTATTTTCTTCCAGCAGGCTGTTGATATCTTTTTGCGACACGGTAGAAATAGTAGCATACTTCAGCTCCGGGCGATCTTTTTTGAGGTACCATAAAATACCCTCGTAGTTATCGGAATGGTAAGCACCGTTAAAATGAATGAATAGTGAGCCGGGTTTGTAGTATTGTAAAATGGAATAGGCCATTGTAGCATCTTTAATGGCCTGTGCTTTAGGCAGGTTAGCACCACCATGACCGGGCATCATTTCCAGCATTTTTTTGTAGCCGGGTAATTCTGCATCGTAGGCAATGGGTAAAGGAGCGATCCATTTTTTATCAGCCTCCTGTAAAGTATCCAGCGCCTCAAAACCTCCACGGGCTATCATGGAAGCATAGCGACGTGGTACATTGGTAGCAACAAAAGGCAGGGTGTACTCCCGGGCAAAATTTACCAACGGAGCGTAATCAGTATTGTAATTTCTCCACAAGCGGGCCATACTGTCCAGTTGCTTGCCATTTATTTGTCCCTGCAGGTAAAGGGTCAGGGCCTCCTGGTTATCACGTTCAAACATCTCTGCACCCAATACCAGGTCGCGTTTTTGCTTGCAATCGGTAGTTACCTCCAGCTGGAGCCAGTGGGCTATGGGGTTGTTGTGAAACTCACCAAACAGTACAATATCCTGCCTGGCAAGCTCCTCGATCATTTTCTTATAGCTTACTTTTTTGCCTTTAGCATTGTACAGCACATAGGCCGGCTTATCCTGGGCCATAGCCGGCAATAAAGCCAGGATGCCCACCAGTAAGATCAATACCTTTTTCATGCTGCAAATATTGGGATTTTTCAGCTACCAGCTTATGCGGAACCTACCCAAAAACAGCAATTCTTAGTAAAAAGTAGCTTTCCGGCGGCTTTACTCATATACCTTTTATCAACAACCGATAGTTGATCTATGCCCCCAATAAGTGTATGATCATCAACATCTGTTAGTTGACCTGCACCTGCTTCATTGCTTCCCTTCCGAAAAATACCGGGAAATACATCATCTCTGCCTTTGCCGGGTTAAGGTGGTAAGCACCTGTATAGCGTGGCAACAGGGAAACGGTAAAGGTATAGTCGCCTTTTGCCAGTGAGGAACAGAACAGGCTTACCTTGTTCTTGAAATACTCCCGATGCACTTCGTTATTGGTATGAGGTTGAAACTTGTCCTTATACGAACAGCCCGCAGGTATCGGAATCTCTACCATTACAAAATCGGCATCAGCTTTTACTGATACGTTTACTTTCAGCGTTACGGGTTCACCGGCTTTCAGCGTAGTAACAGGATCATTATTTTTCTCAAACAAAGCAGTTACGTTGAAATTGTCGCCGGCCTTCTGAGGCGTAGCATTCCAGTATTGGGTATAAGCGGTAAAATATACCGGCTGTGCGCCTTCTTTCTTTATCGTAATAGTGGTCCCTTTATTAATCGCTGTGGTATAAGGGAATGATTGAATTGCCGCCGAGTCATTGATTACCAGACTAGCCGGCTTTAATGCTGCCTGATCCGGTAAAAGATCAGGCAAGATTGTTTCCAGGATCAGTGAGGACTCATACGTATTTCTCCACTGGCCGCTTTTCCTTTTCTCCAGGAAGTAATACTGTATCTTTTGCAACAGGTCATTGTGTCCGCCTGCTGCTTTCAGCAAACGGTACATGGTTACTGTATTCTGAATGGAGTTGTCGAAAAAACGATAATTATCTTCACCCCAGTAGCAATTACCAAAAACAGTATTCTTTTGCTTTGCTATCAGCGTGTCCAGCATCACCTTCATACCGGAGAGCTGTTTCAACTCCTGTAGCTTAAGGGTTTCATACAATGTGAGTGTAGCCCGTTGACGTTCCAGCGAGTCAATATATTTTCCGATCTCTATTTTGCTGTTCAGCAACCTGATCAGCCGCAATGCGGAGATCCTTTCTGTGGTGCTATAGTTCTCGATATTGAACAACAGGAAATCGGTGACCATCTGTTTATTGAGCGTGACTGTATACCCGGCAGTATCAGCCATCAGCAGCGCTTCTGCAACATGCAGCGAGATCCAGGGAGCAGGTTTATCCTCCACCCACCAGCCCCACAGGTTTCCGTTTGCTTTATTCTGGTTGAGCTTTGAAATAAGCTCACGGATATTTTTCTCTTCCCTGAATGTTTTACCCATTGAGGCATACACTTTCTTTTTCAGCAATAATGCCTTGAGTTTGGAAGCCAGTTGTTCATTACACAGGTATTCATAATCGCGCAGCTTATCTATTTCATCCAACAGTACGGGCAATACTGTTGTTTCTGCATGTATTTTTATTGGTGTTCCATTGTTGCCGGGCTGCCACACAAACGAAGTGTCTTTAGCTAATACTGCAAAAAAACCATTTGTTTCCTGTACACCTTGCTGGTAAACCGGTATGCTTCTTTCCTCTCCGTCAAAGTAACCATCGGCTTTCTGTATTGTGTATTTTAATTTTAAAGAATCCCTGCCGGCAGCGGTTACTCCGAACGTATCGATGTAGGAGTTCTTTACAATAATTGAACGCTCCTGCGCCAGTTTATCTTCTACGTAAAAGCGTCTTTCCAGTTGTACACTGTCCGGGCGATAGTTCAATGCTTTACCAATAACATTCATGTTATCTCCTGCAATCATAAACTGGGGTAATGCCAGGTTGGCGCTTACCACTTTATAAGCGCTGATAGTTCCCTCGGCCATGCCCGTTTGCTTATGGTTACCAACTGCCATTACAATAGTGCGCCAGTTGGTAATATCATCGGGGAAAGTAACATTGAAAGATGCTTTTCCCTGCGCATTGGTATTAAGACGTGGTTGCCAGAAAGCATCGTCCCTGAAATTGCGGCGCAAAGTGTTGCCCTGTGCAGGCAACGCTTCTGCTTGTTGCGGGTTTATTGCCTTGGGCTTATTCGAATTAGCAGTAGTGGTAATAACGATCACTCCATTGCCTGCCCTGGCACCCCAGATCGACGTAGCGGCGGCATCCTTTAAAATGCTTGTTGATTGCATCAGGGATGGATCCAGGTCTGATAAATTTCCATTAAATGGCATTCCATCTATTATTATCAAAGGGGCTTCAGATGCACTTACAGATGATAATCCTCGTATAAGGATTCCTGGAGTTACGCCAGCAATAGCCCCGGTTATGTCTCTTTTTTTACTGGTACCATAACCTACTACTACCACTTCCTGCAGGGCGCTTTCAGAGGTTTGCAGCTTTATGTTGAACTCTGTAATTCCATTGATCCGTTTCTCTATTCCTTCATATCCAACTGAAGCAAAGACAAGTGTACCTTTTCCCGGTGTAAGCAGGCTAAAATATCCCTGCAGGTCTGTTACTGTGCCGGTCTTTGTTCCCTTTACCATTACGGTTACGCCATACAAGGGAGCATCTTTTTCATCTTTTACCTGCCCATACACCCTGTTCGTAAACGTGCTTACATCAAGGTATTTTTCGTTGAAAGTTTCCTTGATGTTGCCCAGGTCTCCATCCTGCCAGCTACCATAAAGCCTCCGCTCCCTGTTATTGATCAATGCTACTATTTGTAAGCTGATCTCATCTTTAGGTTTTACAACATTGCTAATGGTAAAATAATTAACGCCATCCGGTCTGACCAGTAAACTGTCTCTTACAATATAATTGTCGTTCCTCAGCAAAACCATGATACGATAAAGGCCGGGCTCAGTAAATCCAAGATTTCGGGTAATGCCTTTGTATATGTGCAGGTAATCAGGATCATCATATCTGAAAAACAGGATGTTTTTAACCGGGTCTCTTCCCTCCAGGGAACCCTGCACAATGTTTACAAGCAGGCGGCCGTTTCCATTTCTATCCAGGTATTTATTTTGAAAAAGATCTTCTGTTGCATTACGATGATCAAGATAATCGCGCCAGAGGCTATCTATTACTGGCCCGGTGAAAGCGAGGTCCTTCAGGTTATACATCGGTCTTTTAGGTAACAAAGCACTGCCGAATGCATACTGACCATAGGGAGGCTGCTTTATTTTAATTAAGCCCGGCGTAATCGTAAATATGCTATTGCCTTCCGGCTCAAATACCTGGTGAAATTTATTGCGCACGGATAAATTTACCGCAGCCCCGGTAAACGGCCCCACCAGCACAGGAGCATAATAATTAAACCTGGCGCTTTGCATCTCCGGGTTCAGCAAAAACAACCGATCTTCCTGTGCCGCCACTGTTAATGCTTCTCCAAAGTTGTTTTGTAACAACAGCATATACCTGCTCCAGAGATTTTTTTCGTAAACAGTAAGGGCTTCCGGCATTTTCTGAAACCTCAGTTGTTTATTGGACGTATCAGCATTAATACACACAAACGTCTTTACTCCTTTTGCCGCCCATATACTGTCTATCGTTATCATCTGGCTCCTTGTCCTTAACCTTACAGAATGGCGACCTTCTTTTACCCTGAAACTATAAGGCTGTTGTTGCTGGGCCTGGTTAAAATAAACAGGCACCTCATCTATATAGATCTGGTATATAAACTGCAATTCTCCTTTTATTACAGCAAAGGGTGCGATCTGTGTAGCGCTATCTGCTACAGGTTCAGTATGTATGTACAGCTCTGAGGGGTGCAAAAATTTAAAATACTCAATACTGTCGAGCCCAGCTTCGCGGCTCCATTTTTGCCAGTTCAGTACACCACTGCCTTTTAACGTGTCCTTTTCTTCGGAATAGAAAGCGCCATACCTTCTCCTGTTCTTATATACTTTGCCAAGATAGGGTACAGCAGGAGTTTTATCATTTGCAAACTTAGCAGTGTAACTGAGTGCTGTAACATCTGCATCAGCAACCGGTTTTCCATCTACATCTGTAACTGCTATATCTATTGGTATTGTTTGCCCCGGGTACACCACTTTCGGCTGCTTTACCTGTACCGACAGCAATTTATCCCTGAAGGGAATAGTGTATTCCTCTTTATATACCATGTTTCCATAGATATAGCGGATGGATACGAAATAATTGCCTTTCGATTTTGCCTTATCCGAAAAAGACAGGCTATCCCCATAATACCGATGTATTACTTTATTACCCTCAAAGAGTGTGATCCAGCATGCAAGCTTATTCGGATTTATCAGTCGTATAAATACCGAGTCTTGCGTGCGGGAATACATACAGCTTACTTCACGCCCATTGGTTCTCGTGTCATATTCCGCTTTACCATTTGGGGTAACAACTTTGTAATGTTCAGCAAAAGGCGATATCGGTATAGCGGCAGGCAGATCGATAGCCTGTCGCTGCAATGTATCTTCATTGCCACCCAACGTATACAGCAATGCGGTTGTTCTGATCGTATCTGCATTTCTCAGTTCGCCAATCAGTAAACTATCTGCGCGGGTAGTAAAGTATATTTTATAGGGTAGTCCGTTAAATGACTGGTAAAGCGTTTGTGTTTTCCTTTCATTATTGCTGTTTAAAAACACACAACTGATCATATATGAAAACGAAGCATCAGGAAAAATACTATCAGGGATCATCACTTTTGTTTCTCCTGCCGATTCAATAGCCTGTGAGTAATGCCAGAGTGTATCCTGTAAAAAGGCATCGGGTTGGTAAAATTGAAGTGATGAACCGGATTCAGGTATTACATTAATTTCAACACGACCATCGGTAACAGGTAAATCATTCTCGTCTTTTGCACTCAGGTACACAGCAACCGGGTTGCCACGCTGATGGCTTTCCTTATCGGCTCTTGCCATAAACCGGGTAGATGTCAACTCATATTCCTCATACTCAAATTTTCTACGCATTAACACCTTTCTTCTGGCAGCATACTCATTATCATCAAGATCTCCATCGTATTCGTTAAGATCATATTTACGACTGCTTTTTTCTTCCAGCGTTAACAGGTAGCCCTCATCAAGATCGAGATCCAATGAGTCATTGACAACAAAACTATAATCAAAGCCTCCTTTCCGGTAAGGAGTAATAACTGCGAGTATAGTATCTATATCAAGGTTTCTATTAGAAAGTCTTAACAGCAACGGCCTGTTTACCGGGCTGCCGTTCTTATTCATGATAAAAGCTTTCAGTCTTACGGTATCATTGGGTTTATACCGTGGTTTATTAAATGCCATGAAACCTCTGTATTTCCCTTCGTAAGCAACAGGGCCATAGAAAAAGTCGGGCCTGCGTCGGTAAGTTCTTTTATTAAACCAGCGTTGTACAGGATTTACAAGGTACTTTAAGGGGAATGAGTGAGCTATATTGTAGCCGAAGGAACGATTGCGATACCCATACCTGCTTGCCACATCTGATACAGGGAAAATGTATAACACATCTGCACGATAGATCTTTATCAGCTTTGCTTTACTTGTCTTATTAAGCCTGAAGGCGTTGGCATCTTCATCAAAACGCATCTTCCTGTTATCTGCCAGTACCTGCGCACTCGTAATAGACTGCCCCAGCCGGTCATGCAAAGTCACTATCAGGTCACGGTCGTTGCCTACCAGCTTGTATTGCATATCTCCCACTGTCTGAAGCGAATAATGCAAGGTATTTTCTTCCACATGTACAAAGAGGTAATTGCCATCGGCTAACACCGGAGGATGGCTTCCTGTAGTAAATGAATCAATTAATGTATGCAGATATTTTTCACCGACCTTCTGAAGAGCTGATGTAAAAAGAGCCAGTGTTTCCCTGGTGTTTATTTTATAGATATAGGTGTGAACGCTTGTTCTGCGGCTTCCGGATAATGATTGCTGCCCAATACCCTGCAAGCAAAACAACATCATTAGCAATAGCAACAATCGTATGCGCATAAGCAGTGTTTATTCCACTGATGCCTGTGCAATGCGTATTACATAAAGGAACCAGAAGTTTTTGGGTAATGCCTGTTTATGACCAGTAAACGGAGGTCACCCTTTCAGAAGGATGACTTCCATTTATGCAGACTAATACATTATTAACTTCTGTACATATTCATCCAATCGTGCAGAAGCAAGAAAATTCTTTTCTAATTCAATATTAAAAGGAACCGGCGTATCTAAGGATGCGCAACGCATTACGGGAGCATCAAGGTGTTCAAAACAATGTTCGCCAATCCATGCAGCGATCTCTCCGCCTATGCCACCAGTCAGGGTATCTTCATGCAGCAACAGTACTTTTCCTGTTCGTTGTACCGCTGCAGCAATAGCATCATAATCCAATGGCAATAAAGTACGCAGATCAAGAATATCAATAGAAATATGTTGGTTGGCCGCAGCATAAGCCGTAGCCCAATGCACGCCACTGCCATAAGTAATGATGCTGAGATCTGTTCCTTCCTGTACCTGCCTTGCTTTACCAATTGGCAGTTCATAATATTCTACAGGCACCGGCCCGCTTACACTTCTGTACAGGGCTTTGTGCTCAAAGAACAGTACCGGGTTAGGGTCATTGATAGCAGCGATCAGCAAACCTTTTGCATCTGCAGGTGTAGACGGATACACTACTTTTAAACCGGGCGTGTGTACAAACCATGCTTCATTACTCTGTGAATGAAAAGGGCCGGCACCCACACCTCCGCCCGTTGGCATTCGGATCACCACATCGGCATTTTGCCCCCATCGGTAATATATCTTGGCAAGATTGTTCACGATCTGGTTAAAACCTACCGTTACAAAATCAGCAAACTGCATTTCCATCATACTCTTGTATCCTTCCAGGCTCAGCCCCATAGCAGCCCCTACAATAGCACTTTCGCACAAAGGAGTATTGCGCACGCGATCTTTGCCAAAAGCCTCCATAAACCCTTCTGTGATCTTAAAGGCGCCGCCATATTCTGCTATATCCTGCCCCATTAGTATAAGATTGGAATGCTGTTCCATTGACTGATGCAAGCCCTGTTTAATAGCATCTATAAAACGGATATCAGCAGTCATTGATTCCTGTTCAGCGGCAGGCGCTTCGGCTGTAACAGCAGGTTTTGCATAAATATCTTCCAGTTCGTTTTTTGTATCTACTACAATAGGCGGAGCTGCAAACCCTGTTGCGATGGATGCTTCAATATATGCTTTGAACTCCTGGTGTATGTTCTCTTTTTCTTCTTCATTTAAAATACCCGCAGCCAGCAGAAACTGCTCAAAGCTCTTCACAGGATCTTTTTCACCCCATATTTCAAAGAGGTAATCAGGTACATATTTGGTACCGCTGGCCTCCTCATGCCCACGCATGCGGAAGGTCATACACTCCACCAGGTAAGGTTTCTGAAATTTGATACAGTAGTCGCGCACCCCTTTGATGGTATCGTAAACAGTCAGCAGGTTGTTGCCATCTATCTTTATTCCATCCATTCCGTAGCCGCGTGCACGCTCTACCAGGCTTTCGCAACGGTATTGCTCACTTACCGGCGTACTTAGCCCGTAGCCATTGTTCTCGATGAGGAAGATCACCGGCAGCTCCCATACAGCAGCGGTATTCAGCGCTTCGTGAAAATCGCCCTCACTGGTACCTCCTTCTCCTGTAAATGCCAGCGACACTTTGTTTTCTCCACGAAGCTTATGCGCCAGTGCCACCCCATCGGCAATGGCCAGTTGTGGCCCCAGATGCGAGATCATTCCACACACATGGTGTTCGCTGCTGCCAAAGTGAAAGCTGCGCTCCCTGCCCTTACTAAAGCCCTCAGAACTTCCCTGCCACTGCATAAACAATTTATCCAGCGGCATATTGCGGGTAGTAAATACGCCCAAATTGCGATGCAAAGGCATTATCCACTCATCAGGCTCCAATGCCATGGTAGCCCCTACAGCGATGGCCTCTTGCCCAATACCACTGAACCATTTGGAAATTTTTCCCTGGCGCAGCAATACCAGCATTTTCTCTTCAATCATGCGGGGTAGCAGTAAATTCCTGTAAAAATTTACCAACTGTTCATTCGTAAAGTCTTTCCGATCAAAAATCATGGTATAAACCTAAGGTGATTTTAGGCAGGTTGAAATTAAGATTTTATTCATTTTAATCATGCCTTCGTATTAGGCCGCAAAACATGCCATTCTCAACAGTACAGGGTCATGAAAAGTTGTATACTACAAAAAAAGGGCCGTCTCAAAAATGAGACAGCCCACTTCAAAACAAAAACAGTGTTCTAAAAATGCCGGTATTAGTTGGAAAATGCCAGCCAGATGAATACGCAGTGCTTATTTTTTCCAGCCACTGCTGCTGGATGCTGACGCCGTTTCGCCCCATTTACCTTTTTCGCCTGCAAAATCAGCGCCACCAAAAGTGTACACTGACTCGGAGGTTAGCAGGATCTGCTGCTCCGGTATCGGGAATTCAGTGGGCGTACCAGGTTGCAACAGGTCATTTCTCCGCATAAATGACCAGGGATTGATGGCACTGCCAGCAAGATCGATGCTGATGGAATACTCATAGTGCAGGGTGCTTCTCACCGCATCTTCTGTTACTGCAATATCACCCAGTCCGCCTTTGGACTTTCTTTCGGCAGAAGCAGCGTTCAGTTCTGCCGCCGCGCCTGCAATATCGCCCAACCACAGTTTGGCCTCAGCACGCAGCAGGCGTACTTCTTCTGCCAGGAAAACAGGATTGGGGTAACCGGTAACAGCAGTAGTGTTAGGATAACTACCAGCCTGCGACCAACGGTTGTGTTTGTAATTGGAGAACAGGTTACGACCACGATCGGCCCTTAAATAACCAAAGTTGGTGGTGTATTTGAAATAGGTTTTAAACCTTGCGTCATTCGTTGATACTTCACCCAGCGTAACAGCCGCATCAGTGGGATATGAGTTGGGGTAGGTTCCTGTTTTATCAGCCATATAAGCCACCTTGATATCTGCCGGCAGGTAAGGGCCGCCACCAGCTTCTACCAGCCCATAATACACTGAATAGTTATAATAGCCGCCACTTACGTACGATGAGATAAAGTCTGTTGTAAATCCTGCATTGGCATAATTCAGTACCCTGTTCCAGAAAGTAGCCCCCAGTGCTTTTGCCTCAGCCTTATCTCTTGGCAAAGAAGCCAGCAAACGGGCTGCAAGAGAATTAACGAACTTAATAAAACCGGGTTTGTCCAATGGAACATTAATATAGAAATCGCTTAATGTAATGCTTGGCGCGGCATTAGCTGCCGTAATGGCTTTATCAAAGTTGGTCATAGCAGCCTCTATCAACTCTTTGTACGAGTTGGGATATTCGGCCTTACCACTTGCTCCAAGGTTTTTGTCCGCAATGATGCCTCTGTCATAAATAGCCCCAAGATAGCCGTATGATATGCCTTTCAGCAGGTAGGCTATAGCTGCTATTTCACTGGTACGGTCATCACCCTGGTCATCTACCCCTTTTTCACCGCCATCAAATGCTTCCAGAATTACGTTGGCATTCAGGTTTACGGTGTAAAAAATGCTGTAGGGATAGGTGAAATGTGTAAGCCCGGCATAAGACTGGTTGTTGTTGAGCCTTACACGTGGTTCTTTTGCAAAATCCCACCACTCCTGTACGCGGTTGGTTACCGTTGTCTGGTCGGCCAGTGCACTGATGCCGAAGCCAAAGTAATAACCGTCATTGGCATAGAATAATGCACGGGAAAAGTTACCGGCGGCCAGCTTGTAATAATAATCGGGCGTAGCAGCAATTGCCTCGTCCAGCGTATAGGTAGTGGGATCGTCAAACTGCATCTTTTCGCAGGATGACATCAGGATCAACACAAAAATGGAAATGATTATAGACTTTCTCATTGACTTTAATTTTTTTGATACACAATCATGCTTACTAGAAATTCAGTATCAACCTTCCTGAAAATGTTCTGTACACGGGGTAAGGGAAGTACTCCCAGGCTCCTTCAGGATTGGTACCGTTAAATTTGGTCCATGTTGCCAGGTTTCTGCCAATTACAGAAAGACGGGCTTCTTTGTACAGCTTTGCTTTTTTAGGAACAGGCAGGTTGTACGTAAGTGATACTTCGCGTAGTGAAACATAATTGCTTTTCTGTACCCAGAAGCTGGTGTATGAGTTACCATTGTACAAGCCCTGCAGGAAGGCTAGTGGCAAACCCGCTTCAGCATAATCCTGCCATACTTTTGAACGGGCATCAAACGACAGGTACTGTGTGGTCTGATCATATTTCTGACCACCTTGTTTCCAGTCCAGTGTTGTGTACAACGTAAAGTTTTTAAAGAAAGTAAGGGTATTGGTAAAGCCTACCTGGAAGTCAGGCTGTGCATCTCCTATAACAGTTGAAATATTGCTGCCGCCTTTTTGCAGTAACAAAGGCAGTTCAGAAGCCGTGCCCTGTGCGCTTTTCAGTACTACAAAACCCATTTTATTAACGGTGAAATCATCCAGCAGGTGCGTGCCACCGGCTGCATTGGTTACCAGTCCTGTTGATTTATCAACTGAAAGTTCTGATAAGCTGGTCAGCGCTTTCTGTCCATACATTGCAAACGGACTTACACCCACTTCTTTTCTGTACAAGCCACTAACAAAAGGAGGAAGGCCAGCACCGAGTTCCTTGATCTCGCTTCTCACACGGCCAAAGGTTACACCGAAATCCCATGAGAAGTTTTTACGGGTAACCGGTGTTCCATTGATCTCTAACTCGAGTGATCTTGATTTGGTAACACCAAAGTTCTTAACAACACCCGCTGCCTGGTATGGCGTAAACACGGGAGGAGTAATGAAGTCGCCGGAGCTTCTTGCGAATGCGTAGTTCAACTGCACGTTGATCTTATTATACAATACCGCGTCCAGACCAAACTCCCATTCTTTGGTAATTGATCTTTTCAGTTCGGTATTCTCCAATTGTGAAAGTGTAATACCACTGCTGGATACGTTTACAATACTGTTCTTGTTATTATATCCGGGAACGCTACCTGCAGCACCATAGTTTACGCGCGCTTTCAATTCGGTAATAGCCTTACCGAGATTAAAGTCTTTTGTAATGCGGTATGCCAAGGCTACACGCGGAAAGAATGCAGTCTGCTCATCCAGACCGTAACGGGAGCTCTGGTCAATACGTGCAAGGGCGTCCAGGAAAATCTTATCTCTCCAGGAAGTTTGCAGGTTCAGGTAGTAACCGTAGTTAACCGTTTTGCTGGTAAACATATCAGATCCGCTACCACTACGTGTATCGGACCTTGTGTTGCCGATAGTATAGATCTCAACACTGTTGCTGTAATCGTAACCGGATACACCAAAACCTTTGGAATAATAATTTTCGTACACCATTTTGCCGGTGGTAGAAAAATCAAAATCACCAAATTTGGTATGGTAGTTAGCCTGTACCTGCCCATTCGTCATCTGGTAGTAGCTGTAAGAAAGGGACAAGTAGCCGTTGTTTACAGTAGCATCAGAAGTCATCGTTTGGTAACCGAAAGGATAGAGGTTAGAGCTGGTATAAGTCTGCTTCCTGATAGAACCTAACGCTTCAATGGAAAGATTCTTCAGCAGCTTATAGCGTAGCTTACCGCCTGCCAGGTAATCGTCCGTATTATTGGTGTACTCACGTTTGCTCCATTCATACATAGGATTACTTAAGTTAGCGCCCTGGATCTTCCAGCCATCGGGGGTTACGTTGTAATCTCCGTTCGCATTTTTAGCTGCCAGGTTTATGAATGGTTCCCACTGCAGTGTGGCAGCAAAGAAAGTTCCCTGCCCATCGGATGATACAGCAGAAGAAGGTTTCTTTTCATTGAAGTAGTTCAGGTACACTTCCGATTCCATTTTAGGATTGGGACGGAACTGTAAGCGGAAGCTCACGCTTCTTTTTTTGTTGGGATCAACCGGCTCAGCCACACCACCGGTATATTGATTACGGAACGAGATAAACGCATTGTATTTATCGCCCGATGTTGCTACTGAAATGTAATTGCTGTAGTACTGGTTGTTGCCCAGCAATGCATCTGTGTTATTATAATAATGTTTATAAGGGTGCAGGTTTACAGAAAACCCATTGGCAGCTACATCAGCTATACGGGTAGTAGTAGAGCCTGATGCATATTTAAATCCAAAGGCATCATTATCATCGGTAACATAGTAGTGCTTGGTTGCCAGCTTGGGAATACGCTGAATATTGTTTACACCCACTTCGTTGTCGATGGTTACAGCCAGGCCACCTTTGGTATTTCTTCCTTTTTTGGTGATCACCTGTATTACACCACCTTCTGCGCGTGTTCCATATAAGGCAGAGGCAGCAGCGCCTTTTACCACTTCTATTGATTCCACATCCTGTGGGTTCAGATCTGTTAAGCTGAAGTTGGTAACAAACCCATCGATAACGATCAGCGGGCTGATATTACCGAACATCGATTTAGCGCCACGCAAAAAAACAGAAGCGCCATCATCACCCTGCGTTTGTGTAATTTGTATACCAGCAACTTTTCCGCGCAATGTTTGCGACAGATCAAGCGCGGGTACGGTATTGATCTTTTCGCTGTTTACTTTGGTTAAGCTGAATGCCAGTTTCTCTTTACTGGTTGCCTGTGCAACACCAGTTACCACTACGTCCGACAGTAATTTGGCATCATCTGTTAATGCTACTGTTACGGCAGTTTGTGTTCCTACTTTTATTTCTTTTGTTTCGTAACCAATAGCGGAAACAACCAGCACATCATGTGGTGCAGCAGCAACGGTAAATGAACCGTCTTTGTCGGCCGTAGAGCCTTTGGTTGTTCCTTTAAGTGTAATAGTAGCTCCGAATAACGGAATACCTTTTAAATCAGTAACCTTTCCCTTTATTGGGTGTGTTTGTGCAAAAACTGAATACACCGTAAGGCAAAACGATGTTAGAAGTACCGAGAATTTTCTCATTGTGCAGTTTTGTTTTGAAAACAATTAATGAAGTACGCCTGTCCCCTTTGAGCAGTGTACTGCTCAGATAATGGCAATAGAATACCCCTTCACGCAAAAAACACTTTTGCATGACAGTTATGCTGATACCAATCAGCATACAAAAACTACTTTTTGTTAGTGATACTGTGCTGTAAGCCTGGGATGTTTGAAAGGGCAATAAAAGCCCTCACAGAGCAATGCTCCGTGTTCTGCCTTATGCAAAGACAGCAAACTACCGCTGTTAATGCAGTACAGTAGCAGGTTTCAGCTTAACAACGCCTGAAACGCAATAACTCAAGTAGAATTGGAAAATTGTAATAAGGGGGAGATAGCGACTGCCGCATGGTGCAATAGGGTAGCACCATGAGTTGTGTAAACAAATTTCTCATGTTTGTCGGTTTTAGTTGAAAGAAAAAAATTTGCTCAGACCTGTAAATGACCAGGGTATATGGCTATAAGGGATTATTGCAGGTACAGGCTGAAATAAGTTTGAACAATGGCCAGCAGATGAAATATGGCTTTACTAGCAGATTCGCTGAAGAATAACTTGTAGTTAAAAATACGTTAACGAAAGAAAAAATCAAAATAAATAGACCTATTCCTTCTTAAAAAGTTATTAATCCATTAATGAGAAAATACATACTTACTCATTTCTATATGTACTTTCTCTGTATAATAGTGAGGTAAGTATTGACAACAATAATCCAAACAGTAATGCCCACCAGAATCCATCAACAGTAAATCCTTTTACAAATTCACTGGCAATTAAAACGATGACAGCATTGATAACAAAAAGGAAGAGACCAAACGTGAAGAGCGTTATGGGTAGTGTTAGTAAGATGAGTATGGGTTTTACAATTGCATTTAAAATAGCCAGTACTATTGCCACTACTATTGCAGCCCAGAAGTTGGTGATATGCACGCCACTTAATATATATGACAAACCAAATGCAATAATAGACGTAACGACGATGCGCATTATAAACTTCATAACCCACGGTTTTAATGTTGTTCTGTATAGTTAAGTTAGTAATAAATACGTCACCCGTGAAATAGAAAACAGTTAAAGTAGTATCTCCCTGCTTTTGCCGCCTACATGCAAATAAAAAACCGGTAGCGTTCACTACCGGTTTAGCAACTATGTTGTTGGAACAATTATATAACCACTAACTCGTAAAAGCTATCTGGCTGCAGGTACTTATTGGCCAGTTCCTGTATTTCAGCAGCAGTTACTGTTTGTATGCTGCGTATGCCGTTATAGAAATAGCTTTCATCAAGATTGTTCAGAACAATGTTCTTCCATCGACCTATCACCTGGAAGGGTCCATCAAGATCGCCCAGGATGGAACCGATCATAAAGTTCTGTGTCATCTGCAATTCCTCCTCATCCACCAGCTCTTCACGCAAATCCTCCATTTCTTTATATACCTCTTCTATCGTTGCTTTGCTTACATCTCTTCCGGCTTCGGTAGTGATCATCCAGCCGCTTTCGCTGATGAAGTTCAGCAGATAGCTATAAATACCGTAAGTATAGCCCTTATCCTCACGGATATTGCCCATCAACCGGGAGCCAAAGAAGCCACCCAACAGGTTGTTCAGCACCAGCGCTTTTTGAAAATCAGGGTGATGCCTGTTAGGGAAAGGTCTTACAAAACGGATAGAAGCCTGCACTCCGTCAGGATCATTGATCACCTCGTATTTTTTTTGTGTGGCTGGCTGTAGTGCATGTTTTATTACAGACACCTCTTTGGTGTGCGCACGCAAAGGCAGCTTTCCGAAGTTATTTTCCAGTTGAGCGATCATATCTTTCGGGAGCTTGCCAGCTACAAAGATCACACAACGGCCATTGCGGTAATATTTATCATAATAAGCTGCCAGGTCTTCACGCTGTACAGCACCATAATCTTCATGATTGTAACTGCGGCCATAAGGATGGTCTTCACCAAACAGGTATGCATCTATCAGCCTGCCTGCAACGAACTCACTTTTCAGCAAATTCACCTTCAGGCGTTGCTGTGCATTGCGTTTGTAGATCTCCAGTTCTTCCTGCGGAAAAACAGCGTCTGTAAACAACTCTGCCACTGCGGGCAGCAGTTTGTCTATGTGCTTACTGAGGCAGCTTAATACCACTTCTGACGTTTCCTGGTAGCAGGCGCGGTTAAGGTAAGCACCATAGTATTCAAAATGTTCATTGATCTCAAACGCAGTTTTTGTTGAAGTACCATTCTTCAGCAAATAATTGGTAGCGGATGATATCACATGTTTTTCCTCGTACCAGTTACCGGCATAGAATACCCAGCTTATCTGCATGGTATCTTCGCCACCCATATCAAGAGCATACACTTCTACACCATTGGATAGAACGTGTTTCTGGCAGGATGGTAATGTGAGTTTAAAATCAACCGGGTTCTTTATTGGTGGAGCTATTAATCTATTGGGCATAATTCGTTTTCTGTTTCTTTAGATCCTGCTACAAGCTTAGTTATTGCTGTAATAGCACAATGTGTTTGAATTGTTTTCATTAAATATTTTACGGCTGTATTGCAGAATATCGTCGGCAGTAACAGCAAAATATTTATCACGGTCTGAATTGAACAGTGCAGCATCGCCCAGCAGTTCATAGAACGCCAGGTTGTTGGCACGTGTCAATACACTCATATCTTCAAAAGCGATAGAAGATTCTGTTTTGTTCTTGATCTTCTCCAGCTCTTTATCTGTAATTCCTTCTTTCGTTAATTTTTCCAGCTCTTCTGTTACAGCTTTCTCGGCATCTTCCATTTTCACACCCTTGATCAATTTGCCTTCAATGGCTACCAGTCCGCGATCAATAGTACCAAAGTGATAACATTCAATACTGCTGAACAGTTTTTTCTCTTTTACCAGTGCCTGGAACAAACGGGAAGAAGCTCCTCCGCCCAATACTTCTGTAATGAGGTCTGTAACATAATAACCATGATCAAGCCTGGAAGCCATGTGCCAGCATTTGTAAAAAGCATCCAGCGGTACATCGGCATGTACATCCTGGCGGCGTGGAGCTGTTTGCTCCGGCTCATCAGGTATATGGCGAACATATTTTTCTCCGGCAGGAATATCGCCGAACCACTTTTCGGCCAGCTCTTTTACTTGTGCAGCCTGTACATCGCCTGCTACTACCATAATAGCATTAACAGGGCGATAATGTTTGAAGAAGAATTCTTTTACCTCTTCCAGTTTGGCATTTTCAATATGCGATAACTCTTTGCCAATGGTCATCCATGCATAAGGATGTTTTTTGTACGCCATTTCGCGCAGCTTAAACCATACATCACCATAAGGCTTGTTGAGGTAATGTTCTTTGAACTCTTCACAAACTACTTTACGTTGTACTTCAAGGCTTTTTTCGCTGAAAGCCAGTGATAACATGCGGTCACTTTCGAGCCAGAAAGCAGTTTCAAGGTTTTCGGCCGGTAACTGTATGTAGTAATTGGTAACGTCGTTGCTGGTATAAGCGTTGTTTTCGCCACCCGCCATCTGCAGGGGAGTTTCAAAATCTTCCACATTTACGGAACCGCCAAACATCAGGTGTTCAAACAAATGGGCAAAACCGGTTTTTTCCGGCTCTTCATCCCTTGCACCCACATCGTACATTATATTCATCACAGCCATGGGCGTTGAATGATCTTCGTGCACAATTACCCGCAAACCGTTGCCCAGCGTAAATTTTTCAAATTGTATCATACTATCGTCATTTTAGGGAAACAGCAAAATAACGACAAGTTGAGTGATTTGAACGAAAAGGAATTGCGAAAAAAAGATTACCGGCCAGTGAGCACATTTTTTACTTTGAGCGTAAGTATTTCAATGCCTTCCTTCCTCAGAACCAATATCTTAAGTTTTTCACCTGCTGCCTGCATCAGGTTTTTGTACACCTGGATATTGTGGCTGAAGTTGTTGCTTACCGCCATAATGATGTCGTCGGTTTTAAATCCCGCCTGTTCGGCAGGCGAACCCGGCATTACATCTATTACGCGTATTTCACCATCTACCATATAAATGCCCAGGCCGGTATAAGCATAATCAAAGGGCTCTTTAAAATGCGAATTGGGGGTCAGATAAATATCGTGGCGATCGTAGTTAATGATCAGGTTAAAGCGTCGTAAAAGGTCGTTGCCAATGAGCCCTCCAAGGGTGGGATAGTTGGTGATATTGAACTCATCGTCAAAGACAAAGGTAGGCACATTCCTGAAGCGGTACGGGCCCAGCTTCAGGGTTTTGATAACGCCCTGCCGCATAGGGGCCTTGCCTCCCAGCCCCTCTGCCTGGGTGGCAAACCATTTGCGTTTGGGTTTTATAAAGGCGCTATCACTCACAAAATCATCGGATAGCAGCAGGCACATACCGGCACCGGTATCAAAGTAAAAGCGGCCGGCCAGGTTAAAATCATCCCCTACTTCTGCCCTGAGAATAGGGATATTGGCGAGCGCTGGTCTCAGTAAAAAGCCTCCACGGGGGTATTTAATAGTTCCCTGTGTGTACACCTGTATACGTGAGCTGTCGTAATTGATCTTTACAATGTAGCGTGAGAAAAAGCTATACCCGATAATGCCATCTATTTTTTCGCCATAGGCGCTGGAGAGAATATCATAGTCGTTTACATGAAAATTAAGGCTGTCAACGTTCAATCCCGGTAAATGTAGCCGCTGGTTATAAACAAAGCTCACCAGTTTCATACCCGCAATGCCCCGGATGGTACGGTCGCTGAGCATAGGCTTCATCTTTAACCTTTCTGCCGTCATGGAGTCGAGCGAAATGCCTCCGCTACCTGTATCCAGGATGAAAGAAAGCGAATCCGGCACATCATTGATGGTAGCCTTTACGATCATGATACCTCCGGTAAGGAGCCTGAAGGGGAAGCTGGTAATGAGCCTGGCGGGTGGTGCAACAAATTCTTCCTGGGCGCGGGTAAGGGCGCAGGAAAGCAACAGCAAAGCAGTTAGAATGGCACGCAATAAAGACATACAGCAAGTTTAAGCTTTTTGCATCCTGTTGAAGCATCGGCACCTACGAACCTGCATTTTTACCATACAGACAGCAATTTCTGACCGTTGAATGCTTTTTAGAGCGATTTTATCATAAGTTAAGCAATTACTTTTAAACCCGATAGCCGGCCCTCATATAAATCACTGAACTTATTCAACCGATGGTTTACTATTTTTGTTGTTCAATACTAAAACGGGATGAAACCGGATATTCTATACACCAAGGCCCTCGCTCTTGAATTTCTTAGCATTGAGGAGGGTATATACCTTTTTGAAAATGCGCCGCTTACCGAACTGATGTACGTTGCCAACGAAATGCGTAAAAAGCACGTTCCGCATGGCAAAGTAACCTGGCAGATCGACCGCAACGTGAACACTACCAATGTGTGTATCGCGAACTGTAAATTCTGCAACTTTTATCGCATCCCCGGTCATGCAGACGCTTACATTACCGACATAGAGACCTATAAAAAGAAAATTGATGAGACCATCCGCTGGGGTGGCGATCAGTTGCTGCTGCAGGGCGGCCACCACCCTAAACTGGGCCTGCAGTTCTATGTGGACCTGTTCAGCCAGCTGAAACAGCTGTTCCCTACCATTAAACTGCACACCCTCGGGCCACCCGAAATAGCACATATCACCAAACTGGAAAAATCAACCCATCGCGAAGTGCTGATGGCCCTGAAAGAAGCCGGTATGGACAGCCTGCCCGGCGCCGGTGCGGAAATACTCACAGACCGCGTACGCCGTCTTATTTCCAAAGGAAAATGTGGTGCGCAGGAATGGCTGGATATTATGCACGAAGCGCACAAACTGAATATTACCACTTCGGCCACCATGATGTTTGGCCACGTGGAAACCCTGCAGGAACGTTTTGAGCACCTGGCGAAGATCCGCGAAGTACAATCGCGTAAACCAGCGCATGCAAAAGGCTTCCTCGCCTTTATTCCCTGGACCTTCCAGGATGTGGATACCCTGCTGGCAAGGATCCGCGGTGTACACAATCTTACCAGTGCCGAAGAGTACATCCGCATGATCGCCATCAGTCGTATTATGCTGCCCAATGTTAAGAATATACAGGCATCCTGGCTTACAGTAGGCAAGCAAACAGCACAGATCTGCTTACAGGCCGGTGCCAATGACTTTGGAAGTATTATGCTGGAGGAAAATGTGGTGAGTGCTGCCGGTGCCCCGCATCGCTTTACTTATAAATCCATACAGGAGGCTATCCGCGAAGCAGGTTTTGAACCACAGCTGCGCAATCAGCAATATGAATTCAGACAGCTTCCACAGATAATAGAAGAGCAGGTGATCGACTACTAGCAGAAATGCGACATTCATAAAACTGGTCTTACTGATCAAGGGGGCTGCGGCCCCCTTTTTGATCTGATATATATCAAAAAACTGTATTTTAATGCTTATATCGGGTAAAAAAATACCCCTGATATTCAATAGAATGAGGTTTTTCAAGTTATAAGGTCAAGGCTGGTTAGTAGAGTGCTTTTTGCGTAGCAATTAGTTCTCCGTTTGCCGGTTTTCAACCATTTAAACGACATACTGGCAATAGGTCGGAGATTCCATACGGTAAAATCATGAAAAGTCCGTTACGCAAACTATTCCGCATCGCAACCATCGTATTAGCAGGTGTACTGTTATTCAACTTCTTTGGTTACTATCTTATCAACAGAAAATCGGAAGAGAATAAAGAGCTTGTCCAGATCGTAAACCTGGCAGGGCGGCAGCATACCTTAAGCCAGGCCATTACCAAGAACGCGTTGCTGCTGCTGGATGAAACCTATCCGCAGGGCAGCAAAAAATCGGCTTACCTTAATCTGCAAAGTGATATCCGTGAATTTGCACAGACAGATAGCTTTCTGCGCCAGGAAATTACCATGCCCGGTATTAAAGCGCCTAATAATTTTGAAGCATCACACCAGTTAAGCCTGCTGAAAACCTATTCGACCAGCCTGGTGAATACGGCAAAAGAAGTATTAAACGCAGATTCAGCTTACCTGCTGAACAACAAAGCATCCCTCCGCAAAACCCTGCTGTATAATGAAAGTCATTTTCTGCCTATCATGCACGTGCTTACTGAAAACTACGTGGTGATTGTGCAGGACCAGTTAAAACTTTCTTCCAGCATCAATACCGGTAAATTCATTGTACTGATCATTGCCTTTATATGCCTTGGCGTGTTGGTACTGGAGCCGCTATTTCGCAACAACCGCAATAACCTTATGGCCCTGCAAACAGCACAAAACGAGCTGCTGCAGGAGAAAAAATATCTTTCTTCCATTCTTAATTCACAAACCAGCTATGTTATCCGTATTGACCTGGCTGGCAATTTTACTTATGCCAATCCACGCTTTTTAGGTGATTTTGGCTACCAGGAAAAAGACCTGATCGGCATTCCTTTTTACACCACTATTTTTTCGAAAGATATTCACCGCTGCCAGCAAATGGCTGATGAATGTCACAGAAATCCCGGTAAGGTCATTAAACTGCTTATCCGCAAACCAATTGCCCGTTCTAACCGCTACGAATGGACAGAATGGGAGTTCATTGCTTTGCAAAATGAGAACGGACATTCAGAGCTGCAGGGTATCGGTGTAAATGTTACAGACAGGGTTAAAGCAGAAGAACTGAAAGAAGAAGCCATCGTTACCTCTTCTTACGCCATGACCTATGCACGCATGGGTAGCTGGAAGATGAATTACAATACAAAGGAGCTGGAGCTGAGTAAAGAACTGATGATCATGCTAGAGAACAATCCTGCCCCGGCCATCATTCCTTTTGAAACCTACCTGCATACCTACGTAATACCTGAAGACAGGCACATACTGGTTGAAAAGCTGCAACTGATGATGCAGAACAGCCACGATAAGAATTATGAGCTGAGCTTTACCAACCGCGTAATAGATTACGATAACCAGTTGCACTATCTTTCTGTAAAAGGAAGAACTGTTGACGAAAACGGCAGCTTTGGTATTGCCAAAGACATCACTGCTGAAAAAAGTGCAGAGCAGGCCATTCAGAACAGTGAGCAGAAATTCCGCCTGCTGGCTGAACACTCTGAGGACATCATTACCGTAAACCTGCCTGATGGAACTTTGCAATACGTATCGCCTTCGATTGAAAAAATATTAGGTTTCCGTGGTGAGGAAGTGGAAGGCAAAAAGATACAGGACTACGTTCATCCCGATGATCTTTATAAATTCACGAATACAGAAGATCCCAATCAGTTTAACGATGTAGAATATATCACGCTTCGTTACCGGATGCGCACTAAAAGCGAAGATTATATCTGGCTGGAGAGTATCCTGAAACCAGTAAAAGAAAACGGCGTAGTGACCAACCTCATCTGTACATCGCGCAACATTACCGAACGTAAAAGGGCAGAAGTAGAAAAAGAACAACTGTTGCAGGATGTAAAACAATCAGAGGAACTGCTTCGTACCGTAATTAACTCTACCCCGGACTGGATCTATATTAAAGATGTTGACCATCGCTTCCTGCTGGTAAACCAGGCTTTTGCCAGCAATATGCACATGATGGCTCAGGAGTTTGTAGGCAAAACAGAATTGGAAATAGGCGTCCCGGAAGAACTGGTAAAAGGAAATGCTGAAAAAGGCATTCGTGGTTTCTGGACAGATGATGAGGAGGTGATCAAAAGCGGCAAGATCAAATTTATACTGGAAGAACCTCACGTAATTGATAATAAGCCGCAAGTAATGAGTACTGTAAAAGTACCGCTGCGCGATGGTGAAGGGGTGGTATGGGGTGTACTTGGTTTTGTACACAACATTACGGAACTGAAAAAAGTAGAAGAAAGTCTGCGACGTAAAGACCAGTTGTTACAAGCCGTTTCAGAAGCTACACACCAGCTTATCAGTAACAACAGTCTGGAAGATGCTATTGGCGAAGCCATACACCTGCTGGGCATCAAAATGCAGGTAGATACCGTAAACGTGTATAAAAACCGTTACGATGCTGCCGAAGACAAATGGTATGGCAGCCAGATACTGCACTGGGACAGCTCTTCCAACGAATTAATGCATGGCAATCCTGACTTCCAGAACCGTGAGCTGAATGTAAAATCATCCCTGTTCAGCACACTGGTGAAAGAAGAGATCTTCGCCAGCCATACACAGAAAATATATGAACAGGAATCGCGCGACTATTATAAAGCACTGGGCATTAAATCTGTTGCCCTGTTGCCCATTTTCACGCTGCATAATTTCTGGGGCTTTGTAAGCTTTGGCGATTGTAAAAATGAGCGTGAATGGACGCTGACCGAGTTCACCATCCTGCAATCTTTTGCTGCTACCCTGGCTGCCGCTATTGAGCGTAAGCAAATGGAGCAGGAACTGATCACTGCCAAAGACATGGCTGAAACCGCCAGTATTGCGAAGAGTGAGTTTATGGCGAATATGAGCCATGAATTGCGTACGCCTATGAACGGCATTATTGGCTTTACCGACCTGGTACTCACCACTGAACTGCAAAAGTCGCAACGCGATTACCTGGATAACGTAAAAAGATCAGCTTACGGCTTGCTGGATATCATCAATGACATCCTCGACTTCTCGAAAATTGAGGCCGGTAAATTACAGATAGACAATACCTCCTTCAGGCTGGATGAGCTGGTGGAAGAAACCATCGACATCCTTACCTTAAAGGCATTTGAAAAGAACCTGGAAATGATCTGCCACATTGATCCGGAGCTTCCTTCGCAGGTAAGCGGCGACCCGGTGCGTATACGCCAGGTATTGGTAAACCTGCTGGGCAATGCCATCAAGTTTACGCAGGAAGGGGAGATCTTTGTGTCAGTGTTAAAAGCCGGCGGCATTTACCGGAAAGATGGACGGGAATTCCTTGACGTACAATTTGCCATCCGTGATACAGGTATTGGTATTCCAAAAGATAAGCTCTCTAAAATATTTGAAAGCTTTACACAGGCCGATTCTTCTACCACCCGCAGGTATGGCGGTACCGGCCTGGGACTGACCATTTCAAAAAGCCTTGCAGCTTTGATGGAAGGCGATCTGCTGGTGCAAAGCGAACCCAATAAAGGCAGCACTTTTACCCTGCATATTCCGCTGGAAGTAATTAACCAGAAGCCACAGCTATCACCTGCACACAAACCGCCATTACGCAAAGTGCTGGTGATAGATGACAATAATACCAACCGCTGGTTGCTGCAGGAGATCTTTAATTATTTTGAAATAGAGTGCGAGGTTGCCGAAAATTCAACTGCTGCCTTTACTGTACTGGAACGCATACAGCGCAATCATGAAGTGCTGGACCTGATCATTACAGACCATCACATGCCCGATATGGATGGTATTGAACTGATCACTGCCATCCGCGAAAGGTTTAAACATATTACACAGCCGGCTATACTGATGTCCTCTTCGCTGGAAAAAGGACTGTTTCAGCATGAGGCAGAAAAACTGGGCATACATTGCCTGCTTACCAAGCCGGTAAAAATGTATGAATTGTATGCATTACTTTCTTCCATGTTTATGGCGGAAAAACAAGCAGCACCACAGATAGTAGAGCACCCGACCATTACAAAAATTACCGATGCTGCCAACATTCTTGTAGTAGAAGATGATGCTATTAACATGATGCTGATCTCTGAAGTACTGCGTAAAATGGGCTTCGAAGTATTACAGGCTTTCAATGGAAAACAGGCACTGGAAATGCTGCAACAGGCAGAACCTGTGCTCATTTTCATGGATGTGAACATGCCGGAAATGGACGGGTTTGCAACCACCCGTATTATCCGCCAGATGCCGGAACCTTATTGCTACCTGCCCATCATTGCGCTTACCGCTGACGCTATGCCCAGCGATAAGGAAAAGTGCATTGAGGCCGGTATGAATGACTATATATCCAAGCCTTTCCGTATCGACGAAATAGAATCTGTATTGAAAAGCAGGCTGTTAACAGCGCAGGTATAAGAACATCCGGAAAGCATACAACCCGCATGGGTATTATTGCATCTTATCCGCAATTGAATGCCTATGCACCAGTCATCACGCCAGGTTTCACTGGCATTTTGCATCTGTATGGATCTTATTGGCTATTTGAGCTATGCTGTACCGGTTTTAGGTGAGCTTACAGATATTTTGTGGGCGCCGGTATCCGCCCTTATTTTCTACTTTACCTTCCGCAGGTGGAAAGGTGTGCTGGGAGGCCTCTTTAATTTTGCTGAAGAACTGTTGCCCGGGCTTGACTTTATTCCCAGTTTTACTATTATGTGGCTATGGCAAAGGGCGCAACAGGTAAAAGTACAGCCCTCCCGCATTTAACCTATTACAAAGCGATAGCCGATCCCTTTAATGGTAATTATTTCCAGCGACTCGTCCTCTTTGAGGTAACCACGCAGTTTGGTAATATATACATCCAGGTTGCGGGAGTTAAAGAATGAATCATTGCCCCACAGCAGGTTCAGGATATCTTTTCTGTCAATTATCTTGTCACGGTTCTTAAAGAGCAATTTCAGTAGCTCACTTTCCCGGAAAGATAGTTTGCGTTCGGTACCGCTGAATGTCAGCAACTGCCTTGTCTGGTGAAAGGAATACTTACCCAACCTCACTTCGTCACCGGTAACAGCAATACCAACCCCTTCGCGTTTAAAACGAAGTGCATTTTCAATACGCACAATCAGCTCTTCCATGCTAAAGGGTTTGCGGATATAATCATTGCCGCCCGATGAAAAACCTTTTACCAGGTCGTCCGTTTGCGTTTTGGCAGTAAGGAAAATGATCGGCACTTCCTCGTTTACATCACGGATCTCTTCTGCAATGGTAAAGCCGTCTTTATTAGGCAGCATTACATCCAGCACACAGATATCGGGCTCCATCTGCTTAAATACCCCCATTACTTCTGCACCATCATCCACCATTGTTACTTCGAACCCACGGCTTTCAAGACTTTCTTTTACAATCTTTCCTAAAAATGTTTCGTCTTCTACGTATAAAATGCGTGTTTTACTCATGTGTGGTCCTGGGGAGTTTTATAATGAAACGGCTGCCAATGCCGGGCTGGCTTTCTACATCCATCTGCCCGTTGTGGCGTTTCACTACGTAAGCTACATAACTTAATCCAAGTCCGTAACCTTTTACGTTGTGCGTATCGCCGGTAGGCACACGGAAAAATTTATCAAATATCTTTTTACGATACTCCGGTGAAATGCCAATACCGTTATCTGTAACACTCATTTCCAGTTCGTTGGCACGGTCTATCAGTTCTATCTGTATGGAAGGGTTCGCCTTTCCGTACTTCAATGCATTGTCCAGCAAATTGAACAACACACTGGTAAGGTGCAACCTGTCTCCCTTCAGTATAAAATTATCTCCCTGTAAATTGACGTTTATTTTTGCTTTATACTTCTCAAACTGCAACCGCATAGAGCTTACTACCTCCTCTACCAGTTGTTGCATATTAAAATTTTCGTACCGCAGCTCGATCTGCTGTTTTTCGAACATGGATAGCTTCAGTACTTTATCTACCAGCAAAGAAAGTCGTTGCAGCTCATTTCCTGAAATATCAAGGTATTCACTGGTGCGCTTAGGATCGTTCAGTGCATTAAAGTTTTTCAACGCTTCAATGGCTACGCTTACCGTGGCTATAGGTGTTTTTAGCTCGTGGGTTATATTACTGATGAAATCATTCTTCAACTGGGTGAGCTTTCGTTGCTGTACCAGGTTGCGCAGCAACAATACGAACGATAATACAGTAAGCCCTACCAGCAATACAGATACTACAATCTGGGGAAGTAGTTTCTTGAGAATATAACTCACTGTTTTGGGCAACTCAAGCTTGTAGATGAAAGGATAAGTATAGCCTACCACTACCTCGTTTGCCTGTTCCAGCTCTGCACGCATGGGTATTTCATCGGGAACATCTCTGCGTATTATATGGAAGGGTATCCTGAGCCCTTCTTTAATCAATGCTAACTGTAATGTATCTGATAACTCTTTAATGGTAATGGTATCTTTCAGCGACTCTGTACTTTTCAGGATCTGTACAAAATTGAATCCCCCGGTTCTGTCGCTGAATACACGTGCCCGTTGCACATTGCGGGCGGCAACTCTGCCTCGTAACAAAATAGTGCTGTCGTTCCGGCGCTCATACTTTGCATCTGCAGGATAGGACACAACGCCGGTAACGCTTGGTGGCAAACGACGCTCCACTCTTTTTCCATTGCTATCAATGCGTACAAATGTGGTACCCCCGGAATCCGGCATCGGCAGGCCGAAACGGATAGCTTCTTCGGGCGACATACGTCTTTTCAGCCGGATGGTAGTATCACCTTCCCAGTTGGGAGTACGGGTCATGGCGCGGATAACGACATTGGAAATGCGGTGCGCTATGCTGTCATTTTCTTTTAATAAACTCGTATCATACCGGCGTACATGACCGGGCTCTGTACGGATAATAATGTTTGAATGATCTATCTGAACCGATTTGATATTACTGGGGTCCAATGGTATTGCAGCCCCCTTCTGTTTGTCATCTTTAACCGCAACGCGGGGAGCAGGTGTTTTTTTCTGTGACACGCCGCCACTATGGGTGGTATCTGTTTTTCCATAGCCCTGTACAAAAACAGAGTCGTCCGTGAGCTTAGCCACCTGGATCTGGTGTATCGCATCACGCAATAACACATTGGTACGCAGTTTAAGCGTTTGCTCTTCTTCCTTGAAGTTCTTATGCAGCCAATAAGACTGAAAGGCAATTATTGCTACAATTGCCAGCAGCATCAGCCCAATGGAAATATATAAGCGTCTCTTTGCCATGAATACAAAAGTAGCCGGTTTGTTTCTACGCTGTTTTTCGTATTAACCTTAATTAACATTAAACCAAGGTGCGTTAACCTGCCCCGGACGGCACTTACAATAGTTTTGTTATTCTAAAATTTAACCAATTTATGAAGAAAATAATGATTGCGGGATGTGCAATGTTAATCGCCTCGGTAATACATGCACAGGAGCCGCAAGGTAAGGCCTCGCAGCAGGAGTTGCTGAAGCAGGGAAGGATCCTGTATAACCATACAATAGAACTGCAGATACGCATCAGCGGGCTGAGTGATGAGATGCAACGTTCACTGCCCCGTACCCGTAGCAATAAGCTGGAAGTATTGTTTGGCAATAACCAATGCCTGCGCAGGGCTGTTGCTGATGATATTGAAGATGATGGCCCGGTGGTTTCCGGCGGTCTCACTGTAAGGACCGTTTCGGTGGGAAACAGTGATGTGTTTTTTACTGATCTCACTACAGGCATCCGTACGCAACAAACTGAATTTGCCACTAAAACATACCTCGTAGCTGATACCATTAAAAAACTGAACTGGAAGCTGACCGGCGAAAGCAAATTGATCCTGAACTACCTCTGCCAGAAAGCTACTGCACAAAATATTGCAACCCGTAACAGTATAAAAATGGCCGATGGTAAAACCACCACAGAGCAGGTAACAGATACCAGTAACATTGTGGTGTGGTTTTCTACAGCTATTCCTGTATCCGGCGGACCGGAATATGTGGCTCAATTGCCCGGCATGATACTGGAAATCGATATCAACAATGGCCGCGATGTATTTAAAGCACTTGAAGTAACCCCCAAGGTTGACCTTGCAAGCATTAAAGAACCTAAAAGTGGTAAAAGAGTTACCCGTAACGAATTGAACCAGGAGCGGGAGAAGGTAATGAAGGACATGCAGGGCAATAATACCGGTGGGCGCACCATGATATTCAGAAGTAATTAACGGGGATCCGATCGCACAGATTGCCCGTACCGAATCTCTGGCCTTTTAGTCACTGTTTGTGTTAAGGAGCCGTCTTTTTCTAAAGGCGGCTTTTTCTTTTTAACCCGCCGTTACCAGTGAATTACGTGGTTGCAGGCCAAAGATCTTTGCCATCAGTTCATAGCTATGTAACCGGTCTTCTTTCTTCTCTGCAAAAGTAGCCAGTACTATTTCATCTACACCTGCATCATCAGCCAATGCTGTGATCTTTTGTTTTACCACATCAGGTGTACCAATTACGGTGCGATTTCTGTTAAACAGCACTCTCTGCAATTCGGCTGAGGAATATTCGTAATCTTTTATGGCTTCGTAATAAGGGATTTCGTCGTACCGGCCTTTTTCAAAGCTCAGCAGGCGATAATCCATTACAGCCTGTACCTGCCTGGCAATCTCTTCACTTTCCGAGCAAAACGCAAAAATGCCTACGCTTGCCTGGGGTGCAGGCAATTGCGCGGAAGCACGAAAACGTTCGCGGTAGATCCTCACGGCTTCGGCAGCACCTATGGGGTTAATGAATTGTGCGTACGATAATGCCATACCCAGGTGTGCAGCCAGGTAAGCGCTTTCGCCGCTGGAAGTAAGGATCCACAATGCGGGTTCAGTTTCAATGCTGGGAATAGCCTTCACTTTTCCACCACCGGCATTACCAACAGATGCAGAGTCTGTAAGAAAAGCCTGCAGGTCTTTTAACTGCTGAATATATTCCTGTGGATCGAATGTATTGGAAGGATTGAGCAATTGTGCAGTAAGCCTGTCTCCACCCGGTGCACGACCCAAACCAAGATCGATACGGTTGGGATACAAAGCCTCCAGTAAGCGGAAGTTTTCAGCCACTTTTAATGTACTGTGATTGGGTAGCATAATACCGCCGGAACCAATACGCAGGTTTTTTGTTTCTGCCGCCAGTCTTGCAATCAGGATCTCAGGCGCGGCTCCTGCCAGGGTTATTGTATTATGATGTTCTGATAACCAATAACGGGTGTAACCTAATTTATCTGTAAGTCTGGCAAGCTCAATACTTTCCTGTAATGCTTCACCGGCATTGCTGTTGCGGCGTATGGGCGTTTGATCCAGTACACTTAATTTCCATTTACGGGTAGACATACCACCATAACAGCCACAGTAATAAAAAGGTTCAGCCCTGTAGCAAAACGGCGAACCCGTTTCCAGGTCCGCCGCTTGTTCTTGTTGGTTTGTTTTACCCCGTTTATATTAGTTTGAGAGCATTACCGCACGGTCACCACCCATCTGCACACCACCACCTTTGCCAAACCTGCTCAGGCTATAAGTAAAGCTGAGCATAAAGAAACGTTGCAGGTTGGTTACACGTGAATCTTCAATATAGTTCTGGTTACTGCTGCGGCTAATTCCCACATTCCTGTTCAGCAGGTCAAATGCACTCACCTTAATTTCACCACGTTTGTATTTCAGGAACTGCTTGCTGAAAGAAGCTGTCCAGATAGGTACCCTTGCATTGAAACCAGAGCCCAGTTGATTGTTGACTGTATAAGTTAAGTCAGTGCTGAGGTAAAAATCAGCAGGCAATTGCCAGTTGATCTCCGCTTCATAATTCTGTGAAACATATTTAGTGTTAAGGGATGACTGCAGTGAATAAGCAGACCTGGTATAGTTAAGTCCTCCCTGTACTATTAATTCCAGCTTTTCTGTAGGGAAGGAGCTTACACGTACAGAAGGACCAACCGTAATAGTGCTGATGTTATTGGCCACCGTGTTGATAAACTGTTTGCCCCTGTTATAGTTTGAACTGGCATTAAAAGAGACATTCCCTTTTATGAAGCGTAATGGTAAACGCAGGTTAAAGCCGGCACGGGCACTGTACACACCATCTACGTTCACAGGTTTTGTTGTTCTTACACCTTTTTCATCTATCTGGTCATAGCTAACGATCTTGTTCTGCGTTTGCTGCAGCGTTACATTTATAAACAGGCTTTTCCCTCTGAACGGATCTACTGAAGTAAAAGAAAGCTGTGCTGTATTGCTGTACTCCTGTTTCAGATCAGGATTACCCTCACGGATGCTGATAGGATTGCTGATATCAGGTACCGGTTGCAATTGCGATACGGTAGGCTGTGTAGTGTATGCTGAATACACCAATGTCAGCTTCTTGTAATTGTTGAATGAATATTGCGCCCGCGCATTGGGCAGCAGGTTATAAAAGGTCTTTCCTATCAGGGAATCTTTGGTTCCGGAGATCACTTTTCCTTCCAGTTCAGCCTTCTGACCATTGATGCCAATGGCAATATTGTATTTACGCTGCTGATAGCGGAACCTCACGCCTGCATTGGTATAGCCGTAGGTATTGGTAAAATTATTGCTCAGGCTTTCATTAAAGTCATCAAACTTGCCACTGCTGAGGTCAAAATCATAGGTCTTCTTTTCTGAATTGCTTTTACTACTGCTGCGGCCCACACTCAGTTCCAATAACGAAAGTCTTGAAAGCGGCTCTGTGTAAACTGCCTTTGCGCTATAACTGCGCATGTCGGCAGATGTTTTGTTTCGCTGGTTGATAGAATCAGTAGTCTTAAGCCCGTTCTGGTAAAAATCTGTTACAGATACCAGGTTGCCATCACCGGAGCTTCCGTTGAAGCTGGTTTGTAATGTGAGCGAAAGCGTACGGCCTTTGCGATGGAACTTTTTTCGGAACAGTATTTCATTATCGAAATTATACCCGCTGTTCTCTGTATAGCTATTGCTGGAACCGGCATTGGTAAGTTGCTTTTCCTGCGATAAGGTTTGATAATCGCTGAGCGATCTGACTTTTGCCTGCTGATAACCAAATGAAGGAGATATTTTAATTGAATGCAAAGAATCGATCGCAATATCCGCACTCATGTTTACCCGATGACTATTGGTGTTATTATCTGATTTTGAATGCTGGTTATAGAAGTAAGAGGAGTCCGGTAGAAAATACTGCCGCTCTACCCATTTTTCACTATTGGGATTGTAATGGTTGTAAAAGTAGTTACTGGTAAACTGTGTCTTCTTACCGATAATGTTATTGTAGTTTAAACCACCGCCCCAGATTGTTCTGAAACCTGTGTTGTTGGTACCACTGGAGGCCAGTGCTGATGCCATAGGGTCGCTGGAGCTAAGCGTAATAGAGCCGCCACCGCCCTGCAACAATTTATTGAGGCCACCTGAGAAGCTAAGCATGTCGGAAAAAGAGAAACCTTCTGCATTGGTATTATTACCCATGCCTATTACAGATAACTGGCGGGCTCCTTTAAAGGAATTAACGTTAAGACGTCCTTCGTACCTGTCGTTGGTGCCGGCACCAGCAGTGAGCTTACCAAAGGCTCCTTTTTTCTTTTCTTCCTTCAGCTTCAGGTTAATGGTCTTTTCACTGTTACCATCATCAAAACCTGTTAGCTGGGCCGCATCGCTGAGCTTATCAAATACCTGTACTTTGTCTATTGCATCTGAGGGCAGATTCCGGGTAGCCATTTTAGGATCCTTGCCAAAAAAATCTTTTCCATCTACCAGTACGCGGTTTACTTTTTGTCCCTGTGCGGTAATCGTTCCGTTCTTATCCACTTCCAGGCCTGGCATCCTTTTCAGCAATTGCTCTACATTGGAGTTTGGTGGTGTTTTAAATGAGCCGGCATTGTACTGAATGGTATCGCCCACCAGGGTAACCGGTGGGGCTTCGGCAGTGATCACCACTTCATCCAGCACCTTTCTTAAATCAGTAACCGCTACATTACCTGCATCGATGGTTTTATGTGCATCATCGATAGTAAAGACCTTGCTGGTGTTGTGATAGTTGATGTGGGTAATCAGCAAACGCAGGTCGCCATCCGGCAAACCGGTTACTTCAAAATAGCCCTTGCTATCTGTCATGGTAAAGGTTACCAGTGAAGAATCCTTTTTCTTTAGTACGGTAATGGTGGCCGAGGGAACCGGCTGTTTTGCAAGTGTGTCGTATACTATGCCCTTAATAGAACCTTTGTTCTGGGCTAAACTTGTCATGGCTATGCTTTGCAGCAGGAAAAGCAGGTAGATATATCGCATACAGTTTTTTTTCGTGTTTCCCGGCTGGGAAATTCAGTCACGAAAATATTTCTGTACGTCAGCAAAGCAGGTTAAACAGGCTTGCTTTAATGTTAATGAAGGTTAAAGAATAAGATTTACTGATCTTGTAATAGCAGTATTTTGAGATTTACTTGCTTGTGAGGGTTTGAACCGCGGCGTCTTTTTTGTCGTACACCTGTAATACAATTCTCCATTTATCGGTATGGTTCAGCACCAGCTCTACTTTCAATTGCTGCATGTGTGGAGGGGCAGGCAGTAACTCAAACACTACGCTGGATGGTTGGCTGGTACTGTTTTGCGGAGCTTCATAACGGCCATTCAGAATAAATGGTTTTTCACCATCTATCTTAACAATGGTATTACGGATCTTGCTATACGATTCCTGGAACTGCTTACGTGCTGCATCGAATTCGGTAACTGATGCCAGCTCACAACTCCAGCTAAAATTGTTGTCGGAACTGGTAAGTACACAGTTAGTGGCTCCCGGTATCTCTACTTTTGATTTGTATGATTGATCAGAGAGGCGGTCTCCTTTAATATTCCGGAAGTGGTTAGGGTAGTCCTGTATTACCTTTTGCAACGCTGCATTAGTCTGATTGCTAAATACATCCTGTGCCAGCGCTGGTAAGGTAATCGCCAACAGAGATAATAAACAGGCAATCTTTGTCATAGAACGGATTTGGGCGAAAAATAGAAAAAATAAATAGCCTGTGAAATAGGAAAATTACGGTAACGGGCAAACACAATAAACAGGTACAATCTTCGTTTTACACACTTGTTCATTATTATTTACCCTTAAATCAAGCCAATATCAATGAAAAAAAATCCTATGTATTATGACGTACGCAGAACCAGGATCTGCAAAAATGTTTATCATCCTTCTACCATTGGCCAGTTTCTCAAAAGCCTGTTTGCTGTTATCATGAAAGGCCAATCGCCTATTAGCGGACCATCGTACAACAAGCGCCTTTTTTACTAGTAAAGTTTCCCCTATTCCATAAAGCTATTTTAAGTTTAAGCACTTACCTCTGAAACCAAATTGTATGTGCTGGCCTCATCTCCGGATGGGGCTTTTTTGTGCGAAAGAGTTGCAGGATGCAGGTTTAAAAGATTTTTGATTCCAGGGTTTCATGCGCTAACCACGAAATAAATGCCGACTGCGGCTATAAGAACAGGAACAGCCTTATTTGTGCATTTTAGCCAGTTACGGTCCGCAATCAGGGCAGGATTATCTCAGGCCTATCCCGGGTTTATCCCACGTATATCCCACCTTTTACCTATTCACGGCCCATTAAATACCCTTTAATGGTGGCTGCATTGATATGCCCGCGATGAGCAGTCCAAAGAGGCTCTGACCCCGGAGTGGAGACATTTTGAGATCTGAATACCCCTGTAATGCAGAAAAGCTCCCAAACGGGAGCCTTTCTGCTTAGAGTAAGCGGTCTTCATTATATGTTCCTAAACATTGCCTAATTGTTGTTGCGCATACCGCCGCCCATGCCGCCATTGCCGCCTTGGAAACCGCCGCCCTGACCGCCTTCCATACTACGCTGCATGCCACGTGGCATATTCATACCTGGGCCACGCTGTTGTTGCGCACCTGCACGATTGAGGTTGTAAGTGAATGTGAGCATAAAGTATCTTTTCAATACCATTGAACGGGTATCTTGTATGTAGTTGTCAGCTACTGTACGGCTAATGCTCTGATTCTGATTCAGCAGGTCATTTACAGAGAATTTAATTTCTCCGTTCTGTTTTTTGAATACCTGTAATGCCAGACTGCTGTTCCAAAGAGGTACGCTTTGGTTAAACCCTTCTCCACGTCCGGTATTAATAGTGTAGTTAAAATCAGAATAGAACACCAGGCGTTTAAAGAAAGTATAAGAAACGTTGGTTGAATATACCTGTGTATAATATTTCTGAGCAGCTTGTGCCGTTGAGCCGGAATAGGTTACATCATTATAAGTAAAGCTGCCGTTCAATCCCAGGTTCAACCCTTTAATATCCAGGTTAATGCCAGCAGTTTGTGTAATTAAAAGCGTATTGGTATAATACTGCAACTTGTTAAGCAAACTCGCATTCCGGTTAAAGCTGATGTTGTTATTAAAGTTCAGACTGCTTCCTTTCAATTTTCCTCTCAATGGTAAACCGAGTGTTATAAACGAAGATGTAGAGAACGTACCATTAAGGTTTACAGGAATTGTATACTGTGCCCCAGGTACGGTACTAAGATCTTTTAAATTTGCGGGAACTGTGTCAATACTGTTTACAATCTTATTGCTTGTGTTGCTAAAGTTGATATTAGCAGACAAATATTTGAATGTTGCAGGATTGAATGTGCTATAGTTAAGGTTCACATTGTTTGAATATTCTTGTTTCAACAGCGGATTACCGTTACTGATCTGTAGGGGGTTGGAATTATCCGGTGCGTCCTGCAATTGTGAAATAGAGGGTTGATTTGTTCTTCCCATGTAAGAGATTCGCAGGTTCTTTGTTCTGCTAAAGGTAAAGTTCAGTCGCGCAATGGGCTGGAAGTTTAAAAAACTCTGTTTTATAGTTGTGTCTTTACCTGTAAATGCCCTTATACTATGGCTGGTAAGCTGTGTGGCTTCTACAGCACCTCCAACCTGGAAATTATATTTATTAGTCTGCACCCTGAAATTTGCGCCACCACGATGCTTTATATTGTCATTTTCAAAATAGTTTGTTTGCACAAGGTTAGGGTCGTCATACTTTCCGGACCCCGCATTGAAGTTATAAGCATCTTTATCTGATGTGCTATGATTGTTGGTATAAGCATAGTTCAACTCAATGAGCTTATTATTACCAATAGGTTCGGTGTAAGAAGCACTTACAACATTATTATTGGATTTTGAACGCTGATAGCTGATAAAATTCTGAGTCGAATCCTGAATTAATGCTCCGGCAGAATTAAAGGATTGTAAATGGGACAATGTATATCCGTTTACTTTATTATCACTAAGCGTATTATTCAAGCCTAATGTCAGGGTTCTACCGGTTTTCTTAAACTTCTTACGGTATAGCAGGTTGTTATTTACAGTGTAGCTGTTACGTTCACTGGTGTTTCTGGTTTTGGCAAGCGTAGCCAGATAATCTTTTCCTTCTGCAGGTGTATGCCTGTAAATAGTATCCTCCTGATCAGTTGCAGATTCAGAATGCTGTATTGTTGCATTAGGAGTATACAATATAGAGTTCATAGAGTCTATTGCAGCTTCCAGACGTATATTGAAACGATGGTTCTGATTTTTAGTATCAGAGAAACTCAACTCATCCTGCGTTGACGTAGAGTCAGGTGTAATCAGCTTAAAATTTGTTACACGTTGAATGGTTTGCTCTGCATGGTTATTGGTATTAGAGAAGAAGTAGCTACCTGTAAGATCTATTTTGCTTCCTATTTTATCAGTATAGTTAAGACCGGCAGAAAGTGTTTTAGTAATACCGCCACTTGCACTATTGCCAAGGCTGCTGAACCCGCCGCCATTACCACCACGGCCGCCGCCACCGCCACCACTACCACCAAAACCGCCGCCACTGCTAAAACCTCCACCCAGGCCACCACCACGGTTACCCAGGCCACCAGAAATGTCGCTGTAGTTAAAGCCCTGTTTGTTGATATTGTTGGCAGCACCAACTATTGAGATACGGCGATCGCCATTGAATTTATTAAAGCTAAGCGTTCCATCGTAACGGAACTTATCATCTTCACCGATACCACCACCTGCAACTGCACGGCCAAAATAACCGTTGCGCTTGTCTTTCTTTAATTTGATGTTGATTGTTTTTGAACGGCTACCGTCATCTATTTTAGTGAACTTGGCCTGATCACTCATGTCGTCAAATACCTGAACAGACTCAATCATATCAGCAGTAATGTTTTTGGTAGCCAGTTTAGGATCGGTACCAAAAAACTCTTTTCCATCTACATATATCTTCTGAATATCTTCACCCTGAGCTTTTACGCCTCCATCTTTATCTACCTGAACACCTGGCAGCTTTTTCAACAAGTCTTCAGCTGTTGCATTCGGCATTACTTTAAATGCGCTGGCCCTGAATTCTACTGTATCTTTTTTTACTGAAATGGGTGGAGCTTCTACAATTACTTCCATAAGTGTTTCATCCTTCTTTTCCATATTCACCTTTCCCAGGTCGATAGTAGAATTTTCGGGAGAAATAGTAAAACGCTGAGAATACGTTTTATATCCGGAGTAACTGATCATCAAACGATAATTGCCAGACGAAAGGCCTTTGATAGCAAATTCGCCCTGGGCATTTGAAAGACCAAACGTTACTACTGATGAATCTTTCGGATTCAAAATGTTTACTGTAGCGTCAGCCAATGTCTCTTTGTACATGGTGTCTACCAGCTTACCTTTTATTGTGCCCGAAACACCCTGGGCAAATGATGCAACTGAAAAACCACACACCAACAACAATAAAAGAGTCAATTTCCTGCTCATGCAATTAATGGATAAAAATGTTTAAGATAAAAGTTAGACGGTGAGGTGCTGTCAAACTTGTGGATAAAACCCTAACAAATTATCCTTCCCCCCAATTTACAGGTGAAAAGGCCTAATGTCTGGATGAACGGGCAAAAACAGATGCCACCGTCGTAACCCCGGCAGGGATACCGGGGTAGAGAATATATTAATAAGGTGTAAACCAGTTGCCTGCGGCTCTACTAAACAAGGTTTAGCTAAACAGGTATTCCACATCTTCGCGTGTAAGCGATTTCACAAAGCCCTCATCATCAGTGATCAGATCCTTGGCCAGTAAGCGCTTACGATCCTGCAGTTGTAATATTTTATCTTCAATGGTATCCTTACAGATCATGCGGTAAGCAAAAATATTCTTGGTTTGACCAATACGGTGAGTACGGTCAATAGCCTGTTGCTCTACTGCAGGGTTCCACCAGGGATCTACTATATATACATAGTCCGCAGCGGTGAGGTTCAAACCCACACCACCTGCTTTTAGTGAGATAAGGAACACACGACAATTTGGATCGTTCTGGAAACGCTGAATTGCTTTTTCCCTGTCTATAGCCGAAGTGCTGCCATCAAAGTATTCAAAATCAACTTCCAGTTCTTTGAGCTTTTCTTTGATGAGTCCCAGCATACCAAGGAACTGGGAAAAGATCAACGCTTTGTGATCACCGATATTTTCGGTTATCTCACGACCTATCTCTTCCAGCTTGATGGAGTGATTAGGAAATTTTTCTGATTCATTGAGGATGGCAGGAGAGTCGCAGATCTGCCGCAATTTCATGAGGCCCTGCAAAATGGTTAACTGGCTGCGTTGAATACCCTGCTGTTCAATAGTACCCATGATCTTATCGCGGAAGTCGTTGCGGTAAGCATCATATATATTACGTTGCTCATCTTCCATTTCGCAATACAGAATTGTTTCTGTTTTAGCAGGAAGATCTTTTGCTACCTGCTCTTTGGTACGACGCAGGATGAAAGGGAATAAAAGTTTACGCAGGTGGTCTTTTCTGTCAGCCTCGCCAAACTTATCAATAGGTATCGCAAACTCCTGCCTGAAGAACTCAATACTCCCCAGCATGCCGGGGTTCAGGAAGTTCATCTGGGCAAAAATATCAAAGGTGTTATTCTGTAAAGGCGTACCACTTAAACATACACGATGTTTTGCATTGAGCAGGCTGGCCGCTTTGGTTACTTTACTGCTGGGGTTTTTAATGGCCTGCGATTCATCCAGTACCACGTAATCAAAAGGAATATCCACCATCAGTTTAATATCACTGCGCAGTGTACCATAGGTAGTAATTACAATGTCTACATTGGTAAACTGTTCTTTATCTCTTGTACGCTCACTGCCGTGATGCATGTAAGACGTAAGTGTTGGCGTAAACTTCCTGATCTCGTTCTGCCAGTTAAACATCAGCGTGGTAGGACAAACAACCAATGCATTCAGCTTACCATGATGTTCTTTATAATAGTTGAGATATGAAAGCGCCTGGATGGTTTTACCCAAACCCATATCGTCAGCAAGGATACCACCCCAGCCAATTTCACTAAGATAGTTGAGCCAGTGGTAACCATGCGCCTGGTAAGGGCGCAATATATCCTGCAGGTGTGGCAATACTTCAATTTCTTTGATGTTATTGAAGTTGCGCAGTTGTTCATATTTCTCTTCGAGCTTCAGCACCAGCTCTTCTTCATTACGATTCTCATACAGTTCATCTATCACACTCATGTGAAACTTGGAAAGCCGCAGCTGATTCTGCTTGCCTTCTCCCACACGGAACAGTAACGAGTATTTCTTGATCCACTCTTCAGGTAAGATACCCAATGTACCATCCTGCAGCGGAACAAACTGCTGGCGATTGGCCAGCGCTTTCTTCACATCTGCAATGGTTACTTTCTGATCGCCAAACACAATGTCCACTCTTGCATCAAACCAATCGGTATTGCTGCTGATGTGGATCTTGGTTTGCGGCTTTGCAGTATTGAAACGGAAGTTCTTCAGTGCATCAAATCCAAATACCGGCACCTTCATTTCCTTCATGGCATCCACGAACAAAAAGAACCAGTTATTTTTCAGCACTTCGTTGCCTTTCAGGGCCAGCTGCTGCCCGCCCTCAGGGCGAATAAAGCCAGAGTGCAATGCTTCCAGTTTGCCTACAAAAAGCTGTTCTTTTTCTTTGTTGCGGTGTACTACCAGCACTTTATCACCATCAGGAATTACCAGCTCGTCTTTACCGCCGGGTTTGGTTTCAAATCCTTTGTACGAGAACAGTGGTTGCATTACCAGGTAATCGCCTTTTTCCTGCAGCACCACACGTTTTTCAGGATCACCATCTTTTACTTCACTGATCAGTGATGATTCAAATTCTACATGATAATCTTTGGTCAGCGGTAATACAAATTCGCGTAGTTGCTGAGGCCAGTCGGCTTTATTGAACACCAGCTTGCCTTTATTGCTGAATTTATTTACCAGGTTTACACCTTCGGGTTTGTCCCACAGAAACAGGTTACTGTCGTGGAAGAACAGTAAGCTGCTACTGATATAGTTTTCAGTTACAGGCACCTGCTGACCGTTCAGTTTTACCCAACACTCTATTTCATAGTTTTTTCCGTTGGTGTTTACTTTGAAATAGGGCGTAATAAAATCTGTAACAATCCCGGCAGTATGGAGATTCTCTGTTTTGAAAGGTTTGTTGCCGTTGAGATAATATACAAACGGGCTGGCTGCAATATCTGTAAACAGCTTTTTGAGCTTGGGATGCAGGTATTCCACCATCAGCGCCTTTGTTTCTTCGGGCAGATCATCTTCTTCGTGATGAATGATATTTTCCCAGATACCGCTGAAAGGAGAGTTACGGTTCAGGAATTTGGTAACCTCACCATCCTGCATTTTACGCAATGCAGGTATCAGTTGTTTATCCGGTTCATCATACACCTCCATGTTGATGAACTTGGCAAGGTCCAGCTTTTCAATTTTGCCGGTATAGGCTGTTATTTCTTCATTGGCTTCGCCACTTATGGCATCCAGTACAAAGCCGGGATAGTTCTCTACATTGAAATTGAACACTACACCCACCCTCTGTTGCGACTGTTTAGGCTTTGCGGCAACCTCCTCTTCATTTTCAGTTACCACTTCGGCCTCGGCAACAGGTACAGGCTTGGGTCTTGCTTTGGCAAGGTCCTGCGGAGACACTCTTTTGATGGAAGTATCCAGTACGCGTAAAAAGGGTTTACCATCCTTATAAGTAAATTCAAACTTGCCTTCCAGGTTATCACTCAGGGAGTAACCATACATTTCCAGCAGCTTGTTCTTTTCTTTATCCCAGTTGCGGATGGAATCAAAATAATAGGGGCCGTATGCGTTCAGCAGTTGAAGGAACACAATCACTTTGGGTAAGCAAAGCGGGTGCTGCCTGTCTTCATATTCACAGCTGGTATCAAAATTCCGCTCTTCATTCTTCCGGATCACAACCTTGTACGCCTCGTTGTTGATAGTTACCGTGGCTTTCACCATTTCGTCCTGAGCGTATTCAATATCAGCTCTTTGTGTACGCAGATATTGTTCGGCCTCCGTATATACGTCGGCAGAGCACAGCAGGCGCAGGGTTTTAAGGTCGATAAATTTCATTTTAACCACCGTATGCCGCTGGTCGTATTCCACATCCTCGGCACGGAGCATATTTTTATCCAGCATTTCCTGCAACTGGATCAATGCAGCAGCCTCATGGCGGCAGATATCACCCAGGTTGTACGGGCAGGCGCAGCGCACGGATAAAGTACGGGGGTCCTTAAACTTCTGTATGTTTACTTTGTAGTAGGTACTGTAGCTATCGTCTTTTACACGAAATGTAACGGAATCGAGCAGCTCATCATAATCCACCAACTCGACGTATCCAATAGCATGGATCTTTTTACCGCGACGGATTACTTCATCAGTTCCATTGGTGTACACGTATTTGATAATATGGGGTAGTGCCATGCTTTTAAATTTCCGGGTTTAGTTTACTGCCGGGGTTCAAAAAAGCCCAAAATACCAGTCCTTTTAACGCCTGTATTTTGGCTGCTAACCGTTCCAAAAAGAGCGATCTGCAAAAGTAAAGGAAAAAAAGTGAGCTTTTGAAAGTTAAATGACATTATTAATTACAATTTCATGCCCTTTGGGACTGATTTTGCCACATTTAGCGCTTGCTAATCAATGATATGAATAAGTGCACGCGAAAATGTCAAAAAAACAGTAAAATTTAAGCATTTTCAGATCAGCCTTGCACTTTTCCGGGCGATCTGTTTTTTTAATTTCCGGGCCCCTCCGGCAAGTTCAGAAAATACGTCATGCTTTTATCTTTTTTACGATCGCTGTAGCGGGCTCTTTATGCATTTTTACGATAAAATCTCTTTCACAATTTATTGGTATAGCCTTTGCCAATGATACCTTTGCGCTTCAAAGCCTCTCCCTGATAAAACGCCAAGTATGTTCACCAGAACCACCCATTTGTTTTTATTGCCCCTGCTGTGCAGTACAGTTTCCACCGGTTATTCGCAAAAACTGAAAAAAGCTGATAAGGCTATTGTTGATAACCTGCAAGCCCATATCAGCTACCTGGCGAGTGATAACCTGGCCGGAAGACGTGCCGGTACCGACGGCGAAAAAATGGCTGGTGACTATATCAGCAACAGCTTTAAACAAAATGGACTGCTGCCCAAGGGCGAAAATGGCACCTGGCTACAGGCTTTTGAGATCAATGACGGTAAACAGATCAACCGCAGCACACTTTTTATCATCAACGGTCACGACCTGAAGCTGAATGAAGATTTTTTTCCGCTGGCCTTTAGTCCCAACAAGTCGCTGGAAGCTGCCGTATCTGCCGCATTGCCCGAAAGCGGTGTTCCCTGGTTTACCGATCTGAAGGATCTGCTGGAGAGCAATAAAGACAATCCGCATTTTGATATTGAGGAAAGCATAAAAGCGAAAGCTAAAAAAGTAGCCGATAAAGGCGCTACCGCCTTAATTGTGTACAATACCTCTTCCATTAATGATGGGCTGAAATTTAATGGCAAAGACAGGGCAGATCTTACTAAGGTACCCGTGATCTACCTTACCGTGAAAGCAAAGAAAACCTACCTGAAAGATGAATCTGCCACACTTGATATTAAGATCAAAACAGATATCGGGGAACAGGTAAGAACCGGTCACAATGTAGTTGGATACCTTGATAATGGCGCAGCCCAAACAGTTGTACTGGGTGCCCACTACGATCACCTTGGCTATGGTGAAGATGGTAATTCCTTGTTCCGCACCGGCGAAAAAGCCATTCACAATGGGGCTGATGATAATGCCAGCGGCACTGCTGCCCTGCTGGAACTGGCCCGCCTGCTGAAACAATCGAAAGTAAAAAAATACAATTACCTGTTTGTTGCCTTTAGTGCAGAAGAGCTTGGCCTCAATGGCTCTAAATTCTTTACAGAACATCCTACTATCGACCTCACCGCTGTTAACTATATGATCAACATGGACATGGTGGGCCGCCTGAACGATAGTAGTAAAGTGCTGACCATTGGCGGCTATGGCACGTCCCCGCAATGGGCTTCCTTACTCACCACTGCAGCCGGTAAAAAAAGCTATTTCAATATCAAATACGATTCAAGCGGCAGCGGCCCCAGCGATCATACTTCTTTTTACCGCAAGGACATCCCCGTATTGTTCTTCTTTACCGGTCAGCATGCCGACTACCACCGTCCTTCTGATGACTTTGATAAGATCAATTACACCGGCGAGCTGGAAGTGGTGAAATACATTCAAAGTATTGTAGAAACATCTGCCAAAGGGGATAAACTGGCTTTTACCAAAACACGCGAAACTCAGAGCGGCAGTTCTACCCGCTTTAGTGTTACTATGGGCATTATGCCTGATTATACTTTTAACGGTGCAGGCATTCGTGTGGATGGCGTTACCAATGATCGCCCTGCACAAAAAGCCGGGCTTAAAACCGGTGACATTATCGTTCAACTGGGCGAGCACAATATCGCTTCTATGGACGCTTACATGCAGGCCTTATCGAAGTTTAAAAAGGGCGACACTACTACTGTGAAATACAAAAGAGGCAGTGATACGCTGGCTACCCAGGTGCAGTTTTAGAAGTGAATAGTGAATTTTGCTGATGTAGGGATTTTGATATTTATAGAGATCACAATGTAGTTTGTGAGTAGGAAATTTAGAAAGTAATTTTGCAGGAAGAACTCCGAAACATCAAACCCGGAACACGATACAGTTCTGACATCGTTCTTTTATCATTTTTACCTTATCGCCTACTTTCCCATGAAACTGAAACTTGAATTTGACGACCTGGCAGATGACTTTTTTGACAATACCCGGCTGCTGGGCATTGTAGCACCGATACGCAACTACCAGTTCTGCTGGCACCTCAACCAATTACTGCAATACGATTTCCGCATCAACAACGATATTGAAATTCAGCTTTTCAAAAAGCAACGCAATTACTATTTCTCCATTTTTGAGTACCGCGTACCTGCTACCTCGCTGGTACATTATTTATACAATAACCAATACGACGGAGAATACCTGTTGCCAGAGTTCAGGCATCTCGACTTTCTCTGGTTGCTGAAAGGCGATATTGTGTGTGATGAAGATCTCCATCAACTTACTGCAACTACCAGGAACATTCCTGCCGTACAGATGGTAACAGAATTAACCAACGAAAAGATCAAGAATAAAGGACACCTGATATTCTGATGTACCGGAATACTATTGTTCCAACATAAAACCGTCAATATATGTGGAAGGAAGTCAACAATACACTGTATCGCAAATTTGAGTTCAAAGACTTTTCTGAAGCTTTTGCCTTTATGACAAGAGTGGCGCTGGAGGCTGAAAAAATGAATCACCACCCGCTGTGGACCAATGTATGGAATAAGGTAGAGATCTGGTTAAGCACCCACGATGCCGGCGATATTGTTACAGAAAAAGACAGAAAACTAGCTCAGCGTATAGACAAGGTCAGTGGCCAGTAATACACCTGCCCGCAATCAGTAATAGTCAGTTAAAGCCGCTATGCTACACAAAGCTGGCGGGGATTTTGTAAATTGGTTGACCACCAGATAAGCATCTACCATGAAAAGAAAATTCCTATACCTTTCCCTTAGCGCCTGCCTGCTGGCAATCGTTTCCTGTAAAGATTCAGGCACAAAGCAATCTGACGATAACGATGACTCTGTTATTGTAATTGGCGAAGACACTGCTTTTTCAGTAGAAACTATTGATACGTTTAATACACTCGCCTTTTCCGGTTTTGCCAAACAAAAGGCGCCGGGCTTTGACTGGGGCAAGTTCCGCATGACAAGTTCATGGAAGGCAGACAGCCTGCGTACCACTAACTTTAATCCTTCGGACAACTTCTTTGCCGCCTATGGCAAGCTGCTGAAATACTCTCCCGACAGTTCTTACTTTGTAGACCTGGACAGCTATAGTTTTGATGTAAGAAAGGATTCTTCAACAGGTCGCTGGAAAGGCACAGATATGGGAACAGATACCGAGATCAGCCTTATCAATCTTGCTACAAAACAAAAGGAACGCATCCTGTTCCTGGGCCCCGGCGGCTCTATAGACGACGCCTACTGGCTCGATAAAAACAACTTTATATTGATTGGCGTACAGGATGAAGGTGCTGCCGGCAAAGCAGCAGCGTTATGGAAGTTCAACGTACCCGAAAAAATATTCTACCTCTATGAGTGGAAAGATGCTACCGCCGCCAACAGCCTTATACGCACCTGGCGCAAACAACGCCTGGCAGCAGCTTTACAATAACTCATCAGCAACATAACTAAAACAAAAAAGCTACCGTAACCGGTAGCTTTTTTTATCGCTTATATTTTTATGTATTAACCGTTCATGCTGGCGAGGAACTCTTCGTTGCTCTTGGTACCACGCATACGTTTCAGCAATTCATTCATTGCTTCTTCGGTATTCATATCTGTAAGATATACGCGCAGCAGGTTCATGCGTTGCAATACATCTCTTTCCAGTAACAGGTCGTCACGGCGGGTAGAAGAAGATACCAGGTCAATAGCAGGGAAAATTCTTCTGTTGGCCAAACGACGGTCCAGTTGAAGCTCCATGTTACCGGTTCCTTTGAACTCTTCAAAGATCACCTCATCCATTTTAGAACCTGTATCGATCAGGGCTGTTGCAAGAATAGTTAATGAACCACCATGTTCAATTTTACGTGCAGCACCAAAGAATTGCTTTGGCTTCTGCATAGCGTTTGCTTCCACACCACCAGACAACACTTTACCGGATGCAGGCGCTACTGTATTGTGTGCACGTGCAAGACGGGTAATGGAATCCAGCAGGATCACCACATCATGTCCGCACTCTACCAGGCGTTTTGCTTTTTGTAAGGCAATGGTTGACACTTTTACGTGTTTTTCAGCAGGCTCGTCGAAAGTAGAAGCAATTACTTCTGCTTTAACGCTGCGTTCCATATCCGTAACTTCCTCAGGGCGCTCATCTACCAGCACCACCATCAGGTAACATTCAGGATGGTTGGCTGCAATAGCATTGGCCACTTCTTTCAGCAATACCGTTTTACCGGTCTTTGGCTGTGCTACGATCAATCCACGCTGACCTTTACCGATGGGGGCAAACAGGTCCATAATACGTGTACTGTAGCTATTGGGAGCAGTAAATAAATTCAGCTTTTCGAAAGGGAATAACGGCGTCAGGTAATCGAAAGGAACGCGGTCGCGTACATCTTCCGGCTGTTTGCCATTAATGGTCTCTACTTTCAGCAGCGCAAAATATTTTTCACCTTCCTTGGGTGGGCGCACAGCGCCAAATACAGTATCACCAGTCTTTAAACCAAATAATTTGATCTGAGAAGGAGATACATAAATATCGTCGGGAGAAGACAGGTAGTTGTAATCAGAAGAGCGTAAGAAACCATAACCATCAGGCATCATTTCCAGCACACCTTCTGCCATTATGATTCCATCAAACTCAATATTGAAAACAGATTCACGACGTTGAGGATATGCTCTCTGTGGCGCTTCTGCTACATTGGGACCATTATGATGCTGTGGAGTTTCTACTATTGTATCCTGTTCGTGAGAGGGCTGTTGTGAAGACGCATCCTGTGATTCGATTGCGCTATCATCATAATCTTCTTCTTCATCATGTAGCGGCAAATCAAGTGTAGGCGCATCTTCTGGTTTCTTGCGACCTTTCTTTACTATCGGCGCGGGTGCTGTAGCTTTCTCCACCGTCTTTTTGCGTACTGGTTCTTTCTTCACTTCTTTCGCTTCTTTTTTTGCTTTTTCTTCACCAGTGCTCACTACATCAGCTTCCTCAGTAGCATTGGCGGTTGTTGTTTTTATAATGCGTTTACGCTTGCCTTTATCTTCCTGGGCAGGAGTACCTTTAGCTGAACTAGCCATAACAGCCTGTTTGTCGAGGATTTTGTAGATGAGTTCCTGTTTTTCTAGTTTTTTGGCGTTGGAGATTTTTAACTGCTCGGCAATATCCAGCAGTTCAGGAACGAGCATGTCGTTCAGTTGCAGAATGTCGTACATACGAAAACTTGAAAGTTTAAAACTTGATCAGAAAACCAAACTTTGTTTGTTGAAAAAAATCTAGTTGAAATGAGTTTATACTGACCGGAATGAGTAAAACTGATGAGCTTTTGAGAGAATCAGGGATGACTTATCAGCTATATTCCTACACAATAATACGTCAATTTTAGTAAAAGCAAAAATTTTTACCCCCTGAAAGCCTCATACGGTGTGCAAAAGAGCACATTAACAAGCTTTATAGCAGTCAAAAAAGCTAAACAATCAACTATCAATATCCCGACCAAACAACTACTTAAACCGACGGAGACAGTATTTTCCGAAGATGTAACAGTGCTTACTCATTTGCTGTACAATTAAAAAACCGGGCCATCACTATAGTCTGGCCACCAGTTGATACAGCAATATTTTATCAAAACTTTTACAACAGCAATAAGTAAAACCAATTAGTGTTTGTGCACTATCAGTTTGCCATTTTCATAGAATGGTAATACGTTGGCACCATCGGGCGTAAGGCAATAGCGGATATCTTTTTCCAACCCAAAGCCCATCAGGCGATGATAATGTGAAGCATTCTTTGCTTTCATCAATTCAAAGAAGTCACCATTGGCACTATTGTATAACGTTTCTGCCAGGTTAGAGGCATCGCAGTTAATAGAAAAATGCTCTTTGATGCGACTTATCACTGCGCCGGCAAACAAAGTATCTTCAATATTTACACGGTCTTTCCATGCGGCACAGCCGAGTATTACAGGCTGCTGTTGCTGTACCAGGTAATCACATACTGCTGTAAGGTTGGGGAAAGAACCTGTAATAATGTGACTGGCCCCTCTTTCCAATGCCATGTGCAGCAGCTTGGTACCGTTTGTAGTTGTTAACACCAATGTTTTTCCACCAATAAACTCCCGGGGATATTCAAAAGGCGAGTTGCCGTATTGCAACCCCTCAGCGATCTGTCCATCTCTTTCACCAGCCGTAATCGCTTCGATCTGGCGTCCCAGTTCAATGCATTTGGCAACACTATCAACCGGCACAATGTATTTAGCGCCATTGTTCAGTACTGTGGCTATAGTGGAAGTGGCCCTCAGTACGTCGATAATTACTACTATAGCATTGTTTACATCATATAAATTCAGCAGGGCGGGCGATAAAACGGTGTGCAGGGAGGGCCTGGTAGTACTACTCATAGGTGAAATAAAGCGCAAAAGTAACGACAAGCACACGAAGAGCCAAGTGACAAGGCTTTGAGAGGCAAATTTTAATGAATTATAAAGACATGGGGCCGGCGGCAGGATGCCTGGCGTCTGAAATACAATAGCATCATAATCCGGCTATTTTCCTACTTCCGGCATCAGACCTCATATATTCAAAAGCTGCTGCCACTTATTGCTTTCAGCATATTCCTTTATTGCCAGGTTGCGTACGGTTAATAGCTGGTGCAGGTATTTAGTGAGATAAAGATTGCTGACCAGCTTGCCAATAGCGCCATAAGGTGTTTCAAAGCTAAACAGATCAATCATCAACGTACCATTGGCTATCTGCTTGAAGTGATGTTCGTGCTTAATGCTTTTGAAGTCGCCCTGCAACATTTCATCGGTGAAAGACAATGGCCGCTGCATAGCAGTGATCTTCATTTTCATCACCCTTTCTTTCATCAGGTGTTTTGCTTTCCAGGTAACGGTTTCGTTGAGATTAATGAGACCTGAAGTAGTGCCGGCAACGGCTTTCTCGTTTGTTTTAGAGAGTGATTTTTTATGCAGATCAATACTCCTGCTGAGATCAAATACTCTTTCAACCGGGGCAGCAATGAATGTGGTTAAGTGGATAGTTGGCATGGGCAGATAATTAGCAATAGGGCAGAATCAAACTGCAATAAACGCGCCATACCTTGTTAAGCAGCATAGATTTTTACAGGGATGGCTGTTGTACTATAAACAGTTCATATCATGCAACATACAACTATATCAAATGCCTTCAACTACTCCTCCAATAAAAAAGAGGTTGCCATGATGGTGGCAACCTCCTGTAATGATGTTATTGCTACTGTTCTCAGGCAAACGGGAATTTTACCACTTTAGCCTGCAGCTTCTTATCGCGCACTTTAACGTAAATAACATTATCGGGTTGAGCGAAAGCTTTGTTCACATAACCCATACCGATCGCTTTGCCCAATGAAGGTGACTGTGTACCGGAGGTTACCTTTCCAATAGTATTGCCATCTGCATCAGTAATTTCATAATCGTGACGGGGAATGCCCTTGTCGATCATTTCAAAACCTACCAGCTTACGGGTAACGCCTGCAGCCTTTTGTTGTTCCAGTATAGGGCGTGCAGTAAAGTCTTTGGCAAATTTGGTGATCCAGCCCAACCCTGCTTCCAGTGGGGAAGTGGTATCATCAATATCATTTCCGTAAAGACAAAAGCCCATTTCAAGACGCAGGGTATCGCGTGCACCCAGGCCAATTGGTTTTAAACCCTGTGCTGCACCTGCGGCAAAAATGGCATCCCATATTTTATCAGCATTGCCATCCTTCTCTTCAAAATAGATCTCTACACCACCAGCACCGGTATACCCCGTAGCACTGATCAGCACATTATCTACCCCTGCAAATTTGCCTTTGGCAAAAGTGTAGTAGGTAAGGTTCATAATGTCGAGATCAGTAAGTGTTTGCAGTATCTTGGTAGCCTGCGGACCCTGGATAGCCAGCAAACAGGTTTTGTCGGAGATATTGTGCATCTCCACATTGCTGGTATTGTGTGCTGCGATCCAGTTCCAGTCTTTTTCAATGTTGGAGGCATTTACTACCAACATGTACACTTTGTTTTCTTCAAGGCAATACACCAGCAGGTCATCTACAATTCCGCCCTCGTTATTAGGCAGACAACTGTACTGAGCTTTTCCGGCTGTTAGTTTGGAAGCATCGTTAGAGGTAACGCGTTGAATGAGGTCCAGCGCATTTTCTCCTTTCAAAATAAACTCTCCCATGTGGCTTACATCAAAAACACCAGCATTATTGCGCACAGTAGCATGCTCATCATTAATACCGCTGTAAGAAATGGGCATATTGTACCCGGCAAACTCGGCCATTTTTGCACCCAGCGCAATGTGCTTCTGCGTGAAAGGAGTATTCTTCATACAAGATTTTTAGAGCCGCAAAGTAAAAGGAAAATTGTGAATGCTTAATGCAGAACGCAGAACGCCGGGAAAGTTTAAAAGTTGACAGGTTGATACGTTAACAAGCAGGAAATGCCAGACCCCGGAAGGATCAACAAGGATGCCCTGTATTCGCTCGCGGCTCAGAGCTCGCAGCCTACCGGTATCCTTAAAAAAAAAAGAGGGACCCGGAAGCGCTGTCTCCGGATCCCTGTTGTTCCAACTTCAACCCCGCCTGCAAGCCCGCTACGCGGGTACAGTGCGGCGCGGCTGTTATGCTCTTTTAGATTGTTCTTGTCGGTTTTACCGCTGTGTCAGTACGGGTTGCCGGCGTACGTTGCGGGTAGCGGTAACCACTGTCTTTTTTGTTGCCGGCCGCAGGCGGTACTACACTGTCAGGTTCACTGTGCCTGCGTGCCCGCTCGTCATCATCTCTGTCATCATCGCGGTTATCTGCCCGCTTGGGGCCACTTTCTGTCATCACATATTCCACTCCTACGTTCACCCAGTAATTTCTGCCCCAGTTGTCATCATTGCTATACCTGTCAACCACGTTGATACCACGACGGTTGTAACGGATATCAAACCAGCTGTAATCACCAATGCTTCTGCTGAGATAAAAACGCTTGCCCACCGGCACTTCCAGTACCAGTATTATCTGCTGGTTCCTGAACTTATCCTTAGCGCTGATATTGATACCACGTGGCAGCAACAACACGCTGTCTTTCTGAATTATATTGAATGCAATATTCTCTGCTGATGCTCTTGCCTGTGCAGTGGTATTGCCACGGCTTGATCTTACTTTGGTAGCGTGAAACAGGCCATCTTCGCTTTTTTCGATGCTGATATGTACTGTTCTCAACTGAAGGGTATCCTGGTCGGCACCCAGGAAAGGCCAGTCTTCATCATCCACATCAACTCCCCAGAAAGTACCACGCTCATAAAAGCGATGACCATCAGCCTGTACGTCTACCACCAGTCGTGGAGTTGAAGGTTGTACCAGTGCGAATGTCTCTTCGATAGGTACCCTTGTTTTAAAATTGCGGCCTACAGAGGTAAAGAGTGCTATCAGGCAAACCAGTCCTACAAACCATAAAGTGCCAAATACATATCCGAGATAATGATTCCTGGAACGTACTCCCATTATACGGCGCACCAGCCAGGTAAGCAGTGCCAGGATAGGGATACCGAGGAACAGCAGCAATACACCCCATGCCAGCAGGTTCTGGCCAACTCCGTCCAGGATAAACTCTTTCAGGGGAAATGCCGCGAAGCCAAGTCCGCCAAACAATAGTCCCATCAGGGCGGCAAACAGGCCAAGGGCTATAGAACCGGCAATCAGCAGGAAGAATGCTTTAAAAACAACTCCTATTGCGTGGCCTATTCCGTTGCCGGCACTACGTGCTACCGGCGCAGCCTCGGCGCTAAAAACCTTTGCCCTGTCGGAAGCCTCCTGCCCGAAATCCTTTGCTTTCTGTCCCCATTGCTGGGCAGATTGCTTTACTTCGCTGCCCCAGTTCTGGGCTTTTGATTTAAAGCTTTCCAGGTCTTCCTTAACCGTATTACGAATAGAGTTAAGGTCTACACGCTCCCCCCGCATTTCCAGTTTTTCGGCAGAGGTAACTGCTACCGGCAATGCGATCCACAGGATAATATAGGTAAGGAACAGGGTGCTGCCCAGGGATCCGCTCACCAGGCGTGGGCCACCCCACATATGCCAGTCCCAGTTGTTCCACCACAGGTTAAAAGGACCTGAAATAATACCTACCAGCAGTGGTAAAGCAAAAATGAGACGGGGGACCCAGGTGCTTACATTGAAGTATACTGCTAAACCACCACATACACCGCCTAATACCTTGTCGTCGGCACTGCGGTACAGTCTTTTGGTAATATTTGACTGTACAGATTTAGAAGGGATGATGATCCATAGCAGGATGTACACCCAGAACAGGGGAGCCGCCAGTACCACAAACAGGATGCGCATTACGATGGGGTCAATGGCAAAATAGTTTGCCAAACCACTGGCAACGCCGCCTATGATCTTATCATCAGCATTGCGGTACAGGTGTCCGCGGCCGGCTGCATAGCTGGCACTGCCGGGACCGGTATAGCTCCACTGTGAAGATGATGACTGCTGCTGCGACTGACCTGAAGAAGCAGACTGGCTTTCCTGGCCTGCATTGGTTTCTGCCTCAAAATCTTCGGGGCGGCCCATGCTTGCCATTACCTCATTTACATCGGCATCTGTAATACATACAGCACCTTTTTTCAGGCGTTCTGCAAACAGCTCTGCTATACGGCTTTCAATGTCGTTAATGATCTCATCGCGCCCTTCTTCGTTGGCAAAGTACCTTCGCAGGCTTTCAATATACTGCTTCAGTGCATCGTAAGCAGTTTCCTCAATAGGTATTACCCTACCCTGGAAATTTATATTGATTACTTTTTTCATGTTACTAATATTTGACGGTTGAAGTTGTTAGTTGGTGGAAGTAGTAGCATCTGCCTGACTGCTATCGTCGGGAGAAGAAGCCAGGGAATCTCTTTTGCTGGCTAATGTGTTCACTGCGTTGGCCAGTTCGTTCCAGGTGGCCTCCAGTTCTTTAAAAAATTCTTCTCCTTTCGGTGTCAGGGAAAAATATTTGCGGGGAGGCCCTGAATTACTTTCTATCCACCTGTATGTGAGCATTTCTGCATTTTTAAGCCGGGTCAGCAGGGGATAAAGCGTTCCTTCCAGTATCTGCAGGTTGGCGCTGCGCATTTCATCTACAATGTCACTTGGATACGCCTCACCGCGACGGATGATGGAAAGAATGCAGAATTCGAGTATGCCTTTGCGCATCTGGCTCTGTGTATTCTCGATATTCATTGCTTGTTTGTTTTATTATTCTTATGCGCCTTAATGGCAATTATTGCTTAACAATCATTTTCACTGGCTGGGCCGCAATATTGGAATAAATTTCCAGGTTGCGGTTATAAAAGGTCAAATCAGTTTCTTCTGTCTGCATTCCGCGCACTTTACTGAGTGTGGTTGATCCGGTTTGCTTGTTTTCAATAACCTGTTGGCGGTTGTTGGCTGCCGCTGTTTCGGAGCTGGTCTTTGCTTTTAAAATCAACATCGAAAGCAATACTGCTATCAATATTTTAACTGGCATATACTGTTGTGAGCTGAGCTTTGTTTGTCATTCACAACACAAACATAGGAACAATTCTAGTACTATGCAACACATAGTACCATTTTTTTAAAGGTAATATCCATACTCAAGTTATGAGCGTTGCCTTGAAATACAGTACTGACGGCCTTTTCCGGGAAATTGCCGTTTTTAGACGGCAAACAGAATTGGGATAAATGGCAAAAAACAGCCACTGACCGGCGACTTTGTCCGGCCTGCCTCCTGGCACATGAAGCCTGTTCGGGGAAATCGATCAGCGGAGAGTACTCACATTACGCACCTGCAGCCTGCCGGTTCCTTCTACCTCTATTACAAGGCTGCGGCCCTGCCCGGCTGTGGTTTCCAGGTTCAAAGAAAAGCGGTTTTTACCCCGTAGAAGCGGAATACGGGTATAATAGATCGTGTGCGGTAAACTTTGCCAGTTGCGGGTGTCCGCCTTTTCGGAAGCAAAGTTGAAGATCTGTATTGCGAGGGCCAGGGCCTCTTTTTCATCTTTATGTTTATCGTCGCTTTTAGGACGTGCTGCCGCCTCTGCCAGCTTTTTTAATGCCACCCGGCTGAGGGTGATGCCCATTTCTTTCAGAAAACGCTCGCGCAGCGTGGCAAAAGCCAGTGCATTAATGTCCTGTGCCGGCTCAAATCCAAAGGTTTCATCATTACCGGCCAGGGTAGCGCCCGAATAGTACATGGGCTGCTCCACATATTTTGGAAATGCCACGTGAATAGAACGCAGCTCGCTCAGTTTCAGATCTTCCCGCCGGGCACCGGTACTGAAGTCGAAAGGAATATTGAAAGCGCCCGAGGGGTCCACAAAGCCAAAATTGCCCAGTCCGTCCTTTACTAATGCAAAGTAAAAGTCCTGCTGCACCTTTACCGGCGCCAGCCCGTTCTCCCAAAACAGTACCAGCTCTCCCCCTTCCCAGGGCTTCTCTTCCTTATAGCTGAAATTAAAAAGCTGCTGGTATCGCTCTGCCTCATCATCAAAGCCATTGGCAATGGCTGTTCTTACCACATCATACTTTAACTGTGCCGGCGTTACCACCCCGTAATAGGTATTCTTATTCTTAAGATAAATATCTGCAGCGTTGCGGTAAGAAATAAAAGCGTTGTTGATATCGCCGCTCTGTTCGTAAATGACTCCCTGCAATATGAGGGAAAAAGCGTCATTGGAGTATTTGTTGCTATTGCCCGCTTTATCCTGCTGGGCATAGCTTTGCAGGGTAATGCGTCTTGCTTCTACCATTGCCTCATCGGGCTGACCGAGGTAGATGTAATTAAGGGCCTTATAGTAATGCACCATGAACTTCTCAAAGTCTTCACCCCTGTAAGTCTGCATCATCGGGTTCAGCAAAGTGCCCAGCGCCACATCTTTCAGCGATGTGCGAGTATCTTCCATAAAACTGTCCGCAGCATTAAAATACTGGTTGCTGCTATCATACTGTTGCAGCAGGTGCGCCATTTTACCCTTCTCCAGCAAATACAACAGCTTATTACGATCTTTTTTCAGCAACGAAATATTATCCAGTGCAGCATCAGCCTTTTTGTAATTGCTGTTGGCCATCTGGCCATAATAGTTCTGGATACGGTTGTTGTAAGTTGCGCATGAAAATAACAAGAGCATCAGCGTTATAATAGCTGATGCTCTTTTGATATGTTGAAATAGATCATTCTTCATCCCGGAACACCTTAAATTAAGATCAGCAAACAGCAATTTAGTTGGTAACGTATTTGGCAATTTTTTTATCACCAATCCATACCACTTCATTACTCTGCAGATCGGTCAGTTCAAGGTTTACCTGGTAGTAAACAACCTTCTTTCTTTTTTGTGAATCTACAATGGAGTTGATAGAGCCCTGCAGTATGAAATCTGCTCCCTGCTCAAGACCAAACTTTTTCATGCTGGAAACAGAAGCATTGTTCTGCTGATCAGCACGCTCAGCACGCAGCTCTTCTCTTTTTTTACCGCCTTGTACCAGCCTTACTTTGCCAGACTGTACAAATGATTGCTCCACATCTTTTACAAATGTTTCCGCATCAATATGCTCATGACTTTTATTGGTCACAAATCCTACAATTACCACAGGGCGGTTGCCTTTGTGTGCTTCCTGGAAATTGCCAACCCATTTATCATTCAGAATATTCTTGATCATTTCTTCAGCCACCAGGCGGGAATCTGTATTGTTCCAGCGACCGCTCAGGTCTACCTGCTGGTCTGGTTCTATACGCGTTACTTTACGTGCGCAGGATGAAACGGCAAATCCGGTCAAAACAACAATGCCAACTGCCCATACAATTTTTTTCATACAGTAGATTTTAAACACAATAGGGTTCGTAAAAAATATAATTACCTGCACAATAGCCCAAGGGTAACAGCTAATGGCAATGTATTCCAGAAATAAGTACTCCAGTTAGAATACGGCGAATAATAGCCATAGTTGTAACCACCATAACTGTTAGTGGGATAATAGTCATTCACATTATACCAGCCACGTGCTCTTTCAAGCCTCAGTTCGCGCCTGAAAGCCTTACGGGCATCTCTGGCTTCCTGTTTATTGGCCAGGTAATCAATAGCATGATAGGTTTCCTGTGGAGTAGTACCATGCCAGGCTGTAACAGAGTCGGCCATCGCCATGTACCTGTCCTGGCTTATGCGATAATTAGGATTCTGATCAGGGTTTTGTGCTGTAGCAACAGTGGCATACAGCAGCACTACTGCAAGCAGGCAACCATTCAGTAAACCTCTTTTCATAGCTTTATTATTTAGATACAGCAAGTTAAGCACGTATGCGTTAAGTACGCGTTAAATGCACATGAACTGTACAACAGATGACATGAAACCGACAACACTATTTCTTCAAACCAATCTCTCTCAAACGCTCATCCAGGTATTCACCCGCTGTAGCATCAGCATACACTTTAGGATGCGTAGCGTCAATGCAACTGCTAAGGCAGGCAAGGCTCATATCACCTTTGGGATGCAGAAAGAAGGGAATAGAGAATCTTGATGTATGCCACATTTCGCGTGGAGGATTTACTACTCTGTGCGTGGTTGACTTCAGCTTATTATTGGTAAGCCTTTGCAGCATATCACCCACATTCACCACTATCTGCTCCGGTAAAGAAGTAACACCTACCCATTCATTTTGTTTGGTCAGGATCTGTAATCCGTCTGCAGAAGCGCCTACCAGTAGCGTGATCAGGTTAATATCCTCATGCTGCTCAGCACGGATGGCCGATTTGGGCTCGCTGGTAATAGGAGGATAGTGTATAGCACGTAAGATAGAATTTCCATTGTGTACAAACTGGTCAAAATAATGCTCCTCCAAACCAAGATAAATGGCAATTGCCTGCAGCAATGCCGTTCCTGATTTTTCAAATGCGCGGTAAGCCTTATCAAACGTAACATTAAAGTTTGTCACGTCTTGCACCTGTACGTTATCAGGATATTCACTTTTAACCGGGTCATTGTCTTCTACCTTTTGCCCGTACTGGAAAAACTCTTTCAGATCCGGTGCATCGCTGCCCTTGGCATGTTCTTTACCAAAAGAAGTATAACCACGCTGGCCGGCAAGACCAGGCACTTCATATTGTTTCTTTTCATCCAGCGGCAGAGAAAAGAACTGCTGTACGTATTTGTACAGGTCACCGATCAGGGCATCAGGAATACCGTGATTTTTTACAGCCACAAAACCAACATCCTCATAGGCTTTGCCTAATTGGTTTACAAAAGCCTGTTTTAACTGCGGATCGCCGGATAAAAAGTCGGCAAGATTTACAACCGGTATTGACATAAAAAGTGTTTTAGTGATAAAAGCATGCCCTTCGCTAAAAGGGGGTGCAAATTACAAGTTACGAAAGAAGAAACCTGCAACAAAATTCTACAGATCATAAATCAATGTCGTTGATGAAGGTCTTGCTTCCGGCTGGTGAAGACACCAGCCGGGGGTATTACGTGGCAGGTGTCTTCACCAGCCACTAATTAAACAACATTGGATGACAGGCCCGGAACTAAAGGCTCTCCGTGTTTAGAAAACACCCTGTTGATAGCCTGTGCTCATTATACAACACGCTATCAACCCATACAATAGCCGATTTTTAGCTACTTTGCGTTAAAGAACCAGGTTTACATGCAGGCATTAACAAGCTCTCTACAAAACATTGTATTGCCCCATAATATCTCCAGCAGAAACAAATTAACCCTTACCTGTTTCCTCTTTGCGGCCATCTGTAAAGTAATATTGGTGACCCTGTTTTTCAGCTTCAGCCATGATCTTATTTTACAGGGCCTTGCAGCCCAAAGTATGGCCGATGGTTATGGTTTTACCATACCCCAGGTGCATGCGGGCAACCTGTCAAAAGTAGTGTACGACCCATTGGTAGGTTGGCCACCCGCATTCAGTGCTGTAATTGTTCCTTTTTACCTGATAGTAGGCAAGCACCTGGCGCTTGCCACGCTGGTTACTATTTGCGTCATCTCGGTATTGTTTATTCCGCTTGCAGGCAAACTACTGGAGCAGCTACAATTTCCTGCCTGGGTAGTCAATCTTTTCGTTGTTATTTACGGGTTAAGCATTCCCAAATACCTTGAGCTATTTTCCGCTACCGATCTGCCGGCATTAATGTGCTACATGCTGGCGCTTTACCAGCTGTTAGTGTTTACTGGAACTGACAGAAAAAAAAGCTCCTATGGCATTTATATAGGCATAAGCTGTGCACTGGGTGTATGGTTCAGGTATATGTATCTGCCTGTTAGTTTTGTATTGCCTGTGTTTTTATTATGGAACGGCTACCTGAAAAAAAATAAGCGTTTGAAGCAGGCAGGCTTTTACGCGTTTATCGTCAATGGCATCCTGGTTGCAGCATTACTGACTTTCGAGCATTATTATACCGGCAGCGCTACTTATTACAGACCGGTGGAAAAAGGGCTATTCTTATCAAACCTGCATGCTGTTACTCCTTTTGTGCCGGCTTCTTTCATGAACATCCATTTTTACACCATGAAGCTGGCGGCATGGCGGCATATTGCTTACATGCAAAGCCTGCAACTCATAACCAACATCGGCTTTCTTCCTGCATTCTTTATGGTGATTTTATTTTGCTGGTACGCCATTAAAAAGAAATTAAACACAAACGGACCATCACAAACTTTTTTTATAGCAGGCGGCCTGCTGAGTTTTGCAGTTATATTACTAATGCTGTATCTCACCGTTTCCTTTAGCAGTTATTACGGCTTTCCTTCCAATTTTGAGTGGGTCTACGGTGCAGAAGAGAGATATTTTATCATCCCCATCTTTTGTATACAGGTATTCATTCTCTGGTGGCTGTTTGTCCGGAAACCTGTGCGCTACAAAATTGTCACCAATATATGCAGGGGCCTTTTTGTTATTATCATTGCTATAGAAATGATACATGGGGCCTTTGTGATCAGCAAATACCTGAAAGGAACTTCTGTACGATGGCATTCAGTTGCCGAACAAAATGAAGTAAATGCCTTTCTTCAAAACACGGCCACACTGGCCAGGCAACAGCAGAAAGAGCTGGTAGTAGGTACATTGGAAGCAGGCACGCATGGGCAACCAACTCTTTTAGGCATTAACGAGCTTTTCAGGATGGATGAGCTTATCAGCGATCCTGTTTATTGCGAGCGCCCCACTTTACTGGTATTAATTGTACGGGACGCCCACCTTCCTTATTTTAAAAAATTCCTCGATAAGCATAAACCTGTGCGGGAAACGTTTATTGCTAACGAATACTATGCATTTTATTGCGAGCTTGCAACGGGCAACAGTCAATATAAACAATAAGAACTGATGCAGGGATCAACAATAACTTCACGGCAAAATTTTATATTTCCTGTTAATATTCTGAATGGTAAATCAGCCACTATTGTTTGTATGCTGCTGGCCGCAGCCTGCAAAATAATATTAACAACAGCTTATTTTAGTTTCAGCCACGATCTTTTATTGCAATCACTGGCAGCCAAAAGCATGGCCGATGGACATGGATTTACTATACCACAGGTACATGCTGCAGATCTTTCGAAAGTTGTATACGAGCCAATGGTTGGCTGGCCACCCGCTTACAGTGCATGTATTATTCCTTTTTACTTTTTATTGGGTAAAAACATTGAGTTGGCCAGCCTCGTAACCACCTGGGTATTTGCTGTTCTTTTCATCCCACTTGTATTTAAGCTGCTCAGGCAATTGGCATTCCCTATATGGCTGATTAATATTTCTATCCTGATCTATGGATTAAGTATGCCGCAGTACCTGGTAGTCAACGCCACAACAGACCAGCCTGCATTAATGTGTTATATACTGGCCATCTCATTATTACTCACATTTTTAAAAGTTGAAAATAGTAATAGCACAAGGGGCATTGCAATAGGTGTATGCAGCGCATTGGGTGTATGGTTCAGGTTCATGTATTTACCGGCTAGTTTTCTATTGCCATGTTTTTTGATATGGAATAGTTACACCAAAAAAGATGCACGTATAAAGCATGCCGGTTTTTACGCTTTGCTCGCCAATCTTATAGTAGTGGGCGTCCTATTAATATTTCAATATGTTTATACCGGCAGCGCTACTTATTACAGGCCCGCCCAAAAGGGATTCTTTCCTTCTAACCTGCAATCTATCTCCCCTTTTGTACTGACTACCTTTATGAAGCCACAGTTTTATATTATGAAACTTTCGCTATGGCTCCACCTTTCGTACGCCCAAAGTCGGTTAATTATTACAATAACAGGGCTTATTGCAGCTCTCTTCATGACCTTTGTATTCTGCAGATATGCTCTTAAAACAAAAATGAATATTGGAACCCCTGTACAAACTTTCTTTTTAGCAGGTGGATTACTGAGCACTTGTTGTATAGCCTTGCTATTCTATCTTTCGTTAACGCTTAGCAGTTATTATAGTTTCCCATCTAATTTCAACTGGGTATACGGTTCAGAAGAAAGATATTTTATTATTCCTGTATTTTGTTTACAGGTCTTTTTTATGTGGTGGCTTTTTATGCGACAGCCTGTAAAACATAGCATACTGCTTAAACTGCTCAGGGTTGTATTTGTCATAGTAATTACTATTGAATGGTTTCATGGCATTGCTGTTATTGGTAATTACGCTGCCGGAAGGGATATGCAACATGCCGAAGCCTTCCCTGAAAAAGAAATAAAAACCTTTCTGAAAAATGTAAGCACTATTGCAAGCCAACAGCAAAAAGACATTATAATAGGATCACAAACACCCAGCGTCAGTGCATTGGCAGTAGTGACAACAGGCAAAGCCCTGTTTAACCTCGATGAAATAAATACCTCGCCTCTGTATTGTGCACAGCCTACATTGTTTGTATTGGTAATCCGGGAAAGGCATATGCCTTATTTTAAAAAGTACATCGAAAATAATAAGCTGCAAAGGCAGGGGCTCGTCGGTAAAGAATACAACATATTTTACCACTATCTTGCAGCCGGTGTACATTAATACAAACGATATCTATATCATTATTCCCTGCTTCAATGAGCAGCAAACCATCCGTGGTGTAGTGAACAGCCTGCTGCAACTGGGATATGTACACATTGTAGTGGTTGATGATGGTTCTGCCACTCCTTTGCAAACCGTTTTACAGGATCTTCCCATCATTTATATTCGCCATGCTGCCAACCTGGGGCAGGGCGCCGCGCTGCAAACAGGTATTAGCTACGCCCGTTCACAAAACGCACTTTATGCAGTAACTTTTGATGCCGATGGTCAGCACAGGGCCGGGGATATTCCGGAGCTGGTATTGCCATTGCTATCCGGCGTAGCAGATGTAACCATGGGTTCACGCTTCCTGGCGAAGGAAGGGCAGGAAGTACCCTTTTCAAAAAAGATAATACTGCAACTTGCAAGGTTTATCAATTTCGCATTTTCAGGTATGCTGTTAAGCGATGCACACAACGGGCTACGTGCATTCAATAAAAAAGCCATTGACACTGTTGTAATTACAGAAAACAGGATGGCGCACGCTTCTGAAATTCTGCTGGAAATAAAGAAACACAAGCTGCAGATCAAAGAAGTGCCTGTACGGGTGCTTTACTCCCATTACTCTATTGAAAAAGGACAGTCGGCCTTTGACAGCATTAAAATATTATTTGATTTAGTTTTACATAAACTCTTCCGATGAACAATATTCAACTTCTTTTACTGACAGGGGTAGCCTTTATAGGCTTTTACTTTATTGTTCGGCTAAGAAGAAGGTTACTGGATATCGTTTTCCTAGTTCTCCTGCTTTCCTGTGCAGCTGTTTTTATCATCTGGCCCGATATGACCACAAGACTGGCGAAATTCCTCGGCGTTGGCCGCGGTGCCGACCTGGTGTTCTATATCAGCATTCTTATTTTCTGGTTTGTTATCCTTAAACTGTATGTACGCATCCGTAAGCTGGAGCAAACCTTTACAGAGCTTATCAGGCAGGATGCCTTGCAGAAAGCTCAACAACCGGATAACACCTCTTCCCTCTCCGGCAACAACAAGCAATAATTGAAATAGCTTATCTGCAACGCTCAATACCTCAACATCCTGCTACCCGGTTACAATTGAATATTTTTCTTTTCGAACGTTACTGTTTCTTCTTTGGTAATATCTGTTAATACATAACGCGGTACTGCATTGATCAATACTTCATCCAACATGCTTACTACATTCTGGTAACTGGAAGCATAAGCCGGCTTTATGATCAGTGTAAGCTCTTTCTGGTAACCGGGCCTTACGCGGTTCATTGCCTTTTGTTTCTGCCTGATGATGTCGCCAACACCATCAGAAAATGAATATCCTGTGTAGCCAAACTGGCCTTTTTGTAAAGCATTTTCCAACTGGCCATGATAATAAAAAACACGGTTGTTGACTGTAGGTATAATTGTTAAAGTGGCACTTTCTCCTGATTCACTACCGGGGCCATCTGCAGGCATTATAAGCTGTAGTGCTTTCGGCTCCGACATGGTAGTGGTAAATATAAAAAAGGTGATCAGCAGAAAACCCAGGTCAACCATTGGTGTAAGATCTATACGGGTAGACAACTTCTTACTCCGCCTCACACCCGCCTTGCGGTTGTCAGCGGCAGCGCTGTTAATCTCTGCCATAATAAATTGTTTCTGTTGAGATGCCGTGGCATAATTTTTCCATACCTATTCATTGTCATCTCCGCAACTGATGATAGTCATACAAAAACAACTTTCTGCGCAATACTTTTACCTAACAAAAGCAATGTATATGAAAACTATACTTGTCCCCACAGACTTCTCGCCCGTTTCACTCAATGCAGTGAACTATGCTGTTGAAATGGCCCGTTCTATCGGTGCAGATATTTTATTAGTACACATGTATCAGCTACCGGTACCTTTTACCGAAGTACCTATGCCGGAGCTTTCGTACGACGAAATAAAAAAAGCCGCTGAAGAAAGAGTGGAAGAATTGAAAACACATATCATTCAAACCACAGCAGGCTCTCTGAATGTACTTACAGAATCAAGACTGGGGGATCCCGTAGAAGAAATGGAAAAGATCTGCGACTCTGTTCATCCATTTGCAGTAGTAATGGGCACACAGGGTGCCACAGGACTTGAAAGGCTGATCATGGGCAGTACAGCCCTCACCGCTATCCGTCACCTGAAATACCCTGTTATCGTTGTTCCTGCTGAAACCAGTTACAAAGCCATCCGTAAGCTGGGGCTTGCCTGCGACTTTCAGGATGTAGAGGAATCAACACCCGTTAATTATATTAAGAACATTGTACAGGAGTTTGGCGCCGAACTGCACATCTTAAATGTGGACAACAATAAAAGCGGTATCCCTGAAAATGTAGCCCTCAAATCGGGCTACCTCGAAAGAAGGTTGGGGAATATTGTACCCACCTGGCATTTCCTGGAAGCTGACAATGTAACTGAAGGCATCACTGAATTTGCTGCCAATAACCATTTGGACATGATCATGGTGATCCCTAAAAAACACCAGTTGCTGGAAAGTATTTTCCGCAAAAGCAACAGCAAAGAATTTTTACAGCAGTCGCATATCCCAATAGTTTCTGTACACGACTAATGATCCTTACAATAAAAAAAGCAGTGATCCGGGATCACTGCTTTTTTTATTATATCGTGGCCGGTGTCTTTACCAGGCCTTTTCATTCAATTAAAACTCTGCGCTCTTCGGTGTTCTGGGGAAGGCAATTACGTCGCGGATATTGGTCATACCGGTTACAAACAATACCATACGCTCAAAGCCCAAACCAAAACCGGCATGTGGCACAGCACCAAACTTGCGGGTATCCATATACCACCACATTTCCTCTATAGGAATATGCATTTCCTTCATTCTTGTTTCCAGCCTGTCCAAACGCTCTTCACGTTGTGAACCACCTACAATTTCACCAATGCCCGGTGCCAGTATGTCCATAGCTGCAACCGTTTTACCATCATCGTTCTGGCGCATGTAGAACGCTTTGATATCCTTTGGATAGTTGGTTACGATCACAGGTTTTTTAAAATGTTTTTCTACCAGGTAGCGCTCATGCTCGCTCTGCATATCAATACCCCATTTCACTTCGTACTGGAATTTCTTTTTCTTGTACGCGGGTGATTGTAACAGCACATCAATAGCTTCTGTATAGGTAATGCGCTCAAATTTATTATTTACCACAAACTCCAGCTTCTCCATCAGTCCCATTTCACTGCGCTTATCCTGCGGCAGCGCTTTTTCTTCTTCCGCCAGTCTTTGTGCAAGGAACTCAAGATCTTCACGATTGTGTTCCATTACATAACGGATCAGGTACTGGATAAACTCTTCAGCAAGGTTCATGTTATCTTCCAGGTCGTAGAAAGCCATTTCAGGCTCAATCATCCAGAACTCAGCCAGGTGGCGTGCCGTATTGGAATTCTCGGCCCTGAAAGTAGGTCCGAAAGTATAGATCTCACTGAATGCCATAGCAGCCAGCTCACCTTCCAGCTGTCCGCTTACCGTTAAGTTAGCAGCACGGCCAAAAAAGTCTTCCGAAAAATCCACAGCACCATCTTCAGTACGGGGCAGTGCATCAGGCACTTTATCAAAAGGCAAAGTGGTTACTTTAAACATTTCACCGGCACCCTCGGCATCACTGGCCGTAATGATAGGCGTGTGCATGTACACAAAGCCTTTTTCATTATAGAACTTGTGAATAGCAAATGCCAATGCATGACGTACGCGGAATACAGCGCCAAATGTATTGGTGCGGAAACGCAGATGCGCTTTTTCACGCAGGTATTCCAGGCTGGGGCGGTTCTTTAACTGCAAAGGATATTCTTCCGGGTTACAATCGCCCAGTACTTCCAGTGTTTTTCCTTTCACCTCAATTTTCTGACCCTTACCCTGCGACGCCACTACCTCGCCGGTTACTTTTAATGAAGCACCGGGAGTAATTCTTTTCTGGGTTGCCTCATCCAGCATGCCCAGTTCTACAACTACCTGCAGGTTATTATTAGTAGAGCCGTCATTAAGGGCAATAAACTGATTGTTGCGGAAAGTGCGCACCCAACCCATGACTGTTACTTCGTGGCCCGTTTGCTCGGAGGCCAGCAGCTCTTTTACTTTTACTCGTGTATTGAACATAACCTGCAAAAATTTTAGGACGGCAAAGATAAGCATTGCTGTTGCTTTGGGCGTTAACATTTGGGCAACGAGCCCTTAACACGGCTTAATATTGGCATAACATGGTCCTGAAAAGCGCCTGCTAGTTTTGCAAAAATTGCATTATACACGGGTTTTCCGGTTATTATCCATACTACCCGGTCTGAGATATTCATTCTAAACGCAGTTCTTTTACTCACAACAACAGACAAAGAGGTTGCCGCAAGGCGGCCTTTTTGCATTTCAGGAAGGCACTCTGCGAAAAACGATTAATTTCACGCAAGCTCATCAATACAGGTCAATACAAATGAAAATCGCCTTCTTCTCCACCCAATCATACGACAGACAATACTTCAACCGGCACAACACTGCACACGAACTGGTATTTTTTGATGTACCGCTTAGTGAGCAAACGCTTTCGCTGGTAAATGGCTTTAAAGCCATTTGTGTATTTGTGAACGACCAGTTACCTGCACCCATTATTGCCCAACTGGCCAAACAGGGCGTGGAGATCATTGCGCTGCGTTGTGCAGGTTTCAACAATGTAGACCTTAACGCAGCCCGGCAGCACAATATCCGCGTAGTACGCGTACCTGCTTATTCGCCCTATGCAGTAGCAGAGCATGCGGTGGCCCTGATCTTAACACTCAACCGCAAAACACATAAGGCTTACAACCGCGTGCGCGAAGGCAATTTTTCTTTAGAAAAACTTACCGGTTTCGACCTGCATGGCAAAACAGTGGGCGTTATTGGTACCGGTAAGATCGGGGAGATCTTCGGCTCCATTATGCAGGGCTTTGGTTGCCGCATACTGGCTTTTGATGTAGTTGCCAACAAACACCTGGAAGCAAAGGGATTTGAATACGAGCCCCTGGTAAAGCTGCTGCCCCAGTGCGATATTATTTCGCTGCACTGCCCGCTGAACGAACAGACCCGCCACCTTTTCAACGCCCAAACCCTGGCCATGATGAAAAAAGGCGCCATGCTTATTAATACCAGCAGAGGCGCTCTCATTGATACCAAGGCAGCCATTGAGGCGCTGAAAACAGGCCAGCTAGGTCAGCTGGGTATTGATGTATACGAGCAGGAAGAAAAGCTGTTCTTCTACAATCTTTCCGAAGAAATCATTGAGGATGATACTATTATGCGCCTCATGAGCTTTCCCAATGTATTGATCACCGCCCACCAGGGATTTCTGACAGATGAGGCCCTTACACAGATTGCCCTCACTACTTTGCACAATATCAGCGACTTTGAAGCAGGCAAAAAGCTGGAAAACGAGGTTTAAAGCCCGGAAATTTTCAGATTTTATTAATGCCGTTTTACCCAAAATCGTAACCTCACCTGCGGGCATATTGGTACATTTGCCATTTAGCCCTAACCGTCCTGCGGAATGGCGCCACGGGCTGTATTGCCCGGCATTATATTCTGTCGGACATAATTGAGAAACAGGAACTTAGTAATGGTTAAGACTATACAAATCGGCCTGGTAGGAAACCCTAATAGCGGAAAAAGCTCTCTTTTTAACGTATTAACGGGCCTGAACCAGAAAGTAGGCAACTTCCCCGGCGTAACGGTTGATAAAAAAACCGGCGACTGCGTCATTTCTCCCGAGCTTACTGCCAACATCATTGATCTGCCCGGTACTTACAGCTTATATCCCCGTCGTGAAGATGAGTGGGTGGCTTACCGTGTATTGATGCAGCAGGATAAACAGGTGAGCCCTGAAATGGTAGTGCTGATTGCCGATGCCAGTAACCTGAAACGTAACCTGCTGTTTGCTTCGCAGATCATTGACCTCAAAATACCTATCGTTATTGGCCTCACCATGATGGATATTGCCCGTAAAAAGGATATCCAGATCGATGTGGCTGCCCTCGAAAGAGAACTGGGTGTTCCTGTAATTCCCATCAACCCCCGTAAGAACAAAGGGGTCCCTGCGCTTAAAAAAGCAATAGAACAAACAGCGCTGCACCTCTATAAAGCCCCTGTGCGCGATTTTATCAACAACAGCGCCCTGGCCAGCGAAGCTGTACAGGATGTAAAAAAGATACTTCCCGAACTGAGTGATTACCGTGCCATTCACTATCTCATCAATCATGAATCTTTTGCACTGGATGACAGTACACAGCAAAAGATCGAAAGCATTGAAGAGACACATAAGTTCAACCATACCAAAACACAGGCAGAAGAAATTCTGCAACGCTACCAGCGTATTGGCGGCATTCTGAAACAATCTGTTTCTGAGCCATCGCCACTGGCCAAATCCTTGTTCACCGAAAAGCTCGACAACTTTCTGCTGCACCGCGTATGGGGCTATGTGGACCTGCTGATCGTTTTGTTTGCCTTGTTCCAGGCCGTGTTCTGGCTGGCCTCATTTCCAATGGACCTTATTGACAGCGGCTTTTCCAGCCTTACTTCCTGGCTCGGCGGCATATTGCCACAAGCCTGGTGGAGCGACCTTTTTGTAAATGGTCTCCTGGCTGGTCTCGGAGGCATCGTAATTTTTGTACCACAGATCATGATCCTGTTTGGACTGATCACTATACTGGAAGATACCGGCTATATGGCACGTATCAGCTTTCTTACCGATAAGCTGATGCGCAAGGTGGGGCTTAACGGAAAAAGTGTAATGCCCATGATCAGCGGTTTTGCCTGTGCAGTACCTGCTGTTATGAGTGCCCGCAATATTGAAAATAAAAAAGAGCGCCTGCTGACGATCCTCATCACCCCACTGATGAGTTGCAGTGCCCGCTTACCTGTATATACCATTCTCATCGGGCTGGTTGTTCCCCGCAAAACATTCCTGGGCTTTATAGGCCTGCAGGGATTGGTAATGATGGGACTTTACCTGCTGGGGCTGGTAATGGCCTTGGTAGTATCTTACGTGGCCAAATGGTTCATCAAAACCAAAGAAAAAAGCTTCTTCATTCTTGAGTTACCGGTATACCGTGCGCCACGCTGGAAAAATGTATTCATCACCATGTTCAGCAAAGCCAAAATTTTTGTGGTAGATGCGGGAAGGGTTATCATGGTCATCAGCCTTATTCTATGGGCTATCAGTACCTACGGCCCTAAGGACAGGATGCAGGCCGTAGAAGATCGCTACGAACAACTGATCAAAGCCAATCCCGATAACGAAGCTGAACTGACCCGCCAGAAAAATACAGACCTGCTTGCCAACTCTTACGCAGGCATTCTCGGTAAATCTATAGAACCGGCTATTAAGCCACTGGGCTACGATTGGAAAATAGGTATTGCCCTCATTACTTCTTTTGCAGCACGCGAAGTGTTTGTAGGCACCATGTCTACACTTTATAGTGTGGAATCAGATGAACACGAAGAAGCTACGCTGATGGAAAAACTGCGCTCTGCTACCTGGCCTGATGGCTCCAAAGTATATACGCTGGCTTCCGGGCTTTCATTAATGGTGTTTTACGTATTTGCCATGCAGTGCATGAGCACACTGGCTATTGTAAAGCGCGAAACCCGTAGCTGGAAATGGCCCATCATTCAACTGGTGTACATGACTGGCCTCGCTTATGTAATGAGCCTGCTGGTATTTCAATTGTTCAAATAGGCAGGTGTAAGGCTTAAAGTATATAGTTTAAGGTCTTTAAGTTTGGGCTTTCCTTTTTAATTGGAAAAGCCAGTAATTGCAGAAATCAGCTGCTGATCTATCAGCATATCTCATTTACTCACGCACTTCAACGTGCAGTACTTTATACCTTAAACTTTTAACCTGTCCCCTACAAAACATAAAGTTTAAGATCTTCAGATTCGTGCTTTCTCTTTAATTGTAAAAGTCAGCGGTTGCAGAAAAGAATTGCCTGTATAGCAGCCGGTTGCATTTACTCATTCACTTCAACATGCAACACCTTAAACTTTAAACCTTCAACTTGAATCCGGTTACCGGTCACACGTCTCCTGTAATATCTTCTTATCGCTATCCCTTTGGTTTTTGTAGCAGCAGGTATAACAGTACGCGTTGGCTTAATTATAACGGCTTTTGCAGCTACTTCACTGCTTCGTTCAATATATTAGGCTTTATCTCTTCGTAATTGATTGCCGGGTTGTATCCCAGGCTATACAGGTATTCCCGCAATGCGCTTTTTATCTCCTCATCAGTAGCGTCCTTTGTTTTCAGCAACTGGTTACCTGCTCCTACCAGCTTGCGGTACAGGCTGTGCAGTTTCCATCCTTCCGGTAATTGCCCATACACCTCAGATGCAATGGCCGAAGCCCTGCCCAGTTTAGCGGCAAACTGCCTTGTCTTCTTAAACTTTGGAGAGCGTTTTACCCGGTTTCCATCCAATGAGCTTTTCGCCCGCACCAGGTACTGACCATTCAGCATGTAAAACGTGAGGTTACGTTTGTGCATCGTCCCGATCCAGATGATATATGCAGGGTTATCCGGATCCACTTGAATATTCGTTATGTCACTCCGCTCATTTTTCATTCTCCTTAAAGTTACAGCCTATCTCTGATCACTTTACAGCCACCCATGACATACTTCTACTGGTACGTACCCGTAGCTTTGGTTTTAACATTTACAGCGATCGCATGAGGGTATTTTATTGATTAATAGGGTATTTCCAGGTGTCTGGTTATAGTTTCCTTATAGTTTAGGTATTGTTTGGCTAATACTTGCTTATAGTTTGGGTATTGTTTGCTCTTAGGTAAAAGCGTAGAAAATAAGGGTTAAGTAATAAGGAAACTATGCTGAAACAGGGAGTTGATGTTAAGGAGTCCGGAGGCAGGCTAAACGCGGAACGCTTAATGCTGAACGCAAAGTAGGGGAAGGCGTGGCACGGTTAAGCACGCTGTTCGATGGTAATCGGATGCTGCAACCGTGTCACACCTTTATTCCCGGCTTTAGCCGGTCAGGAAATGCTGTTTCTCAGAAAATGGGGTTAAAGCCATTGCCTCGTCCTTCAGGGCGAGGGGAAAATGGAGAAGTCGGCAACCAGGATTGCTTCTTCGCCCGAAATGACGAAATGTATTAATATGACTAACCATTTACCTTGAAATTTGACCCCGGCCGCAACAAACAGATATCATTCAGCGTTGGTGATGTACTCTAAATCCCTACCCATGAAAAAAGCAGCACTTGTTTTTTTTACAGGTTTGCTTTACCTGTCTGCCACTGCTCAAACCCAACTGAGCAGCTATCACTACACCGAAGAATTTTACTTCGTAAAAGAAATTCCCGTTACAGCCTACCAGGGTAAAAATTTCCGATATGAAATTGCCGTACGCGCTGACGCCTCTGATACGCTTTCGCGTGTACGCATACATGGTATTGCCGCCGGGGCGGGTAAAGATGATTTTATAAACAGCAATTATAAGGTTGAATCGCGCCAGGAACAGGACTGGATCATTTATACGGTGATCGGTTCCATACAACCCCATGCCAAAAGACTTTGGTTTTATGCGGCTGTAAATGGTAATGGCAGGTTTTACTTCGACGATATTAGTTTTTATGTTGAAGAACAAAAAGGACACTGGAAACAATTGCAGATCAGCAATCCTTCGTTTGAAGAGAACAAGGCTGATATTTTTTCCGGTTACTATGTAAGCACACGTCGTTCTTCAACCGTACAAACCAGCTTGAGTCAACAGGTATTTAAAACCGGGCAGCAGGCCCTGCTGGTACAAACCAGTAATGCAACACCGGTAAGTCAGCGGCAACCAACTACTGCTTTCACAAAATACCAGGACGAAAAAGAATAGCCGGGAGCTAAAAAATAGTAAAGGACGCATGGACATCAAAGAAAAAGGAGCTCAAATGAGCTCCTTTTCGTTTTCCAATACCCATGAAAAACCGTCCGACTAACTATTTATAAATGACCCTTGTATTCAAAAAGTTTCATGTACATCAAAATGCAAACAACAGGGCTTTTACACAATCTGCTACTACGCCTCTTACCATCGCCCTGGCTGTGCATCCTTATATTATAGACGCACAAATTGCGCAAAAGCTTGTTATAGAAATCTTAATGAAAAGAAGCTTTAGGTTGTTTTAACAAATCACATCCTTTTCACATGGAAACGGTTTTCCTTGTAAAAGAGAAGCTGTAGTTTACAGTATAGAAACCGACAACCATGAAGAAGTCATTCCTATTGATACTGATCAGCCTTGCATGCTTCACTGCCTCAGCTAATTACACAGATAGTATCCCTGCCAATACAAAGGATGTTTCATCAATGGATGGCATCATTGCTGCCCTGTACGATGTTATTTCCGGCGACGCCGGTAAGGTCCGTAACTGGGATCGCTTCCGTACACTTTTTATTCCTGAAGCAAAATTGATCGCTACAGGTAAAAGACCTGATGGAACCGCCAGCAGGCGCACAATGAGTGTGGAAGATTATATTACTACTGCTGGTCCCACACTGGAGAAGAATGGCTTTTTTGAAAAAGAGATCAGCCGGAAAACTGACCAGTTTGGCAATGTAGTACAGCTCTTCAGCACGTACGAATCACGAAGAAAGGCCGATGATGCAAAACCATTTGTACGCGGCATTAACAGTATACAGTTATGGTTTGATGGCAACCGGTGGTGGATCATTAATATATTATGGCAGTCTGAAACACCGGAGTTCCCGATACCGGAGAAGTATCTTAAATAGTTACAGAACGTGAATACAGGTTGTAAGTTTTAAGTTATAGGTTGTAGGTAAAGGAAGTACGAAATACGAAGTTAGAAGTACGGGAGGAGGAAATATCGAATGTCAAATTTTGAATATCGAATTTCGAAAGAAAATACAAACAGTCAGAAATATGAAGTCTGATTTCTGATATCGGACAACTGCAAATTGCCAACTGCCAACCTATTTACTCAGAGAGCCTGCATCCGGAAACCGGCATCCTGTAACCAGTATCCGGCTTTCACACCCCCACCATCACGCTTCTTCTTTCCATCATTACCGTGGTAAGCCATACTCCATTGAGACGGGCAATTTTTTCGCGATAGCCAATGTACCGGAAGCCGCATTGTTCATGCAGGTGAATGCTGGCTTTATTTTCTTCGTGTATCACACTCAGCAGCGACCAGATGCCATTCTGCTCGCTCTCTTTAATTAATCCCTGCAACAGCATTCTGCCGATACCCTTACGCTGGTGGCTATCAGCCACATATACACTTACCTCGGCAACGCCTCTATAGCAGTCGCGCGTGGATACCGGGGAGAGTGCTGCCCACCCGGCCAATACACCATCTTCCAGCACCATTATCCTCGAATGCGGTAAGTACTTGCTTTCAAACTCTTCCCATGAAGGAACTTCTGTTTCAAACGTAGCCATACCGGAAGCAATGCCCTGCCGGTAAATATCTAAAATGACAGCCTGCTGGTCAGCAGACATACGCGTTATCACAGTCATAGGCCGAAGTTAAAAAAGCAAACTTTATCTGCCATGAATTCACAGGCAGCAATAAATTATTTTTAACTTACTATCATTAAACCACCTTCCATGAAATTACTCCCCTGTATTGTAGCCACGCTCGCTATCAGCACCATTGCTACTGCACAAACTACTTTCAACCTCGACATGGAAGAGTTGAATGCCTCCACCGGCTTACCAGCCAACTGGACGGTATTAGCAGCCAAAGGATATAAAATACAAACTGATTCACAAACAGTTCAGCATGGTCATTACTCTTTCCTGATCGAAAGAACAGAAGAAAGTGCTGAATACGGCGCTAACAGCTTTCTTGTAAAGTCTGGCTTTGGAGGTAAAAAACTGGTCCTTACCGGTTATGTTAAAACAGTGGATGTTACAGGCTATGCCGGTTTATGGATGCGCGTGGATGGCAGACAGGGTATGTTTAGCGTAGATAATATGGAAGATCGCGGCATTAAGGGCACTTCCGACTGGAAAAAATATACCATTACGCTGAATTATGATGAAGAGGAAGCCACGCAGGTTTATCTTGGCGGCGTACTGGTAGGCGGTGGAAAAATGTGGATAGACAACCTGGAACTCACTATTGACGGCACACCCATTGCACAGGCGCCTCCTAAAAAACAAACTATCTATAAAGGACGGACCGATACTGCTTTCAGTACCGGCTCAGGTATTGAAACCATTACGCTGAATAAGCAGGCTACTGAAAACCTGGTGAACCTCGGACAACTGTGGGGCTTTCTGAAATATCATCATCCCGCTATTGCTGCCGGTAATTATAACTGGGATGCAGAATTGTTTCGCGTACTTCCCGGTGTACTGGCAGCAAAGAATAAAAATGAGGCAAATGCTGTAATGGAAAAATGGGTAGATGCCCTGGGAAAGCCAGATAGCTGTACCAGTTGCAAACCCACTGTAAAAGATAGCACTGTAAAAATATTGCCCGATTATGGAAGCCTTCTTACTCCCGGCAATTTCAATACCTCACTGATCAATAAGCTCACTTATATCAGGAACAATCGTAACCAGGGCAAAAGCTATTACATAAGTATGATGCCGGGCGTAGGCAACCCCGAGTTTAAGAACGAGAATACCTATGCAAAAATGCAGTACCCGGATGCAGGTTATCGACTACTGGCATTGTACCGCTACTGGAATATGATCCAGTATTTCTTTCCCTACAAAGATGTTATTGGTGAAGACTGGGCTAAGGTGTTGCCTGCCTTCATTCCCACCTTTGTGAATGCAAGGGACACCGTAGCCTATAGCCTTGCCTGCCTTACCCTTATTGCCAAAGTAAACGATACCCATGCAAATGTATGGGGCAACAATGCCGGGCTCAACAGGCATTATGGTAAATACTACCCCCCGGTACAAACAAAGTTCATTGAAAACAAACTGGTAGTTACAGGCTTTTATACAGAAGCAGACAGTATACAACAGCAGCTGAAAAAAGGGGATGTGATCACCAAAGTAAACAACAGGAAGATAGAGGACCTTGTAAAAGAATTGCTGCCGCAAACACCGGCTTCCAATTACGAAACACAGCAAAGAGACCTTCCTTTAAAAATACTCCGGGGTACTACAGACGGTATGGAGCTGGAGATAGAACGCAATACGCAAAGATCAAAGCTACTGGTACATCGTTATGAAGGCACCCGGCTAAAAATGGGTATCGATTACGCAGCACCCGATAGCAGCTATAAGCTCATCAACGGCAATATTGGGTATATCTACCCGGGCAAATACAAGAACAACCAGTTACCGGAAATAAAAAAGCGATTTAAAGACGCTAAGGCCATTATTGTAGACATGCGTTGCTACCCTTCGGAGTTTATGCCATTTACTTTTGGCAGTTATCTTAAACCCGCTTTAACGCCCTTTGTAAAGTTTACCAAAGGAGATGCCGGTACACCCGGCCTGTTTACAGAAACGCCTTTATTACAAAGTGGAGGTGAGAATGGCGATCATTATACAGGGAAGGTTATTGTAATTGTAAATGCTACTTCGCAAAGCCAGGCAGAATATACTACCATGGCGTTTCAAAGCGCCCCTAATACAATAGTGCTGGGCAGTACTACTGCCGGCGCAGACGGCAATGTATCCGCCATTTACCTGCCCGGCAATATATTTACCTATATCTCAGGGATAGGTGTATTTTACCCCGACGGGCGGCCAACGCAGCGTGTAGGTGTGCATGTAGATGTACCCATGAAGCCCAGTATCCGTGGTATCCTGGATGGCCGTGATGAGTTACTGGAAAAAGCCATTGAGCTGGCAGAGAAGGGAGAGAGCAGTCCGGCCAAAAAAGCATTCTGATCACCCTGCCGGAAAGCAACCTGCCAGGTTTAACCTCTCAATTACAGCTTGCCTGTATCCGGATAGCCAGGTTATTATATACGGGCCAGCTTTTCAGCAGCCTGCTGAAGCGTAGTTTCTTTTTTAGCAAAACAAAAGCGGATCACTTTATTGTCAGTACCATCTTTGTAAAAGGCAGAAACAGGTATCGACGCTACGCCGTATTCCCTGGTAATGCGGATAGCAAAATCCTTATCGCTTTCGTCACTGATGCGGTTGTACTGGTAACACTGGAAATAACTGCCATGACTGGGTAGTGGCGTAAAACGGGTTTCCTGCATCAGTTGCTGAAAATAATCGCGTTTCTTTTCCATAAAGGGAGATAGGGAAAGATAGGACTCTTTATCAGTGAGAAACTGTGCCAGTGCTACCTGTGAAGGGCTATGACAGGAAAAGCAATTGAACTGGTGCACCTTCCTGAACTCTTTCATAAATGCAGGTGAAGAGATACAATACCCCAGTTTCCAGCCGGTACAATGATATACTTTACCAAATGAAAAGCACACAAAGCTCCTTTCCAGCAGATCGGGGTAGCGCAGTATGGACTGATGCGGAATATTATCAAAGCAAAGATGCTCATACACCTCGTCTGATACAATGATGATGTTGGTATCCTGCACAATGCTGCGCAACTGGCGGATATCTTCTTCGCGCAATACAGCACCCGTAGGGTTGTGCGGAGAGTTCAGCAGGATCATTCTTGTTTTAGGCGTGATCTTTTGTCTTACCTCTTCCCAGTTAATACTGTAGTCAGGAAACTGCAGGCTGATGAGTACCGGCACACCACCATTGATCTCAATATTGGGGATATAACTATCATAAGCAGGTTCAAACACAATGACCTCGTCACCGGGTTGCAGCACCGTGGTAATAGCTGTATAAATAGCATAGGTGCCACCGGGTGTAACGGTGATCTGCGTATCGGGGTTGATGTTGCTGCCATACAGCAATTGCGCTTTTGCGGCTATAGACTCCCGCAAAGGCATGTAGCCCTGCATAGGCACATACTGGTTAAATCCATCCTTCATGGCCTTACTCACAAGGTCAACCAGTGGTTCGCTCATCGGGAAGTCGGGAAACCCCTGTCCCAGGTTCACAGCCTTATGTTCAGTGGCCAAAGCACTCATTACGGTAAAGATGGTAGTACCAACATCGGGTAGCTTAGATTGTATCTGCAAAACGAATGGGTTAAATTATTCAAGTATAAAATACCTCGTTAACAAAACGAGCCATTGAAAACCATATAAAATTAAAGGAATCCGTCATTCGGGATTAAAAATGAAATTCTTTTGACAAATGGTTCAACAGTTTGCATCACTACTTGTTAAAATGGGTAATAATTTGCTGAGGTTACTACAGGCAGGCTATATTTATTCATTCGAACCACTACTTCATGGCCAGACCATTTTTGTTTGCATTGCTTGCATTGGCGGCGACTATTACTGCGCAGGCGCAAAAAGCACTGCGTAATGCAGATAAAGCTTTTGCACTTGCACGTGATTCTCAAAAGGCTGTTCTCCTGATCTTTTCAGGCTCCGACTGGTGTCAGCCCTGTATCCGTTTCCAGGAAAAAATACTTGCAGATACTTCTTTTCAGCGTTTTGCACAGCAGAAACTGGTGTTGCTGGAAGCAGACTTTCCGCAACAGAAAAAGATCTCCCGGGAAGAGGTACAGCAAAATGAAGCGCTTGCTGAAAAGTATAACCCCGATGGAGCATTTCCACGCCTGCTCTTATTAAAACCAGACCAGTCCGTACTAACCCTGGTAGACTACAACAACCAGACAGCTCCCATTTTTATCGGTCAACTAAAACAGTTCTTACAAAAAGCCAATATGTTGAAAGAATATGCGCGCAGCACCAAACTGATGGGTTCATTGTTTGAATTCATGGTGGTAGCCGATAATACTGCTACCGGCGAACAATGGCTAGATGACAGTATCCGTGAAGTGCAACGCATAGAAACTTTACTGACTGAGTTCCGGCCAGGTTCAGAAACCAGCCTTATTAACCAACAGGCCGGTATTGGCCCGGTACAGGTATCGCAGGAAACTTACCAGTTAATAGAGCGCAGCAACCAGTTAGCAACATTAACTAAAGGAACATTTGATATTACTGCCGGTGCGCTAAAAAAGCTATACAATTTCAAAGGAGAGACATTTACCTTACCAGATGAAGCTGTTCGCCGGGAGGCACTACGCAAAACGGGCTATAAGAAGATCCGGCTAACTGCACCCGATAAGATCTTTCTGTCAACAGAAGGCATGCATATCAGCTTTGCTGCTATAGGTAAAGGATATGCTGCCGGCAAGGTGAAAGAGCTATTACAGCAACAAGGTGTACAAAGTGGTGTGGTAAGTGCCGGTGGTGATCTTACCGCATGGGGCATGCGGCCAAACGGTGAGCCCTGGAAAACCGGTATTGCACACCCTGATGATCTATCGCGTATCCTTTTATGGCTACCGGTAAATGGATCATCCGTAGCTACATCCGGAAACTATATTCAATACTTTGATGTAAATGGTATCCGCTATTCACATAACATCAACCCCATTACAGGCTATCCTGTTCAGGGTATTAAAAGCGTTACCATCATTAGCCCTGCACCAGAACTATCTGATGCATTGGCGACAGCTGTTACCGTAATGGGGCACAAAGAGGGTGTTGAGTTCATTAACCAGCTGCCGCAAACGCATTGTATTGTGATAGACGATGCAGGCAACATATACACTTCAAAACATATACAGATTGCTCATGCTGCATAATTCAATCAAAAGAAACCGTTGCATTGTTTTACTGATAGTAGTGGCGTTGGCTGCGGGTTGCAAAGCAGTAAAGCCCTATCAACGTGCATACCTGAATGATGAGAACATGCAGATCGGCAAACTGCCCTCAGAAAAGTTTTCCGGTAATATGCACACTTACCGTGAAGGGGCTTCCGGAGGTGGAGGAGGCAAGAACAGTGGTGGCTGCGGCTGCAATTGAACGTTGATTGCGCGGACCCGGATACAGATTACACAGATCGGATGATGGAACTCTAAGATTGATGAGATTAGTTTAATTACCTGCTTGTGAAAAAAAAGTATATCATATTCGGACTATTCCTTTCTTCTTCTTTATACGGATTAGGTCAAAGGGCAGACAGTAGTTTTAATAAAAAGCGGGTTTCACGTACTGCTATACAGGTAGTGTATTCGCATTACCTGCAGGATGGTAGCCATTCGGCAGTAACAGGAGGCATCGGCACGGAAAAGCTAACAGTATATTCGCCGGGAGTTAAACTTACACATCAGTCAGACTCCCTTCATTCCTATAGCATCAATGCAGGTGTGGATGTGATCACATCTGCCTCTACCGACAATATTGACTTCGTTGTTTCTTCTGCTTCGCGCAATGACGCACGCATGTATGCTGATGTTGGTTACAATCTCGGTATTAAGAAAACAGGGCTTACGATAAGTGGCACCGGGCACTTCTCTATTGAATCGGATTATCTTTCAACGGGGTTTGGCCTCGCTGTCAATCATACCAATAAAAGCAAAACAAGGCAGCTTTCTGCTGAAGCTGAAGTATACCTGGATGATCTGCGCTGGGGGCGTTTAAGTAAAGATGAACCGCTGAAGCTTTTATACCCGAAGGAGCTGAGGGGGCGAACATGGTTCAGAGAATATCACCGGCGATCGTACAACTTCAATACCATGTGGCAGCAGGTCATTAACAGGCGAATGATCGTGGCATTGTTTCCGGGAGTTGTTTACCAGGATGGATTGCTTTCCACTCCTTTTCATCGGGTGTTTTTCAGAGACAGCTCCCTGAAGGTGGAAAACCTGCCGCAACACCGTTTAAAGATCCCGATAGGTATCCAGTTGAACAGCTTTATAGGGGCACGCTATATTCTCCGTACTTACTATCGCTATTACTGGGATGACTTCGGCATTCGTGCCCATACTTTTGAAGTTTCCTTACCCGTAAAAATTACACCGGCGCTGGTATTATCTCCTTTCGGCAGGTATTATCAGCAAACTGCAGCAGATTATTTCCGCCCTTACCGTGAACATGAACTGACAGCTAAATTCTATACTTCAGATTACGATCTTTCAAAATTTCACAGTCTTGAAGGTGGACTGGAAACGCGCCTGCATCCCAAAGGCAAGAAGCCGGTGCCCCTGTTCAACGAACTGACCCTACGTTATGGTTATTACAAAAGAAGTGATGGATTGTATGCACACTCTATCAGCCTGCTGATAGATATGCTGATGGTGAAAACAAAGTAAGCCTTATCTTCTTATCCCCTTATCTGTTGTCTTATTTTGACAGGTAAGCTATCTACAATCAGTTCATAGGAATTATCGATCCATTCTTTCAGCAACTTTACTGATACAGAGCCGTCGACAATAATGGTATTCCAGTGTTTCTTATTCATGTGATAGCCGGGCAATACACAAGCATATTGCTCACGTAGCTCAACAGCCATATCAGGATCACATTTCACATTGAACTGCATCATCTCTGTATCCAGCGGACATAATAAAAAAACTTTTCCTGCCACTTTATACACCAGCACATCAGGGCCAAAAGGCAATGTTTCCTCTACCGCTGGTTTTGCAAGGCAATATGCCTGCAGCCATTCAATATCCATAACACAAATTTATTCAGTGATAACAGCAGACACTTCAATTTCAACCATGTATTCAGGATCAATGAGCGCGCTCACTTCCACCATGGTATTGCAGGGCTTTATCTCTTTAAAGAATTCAGCATGCCCACGTCCGTATTCCTGCCATTGCTTTATGTCTGTTACATACATTTTCACGCGTACCACATCTTTCATAGATGCGCCGGCCTGTTGTAATACCTTCTCTATTTTCTGGTAAATGAAGCGTGTTTGCTCGTAAGGATTATTAAGGCCAACCACTTTCCCATCTTCACCTGAAGCTACCGTTCCGGATACCTCTACCACATTACCTACCCTCACTGCACGGCTATACCCTACAATATCTTCCCATTTGGAACCTGATGCGTAATTTGTTCTTTGGGGCATATTCTATTTTATAAAGGTTTATCAATCGACATGATAGAACGTCAAAGCCCGGAGAATGTCTCCGTCTAAAAATCATACCATCGCTCAATCAACAGTCACTTATTTGATCTCTACAAAATCAGGCTTTATCAATTGCTCGCCTGTCATGCGCAGGTACACCTGCACAGCAGTCAATACATCTTTCTGGCAGTATTTGGCAATACGCTCCAGGTCATGATCTTCCCAATATACCTGGGCTACTCTGCTGCCATCAATATCATCTTTAGGGGTGGGGATCTCAAGGGCGTGCGCCAGCAGGTTCAGTGAAGTATAGCTTTTAAAGTCGCCGAATTTCCAAAGCTCCATGGTATCGAGGTGAGGGATCTCCCAGGGCTTTTTACCAGCCGTATTCAACACAGCAGGAATAGGAACTGCATTAATGATCATTCTGCGGCAGAGATAAGGAAAGTCAAACTCTTTGCCATTGTGCGCACAGAGATAGCGGCTACTATCTACTGCCCATTTTTTAAGCATCTCGGCAAACTGTTGCAGCAACATTTTTTCGTCATCCCCGTAAAAGGATTTTAAAGACAGTCGCTTGCCATCTGTGTTACCTTGTATAATGCCGCAGCTAATGCAAATGATCTTTCCGAATTCGGCATATATGCCGGCGCGGTTATAAATAGTTTCTACTGTTTCTTCTTCACGATTGCGCAACAGTCCCTCTGCCTTCTTTGACCACAGCGCTTTCCAGTCTTCAGGCACTGACTCATAAACAGGGTACTGGGGAACAGTTTCAATATCTAAGAAAAGAATGTTGTTTAAAAAAACCATTTTAATGTGCAGATTTACTGATGTGCAGATGTGCAAATTCTTACCTCAGCCACTTAATTATTCCTAACAGGCTTTTGCTGTTTAGAGGATGATATGATTTTACCGATCAATCGATTTAAAGCATCAATCTTACTTAGCAATTCATCACAGGGCGGATATTCTTCAGAATAACTGCAAAGCAATAACCAGTATTCAGTTTCATCAGCCTCCTTTGCAGAGATCTTGAACTTATGAATGAAATCAGCTCTACTTTCTGCATTCTGGGCTTCCATTATGTTTGCACCAATGGATGTACCCGACTTCATCAGTTGCCTTGCAATCACATATTTTCTTTGCGCTTCAAGTAATTCACAATACTTTATTATATCCAGCGAGAACTCAAAGGAAAGCTTCACCACGACATTCTTCTCAATAGCTTCTTTATTCATGATATTGGATTTACATCATTTTAAGAAGCCTTAACCAGCTACTTCATCGTGCTTTCATTTGCAGATTTGCACATTACCGAATTCGCACATTAAAGGAATTTGTCTCCCTTATTTCTCTTCACCTCCGCAACGTATTCTTTAATTTCCTGCTCTTTGTCTTTTTTGCAGATCAGCAGTACATCGTTGGTATCTACAATAATAAAATCTTCAAGGCCCTGCAGTACTACCAATTTGCTATTGGGCGTATGTACCATGCTGCCATGCGTATCAAACACCATTACATTATCGCCGGCAACAGCATTCTGCAGGTAATCTTTTTCAAGATTTTCATATGCACTGTTCCAGGTACCAAGATCGCTCCAGCCAAAGGAAGAAGGAATTACATATACATTATCGGCTTTTTCCATAATGCCGAAATCGATGGAAATATTGGTACAAAGCGGATAGATCTTCTGCAATGCAGCAATTTCGTCCGTAGTATTGAATGATTCTTTTTCAGCCGCAAAGATCTCGTACATCTCCGGCAGGTATTTTTCAAATGCCGAAATGATATTTTTTACCTGCCATACAAAGATGCCGGCATTCCACAGAAACTCCCCACTGGAAAGGAATGTCTTTGCCAGTTCCAGATTGGGCTTTTCTGTAAAGGTTTTTACTTTATACACGTTGTCGCTGACAGCGTGCTGTTCGTACTGGATATAACCGTAGCCAGTATTGGGATAGGTAGGTTTAATACCCAGTGTAATAAATGCATTGTGCTTATTTACAAAAGCCAGCGCTTCCAGGCAAACCTTTGTAAAGGCAATAGTATCGAGTATAAGGTGATCAGCAGGAGCTACAATGAGCGAGGCCTGCGGATCCATTTGCTGCAGTTTAAAGGAAATATAAGCCACACAGGGCGCTGTATTCTTGCGCGAAGGCTCACCCAGGATATTCTGCAAAGGCAATTGGGGCAATTGCTTTTTTACAATATTGATGTACTCACTGGAGGTTACAACAAAGATATTTTCCTGGGGAATAAAGGAGGCAAAACGCTCGTAGGTATCTTGTATCAGGGTTTTGCCGGTATTCAGAATGTCGAGAAACTGTTTTGGGTAGTTGGTTCTGCTCATTGGCCAGAAACGGCTGCCTATTCCTCCGGCCATAATGGCCACATAGTGATGCTTATTCATATCGTTTTTCCGGGTTAACAGGTTTAAGTGGTGGTGTATAACGAAAAAAACCTGCTAACATTTTAATTTATGGTCTAAATAAGTCCTTCCCTTACTAAATCGTGCAAATGAATAATGCCAAGATACGTGTTTCCTTCGGTTACCAGCAGTTGTGTAATGTCATACTGACGTAGCAGATCCAGGGCTTCTACAGCCAACGCACCGGCTGCAATAGATTTGGGATTAGCCGTCATGATCTCTTCTGCCGTGATACTTGTGAGGGTTACACTTTTTTCCAGCATACGGCGGAGGTCACCATCGGTAACAACGCCCAGCAGGCGATTGCCTTCATCTACTACCGCGGTAGCACCCAGTCTTTTTTTAGAAATCTCTACAATAACCTCTTTCAGGGAGGCACCGGGCAATACCTTAGGCTGTTCGTTATTGACATATAGGTCGGCTACACGCAGGTACAATTTTTTGCCCAGGGTACCGCCGGGATGAAAACGGGCAAAGTCATCGGAAGTAAAGCCTTTCAGCTCCATCAACACTACAGCCAGTGCATCGCCCATTACCAGCTGGGCAGTGGTACTGGAAGTAGGGGCCAGCCCGTTAGGACAGGCTTCCTGCGATACCGTGGTATTCAGCACCATACTGGCATTGCGGGCAAGATAGGAAGCCTCATTGCCAACCATGGCAACAAGCGTATTGCCGAAATTGCGTACCAGCGGCACCAGCACCTTTATTTCAGGGCTTTCGCCGCTTTTACTGATGATCATTACCACATCTTCCTGCTGTATCATGCCCAGGTCGCCGTGAATAGCGTCTGCAGCATGCAGAAAAATAGCGGGTGTTCCGGTGGAATTAAGTGTGGCAACTATTTTCTGGGCAATAATGGCGCTTTTGCCTATACCGCTGACAACCAGCCTGCCTTTCATGGCGGCTATGGCGTTCACAGCTTTCTCAAAATCGCTGTCAATCATCGGCTCAAGGGCAGCAATTGCTTCTGCCTCCAGGCGTATGGTTCTGAGCGCAACAGATTTAATATCAATATCCAACACAACAGCCATATTTATAACAAACCTACTTGAAAATGTTAATTGCACAAAGCGGGCCCCGGCAATGTTGCATTATAATAATCTTACATGCTACCGCTAATCATAATTGAGCTTAAAACAGGCCCCGGTTTCGCAAAAATCAGTATCTTAATTGAGTTACAGCAATATTTCTTCGTGAACCAACCTTATTCCTGCGCTTTTGTGGCTAAAACAGAGTGTTAAATGATTGGATCGACAATTAAAATGGAGTAAATTCGCAACCCCTTAAGCAAAAGCCTCCGGACTTACCTGGTTAAAGGGGCATACCTGGCCACAACCGCTCTGATGAACTACAGCCCGTCGCTGTTAAAACAAAAGTACCGGCCACTTATGTATTCATATACAACAACGTGCAGCTTATACGTTAACCAGGTGGCATAGTTAAGGCGTAACGTACTGCACAACTAACTGAATTGCTGAAAAATTTGTGTGAAGGAAATTATTAGAGCATGGCAACTACAACAAAAAAGACTGCCGCAAAAACGGCAAAGACTCTGACAACGGAAACAGTAGCAAAGAAAAACGGCTCCGCTAAAAAAAACGGCTCCACTTCCTCTGATATTGATCTGCAACAGGCTTTACAGGAAAATTTTGGATTTGATGCTTTTAAAGGCAACCAGCAAGCTATTATCAGAAGCTTAATGAGTGGCAAAGACACTTTTGTTATCAAACCTACCGGTGGCGGTAAAAGTCTTTGCTATCAGCTACCCGCTATCCTAAGCGAAGGTGTGGCTATTATTGTAAGCCCCCTGATTGCGCTGATGAAAAACCAGGTAGACCTGGTACGCAGCTACAGCAGCCAGGATGATGTGGCACACTTCCTCAACTCAACCCTCAGCAAAAAAGAGATCCGTGAAGTACATGATGACCTGCTGAGTGGCCGTACCAAAATGTTGTATGTTGCTCCTGAAACACTTACCAAACAGGAGAACCTTGAATTCTTCGCTGATCTGAAGCTCTCCTTCTTCGCCGTAGACGAAGCACACTGTATTTCAGAATGGGGACATGATTTCCGCCCTGAATACCGTCGCCTGCGCGAGATGATGACGCAGATCAATCCTGATATACCGGTGATTGCACTTACTGCCACCGCTACTCCCAAAGTACAAAGCGACATCATTCATAACCTGGGGTTAAAAGAGCCCGCTATTTTTATTTCTTCTTTCAACCGTCCTAACCTGTATTATGAAATACAACCGAAGATCAAGAAAGACCAGACCATTAAGAACATTGTTCGCTTCATTGTTCAGATGAAGAACAAGAGCGGCATCATTTATACACTTAACCGTAAAACAACCGAAGAGCTGGCCGATATGCTGATGGCCAACGGTATTAAAGCGGTTGCTTACCATGCAGGGCTCGATAGTAAACTGCGTGCTGAACGCCAGGACCAGTTCCTGAACGAAGATGTACAGGTGATTGTAGCCACTATTGCGTTTGGTATGGGTATTGACAAACCGGATATCCGTTTTGTAATACACTACAACATTCCAAAGAGCATTGAGAACTATTACCAGGAAACCGGTCGTGCAGGCCGTGACGGACTGGAAGGAAAATGTATCCTTTACTATTCACATAAAGACGTTGCGAAGCTGGAACACCTGATGCGCGATAAGCCTTTGAGCGAACGCGAAGTAGGGGCACAGCTTATTACTGAAACCGTAGCTTATGCAGAAAGCGGCGTTTGCCGTCGTAAACTGCTGATGAGCTATTTTGGTGAAGAATACACACAAAAGACCTGTGGTAATTGCGACAACTGTCTCAATCCAAAAGAAGAAGTAGAAGCAAAAGACGATGCAGTAAAAGTGCTGAAGGTATTGAAGGCTCTCGACGAACGCTTCGCTACTGATTACGTAGTGAACATCCTCATTGGTCGCCTTACGCCAAACATCACCATGTTCAGGCACGAAGGCATTGCTGAGTTTGCTATAGGAAATGACCAACCGGATCACTACTGGAACTCCCTGATACGCCAGATGTTGCTGGGCGACCTGCTGAGCAAGGATATTGAAGACTATGGTGTGCTGAAGATCACCAAAAACGGTGAAGCCTTTGCAAAGAAACCCAAGTCCTTTAAAATTGTACTCAACAACCTGTTTGAAGAAGCCAATGCCGATGATGATGAAGGCAATGCAGAAGCAGCTACCGGTGCCGCGGCAGATGAGAAGTTGTTTGAGATGCTGAAAGAGCTGCGCCAGAAAGAAGCGAAGAAAAAAGCACTACCTCCTTTCGTGATCTTCCTTGAAACCTCTTTGCAGGATATGGCTACCCTGTATCCTACCAACCTGCAGGAGCTGGAGAAATGCCAGGGCGTAAGTAAAGGAAAAGCACTTCGATATGGTAAGCCATTTATTGAAATGGTATCCAAATATGTAGAAGAGAACAACATAGAAAGGCCGGATGATTTTGTAATGAAGAGCGTGGTAAACAAGAGCGGCAACAAAGTGTACATCATTCAGCAGACAGATAAAAAGATCCCGCTGGAAACCATCGCTAAAAACAAAGGATGGCGTATGGATGAAATGCTGGAAGAGATGGAAACTATTGCAGCCAGTGGTACCAAACTGAATCTTGACTATGCTATCACTGAATGGCTCGATGACCATGAGCAGGAAGAGATCCTTGAATACTTTAAAGGTTGCGAAACATCTTCCCTGCAGGTAGCCCTGGAAGAACTGAGCGATGGTAATTACAACTGGGAGCAGTTGAAGATCATGCGTATCAAGTTCCTGGGAATGTATGGTATGTAATCGCTAATATGCGAATTCAATAGATTACAGGTGCGTCATTGTTGACGCACCTTTTTTATTTCAGGCTACTTTACTTTGTGTTCCAATATTTCCATTAAGGATCTTGTGAGAAAAACTGCGACCGACTGCTATCAATGGCTTTTCTACAAAATGATAGGAAAGCAGTACTATACCAATAAAGCTAACTACTAACAAACAATACCCCAGTACAGAAAGACTGTAATGGTAAGTAAACACCTGCTGCCACAAATACATGCCATACGAAACTCTTCCAATTAATAATAGTATAGGTGTGCGGGAAAGAAATGCTGAAAACCCAAAATCATATTGAATTGTGTACACAACAAGTAAGGCAGTAAGGGGGAAGGCTATAAAAATAAGTCTTGGGAAATAATATAGCTCTTGTGGTAGAAGATATAATACTAACGTTATAATCAAAATCATATAGAAAGCCCATGACTTTATCTTTTTAAGATATTTCTGCAGCAATAATTCGTTATTCGCAACAGTTACCCCTAAAATAATGGGCATAGCCAATGCAAGCGTTTTAGCCCAACCAACATATCCTGTTTTATGCAGAAGAAAGATCAGTAAAATGATTGCTATATAAAGTATTGCAAAAAAAACAGATGCCCTCCACCGGGCAACTAATCGAAAAATAAAAGGGAAAATAATATAGAACTGCTCCTCTGTAATAAGTGTCCAAAGATGAGCCAGGTACCAACCACACATAACCCTAGGGCCATTATTAATATCACTGATAAAGAAAAGGGGGAAATTTTTTATACAATCGAATTGAGAGAAAACCAACCCTGAACGAACAATTAACAAAAGACCTAATATATAAACAACGAAAGGTGGAATTATTCTGAAAATCCGCCTCACAAAAAAAGCGGCTATTGATATCGTTCCCTTACACTGATATTCAATAATAAGATTGCGGCTGATAATATAGCCGCTGATAAAAAAAAATATATAGACGCCTACTATACCCAAATGCTTAAAAGGGTTGAAAGAGAAGGGCAATCGAAGATTGTATTGCATTATTAAATGACCCATTATTACACATAATACGCTTAAGGCCCGCCAGCCATCCAATACTGCTATCCTAAATTGTTTTTCCATCTTACAGCAAATAAATACTTATTTCTCATTATTCTATTTGTTTCTATCCACTTTGAAATGATACCTCCTTTGAGAAACAATATAGCCTGAAAGAAAAAATCAATCAATAAATAATTTGTTGATTAACATAGAAATCCTATTTTTGCAACCCCAATTAAGCAGAACAATTTCTGCGGAAATGGAGAGGATGGTGCGGTAGCTCAGTCGGTAGAGCAAAGGACTGAAAATCCTTGTGTCGGCGGTTCGATCCCGCCCCACACCACCAACAAGATCAAGCGATTATAACGAAAGTTGTAGTCGCTTTTTTCTTTTGGGTTGAACAAGCCCCTTTTAACTCTAAAGACATTATAAATAAGGAAAGTTAGAAATACTCCCGTCAGTATGGAGATGTCTTTTGCTCAGTAAATGCGGGTTGCAGTGGATACTTGCGTCGCCATACTTCTTCAAAATAAAGACTCCAGTCTTTGATGTATTTGTAGTAGTCGTACTCTGTTTCAAAAATCTGCAGGGTTTCATAGCTTGGTCTGTACCAAACCATAAAACTGTCCAGTGCGGGCGATTGTAGTCCTGTTACCCTTCTTACGATTGCTTTGGTAAACCTGTGGTCAATATACTTTTCACGTTCTTCCCATTCCAGCCTCTTCCTGAATGCTTCCATTCTGCGGATCTTTCTTAAACTAAATAAGGCGTCGAGGCTGATGCCTACGCCAAATCCACCGCCTCCGCCACCGGCAAGGTAGTCAGGCTCATACTCGAATGCCTTGCGGTACTCATTACGGTTTTGCAGTGAGTCTTCCCTGTAGCTGCGTTGCCGTACAGTTACCGACGGCAATGAGTCAACAGACACCTGCAGGCTCATATCGAAATGTTGTCCGGGAGGAATTTCTTTTACAGGAAATTTACGGGTGGCTTTGCCCAGGTAAGAGAAGTAAATAGAATCAGTACCTGACAGCTTAATCGTGTAACGTCCTAAGGAATCGGTAATGGTGCCAGCCCCTGATGTTCCCATTACACTCACATTAGGCACCCCGTAGCGTGCCATACGGTCGTAAACCGTTCCATTGATCTGCACCTGGGCAGTAGCTGCCAGTGCAAAAAAGGTCAGTGCGGCCAGTAACAGTGTTTTTTGCAAAAACCAGGGTTTAATTGTTCCTTCAGCAATTTAAGACACCCTAAGTTCCTACGAGGCTGCAATAACAACAATATAACTTTTAAAAAATCTACCAACAGGGCACCGGAACCGATAGCCACAGAAGCTGAATGGCTATCTATCAAACCACTTTTTAAAAGCAGGTGCTTTTTCACGGCTGATATCTACCTCCAATTTCAACGGCGCTTTCAATTGTACAGTTAGTTTTTGATTTTCGTGTGGCTTTACACTTTGTATAGCTTCAATATTTACAATTGCCTGTCGGTTGGCGCGGTAGAATTGTTTGGGGTCAAGCAGCTCATCAACCTCTTCAAGGGTGGTAAAATCAAGAATGTACTTTTCGCCGGTAAACGTGAAAATATAGTTAAGGTTATCGCGCATGAAGCAAGCAATGTCTTTGGTATTTACGGGTACCCATTGCTGGCGCACGTTTACGATAAACTTTTCCTTGTACAACGTAATATCCTGTTTCTGCATAATGGATTGCAGCAGCTTTTCCACCGGTACCGGGTACATTGCCTTGGCCGAGACAATGGCACGGCACCTGGCTATGGCTTTCTGCAACTCTTCTTCGTCCACAGGTTTCAGTAAATAGTCTACACCATTTACTTTGAACGCGCGGATCGCATATTCATCATAAGCAGTTGTAAACACTACCGGGCACTTGATCTCATATCGTTCAAACAACTGGAAGCTCACCCCATCGGAGAGCTGTATATCCATAAACAACAGATCGGGTTCTGCATTTTCCATAAACCACTTGTTGGCCGTTTTTAAGCTGGGCAATATTTCTATTACTTCTATATCTTCTGCTACAGCTGCAATTTTCGCCTTCAGTTCTCTGGCGATAAGGTTTTCGTCTTCTATGATCACTGCTTTCATATAAAAGCTATTTTAAATCAATGGAATTTTCACGGTAAAAAACTGTTCGTCTTCTTCAATCATCAACGGTTTATTGCACAGGTACCGGTATAGCGATTGCATATTGTGCAACCCTTGCCTGTTGGATGTTTCTACAAAAGATTTCTTTTGTATGTTATTGCGCACCAGCAGGTAATCGTTCTCTACGGAAATATGTATATGCAGCGGGCTTTCCTCATCAATGATGTTATGTTTTATTGCATTTTCCGTCAGGTTCTGCAGGGTTACAGGGACTATTTTATAATGATAATAGGTATCCGGAATTTCTATTGTCAGTTGCAACCCCTGCTGAAAACGCGTTTGCTGTAACTGCGTATAGGTTTGCACCAGTTTGATCTCTTCCGGCAATGACACCAACTCACTATCCCGGCTTTTGAGAATATAGCGATAGATCTTAGACATATGATCCAGGAACTGCTTCGCCATTTTCTGATCACTCTGGATCAAACTGCTTAAAGAAGTAAGTGAATTAAAGAGAAAATGTGGATTCAATTGCTGTTTCAGGCTCTCATACATTACCAATGCCTTTTCTTTTTCCAGCAGTTGTGCTTTATTTTTCAGTGAATGAATTTTCTTTTCGTGGTTGATCCTGTAGCGATAGAGCTGGTATAAGATCAACGCGATCAGCAAAAATACCAGTCCCCGAAACCACCATGTTTTGTAAAAAACAGTATCAATGTGCATGGTTATCGCCTTCTCGGGCACATTCCAGTCATTGGGATCGGTAGTCGATTTAAACCTGAACACATAATCTCCACCAGGTACATTGGTATAATTGATAAAGCGGTCTCTTGTGGTGATCCAATCTTTATCAAAAGGCTCCAGCTTATAAGCATACCATGTTTGCCCGGGATTACTGTAATTGATCGCCGCCAGTTCAAATGAGAAAAAGTTCTGTTGATAGTTAAAATCTAATTGGCTTACCTCTTCTGCATTTATCAATGCCCGGTAACTTTGGTTCGACACTTTGAGAGACGCGAGGTAAGTGGTTGCCGGATGCACATTTTCCTTGTACTGCAATGGATCAAAGATCACAAACCCCTTTATGGAAGGAAACAGAAAACGCCCGTCTTTCATGCGGTAAGCTCCCTGATCGTTAAACTCCATTCCCGGTAAGCCGTCCTGCACATCAAAGACTTTCACATGCTGCCTGTTAGCTTCCAGCACCAGCAAACCAGCCGAACTTCCTACCCACAACCTATCCTTATCATCAACCATCAAACAGGAGGTTTTGAGTGATGGCAAGCCTTCTTTTCTTGTGTATTGCTTAAACTTACCCGTTTCGGGGTCGTATGATACAAGCCCAAAAAAGGAAGCGATCCAGATTATTCCTTTTTTATCTTCTGTAATGGCGCTGATATAGTTGCCCAGTAAGGTAGTATCATTCTGATCTGTACGTTGCCATGCTTTGGGGGCTTGTTTTTGCGGATCGTACATTACCAGTCCGCTGCCGTTCATGCCAAACCATAGCCTGTGATGGCTGTCTTCAAATATGCACCTTACTCCGTGGTTTTTATACTGATGCAGTACCGGATGATCAGCCAGCGTATGTACTTTTTTATCTGTCGGACTGTAGTAGTAAAGATTAGCCCGCTCACCGATCCAGATATTATCACGATAGTCCTTCAGCAATGCCCAGTAAAAGGTTTTGGGTAATGAATCTTTTTCATCCAGAAACTCCATGTTGCCTGTAGCCGTATTGTACCTGTTGACACCTCCGGCTGTTGCAATCCATACATTGTCGTTTGCATCGTTTACAAATGCACGTATAGAATTGTACTGGATCTGTGAGGGTTGGTTTTTTATATTTTTCCAGGTACGAACATCCTGACCATTTGCTGAAAGACGGGACAAAAAGCCACCCCAACCCAACCACAGATTGCCTTCTTTATCTTCTAATGCTGCCCGTCCCCAGTTGGAAGGAGGCATAGCCATGAGAGATGAACCGGTAATAATTGTAAAAAAATTATTGTCAGGGTGAAAATAATCCACGCCATTGCCTTCGGTACCCAACCAGATAAAGCCGTCCTTATCCTGGTAGATCTGTGAAAGATGGTTATAGGAAATGCTATAAGGCTGCTCAGGATCATTGTTGTAAAAAACAAACTGGTGTTGCTCTTCATCATAACGCGCCAATCCCTGTAAAGACGTAATAAGCCAGAGCCGTTGTTTGCTGTCAACACAAAATCCCCGCACAGAATTGTCTTCTACCCTGTTGACTGAATAATAAAACTTGTCCCATACCCTGAAGCCGGAAAATGAAGTATCTGTTTGTAACAGGAATTTGTTGTTCTCACCAAACACAGCCCATACACGACCTTTCCCGTCTACAGCTATATCTTCAATATTTTTTTGATCCTGCAAAGGAGGCAATACAATATAACGTGCTTTCTGAGTAATGGTATTTAAGATCACCAGCCCGGTATCGGATGTTATGTATAAGCAATGCCTGTATTGGAAAACATCATTGATGGTTCGTCCCAGCAATTGCTTTGTGAAAGGGTCTGTACTATTACGGTAGAAGAATATTTTTTTAGAGGATGGATTAAAACAGGCTAACCCTACGGAGGTTGCCATATAGAGATAGTCCCGCTTTACTTCTATTATCCTGGTCACATTGTACTGACCGCTTCCCGGAAGCTTGTAGAATTTTTCACTGGTGAAATCGAACTGCCTGAAACCTGTTGAGAAACCTACCCAAAGATTGCCTGCACTATCGCCCAGGATACAGCGGACAGCAGATGCAGGTGCGCTAAGGCTATCACCGGGAGTGTTCTGATAAGTTTTTACAGTATAACCATTGTAGCGGCTAAGCCCACTTAATGTTCCTACCCAGGTATAGCCGTATTTATCCTGCCCCAATGCACGTACTGTTCCATCGGCTAACCCATTATTGGCAGTAAGATGGTGAAAATTAATGGAAGGAGGCTGACCATGCGAGGCTGCCACCATTACAAAACATGCAAGGATAAGGGCGAGGGTTCTCATTTACTATAAAAATGCCATTGGCAATTAAAAACAAGGGAGGTCTGGCTTTACTTTGCCGCCTGTGGTTTGGAAGCAGCAATCATCGCATCTGCCAGACTATTATAACAGGTACGCCAGGCCAGTTCGGTTTCTGCAGTCCAATCGCTGCCAAGCCCCTGTTGTAAAGTCCACATAAAAGCATTGCCCACCAGTTTGTAGTGATCCGGCTTTACTCCATACTGCACATGTCGCTGCCCCATTGCAATGATATCTTCTTTCAATTCATCAATCCTGTCGAGCCGGATCACAATGGTAGAAAGCATATCTATCAGCTTCCGGTATTGTGCGTCCATCTGTTTGGGAAACATCTTTCGCAGGGCCGGATTATCTGCAAAAAGTTTGCTGTAAAATGCATCGCCCACCAGTACCGGATCGATCGCCCTGAAGATCTTCCAGGTTCTTTTTACAATCGCTATTTGCTCCTCTGTCATAAAAGTTTTTTTAAGGATAACGGCAATACATGAAGTTAGGTAGCGAGCCAATACTATTGAAACTTAACCGGCGCAGCCGGGGTTATCTGCAATTGAACCGGGGTTGTTTTTCATTGAAGCGTATAGGATCATTAACAGATTGAAAAAGAATATCATACAGTTTCCGGGGTATAGAAAAAACTGCGTATTTCTTTTAAGATACTGCCCTGCCACATCTGTTGGGCAAGCAATAGCCCCCGTTCGTCCATTCTATAGTCAAAACGCAACGTATAGTTAACTTTTCCATCTGTCTTTACAGAGGTAATGCTTTTTACCAGGTGCAGGCTATTGTACCCCAACCAGCCATTTATATTATGCCCAAAACGATAATCGTCCCATCTGAGCTGGTTGTTCAACGACGTGTACTCCAGCTTTTTCACATTGCGTAGCACTCCGTTAAAATAAGAAGAAATGCTGATCATATCACCATCCCTGTACTCATAAGTTTGCAAGTAAATGCCGTCTTTGCCAAAATCTTCAACAGCTTTTACCAGGTAGCCCTCTTCATTATATTCAAAGCTCCGTAACGATCTGTCGGGACTATTGATGTTATAAGAAGATAGTGTAACACCTTGCTGTAGCCTGCCCTTTGTATCACTGCGCCCACGGAATTCAAAAACCACGCGTTCTGCGGTTTTGGAAAATTCCCGGTACAGCACACTGTCCTTGTAAAAGTGCCAGGTACTGATCTCCAGATCTGTTTCCAGGTAAATAATGCGGCCTACTGTGTCTTTTTTAAAGCGCATATTGCTAACTGAATCTACTGCCTGTTTAGCACTTATCTTTTCAGCTGCAATGTTTTTATCAGAACAGGCTATACTCATAAAAAACAACGACGTGCCTGCCAATGCCAGCAACAACATCTTCATACAAATAGGTTTAATGATTAATGGGGCGCAAAATTGCAGGTTAGCAGTACTACAAAGAAATCTTCCCGAACGGGGTGTTGTTTTATTAAATTAAAACGGGCGAAAGTAGTGATGAGACTACCATTGAGCGATTCTTATTGTTGCAACATTTAGGTTGAAAGTCTTTGTGTTCCTGCCTTTCAATGGGTATCCGCTACGCTTCATTACAGAATTACCACAAACGAACTGTATATTTTTTTAACAGGCATTTTCCCGACCCATCTTTGCGCCATAATAATCATTAACCATTAACCTTTTCCTTTCATGAAACAGTTGTTGAAGCAGTTGTGTGTATTGCTGTCGCAGGCTATTCCCGCAGGTATGCTGCTATCGTTTGTTGTATATAGTATTACAAGAGTGTTATTTTTTAAATTTCCTTTCAGCTTCTCGGAAGAAGTGTCGGCCCTTACTTACCTCACTATACAGGGATGCATTTTAGGCAGTATTGGCGGGCTGGTGGTATTTGCTGTAAAAAAGTACATCACCCGGTTTCATACTCCGGTTACTGCCCGAAACCTTGTTAAACCTATTTTAATAGTTTCACTTATATTCCTGGCATCCTGCCAAGCTGTACTGCCCTACCAGGTTACGAAAGACATTGCCAACGGTGTTACCACTACTTCAGAGGGACTTACCGTTGAAAAGGTATTGAAAGTAATGAACGGCGAGGTTGTAGAACACAATGAGGTAGTGCTGGGTGAAAGCTTTGTTGTGATGAACAACAATGTGGGAGGTCTTAAAGAAAGAGATGGCAAGGTATCTGTGGGATGTTCTTTAGTGATCACTGATGAGCAGGGCAAAGAGCTTCTGAATGAGCCTGATCTTTTTAAACAGAACGACGTTTTTGATGCTGCTACCACCAAACAATTAAAATGTACCATCTCTACAGGCAACCCCATGAAATGGGAACACCGTTATCACGCAGTTGTAACTTTCTGGGATAAATACGGAAGGGGAAAAATTGAAAACTGCCTGGATATACTTATACAGGATATTCCTTAAAATATTGGGACGGTTACTATATGCAAAAACCCGGCTTATCATTCACCGGGTTTTTCTTTTTATAACCGCACAATCAACCTGGTTAAAACAAATTCTCCCATGCTGTGTTACGGCACAGCTATAGGAGAATGTTGATTAACAAGAAAAGAATTTACTGGTATTCAAATTTCAAAGTTGTGGTTCCATCAGTGGATGTGAGCACATTGCCTTTTGAATCGTATGTGTATTGGTTAGTAAGCGTTTTATCCAGCTCAGTTCCCGGGAAATCATATTTGGCTTTCAGCAACTCGTTTTTGCAGGCAAACTGCAGAGAAAACCCTGCCTGGTCCAGTACATATTTTGATAACTGTGGATAAGGCGATCTTTTAGTACCGAATGTAAATTCAGCAGTGTACATATCAGTACCATCCATTGTTACTTTGGAAAGATTACCGTTGGCATAAGCAAGGGTAAAATCTGCTTCTGTTTCTGCCAGGTTCATATCCAGGTGAATTTTAGTTACCTGGTTGTTGGTAACAGTGTAAGTAAGACGATCATCTTCTATCAGCTCTTCGGGCTCGCCAGCATGCTTTTTCAGGCTTTTAAAAGTCCCTGATACCGGTACATTGTTGGTATAGGTATATGTATAGATATTCTTGAAATTATCATCCACATCTTCTACACGCGTAAGGTTTCCATTGGCATCATAAGTAAAACTGGTTACTTCCACATCATCAGAGCTCCTGATAGAGGTTAAATGTTTGTTGGCATCATAAGATAGAGTGTAAGTACTTGTCTGGCCTCCTTCTGTACTCGTCACTTTGCTCAATAAACGACTATCATTGTTAACAGGACTGTCGTCTGCTTTGTCTTTTTTGCATGATGCAATAGTAAGGGTAGCAATCATACCCGCCGCGAGAAATAATTTCTTCATAAAAAAAGGTTAAATGGTTTACTGTTAAGCGCGTACGGCTAACGGCAGGTGGTCAATTTTTTTCCTACTCATTTACTCCGACAGCACAATTGAGACGCAATATTAACGACAGGCAATGGGATACGCCAGCTGCATCGTAATGAACTGTGCAAGGCCGTGAATGAATTGGGCAAAAAGCCGGTAAAAATATTTTCAAATAGTAAAACACTCCTGACATAAGGCTGTCACTAACCGGTTGTTGTTTTGTATCACTAAACAATACTGATATGTTAACCACCATCAAATCAAACACAACTGTTAAGCTGTCTGCACTTATAAAAGACTACGTTATTTATAATCAATGGGCTAATCGCAGGCTAATTGAATGGCTGATGACAAAGCCTTCAGCTATTATGGATCTGAAAGTGCCTTCCAGTTTCTTAGGCATTAAAAACACGCTGGTACATATATGGGATGTGGAAAGAAGCTGGCTGGCACACCTGCAACTGGCACCTCAACCGGAAAATATGCGCAAAGGCTTTGCGGGTAGCTGGGAAGATGTATTGAACGGATTGTTACAGACATCTGACAATTTCACCAATTATGTATTATCATTATCTAACGAAGAACTACAACAAAGCTGCCATTGCAATATCCTTTTTGTGGGAGATATCTATCGTCCAAGATTTGAGATCATTCAACACACCATGAACCATAGCACTTATCATCGTGGGCAGTTGGTTACCATTGGTCATCATATTGGCATTAATGATGCACCGATGACGGACTATATGTACTACCTGTTACGTGTAAAACAATAACTGGTCTCAGAATTTGATGTAGCAAATAGATGTCACTGCAATACCCGGCAATAGTTACCGGGTATTGCAGTTTTTTATTTTAAACCATTCTGTTAACATCAACTTATTGGTGAATTGAACGATTAAAAGATTATATTTGTTTACGTTAGAAAATACAGATACTTCGCTTGCAATCTTGTATCAACCAACATACTCTCTCTGCTCTGGTAGCATATTAGTTTTTAACCGGCTCATCGCATAACTATTCGTTTTAGTAACTAGCATTCTTAATGTTATTACTACGGGGAAACTGAATATGTCTTGCGTTAAAGCATCTCTATTGATTAGCACCTTAAAACAACCCAGCCCAAAAGCTTAGACAAATAACGCAGGGCCTTTTGCCAATATCCTTCAATGGCCTCCCGCGTTCTTATCACTCACAATTCCTGTTTCTTAACCTGGAATATAGCTGGCGCATTGCCAGGCGTGTTGTTGTCGCTTTAACGGAAGCAAAACAACAACATCTATCAAAGCTCTTCACCAAAATGGTTTGTTTATGCGGAGAAAACAATTACTTCTCGTTGTTTTGATGTGCTCGATCGTTTACAGCCAGTTAACAGCACAATTGTTAACGGTAAACAGTAAAGATTCACTGAATGGAAAGCCCAAACAGCAATCCCGGCTGATAGGCCGCCTGAAACTGAATGGTCTTTATGACGTTGCAGGTAGCCTGTATGGCAACAGTGCTTTCCTGATCCACGAAAATGATGTTTCCGGAAAAGACATCCCAGGTTTTTGGGTGGATATGAGACAGTCGCAATTACGCTTCACTTCTACTACCCAGCTACGCAATGGCAAGGAAATACGCGCAATGCTGGAAGGAGACTTTGAAGGAGGAGTTAACCGCACCTCGCAATTCCGTCTTCGTCATGCATGGGTCGCATATGATCACTGGATGCTGGGGCAAAACTGGTCAACATTCGGCGACGCTTCCCTATGGCCTGCCAGCCTGCTGGATTGGGATGGCCCCACCGGCATGGTATTATCACGTCGCATACAAATACGGTACACCGGTAAATTCAGCCACAAGAGCAAAGCAGGTTTTGAACTGGCGATGGAGCATATGGAACCCCGTCGTTTGTACGACTATACCACCAACACCTCTTATGGTGTAGACTATGCGCCCAAAAGAGTTCCGGATTTTGTTGGTGCGTTAAGATATGATTGCGACAATGGAGGCTTCCTGAAAGTGGCCGGGTTGTATCGCAATATTGGCTACGATTCAAAAGATGTGGTAGCTTCTGCTCCAGATTTTCATTACAGCCATGTAACAAGCTGGGGAGTAACAGGTATGACCAGCATCTTTATTCATAAAGAGACCGGCCTTATTAATAATGTGCAGGCACAATGGAATATCGGCAAAGGCATTGCAGATTATTTTCTCGCTGTTGGCGGGTCTGGTTTAGATGGATTTGCCAATCAAGACATGCATGGTACATTGAACCTGCTTCCTGTTCATTCCGGCTTTCTTTCTTACCAACGTTTCTGGACCTCAAAATTTCACTCTATGGTGGTTGGCTCCTACAATCATTTTTATGATGGAGCCAAAACAGTAAGCGGCTGGGACAAGATGACCAACTATCATTTTACACTGAATATGGCTTATGATTTCCTCAGTTACCTGATGGTGGCCATAGAGCCCCAGATCGGGTATAAGGAGCTGGCTTATGCTGATGGCAGTAAGGAGGGAGCGAACGCTATCCGCATCAACTTTGGCATGCTCTTCAATTTCTAACTTCTACACATCATCTAAAATATTCATGATATGAAAAATTTGTCTTTACTCGTGCTGCTGGCATTGATGAGCCTGGCAAGTGTTGCACAGCAAAAACCCCGCATCATTATATTGGCTACAGGCGGTACCATTGCCGGTGCAGGCACCTCATCGGATCGGGCTGGCTATACTGCAGGTAAAATACCGGTATCTGACCTTATTGGTTCTATTCCTTCTGTAAAAGAAATTGCAGAGATCAGCGGAGAACAGATCTCTTCTGTTGGCAGCCAGGATATGAGCCTGGAGATCTGGAAAAAACTTGCCACCCGCATCAATGAAATTTATGCCAAACGCGAAGCCGAAGGAGTAGTGATCACCCATGGAACCGATACGCAGGAAGAAACCGCTTATTTCCTGGATCTTGTAATAGCACATGATTTCCCTGTTGTACTTACAGGCTCTATGCGTGCATCCACTGCCATCAGTGCTGATGGACCAAAGAACCTGTATGATGCAATTACTGTAGCAGCAGATCCCAAAAGCAAAGGGAAAGGGGTATTGGTATCATTCAACGAATCTATTTTCGATTCACGCGAAGTAACCAAGCTGAGCACTACCAAGGTAAATGCGTTTGGCTCGCCGGATAGCGGCCCTATAGGACAGGTGTTCGACGGTCATGTGGAGTATTATAAATCTTCTGAAAGAGAGACCGCTACCTCTGCTCCCTTTAAGGCAGACAATACTACCAAGCTTCCGAGAGTAGAGATCGCGTACATGTATGCCGATGCTTCTCCTGACTACATAAATTACCTGGTAACTCAAAAACCTGCGGGCATTGTAATTGCCGGTGTAGGCAATGGCAACTTTTCCAAAGCATTTACAGAAGCTGTTAAAAAAGCTGTAGCAGCAGGTATCGTCGTATGCCGCTCCACACGCTGTGTATCCGGAAGAGTAGTGCTGGACGCAGAGGTAGATGATAAAGCTCTTGGCACCATTGTATCTGATGATCTGAATCCGCAGAAAGCAAGAATACTGCTGATGATGGGGCTTACCAAAACAAAAAGCAGGGAAACCTTACAGGAGTATTTTTTCCGCTATTAGAATAACAAACTGACATTCTTCAAAACTCACAAAATAAGTTTCTATGAGCAAGTTTCGTACAGAACACGATTTCCTGGGAGAAAAACAGATTCCGGATAATTTTTATTACGGCGTACAGACATTAAGAGCCAAAGAGAACTTCGATATTACAGGTATTCCTATTGGTAATGAACCGCTTTTTATACAGGCGTTTGGTTATGTAAAAAAAGCAGCGGCACTTGCCAATCATGAATTAAAGGTCCTGGACAAAAAGAAAACAGATGCTATTATATATGCCTGCGATCGCCTGATAAAAGGAGAGTTTACCGATCAGTTCATCAGCGATATGATACAGGGCGGGGCCGGCACCTCTACCAATATGAATGCGAATGAGGTAATTGCCAATCTTGGCCTGGAACACATGGGTTTTAAAAAAGGAGATTATGATCATTTGCATCCCAACAATGATGTAAACCTTTCTCAAAGCACCAACGATGCCTACCCTACAGCATTCAGGCTCGCTATCTACCTCAAGATGGAATATTTTGCTGATGCATTAGCACAGTTATCAAAAGCCTTCTACGACAAAGGCAAAGAGTTTAAGGATGTACTTAAAATGGGAAGAACCCAGTTGCAGGATGCCGTACCGATGACATTAGGGCAGGAGTTCAACGCATTTGCTACTACCCTGGGTGAAGATGTGGCACGCCTGCGCGAAGCTGAACAACTCATTACAGAAGTGAATATGGGTGCTACTGCTATTGGCACCGGTGTAAATGCACCTAAGGGCTATTCTGAGATCTGCGTAAAACATCTTGCTGCCATCAGTAATATACCGGTAAAGCTGGCGCCCGACCTGATAGAAGCTACTTATGATACCGGAGCATTTGTGCAGTTGAGCGGTACGTTAAAAAGAAGTGCGATCAAGCTGAGCAAAATATGTAACGATTTACGTCTGCTCAGCAGCGGGCCACGTTGTGGCTTCGGAGAAATTAACCTGCCACCTATGCAACCGGGTTCATCTATTATGCCGGGTAAAGTAAACCCTGTAATTCCGGAAGTAGTGAATCAAACCTGCTTTTATGTGATAGGTGCAGACCTTACTGTATCAATGGCAGCAGAGGCAGGTCAGTTACAATTGAATGTAATGGAGCCAGTGATCGGCTTTTCACTGTTTACGTCATTGGAATATCTTACCAAAGCCTGCAATACTCTGCGTGAAAAATGTGTAGCGGGTATTACAGCCAATGCAGAGCATACCAAACAGCTGGTAATGCAAAGCATAGGCATCGTTACCCAACTCAATCCTATACTGGGCTACGAGGCTTCTGCCAGTGTTGCCAAAGAAGCGCTTGCTACCGGCAAATCCATTCACAGCATTGTTGTGCAGGAAAAGAAACTGATCACCCAGGAAAAATGGGATGAGATCTATTCATTCGAAAATCTTGTTCACCCCAAATTTATCACAGCATGATCTTTGTACAATTTGCCATAGTGCTGATCATGATCCTGATCGGATCGCGCATGAAGGGCATTGGACTTGGCGTGATGGGTATGGTGGGTTTGCTCATTTTTGTGCTTGTTTTTCATATGAGACCGGCAGACCCTCCAATAGCGGTACTGTTGATCATTCTTGCCATTGTTACCACAGCAGCAACATTGCAGGCAGCGGGAGGGCTTGATTACCTGGTACAGATCGCAGAAAAGATCATACGGCGCAACCCTTCGCATATTACGTTCATCGCACCGTTCACTACCTATTTTCTGTGCCTGTTTGCAGGCACGTCGCATATCGTGTATTCCTTGCTGCCTATTATTGCAGAAGTTTCTACCAAAAAAAGGATCAGACCTGAAAGACCGCTGAGTATTTCGGTAATTGCCTCACATCTTTCACTCACCGGAAGCCCCATGAGCGCTGCATCCGCTTCGCTGGCGGCAATACTGGCTTATCCTTCTGCCGCCCTGGATATCCTGAAAGTTTGTATCCCTGCATGTCTTATCGGCATTTTTGCAGGCATACTGGTTGTATTCAAACGTGGCAAAGAACTGGATGAGGATCCCGAGTTTCTTGCAAAAATGAAAGACCCGGAATTTGCAAAGAACATTGACAGCAGTACCAATACACATGTAGCATTGAAACCCGGTGCTAAAACAGCGGTACTGATCTTTGGGATTGCTATTCTGCTGATCATATTTTTTGGAGCATTTCCAAAATTTGTTCCGAATGTGGGAGCTGGTACGGCCGACTTTGCCACCAATGCAGACGGCTCACTTAATCTTACCGGCCTTATCATCATGATCACCTTATCAGCTTCTGCCTGTATGATGCTCATTACCAAAACATCACCAGTTACAGTGGCTAAAATGAGTTTGTTTACTTCTATGGCTACAGCCATTGTATCTGTGCTGGGGGTGGTGTGGATGAGCGGCACCTTTATGCTGGCCAACGAAGCTGTAATTGAACATACGTTCCGCAATATTGCGTCTGAACACCCCTGGACCTTTGCATTTGCACTTTTCCTGATGGGTGCACTTACATTCAGCCAGGCAGCTACCACGCGCACCATGATGCCAATTGGACTGGCGCTGGGTATTGCGCCATCTCATTTGCTGGCAATGTTCCCGGCAGTTAACGGTGATTTTTTGTTACCGGGTTACCCTACATTGGTTGCAGCTATGGACTTTGATCGTACAGGCACCACACGTATCGGGAAATTTGTTATCAATCATAGTTTCATTTTACCGGGAATAGTGGCAGTGACGGTAGCCGTGTCGGTAGGATTTTTATTAAGCAGTTTTATTGGTTAAACACATCGCTTATGCGCTATGCAATGAACAGATGGCTAATGCTTTTCTGTATCTGTTTGTTTTGTGTGGGCCGGGTTAGTGCGCAAAAACAGGTAAATAATTACACCCATTCATGGATCGGGTTGCTCTCTACTTTTCGTTTTGGCGAACACTGGGGAGCCACTGGTGACCTTATTATACGCCGGGAAGACTTTGTAAAAGATCCCGGCTATTATTTTTTAAGAGTTGGCGGCGGTTACTGGTTCAATAATTCGTTTTCGCTGACTACAGCCTATTCCAACCTCTGGCTATACCGGCCCGAACTATCCAATAAATCATTCACCCGCGAACAACGATTTGATGTACAATTATCTCTTTCAAGGCCGGTAGGCAGAGTAAGCATGTTAAATCGCTTCCGGGCAGATTCAAGGTGGAGAGAGCAGGTGGAAAATAACCAGACAACCGGGGCACATAATTTTTCGGAACGTATCCGATACCTGTATAGTTTAGGCATACCTGTTTCAACCAATCCAAAAGTTCCGGTCATTACTTTTACCAATGAAGTACTGTTGCAATTCGGAAAACAGATCGTGTATAACCCGCTGGATCAGCTAAGGGTATTTACGGGAATCAGGCAAAATATAGGTAAAGGATGGTCATACGATTTCGGGTATATGCTGATTTACCAGCAGGCTGCAGCGGGCAATGTATATAACCTCAATCACACCATACGCCTGCTGGTTTACTTTGTACATGGTTCTAAAAGAACAAATAAGGTTGGCCTGGAACCACTGCCGGATGAGGAATAAATTAGCTTTTAGCATACATAAGAGTTTTCCATCAGTATAAAACAGGTTTAAGGTAGTCACCTGCTGAAAAAATAACATCTGTAATCACCTCCTGTAATATTCACAGACAGCTTTAATTATCATTTAAAATTTGCTTTTATTATTGCAACAGCATTTTAAATATCTTCATTGTAAACTTTTATCGCTTGCAGTTGACGGAAGAACAGGTATTAGCAATGGCGCCGGATGAGTCATCCAAAAAATCCGGAAAAGAGCTTTCCAATCCAGCCAAGTGGGTCAGTAAAGGAGTTAATGAGATCGCCCTCTGGGGAGAATGTCAGGGCAGTGGCAGTAAGCCTTATCAAACACAGGTGGATCTTGCCAATATTGCGTTTAAATGCTCCTGCCCCAGTCGGAAATTCCCCTGCAAGCATGGACTTGGACTACTACTTCTATTTGCCCGACAGAAAAATGATTTTACTACCAGCGAAATGCCAGCATGGGTAGCAGACTGGATCAGTAAGCGTTCAGAAAAGCAGGAAAAACAAACCGAGAAAAAAGAAAAGCCTGTTGATGAAGCTGCACAGGCTAAACGCCAGCAATCAAGACAATTAAAAGTTGCTGATGGTATAGAAGAGTTATTGCTCTGGATAAAAGATATTGTTCGCAATGGGTTATTGACGATTCCCGAAAAGCAATCCTCATATTTTGAAAATATGTCGCGCAGGATGGTAGATGCACAGGCGCCGGGACTGGCCAATATGATCAAAACGCTTGGCGAAACAAATTTTTACCGCGAAAGCTGGCAAAGCGAATTCCTGGATGAGCTTCTCCGGATTTACCTGGTGGCAACCGGATTTAAAAACATTGAAACTCTTCCGGAGGACCTTCAGCAGGATATTCGCTCCTACATTGGTTTTACACAAAGCCAGGACGAACTAAAAGAGCAACCCGGCATTACAGATACCTGGCTGGTATTAAGCAAGCAAACAACCGAAGAAGATACATTTACTGTTGAACGCAACTGGCTGTATGGCGTTGCATCCAATCAATATGCATTGGTATTACAGTTCCTGATCCGTGGACAAGGAGCACAATATGCCTTACTCCCGGGTTTATGCATTGATGCGGAGCTTGTGTTTTTCCCTTCTGCATTGCCATTAAGAGCATTGATAAAAAACCAGACCTCCTCCGGAGATCAACGACAATACAAGGTTTTTTCTGATTGGCAACAGGTGCTGGAAACAGAAACCGGTTTCGGCAGTCTGCTTCCTTTCCGTAATGAGCGGCCCTATATTATTGAGCACCTCACCCCCGTCCAATACAATCAACAATGGTGGCTACAGGATGCCTCTAACCAGCTTATACGCATTAAAAGTGATTTCAAAAACATCTGGAAACTGCTATCGCTCAGTGGCGGTGAGGCATTAAACATGGCTGTTATTGGTCGTGAAAGGGAATTTGAGCCCGTGGGCGTGTGGTGCAATAACGAATACAAAACTCTATAAAGCAAGCTTTACATGGAGCTGTGGAATACAATAGTAAATACGGCATTACTGGGTACAGATAAAAGGCAAGTAAATGCACAGGAATTGCCTCAGGCCTTATTGGAGGCAACAGGCTTACTGCAACAGGAAGAACGTGATAAAGAAGATGCCTTTTTGCAAACGGCCTCACTGGCTTTTAATTACCGTCAGTGTGGGGCTGAGCCATTAAAAAAAGAAGGGATCACAATCAGCAAAGCTTTGCCGGAAGAAAAACAATATTGCCCTCCACAGGCAGCACAGGCATTAAAAGATACCCTTTTTGAAGAAAGCATTCCATTACAGACACTTTGGTTGCAACAATGTATTGCTGCTGATCAACTTATTATTCCCGAACTGATCCCCATATTATTATCACTTGGTAAACAACAAAAAAAATTACAACCCCTGTTAGCAGCCTGTGCAGGCAAACGGGGAGAATGGCTTACACGTCTGAATCCTGAATGGAACTTTTCAATCAATGCTACAGATGAAGAACTATGGCAAACCGGCAGCCCCGAACAACGCAAAAGTGTATGGCAGCAAAAAAGGCTGGCAGACCCTGTAACTGCACGAGATTGGTTACAGCAGACCTGGCCCCAGGAAGATGCAAATACGAAAGCCGATCTGCTTGCTTTGATGAACGTCAACATCAGCGCTGTAGATATTCCTTTTCTTGAAGGCTTATCCAATGAAAAAAGCAAGAAAGTAAAAGATGCGGCTATCAAATTATTAAAATTGATCCCGGAATCTCAGATAGTCCAAAAATACCAGCAGGTATTACGCGTAGCATTTACCCTGAAAAAAGAAAAAGCGCTGCTGGGTATGATCAGCAAGACCGCCCTTCAACTACAATTACCAGTTATTGATGACCAGGTGTTTAAATCGGGGATTGAAAAACTCAGCAACAATAAAGCGTTAACCGATGACGAATTCATTGCCTCGCAATTGATCAGCAATGTACCCCCTGCTTTCTGGGAAACACATTGGGCGAGTACTCCTGAAGAGATCATCGGCCTGTTGCAAAAAGACAAAACCGGCCTGAAGTTATTTCCGGCATTTGTAACAGCTACAGTTACATTCAAGGATCGCCGGTGGGCACAGGCACTGATGCAATTCAGCGAGATATTTTACCTGGATATTTTACCACTATTACCTGTTGAACAACAGGAGCATTATAGCCTGCGATTTGTTGAAAAACATCCTGACGATATTATAAGTTACGCTGTACGTCGTGATAGCGAATGGAGCCATTCATTGACCCGGCAGGTTTTCATTCATACGGCTAAACAGCCTTACCAGTATAACCGTTCTTTTTACAGCAATAACATCCATTTATTTCCAGTTTCCATAATAACCGAACTGGAAAAATGTACACCTTCCAACGAAGCCTATGCAGCTTCCGTATGGAACAATACACAAACAATCATTACACGTTTACTGAACCTGAAAAAGCAAATACAGGGATCATTTAACTAATCCTCAAAACAAAAAATAACCATGTCGGCCATTTTACGTCAGCAAGCTGAACAATTATATGCTCACGAACTGGATGAACTTCAAAAACAGGATAGTGGTAAACGTCCTCCTAACTGGATACTGACACCACAATCAGTTGTCACTTACCTTATCGGGGGCAAACTGGCGAATGGATTTGAAATAACACCTAAATACATTGGTAACAAACGCTTAATGGAAATTGCAGTGGCCACCCTTACCACAGACAGGGCATTGCTGCTGTATGGCTTGCCAGGTACGGCCAAAAGCTGGGTTAGTGAACATCTTGCTGCTGCTATCAGTGGCAATTCCGGCTTAATAGTACAAGGTACAGCAGGCACCAGCGAAGAGGCTATCCGATATGGCTGGAACTATGCAAAGTTACTTGCCGAAGGTCCTACAGAAAAAGCAGTAGTAGAGACACCTGTAATGCGTGCCATGCGCGATGGGAAAATTGTACGTATTGAAGAACTTACCAGGATTGGTGCCGATGTTCAGGACACCCTCATCACTATTCTGTCTGAAAAAACATTACCGGTTCCTGAACTGAATATTGCCGTACAGGCACAAAAAGGGTTTAATATAATAGCGACAGCGAATAACCGCGATAAGGGTGTGAATGAATTATCCAGCGCTCTGAAACGTCGCTTCAATACAGTTATTCTACCCGTTCCCGACTCTATTGACGAAGAAATTGATATTGTGAAACGTCGCGTAGAAAGTTTTGAAAAGGTAATGGAGTTGCCGGCAGAGCCGCCTGCTTTAGCTGAAATACGTCGCATTGTAACTATCTTCCGTGAACTGCGTACCGGTGTAACTCTCGATGGTAAAACAAAAATTAAAATGCCAAGCGGTACCTTAAGTACTGCCGAAGCAATCTCTGTTGTAAACAATGGACTTGCTATGGCTGCCTATTTTGGAGATGGTCAGTTAAAAGCTGCAGACCTGGCAGCGGGGATTATCGGTTCTGTGATCAAAGACCCTGTACAGGACAAACTGGTTTGGCAGGAGTATCTTGAAACGGTGGTAAAGCCACGTGATGAGTGGAAAGATATTTATCGCGCCTGCCGTGATCTGTAACCAACTATCGTGCATTCATTGACTATTCATTTATTGACGATCTATTTAACATGTCTATTCATATACTGGGGATCAGACATCATGGGCCGGGTTCGGCCAAAAATGTGAGAGATTTCCTTGAGGAAGTAAAGCCCGATATTGTATTGGTGGAAGGTCCTCCTGAAGCAGACAACTTGCTCCAATGGGCAAATGATCCTGCATTACAGCCACCGGTAGCCATACTGGTATATCAGCCGGATGATCCACAGCAGGCGGTATTTTATCCTTTTGCTGCATTTTCACCGGAATGGCAGGCCATTACGTACGCACGAAGAAACAACATCCATGTGAGGTTTATGGACCTGCCCATTGCTAATGTATTTGCCCTTGAAAAAGAAAAACAGGCAAAGCAAACGAAAGCCCCTGCAGACGGCACAACTCCACCAGCAGCAGTCCTTAATAATCATATTCTCAGAAGTAATGCAGCGGATTCGTTGCCATTACAGGTTCGCAAAGATCCCCTCTCTTACCTGGCCGAGGTCGCTGGTTATGAGGACGGAGAGAAATGGTGGGAGCATATGTTTGAACATCGCCGTAATAATGAGCAGGTGTTCGACGCTGTTGCAGAGGCGATGCAAGTGTTGCGGGAGTCTTTTCCTAAAGAAGACGACCGTACAGAACAACTGCGTGAAGCACATATGCGCAAATGCATTAGGCAGGCAGAAAAAGAAATGTTTGCTTCTATTGCTGTTATTTGTGGAGCATGGCATGCACCCGCACTAATGCAAATGCCCAGGCAGAAAGAAGACAATGACCTGCTGAAAGGGCTTCCTAAAGTAAAAACAGAATGTACGTGGATTCCCTGGACCTATAGTCGTCTTGGTTTTAATAGTGGTTATGGAGCAGGCATTACTTCTCCCGGCTGGTACCATCACATCTGGAATTATCCTGACGATGACGGTACACGCTGGATGGCAAATGTTGCCACTCTTTTCAGAAGTAAACAGATGGATACTTCTGTAGCACACGTTATTGAAGCTGTACGCCTGGCAGAATCCCTTGCTGCTTTGCGCGGGCTGTCCAAAGCAGGGCTGGAAGAGTTGAATGAAGCTACATGGAGTGTACTATGTAATGGGGAAAGCGTATTACTGGAGCTGATACATGATGAGCTGATCGTAAGCAACCGCATTGGCGAGGTACCCGAAGAGGTTCCCAAACCTCCACTGCAACTGGATATCGAGAAGCTACAGAAACGTTTACGTTTGCCTGCTACAGCAGACTGGAAAGACCATACATTCGATCTGCGAAAAGAAACCGATCTCGAACGGAGTATCATGTTGCATCGTTTACTGCTATTGGGAATTGGGTGGGGAAAGCAACTGCATACAACCGGTAAAGGTACTTTTAAAGAATCATGGCGCTTACAGTGGCAACCCGAACTTTCTATTCATATTATTGAAAAAGGCAGTTGGGGAAATACTGTCGCCGAGGCTGCTGAAAAGTTTGTGTTACACAAGGCATCTACTGCGGATTCTCTACCCATTGTATCAGACCTGTTGCAGAAAACAATCCCATCTGAATTGCCGGGGGCTGTGGAAGGTCTGATCGCAAAGATCAATAACCTTGCTGCCGCCAGTGGAGACGTGATCCAGCTAATGGAAGTAGTGCCAGACCTGGTAACAATAACCCGCTATGGCAATGTACGCAAAACAGATGCCGAACTGGTAATGAACATAGTTACCAGCATGATCACTCGTATTTGTGTAAGTCTTCCGGCAGCGTGTACCGCCATTGATGAAGATGCAGCCCGACATTTACTGGAATTATTTTTCAGGATAACCGAAGCAGTTAACCTGTTACAGCAACAAGAGATCAGCATACAATGGCAGCAAACGCTACAGAATGTAGCGCGCGCAACCAATACATCACCCGTTATTGCCGGGTACTCTACAAGATTACTGGCCGACTATAAAATATTGGTGGGAGAGGAACTGGTAAAAGCGTTCAGCTTTGCTATGTCTGCAGTCACTGCCCCGGATATAGCAGCGGCATGGCTGGAAGGCTTTTTGAAAGGCAGCGGTACCATCCTGCTAATTGACCATGACCTGTGGAACCTGGTGAACAACTGGGTACAGTCACTGGAGCCAGATACTTTTACACAGGTATTACCATTACTGCGTCGCACTTTTGCCAACTACTCTCAACCTGAAAGAAAAAAGCTGGGCGAAAAAGTAAAGGCCGGAAAATCCGGAACCAATTCTATCAATACTGTTATAGATGCAGGTATTGATGAAACAAGGGCACAACAGGGCATCCCGGTGATACTGCGATTGCTGGGGATTTCACAAACACAAAAACAACAAGCCGGTGAGTAATCAGGAAGAAAATATCCGCAAATGGCGGTTGATACTGGGCGGTCAGCAAAATGACGGAACAGGCTTTTCGCTGAATGAGCAGGACAAGCAGATGGATGAAGCACTGGAAGCATTGTACGACAGTAACCGCAAGGGCGGGTTAGGTCCCTCATCTCCCAACGTGGCACGTTGGTTGGGAGACATCCGCAACTTTTTCCCTTCCTCAGTAGTACAGGTAATGCAGCAGGATGCATTGAAGCGACTGAACCTGACACAAATGTTGTTTGAAAAAGAAATGCTGGAAAACGTGGAGCCCGATGTTCATTTGGTAGCAACCCTTATGACCCTTAGTCGTGTTATCCCGGATAAAACAAAAGATACGGCAAGGCAGGTAGTACGCAGAGTAGTTGACCAGTTATTACAAAAGCTGGCTCAACCTACGCAGCAGGCCATTATCGGCAGCCTCAACAGGTCTGCCCGAAACCGCAGACCAAGACATCATGAAATAAACTGGCATGCGACTATTCTCAAAAATCTGAAACATTACCAGCCGGAATATAAAACCATCGTTCCTGAAACCCGGATTGGGTATGGTCGCAAGCGAACCTCATTAAAGGATATTGTATTATGTATTGATCAGAGTGGGTCTATGGGCTCATCCGTTGTTTACTCAGGTATCTTTGGTTCAGTGATGGCATCAATACCTGCTATCAAAACCAAAATGGTGGCGTTTGATACCGCAGTAGCAGATCTTACTGAAGAATTGCAGGATCCTGTTGAGTTATTATTTGGCGTACAGTTAGGCGGGGGCACAGATATCAATGCTGCACTTACCTACTGTAAACAGATCATCACAAAGCCACAGGATACGGTGCTGGTACTGATCACCGACCTCTATGAGGGCGGCAACGAAACAGAAATGCGCAAAAGGGCTGTAGAACTGGTGGCCGCAGGTGTACAGGTTGTTGTTTTACTGGCATTGAATGACGATGGGGCTCCTGGCTATGATCACCGCAATGCCCAATTCTTTTCAGATCTTGGTATTCCAGTATTTGCCTGTTCACCCGACAAGTTCCCCGACCTGATGGCTGCTGCCCTCAGCAAACAGGATCTCAGTATGTGGGCGGCAAAAGAAGACCTGGTGTTAAAGAAATAGTTTTATAGTCCTGATAAACGAATAGCCCGGAACAGTTGTTCCGGGCTATTCGTTTATATACTGATTGTGAGAGCTGACTAATTCTTTACACCAATCAGGAACATGGTAGTTACAGGATATTCAAGAGGTTGCAGTTGTTCATGCTGCAGGGTGAATAATTCTGCTTTTCCTTTCCACCTGTTATTGGCTATCCACCTATTAGTAAATGCAATAGATGATGGATGTATAGCAAAACCCACTTCCTGTAAATGTGCTTTCCATTCTTCAAAATCCCAGTAACAGAATGTTTCATGCATTTCACTATCCCAGTTATCCGTATAGTCTTTCCGGCTCAGGAATTCAGCAGCATTGCGTAAGCTGGTAATTATAAAATGTTTTCCATCTTTAATTTCTTCCCGGAATGTAAATACATACCCCTCCTTATGCCTGAAATCGCGTGCAAAGCGCAGGAATCGGGCATATGTTGACAGCCCCTGTAAATAATGAGACAGTTCATTTCGATCTGTAAAACTTTTAAATGGATCTTCATTACTACCATCCTTATCATCTACCCACAGATACACCTGTTGCTCTTTGTTATAGGGTCCTACAACATCCCTGTTGATCCAAACACCACCGGGTTTCAATTCATTGTAGCGGTTTTTAATAAATTGCAACAGGTCATTTCTGTTACCATAAGATTCTATCTCGTGAGTAAGTGACGAAGTATGGATGGTATTCATTGAATCAGGCTCAAAGGCCAGCCCGGTAACTGCATTTTTTTGTGAGAAGAACACAAAAGGATTTACAAACTCTCCGTTGACCTTGCGTTGCTGGCATAATTCATACAAGTACCTGGATACTTCAATTCCGTAAAAATCAGATTCTCTCAACCTAGGCTCTTTACAGGCCAGTTTTATCCATGAACCTACAGCGCAGCCAATATCTCCGATACGTCCTGGTTGTATAAACGGCTCCGTATCCTTGAATTTCATTTCGGCGATATCGTCCATCTGCCGCACATAAACATTATAGTCCCGGGTTTCAGTAAGGTCGCCATCACTGCTGATCATCGCATCTCTGAACAGTAATTGCACCTTTTCCCCCAGCCGGTATTTGTTCCATACCCGGAGTGCAACAGGATGCATATTATTTTGTACAAAAGGGTCATGCGGCCAATCCTCGCTTTGTGCTATGCGTTCCACAATATCCCAGGGCATGGCAGTACGATGTTTCCATGTATTTACATCTTCCAGTTCTGCAGGCAGGATAGTAAAACCCAGTTGGTGATACATATTCAACACCGGAGTAGAACAGATCACCAGGGTATTTTCCGGTGTACAGTTAAACAGTCCGTCACTTTCGTGCTTTATCCGTTTAAGTGTATAAGTTGCGAAATTAGATAGCGATCCGACGTCGTCAATTCCATAAATGTACACCGGTACATTCAGCAGGTTGCCAAAAGCCTCAATACTGATCGCCCTGAGGTAAAATGGTAATGGGTTACGTCGTGTATTGGAATGGTTGGCCGAAGTAACAGCAAAAACGATAGCGTCGATCTTTTCATCGGTCTCCACAGGCGCCCCAAACACGTCTTTCTGCTGCCGAAGCCCTTGTTCTATTAATTGTTGCAGGTATTGAAACTGGAACTGGGTAAGCAATTGATGTCTTCCGGGTATCAGTAAATACATCTCAATGGTGTGTTTAGCAATAAAGATAAGAGATAACATATAGTAAAAAAGCCGTTTATACAGATACAATTTCCATTTTATATCTTGCACCGGAATGTCTGCAACACATCCTGATATTAAAGTAGCTGTTGATGCCATCGTATTTGGTTATTCCAAAAGCGATGGGGTGTCTGTTTTGCTTATTCAACGTAAGTATCCGCCGTTTAAAAATAGTTGGGCCATTCCCGGCGGTTTCGTACTGGAAAAAGAATCACTGGAAGAGGCAGTAAGACGTGAGCTACAGGAAGAAACGGGCATTGAGGTAAACTATCTTGAACAGTTATACACCTTTGGTGCCCCGGATCGTGATCCACGGCAGCGTGTAATTGCTATCGCTTATTTTGCCCTGGTAAAATCGGCCATGTTCCAGCAATTGAAAGCCAGTACCGACGCTGAAAATGCCCAATGGTTCAACATAAAAGACCTGCCACCACTTGCTTTTGATCACCAGAAAATACTGAAGATCGCTATTGAAAGGATCAGGGCTAAGATTCGTTACCAGCCCATCGGTTTTGAACTACTGGACCGCAAGTTTCCCTTTGCCGATCTTGAAAAACTCTATATCACCTTACTGGACCGCGATATTGATCGCCGTAACTTCTCCAAAAAAATGCTGGCGCTCGGCATACTCGACGAAACCAATGAGTATGCAAAGTCTGAAGGCAAAGGCCGCCCCAGTAAAATGTACCAGTTCAATAAAAAGCGCTACCAGGAGCTATTGAAAGAGGGCATTAATTTCGAAATATAATTTCCTTTAATTGTTAACTGTCTTTTTATTTAATAACAACGGGGCATCGTTCCTGAAATCTATTTTGCGTAATTATTACGCAAAATTTGGAGATATCATGGGCCCGGTTTAAATTTGCGTATAAATTACGCAAAATGAAAACAACCGGCGTCATTATAGCCCGCTTCCAAACTCCTTACCTGCACGACGGGCACAATTATTTGCTGAATGAAATTCAATCAAAACATAATAAGATCGTTATCGTTCTGGGTGTATCGCCCCTTAAAAGCAGCAAACGCAATCCGTTCGATTTCTACACCCGCGAAAAAATGCTGAAGCAATACCGCGCAGACCTGGTTATACTTCCTCTGCGCGATCAGGCCTCAGATACCGTATGGAGCCACCACCTGGATGATCTGTTACAAAATACTTTTCCCAATGAATCTTTCGTACTGTATGGCAGCAGAGACAGTTTTATACCTGCATACTCCGGTAAGTTTCCAACAGAAGCACTGGCCGCCCAGGAAGGTTTTTCTGCTACAGATATTCGCGATGCCAATGCGGATAAAGTACTGGATACAACAGATTTCAGGTTTGGCGTCAATTATGCCTGCCAGAATGGTTATGCCAAAGTATATCCTACGGTAGATGTGGCCGTTTTAAAAGACAATCGCACACAGGTATTGCTTGGTAAAAAACACTTTGCCGATCAATGGCGCTTTCCTGGTGGCTTTGCAGATCCTACTGATGACAATTATGAGGCTGCCGCAAAACGGGAGATGACAGAAGAATGCGGAGATATTGAAACCGGGGAAATGCAATATGTAGGGTCTGCCAGTATAGACGATTGGCGATACAGGCAAGAGGTTGATAAAATACTGACATTATTATTTAAAACAGACCTGGTTTACGGAGAACCCAAAGCCGCCGATGACCTGGCAGACCTTGCTTGGTTTCCCGTACAACAATTACCAACAATGATGCAAAACAATAGTATTGTAAAAGAACATCACGTATTGATGTCGCTCTTATTAAAAAACCTATAATGCTCCTATTGCGCTTCACACATCAATTAAGCTAAAAACTGAACATTATGAAAACTCAGGAAAACATTTTATTACTGGCCGACGCTTATAAATATTCTCATCACAAATTATATTATCCCGGTACCACCAAAATTTACTCTTATCTCGAGAGCCGGGGTGGTCAATTTGATGAAACGATCTTTTTTGGATTACAGTACCTGTTAAAACATTACCTGGAAGGTAATGTGATCACTACTGAAAAGATCGATGCCGCAGAACAATTTCTGCAACAGGTATTTGGTCGTAATGATGTTTTTGATCGTTCAAAATTTGATTACATCGTTGAAAAACACGGAGGCAGATTACCCGTGCGTATCAAAGCCGTAGCAGAAGGCACCAGTGTACCTGTCAACAATGTACTGATGACCATTGAAAATACTGACCCGGAATGCTTCTGGCTCACCAACTTCCTGGAAACATTACTGATGCAGGTATGGTATCCGGCCACAGTAGCCACCATTTCAAAAGAAGTAAGAAAGATTGTAGAAGAGTATTTTACTGATACAGCCTCTCCCGAAGCCTGTAACAACATTGACTTTATACTTAATGATTTTGGGTTCAGGGGTGTAAGTTCTGTAGAGAGTGCCTCACTGGGCGGGGCTGCTCACCTGCTTAGTTTCCGTGGCAGTGATAACATTATGGGTAGCGTATTGGCGCAACGCTATTATAATACAGATACTGTCTATGGTTTATCAGTTCCTGCTACAGAACACTCTATTTGTACATTGTTGGGAGAAGAAGGTGAGCTGGAGGTTTTTAAACATGTACTGCGAACATTCCCAACAGGCACTGTAGCCTGTGTTTCTGACTCCTTCGATATTTTTCGTGCTTGCAGTGACTACTGGGGTACTGAATTAAAAGAGCTTGTATTAAGTCGTGATGGTGTGTTGGTGATCCGCCCCGACAGTGGAGATCCGGTATTTACACTATTGCGTGTGTTTGATATCCTTTTCAGCAAATTCGGATATACAATCAATAAAAAGGGCTATAAAGTATTACCTCCGCAGGTAAGGGTTATACAAGGCGATGGTATCAATGTACAAAGCATCAGGGCCATTTATGGCGCACTCATAGTAAATGGCATCAGTGCAGAAAACCTGTTGCTGGGAATGGGAGGGGCATTATTACAAAAACTTGACAGGGATACCCAAAAATTTGCTTTCAAATGCTCTTATGCCGAAGTAAATGGTAATCCTGTACAGGTACAAAAACATCCGCTTGAAATTGATCACCACGGGAAACTGGTGCAGTCGTTCAAAAGATCCAAAGCGGGACAACTGAAATTAATTTATATCAATAACGAATACCAGACTATAAAAATCAACGAACACCCTGAACAGGAAGACCAACTTGTTACGGTTTTTGAAAACGGTAAGATCATTCACCAATACAATTTTGAATCTATCCGCAACAGGGCTCAGGTTACAACAGAACTGGCAATACAATAGAATAATATGACCCAGGAAAAAAGAATAGCCATTGCTCAACACACCTTGCAGATACTGGCACAAGGCTATTATATAAACAATGAAGGCGAACAAATCGACATATCAGTATTGCAGCATAGTGCTGTAAACGGAACAAGATTATCCACACCCGGAGATCTGGAAGCTTTACTGGCAAATGCCAATACCACATCCAGGTATACCACTCAATTTGAAGTAATCAATGAAACAACACTGGATGCCTCCAGGCGATTGGTTGCAGCTGGTAATGAAAAGGTATTATGCTTAAACTTTGCATCTGCAAAAAATCCGGGTGGCGGCTTTCTCGGCGGAGCATTGGCGCAGGAAGAATGTATTGCCCGTGCATCAGGACTATACCCCTGCCTGTTGCAGGCTCCCGAATATTACGCAACTCACAGGGCAAACCGCAGTTGCATCTATTCAGATCATATGATCTATTCACCCGCAGTGCCTATTCTGAAAGATGAAGAAGGGGACCTGTTACCACAACCGGTTTGCGTATCCATAATTACTTCTGCTGCAGTAAATGCAGGGGTTGTGCACCAGCAACAAAAATCAAGGATCCCGGAAATTATTCCTGCTATGCGCACGCGTATTGAAAAACTGCTGGCCCTTTGTCGGCATAAACAATATGAAACACTGGTATTGGGTGCATGGGGATGTGGTGTATTTCGCAATAACCCCGAGGATATAGCAGCACTGTTTCACGAAGCACTCAACGGTAAATTCGCCGGTTATTTTAAAAATATCGTGTTTGCAGTAAAAACCAATAAGACAGAGATCATAGAGCCCTTTCAAAAAAGATTTCAATATTAATTCTATTTACAAAAAAGCAGGATGAGAACAACAACCCTATATCGCCCTGTTGGAGAAAAAGAACTAAGCCTTATAGCGGAATCCGGGTTTAAAGCATTTCCGCCAAGGCTGGGGTGGCAGCCAATCTTTTACCCTGTATTGAATCAGCAATATGCTGAACAAATCGCACAAGAGTGGAATACAAAAGATGAGTTTTCCGGATATGAGGGGCATGTATTGGCATTTGATATCGAAGAAGCATTCCTTCAACGCTACACGGTCCAGAATGTTGGAGGATCGATCCACAACGAACTATGGATACCGGCCGCAGAACTTCCGGTATTCAATGAGCATATCATTGGAAAGATTAGGAAGGTAAAATCTTTTTATGGAGATCTGCACGCGGCAAAACATGTTATCAACTATGCAAAAGGAGATGCAACAAAGCCCGACAGGTCTGGAAACAAACTGATTGTTCATATCTGTAACGATATAGGCGGTTGGGGAAAAGGATTCGTACTGGCACTTTCGTCCCGCTGGAAAGCCCCGGAACAACAATATCGCCAGTGGTTTGATTCAAAAAAAGATTTTCAGTTGGGCGCCGTTCAATTTGTACAGGTTGAAAAAGAGCTGTGGGTAGCAAACGTTATCGGTCAGCACGGAATTAAAAAAGCCTCAACAGGTGAACCACCCATCAGATATGATGCAATCAGGGCTGCATTAGAAAACATTGCAGGATTTGCTATTGACCAGCAAGCATCCATTCACATGCCTCGCATAGGTTGTGGCCTGGCCGGGGGAAAATGGGAATTAATAGAACCCATCATTTTGCAGAAGCTGACCTCAAAACAAATTTCAGTGACGGTATACGATTTATAGAAAATAAATATGAACTATTCCATTCAATGGCTCAGGGAAAAATGCAATGAAGGTGAGTCTTTTAAATACGACTTCTTTTGGGGTCACACGCAAGAACAGGAAGGCATTATCGACAAAGCATGCCTCAGTCAATGGTTTATTGCCCCTTTCACAGTAGAGGGCATTAAATATCCCTCCACTGAACACTGGATGATGGCAGGAAAAGCAAAACTATTTGCAGATGCAGAAGCATTAACAGGCATTATTGCCACACCTAAACCTGCTATTGCAAAAAACATCGGCAGGCAGGTAAGAGGATTCTGTGATGACGTCTGGAAAGCAAATGCATACAATATTGTTGTAGAAGGTAATTTTCATAAATTCTCACAACATGAAGCATTGAAGCAGTTCCTGCTGCAAACAGGTAATAAGATAATAGTAGAAGCAAGCCCTTTCGACCAAATATGGGGAATTGGCATGGCTCAGAGTAGCCCGGGTGTTTCTGATCCCAATCTGTGGAAGGGCACCAACCTGCCAGGCTTTGCCCTTATGGAGGTACGCGATATGCTGCAATCAAAAACAACATGAAAAAAGAACAATTATACGGAGCCTTGTTTGGCGTAGCCATTGGAGATGCGTTGGGCGTTCCTGCTGAATTTCAAAGTCGGGGTTTTCTACAGAATAACCCTGTCACCGATTTTATTGGCTACAAAAGTCATAATCAACCACCAGCTACTTTTTCTGATGACAGCTCACTCACCTTCTGCCTTGCAGAATCGTTGTGCAATGGCTACAACCTGCAGGATATAGCGGGGAAATTTATTCAGTGGTATGATACTGCTTATTGGACTGCAGGAAACCGTGTATTTGATATAGGCATGACGACAAACAGGGCTATTGGCCGTTTAAAGAATGGTACAAGGCCCGACCTTGCCGGAGATTTTGATGAGGATAGTAACGGAAACGGCTCTTTGATGCGCATTATGCCACTGCTGTTTTATATAAAAGACCTTGACATACACCAACGGTTTGAACTTATAAAACAGGTCTCTTCTGTTACGCATGGGCATATTCGGTCTGTGATCGCCTGCTTCTATTACCTGGAGATGGCATTACAATTACTCAATGGAAAAGAAAAACAGGCAGCTTATACCGAAACAGCCACTATTGTACAGCAATTTATTTCCGGCGAAAACATTATTCCAAAAGAGATCAATCTATTCAGCGATCTGCTGAAAGGCGACATAACACAGCTTTCCATTGATAATATTTCTTCATCCGGTTATGTAATGAGTACTTTAAAAGCTGCAATGTGGTGTTTCATGCGAACAGCTAATTTTGAAGACGCTGTATTAATGGCTGTCAATCTCGGCAGCGATTCAGATACCACGGGTGCTGTAACGGGTGGTCTTGCCGGCTTGTATTATGGCTATGATAATATTCGTGAAAAATGGCGGGCAGACATCAGAAGACGAGACGACATAGCAGACCTCTGTAACCGCCTGTACCGATCGGTCTGTAATAAGTAAAATTTCATTAAACACCCATGCTCACAAAATATACGCCAACCATTACCCTGGTCCTTATTTTTCAATCAGCCATTGCCCAACCCAATAAGGACACATTGCAACATTTACCAGAAGTGGCCATTGCTTCTCCCTTCAGTAACTCAATTGCATCGCCTCTTACTATCAGCAACATTGGTAAAACAGAACTGCAAAGAAAGAATTACGGCCAGGAGCCATCCATGCTATTGGCACAAACACCTTCTGTTACCTGGTATACAGATGCAGGCAGCAGTAACGGTTACTCTTATTTCCGTATCCGCGGCATAGACCAGACACGCATTAACATGAGCCTGAATGGCGTTCCTTTAAATGAGCCGGAGGATCAGGGTGTCTTCTTTTCGAATTACCCTGATTTCTTACAATCCATTTCAGGGATACAGATCCAGCGGGGTACGGGCTACTCCAAAAACGGCGTTGCGTCCTATGGTGGCAGCCTCTATTTCGAATCGCTGCCCTTTAAAGACAGCACAGGAGGTCAACTGTCAGCCAATTACGGTTCCTTCAACACATACAGGATCAATGGTTCAGTGAATACAGGTTTGCACAACGATATCGGTCTTTATGCACGCGGCTCCTATCTGCACTCAGATGGATACAAGGATCATTCAGGCAATACTTCCGGCTCAGCTTATATCAGTACGGGGTATTGGGGCTCCCGGCACAAGCTCTATATCATTTCTTTTATCGGAAACCAGCAAAATGATCTTGCCTGGTTGGGCTCACCGATGGATAGCATCAGTAAAAATAGCCGGTATAATGCTGACAAAAATGAATCGGATAATTTTACACAGGCTCATGTGCAGCTGCACCATGAATGGCAGATAGCCAACAACCAACAACTGCATACCGGTGTTTTTTATAATTATCTCAAGGGTAATTACGATTTTGATCTCAATAATTTTCTCGGCCTGCCTTCCACCAGCGAAATGTACAATTATGCCTTCCGTTCAAACTTTACCGGTGCATTCTCATATTACTCCATTACCTCAAAGCACATAAAATGGTATAATGGGGTACAGGCACAATGGTACAACCGCCGGCACACAGGCAGTGAAAGAACCGCAGGCAAGCTGTATGTAAATACCGGTTATCGTAATGAAAGCAGTGTATTTTCAAAGCTGGCAGCCAATGCCGGCAAATGGACCCTGCTCGGCGACATACAATACCGATACAGCAGCTTTACCTACCAGGGCAATGAAGCAATGCCCGGTCAGTACTGGAACTTTCTGAATACCACCGCTGGTATCAGTTATGCACTCAATAACCAATGGCAACTCTATTATTCATTAGGGCAAACGCACAGAGAACCCACCCGTAGCGATCTTTTTATTGGCAATGACGACCTGGCACGTGATACGGGCGGAGAGCTGCTGTTTAACCCGGTAAAACCAGAACGTGTTACAGATCATGAATTGGGTGTAAAGTATTTTCACACACGTGGGCACCTGTACACTAACCTGTATTACATGAACTTCCATAATGAGATCACACTCAACGGACAAATTGGCCCTAGTGGTGTTCCTCTGCACAGCAATGCCGCCAGCAGCTTTCGTAGTGGTCTGGAGCTGGATGCCGCCTGGCAGTTTCACAATGGCATTGTGCTGAGAAATCAGTCAGCTGTATCCGCTAACCGCATTCGTGAAAATGGCATTCACCTGCAACCGGTTTTAACACCTGCTTTTATCAGCAATCAGGAGATCAGGTATGTAAAGCCCCACTGGCAGGCAGGTGTTACAGTAAGGTACCAGGCTCACTCATATATCGATTATGCCAATACTATAAAGCTGCCGGGGTATTTTATTGCGGGTGTGGATGCCAGCCGGCAATTCAGGAAATTCACATTCTTTGGTATTCTTAATAATGTTACCAATAAAAAATACTTTAATAACGGAGTTATTACCGCAACCGGAGTACCCGGTTATTTTATACAGGCGCCGTTGAACTTTATGATTGGTGTAAAGTACCAATGGTAGTAATAAACAACAAATGAGAACAGGATTGGTATTGGGCAAATTTATGCCCTTGCACAAGGGACATATTGCTTTAATTGAATTTGGTTTACAGCATTGCACCCAACTTATCGTTTTGCTTTGTGCCACAGACAAAGAACCGATTAGTGGAACATTACGCATGCAATGGTTACAGTCAACCTTTGGTCACAACGACCGCATCCAAATCATATTGATGCAGTACAATGAGGAACTGCTACCCAATACATCCGTTTCATCCCGCAGTGTATCACAGCAGTGGGCACAATACATTAAAGAAACATTACCGCTAATTGATGTCATTTTTACATCAGAACCTTATGGCGATTATATGGCTGAATACCTGCAGATAGAACACCGGAGCTTTGATCAGCAAAGAAGGCAGTTTAATGTTGCTGCATCCGGAATACTCAAAGCCCCCTTTACACACTGGGACCTTATTGCACCTGCAGCAAAGACCGGCTTTGTAAAAAAGATCTGTATTTCCGGTTCAGAGTCTACAGGAAAATCAACATTGGCAGAAAGCCTCGCCCGCTATTTCAATACTGCCTTTGTTCCCGAAATGGCCAGGGAGGTGATTGAAAAAACAGAAGATGTTGTATATGATGATCTGTTAAAGATCGCCGCCTTGCATGCGGAGGAAATTAATCGCAGAACTACTAATGCCAATAAACTCTTGATCTGTGATACGGATGTTAATATTACAAGGTCATATTCCAGGTATCTTTTTAATCGTCCCCTGCAGGTAGCTCGCTGGATTGATGAAGCCAACAGCTTTCACCTGCACATATTCCTGGATACAGACTGCCCGTTTGTACAGGATGGTACACGACTGTCTGAAGAAGAACGAAACACGCTCAGCCATTTTCACCAGCAACAATTAAAAGAGAGAAATATTTCTTATTACACGATAGGAGGTAACTGGCAGCAAAGATTTGAAGCAGCTAAAACACTTATTGAAGCCACATTTTTTAAAGAAACTTAAACAAACTATGGACAAACAATTAAAAGGTCTCAGCAAAATGCTGAGTTATATACTACGGCACCAGCCGCAATCTATTGGCCTATCTCTTAATGAACAAGGGTGGGCCAATGTGGAAGAACTGATCACTAAAATGAAAGCGCATGGAACAGCTATAGACCACTCTACACTGCAGGCGATCGTGGACACCAACGATAAGAAACGTTTTGCTTTCAACGAAGACAAAACGATGATCCGCGCCAGCCAGGGACATTCTGTCGAGGTTGAGTTAAGCTATGAACCGCAAACCCCACCAGAGCACCTTTATCATGGTACAACAGATCAAACATTGCCCCTGATCATGCAGACCGGTTTATCTAAAATGGGCCGGCACGATGTACACTTCAGTACAGACAAAGCAACAGCTATGCAGGTGGGGCAGCGGCATGGAAAACCAATTCTACTTGTTATTAAAGCCTTACTAATGCACCAGGATAGCCTTGTATTCTATCGATCAGACAATGGAGTATGGCTTACAGAAACAGTTCCTCCACAATATATAGAACCGCAGATCTAATGAAACAGCAGATACACCCGTTCTTTGATCAATGCAGCGATGGCATTAAATATGTCTTCATTATCAATTACCGGTATGCTCATCAGTAACATCGGGTTAAACGCCTCTCCTTTACGATAAGGAGGTTGCTGATATTCAAAAGGAAGAATGGTAAACCCCAGGCGTTCATAAAACCCTATTCGCCGTTTAGCCGCTTCATCGTGTGGATGTTCTACTTCCAGTACAAGTCTGTTGCCGGAATACTTTAACAGTTCCTGCATCACTGTACTGCCATATTTCTTTCCCCTGTGCTGTGGGTCCACTGCCAGGTGTTCAAGATAGTGCCAGTCTGCAAAACTCCATACAATGGCAAACCCCACATAAATATCTTCATCCTTTATCAGCAGCAACTGCATATCCGGTTGCGATAATAATTGCAGCAATTGCGCCCATTCCCTTCGCTCATGCAAAGGGAATGCATTTTCATACAAGGGCTGTATAAATTGCAATGAAGAATGATCTGTAGAGTAAATTGTTTCGAATGTCATAACTACAGGTTGCTAAACAGCCACAGTAGATTCCAGGATCATTTGTCTGTACACAGAAGGTGTAACACCTTCAAATCGCTTAAAAAACTTTGTGAAGTTAGAGGTATCAAATGTGAGCCTGCGTGCAATGGAGGCAACAGATACGGAAGGGTCAGCCAGCATTTTCTTCGATATGTTCATGAGCTTTTCCTCAAAGAAAAAACAAGGAGCTTTACCCGTCACTTCTTTTACCGTATTGCTCAGGTGTGTGGGATGAATATGCATTTCTTTTGCCACATCTTTAATGTGATACATATCTTCTGCACGACCTGATAAAATATCTTCAAGATGCCTGTCCAGCACCGTCAAAAACTCATGCATGATCTCCTGCTGGCGATAAGCTATTTTCTTCGGCAATGTCATAGTAGCTAATATTACTAAAAACCGGTGTTTCTATCCTTATTCAACAATCGCTGTATCTGTTTTGTTTGCATTACATTTGACCGATGCTTCAGCGTAAACAACTTACAAAGGAACAGGCCCTGCAAAAACTACGGCATTATTGCGCTTACCAGGAACGCTGCCATTCGGAAGTAAAGGAAAAACTATATTCCTTCGGTCTCCGCAAACAGCAGGTGGAAGAGTCTATTTCCCAGTTAATTGAGGAAGATTATCTGAATGAAGAACGTTTTGCCATCCAGTTTGCCGGTGGCCGTTTTCGCATGAAACATTGGGGACGTGTTAAAATTCAGTATGAGCTGAAACAGAAACAGGTTAGTGCATTCTGTATAAAAAAAGCCCTGCAACAAATTGACGAGGCTGACTATCTGAAAACACTCCAAAAACTTGCCAGCGAAAAATGGAGCTCTGTTAAAGGTGAGGGCGTAAATCAGTTCGTAAAAATGAGCAAAACCACAGACTATCTTTTACAGAAAGGATACGAATCAGACCTCATCCGCCACCAAATTGAAGCATTAAAAAAGGGAAGCTGATCAGGCTCCCCTTTCATATTCATTCTGTCTTTTATTCCTTTATTTTTCATTTAGGACTCGTCATTTCTCCTGCTCCTGTCCTTCGCCCTCATCCACATCTTCTGTTTCCTCCAGTCCTTTCTTATCGCCTTTACCCAGTTTCACCACCGGATTCTCCTGTGTCCCGCTAATACGCATCGGAATGCCAATAATACCCAACGGAGGTAATCCTACCCTGAACTTAAGGTTCAGCTTACCATCAAAGCTCGCCTGCCCTTCAAAACGCAAACGGAATACGGACACTTTCATGCGTGTACGCTCTATGGTGATCAGGTTATTATTAATAGCTGATTTAATATCTACTTTAGAAATATCCGGATCATTCACATCCTTATTCGTTTCCTTGCTCACTGCACTAAATAATTTCAGCCCATTCATCTTCACTTTCTTTACAGAGAGTACACCACCACCTTTCAGGGATGGATATACAGGTCGCATTTCACCATCCAGTCTTCCGCTCAACTGGTAATCCAGCGAAATAATACCCTCAGCTTTAGAAGCAGATGTAGCAAGATCATGAAACAGCTTGATCTCATTATACGCTCTTTTTACATCAAACTCTTTGGCAACTATATGATAAGTGAATACAGCCTTTTGCGGTGAAAGATTCTTATACGTTGCATCCATTTCTACCGGTGCATCTATCAGGGAAAAGCCGGTTTGATGCAATGCAATGCCACCACTATCAATAACCAGTTGTCCGTGACAGTCTTTTATCGGCAACTCATTATACTGTACCTTTTTTACCGTTGCCTTTATTTCCAGCGATAAATTGGGCGGCACCATCACCACACCAGTCTGCGATGAGTTATTAGCAGGTGTACCAGCCGGTGAAGAACCGGAACTGCTGCCACCAAATGCCGTAAACTCATCTACTGAAATATAATCACTGGTCAGTTCAAAACTTCCTTTCAGCGGAGCGCCCTTGTCCATTGCATAGTCCACCACATTGTACAGGTAACCATTCAATTTTAATTTGCTGCTGCCATAGTTCAGATCAAATTGGTCGAACCACATTTTATCCTGCTTAAAACGGAAAACGCCATTTTTGATCAGGAAAGGCATGGGAAACTGTTCTGCTGTAAACTGCACATCCCTGATCTTCAACGTACCTGCATTAAACAGTTTATCATAACGCCCTGCTGTTGCATCGCTCTGTGTGCCACGCAAAGCAAGGTTCGTTTCAATAAATCCTTTTACATCATATCCTTTTCTTGCAAACACACGGTATAGCTTACCAATATCCAGCGTACCGTTCGAGTTCACATGATATTTCAGGTCTGTAAAATTCTGCAGGTCGGCTTTCAGGTAAAAAGGTTGCCCTTCAAATGTGAATGATATCGGGGTGAGATTTACAGTAAGATCTTTATATGAACCCTTATCTGTTGTAATATCTGCTGTTACCTGTATGTGCTCCAGTGGGTTGGGATAATAGGCCGTTTGCAATGTACCATCTTCCACTTTCAGGTGTGCATGAGTAACAGGTAGTATCTTTTTCGCAGGCAGGTAATTGCCTTTTGTTTCCACATTTACATTTAAAGCACCGGCCAGTTGCATGCTATCCAATGGGTAAAACTTACTTACATCAGCCAGGTTAAAGACTGATTGCAACTTCCCTTCTACCGGGAAATTAGCTGCATTCTCTATTTTAAAATACCCCTTTATAAAGTTGTCCAGCACATTCGCATTGATATTTTCCAGTGCTACACGTGTGTGTCTATAATCATGGTCGGGACAGGAAGCATCAAGGTTAAAACTGATATTATTAACCGACTGTGGTAACGATGCATACTTTACATACCCGTTTTGCAACGAAGATTTTATAGTAAACATCGGTATGCTGGCAATTACCGTATCCGTTCTGCGGAAGCCAGTCACTACTTTTTTAGCATACTTTCCTTTCGCCAGCATGTTCAGTGTATAATTCCCCTTCAGCAGCAAACCCTCCATGCCAATAGCCTTACTCCACTTTTCAAGATCGATGGCAGCATTTACATGCGCATCTATATCCGGTTCTGCCAGTCCTTTCAGCTTTAAAGAAGCAACCGCCAGGTCTTTACCGATATTGAACTGAAGCGTATCAACATTTACACGCAAACTGTCTGTATTAAACCCGGGAAAAACGGTATTAAAACGCAGGGACAGGTTGCTGATAGGTTCTGGTGTATTGTTGTACCCGATGTAACCATCCTGTACAGCCATTTTCAACCAGAAGTCGGGCATTGTATTGGTGGCCGAGCTATATTTTCCCTTCAGTGTAGCATCAATATCACCCGTTCCTTTTACGGCTGTTTTCTTCAACCATTCCAGCATACCGGGTGGCAATGCCGAAAACATATCTGACAGGTTTGCTTTATTCGACTGTAGGTTGAAGTCCATATTATACCCATCATCCAGCACCTCAAACGCGCCCTTAAACTGCAGCGGCAATTTGTTAAGCGTAAGCTCGTTTTTCTCAAAAGTGAGCGCCAGCGAGTTGGTATTGATCTTCGTAACCAGGTCTGCGTTTATTTTCTTCGACAGGAAATAGGGCAGATTATTATAATAAAAATCCACCGACTCCATTTCTGTATGTGTCTTCAGATCAAAGATCGCTTTACTCAGATCACCTGTTCCTTCATAAAAAACGCCTTTGGCGTTTATATGCATAGGAAGGCTGCGGTCATTGTATTCAAGATGGCTTTTCTCAATCAGTATCTGCTCAATCTTCAATGATGCACTGCCGGAATCAGTATCGTGGGTTTTAGCCGATGTGTTCTTTGATTTGTACACATTGTAATTGGCAACACCCTGTTCATTTACCTGCAGGTTAATGTAGGCATCTGTCAGAAAGACCTTATTGATGTTGATAGTAGAGGAGAAAAGACTGGACAGGTCAATACCCAACGCTATTTCATCAGAGTGAATAAGCGTATCCTTTTCAAAAGGCGCCGACCCTTTCAACGTCAGATCGTGCAAAGACAATGTGAGGGAAGGGAAATGCCGGAAAAAGGAAAGACGGGCTCGTGAAAAATTCAATTCACTGTTCACACTATTTTTAGCCCACTGCTTTATTTTGGATGATACGAAGCCCGGAAAGAGATAAGGCAATAAAAACATTAGCAGTAAAATGCTACCCACTGTTATGCCCGTGATTTTCCCGATACGAATAAGTATCCTCCCCATTGATGATTTCATTACAGGTAGAGAGTTTAAAAGTATTTGGGTACGAAGAACCACAAAGGTACTATGACTACAGCATCATCTTTTCAGCAGCAGACATTATTTTTTGTAGTTATACTTCTACAAGCTAGCAGTAATTGAATCTGTGCCCGGCAATAGAGTTTTCCCTTTAAAATGTCTTTTAAGTGTTAATTTCATGGTACAGCAAATGGGAAAGGCTCTAAATTGCTGCTATTGCTTGCCAGTAATTGCAATTTGCAGAACTAAAACAATGATTATCCGGTAAATGCAGGAGATGAGAATTATCGGAAACGTGTGCCGGGTAACGCCAGATTAAACTATGATTACGACTGCGGAACATCAGAGACTCGCTGTTAATGTTGCTAAAAAGATACCACTGGAACAATGGGGCCCTTATGTAAGTGAACGTCAATGGGGCACTGTTCGGGAAGATTACGGCCCTTATGGCGACGCATGGCATTATTTTCCATACGATCACGCTCATTTTCGCGCTTACCGCTGGGGAGAGGACGGCATTGCAGGCATCTCCGATTTTTTCCAGAACCTTTGTTTTTCGGTATCTCTCTGGAATGGTAAAGACGCTTTGCTCAAAGAACGCCTCTTTGGTTTGGGCAATAGCCAGGGCAATCATGGTGAAGACGCAAAGGAACTCTACTATCACCTGGACAACCTCCCTACTCACTACTACATGGAATACCTGTACAAGTATCCGCAACAGGAATTTCCCTATAAAAAGCTACTGGAAGAAAATGCCCGTCGCTCACGCGAAGAGCCCGAATACGAAATACTGGATACCGGTGTATTTGACAACGACCAGTATTTTGATGTACGTATCACTTATGCCAAGCAAAACTCCAAAGACATTTGCATAAGGATCGATATTACCAATCGCTATAGCAAAGCTGCTGAAGTTACCGTGTTGCCAACCCTTTGGTTCTCTAACCGCTGGCAGTATGAAAATGATGAGAAGAAGCCTTCCATTACCCGCCGCGATAAAATTTCCGTAAAAACACATCATAGCAGGCTGGGCAACTATTACTTCTATTACCAGCCCCCGCATGATAGCTATATGACGGAAAATGAGACCAATATGGAAAAAGTGGCAGGTTTACCCAATCCCAGCCCTTTTACTAAAGAGGCTTTTCACGAAGCTGTTATCAAAAAAGCCAATATTGAAGGTCTGAAACTGAAGAAAACCGGGACCAAGTTTGCCCCGGTCTATCACTATACTATTGAAGGCGGCAGTACCAAAAGCATTTACCTGCGGCTGAGCAATAAGATCCTGGACAATCCTTTTCCCGCGGGCTTTACCAGCATTTTTGCCCAGCGCAAGGAAGAAACCAATGACTTTTACAATGCCATTCTTGCCCATACCACCAACAAACAATGGTACAATATCCAGCGCCAGGCGCTGAGCGGTTTGCTGTGGAGTAAGCAGTACTATCATTATGATGTGGAACGCTGGCTTACTACCAGCGATGGCATTACCCCGGTAAACCCCGGCAAACAGTATGGCCGCAACCACGACTGGAAGCACCTGAAAAACCAGGACATCATTGCCATGCCCGATAAATGGGAGTATCCCTGGTATGCCGCATGGGACCTCGCATTTCAATGTATACCTATGGCAATGGTAGACCCCTGCTTTGCCAAACACCAGCTTTTGCTCATCATGCGGGAGTGGTACATGAAGCCCGACGGGCAATTACCCGCTTACGAATGGAACTTCAGCGATGTAAACCCTCCGGTACAGGCATGGGCTGCTTTACAGGTGTACCGCATTGAAAAAGCAAGCACCGGCAAAGGTGATATTGGTTTCCTGAAACGCATTTTCCAGAAACTCATCATCAATTTTACCTGGTGGATCAATCGTAAGGATTCCAACGGAAACAATATGTTTGAAGGCGGTTTCCTGGGTCTCGATAACATCGGTGTATTCAACCGTAGCAGCTTACTGCCCGGCGAAATGCAGCTGGAACAGGCCGATGGCACCAGTTGGATGGGCATGTATGCCCTGAACATGATGGACATGGCTCTTGAAATTGCTATTAAGGATGATGCTTTTGAAGATACCGCTACCAAATTCTTTGAGCACTTTGTATTGATTGCCGAAGCGCTGAATGAGCATGGTATGTGGAACAACGAAGACCTTTTCTTTTACGATACCTTATCCGTTGCAGGCTCTGCACCATTACACCTGCGCATTTATTCTATCGTTGGCATTACCTCCTTGTTTGCAGTATCTGTAATTGAGAAAAAGATGCTGGACAAACTACCGGATTTTAAAAAACGTATTGCCTGGTTTGAAAACTATCGTACACAAAACGGCCGTTTCTGGCCCAATGAAGAAAGAAAAGGTGGCGACAAGATCCTGCTGTCGCTGGTACCACGTGAAAAACTGATAGCTCTTTTGGCAAGATTACTGGATGAAGCCCAGTTCTTATCTACCGGGGGCATCCGTGCATTGTCAAAATACCACGAAAAAAATCCTTACGCCGTTACCATCAATGGCGAAGAATACAAGATCCAATACGATCCGGGCGATTCTACCTCCGACCTGTTTGGCGGCAACTCCAACTGGCGCGGTCCTGTATGGATGCCAATCAACCATATCATTATCCAGGCCATCCGCCAGTTTGGCGAATTTTATGGTGATGAATTACTGGTAGATTGCCCTGCCGGAACAGGGCGCAAGCTCAACCTTGTACAGGTAGCAGATGATCTTACCAAACGCCTTATCGGCTTATTTGAAAAAGATGCAGCCGGTAGCAGGAAAGTATACGGCGATCACAACTGGTTTTACAAACGCCCCGGTAATGAGGAGTTGATCCTGTTTTACGAATATTTTCACGGAGACAATGGTCATGGGCTGGGGGCATCACACCAAACCGGCTGGACAGCCCTGGTGGCAGAACTGATCCTGTCCTTACAACGCAGCAATACGGCAGCCACTACCACAGCGACTCCTAAGGAACAGGTAACAGAAGAAAAATTGTCTTAGTAAACACTTTATACTCCCCAACTACAACATGCAGACGGCTTTGCTCACCTGAGCAAGCCGTTTGTTTTTATCTGACTTCCTATATATAGGAAAGTAAACCTGACAGGTTAAGCCTCTTAACACGGCTGGCCTATATCCGGAGAGTCAGGTGTTTTTAAACATCCCTTCGAAATTTGATATTTTACATACTTCCGTACTTCGTACTTCTTATTTCGTACTTCCTTGAACCTTTACCTACAACGTGTATTCGCGTTTAACATTAAGCGTTCCGCATTCAGCGTTACTTAAAACCATTTTAGAAACCACGGACTTACCCCGGCCGATAAATGCAGCGTTGATACAGGAATGATACAGCACTGATACAGCAAGCCTACAGAAAATCATCGTTTTTGCCTTATTTAGACCACACTCAGCTACCCTATTTGAATCGAACCAGTAGCATAACGCCTTTCGCATTAAGCATTAGGCGTTCAGCCCTTCTTTCACTTTTCTTTAGCACCCCTTCTTTAGTCATCATTGTGCTCCGCATGGTTTTAAAAGTTCCACCCAATACCATCACTGTATGCGACAGGGAGTACACAAGTTTGAGCGTTCCATGTGTGGATTAACCTTTTACCGCTTGTACAACAAGTGGTATATCCGGCGCAGGAGTTCACTTACCGGCAGAAGGGTAAAGACCAGTAAACGCTTTGAAAAAAGCAGGCAGGCTGCAGCAAAGTTGGGAGTAGCGTCTAAACTAGCCGCTGCTGTGTACAGGGTATTACCGCCCGCCTGGAAACTGTACGACCTCTTTAAGAAACTTACAGCAGTAGCCATTCAATTGTTACAGGAGGGAGCAGATGAAAAGACGGTACTTATTGCATTACAATAACAGCTTTACGACTGGGGTTATCGCAAAGAAATAAACTACCCGGTAATCCAAAATCGTAAAAAAGTCATTGTATTACGAACTCCGGAAGAATGTGAGAAGGGGGAAAATGCAAAGAAGCACACGCAAGTAAGAAAAAAGAAGCACGAAGTACGGAAGTATGTAAAATATAGAATTTCGAAGCAAAGCCGGTTAGCTGTAGTCAGTTGTAATAGTCAGTTACCTATGAGCTGTAACTTGTATCCTGCAGCCGGCAACAATCTTTCACCCCCATTCACTACTCACTTGCTTCTATTACTCACGACTGACGATTCACGTCTCACGATCCCGCTTCCCGCTACTTCAACTCCTCATCAATTTCCTTTATAATGCTCCTGATATTTTCTATTGTCTTGGAGTAATTCTTTATTACCTCGTTGATATCATCGCTATGGCGCAGAGAATTTTTTATTTCATTTGTACGTAATACTTCTTCCCAGTTCCCTATAGCACTTTTGCTAAAATCCAGCCTCTGGTCCAGTAAAGGACGCAATTGCCGTGTTTTATAATCATTGAAATAGGAATTAAGCATGTTCAGGTATGGGATATTCTCCTGGTAAAGATCAAGAATGTTATTCAGCAGCTCTTTGTTCTCAATAATGCTGAGTTTTCCGGATGCCTTCAGGCCTTCAAAGCGACTGATATTGGGGCTAATGAAAGTGGTGTTAAAAAATACAGGCTGGTATTTAAGCATACTATCTGTATTCAAAGATTCTCCAACTGCCACCTTTTGAAAATATTCATATCCTGCTTTCATCCGGTAGTAAGAGTTCAGATCGCCCTGCATTTCAGTAATATCATTCTGCAGATCGGTTTTTAATCCTTCCAGGAAAGTGCGCTCTTCATGACGATCATGACGTTTCTCACTCCAGTTATGGAGATAAATAGAGAGAGAAACAGCAAAAACAATGATGGCGATCTCCAGTAAGATCTCTTTTACCTTATGCTTCCATCCGGTATTTTTATTTCGTAGGGTTCCCAAAACCTTTTTAGTGTGTTTGATTACTTCCTGTTCTGCCATGATTGAGCGTGTTTAATCCGATTAGCAATAATACAAAAAACAGGCGGCTTCTTTGCTATGCCGGCAGCGGGTTAAGCTACCTAAGCCAGCAACAACTGTTGAAGTTTCATTTTGGTAGCCGGCCATTCCGGCTGAATAAAGCTGTACAAAACAGTATTCCTGAATGTACCATCCGGGTTAATGCGATGGCAGCGGATCAACCCCTCTTTTACACCACCCGCTTTTTCAATGGCTTTTTGTGACCGGATATTACTTTCGCGCGTTACCAGTTCCGCTCGCATTATATGCAGCTCTTCAAAACAATAGGTCAGCAGCAGCAGTTTGCTTTCGGTGTTAATACGGGTACCCCATACAGCGGGATTAAACCAGGTACCGCCTATTTCCAGTTTGCGGTTTTCCTTGTCGATATTTAAAAAACTGGTGCAGCCACAAACTTCGTTAGTGCTTTTATTGCGTGCTACATAAGCAACCCGCAGTCCTTTGTCACTATCAGTCTTAAGTTGAAGAATATATTGTTCAAATGATTCATCAGAAGAAACCGAATAAGGCAAATGCGCCCAGATCCTTTCGTCACGGGCAATTTTTCCCAATGGTTCAATATGTTCATCATTAAACTTTTCAAGCTGAACAAGCCTGCCAATCAATACTCCTTTATATGGTATGTTGCTACTCATAACATTGTTTATCAGGTGCGCGGCTTACTTCTTGATTCCTTATAGTCCAGGTAAATATTGATCAGCACATTAAAATTCAACGCCCCATATGCAATAAACAGGCCCAGTGCAATAGGCTGCATAGATGGCATCCATAGCTCAAGAGGCCCTATTCCCACCAGATATGGCTGGAAATAATTATCTGCCGTTAACCAAAACAGATCAAAGAAAGCCAATACCAGGTATGCCCCCAACGCTACTACAGCTTTGGCAAAGCTTTTTACATACAGCAATACCACAACGCCTAAAAATATTACTGCAAGATAATGCGGCCATTGTGCAGTGGTGTCTGTAACCAGCATCTTAACCCATTCATAAAGCACAGTTCCGGCTACTAATAAAAACGAAGCCAGGAAAAGGCCCTTCTGTTTTGTCATGCAAATGCAGTCTTTACAAAGCAATATCGCCCTTTCGTTCAGAAATTACAAGCAACTTGTGATGGATAAACTTGTAGTAACTTTACCTGCATTAATTTTTATATGTCTTCATTAACGATCACAACTATACAAACCAGCCTCTACTGGGAGGATAAAGCAGCCAACCTGCAACAGCTGGAAGAAAAGATCAACAGTATCCGCGAAAAAACGGAGATCATTATCCTGCCGGAAATGTTCAGCACCGGTTTTAGCATGAAACCGGAATTGCTGGCGGAAAAAATGGACGGCACCACAATAACCTGGATGAAAAAAATAGCTGCCGCGAAAAGAGTCGTTCTTACCGGCAGTGTTATTATTGAAGAAGAAGGAAACTATTTCAACCGGCTGGTGTGGATGTTGCCCAACGGGCAATACGGCTACTACGATAAACGGCACCTGTTTGCTTATGGAGGCGAGCATGAACACTATATGCCCGGCGCTAAGCGGCTGATCGCTTCTGTAAAAGGCTGGAAAATTAATTTGCTGATCTGTTATGATCTGCGTTTCCCCGTATGGAGCAGGCAGCAGGTTACGGCTACTACGCTGGGAGAGCTCGCTAATCAGGCAGATGGAGGAACAGAAAAACCTAATGAAGAGGCTGAATATGATCTGCTGATCTATGTTGCCAACTGGCCAGACAAACGCAATCATGCCTGGAAAACATTATTACAGGCAAGAGCCATCGAAAACCAGTGTTTTGTAGCAGGTGTTAACCGCGTGGGTACTGATGGCAACAATGTTTATCACAGTGGCGATAGTATGGTGGTAGATCCAATGGGGCAGGTATTGTACACAAAAGCGCACGACGAAGATATTTTCACCATCACATTGCAAAAAACGGAGCTGCAGGAGATCAGGACCAGGCTACCATTCCTGAAAGACGCTGATGGCTTTATTATTCAATCCTGATAACCGGTATGAACACAGCACTCGTTAACGGAACCATCTTTACAGGAACAACTGTTGAAAAGGGCAAAGCTATCCTGGTGACAGATAACAAGGTTGTTGACATAGTTTCTTTGTCGGCAATACCATCGCAATACCATATAAAGGACCTTAACGGACTGAACATTGCCCCTGCATTCATTGACCTGCAGATCTATGGCGGTAATGGCAAATTGTTTTCTCATGATATAAGTGTAGCGTCTTTACAGGCTACTTATGAGTATTGCCTGCAGGGCGGCTGCACCCGCTTTATGATAACTATGGCTACCAATACCATTGAAAAGTTTCTTCGCGGGTTTGAAGTAGTAAAAGAATATTGGCAGCAGGGAGGTAGGGGATTAATTGGTTTGCATCTTGAAGGACCATACATCAACCCGGCAAAGCGGGGCGCACATTTAGCAGACTGTATCAAACAACCTTCTACACAGGAAGTTTCTATGTTATTGCAAAAAGGGCAGGGAGCATTCCGGATGATGACGCTGGCGCCCGAGCAATGCGACGAAGCTGTGATTGACCAGTTACTGCAACACAACATTATTTTGTCTACCGGGCATAGCAATGCTACTTATCAACAAACCATGCAGGCATTTGACAAAGGCATTCCTGCCGCTACACATCTTTTCAATGCTATGTCCCCATTGCAGCATCGCGCACCGGGCGTTGTAGGTGCAGCATTCAATCACCACAAGGCCATGAGCAGTATTGTGTGCGATGGCATCCACGTGGATTTTGCAGCAGTGCATATTGCCAGGACCATTATGCAGCAGCGCCTGTTCTTTATTACAGATGCCGTAACCAGTTCAGCAGGCGAGTACCCGCATATTCTTAAAGACGATCACTATATATTACCGGATGGAACTTTATCAGGCTCAGCCCTTACCATGATGCAATGCGTTAAGAATGGGGTAGAGCATGCTGGTATAGAGTTAGCCGAAGCATTGCGAATGGCCTCTGCCTACCCGGCACAATTGTTACAGGACCCAACGCTTGGGAAAATAGCAGCAGGCACTGCCGCTGAATTTGTAGTGTTCAATGACTCCCTTACCATAGAGGAAGTCATCTGTTAATGATGTGCCGAAAATGTTTTCCTGAAGATCATCTCACGCACCAGCTCTACTTTGGGATCAAGGCCTTTTTTAATTAATTCTGCATTGGGAGCAGCTTCAATATCCGGTGCTATACCACGTCCTTCTTTTACGGCATCGGCATCCATTACCAACCTGAATCTTGGTAACCTGAAGCGAATACCGGTGTTTGGCAATTTAACATCAGGTATCAGCCAGGCTGTATTGCCATAAGCACCACCGCCGGTTTCTTCACCAATCACCTTCACATTCTGTTGTCCTTTCAGCGCCCTTACAAAAAGCGTAGTAGCAGAAAAAGAGTTACCGCCGATCAGGATGTACACATCCCCATCAAAATGATTTTTCTTCCTGGGTTTAAAGTAATGACGCTCAAAATAACCGAAATGATACTTGCCATCACTCTCTTTATGTGTTACAAACAGCGTAAACAACCAATACAATCTTTGTAACTGAATGTGACTTGCGTAGCTGCTGGAGCGTTTTATCGTGTATAGTGAATCGGCGAGCTTAAACTTTTTATCCGCTACATACTTCGTTAGTAATGTTGACAAACCGGCATCTCCTCCTCCATTGCCGCGCACATCAATAACAAGACTTTTAATGTGATACTTATTGATCTGTTTAAATGCTTTTCGGAAGAAGGACCGCAGGCCATTATTGCGGGCGAAAGTATTTACTGTCATGTAGGCCGAAGAAAGCGTGGTATCAATCTGTACATTGCGTGCTCCGTTCAGCATCATCGATCTTCTTTCCACTGGTGGCTGGGGCGGCTGCGGTTGAGGACCGGTAGTAGTAGCGCGTCTCGTGGTGTCTCTTACCACTGGTACTGGTTTTGAAACCGGTACTGCCACCACTTTTGCAATCCCCATGCTGTCTACATAGTGCACATGAAAGGTATCCTGCGCACCCAGGATATTCCGGTAAAGACTTCCAAATACACCACGATTGCTCATGGCCTGGTATTTTCCGTTCATGGCATTTCCATCGCCCGACAGGTAATCACCCAATGTATCTACCAGTTCGCGTGCTGTGTAATTATCTATACCTGTTACTACAGTTCCTCTTTTTAAAACAGAGTCCCTCCTGTTCAGGTTAGCCGTTACTACCAGCGAATCACTCCATACTTTAAAGCTCAATGGAAAAATAGGCAGTCTTGCAGTATCCAGGTAGTGAGAATATTTTTTTGAATAGCGAACTGAAGTATGCCCGCAGCGGACCTTCGCAGCCACATAAGCCAGCAGGTTCTTAAATTCCATTTCTGTCATGGAATCTTTCAGCTTCCCATAGCCTTCATCGAAATAATAATCCATGCTGTCCTTAGGGGTAAACCAGTACAGGCTGGGGTGCGATTGTTGCAGCACGTTGCGGAAGAGCATATAGTCCTGCTGCAGCTTTTGCGGAGCGTATTTTCTCTGCGGATTGAAAGATGCCTGGCGTGAAGAGGAACATCCAACTGCAAGAATCGTTAACAATAAAAGGGCGAACCCGGAGATCCTGTGCCACTGCATCATGCAAAAAAACAGTTTTTAAATCACGAGCCTTTTTTAAATGCGTTCCAGCCCTGTGCAGCAAGGTCGTGTGTATTGCCGCCCTTGGTTATAAACTTCATTCCCTTTTCGGGCTCTGTCATATAGCCAATTACACTTATCTGTTCGTTAAGAACGAGTTTTTCGTATTCAGATTGTGATAAAGTGAAAAGTAACTCATAATCCTCGCCTCCGCTTAATGCACACACTGTGGGGTCAATCTCAAACTTAAAAGCAGCACGCTTCATCTCTTCCGAAATGGGGATCTTCTCCTCATATAACACACATCCTAAAGCGCTGTCTTCACACAAATGCAATATCTCTGAGCTTAAACCATCACTGATATCGATCATTGAAGTCGGTACAATATTGCTTTCTTCAAAAAAATCCACAATGTCTTTCCTGGCTTCTGGTTTTAGCAAGCGACCAATTACATACGATTCACCTTCCAGGTCAGGCTGTACCTGCGGGCTTTCCATAAAGATCTTTTTCTCTCTTTCCAGGAACAGCAAACCTACATAAGCAGCTCCCAGGTCGCCACTGCAGCAGATCAGGTCGCCCTTTTGAGCAGTTGTTCTTTTCACAAACTTATCAGGAGCCACCTCACCTATTGCAGTCACTGCAATTACAAACCCCTTTTGTGAGGTGCTGGTATCGCCACCCACCAGGTCTACGCCATATTTATTGCAGGCTGCATACACACCCTCGTAAAACTCATCCAGCGCTTCCACGCTAAACCTGTTACTGAACCCGATACTCACAGTGATCTGAGTAGGTGTTGCATTCATTGCATACACATCGCTCAGGTTTACGATCACACTTTTATATCCAAGGTGCTTCAATGGTGTATAGGCCAGATCAAAATGCACACCTTCGATCAGCAGATCTGTGGTTACCACCGTTTGTCTGCCAAAATGATCGATCACTGCGGCATCATCGCCTACACCCAATACAGAAGAAGCATTCTGTAATTCAATATTCCTGGTAAGATGTTTAATCAAACCAAATTCTCCCAAATCACCTATTTCAGTTCTATTCTCCATAATACTAGTAAGTTAGAAATAAGAAGTACGAAGTACGGGTTATTTTTTGTGTAGCATTGCTTTCTGCCTTATGGTATTTATAGATGCTACAATAATCCGTAAAATCGCAGTTCCTTCATTTATTAATGGTACAATAGTATTTGAATGCTCACTATTGAACGCTAGTAATAATTCTAAAAAATAAACACTTTCATCCGCTTCTTCCTCAACTATCTTCAGTTTATTGATAAAATCGTTTTCCGATTTAGCTCTCTGTGCAGCTCTGTAATTCGCACCAACAGATGAAGAGCATCTTACCAATTGACTAAAATAATGCCTGTTCACTAAAGAAGGCGGTAACGCTTGTACAAGCCGGCCTACAGCCAATGCAAAATCAAAAGTTCTTTTCTTCAAATCTTTGTCTGGCATAAATAGTTTTTAGTGATTTATGCCTTAACCAAATCTGTATTTCGTACTTCTAACTTTGTACTTGCCCGTTGATCCAGCGGAGCATATCGTCATGGATCTTTCCATTCGACGCTACAATATGCGGTTGGTAGGGCGAGTAATAATCACCTTTAAAATCGGTGATCTTTCCTCCGGCTTCTTCTACCATCAAAAATCCTGCGGCACTGTCCCATGCCTGTAATTTGTGCTCATAAAATCCATCAAAACGCCCGGCAGCCACCCAGCACAGATCAATAGCGGCAGAGCCCAGCCTGCGCACAGGTACACCCTGGCGAATGAATCTTGAAAATACTTCCAGCGGACCGTTGGGCTGGTTAATATATGTATAAGGAAACCCTGTTACCAGGCACGCTTTCAACACATCTGTTTCGCGGCTTACTGAAATGGGATCACCATTCAGCGTAGCACCTTTACCGCGCTCAGCCAGGTAAAACTCTTTCAGAAAAGGATTAAATACTGCTCCGAGGATCATTTTGCCATTATGCTCCAACCCGATAGACACACAGCAGATAGGAATACCATGCGCATAGTTAACAGTACCATCGATGGGGTCCACAATCCATTTATACTGGCTGTCCATTACAATGGCACCGGTTTCTTCACTCAGGATATAATGATCGGGGAATTGTTCTTTAATAGTATCCAGGATCGCTTTTTCAGCGGCATGGTCAGCTTCCGTAACGAGGTTGTTTACGCCTTCTTTATTGCTGATTTTCAGGTCTTTATTATTAAAATAGAACTGTAGTACACGGGCGCCTGCTTCCGTTGCACTGATAAGCGTTTCTTTTAACATGCCGCAAAGATAGCCAGCATTGGCTGACTTTTATTCCTTCAGGTCCATTTACTCACCTTACTTGTTGGCTATCTGACTGTTTTGACACTTTTCCGCATTCGATTACTTTGTCTTACCTGCCTTTTCTGACCCCATGGCCTCATTTGCCGCTCCTTTCTTTGCACTCTGCCGCAAAAACTCGTATTTCGCATGGTGGTGTTATCCGTCATAATAGTAAACTACAACGTCAGGTATTTTCTTGAGCAATGCCTCTGCGCTGTAAAAAAAGCCATCGACAATGCAAACTGGCCACAGGCAAATGCTATAGAAGTGTTTGTTGTCGATAATAACTCTACTGACGGAAGTCTCGCATACCTGCAACCCAAATTTCCCTTTGTTCAGTTTATTGTCAATACTGATAATCCGGGTTTTGCAAAAGCCAATAACCAGGCGCTGGCAAAAGCCCGGGGACAGCATATTTTATTTCTGAACCCGGATACCATTATCCCGGAAGATACATTTACCGCCTGCGTCCATTTTATGCAGCAGCATACCGATGCAGGTGCATTGGGCGTACACATGATCGATGGAAGCGGGCTGTTTCTTAAAGAATCCAAACGCGGATTCCCTTCTCCCTGGGTTTCTTTTGGGAAAATGAGTGGGTTGATAAAATTGTTTCCGTCATCGAAACTCTTTGCCCGCTATTACCTGGGTCATTTACCGGAAACTAAAAGCCATATAGTAGACGCTCTTTCCGGCGCTTTTATGCTGGTAAAAAAAGAAGTGTTGGACAAGACAGGCGGATTTGACGAACAGTTTTTTATGTATGCAGAAGACATTGACCTGAGTTACCGTATTCAGCAGGCTGGTTACCACAACTATTACTTTGCAGATTGCACCATCATTCATTTTAAAGGCGAAAGCACCCGCAAAGACGCAAAGTATGTACAGCTTTTTTACAAGGCCATGATCCAGTTTGTACGCAAGCATTTCCGTGGCAATACATCCAAACTCTATATCTGGTTGCTGGAAGCTGCCATAAAGGTCAAAGCAAAACTGGCTAAAGGAAACCAAAAGGACTTGCCTGCCATAAAAGAAGAAGTACCACCTGGCAGTTTTTTACTTACCGGCGATGAACATAGCAAACAATTATTGAAAGCTCATCTCAACGGAAAAGTTCTTGCCAGCAATGCAGAGGCTCGGGTAATGTGTGAAGGAGCAACATTTTCCTTCAAAGAAATGATCGGACAGTTGCAATCACCATCCAACGCAAATACCCCCATTTATATTTATACTCCGGGAGCAGGTAGCCTTATCAGTAGTCCCTCAAAAGAGAACCAGGGAAGCACTATTATTCTGTAATTCCTGCATGGAATTTAGAAAACTCCGGAAACCGTGAATCAGGCTATTTTTTACCCTAAGTAGTTTCCCTGTACCCATAAGCTTCCTTTGCCTGCTATTGGTTCTTTTCCCTTAATTTTGGCGTTGCCTGACCAAACTGGCAGACCATTTAATGGCCCTTATTGATCTCTCGTTACCCCCCTCTATTGCCAGGGCATTGCGTTTACCCGCAAAATCACCCAAAAGGCAACAGATCAGGGTACTTAAGAAACTGTTAAAAAAAGCACGATTTACAGAATTCGGACAGGCTTACCGGTTCGATGAAATCCTATTGAGCAAACATCCCGGTAAAAAATTCCAACAACTCGTTCCTACTTACGATTACAATAAAATATATGACGCCTGGTGGCATAAAACCCTCAAAGGCGTTCCCGATGTTTGCTGGCCCGGCAAGATCAAATTCTTTGCCCTCAGCTCCGGTACTTCTGAATCAGCCAGTAAATACATTCCCATCACCAACGACCTGATGCGTGGCAACCGCATTATCATGATCAAGCAACTCCTTTCGTTGCGCACCTATCATGATATCCCGGTAAAAAGTATTGGTAAAGGTTGGCTGATGTTGGGTGGCAGCACCGATTTACAGAAAGGTCCCGGTTATTACGCCGGCGATCTGAGCGGTATTACCGCCAAAAAAGTGCCTTTCTGGTTCTCGCCTTTTTATAAGCCAGGTAAAAAAATTGCCCGTACCAAAGACTGGAACAGCAAAATTGAAGCGATAGTAGAAGAAGCTCCCAATTGGGATATTGGCTTTGTGGTGGGTGTGCCCGCATGGATACAGATGTGTATGGAAAAGATCGTTGAGCGTTATAAGCTCAATACCATTCACGATCTGTGGCCCAATCTCGCATTCTTTGTACACGGCGGTGTTTCTTTTGAGCCCTATAAAAAAGGCTTTGCCAAGTTGGTGGCAAAACCACTTACTTACATTGAAACCTACCTTGCTTCAGAAGGCTTTATTGCATACCAGGGTCGTCAGCATGCCGAAGGCATGAAACTGGCGCTGAATGATCATATCTTTTTTGAATTTGTTCCTTTCAATGATAAAAACTTCGATTCAGAGGGCAACCTGGTGGATAACCCGGAAGTACTGATGATCCACGAAGTAGAAGAAGGAAAAGACTACGGTCTATTGCTGAGCACTACTGCAGGTGCATGGCGTTACCTTATTGGCGACACCGTTCGTTTTACAGACAAAGAACGTTGCGAAATCATCATCACAGGCCGCACCAAGCACTTCCTGAGCCTGGTAGGCGAACACCTGAGTGTTGACAACATGAACAAAGCGGTGCAACTCGCGGCAGATGAAATGAACGTTTGCATTCCGGAGTTTACCGTAGCAGGGGTTCCGCACGGTTTATTCTTCGCTCACCAGTGGTGGGTAGCCTGCGATGACCAGGCCGATCCGGAACAGCTACGTAAAAGAATTGATGAGAAGCTAAAGGAGTTGAACGATGATTATGCAGTAGAAAGAACCAGCGCCCTGAAAGACGTTTACCTCACCGTACTGCCCGAATCGAAATTCATGGAATTCATGAAGCTCAAAGGCAAAATAGGCGGTCAGCATAAGTTTCCACGGGTAATGAAAGGCAAAATGTACGAGGACTGGACCAGGTTCCTTGAAACCGGTTCTCTATAATTTTACCCTTAAGCCGGCTCCCATTTTACACACCACATCCATTCCCGGATACTGTAACAGTTTCTGCAAATAATATTGTTTTGCAGAAATCTGTAACTGCTTGTTTTCCAGAATATACAATAGTTGTACCTTGTTATTTTAAAACAACCGGCAGTACATTTGCAGTACAGGTATGCAAATACCGTTTCTGCAATAACAGCTAATCAGTTTAACTTATTTTCGTTCCAAGGAATTAAACACAATGTGGCAGGCCATAATCAGTGGAATAACATTAGGGTGTATCCTTGCCTTATCGGTAGGACCAGTCATTTTTACTATTATCAAACAGAGTCTCAATAATGGCCATACCGGTGGGTTTAGTTTCGTAGCAGGTGTATGGGCCAGTGATGTGATCCTGGTAATAGTAAGCAATGCCTTTTCGCAACTGGTAACCGAGCTGTTGGAATACAAAAATGTAATTGGCTATATCGGCAGCGTATTTCTTGTATTTACAGGCGTGTACTACATCTTCTTCAAAAAGGTAACCCTGCGCACCGATGCTGAAGGTAATGTGATGAAGTTCCGCAAACGTGATATGCTTAAGATCTTTTCCAGTGGTTTTCTGATCAACACACTTAATCCCAGTGTTTTTCTTTTCTGGTTAGGTACCGCTTCTGCATTTGCAGTAAAGTATTCTTTCAATCAACGCATTCTCATTTTTTCGATTTGCCTTGCATTAAATATAGCAGCGGATATATGTAAAGTATTACTCGCTGGCAAACTGCGTAAAAAACTTACGTTACATACACTGGCAGTTATCAATAAAGTATCCGGTGTTATCCTGGTTGGCTTTGGTGTGGCATTATTGTATGCTACTATTTTTTTACCCGATAAATTATAGGTGCCGCAGTCCATTGATTAAAGAATAGGTTTACAGTTGTCTTAACATATCCTTAGTGTATAAACCACCAATGCTGCTGTATCTTGTATTCCAATGAAAATATTTTTATTATCTATAATATCATTATTGCTTGTCGTTAATGCCTCTTTTGCACAGGCAACTTTTGCACAAACAGATTTCATTGTACTGAAGAAGAAGAACAACCGCACTATCAAGACTTTTTATCCCGGCGTTTTTATCTCTGCATATACCTACAACGATTTTTTCATCAACGGCTTTATCAAAGATATCCGCAACGATTCCATTTACATCCGCCAGGAAGAAAGACGACTGGTAGGAACTGAGTTTGGCACCAAACTCGACACTGTAGCTTATACCATTGGTATCGATTACCGCCAGATCAAACAATTCAATTACAAAGGCTATACCTGGAACCACAAAAAAGGATTTTCACAGATCACCTTGCCAAAGCTAATGATAGTTGGTGGTACCGGCTACGTATTACTGGAGCTTATCAATACCCTTTACCGTAAAGAGTCGCTTACACAGGACAACAAATTAGTGAGCCTTAGCATTGGCGCAGGCGTAGCCCTGGCCGGTTTTGGCCTGGAAAAACTGAGCCAGAGCGGCAAAAGAAAATACAAGGTAGTCTACATCAAAGCCGGCACACCCGGAGCATCCCCCACAGCCCCTGCGACCAATAATCAATGATCATTTAATGTTTTGATCACCCGCACGGGCAGGTGACAAATAATATTTACATGCACAGGGCGTTATCGTAAAAGGGCCGATCAGCAGTACCAGTCATTGAGGGTTTCCCTATCATTTACTATTTATTATCTTGCAACCAAAGCAGTACCCCGCATGTCTGGCAAAACCAAAGAAACTTTTCTGCGTATCTGGCGATTTACTAAAAGACTGTTCATTTTCCTCTTCATATTTCAACTCTTCTATATTTTCCTGTTGAAATGGGTTGATCCGCCTATTACACTTACACAGATCGGCAGCGTTTTCAGCGGCAGGGGGCTTTCAAGAGACTATATAGATCGCAAGCAGATGTCGCCTTACGCAGGCCTTGCCGTTATTTCTTCTGAAGACCAGCTTTTTCCTGATCACAGTGGTTTTGACTGGAAGAGTATTGAAAAAGCAATGGAGTACAACAAAAGGAAACCTAATCGTATTAAAGGAGCCTCCACCATCAGCCAGCAGGTAGCCAAAAACGTATTTCTATGGCAGGGGCGAAGCTGGATACGCAAAGGGCTGGAAGTGTATTTTACATTTATGATAGAGCTGATCTGGGGTAAAAAAAGGATCCTTGAAATGTATCTCAATGTTGCAGAAATGGGCCCCGGTGTTTTCGGTATTGAAGCGGCCTCTCAAAAGTTCTTTAATAAACCGGCTAAAAAACTAACCCGACAGGAAGCAGCTATGATTGCCGCCTCGCTCCCCAACCCGGTAAGATTTACAGTAAAGCCACTATCGAAATATGTAGCCGGTCGCTATCCCTGGGTGTTACGTCAAATGAACAACCTGCAGGACGACCCGGATATACAAGGCCTGATTCAATAACTATTTTTTAAGCAAAGCATCTACTGCATTGATAGCCTTTTGCAGGCGCTCATCATAATGTCCAGATATCTCTATCCATGGAACAGCCTGGTTTATCATCAGGTCTTTGTAGATATTGTAAAGCTGTATGCGCGGTTCTTCTGTGGGGTATTCACGCAACTCATCTGCTACCCATGGCAGATCTATGTTGCATAAAAGATACAGATCGTATTTACGGGTAGCAATATTATCCAATATCCATTGGTGACATTTGCCAAAAACAAACTCACTCCATACTTTCATTACGTACAGGTCAGTATCTATAAATAACAGGGGAGAGGATGTGGAGGTAGCTTCCTGAGCTATTTTATCTTCCTGCTCTACCTGGCCGTGAGCAATTTTTAAAAGGTCATCGTAAGTATAAGTGGTACCGTATTCCGTAAGATAAGCTCTTGCATACTCCGGCACCCATGTGGTATTAAAATGTGTTGCCAATTGCTGGCATAAGGTGCTTTTACCTGTTGACTCGGGTCCTATAACTACAATTTTTTTCAGCATCGGTGCTGCAAATATCCGGCAATATCATTGGTAAACAATACGAACTCTAATAAAGCCCTCTACTGTTCTGCTGCTGCCAGTTTTGCTTTACGCATCCATTCAATAAGACCAAATACTGCCATCGCCAGTAGGACTAAGTAATATACACTTGTAAAAACATAGTGCTTTACAAAATATAAGGGGATAGAAATAAGATCTGTTGCCAGCCACCAATACCAACTCTCTACCTTTTTCTTTGCCATCAACCACATGCCTGTATAGGCTGCAGCAGAAGCAAACGCATCTGCCCAGGGAATTACACCTGAGGCTTCTTTTGTATGTTCTTTTAACCAACCTAAGCCATAAAACAGTATTACATAAAACACTGCAAAAAAAGCAAGGTGTTGTATCCATTGCCTGCGTGTAGCTGTAGTGATCGCCAGTACAGGTTTGTGCTGCTGATCTTTCCTGGCCCAGAGAATCCAGCCATAGATACTCATTACCGTGTAGTAGAAGTTTACACTGGCTTCACCAAACAGGTGTGCTTTTACACTCAGGTAGATGTAAATGATCGTATTCACTAACCCTACGGGGTATAGCCAAATGTTTTCCAGGCGCGAAAACCATACACTGGCAATACCGGTTATTACGGCAATATATTCAAGCCAGGTAGTGTTGCGCATGTCGCTCACAAACTGCTGGCAGATCTCCTGTAAGCTCATTGTTGCAAGATAAATGTTTGGACTGAGGATTTCATGGCCGGCGATCGCTCCCTCATTATATTTAAATAGGCTAAGATCATTCGCCCATTATTTTTACATTTACCCGCTTTTACATTTAAAAAGTTATCATTTGAATTACTTCAGCAATAAAGTAGCCTGGGTTACAGGAGCATCTTCCGGCATCGGCGAGTCGCTGGTATATGAATTGGTGAAACAGGGAGCACGCGTTATTATCTCCTCCCGCAGAGAAGAAGAATTGAAGCGTGTACAACAACAGGCAGGCATTGACAAAGTGCATATTCTTCCGCTTGATCTTGAAGCTACCGCTACATTCCCGGCTAAAGTTGCAGAAGCTATCAATGCCTTCGGGCAAATTGATCTCATGATCCACAATGGCGGTATCAGCCAGCGATCACTGGTAAAAGATACTTTGCCTGCTGTTCAGCGTAAAGTAATGGAAGTTGACTACTTCAGTTACATCGAGCTTACCTACCTGCTGCTCCCGCATTTTCTGCAACGCCAAAGCGGTCATATCGTTGCCATCAGTAGTGTAATGGGCAAAATAGGTACGCCGCTTCGTTCTGCCTATGCAGCAGCCAAACATGCATTACATGGTTACTTCGACTGTCTTCGCACCGAAGTATGGCAGCAGAACGTTCATGTAACAGTAATTACACCGGGCTATATCCGCACCAACGTTTCTTTAAACGCAGTAACAGGCAGTGGCGATAAATTAAATCAACTCGGTAAAAACATTGGTCATGGCTACCCTGCAGATAAAACGGCTGTTCAGATCCTGAAGGCAATTGAGAAGAAGAAAAAGGAAAAATTTGTAGGCCGATCTTTTTCGCAGGAATGGATGGCTATTCACTTAATGCGGCTGTTCCCATCTTTAGCATTCAAAATATTCCGCACCGCTGTGCCACAGTAACATACTATTAATTTGCAACCAGGAATATCATCGGTGCTTCCGTGAAATCCGTTAATAATCGCAATGATCTGCGTTATTGCTCACAAAGTTTTTTCAGGTTTTCCAATCCCTGCCTGAACTGTTTATTGAGGGTTTTATTGAGTGAAGGTCCCATCAACCGGGCAATGGGGTAAGGGAGATCGCCATTATTCATCCAGATCACTTTCGTTTCATCATTTCCCCATTCTTCAAAAACCCAGCTATCATTAGCCAGCGACTTCCACGGCTTAATAAACTCAAGATTAAAATCAACATTTGACTCGTCAATATCCCTTAGTGTAAGGCTTCCCTCGCCAATCTTTTTGCCCTTCCACGCATATTTATGACCAATTGTTTTGGGCGTGCCGGTAATGGTAGCCAAACTTCCCTCTTCCATCATTTGCCAGGGGTTCCACTTTGCATAATAATTCAGATCCGCTACATGATCCATTACCCACTTCACTGGTTTCTTTATAATAATGGTTTGCTCAATATGATATTCGCCCGGTAAAAAAAGTGCAATGATCAGCAGAGCCAGTATAAGCCCTATTACTGCGTATATTATGTATAAAAAAATCATTGGGTTCGTTGTTTGCCTGAATTTAATGCATAAAGCCAATACCGCCAACTTCGGTTATGTACCCCTCTGCAAAATAATGATACCTGGTAGGGCAATAAAAAACCTCCTCCGTTTACGGAGAAGGTTCCAATTTATTTTAATGCGATAAATTATTCTGCTTCAGCAACCACTTCCTTTACCTCGGGGATCATGCGTTTCATCATCCCTTCAATACCGGCTTTCAAAGTGATCATAGAAGAAGGGCAACCGCTGCAGGATCCCTGCAACATCAGGTTTACAACTCCTTCAGTATAGCTTTTGAACTGTATAGCACCGCCGTCCATTTCCACAGCAGGTTTTACATAATTCTCCAGCAATTCTTTAATACGCTTTACTACATCATCGTCATCAGCCGCCACGGTATTGCTGCTCTCCTGTTTTACGGTAGCCAGCTCTTCTTCATTTACAACCACCCTGGTATTATCTTCCAGGTATTCTTTCAAAAACTGGCGGATATTAGGTATTACATCATTCCATTCGGTTTCCGGCGTTTTTGTAAGTGTTACAAAATTGCTCGCTATAAAAACAGATCTTATAAAAGGAAAGCCAAACAGTTCGATGGCCAGAGGAGAAGGTTTTGCACTTTCTACATCAGGAAAATCAACACTTTTACCTGGATACAACAGCTTGTTTGCTACAAACTTCATTGTTTCCGGGTTTGGCGTCATTTCCGTATAAATACTGATGACAGGATTTCCTGTTTTAATCATGATTTGGACTGTTTATGTGCAAAAATAACAAATTGTGACAGCAAATGGTTGTTAAACTACCTAACAAAACTCAGGCTGCTTTAGAATGGTGGCAGGTGCCGGCTTCTGTATGATGATGCGTGCGGCTTAGCCTGAAATTAATAAAATGCGCCACCACAATGAAGATCACCGCAAACGGCAATAACCACAGCTGGTAGTGGTGCCACAATTGCTTGGATACCAGGAATAAAATGCCAATACCAAACAGCAGAATGGGAAGAACCTGGCGATGATGCTTTTTATAGCCATGCCACAAAGCATAAATACCCACAGCAAAAGCAAGAAAGATCATAAACCATTCAAAAGCAACATTTTCCACAATATCCATACCGAATAACAGCAATCCGGATGGCAGTAAAGGCAGTACAGCACAATGGATAGCACAGGCAATAGAAGCCGTTATCCCCATCGCATCCCAATTTACACGAAGATTCATCCGGCAAAGATAAGAGGGAAAAACAACCATGTGCAACTTTGTTGCAAAAAAGTTATTCTTATAATATGTCCCTCCTAAAAAGGGTGGTGGCATCGTACCTTTGCATTCAAACCTGAAGGCTCTGGAATTATGAACAAGAAAATATTATTCTACATCGGTTTTTTTATAGTGCTGGCAGTGATTTTTTATAAAGTGATGACCTTCATTATTCCGGGATATGGGGATGTGAAGTTGCCGGTATTGAGCAGGGTACAGCCTTTTCATTTTACAAACCAGGATGGAAATGCAGTAACTGAGCGTCAGACAGATGGTAAAGTGTATGTGGCAGAATACTTTTTCACAACCTGCCAAAGCATTTGTCCCATTATGAATACCAACCTGCAGAGTATTTATGATACTTATAAAAACGAACCAGGCTTTATCATTCTTTCCCATACCTGCGATCCGGAAAGAGATAGTGTTGCCCGTTTAAAGGTATATGCCGATTCATTGAAAGTAAATACAGACAGGTGGTGGTTTGTTACGGGCAGAAAAGACAGCCTGTATGATGCAGCAAGAAGTAGCTATTTATTGGATGACCCTAAAAATAGTTTACAAAATATAAACGATCAGTTTATACATACACAATTTGTTGCATTGGTGGACAAAAGCGGGCATGTTCGAAAAATTTTCGACGCATTGAAAAAAGACGAATTGCAGCAATTGAATAAAGACATTGCGTTGTTACTCAAAGAGCCTGCTTCGCAAAAGAAGTTCGTCAATAATATTTTTGGCAATTAGAAATGTAAGAAGCCAAAACAAACGATTGCCAGCGTAGTAATGTTTTCCTTATTTGTAATCGTTTACGACATCAGTAGACGAAGCAAAATGTGATTTTTAATTATACTTTTTTGAAATAATGCATAATGAACACGCAAATCGATCATATTTTAAAAAATAACCAGTTAAGCGTTACCGGTAGCCGAAAGAAAATTCTGGAATTATTTCTGCGGAGCAACGGTGCATTAGAGCATAGCGATATTGAAGCAAAAACAGGGGAAAGATTTGACAGGGTAACAGTTTATCGTACACTGCAGACATTTCTGGAAAAGGGCATAATTCACACAATCCCTACTTCTGATAATACGATCCGTTACGCATTGTGCAAAGCAGATTGCAGCGAAGGACATCATCACGATGATCATGTGCATTTCATCTGCAATGCCTGTGGCAATACTATTTGTCTGCCAGAAATTACTATTCCCGAAGTAAAATTGCCTAATGGATTCCAGCCTTCCGAATATCAAATGGTTGTAAAAGGCACTTGTAAACAGTGCAGGTAAGTGGGTAAAATTATACACGGATCAAAGGCCTCCAAATAGCGTGTGTATATCCGTTAGTTATGCTTATAACTTGATCAGCATCAATAAAAAATAAAGCCCCGATGTAGAAACACCGGGACTTTTGGTTAAGGCTCTGATTAGTAGCTAGTTTATAAAGAAAGATGATCGCTCATCTTTTTATTTTTTTAAAGTCTTCACAAATATAAATGTTTGCACCAATATTCTGATACTACTAACAGGTAATTTTTTTGATGCAATCCGTTATCAGGTTGTTATTCTTTCTCCGATTATGTGTTAACGTTTTAGCACGTCCATCTCGTTTTTTGTAAACAACATGAGCTGTTGAATGTACTTTGGTGAAAAATCAAACGACAAACCCGCTGCAGAATACAACTCAGGCAACGTCCTGGTTCCACCTAAACTTAACGCACGCATATAATTGTCAAGGGCAGCTTCTTTATTTTTCTTGAATTGCATCCATAAGCCGATCGCTCCTAACTGTGCAATGCCATATTCGATGTAATACAAGGGCACCTCAAACAAATGCAACTGCCTTTGCCAGCCATATTTCCGGTATTCTTCTAACCCACTGAAATCAATAGCATTCGAAGAAAACTCGTTTAATATTTCAACCCATTTTTCAAGTCTCTGCTCAACAGTGTGCGTTGGATTTTCGTATATCCAGTGTTGGAATTTATCGATAGTTGCAATCCATGGAAAAATTGTAATTGCTCTTTCCAGCTGATGTTGTTTGGCACGTAGCAGATCTTCTTCGTTGTCAAAAAACACGTCCCAATAATCCATGCTAAACAATTCCATCGACATGCTGGCAACCTCAGCAATCTCCATCGGATATTCTTTAAATGCAGCTAACTCCAACGGATGTGCCAGAAAAGAATGAATTGCATGTCCACCTTCATGAACCATTGTTGTAACATCGCTCATCTGTCCTGCTGCATTCATGAAAATGAAGGGCGCACCCGTTTCTGCCAATGGACAATTATACCCTCCGGGTGCCTTACCGATGCGACTATCCAGGTCCAATCGTTTCATGCTGTCCATTGTTCTCAGACAGTCTGCAAAGAAGGGACGCAATTTTTCAAAACAGTCAATGGTTTTGCTTAATAATTCATCTCCTGTTTTAAATGGATTTAGCGGCTTAATTCCTTCCGGCTCGGCCTCCAGGTCCCAGGGACGTAATGTGTCAAGTCCCAGTTTCTTTTTCTTTCCTTCATAGATCTCGTTCACCAAAGGCAATACATGTTGCTTTACTGCGTCATGAAATTTAAAGCAGTCTTCCTTGGTGTAATCAAATCGCCCCAGCTCCTTGAATTTGTAATCACGGTAATTGTCGAAGCCGGCATTTTTTGCTACCGCGTCTCTCTTCTCTACCAGCTTTGTGAACAATTCATTCAGTGTTTCTTTATCCTGTAATCTTCTTTCATTGATCTTCCGGTAAACCCTTTCACGCAAACTCCTGTCATGGCTCTCCAGGAATTTTCCTGCCTGCTGCAGCGTATATTCCTTACCATCTACTTCAATGGTCATTTTCCCGGCAATTACGCCATACTGTTGTTGCAATACGCTAAGCTCTGATTGTAGCGGAATGTTTTCTTCACGAAAAAGCTCAATGCTTTTTTTCACGCCGCGCAAATAGGTAAAAAACTGAGCCTGATCGAGTTCACTGGTAAAAGGGCTCTCTACCAGCTTACGGTTCAGCGTGTCCGCATAAGGTTGTATTTTAGGCTGTATTTCAGTTACAAAAAACACAAACGCTTCTTCCAGCTCCTTGTTCTCTGTATCACAGGTCATGCGGATCTGCCTCCAGCAAACATCTTCACTTACCACTGCTTCCAGCTCACTCATATCGTGCAGCCATTTTTCCAGGTCAGCACGGCTTTCAATTTTCCTGTCTGTAAGGTCTTTAAACCATGGTTCCAGCGCTTCCCATGTCGTTACCGTAAAGTCTTCCGGCAAAAAATGCCTTGGCGTCTTTTCTATCGTTGCACTATTCGTCATTATGATAGGTTTTTAAAATATTAAAGCTACAAACTCCCGGACATTCTGCTGACCGGAAATTTGTAGCTTCCTGTTAAAATAACTTCGCTAAAACTATTTGTCTGCCTTCTTTTTAGGCGCAGCTTTCTTCTTCGGAGCAGCTTCCTTTTCCTCACCGGCATCCTCAGCCTTTGCTTTAGGCGCAGCCTTTTTCTTCGCTGGCTCTTTCTTTGGAGCGGCTTCTTTTTCTTCACCGGCATCTTCTGCTTTCGCTTTAGGCGCAGCCTTTTTCTTCGCGGCTTCTTTCTTCGGAGCAGCGTCTTCAGCTACTGGTTCTGCCACTACTGTTTCCGCTACGGGCTCTGCAACATCTTCTGCTACCGGCGTAAGCCCAATGGTAACATTGTTGGCTTTTAATACGCCAAACCATTTTACCATTTTCTTCATATCACTGGTATACACCCTTTCAAAATCCATATTGGGAAATACCTTCTCAAAATATTTCTTTACAGTGTTGTTGTCTTTAGCATCTGGCAATTGCTCACTGCTGCCTTGCATGGCAGTAAAAACATCTGCAAGATTTACATTGTCACGTACAGTGTAAATCTCAATACTTTCAAGATGTGAAAAATTGTGGATACGGCTAGATACAAACCGGGTGCTTTTGTCTTCCAGGGAACGCACAATAGCGCCATCGTTTTTGCTGCTTACCAATTCAAACAATCCGGGTAAGCCCGTTACCGCAATAATTTTTCCATATTCCATATCGTTCCGTTTTTTATAAGGACGTGCAAGATAAACCGATTTCGGCAAACCCTGTTCCAAAAAACAGGGGTATTTTCCGTTGTATGCTTTTGTTCATCAATATCATGCCATGTTCTATTTTAATCATAACAGCAGTAAACAGCCCCTGCCTGTAAACAGTTCTCCTTATGGATTGGTTAATAGCTCGTTAACAGACAAACTCCTTAATCCCTGATTTTCAAAAAACTTATGCACGTCCACAGGTTTTCCTATTATCCGGCTTCCAATTTGTAACTCTTAATTGTCAACTAAAAAAACATTGCAATGAAAAAGGTTATCGTTTTAATGATTGCAGTAGCACTTACCGGTGCTACATATGCACAAGGCGGTGGTGGCGGTCAGCGTCGTACCGTTGAAGAAAGAGTAAAATCTGTAATGGAGCGCCTGGCTCCCCTGAGTCTCGACAAAGACCAGACCGCTAAAACGGACAGCGTTTTTACTGACATGTACAAAGCTCAGGACAAAATGAGAGAAGAAATGATGGCCGGCGGTGGTCAACCCGACAGGCAAGCTATGATGGAGAAAATGCAGAAAATGAACACAGACAGAGATGAAAAGCTGAAAAAAATCTTCACAGAAGCTCAGTTCAAGAAATTTAAAGACGAAATCGAGCCTGCAATGCGTCCTCAGCGCGGCGGTGGCGGACCTGGCGGCGGCGGCGGTAACGGCGGTGGTCGTTAATCCAAAAGTTGTCTTTTTTGATGCACATGATAGCACATTTTAAACCCTGGCTGGCTGGCCGGGGTTTTGCTTTTTATAGCGTAAATAAAAAAACCGGGTATCACCCGGTCTTTTTATGCAAACAAGTATCCCTTGCAGGATCTTTTGTGCCTGCTTATTTACTGCGCTTGAAAACAATCTCCATATTTTTCATTTCCTTTCCATCCGGGCCATTGCAGAACATTTCCATCTTTTGCGTATTGTCATCTACAATTGTCACCAGTTCGCGCATATCAACATCCTGACCAGTTGTGGGATCTACCATTTTCCCTTTTAATGACATGGATTTGGTCGCTTCATCCCAGGGACCTTCCATTTTCATTACACCGGATCCCATATTATCTATCCAGGTACTGATAAAGACCTTTTTGGAATTATCGTAAGCCAATGTACCGCGGCCATTAAAAGGCGCATCTATCATTTTACCGGTAGCATCAGGCATTTTCATCATTCCATTAAAAGAAGATTCCTGGTACATGCCGCCCAGTATCATTTTATTTACACATTTACCCGTGCTCTTTGTTGGTGGTTGTGAAGGGCTCATCCACATAGTAACCTCTGCAGTCCAGTTACCATCCCAGGTTTTCATCATGCTATGCATGGGACCAGGAACTTTATATTCAGCCCACATTTTCATCATCTTAGCAGAGTCAACAGGAGCAGGAGGGGGAGGTGTTTCTGCTTTAGCGGCAGGAGAATCGGCTGTTTTTGCATCAGCAGATTCCTCCTTATTGGAAGAAGCATTGTTGCAGGCAACGCATGCAAGTAACATACAGCATAAGGCAATCGTTAACAGTTTCATATTAAGATTTTTTTAAAGATACGAATTTCATAATATGAACCCTGCGGCTGGACTATCTTTCTACGCAGAACTTAATAACAAAACGATTGCTTTATTGATCAAATGGTTAAAGAACACCCGATAAGGATAATTATGCAGGCTCATTTCCCTTTCATTTCTTCCAGCCGTTTTTGTAACGCAAACATTTCATCGCGCAAACGGGCAGCTTCCATAAAATCAAGATCGCGGGCAGCCTTTTCCATTTCTTTTTTAGTTTTACCTATCGCTTTCTCTACCTGGGGAATAGTCTGGTAAACCTCCTGTTCTTCTGCAGCAACAGTTACCAGTTCTTCATCGGCTCCTATTGCATAAGGGTTCTTTTCATCGTATCCTTTAATATCCAACACTGAGGTTTGTGCAAATACCTGTTCTTTGGATTTTTTTACGGTACGTGGAGTAATATTGTGCTGTATGTTGTAGGCTATCTGTTTTTCTCTTCTACGCCCCGTTTCATCTATTGTACGCTGCATGCTTTCCGTCATGGTATCAGCATAGAAAATAACCAACCCATCTACATTACGCGCAGCACGACCCGCCGTCTGTGTCAGCGACTTTTCATTACGCAAAAAACCTTCCTTATCTGCATCCAGTATTGCCACCAGCGACACTTCTGGCAAGTCCAATCCTTCACGTAACAGGTTTACACCTACCAGAACATCGATTTCCCCCAATCTCAACTGGCGTAATATCTCTACACGCTCCAGCGTATCAACTTCGCTGTGTATATATTTTGATTTGATATTAATACGATGCAGGTATTTATCCATCTCCTCCGCCATACGCTTGGTGAGGGTTGTTACCAATACGCGATCGCCTTTGGTAATACGTTTATCTACTTCATCCAGGAGGTCATCAATCTGGTTTACACTTGGACGAATATCAATAGGTGGATCCAATAAGCCTGTTGGCCTTACGACCTGCTCTACCACTATGCCGCCTGTTTTCTCCAGCTCATAGTCGCCGGGAGTAGCTGAAACAAATATGGTTTGATGTAACAGTGATTCGAATTCATGAAAATTCAGTGGCCGGTTGTCAAGTGCTGAGGGCAAGCGAAAGCCATAATCTACCAGTATCAGTTTACGGCTTCTGTCTCCGCCATACATACCACTTACCTGTGGCACAGTCTGGTGGCTTTCATCTATTACACAGAGAAAATCTTTAGGGAAATAATCTAGCAGACAGAAAGGGCGTGTACCGGGATAACGGCGATCGAAAAACCTTGAATAGTTTTCAACGCCATTACAATAACCCAGTTCACGTATCATCTCCACATCATAATTAACACGTTCGTGCAGTCGCTGTGCCTCAATAAACTTGCCTACACTTTTAAAGTATTCTACCTGTGCAGCACACTCATCCTGTATCTCAGCCAATACCTCCTGGATCATATCTTTTGGGGCCAGGTAAAGATTTGCGGGGAAGATGGCAGCATTATCTACAGTACCAATTCGCTTACCGGTTTTGATCTCAATCGTTTCAATACTTTCCACTTCATCCCCAAAGAACGTAACACGGTAACCGTAATCCATATAAGGCAGGTTAATATCAACCGTATCGCCTTTTACACGGAAATTACCCCGATTAAAATCTATTGTACTTCGTGTGTATAATGAATTGACGAGTGCATGTAAAAATCCCTGGCGGGAGATCACCTGTCCCTGGTGCAGACGGATAATGCCATTTTCAAACTCGGTGGGGTTACCAATACCATAAATACAACTTACACTGGCCACTACAATAATATCCCTGCGGCCGCTGAGCAACTGGGTTGTTGCCTGTAGGCGCAGTTTGTCCAGCTCTTCGTTTATGCTGAGGTCTTTTTCAATGTAAGTATCGCTTACCGGCAGATAGGCTTCCGGCTGGTAATAATCGTAATAGCTTACGAAATAGCCTACAGCATTATCAGGAAAAAACTGCTTAAACTCACCGTATAGCTGTGCTACCAGTGTTTTATTGTGTGTCAGTACCAGCGTTGGCTTTTGTACCTGCTGTATTACGTTGGCAATGGTAAACGTTTTACCGGAACCAGTTACTCCCAGCAGGGTCTGGTACTCCTCACCGTTGTTGAGGCCTTCCGTCAACTGGCGGATAGCTTCCGGCTGATCGCCGGCTGGCTGATATGGCGCGTGAATTTTAAATGGCATAAAATATAAAGAGGGGAAGTATGTAAAGGTACGGATACTGGTATTACCGCCACCTTTACGCAAACCTGTAACCCGTTTTATACTTTACTTAACGCTGGTCAGAGAATTAAGTTTATTAACGCTCGATCCTGCGTTTGAGATAACCGCTGTAGTCAGGGATCTCAGCAGTATATTCTTCCTGCATGTGAGGGGAAGTAAGAATAAAATCCGCAGTAGCCCTGTCGTTGGCAACAATGCAGTTCCATGCTATAGCAACGCGCAGCAGGGCTTTCACATCGCTATCGTGAGGCTGAGCTTCCATAGGATCCCAAAAGAAGATCAGCACATCCAGGTCGCCGGCAGCTATCATGGCACCAATTTGCTGATCGCCACCAAGTGGACCACTCAGTAGCTTTTTTACTGGCCTGTCCAGCTTATCTTCCAGTAATTTACCTGTTGTTCCGGTGGCAAACAGTTCATGGCGTGCCAGTACCGTTCTATTGGCTTCAGCCCAGTCTATCAGTTCTTTTTTCTTGTTATCGTGCGCTACCATAGCAATGCGCTTGCGCAACAACATTTTTCGTTCTGTAACCATAAATGTTCACCGTTTTAGGGCTGAAAAGGTAACTGGATTTTGAAGAATCTTTAACGCATTGGCCGATAATTTTAAGGATTAATTCGCGTTTTCCACATTAGGCACAGAAATTGTTAATAAATCAATCCTGTTTTTTACCCCATTAAATTCTCATGAAAAAAGGGCTGTTACTTATAGGTACATGCCTCCTGGTAATGCTATGTCATGCCCAGGAGATCTCTTCCCCGGAGTTACCGGCCCAGGATTCTATATTGATAACAGACCTCGCTGCTACAGTAAAAGAAAATTCAAAGGTTTCACTGAACTGGCATATGGCACGCTCCTCTGCACAAAGCTATATTACTATTGAGCGTAGCAACAATGGAAAAGACTTTGAAGTAGTGGCAATACTCAGGCAATCTGCCAATGTACAGCAAGATTGGCTGGATGAAGCAGCACCGAAAGGACGTAATCTTTACCGCATCCGCTATACCGATAATAATGGCCAGGTAAATTATACAAAAACGGCTGCAACATTAATTGCCGGCGATATCTCATTCCGCTTTTACCCCAACCCTGTAGACAATGTATTGATCGTTCGTACCGAGGCGGCTCTCGATGTTCAGATCATCGATGTTTCGGGCAGAGCACGTATCAACCAGAATAAATTACAGGGGCTTCAAACCATTAATGTTTCCTCACTTGAGAAAGGTATTTACTATCTGATTGTTTACAACCGCATTACAGGCACTTCCAGCCAGGAACGACTGGTTAAAAATTAATGTCGGAACTCCCGTTATTCCTCATTTTCCCTGAAAAATTACCACTAAATGGGTATTGCAGATCTCAAAAATCGGGATTATTTTTACCTCGGTTTTTCATAGGATATTGGATTTTAAAAGCGGGGTTGAATGTCTATTCAGACCCCTTTTTTATTGCTACTAACCCATTCACCGATATAAAAAAACGGTCCTGGTGGAAACCGGGACCGTTTAGTTTTACTAACCCATATATAATCATGCTTATTCAGCCGACTGCATTTCTTTGATCTTCTCCCTGATCTTAACTTCAATTTCATTAGACAGTTCAGGATTATCGCGCAATAACTGTTTTACAGCATCACGTCCCTGGCCTAATTTATCGCTGTTGTAGCTAAACCAGCTTCCGCTTTTCTGTACAATTCCCAGCTCTACGCCGGAATCAAGTATTTCACCTGTTTTGGAAATACCCTCTCCGAATACAATATCAAACTCTGCACTACGGAAAGGAGGAGCTACTTTATTTTTTACCACTTTTACTTTTACACGGTTACCAATTGCTTCGTCACCGTCTTTGATCTGCGCCATGCGACGGATATCGAGGCGAACTGAAGCATAGAATTTTAAGGCGTTACCACCGGTAGTTGTTTCGGGGTTGCCGAACATTACACCAATCTTTTCGCGTAGCTGGTTAATGAAAATACAGATGGTGTTGGTTTTATTGATAGTGGCGGTAAGTTTACGCAAAGCCTGAGACATCAGACGGGCCTGCAGGCCCATTTTACTATCGCCCATTTCACCTTCCAGTTCACCTTTTGGTACCAGGGCAGCCACAGAGTCAATTACCACTACATCCAGCGCACCTGACAGAATAAGCCTGTCGGCAATTTCAAGTCCCTGCTCACCATAATCCGGCTGAGAGATCAGCAGATTGTCTACATCAACACCTAATTTTTTAGCATAGATACTATCAAAGGCATGCTCAGCATCGATAATGGCACACATACCACCTTTTTTCTGAGCTTCTGCAATTACATGTATTGCGATGGTTGTTTTACCGGAAGACTCAGGTCCATAGATCTCTATTATACGTCCTTTCGGAAAACCGCCAACTCCTAAAGCAGAATCAAGACCAATGGAGCCGGTTGACACAACTTCCATTACATCCTGCGATTTTTCATTCATCATCATCACACTACCCTTCCCAAAATCTTTTTCAATCTTGTCCATTGTAAGCTTCAGAGCTTTCAGTTTTTCGCTATTTGACATATATATAGGTTTTAGTATTTCAAAATTACCGTTTACCAAAGGTAGGGGAAATTATCTTATCAACACTAATTATTTTAGCAAAACTTAGCTAATTATTTTGGACATCGCGGCAATTAAAAACCCTGCCAAGGAATTGGCAGGGTGACCCACATGAGAAATTATGTGGCAAAAGAACTAATTCAGGAAAAGGCGATGGCTGAAACAGCTACAAAGTGATGGAAAAAAAGGTTACAAGGCAATACCACTTTGTGGTAATATTTTTCCCCGAAAAAGGCAATCAGACATACGAAGGTTTCATCATGTATATAATATTAAGCAAACAGCAGATAAAAGAAGGTTCATGCACTGATTTAAAACAGATCTGATAAATACTCATTCGCAGCGCAGTGATCATACTATAGGAAACATTACAAGTGAGTTTATCCGGGGAAAAAGATCATCGGTATTTTTTATGTGGCAGAGTAGTAGCAATCTATAGATTCCTGTTTTTGATCTGTTCGCACAGATACTGTCAGGAACACTGGTTACTCTTTCTTAATTATTAATGGCAATCACAATAGTTTAAACTGTTTTAACTCCAAAAAAATCATAATACCCGGCAAGATTTTAATAGGGGTAGGTCACTAATTAATAGGGGTAGGTCACTAATAAGTGTTTTATTATAACTGATGTTATATTTTTGGCGCAGTTATTGAGAAGGAGCTAATGAACCGTAGTTATTAAGCTGTTAGTACTTTTAATAAATGCCACAAGCATACTATACAGACAAATAGTTGCGTTGATTATAATAACCCAATCCTGAAAAGCCCTGTGAAACCAACTTTACACCACTCCGGCACCTCTGCAAGTTGTATCTCTTATCATTTTCATAGTTTTATTTCGCCTACCGTATCGGCAACCCTGTTGCTTCATATAGCTACAAATACTACTATGAACAGTGTAATATTGTCCATAGCATCGAAAAACAAAAACTAATTACTGTGTGATCGCAGATAGTTTATTGTTCATTATATATTTGCGCCCACGCTTAGTGATGAATGAATTAAAAAAACCTTAAATCGCTTTATTAACTCTTTACTTGAAATCTAATTTAATACGATACTATACCTTTACGCCCCGTTATAAGGCACGGAACTTGCGTAATAATCAATTTGTTATTATCATGCACCAAGTTTACTAATCATTTATAAAACTCAAATCCGATTATGAATTTCAAACAAGTATCAGTAGCAGCATTGTCGAGCATCATGCTGTTTTCCTGTGTAAGCACCAAAAAATTAAAACAAGAGCAGGAGAAAAACCGTTTACTGGATTCTGCTTACAATGCACTCCAGAACGATCTGAAAAAATGTAATGATGACAAAGCAACTCTGGGCGCTGATGCCAATAAAAAGAATGCTGCATTACAAGGCGAGATTGACGCTCTGCAAAAACAAATCGCGTTCCTGAAAGAAAACAATAACGTTGCACTGAAACAACTGCAGGATCTGTCAGTTATTTCTACTGCACAGGCTGAAAGCATTAAGAAGTCTCTGGACAATATTGGCGCTAAAGACGCTTATATCCAGAACCTGCAACAGGCTATGGCTCGTAAAGACTCTTTAAACCTGGCGCTGGTTACTAACCTGAAAGGTGCTATCGGCAACCTGGATGATACTGATGTTAATATCAAAGTTGACAAAGGTGTTGTTTATATCGACATCTCTGACAAGCTGTTGTTCAAAAGCGGCAGCTACGACGTTACCGAGAAAGCAAAAACAGTACTGGGTAAAGTTGCAACTGTGCTGAAAAACCAACCAGATATCGACTTCATGGTTGAAGGTCATACTGATAATGTATCATTCCAGAGAGGTATCCTGGTTGATAACTGGGATCTGTCAGTTAAACGTGCTACATCTGTTGTACGTATCCTGCAGAGCCAATATGGCCTGAATCCTGCTCATATTACAGCAGCTGGTCGCGCTGAGTATGTTCCTGTATCTTCTAACGATGATGCAGAAGGACGTTCCGCTAACCGTCGCACACGTATCGTTATCCTGCCTCAGCTGGATCAATTCTTCAAATTACTGGAGCACAAATAGTATTTGATCACTACACATACGCAAAAGCCTTCCGTGCAGGAAGGCTTTTGTTTTTTACCCGGATCACGCAAAATGTAGGTGTTTACGCGTACCCTATTGTGTTAATAATCACGCCTTGCTGCAATTTTCTGATCAGATAATCATTTTTTTACAACAATTTCGTTGTAAGAATTACTGCCTGTAGGTAGCAGGCTTTTCTTCTGTACATCCATGAAGCATTACGTGCTGATCATATGCCTTATGATTTGCGCAGGCCTTGCATCAACGCAATGCCTGGCAGCGAATGATCCTATTGTAAAAAATGGCATAGTGGACCTGAGGTCTCCCGGTTCTTTAAAATCACCTGTTGCCTTAAGGGGTGAATGGAAGTTTTACTGGAACAAACTGGTAATGCCCGGAGATTCCATTACCACAAATGATGTCCTTGCCATCCCAAGGCTCTGGAACAAATCTACATTCCGCGGACAAACGTTACCGGCAAAAGGCTATGCCACCTACCAGCTCACAGTGCTTTTGCCAAAAGACCGCCCAAAGCTGGGGCTTGAATTACCCGATGTTTACTGTGCTTACAAATTATATATTAATGGCGTATTGAGTGCACAGAATGGCGAAACAGGAACCAGTGCAGCCAACTCTAAGCCATTCTGGGTAACCCAGATCATCCCTTTATCGCCACGCTATGACACCTTGCACGTCCTGATGCAGGTAAGCAACTTCTGGCATGTGAACGGAGGAACTTATAAGGATATCCTTATCGGCAACCGTGATGACATTACTTTAAAAAACTACCAGGAAAGAGCGGTTGACCTTGTGTTATCCGGCTGCTTACTGATGGGCGGATTATTCTTCCTGGGGCTGTTTATTATTGGCCGGCATGATAAGGCCGCATTTTTCTTTTCATTATTCTGCCTGGTCTACAGTTATCGCATTATTGGTACTGATACGTATGTGCTGCATTCACTGTTTCCTTATCTCAACTGGTTTCTGACCATTAAACTTGAATACGCCTCTCTGACAATTTCAGTAGCCCTGTTTGCACATTACATTACCTGCCTGTATCCCCAGGATACCCAGCGTATTGTTATCAATGCAGTTATCTGGTACTGTATTCTCTACTCAGTGGTAATCATTGTTACGCCTACTGAAATATTTACACGAGGACTTACACCTTTCCTTGGTGTAATGTTCGGGTATATTGGTTTTGCATTTTATGTAAGTATCCGCGCAGCAAGATACCGTCGCGTAGGCGCTGTATTTGCATTGATCAGTTGCGGAATTATGTTACTGGTATTCCTGATCACCAACCTGGAATATTTCGGCATCCTGATTCCCCCGCGAGTGGCAATATTCTTCGGATACCTGCTATTCTTCTTTTTCCAATCACTGGTACTGGCACGCAGGTTTGCAACAGCGTTGAAACAGGCTGCTGCTAAAGCACAGCAGGCTTTGCAGGTAAAATCAGAGTTCCTTTCCAATATGTCGCATGAAATACGCACACCTTTAAATGTGGTAATCGGAATGACGCATGTGCTCCTGGAAAACAAACCCAGAGAAGATCAGCAAAAGAACCTGGACCTTTTACTTTTCTCTGCTAACAACCTGCTTTCGATCGTAAATGATATTCTTGATTACAGCAAACTGGAAGCAGGAAAAGTTGTTTTTGAACAGCAGCCTATGTCCCTGGTTTCAATAGGAGAGAACATCGTTGCCGGGCTAAAAGGCAGTGCAGAAGAAAAAGGTATCGCATTGAAGCTCGACACAAAAGAGCTGAATACCCAGCTTGTACAAGGTGATTCTACACGTACCAGCCAGGTAATTTATAACCTCGTTCAGAATGCTATCAAGTTTACAGAAAAGGGAACTGTAATTCTCTCTTTTAAAACAATTGCAGCTACCGATACATCCGCCACCATTACCATCAGCGTTGCAGATACCGGCATTGGCATCTCTCCGGAAAAACAACAACTGATCTTTGAACGCTTTACACAAGCCGATTCCAGCATTTCGCGCAGCTATGGCGGAACCGGCTTAGGATTGGCCATTACCAAACGGATCTTAAAGTTGCAGGATGTAGAACTGCAACTGGACAGTGAACCTGGTAAAGGCTCTGTATTCTTTTTCACTCAAACCTTTCCATTGATCCCTGTATCTGTTACAGAAACTCCTGCAGCCAATCAGGCACCTGCGCCAATCGCGCCTTTACAGGATGTACACATATTAGTAGTAGAAGACAATCCATTTAATGTAATGGTTGTTCAATCCATTCTTGAAAAGAACGGAGCCATCATAGAGGTGGCTACCAACGGAGAAGAGGCATTGGAAAAAGTGATACCAGGAAAATACAACATGATCTTAATGGACCTCAATATGCCGGTGATGGATGGTTTTGAAACAACAAGACAATTACGCAGACGTGGCGAGCAACTTCCCATTATTGCCCTTACCGCCAATCTTCCCAACGAAATTGAGCACGACATCCTTCAGGCAGGTCTTTCAGGACTGGTAGTGAAACCATTTAATCCTGAAGAACTGGTAAAAGAGATCAGAAAGCATCTTTCATAAGCCCCTGCTATCGCAAAAAGAATCTTTTAAGATTAAAAGCCAATAGCTCTGTATCTACCTGGTCCAGCAGGTGAGGGGTGGAAGGCAGAATACCAACACTTGCATCAGGAAGTTGTTTATAAATGGAAATAGTTTCTGCGGCACTCACCATTTTATCCCTATCGCCTGAAAGTAGCAGTACCGGTTGTTGTACCAAAGCATAATCGTCCGCCTGCAAAGGATTTTTTGATCCCATCATGTTAAGCATTGCAGCTGTTTTGCCCAATACTTCCTCCCAGTTCTGTAGTGAATGTTTCTGTTGCAGTTGTTGTGCAAATACGGGCACCTTTTGGCTAATGAGTACAGGATTCATCATGCTGGTTTCTTTTGCAGCAATCTCTTCATCCCAATTGAACTTGGTTCCCAGTGTTGCCAGCTTTTCAACACGCCGGGCAGCATGTCTTGCGAGGTACATTCCTACATACCCGCCCATGCTGTAGCCAAAGATATTTACAGTTTCCAGCTGTTCCTTTTTCAGGTAGTTCAACACATCCTGTACAAACAGGTCAATTGAAAACTTTTCTTTGGGCAAAGGCAAGCCTCCATGACCACTGAAATGAAATACATGCACAATAAAAGAATCTTCCAGCGCTACCTGCAACTTATTGAGATCATCGCCTGTGCCAAGTGCGCCATGCAATAACAAAAGGTGTTTCATAAGCATTAGTTGACAATCGTTTGAAATATATTGATCCCATTATCTTCTCAGTCTTGCTTCTTCCAGGTCAAGTTCATATTCCTTGTTGCGTATCAGTTCATCATTGTACTCTTTATTTCTGCGCATCCGCTCCAATTCAGTTCTTCGTACATCTACAAGTCCCAACAGCATTTCCCTGTACCTGGGAATATAGGAAGCAACGCCGGCATCTTTTTCTTCGGTTTGCGACAATTGTTTGTTCGCATTTTCGGCCATGCGTTCATAGCGTTCTTTAAGTCGTCTGAAGGGCTCTACCGTGGCACTTTCTTCTGTATATTTTTCGTCCATGTAATCCAAAGCGATTTCTGCGAGCTTTAGCCGCAAACTCAACTCCTGCGTTTCCTCGTTTTCCTGTACTTCTATCTTTAATATCCTGATAAGCCAGGGAAGGCTTATGCCTTGTAATACCAGCGTACATAAAATAGCTGTGAAGGTGATAAACAATATAAGGTTACGATGCGGAAAGTCTGCACCATTGGCCATTAATGGAATAGAGAGACCTGATGCCAGGGAAACCACGCCACGCATGCCGCTCCAACCCACTACCAAAACCTGTTTCCACCCCGGATCTGACTCACGTTTGCGAATACGGTGACTCAGCCTTCTTGGAAGGTAGGCAGCAGGGAAGATCCACAGTAATCGTACAACGATAGTGACAATACTTATGATCACAGCATACCAGATGGCATCTTTCAATGAATAACCACCCAGTCCTTCCACAATAAAAGGCAATTGCAATCCAATTAAGATAAACACAACTCCATTGAGCAGGAAAACCAATGTATCCCAAACACTTTTTGATTGTAATCGCGACCCGTAACTGAAAATATCATGCGATCTGAAAGAAAGGAACAGGCCGCCACTTACTACTGATAGTACACCGGAATAGTGAAAATGCTCTGCTGCCAGGTATAGCAGGTAAGGGGTAATAAGGCTGATAGCCGTGTCAATACTAGGCGTGGTTGGTAAAAACCGGTGAACTGCATAAATGATATGGCTGATAGCAAGCCCGATAATAATACCCATGATCGCCACTTCAAAAAAGCTGACCTCGGCTTTCCACAAACTGAATTGACCGGTTAAAATGGTGGCCAGTGCAAAACGAAATACGATCAAGCTCGATGCATCATTTACAAGACTTTCTCCTTCAAGAATGGTAATCACCCTTCTCGAAACTTTTAAGTTCTGTAATACACTGGTGGCAGCAATAGCATCAGGCGGAGAAATAATGCCGCCTAATAAAAACCCCAGGGGCAATGAAAAGCCTGGTATTATTTTATTGGCAACAACCGCTACTGCGCCTGCAGTGAAAATGACCAATCCAAATGCAAGCAGGCCAATGGAACGTTTATAAAACCAGAAATCATTCCACGATGTATTCCATGCAGCGGAGTACAGCAACGGCGGTAAAAAGATAACAAATACAAAATCCGGGTCCAGTGATACATGCGGAATACCGGGTATAATGCCAATGGCAAGTCCTGCCAATACAAGAAAAATAGGGTAAGAAATATTGAGCTTCTTACTTAAAATAGATAACAGGGAGGCACCCATCAAGAGGGCTATCACCAGTAATAAATTATCCTGCAACATAGCTGGGTGAAAGTTAACATAATTAATTTACGGCCAATAATGCTGTATAGCGGTCAGTATAATGTTTAAACAAAAACAACCATCCTTGTTGTTGAAGCAGCTACCGGAAGGCCACTGGAAATAATTATATTTGTAAAGAACATTTTCCGATCCGCCCTTTAAAACTACCCGGGATCATTTTTCTGTTGACCAAAAACTTCTAGTCTATGTTATGGAAAGGCAGGCGCGAAAGCACCAATGTTGAAGACCGTCGTGGCATATCCGGTGGCGGATTGGCCGTAGGTGGTGGTATTGTAGGCGTTATTGTTATTGTAATAAAACTATTGATGGGTGGCGATCCTTCAGAGCTTACACAGCAACTGTCGCCCCAGCAGGGTAGTACGCAACAAATGAGTTCCGAAGAACAGGCGAAGGATGATGAAAGAGCCAGTTTTGTAAAAGTAGTGCTGGCGGATACAGAAGATGTGTGGGGCAAACTATTCCAGGAACAAGGACACACTTATGAAGCACCTACACTTGTATTGTTCCGTAACCAGGTGCAATCTGCCTGTGGTATTGCAGGTGCAGCTTCCGGACCATTTTACTGTCCGGGCGATCAGAAAGTGTATATCGACCTTTCTTTTTATGAAGAAATGCAGCACAATCTGAATGCGCCGGGTGATTTTGCCATGGCTTATGTAATTGCACATGAGGTAGGTCATCACATTCAGTACCTTAATGGTACTTCCGCTAAAATGAATAAGCTGCGTCAGCAGTTAAGCGAAACAGAATACAATAAATATTCTGTGATGCTTGAATTACAGGCTGACTTTTATGCAGGCATATGGGCACACTATGATCAGAAAATGAAAAATATACTGGAGCCCAATGATATTGATGAAGCCCTCAATGCAGCCAATGCCATTGGAGATGATCGTTTGCAGAAGCAGGCACGTGGCTACGTAGTGCCGGAATCATTTACACACGGCACTTCCGCCCAACGTGTGTACTGGTTCAAAAAGGGCTTCGAAACCGGTGATCTCAGTAAGGGCAATACTTTCGCAGATCCTTCTTTACAATAAAACGATATTGAATGCCAGCAGCTTTGCTGGCATTGTTTTTTTGCAGATAGCAGTTGCGCAAACCCGCTATCTGTCCGGTTAAGGCAGATGTTTAGCTGTTGTACTGTTTGTTAACTAAAAACATTCTATATGCAACGATTAACTTTTGCCGCGATATTACTGTTGCTGGCCTGCAACAATAATTCAACCGGCAGCGATATTACAACTCGTGACACGTCTGCAGTTACTACAGCAGATAGCCCTACGGCAATGATGACTACTATACCTGTAGCACAGGATACAGCAGGACTACGTGGAGAATGGTTTTTGCAGGCCGTGTTGCCATCAGATACAGCAACCGGAAAAATACCTTCATTAAATTTTGACCTGGCAAAACGACGGGTTTCAGGCAATACAGGCTGTAACCGCCTGAGTGGGTCTTTTGTACTTACTGACACCAGTCTTACTTTTGGTAAAGACATGATCACAACTAAAATGGCCTGTATCGGTTATAATGAACACGCTTTTCTTGAGAACCTGGTACGTACCAATCACTATAAAATAAAAGACAGTGTTCTGATCCTGATGTTTGATGCCACGGAACTTTCACGCTGGACAAGAAAACCGGAAAAACCCGTACAGACAGGAAAAGCATAAGGCTATACAATTTATCAGTAGCCGGTTACTATCAGCTTACGGCTTTCCAGCACACGTCCGCCCTCAGCATAGAAACCGATATAATAAGAACCGGGTCTTGCGATATACATTGGAATTACGTCGCGGTTCAGCACTTGTACTTGTTGCAATTTCTGACCCAGCACATCCCATACCACAATAGATTTTACAACCAGTGGCGTATTGATACCAACATAGAAGCGTCCTGTCGGGCTTGGGTTTGGCCAGATCTTAATCAACAGCTTATTATCTGTACCAGCTACAACAACAATATCAGAGTAAGAAATATTGCCATTATAATCTACCATCATCAGGCGATAATAGCTATAACTGGTGTGTGCGTTATCATCATCAATTGCATAGCGCAACAGACTACTGCTAAAGCCACCCGGAGCTTTCGACAACACGGTGTCGCGGTTACTGAAGGTTGTTTCATTATCCAACCTACGTTGTACAACAAAGTATTTGATATTGACTTCCGGCTTTGTGGCCCAATAAGTAAACACGCGCAGGGCATTTACACGATAGGCATTGAATACAAGATTTGTACGTGGAAGCGCAACGACACTCTTATGTGTGAACTTTGTAAAATATCCTGACGCCGGAAAAATACCAGAGAAGTTACGGTTGTTTACATAGCTCGTTGCTATAGGCGGCCCGGAAGTAAGATACCCTGCAGGGACGGTAACCGATGACTGAGTAGAGTCCCATTGGTTACCATTGAAAAATGAAACGTAACTGGAATTTCGGTTTGCAGCAAAGATGCTTCCTTCCCTATCCTGCGGATGCTGCAAATATATTTCTACCTCATCCTGGCTGGGACGAAATCGTTTACCAATCTGCCAGGTAGTATTCACTCCTTCATCAATAATGTTATTCCCGGATGTTACATTGGTTTTTACACCATCAAATACAGTGGCATAATAATCGTCGCCAAGTGCAGAACTGGTTTTAACTGCAGCAGGTGTATAGGCATAATCACGCGGACCAATAGGGAATGTGACGATCTCATCGCCTGCTTTAATACTTTCCCGGATCAATAAACCCATGCCAGGGGCATTACCCGTAACGATATAGCGCGAAGAATCATAGCCGGAAATTGTTCCGGGACCACCATCACCAACCACCAGTATATTGTTCTGCAGGTAAAACAGCCCATTCTGTAAATGCAGTCCATGCCTTATTTTACTACTGCTGTTTACCAGTTCAAGGCCTAGCTTATTTTGCAATTCAAAGCTGGCAAACATTGGCCCTGATCTGCTGGCAGAGTTATAGCCACCATTCAATTGCTGACGTGTGCTATCGGACCGGAAACGGACCAATCCGCCAATACCGGTAACCCCTTCTCCATTATTGCTTTCGTCGGTGATCAGTGACTGCGGATCGTTCTCCCATATTTTGCCTGAAAAGTTTACTACTGCCTTTTGCCCAACACCTAATTTACCCATGTTAATGACATTGGAGAAAATAGTTGCCGTATCACCATTAAAGAAGATCTTACCTGTAGCAGGAACATAAAACCCTGATTGAGCTATTGAATACCGACAAAGCCCGGTTATCAGTAGTATAATAAAGCAAATTGTATTTACGGGTTTTACATTCATGCTATTTAATTACCCTCTACGCGAATGTAAATGCGGGTATTAGTATCAGTATGAGGTTCAAGGCCTTCTACTGCAGTATTTAACAGAACAACAGTTGTTGACTTACTTTCCATTACCCTGATAGTAACACTGCTATTGGTATTACTGGTAACTGTAGCAATGGGAGCAACTGTTATACCACCTGATCCTCCCTTAGCCGTAACCTGTATATTGAGAACATTGGTGAATGTAACATTGGTGGGAAAAGTAATTGTTTGAATTCCGGTAGAGGTGTTTGCAACATCAACTACCCAAACCTTTGTCACATCTTCAGTTGTAGCGGTTCCTCCCCCGGCACCTCCACTGTAATACACAGGTCTTTTAGCTCTAACGACCTTTCCGGTTGCATCTACTCCCAATACAGCAGCATTACTGGTAGTAGCTGAACTGCTTGTCAGGTTTTCGAGCCTTAAGCCAGAGTCATCAGTGGCGGTGCTCTTTACATGCAAAGTGGTAGAGGGCAATGTTGTACCTATTCCAACATTACCGCTGCCATCAATACGCATTCGTTCATTGGTGGTAGCATAGCCTCCTGTAAAAAAGCGAAGATTTTTTCCTGAAATGGCATTACCGATCACAAAATCATTTCCTGTACTATATAGATAAGCATTGTTCGCCCCGCCAATAATGGGATAGACAGTATTCGTAAACCCGCTGGAGTTGATACCAAGATCAACAAAGTTGGCCGTTTCACTTCCATTGTTGGCAGTTGCTACCAAGTCAGAGCTGGCAACATCGCCCGATGATCTGTTCTGAATATTTAACTGCAGATAATTATTAATAGTGCCTTTACCGCTGATGACATTATAAGACTGTGTATTTGTGCCGGCATCAACCAGTAATTTCTCTGCATTATTTACATCAAAAGAAGAAGAACCAATGCCTACATTACCAGAACTGGTGATACGCATTTTCTCTGTGTTATTGGTAATAAAGGGCAGATCAAAGGCAGTAGTAGTTCCCATATTGGTTGTTGTAGTAACCGCGTTGCCGCCCAATGCCCAGGCAGTATTTCCAATAAGAGTTGCAGGGTTTGTCCAGGTGGGCGCAGTGCCTGCTCCTGATGAGGCCAGTAAATAGCCAGAAGTACCCGCTGTATTGCCGGGCATTAAAGCGCCGGAAAATTTCATATTGCCCGTTACATCCAGTACCTCAGCAGGTGCATTATTTCCCAAACCCAGGCGACCAGTATTATTGATAGCACTCAATGCAGCTCCACTGCTATTTCTCCACTCTGTAAGATTACTGCTTTGGGTTGCAGAGTTTGCCTGTATTGCCAGGGGAACACTGGCATCCCGTTGTCCCTGTACCAACACACCCGTACCACTTGTACCGTTTGTATATGCCGGGAAAGTAGATGACTGACGGTCACCAGTCAGCACAACTGTCCAGAAAGCCCCCATCTGCAGATTTCTTCCACCGCCACCTTGCCAGAAAATATCATTACCATCGCTGCCGATCCTGAAATCACCTGTTCCGGAGGTGTTGGTAAACAGCAACTCTGAAAGTGTTCCTGTACGGCGGATCTCTAAAGTATCTTTTACTACCAATGGATTTGCAGGGTTAGTGACACCAATACCAACCCGACCGGTATTGGTGATACGCATACGTTCTGTATTGGCTGTAATAAAAGGTAAGTCGAACGAAGAAGTAGTACCAAAATTAGAAGTACTGCTTACACTATTTCCACCCAATGCCCATGCTGTAGCACCAATCAAGGTAGAAGGGTTAGTCCAGGTGGGGGCAGATCCTGTACCTGCTGAGGTGAGCAGGTAGCCGGATGTCCCGGCTGTATTATTAGGCATTAAGGCACCGGAGAATTTCATGTTGCCGGTTACGTCCAATATCTCCGTGGGGGTTGTATTACCAATGCCAAGTCTGCCGGCTGTGGTAAGGCGCATGCGCTCCGTATTGGAGGTAATAAACGGCAGGTCAAAACCAGTGGTAGTACCAATGTTTGTTGTTGAAGCTACCCCATTACCACCTAAGGACCACGCAGAGGAACCAATCAGGGTAGAGGGGTTGGTCCAGGTGGGAGCAGATCCTGTACCAGCTGAGGTAAGCAGGTAACCGGATGTTCCGGCTGTGTTATTAGGCATCAGAGCGCCGGAGAACTTCATATTGCCCGTTACATCGAGTTTTTCAGAGGGAGTTGTATTACCAATACCAAGGTTACCGCTGGTTGTAAGTCGCATCCGTTCGGTATTGGAGGTAATAAAGGGCAGATCAAAAAAAGTTGTTGTACCAATACTCGTAGTGTTACTGACGCCATTGCCATTCAATGCCCAGGATGTTGCGTTCAATAAAGTCGTTGGATTGGTCCAGGTAGGGGCAGATCCTGTACCTGCTGAGGTAAGAAGGTAACCAGATGTTCCGGCTGTATTATTGGGCATTAAGGCGCCGGAGAATTTCATGTTGCCGGTTACGTCCAATATCTCCGTGGGGGTTGTATTACCAATGCCAAGTCTGCCGGCTGTGGTAAGCCGCATGCGCTCCGTATTGGAAGTAATAAAGGGCAGGTCAAAACCAGTGGTAGTACCAATGTTTGTTGTTGAAGCTACCCCATTACCACCCAGGGACCAGGCAGAGGAACCGATCAGGGTAGAGGGATTGGTCCACGTGGGTGCAGTTCCTGTACCAGCAGAAGTAAGCAGGTAGCCGGATGTTCCGGCCGTATTATTGGGCATCAAAGCGCCGGAGAGTTTCATGTTGCCTGTTACATCCAATACCTCTGTAGGGGCTGTGTTACCAATACCAAGCCGCCCCGTGGTAGTAAGCCGCATGCGTTCGGTATTGGAGGTAATGAAAGGTAGGTCAAATGCTGTAGTAGTACCGATAGTGGTAACACTGCCCACTCCGTTTCCATTCAACGCCCAGGATGTTGCATTGAGCAGGGTAGTAGGGTTTGTCCAGGTTGGAGCAGCACCCGTACCAGCAGAAGTAAGCAGGTAGCCGGAGGTGCCGGCCGCATTATTCGGCATTAAGGCGCCGGAAAATTTCATATTTCCTGTTACATCCAACACTTCGGTAGGAGCCGTATTACCAATACCAAGCCTACCCGTGGTGGTAAGCCGCATGCGTTCGGTGTTAGAAGTAATAAAGGGGAGATCGAAAACAGAAGTGGTTCCAAACCTGGTAAGACTACTAACATTGTTGCCATTCAGTGCCCATGCAGAAGAACTCACCACTGTAGTCGGGTTAGTCCAGGTAGGTGTAGTACCCGTACCGGCAGAAGTAAGGAGATAACCAGAGGTGCCGGCACTATTGCCCGGCATCAAAGCGCCTGAAAATTTCATATTACCTGTTACATCCAATACTTCTGTAGGAGCCGTGTTGCCAATACCAAGCCGACCGGTAGTAGTGAGTCGCATGCGTTCGGTATTGGAAGTAATAAATGGCAGATCGAAGGCAGAGGTAGTTCCTATACTGGTAACACTGCTAACATTGTTACCATTCAGTATCCAGGAAGTAGAGCCAACTACGGTAGCAGGGTTTGTCCATGTAGGAGCAGCACCCGTACCGGCAGAAGTAAGCAGGTAACCAGAAGTGCCGGCCGCATTATTAGGCATTAAAGCACCGGAAAATTTCATGTTGCCCGTTACATCCAATACTTCCGTAGGCACTGTATTGCCAATACCGAGACGACCTGTGGTAGTAAGCCGCATGCGTTCGGTATTGGAGGTAATAAACGGCAGGTCGAAAGCAGAAGTTGTTCCTAAACTGGTGAGGCTACTCACGCCATTGCCATTCAGTATCCACGAAGATGAACTGATCAGGGTTGATGGATTGGTCCAGGTTGGAGCAGCACCTGTACCGGCAGAGGTAAGCAGGTAGCCGGCTGTTCCGGCTGTATTGTTAGGCATTAAGGCACCGGAGAATTTGAGATTGCCGGTTATATCCAGTTTTTCGGAAGGTGCCGTATTACCAATGCCCAGGTTTCCTCCCGTAGTAAGACGCATCCACTCCGTATTATTAGTAACAAAGGGCAGTGCAAAATTATCTGTTGTACCGAGCTTTTTCAACGCCCCGTTACTATTGCCATTTACTGACCAGTAATTATTTCCAAGTGCTGCGGAAAATAAAAGCGGTTGCCAGTATCCATTAGATCTTACCAATAGTTGTTTGGTGCCGGTAAAAAAGATCACCATACCATCCGGGGGGATCAATGCATTAATGACGTTCGTATCGCTGATGCGCGAGAACAATAATCCCTGGTTATCAGAGAGCAGTTCAAGCACAGCCGACTTTTCAACCAAATAGGGCTGTTTTCCCAATTTCAATTGCTGGGCAAACAATCTGCTACCGGTTAACATCATTAACGTTAATACAAATAGCCACCTTGTCATTGGCATAATGACTTGCGTTAAAAAAATGTCCGGTTTACTTCTTAATGATATACCAGTTGCTGCCGTCTGTTTGCAGCGTTACATAGGTCCAATCATTATAGATTATGTAGGTAGTGCCTCCATCAATAGTTCCGGAGGAAGGGGAAATGGTAAGCTGGTTATCAATACCACCAGTACCGATCTTTTTAATAGTGTAAATACGTCCGGCAATATTTGTAGGCGAAGGGAGTGTAATTGTAATGGCAGCTGAACTGGTATTGGCCAGGATAGTATTATCGGCCGCAGTAACAGTATAGCTACTAGGCACCGTTTTAATGGCCATTGCAATAGAACCATCTACCTGTACAGTAGAATTGGCGCTGCCTGTACTGCCTACTAAAATGGCTTTAGCGGCATTTACACTGTCCTGAAAAGTTTTGTTACCACCAAAGGTCTGGGCTGCAGTACTTACCACACCACGCGCGGCAGCAGCTGCATCGGGCACATTCAGGAAAATGCTGTCTGCGCCATTAGTAGATACCGTAAGGTCTGTGCCGGTTGCTTTAAAAGCGATGCCCTGTGCAGTATCCCTGTTACCGTTAATACTGCGAATAGCATTGCCAAATGCAGCAGCACTTACCTGTCTTTTTTGTACCACACCATTGCTCAGTACCAGCACAGAGTCTGCTGAGCTGTTATTGGTTACATTGTTCAGGTTTAATGTTCCGTTTACTGTTACATTATTATTGAATGTTTTATCGCCACCAAAGGTTTGTGTACCGGCTGTTACTATACCGGGGTTGGTAGCATCGGCAGGGTGCAATATGATCTGGCGTGATGTACTATCTGCAACGATAGATGCACCATTGGCATTGGGTATGGAAGCCACTGCACCAATGGTAATGGTCTGAATGCCGCTTTGTATTTTCTGCCAGTCAGTATAAGTCAGAAAGCCATAAGGTTTGGATGCTCCTGCAGATCCGTTCTGAACAGGCAGGTAAACAGCAATGGTGCTATCTGCATCACGGTTTTGCACCAATACGCTATTAGATGTATCACTGGCAGCAGCAGTCAATGAAAGTGTTTGTCTCTGTATGCCATTGATGGCTTTTATTGCATTCTGAAAAGCAGTGGAAGACATGGTTCTTTTAAACACAGAACCATCAGCAGCCAATACCAATACTTCAAGTTCGTTGGTTCCTGCAGCAATGCTTTCCAGTTTTACAGATCCGTTTACATCCAATGCAGCAGTAGGAGCATTGGTCCCAATACCAACATTACCGTTGGAGCTAATACGCAAACGTTCTGTATTACTGGTTTTCATTACCAATGGCTTGCCATCTACTGTACCAAGAAAATTCAATGTAGAATCAGTACCTGTATTGCCGGTTAAGGACCAGTTGGAGGATGCCTCTGTAAGGTCTGCTATTTTTTTCCAGCTACCATTGCTACGCAAACGAAGACTTTTATCAGTATTGAGGTAAATGATCATACCATCCGGTGGATTAAGCAGGTTGATGGCAACAGTATCAGCAAGGCGCGGCAAGAGCAAACCTTGTCTTGTACTTTCTAGTTCCAGGATAGATGATTTCTGAATACTGGTAGGATTGTCTCCTATTTTCAACTGTGCTTTAGCAACAATGCTTGTCAACATTAATAACACCAGTGGCAGCAATTTGCCCATTCGGGAAGAATGTAGAGAGGGCTTCATAAGACAGTTTTTTATTGAGTATTGGGATTTAAAAATCAGTCCAAAGGAACGAATGAAATGTTAACAAAATTGTCACATCTTATAGGCCTGATCTATAATACAAAGTTTATACGCTCCTAACTATATGATTTATATTACTAAACTGGCTGTATACCCGAAATGGATCAATTTATGGTCGTTTTGTACAGTGTTTTATTAATACCCAAATGAGATCTATTAACACTCCTGAATGCCCATATTTATTAAAAAGTGAGAAGTTGTACATTCGCGGCCATGACGCTGACTATTTATTATTGTTACGACGCTTATTGTGGATGGTGCTATGGATTTAGTCCTGTAATCAGCAGGGTCGCAAAGCAATATGAAGACCGTATTCCCTTCGAAGTACTCTCGGGAGGCATGATCATCAGTGAAAAGCCACAGCCAATCAGCGTAATGGCTGGTTACATTAAAGAAGCGTACAAAACGGTGGAAGAACATACAGGTATTCGCTTTGGTGAGGATTTTCTATGGCACATCAATAATCCCGATCAGAGTGACTGGTTTCCTGATTCAGAGAAGCCGGCTATTGCTATGTGCATTTTTAAAGAATATTACCCGGAGAAGCAGGTGGAGTTTGCCTCAGATCTGCAATATGCACTGAATTATGAAGGTCGTGACCTTGATGATAATGAGGCCTACAGGCATTTGCTGGAAAAATGGAATATCCCGGCAGAGACTTTTTATGAAAAACTGAAAAGTGAAGCGTACAAAGAAAAGGCTTACTATGAATTTGCCTTGTGCAAACAATTACAGGTAACAGGTTTCCCTGCAGTGTTTTTACAATCAGGTGAATCTAAATTTTATCTGCTGGCAAAAGGCTATACCGATTATGACACATTGAACCAGCGTATTCAAAATGTTCTGAAGGAACTGGGTATCTAAAGTTTACAAAATTCCCTTCTATCATATCCCGAAGACTGCAATACAGGTAAAAACTTCCGCACTTCTGTATTCAGCCAGGCGATTATTGAACAGAACGATCTGTTTCTGCCAGGCTCCTTATTACCTGCTTTTTCAGTATGCATCCTCCTGCAAGTCATCATTTTTGTTCCGATCTATTAGTTTTTATATCAGAATCATGTACAAACAGAGGGAGAACCCATCAGGAACCTGAGGTAAGCTAAAGGCGTATCCATGGTAAAAACGTATTTTATAAAAAAGGGATCACAGGTCTATGAATCAGTGGGGGAATTGGCAGACAGCAATCCTGAGTCGTCAATTAATGTCGTTGAATTAAGTCCGGAGAAGCTTCCTGTAAGGCACAGAAGAGCTCCCAGGCAAAGAACACAATATCCGCTTCAGCCGGTTAGCAACTGCTTCTGAATAAAGTAGATATGTATTTCCCTCTTGCCTCCTTATCAGCAATTTCTCCCCAATCCGCATTTTTAGAAAATGCGCTTTTAACATGGACCGGAATCGAACCCGGGAACCACCGGTAAGCTTACGATCCCGGCAGCAGCGGGTAAAAATGGCCAACAGCTATAACAATCAAACCGCACAACCATCAAGCCATTATAACTAATTCCCAGTTCTGCCCTTCTAATTCCTTTATTTCTCAGGTCATCACAGCTCCATCCTCCTCCAACTGACTCATTTACAGTCTAATACTGTACTATGCCTGGGTCCATACTGCTTCGTACCTCATTCGTTATTCATTCGTATCAAACCCTTATTTTATGCGCTCTTAGGGCGAACAAATACCGAAGGAAATACGGACCAATACCGAAGCAATAGCGAAGGAATACCGAATCAAACCCCTGTCAGGGCAGGATTTGCCAGGTACCAGGATTAGCCAAAAGCAGAAAACGTACGGGATGTCGGATACTGGATAATTTAACGGCATTGAGCCGTCAGTTGCGAGGAGTGTTGATGAATTGGAGACACGGAATTGGCCATCCCGGTCGGAGACCAGGTGCGTATTGTAAGCCATGGGGCAACTTCGTAAGGCCCTCGCTAAGCATGAATTGGCAGGCGGCAATCATGGGTCAAGCCTTTTTTAAATCCTTGTTAAGGTTGGACCGGCGGTTTCCTGTTATTTTCGTCCAGCTATAGTTTTCCTGTACAAAACATCACCAGATGAAAAAATTTACCTTTTCCTTATTGTCCATCTTCTTGTTGTATGCGGTAAACGCCCAGACCATGGACTTTGAAAAATATGAACCCGTCTCTACACTGGTTGTTCCCCAACACCCGTTAACACGCGCTAAATTTCCCTTCATTGATGTACACAATCATCAATCACGCATGGGGCCGTCAGATCTCAACAGCCTGCTTACCGATATGAACAAACTGAATATGCAGGTGATGGTGAACCTGAGTGGTGGCAATGGAAGCGGGCTAAAAAACATGCTGACCAATATTCACACTACAGCACCGAAACGTTTTATTGTTTTTGCGAACATTACCTTCAGTGGCATTGGTGAGCCCGGCTGGACGGAAAAGGCCGTAGAACAACTGGCAGAGGATGTAAAAAATGGCGCCAATGGTCTGAAAATCTTTAAGAACCTTGGCTTTTCTGTAAAAGATAATACGGGTAAACGTGTTACAGTAGATGACCCGCGGCTGGATGCCATTTGGGATAAGTGTGCTGAACTGAAGATTCCGATACTGATACACACTGCTGATCCAAAATCGTTCTGGGATCCGGAAGATGAACACAACGAGCGTTGGCTGGAAATTAAAACGCATCCGGAACGTAAAAGAGATGCCAGTAACCCGGCTCCATGGGAAGCACTGATAGAAGAACAACACCGCATGTTTAAGAAACATCCCAAAACTACTTTCATTGCAGCGCATTTTGGCTGGTATCCTAATGATCTTACTAAACTGGGGCAACTACTGAATGATATGCCTAATGTAGTGGTGGAGTTTGGTGCTGTAATTGCCGAGCTGGGCAGGCAGCCACGTGCAGCCCGACAGTTTTTTGAAAAATACCAGGATCGTATTTTATTTGGCAAAGACAGTTGGGTACCTGAAGAATATGCTACCTACTTCCGTGTGCTGGAGACAAACGACGAATATTTTCCCTATCATAAAAAGTATCATGCTTTCTGGCGCATGTATGGTATGGGATTACCAGACCCTATCCTTAAAAAAGTGTATTACAAAAACGCACTGCGTATCATTCCTAATATTGACAGATCGCAGTTTCCGGAGTAAATAAGAAAGAGATAGCGTCCTTTAGCAATATGCTTTATAAAAAGCACCCTCCTAAAGAATGTCATCCCTCTAATATTTATAAAGCAGCGAACAGCATAAAGCTATTTTGCAAGCCCTTATAGTTGTTGTACAGTAAAATGTTACGGTAACCGGTTGATGCACCTGCCTTTTTTACCATGTGTGCAGGCAATGACTGTTGTTGCAATGCAAGGCAGGCCAGCCAGCATCCAATAGCAGATGCAGTAGGAAATTCCCCGCTCATATGTTTAAAGCGTGCAATGGTTGTTGATTCGCCCGCAATGGATTCAACAGCTGTGTAGTATTCAGTCAGCCTGTTGTCTCCGTTTTCGCCATGCAGCAGTACATCAAGACTTTCTCCTGCAGGCAGGTATTTGTCAACAAACTGTCTTAACTGGTTTTGTACAAGCTGTACATCATCTGTATGCAATGTCTGTATTGCACGCAACTGAGCCAATGCACCTGTAGAACTTCCATTTACCAGGAACATAGCAGATCCTTCGCCGGCCAGGCTGGCAGGCGAGTTGCTTTGATAGAGCTCCAGGTTGGTCGATGATTCCGTTTTATACCAACCAGCTAAAAGATCAATATTGTAATTGTAGGCAGAGATCTCATCCACCGCCCCCAGGAGATAATTGTGTGAAGGATGATTGTTCAAATGCATCACAGCATCCAGCACTGCCGTCTCAAAAGCCAATCCACGATGTACGTGTGTAATATTATAGGCTTTGTTACGGCTGATCATACTTACCTGGCCTGCAATAGCATTGGGCGTGCTTTGTACAAAGTTTCCCGGTGCCAGCAACCCTTCTTCGTAGTCTATGATCTGGTTCAGGAATTTGATACAATCTTCCATACCCCCATTGGCAGTACCGATAATAATGCCATCCAGTTTTTCTGTTCTGCTTACCAATGGCAATGCCGCGCCTAATCCGAAACGAACCGCTTTTCCCATCCTGCGCAACATCCCGGGAGGAATACCCTCATAGGCTGGTTCACGAACTCTCAACTGGTTATTAACCGATTCATACAACTGTTCAATATCAACAGCACCAAAAGTGTGCTGAGGAGAAATACAGGTTGTATGATGAATATAAAACATGCTTGTTGTATCAGGCTTTTGAGAAAATAAGAGAAGTACAGTTACCACCAAACCCAAACGAGTTTGACATTACATGTTGCAACGGTCTTTGCGCATAACTATCAACAGGGCGTAAGCCCGTAGCAGCAATTGGTTCTTTAAACTGTAATGCAGGATAAATTTCCTGGTGTTGAAGATTCAGGATACTGTACACAGCTTCAATAGCTCCTGCAGCACCCAGCGTATGCCCGGTATTTCCCTTTGACGAGGCAAATGCCGGTGGGGTGGTAAACAATCTTACCATAGCGGCGCTTTCTACTTCGTCATTGTTTTCAGTACCGGTACCATGCGCATTGATGAAGTTAATATCCGTTGCTGCAAGCCCGGCTGTTGCCAGTGCCTCCTGCATGGATAAGAACGGACCATCGCCTTCGGGAGAAAGAGAGGAAGGATGGTAGGCATCATTGGAATTACCGTAACCGGTTAAGGCTGCATAGATCTTTTTTCCGGGCACAACATCTTCCTCTTTTTCCAATACCAGGAAGGCTGCACCTTCGCCCAGGTTTAACCCTTTCCGGTTCTGATCAAAAGGCGTGCACACCTCGGGTGAAAGAATATGGAGTGCATTAAATCCGTTAATGGTAAATTTTGCCAGGCTATCAGCGCCCCCTACAATCGCTCTTTTGGCTAATCCGCTTTTAATAAGGCGGGCGCCATAGGCAATTGCATTGGCCGATGAGGAACAGGCTGTGTTGATCGTATTGACAATGCCACCGATCCTGTATCGCTGCTGCAGGTATAATGTTACCGATGCACAATCGTAACTGGAAAGATATTCTGATCCTCCTTCCTGCTTATTGGCATCATGATACAGCTCATCAGTAAGACACATACCGCCTACCGTACTGGCACCAATCAGTGCAGTGTCGGATGAAGCTAATTGTGTTGCTGTTAAGCCACTATCATTAATGGTTTCCTGTAAAGCGTGTAAGGCCAGCAAACTGGTGCGGGTAACACCAGGTTCTTTTGCATCAAGCTTTTCGTGTAAAGCTGTTGTGCTGATCTTTACTTCTCCAAAAGGCATTTTATCGGCATACTTCGACCGGAACATTTCAAGCCGTGCAATACCGCATACACCTTCTTTTAAAGCTGTACGATTTAACGCTACAGAGTTTCCTATAGCACTAATCACCCCCATGCCTGTAACGACAATCCTACTCACGTGCAAGTGATTTTTTTACTTCGTTCTGTGCTTTTCAATGTAATCTACCATCGTGTTGATATTCACCAACACTTTACGGCCTTCTTTGGGATCCTGTATGGAGATGCCATATTCGCGGGAAAGTAATACGATCAGTTCGATAGAGTCAATGGAATCCAGACCGAGGCCTTCGCCAAATAAAGGTTCTTCATCTTTAATGTCTTCAGGCTTTACGGGCAAGTTCAAAAACTCAACAATCTGTTTTTTCAGTTGCTCTTTTAACTGTACTGTTTCCATTGTTTTGTGATCAGATTAATTTTTTCTTTTTTAATCCTCCAAACGTTATTAACTGGATAAGGAGTGTTATAGCGAGTAAAGGTAAAATATTCAGGAATATATCTTTCAGTTTTCCGCCTTCCAGGAACAATCCGTAATAAGCCTCCAGACACCAGTGCAGCGGTGAAAGCATGATGACGGTTTTGAACGAATCGGGCATCGCAAAGGAGGGGACCAGCAAGCCACCGATAGCCGCAAGTATTACAATAGACACTGCGCCAAAGCCATTGGCCTGTTCCTGTGTTTGTGCGAATACGCCGATACAGATAGCAAAACTGGTAGCGCACCACCCGCAGATAAGGGTTACCAGAAACAGACCACCAAGGTCGGCTGGCAGGTTGAGCCCGGGTAAGCCAATGTGCGGAAAGATCCATACGCCTAATGAAAAGATGACTATTGCCTGCAGTAATGTAACGCCTATATAAGTGATCTGCTTTGATAATAAGGCTACTACGTAATTCGTGGGCAATGTCTTTAACCGGATAAAACTGCCGTTCAACTTTTCGCGAACAACTGCACTACCCAGTGAGATCACCACAAAGAACATCGCAAAGATGGTCCAGGCCGGCACATTATGCTGGCTGGCATTAGGCAGTTGACGGCTACCGTTACGATAAACCGGCTCTTCATGGATAGGTACCTGGTTGCTGATGATGGCATTTTCCAGAGAGTCGGGTATGGGCTTTTCGTTGAGGGAGAAATACAGGTGACGTACAACCTCTTTACTTTCTACCAGTTGCAGTACACTTTGTAAAGCCCCCTGTATGGACTGCCGGAACGACTGTTGCAATACCGGGTGATAATACAAAGTAATAGGCTGCATAGTATCTGCAGCGGCGTTTGTATTTTCGCGCACACCAAAATCTTTGAGTGCTTTTTCTGCTACGTCCTTTGCGCGTGAATTTATTTTAGAAGAAAAATCAGCAGGTATTACAATAGCAACCAATGCGTCTTTTGCATGCATGCGCTCTTTGATCTGCTCATTGCTTTCCTGTTTTTCTGCCTGTACTACTTCAAACATGCCTATTTTACCAATAGCGGTCTCCAGTTGACGGGCAGCATCGCCGGTATCTTTATTGCAAAGCAGCAGCGGCACTTTGTTATCGTTCACCAATTCAAACGTACTGTTCTGGACACTGGTGATCACCATTACCAGCAATACGGGCATAGCGAACATGAGCGTTAGGCCCACTTTATCGCGGGTAAGAATGCGAATATCCTTTTGTATGGTTGCCCAGAGTTTGTACATGTTATAGTCCGGACCTAATCCCGGTACGCTTTACCGGTTAAGCTTAGAAACAAACCTTCTAATCCATCCTGCCGGTGTTCGGCCAGCAAGTTGGTCAGCAGGTCGTAAGCAATAATTTTTCCTTCATCTACCAACGCAATGTTTTCGCACAGATCTTCCGCCTCATTCAGTTGATGTGATGTATAAATAAGGGTAGTACCCCCGTTGTTCAGTTGTTTGAGATAATGAATAATGGCATGCCTGCTCTGTACATCCACTCCTACCGTTGGCTCATCTAAAAACAATACCTGCGGGTGGTGAATAACACCAATTGCCAGGTTGACCCTCCTTTTCATTCCCCCGGAGAATTTATGAACTGCTTTGTCACGAACATCTTCCAGTCCCAATGCCTGTAGTAATTCATCAGTACGCTGCAGGATCTCTTTTTTGTGCAAACCGGCCCAGGCACCGAAAAACGCCAGGTTTTCTGCCGGGCTTAACTCCTGGTAAAAAGAAAAATCCTGCGGCACCAGGCCAAACAGTTTATTGACTTCTTTTTTCTGATCTTTTACTGAATTTCCCAACAGCCACACTTCACCTTCACTGAATGTAAGTAAACCGGTCATCAGGTTCATGAGCGTTGTTTTTCCTGCGCCATTGGGACCAAACAGCCCAAAGCGTTGACCAGCGGGAATTTCAAGGTTTAAGTGTGAATAACATTGACTTTGCCCCCTGTACCCAAAACTCAGGTTTTGTATGCGTACTGCCGGGGTGCTCATGGATGCCATTTTATGTGTGAGAGCGCTTCGAAAGCCTGCTTTTCCAGTTCGGCAATTTCCAGCAGGTAATCACCCATCAGGTTAAAGTCTTCCTGCTTGCCTAACCTTCCTTTATAAATACCCGAAGCCTGTACCGCGGCTGTACGCCACAGGTCGCCGGCTTTGGTAAACTGTTTTGAAATATCGGGCAAACGATCGTCCGGATGATAAGCATGTGCCTGTTGCAGAAAGGCTCCGTAAATAAAGCGGAAGCCTCCGCCGCCAGTACCAATCTCTTCCTGCATACGCACTAATTGCGCCAGGTACAGGCCCGCTTTCTGTGGCCCCAGTTTATCGCGCCAGTTCCTGATCTTTTTTCCTGTGTAGCGAATGCCTTTTACTCCCGCAATGTTCCCCGGAATACGCAGCATATCGCGTACATTTCTTTTTACCCCGGTTTTAATAGCATGGCGCATCTGTTCTTCAGTTACGGGTCTTGCTTCTTTGGGATAGTATAACTGGCCACGCGGCGCTAAAGCACCTTTTGCAAACCGCACGCGTTGCAATTCATAGCTGGTAAGCGAGGTAACGGTTTCCATTACCGGGTCGCTGATAAGATAATTGTCTGCTTCTTTACCGTACACAATCAGGTTGTGGGCGTTAAAGTGAAAACGATATTCTTTCGGGAAATAGGTCAGGTAATAAACACCAACCTGGCAACCCACGGGTTGTCCGGCGGCAAGACAGTCCTGTAATACTTTTTCGGCTTCCTGCGGGGAAGAGAATTTTTTACGTACCACTGGAATGCCCAATGATTTGCAGGTTCTTTTAAAGATCATGCCGGGCATGGTACGAAAAGCAAATGCAGGCCCATTGTTGATCTTCAGTAAAGGGATGTAAATAAAGAAAAGCCCTGAACCAATGCCAAAAGCAAGCGGTTCTGTAAGTTCGTGAACACCTACAGCTTTTAATAAGTTGGTGGTTACGCCGTTTTCACAATGCGCAGCCTGAAGGTGTTCAAAATTACTCTTCATGCACCTGTAATGTTTTTAGCTCCTGCACAGTTATATTAAATGCTTCGGCGTATTTCTGTAGTTTTTTTTCTGAAAGCTTTTCAAACACGGGAGGTTTCATATGGCGTTTTATCTGCCATTTCCAAAAACCGGTGTAAGCGGCTACCATGGATAAATCCATCAATCTCCATTCCATAAAGAACAATACCGGGCTAGCTTCTTTATTCAGCACTTTCTGCCTGGCATCTTCAATGCGATGTTTGATATCGTCCCATGCAGCCCCAAGAGCAGAAGCTTTTACTTCCCATCCCCGGCTAAGCTCGGTTACATAATTGCCCGAACTATCGACTGCATAACAAACTTCGCGGGTGAATTTATCCAGCGCGCTGGGATCCTGCGGAATTTCATCTTTCTTCATGATGGATATGATTGTTCTGTGGTTAAATTGCCAGATGGTCATTGTTGAACGATGACAGTATTTACGACACATAACTATAGCCATCAATCCATCTAACAATCAAACCATCGTGACCTTAGCATACCGTCAATAAACAAAATACATAAGAGAAACGGGAGCTTTCCGGAACCATCAATAGTATCTTCTGACCTTTCTGAAGTTTGCCACTATGGAATAGTTCATCTACCATTAAGTAAATAGAACCGGCACCCACATTGCCCAGTGTAGTGAGGTTGGTAAACCATTTTTCATATGGAATATGCATACCCAACTCCTGCAACTGGTCGTAGATTTTGCTCTTAAAGAAAGAGCTTGACATATGTGGCAGAAAGTAATCTATATCGTCTGCAGTTAATCCATTCTTTTCAAATAACTCCTTGCATTTACGGCCTCCCAATGGAACTATATGTTCGCTCAGCAACTTTACATCCTGTTTTATACTGAGGATAGACTTGTTCATGATCTCCTCTGGCGAATAGTCCATGTAGCTTTTAAGGGTGCCATCACCGTTTTTATCACTTGCCATGTACATGCACGCCTCCATTTCATGTGCATAGGAAACACCCTCCAGCCAATCTACACGCAGGTTAAGACCATTTTCATTCATCCTGGAGGAAACTTCAAACGCGGCAGCCCCATCAGACAGCATCCAGCGGAGAAATTCTTTTTCAAAACCAATGTATGGGTTCTCTTCGAGTTGCGAAAGACGCTGTACTTCATCTTCAAAAACATCTGAACGCAATACGCGCGACAAACGCTCTGAACCCGTAGATACTGCAGTTTCTGCATCACCTGTTTTTACTGCCAGGTAAGCATATTTAAAGGCGTGCATACCTGAGCAGCATACACCAGCCGGAGAAACAACTTCAATAGCACCTGTTTCAGGCAGGTATCCGTGTACCATTACACCATGTGAAGGCATCATCTGGTCGGGAGAAGAAGTACCGCAAGATAACAGTTGGAATGATCTCAGTTTTGCAGGATCGTTATTGTATAACGCACGTACCGCCAATGCCGTCATTTGTGCATTGGTATGGGTTGCTTTGCCTTCTTTGTTAATTGCATAGAACCTGCGCGTAATACCATTGTTGCGTAATACGATCCTTTTGGATTTGGACGGCTTATCATTAATATACCCTAAGTACGATTCCATTTCATCATTTGAAATGGGTTCGTTCGGAAGAAAATGGGCGGTATTCGTGATGTAAACCTGCTTGAACGACATCTCTGATAAGGGGTTAATTCAATTCTAAATAATATTGTTTCTTTCTGCGTATCCTTTTCAACAGAAAAGGTTTAAAAAAAATGTTGTTGATAATAAGCACAATGGGAGCAACAATGAATAGCGCAATCAGCAGGTAATATTTGAATACCGTAAGCCAGGCTGTTCTGTTCTTCTTTTTAATGATCAAATTGGCCCAGATCGAAAACAGGCGCCCTGCACGCTGCTCAATAAACATGAGGTCCGATTTCACGTCTAATGCCTTTGCCTGGATCAATTCTGTCTGCAATCCATCCCACGCATTGCTTTCAAGGTGTGGTACTACCAACTGCCCGAAAGCATTTGTTTGTGCAATGTCCTCATCTGACACACCAGGTTTTGGGAAAATACCTAAATACTTATCCCGTTTGCCTGTCATCATCCAATACAATATCGTTACTACACTTACAAGATTGTTGTTTTTATCTACCAACGCAATATTTCCACTCAGCCTGGCACCTGCTTCTTTTAAAAGTTTTTTTACTTTTTCCTGTGCATTCAGCCACATATTACGCGCACCGATAATAGTTATTACCGGGGTGTTATTGGCAACTGCTTTGAAAGCCGGGTGTTTTAACAATGCCGTGGCAGGTATACTGGGAGACAAATACCAGGGTTGATAGCCTACAACTATTAGATCGTATGTTGATTCCTTCGGTTGAAAGTTTTCGAGCGGTACGGGAATACCCAATACCGATTCAGGCATGGCATCAAAAAAGCGCTTTGATGTCCAGGGAAACGCAAAATCTTTTTGCGGCAGGATACGGATTTTTTCTACTGTCATGCCTTTTTGAACAAACGGAGCAGTAAAATTATCAATAATATCTCCTAACTGACCTGATTGTGTATAATATATGGCTAAAACTTTTTTACTCATTCTTTAGGCCCCGTTGAGATCCGTTGACTGTAATACTTTTGACTTTTTACTATAATTCAAAACTGCCTGTTGCACTATGGCAGACAAGCTTTTAAAATGTGTGCGAATATACTGTTTGTCTTTTTCCAAATCGCTTTTATACCCCAATATTCCGGGTGCGTTCTCCTGTATCATCAGGCGTAAAAAACGGTATTCTGCATTGGCACTGTCTTTCTCAATAACACCTTCCAGTTTTTTATGGCCTGCTTTAAAAAGATTCAGCTTTTTGGCCGGTCCACCTACAAGACCCGCTTTTTTCATCAGCAGCGTGCCTTCATAAGCGTCCCGCTCATTCCCCTCAATTCCTTCAATAGCCTTTAACTGACTTTCTACATCTTTCAATTCATCGCCCGCCATTGCCGCATAAAATGCTGAATGGTTGAACTTGTCCTGGCTGTAACCCAAAATTGCTACACTCAAACAGCCGAGCAATAAAACGGCAATTTTAAAATTTTTCATAGACTAATAAAATTTTCAAATGTAAAAAGTGTAATAAGTATGTCCTTTTCACCCGTTTGTATGGTTATAATGCCTTTTTGTAGGTGAAAGAGCAGAAAATCATACTCTTATTCACTTTATTACTAATAAAAACCTGTGCCATTCAAAAGCCCCTATAAATTTGGTTTGGCAGTTGTACGCGCCACCAGTTTTTGTGCTGGTGTGGGCGCCTGTTGCCATGAATTATCATATTTTTTGCAATCGCCCAGGAAAGCCAGTTGCTCCAGACAGATCTTGTTGTCCATATAAGCCGCCAGGCTTTTGAACAATACCGGCTTTTCTTCGCGCAGCACCAGCAGGGTAGCATTTGCTCCTGCCTTTACTGCAATAGGCACCCCGCCACCCAGCTCGGCCCAGTGACCACCCAATAGCAGGTTTTTAACCGGCGTACGATAATGGGCAACTTTGCTTTGCATATTCTCCTTGCCTGGCTTAGCCCCCATCATTGTACCATTCTTATTACCGGTATAGCGCCAATGAGTTACCGGGGTTGCCACATCATAAAATAAAATATGTGAGCGCAGTGCCGGAGCTACAGCAGCAGCTACCCGATCAATAATTATATCAGCAATATCATTTTTCAGCTTCTTGTATTGTTCTCCACGCACATAGTTACCCTCTTCATCTTTGCCGGTAAACCAGTTGTTCTCATACTCCATAAAAGCGGGCATAAACAGGGTAAGGGTGCCTTGCCCCGGAGGAGCCAGTGACTTATCCCGTACTGAAGGGGCTAAAATGCTTATTTCTGAAGTAGCGGGATCCCCATTATGATGTGCGTCGTACGACACCTGCTCACTTACAATATGTACCAACTCCTCACTAAAGCCCAGGTTTTCTGAAGGGCAATCGAGTGCAATTGAAACAGTTACAGAGGAGCTATACAATTCGGCCTTACGCAGTTTCCGCTTTAGCTTTTCCGGAACAGCGGCGGCTGGCAGCATTTTCTCATACAGGGTTTCCACGTCGCACGCGGCGATAACATATTTACTATGCACAGTATGGATAGTACCACGCTGTTCAAATTCTACTCCTTTACAAACCTGATCTTCTACCAGGATCCTGTTGACCCTGCATTTGAAATAAACCGGGTTATTGTAATACTCTACTACGTGTTGCAGCCATTCAGGTATTACCTGGCCTCCTCCTTTTGGCGGACTTTGAAAATCACCATAGTAGGCCCAGCCTATGGGTACCAGGCAACTGAGCAGCTCTGTTTCGGAGGTAAAAATCTTATGAAGCGCCTCATCTTTAAAAAAGCGATTTAGCCCTTTTTTGAGGCCTTTTTCGCCTGAATAAGTAATAAAAGGGATGAAAGGGAGGGCAAAATCCAGTAAACGGAACTTATTTTTTAATCGCTCAAAAGGTGTCATTGTCTCTTCGGAGCGGAATACATTGCTGAAGTTTTTGAAGGAACGACCCAATCGTTTCGCAGCTTTAAAAAACCGTTCAATGCCTTTTTTATCATGTGGGTAGGCCGCAATCAACTCATCCCTCCATTGGTCGGGATTGTTTGTAAGCAGGTAATCAAAACTTTCTCCTACATACCGCCGGATCCGTTGCTGGGGAACTGCCACCGGGTAATCGCTACCCAACACATCGAACAGGCGGCAGACCATTCCATTGGGCGCATATTGGTTGAGCCAGTGAATGGCTGTATCAAAACGAAAGTCTTTGCGACGGAAGCCGGCAAGATAACCGCCTGCATGTGGTTCTTTTTCCAGCACACAAACCGAAAAACCGGCTTTACTGAGTAATGCTGCGGCTGTTAATCCGCCAATCCCAGCGCCAATGATAACAATGTCGTAATAAGGTTTAATATCCAGCTTTTGCATAAGAGAGCGCTTTCCGCCGCGGCTAATTTATCAAATATAAGTTGTAAGTAAATAACCTGCTGATGAACAGGTGCTAAAACAGCACATTGGCTGCCTGGATTGTTTGTACCCGCTGTAGTATAAAACACCTAACCCGCAAAGCATGGTGTATGTAAACGGCTTCATTTAATCCTGAATTTACCCTTAAATTTGTACGTTGCAACCGGCCGATGACTATTTCAATATCATTTGGTTAAGTTACATTGTTGCAGGCAACTGCTTTACGGGGAAAAACAGAAGATATTACCGGCAAAAAATTGCCATCACAGACTTTTGCTGTTGATTGTATAAATGCTTTGCAGGCAATCATTCACCATTTTTCGTTTTTCCTTCCTGTACAATATTGCTTATCCGATAACTATTGAAGCTGCTGTTATTTTTCATCCGGCCAATGAAAAACGACATAACAACCTGATGACTCATCCAGACCAGTACAGGCAAAAATTTGACGAGCTTAAAACCTGTGTGTTAATACCTACCTATAATAATGCTGCCACTGTAGGTGCTGTAATTGCTGACGTATCTGCTTATACCAATAACATCATTGTTGTAAACGACGGTTCTACTGATAATACTGCTGATATACTGGCTACTTTTTCGCAAATACAACTGGTAGGTTATCCAAAAAATAAAGGAAAAGGATGGGCTCTGCGCCAGGGGCTGGCAAAAGCCATTGAACTCGGTTACCACTATGCTATTTCTATTGATTCAGACGGGCAGCATTTTGCAAAGGACCTCCCTGTTTTCCTCGAAAAACTTGAACAGGAGCCTAATGCTGTTATCATTGGGGCACGCAATATGGACCAGGCTTCGGTACCTGGTAAAAGCAGCTTTGGTAATAAATTCTCGAATTTCTGGTTCAAAGTAGAGACTGGCATTACTTCGCCAGACACACAATCCGGCTACCGCCTGTATCCGCTACTGATACTAAAAGGTATGCGCTTCATTACCCGTAAATATGAATTTGAAATAGAAGTATTGGTTCGTGCAGCATGGAAAGGTGCAGGTATTGTATCTGTTCCCGTTACGGTATATTATGCGCCCAAAGAAACACGCGTTTCACACTTCAGGCCTTTTAAAGATTTTACACGTATCAGTATTCTTAATACCATATTGGTGCTGATCACCTTTTTATACATTAAGCCACGTAATTTTATACGCAGCCTCTTTCAAAAAAAAACGTGGAAAAACCTGCTGAATGAACAGTTATTGCATACCGGCCAATCCGATACATTAAAAGCCGTATCCGTAGGTTTTGGGGTGTTTATGGGCATTGTTCCTATCTGGGGTTTTCAACTGGCTGCAGCTATTTTCCTAGCCGTACTGCTTCGCCTTAATAAAGCACTGGTAATCATTTCGGCCAATATCAGCATTCCTCCTATGATCCCCCTGATCATTTTTCTCAGTTATAAAATGGGGACACTCTGGATGCATGGCAATGCCATTGATATGCCGTTTACCCGTCACATTACCCTTGAAATGGTAAAACAGAACCTGCAGCAATACATTTACGGCAGTATTACACTGGCTGTAACGGCAGGGGTTACAATTGGTCTGATCACTTTTGTCGTACTTAAAATATTTAAACGCAAAGCAATCATCGCCGCATAAGCAGCCAGCACAATGGAAAATTTTTTTACCGGGATATATTATTTCTTTGAAAAACGCAGATGGTTGCTGTTCGTTTGTTTTGCAGCAACATTATTATTGGCAGCCAACTTTGCACGGCAGGTAACTTTTGAAGAGGATATTTCCAAAATACTTCCGCACGATAAAAAAGTAGAAAAACTTAACCAGGTTTTTCAGAATTCCAAGTTCATTGATAAGCTGGTTATTACTGTTTCAATGAAAGACAGTAATGCGGTACAGCCTGATAGCCTGGTTGCTTATGCTGACTCGCTGGCAACAGCCTTATTAAACACCCGGGCCTCTTACATCAGTAAGCTCAGCTACAAAGTTGACGGAGAAACGACACTGCAATTGTTTCAAACAATACAGGAGCATTTGCCAGTGTACCTTGGTGAGAAAGACTATGCAACCATCGACAGCCTGATTGAACCCGCCCGTGTACGAAGTACCCTGGAGCAAAATGTACGCACGCTCAGCTCTCCTGCAGGCTTTGCTTTAAAAAATATGATTGCCAACGACCCTGTTGGTCTCAGCTTTATTGGTCTTAAAAAATTGCAGCAGTTACAATACGATGAAAGTTTTGAGCTGTATGACAACTGCATTCTTACTAAAGACCAAAAACACCTGCTGCTGCTGATAACACCGGCATTTCCTTCTAACAACACAGGTAAAAACAGTGAGTTACTGCAGGGTATTGACAGTGTTACGAACCAACTCGGTAAACAGGGTTTTGAAAACATTACAGCTTCAGCCTTTGGCGCAGCTGCTGTGGCAGCAGGTAATGCCAGGCAGTTGCGCAAAGACACGCTGCTGACACAAGGCATTACAGTGCTTTTCCTCGTAGTGTTTATTGGCCTGTATTTCCGGAAAAAACGCGCCCCCTTCCTCGTACTGATCCCTGTGGTATATGGCGCTGTGTTTTCGCTGGCCTGTATTTATTTCATCAAGGGTTCAATTTCTGTTATTGCACTAGGTACGGGCTCTGTAATCCTGGGTATAGCTGTTAACTATTCTCTACACGTCTTTAATCATTACCGCCATACAGGTAATGTAGTTACAGTAATAAAGGACCTTTCATTTCCGCTCACCGTCGGAGGGTTTACCACCATCGGAGGATTTTTGTGTCTTGAATTTGTGAAGCTGGGGCTATTACAGGACCTCGGATTGTTCGCAGCATTCAGCCTGATTGGTGCTGCCCTTTGCTCACTCATTTTTCTGCCACACTTTATTACTTCTAAAAAGGACCAGCAAGCAGTTGCGCATCATTCACATTCCTGGATCGATAAACTGGCTGATTACAAACCGGAGTCTAATAAGGTTCTAATTCTTGTAATCCTGTTACTGACCATTGGTTTTGCCTTTACTGTAAACCGTGTAGGCTTTCAGGCAGATATGACGCAGATGAACTTCATGTCGCCAGAGCTCCGGCAGGCCGAAGACAGGTTAAATGCGATTAACCAGTTTTCACTTCGATCGGTCTATATTGTAACAGAAGGAAAGAATCTTGACGAAGCATTAAAGAACAACGAAAAGCTAGCCGGTACAATTGAAACCCTGAAAGACCAGCACATCATCAACAAATATTCCGGCGTTTCCTCTCTTATCATTTCCGACTCCTTACAAAAAGCAAGAATAGCCCGCTGGAACAACTATTGGACCCCTGAAAAAAAACAACAACTTTTCGCCTTGCTGGCCACAGAGGGCGCTCCGCTCAAATACAGCGCTACTGCTTTTGACCATTTTAAAGAGCTGCTGAATAAAGAATATGCTGTGGTAAGTCCTGAAGAAATGGCAACCATCCGCACCACCTTCCTGGACGATTATATTACTGAAAAACCAGGCTCGGCAACCGTGGCCACTGTGGTAAAGGTATCGCCAGAAAACAAAGCGGTAGTTTACAAAGCATTCGACAACCAGCCATCTATTACTGTAATTGACAAACAATATTTAACCGGCAAACTGGTAGAGATCATCAATACCGACTTTAACCAGATTGCATGGATGTCCTCAACACTGGTGTTTCTGGTGCTGCTGCTCACATTTGGCCGTATTGAACTGACGCTGGTATCTTTCATTCCCATGCTCATTGCATGGATCTGGATACTCGGCATTATGGGATTGCTGGGTATTCAGTTCAACATCGTAAACATCATTGTATCGGCCCTTATTTTTGGTTTGGGAGATGATTACAGCCTTTTTATTATTGAGGGCTTGTTGCAGGAGTATAAAACAGGCAAAAAGAACCTGTCTTCTTTTAAATCATCCATTATTCTTTCCGCTATTACTACCGTTGCCGGTTTAGGCGTACTGATCTTTGCCAAACACCCGGCCCTACGTTCTATTGCGCTGATCTCTATCATCGGCATTTTGTGCGTGGTAATCGTAGCACAGGTTTTAATTCCCTTCCTGTTTCGCTTATTGATCACCAACCGGGTCAAAAAACAGCATTATCCCTGGACATTGTCCGGATTCTGCATTTCCATTTTTGCCTTTGCCTACTTTGTAACCGGTAGCATTTTGCTCACTTTGCTGGGTCTCTTTTTAGTAAAGCTGAATCCTTTCAAAAAACAGGGCAAATATCTCTACCACGTTCTTATTTCAAAATTTGTGTGGTCGCTGGTATATATCATGGGGAACCTCACCAAACGCATCGACAACCCGTTAAAAGAAGATTTTTCAAAACCTGCAGTGATCGTTTGCAACCATCAGTCCTTTCTCGACATTCTTGTTACGGTGATGTTGCATCCTAAACTGATCCTGCTCACTAATAACTGGGTATGGAAATCGCCCGTTTTTGGCGCTGTAGTGCGCATGGCTGATTATTACCCGGTAGCAGACGGTGCTGAGACCAGTATAGAACAAATGGCCGAGCGGGTAAAAGAAGGTTATTCTATCGTTGTATTTCCCGAAGGCACTCGTACTGTAGATGGTACCATGAAGCGTTTTCACAAAGGAGCTTTTTTTATTGCAGAAAAGCTACAGCTTGATATTCTTCCAATCGTGATCCACGGTACGGGTTATAACATGACAAAAGGTGATTTTCTGCTGAAAAACGGCACCCTTTCTGTAAAGTTTTTACCAAGAATTACCCCGGAAGACGAGCGCTTTGGCAAAACATATGCGGAACGCGCTAAATTGATCGGTCGTTATTTCAGGGAGCAGTTCATAATCCGCAGACGGGAACTGGAACAACCGGATTATTTCAGGGAAAAGCTGATCTATAATTATATCTATAAGGGTCCTGTACTGGAATGGTACATGCGTATTAAAACCCGGATGGAAAAAAATTATCGCCTGTTCCATGATCTGTTGCCCACCAAAGGAAAAATACTGGATATTGGTTGCGGCTATGGATTTCTTTCCTACATGCTGTACTTTTCTGGGCCCGAAAGAGATGTAACAGGAATTGATTACGACGAAGAGAAAATTGATGTAGCACAGAGATGTTTCAGCAGGGACGAAAATATCCGTTTCTTTTATTCTGATGCTACAGCATTTGCTTTTGAACAATATGATGGAATTGTAATTGCCGATGTATTGCATTACCTGCAACCGGAACAGCAGCGATTGGTAATCGAAAAATGTATCAAGCATCTGCAGCCCGGCGGTACCTTTATTATCCGCGATGGAAACAAAGACCTCTCTCAACGACATAAAGGCACAGCGCTCACTGAGTATTTTTCAACCAAACTGTTGCATTTCAACAAAACCACCGGTAACGGTTTATCATTCTTATCTGCCAGCCTGATCAGGGAAATTACCGCCCGCTACAATATGGAGTGTACTGAAATTGATAATACGAAATACACTTCCAATATGATGTTTGTTATCCGTCATGCTCAAACAATTGCCCATGAAGCAGTATGATGTAGTGATAATAGGCAGCGGTATGGGAGGCCTGGTATGTGGTAACATACTAAGTCTTGAGGGGTACAGTGTGTGCGTGCTGGAGAAGAACAAACAGATTGGTGGCTGCCTGCAAACTTTTGTGCGCGATAAAGTGATCTTTGATTCAGGTGTGCACTACATTGGCGGACTGGGCGAAGGCCAAACCCTATACCAGGTGTTCAAATACCTGGGGCTCATGAACCAACTAAAACTACGGCAGATGAAAGAAGCTGCCTTTGACAAGATCATCATTGGCAACGATCCACAGGAGTATACGTACGCACAGGGCTACGATAAATTTATTGAGGCATTGGTAGCCGATTTTCCGGAAGAAAAAGAAGCCATTAAAATATATTGCGATAAGATCAGGGAAGTTTGCGGCAAGTTCCCGATGTATAACCTGCAATACAATATTGATGCAGAAGCAAAGGCCAGTGTACAGGAAATAGATGCGCAGGCTTACATTGAATCCCTTACCTCTAATAAAAAACTACAGGCTGTACTGGCAGGCAATAATATTCTGTATGCCGGCAAAAGCCATCAAACACCATTCTACATTCACGCTCTCATACTGAATAGCTATATCGAAAGCTCCTGGAAATGTATTGATGGCGGATCACAGATAGCAAAATATCTCGCTAAAAATATCCGTGAGCAGGGTGGTGAAATATTACGACACAGTGAAGTAAAAAAGATCATAATAGAAGATGGATTAGCTACCGGCGTAGCATTGGCAAACGGGAATAAGATCGGGGGTAAACATTTTATCTCTAATCTGCACCCTGTACAAACGCTGGAGTTAACCGATACAGACCTCATTCGCAAAGCTTACCGTAACCGGATGAAGCAACTGGAAAATACCATCTCCTCCTTTACTCTCAATATTGTACTGAAAAAAGAATCGTTCCGATACCTTTCACATAATTACTACTACCATAAGGAAGGCCAGTTGTGGACAATGGCTGATTATACGGAAGAAAACTGGCCATTGGGATACGCTTTATTTCTGTCAGCATCTTCCCGGTCACCGGAATATGCTGAATCTATGACCATCTTCACCTATATGCGGTATGACGAGGTGAAACCCTGGCAGCACACTTTCAACACCGTTTCGGCAGAAGAGGAAAGGGGAGAAACCTATGAGGCTTTCAAAAAACGCAAGGCTGAGACGCTGCTCGATTGTGTAGAAGAACGATTCCCGGGATTAAGAGAACATATTCAAACTTACTATACATCTACACCTTTATCTTATCGTGATTATATTGGTACAGATGACGGTACCATGTATGGTATTGCTAAAGATTATAAAGATCCTGTAAAAACCTACATTGCCCCACGTACGAAAGTGCCCAATTTATACCTCACAGGACAAAACCTTAACCTGCATGGTATATTGGGTACCACTATCAGTGCGTTGATCACCAGTGTAACACTTACAGGCGACGAACGTATTATAGAAAAAGTAAGAAATGCATGATCTGCGAAAGTCATCCTTTTTAAAGGATGACTTTCGTAATCAGTTCAAAAAATATATGATGCTGAAAAGAAAGAAATTCTGGAAGAGAGTATTGTACGTGCTGGGGACATTTGTGCTGTTGCTGGTAGCCGGATTCATTTACCTCGTAATTGTTTCTAAAGTTGATCCGCCCGCAATAAAAGATACCAGTGCTGAAAAGCTGCAACGCACCGAACCAGCCCCTGGCCTGTACACCATTAATAACAACTGGTTTCGCAAAAGCAATAGTGGCTTATATGAACTGTATGTGGAGGGCGATGCCTTTGAACGCGGTGTTATCAATGGAAAGCTGGCCAAGGAACTGATTGTACGACAGGAGGATAATTTTACAGAGCAGATCGCTAAAATGATCCCTTCGCGAACATACCTGCACACCCTTAAATATTTCATTGGCTGGTTCAATCGTCACCTGGCATCCAATGTAACAGATGAGTATAAAGAGGAGATCTATGGTATTTCCGAATCTGCTTCTGATCAATATGACTATATCGGTACCAATTACCAGCGCATACTTAACTATCATGCCGCGCACGATATTGGGCACGCTTTGCAAAATATGATGCTGGTAGGTTGTACCTCTTTCGCCACCTGGAATGGTCAGTCTGCAGACAGTAACCTGATCGTTGGCCGTAATTTTGATTTTTATGTAGGCGATAAATTTGCAGAAGATAAAATTGTAATGTTTGTAAACCCAAAACAGGGTCACAAATTCATGTCCATTACCTGGGGCGGCTTTATTGGTGTAGTGTCCGGGATGAATGACCAGGGACTTACTGTTACAATAAATGCAGCTAAGTCAAGCATTCCTTCCGGCTCGGCAACCCCCGTATCGCTTGTAGCCCGCGAAGTATTGCAATATGCAGGCAATATCCAGGAAGCAATTGCTATTGCACGCAGAAGAAAGATGTTTGTTTCCGAATCTTTCCTCGTTGCATCTGCAGCAGACAATAAAGCTGTGGTGATTGAAAAAACGCCCGATTCACTGGATGTTTATGATCCCAATAAAGACTATATCCTTTGCGCCAACCATTTCCAGAGCAAAGGTCTCGGTCAATCTGAATCCAACAAAGAGCAGATGGCAGAAAGCGCGTCGCCTTACCGGTATGAGCGCCTCACAGAGTTGCTGACTGCAAGCGGAAAAAATACGCCCGAAAAAACGGTAAGCATTTTAAGGAACCGCGAGGGGTTGCACAATGCCAACATTGGCATGGGTAATGAAAAAGCGCTGAACCAGCTGATAGCCCACCATTCCGTAGTATTTGAACCTAAAAAAAGGCTTGTATGGGTTTCTACCACGCCATGGCAATTGGGTAAATTTGTGGCATACGATCTCAATAAGGTATTTGCCCAGCATGGTATGCAGCAGAATGTTGAAATAAGTGACAGTATGCTTACCATTGCTGCCGATACCTTTTTACAAACAAAAGAGTTTCATGATTTTGAGCGGTTTCGCCAGTATAAACAGCGCATTGCCGATAAAGAAACAGTAGATGTTGACAGCATGGTAGCCAGCAATCCTGAATTTTATCATGCTTATGTGCTGGCCGGGGATTACCTGTTCAAACAAAAGCAATATGCTAAAGCCATTCCTTATTACGAAAAGGCTTTAACCAAGGTGATCGCTACCAAAAAAGAAGAGGAGCATATCAATACACAGATAAAGAAGTGTAAAGACAAACTGAATTAGCCCTTATAAGGGACAACATTCTTTCGAAAGGATGTCGTCCCTGGTATCTTTTTAAAAAGCAAACATGATAACAGGCGTAGGTATCGACATTATTGAAGTAGAGCGGGTGGCCGCCAGCATCGGGAAAGAGTCTGGCTTCCGTGAGCTGGTTTTTTCTCCCTACGAAATTGCCTACTGCGAGGCCAAGGCCAATAAATACGAACATTATGCTGCACGTTTTGCTGCCAAAGAGGCGCTTTTCAAGGCTCTTGGTACCGGCTGGCCCAGAAACACTGCTTTTCATGAAGTTGAGATCAATAATGACGAGATTGGAAAGCCCTACATCGTGCTGCTGGGAGAAACAGCTCATACACTTTCTCATTTAAACTTACAGAAAGTCCATGTTTCTTTGTCTCACATAAAAACGACGGCAACGGCCATTATAATTATTGAGCAATAAATGATGAAGAACCAATCAACCTTAACCAATTACCCAACGACAGCAGCCATCAGGACTATGCAGGAAACAAAGCTGCAGGCATTGCTGGCTTATGTTGCGCAAGAGTCCCCCTATTACCGCAAGCTGTTCAAAGAGCACAACATCAATGTTGCCGATATACAAACACTGGAAGATCTTACTAAACTTCCGGTAACCGGTAAGGAAGATCTGCAAAAACAGAACAGCGATTTTTTATGCGTTGGCCTCGATAAAATTATCGAGTACACCGCTACTTCGGGCACTGTAGGCAGCCCGGTTACTGTAGCACTTACCGACAATGACCTCAACAGGCTGGCTTACAACGAATACTCTTCATTCAGCTGTGCCGATGGCAGCGCTACAGATATTTATCAATTGATGCTTACGCTGGACAGGCAGTTTATGGCAGGTATGGCCTATTATTCAGGCATCCGTAAGCTGGGGGCAGGCATTATCCGTGTTGGCCCGGGTGTACCGTCATTGCAATGGGAAACCATCGCACGCCTGAAACCAACAGCCATTGTGGCTGTTCCCTCCTTCATTGTTAAGCTCATTCAATACGCACAGGAGCATAAAATAGACCTCAATAGCTCTTCAGTTAAAAAAGCCATCTGCATTGGCGAGAACATCCGCAATACAGACTTTTCGCTGAATGTGCTGGGTCAGAAGATCACAAGCTCCTGGAATATTCACCTGTATTCTACCTATGCCTCCACAGAAATGCAAACCGCCTTTACTGAGTGTGGGGCAGGCAACGGAGGCCACCACCAACCCGAACTGGTGATTGTGGAATTACTGGACGATAATCAGCAGCCTGTGGCGCCCGGACAGCCGGGAGAGGTGACTATTACCACGCTGGACGTGGAAGGCATGCCATTACTGCGTTACCAAACGGGCGATATCTGTATTGCTCACCAGGAACCTTGCTCCTGTGGCAGGCACTCTTTGCGCCTGTCGCCGGTAATTGGTCGTAAAAAACAGATGATCAAGTTCAAAGGCACCACGTTATTCCTTCCGGCATTGTCGGACATATTGAATGGAATGGAAGATATCCGCGACTTTACTGTGGAGGTATATGCCAACGATATTGGTACCGATGAAATTCTGCTTCACCTACTGCCTGCCAGCTACAGTGAAGAAAGCGACCGGCAGATCCGCGCCTACCTGCAGGCCAAACTACGGGTAAGTCCGCACATCAGGTATCTTACGCAGGAAGAAATGCAGCGCCTGCAGTTTCCGGAAGGGGGCAGAAAACCCATTAAATTCATTGATAAAAGAGTAAAACAAACAGTATAAACATGACGGTTTCCGGGCAAAATTTAAAACGGTAAGAGATACACGTATTATATCCTGGTTAATATGAAATAATCAGCCCGTTCAACCGTTAAAAAAACCGCTTACAGCATTGAAAAACAAATATCTGTTTAGGTAAAAACCATTAATGAATTAAATTTGACACCTTGCTTATATTTTGTTTTTTTTGCGGCAAACGGGTTTCTTAAAATCTAATTAATTTTCAAAGCAATGATAGTAGCTGGGGGCAGAATGTTTTCGTTGGAAGATTTCGCTGAGCTTCTTTTTAATGGTAAATCGCTGGGCCTGGATACAGCGGCTGTTGAAAAAGTGGAAGCCAGCTATCGTTTTCTGCAACATTTCTCAAAAGAAAAACTCATTTACGGCATCAATACTGGTTTTGGCCCAATGGCACAATACAAGATCAGTGAAGACAAGATCCTGGAATTACAGTACAACCTTATCAGAAGTCATAGCTCGGGAAGTGGTAACGTATTGCCTGCCCAGTTAGGCAAAGCTGTAATGGTTGCCCGTTTAAACAGCCTTATGCAGGGACACTCCGGCGTACATCCCGAACTGGTAGAACTGCTGAAGGATATGATCAACAACGACATTACCCCTTGTATATATGAACATGGTGGTGTAGGTGCCAGTGGCGACCTCGTTCAACTGGCGCATCTTGCATTATCATTGATTGGCGAAGGTGAAGTGCTACACGAAGGAAAAGTTTATCCCACCGCAGAGATCTTTAAGAAGTTCAACCTGAAAGCAGCCACCATCCATATCCGCGAAGGCCTGGCTGTATTGAATGGTACATCTGCCATGACCGGCATTGGTATGCTCAATGTTTTCAACGCTAAAAAATTACTCCACTGGTCCATTATGCTTTCTGCCATGACCAATGAAGTAGTAGAGGCTTATGATGATCATTTCAGCTATGAACTGAATATTGTAAAACACCACAAAGGCCAGAACCGTGTGGCTGCTATGATGCGCGATGTGCTGAAAGGCAGTAACATGATCCGTAGCCGTTCTGAACACCTCTACCAGGCTGATAATATTAAACAGGAAGTTTTTGAAGATAAAGTGCAGGAGTATTATTCGCTCCGTTGCATTACCCAGGTACTGGGACCGGTATATGATACCATTGCCCATGCCGAAAGAGTAGTAGTAGATGAGTTTAACTCTGTAAACGATAACCCGGTGGTAGATCATGAAAATCACAACATCTTCCACGGTGGTAACTTTCACGGAGATTATATTTCACTGGAAATGGACAAGCTCAAGACAACCATTACCAAACTGTCTATGCTTTCCGAGCGCCAGTTAAATTACCTGCTCAATAGCAAGCTGAACCAGAAATTTCCTCCGTTTGTAAACCTGGGGGTGCTGGGATTGAACTTCGGTATGCAGGGTATGCAGTTCACTGCTACCTCTACAGTGGCCGAAAATCAGACCCTGTCTTTCCCCATGTCAGTACACAGCATTCCAAACAATAATGATAACCAGGACATTGTGAGCATGGGCTGTAATGGCGCACTGATGACAAGAAAGGTTATCAGCAATTCTTTTGAAGTACTGGCTATACAATTGATGACCGTAGCGCAGGCTATTGACTACCTGCAATGCGCTCCCCGTTTATCGCCTGCCACAAAAGCTGTTTACCAGTCTGTAAGGCAGGTGTTTCCTAAGTTTGTAGAAGACGCCCCTCGTTATAAAGAGTTGGAAAAAGTAGTAAATTACCTTCAGAAAACAGATATCCCCGCTCTTTCCGGTACTACATTACAGGAAGCAGAAACAACGGCAGTTCATTAAAAAACAGTTCAACCAGCGTTAGAATCGCTAAACCTATAGTACCAGACCAATGAAATGTGCATTAGTAACCGGCGGATCACGGGGTATCGGCAGAGCCGTTTGCCTCAAAATGGCAGAAATGGGCTATTACGTGCTCGTGAACTACAAAGGGAACGAAGTTGAGGCCAATAACACCCTTGCCCTTGTACGCGAAAAAGGCAGCAATGGCGAACTGCTGAAATTTGACGTTGCCTCTAAAGAACAAATTCAGGAAGTATTAGGCGGCTGGATTGAAAAAAATTCAGACAAAACCATCGAGGTACTGGTAAACAATGCCGGCATTAAAGATGATGTGCTGATGGTGTTCATGAAAGATGAACAGTGGGAAAATGTACTGCAAACCAGCCTGGGTGGCTTCTTTTACGTTACACGTCTTGTTTTAAACAACATGGTGCTGAAACGTTACGGCCGCATCATCAATATGGTTTCTGTTTCGGGTCTTAAAGGTACCCCAGGACAGGTAAATTATTCTGCAGCCAAAGGCGGCATTATTGCTGCCACTAAAGCTCTGGCTCAGGAAGTAGGGAAAAGGAACATTACAGTAAATGCCGTGGCACCTGGTTTTATTAAAACAGATATGACCGAAGGCATTGATGAAAAAGAAATGAAAGGAATGATCCCCGTAAACCGTTTTGGTTTGCCGGAAGAAGTGGCTCACGCAGTGGGTTTTCTTGCTGCCCGTGAAGCGGCCTACATTACCGGCGAAGTAATTTCTGTGAACGGAGGATTATATTCATAAGTCATTGAGCGTTGGATACTGAGCGTTAAAATGCCAGTTATCCATTTTCAATATTCGGGGAAAAATAACACAGTTAGTAACCAACTACATGAACAGAGTAGTCATAACAGGTTTAGGCATTTACTCTTGCCTTGGTACAGATCTTGACCAGGTGAGGGATTCGCTGTACAAAGGAAAATCCGGTATAGTGCTGGACCCCGAACGCAAAGCATTCGGGTATCGCTCCGGATTGACCGGCTTTGTTGAGCGCACCAACCTGAAAGGCATGCTCGACAGGCGTTCGCGTATTATGCTGCCTGAGCAGGGCGAATATGCTTACCTGGCCACCCTTGAAGCATTAAAAAACGCCCGGCTCGACGAAGACTATCTCATTAAACACGAAGCAGGCATTTTATACGGTAACGATAGCTCGGCCAAACCGGTTATTGAAGCCAACGATACTATCCGCGAAAAAAAGGATACAACCCTGGTAGGTTCGGCAGCGGTGTTTCAGACCATGAACTCTACTGTAACCATGAACCTGGCCACTATCTTTAAGCTCCGCGGTGTGAATTTTACGATCAGCGCAGCCTGTGCCAGTGGTTCACACGCCATTGGTCTTGGCTATATGTTCATTCGAAACGGTATGCAGGATTGTGTAATTACCGGTGGCGCACAGGAGGTAAATACCTATTCCATGGGCACTTTTGATGCCCTTTCGGCATTTTCAGTACGCGAAAGCGACCCCACCAGGGCTTCACGCCCCTTTGATCGCGATCGCGATGGACTGGTGCCCAGCGGTGGAGCTGCTACCGTAATAATGGAAAGTCTTGAATCGGCACAAAGACGTGGCGCTCCCATCCTGGCCGAAATTGTAGGCTATGGATTTTCTTCTAATGGCGAGCACATTTCGAACCCGACTGTAGACGGCCCGGCCCGCTCACTGCAAATGGCTTTGCGCGATGCAGGTTTAACAGCCCACGATATTGACTATATCAACGCGCACGCTACCTCTACCCCCGCTGGTGATGCCAGCGAGGCCAAGGCTATACATGAGGTATTTGGCGCCAAAAAACCTTATATTAGTTCAACCAAATCCATGACCGGGCACGAGTGCTGGATGGCAGGCGCCAGTGAAATTGTTTACTCTATGCTGATGATGCAAAACAGTTTCATTGCCCCCAATATCAACTTCGAAAACCCGGACGAGGATTCGGCTAAGCTGAACATTGTTACAAGCACCGTAGAAAAGAACATCAATATTTTTTTATCAAACTCCTTTGGGTTCGGCGGAACTAATTCGTCGCTCATTGTGAAAAAAAGCGTGTAATTTTTGTGCTATGAAAAAAGAAGAAATCATTGAGAAGATCAATGGATTCCTGGTGGATGAGTTTGAAGTAGACGCCTCAAAGATCAACCCCGAAGCTAACCTGAAAGAAGTACTTGAACTGGACAGTCTTGATTACATTGATTTGGTAGTAGTTATCGAAAGTAATTTTGCATTCAAAGTAAAACCGGAAGATTTTGCAGGAATTTCTACTTTCCAGGATTTCTATGATTACATCTTGTCGCGTGTTCCGGTAAAAGAATTCGCATAATGCCCACCTGGCAAGGTAAGTCGCAGGCAACCCCTTTAGGCTATCGTATTTTTGTTGGTATTTTAAAAAGGTTCGGGGTATTGCCAGCTTACGTTTTGTTAAGGTTTGTTGCAGTATACTATTTCTTTTTCTCCCGGAAATCATCCCGGGCCATACTGGCGTATTTTCGTCAAAGGCTGGGTTATGGTGCTATTCCCTCCCTGCTCAAACTGTACAGAAATTATTACCTGTTCGGCCAGACACTGATCGACAAGATCGTTATGATGTCCGGCATCCGCAACAGGTTTACATTTGATTTTGATGGAGAAGAACACCTGCACGCAATGGCACAACTGCAAAAAGGCGGTTTGCTATTAAGTGCACATATTGGCAACTGGGAAATTGCCGGCCATCTGCTGAAACGTCTCGAAACCCGTATCAACATTGTTATGTTTGACGGCGAGCATCAGCGGATTAAGGATTATCTTGAAAAAGTAACGGGCAAAAGAAACGCCCGCATCATTGTTATAAAGGATGATCTTTCACATATCTATGCCATCAGCGACGCGCTCAAAAACAACGAGCTGGTGTGTATGCATGCAGACAGGTTCCTGGAAGGTAACAAAACGGTTACTGTCAATTTCCTGGGCGCAGATGCATTGTTACCCGCAGGCCCTTTTCTGCTGGCAGCAACTTTCAAAGCCCCGGTATCTTTTGTGTTTTCCATGAAAGAAACCAGCCTGCATTATCATTTCTTTGCCAGTGAACCGAAAGCGTACCCTGGTAAACCAAGAGAAGAGGCCATTCAGCAGATGGCTAATGATTTTGCCCTGGAAATGGAGAAAAAAGTAAGAGCTTACCCCGAACAGTGGTTTAACTATTATGATTTCTGGAAACAGTAATGAGTTACGAACAATCTATAATTGATCTTATACCGCAAAGACACCCGTTTGTAATGATTGACAAACTGGTGTTTTGTGATGATGTGCAGGCACGTACCACGCTTACTGTGAAAAAGGAGAACATTTTTGTGCAGGATGGCCGTTTACGTGAACCAGGCCTGGTAGAAAATATTGCTCAGACAGCCGCAGCGCGCATGGGCTATCTCTGTAAAGCAGAAAATAAGCCGGTACCCGTAGGCTTTATCGGTGCGGTACAAAATCTTTCTATCAACCAGCTTCCTGCTGTAGAAGAGGAGATCACCACAGAGATCACCATCAAAAACCAGGTGTTTGATGTTACCATCATCACCGGTAAAGTTGAATGTGGTGGTAAGGAACTGGCCAGTTGCGAAATGAAAATATTTATTTCAAATAAACCATAAAACACCTTTCTAGCTATGAAATCATTAACCTTTACGAAGCGTTTTGCGGTTCTTTTTATTGGTCTTGCAGTTGCGCAACTGTCGTTAAAAGCGCAAACCCTGAAGGATGTTTTCAGCTCCAGCGAAAGCCCCCTCTTTTATTATGGAGTTGACTTTACCAAAGCAAAGTTGATTGACGATGCTGCAGCTAATCCTCAGGATATTAAAGAGCGTCAATTTGCCGGCATCAATGATGTTGTAGTGAACGAGCCTAAAAAATATGACCTGGCTGCGGCTTTCCAGAAAAGCAGCATTGACCATGACTTAGGCCCTATTCACAAGAAAAACGAAACCGTTAATCCCGAGGATATCAAATCCACCACTTCTGCTGATTACAATCGCTTTAAAGCATCGGACATTGAAGGTGTGATAAAAGGTCTTGAAACAGGCGATAAAAAAGGAGTTGGGCTGGTATTCGTGGTAGAAGCAATGAGCAAAACACAGAAAGCTGCTTCTATCTGGGTAACCCTGTTCGATATCAAAACCAAAAAAGTATTGCTTACAGAAAGAATGGAAGGAACAGCAGGTGGTTTCGGTTTCCGCAACTACTGGGCTGCTTCTATTAAAGATGTAATGAGCGATATCGAGAAAAAGAAATTTAAAGAATGGAAAGCTAAATATGGCGGTTAATCTGCCAGCGACAACAGGTTAGGCCATAAAACGGATAACCTGTTGTCTTTTTTACAAAACAGCAACTCGCCTGATGAAGCAAAAAGAACTTAGTGATCGTACTGAAATATTGGTTCGGTTTAATGAAGCAGACCCGCTGGGCATTGTATGGCATGGGCATTATGTAAGATATTTTGAAGATGGCCGCGAGGCCTTTGGCATTAAGCACGGCATTGGCTACCTCGATTTTTATCGCAATGGTCTTGTTGTTCCTGTTGTAAGTATTCAATGTGATTACAAACGTTCCCTGCGTTATGGCGACCGTGTTATCATTGAAACCACTTACGTTCCCAACGAAGCCGCCAAGCTCACTTTCTCCTACCGTTTGTTCAATGCAGCAACCGGTGAAGTAGTAGCAACCGGTACTTCGGTACAGGTATTCCTGGATAAAGACAACTCTGTTTTGCAATTAACCAATCCAACATTTTTTGAAGACTGGAAAAGAAAACAGGCGCTGATTTAACCCAAACCAATGAAAGACGTTTTTGTAGTTGCTGATAATATTGTTTCACCGCTTGGTTTTTCTTCTGCAGCCAACTTCGGGCAACTTGTCAATGGAAATACCGGTATAAAACTGCATGATAATACCGCCATTGCACCCGCTCCGTTTTACGCTTCATTGATCGACAACGCTACGCAGATCTTAACCGATGCTGCATCCTACACAAAATTTGAGCAATTACTGATCGCTTCCATTGGCGACGCACTGCAACAAACAGCCTTTGATGTAAGTAGCCCTGCTACAGCCCTCATTATCTCTACTACCAAAGGCAATATCAGTTTAATAGAAACAGCACAGGCTACTCCGGAGTTGAAAGAACGGGTAGCACTCCATACTTCTGCTCAATTGGTAGCCCGTCATTTTGGGTTTACCACCCAGCCCCTCATTGTTTCTCACGCCTGCATTTCAGGTGTATTGGCTATTATTACGGCTATGCGCCTGTTACGTACAGGACAATATGAGCAGGTAGTGATCGCCGGGGCTGATGTTATTACAAAATTTGTGCTGTCCGGATTTCAGTCATTCCAGGCAGTGAGCGCAGAGCCCTGTAAACCCTTTGATGCCAAACGCACCGGCGTTACCCTGGGTGAGGGAGCTGCCACCATCATTCTCTCTGTAAATCCACCAGCCGGCATTGCCACCCCCATCAAGGTAATGGGCGGCTCGGTAAGCAATGATGCCAATCATATTTCAGGGCCTTCCCGTACCGGGCAAGAGCTTTACCAGGCCATTGCCAGAACTATGGATGAGGCAGCAGCCACCGTTGCAGATATAGATTTTATCTCAGCACATGGTACTGCTACCCTGTACAACGACGAAATGGAATCAAAAGCTATTACACTGGCCAGCTTACAGCAGGCACCAGTTAATAGCCTCAAAGGATATTATGGTCATACCCTGGGCGCCGCCGGGTTGATCGAGTCGGTTATTTCAGTGCATTCATTGTACCAGGATCTCGTTATTCCCACCAAAGGATTTAATGAACCAGGCACCTCTAAAAGCTTGAATGTTTGCAGTACTTTGCAGCCCGGCTTTTTGAAAAGCTGCCTTAAAACAGCTTCGGGTTTTGGAGGATGCAATGCAGCAGTTCTGTTCAAAAAACAATTTACATAGTCATTAATCACTTATTCACACAACATCTCAATGAATTTTTACAGCAAGGATACCAAAACAGCATTAGAAGCCCAGAGACTGGCGCAGTTCATTGCATTCGGCCCGGTTGTTTTTCAGGTTGCCAAAGTAATGCGCGATACAGGCATTCTCAAAGCAATTGAAGACAGTGGTTCTACCGGTTTAACCATTGAAGAAATTATTGAAAAAGTAAAGCTGTCACGTTACGGCGTTCGTGTGTTACTGGAATCTGGCCTGGGTATAGGGCTTGTAGTTATTAATGATGAAAAATATACTATTACTAAAACCGGTTATTTTCTCCAGCACGATGCACTTACCAAAGTGAACATGGATTTTGTACACGACGTATGTTACAAAGGTTTGTTTGCGCTTGATAAAAGCATCGAAAATGGCAAACCTGAAGGTTTAAAAGAGCTGGGCAACTGGCCAACCATTTATGAAGGCCTTTCGCAATTGCCTGCACACATCCAGAAAAGCTGGTTTGCTTTTGATCACTTCTTTTCCGATAACGCTTTCCCTGCTGTTCTTAAATACGTTTACAAAGACGGCATTAAAAATATTCTTGATATTGGTGGCAATACCGGTAAATGGACCATTGCCAGTACCAGCTATTCTCCCGATATCAAAGTAACCATTATGGACCTGCCCGGCCAGCTGAATATGGCTAAGTCCAAAATGGAACAATTAGGTCTTACAGACCGCGTATCGTTTATCCAGGCTAACATACTGGATGAAAACCAGCAGTTCCCTAAAGGATTTGACGCCATCTGGATGAGCCAGTTCCTGGATTGCTTCTCTGAAGATGAGATTACCTCCATCCTCAAAAGATGCTACGAAGCGCTGGACGAAAACGGCTATGTGTTTATCCTTGAAGCATTCTGGGATACACAACGTTTTGAAACGGCTGCATTCTGTTTGCAGCAAACCTCTGTGTATTTTACAGCTCTGGCCAACGGTAATAGCCAGATGTACGACTCCCGCGTGTTCATTCCCTGTGTTGAAGCGGCAGGTTTTGAGATCGTAGAGCAAACAGACGGCATAGGCCTGAGCCACACATTACTGAAATGCAGAAAGAAACGATAATCACGGATTAAGAGTGATTGAAAGGATCATCACAGATAAAACGCTCTGAGCAATCCTTTCAAATTCCAGGATCCGCGATCTTATTACGGGTAAACCTTAAACCTCCACATGATTGAGTATGAAAAAAGAAAAAGTTGATGTACTGGTTATTGGCGCTGGTCCTTCGGGTACTGTAGCGGCCTCCATTGTACACAAAGCCGGATATTCAGTAAAAATTGTAGAAAAGCTGAAATTCCCCCGCTTCGTAATTGGCGAAAGCCTGCTGCCACGCTGTATGGAAGCATTGGAAGAAGCCGGCTTTCTTGACGCAGTAAAAGCCAAGGGCTTCCAGGAGAAATTCGGAGCCAAGTTTGTTAAGGACGGGAAGATCTGCGATTACTCTTTTGCCGACCAGTTTACCAACGGATGGAGCTGGACCTGGCAGGTACCACGTGCCGATTTTGATAAAACACTGGCAGACACCTGCGAGCAGAACGGTATTCCTGTTTCGTACGAAACCACGGTAACCGGCATCACTTTTAATGGTTCAGACTCCGTTACCACCATTGAGGATCTTAACGGTAACCAATCACAGATCGAAGCACGTTTTATTATAGATGGCAGTGGCTATGGCAGGGTGATACCCAAGCTGTTCAATATGGAAAAGCCCTCCAATCTTGATCCGCGCAAAGCCGTATTTGCCCATACAGTAGATATAAAACGCTCTATGGCCGATGAGCCCAACCGTATTACCATCGTGGTGCACAAGCCCGGTGTGTGGGTTTGGGTAATTCCTTTCTCTACAGGTATTACTTCTGTAGGATTTGTAGGTCATCCTGAGTTTTTTGAAAAATATACCGGCACCCCGGAAGAACAGTTCCGTGCACTGGTAGCGGACGAACCCTACCTGGCAGATCGCCTGGAAGATGTGGAACTGGTATTTGAACCACGTACTTTACAATCATGGTCTGCAACTACCGACAGGTTTTACGGTGAAGGATTTGTACTGACCGGAAACGTAACTGAGTTTCTTGATCCTATTTTCTCTTCCGGCGTAACACTGGCAACAGTAAGCAGCCAGACCGCAGCCAAGCTGGTTATCCGTAAACTGAAAGGAGAAGATATTGACTGGGAAAAAGAATACATGGAACCAACCATGCAGGGTGTAAATGCCTTCCGCTCTTACGTAATGGCGTGGTACGAGGGTACGCTGGACACCATTTTCTTTGCCAACAACCAGGATCCGGAGATCAAAAGAAAGATCTGTTCGGTACTCGCCGGTTACGTATGGGACCTTGAAAACTCCTACGTACGCGATCACAAAACAGCCTTACAAAAGCTGGCACGCATTATTACGCTGCGCGACAGCCTGTAAAAGAAGTTTCACTGAATTTTTATCAGCATAGTGGCAAAAGAAGAAGTATATATCACGGACAGTTGTGTTATCAGCAACAAAACAGTTTACCATAACGGTATTGCTGTTTTTACAGGTGAAGAACCGTCGTTGCCTGATCTTTTACTGGCTGCCTACAAGCATTTTGCTATAGAGTATCCCAAGTTTTACAAAATGGATACACTTAGCAAGCTGGGCTTTCTGGCAACAGAAATATTGCTCAAAGATGGAGCTGTGCAGCAATATGCACCTGAAGAAAAGGGTATTGTATTGACCAATGCCAGCGCCAGCCTTGATACAGACCTGAAGTATTTTGCTACTGTACAGGAAATTGCCAGTCCTGCTTTATTTGTGTACACATTGCCCAATATTGTTATCGGTGAGATCTGTATCCGGAACAATTTTAAGGGCGAAAACGGCTTCTTTGTATTTAAACAGTTCGATGCTACTTTTATACAGCAGTATATCAGTAACCTTTTTGCCTCAGGGGGTCTTAAAGCCTGCATTGGTGGCTGGACGGAGGTGCTGGATGATGCGTACAAAACGGTATTGTTCCTGGTACAAAAAGAGCAACGCGGACAGGCTATTCCTTTTAGCACAGAAAACATCAATCACATTTATCAATTATAACATGGAGAAGTTACTCTACGATCTGAAAACACAGATCATTGCACAATTGAACCTTAAAGACCTGAAACCCGAAGATATTGGCGACGACCAACCACTGTTTGTAGAAGGGTTAGGCCTTGACTCTATTGATGCACTGGAGCTGATTGTGTTGTTACAACAGGAGTACGGGATCAAATTGTCAAATGCCGAAGAAGGACCGAAAGTATTCCGTTCAGTAAGAACAATGGCAGATTATATTATTGCACATCAAGGTCAGAAAGCATAAATGAGCCAAAAGGTTTGCATTGCAGGCATTGGTGTTATTTCAGCCATTGGTAACAATACGGCTGAATGTTTTCATGCGCTGGAAAACAGTGCGGCAGGCATGGGCACCATGCAGTACCTGCAATCTGCTCACCGGGATAAGCTGCCGGTAGCAGAAGTAAAATACAGTAACGAACAGTTGGCTGCCATTACAGGCATGCCTGCACATACTACCCGTACCGCATTGCTCAGCATGATAGCGGCACAGGAAGCATTACAAGATGCCCGGATCCCTGATTTCGGTTCGCTGCGTACAGGTTTCATTTCGGCCAACACCGTTGGCGGCATGGATAAAAGCGAAGATTTTTACCCTGCCTTTCTTGCTGACCCCAAAAAAGGAAGGCTGCGCAGCGTAATTAACCACGAGTGTGGTACAGCAACCGAACTGGTGGCCGATAAATTAGGCGTTCGTCATTTTATCACCACTATCAGCACGGCCTGCTCTTCATCTGCCAACGCTATTTTCCTGGGAGCAAGGCTCATCAGGCAAAACAAACTGGATGTGGTGATTGCAGGGGGTACTGATTCGCTGGCAAAATTTACAGTAAACGGCTTCAATAGCCTGATGATCCTGGACCAGGAGTTTTGCAAACCCTTTGATGATAACCGCAAGGGGCTAAACCTGGGTGAGGGAGCCGGATATGTAGTACTGGTTTCAGAAAAACTGGCTGCAACTTTACCTAATCTTTATTGCACACTGAGCGGTTATTGCAATGCCAATGATGCCTACCATCAAACCGCATCTTCTCCGGAAGGCACCGGCTCTTTCCTTGCTATGAAGGGAGCGCTGGCAAAAAGCGGGCTGAATCCTGCAGATATCGGGTACATTAACCTGCACGGTACCGGTACGCAGAACAATGATATTGCTGAAGGCACTGCCATCAAACTGTTGTTTGCACCGCATTTTCCGCCTATGAGCTCTACCAAATCATTTACTGGTCATACGCTGGGTGCAAGTGGTGGTATTGAAGCTGTTTTTTCGGCATTGTCTGTACAGCAGGGATTGATCTATCCTAACCTGCGTTTACAAACACCCATGAAAGAGCTGCCATTTGTTCCGGCTACAGCTTTTGCAAAAGGCCAGCCGGTAAATCACGTGGTATCTAACTCATTTGGGTTTGGTGGCAATTGCTCATCACTGGTATTCTCAAAGTTGTAGTACGGTTATTCGTGTTCAGCGTTCAACCAAAGCCTACACAGCTTATAACTTATAATTTAATGGACTTATACATCCGGGCAACCGGTAACATATCACCCCAGCATACATTCGGCAAGTCGCTGCTTACCGAGCAAACTGCCTATACCGGCAACAGGCTCAACAGCATTGATCCGGATTACAGCAAGCTGTTTGATCCTAAAATGATCCGCCGCATGAGCCGTATCATCAAAATGGGAGTGGGTGCGGCAATGGACTGCTTACAGGAAGCCGGCATTAAACAACCCGATGCTATTATTACCGGCACCGCCTACGGCTGTTTGCAGGATACCGAGGTGTTCTTAAAAAGATTGGTAGAGTTTAAAGAAGAAATGCTAACGCCTACAGCTTTTATTCAGTCTACGCATAATACAGTTGGCGGACAAATTGCACTGATGCTGCAATGCCACAACTACAATAATACTTTTGTTCATCGTGGCTTTTCTTTTGAAAGCGCCTTGCTCGATGCCATGATGATGATTGAAGAAGGCGACGCAAAAAATGTACTGGTTGGTGGCCTGGATGAGATCACAGATACCAGTCATGCCATTTTAAACAGGATGGGGCAGTACAAACAGCATGCTGTTTCCAATACTGACCTGCTCACCGATACTTCAAAGGGAACCATTGCGGGTGAAGGCGCTGCGTTTTTTCTGCTCAGTAATGAAGCTGCTGCAGATAATTACGCTCTGTTAAACGGTCTCCACACTTTTTACAAACCAGCGTCTGTTGCTGATATTGAAAAAGAGATCACTTCATTCCTGGTTTCGCAGGGGCTTTCTATCAATGATATTGATCTTGTAATTACCGGTCGTAACGGGGACTCTAAAAACGACACAGTGTATAATACATTAGCAAGCTCTCTGTTCAGTAATATCACAGCAATAACTTTCAAGCAACTCTGCGGAGAATATCCTACTGTCGGCAGCTTTGCGCTATGGCTGGCGGCAGGCATCGTAAAGGAACAACATCTCCCTGCGGCAATAAGCGATCAAAAGCTATCCAGGCCCATTCAGCGTATATTGATTTACAATCATAGTCAGCAAATTCATCATTCACTGATGTTGGTGTCTGCATGTTAAATTTTCGCAATACAAGCATTGTTGTTGTACTGCTGCTGGCAGCATTAATTATTTGTGATATACAATTTACGCTCTCTGCCTGGTGGTATGTATTACTCGCATTCCTCTATTCCCTCATTCTCTTTTACGGTAGTTATTACGTAGGTTCTAATTTTTATATTCCCATTACCTGCTCTGCTGATATTACGGTAAAGCAAATAGCCATCAGTTTTGATGATGGTCCTATGGAGGCTTACACGCCAGCGGTGCTGAACATCCTGAAAGAGTTTGATGTGCCTGCGGCATTTTTCTGCATAGGCCATCGTATTCCCGGCCGCGAGGCGTTATTAAGACAGCTTCATGCCGAAGGGCACCTTATCGGCAACCACAGTTATTCACATCATGCGTTGTTCGACCTGTTCTCTGCCGCTAAAATGCAGCAGGACCTACAACAGATGGATAACACGATGGAAGCGGCTACCGGCTTAAAGCCACTTTTATTTCGCCCGCCTTATGGAGTTACTAACCCCAACCTGGCAAAAGCCATTCGCAAAGGAGGTTATACGCCCATTGGCTGGAACATCCGCTCACTGGACACCGTGATAAAGGACGAGCAACAGTTATTAGAAAAAGTTACAAAATCTATAAAACCGGGAGCGATCGTGCTTTTTCACGACACCAGTAAAACCACATTGGCTATCTTACCGTCTTTTATCCGGTATGTAACTGCACAGGGCTATAGCATTGTGCGGCTGGATAAAATGCTTAATTTAAATCCCTATGCGTAATCTCATTGCAGCATTGCTGCTGTTCTCCATACAACTTTGTGTACAGGCACAGCCCGCAGGTTATAAACAGGTGCCCGATGTAGCAGCTTTTAAAGAGAAATTTGCTGCCGCTACGCAAAAAACGACCTCTATTAAAAGTGATTTTCAGCAGGAGAAGAACCTGAGCATGCTGTCTGAAAAGATTGTTTCCAAAGGTAAGTTCTGGTTCAAGAAAGAGAACCTGGTGCGCATGGAATATTCCACCCCGTTTCAATATCTCATGATCCTGAATAAGGACAAGGTGTATACTAAAGACGGCCAGAAGGAAAACAAGATCTCTACCAGCTCCAACAAAATATTCAAACAGATCAACAATATCATGATCGACTGTGTGAAAGGTACGGTGCTCAACAATACTAACTTTACTGTAAAAGTGTTTGAGGGTAGCCAGTTGTATATGCTTGAATTAACGCCTGTTGACAAAACGCTGAAAGGCTTTTTCAAAACCATCAATCTTTTTGTTGATAAGAAAGAGTATGGGGTTTCCAAAATAGAGATGCAGGAATTGTCAGGAGATAATACCGTAATTACATTCGTTAACAAGGAAGTGAACGTTCCTATTGCCGATGCGCTATTTACTATTCATTAGCAGTTGTTTTTTATTGTCCTGTTCTTCTGTTTACAAAAAATTACAGCGGACTCCGGGTGATGTGGCCTGTATTCAGCAATTTAAACCTGCATTTACTACTGCTTTTTATACCACGCAGGTAGATGTAATAGGCAAACACCTGAGCGGCATCCTCGTATTCAAACAAATGCCGGATAGCAACACGCGCGTTGTGTTTACCAGCGAAACGGGACCAACCTTTTTTGATTTTGAATTTGGTGCCGATGGACACTTTAAAGTGTATTACATACTGGACCAGATGAATAAAAAAGCTGTGATCAAAACACTGCGTAAGGATTTTGAACTGGTTCTATTGCGTAACACCAATCCTGCAAATGGGTACCTGCTTACAGACACTACACAGCAATTACATTATTACGCATTTCCGCAGGAAAAGGGAACCAATTACTATGTTACCAATGCTGCGTGTACAGAATTACTGCGTGCAGAAAAATCGTCTAAACGCAAACCTGTAGTAGTGGCACAAATACTCAACTATCACGAAGGCTTACCGGATACGATTGGCATCACGCATAAAAAATTTAATTTTACCATCGCGCTTAAAAGACTGGAAAGAAATGTTGCAAGGTGATTTTTATACTATCAGTTCCATGACCGTGGAAGGCAATTCACTGAATGCTGCACTCGCTATTAATGCTGGTCATGCTATTTTTGAAGGTCATTTTCCCGGCCAACCCGTGGTACCCGGTGTATGTATGATGCAGATGGTAAAGGAACTGGTAGAAAGTGCCCTTGCCACACCAACCCGCCTGGTAAAAGCGGACCACCTGAAGTTTTTATCTGTTATTGATCCCCGCCAGCACCCGGCTATTGATGCTGCGGTTAGCTATACTATTGACGAAGCCGGTGCCATTAATATTACCGGCAGCCTCACCAAAGATGAAATTACATTCCTTAAGATCCGCGCCCGACTGGAAGCTGAATAGCTAAAGCAGGAAGGCACAAGAAAATACGGGGATGAAGTGGCCTTACCCGATCTTCGGCAACTTATACCCATTATGGTATTCTTTCATCCAGTATTGCCTGTTGATCTTATCGTCAAGGAACCTGTCTTTTTTACCATCCCAGGCCAGTTTTTGTCCGCTGCGAAAGGCGATATTGCCTAATTGCGCAATGGAGGCTATGTGCGCGCCATCCTGTATAGAGCAATGCAGGTCTTCAAACTTTCTTGATTTTACAACAGACACAAAATTCTCAAAATGCTTTTCCAGCCCGTTGTCAACTGATTTTGCCAGGGGCTTGCTTACTTTACTGGTGCTTTGTTTCTCTTCAATGACTTCCCAGCCACCACGGTTCAAGATCAGTGTGCCATTGTTACCGATGAATGCAATACCGTGATCACGATTGTACGACCCATTGTCTATACCCATTGCAGAATCCCATACCAGGTTAAACTTATCAAACTCATACAGGGTGGTAAGTGTGTCTGGTGTTTCTTCATACAGATCGGGGTAGGCAAACCGGCCTCCCAATGCTGAGACAGATATGGGCATTCCCGCCTTCATGCCAATCATGGCATAGTCCAGCAGGTGAACACCCCAGTCCGTCATAAGGCCACCGGCATAATCCCAGAACCAGCGAAAGTTGAAATGAAAGCGGCTGGCATTGAACGGACGCTGCGGTGCAGGGCCCAGCCATTGCGCAAAATCCACGCCTTCCGGCGGTGCGCCATTTTCCACTATAGGCCCGGGCTTCATCCAGCCCTGGTAACACCATACTTTTACGGTGCGGATATTGCCCAGCTGGCCGCTATGCACAAAGTCCACCGCGTCTTTAAAATGTTGCTGGCTACGTTGCCATTGCCCGGCCTGCACGGCTTTTTTGTAATACTGCTGTGCGGCTACCATTGCCTGGCACTCGCCAATAGAATTACCTACCGGCTTTTCCACATACACATCTTTCCCGGCCTGGCAGGCGTGGATCATCTGTAGTGCATGCCAGTGATCGGGCGTACCGATAATGACAACATCAATATCTTTTTGATCGAGCAATTGGCGATAATCACTGTATTTTTTTACTGCGGGGGCTGAAGGGTTCCATTTGGCAGCTTCGGCAGCGCGTTTATCCAACACGCTTTTATCTACATCGCATATAGCCACCAAGTTTACGCCGGGTACTTTGAGCGCAGCCTTCACATTGGACCATCCCATACCATTAATGCCAATGGCACCAATATTCAGTTGGTCGCTGGGAGCCAGCCGGCGTTGAAATGCTGCAAATGTTTTGTTGGAAGAGGAGAGAACAAGACCTCCGGCGATTAAAGAGGTGTTTTTAAGAAAGATGCGGCGGTTCGTCATGAGCAATCGTTTTTACCAGGCAAGTAAAATACGAAAAATTACGATGCTCTTGTATTAATTGCAGATTAGGGAGATAGTGATGTGTAGTGGTTTGAAGATCCTCACATCTGCAAATTGACTTATGCCCGACTAATCATCGTGTTCCATTTCGCGTACCAGCGATTTCAGCTTTTCGATATGCTGACCGTACAGCTTGCGGATATACCATACATTAATAAAGTATCCTGCACCCGTAATTACAAGGCCGCCAATAATAAAGAGAACAAGGCCTTTTGTTTCCTGTACATGCTGTAACAGGCTGCCAGCAGCTGCATCAGGATTTTTGGCGATGATAATAAAGCCGGATACATAATAAGCAATGGGCGTTAACAGAATGCCGGAAATAAAATAGAAGCGTACATATTTTTCCAGCGTGGTGAGTTGCTGTTTTAAATTGCTGCTTACTTCGGAAGCCACGCTACGCTGCATTTTATTGAGCAAGTCGTTCTTTACAAAATAGTAACCAACAAACAGTAACCCTACCAGTGCCAGCACTACGGCAATTTCCCAGTACACGCCTTTCCAGCCGGTGATGTAGTAATAAATAGTGTAACTGTACAACAGAACCACTACAGCCAGTTCCCAGCCAAGATTTCGTCTCATTTTGGCGATGGGGCTTTGCGATTTTTTACGCAGCATGGCCAGCAACTGTTCATTCGATTCATCCTGAACAGGCGGTTCTCCCAGGTTGTTCCAGATAACTTTCAGGCTATCCAACTCCATGTTCAACAGCTTTTGTGAGTTTTCTTAATTTTTCTTTGATACGGTTCATTTTCACACGCAGATTATTCTGGTTAATCCCGAGAATATCCTCCATTTCATCATAGCTCTTGTCTTTCAGGTAAAGCATTACAATGGCTTTTTCTACTTCTGTCAGTTCGTTAATAGCCTTGTACAACGCCTGTAATTGCTCTTCCTTTTCAGTGTTGTATTGAATATCCTGTATTTCGGTGGGTAGTCTTTCGGGCTCTACACTCCGAATATGATTTTTTTGCTTACGCAGGTCCGAGATCGCTGTGTTCAGTGCAATCCTGTACAACCACGTGCTGAATTTCGAATCGCCACGGAACCGCGGATATGCTTTCCACAGTTGTATGACGATTTCCTGGAACAAATCCTGCTTGCTGAACTCGGTGTTGCAATACATATTGCACACTTTGTACAGCATTGCTTTGTGTTGGTTTACCAAGGCAATAAACTCATTCTGGTCAGGTCTTGGCTGCAAACTCCGCTGGTTTAATTAGATAATACGTCAGTCGCAGGCAAATATAAAATATTACAGGAAGCCGTCGCTTTTACACTTAAATGACCAAAATAGTCAGGACAATGGCCTTTACAGCCTTAATAAAATGATAAGCAACCATATACAATCCTGTTGCCAACGCACAAACCAGTGTTTTTTGCGGTAACATCGTACAGGATTCTGTTTATTTGCAGCCTATCAACAAGTTGTTATGAAGAAAATGTATCACCTGGCTACCTGTACTACCTGCCAGGCCATTATTAAAGAAACCGGCATTGATAAGAAAGGATTTGTAATGCAGGATATTAAAACGGAAAAGATCACTGCTGCCCAACTGGATGAAATGAAGGCAATGGCGGGCAGCTACGAATCATTATTCAGCCGCCGTGCGCTGAAGTACAAAGAGCTGGGGTTGAAAGACAAGCAGCTTACTGAAGACGACTACCGTAACCTGATCCTGGAAGAGTACACCTTTTTGAAAAGGCCGGTTACCATCAGCGGCAAAAGCATTTTTGTCGGTAATGATAAAAAGTCTGTACAGGCATTGAAAGATCATGTTGCTTAACCAGCATTTGCGCCACTACGGGGAAAAAACGCCCCATGTTTTTTAAGCCATTTATCTCCATTTGCAGTCCCCTCGCGGATTGTATTGAATGGCAGCATAATTGTACTATCTACTCCCGGAAGGTTCCTTTAACACATCAGGCGTTTATGATAACAAATCCCCGGGGATAGATGGAACCTGTGCTGATAGGTGGTGCCCCGGGGTATTTTGTCTGTTATACTTAAAATACCGGTTTATGGGACATACAACCTTACAACTTGCAGTTCCCTGGGAAAGGGTAAAAGAAAAGATCAAGGAGAGAAATCCTCACCTTGCCGATGACGATCTGCAATATGAGCCGGGTAACGAAGATGCTTTACTGGAAAAGCTTGCCGGTATTATGCATCGTAGTAAAGAAGAAGTGAAGGACTACATTGAAAGTATTTCGCAAAACAAGGGTATGGCTTCCTGAGGTTATGGCTCTGCTTTTATTTCCTGCTGCTGTTGCAACCATTCACGGTGGTGAAGCACGGCTCTTATCTCACTGAAAGAATATTCATCTCCCAATTTGGTTTTTACAGGTGTAATTGATTTTTCATCGGGCGGAAGTTCATCAAAGGCTTTCATAATAGCCTGTACTTTTTGTGCAGCTACAATGGCCGTGATCTCAATATCGCCGGTGGTTACAAAACCGGCAAGATGACCTTCAATGGTGGAGAGCGCCATTCCACGCGCCTGCGCAATTTCGGCAGCCGTTTTTCCCTCACGAAATAGTTGCAGGCTGATGCGACGGGTTTCTCCTTTGGGAGCTTTCGGAGATGGTATTTCGGGTTCTTCTTTTTCTATTACCAGTACAGCTCTTTTCTGTTCTTCTACCAGTTGCAGTAACTCGGTAGCGGGTGTTCCTTTTACCAGACCTTCTGTAATGCGTACCGCCTGTGTTATTGCCTGCACTTTACGTTCGGTGGTCAATAAAAGGTCTTGCAGGGAGGCAGCGTATTTCTTTGTCTTCTGTTTTATTTTGATCGCAGCAATATGTTCCTTAATACTGGTGATGGAGGGCGCTGTTTTTTCTATAAAGTAATTGGAAGCGGCTGTTACACGTTGGTGCAGGTGAGCATAGTTGTCCTGGGGGGCCATAGGTATCAATTGCTCTAACTGCCTTGTAAACTTTGCTGCCATCTCCTGTTGGGCTGTTATTTCTTCCAGCAGTTTTTTTGCCCAGATGATCGCTTCATTCTTATCAGGGATCTGCCGGTGTTCATAATCATCATAAAACTCCTGCAGGTCTTCTGCCAGCTTTGTCCAGTCAAAGCTTTGTAACAGGGACCGGGTAAGAAACTGTTGTTGCTCTACCTGTAATGCTGCCTGCAAAGCATCTTCTGCCATTTCAGCCCGTGTAAACGCCAGTACACGCTCGTCTGTTTGTATGCTATGCGTATGTACGCGCGAATAAAGGATCAATCCTTCCAGCGATGTAAGACGGCTTAACGCTACATATACCTGGCCGGGAGCAAAGGCAGCACCTGCGTCAATGATGGCTTTATCGAAAGTAAGCCCCTGGCTTTTGTGAATGGTAATGGCCCATGCCAACCGGATAGGGTATTGTGTAAACCGTCCGATCTCTTCTTCCTCTACCTGGTCGGTTTCTTTATTGTACTGGTACCGGATGTTTCGCCATACCTCTTTTTCCAGTTCCAGTTCCGTATCGTCAAACGTTACAATGATATTCTCTTTCTCTATGCGCGAAACGGTAGCGATCTTTCCATTATAATACCTGCGCGATTCGCCTTTATCATTTTTAATGAACATTACCTGTGCTCCTTCTTTCAGTTGCAACACCATATCGGCCGGTAATGCTTTATCATTAAACTCCTTGCTTATTTCAGCTTTAAATTCATACAATTTGCCAGGCAGCTTATCGAGCTGACCCTGGTTGATCGTATCTGCTTTTGCATTATGGGTAGTGAGTGTAATGAACTTGTCGTTTTCCTGTTGTTCAAAACCGGGCAGATAATGCTGGTGCAGTCGCTGCAGGTCAGTATCGGTGACTTCGTTGTTGCGCACATTATTCAGCAGGCTGATAAAATCTGCCTCATGCTGGCGATAGATCTTTTTTAATTCGAGGTACAGGGGAGGCGCCTGTCGCAAAACCTGTGCATCAAAAAAGAAAGGGCTCCTGTAATGATCTTTCATAATATCCCAGTCCTCGTTGTTTACCACCGGTGGCAACTGGAACAAATCGCCTATAAACAATACCTGGATGCCACCAAAGGGTACCATTGGCCGCCGCCGCACGTGCCGCAGTATTACATCAATTGCATCCAATAGGTCGGCACGCAACATGCTGACCTCATCGATGATCAGCAATTCAAGTTCGCGGATCAGCAATCGCCTGTCATTGCTCAGGCGCAGGTTTTTCAGTAATGTATGTGCATTGTTGATGCTGCGCTGGCTATTCCAGCCGTTGCCGGCAAGGGAGGGAACAAAAGTGCCAAAAGGCAGTTGGAAAAAGGAGTGCAGGGTAACGCCTCCTGCGTTGATAGCAGCAACACCCGTAGGCGCCACTACTGCCATTTTCTTAATGCCATGCTCCCTGATGTATCGCAAAAAGGTGGTTTTTCCGGTACCAGCACGGCCGGTAAGAAAAACGTGCCGGCTGGTTTGGTTAACAAACCGGGCAGCCAGTTCAAAAAAGTGATTTGATACATCCGGCGACAACGCCATAGCCACTAAAGATTTTAGGAAAGGTAACAATTACACCAATGTTACCGGTATGCTTTTAGTACACTGAGTGAATAATGAATCGTTTACGCCAAAAAGCCGCCATCATTTAGTCTATAGTCCGGGACGATAATAACCGGCAGGATCGGTCAATACTTTATCCCATTGGCGGCGGTGACTGTTTTGCCAGCGTGGATCGGGATGAATATTCCAGTTGGCCTTTTTGAGTTGCTCCTGGACAAAACTTCTTACTTCAGGGTGTACATACAGTGGGTGCAAATAAAACCACCCGGCATCCCGGGTAAGGGTTTTCCAGAAATCAGCAAAGGAGGCGTAAGGTGTTTTGAATACTTTTACATCATCCGCATCGTCATTGTAGGTGCTGTGGTCATACAAAAAAGAAACCTGTCCACCATCATCGGTCATCCTGTACAGACTGCCCCCGCTCTGTTCGCTGCTGATATCAAAGTATAGCTCTTTTGCCATAGCGGCAAGGTACATTACCAAAATCAGAAAGTAACTATTTCTGCTTTGAATCGTCTTTTATCCGGTAAAAAGGGGCATTGGCAGTTAAAAATGGTTTCAACCTGCTGATACCAGTAATTTCGTACATTAAAACGGAGTTATAAGTTACTGACTAACAAAGAATCAAAAGCTTTAACACCTGTTTTAGCTAATGTTTTGTAAAAGCCTGGCGGCTCATATAACTTTCGCACAATTATGGCCGTCTAAATGTTAAGATAAGTGGTGCTAAGCCCCTGTCTGAAAAATTAAAAATTGTCCGGTATGAAAATCTTTTACACGTTTTTGAGCGTCCTCGGTTGCTTCTTCCTGGCAACATCAGCCAAAGCACAGGACTGGCCCAAAACCTTCACTACCAGTGATGGCGCTACAGTTAAAATTTATCAATGGCAGCCGGAATCATTTTCCGGGAATACTCTAAAAGCCAATGCCGCCATTTCGGTACAGGAAAAAGGAAAAACAGATCCCGTTTTCGGTATGACGTGGTTAACGGCCCAGACAGCCAGTAATGGCGACAGGGTAACTGTCCGTTCGGTGGATGTGAATAACATCAAGCTGCCGGGCACTACCAATAATGATGATCTGAACGACCTGGCCGGTACCATTGAAAGCCGCATTAATTCCATGAACATTTCTTTTGCGGCGAGTGATCTGCAAAATGGTGTTTCGCTGAACCAGCAACAGAATAAACTGGCTGGTGAGATCAGTAACACCCCTCCTAAAGTAGTTTACAGTAACAGCCCTTCTATTCTTGTGCTGATTGACGGCGAACCCCGTTTGCAACAGAACCAGGACTGGGGTGTGGAAGCTGTAGTAAACTCTCCTTTCACTATCGTTAAAACGAATAGTCGTTTTTACCTGTATGGTGGTAAGCACTGGTATACAGCATCTGCTGCTACCGGACCTTATAGTTTGACCACTTCTACACCCGGTGTACTTGCCAAAGTACAGGATGCAGTAGATGAGGCTAACAGGAAAAACGCCGCAAACAATAGTAATAACAGCAATGGCTCTTCCACACAGCAGGAAACTGATGATAATACCATCTATAAAGTAATTGTGAGCACAGAGCCTGCAGAGCTGGTACAGTCAAACGGGGAGGCCAATTTTACTTCGGTAGAAGGCGCTAACCTGCTGTATGTTTCCAATTCGCAGAACGATATTTTCATGGACATTGCTTCGCAACAGTATTATGTGCTGTTGTCTGGTCGCTGGTTCCGTTCTAAAACATTAAGTGGTCAATGGCAATACGTGGCATCTGACCAGTTGCCTGCGGAATTTGCTAAAATACCTGCCGGTTCTGCCAAAGACAATGTACTGGCGAGTATAGCAGGTACTGACGAGGCCCAGGATGCCTTACTGGATGCACAGGTTCCTCAAACTGCTAAGGTTGACAGAAGCCAGGTACATGCAGACATAACTTATGATGGCGATCCGGAGTTTGAAAATATTGATGGTACCGATATGTCTTATGCCGTTAATACATCCTCATCTGTTCTCAGGTACCAGGGTATGTATTATTCGGTAGATGATGGGGTTTGGTTTGAATCACGCTCTGCTGCAGGTCCCTGGGCAGTAGCAGTTACACGCCCTTACCCGGTAGCATTGATCCCTCCGCGTTACCCTGTGTATTACATGAAATATGTAAACATCTATGATGTAACACCTGATTATGTGTACATGGGTTACACACCCGGTTACCTTAACTCATACGTTTACGGACCTACAGTTGTGTACGGTACTGGTTTCTATTACCGTCCCTGGTACAGGCACTATTATTATCCACGTCCTTATACCTGGGGATTTGGTGTAAGCTATAATCCCTGGTTTGGCTGGGGTCTTAACTATGGTTTCAGTACCGGTTGGTTTAGTCTCGGTATTGGCTTTGGCTCTTCATGGGGCTGGGGTGGTGGCTGGTGGGGTCCCGGTATGTACCGCCCTCCTTATGGCTGGTCACCTTACCGCTTCAGTGGAGGCTATTATGGCCGCAACGCATACAATTACAATCGTAACAACTACTATCATTACAACAACAATATTTACCGCAACCGTGTAGGTGTGGTAACAAGGGATAACCCCCGCTATGTAACTCCGCCTAATGGCCGTCCCGGCTGGGGAAGACCTAACAGCGGACCTGATCGCAACCCCGGTTATGGCACAAGGCCCAACGGTGGTGGCGGTCGCCCAAGCCAGGGTTCAGTAAGACCCGATGGCAGGTATGGTCAGAGCAATGGAGGAGGAAGCCGCCCTGATGTGGTGCGTCCCGGAAGACCCGGCAACAGTTACCCAGGTAATACCAATCCTGGTACAACAAGGCCCGGAAATACAAACCCCGGAACAACGAATCCTAATCCTACACGTCCGGGTACGGTAAGTCCCGGCAGACCAAGTAACCCGGGTAGTTACCCAGGCAGCACTAACCCTGCACGCCCCGGTAATACTACGCCTGACAGACCTGCGCAGCAGTTTCCGTCACGCCCATCAAATTCTAACCCCGGTACTACGCGTCCGATGCCGCAACAGCAGCCCTCAAGGCCTTCATCTGTACAGCCAAGCCGCCCGGTACAGCAACAAAGCAGGCCCAGTGGTGGCGGTGGCCAGTCTTCACGCCCTGAACGTAGCAGCGGAGGCGGCGGCGGTGGTCACCAACGTCCGGGCAGAGGATAGACCTGAATACGAAACTTTTGATATAAAAAAATCCCCCGCAGTAGTGCGGGGGATTTTTTTATCAATCCGTTATTAAAAGCATTACGTTTTTTGCAAAACACTACACAAAAAATCAATACTTTATTATCATGTGACAAATGATGATTCTCTCAATGAAAACGCAGGGAAAATTTTGCAAAATGAGCGGAGAAACGGTTTTATTTTTTTCGGGCTTTGTTGTATTTTAGTAATGTGGTGTCTGCAATCTTCGTCAGTACTCTAAATGTCTTTCCGGAATGATGGGTTTAGGAATTATCAGTGTATTATTAATTCTGCTGAACTGCCTGGTTTCCTACAGGGGCTTTAAGGATTCGTTTTTTTACAGCAAGTATGAATTTGAGGTAGAAAAAGTGCTGTTGTACAAAGACTATAAGCGTCTTATTACTTCAGGCTTTTTGCATACCGGCTGGATGCACCTGGTATTTAACATGCTGGCGCTTTTCTTTTTTGGTGCCCAGTTAGAGCACTCCATTAACCCGGTCTTATTCCTGTTTATTTACCTGGCCAGTCTTGTTGGTGGTAATTATTTTTCACTGATCATCCATAAACACGATAGCGCTTATACAGCCGTAGGAGCGTCGGGCGCCGTGACGGGAATTATTTTTGCATCTATTGCTTTATTTCCGGGAATGCCTATCAGCCTGTTCTTTCTACCCGCTATTCCTGCATGGATCTATGGGTTACTTTATGTGCTGTACGCTATTTACGGTATACAGTCACGTAAAAACAATGTAGGGCATGATGCACACCTTGCCGGTGGCCTTACGGGTATGTTGCTGGCTATTGCCTTTTTTCCTTCGGTTATTACTACGAATTATTTTGCTATTGGCATTATTACCATTCCGGCAATTGTGTTTATGGTGCTGATCATTAAATACCCTCACCTGCTCATAGCAGGCTCACTTTTTAAAAAGAAGTCGCATAACCAAACTATTGACGACCGCTACAACATGAGTAAAAAAAGCAGGGAAGAGGAAATAGACCGCATTCTCGAAAAAATTCACAAAAAGGGCATGAAAAGCCTCACCTCTGAAGAAAAATCCATGCTGGAAGAATTTTCGAACAGCCAATAATTCTCTTCGTCTTTCCCCTCGCTATTTATGTTGCTCTTAATCCCTTGATTCAGAACGATGGTAAAATAACTTCGGGTTATACCAATGCCGGGAAGGTCCAGGTAAAACTTCTGATATATTAAATAGCACTTTGTCTATTGCAGAATTCTCTGCAATAGTATTCAGCCTTGCATGTATTGAGTAAATCAGTTGCCCTATATACCATAGACAGATCATCTGGGGAAATTACCTATGTATATAAAGCATTTTGCCCGGCGACGTTTTTGGGCAGGTAATTTATTGCGCTTATGATGCCGGAGAATCCGGGCGTACAATTGATTTGCGCAGTGCTTCAAAGTCTATCACTTTTACCTGCACAGGCCCCGTACGTACACCAGCGTAGTCTCCTGCAGAACTGAAGACATAATCCTGCGGCGAGGCTGTTATTTTATCGCGTACCGGGTTTTCGTGAATGTATAATAAACGCTCCTGAAGTTTGAACACCTGTTTAAAATCAATAAAGACAGGATTGCTGCAGCTTTGCCACAATTGAAACCGTTCTATTTTTTTGAGGTTGTGACTGAACTGTTCGAAGCGTTGTAGCATCCAGTCGCGACGCAGATCTACCTCCTGGTCCATCGCTTCCAGTATGCGCTGTGCGGTTTGCTTTTTGAACTCTTTTTCCACCTGTGCCAATCCACTGCCATCTTTGGCCTGAACCAGCATGTGTAAATGATTGCTCATTAAGCACCAGCTAAACACAGTAAGTCCACACTTCTCAATAAAATAATTCAGTGAGTCTGCAATTATTTCCTTGTACGCCGCGCGCACAAAGATATCTACCCAGTCTACCGTATTAAATGTGAGGTAATGACAGGCCCTCTGACTGGTATTATCCGGCTTTTCTTTATTCATACTACACTTTTTAACTGATCAATTGGCTTCCTGAAAAGAAGAGATCATTTTCTTTAACCCAACTGGTTAAGATTGCAAATACTATTCCCGGTATAAAAAAGATTTCCTTAAAAAATACCTGGTTCATCCGTCACACAAAGAAGACTAACAATTTACAAAAAAACCGCCCACAATGATGTTATTGTTAAGGGGCTGTATTGTTAAGAAAGCTCAAACTTTTTTGTCGACGAAGAACCTTCATTTGTCCTTTTGTCTTTAAAAACATACGTTCTGTGTGTATTTACCCTCACCCGGTCCATTTTAGGAAAACCCTGCCTCAATATGCAAGTACTTTCATGTTGTCAATTGATTACACAAGTATTAAACAGTAAAGCCATGAACAAACATTTAGCAACAGCAGCATTCACCTTGCTGTTAAGTTTTTCGCTCATCAGCGCAAAAGCACAGGAAAAAAAATCAGCACTTCCACAATGGGTTTCCGAGAAAGGATACTGGGTGGTGGAGGACAATGTAAAAGTGCCTAAAGAACACACCGTTCGTTTTTACAACCAGCATGATGTGCTGGTGTACCAGGAAACGGTGAAGGGTGTAAGACTGAACCTGAACAGGAAAAAAGTAAAAGTGAAACTTACACGCGCACTGGAAGAGGCTGTAATAGCCTGGAATAGGCAACAGCCATTTAAACAGGATGATGCTGTAGTAATGAACATTCTTACCAAATAGGTGCCGGGATTCAGGCAGTATGCCTTACGGCATACCGTCTCTTACCCGCGGCATTTGCCGGCACGTAACCGACATATATACACATTTGGTTAAGCTTCGCCCAACGGCGGAGCTTTTTTATTGACAGGAAACGTTTGTCGCCTAAAATCTCATTTTAAGCGACAAATTGGTGCAGAAGCATCACGGCTTTTGTAATTTTAAGTAATGAGCATGCAGAAATATCCCTTCATTTTTTCGGATGAACGAAAGTACCGGATCAGGCGCCACGTGGCGTTCTGGACCTTCTGGTGGCTGTTTCAGGGTATTCTGTACTCATTTGTTGCGATGAACCTGAGTCGCAATTACTGGTTGCGTTTGCCATCTTCAATCATGGAGTCTCTGGTATTTATGGTGGCGCATATTTTTCTTGCTTACTCGCTGATGTATTTTGTAATACCCCGCTTCCTGCTGAAACAACGGTATTGGCTGACTGCTTTCTGGGTTATTGCTTGTTTTCTCATGACTGCAGGCTTGTCTACCATATTTGCCGCTACCATCATTAAGGATATCCGCATTTGGATCATGAAGGATACCTACGATGGCGGTAGAACGTATGGCATTAACGTGTTCCTGGGGCTGATGGCAGGGTTGCGTGGCGGCATTACCATTGGCGGTATTGCGGCCGCTATCAAGCTCATGAAGTATTGGTATGTGAAGGAGCAACGCAACCTGCAATTACAAAAAGAGAACGTAGAAGCGCAGTTACAACTGCTAAAAGCGCAGGTTCATCCGCATTTCCTGTTCAATACACTCAATAATATTTATTCTTACACCCAGAATACAGCACCGGTTGCTGCCCGGCTGGTAACAGACCTGTCTGGTATGCTGCGGTATATTTTGTATGAGTGTAATCAACCACTGGTGCCACTGGAAAAGGAGCTGAAGATGATCGAGGATTACATTAACCTTGAAAAAATAAGATATGGCAATACACTGGACTATCATATAGAGCTGCCATCGAATACGGATGAGTATATGATAGCCCCCTTGCTACTGCTGCCATTGATTGAAAACTGTTTTAAACACGGTACCAGCAATATGCTGGATCAGCCCTGGCTAAGCCTGCAGGCGAGTATTGAAGACGATTGGATGATGGCGAAACTGATGAATGGAAAGGAACCTGTGAATAAAGCCGGTGTTCCGGGCGGCATTGGTATTCAAAATGTAAAAAAACGTTTAGATCTTCTATACGAGGGCAAGTATGAATTTACTACTGTAGACCAGGAAGAGGTTTATATTGTCCGCCTGAAACTAAAACTGGAAAAGAAAAAAGAAGCACCTTTAAAGTTATCTGCACTATTGCAGCAAAATGAACATGCCTGAGCTAAATCCTATACGATGTTTGATTGTGGATGATGAACCTCCTGCGAGGGAGATCATTCGTCGCTATGTAGAACAGGTACCTGCCCTGCAGTTTGCCGGTGAGTGTGGCAATGCTGTGCAGGCTTTTATGCAATTGCAGCAACAACCAATAGATCTGTTGTTTCTTGATATACGAATGCCGCAACTGAACGGAACGGATTTTCTTAAGACATTGAAAAATCCGCCCAAGGTTATTATTACTACGGCTTTCCAGGAATATGCACTGGAAGGCTATGAGCTGGATGTAATTGATTATCTGCTGAAGCCTATTCCTTTTGAACGTTTTCTGAAAGCGGTGAACAAGGCTTTACAGCTAAGCGGTATCAATAAACAGCCTGCTGCTGAATTTGAACAACAGCCGGAAGAACCCAGGAACGGATCATTTGTTTATTTCAGGGCGGACCGTAAGATGGTAAAAGTGATGTTGCAGAACATCCTGTACATCGAGAGTATGAAGGACTACATTAAAGTGGTTACTACGGATGGTGTTATTATTACCAAACAATCTATCAGCTCGGTAGAAGCTATGCTTCCGGAAAAACAATTTGTACGCGCACACCGCTCCTTTATTGTTTCCGTTGCTAAAATAAAGTCTTACACCAGCGAGCTGATAGAGATCGATAAAACAGAGATACCTATTGGTAAGCTATTCCGCAATGAAGTATTAAAAGTGTTGTCCTGATATATTCCCGCTTATTTTTAGTTATCTGATTTTTCGCAGGACCATACATTGCGTACAAGTGCACTATTGCCCATAATACTTACATATAAAGGCTCATAACTCCTGGTGAGCAGGGTACCCTTATCATCGTAAATAGTTGAGATCGTGTTGCAGTTTGGCCCCAGGTAATACAGATTGTAAACGGTTTTGGATTGGTAAGAACGTTCGTCCAGTTTGGGCAGACAAATGCAATTAGTATTTTCATCGATCAGCTTCTGTACACTGGCTGGCAAGTCTTTGGTTTGCTCATTTTTGGAACAGGCTGTAAACAATAAAAGGCCAAGCAGTAAGGTGGCTACCGGTTTCATATATAGGTTTTTGCCTCTGACACCGGCCATTTTCGCAGCGTTGCGTGATTACAGAAAGTTAATACAGGGGGAGAAAAAGAGGGGAAAAACGGAAGACTTCCCTTTGGAGGGAAGTCTTCCGTTGAATAATGTTATTGAATAATACGCAGCTTGGCGTAGTTGAGCATAATCTTCTTTTCGCCGTTCAGTTCAAATTTTACGGTGGCAATGGGGTTGTGAGCACTGCCTTCCATTTTTATTACCTCTCCAAAACCAAATTTCTGGTGCTCTACACGCTGGCCCACCTGCAGGTTGCTGGTATCGCTGGCTTCAAAATCAGCACTGGGCACATGCTCCACAGATTTTGCCGGTTGTGGTTTAGGACCTACATAGGGAGGTGGTGTATCTTTCTTTTTGGACGGTGGCGGGCCATATCTTTTTTCTGCATCCTGCGCGCCACCACGGCTACCGAAGCTACTGCCACCATGCATACGGTCGTATGCACTGCCTCCGCTCCATTGTGATGCCTGGTTGCGCATACCACCGCCGGCATAGCTGCGGTCCAGGTGATCGGGAGGAATTTCGTCTATAAAACGGCTGGGCTCGTTCTGCACCAGGTTTCCAAAGCGGTAACGTGTATTGGCGTAAGTGATCCACAGTTTTTGCTTGGCGCGGGTAATTACCACGTAAAACAAGCGACGTTCTTCTTCCAGCTCTTCTTTACTGTTTATCGCCAGCGCATTGGGGAAAAGACTTTCTTCCAGTCCGGCTGCAAACACACAGCCAAACTCCAGTCCTTTTGCCGCGTGAATGGTCATCAGTTTTACCGTATCAGCATCAGGGTCTTTCTGGTCGGCATCCGTCATCAGTGTTACCTGTTGCAGGTAAGCACTCAGGCTTTTATCTGTTACCTCGCCTTCTTCTGTATCGGGGCTTTCTGTCCATTCCTTAATACTGTTCAGCAACTCCTGGATGTTCTCATAACGCTGAACACCTTCTGTACTTTTATCGTTGAAAAGCTCTTTTACAATATTTGTTTGCTTGCCAATATGAAATGCCACATCGTAGGCATTTTTTGTTTCCAGCATACTGGCGAAGCTTTTGATCATCACCACAAAATTATCTATGGACTCCAGCGTACCTCCTTTGAACCCAAACTGTGGCGCACGCTCCAATACTTCCCACATAGAAATATTCTGTTCGTTGGCAGCCAGTACCGCCCTGTCGATAGACGTTTTACCAATGCCGCGCGCAGGATAGTTGATGATACGCTTCAGCGCTTCCTCGTCTTTGGGATTGGTCATTACACGCAGATAGGCAACATAGTCCTTGATCTCTTTGCGTTGATAAAAGCTGATGCCCCCGTACATGGTGTACGGAATGTTCATGCGGCGTAAGCTTTCCTCAAAAGCACGGCTTTGGGCGTTGGTACGGTACAGAATGGCAAAGTCACGGTTGTGATAATGATTGCGCAGCTTCTGCTCCTGGATACTATCAGCCACAAATTTTCCTTCGTCATTATCGCTATTGGTGCGAACCAGTTTTATCTTTTCACCCTGCCCATTTTCGGTAAACAGGTTCTTTTCTATCTGGCCCTTATTGTTCTTAATTATCTCGTTGGCAACGTGCAGAATGCTTTTGGTACTGCGGTAGTTCTGTTCCAGCTTTACCACCGTTACATCATCATAGTCTTTCTGGAACTGCAGAATGTTTTCGATCGTAGCGCCACGGAAGCTATAGATACTCTGTGCATCATCGCCTACAACGCACACATTTTCATTGGCGGCACCCAGCAGTTTAATGATCTCGTACTGGGCAGGGTTGGTATCCTGGTACTCATCGATCATGATATATTTGAACTTGTGCTGGTATTTGTGCAATGCCTCGGGGAAATGCTTCAGCAGCTCGTACATTTTGATCAGCAGATCGTCAAAGTCCATTGCGCCGTTCTTAAAACAGCGTTTGGCGTAGGCATCATAGATCTGCGCAATTGCCGGGCGGTTGGCACGCAGATCTTCCTGCTGAAGGTGGTAGTCGTTGGCATATTCTGCCGGACCCACCAATGCGTTCTTGGCAGATGAGATACGGTTATACACTACATTGGGCTTGTAGTGTTTGTCATCGAGGTTCATTTCATTGATGACCGTTTTTACCACACTTTTGGCGTCGTCCGTATCGTAAATGGTAAAGTTGTTGGGATAGCCCAGCCTGTGTGCTTCGCTGCGCATAATGCGGGCAAACACGCTGTGAAAGGTTCCTATATATAAATTACGGGCACTGCTATTGCCCAGAATTTTTTCAATACGCTCTTTCATTTCCCTGGCAGCCTTGTTGGTAAAGGTGAGGGCAAGAATGTTGAAGGCATCTACACCAATGGCCATCAGGTGCGCAATGCGGGTGGTTAACACCTTTGTTTTTCCACTACCGGCACCTGCCACAATCATAATAGGACCGTTTACATGCAGTACTGCTTCGCGTTGCCGGTCGTTCAATCCCTGTAAGTAATCTTGCATGGCGCGAATTTACGAATAGGGCGCATTATTCCCGAGGTGGGGATAACTTGGAACGCAGATTTATGGATTTTAAGGGATTATGCGGATTGGCGTGCCGCTTTGTTTTTGTTTAAAAGGCTATTAACCCTGCATACACTTTCCGCTCTTTTTCTCCGCAGTTTGCTTTTTGAAATCAATAGGAAATGGTTACTCCAATTGCCAGATCACCTTTTTCCTCGGCTCCTATAAACCGGCTCCATTTATTAGTATAATCAAGTACACAAATCCTGCTTTTACTGGTGGTTTTGGCTTCACCCGTTAAACCCAATGATGGCAGGTACATATCGATTCCGGGACCTCCAAAATCAAGTTTGTTCTGCGGGATCTTCAGCCATTCGAGTGCCACAAAAAATGACTTACCGGGAATATAAATTTCATAGTCGGACAAATCGATTGTAGTAACCCGGCTGTTGTTCGATTTATTCACATCAATGCTTTTATCGTACAGATCGCCGGATGGTAACCCGGTTACACTATCTACCCCATAAATGCGCAGTCGGAAAGAACAGTTTTGCCGGGAAACAAGCAGTCTTACACTTCTTAGCCAGCCATATTTCTCTGTTGTTTCAAAATATTGGGCTGCCTGTACATGAAATCCGACAGTTGCCAGGAAATGGTTGATACTATTACTGAAATCATTCAGCTTTACCTGTGTATTTGTTCTGCGGGTCACTACAATTTCCGGCAAGGCTACAGTAGCGGGGGAGAGTTGGAATATATATTCAGCAACATCTTTTAGTACCGGTACTTTTAACACAGCAAAGCCAATACAGCTTATAATCAACGTATCATTAGGCTGTGGCTTATAGGATGTAAATTCGAAGATGCCCTCTTTATTGGCTGTACCGCCGGTATTTTCCTTTATCAATCCAATGGTAGCGTAAGGTATTTTTTCACCGGTGGTTTTGTTGGCAACGGAGCCTTTGAAAATGATCTGCGCATGGATGAGTGTGGGAAGTATAAATAGCGCAAAGGCCAGGTATGGTTTGAAAAATTGCATTATATATGTTTATTATCCTTCAACTGTTATACTATGAAATTTTTCAGTAGGGTTTCCCACAGAATTACAACGGTATAGAAAGCCATTTTCAAACCGGAACAACTGATGATCAAGATAAATATTTGTGGTATCAGGTAACTTAAACTCCGTGGATATTTTGGACTCAAAAAAAGCTTTTGAAAATGTAAATACAGTGGAGTCCTTCGTCTTTCTCCTGCGATTTTTAAACTTAACTACATTGACGATTATCTCTGAGCTGTCTATGGTTTCATTTTTTGTTCTATACTTATCTAAGCTGGTCAGAACAATACTATTACCATCTCTTGCCCATTTACCTTCTGTGTACATTTTTGCCATACAACCCCGGGTAAAAAAAGAAAATGTGCCATTTGCATTTATTATCAATTGCTCGACATAAAAAATGGTGTTGCTATACCTCCAGCTATTGTATAGTGAACTGGCTGGTATGTTTTCTTCATTATCCCGGATGCTTTCAGTCCACACCGGTTTCAGGTTAAAAGGCAGGTCATTAACGGCAGGTTTCTGTCGTGTACATGCCGTAAGCAGTAAAAGCAATACAAAGGGAGAGAGGCGGTGCATTATGTGACAACAAATTAATGCAAGCTTTTGTAAGATGCAATTTCACCACAAAGTGCACGAGGAGTTTTATAAAATTACTCCCAGGTCCAGAAACGTGTAGCGTCAAAATTGTGTAGTACCAACACTCCGGCCAGTTTTCCAGCAGTGGCATTGCATGATAAATTCGCTAATGTTTTTCCTGATAAAAATGTAATGGCAGGCTCTTTCGTTGTTGTATTTTCTACTTTTTTAACCACTTTGCCGGGGCAAATAGTAGCAAGGTTGCCAAGATGTCCTTTTCCTGAGCCTTGATCTTTTTCTCCGTAAAATGAACAATTAATATATTCAACACCTACTATAACTACCTTCTCTTTCACCGGGCTGTCATCAGTATGGTGAAGACGTTGTGCAATGCCGCTTGTATTTTTAGGGTTTAAGTGTCCGTATCCAAATGAAGCAAAAAACTTTGGCGCACCATTCACACGCGCCAGTTCTGCATACAGCCTTTTAAAATTTTCATACATACCACCATCCCTGCGGGGTGAAAAATTAAACCGGGCATTGGCTATCAGCAACACATCGGTATAATATATTCCCAATAATTGCCTGGCTTTGGTTTCATTTTGTTGCAGGTATTGTTGCAAAGCCCGCTGGTTTTTTTCCAGCAAAGGAGTGTCTGTTTTACACGCATCCAGCAATTTAAAGAGAGACTCCGTATGCGCTATACCAGTACCACGCATAATAATTTCCATTGCCCGGGGAATAAACCGGGCCCTGGCTCCGCCTTCAAAATCTATTCCGTAGAAACGTATTTGCTGATGAATTGGCAAATTATCATTGTATTGCCTCACTGCTTTTATAAATGTAAACGAGGCCTGCGGTTCAATTGCTTTCAGTAAAGAATCATAACCCGTGCGCAGGTATTCGTTTAATATAGTCGCTGCAGATTGGGGAAATTCCAATATGTCATAACATACTCCACGGCTCTTGTGCAGCGCCAGCAATAGCTCTTTTTCAATAGGCACATTGGCCGCATTTCTATGCGCCTGCGCAACAAAATACATATCAGCTTTACCAATGCTATCTGCTATAGTAACGGCCAATTGTGGCAGGGAGGAAAGGGCAAAATAAGTTTGCGCCCGGGATAAATAGAGAGTACTTGAAAGAAAGAATGTTAACACCAATCGTTGTAATAACATGTGTGGCAATTAAGCAGGGTTTGCTGCAAAATACAATAAGATCGCGGCTATCTAATTATTCCAACATTTTCCGGAAATTGCAATTATGAAATGGGTTTTCACTTTACTGATCGGCTGGAGTGGGTGGTATCAAACCAATCCCCTGCAAAATACGCGTTGGCAAACGCTGAACCCGGTTATTGAAAAGCTCACTTTTCAATTCACAGCTTCTGATACTGCTTACATTTTTGCGAAAGATTCGCTTATTGGCACCGCCTTGTACTCTATCCGCAACCGCACACTTACCTGGAAAGATATTGGCGGCGATATGTCTTGCGGGAAAAATAATGCCGGTAAATACTTTTTTGTGATCACTGAAGATACCCTGCGCTTTTACATGAACCAGGATAGCTGCGAACAGAGGGCTGCTATTTTCCCCAACCTGGTACTGAAAAAAGCAGGTAAATAATCCCCTGCATCAAGCCAATTCTACTCTTTCATCATTACCCGGGAGGGTCGTGCACATACTCAACTCTTCGTTTTACTGTATTACGGGAAACAGCTTTGCAGGGCAAATGATAGCTGGCAAAGACAGGTATTCGCAGTTGAAAAAATACCTTATCAATCTTTTTATTGGTTTGAGGACTCGCTTTTTCTTCTTGCTGTACCGCTGGCTCCGGCACTTTCCTGTTCCTTTGAAACCTGGCAGTAGAGCGTTGAATCGTGGGATATGTAATTTCTTTCCGATATCCCCAGTCGTACAACTGCTGCTCTAACGCAGCCGTGATCACTGCATCTGTTTTTTCTTCCCTGAGCATGGCGGCGGCCATTGCTGTCAGACGTTGGTACAGTTCAAACATCTTCCAGCTTTCCGGCAGCACCCTGTACACATTTGCAGCCAGCCCGGAACCCTTGCCAAAATAGGAGGCTGCCACGCGACTATTGGCAAATTTTTTACTGGTTTTTACACGGCGGCCCGTTAATGAGCTATTTCTGCGGATGTACCATTTATCGTACAAACGATAAAAAGTAAGTCCGCACATTGAACGCTCCCATTTATGTACGCCCTGCCTGGCCATAGTGCAAATTGGATGTTTTGAAAAAGGATATACGAGGGGTCCATAAAGCGCCGGATTGCTGAAAATGTTTTTTAACAGTTTTTCTTGCTTCCAATCAAGTTGGTTGAGCCTTGTTTTGTTTAGCAATATGGCCAATTGCTATCCGATTGCCTTCACGCTATAGCCTATTCCTGTATCATTGCTGGCTTAGGTCTGTATGCAAGCTGTACCTGGTCCGAATGCTAACCCCGCATTTTATAAAAAGAGAAAGGTCGTTTTCCGGAAAAAAATTCAATGTGTACAACCGGGGTTATCCACATTATACACCTGAGATGATATTCGCTTTTCAATAAAAAAGGCTTTGATCTGCGATCAAAGCCTGTATATCGGTTATTGGGTTAAACCCGGTGTAGTCAGCATTAATGTGCTTCCAGCCAGTTTTCACCTGCTCCAATTTCGGCCTCTACCGGTACTTCGTTGGGTAAGGGCAGCGCCGTACGCATACATTCGAGGATAATTGGTTTGATGGTTTCTACTTCTTCCTTCACGGCATCAAATACCAACTCGTCATGTACCTGCAAGATCATGCGCGAAACAAATTTGTGCTTTTTGAAGGTTTCGTTCATTTTCACCATTGCCAGCTTTATCATATCTGCTGCTGTACCCTGGATAGGCGAGTTGATGGCATTGCGCTCTGCAAAACCACGTACGGTAAAGTTGGCACTATTAATATCGCGTAGCCAGCGTTTGCGGCCCATCAGCGTTTGCACATAACCATGCTCGCGTGCAAAGTTTATCATATCATCCATGTATTTCTGGATGTTGGCAAACTGCTTTTTGTAGTTGTCAATGATCTCTTTGGCTTCTGTACGGCTGATGCCTAAATTATCTGCCAGTCCAAATGCACCCTGGCCATAGATGATACCAAAGTTTACGCTCTTGGCTTTGTAACGCATTTCTTTGGTTACATCGGCCTCTTCTACACCATATACTTTGGCGGCAGTAGCCGTGTGAATATCCTTGCCTAGTTTAAACGCCTCGCACATAGCAGGGTCGCCACTGATGGCAGCTACAATGCGCAACTCAATCTGTGAGTAATCTGCAGAAAGCAGGATGCGGCTGCTATCGCGCGGTACAAACGCTTTGCGTATCTCCCGGCCACGTTCTGTACGTACAGGAATGTTCTGCAGGTTTGGGTTATTGCTTGCCAAACGACCGGTTACAGCCACAGCCTGTGCATAGCTGGTATGTACACGACCTGTTTTGCGGTTTATCATCTGCGGCAATGCATCTACATAGGTTGATTTCAGCTTGGTAAGCTCGCGGAAAGCAAGAATATCGTCTACAATCTTATTCTGACTGGCCAGTTTTGTCAACACATCTTCGCCGGTAGCATACTGACCTGTTTTTGTTTTCTTGGCTTTGGGGTCTAGTTTCAGCTTTTCAAACAATACTTCGCCCAATTGTTTGGGAGATGCAAGGTTGAACTTGACACCTGCCTGCTGATACACATTTTCCTCAGCCAGTTTTGCCTCCTTATCGAGTTGGGTAGAGTATTCTTTCAAAAAGTTCTCGTCTACCTTTACTCCTTCAAACTCCATATCAGTAAGCACTTTTGCCAAAGGGTTTTCTACTTCGGCAAAAACCTTTTCTACTTCTTTTGATTTGAGCAGCGGGGTAAACACCTGTTTCAGTTGCAGGGTTACATCCGCGTCTTCGGCAGCATAGTCGGTTACCTTGTCGATAGCAACATCACGCATGTTCAGTTGGTTCTTCCCCTTCTTCCCTATCAGCTCTTCAATATGTACCGGCTCGTAACCAAGGTATTTTACGCTCAGCTCGTCCATACTGCGTTTACCATCGGGATCAATTACATAATGCGCCAGCATGGTATCAAAAATGTCGCCTTTCAATTCGTAGCCATACCATTTCAATACCAGCATATCGTATTTCAGGTTCTGACCAACCCATACAATGTCTTTCTTTTCAAATACCGGCGCAAATTGCAGCAACAGTTGTTTTACTTGTTCCTGATCGGCAGGACAGGGTACATAATAAGCTTCGCCGGGTTTAAAGGAAAAGCTCATACCTACGATCTCTACATCATTGGCATCTATCCCAGTGGTTTCTGTATCAAAGCAAACCTCTTTCTGATCCAGTAATTCTTTTATCAGTGTGCTGATAGCAGCATCACCTTCAATAGTGCGGTATTGGTGCGGCGTATTGGTAATGTTTTTACCGGCATGGGCAACTTCACCGTCCTGTGCACGATCTTCATCAGCCCCCTCTTCAATCTCTTTTTTAGGTTTTGCAGCAGGCTCTTTACTTTCTACCACGTTGCCAAAGAGGTCTGTCTGTACACCCTGTGGCGCAGCGCCGGGAGTAATGATCAGTTCTTCGCCCAATATGCGTTTAGCCACTGTTCTGAATTCAAGATCGGTAAACACTTCGCGCAGCAAATCTTTGTTCCAGTCCTTCAGTTTAAAATCTTCCTCGTGAAACTCTACCGGAACATTGGTAATAATAGTAGCGAGCTTTTTGGATAAAATAGCAGCGTTCTTGCCGTCTCTCACTTTCTGACCCAATGCACCTTTAATAGAGTCTGCATTCTCCAGTACATTTTCCAGTGTTCCATATTCGGCTAACAGTTTGGCCGCCGTTTTTTCCCCTACGCCGGCAATACCGGGAATGTTGTCTACCGCATCGCCCATTAAACCCAGGATATCAATTACCTGGCTCACATCTTTAATATTCCATTTGGCGCAAACTTCTTCCGCACCCAAAATTTCAGCATCGCCCCCCTGGTAACCGGGTTTGTAGATCTTGATATTACCATCTACCAACTGACCATAGTCCTTATCCGGTGTTACCATATACACTTCGTAACCGGCTTTGGCGGCCTGCTTGCTAAGCGTACCAATAACATCATCAGCTTCGAAACCATCCAGCTCCATTACCGGAATATTGAACCCCCGGATAATTCTTTTAATATCAGGTATAGCGGCCAGCAGATCTTCAGGTGCATCCTGGCGGTTAGCTTTATATTCACTGAATTCAGTATGTCGTTCTGTAGGTGCATGGGTATCAAAACACACAGCCATGTGTGTTGGTTTCTGGTTGTTGATCAGGTCAAGCAAAGTGTTGGTAAAGCCAAACTGTGCATTGGTATTGTGCCCCTTGGAGGTTATCCTTGGGTTACGTATCAGGGCATAATAAGCCCGGAACACCAATGCCAGGGCATCGAGAAGAAATAACTTTTTACTCATACTGCTAAGGTAGTAACTATGCCAGTACCGGCATGCATGAAAATAAGCCCCAAACGGGGGTGCAATTTTTTCAGCTTAACACCCGTTATTGCCATTTAACCAAACGATAATAACAGTTTATGCTATGCTAAGGGTACCTATTTAGGGTATTTTATTTCTTTGTAAAAAAAACTACATTTATCGCCATTTTGAACCTTTAAACAGTTTATCACCATGAAAATCTTTCAACCGCTGGTAGTGTTTACGGCTACCGCATTGCTTACCCTGAGTGCCTACTCGCAAAAAATTAAAGTAACAGAAGGTAATCTTGATGTTTTAAAGAGTGAGAAAGACATCAACATTGAATACTCTTATAATAACCTGGCTGTAGGTAAATATGATAAAGAGGCTGATTACGTAAAAAACAAAACAGAAGAGTTGAATAAAAAAGAAGCTGGCAAAGGCGATAAATGGGCTACTGCATGGGCAGCCGATCGTAAAAACCGCTTTGAGCCTAAATTCAATGAACTGTTTACTAAAACAGGGGAATTCAATTTTGCTAACAATGCCAAGTACACTATTCTTTTCAACACCTCTTTCATGGAACCCGGCTTCAACGTTGGTGTAATGAGCAAAAACGCTTACATCAATGGTGAGTTCACTATTGTTGAAACAGCCAACAGAAGTAAAGTGATTGCCAAGGGTACTATTGAAAAAGCTCCGGGCAGAAGCTTCTGGGGTAATGATTTTGATACCGGCGAAAGAATCTCTGAAGCCTATGCTGCTGCAGGTAAATACTTCGCTAAAAAGATCAAATAAGTATATTTAGAAATACATGCAAAGCCCCGGAGTTTCCGGGGCTTTTTTATTGCGTAGCTGTTGATATTTCGCAACTGATTTTTATATCTTGCACGGGCTATGAAAAGAAAAACAAGCTCCTTCTTTTACGTATTAATGATCGCCATCTTCGGCACACTTATTTATTATATTCTGCAACAGGGTAAACTTCTCCAGAATAAATCAGTTAAAGAATTACCCAACACAGACGCTTCCAGTTTTTCCATGTTTCAGGATGCATTGCACCACAACATGACAGCCTCATTGTCTGTATTGCTATTGCAGATAGTAGTCATCGTTGTTGTAGTGCGCCTGTTTGGCTACCTGTTCAGTAAAATAAAACAACCCTCTGTTATTGGAGAAATGGTAGCCGGTATTGTATTAGGCCCCTCGGTATTAGGCCTGTTTTTCCCTTCTGTATCGCATTTTATTTTCCCGGCCTCTTCATTAGGTAACCTCCAGTTCTTAAGCCAGATCGGTTTGTTGCTTTTTATGTTCGTTATCGGTATGGAGCTTGACATTAATGTTATCCGCAAACAGGCCCGCGAAGCAGTTATCATCAGTCATGCCAGCATTATTATTCCTTATACGTTGGGTATGGGCCTGGCATTATACCTGTACCAACAGTTTGCCCCGGCCAATACTTCGTTCTTAGCTTTTGCATTGTTTATGGGTATCGCGATGAGTATTACTGCATTTCCTGTACTGGCCCGTATTATACAGGAGCGGGGTATTACACGTACCCCTCTTGGTGTAATGGCTATTACCTGTGCAGCAGCAGATGATGTTACCGCCTGGTGTATTCTCGCTATACTGATCGCCATTATCAAAGCAGGTTCTTCTGTAAGTGCCTTGTTTACTATTGCACTGGTGGTTTCTTATGTGTTACTGATGCTATTGGTAGTACGCCCGTTGGTTAAAAAACTGTACCATTCTTATACACGCAAGGGCGCCATTAGTAAAGCGATGATGGCCATTGTTTTTATGGTGTTGCTGCTGTCTGCCTATCTTACTGAGATCATCGGCATCCATGCTTTATTTGGTGCATTTATGGCTGGAGTAATTATGCCTCCTGAAATGAACTTTCGTCAACTGATCGTTGATAAAATTGAAGACGTGAGTATGGTATTGTTGTTGCCGCTGTTCTTTGTATTTACAGGTTTGCGTACACAGATCGGTTTGCTTAATTCAGGCACCCTGTGGTTAGTATGTGGCCTCATTATACTGGTGGCTATCGCCGGCAAATTCGGAGGTAGTACCATTGCGGCCAAAGTGGTAGGCCAGAACTGGAAAGACAGTCTTTCTATCGGCGCCCTGATGAATACCCGTGGACTGATGGAACTGGTAGTACTGAATATTGGTTACGATCTTGGTATTCTTTCCGCAGAAATATTTGCCATGATGGTGTTAATGGCTTTGTTTACGACGTTTATGACAAATCCCGTTTTAAATATCATTAATAAGTTTACCAAAGCTGATTAGCAAATTTGCTAATCCTCAGCTTGCTCACTATTTTTTAAAAGGAACGCCTGCAAATGCAGGCGTTCCTTTTTTATAGAACAAATAAAGTGGATTGAATTGCTTGAATAGCGCCTTTTCGATATAAGGCATTTGCACATCGGTATATTTACTAATTAATCAGGATATGTTTGAAATCTGTAGTATCCCCGTTAAAGACGTTGAAGTCGACCTTACTGAAAATACCGTTGATATGTCCCTGCTCATTGTGCTGCCAGAAGTGCCAGTTGCGGTAAATGCGTGGTTTCTCTTTTTGCAGGTAATGCGCCACCCATAGGGGGTAGTCGTCAAATTCGTCTTTGAGAATATTCTCGTAAAAATCGACATTGGTATATAATATGGGTCTTACACCATAATAATTCTCCACGGTTGTGAGCCACTCCTTAACACGCTGACGAATTTTAGTGGCAGGCACACCATAGGTTTGTTCCACATCCAGTACCGGGGGCATGTCGCCAGGCTGCAGCTCTACTGTGCTGATAAAATTCTCTGCCTGCGATTTGCCGTTTTTGGTGGAAAGGAAAAAGTGATAGGCTCCCCGGGTAATACCAGCTTCTTTTGATTTTGTCCAGTTGCGCTTAAAGTAGCGGTCCTCGTTTACATTACCTTCAGTAGCTTTTATAAAGGCAAAACGGATCTTAATTCCTTCCACATCCATATCCCGAACACTTCCCCAGTCAATAATATCCTGGTATTTGGAAACATCAATGCCGTGGACGTTATAGCGAACAGGAATATCAATACCAAAAGCCTCGTACCTTACAAAATGGGCCTTGCGTTCCATCCACCATTCGTACCCGCGAAAACCCATCATTATCAGCAAACCAGCAAGGATGCATCCCACTATTACTTTCCAGCCTATATTTCTTTTCTTAGTTGCGGTCATAACCATTGGATACAAATATATTGGATGAGGTAGTATGCAAAATATTTATTTCTCTACTTCGCTTTGTATTAACGAACCAATTTGCAATGCGTTTGTTAGTGATTTTCAATTAAGTGCGCTAATTTAGCACACATTGCCTGCCGGCAACCAATCCCTGCCTTTACTCCGTATATGTTGTTGCCTGTAAAAAACGCAGGGCATTTTAAAACATTGTCTTTTTACCGGTTAGCATTAATTTTATAGTTCCATGCCTGCATTCAATATCAATGATAGTCTTAATTTACTTTCCAAGCTTACCCTGAGGCGAACCTGGAATGCGGGTAAGGTTTTAAGCAGTTATTACGTAAGCAAATGGAGCCGCAAGCCGGTTCAATGGGGTTATCCCATTTCCATTTCGTTTGAACCTACGACCTCCTGTAACCTGCGTTGCCCGGAATGCCCCAGCGGATTACGGGCTTTCACACGCCCCACAGGCATGCTGCAGAAGAACTTTTTCAGGGATACCATCGACCAGTTATCGAAAGACCTGTTATACCTGGTGTTTTATTTTCAGGGGGAGCCCTATCTGAACCCGGACTTCCTGGAAATGGTAAAATATGCCGGTTCAAAAGGAATTTATACCGCTACCTCTACCAATGCACATTACCTGAACGATAATAATGCCCGTCGTACTGTGGAAAGCGGCCTAGACAGGCTGATCATATCCATTGACGGCACCACGCAAGATGTGTACCAGCAATACCGGGTTGGTGGTAAATTGGAAAAAGTGCTGGAAGGAGCCCGCAACATTGTGAAATGGAAAAAGGAACTGAATAGCAAAAAACCATTTGTGTTTTTCCAATTCCTGGTGGTAAAGCCCAACGAACACCAGGTAGAGGATATCAAAAAGCTGGCTGCCGAGATTGGTGTAGACGAAGTACGTTTTAAGACGGCACAGATCTACGACTATGAGAACGACCCCAATAACCTGATCCCCACTACTGATAAATACAGCCGCTACCGCAAAAACAGTAAAGGCGAGTATATTTTTAAGAACAGGCTTCAAAATCACTGCTGGCGACTGTGGCATGCCACCGTTATCAGCTGGGATGGGCTGGTAGTTCCCTGCTGCTTTGATAAAGATGCTCAACACACCCTGGGCGACCTGAAAGGAAAAAGTTTTAAGGAAGTGTGGCACAATGATACATATCGCCAGTTCAGGCGACAAATACTGAAAAGCCGTAAAAACATAGATATCTGCGCCAATTGCAGCGAGGGCACCAAGGTGTGGGAGAGTGAATAAGCGCTCAAAACTCCAAAGTACATGTCACTATCAACCGCTGTCAGCAGTCGTTTGCAATACCAGCATGAGTCGCTACAGGATCTTTTAAAAGGTTATCCTGAAACCCTGCTGCGTCAGCGCCCGGCCTCCGGTAAATGGAGCCCTATGGAGCAGGTGGCCCATCTTGCAGCCTACCAACTGGTATTTTTGCAGCGATTAAAGCTGATAGAACAGGGCGATGGTCCGATATTTGAAAGATATGTTGGCGACAACGATCCAGTCTTCCTTGAATACCGCGCACTTCCATTACAACAGTTATTGGAAAATCTGTATACCCAACGGTTTATTATCATTAATTTTCTCAGCACCCTTCCGGAAGCCGCATTGCGGTACACCGGCCGTCACCCGAAATACGGAGAATTCACACTTGCCGAGTGGACTGAATTCTTCCTGCTGCATGAAGCACATCACCTGTTCAATACATTTTTGCTTACAAGAGAGCTTGCTTCTGCACAATAGCAATAAAAATTATTATTTTTGATTATGTAACACCAGGGTATGAGCATTGAAAAAGACATACAATCGAAGTTCAGGAACGAATACCAGAAAACCGTAGTTAACATCATCTATACGTATAACTGGGTGATGGAGCAAAACAAGAAGTTTTTTGACAAAGGCGATATTACTCCTCAACAGTTCAACATTCTCCGCATCCTGCGGGGGGCAGGCAAGCCCTTATCAACCTTACAGATACGCCAGCGTATGCTGGATAAGATGAGCGACACCAGCCGTATTGTAGACAGGCTGGTGAAAAAGAATCTTGTATCAAAAGTGACCTGCGAAAGTGACCGCAGGCTGGTAGATGTTACCATTTCTGAAAATGGACTGACCCTGCTGGAAAGAATGGACAGTTACAATGAAGAGATGGATAACCAGTTTGCCGGCTTAACAGAAGAAGAAGCCAGAACGCTCAACGACCTACTCGATAAACTGCGTAACTCACACTAATATTTTCTTAAATACTGTGGACAGGATGCAGATTACAGGATCTGCACGTTATTATATTTTATGTATGATTGCATCGCTATTCTCTTAACATTATAAAAAGCCGGAGCAGCCACAGTTAATTCGTATTACCTGTGGTTTGTATTATTTGAAACATGAAAAACTTTATTGTTGCAACGATTTTTTGCTGTGTATGTATCGCAAGTGCTATTGCCCAACCCCGGTATGAATTCCGTGCCGCCTGGATTGCTACCGTTGATAATATTGACTGGCCCAGCAGGGGAAACTATGACCCCGAACGCCAACGTGCAGAATTCATTAGCCAATTGGATATGCACCAACGCAACGGACTTAATGCAATGATTGTACAGATCCGTCCTGCTACTGACGCTTTTTATCCTTCGCAATATGAGCCCTGGAGCCAATGGCTTACCGGTAAACAGGGCAGGGCTCCCGAGCCTTATTATGACCCTTTACAATTTATGATCGAAGAAACCCACAAACGCGGGATGGAGTTTCATGCATGGTGTAATCCTTACCGTGCTGAATTTAGCCTCGGCAAATCCTCTATCGCCAACGATCATATTACCAAACTGCATCCTGAATGGTTTTTGAACTATGGTACTACCCGGTATTTTGACCCCGGTAATAAAGAGGTGCAGCAGTATGTGGTGAAAGTTATTCGTGACATTGTAAGTCGTTATGATGTAGATGCCATCCACTTCGATGATTACTTTTATCCTTATCGTATTGCCGGGAAAGAATTTCCTGATGATGCGAGCTTTAAAAAATATGGCAATGGATTAACCAAAGATGCATGGCGCCGCAGCAATGTTGATTCCATTATCGTTCACCTTAGCCAGGCTATCAAAGAAGAAAAAGAGTATTGCAAATTTGGTATCAGCCCCTTTGGCGTTTGGCGCAATAGCAGCCAGGATCCCGAAGGCAGTGCCACTACTGCTGGTCAAACCAATTATGACGACCTGTATGCAGATATTTTATTGTGGTTGAAAATGGGTTGGATCGATTATGTAGCACCACAGCTATATTGGGAATTTGGTCACAGAGCAGCTCCCTACGAGGTATTGCTTGACTGGTGGGGCAAACATACTTATGGCCGCCACTGTTATATTGGTCTTGGTATTTACCGCGCCAACAGCAATGCAGCCTGGAAAGATAAAAACGCCCTGCCACGCCAGGTAGCAGAACTGCAAAAGAACCCACAGATTCAGGGTGCTATTTATTTCAGCAGTACTTCTTTTGCCCGCAATCCACTAGGCTGGAACGATAGTCTTCGCCTGAACTATTATAAAATCCCTGCTGCAGTTCCTCCGATGCCCTGGATCGATTCATTACGCCCCATGAGCCCGGATATTAAATCTGCCCGCATTACCGATTCTTCCATGCAGATCGTTGTAGTAAAATCTCCTTTAGAAAAGAGAAATATCAAAGGCTACAGACTATACGCCTGTTACGATGAAAACCTCCGTTTCAATAATTTTTATACTGCCGGTTGGATCGGGACCAAATTTGAAGGAGATACCAGTGTTTTTATGGCTCCTTTGCCTGTCGGTAAAAAGTTTGCCCGCTTTTTCATCACCAGTCTTGACGAAAACAACAATGAAAGTAAGCCTTATACCAACTGGCCGGTAAAACTGGAAGCCGTGAAAGCAGGTAAAGAGTGGAAAGTGAACGAGTAAAGGCAAAATAGTTCGTTTCTACCCATTAAAATCAGTTTTTCTACCTTTGTTCTCCTGAATTCTATATAAAACTTATAAACAATACAGTATGCCCGGTTACGAATTATTTGGTCCCGAAGAACGTAAGCATGTAAATGATGTGCTGGAAACAGGTATCATGATGCGTTACGGATTTGATGGTCCACGCAAAGGAGTATGGAAAGCCAAAGAGCTGGAAGCAGCCATCAATAAAACATTCGGTAGTAAATATGCTCAACTGGTTTCCAGTGGTACAGCTGCTTTAACTACTGCCATGAGTGCTCTGGGTATTGGTTATGGCGACGAAGTGATTATGCCTTCCTTTACATTCGTGGCCAGCTTTGAAGCTGTATTGAGTGTGGGCGCTACTCCTATTTTAGTGGATGTAGACGACACACTTACATTGAACCCTGATGCTGTTCGTAAAGCTATTACTCCAAAGACAAAATGCGTAATGCCCGTACACATGTGCGGAAGCATGGCAGATATCGATGCTTTACAACAGATCTGTAAAGAACATAATCTTATTTTTCTGGAAGATGCCTGCCAGAGTATTGGCGCTACTTACAAAGGAAAATGTGTTGGTACGATTGGTGATGCCGGTACTTTTTCTTTCGATTTTGTAAAAACCATGACTTGCGCCGAAGGCGGTGTGGTAATGACAAACCGTGAAGATGTGTACATTAATAGCGATGGTTACACCGATCATGGCCATGATCATAAAGGGGCTGACCGTGGTGCAGACCTGCATCCCTTCATAGGTTATAATTACCGTATTTCTGAATTGCATGCTGCTGTGGGGTTGGCGCAAATTCAAAAGCTGGATAAGTTTTTAGCCATTCAGCACCGCACACATCGCATGCTGAAAGATATGCTTTCACAAGTGCCAGAGATTTCTTTCCGTCGTATTCCTGATCCTAACGGTGATAGCTGCACTTTCTTATGCTGGTTTTTGCCAACAGAAGACGTTACCCGTGCAGTAGTGGCTGAGCTGAAAGCCCAGGGAATACTGGCTGGTAATTTTTACTGGTTTGATAACAACTGGCACTACATCCGCAAATGGGATCACCTGAAAACAGCCGCGACACTCAATGCTCTGCACCCTGAACTGAAAGCTGCTGTTATTGAGCAGGCTACTAAAGATTTTTCTGCCAGCGATGCTATTCTTAGCCGCTGTATCTGTACATCTATAGCCCTTTCCTGGACTGATGAGCAGATCAAAGAAAAAGGCGAAAAAATTGTAGCTGTGGTAAAGCAGGTATTAGCCAAACAACAGGTTTCTGCATAATAACTAGCTAAGATTTTAATAATCCATTGAAAGTCTGCCTATAAATAAATGGCAGACTTTCTGTTTGCATCCCTACAGATACAACGAGGGCGGAAAACGCTCTTTATTTTATAACGAGGGCGAAAATTGATTATGTTTACTCTTGTTATTGATTCGGGGGCAAAATACGCCCTCGTCAAAAATCAAAACCTATGGCTTACAGTCCCGATATTCCATACAATGAGTTACCTATGCTGCCCCCGGCCAGTGAAATAGAAAACTCAGTGATCCTGAAAAAAACGATTTCGGCCAGCCGTGCATTGTCTGAACTGAAGGGGGCTATTACTAACCTACCCAACCCAACCTTGTTTGTTGATACCATCAACCTGCAGGAAGCACAAGCCAGCTCTGCTATTGAAAACATCATCACCACTCAGGATGAATTGTTTAAAGCATCTATATCTGATAAGGGCGCTAATAATCCGGCAACCAAAGAAGTTATTTACTATAAAGACGCCCTTTGGTTTGGGTTGGAACAGATCAATAAAAAGCCATTGCTGACTACCAATCTCTTTATTTCCATTATGCAGGTTATTAAAGAGAATCAATCCGGCATACGTAATGCGCCGGGTACACAATTAAAGAATCCAGCTACAGGACAGGTGGTATATACACCGCCAGAAGGAGAAGCTGTGATCAGGGAAAAACTGAAAAACCTCGAAGATTTTATTCACGCAGAAGATGGTATTGACCCATTAGTGAAAATGGCCATTATTCACTACCAGTTTGAAGCTATTCACCCGTTCTTTGATGGTAATGGCCGTACCGGCCGTATTATCCTTTTGCTATACCTGAAGTTTAGTGGATTACTGGATCAGCCAGCACTGTATATGAGTGATTATATCATTCGTCATAAAAATGATTATTATCTGTACCTACGCAAAGTAACAGAAGAGGGAAAATGGCAGGAGTGGATCTTGTTTATGCTGGACATGGTGGAGCAAACAGCACTGAAAGGCCGCAGGCAAATAACAGACATAGAAACGCTGATGCTGGAAATGAGCATTGAGGTACAGCAAAAACTTCCCAAGATCTACTCAAAAGATCTGATAGAGGTTTTGTTCAAACTGCCATATACTAAAAGACTGCAACTGGAACGTGCCGGGCTGGGCAACCTTAAAACAGTAGGCAATTATCTGAAAGAACTGGAAGAAGCTGGTTTCTTAAAAAGTGAGCAGGTGGGCAAAGAAAAATTATATCTCAATTACAAATTGCTGGAAGTACTAAAACGAAAAGACTACACGAATTAATCAAAAGGCGAATGGCAGTTACCATTCGCCTTTTGATTTTCATTATAAGCACGAAATATTCTCGTTATGATTTTTGTATTGTTTCTTCTGCTTTTTTGATAGACAACAGACGCAACTTATCACCTACAATCCACAGCGTATCGCCCGGACGAATAATATAATTTGATTCTGGATTGATAATACGATTCCCTGCTGATTCTACACCTACCACAATTCCCCTTACTCTTTCACGGATGTTTGAAGCACGGATCGATTTGTTGACCAATTCTGAATCGAGATGTACCACAAAATGATCGAGTGTAACTTCTGCTTTTTTCTTTTCTTTTCCGTCGTTGGGTGCAATGTCCAGTTCTTTCCTGAACTGATCGATCTGCTCGTCTGTACCAATTACAGAAATGATATCATGGGGAAACAGTTGTTCATTTCTTGTTGGTGTATTAATGGTTCTGTTTCCACGTTCAATCATCGCAACGTTCACCCCATATCTTTCACGCCATGCCAGTTCCAGCAGGGGGATCCCGATCTTTTCCCAGTCGGGCTGAATTTCAAAGGTAGCCAAGTGCGCATCCCAGGGAGCCAGTGCATCTGCTTCGTTCTGTTTCTTTTCACGTTCATTGTAGTTATCAAGAAAGCGTTGCTGAATATGAAAATAAAACTGCTGGATCTTTCTTGAAAACGCAATCAGCACAATAACAATTATGATAGAAACAATGGTTGCCACACGTGGGGAGAAGAAACGATCCAATAAAAAGCCTACTAAAAACACAGCCAGCAGAATACGGAAAATGACAAACAACGCCAGGAGACCTTTTGATTTATTCTGTTTCCAGAATTCCTGTATTTTATCGCGTTGATGTTGGCGGATTGCCAATGCCCATAAAAAAGGCGCCATCAGCAACATGGTAACAACAGCACTGATAATTGTCGTTACCGAATCATTATCCATACGCGTGCGTATGAATGGCAATAAGTAGCCTGAAGATAGTAACACAATTGCCGCTGTAATAGCTGTCAGCAATATTGTATTAATAAAATATGAGTTTACATATTGCTGCCATTCTGTAGAGTGACTGCTATTCTGCAATTTATTACTGTACCTGTTAATTCCTTCCTGCCAGTGTATAGGCAATATCTTAGTAATTTTTTTGTACAACGGATCTGCTGCACGGATCATATACGGCGTAGTAAATGTAGTAATAGCCGAGACAGCCACTGCGATGGGATATAAAAAATCACTGGTTACTTTTAATGTTACACCCAAAGTAGCAATGATGAAGGAGAACTCACCAATCTGTGAAAGGCTCATACCCGATTGGATAGAAGTTTTCAATGGTTGCCCGGACACTAATGCACCCAGTGTTGTACTGAGCGCCTTACCAAATAAAGTTACCAGGGTAATTACCAGTACTGGTACCCAATGCACAGCCATCATTTTGGGGTCGAATAACATACCTACCGAAACAAAGAACACGGCCCCAAAAAGATCTTTCACTCCTTTTACCAGGTGTTCTATTTTTTCAGCATAAATGGTTTCGGCCAAAATAGATCCCATTATAAATGCTCCCAAGGCCGGTGAAAAACCAACTGCTGTTGCGAGCCACACCATCATAATACAAAGAGCCAGCGATGTTATGAGCAACATTTCATCATTCATAAACTTGCGTGCTCTTCGCAACAGGGTAGGCAGAAAAAAGATGCCTGCAAAAAACCATAATACAAGGAAAAGGATCAGTTTGGCAACAGACATGATCATTTCCATGCCTGCAAATTGTTTACTTACTGCAAGGGTAGAAAGCAATACCAGTAATACGATGGCCACCAAGTCTTCAACAATCAATATTCCAAATACCAACCCGGCGAACTTATGCCCCTTCACTCCCTGCTCTTCAAACGCACGGATGATAATAGTAGTAGAAGAAATACTCAATACACCGCCAAGGAAAATACTGTCCATCGTTGACCAGTGCATTAGGCGACCGGTAATGTAGCCTATCATCAGCATACCCGCCACTTCTACAATAGCTGTAACCGAAGCTGAAGCACCGACTTTCAAAAGTTTTTTAAAACTGAATTCCAAGCCAAGACTGAAGAGCAGAAAAATTACACCGATTTCAGCCCATACCTGAATGTTGCCAGCCTCAGCAATAGTAGGGAATACCGAAAAGTGCGGGCCCACTAAGAAACCAGCTATCAGGTAACCTAATACCAATGGCTGTTTCAGCCACTTGAATAATATAGTGACAATGGCTGCCGCGCCAAGTATCAGTCCAAGGTCAGTAATAAGATGTGGTAAATGCAGCGGCTCCATAATATCGTGTTAATGTATTAATCAAAATAAAACCCATCAATCTCTATTTCCCGGTTAAGCGGAACCGGCCAATGTTTTAGCAACGGGAAAAGTTACAGATCTGCTACTCTCAGAAAGCACCAGTAATCAATAATAGCATGTCTTCTGAAAACATCAATTTTTCGGTTCCTCTATTCCAACCCAGCCTTTTTGAACAGGCCTTATAAATTACCAGAAATGATGAAAAGGATAAATATGCAATAAACGATTATCAAGCCCGATTGGTTCATATTCGTTATGCGTAAAAAAAGTGGTTTTGTAAGAAAAGGCGATTGCCACGATGGGTTGTTCAGCAATAAAGGGCAATTGATTATTTCCATTCTGCACTGTGTAGGGATCGTTGTGCATGCCGCTGTGCAATATTACCCCGGGCAACTTGCCTGCAATATTAGTTCGGATAGTGTGGTTAGCGTAGGTGGTATGTATTTGAACTAAAAGTCTTTTGTGATTGGCGGCTACCAATTGTGCGGAAGGCAGGGCTGCCAGCAGACCAGCAAGTATAAAAAGATATATTAGTCCTGCTTTTGTCACCCGGTAAAGATACTTTAAAATGACGACGGCAGAAGATAGAATTTGCTAAAATTGATATCAGATAACTATGAGAAACAATAAATTATAAAGAGAGAAGGTAAAAATCAGCTCGAAAAGTAGTGAAGCTCACTCCCGAAAACTTCTGCCGGTTCAAAAGAAAACCGGGAGTGGCCCCTTTGTTCATCTATAATGTTTTTAAACGGGATTTTTCCTATAAAGAGCTACCGGTGTTTTGCCTTATTTAAAAAGCTATTACGAATTTATTATCATAGTATGAAGTTCCATATCAAAATCAGGAAAAGCATTTACGAAAAACGAAACATGCCGATCCCGGTAAACAAAAAAGCCTCACCGTACGGTAAGGCCTCCCTTTTATTCCAGAACCCAACTACTAATAATAACCGATTAATGAATTTTCTGATTTAATCGAAGGTAAGGTACCGGCCACCCTCCGCCGGCACCATTACCTGTTCACACAAAAACCTACGCACATTTCGTTTGCCTTTCCCTTCTGTTCTTATGATAGGCTTAATGGTTAATGCTACAATGCACCTAAACCTCTACTGTTCTCTGTGCCTGACTCTTTGGTTTTTCAGCATTTGATAAGGTTTAAATAAATCGGATAAGGTCACTGCTGAATTACCGCTGAGTACATTCACAGTACAAATGTCTGAATTACGGGCACTGCCCGCAATAGCATGAAAATGTGAAATACAGTCCCCGTACGGGTTTGCATTTTAACAGCTATTAACTTACTATGCGGGTTTTTGCAGGATTTTTCCCGTTTATCATCATTTTCCACAATTCCTACCACTTACTGGTATCACATATTGGTGTGGTTTATTGCCGTGAAGCTTCTATAGCAATGTTGCATTTTTTATTTTTATCCCTGTATTCCTACGCTCTCCCTGTGAAGAGTCTATGCTACTTTTATTATACTTAACACCCTTGCCCCTTGTATAGTAAATTATCATATCTAATTATTGCATTACTATTATTACTGCCGTTTAGTTTTTTTGCCCAGGGTAATAAATATGTATTTAACCGCCTATCTGTAAAAGACGGACTGGCTTCCAATCATGTGTACACCATTCTGCAGGATGCAAAAGGATTTATGTGGTTTGGTACTGCTGGTGGTTTGCAACGTTTTGATGGAAAAAAAGTAGTGATGTTCCGTTCTCGCACGGGTACACACGGATACCTGCCAAGCAATGGTATTTCACAGATCTTTGAAGATGTTCAACATAACTTTTGGGTAAGGTATGGCGGCAACATTGGTATTTTTGATCCTATTACTTATCGCTTTAAAGAAGCAACTGTAAAACCTCCTGTCCCCGTTCCGCCACGCGCAGAATATGGTTTATGGTCTGACAGCCGCGGAAATATTTTTCTCATTATTACTCAATGTGCAGTACTGTCCTATAACCCTGTTACTAACACTTTTGCACAGGATACTTCAAAATTGCGTCTGCCGCCTAATCGTAAATTACTACGTATACAAGAAGACCCTCGTACCGGTAATTATTGGTTAGGTACTGATTCAGGGCTTGCCGTGTATGATATTCACAGTGGACAACTCCACTATACAGGTCATTTAACTGAAGGCTACCCTGTACTTGATATTAAGGAACTGAATAATCCCGTAACCGCATTTTTCATTGATAAAGAATATAAGTTCTGGGTCATTACCTGGGGAATTGTCAATAATATTTACGCAGAACGTTATTATTGTTACGATCTGGCCAAAGGCCATGCGGCTACAGTGGACATGAAAAGCTTGTACGCACATCCCGAATATTATAAAGAACTGCATAATCTTATTCAGCAATCCAATGGTAGATTATGGGCTTATGGTCGTATGATGTTCCTGGAGTTTTTGCCTGATCAAAAACAATTCCAATATCTCCGTAATGATCACATGGAGGAATATGGACTGAAGTATGACATTGTGTATTGCGCTTATGAGGACAGAGAGAAAAATATTTGGCTGGGTACAGATGAGGGCATATACGTTTTTAATCCCGACCACCAGTTATTTACCAATACCACATTACCCTTATGTGGTCCATTAAAACAAGTTCCACCAGTTACAGCCTTTTTAGAAACAAGACAAAAAAAACTGCTAGTGGCCAGCTGGGGTTATGGCACATTTGTTTATGACAGTTTATCTGCTCCCACAGTATCGCACAATATTTCAAAAGAAGTTCCCAGTAAAGACAGAAGTTATTTTTTGCATTGGGGATTACATGAAGAAAAAAGAAATGGTCTTGTATGGATTGCCTGCCAGGGAAGCCGGCTTATTTTATTCGATCCGCAAACAAAAAAAACACATTACTATATTGTTCCTGCAGCAAAGGGCAGTACACTTCGCCTGGTTTGTGAAGACAACAGCGGTAATATCTGGTTGGCAACACAAAGTGGCAATATCATTAAGTGGGATCCGGCATCTGGCTACGACAAAAATTTTTTAGATGGATTCAAAGTAATGCAATCTGTTGGGACAATCATATACAAGATCAAATTTGATGATGCAGGATTTCTTTGGGTATGCACACATATGAAAGGTCTGTATAAAATAGATCCTTCCAATGGTAAAATAATAGAACATTATACCTCTGAAGCCGGTGAAGGAAAATCACTGCAAAGCAATTTTGTCTCCGACGTTATTTTATACAACGATACACTGGCTTATCTTTCTACCGGTGGCCTGGATAAATTAAATATAAAAACAGGTACTGTTCAATCATTTACTATTGATGACGGTTTGCCATCACTAGCCGTTCGTACGCTGGAACAAGACAAGGATAATAATATTTGGATTGGCTTACAAAATGCACTTTGCCGTTATAATCCACGAAAAAATACTTTCACACAGTTTGCACAAAAAGATGGTATTACAGAAACAGACTTTGAATACAATGCGACGCTACGAATGAATGATGGAACTCTGTTGTTCGGTAATCCGCACAATTTTATCAGTTTTCAGCCAAAAGACCTTTACAACTCCTCTGTTCCTCCAGATGTCACAATTACGGATTTTAAATTATTTAATACGTACCTGCCTCCGGACTCAATCAGGAAAATAGGAAAAGTAGAATTGAATCACACCCAAAACTCCATCACCATTGAATTCGCGGCCCTCAGTTTTTTGCAACGTGATAAAATCAGTTATTACTATAAGCTGGAAGGCATTGATGATGAATGGATCCGTACCGAAAGAGGTTTGTTTGCTACTTATAACTTATTACCCCCCGGACACTATACTTTTAAAGTAGCCAGCGAAAATGCCGAAGGGATAGGTTCAGAAAATATTACTTCTCTGCCCATTCATATCAGACCGCCTTTCTGGCGTACCTGGTGGTTTTTATCGCTGTTAGGCATCGCTATTGGTGCGCTCATTTATTTCATCCATCGTATGCGCGTAAACAGGTTGCTGGGAATGGAAAAAGTACGGAGCCGTATTGCACGTGATCTCCATGATGACATGGGGTCGACACTCAGTACCATCAACATTTTGAGTGTGATGGCAAAAATGAAAGTGAATAATGATACTTCAAAAACCAGCGAGTACCTGCAAAAAATAAGTGACAACAGTAACCGAATGATGGAAGCCATGGATGATATTGTCTGGAGTATCAACCCCATGAATGACAGTATGCAACGCATAGCCGCCCGAATGCGTGAATTTGCTACCGGTGTACTGGAAGCAAAAAACATTGATTTCACCTTTAAGGTGGATGAGCAGGTGAAAGATCTGAAACTGGATATGGAAGCACGTCGGGATATTTTCCTGATCTTTAAGGAAGCGGTGAACAACCTGGCCAAATATGCCCAATGTAAACGTGCTGCCATTGAGATCTCTATCCAGAAAAACACCATGCTGATGAAAATTGAGGATGATGGCACCGGGTTCGACATCAATACCGCCGACAGTGGTAATGGCCTGAACAATATGAAAAAAAGAGCACAATCGCTGCGGGCCAGCTTACACATTCACTCTCAGACTGGTAAGGGTACAACGGTGTTGTTGAAGGTACCCCTGACATAATTATGTGATTGGGCTCAGCAGAATAAAATTTTAGTTTTGCAAAAACCTTGTAGCGATGATCAGGATTGTATTATATGAAGATAACCCGCAACTGAGAGAAGGGCTGACCTTGCTATTGAATGGTTCTGATGGATTTGAAGTAATCGGTGCATTTAAGAATTGTAATAATGTGCGCGAAGAAATAAATGCATTGGTCCCTGATGTCGTTTTAATGGATATCGACATGCCGGGCACTAATGGTATTGAAGGTCTAAAACTAATACGCCAGCTCAATAACGATACAAAGGTTTTAATGCTTACCGTTTTTGATGATAATAAAAATGTATTTGAAGCTATAAAGAACGGAGCCAACGGATACCTCCTCAAAAAAACACCACCGGCAAAATTACTGGAGTATATACAGGAAGCACATACAGGCGGAGCTCCTATGAGCTCTTCTATCGCCACGCAGGTTTTAAAAATGTTTTCACAAATGCATAACCAGGCAGGAGAAGATTATCACTTGTCAGAGCGCGAAAAGCAGGTATTACAATTACTGGTGAATGGCTATAGTTATAAAATGATCGCAGCTGAAATGTTTATCTCTATTGATACAGTTCGTTCACATATAAAAAAGATCTATGAAAAACTCCACGTGAACTCAAAAAGCGAAGCTGTTGCCAAAGCTTTTAAAGACAGGATTGTATAAGAGAGTAGTAGTGCTGTATATGAAAAATTGCTAAAGAGATTTTCCGAAATAATAATTAAGTAAAAAGAGAACATCCTTTTTATTACCTATAAAGAATTCAGTTATAGCAGTAAGCTCCAGCATAAAAACCAATCACTTTTCTCTTCAATAATCAGGTTTCTAACCATCAGCTTAATCCATTTCATCTGCGTTCTAACATAGCCAACCCAGCAATAGGCAGATCAATACAATAACGGGTGAGGGAAGTTTAGTAAATGTAAGTAACAGACAGGTTCCGATAATTACACCGACATTCAGTAGGCTAACAGTTTTAAAACTGGTGATAGAAATATCTTTCATCATATACATGGTAGCAGCAACCATAATACCTACCACCACTGCATTAATTCCTTCGAGTGCACGATATACTACTACATAGCGCTGCAAATTATGCCAGATAGGAAAAAAGAAAAGTACCAGTAAAGCACTGGGTAAAAAAATAGCAATCGATCCAATTACACATCCCAGTATCTGCCAACCCACTCCTTTATCTTTCATAGCCATGCCACCCATAAAGGAGGCAACAGAAAACACAGGTCCGGGAATAGCTCGTACCACACCGGCACCAGTATAAAAATCATTGCGCTCAATGGAAATTACCCCTTCACGACGATTCTGATTTTTCCTGATCACCGTTTCTGATTTTGGCCTCTCGACAAACTGTTCGTACATCATTGGGATCAATACCTGACCACCACCAAATACAAGGCTGCCGAAGCGATACATATTCTCAAATAAGTTTAACGGACGGCGATTGGGCCAATCATTATTCTTGGCCAATTCACTCATAGTACCGGCAAGGATAAACAGGATCGCAAACAACCAGATATTACCCCATTTTATCTGTTTAGGTGGCACTCCTTTTTGAGGAATACGCTTATCACTGAGATTGGTCACAAAACCACCCAATACAATCAGTATAGGAAAGACCCAAGGACTTTTGAAAAGAAAATAAGTAAGCAATGTACTAACCAGGAAAATGATCCTTGTTATATTATTATTAATCGCTATTCGAAATGATTTAATAGCTGCGAAGGCCAGAAAGCCTACAGCCATTGGCTGAATGAATTTGAAAACTCCCGCATTGTTAGTTTGAGTATCGAAATATTCCAGCAGGAAAGAAAATAAACCCATCAGAAAGCATGCGGGCAAGATCCAGATGAAAAGTGTGAGAATTGCCAGTGGAACACCGCCCCGTTTATAGCCAATAAGCGTTAATACCTGTGTAGAAGAAGCGCCTGGCAATAACTGGCAAAAAGCATTATACTCAAACACTTCTTTCTCGGTAACATCATGCCGCTGATGTACGAATGTGCGCATAACCATTCCAAAATGACCTTGCGGGCCACCAAATGCAGTGACACTGTGTAAAAAAACAGCCCTGAGAAAAGGTATATGGCGTAGCAGCACCATCTGCGCCTGAATTCTTTTAATGAGAGAATGTGCAAATGTCGCTTATTCCTGTGGTTTCCAATTGGAATGAGGTTCAAAATAATCCCATATTAATGCGGAGAGCTTGCGCTCGAGCGCCCACGCTTCATTACTATTTGTCCAACTGGCATCCTGCAGGTCTTTGGTGCAAACAGAAAAAATATAGAATCCATGCGGTGCTGCCACCAAGAGAGTTTCGCTACGTGATTGATTGACCGCACCATTTTTTGAAGCAGTAAATACATAGGGCGGAATCTGCGATAAGGCCACTTCATCCCAGTAATTACGTCCAAGTAAACGGATCATTTTTTCACCGGCTTTTTTACTGATCACTTCACCCCGATAAATTTTCTCCAGCAGAGTGGCCATCTCCCGCGGAGTAGTTTGTCCCCAGCCATATTTTGTACGATTTTCTTCGCGCCCGGGCGTACGTGAATTCACGCGTGTAAATCTGAATCCGAGAGAATCAAGGATTTCATTGATCCTAGCGCCTGTTCCTGCAAGACTTTGTAACCACAAGCTGGCTGTATTATCGCTCATGGTCAGCATCAACATCATTACCTTACCCAACTCAATTTTTTCACCACTCTTAAATGAACCAAGAATATCAGCACCGGCATAGAGTAAAGAATCTTTATACTCGAGCTCCTGGTGATACTGTAATTCTCCTTTTTCTATCTTATCCATTATACCTGTAAGAATGGGAATCTTAACCATGCTTGCTGTAGGAAAAATAGTATCTGCATTAATAGCGACCACTTTATTCGTTCGCAGATTTTTGATGTACACACCTATTTGTCCGCCTTTAAAATCTTCCAGTAGATCTTCTACCTTTTGTTGCAGTTTATGGTCCGTTTTAAACTGGGCCATTACAATAGTACCAGCTAATAGCATACAAACTATCCAGGTAATCTTTTTCATACCAGCAGTTTTGATGTGGAAATAATAGAGGGGGTATGGAACTACAATATTAACGGTAATAACCATTGCGCAGAATTTCCTCTGCTACTTTATCCGGCACCAGATAGCGGATAGAATTACCAGCCTTTATTGTATTTCTTATATGAGTGGCAGAGATTTCCAGCAAAGGAGCTTGTAACACTTTTACCTGGGCAGGTGCAAAGAGCTCTGTTACTTCATGACCCGGACGTTTGTACACATATACCGGATAATTCTCCAATATAATTGTATAATTCTTCCAGCGACTAATATTCTGGAAACTATCACTCCCCATGATCACGGAAAACTGATTCTGAGGGTATTTTTCGCTGATATAAGTGAGGGTATCTACTGTATAGGAAGGGCGGGGAAGTTTAAACTCAATATCACTGGCTTTTAATTTACTCTCACCTTCTACCGCTAACTGTACCAGGTAAAGCCGATTGTATTCATTCAATAAACCAGTAGAAGGCTTTAGCGGATTCTGTGGAGATACTATAAACCAAACCTGATCAAGGCCTGTTTGCTGCAAAACATAGTTTGCAATGATAAGATGTCCGTGATGTATTGGGTTAAATGACCCGAAGTAAAGACCAATCTTCATGTACCAGTGCTGTTAGAAAAGGCATTAATAAACCAGTTCCACGAAAATATTATCTGCCTCGTTCAGCCGCAAACTTAAATTATAACCAGCTACTGTAATAGAAATAGGATCACCGAGGGGCGCTATCTGTTCTACACGTACCAATTCTCCTGGAACACAGCCCATCTCCATCAGTTTAAGAAAGAGATCATTGTTTTCAAAAGAAAGGATCTTTGCTGTATTCCCTGCTGCTATTTCTGATAAACGTTTCATGTTCTTCTAATGGGTAACAAATGTAGCTTTGTATTCTTTATTAAAGCTTACGATTTTCGAAAATGATTCAACCCGCAGTTTCTTTCCATTTTGCTGGTACGCAGGGTACACTTACCCAACGTACAACGCTCAAACAATTCCTGGTTACCCTTTTCAGAAAAGAAAAAAAATCGCTGGAAAGCCTCACTTATATTTTCTGTTCTGATGATTACCTGCTCGATATCAACCGCAGGCACCTGCAGCATGATTATTACACTGATATTATTACATTTAATATGGCTGATAAGTTGCAGCCTGTAACAGGCGAAATATATATAAGCCTGGATAGGGTGAGGGATAATGCAAATACTTTTAATGTACCAGTGAAACATGAATTACATAGGGTTATCTTTCATGGTGCCCTTCATCTGTGTGGATACAAGGATAAAACCAAAGAACAAGAAGCCCTAATGCGTAAGATGGAAGAAAAGTATCTAAAAAAATACTTTCAATAAGAACTCAGACCTTTCAAAATACACCTACTTTGTACATACATAGCCTCATTTCTCTGAGGCTATTTTTATTACCCTTCTTTAAGTAGATAAGGTCAAAACTTAGACTTTAAATCTGTCTGGTTTCTTTTGAAAAAAGTAATTCATTTATAATAATGGTAAATAAATTCACCCAAGTGAGGGCCTCTTCTCAGGAGGCTAAGATTAATAATACACTCTTTTACAATGTTCCACGTGGAACGTAAGTATTCAAATCTTATTATCCATTCAACTGATCTCATATTTATCTCCTTCAAATTATCCCTCATTAATCAAAGGTTCATCCTTATTATCCATAAAAGGGTATATAAATAAAATAGTTTTACCTGGCTCTACTGATATAGGCAAATTGCATTAAGAGACTTAACCTGTCAGTCGAGAGCAGTTTAATTACTTTTTGTATAGCAACTTTGCTTATCAACCTAGACCTGAAAGGTTCACTTCCATATATATGGGGAGTCAGATGGTTTTATTTCTATACCATCCAGTCAATTCCAGTTTCTAATCAAGACTTATCTAGTCAATTTAAAACTGGTAACTCAAGGCTTTGATTATACTCCACTCATGACTGGTATTCAGTAGGTTATTTTCACTGATCCTAAAGGTTTGATATAAAGCCTGTCTACATCTTTACAGTAAGTGTGTAGTATCGGAAATAAAGGTTAGTCATCATTGTCAAAATTCACTACTAACAGAATATATACCATTCAAATGACAATGAACAGATCTTTAACAGCTCATAATTACCAGTCGGGCTTTTATTAAAAGGCTACAGATGAAACAAAAACTGTTGTCAAAAGAACTATCACCATTGATAGTATCTATACTAACCAAGCATTATTCATTCTTACTCAATGTTCCACGTGGAACACAAGAAGATCGGTATTAATAGAAACCTACATTGTAATTTTGCATCCTTATGTTTAAAGAATACGATGTTATTGTTGCTGGCGCAGGGCATGCAGGATGTGAAGCTGCTGCTGCTGCTGCTAATCTTGGGTCAAAGGTCCTTTTGATCACCATGAATATGCAGACCATCGCTCAAATGAGTTGTAATCCTGCCATGGGTGGTATAGCCAAAGGTCAAATTGTAAGAGAGATAGATGCCCTGGGAGGGTACTCAGGTATTGTTAGTGATCTTAGTATGATCCAGTTCAGGATGCTTAATCGTTCAAAGGGTCCTGCTATGTGGAGTCCCCGTACCCAAAACGATCGCATGCTCTTTGCCCAAAAGTGGAGGGAAATGTTAGAACAAACACCTAATGTTGACTTTTACCAGGACATGGTAAAGTCAATCCTTATAAAAGATGGTCGCGCCTGCGGCGTAATTACAGGATTAGGACATGAGATAAGCTCTAAAGCAGTAGTAATTACCAGTGGAACTTTCCTTAATGGAGTAATCCATATCGGAGAAAAACAATTTGGCGGAGGCAGGGTAGCAGAAAAAGCAGCTACTGGCATTACAGAACAGCTTGTCGAATTAGGTTTTGAAAGTGACCGTCTTAAAACAGGCACTCCTCCCAGAGTAGATAGCAGAAGTCTTGATTACTCTAAAATGGAAGAGCAAAAAGGCGATGAAGATGTAGTAGGCTTTTCCTATACTAATACTCCTAAGCCACCTGAACAAAGAAGTTGTTGGATTACCTACACCAATCAAACAGTTCATGATCTATTGAAAACTGGCTTTGACAGAAGTCCCATGTTCACTGGACGAATTGAAGGAGTTGGCCCCAGGTATTGTCCCAGTATTGAAGACAAAATCAATCGTTTTGCAGAGCGTGATCGTCACCAGCTATTTATAGAACCTGAAGGATGGAATACAGTAGAGATCTACGTAAATGGTTTCTCCACTTCCTTACCGGAAGATGTACAATATAAAGCATTAAGTAGTGTACCGGGTTTTGAAAATGTAAAACTATTTCGTCCCGGGTACGCCATCGAATATGATTACTTTCCACCAACCCAATTAAAGTATTCACTGGAAACAAAACTGGTTGATAATCTTTTTTTTGCTGGTCAGATCAACGGAACAACCGGCTATGAAGAAGCTGCCTGCCAGGGATTAATGGCAGGAATTAATGCACACCAAAAAGTAAAGGAAACAGACCCCTTTATTCTTAAAAGAAGCGATGCTTATATCGGTGTACTAATTGATGATCTCATCAGCAAAGGAACAAAGGAGCCCTACCGTATGTTTACCTCCCGTGCAGAGTTCAGAACATTACTCCGTCAGGATAATGCAGATCTGCGTCTTACTGAACTGAGCTATAATCTTGGCTTAGCCAGGCAGGAAAGGATGGATACAGTCAATGCAAAAAAAGAAGGTGTAGAAAAAATAAAAACTATACTGGCTTCCCTCTCACTCGATCCTACCGAAACCAGCACTTACCTGGAAAGTATTAAATCAGCTCAATTAACCCAAAAACAAAAAGCCGGACAGTTACTCCTGCGGCCTGATATTACCCTCACTGAAATGGCTAACGCAATTCCTTCACTGAAAGAAGTGCTTAAAGATTTTTCAAGAGAAGCTATTGAGCAGGCAGAAATCCAGTTGAAATATGATGTGTATATTGAAAAAGAAAAAGATCTTGTAAAACGGATGAGTCAATTAGAAGATCTTATTATTCCAGATAATTTCAATTACGATCGGATCAATTCACTTTCTAACGAAGCATTACAAAAATTCAAAAAAATAAAACCTCAGACCTTAGGTCAGGCGAGCCGCATCAGTGGAGTAAATCCAAGCGATGTGCAGATATTAATGGTCTATATGGGAAGATAAAAGATTGAATTTGAAGTATTTATTATAAGAGAATCAGGGCTTCCTGATTCTCTTATTTTTATAATTATTTGATAATCAAATAATTATAGTATTAATAATGCTTTCAAGGTATCGTTGATCTATTTCATCAAACTGATCTAACTCAGCAGCATCTACATCCAATACACCCACTACTTCTCCATCCCGTATTATTGGTACCACAATCTCAGATTTTGATAAACTGCTACAGGCAATATGTCCCGGAAATTTTTCTACGTCCGGAACAATCAATGTTTTTGCCTGATGCCAGCTACTTCCACAAACACCTCTTCCTTTAGCGATACGTGTGCAAGCTACAGGCCCCTGAAATGGTCCCAGTACGAGTTCATTATTTTTAACCAGATAAAATCCAACCCAAAACCAACCGAACTGTTCTTTTAATGCTGCAGCAACATTGGCCAGGTTAGCTACCAGATCTGGTTCGCCATCAATCAACCCATTGATTTGTGGGATCAGTGATTGATATTGCTCTTCCTTTGATCCTTTTATTATACTTAAGTCTTCTGCCATTTTCTACTTTCTTTAAGTTCGACTGTTTTTTATAAACCATATTTTGCACTGATCTCAAGCATACGATCGATGGGTTTCTTTGCCGCTTTTCTCAGCTCTTCATCCATTGTAATTTCAGGCATTTCATATTCCATACACAAATACAATTTTTCCAACGTATTCAATTTCATGTGTGGACAATCATTGCAGGCACAGCTGTTATTGGGCGGTGCCGGAATAAACGTTTTGTGAGGAGACTCTTTCTGCATCTGGTGAAGGATACCTGTTTCTGTAGCAACAATGTATTCCATTGCACTATCTGTTTGTGTGTATTTCAACAATCCAGTGGTTGAACCAATATAGGCTGCCTCGCGCAAAATAGGTTCTTCACATTCCGGGTGCGCAATCAGTTTTGCATTCGGATGACGTGCCTTCAATTTGATGATCTTTTCAAGACTGAAGATCTCATGCACCATGCAAGCCCCATTCCACAGCAACATATCTCTGCCAGTCTTCTTCACCAGGTATCCACCCAGATTTTTATCTGGTGCAAAAATAATTGGCTGATCCACCGGCACACTCTCCACAATCTTTTCAGCATTGCTGGAAGTACAGATGATATCGCTGAGTGCCTTTATGTCTGCAGTGCAGTTGATGTAAGAGATAACCAGGTGATCCGGGTGTTTTTCTTTGAACTTCCGGAAAAGATCTGCGGGCGCACTATCGGCAAGGGAGCAACCAGCCTTGAGGTCGGGAAGAAGAACCTTCTTGTTTGGGTTGAGGATCTTCGCAGTCTCGGCCATGAAATGAACACCGGCAAAAACAATGATGTCCGCATCGGTTTTTGCAGCTTGCTGGGCAAGCCCCAAACTATCGCCAATGAAATCAGCAACATCCTGTATATCAGGCTCCTGGTAATAGTGTGCGAGAATGATGGCATTTTTTTCTTTTTTCAGTTTTTCGATTTCCGAAAACAGATCGAGCGTGGGATCAATTTCGAGGTCCAAATATCCTGAATTCAAAACATTCTCTTTGGCTGCTGCGATGTGGACATCTTCCATAGTATTCTATATTAATTAATATATTTTTATAAAAACAACTATTACTATTACGGCTGTGGATTCGGGGATAAATCACCAGACCGATTATTTGGTAAAATTACAATAATGTGTTTATCCACGGTTTTCCACAAATCATTAACAATTAATAAGCTGCACTGGTTCTCGCTTTCAGCTGGTTTTCCACGATAGTGGATATAAAAATGGGTCGTAAAAATACATTGCTTTGTGAATAAGGTTACGATGTTAACGGAGATAGGATAAGTGGTGTGTTTTGTACAGATTTCCGGGCCGGGTGAATAAGTGTCGAAATTATTAGCTAACTATCCACTGTCCGGAATGTGAATTAACCCGGGTTATCCACAGAATTATTTTTTTGTCCCCGGTTTCTGTGGATTTCGTTTTTGAGGTCAAAAAAGAGATCGGAAGATGGAGGAAAAGGATAATGAAAATCAGTTTTCTCAATAAGGGTTTTCCACCGGAATAGAGCTAATAGAAAGCTTGATTGATACCGATTTTGAACCGTTTTCCACAATTTGTTCATAACCTTTTTTCTCCTATTTTTGCCATCCGTTTTAAACATGCACGGTAATATATTATTATGTCTATTCTTCAAAGTATTCGTGACAAAGCTGCCTGGATCATCATTGCAGCGATTGCTCTGGCCTTGATCGCTTTTATCGTTCAGGATGCTCTGCAGGGAGGAAGCAGCCGTTTATTCAGCGGTTCCTCTACTACACTTGGTAAGATCAATGGTACCTCAGTGGATTACATAGATTTTGAACAGAAAGCTAAGGTAGCAGAAGAAAATTATCGTGCCGGCGGACAGAATGTAGACGAACAACTGCGTCGTAACATTCGTGAAAGTCTGTGGAATCAATATGTAGAAGATGCAGTGTATGATAAAGAGTTGGACAAACTCGGCATCGAGGTTGGTGATACCAAAGAAATGGGTGATATATTATATGGTGCAAACCCACCCCAACAGTTGAAGCAGGCATTTACTGATCCTAAAACACAACAGTATGATGGTACTGCTGCTTTCCAGGCTATCAAAGGCTTGAAAAAAGGTAGTGCTCAGTATAATAGTTTTCACGGCGAGTTTATTCCTGCTATTAAAAAGGCACGTCAGAAAGAGAAATTTGTTGAACTGCTTTCAAAAAGCTACTACGTTCCAAAGTGGTTGGTTGAAAAAACAAATGCTGAGAACAGCCAACGTTCTACTATTTCTTATGTAAATATTCCTTACAGCTCTATTCCTGATTCTTCTGTAAAAGTTACTGACGAGGATATTCAGAAATATATCGATGCACACAAGGCATCTTTTAAACAGGATGCAGTTAGCCGCAGCATTCAGTATGTAATGTTTGATGCTGGTCCGAACGGAGCAGACAGTGCAGGAGTATATAAACAATTGGCAGAAGTAAAAGACAGCTTTGCAAATGTACCTGCGTCTGGCATCAACGCGTTCCTGGTTACACAGAACAGCCAGTCTCCTTATTATGAAAGTAACATCAGCCGTAAGGAAATCAAGATCCCTAATATCGATTCAATTATTAATGTACCTGCCGGTGTAATACATGGTCCATACCTGGATGCAAATGCTTACGTGCTTTCACGGGTAGTGGATGTAAAACAATGGCCCGATACAGTAAATGTTCGTCATATATTAATTGCTACTCACTCCCGTAATGAGAATGGACAGATGATCCCTGTTCGCGAAGATGCGGATGCAAAAAAATTGGCTGATAGCCTGGCGACAGCTATTCGCGGTGGTTCTAATTTTGATTCACTGTGCGTGAAATTTTCTGATGACCCCGGTAGTAAGGAGAAGGGTGGTGTGTATGAAAAGATCACTTCAGGAAGAATGGTGGCCCCTTTCAATGATTTTATCTTTGGAAATGGTACTGGTGCTAAGGGTGTAATAAAAACAGACTTTGGTTATCATTATATAGAGGTACTTTCTCAGAAAGGCTCTTCTCCTGCATATAAAATTGCATACCTGTCAAAATCTATTTATCCCAGCGATCAGACGGTAAATGCTGCAGAAGGAAAGGCTTCTCAGTTTGCTGCAGAGAGTCGCTCTTTCAAAGATTTTGAAGGAAATGCTAAAAAACAAAATCTCAATGTTTTCACTGCTCCTGATGTAAAATCAACAGATGAAAATATTATGGGTCTTGGTAACAGCCGTGAATTAGTTCGCTGGGTTTATAATGAAGCTAAAGAAGGCAAGGTAGCAGACCACGCATTTTTAGTAGGCGATAAATATGTAGTGCCTGTAGTAGTAAGTATCAATGAAAAAGGTTTGATGTCTGTTGCGAAAGCACGCCCGATGGTAGAATACAAAGTGCGCAATGAGAAAAAAGCAGCCCTTATCGCTCAGAAAGTGGGAACCGCTACTTCTTCACTGGATGCCATCAGCAAGGTTGTTAACCAACCGGTATTGAGAGCAGATAGTCTTTCTTTTACCAGTGGCTTTGTTCCTAACGTAGGTAATGAGATCAAATTGATTGGTGCTGCTTTCAATAAAGCAAACCAGACAAAAGTTTCTGATCCTATCAATGGTGAAATGGGTGTATTCTATATTAAAGTAGATAATATTGTGGCAGTACCCAGTGGAGCTTTTGATGCTAAGCAACAACAACTTGCCCAGCAACAACAGCAACAAAGTATGATTGGCTACAGAACAATGGAAGTGATCAAAAAAGCGGCCGATATTAAGGATAACCGCGTTAAATTCTACTAGAATAAAACGTATTTTATTTATAGAAGGCCCGGTATAGTTACCGGGCTTTTTTGTGCCCGTTTTTTAAATGATTGATTCCTTTTACAGGAACCATTTCCATTGTAACTTTGTTAGTAATACTGCAAACACGTGTATAATGAGTGATGAGATCATTAATAAAGTGGCAGCCAGCGGTTTAATAACCCTGAACCTGGAGGATTACTATCCCCGGCAGGAAATTGCAGTATTTGACCTGAAGCCACATCTTTTCCGGGAGCTGATACTGAAAGAAAAGGATTTTCGTGCCGCACTACAGCAGACGGACTGGTTGCAGTATGAAGGAAAAACAGTAGCAGTTACCTGTACAGCAGATGCTATTATACCTATGTGGGCTTATATGCTGGTAGCAGTGTATCTTGAACCAGTGGCAGCGGATATTATTTTTGGTGATGAAGCCACTGCGCGTAAACAGATCTTCCTGAAGAATATTGACGCCATCGACGCGGGGGAATATACAGACAAGCGACTAGTAATAAAAGGTTGTGGTGATCTGCCAGTTGGTGAGTACGCTTATATGGAGATAACAAAAAAGCTTAGGCCGGTTGCTAAAAGTATTATGTATGGCGAACCCTGCAGTACCGTTCCTATCTACAAAAAGAAATAATATTGTATAAAGCCGTTGTGCCTGCAACGGTTTTTTTATGTCTGGTAATGATGATATAGTGTAATTGTTCAATGGCAATTGAACGTTGGAATGCATTGCGTGCTATTTTGAAAACAACATTCAGTTGCGCGTTTCCCAATCAATGAATTTTCAAATTGTATCATTATGGACGTAGAAATATTAGCCCGCATCCAGTTTGCATTTACTATTGCTTTTCATTACATCTATCCTCCTTTAAGTATTGGCCTCGGATTAATATTGGTGATCTTCGAAGGAATGTATTTAAAAACCGGTAATAAGCTGTATGAACAGGCTGCCCGTTTCTGGATCAAGATCTTTGCCCTGATTTTTGGTATTGGTGTAGCTACCGGCATTATTATGGAATTTGAGTTTGGTACCAACTGGGCTACCTATTCTAAATATGTAGGGGATATTTTTGGTAGCGCGTTGGCAGCCGAAGGTATTTTTGCTTTTGCCCTTGAGTCAGGTTTTTTGGGAATACTGATCTTTGGATGGAATCGCGTAAGCCCAAAGGTGCATTTTTTCTCTACCATCATGGTTTTCTTCGGCTCACTTTTCTCCGCAGTGTGGATTGTAGTGGCTAACTCCTGGCAACAAACGCCTGCTGGTTATCATATTGTTGGTGAAGGAATGAATGCACGTGCAGAGATCACTGATTTCTGGGCTATGGTATTTAATCCTTCCAGTGTAGAAAGAATGATCCATGTGTGGATTGGTGCGATACTTTCCGGTGCTTTTCTCGTACTCAGCGTTAGCGCATGGTACATCATTAAAAAGAGACATATCGAGATATCGCAACGTTCATTCAAAATCGCATTAACTGTTGCGGTTATTTTTTCTGTATTACAACTGGCAGCCGGCCACAAAAGCGCGGACGGTGTAGCCCGAAACCAACCAGCCAAGCTAGCCGCACTGGAAGGGCATTATGATTCTTCAGCTAAAGCAGATATGTATTTGCTGGGTTATGTTGATAATAAGAACGCAAGGACTTATGGTTTGAAAATTCCAGGTGGTTTGTCTTTTTTGGTGGAGGGAAATTTTAATGCCCCGATAAAAGGGCTGAATGCATTTAAGAAAGAAGACAGACCAAAACAGGTCAATGCTATTTTCCAGTTTTATCATATAATGGTAGCGATCGGCATCACCCTGATAGTACTATCATTGTATGCAGCGTGGCTAAACTATAAGAACAAGTTGTTTGATAAGCGTTGGTTGATGCAGATCTTTGTATTATCTGTTTTATTGCCACAAATTGCTAACCAGGCAGGATGGTTTGCTGCAGAAATGGGCCGTCAGCCCTGGGTAGTATATGGTATGCTGCGAACATCTGATGCTCTTTCGCGGGCAGTTACTGCCAACCAGGTATTGTTCTCGCTTATTTTGTTCACATTGGTGTATTCACTTCTACTGGTGTTGTTTCTGTACCTGCTGAATAAGAAAATAAAACATGGTCCTGTAGATTATGGAACTAAAGAGGATATTGAAGAGGGTAGTAAACGCGATAATCCCATACTGGCGCATTGATATGAAATAGCCAGTAGTTGCACAAACCAAATTCATAAACTCATTTAATAGAGCTGCAAATGGAAACTTTTTTAGGGCTGGATTATAACCTCTGGTGGTTCCTGGTATTTGGTGGTGTTATCAGCGGGTATGCCATTTTGGATGGGTTTGACTTGGGAGCTGGTGCATTACACCTGTTACTGAATAAAGAACAAAGCCGTCGTATTGCGCTCAATGCCATTGGCCCTGTATGGGATGGTAACGAAGTATGGCTGGTAATAGGGGGAGGGGCTTTATTTGCAGGATTCCCTATTGCTTATGCGGCTATTTTTTCAGCTTTCTATATTCCATTCATGATTTTTATGGTGGGATTAATCTTTCGTGCTGTGGCCATTGAGTTTCGAAGTAAAGAACCTATGCTGTGGTGGAGAAAAACATGGGATGTTGTTTATAGTGTAGCTTGTATTATTATTTCTCTTTCGTTGGGATTGATGTTGGGGAACGTTGCTCTTGGTATTCCCCTGAACGAACACAAAGAGTTTGCCGGCAACTGGCTTTCTTTTTTCAATCCATTTGCAATACTGGTGGCTATTACAACGCTGGCTTTGTTTATGATGCATGGCGCTATTTACCTGACCATGAAAACCGAGAATCGATTATACGCCAAGCTGCATATTTTATCCAAGAACTTTGTGATCTTTTTTGTACTCAGTTTTGTGATCACTACCTTATATACTTTATTGTATGTGCCGCATCTCAGCGATTTTTTCAGAAATAATCCTGCTGCGTTTCTTATACCCATATTAATGGTGCTGTCTATCGCTAATATTCCGCGACAACTTAAAAAAGGAAAATTCCGCTATGCGTTTATCAGCTCTGCTCTTACAATTTCACTATTATTGATCATGGTGGCGCTGGAAGTGTTTCCTTACCTATTGTACTCAAGCAATAACCCGGTAAATAGTATTACCATTCACAATGGGGCTTCTTCAAAAACTACCATGCGTTTGTTACTCATCATTGCATTGATAGGAACTCCGCTGGTAGCAGTTTACACTACTTTTGTTTTCTGGACATTTAAGGGAAAGGTGAAGCTGGATGAAATGAGCTATTAATTTGCAGATTAACCAATTTAATAATATGCAAATGAAAGCTAGTTGAAGGGTCAGTAAGGCAAGAATTGTGATAACTTTTTAATCAGAACAGATGGAAGATAAGGATCTGTGGAAATTCCAGGTGCGAAAAAAGTTGCTACTTTTTGGGTTGCTTTTATTAGCAGGGATTGTAATAATAATATGTGTGGCCACCTGTAATTGATGAACTTTTACCTCTATTTAAAGATCAGGCGGAGAACTTTCATACAAAAGTAATTGCAGTTGTTGGGATGTAAAAAAAGTAAAATAGTACAGGACCCAACAAAGAATTGTGAAGGATAGCTTAAATGAAACATACTGAGGAAATCAGAACCAGCCGCGTTTACGGAACATCTTAAGCATCCAGATTGGGATCAACAACATGGCGCCTACAGCAATAAAAAAACCCCAACGATTGTGGAGGTAAGGAATTACTTCGAAGTTCATTCCGAAAATACCACCTATCACTGTGGCTGGCGCCAGTAAACAGGTTACTATTGCCATTACCTTCATCACTTCATTCATTTTAAGGTTTACGTTGTTAATATACAGATCCTGCATACTCATTAACATATCCCGGTAGTTTTCACTGAGATCGTAAGCCTGGACAATGTGATCATACACATCTTTAAAATATTTGGTAGTTCTATCATCCAGCAGGTCGCTTTCGCTGCGAAGAATACCGTTTACAAGATCGCGTACCGGAGCGAAATTTCTTTTTAGTACGATCAGCTCCTTACGCATCATATTAATGCGGGCTAAGGAACGCGTGTTACTGTTACGAATAATTTCTTCTTCCAGGATCTCCATCTGCTCACCCACCTTTTCCATTACGATGAAGTAATTGTCCACAATCATATCCAGCAAGGAATAGCAGAGATAGTCGGCAGTACGTTGACGGATCTTGCTATTGGCCATTTTAAGGCGTGTGCGTATAGGATTAAAGACATCGCGTTTGGCATCTTCCTGGAAAGAGATCACAAAGTCTTTACCCAGCGCGATACTGATCTGTTCTGTTTCGACTGTTCTTTTATCGCTATTAAAATATAGCATGTTCAACAGGCAGAATAAAACCCCTTCTACATCATCCATTTTCGGACGCTGATCTATACTCAGGATATCTTCGATCAGTAGCGGGTGAATTTCATAATAGTTACAGATGGTTTCCACATCAGCTTTTCGTAGCCCGTCAATATTTATCCAGGTGATACGGTTATTTGATTTAAAACGATAACACTCTGTGATAGATTTGTAAACGTGCTCATCTATGGTATTGGCATCATAATCATACACAGTAATGGTTACGTCCTGCGCCTCTTCGCGCTGTGGAATTATTGTGGGATTTACATACAATAACTCTTTGGTTCGCTGGGTACCAAATAAAGATGATATGGATAAGTAACGGAGATATTTTTGCGGGCTCATGCAACAAAATATGCTATAAGTTAAGCATTAATGTATAAAAGAACAATTGTATAAAAACAAATGCCGCCCTGTTTGGGCAGCATTCATAACTGAAATAATATTTTATTTATTGTGCTGATTGGAGCAGAAGGTCATAACCAGCCATATTGCCTTCTATGCGTAGAATGATCGGAAAATTTGCATCGTTTAGGATCCAGTAATGTGTACTGCCCGATTCCATATAGACAGCATCTACCACTTTACCAGCTAATTTGAATTGCTGTTTTTCCGTTGCTTCTTTTACCTGGAAGTTCTGGTTGTCGAGCATTGCTTTTTTATCCTGTTGAATACTTTTCCAAACTGATCTGGGAAGGATCAATACTACCTGGTCATCAGGTAATACTTCTTCTGTATCAGGGTTGGGTTGATTCCAATAGGTTCTGGTGGCTGATTCAAGCGATTTACTTTTCATTATCCATTTGCCCGATCCCATACCTTCTATGGACCAGTTAAATCTCAAAAAATCAGTAGCGGCAGAATCAAACGTAATATATAGAGGAATGTCTTGCCCGTTTACCTGAACTACATACTGCAATTTGGCTCCCTGCTTTATTGCCGGAACAAATTTGTCCTGCGCAAGCATATAAAGGGGGGAGGAAAGCAGTAGGAAAAAAAGCATTTTTCTCATAGCAAAAAGTTTTCATGAATGTAACCAGATTTTTGCTACGGAGAAAGAGGCTTACAATTTTTCATACAAACTTCTCAAACGGTCGCGGGTCATGATCTTTTCCCAGTCTTTACCCAGCGCATTTTCCCATAGCGGCTTCATACCCAGCGAAACGTTGATCATTACATCAAACTGTTCGTCGGTGAGTCCTTTACAAATGCCGGTAGGGATGTCAACCTGGTTCTTTTCAACCATGCGCTTGAATTCTGCAGTGCCTTCGGGATAATATTCTTCCAGGTGGTTCATCACAATACAATTACCAACACCATGTTTGGTTCCCAGCAGGTAGCTTAAACCATAGCTTACAGCGTGCGCCACGCCTACCTGTGAATAAGCGATGCTCATACCACCGGCATAGGATGCCATCATCAGTTTATCATCACAATCATCATCCCACTGGTCTTTTTCAAGGAAAATGTGCTGACAAAGCTGCAATGCTTTTTCACCGTACGATTTACTGAATTCGTTGAGGTAATTGCCCTGTAAGCTTTCAATACAGTGGATGTAACAGTCCATGCCAGTATAAAAGCGTTGGTTTACCGGTGCATTGGCACATAATTCAGGGTCCAGTACAATCTGGTCAAAGGGGGTGAAGTCAGAATTCATACCCAGCTTACGGGTAGGCCCGGTCAATACGGTAGTACGTGAAACCTCGGCGCCAGTACCGCTTAAGGTGGGGATCCCAGCTTTGTACACACCGGGAAATTTTACCAGATCCCAACCCTGGTAATCGGCAGAAGAGCCGGGGTTGGTCATCATCAGTGAAACAGCTTTAGCAAGGTCCATAGCAGAACCACCGCCAATACCAATAACACCACTTATGGTACCAAATTCATCTTTTAGCTGTTGCGCCAGTTTATCAACATAAGAGGTTTTAGGCTCGTAGGTAACATCTACAAAAACAATCTTGTCTTTTCCACGTAAAGGAACACGGCTGGCAAGGGGTTTTCCTTCAAAAAAATGATCTAGCAGGAAAATCATGGGGGCATCACCTTTTCTCTGGGGGGCAAGTATTTCATCTAGCTGGTTAAAACTACCGCGGCCATACACCACGTAACTAACCATTTTAAAGTTCCGGAATTTCATGGTTGTAATTTTTTACTAACTGGGCACAAAGGTAGGGAAAACGGGATGTCGGGAGCTGGAAGAGTAAAACTGCGCAGGAACCGGGCTTACAGCGGGAGGAAGGGTTATTTTAGCAGGGTTAATAAATTAAATCTATTAAATCATAGATAAATGCTATTTAAATCTATCGGTCAAAACCGGCATCTTTGCAGCTCAATTACAAACCGGTTACCGGTAACGTTTGCCAGCCAACAAGTCGGGAGTATTTATTAAATCAGTATTGTAAAAAACAACACAATATGAGCAATCAGGTATTATCTATCGGAAGTCAGTTTCCTGCTTTCAAAAAGAAAGCTGTAGTTTCTATTGAGAAAGGCAAAGAGTTTATTGAGCTCACAAATGAATATGCAACTGCTAAAGGCAAATGGACAGTAATGTTCTGGTGGCCTAAAGATTTCACTTTTGTATGTCCTACAGAGATTGCTGAATTCAACAAAAAGAACAGCGAGTTTTCTGACCGTGATGCAGTGTTGATCGGCGCTTCTACCGATTCAGAGTTTGTACATGCTGCATGGAGAAGAGACCATAAAGATCTGAACGATCTGAAATTCCCTATGCTGGCTGATACATCTAAGTCTCTTGCTGAAGCATTAGGCATTCTGGATGCTGAAGAGAAAATCGCTTACCGTGCTACTTTCATCATTGACCCCCAGGGTATTGTTCGCTGGGTAAGTGTGTATGATCTGAACGTAGGTCGTAATGTACAGGAGGTTATCCGTGTACTGGATGCGCTGCAAACAGATGAGCTTTGCCCCTGTAATTGGAATAAAGGCGAAGAAACACTGACTACCCAGCTGAGCCTGAATTAATCGGGAAAAGCCAGGTTTAGTATATAGTTATTATTACTGATCACATGCAACGAAGCGGCAGGAATGAAAGCCTGCCGTTTTTATAAATAAAAGGAAATAGTATGAGCCAGGTGATTGTACAAAATGAGACATTTACCAATCTGCTGAACGATCTGCAGATCCCTGAATATACTCCTTCGGCCAATGCACAGCAACTGCTGCAAACCGAAGCCCGCTACATTAAGGATCTTAAGATCAATGCGAGCAATGTGCTGAACAATACGCAGTATCTGAATAAGAAAGAAGCCCTGATGCTGGCGTATGCTGTAGCAGTAAATGAAAAATTTGATCTGCTTAAAGATTCTTTTAATAAGCAGGCACAGGAAGCCGGTGCTACAGATGCAGAGCTGTCTGAAGTAGTGGCCTGTACTTCGCTGATGAATACCAATAACATTTTTTACCGTTTCCGTCACTTTGTAAAAAAGGATTTTTACAGCAACCAGCCTGCCGGTATTAAAATGAGCATTATGATGAACCCGGTACTGGGCAAAGAATTCTTTGAATTACTAAGCCTGGTGATCTCTTCCATCAATGGTTGTGAAATGTGTGTTACATCGCACGAACAATCTGTATTACAGCACGGCAGCTCTGAAGCACGTGTACTGGAAGCAGTGAAACTGGGTGCTATACTGAAAGGATTGATCACAGTTCTATCATAAAAGATCTATTGTAGCAGGCATAACCCCTTCCTGCATTAAAGTAAAAAGCAATCCTTAATTAAGGATTGCTTTTTTATTATTGAAAAAGAGTAGGGATTAGAAAGTTCGTTAACCCAGGGTCGTTTTTTTATCGTGCATCATGGTGATCCAGCATGCAAACGATACAACACTTGTCATCGAAAGAACGGCAGAGATATAATAGATGCCGTTTACAAACAGAATACAGCCGATAATACCGCTTAGTATGATAAGGACTGGTAATAAGAATGTCAAAATGGTTTTCATAACAAACAGTTTATATGTGGTAAATAAGTTGCGCTTTTTTCAATTTCACGCTTTGTAGTAATAGATTGCATAAACAACTGTTCGTTTACTAAAGAAATCTTAATGTCCGGAAACGGTCAATTAGTTTGTTGATTATTAATTGATTGTGAGTGTTAAAATAAAAACGGCCGATCTCTTACCTGAGAGATCGGCCGTTAAATATTCAAGAATGTTTTTCTTCCGAAGGATCTGTTGAATTACAGAAATACTTTAAAGGAAGACATCGGGTACTAATAGTATTATGCTACCAGTGCGGCTGCGCCAAACACACCTGCGCTATCGCCCAAAGAAGGTTTTAAGATGCGAACATCTACACGATTATTGAAAATAAATTGATGCAGCGACTGAAGCCCTTCATTATACACCGCATCAATATTACCTACTCCACCACCTACTACAATAACATCGGGGTCCAGTAGGTTTACGACAACAGAAATGGCTTTGCCAAAGAAATGACTGAGCCGTTCAATGGTTTGTGTGGCAGCTTTATCATCACCAGTGTGATGGTGTTTGATAATTTCTTTTAGTGAAAGTTCATTACCGGAAATGCTTTTATAGAATCGCTGCAAGGCCGGGCCTGCAATAACAGTTTCAACGCATCCTACCTGGCCACAGTAGCAAGGCCCACCGGAATCATCAAGATGATTGTGTCCCCACTCGCCAGCAATACCATGCCTGCCATTCCATACCTGGCCATTGATGACAATACCACCACCAACACCTGTGCCCATAATAATGCCAAATACTACGCGCGCATCCGGTACTTGTTGTTTTACCACCCCCCAATGTGTTTCGGCCAATGCAAAACAATTAGCATCATTGGCCAGCTCTACGGGGATCTGTAATATATTCTCCAGGTCTTTTTTCAACGGTTTACCATTCAGTGATGTACTGTTGCTGTTTTTCATTGTTTGCAACAAGGGGTCCAGTACACCCGGTGTACCAAAACCAACCTTTTGCGGAACGAGGCCTGATTCCTGCTGCATGCGCTGCAATAATGTTTGGATCTGTTGCAGAACATGTTCGTATCCTTTGTGTCCCTCCGTATCAATTCTTGTACGAACAATAGGTTCCGGATTATCCAGCGAAGGAAGAATAATGCCCTCTATTTTGGTACCTCCAAGGTCAATACCCCAAAGTGGTTGTTGCATGTAAAAAAATTAGAATCTGCTTTTTGTTACAATAATTTAGACGCTCTTTCCAGGTCTTCAGGTGTATCTATCTCAACACCCATATAATCTACAACAGCCATTTTTAAAGGAATGCCATGTTCCAGGTAACGAAGACACTCAATTTTTTCAGCGGCTTCCAAAGGTGTCATTGGCCAGGATGTAAAATCGAGCAGGGCTTGTTTACGAAAAGCATACACACCAATATGTTCGTAATAGGTAATGGCAATTTCTTTATTGCGTGCGTAAGGAATAACGCTACGACTAAAGAACAATGAATTCATATTCTGATCAACTGCTACTTTTACGTAGTTGGGGTCTTCAATGAATTGCTGCTCAGTTAGCACCTGCATCAGTGAAGCAACCTGCACCTGCTTACCGGCTTCCCCTTCAAATAGCTGCAATAGTTTTTGCAATGGTGCTTTTTTCACAAAAGGTTCGTCGCCCTGTACATTGATCACTATATCAACGGCCATACCTGCAATAGCTTCGGCAATACGATCGCTGCCACTTTCATGCTGGCGAATGCTTTTAATAGCCTTTCCGCCATTGGATGTAATTTCATTGTAAATAATATCGCTGTCCGTAACCACCCAAACTTCATCAAACAGGCCTGTGGCAACTGTGTTATCGTAGGTATGGCGGATTACCGGTTTTTGACCAAGCTGTTGCATTAATTTGGCCGGAAATCTTGTGGCGGCATAACGCGCCGGAATCATGGCAATGACTTTTGACATAATCACTTTTTTGAAGTCACAAAGGTAGGGAGCAGTAATAAAATCAGCGGGTATAATAATTACGCATCAGTTGTGCAAAATTCAGTGCAACACTCCGGCCGTTTGATGGGCCACTATTGCACAAAACCACAATAGCGATATTTTTTTCTTTAATGATCTCGACATAGCAACTAAAGAAAGCGTCTTTGCCAAGTGCATAACTGATGTTCAGGTTTCTCCAGGTCTCGTTTTCCCAACCCATAGCATGGCCGGGAAGGCCGAAAAGCATTTTTTCAGCAGAAGTATTATTGATAAGCGCTTTTTTATTTTGAAGTCCTTTCATCAGTTCCTGTAAAAAAACAATGTAATCACGGAGAGTAATATCAATACCGGTAGCAGGGGCAGCAGCAATTACCTGACGCTCTGCCGGGTTTTGCGTTTCCACGATCAATGACCCCGATCTGTAAGAGTGGCCGGTTGCCTGTAAAGAATCCGGAATGCGCGATTGCACTGTTGCAGCATGGGTGTTCAGTGGTTTATTGATATATAGTTCCACCAGCTCTTCCCAGGACTTGCCGGTAACTTTTTCCAGCATAGCTGTGGCCACAATAATACTGGCGGGAGAATAAGTAGCCATTGAGCTGTCGAGCATCAATAGTGGTGTGCGTTTAAGAGCCAGCTGCACAAGATTTTTACGTTGTTCAGTAATGTTCTTACCGGTCAGCTGCAGGTTTAATTTCAAGTAATCAGAGTCTGCAGGATATTCAGGAATACCTCCACATTGAAACAGCAATTGCTGTAATGTAATACGGTGATAGAGTTTGATTATTTTACCATTCAACTCGGGTAATACACTGATGAGGCTGCTGTTCCATTGTATTTTACCGCTTTCAACAATGCGTGCAGCAATAAAAGAGGTGAACATGCTGCTATTGCTGCCAACATAAAAATGATCATTGTACCGTATGTTCTCGCGTGAGCGGAATACACGCATGCCAGAACAGGATGTGTCTACGATTTTATCATGGGTAAAAACAGCATATACCAAACCTGGCACGCTGCGGTATTTGCGAATACTATCTGCAATAAGACTGAAGGTTTGGGCAAAACCATAAAAGCCACTGCCCAGCAAAAGGGCAATGAACAAAAACTTTTTCATGATGATTATTTCAATGAAAAGGGCCGGAGCTGGGATTAACAGCTAATAGTCGGTTTTTATGGAATTGTTAAAGGGAATCTTCAACTGGTAACCTACATTCTCGTCTGTGGCGTCATTTAAAACATCAAGGCCGTAGTGCAGGCTTTTTGGGTCAGCGTACGCAAATGTACCGAACAAACGGTCCCACAAAGAAAAAATATTAGAATAATTTGTATCTGTATAGGGACGCTTATAATGGTGATGCACCTTGTGCATATTGGGTGATACAAGTATCCAGCTAATGGGTTTATCTAACCACTCAGGTACATGTATATTGGCATGATTGAAGTGTGTAAAGATGGCTGCTACACTACGGTAAAGGAAATACATGCCTATAGGAAGTCCGATCAGAAATACCCCAATGATAGTTGATGTTTCTCGGAACAACCACTCTCCGGGATGATGGCGTGTTCCTGTTGTAACATCAACTTTGGTATCGCTATGGTGTATCATGTGAAACTTCCACATCCATTTTACCTTGTGCATAGCATAATGCGGGGCATATTGTCCAAAGAAATCCATGAAGAATAATCCAAGTAATATTAATAGCCATAGTGGCAGATGGATAATGTTGAGTAAACCAAACTGGTGTTTGGTAACCCATGCGCAGGCCTGGATGGTGATAGTGCCCAATAGTAAATTAAGAATAACGGTGGTCAGTAAGAATAACAGGTTCACCCCGGCATGTTTGTAGCGCCTCCATGAAAAAGAGAAAAGCGGATAATAGCCTTCGAGCAGCCAGAAGAAGATCATACCTCCCAGCAGAATGACCATGCGCTGCCAGCTTTGAATGTGTTCCCAGAATTGCATGAACTGTTGCATAGGCAAGGGAAATCGTTACAGGTAAGTTAGTAAATATTGCTGATTTCGGAATTGGGGCTTTGCTTATCCCGAAACCGGGGGATTTTGAGACTTGTTGAAAAGACGCAGATAATCAATTTGTTATATGTTTGGATTGCCGGTGGTTGGAGCATACTGTGTAAAGCGTGTGTGTAGGGTAGCGAAAGCGTGTTATTGTAGTAAAAGCGTATTTCGTAAAAAAAGCAAATTGGAAATGTACCGGAATTCTGAAAGTGACGGTGGGGAGTAGTGAAAGGATAAACGAGAACCAGGAATTAAAAGTTTTCGGGTCTCAGGATTTGGGGTATGTGGAGGAGAAACAAGATGGGGCGGGTAAGGCAGTGAGCAGTAACGGCGTAAGGGGCTTTTGCCGATAAGCCTGTTTACCGGGTACCCTAACCGGCCCGAGCCGATAAAGTACAGTCCGGTAGGGTTTTTACCGGCGGCGGGCTGTGGATTTCACTGTTTAAAAAAACAGGCTCATTGTATCGGGCAGAACTTTATATTTGCTCAAATCTTGAATAACTATATGAAGTTCATCGTTTCTTCGTCGGCTTTGCTAAAGCAACTGCAACAGATCAGTGGCGTTATCAATGCCAACACTGTATTGCCCATATTGGAAGATTTTTTGTTTGAAGTAGAGAAAAATAAACTTACGATAGTTGCTACCGACCTTGAAACTGTAATGAAAGTACAATTGGATGTTGAAGCAAAAGATACAGGTCGTGTGTGTATACCGGCAAAGATCCTGATTGACTCATTGAAAAATATTCCCGACCAGCCGCTGACCTTTAATATTGATAAAAACTACAGTGTTGAAATTACCAGCGACAATGGTAAGTATAAAGTGATGGGTGAAAACCCTGATAACTTCCCTAAAGAGCCGGTATCTGACGATACTACTTCTTTTACCATGAGCTCTACTGCGCTGGTTACAGCTATCATCAAAACATTGTTTGCGGTAAGCAACGATGATTTGCGTCCTGCAATGACCGGGGTGTTTTTTGAAATGGATAAAAAGGGATTGCAGTTTGTGGCAACAGACGCACACCGCCTGGTACGTTATAAACGTAAGGAAGTAAGCTGTCCTAAAAATGATTCTATGATCGTACCGCGCAAACCACTTAACTTATTGAAAGGTGCTTTGCCGGATAATGAAGATGAACTGACCATTAGCTATAATACCAATCACCTTTTTGTAAAACATGGTACTACCCAAATGAGCTGTCGTCTTATCGACGCCCGTTTCCCTGATTACAAAGTGGTAATTCCTGTAGATAATCCTTATAAACTCGTAGTAAACAAGGCCGATTTCCAGGGTGCATTGCGCCGTGTGGGTGTGTTCAGTAACAAAAGCACAAACCAGGTTGTATTGAGTATCAGCGGTAGCGAACTGCAACTGACTGCTCAGGATGTGGATTTTTCTTTTGAAGGTAATGAACGCATGAAATGCCAGTATAACGGGGAAGACCTGCAGATCGCTTTCAACGCGAAATTCCTGATTGAAATGCTGAATGCTGCGGAGAGCGATGATGTAACTGTGGACCTTTCTACTTCTACCAAAGCAGGTATTATTAAACCTACCGAGCAGGATGAGAACGAGGAAATGCTGATGCTGGTAATGCCTTTAATGCTTAACAGTTAATTTTTCCAGCTTATCATATTTAAAGAACCGCCTTTTGAAGGGCGGTTTTTTATTTTCTGGCTTTCGCGATTGAGCGGCCAGACCTGTAAGCCAAGGCATTCTCTTCGCTCAGGTGTCATGATTTCACACTATCTTGCCCCAACCGGTATGGAAGAAACAATGGAAAACGACATTAAAACCTTCTTTAAGCGCATTGTATTGTCGCTGGTGCTTGGATTTTCATGGCTTATTGTAGCCCTGAGCTTTGGCATTTATACCGGATTGTTGTTGCCTGAACATGGCGTTCATACTCCCCAGATCATTTTCTATATTTTTCTGTTGATTTCGCTGGTTTGGGTGGTATTTGTAATACGGCGGATGTGGAATAATAAGCCAAAGGGGTTAAATAAGTCAGCCAGGTCAGTGGCGGCGAATGAGGAAGATGGGCCAAAGAAATCAGATTAATGAGGGTATGATTTATTGAAGGTTGAACTCCGGAACCTGTGATATAGGTAAGCCCGGCTTAAGCGGCTCAGGTAATAACCCCTTCTCACACATTACAATAACACACTTACTCACGTTAGTGGCTGACTTATCAACACAGCCGGCAGGGTAATTCTTTTCTGGCCTTACCATATATATATTTGAGTTGCCTTATTCAAAAACCTCCTTAAAACGTACCAGCGTGATTATTAGCGGTAAAGCCAAACTTGCTGACGCGGGAAAAAATCACCTGCCAGATCTTTCCAACATCATCGTTAAAGACCTTAGGGGCTATGGTGTGGAACAAGCCGGCATTTACAAAGGAGGTATTGAAGCTTACAAAGGGATGCTGCATAAGATCCGCAGCGGTTCTATTCTTACTGAACAGGATGCTATTCGCCTCGTTCCAAAAACTGAAGAGACCAAAAAGCGCATACAGAAACAGGTAGAATCTTTACTGGAGAAATTTCACGAACAGAAAAGCAGGGCTGATGAAATTCACAACAGCAGGGATATCAGCAAAGGACTTGTGCCTATCAAACAATCGGAGATCAACCTGTTAAAAAACCAGCTTGATGAAATAGAAACCAGCCGGACGTCACTTACTACACAGAATAAATTCAACACCTTTAGCTGGGGTACTTATAGCTTTCTTTTCTTTTTGCTGATAGCATTGTCTTTTTACCTGCTATATTTTTACATGAGCGTGGCTGACTTTGCATTGAATGGCGTTGATCCCTTTGTGTTGTTCCAGGAGGGAAGATTAAATATTCAGCTGTTGCCGAACCTGCGCAGATTGGTATATCTTATTATTAATTATCCGCCCCTGATCGTTTTTCCTACTATCTTTTTTGCATTGGGCACTTCTATTCACCTGTTTTCTGAAAGGGGTGAAAGGTATCGTAAGGTGGTGATCGGTTTGCTGGCGCTGGTGTTGATAGGAGATATTTTACTGGCATTTCAGGTACATACAGCAGTAAACGAAATACTGATAAAAGCTAATCGTGAAGAATTCAAATCACTGATAACTCCTGTATTTGCAGATTCAAGATTTTACCTGGTATTGTTCCTGGGTTTTGGTGTATTTGCCATCTGGAGCGCGGTATATTACCTGTTGCAAATGGAATGGGCTAAACGTAACCAGATAAAAATGCGTTACAAACGCATCAGTCGTTTGCAGGATGAAATATTGCAACTGGAAGAAAAACGCATGCTGTTTGAAACAGACATGAACCATATAGCTAAACGCATCGAAAGCCTGGGCAAAGAAAAAGACAGGATGGTGCTGCCGGTTGATACCATTGAAAAGAACATTAACTATTTCCGCGACGGCTGGAATGGTTATCTCTCAACCCTGTACGGACGTGATAAGGGAGAAGAGCAGATCAAGCTGATAAATGAGGCTACAGAGAATTATGTGGGAGAGTTGAAAGAATTCCAGGAATCGTACTTTAAATAATTTCACATGTTTCGCCACACGATATCTATTTGCTTACTGGCTACCTTGTCGCTTACCGGGTGCAACGAGTTTCAGCAGGCTGTGCAGGATGCCAAGAAACCTACCACTGCGCCGCCGAAAGACAATTACATTGTATTGCTGGACCTGAGTGATCGTATTTTGCAAAATAACCAGCAGCAGGTAGCAAAAGACCTTACCGTTGTTAATTCTATATACACTGCATTCAAAGTAAAACTGGCAGAAAAAGACCCAACGCATTTATATTATACGGTAACTGATAAATTAAAAGTGCTGATCGCTCCGCAGAAAAGCACTCCTAAAAGTCTTTATGACGAAGTAGGCACATTGAGAGTAGAGCTGGCGTCTGAGCAGCCGGAAAAACGCGCTGCGGCTATTGACGGTGCAGAAAAAACATTTCAGACCACACTACCGGATATTTACAAACAGGCGGTTATCAGTAATAACAGTAAAGCCTATTCCGGTGCTGACATCTGGAAGTATTTTAATGAAGACCTGCAGGATGACCTGGATAAGGGAGCACGCAATACGTTATTTATTGTTACTGATGGGTATATGAATTTTGAAAGTGCCTCAGATAAAACGGTACAGAATAACCGGTTTACCTCCTGTTCGCAGCTGATTGCCAAACTGAAAAAGAATGCTGATTGGACCAGCAGGTTTGATGCTGATGATTACGGGTTGTTGCCTACGGGTAAAAAGTTCAGTAACCTGCAGGTAGTGTTACTGGAAGTAGATCCGCGCCAGGACTGGAATGAAGAATATAATGTACTGCAAAAAATATGGGGAAAATGGTTTGCAGAAATGGGTATCAGTAATTACCATTTTGTAAAGAATGACAATATTAACGAGATCAAGGAGTCGCTGGAGAAGATAATGCAGGTAAGACTGGCAGGAACATTGAAACCCTTGCAATGGCAAATGGTAACTGATATTGACAGTAACCTGGCTGCTGCACAAACTGAAGCGTTGAAAGATGTTGCCACAATGAATAGCCCCGCTTCAAAAAAAAAAGATTCTGAAGTAGCAAACAACGATACATCCGATATCCACAGGAAAACAGCAAACAATCCGCCGGCAAAAACAATTACCAAACCAAAACAACAGGTGTCTTTTGGTCCTGTTTATTAAACCGACTTTTATGCAACGCAATCTTTTCTGGTGCGGAAGCCTGTGTATCACATTGCTGTTTGCTTCATGCGCCTCCAGCCGTAAAGTAGAAAATCTGACCAAGGCGACGCAGGAAGCGCTTGAGCTGGTAAAAAAAGAAGCGCAACGGGCCATTGAGCTTACTAATCAGCAGATCCGTAATCACCAGGTAGATCCGGATATTGGTAAAGAGGTGATCGACAACCTGCAGGTAACCGAGAAAAAAGTGAATGCACAACTGGCACAAGCTGCTGAAGTGGAAAAGAGCGGCAGTAAAGATGCCCAGTTGAAATTTGCCGAGAAGAGCAATGTAATAATACAGAGTGCGCTTACTGACCTTAAGTCATTGAACGATCTGTATGACATAGCTACTTTTTCACAGTTTGAAACGGCTACTTTTTTTCCATCGGGTGGATATACAATACCTACGGAGAAAATGGACGAAGCGAAAGCGTCCATTGAACCTATTGCACAACGTATCATCAAGTTTATTGGCGAACATCCTTCTCAAAGATTTGTAGCTGTGGTAGTATTGTATGGATTTTCTGATGAAACACCTATGAGCAAAGAAACAGGGCTGTATCAGACGATCCTGGATAAAATGGATAAGCCGAACCCTACCCGACAGGAGATGAATAAGAAGTTATCGGAGTTGCGCGCAAAAACCATTGCTAAACTGTTGGTAGATGTAATTAAGGTAAACGAAGGAATGATCCCTGATCCAAGACTGATCAACTACGATATTAAATGGCTGGGTAAAGGAGAAGAGTTGCCTTATCCTGATAGGATCAAAAATTATGCAGCCAATGATAAAAGAAGAAGATTGGTTTCGCTGATCTGGAACGTATTACCCGGCTCCCTGTACATCAAGAATATTGATGAATCAGCAGCCGGAACTCAATAGCGCACTAACCTTCCATTAATAGTGTTTTGTACACCTGGTCGTTCTGCGGATTTACAGGACGACCTTTTTTATTTGGCTAATCAGCCGCAAGAGGCATAAGCTGATTAACTGCTATGATCAGTAATGATAACCCATTGACCGCCTATTTTCCTGAACAGCAAATTGTAATGCCCGCTTACATTGCCTACAGTACGTGTTAGCTCCCATTTACCGACAACAAAAAAATATTCCGGCGACAGACGTTGTATTTTGATGAGGGTAAATTTCAGTTGCCCCATCTGCTCCGGTGTGCTGTATCCTTTTTTATAATTTTCCAGCGTATTCTGGTATCCATAGGTAACCCCGCTTTTGCCAATGAACATCAGCGAGTCGTTTTTCCAGTATCCTTTCATAAAATCTTCGAGGTTACCCTGGTTCCATGCTGCTGTTTGCCGGTTGAGGATGTTGCGGATGGTGGTTTCGTCCTTATCTTTTGATTGTGCAGTTGTAATTGCTGGCGCAAAGCAGGCAATAAGCAGGAGGGCTGTAAGTATTCTCATGTTTAGATAGGTTAAGTATTCTAAGGTAAACTGAAAGGTGCAAATAAGAAAGAGAAAGTGGGGTAGCATTTTCCTGTCACGTTTCTATCTTCTCTGGCAAAGGGAGTTAAAGGGGATAAAAAAAGCTGCCAACCGGCAGCTTTATGATAAACCAGGATTTCAGTGTTAAACTCAAAACTTGAATTTTTTCATATAGGCAGCGCCGGCTTCGGCACTCTTTAATGGCGTTGTACCTTCGTAGCGTTCCTGCTCTACGATATAATATTCCATGCCCTGCTTTTTGGCTTCGTTGAGTATTTTTTTGAAATCAATGCGGCCGGTACCCAGATCTACAGATGCATTGGTTTCAGTAGCTGCTGCATTTTTATCCCTGTCTTTTATGTGGCATAAGCGAAAACGCTTTGGATATTTCTGCAACCATGCCAGGGGATCTGCCCCGGCTGTTACTACCCAGTAGATGTCCATTTCAAAATCTACCAATGCCGGGTCTGTGTTTTGCATAAAAATATCCTGTGGCATTTGTCTATCCATTGCGGTGAATGAATAACCGTGGTTGTGGTAGGCAAATCGGATACCATTCTTTTTACAGATCTCACCACGTTTATTAAATTCATCTGCCCAGTGCTTGTAGTCATCGAGCGTTTTTTGTGCACCCAGGTAAGGGCAGATAAGATATTTCATGCCTATTGCTGCAGCTTCGGCAGCTTTTTGCTCAAAATCCTTATTGATATCGCAGTGTGTAGAAACAAAATTTAACCCTACACTATCCAGGTATTGTTTGAACTCGGTATTCTTCATGCCCCAGAAAATTCCCTGAGCGCCTTCGTAACCTTCAATTTGTTTATAACCAAAAGAAGCAACCTGTTTCAGTATTCCTTTCGGGTCTTTTGGCAGATCGGCACGGAGTGTATATAACTGCAGACCGAAATTTTTTACAGAAGCATTTGTTTCAAATAAACGCTCACCCATGTTGTTCATAGCATTTGCATAAGAACCCAGTGCCAGTCCGGAAGCAACCATGCTACCTGTTTTCAAAAAAAGCCTGCGATTATAGGTCATGATATTGAAAGATTAATGATGTAAGAATAGGATACCTGTAAGATTAAATAGCCCAGGCCCTGTCGCCTTTTTTATAATGAATACAGCCTTCATAACGGCCTGGAATTGCTACATAACGCAATGCTTTTGTAGCTCCGACTTCGGAACTGAAATAACCCAGTAAAGTCAGTTGTTTTATCAATACAAAATAATGGGTTGGGTCTTCTGACTTTTTATTATCTGTATAAGTTTTACGTTCCTTGTCTATTTCGGTAAGTAACTCTTTCCGCTGTTCGGGCGAAATACTCATGAAGTTGTCATTGAACTTCTTTTTACTAGCTTCATTTATTTTCTTCATGCCGTCAAGGAAGATCTGTTGATTTTTTTCATCATAACAATCGTTCACAAATACGGTCATAAACTCACCTACTTTTGCTTCTTTGGCACCAGGTGTATCTGTTGCCGGGAGAATGGTTTCTGCTACTTCATCAAGAAATGTGATATCGTATGCATCAAACTTTAAAGTAGCTCCCAGGTTTTTATCGCTGGGTTTGCAACCGGTCAGAAAAAACTCTGCACCCACAATGGTACCACCAAGGATCACTGCAACGCGGGATAATGCGGTTCTTCTATCCATCTTTATAAATTATTTGATTAGATAATTTGAAAATGCTAATGTGCAGATTAGCCAATGTGCAAATACTCTTTATTTAAGTTGCATTACCAATATCGCTCTCACTGTATTCCATTTGTACATCCACACATTGGGTAATTTACATATTATAAATTCCCTTTTTTTAATTCGCTCACAGCATAGTCACAAGCTCTTGCTGTAAGGGCCATATAAGTCAATGATGGGTTTTGACAGGCAGATGATGCCATACATGCCCCATCGGTGATAAATACATTTTTTACCTCATGCATCTGGTTCCATTTATTGAGCACAGATGTTTTGGGATCGCGACCCATACGTGCTGTGCCCATTTCATGAATACAAAAACCGGGAGCCGGACTTTTGTCGTATGATCTTATATTTTTAATGCCGGCTGCTTCCAGCATTTCTACTGCGCTTTCGCGCATATCCTTGCGCATGGCTTTTTCATTTTCCTTGAACTCACAGTCGATGCTGAGTGTAGGCAATCCCCATTTGTCTTTCTTTTCTTTATTGAGCGTTACCTTGTTTTCGTAGTACGGTAAATGCTCGCCCCATGAGCCAAGGCCCATGTGCCAGTTGCCGGGCTCCTGCATGTGTTCTTTTAACGCGACCCCAATGGTATCAATGGCGCCTTCTCTGCCACGGCCACCACCACCCTGGTAACCAAAACCCCGTACATAATCTGTACGACGTGTTTTGTCGCTGATGTTGCGGAAACGTGGCACATAAACACCGTTGGGTCTGCGACCAAAATGATATTGATCGAGAAAACCATCAAAATCGCCGCTGGCACCAACACCGTAATGATGGTCCATGAGGTTATGGCCTACCTGCAGGCTGCTGTTGCCCAATCCCTCAGGAAAAGCATCAGAAACTGAATTCAGTAAAATATGTGTGGTACCGAGTGTAGAGGCATTCAGAAAAACAATTGGTGCGTAATATTCTTCTGTCTGGTTGGTTTCTGCATCCAGAATGCGAACACCGGTAGCTTTTTTTTTATCCTTGTCATAAATAACTTCGAGTACAATAGAGTAGGGACGTAAGGTAAGATTGCCGGTGGCTTTTGCCGCAGGTAATGTAGCGCTATTGCTACTGAAATAGCCACCAAAGGGGCAACCTTCGTGGCAACGGTTTCTGTACTGGCAGGGGCCACGGTTACCAACTCTTTCAGTGTGGTTGGCTGAGCGGCCAATGATGAGTACACGATCTGAAAACTTTTCCTTCATGCGGGCAGCGACGTGTTTCTCAATGCAGTTCATTTCCATAGGAGGCAAGAACTCACTGTCCGGCAATTGTGGCAGACCTTCTTTTGAACCGTTGATACCAACAAATTTTTCTACATAGCTGTACCATGGTGCAAGATCATTGTAACGGATTGGCCAGTCTGTGCCGTGACCGTCTTTCAGGTTGGCTTCAAAGTCAATATCGCTCCAGCGATAGCACTGGCGTCCCCACATGAGTGAGCGACCGCCTACATGATTGCCACGGATCCAGTCGAATGGTTTTACCTGTGTGTAGGGATTTTCAAGATCGTTTACAAAGAACTTTCCCGATACTTCATTGAATGCATAACATTTACTCTGGATGGGACTTTCTTTGCGTTTTTCCTGTGAAACGTTGTTGTGATATGGAAGTTCCCAGGGATTTTTTTCAGTGCCGGTATAGTCCTTCACGTGTTCCACATTACGGCCTCTTTCCAGTACAAGCGTTTTTAGTCCTTTTTCACAAAGTTCTTTTGCAGCCCAGCCACCGCTGATGCCACTACCTACTACAATTGCATCATAGGTATTCTGGATCTTAGCCTTGTTGTTGACGTTTGCTGTAGTACTATCCCCGGGCATAAACAAACAATTTGAAAATTGGGTAATTTGAAAATTTGAAAATGCTTTTGTGTGCCTTTTTAGAATGAATGGTAAAGCCCTTGTATTTTCATTCGCACATTTTCAAATTTGCACATTTGTTTTAAAGGTTTCCTTTTTTCAATTCTTCTACGGCATGGTTAGTCGCCCGGGCAGTAAGTGCCATGTAAGTAAGTGATGGGTTTACGCAAGCTGCAGAGGTCATGCAGGCACCATCGGTTACAAATACATTTTTGGCATCCCATACCTGGTTCCATTGATTGAGCACTGATGTTTTAGGGTCTTTTCCCATGCGAGCGGTGCCCATTTCGTGAATGCCGCGACCAAGAATGGCGTTGCCATCCCAGCCATGCACTTTTTTAACACCTGCAGCTTCGAGCATTTCAATAGCATCCTGCTGCATATCCTTGCGCATTTTTAATTCATTTTCCTTCAGTTCAGCATCAATGGCAAGTATATTTAATCCCCATTTATCTTTTTTCGTTTTGTCGAGTGTAACCCTGTTGGATGGGTCGGGGAGTACTTCACCAAAACCACCAATGCCCATGCTCCATGCGCCGGGTTCAGTAAGTGCCGCTTTTAATTCAGCACCAATAGTGAGTTCCGGGATTTCGCGTTTCCAATCCTGCCTGCTGGCTCCGCCCTGGTAACCGAAGCCACGCAGGTAATCGCGTTTATCGCCATTCATATTTCTGAAGCGGGGAATGTAAACTCCATTCGCCCGGCGGCCGTAATAGTATTTGTCTTCAAAACCCTCTACAATGCCTGAAGCTCCCACACCAAGATGATGATCCATGAGGTTGCGACCAAGCGCATTGCTGGTGCTGCCCAATCCGTCGGGAAATACATCGGTAGCAGAGTTCATCAATATCCAGGTAGAGTTAAGGGTAGATGCGTTGAGGAAAACGATCTTGGCGTTGTACACATAGGTTTTATTGGTCTCTGCATCCAGCACTTCTACGCCGGTAGCTTTTTTCTTATCCTTGTCATACAAAACCTGTGTAACAATAGAGAAGGGACGCAGGGTAAGATTGCCGGTTGCCTGCGCTGCAGGAAGTGTGGCTGATTGTGTGCTGAAGTAAGCACCAAACGGACAACCTAACCAGCATTTATTACGAAACTGGCATTGTGTTCTGCCATTTATGGGAGCAGTAAGATTGGCTGTGCGGCCAATGATCATGTGCCGGTTTCCTTTGTAATAATCTTTAATGCGGGCAGCAACGTCTTTTTCGACACAGTTCATTTCCATAGCCGGAAGAAACTGCCCATCGGGAAGATGTGCCAGACCTTCTTTTGATCCGCTGATACCGGCAAATGTTTCCACATAGTCGTACCAGGCGGCAAGATCTTTATAACGAATGGGCCAATCTACACCCATGCCATCTTTGTCATTGGCTTCAAAATCAAGATCGCTCCAGCGGTAACTTTGTCTGCCCCACATCAAGGAGCGACCACCAACGTGATAGCCGCGAAACCAGTCAAACCGTTTGACTTCGGTGTAAGGGCATTCGCTGTCTTTGGCCCAGTAATCTGTATTTACTTCGTTGAGGGTGTATTCTCTGCTTAAGACGGGATATTCTTTGATCATTTTTTGCGTGGCACCACCCTTAGGGGCCATACTACCCCGGTGTGGAAATTCCCAGGGTTCTTTGTTCGCGTTCACATAATCTTTGATGTGTTTGATGTCGCGTCCACGCTCCAGCAGCAATACTTTTAATCCTTTTTCTGTAAGCTCTTTGGCAGCCCAGCCGCCACTGATACCACTACCTACAACAATGGCGTCATAAACATTTTCCGGCATGCAGTCATTTTTTACACATGTGAAATGATAATACCCGTGCAAATGATCCCGGCGCGGGTATTCAGTACTATTTATACGTCACAGATCTTAATTGCTTTTTCCAATGAAACCAGCTTTTCTTCATTTGTTTTGCGGTCAGGGATAAACTCCTGTGCCACGTAACCTTTAAAACCGGTTTTTACAATAGCGTTCATAATAGCAGGGTAGTATAATTCCTGTGTTTCATCTATCTCATGTCTTCCCGGAACGCCACCGGTATGATAATGTGCAATGTATTGGTGGCTGTCCTGTATAGTACGGATCACATCACCTTCATCGATCTGCATATGGTAGATGTCGTACAAAAGCTTAAAGCTTTCGGAGCCCACTCTTTTTACCAGTTCAACGCCCCAGGGAGTTCTGTCGCATTGGTAATCTTTATGATTTACCTTGCTGTTTAGCAATTCCATGACCAGCACTACGCCATGTTTTTCGGCAAGACCGGTTAATTGTTTCAGACCTTCGGTGCAGTTTTTCCAACCGGTTTCATCATCAATGCCACGACGGTTGCCGCTAAAGCAGATGAGGTTTTTATACCCAGCTTTTGCTACCAGCGGAATCATGTCGGTATAACGTTTGATCAACTCTGCATGAAACTTTTTATCATTGAAACCGTCTACCAGGTTAATTTCAGCGCCGTTGCACATGGAAGAATAGATACCATTTTTCTGCAGTATGGGCCAGTCGGCCGGACCAACAAGGTCAATGGCGTTGATCCCTATTTTTTTAGCGGCTACACAAAACTCTTCTAACTGTATGGAGCTGTAACACCAGCGGCATACTGAGTGGTTGATATTTCCTTTCAATGTAAGGGGTTTATTATCTGCTCCGTCGGTTGTTGCAAATGAGGAGAGCAAAGCACCTGTACTTACTGTAGCTGTGCCTGCAACAATGTTCTTAATAGCAAGCCTTCGTGATTGTTGGTTGGGCATTCGATCAAAAGATTGAACAGGAATTTACAAATAGTTACTTTTTACAAGCATTAAAAAAACCTTAATACTTTCTTAAAATACGCCATTGTATTAACTAACAATACTTAATGCTGCCAGCGAACCTGATTTCTTTTTATTACGCATATATAAGGCAAGGGCGCTGAAAGCAACGATCAGTACTATTGGTATAACTAATGTAATATTTAAAATTTCAGGGCCTACAGCTTTTTTGGCTTCGCCCAATGCATTTGCCATTTCTGAATTGGCGGGAGCTGCATTGTAAACCTTCAGATCTGCATTGGCTGGCAGTCTTTTTATGAGCAGGTTGTCGTAATAACCACTAATGATGACACCATAAAGAGAGACTGCAAGCATACCAGCGCCCCCCATCAGGTTTAAGCCTACGGCTCCGGTCTTTGGCAGGTTTTCAGAAACAAAACCAATCATTGTGGGCCAAAAATAGCAAACACCCATACCAAACACAATGGCGCCTACAAAGATCATGTTGCCGGTGGTATGGCCTAACATGTAGATACCAATGGCGGAAAGGATAGCAGATATTATCAATACGCCCTGTGATGAGAAACGATGTACAACAGGCTCGGCCAAACCACGGCCTATTACCATTACGCCTGTTTCAAGTGTTAAGATCAGCAGCGCATTATCTGTTACGTTTTTGAGTAATACATCAATCCACTGGCCTGTAAATAATTCTGTGATGGCTGTGCCTAACATCAGTACCAGCATTATTAAGAATAATGGCTGGAGCAACGAAGCATACATTTCGCCGGTTGAAACACCACTGGATACGCGTTCTGTAACAGGGAAAGAAAGTTTACTAAACAGAAACCAATAGATGACAGTAGGTATCAGCATAAGACCCACAAGGATCTGCCAGTTGCTGAGAAAACCTGTACCCGGAATATTTACACCAAAGAAATGGACAATGAGTGTACCTATTACAATACCGCCGGGAAACCAGAGATGGAAGTGATTGAGCTTGGTGGTTTTTTTATCGGGGTATAATGTTGCTACCAGTGGGTTACAAACAGCTTCTACAGTACCGTTACCTAAACCGATCAGCAGAGTAGATATGAACAGGGACCAGAAACCAGATGCAAGGATGGTTAAAATAATACCGGAAAGATGAAAAATTGCGGCAGCAAACATTAATCGTTTCATGCCGATAAGATCGACCACCATACCGCCGATAATAACAGCCAGCGGAAAGCCCCAGAATGCAGTACCGGTAATGATGGCAATCTCTTCCTGGGTTAAACCATAATCATGGCTCCATGTGTTTAGTAAACCGGCACGGATACCAAATGAGAGTGAGGTAACCAGCAATGCTAAACAGCTTGCTACAAAAAGCTTGTTGCGTTGAATAGTTGGTTGCATGGCAAGGAGTGTTCTTTAATGTGTGTAAACGAATCGTTAGCTTATTGATAAATTTTCAATATATGCTTGTATGCATTGTAACTTTATCAACCAAGAGCGCAAATCCCTGATAGAAAATTATGCTTGTAAATGTAATTTTTTATTTTTAAAAAGAAATCCTTTTTCAATTTTCTTCTATTTTGCTGTATGAAAAGAAAACTACGAATGGGAATGGTAGGTGGAGGCAAGGATGCTTTCATTGGTGCTGTTCACCGCATTGCTGCTAATATGGACGGCCTTATTGAATTGGTTTGCGGCGCCTTCAGCAGCCAGTCAGATAAATCTCTCGCATCAGGCCGCAGTTTATTTTTACCCGATAACAGAGTGTATGCTTCGTACGAAGAAATGATCTTAAAGGAAAGTCAGTTACCTGCAGATGTGCGAATGGATTTTGTAAGTATCGTGACACCGAACCATGTACACTTTGCGCCTGCTATGCTGGCACTGGAACACGGTTTTCATGTAGTACTGGATAAACCAATGACCTTTACGCTGGATGAAGCAAAAGTGTTGCATAAAAAAGCAGTAGAAAAAGGGCTATTCATTTGCCTTACGCATACTTATTCTGGTTATCCAATGGTAAAGCAGGCAAAGCAGATGGTAAAGCAGGGCGTGTTTGGAAAAATACGTAAAGTATATGTGGAATATCCGCAGGGGTGGTTAAGCAACCTGTCGGAAAAAGATGGAAATAAACAGGCTTCATGGAGAACTGATCCCGCACGAAGCGGTAAAAGCGGTTGCATGGGTGATATAGGAACGCATGCTGCGCATCTTGCAGAATATATATCCGGATTACAGATAACTGAACTTTGCGCCGACCTACATATAATGGTAGAAGGCCGCGCGCTGGATGACGATGGAAATGTGCTGTTGCGTTTTAATAATGGCGCCAATGGCGTATTGATGGCAACACAGGTTGCTGCCGGTGAAGAAAACCCATTAAAGATCCGTGTGTATGGGGAAAAAGGCGGACTTGAGTGGGCACAGCAGGAACCTAATACATTAATAGTAAAGTGGCTTGACCAGCCAACGCAGATCTACAGAACGGGTGTTGGATATAAAGATCCGCTTTCATCTTTTGCTACACATAATACCCGCACACCCGGCGGACACCCCGAAGGTTACCTGGAAGCCTTTGCCAATCTATACCGCAATTTTGTACTCACTTTATCAGCACGCATTGAAGGTATGCAACCAACACCGGAAATGCTGGATTTTCCTACTGCTGCAGATGGCGTACGCGGTATGGCTTTTATTGATAATGTAGTGAAAAGCAGTGCCAGCACTGAAAAATGGACAAGTTTTGAAGTATAGTTGTTTGCACACTTCATTTACATTTCCCGATTATTTAAAAACAACGGAGATATGAAAACTATAAAAGGCCCCGGTATATTTTTAGCTCAGTTTTTAGGTGATGAAGCTCCTTTTAATTCGTTGCCGGCTATTTGTAAATGGGCCAAAGACCTTGGTTTTGCGGGTGTACAGATCCCTACGTGGGATAGTCGTTGTATTGACCTGCAAAAAGCAGCCGAAAGCAAAACTTACGCAGATGAGATAAAAGGCATTGTACAGGATGCAGGGCTGGAGATAACAGAACTTTCCACGCATTTGCAGGGGCAGTTAGTAGCTGTGCATCCTGCTTACGATACGTTGTTTGATGGGTTTGCACCTTCAACATATCATAATAATCCAAAGGCAAGAACAGAGTGGGCTGTACAACAATTAAAGTATGCAGCCAAAGCATCGCAAAATCTTGGATTGAATGCACATGCCACATTCAGCGGCGCCTTGTTATGGCCTACTGTTTATCCATGGCCACAGCGTCCTGCCGGTTTGGTAGAGACGGGATTTAAAGAACTGGCTAATCGCTGGTTACCTATCCTGAATGTATTTGATGAGTGTGGAGTTGATCTTTGCTATGAGATACATCCCGGCGAAGATCTGCATGATGGTATTTCCTACGAAATGTTCCTGGAGCATACGAACAACCATTCGAGGGCATGTTTGCTGTATGACCCCTCACATTTTGTATTGCAATGTCTCGATTACCTGGAATACATTGATATCTATCACGAACGCATCCGCATGTTCCATGTAAAAGATGCGGAATTTAATCCCACAGGAAGACAAGGGGTTTATGGAGGTTATCAAAGCTGGATCAACCGTGCCGGGCGTTTTCGCTCACTTGGAGATGGACAGGTTGATTTTAAATCTGTGTTTAGTAAACTAACTGCTTACGATTATGCCGGCTGGGCGGTGCTGGAGTGGGAATGCTGTATTAAACATCCGCAGGATGGCGCAGCAGAAGGAAGTGTGTTTATTAAAGACCATATTATTCGTGTTACGGATAAAGCCTTTGATGATTTTGCCGGAACCGGCAGCGATGAAAAATTTAACCGTTCTGTATTGGGATTGCAGTAAATTGCCCGATAGTAAATTGATTTACCTAATAGATAAGTGTTAAAAACGATTAATTAAATTCCACATGAAAAGAGTATTTGTACTGGGGATACTTGCTGTTTCTTTGTTTGCATGTAATTCAGAAGATAAATCCGGCGGAGAAAAGAAAGCAGCTACTGCGGCTTTGAGTGCTGATGATGAAAAAGCGCTGACCCTTATTGGTCAGTCTGGTTGTGCTCCTACATGCCATGCTATCGATAAAAAAGTAATTGGTCCTTCTTATAAGGATGTGGCAGCTAAATATGAAGCTACCGAAGAGAACATTGATAAACTGGCAGATAAAGTTATCAATGGCGGGCAAGGCGTATGGGGCAGTGTACCTATGAACCCTAACCCATCACTGAGTAAAGAGGATGCAAAACTGGTAGTAAGATATATTTTGTCGCTGAAGAATAAATAAGATAAATGGGCTGAAGGAGTAAGCGATCTTACTTGATTTCGCCAGACTATGGTAAGGATTGATTTATCTGACTTTAAAACAAATCACATGCAGAAATTTTCTTTCGTATTGCTGTCAGCAACTATATTATCGGCCTGTAGCGCCAGCCATAAGACATCAGACAGCGGGAAACAAAACACGTTAACTGCTGCTGAAAAAAAAGAAGGTTGGCAGTTGTTATTTGATGGCAACACTAAGCAGAACTGGCATGTATTCAATAATAAAACTGATGGAGCTGCATGGAAAGTAGAGGACGGCATATTGTTTATTGACCCTGCTGCAAAAGGAGAAAAAAATGAACATGGTGGTGATATTGTTACCAATGCAGCCTATGAGAATTTTCACCTGAAACTGGATTGGAAAATTGATTCAGGCGGGAATAGCGGTATTATGTTCCTGTCGCAGGAAGATCCTAAGTATCGTTACAGTCATGAAACCGGACCGGAAATGCAGATCATTGACAATGCTGCACATGCTGATGCAAAAATTGTAAAGCACCGCGCCGGTGATCTGTACGATCTGATTGCCAGTGCTCCTGAAAACGTACACCCTGCACTTGAATGGAATCATATAGAGATCATTGCTGATCATGGTAAACTGCAATTAATACAAAACGGAGCAGTGATAGTAAGCACTACCATGTGGGATGATAACTGGAAGGCCCTGATCGCTGGCAGTAAATTTAAAAATGCAACAGGCTTTGGCATGTTCCATTCCGGAAAGATCGCTTTGCAGGATCATGGAAACAAAGTGTGGTTTAAGAATATTAAGATCAAACAACTTTGAAATCGTTGATATTGTGATTTGGCGATTTAGGGACTGAAATCATAAACCAGTAATAAAATACTATGCGTTTATTTTCCTGTTTTTGTGTATTAACGTTTGTAATGGCCTGCCAGTCGGCAGATCAGTCATCTCAAAAAGAATCAACACCCACAGCTATGAATACCATAAGCAAAGCAGAAGAAAAAGAAGGTTGGGAATTGTTGTTTGACGGAACGACCAAAAACAATTGGCATGTATTTAATAATAAAACTGATGGAGGTGCGTGGATAATAGCAGACAGTTCACTGCACCTGGTGCCTTCACAAAAAGACTCTGCCGGCGCCACCATTGGTGGTGGTGATATTGTTACCAATGAAGAGTATGAGAACTTTCACCTGAAGCTGGAGTGGAAACTGGATAACGGAGGTAACAGCGGTATTATGTTCAATGTGCAGGAAGGACCCGGGTTTGAAAGAACTTATCATACGGGCCCTGAAATGCAGGTGCTGGATAATGCGGTACACCCTGATGCAAAGATTATTAAACACCGTGCAGGCGATCTGTATGACCTGATCAGCAGTTCGCCTGAAACAGTAAAACCCGTAGGACAGTGGAATGCTGTTGAAATTTACGTGAACAACGGCTCTCTTGAGTTTTATCTTAACGGTGATAAGGTTTTATACACTACTATGTGGGATTCTGCCTGGAATAACCTTATAGCCGGCAGTAAGTTTAAGCAATGGCCGGGATTTGGCACCTACAAAAAAGGAAGAATTGCACTGCAGGATCATGGTGATCCTGTATGGTACCGTAATATTAAGATCAGGAAATTATAAGTGATCGATCATGAAAAAATCAGTCCTACCGGCAAAGTGTTGCCGACAGGATTGATGTAAAGGTGTTCAGGAAAAAAGGAAAAGGCTAATGGATAATGGCCTTGAAAAAGGTAGAAGGCGTGATAAAGAACTACATTAAAGTTCCGCCTATTTGTTGCTTAAAAGAAGCGATGAACTACCTGAAATGAGTACGTAGTTTTACCTTTTCGAGTGTGTTTTTTGTTATTTTCCGATAAAATTGGTAGATTACTAGTGCAACCAATCTGTGCAGTCAGAGACATGAGAGCCAGCAATCCCACAAAAATCTTTGTCTCATGCAAAAAAAACCTGTTGCAAATTCCCTCTCACGTGCAGAAAGCAGAGCAATTGCTCATCAGCAACCCTGTAAACATTGTGGCGGCGTACTGCAAAAAAAAGTTGATGAAAGTGCCGTGCAATTACATGCTGGTTCGCAACAGAATGCGATAACTCCCTCTGCAAAAAATAATAATACCGGCTTGCCTGATAATTTAAGATCAGGATTAGAAAACTTGTCAGGATACGATCTTTCTCATGTGCGCGTGCATTTTAATTCTTCTAAACCTGCACATTTGAACGCACATGCTTACGCGCAGGGTAACCAGATCCATCTTGGACCGGGACAGGAAAAACATTTGCCTCATGAAGGCTGGCATGTAGTACAGCAGATGCAAGGCAGGGTAAAACCTACAAGGCAATTAAAATCGCGTGTACAGATCAATGATGATAAAAGCCTGGAGAACGAAGCAGATGTAATGGGGGCGAAAGCAATGCAGGTAGTTACTATAGAAGGTAAACCACTGCTGCAAAAGAGGGCATTACAGGATGGGCCGATACAAGGGGATGTAGGTTTTGAACTGGAAGTAAATATCCCGGTTAGCCAGGAAGTACTTCCGCATGATGCAACTGCCGCTCATCTGAGACCAGCAGCGAATGATTGGGCAAATGCAAGGACGCCTTTCCCGGAAGCGGATCCACATGGACATCCACCGGTACCTCAAACAGTTATTTATGCTGCAAATAATGGCGGGCAGGGTGTAGATGCTGTACCAGATAAAAGAAGGCTTGCAGCAGGAGCCCCAAGACAAATATTGGAAATAAGAGTAGACCCGATTGATACAGCAAATATTGCCGGGCTTGCAGCTACTATGAATAATGTGCGTGCAGGTATTGACCCGCTATACAACGGTATCAATTTGGGAGATCCTGTAAACAATCGCTTCCCCATACCTGGCGGTCAGCCTTGCATGGTTGGTTTGCCTGCGCAGCCGGACCCCACACATGCTTTTAATGAAGGCAATCGCGCAAGTGTTTCATGGCAAACTTATATGCAGGCTACTGCGGGAATAAGATCAAGTAGGTTAAGAAATTTAAGCAGGGCAATACAACGTGGCGCAAATGGCGGTGATCCTTCTTTAAATAGCCTTCAGTCTCCCGTAAACCGCCATAGAAATATAGCACGTGACGCAAGAGCTGCTGCATTGAATGTTTACAATAATGTACATGGAGTTCAGCCTAACCCTGACGATGGTTTGGGTGGAGAGAAAGAAGCTGCGTTAGGCTTCCTGACGCTGATCTGTATGTATATGATTGGTGGTTCGTCAAATTATCAGGGCCAGGGTAACCTCAATCCTAAAAATATGGCCCCGCTTTTTTCACGGTCAGGATTTAACCAGATACGCAATCAAACATTATCGATTAACGTACAGAATTGGATAACAACCTATGATCATCTGTTCAGAACGCAAATTGTAAGTCAAACACGTGCTGCGCAGGGAGATGGAGTAATGTCATATCTTTTTAACAGGCAGCATATGGCACAGCCAACAGAACGTGTAATGATCTTTTTGAATGATGCACTCGCCAATAATATGGATCGATATACAAACAGGGAAGCAAAATCAATTATCCCGCCCGAAAATGTGGGCGGCCCCAGGCCCGGTGCTGTACTTGAGTTCAGGAATATTGGTAATGCGGGAAATACACCAGCAAACTGGGTCGCTAAAATGACAGAGGTTATTACAGCAATTCATCATGTAAATACATAAGAGCGTTACTGTATTATTTTCCCTTCTTTTCGCATTTCCCTGTGAATGCCTTCGTGAATATTTTCAAGCATTATTGTATTATTGTTTTGCATGGCGCAGCCCGCGCAATAGCGTAATACATTTACCAGCATTCCTCCGGTAATAGCATGCTCTTCCGCCAGTTTATTAAAATCAATGGCAGAATCGTAAACAAAGGTGTTGCTGAAAAGGGTTTGCCATAAACGTGTTTTTTCTGCAATGCCAGGTAATGGGAACTGAATAATGGAATGAAATCTGCGCATGAATGCAGCATCTACATTGCTTTTAAGGTTGGTAGCCAGGAGGACTGTTCCCGGATGTTCCTCGATCCTTTGCAGCAGATAGGAAATTTCCTGATTGGCATAGCGATCATGTGCATCTTTTGTTTGTGAGCGCTTGCCAAATAATGCATCAGCCTCGTCAAAGAACAGGATCCAGTTTTTATTCCCGGCCATATTGAATAACTGAGCTAGGTTCTTTTCTGTTTCACCGATGTATTTTGATACGATCATTGACAGGTCGATGCGATAAACATCCTGGCCGGTTTGCTGCCCTATCAGAGTAGCAGTAAGCGTTTTACCTGTACCTGGCGGACCATAAAAAAGACTGCGATATCCTTTGCGAATAAATTTGCTAATAGATGCATGTTGTAATAACTCCTCCTCTTTTTGTACCCAGTGTATAATCTCTTCCAGTTGCTGTAAAATTGCGGAAGGCAAAACAAGATCGTTCCATTGCAGCGGCGTTCGCAGTAATGCAGCAGGGAAACCTGTACTATATTCGGGTTGATAGTCTTCTCCTGTTGTTAAGAGTGAAAGATATTCTGGTGAAACATGTATGGAAGCACTTAAAAGAGGTTCATCTGCCCCGGCGTGATTGAAGCGTAAAATATTGTAACAGCTAAAAAAATGCTGTTTGCTGAATAGTTGTGTAATGGTAAGCCTGCGTGCCAGGTTCATAGAGGAAATGATGAATGCAAATGTTTCGCCGGTAGGGATGAAACCTGCGTGGTGAACACCTTTGATACCTCCAAATTCTGTAAAGCCACGATCGTAATTGGTGTTCTTTATAAAAAAGGTATCCAGTAACTGCGGCCTTACGTGGGGCGTCAATGCAAGGATCAGTAATAATCTTTCTGCTTCATTCATCTTAAACTGCTGTACGATGGCTGCGTAGGAGGATGTGTCCTGATCCAGCAAGGGGGGGGATGCAACACCCAACTGGTTGCCAGTGTTGAAATACTGATCAATAGCTGCTTCGATCATAGCAGAAAGCCATTGCAATTCTTTTTCAATGGTACCGGCACTGGATTGTATTGCAGAAGTTATATCCATTGCACATAAATAGGTTCAGGCATCCATATAAACTTTATCGTGCTTATTCCCCAGGGAAGTTGCTTTAGCAGGATATCATAGGGTTTCTTTTGTATTGTTAATTTCCATGCTTTTTCTTCACGGACCAGTTTTCCTTCGCGTAATAAGAAAGAACCACGTAACCCGTCAATACTGGAATTTTTTACCGCCTCCCAGTTGCTAATTACACTGAGCAATAAACTTTCTGCTACTTCTTTTTCAGGACCTGTAAGTGTAATCTCTTTCTCAATTGGCAAAAGGGGATCTAAGCCACAGAGGATCTTATTGAAGAACAGGTAATGTTCTTCTACATTATCGAACCCTGCCGCTATAAACTGCAGCAGGTGTATAGCACGTACCGTGCTTTCTTCAGCATCAAATTTCCCTTCTTTTACATACTCCATTCGTTCAAACAACATTTTAACGAATGGATGAATCAAAACCAGTCCGGCATTATTAATGTAAATGGCATCTTCTGGTTTTAAGATGGCTGGCTTTTGCAGGGTTTGCGTACCCGTATTTTTTTTTGTTTCCACGTTTTTGGAGTTTGTAATGACTTTATCGATCAGGATCAGCTTTTCTTTTCTCCCCGTCAATGATCTTATTTTTTTTTCATCAGCAATTGCCATGATCAGTTTTCGCAATGCCTTTTTGTTGGGATCATTGTTATCATATTGCAGGTAGAGCAACAGATCAGCAATTAAATTTGGCAGCTCAATCTGCAGGGAGGCAGACATTTTTATAAGCCAGTTGCGTGTGAAATACAACTGGTTAAATGATGATTGCTTTAGCAATACATCCAGGGTAATACGCCAGAACAATTGTGTACTGTAAGGACCGGCGACCGGTATAGCGGGAAAAACTGTTTCGATTGTTTTTATTAATGATAATGATTGGCGATGGTATTTCAGTAGTATAGTGACGGCTCGTACAAGATCCTGTACCGGTACATTGGTGTGTTGTAATTTTATATTGTATTCTTTTGACAGCAACCTGCGTAGCAGCATGGCTGCAAGCGCTTTGTCTTTTGCCTGGATGGCATTAATCTGTTCTATCAGTTTTGTGAATGAAAAAGCGGTCTCCTGTAATAATATCTTAGCAAATGGTTGTAGTAACGACTGGTATTGAGGGTATTGGAGCTGTACAGATTGTAATAGGAGGGTGCGCTTTTGTGCTACACTCCTGGAAATATTATTGTTTTTAAAAGAAATGGTTAACCAGTTAACTAGGGAACGAATATAAAATGTTGCAAGATCTGTTAGTGGTTGTTTTTGAGCAGAGATGAACATTGCCTGTATTTGCTGATAGAAAAGGTCCGGCCAGTTAAGAAGGCCGATCGATTCGGAAGTAAGCGTGAGAGAAGCGCGGTACGATAATTTTTCAATAGCATACAAAATAGCCTTTCTGCCGGGAAACAATTGTTGAATCCATAAAGAAATTAGTTCTTCCCTGGTGACATTCCATTGTTTTTTTTCATTAATAAGCTGTAAAAGAATTTGGAAAAGTTTTATCTGTGCATTTTGCGGGTTGATCTTTTGACCTGTAAAATATTCGTATAAGAAGGTATGTATTTCCAGCAGGTGCTGCTGCTGTTTTGTTGAAAAGCCGGTAACAGTTTGATTAAACCCGATTGATGGATTTTTAACCAGTACATATAATAGGTTTTTTACAAATGCTGAGGTATGCCTGTGTTGTAACAGTGTCCGGAGAAAAACGTTATTTCTCTGTCTGATCAAATGGGCAATGGCCCCGGGAATATCCTCTTCACTGAGATTACCCCACCAGCAAACCTTCCCATTTAAAAGATAGTAAGTGATTGCGGTAACCAGGTGATGGGGAGTAAACCTGTCATAGGAATAATGCTGCGTTTTTGCAAAGCTTAATGTAGTATTTGACAGAAAGACGTTTTCGTTGGTATTTGATAATCCAGAAGATAGAAGGTCAACTGATTTTCCGATAGGAATGACAGCGCTGGTTCCACCTGGATATAGAAAACCGTTCTGGCTGAGAAAGGCCGGAGGAAGTTTATTAGTAAAATGCAGAAAGGAAGAAGTGGGATAATGATTTTTTGATGCCATTAGCTGTTGCAGGTGTAGCAGAGACAAGGAAAACTCTTTGGATGCAACAGCAAGGATGTGTTTGTTATAAGCAGTAATTGATGCCAATTGTTTTTGCTGCAGAATATATTGAAGGGTATTAAGAACAATGTATTTCCTGAAATAAGCAGGGTATTTAACCGTAATCTGTTGTTTTAATTGAAGCATAAATAACTGCCGGACTGTACCAATTACTGCATGCGGCTGTTCGTGCAAGAGTTGTAATGCACGGAACAGGGGTGAAAATGTGGTAAACTGCTTTTGTGAGGTATGGCTTACATCCATTTGTTCCAATACCTTCGGTAATAGTTGTTTGAGATTAACCGGTTGTTGCTGTAACCAGGAAACGAACAGATGTCGGAAAATATTTTTACTGAGGGCTGCATATTGACCATAGAGCTGCCCTTTTGCAATATAGTGTTTGAATAACAGTGCAAGGGATTGTTCAGACAGTTTAAGCATACCGGGAATTACAACACTTGTGCTATCAACACACAGTAAAACAGGCATTGTTTTTCCCTGCGGTAACTTATGTTGCCGGTATAGATATTCGTGCAATTGCTGAGAGAAACCGGCGGGGTTGTATTGTAATAATTGCTTTGCCTGCGAATCGGACCTTACATCGACAATGCAATGATCAGGGCCGGCATGGACGATCTGTTTAAAAAGGACAGTGGTTAATAATTGCTGTGGTTGTTGTGTGATGTGAGAAACCTGATTGTTGTTTTCCAGCTCTTCTGACAAGATGGTATGAATAAGAGAGGAGAATCTTGCTTTTTGCAGGTTATGCAGAATGGTTGCCTGTAAGCCATTTTTTAACCAATGTAATAATTCAAAATAATTTACCCCATGTTCCTGTGCCATTTGCCGAAGGGTTATTTTCAGGAACTCTTTTCTGTTAAAAAAACTGCCTCTTTCATTCAGCAAATAAGTAAGAACTACCTGTAGCCTTGTTTTTTCCGGAATCTGTTGCTTTAGCTGCACCGGCTTATTTTTCCGGTGACTTTCTTTCATTTCTTCGAGGTATGTGATGATGAAGAGAGCTTCTGCCGGTTGCAGTAAATTTATTAATGAATACACCAGCTTTTCGCTGAACTGCTGTACAATTCGCTTAATACAATTTTTGTTGGCGGCATGCTGTATAAGAAAGCGCTTAATCTGGTTTGGTACCTGTTGAATACAATTGGTGAAGAGTTGTTCTATCGATAATACCTGTTTGCCTTTATATTGCCAGGGCAGATAGCCAAATTGTAAAAAAAAACTGAGTGACTGAAGCTGACTTTGCTGCAGACTGATAAAGGAGTGGTCATGGGAAGACCGGTGTATTGCATAACTATAACGGGCTAAAGCCTGTTTGAGCTGCCGGAGTAGTCTGTGTATAAATTCCTCCTGCAGCAGGTTACGCGGAATAGTCCCAAGATCCAGTTGAAGGGTATTTATTACCAGGACGTTTTCACCGGGTGAATGATCGGTAAACAACTTGTTAATGCTGTTGCCCAATTGCGACTTGAATAATGCTGCAACTTCTTCTTCTACCTGTACATGATCATTGGTTTCTATTATAAGGTCTATTATATTTTGCTGTATGATATGTGAAGTATCAATAGGCATTACGACAAAGTGATTTATTTTTCTGTAAGTGTGTATAGAAACTGTGCCATTTCCTTTGCCGCTGTTCTATGTTCTTCTTCGTTACCAGAGGCTGCTGCTTTTATGCGGTTATTATATAATTTTTCATAACTCATATAGTCTTTGTAATTGAGCCACATGATAGTTACGCGAAGGTGTGCTGGTAAGTTCTGAGCAATTACATCTTCTGCCATTTTTCTGAACTCGGCATTATCAAATCTTTTGGTCCAGCCAGGAAAAACAATGCTGACCGCAGAGGCAAAAAACCATAGAGGAACGTTATCATAATGAGTGGTAGCAAACTTCAGCTCACCATCGCGTGGCAGCAATAATACATGCTCCATGATGCTGAAGGTTTCTGATAACAGATTGACATTTCTTAAAAATGTAACGAGTTTCTTTAATTCATATAGCAGGACTGTAAAATCATGAAACCTGGCAACCAGGCACATCCGTTTGCTATAGGGCGGCCGGTAATACAGTTCATAAATAGTGGCAGGATCATATACTATTTTGCAGTAGTAATTATCGAAATACAATCCATTGCGCAGGAAATGTACAGACTGTAAAAGTTCACGGTGCAACACAAAATCAGGTTTCTTCAGTTGGGCGTCGGAGGTAAAATCAAATACATTGAAGATACTGTCGTGCTTTTTGAGATTGAATAAATCACGCTCTTTTTTCCAGTCATACCAATAATCTCCTGTTATTTCATCTTTGCCTTCCATAATGGCAGTAATGCCAGCCTGCTCATGTATACCGGCTATGTTGTTTTTATTGGAAAGAATACCAAGTTGTAATCCAAGCTTTTTTTGAAGCGGGCTTATGCTGCCACGTTCATTTGCATTGGTATAGGATGGAGCTGCCATGCGATAGGCTGTAAGCAAAGTGATCTCTTTTAAAAAAGTGGTTTTTTGCTGTACCAGCTTTTGCTGTACCAGTTCGTTATTAAAATAGAAACCGAGTTTCCTGTAAATAGGATCCGGAAAGGTTTCTCCAAAACGAGCCAACAGATGATCGAGAATAGCCAGTTGGCGCGGTAAATATTTATCAAGTCCGTGATAAACGGACTGTTGTTTTTTGGAATATAGCTTAGGGTCTATTACAGCTTCCAGGCGCGGAATAGAAGAAATATCCTGGTAAAAATAGCTTTGTTGCTGACTAGCTACATCACTTGATAATAATTTATGTACAGAAGCCAGTTGTGATTGGTAATTGGCGATGATCTGTTCGGGTATTAGTAAGTAGCCCTTCAGTTGTTTGACAACTGCGTTCTTGTATGAATCGTTTGGCGGCCCGATCCTTTTTTTACCCAAACCGTAGTTCAACGGAAAATCGTGCTGAATACTGTGGTAATAGGAAAGATCCAGTACCTGCTTTGTCTCTATATTGAATGTTTTATCAATTTCATTGGATGTTCTGTGTAGCTGGGTTTCTTTCATAGTAAGCTCCCGGCTGTATTTCTCAAAGCTGATGGCGTTGAATTTAACAGGTACCCCCCCTTTGAATAACCGGATAGTAGGTATTTTATCATTTTCCCAGGTAGTATCAAAGATCAATACCTGTTCTATCTGAACGGGTATTTCATTAAAAAAGGGCGTGTCATTTACCCGCATTGAAAATTCTTTCTGCTGAAGAATACCCGGTACTGACATTAGCTGTTTTAGTACGTCACCTTTATTCAGTTTTGTTTTTTTGGGTAACAGCTGTTCATCGCGGATAAAGCCATTTTGTAACAAGGGGCCTTCAAAAATTTCTTCGTATGGAAGGCCTGCCTGCTGCAACTGGTACAAAGCCTGCGCTGTAATAGCAGGAAGAATTGCTTTGGCTGCTGCATAGTAAATGTCTGCGAGCACTTTATTTTCGTTAGCATCATTTTCAATTTCGAACGCAGCGCTTATCTGTACTTTCTGAGGTTTTAAGATGGTGACATGTACAAAAAACTCTGCGATGTTTCTTTTGAGGTTGAGTAATAACCTTATTTTCTGAATTGTTTCTTCATAATCATGTCCTTCATCATACCATTTGTCAGTCATTTGTACGGCTACTTTATAAAAACCGGTGGGTATTCCATAGGGTTGGTGACTTTCAATCCAGCAATTATTGACCGTTGTAGGGAAGGCATCCAGTATTACTTTGCGATAGTCATTGATGGTAACAGGCTGTGAAGTAAGAATGTCATCGGCGGAAAAAAAGATGCTGTTCTTGTTTCTTATATCGAGAGAGGGTGCAATAATATCTTCAATGGACAGATTGGTTTTATAGGCAAGTTCGTTCATGGCAAAGCACAGGTGTTCCAATATAGTAACACCCGGATCGTGAATGTTATAATCCGTCCATACTTCACTGGATAAGGATTGCAGCATTTTTAACCCATGCTTTCTCAATGCGTAATAGTCAAGATCGGGGGGCAGTCCTGTGGCTGGGGAAATGGTAACCGGCTCCATGAGTAGAGATTTATGATAAAGGAATTTTTTATTTATCTTCTGTTTTGGGAGCAAACAGGTCATTCATGAATTTGTCGTCCCAGAGTTTGGTAATATGGTACCGGATGTTGACTTTATCACCGTAATGACTGCGTGTTTTGATCTGTAAAGAATAATCGAACGTATCGCCACTCCAGCGCAAGCCGATCTTATCCCAAAACCAGCCATAGTATGCCTGCGTTTTACGGATCCTTGTTCTTGATTTTCCAAATGTGGCTACAGCGACGGCATGCAGGAGTGCATATTTCCCTTCATTTACCTTGCCGGCCTGTGCTACAATTTCAAATGCATGACAACCGGATAATGAAGGCAGAATAGCATGCCAGTTTCCATTGGCAGGGACTTCACCAATAGCATAGGAACCAATACGCCCGTCGGAGGTAGTGAAGCCATTTACATGCAGTTCGGAAATGGGTGCATCGGTATTAATGCCGGTATTGCCGTTTTGTCCGGCATAGATGAGACATTGATTTTTATTGTTCTTAATATTCAGTGCCGGATCCTTTTTTCGCGTATCGAGATTAAAACTCCAGGAGGCATTTTTATACTCTGTATTATCAAAGAACGTGATGAGTTTTTCCGATTTACCGGAAGGCGCAATTACAATACCATCGTCCATTGATTTATAAAATCCATCATCTACAATATTTAAGGAGGAATCAATGAGATCTGCAAAGTTGGATTGGGTAGGCATATTGCCTATTGAAAAGAAATTTTTGAGCGTGGTTCTATTTTTCAATGGCATGGTAACAGATTTATTGGGTTATTATAAATTCTTCGGACACAGCGAAAAAGTCGAGCCCCGTATTTTTATCCGGAGAGGGTTTGCTGCTGTCTGTAAGAACAATGTTGTGCCTGTTTGCTGATGTAAGTAATGACCAGGGGTATAAGGGCTGAATAGTGGGTGTAGCCTGTTGCTGGGTAAAAATGTCTAATGTGTAAACCGTACTGTTCTTCGCAACCTTTACCACTGATAATTTGTCAATCTGTTCGATATAATCAATATTGTTGAGCCATGATGCAAGCGTAATTACATCCAGCGATGCTCCAAGCTGAATATTGTAATCGTTGTTTACGATCCAGGGAGAAAGAAATTGTGTAATTGCATTGCTGATCTTGTTGGTATAAAAACCGCTGTTGTAGCCGGAAGCTGCTGTTATATTGGTGAAGACCTTTAATGTTTCATAATGAGGGTTAATAACCTGTAGTTTGCAGAAAGGAGATAGATATTGCTGTAACCAGTTTTTTACCCTGTGCAGAAATACATTGCTGAACCGGGGCTGCAGCATATCGAACCGGTTATTGTTTTGCACATCAGGAAAAACAACAATGTTTACCTGTTGCTGGTGTGTCTTTATTTCGTTGGAGGCAATACATTGTACTTTGAAAATGTCCGGAAATTTGTCTAAAACCATATGTTCAAAATCCCAGCAGGAAGAGGCTCTTTGTTTGTGTCGCAATCTTTCAGCCATCCGGACGGTATCTTCTTGTTTTTGATGTAATGCTCTTCCGGAGAAGGAGGTGAAAGGTTGTTTTACGGTGGCAATAGCCGCTACTTTTTTGCGCAGGTTTTTGATGGTGAGGGCCGGCAATAACTGGTTGTTTGCCGTTGCTTCGGGAGTTACCTGTCGTATAGCTAAAGCGGCCTGCGGGTAGATGGCAGAGAGAAAAGTGGTAACCGGGTTATTGCCTGCACGTGTAAGCCTGATCCAGTAACAATCGCCCGGCATTATGGTATTTTGCATCGTAATGTCAGCCGGCACTTCCAGTGTAATGATGCCACTTTGAGTTAAATGATTGGTGCCGTCTTTGAGCAACCGCCGTGGAGGGATAGGTTCCCAGTTATTGTTTTTAAGATAAGTCCAGGCAAGCGGCATATCAGGTAGATCTGTAACAGTAGCAGCTCCTTTTTCAAGCAATTGAAATAGCAGAGATACTGTTTGGGGAGGCTGAAGATTTTTTAAACCGATGAACATGTGCCCTCCTTCAAAATAGTAAGGGGGTATAATATAGGTCTGTTCGTTCTGAATATGTGGATCAAATTTCTTGTTACCAAAGGGATAAAGGTGATAAAACACATTGCCTTCTTTTTCGCTTTGTGCATAACCTGTAAAATTGATAATGGCAGAGGCTGTATAAGAAATATTCAGTTTGTTAATGACAGGAGTATATGGTTTTTGAATAACCGGCCCTTTTGTTTTTTTGCTGTGTTTTTTTAATATGGCTTCGGCCAGCAATGTTGGGTACACTTCTGCACCGAAACCCATTTCGGGTGAGCAAAGCTCCAGTTTAATAAACCCGCGCAGGGTTTCATTTGAAAATTCCGGTTGGCCCGTGTAGCTTTCACGCGTTTCTGCCGGCTGCTGTAACTTGTTAATATCAATATAGTGAATAGGCGTAACGGGCCTGAGCGAATAGTCGGGATCTTCATCAGCAACAGAAACAGATTGAAAAAGGATCAGCTTTTGCTGGTCAACAGTTTGAGGCATCCATTGTCCCTTTTTAAGGACGCTGATGGTACAGGCAAAAGACTCGTTTACTATTTTTTCAGGATAACCATAATAATATTCCGTAAAACCAAAGTTGTCCTGGGGCAAACTCTGCCATTCAATGTCAAGACTGAGTGATTCCAGCTTTTTGTAAAACACTTCTTTTTGGCCGATAAGAAAATACGAACCCTTACCAGGTTGGTTGCCAAAAGGGAAAAATGGTTGTACGGTATTTAAAGGACCATGCTGATTGACTGCCGAAAAGTTTTGCAGGCCGGTTACCTGTACTGTTATTTTTATTTGCTCAATTACGAGTTTATGAAGAAATGAGTAGGGATATAATGCGTTATTGGGATTAATAGCAATTTTCAGAACAGGGTAAACCGTTGTAAAAGTATCAGCCTTGTTGTTGTGTAATACATCATCGTATCCAACAACCGGTGAATAACCGCTATCGAGGTAAAGACTTATTGAAATATCGGTGATGTGGTTGCTTTCTCCAGTGAATGTTACCATATAATCGGTAATGCTGTGCCATCCACTATCTGTGGTAACTGAAATAAGAAAAGCACGTTCAAATACTTTAAAAAAAGCATCGTCGCCACTGATCTTTTCAATGGTGGCAATTTCCTGCAGCAATTGTTGCAATGAATCAATAGTCGCTTTGTTGAAATTAATGCTTAGCTGTACTTCACGTGCCCCTTCCTGCATCAGTAATACAGGAGAGGAAACTGCAAAGCCAATGCGACATTCTTTTTGTGTGAGCAGCGAAGAGCTATCCTGTTCATCGAGCCCGAATGCCGGCCAGAACATATCCTCACCAATTGTTTTATCGTAGTCGATTTGGGAACAATATAATTGAGTAACGATCTGGTCTTTGGTGGCAGGATGAATACGGGGGTTTTTACTTACAAATAATGTATTGATGCGATCGATCACTACCTGGTTTACCTGCAGATCATTCTGTGTAATAAAAAGAACATCTTCATTGTTGGCATATTTACCTGCAGATAAGGCTGTGCCGGCAGGTATTATATATTCAGTGATATGAGGCGCCGGTTGAAACGAAACAAATACTTTGTCTGGCTGATAGCTGAGTGGCGTTAATTTTAGTACCTCATTATAGTAATAGTCAAGGTGCTTTTTTACCAGGCCATTCAGGTGACCCTGGTTATGCTCAAACAGATGCAAGAAGGTAAGCAGCATGGCAATATGCGGCTCGTGGGTTGGTTGCTGCATTGCTTCGGTACGATGGGAGGAGCAAAATGCCTGCAATCTGCGTATGGCATTGATGAGGGCATCAAAAATTCCCTTTGTCCTCCTGATGTGGTTCCTGAAATCGGGTATTACCACATCTTTTGCACTGGTTACTGCTCCCCGTCTTTTCCAGATAACAGACAAATCTTTAAACCACGCACCTGCCTGTAGCTCCATTGCTTCAGACAGCACCATGTTTTCCTGTGTAAGTTCCTGCAGATCGAGGGCTGGTATTTGCAGGCTTGTCTGGATAATGCTTTGCATTTCTTCGAGGATAGAAGTTGCTCTTTTACTGGACAGGAGGTTATTGTACCAGGTATTTATCTGCTGTACTATGTCTACAAGGAATTGTAATACTGCTTTGTAATGTTGCAGCTCCTGCCTGTTGCGATAAAAACCTGTTTTGGCAGTGTAATAGAGATTGAAAAACTCATCAGTTATTTTGTCGGCATCCATTGCCTCTATCTGCAGCATTAATATGCTTTCATTGTGCACCAGCAATTTTTTCCAGTTCCCTTCTTTGATGTTGTGATGATTGAAATAGGGTATTTGCTCGGCCAGTTGCAAAATGAGCGCAATATGATCTGCCATAGAAAGGCCATATAGTTTGCAAGAGGAAGGATCAAGGTCGGGGTTGATGCGTGTAACCTTGCTGCATCCGTCTTCTGATCGATATATCGCGGTTTTTTTCTTCATTTATATTTTTCTTCTATGTTAGTACCTTCTTCTATGTAGTATGGGAATACCAGATTGCTACGGGCATTGGTGGTTTTGATAATGTATTCGAGGCTTATCAACAGTAATCCAACATTTTGACCCGTGTAGGTTGGTTGTATATCTATTTTCTCAGGAGTAATGCGTGGTTCAAAACGGATGATAGCAGTCCGGATGGTATCTTTTACAACAGATGCCAGCGCATTTGAAAGTGGTTCAAATACCAATTGACGAAGATTGCAGCCATAGTCAGGATGCATTACCCGCTCACCCGGCTGGGTAGAGAGCAGGATCTGAAGGCTTTGTTCTATGTCTTCTTCTTCCTTCACCATATTGGTAGTGGCGTGGTGAATATTGAAAGCGGGTGGAAAATTCCACCCCTTGCCTAAAAAAGAGTTATTGGTAAATACATTGTCCATATCAGCCTCCGATTATTACAGTGAAACAACCTAGTACAATTGACCCTCCGTGAACAGTAGTGTCGCCCATGCGGGCGGCGGGTTTGCCTCCAATCATTACAGTAGCGGAACCCATAGCTATTGAGTCGGGCGGACCTACGCATACACAGGAATCTCCTAATACCGATGCCGGTAATCCGCCAATTAACACGGTGGGGCATCCGGGACCAACAACGGGCCCTCCCACATGTGGAATAGGGGGTAACCCCGGCGTTACCATCGGGCATACGTGGAGATCTGTTAATCTTGCTGCAAATGGCATGGCATTAAAATTAGTTTATCATTACAATAGCTCCTTTGATGGTGAGAGGGCCCGATGCTGTTAACTCCGCCTGGGCCTGACCCTGTGCAGAATATTTTACATTGGCACTCTCTGTAATATTCAGGCCGCTCACATTTACATTTTGAGTTGCCTGCAATTTGATATTGCCCGTTGCATTTAACTCTATATCCTGTTTGGCACTGATCTTTACATTCTGACAGGCATTCATTGTAATACCTCCCTGGTCCATTTTGATGCTGTTGCTGTGCTGATCTGTTATTTCGATGCTCTTGTCTTTATCACTGATCACAATTTGGTTGTTCCCGGGTGTAATGATGGTAATGATCTTATTCTCATCGTCCATCAATAGTTTGAGGTTGCTTTTGGTAATAATTGCTTTCTGCGAGTTTTTTTCGTCGGGAGTTAGTGGGGCTGCTTTTTTGCTACTGTGCACAGAACCCATGATAACACCATAGCGGGGATCATTATTCATGAACCCTACAATTACTTCATCTCCTATTTCGGGATAGAAAAAATGACCAGCGTTGTTACTGGCATAGGGACTGCCAAGACGTACCCATAGCGCTTCACCATCTTCCTGCATCAATGGCATGGTGACCTGTACGCGGAACTGACCATTAGGGTCTTCATGGATTTGCTTTACCACTCCTGTTTGCATGCCGAATACGGGCGAAGTAAGGCCTCCTGCAGGAGGCGCCACTATATCCGGCTTTTCGGCGAACCAACCATTCTCCATTCCAAAAGTGGCAATGGTTGTCCAGCTTCCATCTTCTATCTGGTGCTTGATACCGGAAACAAACCCTTCGCCGTTAAAGCGATCGCTAATGCCTGCCAGTGCTATCATGTCACCGGCATTTACTGTGGCATTGCCAATAAAGGATACTTCACCGGTTATTTTTGAGAGTGTGGATTTCAACATTTGTGCTTCAGCCCATCCGGCTGAGTCGTCGTTTCCCACAAAGCCAGCGCTCATCAATATAAAATTATCGGCCTTCATTACATTGGTGAGGTCAGATTCTTCCAGGTTGCCCTGCTGGTTTACTGAAATTTTTCCGGGGCCTTCGTCGTCAAGGTCCTGTGCAGTGGGATCGAAGGAGATTACTTTTACGGAGCTTAGCTGGTCTTCGGAGTTGATACGAAGCGTTGATTTTATAATGTTGTTTTCTTTGGCAAGATTTAATGATGCGCTGGCAGTGAGATTGGGCTTACCAATAAAGCATTTGTCTCTTAAGATCTGTGCAATGTAACCGTTGGCTTCTGCACGTAACATCAGGAAATCCCAATCACTTACATAATACTGAACCTGCTGTGCATGTTGCACAGTAGTGGGGGTTATCTCTGCACTTACGCCTGCTTTTTTTACAAGATCCTGGATGATGTCGCTATCTTTCTGCTGAACATACATGCCATTTTTACGACCAACTGTTAGCCTGACTATCTGGTGTTTGCATTCCAATTCGACAGCCTTGCATTCACTGTCGAGGTCCAGTTCAAAGCCAGTGATAATTCCACTGAAAATAGGCTCGGCATTTGTTCCATAGCCAGCATATATTTCTATTTTATTGCCGGGCTTTATAATATCGTTGTCAACAACAGCATATTCATTCTGATCGAGGCCGGGCTCTAATACACGTACACGTGCATAGGGGATGCGGTTGATCTCGTAGCTTACTACAACGGATGCAATGAGAAAACCTGCATCCTGTACCTCGCCATTGATCTTGACAACGACGTTTATAAATCCTTTGTTATCGATAGTGGGTGCGGCAGGCATATTATTTTTTTATAGGAGGAAAGTAAATATGTGTACCGGGTTGCAATTGCCGGAAACTAACCAGTTTATTGGCACTGGCTACCTGCAGGTAATATGAGCTATCGCCATAAATTTTATTACACAGCAGCGGCAACGTATCACCTTCTCTTATCTCGATCATATGCGTCATATCCGGTGAGTTGAGGTTGAGTTGTTGCTTCAGGAGCAACGGATCAATGTATTCTTCGAACGATACGGATGCCTCTGCCCGTAAAATGGTACCATCTGGTTTGAACATACTATAACTGACCTCACAACTGGTGAGGTAGCCGGAGAATTGCATGTCTGTAACACCCCAGAAAAGTTTTACAAAATTTGGCCGGTGTGTGGTAGAGTTAATCGTATAACAGGCTTTGTATAATAGCTGTAATTGTGTAGATACGTCGCCGCTGTTTTTTATAACACCGGTTCCATCGAACAGTAATTTGAAAGAAACCTGCTCTGCAGCTGTTCCCTTGTAGGTTTTTGAAACGTTGGGCAGATTTACAGGCTTACAGCTATCGGTATATTGTACGGACAGGTTGCGGCTATAATCGGTGGGATTAATAGTTGCCGTAAAGCTATCACCTGCTTTTTGTGAAAAGGCTGAATCTGTATATGGAACAATGGTTAGATGCTTTATACCCGACATACTGATGGGAATATGGTGTTAACGGTTATTTTTTATCCTGGCTTCTCTGCGGATCTTTTCAAAGCATTCGCGCAGAATCTCTTTTTTCAGTTTCTGAATAAATGCCGCATCTGTTTGCTTTAAAGATGTTGCGTCGGAAGGTTCGGTAACCGTTGCTTTGATCACCAGCTCTCTTATTTCAATTGACATAGCACTTGTTTTGGTTGAAGACAAAAGCTGACCTTCCGGCAAGTATTGCCGTTGCTGAACCTGTAAATAAAACAGGTATGCGGTGATCAGTTTGTTGTTTTAGTAAATCGTTTCTGTGAAATAGGTATATACCAGTTCGATGGATTCTACCAGTATGTCATTTTTCATTGAATCAAATGAAGACAAAGACCATTTAACAGGGTAGGCATTGTAAAACATCCATTGCATGGCTGGCTGACCAGTGGGGTTTAACAGCGTAACCCATAATTGCTGCGGCTCTATGGCATTACTCATGTTATTGTTTACCAGGTTGTTTTTGCACCAGGTGCGGAAATCAGATTTTTTGGATAACAACCCTTTGCGCAACACCAGCTTATCATGCCGTGGCGCTTTTGGTAGTTTCCATGAGTAATCGTTGATACCACCTTCCTGATATTCCATTACATCGGTTTCTACACCAATGCCTGAGACTTCCTGGAACTGTGCATCCATATCACTTTTGGACGCAGACATGCCTACCCTGAAATAAAATCCGGCTTCGGGATAATATAGTTGCATTATGAATTGGCGATGGTCATGGTTTCAAAAGCTATTTCCAGGGATTCAATAGCAACCTCATTACCATCAGCCTTCATATCTGTGCTGGTGATCTTCACCGGGAAAGCGTTGTTCAACGTCCATACCATAGTAGGATTACCACCTTCATCCAGCAGCTTAATTGTTACTGCCTGTCTTTCGATGGTATTCATTTTAATTTTATTGAACCAGTCAAAGAAGGTGTTGTCGCCTTTGAAGACACCTTTTTTCATGGTTACATTGCTTACTTTCTGCATACCGGGCATTTTAATAGGTGCAAACACTTTGCTGTTGCCATGCCTGTATTCCAGTGCCTGTGATTCCATGTCGAGGCCAGACACTTCATGAAACTGCAGATTTTGTTGAGAGCCCCAGTCTACCGAAAAATAGAATTTGGGTAAGGGCCAGTTCTTGTCTTGTGCTTCTCCAGCCATATCAGTTAGGTTTAATTTTTAAGAATGTGATTTTTATTGACAGACTTATGCTTTTTGCATCTGCTGTTCAAAAGTGATAATGATAAACTCTGCAGGATGACTTACTGCAACTTTTACAGTAATGCGCATTTTGCCTTCCAGTACATCTAATGCTGTCATTGTAATGCCCTGCCCTATCTCTACCACAAATGCATCATCTGGTTTGGTGCCTACAAGGCCGCCCTGTTTCCAGATATCATTGAGGAAGTTGCTGATCATGCTTTTTACAGAGACCCATGTGTTGGGATCATTCGGCTCGAACACATAAGCTTTTGCTGCAGCTTTAATAGATTGTTCGAGGAAGATCAATGTTCTGCGTACGTTGATATAGCGCCAGTCGTTACTGTTGCCATCAAGCGTACGTGCACCCCAGCATTTTACACCTTCACCAATAAAGCTACGGATAGCATTCACCGATTTTCCGCTGAGGGTCACGTTCAGATCTTCCTGATCCTTATCGGAAATATCTACGGCTGGAGCCACTACAGAAGAAACACCCACATTGGCCGGCGCCTTCCATACGGCCCGGTTATTATCTACCAACGAGTAAATACCAGCCATAGCAGCAGAGGGCGCCATCAGGTTCAGCTTTTTGCGGATGGCATTGATCATTGTCTTGAAGCCAGGCGAGACAGTCATCAACAATTGATTTAATGTTTTAGCATCTTTATCATTTGTTGTGGCTTTCACCTTATCAATCTCTGCTTTTACTTTTGTGAGCTGGGCATCCGGAAGGCCTGCGGCAGTAGCTTCTTTACCCAGCATATCGGCCAGTTTATTTGCATCAGAAAAATTTCTGAAGTCCAGTTCGCTTGTTTGTACAATGCTTGTTTCCAGCCAGGGATAATAAGCAGCACCAAAGTCGAGGAAGTTGGTAACAGTTCCGCGGAATTTGGTAATTACATCACTCTGGTCATCGTAATCTCTTGCCTTGTAACCATTATATACATCAAGAATAGCAACCCTGTTTTTCATTACATCACCACAATGGACCAGCATGGTTTGCTGAAGCGCTGCACAATTATCCTCTGTAAGCAAAATTGCTTCGGGAACAACAAGGATGGTAGGCTCGCTGTGTTTTACCAGTTCAGCTATGCCCGCTTCCAGTGCTGGTTTGTCAACAGTAATGCTTGCATTGTTTCCGTATGTGCCTACAGATACAATATAACAATCGCCACCACCATTGGCATAGAACAGGCGAAGTGCATTGAATAAAAGAAAGCTGGTACTGCTGGTGATAGTTACTGTATAACCAGCTTTGGCAATTGTAAAGTCTGGTGCAGCAGGTTTTGCCGGTGGGGCAGGAGTTGCTCCTTCTGCCGGAGGATTTGCCGGTGCAGCAGCCCCAGCACCAGCGCCTGCGGCAGCAACATCAGCAATATCAAATTTGGGAACAGGGGGGCCACCAAATAAATTTATATACTCAGCCAGTGAACTGATGCGCGTAGCCCTGTTAACAAGGAGCTTCCCCTCGCGCTCTGCTTTTTCAGTATAGCCAACAAAAGCAGGAACGGCTGTGGGTATGCTAACAACTGAGTTAGGGAATACACTTCTTTCATCAATGTAAACCCCGGGAGTGGCCAGTGTAGTAATAGCCATAGAGATTGATGTTTAATGGTTAGTAAAAAGACAGTAATATCCTGGTAACAGGAAGACCTATGTTTCCTGTTATTAAATCAGAGCCTTAACCACTTTGTGTGAGGACGCAGGGAAAAATTTAAATAGAGCCGGTAAAAAAGAATTTCATTGAGAACGGTTGCAGCACCGATATTGGAGAGTTGCGATACTAAAATAACAAAGGATTGCTTTAGGATAATAACATTTTCATCAACATTTTCTGCACATCATTCGGTTATATATATAGGTAAGTTTCACTGACCCACTTATTTTCTTTGCCTATTAGTAGCAATTGTATTTGTGCGTTAGGTAATGTATCTAAAATAACATCAGTGTTATTAGCAACATTGTTAATTAATTGAAAGATAACGGCCCCATAGTCTGTTACGGGTATTTCCTTTGTCGATTCAAACAAACAGGCTATATCTCCATTTGGTAATTGCATAGAGGATGGTTCATGAAATACCTCTGCGGTTTTCTGTGCTTTGTTGACAATTCTCAAAGAGTCCGGTAGCTTTTTGGCTTTTGTAGCAATAATGTATTTCCATATTACCGTACGTGCATCAAACTGTAATATAAATTCAGGCCCTTGCTGCGGGGGCGAATACGGATCGGGCGGTGTAATATGTGAAGTATTTATCTGTATTACTGCTACAGGCTGCAGCCTGTATTTTTTCTGTAAGGATTGCCATTCTTCTTTTGATGCAATATTTTCAACCGGAATGGCTTTTCCGAGGGACAGGGTTTCATCGCCACTATTACTTGTGAACGGAATAACAGTACCCCCTCCGTTTGTAATGGGTATATTGGTATAATTTGCAAACAGCGGATCGCCCGGATAAAGAAGAAATGTAAGCGTTGTATTGCTGTTGAGTAAAAACTGTATATTATCAGTTTTGTTTGTGTCATATAGAATATGGTAGCGGTTTCCCTGTTGTTTGAGTAACAGGTCAAACTGCCAGATGATACCGGCTGTTTCTGATAAGGCCACCAATACCATCTTATTATAGCTGTTGGTTCTATAATAATTGTGTTGAATAACAACCGAGAGCAGTTTTTTATACCCTAGCTCCATAGTTAATTATAATTATTCGATGCCACTGATGGCTGGCCATTCCGGTGAGTATTGTTCATTTCTGAAACGTAAGAGCCTTACTTTGTATAGTGCCGAAGGCAGGTATTTGCTGCCAAGCGTTGTCCATAGGGTACTTTGGTCGTGCAGGCTTATTTTCGACATTTCTATATTCAACTTTTCTATATAGGGCCCTAATGCCGGTTCGTTCTGTGCTGCAAAAAATGGGTTTGCCTGGAAAAAGCTAACAATACCCGATAAGATCTTTAATGCCTGGTCATAGTTTTCCTCAGTACTGTAAGCGGATACCAGGATATACAGGTTTACAAAAAGATCGGGCGTAAAGCTTTGCTTGCCAATTGGCTTCAGATCCTGTGCAATATGATCGGGCTCTACATTTACCAGTGTCAGCAATATTTTGTTGTCTGTTTCTATAATGCCACCGGGCTGTAATGGTAAAGCCGCCAGCTGTACCATATTGTGCGTAATGTTATACCTGCTTTTAATGGCAGTGTTGAGCTTGCCGGCCAGAAAAGACAATGTTTCCCATATCATAAGCCACTGGTTAAGAAAATTTTTCGATCACAAAGTTGTAAAGCAGTACTCCCAACTTGCAAAAAACGGTACCCACTATGCATAGCAGGAATAAAAGAATACCCCAATCCCACTGTACCTGCTCCGGAGCATGATAAACTGTAAACGACGGGTACAAGAGGTAGATGACCTCATCTGCAAATACCGTAACGGGAATGGCTATTATTATTGCAGCGATCATCCAATTAACAAGGAGCAGCAGTTTTTTCTTTTTTACCTCTTCTACAGTGCCGGGTTGCGCACGCAGCTTTTTCAGCAATCGTTCCTGTACATCTTCCACATCAGGAATCACCGGCATCATGGTATCGTTTGTACGCTGTGCGTTCATACAATTGTATAATTGTTATGGGATGCGCTTTCTTTTTCTGATAGCTTGCCCCACAAGAGAAATAATGATAACACCTGCTCCTAAACCGGCTGCGAACATTTCCCAGCCCAGCTTAATGCCAGCTGTAAATAACAGTAATAATATTACAGCAATCAGCACCAGTGCATACACCAGGTAAAGCAAGGCTAGTTTTTCTTTGAAAAACCCAATAAGGGTATTGTTGGTAAACGCCACAAGAAAACCCAGGAAGAAAAAGGTACAAAGCAGGCAAAGCCCCACAACCAATACCTGCTTAAACCCGGTAACACCGATCAGCGATAAAACATTCTCTTCAGGTTGAGGTACTGTGACCGTTTCGCTAAGGTGCTGTACTGCACTGTCAATGGATGCAGGAGGAAGCTTTGTTACTTTTAATGAGTCTCCGGCTGTTAAGGCAGAATCCATCTCTGCTACGGATTGTAAACTGTCAACGGCAGCTTCGTTAAAGTTGTCAACCAGTGCCTGCCAGAGCTCTGTATTGTTCCTGTCGTAGCCCAGGCACCAGATAGCAATGCCACCGAGATGGTTACGGACTACAAACTGATATTTTGCATTGAGACTTTGCGGGCCATCGTACCACAGTTGAAAATTGGCGGAGCTGTCCTTATATATATAGTAGTTGGTCATGGTTGCAGAATCAAATAGTGGAGTATGACTACCTACCATTTCTTTGGCTTCATAATAAGGAACAGCTTTGTATGAGTGCTGTGCGGATGGGATGCTACCAGTATGGGTTTGCCACAAAAGACCATAATAGGGAATACCCAGTAAGAGCTTATTGAGTGGTGCGCCACGGCTGATATAGCGGGCAATAGAAGTAGTAACATCGGCACCTTCCAGCCAGGGATGATTACTGGTAAGCGGGGCCGTGGGGCCGGCGATAACGCTACTTTTCCAGTAATAGTCATAAGCCATTACAATGATATAGTTTACATACTTCGATAGCTCAGAAATGTCAAATACCCCCTCTTCATCCAGTCCGGGTAAAGCAATTGACAACTGCATGGTATTATCTTTTTTATGCAGGGCCATCGAAAGGGCTTTGATGAATGTGGAGTATTGATTACTGCAGGACAATGGCACTTCTTCGAAGTCAATACTGATGCCATTTACATGTTCCCTATCTATAAGAGCCAATGCATTACTAATGAACTGCTGCTGTGCTGTGGTACTTTTTAAGAAAGTACTGTTGTTGGCCGATCCAAAATTGGTAATGGTAATGACGGTTTTACGGGCGGATTGCTTTACTGCTGTATCAATATGCTGTTGCGGCATGCCAATTTTTCCGGTAGAGGGCGAAAGGGTACAGGAAAAATAGGCGAGTGTAGTTATAAAAGAAGAAATATATGATTTGCAGGCATCGCCAACCCATGAAGGGTGGTAGCCAAAGATCTCTACTGAGGGGTGAGCGAGCTTCCCATCAATATTCACAGCAATCCTGGCGCTGGTGGTTTCGGGAACTGCAAATGCTTTTTGCTGCGTAACAGGTGAAATAAGAGATGAATCGTTGGGCAATGTATGCCAGGCATTGTGTGCACGGCTTGCTGTATCGTGCTGCTGTTTGTCGTGTTTTTTAAATACTTTTTTTTCAAGTGTGCTCAGAAAATGTACAATCTTTTGACCGACGGTGGGCTTTTTAGGCTCGGGAATTTGTTGTGCGAAAAGTGGAATGGCAGAAATGAGGAGACCGGTAATCAATAATACCCTGCAGCCCCGGCGCAAGATGCCTGCGAAGCAGCTATTCATATACGGTATAGCCATGCTATTGGGTAAATACTGCATAAGGAATAAGGCGTAGAGGTGTTGGATAAAGTAACTAAATAAGATGCATAACCGTGGATACTTTTATGCACAAATCCATGCAATATGGTGTTAATAATGCGCCGATTATATAGTAGGAATGATTAGCGAGATGATATTAATCAATTCCGTAAGCCGTTTGAGCTATAGTTAAGGAACAACCGAAGTATTTAAGGAGCAGCTTTCGCTGTTTATCGTTTTCCCTCCAGTTTGTTAACATAATCAAGTGAACCCAGCCGTACGCGGAGGGGAACCCTGATCGCTTTTTCGACCTGCAACTCTTTTACGCAGAAAAATCCAATATGGTGTACGTAGTAGTCGCTGCTGATGGCAGAGGTTGAAAAGAAGGGATTGGTGCCGGATGGAGAAGGCTTTATAATGCCGGGAGTGCTGTCTTGCTTTTGCAAGCTGTTAAAACTCAGTTTTGAAACCGGTTTTTTGAACAGGCCGGCAACTGTGGTGGCCGGTAATTGCTGACCCTGTACTGACTGGTTACCAATTAACAACGTGAAAACAACAATAATTTTACAAAATCGTTGCATTAGCTTCATTACATTTGTTTGTAAATTTACGGCCTGATTTTTGTGGTGCCGCGGATTTTCTTGAGAAAATTTTTTAGTGAGTTTGTGTAAAAACCCTTGATACACATGGCTTTAAGTCAGAGTTTACAACAGAAATTATTACAAAAGCTTTCGCCTCAGCAGATTCAGCTAATGAAACTGTTGCAGGTGCCTACGGCCAACCTGGAAGAACGCATCAAGGAAGAACTGGAGGAAAACCCAGCTCTGGAGGTATCTGAAGACGAACATGACGATCAGTTTGACAATGACGTTAAGGACGAATTTGAGAGCAATGCTGACGATGAGTACGAAATGGATGGTAGCGAAGATGAATATGAAAATATTGATATCAGCGAATATGTAGGCGACGAAGACGGCGAAATTGCTGACTACAAAATGCGTGATGATAACTATCCGGAAATGGACGATAACAAAGTTGTTCCTTACCGGGTGGAAACTACTTTTCATGAGCACTTGCTGGACCAGCTGGGTATGCTGAAGCTGGATGATAAACAACGCAGAATTGCCGAGCAGGTAGTGGGCAGCATTGATGATGATGGTTACCTGCGTCGTGAAACCTCAGCTATTGTAGATGACCTGGCGTTCCGTCAGAATATTGAGACGACAGAAAAAGAGGTAGAAAGTGTAATTAAATTAGTACAACACTTTGATCCGCCGGGTGTAGGTGCCCGCGATCTGCAGGAATGCCTTTTATTGCAATTAGCCAGGCAAAAGATTGATGGCAGAAACGTAGAAAAGGCAATCGAGGTTCTTACTTACTATTTTGATGAGTTTACCAAGAAGCATTACGATAAGATACAGCGTGGTCTTAACCTGGATGATGATGGGTTAAGGGACGTGATCAATCATATTATACGGCTTACTCCCAAGCCGGGTGGTAATCATGGCGATATCAATAAAGCAGAAAGCTATGTGGTACCGGACTTTTTTATCTTCAATAATGGAGGTAAACTGGAACTGACGCTCAATTCAAAGAATGCTCCCGATCTGCGCATTAGTGAAGGCTATCGTGATATGCTGCGCGAATATGATAAAGGAAGTAAAAAGGATAAGCGCCAGAAAGAGGCTGTGCTTTTTATCAAACAGAAAATTGATGCGGCCAAATGGTTTATTGATGCCATTAAACAACGTCAGCACACACTGACGAGTGTAATGGAGACCATTATGAACTACCAGCATGACTTTTTCCTTACCGGTGATGAAACCACCCTACGCCCAATGATCCTGAAGGATATTGCGGAGCGTACAGGACTGGATATTTCTACCGTGAGCCGTGTGGCCAACAGCAAGTTTGTACAAACAGAGTTTGGTACTTACAGGCTTAAGTTCTTCTTCAGCGAATCATTGAGTACGGACAGCGGGGAAGAAGTATCAACCCGCGAGGTAAAGAAAATACTTAGTGATCTTATTGAGGGTGAAAGCAAAAAGAAACCCCTCAGCGATGAAAAACTAACCGAGCTGTTGCAGGAAAAAGGATATAATATTGCACGACGAACGGTAGCCAAATACCGCGAGCAGCTTAATATTCCTGTAGCCAGGTTGCGTAAGGAATTGTAATTAAACAAACATCATGGAACAGATCTCTATAAGCGGCAGGCCGGTACAACCGGCAGCTGCACGTATTGGTGCACAGATAATTTCATGGATCTTTCATCCCCTGTTTGTGCCGGTGTATGTAACCATCTTTTTTGTGTACCTGCACCCCTATGCTTATGCAGGTTATGGTGACAGGCAAAAGCTATTTACAGTACTGACCGTTGCTTTTAATATTGCTTTTCTTTCCGGCTTTGCTGTATTCCTGATGCGTCAACTGGGTTTGATACAATCTATGTTCCTGCGCACGCAGCGTGAACGGATCATTCCTTACACGGTGGCTATCATCTTTTATTTCTGGACCTGGTATGTGTTCCATAATCAGACAGACAATTCACAATTTCTTGTAAAGTTTCTGCTGGGTGCTTTCCTTGCAGTGTGTGGTGCGTGGATGTTCAATATCCGGTTTAAAATAAGTATGCACACTACTGCCATGGGCGCCATGCTGGTTTTCTTTCTTCTCTTCGTTTTTTCTGATGCCTATCCCAGCGGCATGTATATCGCTGTTCCTTTTATTGTTGCCGGCCTGGTAACTACTGCCCGTCTTATCGTATCTGACCACAGTAAGGTGGAGATCTATGCCGGCCTTATTGTAGGCGCCATTTGCCAGTTGGTGGCATGGTGGGTGTAGAAGCGTGAAGCAGGAGGCTTGAAGTCTGATGGGGAAAGCCTGACGGGTTAAATGAGTCAGGTTGGTAAGAGAACGTTGTGTTGTGTATTCTGCACTTTACCTTGAGGATAAAAAAAGAAAAGCCCAACCATAGGGTACGAACCTATATTGAGCCTTCTAACCTTCAAACCATCTGAAGTTTGATGTCCAATCTAGCCGTTTAATATCCTGGACTTCGTCAGATAGTATTTTGTAGGATGGTAAATGAATAAGCAGGAACCATCCTGGATAGTTTTAATTACTTTTTGGGTTTCTTTGGCCGGTACGGCAGGGCATCCATAGCTACGACCATTGAACTTATTACTGCGTAAAAAGTTTTGTCCCACGTATTGTGATCCGTGTACTACGATGTTGCGTTCGTTGGCATTGTCATTAATACCCTGTTCCACGCCATCTATTTTCAACGCAAGTCCATGCTCACCATAATAAGTATGACGGGTAATATAAAAGCCAAGGCTGCTTTTGTGTGACTCGGGATTGTTGGAGAATGAGCGGGCATATTCTCCTCCTGAATTACGGCCATGTGCCACATAGGTATTCAGGAGCATTTTCCTTTGCTCTATATCAATAATATACAAGCGTTTACGTTTTGAAGACTGGCTGAAGTCGCAGATGGAAAGCACCTGGTCCCTGCCCAACTTACCCTTTTCAAGTAAGATCTTATAGCCCTTCCAGGCATATTCAAAGGCCGTGCGGGTTAAACCAAATCGTTTTAACCTCATACTATCGTATAAAGCATCAGCTTCTGAGGTCAGTAATTCTGAAGGTGTTTTGGGAAAAGTAGCGGCTGCGGTGGCCGGGGATAATCCTGCACAATCAGCAAGTGAATTGTCTACAGGTTCGTTGTGTGTGCCGGAAATCAGGGCTGGTGAGACCAGGAACAGGCACAACAAGCTCACAAAGGCTACGGATTTAAACGGGCGGCGATACATAAGCCAACGTTTCTGGGGTTTTTCTAAATAGGGTATTGCGTTCTTGTTATAAACGACGCTTGGACGAAAATATTATTACAACATCAATTCTGCAACAGAATAATGTATAATTTTTTATTGTATATAATATTACAAATATCTGTGGGTTACAGATTTCAGATGGGCTAAGCGTGTTTACCTACCGGGGGATCGGGGAAATCTTTACGCTTACTGAATTCATTCATATAAATCTTAATAAGTAGTAAAAACGAGGAAATGAGTATAGGGCCAAAGATAAGGCCGATAAAACCAAAGAGATTTACGCCAATAATGACCCCAAAAACGGTTATCATCGGGTGAACGTCGCCTATTTTCTTTTGCAACCAGAAACGGAAGATATTATCTACCGTACCAATAACCCCAAATCCATAGATCAGCATGATGACCCCCTTTACCGGCTGACCATTGGCAAAAAACAGTAATCCCAGCGGGATATAGGCAAAAGCAGCACCAATAACAGGCAGCATGGCTGTAATACAGGTGATAACAAACCAGAACAAAGGTTCTTTTACGCCCAGGATGAGGTAACCTATAAAACCAACAACCCCTTGCAGCAGGGCGATCAGCGGAATGCCGATAGCATTGGAGAACACCATTCCGTTCAGGTCTTTGCGCAGCAACAAGGCGTTTTCGTCTTTGAGCGGTACCCATGTGTAAAAGAAAGACTCCATTTTACGTCCCTCTACCAGCATAAAGTACAGTACAAAATACATGACTACGATAGTGGTGAGTGTATTGAAAGTTGCCCCCAGTATTTTAGGTAAGGTTTGGGTGCCCCAGGCGGTTAACTTGTTGATGTTGCCGTCGGTAATAATATCCATTTTGTATTTTACCTCGTACTGGTGCACATATTTTTCAATGGACGCCAGTACCTCGGATGAATGCTGGATAGCAAATGCAATTTTTGAAGACATCATATTTACCAGCAAAATGATGGGTAATAATATGATGAGAAAGGAAAGGAACATCAGCAAGGCTGCACACAGATTTTTATTCCATTTATATTTACTCTCCAGCGCAAACATCCATTTACGCAACAACGCATATAAGGTATAAGCACCCAGGAAGGCCGGTAAAAAGGTTTGCAGCTCCAGGAAAAGGATAGTGCCCAGCAAAAGAATGATCATCAGAATTAAAACCTGCCGGATAATGTTGTTGGATATCTGTTGCATACGAGGTGCAGTTAGGTACAATACTTCTTTAAATGTACTCAATAAAAGTACATGCCAACGGTAAGCCGTGGTATGCACCATAAAAAACGGCTCCGAAAAACTCCGGAGCCGTTGTTTTTGATAGTATGTACAATAATTATATTTTGACCTTCTTCCAGTTGCCCCTGCGGAAAAGGATAATGCCGGTAACGGCTATCAGCGTTTCAGCAGTAAGAATAGAAATAAAACAGCCGGTATAACCAAACCTGAAGGTAATGGCCATAAGATAAGCGAAAGGGATCTGGAAGATCCAGAAGCCAAACAGGTTAATGATGGTAGGTGTTTTTGTGTCACCGGCACCATTGAATGCATTGGTTACAACCATGCCTACTCCGTAAAAAATATAGCCGAGGCTAACAATGCGCAAAGCCTGTGTGGCGATTTCAACTACTGCAAGGTCTTTGTTCATAAACTGTACGATCTGTCTTGAGCCTACCAAAAAGATCAGAGATACAATACCCATAAAAATGGCATTGTACTTGGCTGTACGCCATACTGACTTCTCAGCCCTTTCCGGTTGTTGCGCCCCAAGGTTCTGACCAACCAGTGTAGCAGCAGCATTGCTCATACCCCATGCCGGCAACAGGAAAAACATCAGTACACGAATGGCTACACCATAGCCCGCTACGGCTGCGTCGCCAAAGTGCGTCATCAGGTTGGCCAGGAACATCCAGCTTGCTGAACCGATCAGGAACTGAATAAATACCACCCACGATAAACCGAAGAGCGTTTTGAAAATACTCCAGTCAATACGGAAATGCTGCCACTTGATATGCAGTAATCCTTTGCCTTTGGCAAGATGGTAGAGCTGGTAACAAACACCCATGCCCCTGCCAATGGTAGTGGCAATAGCTGCGCCGGGAAGCCCCCAGAGATGAATACAGATAGGGCAGAGCACGATGTTGAAACCATTGGCTATCCATAAAGACCACATGGCAATGGATGCATTGCCTGCCCCGCGAAAGATGCCGTTGATAAGAAAGAGCAATGTGATCACTGCGCAACCGCTAAACATGATGCGTGTATAGGATGTACCCATCGCAACCACTTCCTGAGAGCCACCCATCAACTGCAATACTTTTGGTGCAAAAAGGGCCCCTGTGATACTGATGATCACCGTGATCATCAGACCCAGGTTAATGGCCTGTGCAGCAGAACGTGCAGCCGCTTCATTGTTTTTTTCGCCTACACGCCTTGCCACTACTGCAGTGGCTCCCATACTAAGCGCCATGGCAGCGGAATATAGAATGGTCAATACTGATTCTGTAAGTACAACGGTAGAGACTGCCTGGCGGCCATGCTCAATGCGCCCCACAAAGAACATGTCTACTACAGCAAAAACGCTTTCCATCATCATTTCGAGGATCATGGGAATAGCCAGTAGCAATACTGCTTTGCGGATACTGATCTGTGTAAAATCATGATTTTCGCCACGAATGGCCTGTCTTATAAATGATATAACTGATGAGATACTGATACGTGTTGGTTGATTCAACGACATACGACGTTAATTAAAGAATACTCTGAATAATAAATAACAAAACGGGGACTGTAAAAAGCCCGTATGGGGAGTTTTGAGAAAACCTACCGGAAGTACCGGCAGCTAATTAAAAGCGCATAGTTCGAAAAATTAGAGGTAACGAAACTATAGAAATTTTTCTGGATATAATGCGGCAACCGACTGTCAGGACAAGAAAAGCCGCAAAAAAAGATCAATGGTTAACCAACAGACTATGATGGCCTGATCTATTATCTGCGCGTCTCTTAACCTGTCCACATCCTTTATTTTACTCCTTAAACCAGCTCCTTTTCTCTTTCCCGGTTCTGGAATGCTACCCACCAGGCCTACACCAGATCCATACCAAACAAACACCAGGTTTTCGAATATTCCCGTTTAAACCCTTAGTGGGTACGCTTTAATATACAAGCTGGACATAATCTGGTCATAACCTCTCCCCTGACAGACCGGTACCAAACAGCTTTCTTTTAGTGACGAGGCCCGGCGTCCTGAAAAGGGAATTATGAGGATATTGCTGGATCTTGGAATGGAGGGATTTTGAGATTTTATTGCCGGATATGGGCCAGAGAACGTGAGAAGCAGAGATTTTCGCAGAGAGGAGCTAAGCGAGAAGGAGAGAAAGAAGGGCGAATTGGGAGATTTTGAGATGGTGGGGGTGCTTGCTGCCCTCGCCCTGAAGGACGAGGCAAGCAGATATATACAATTGCTTTATTCTACAATATTATCTACCGGCTGAAGCCGGATATTGCCTACCCAAAATGTTCAGTACCCAGTTGTCCGTGTTTCCTTTTGGTATGGGGGCTGTATCCAGTCTTTAAGAGGTGTTGTTCTCTAATGCGGGGTAAAGGCGCACTTGCTACATCTTTTTTACCTGAACTGTATAGGTTGGCGTTCTTCAGGAGGCTTTAAAATGTTCAGTGCTCAATGTTCATTTTGGTATTTGTATGCCCCACCAATGAAAATTTATCTTATTCTGACACTTTTTACACTAAATACACGGTGTGAACGCAGAAATTGTATTTTGTGTGTCTACAAAAAACCTTCTCTGCGCTATATGAAATACAGAATGTTCCTGGGCTGTTTATTATACAGCACTACTACTCTTGCACAGTCGTACGAACAGAAAGCAACAGCATTGATACAAAAAATGACCCTTGAAGAAAAGGTGGGGCAAATGACACAGGTTACTATGGCCGTAATAGCCAAAGGGGGCTGGGCCAATGAGGACGGTGCGTTGGATGCCGCTGCCCTCAAAAAGGCAGTGGTTGATTACAAGGTAGGCTCCATTCTGAATACAACTGCTCATGCACTGGATGCCGCTACCTGGCGTCGCATTCAGCAGGAAATACAGGACGAAGCCAAACAAACCCGTTTGAAAGTTCCTGTGCTGTATGGGCTGGATGCCATTCACGGGCAAACATATACATTGAACTCGACCCTGTTTCCGCAGAATATAGCGATGGCTGCCACCCGCAACCCTGAGCTGGTAAAGCAGATCAGTAAGATCACCGCCAAAGAACTACGGGCTTCCGGTGTGCGCTGGAATTTTGCACCGGTGCTGGACCTGGGTCGCCAGCCATTGTGGTCGCGCTTTCCTGAAACCTATGGTGAAGATGTGTATATCGGTAAAACGATGGGTGCAGCAGCCATTACGGCTTACCAGGAAGATGGGCTGAACAAACCTACTGCAGTAGCTGCCTGTATGAAGCATTTCCTGGGATATTCAGCTACCCGTACCGGTAAGGACAGAACACCTGCTTATATTCCTGATATTGAATTGCGCGAATATTACCTGCCCCAGTTCAGAGAGGCCGTAAAGGCCGGAGCCGCTACCGTAATGGTAAACTCCGGTGAAATAAACGGCGTGCCTGTGCATGCCAATAAATACCTGCTTACAGACGTACTACGTAAGGAACTGGGTTTTGAGGGAGTAGTGGTTACAGACTGGGAAGATATCGTGCGCCTGCATACACGCCACCTGGTTGCTGCTTCACCGCGTGCAGCTGTGGCTATGGCAGTAAATGCCGGTATTGATATGAGCATGGTACCGGGCGATTTTTCTTTTGCCGACCTGTTAAAAGAAGCGGTACAAAAAGGAGAGGTGCCTATTACACGTATTAACGATGCTGTGAAAAAGATCCTGGTATTGAAATTTAAGCTGGGTCTGTTTGACAATCCTTATCCGGAGCAGGGCGCTGAGAATAATTTTGGTTTACCTGCTTATCAAACCGTGGCGCTGGAAGCCGCGAGAGAAGCGATCACGCTTTTGAAGAATGATAACAATGCATTGCCGCTGGCAAAAAATAAAAAGGTGCTGGTAGCTGGTCCCGGTGCGCAAAGTATCAGTGCATTGAACGGCTGCTGGTCGTACACCTGGCAGGGTAAGGATGAGCGCTGGTATCCTGCTGACAGCAAAAACATAGCGCAGGCAATTGCAGATAAGATCGGCAGCAATAATATTATTACTTTGGGTGCAAAGGGATTTGATAATGCAGCGAACTATGATACTGCAGCGTTAAAAGCTGCCGCCACGGGTGCAGATGCTATTGTATTGTGTATTGGGGAAGATGCTTATGCAGAGAGCCCCGGTAATATCCGTGATCTTGCCCTGCCGGCTAATCAACAGGCATTGGCGCAGGCTGCTATTGCTACCGGCAAGCCCGTAATATTGTTGCTGACAGAAGGCCGCCCGAGATTTATTGCTTCCATAGTGCCATCAGTGAAAGGCGTGGTAATGGCTTACTGGAGCGGCAGAAAAACTGCAGAAGCGGTAGCTGATGTGTTGTTTGGCGATTACAATCCATCTGGCCGCCTGCCTTATAGCTATCCCAGAACAATGGGCGAAATGGTGATGTATGATCGCAAGTACACAGAGGATATTCGTGAAATATTCAATGAGAATGTAACATGGGATGGTTATGATCCTTTGTTTGCATTTGGTACAGGATTAAGCTATACCAGTTTTGAATACAGTGCGCCACAATTAAGTGCTGCTACATTAAATGCAAGTGGCAGACTTACGATAACACTGACGATAAAAAATACCGGAGGCCGCGAAGGACAGCACACCGTTGAGCTATACACGCACCAGCATTATGCCAGCATTACACCTTCTGCCAAACGTTTGCGGGCGTTTACTAAAATAGCATTGAAAGCCGGGGAAAGTAAAACGGTAACATTTACACTGACGAAAAATGACCTGGCGTTTGTAAACGCACAGTTGAAAACTGTAACAGAGCCGGGAGCCTTTGATATATTGATCGGCGATCAGAAAGCAACATTTACTTACCAATAGTATAAAAAATCAGTAAAGGGAAGACATCCTTTCGATAAGGATGTCTTCCCTTTTTTCATGTATCGAAACCGCACAGTGTTTTTTAAAACCGAACATTACCATAATTGCAGTATATTACAATGGGTTGATTTACAATGTAAGTGTATAATGGTATTGTAATTGGCATACACTGCATACAACCACCTTACTATGGTAAAGAGCTTTATAAAAACTGCGTGGCGTAACATTAAAAAGTATCGCACTTATTCACTAATCAATATTCTTGGTCTTGCTATTGGCATTGCCTGTTGCCTGCTGATCATGCTGTTTGTAACGGATGAACTGAGCTATGATCGTTTTAATAAGAAGGCAGACCGGATCTATCGTGTAGTACATTTTGCCGACTGGCCGGGCAATAGCCTGAAGCTTGCTCCCACCTCGGCCCCGTTTGCACCTGCGCTGAAAAAAGACTATGCAGAAATAGAGCAGACCGTAAGATTTGTTCTGGAAGGAGGAGGCTCGCTTAAAATAGGAGAGAAGAAACTGGAAACAGAGGAGATCTTATTTGTGGATGCGAGTGTATTCCAGGTATTTAGTTTCCCTTTGTTGTATGGCGACTCTGCTACCGCGCTTTCACAGCCGGATTGTATAGTGCTCAGCGAAAGCATGGCCGCTAAGTTATTTTCTAACCCTGAGGCTGCTATAGGCCAGGTAATTACCATTGATGATAAAGTGCAGAATAAGGTAACCGGTATTGTAAAAGATGTACCGGCCAACTCACATATCCGTTTCCAGGCGTTGCGATCAATGCCTGCAAACTATACAACTGGCTGGCAGAATTTTCAATTGTACACGTATGTGCTGCTGACGCCGAGTGCCGATAAGAAAAAACTGGAGTCTAAGCTGGGCGGTTTTTATAATAAATATCTTAAAAGTGAGATGGGCCAGTTGAACTATCGCATGGAACTGCAGCCGCTTACTTCCATTCACCTGCATTCAAATCTTGATTATGAAATAAGTGCCAATGGCAACATACGCTATGTGTACATTTTTTCTGTGATAGCCATTGTTATTCTGCTGATAGCCTGCATTAACTATATGAACCTTGCCACTGCACGCGCTACATTGCGTGTACGTGAAATAGGTGTACGCAAAACCATCGGATCGGACAGAAAACAGATTGCAGGACTGTTTTTCTCGGAGTCCATATTACTGACCCTTGTTGCCACGATATTGGGTGCTTACCTGGCAACACTATTATTGCCGTGGTTCAATGCTTTTACCGGCAAAGAGCTCAGGCTTTTTAACTATGGGCCGGCCATTGGTATCGCTATTCTTTTTGTATTTGCAATTGTTACGGGCTTGCTTGCCGGTATGTATCCCGCTTTGTTTATGTCGGGATTCAATATTATCAGTTCTCTCAGGGGATACCTGGGCAAAATGCAGGGAACTGCGCTGTTCAGGAAAAGCCTTGTGACCTTCCAGTTTGTGATCGCTATTGTACTGATCGCTGTTTCTATTACTACTTATTACCAGATGCGCTATACCATGCGCAAAGACCTGGGTTTTAACAAAGAGCAGGTGCTTACTTTTCATATCAATAAAAGGGAGCTGCGCAAAAACATCCCGGCTATTAAGGCAAGGTTCCTGCAAAGTCCCTTTATTGAAAGTGTAGCGATAGCCAGTAACCCTATTGGTAATAATAACATTGGTTCGGCAGGATACTTTTTTGAGAAAGATGGTAAAATATCTGACGCTTCACAGCTTGCCCAGAACTTTATGATAGACCAGGATTTTGTACCAGCCATGCAGATCAAAATGGCTGCCGGCAGAAATTTTTCTGCAGACATGCCCTCGGATAAATACAACTCAGTGCTGGTGAATGAGGCGCTGGTAAAAGAACTGGGTTGGAAGGATGCGGTTGGCAAGCGTGTAAAGTTCTTAATAGACGATAAGGGCAATACCGGCGAAAGCCGGATAATTGGCGTGGTAAAAGACTTTCATATCTACTCTTTACAACATAAAATAGAACCGCTGGTGCTGCACATGCCGCCTGTGGACGAGGAGCAGGACAACCTGTATGTGCGTGTGGGTAAAGGGCATACTGCCGAGGCAATAAGTTTCCTGACAACGGCTTACCGCGAATTTGATAATACCAACTCGCCGGAGATACATTTCCTGGATCAGAACTTTGCCCGGCAATACCATACAGAACAGAAGCAGGGGCAGCTTTTCCTGGTGTTCACAATCCTGGCGGTATTTATAGCCTGTCTTGGTTTATTTGGCCTGGCGGCGTTTATGGCCGACCAACGTACCAAGGAGATCGGCATCCGCAAGGTATTGGGTGCTTCTGTGTACGACCTTGTGCAATTGCTTTCCGGTGATTTCCTGAAACTGGTAATACTGGCAGCAGCGATAGCTTTACCGCTGGCGTGGTGGGCTATCAGCCAATGGTTGCAGGAGTTTGCCTACCGGGTGCCTGTGAGCTGGTGGATCTTTGGTCTGGCGGGTGTGCTGGCGTTTGTAATTGCCTTACTTACAGTGAGCGTGCAGGCATTTCGTTCGGCCAGGGCCAATCCTGTACAATCTTTACGGAGCGAATAAAGGGTTTAGTATTTTATATTGCGAAACAGGGTTAGTTGCACAAAAGCAGTTAACCCTGTTTCTGTTTTCCCGGGGACGGGGAATTATGTACAATTGTTTAAATCAGGGGAAAAAAATCCACAGCTAATAAATTTCTCGTTTCTTCGTGGTACGGCAACATTATTTAGGGAACAGTTACGATACATTATTTGTAAATATTTTGCATGAGCTCAAAGCCCCGTTTATATGTTGTTTCCGCCAAGCTGGATAAGTTCTTCCTGGAAGTTCATGGGATCTTCAGTTTTGCAGGTCGCTTTTTTAAGGAGCTGCAACCGCCCTATGAATGGAAGGAGATTGTCCGGCAGTGCTATATGGTAGGCTATAAATCGCTTGCTCTTATTTCGCTTACCAGTTTTGTTACGGGCATTGTATTTACCAAGCAATCACGTCCATCTCTTTCAGAATTCGGAGCTACATCCTGGCTGCCTTCGCTGGTAGCTATTGCTATTTTGCGTGCGCTTGCCCCGCTGGTAACCGCTTTGATCGCTGCGGGAAAGGTGGGGTCTAATATGGGCGCCGAACTGGGCTCCATGCGTGTAACCGAGCAGATAGATGCGATGGAAGTATCTGCCACCAATCCTTTCAAATTCCTGGTGGTAAGTCGTGTACTGGCTACCACGCTGATGATACCTATCCTGATGTTTTACATGGCCTTTATTGCCATGATGGGCGCTTATCTTAACATTCACCAGAACGAGCATACCAGCTTTACTGCCTTTTTTATCAAGGCGCTGGAAAAGATCTCGTTCCTTGATTATGCGTCATCACTGATAAAGTCTATTGTATTTGGATTTAGCATTGGCATTATAGGTTGCTATAAAGGGTACAATGCTACACAGGGTACGCAGGGTGTGGGAAAGGCTGCGAATTCGGCAGTGGTACTTGCAATGTTTATTGTGTTTGTTGAAGAAATTCTGATTGTACAAATAACCAGTTGGTTCAGGTAATATGCGTAAGAACATAAAACATAGCGATGCGGCAAAAGTGGTAGTGTCTATAAGAGGATTGCAAAAATCCTTTGGCAATAACCATGTATTGCGTGGTGTGGATCTTGACATTTACCAGGGCGAGAACGTGGTAGTATTAGGGCGTTCGGGAACCGGTAAGTCTGTATTGATCAAAATTATTGCAGGGTTATTGAAACCTGATGCGGGAAAAGTAATAGTGTTGGGTGAGGATGTGCCTTCTCTCAGCTATAAAGAATTAAGAGCACTGCGACTGAAGATCGGTTTTTCTTTTCAGAACAGTGCGTTGTATGATAGTATGACGGTGCGTGAAAATCTTGAATTTCCATTGCTGCGCAATTCAAAAAATCTTACGCGGGCGCAGGTAAATAAAGCAGTGGAAGAAGTACTGGATTCAGTGGGATTGCTGCAAACAATAAAGCAGCTGCCTTCTGAACTATCCGGCGGGCAGCGCAAGCGTATTGGTATTGCGCGTACATTGATCATGCGGCCACAACTGATGCTGTATGATGAGCCAACTGCCGGGCTTGATCCTATTACGAGTGTGGATATTAATAACCTGATCAATGAAGTGCAGGAGAAATATAATACCACATCAATTATAATTACACATGACCTTACTTGTGCAAAAGCTACCGGCGACAGGCTGACTGTATTGCTGGACGGGCAATTTGCACAGATGGGCAGTTTTGAAGAGGTGTTTGATACTGACGATGAAAGAGTAAAAAGTTTTTATGACTATAATTTTATTGACTAATGGAAGCAGAAAAAAGTAAACGGGCCGTGATAGTGGGCATTTTTGTGGCGGTCGGTATCCTCATATTCCTGGTCGCTGTTTTTACACTGGGCGGTCAGCAGAAAACTTTTGTAAAAGCCATTGAACTTACCGCTGTTTTTGATGATGTAAGCGGCTTGCAGCAGGGTAATAATGTATGGTTTTCCGGGGTGAAGATAGGCACTGTGCGCAAGATTGAATTTGTGAGCGGTGCGCAGGTAAAGGTGACATTGCATGTTGAGAAAAAAGCGCAGGAGTTTATCAGGAAAGATGCAAAGGCCAAGATCAGCACGGATGGATTGATCGGTAATAAGATCATTATTATTTACGGTGGTACACAGGCTGCCGGATCAATAGAAGGAGGGGAGTTACTGGCTGTAGAAAAAGCATTGAGTACTGATGATATGATGGCCACTTTGCAGGAAAATAACCTGAACCTGATTGAAATAACCCGTGATTTTAAAACCATCAGTAAAAAGCTGGCGGCAGGTGAAGGTACCCTGGGAAAGTTGCTGAAAGACCCTTCGTTGTTCAATGAGCTACAGCATACCATCGGCACCTTGCAGGTGGCGGCACGTAATAGTAATAAGCTAACAGAAAACATTGCTGACTATACCAGTAAACTTCATTCACCCGGCACACTTGCCAACGACCTGGTGAGCGATACGGTAATTATTCCCAACCTGAAAAGAGCAACAGAGCAATTGAACCTTGCCAGTGCTAATGCGCTGGCACTGGCTGATAATCTTAAGGATGCAACCAGCGATCTTGACAATACGGCCACACCTGCCGGGATGGTCCTTCACGATGAAAAGACAGCAAACGAGTTGCGGGCTATTATTCATAACCTCAACAGCAGTAGCGTAAAGCTGGATGAAAACCTGGAAGCATTGCAGCATAATTTTCTGCTACGGGGCTTTTTTAAGAAGCGTGAGAAAGCAGCGGCCAAAGCTGCGAAGGATAGCACAGCTGCTGCGCAGAAGCAATAAGATAATGCTTAGGGTTTTGTCATTTCGAATGAGTCATCCGGAACTTGTGCTCATGTGTTTGTAATGGCGAAATGAGAAATCTGCATGCTTCTATATATGCCTGTTGAGTAATAATAGGAATGCCTGTATGTGCAGCTTCCGGATTTCTCCCTTCACCCTCACTCACTGAAGAGATAAAGTGGTAGCTGGTTACGGTCGAAATGACAAGAACAGATTGAGAATAAAAAAGCCCACGATCATCATCGTGGGCTTTTCTTTATACAGTGCTGACCTTATTATTGAGCGGGCCAGGTATTGTTGTTTCTGTTTACATCCGGGATCTGATTATCAGGATCAACTACCACTTTGGTTAGTTTAACCTCTGAAGGATAAGCAAATTTCCAGGTGCTGCCATGCTGCCAGATCTCAACCGGCAATTGTACGCGGGCTGTTTTTCCGTTAGCATCTGTTACTTCTACAGTAACAGGCATTGGCAGTTTTTCAAGATTTACGATAGTAATGATGCTTCCTTTGCCTTCGGTAAAGGCAACATCAGTAACACCCTGGTCAATTTTCCAGATGTTGAGGAACCAGCCACGCCAGAACCAGTTAAGTGATTCACCAGCGTAGTTTTCCATGCAATGGAAGAAATCATAAGGGGTAGGATGTTTGTAGATCCATTTGTGTACATAATAGCTGAAGGCACTGTCAAAACGCTCAGGTCCCAGGATGCTTTCACGCAGCAGGGTTAAACCGAGACCAGGTTTGTTGTATGCCAGTGTACCCAGGTTGCGCTGAGACTGTACATCGGGAATGGTCATAATGCCTTCGGTAGAATCATAGAATACACCTCTTGCGGAACCACCAATATTCTGTTTGCGATAAAACTCACCGTTGTTGAAGTTCTTATCTGCCATGGTATTGATGAAAGTATTGAAACCTTCATCCATCCAGGGGTAACGACGTTCGTCGCTGCCTACCAGCATGGGGAACCAGTTGTGGCCAAACTCGTGTGAAGTAACGCCCCATAGTCCGCCGCCGGAAGAACGTGAAGAACAGAATACGATACCGGGATACTCCATACCGCCTACAATACCAGCTACGTTGGTAGCAACAGGGTAGGTGAAAGGGTGCAGGTATTTGGAATAATATTCAATAGCGCCTTTTACAAACTCAGTAGAGCGTTTCCAGCCTTTTTCAGTAGCACTTTCTACAGGATAAACAGACATTGCCACTGCTTTTTTACCGCCGGGCAGGTTCATGCGTGCCGCATCCCATACAAACGCAGTAGAGGTAGCCCATGCTACGTCGCGGGTGTTCAGACACCTGAATTTCCAGGTCAGCCTTTTCTTGTCGGGACGGGAGGCAGGATTGGTTACCTCTTCTTCCGTACGCAGCATTACTGTTTTCTCGCTTTCTTTTGCCTGTGCATAGCGTTTCTGCTGCTCAGGAGTTAATACTTCAGTGGGATTCAGTAACTCACCGGAACCTACTACAATGTGGGTGCCGGGTACGTTAATGCTGTATTCAATATTGCCATATTCCAGGTAAAACTCACCCTGGCCGAGGTAAGGCAAAGTGTTCCAGCCATTCACATTGTCGTACACACACATACGGGGATACCATTGTGCAATTTCATAGATCCAGCCATTCTTGGTGTTCAGGCGGCCCATGCGGTCGGTACCGTATTCCGGAACATTGAAGTGGTATTTAACCTTGAATTTAGCAATACCGCCCTGTGCTTTGATGCCTGCAGGCAGTTTGATCTGCATCCTGGTATCTGAAATGTAATAATCTGCTTTAGTCTCTTTACCATCGGCGGTAACGAGGGTTACGCTTTCGATGCCATAACCGCCATCAAAGTTGTTACGGTTTGCCCAGCGACCGCCGGATAAAGCGGTAGCGGCTACAGCACGTGAATTCTGGTTGTAAATATTCTGATCCAGTTGCAGCCACACGAAAGACAGTGACTGGGGGCTGTTGTTGGTATATGTGATCAAAACGTTACCGCTGATAGCCTGTAATGAGTCATCAAGTGAGGCCTCAATTTTATAATCTGCCCGGTTTTGCCAGTATTTGGGGCCGGGAGTACCATCTGCTGCGCGTACTTCATCGCCATAAGCCGGGTAAAACAAAGGGGCAAAGGCTTCATGCTGATCATATTTGCCTGCTGTTTGGGCAATTGCCGCAGTAGTACCTGCACAAACCAATCCGCCTAACAGAAACAAACGGGTTACAATACTCATGTGCTGAATTTAGATAATTTGGAATGCCTTAAAGATAGTGGTTACCTCCATATTTTTTGAAAGCGGGTTGTTAACAGGTATAGTTTTTTTATGAAAGAGGGGTTTGTAAGATAATTGGCAACTGCTCTAAGTGTAATTGCTGACAAAATTCTTGTGACTTGTTATTTATTTTAATATTTTTATATAGTTATTTAAACCCTATAGGGGTACATATATCCTCTATCTTTAATGAACCACACACATCCTTGAAATTTCCCTATTACCTGTTAAGAATGCTACTGCGTGCCCTCGTTTGTTAGCACTAATCTGTACGATTGCTTTGTTAGCTTTTGATGTTCATGAATTTATCATGTAGCTGATTGAATGTTCTTTTCCGAGAAACAGGATAAGTACTTTCTGTTATTGGCTACTAAAAAATAATTCAGAGAACTGTTTAGTGCCTACGGCTACCGGTATGCCTTATGTGTTTTACGTTAATATAGTAAACGGTTAAAGGCGTTTGATTGATGACCTCCGTCTGTAATGAAACCGATCGTTATGAATGGAGAAAACCCTTAAAGATGCAAACTGGAATAGAAAAAAATTCCGTTCGTTACAGCGAATGGGAGCAACAGGTAAAAGGCTCATGGTTGTTTGATGAACCGGTTGATATTGAACCGGCATTCAAGCCTTTCTTTTTTTCGGCTACTCCGGAAACATTTGCTGCTGCACAGAAAAAAAATGGCCTCTTTGGCAAAATAGCCGGCGCTGTAAAGAAGCTATTTGTACCCCGTGATGCGTTTATGGAGCAATTGGCGCAGATAAAACAAAGCCCGGAAGCATTTGCACCCGCTGAAGCAGGGGCCGTTACCTGTTTGCGGATCGAATGGTTAACTCAAAATATTACTCCCCTACTGAATATACTGGCAAATTGTAACTACCAGTTGTCTTTTGAGATCATTGCCAGTGGCAATAACAGCAGCTTTCAATTGACCTGTGGTGAAAGTAATGTAGCAGATCTGTTGCAAAGACTTACATCGGCAGGTATTCAATATTCATTTGCTACTACCGATCAGCTAACTGCATTGGTAGATAATAATGCTGCTATTACTGATTATGGCTTACGTGAAGCTTTTGTAAAACCGGTGAATGTACATACAGGTTCTATTGCAAAAGCTTTTATAGCTGCAGCGAATGGTACAGATGCAGCCCTGCAGATATTGTTTAAACCGGTTGTGAATAACTGGGCTGAAAATATTATGCGTGCTGTTGCTGATAAAAGAGGGGTAGGCATCACGGAGGCGGAGCGTGAAACAGCAACGCTGGCAAAACAGAAAACAGCGTATCCTTTATACGCAGTTGTTATCCGCACAATTGTTGATATAGCTGAGGTTGAAGCGCAGCATAGCAAGGCTGCGGGGATAGAAGAAGCAGTAATACAAAACTCTAAATCACCTGGTAATATACTTAGTCCCTGCTCTAATAAAAACTACCACCCGGTAAATCATAAAGAAGATGTATTGCAAAGGCAATCGCACAGGGTAGGTGTTTTATTGAACAGGCAGGAACTGGGAACGTTTGTTCACATGCCTGTAGTAAGTAAAGCAGCAGTAAAAAAAAGTGAAAGGTCTGATTACAATCAATGAACCTAATCATTGTAATGAATTTCGATATAGGTACTGCTTTTCTCTTTTGTTTTTTCCTTCCGGTAAATAAATACCCATTTCCTGCTTTTAATAACATCTTTCAGCAGTTTTCTGGTTGCATGTACCATGTCAATAATGAATTGCAGGGGCGCCCATCGCCTAACAGTTGATGGTTGTTCTGATTCCTTGCGCAATAATTCATTACCAGTTCCTTTCATGTTTACTGTTTTGAAGAATTGAGAATACAGTACAGGAAGCAAGGCCTCCGGTACCCGTTTGCTAACGCGTATTCAGTTGCTTTCCATTGTGCAGGGCACAACGGGCATTTACCAGTACAATGTACCGGTCAGTAAATTGATCAGGATAAGGTAAAATGGCAATGGTATTTGTTTCATGCAGCCTCCACCCTCTTTCGTGCTCTGAAAGAGGATTTTTGCAACACAGTGTAGAACTGTAAAGCTTAGGAGCGCCTGGGATGGATTAAATGATAGTTGTGCCTGGCGGCACGTGTTGCTTTATAAAGATATTCTTATTCCGGATTATTTGAAAATAAATCAGGGCGGTATTCACTGCAAGGCAGGCCTGGCCTCCGGATGGTTAGATTGCTAAATAGTTTGATGGTTTGGATTTCATCCGCGGCGATTAAACGATAGAGCCATCAATTATTGCTCAATGTTGTTTGGTTAGTGGCTGGTGAAGGCACTGGTTGCAGGTAAAAAGAAACCCGGTGCAAAGTGCGCCGGGCTTAATAATATGCAATGGAACTGTTTTAATCTTCTTTCGAGCCTTTTTCGCCAATAAACCACTGCTCCTTGTTTTTGAACAACACATTGAACGTGGTGAGTGAACCATAAATACGTGTAATGTATTGCTGCAGGTTTACTTTGTCTTCGTCGCTCAGGGTCTTGTGTGCATTTACCTGCTGCTCCAGCACACGCAGCCTGTCGCGCAACATTACAATTTTGTGAAAGAAAACATCTACAGGTATTTCTTTGGGCTTCTGTGTTTTATCAGCAGGCTGTAATAACATAAGACCGCCTTTCCAGCGATCGCCCAGTGGTACCTCTTCTGTAAAGCCTCCCCAGAGGCGAAGGATCTTCAACAATGATCTTTCAACATCGGAATGGGTTTCGATCTCTTCCGTTACATTTTCAGGAATGATCTCGTCCAGCGAAGGGTCGTTTTTGTCGATCTCTTTTACTCCGTGGTTGATGAATGAAATAAGATAGGTTGCGTACCGGATGCCTACAATAACGCCGGGTCCATAATGCGTGTGTTGCAATCTTGTGCCAATGCCTAAATTTAGTTGATCCATAGTATGAGATATTGTTCAGCCAGTTTATTGCTTATAAAATTCGTAAGGTGTGAACTCTACAAAATCTGCTACGGTAACGGTTACAGATTTTACTTTACCATTTTCTACCGTGAAAGGTAAAATTTTGATACCATATAGCGCTTCGCTGTAAGTACACAGAAAACGGTTGCCGCCCAGTGGCTCTAAAGTACCATACCTGCCGGGGTGGTGTTCAAAACGAATGATCAGCTTACCGTTTTCCTGTTTGATGTTCATTTTGCCGTAAACAGCGTCTTTGTATTCACCTGTGTAGGCTGTTAATGGTAATGCGGCAGCATTTTTAAGGGCCACGGTATCTTTTTCTTTTTTCAACCAGTCTGCTTCTTCTTTCAGCCCGGCTTTATAATCAGCCAATGTTGTCTGGCTATAGTTGCGATATGGCAGGGCCAGGTAGGCGTCCATAATTTCATTGCGCAATGCTTCATAAAAATTATTGGCATCTGTATTCGTCAACACAATAATGCCCAGCTTTTCTTCAGGAACCAATGCCACGCTGGTAACGAAGCCATTGACCCCGCCCGTATGCGCCACAATTTTGCGGCCTGCATATTCCTGTAAAAACCACCCCAGACCGTAAAGACTAAAATGTGAGCGGTTGTACCTGTGCCCACCATTGCCCAGGATAGAATGGGGCAGGCGTGTTTGTGCAATGGCTGCAGAAGCCACTACCTGTTTGTTATCATATTTTCCATTGTTCAGCTGCATCAGCACCCAATGGCTCATATCATTGATGCTGGAAGAGATGCTGCCTGCAGGTGCAAGATTATCAAGATTACCGTAAGGGATCTTTTTCAGTACACCCTGGTCAACAGTATGGGCCGATGCTTTGTTGGTGGCATTTACAATGTCTTTTGACAACGGCAGGGATCTTTTCATATCCAGCGGAGTAAAGATGCTGTCCTGTATAAACTGTGCCCATGTTCTGCCGGTTGCCTTGGGTATAATTTCGCCAGCGGTTAGAAAAGCCGAATTGGTATAGCCCCATTGACTGCGGAAACTATACTCGGGCTTTACCCTGCTCATTTTTTCGCGTACTTCTGCTATGCTAAGATCAGAGTCGAAATACATGAAATCGCCCTGGAAGGTTTCAAAGCCCAGCCGGTGACAAAGCAGGTCACGGATATTGGCTTCTTTGGCCACCCACGGATCGTATAGCTTAAAATCCGGTAACCATTTTTGCACATGATCATCCAGCGATAGTTTTTTACCGGCGTGCAACATGGCGAGCGCTGTTGCCGTAAAGGCCTTTGAATTGGAACCGATCATGAACAGGGTGTTCTCATCTACTTTACTGGTTCCGTTTACTTCTGTTACGCCGTAGCCCTTCATTACTGCTACTTTTCCGTCTTTTATAACGCACACTGCAACGCCCGGGATCTGCCATTCTTTCAAGGCCCGCTCTACGTAGGCGTCTAAACTATCTTTTACAAAAGCGGGTGTGGCATCTGATTGGGCGCGCAGTAAGGATGTTGCGATCAGCAGCAACAACACAATACCGCTTCTTTTCACAAATAATGTATTCATATAGTGGTTATGATTAAATAGTATGATTACTGTATATCTTTTAATTGACCATAGCCTGGTATACCAGTACTTTATAAATATTTGCCAGGCTGCCGTAACGGGTAGGGTACACATTGCGATAGATCAGTGCTACCAGCTTTTCTTTGGGGTCAACCCAATAGGTGGTAGAGAACATGCCTCCCCATTCAAATGTACCTTCCTGTGTTGGTAATAATGCGCTGCCTTTGGCAGTGGTAATGCCGAAACCGAGACCAAATTTATTAGCTCCACGATCTATGTCGCCAATCTGGTTCATGGTCATCATACGCACAGTATTGGGAGCCAGCAGTCTTTTACCATTGTATTCGCCACCATTCAGCAACATTTGCAGAAAGATAGCATAGTCGTAAATGGTGGAAGAAAGACCACCGCCACCGGAAAAATAAGTTCCATCGCTATTGGGATAATCGCGGTTGAGGGTACCATTAAGGCTGTATTGAGCAGGCATTTTTACCGCCTTACCAATAGAGTCTTCTGTATACAGCGAAACCAGCCTGCTTTGTTTGTCTTTGGGAAGATAGAAGTAAGTATCCTTCATGCCCAGCGGTTCAAAAATGCGTGTTTTTAAAAACTCGTCAAGACTGAGGCCTGATACTACTTCTACAAGGTAGCCCAGTACATCAGTATTGAGACCGTAAGTGAATTTTTCACCGGGCTGATGGAAAATAGGAAGCGTGCCGAGTATTTTCATTTTATCGGCCAGTAAAATATTGTCCACACCAATACCGCCTACTACGCCGGCCTTGGCATAAATGGCCGTTGCTTCCCTGGAGCCAATCTGTGCATAACCGATACCGGATGTATGTGTAAGCAGGTCGCGGATGGTGATCTCGCGTTTGGCGGGCAAGGTAGTATAGGTAGTGTCCTTTGCATTATACTGGTCCAACACACGTGGCTTTCTGAATTCGGGAATGTAATTGGAGATAGGATCGTCCAGCATAAACTTTCCTTCTTCGTACAGCATCATGATGGCAACACTGGTAATGGCCTTTGTTTGCGACGCAATGCGGAAAATGGCGTCTTTTTTTAATGGCGTTTCTGCTTTTATATCATCGTAGCCAAAGCTTTTGTAATAAGCGATCTTACCGTTTCGTACAATCAATGCTACTGCACCGTTTATTTTCCCTTTATCCACATATTCATTGATCACTTTATCAATACGTGTAAGTCTTTGTGTAGAAAAACCGGCAGCTTCGGGGCTGGCAGCGGGAGCAATAACGGGGTGTTGGGCTGTAACTACTAATACAAACAGTATAAACAGGAGAGCCAGGCTTAATCTTTTCATGAATCAATAATTGGTAGCGAAAGATAATAAAAACTGCATTGCGATGCAGAAGGCATGCGCTGATAGTTTACAAATGAATTGATAAGAATACTATTGGCGTACAGGCGTACAGCTGATGTACCAAAAGCGAACAGTTGAAACAAGCGAAAGAAGTATAATGGGCTGATTGTCAAAAATATGGATAAGTGGCATTTTTCTGGTACCTTTTTCCGTGCCTTAACTTAAACGGGGTTACTATGCTGAAAAACTATTTTAAAATAGCCTGGCGCAATCTTACCAAGAACAAGGTTTTTTCCCTGATCAATATCCTGGGGTTGACGATTGGTATTACCTGCTGCATGATGATCTTTCTTTTTATTACGAATGAATTCAGCTACGATAGTTTTCATAAGCAGGGTAAAAATATTTACCGGGTAATGCGCAGCTTTGATTCTACAAGACCTGCGGTGCCCTGGTTATCGGGCCCTTACGCTCCCGCTTTATTGAACGACTATAATGGCGTGGTGAAACAGGCTGTGAGAGTGATGCCTACTAATGAGCTGATAACATTTGACGATAAGTCGTTCCATGAAAAGGGTATCTACCTCGCAGATCCTGGTTTTTTCAATATGTTCTCTTTTCCATTGATTAAAGGTGATCCGTCCACAGCGTTAAGCGACCCTAACAGTGTTGTACTGACTGAGTCAACTGCCAAACGATATTTTGGTGACAAGGACCCTATGGGGAAAGTAATAGAAGCTGAAAAAACGCACCAGCTAAGGGTAACAGGTATTGCAAAGGATGTTCCTGCCAACTCGCATCTGAAGTTTGACCTAGTCCATTCTATTACGATGTATAACAATGAAGACTTTTTTAAAAAATGGATCAATAATAACAACGTTACCTACCTGCTGCTGGATGAACATGCCAATAAAGCACAGCTTGAAAAAAGCTTTCCGCAGTTTATGGAAAGACATATGGGTACGGAAATGCGGGCTTTTGGTATGAACTTCAGCCTAAGCCTTGTACCGTTGAAGGATGTTTATTTTCTGCCGGGCAATTCTTTTGATCCCAATCATGGCGATAAAAAAGTAGTGTATATTTTTCTTTCTATTGCCGTCCTTATACTACTGATAGGCTGTATCAACTTTATGAACCTTTCTACCATTCGTGCTGTGGAGCGTTCAAAAGAGGTAGGGCTGCGTAAAGTGATGGGCGCATTGCGTAACCATCTTGTATGGCAGTTTATTGGTGAGTCTGTATTGCTTACTATCATTTCCTGTGTACTTTCCATTGGCCTGTTGCAGTTGCTGATGCCCTTATACAACCAGCTACTTGGATATACGTTAAGTGTTTCGTGGAATACACCAGCCATTTACCTGTTCCTTACAGGGGTAATTCTTGTGGTAGGCTGTCTTGCCGGAAGTTATCCTGCCATTTTTCTTTCTGCTTTTTCGCCTATCCAGGCACTGAAAGGCAAATTGCGACTGGGTAAAAGCGGCTCATTTTTCAGACAGGCGTTGGTAGTGGTTCAGTTCAGTATCTCTGTGTTCCTCATTATCGGCACCATTATTATTATGAACCAGATGAGCTATGTGAAGAATAAAGAACTGGGCTACAGCAAAGAGCAATCTATCCTTGTGCCGATCTACAATAGTGATCTGTATGAACATCATGAGGCTTTTAAATCGGAACTGCTGACCAGTAATAATGTGGCTTCAGTATCTTCTATGTGTGGAGAACCCGGAGGTTTTTTTGATATCCATGGATTTGAAGCGGAGGGTCAGCCTGAAAAGGTGAGGTACAGAACAGAGTTTGCAGATTTTGATTATGTAAAATCATTGGGATTAAAAATTATTGCAGGGCGTGATCTTTCAGGACGCTTTGCCACTGATACAGCAGGTGCTGTACTGATCAACCGTACTGCTGCCGGCTTACTGGGCTTTACGCCCGAACAGGCAATTGGCAAATGGATAAAAAATGCAGTTCGTGATAAAGAACCCCGTCATATTGTTGGTGTAATAGAAGATTTCAACTTTTTGTCGCTCAAACAGAAAATGGAACCGCTGGTCATTGCGCCCGGTAATGATTTCAGGGTAATTGTAGTAAAATTAAAGCCAGGAGCAGATATTAGTTCTTCGCTGGCGACTATTAAAAAGGTGTATGCTAAAGTAGCACCGGGCTTTCCGTTTGAATACAGCTTCCTCGACCAGAAGTTTGATGTAATGTATAAAACAGATATCAGGCAACAAACCATACTCAGCATATTTGCAGGGCTGGCCATTTTTGTGGCTTGCCTTGGCTTATTTGGCCTGGCATCGTTTACTGCAAATAAGCGTGTAAAAGAAATCGGCGTGCGTAAGGTATTGGGTTCTTCCGCAAAAAATATTGTGTTGCTGTTATCCAAAGACCTGCTGAAGCCTGTATTGTTAGCTACAGTTATTGCTATGCCGGCTGGTTATTATGCCATGCACAACTGGCTGCAGAACTTTGCTTACCGTACAGAGCTGGATTGGTGGATCTTTGTACTGGCTGCGGTTATTACTATTGTAATTGCACTTACTACAGTAAGTATTAAAGCGGTAAAAGCAGCGATGGCGAATCCGACCAAGAGCCTGAGAGCGGAATAACGATTAAAGCAGAACATAAGGCAAAAGAAACAAGGTACAAGCACGGGTAATCCTCAAAACAGAAAATCCGAACCCCCATAATGACATTGAATTAGTACTCATCACTCAATTAAACGGAAAGATATGTTGCGCAATTTTTTTAAAACAACATTACGGAGTTTCCTGAAAAACAAAACGTACAGCATTCTCAATATTGCCGGTTTGGCTATTGGTATAGCATGTGCGGCGTTGATCTTTTTGTGGGTAGAAGATGAAGTGAATTACAATGACATGCATATCAATAAAGACAATTTGTATGCTGTGCGTGTAAACGAGGCTTATTCTGCAGGCACAGTTACTCATTGGTCTACTCCGGCATTGGCAGGGCCGTCGATCCAAAATGATATTCCGGGTATTAAAAGTGCTTGCCGTAAATCGGAAGGAACGGCCAGCATGCTGTTTACTGTTAACAATAAACCTATGTACGCCGGCGGATGTTATGCAGAAGCTTCGTTGTTCAGCATGTTTACATTGCCTTTTGTACAGGGCAATGCTCATACTCCATTTTCGCAATTGCACTCACTGGTGATCACTGAAAAGGCAGCTGTTAAGTTTTTTGGAGCTGCTGCTAATGTTATAGGAAAGATAGTGCGCATGGATAATAAACAGGATTACGTGATCAGTGGTGTTGTAAAAGATATTCCTGAAAACTCAAGTCTGCAGTTTGAATGGGTTGCCCCTTTTGATGTTTTTTACGATGAAAACAAAGACTGGTTATCGTCATGGAAAAACTATTCTATTACTACTTATGTTCAATTGAACCCCGGCACCTCTGCCATAACTGTTGATGCACAATTATATGGCTATACACAGAAACATGATAATGCTTCTATCAGCCACCTGTTTTTGTTTGGCATGAATGACTGGCGGTTATATAACCAATTTGAGAATGGCGTAAAAACCGGAGGAGGAAGAATTGCCTATGTACGCATGTTCTCGATCATTGCATGGATCATTTTGTGTATTGCCTGTATCAATTTTATGAATCTTGCCACAGCACGCAGTGAGAAAAGAGCCAGGGAGGTTGGTGTACACAAAGTACTGGGAGCACGTAAGCAAAGCCTTGTTTTCCGGTTCATAGGCGAAGCCTTGTTTATGTCGGCATTGGCAACCGCTGTTGCGTTGACGCTGGTTGCTATTGCACTGCCCGCCTTTAATCAACTGGTGCAGAAAACACTTTCCCTGAAGTTGGGTTCATTGAGCCATGTTTTGTTTTTATTGTCGATAGTATTGGTGTGTGGCCTTGTAGCCGGCAGCTACCCTTCCTTTTACCTTTCTTCATTCAATCCTATTGCCGTTTTAAAAGGGTTAAAAGTAAAGGCAGGCGGAGCTGCACTGGTGAGAAAAGGCCTGGTAGTATTACAGTTCACTATTTCTGTGACACTTATTATTGCCACTATTGTTATTTACCGGCAGATACAGCATGTGAAGGATCGCCAACTGGGTTTTGCAAAAAGTAACCTGATAGAGATACCGGTACGTGGCGATATGAAAAAGAACTTTGCAGTCATTAAACAGGATCTTTTAAATACAGGTATTGTAGAGAATGCTGCACTTTCGGACCATGAAACAATTTATAATGGTAATAACACCGGCGGTCTTCGCTGGGAAGGAAAGGCTTCTAAAGATGAAACGCTGATCTCTTACCGCTCTGTTACGCCTGAGTTTATGGCAACCAGTGGTATTAGTGTTCTTGACGGGCGCGGTTTTGTTGATAGCGATTCGGTTCCTGTAAACGGAAAGATCAATGTAGTCATTACAGAATCTTTTGCGAGGTTGATAGGTAAGGGTAGTGCAGTAGGCAAACAACTGTGGATGGACGGAGATACATCAAAACAAACGATCGTAGGAGTGGTGAATGATTATGTATATGGCAATATGTATGAGAAGCCAGACCCCGTGATCTTTATCTGTATGCAACCGCAATACACAGCAACAGTGATGTACGTGCGTGTAAAACCGCATACAGATGCAGAACAGGCTTTGGCAAAGCTGGGGGGTGTGATGCAGAAAAACAATCCTGCTTTTCCTTTTGAGTATGAATTTGTGGACGACCAGTTTAATAACATGTTCAAAACAGAGATGCTCATCAGTAGCTTATCGCAGGTATTTGCTATACTGGCCATTGTTATTTCCTGTCTTGGTTTGTTTGGTTTGGCTGCTTATATGGCCGAACTGCGGACCAAAGAAATTGGTATCAGGAAAGTGCTGGGAGCAAGTGTATCAGGAATTACTGCTTTGTTGTCAAAAGATTTTTTGAAGTTGGTATCTATTGCCTGTATAATAGCCTTCCCGTTATCATGGTGGATAATGCATAACTGGTTGCAGGGATATACTTATCGTATCAGCATCGGATGGGTAGTGTTTGCTGTTGCGGGGATTATGGCAATATTGATTGCATTGGTGACAGTTAGCTTCCAGGCATTTAAAGCAGCGATAGCCAATCCTTCAAAAAGTCTTAGATCTGAATAATGTACGGATTTGCAAATTTGCTGATGTGCAAATGGGTCAGAGAAGTCAAAAAGTAAGGAGAGTCAATAGGACAGAGGATTGCTGCTAGCGCAGGGAATAAGAAAATGGAATTGGGCTAGCATTAAAGCCCTTATACTTTAAACCTTATACCTTCACCGGCTAATCCTTTTCAGGTTTTACTGCTTCCGGTTTGCTGGCCATGTAGTGGTCGTAGCTTTTTTTGATATAATACTGCAGTTCGTATTCTGTGGCTTTTTGAATGAATACAATATCGGGTCTGTAACGGGTTACAAAAGTGTCGAGGTCGGCACCATGTAATTTGGTAAGGCGGATAATGAGCGCGCGGTTAAAGCGGTGATCAATGTAACTCTCTTCTTCTTCCTGCTCCAGCCTGTCGCGGAGGGCTGCCATGCGACGGTTCTTTTTAAACTGGAACATCTGGATAAACTGGTCGAGGTCCATACCTACACCGCCTGTAGGAGTGGTGGAAACCCCAAAGCCGGGCTTTTTAAAGTTAAATGCCTTGGCATAGTCCTGCCGGTTCTGTATAGAATCAAGATGATAGTCGCGTGGTGCAACCATTACCTGTTTTAATTCCGTAACATTTACGTGGAGCGAGATCTCAAAGTTGTGAATATTGGGGATAGTTTTTACCGGGTATTTTGGAGTAGGCTTGCCCAGGTACGAAAACCAGATGGAGTCTGTTTCCGGCACAATGATCGTGTATCGTCCCAAAGAATCGGTAACTGTACCCATACCTGAATTGCTCATCACACTTACAGACGACAGTGGGGTAGACTGGGTCATGTCAAATACCTTTCCGGTAACACGCACCTGTGCTGTAACCGTAGCTGACCACAGGGCCAGTAAACAAGCCGTTATTATTGAAAGCCGCAGTAAGAACAAAAAATGTATAGTTTGGTTGTGTTGTGCAATATCGGGAAATAGGCGAAGGAGTTAAAGTGTTTTAACGCCGATTTTGCAGTTCCCTGCAAATTTTTTCAATTACCAGCGGGTAATGAGCGTGTTCCAGTGTATGAATTTTGGCAGCCAATGTTTCAGGAGTATCACCAGGCTCAATGGTACAGCGTTCCTGTAAAATGATCTTGCCGTTATCGTACAGCTCATCTACATAATGGATAGTAATACCACTTTCTTTATCTCCCGCTTCAATTACAGCGTTGTGTACATGGGCTCCGTACATGCCCTTTCCGCCGTAAGCAGGCAACAGGGCGGGGTGAATGTTGACAATAGAACCGGAATAAGCATTTACCAGCGATACAGGAACTTTCCACAAAAAACCGGCGAGCACTACCAGGTCTATATGATAGTTGTGGAGTTCATCTACATAACCATTGCCCCTGAAAAATTGTTCTTTTTCTATTAATATATATGGTATGTGCTCACGTACCGCAATGTCCAATACCCCTGCGTTGGGTTTATTACACACAATTAATGCGACCTTAATATTGATATCATTGCGAAAATGATCAATGATCTTTTGTGCATTGGAGCCTGCTCCCGAAGCAAAAATGGCAATGTTGACTGTTCCTTTTCCCGCTTGCATTATCTGTTCTTTATTATTAGTGCCGTTGTTGTTTGTTTCTTTTTTAATAAGCCCCAGTCTTGCCAGGATCTTTTTCTCATACTTCCAGAAAAAAGAAAATTGTCCGAATGGAATTGCAATAAGAAGGATCAGTACCTGGTAGCCAAAGATCAAAATGGCAATTTTAAGCAGCCAGTAGGCCCATGAATACGTTTGTACCTGGCACCAGGTAGTAACCTGCCTTGTAATGTAAGCTGTGGTGGTACCTGTAATGGCAAAAACACATAGTATAAGGAATAACTGGGTTCCGTTTACTTTCCATTTTTTTTGCAGTCGCTGGAACATGACGCAAAAATGCAGTAAAAATTTGAGTTAAGCAGAGGGTGTAAATGGAATGATCTGAATCAAGATATGTCAAAAAAGAAAATGTGAGGGTAAAACACAATAAGCAAAATGTGGAGAGGAGGAAACAAAAACGCAGGTGACAAAAACATGACACAAATTTCTTTTTTGTATCAACCATTGATCGAAAATCCTCTGAAACCCGCGCCCAGACTGGCTCAAAAAAAATTTGAATATGTTGATATTTTGTTGAAATCCTGACTTATTTTTGCAGCCAATTCGGGAGATTTTTCCACATAATCGCGTCATATTCAACTGATATGATTGAACACAGACCAATTACCCAGAAAGCCTTTCTCACAGTACTGTTATTAGCTTTATTGTCGTTTGGAAGCAGACTGGCAGCGCAAGACGGAGCCCAGCTATTTAAAGACAATTGTGCCACCTGTCACAACCCTGTAAAGGATATGACTGGTCCGGCACTGAAAGGCGTTCAGGAACGTGTAAAGGACAAGGCACTGCTGCATGCATGGATTCGTAACAACGGAGCGGTATTAAAGACAGGTAATAAATACTTTACTGATCTTTTTGCCAAGTGGAATAAGACGCCAATGAACCTGTTTCCTGCTCTTGAGGATAAGGAAATTGACGCGATTCTTAAATACGTTGAGGAGTATAAGGCTCCTGTAACTGGTGGAGGTTCTAATGCTCCTACCGGCGAAATGGGAGAGACTGATAACTCCATCCTGTACGGCGTATTAACACTCATTCTTGCTGTAGTAGCATTGATTATGCTGCAGGTAAACAGCAACCTCCGCAAGCTGAGTGATGACAAAGAGGGCAATCCTTCTCACGAGCCCATCCCCTTCTATCGCAACAAAACTTACATCACGGTATTAACACTGATCCTTTTCGTTGTTGGTGGCTTTTACGTAGTTAAAGGCGCTATCGGATTAGGACGTGCTAAAAAATACCAACCGGTTCAGCCAATTTTCTTCTCACATAAAGTTCACCCCGGCACCAACCAGATCAACTGTTTGTATTGCCACGGTGGTGCATGGGAAAGCAAACAGGCCAGCATTCCTTCGCTGAATGTTTGTATGAACTGTCACCTTGCTATCAACGAGTATACAGGCGAAAAACTGTATCGCGAAGATGGTTCTGAAGTTGACGGTACTGCAGAGATCCATAAGCTGTATGATGCAGTTGGTTATGACTTAACCAAAAAGCAATACACTGGCGAGGCTAAAGGTGTACAATGGGTTAAGATCCATAACCTGCCAGACCATGTATTCTTCAGCCACGCACAACACGTACGCGCTGGTAAAGTACAGTGCCAGACCTGTCACGGTGAAATCACCAACATGAATGAAGTGTACCAGTTTGCAGAACTGAGCATGGGTTGGTGCGTTAACTGTCACCGCGAAACAAAAGTTGACTTTAATGATGATAAAGGCAACGGCAATAAATTCTACAGTATTTACGCTAAATACCACGATGAGATCAAAGCTGGTAAAAGAGACAGTGTAACTGTAAAAGATATTGGTGGCCTGGATTGTCAGAAGTGTCACTATTAATGTGCAAAAGTGCGAATGTGAAAATTTGAAAGTATTCTTCAGGTTTTTGATTCGCGGGAAAAGAGATAATCACGGTTTTATTTGAAGATGTTATTGTAACGATTGTTCGCTTTCATTTTCAAACTGGTCAATTTTCAAATTCTCAAATCAAAAGATAAATGGCTAAAAAAAAGTACTGGCAGAGTTTTTCAGAGCTCAATAACAGTGAAGCCCATCAACAACTGTCAAAAGACGAATTCCGCGAGGAGTTACCATTTGAAACTGTTGATAAAAAAGGATTAGCCAATGCCCCTGCATCCCGCAGAGACTTTCTGAAGTACTTAGGTTTCAGCACTGCTGCTGCTATGGCTGCTGCAAGCTGCGAAACTCCTGTAAGAAAAGCTATCCCCTATGTAAATAAGCCACAGAACCTGGTACCAGGCGTGGCTGATTATTACGCTACCACATATGTTAGCGGTGGTGAAGCAATTTCCATCGTTGCCAAAGTAAGAGACGGACGTCCCATCAAAATAGAAGGAAACACTTTGTCGACCATCTCTAAAGGTGGTACACTGGCAAGGGTACAGGCGTCTGTACTCGATCTGTATGATACAGGCCGTCTGAAGCACCCGCTTGCAAATAGCACAGCAGTGTCTTACGAAGCGCTGGACAAACAGGTAGCAGAAGCAATCGCTTCTACAGGTAGCTCACTGGTTATCCTTACCAGTACTATTACTTCTCCTACTACCAAACAGGTAATTGCAGAATTTTTAGCAAAATATCCCGGAAGCCGTCACGTACAGTTTGATGCTGTATCATATAGCGGTATGCTGCTGGCTAACGAAGTTAGCTACGGCAAAAAAGCCATTCCTTCTTATCACTTCGAAAATGCGAAAGTGATTGTGAGCCTTGGTGCAGACTTCCTGGGAACATGGTTGAATCCCGTTGAATTTCAGCATGGCTACACTGCCGGCAGAAAGATCAACGAGAAGAACCCCAGCATGAGCAAGCACTACCAGTTTGAAAGCACTATGAGCATGACTGGTGCCAATGCTGACGAACGCTTTGTTCACCGTCCATCAGAAGCTGGTGTTGTAGCAGCAGCGTTGCTGGCAGCAGTAAGCGGACAGGGTGTTAGCGGTGTAAGCGAAAAACTGGCAAAAGGAATTAAGAAAGCTGCTGAAGACCTGCTTGCCCACAAAGGCACTGCACTGGTTGTAAGTGACAGCAATAATAAAGATGTACAGGTTATCGTGAACGCCATCAACGAAGCGATCGGCGCAAACGGAACTACTATCAACTGGGCTGCTTCCATCCAGTCTTACCAGGGTATCGATAGCGATATGAATACACTGGTAGCAGACATGGAAGCCAATAAAGTAGGTGCTTTACTGATTTACGGAGTTAACCCTGCATACGAGTATGCAGAAGCTGAAAGATTCAAGAAAGCGTTGAAAAACGTTAAGTTGACTGTTTCTTTCAACGACCGTGAAGATGAAACTACCGAGCTGTGCAAATTCGTTGCACCTGCTCCTCACTTCCTGGAAAGCTGGGGTGATGCGGAACCTAAAGCTGGCTACTTCACTATGATGCAGCCAACTATCAACCCATTGTTCCAGACAAGGCAGTTCCAGGACTCATTGCTGAAATGGGCTGGTAATGCTACTGCTTACGACGTTTACTTCAAAAATTACTGGACTGCTAAACTGGGCAGTGCAGATAATTACAATAAAGCATTACAGGATGGTGTAGTAGAAGTTGCTGCTACTGTTAGCGGTACTACTTACACTGGCGGTGGCGCTGTTGCCGGCGCTATCACTGCTGCATCTGCCCTGAAGAAAAATGCAGAAACTGAACTGGTAGTTTACCAGAAAACAGGTTTGGGTGACGGTAAACAAGGTAATAACCCCTGGTTGCTTGAAATGCCTGATCCTATTACAAGAGCTACCTGGGATAACTATGCGATCATTTCGCCCCAGTTGGCAAAGAAGCTGTTCGGCATTGACCTTGCTGACAGACAAAGCTCTGACCAGTACGAAGTATTCCCCAAGAAACCTGTTATTACCCTGAAGAAAGGTAATACTACAGTGGAACTGCCTGTACTGGTAATTCCCGGTGTACAGGAAAATACTGTGGCTGTAGCGGTAGGTTACGGAAGAAGCAAAAAAATTGGTCGTGCGGTAGTTACTTCTGATGGCGGTTCGGTTGGTATTAACGCTTATCCGTTACTGTCGTACAATGGTACTACTGTTGAGTGGGCTGGTGCACCGGTAGAGATTGCCGACGCCAAGAAGACCTACAAAATTGCACAAACACAAACGCACTCTAAATACGAAGGTCGTCACGAAGTAGTTAAAGAGCTGACACTGGAAGAATACATCAAAGAGCCAGAAACAGTTCTTAATGAAAGAAAGAAAGAGCTGGCACCGTGGGGTGGGTTAGACAACTACGAGAAAGAAGGCACACTGTATCCTACTTATGACCGTCCCGGTATTAAATGGGGTATGAGCATTGACCTTAACAGCTGTTATGGTTGTGGTGCCTGCGTAGTAGCCTGCCATGCAGAGAATAACGTACCTGTTGTAGGTAAAGCAGAAGTAATGCGTTACCATGATATGCACTGGTTGCGTATTGACCGTTATTTCAGCGGTGATCCTAATGATCCTGAGTCCATCCAGACTGTATTCCAGCCTATGCTGTGTCAGCATTGCGACAATGCTCCCTGTGAGAACGTTTGTCCGGTAGCTGCAACTAACCACAGCAGTGAAGGTTTGAACCAGATGACCTATAACCGTTGTATCGGTACAAGATATTGCGCTAACAACTGTCCTTTTAAAGTACGTCGCTTTAACTGGGCTGATTACACCGGCGCTGACAGCTTCCCTGACAACCAGCAACCACTGGTAGATGAGAAAGCGCTGGATGACGTTGTACTGATGATGAACGATGATCTTACCAGGATGGTACTGAACCCTGATGTTACTGTACGTAGCCGTGGTGTGATTGAAAAATGTTCATTCTGCGTTCAGCGTTTACAGGAAGGCAAACTGAAAGCGAAAAAAGACAACCGCGTTCTGGAAGACAGCGACGTGAAAACAGCTTGTCAGCAGGCCTGCGCAGCAGACGCTATCGTGTTTGGTAATGCTAACAATCCTGAGAGCCTGATCAGCAAAACAAGGAAAGAGAACAAGAACCGTGTATTCTATGCACTTGAGCAGATACACGTAATGCCAAATATCAACTACCTGGCTAAAGTGCGTAACACCAGCGTAATCAGCGAAGACGCCGGTAAAGAGAAAGAGGAAGAAGGTCACAAAGTTGAAGCAGCACACGCAGAAAAGCATGCTTAATGCGTAGTGCAGGCAATGGCACATTTTGATTGATAGCATGTAGTGAGCGGATAACACCATCACTACTCATTGATAAGGATAGAAAAAATTTTCAGCGAAAAGCCGAGGAGCTGATAGCTAAAAAGCGAATAACATGTCATTATTAAAGTTCGAATCGCAAACAAGAGGTCCGCTGGTAGATGGTAGCAAGGATTATCACCAGGTAACGGAAGATATCATCAGGCCTATTGAAGCCAAGCCAACCAGATCATGGTGGGTGGGATTCATTATCTCTGTTGTTCTTTTGTTATTTGGGGTGTACTCCATTTACAGGGACGTAACGTACGGTATCGGTCAGTGGAACCTTAATAAAACCATCGGATGGGGTTGGGATATCACCAACTTCGTGTGGTGGGTAGGTATTGGTCACGCCGGTACGCTGATCTCTGCGATCCTGTTGCTGTTCCGCCAGGGATGGAGAACAGGTGTAAACCGTGCGGCTGAAGCGATGACCATCTTTGCGGTAATGTGCGCGGGTCAGTTCCCGATCTGGCACATGGGTCGTGTGTGGATGGCCTTCTTTGTACTGCCTTACCCCAACACCCGCGGTCCGCTGTGGGCTAACTTTAACTCTCCTCTGTTGTGGGACGTATTCGCGATCTCTACTTACTTCACCGTATCACTGTTGTTCTGGTACTCTGGCTTATTGCCTGACCTTGCATCAGTACGTGACCGGGCAAAACTGAAATGGCGCAAATTGATGTATGGCCTGTTGTCTTTTGGCTGGACTGGTTCTACTAAACACTGGCAACGTCATGAAAGTTTGTCATTAGTACTGGCTGGTTTAAGTACGCCGCTGGTATTGTCAGTACACACTATCGTATCATTTGACTTCGCCACTTCGGTAATCCCGGGCTGGCATACAACCATCTTTCCTCCTTATTTCGTTGCAGGTGCCATCTTCTCTGGTTTTGCCATGGTGCAAACCTTGTTGCTGATCACCCGTAAAGTACTGAAGCTGGAAGATTATATTACACTGGAGCACATTGAGGTAATGAACAAGGTTATTGTATTGACCGGTTCTATTGTGGGTGTTGCCTATATTACAGAGTTGTTCATTTCCTGGTACGGTCAGAACCCTTATGAAGCTGCTGCCTTCAAAAACCGTTGGGACCTTACTACTCCTTACGCATGGAGTTACTGGCTGATGATGAGCTGTAACGTAATTGCACCACAGTTCTTCTGGTTCAGAAAGCTGCGCAGAAACATTGTGTTCACTTTCTTTATGTCTGTAATCGTGAACGTTGGTATGTGGTTTGAACGTTTTGTGATCATCGTTACTTCACTGTACAGGGATTATATCCCCAGTAGCTGGAGTACTTACTACGCACCATCTATCTGGGAGATCGGCTTCTATATGGGTACGTTCGGGTTGTTCTTTACCTGTTACTTCCTGTTCTCTAAATTCTTCCCTGTAATTGCGTTGGCAGAGATCAAACACATCCTGAAAAGATCCGGTGAGAATTATAAAGCAGATATGGCGCATATTGAAGAAGAATCACTGGAAGCGTTTGTTCACGAAACTCACCACGACGATCACCATTAATATTGGTTGATCTGCGGATGGGACAGTAATTGAAATCTGAAATTTTGAAAATCAGTATATGGCTGTAAAAAAATTTGTAGTCGGTTGTTTTGATAACGAGGAGCCCCTGTTCAGCGCTACATCAAAAGTGCGCAAAGCGGGCTATAAAATTCACGACATCTATACACCGTTCCCGGTGCATGGCCTCGACAAAGCAATGGGCTTACGTGATACCAGTATTCACACTGCGGGATTCATTTACGGGATCACCGGTACTACTATCGCATTAAGTTCTATTTCATGGATATTTACCAGTGACTGGCCTTTGAACATTGGTGGTAAACCACACTTTGCATTACCAGCCTGGATACCTATCACTTTTGAGTTTACCGTGTTGTGTGCCTGCGTAGGGATGGTATTAACCTTTTGCTACCTGTGCCAGTTGGCTCCTTTCGTAAAAAAGCATCATTTCCATGCACGTGCTACAGACGATCTGTTTGTAATGGTGATTGAGTGCACGGAAAAAACAAACGAGGCAGAGGTGCTTGCGTTCCTGAAGAATGCCGGTGCAGTAGAAACTGATGTGCAGACTGCTGAAACAGGATGGTGGTTAGGTCGTTACGACAAAGAAGATAAATTGTATCCGGCCAGCGAAGCGGTTACAGCATAAACTGAATAGTTCATTCCAGTAAATGGCCGGAATTACCGGCGCCATTTAAACGACGAATTTTTAATACAGATGAAAAAAGTATCAATCATAACTGTTTTAGTACTGGCAGTAGCAGTATGGAGCTGCAGTGATGTGAGAAGAAGTCCGGGACATGTTTATATGCCCGATATGGCCTACAGCCGTGCTTATGAGTCTTATGCTCCGTACGATACGCTGGAAAAACAGGGTATCCATTATAACAGGCTGCCTGTTGCAGGAACTATGAAAAGAGGCGAAATGCTTCCTTTCCCGCTGACACAGGACAAACAGGGTGATACAACTAATTACGCTCTTTCAAAAACAATTGCCAATCCGCTGCCTGCACTGGATTCTGTACAGAAAATAGAAGCAGAGCGTTTATATCTTATCAACTGTGGTATTTGTCATGGTGCTGCACTGGATGGAAGTGGCCCGCTGAAGAAAAGACCTGACGGAAGCGAAGGTCCTTACGGTGCACAACCTGCAAACCTGGTTGGTGGCAACTATCTGCACATGCCTGAAGGACAGATGTTTTACTCTGTTACTTATGGTAAGAACCTGATGGGTAGCTATGCTTCTCAGTTAACTACCACACAGCGTTGGCAGATCATTCACTATATCAAAGGAAAACAAGCCGAGAAAATTGGCGGTAGCAGCACTGATTCAACTGCTAAAAAATAATCAAGACCCGATCACAGAACGAATAAATTGTTGATAATGGCTATTAAAGAATTTTTTGACATCCCGAAGCGATACAAAACGTGGTCCATGGCACTGATGGCTGTGGGTGTATTAGCTGTAATTATCGGGTTCATCATGTATGGAAGTGGAGATGAGCATCATCAGAAAAGGTTTTGGGCTACCATGCTGCACAACAGCATATTCTTCCTGCTTATTTCCAACGCATCCATGTTCTTTATCTGTGCCACCACACTGGCATTTGGTAGCTGGCAGCTTACTTTCAGAAGAGTAGCTGAAGCAATTTCAATAGCCGTTATCCCCATTGGTATCATTGCGCTGGCTGTAATGATCTACTGCGTTACAGTTGATCCGCACATTTACCACTGGTTGCATCCACATGGCGACAAGATCCTGGAAGGTAAAGCTGGCTTTCTGAACGCCAAATTCTACATTATCTGGACTACCCTTACCATTGGTCTGTGGATAGTACTGGGTCGCAAAATGCGCCTGTTATCACGCGAGTTGGACAACAATCCTTTACCAAGCGTAGAGGCCCGAAAAAAATATATTTTCAAGAACACGGTATGGGCTGCGGTCTTCATCGTATGGTTTGCGCTTACTACCATGTCTACTATTCCCTGGTTCTGGTTAATGAGTATTGATCCTCACTGGTACTCTACCATGTATAGCTGGTACACATTTGCCAGTAGCTGGGTGTCTGGTATCTCTCTTATTGTATTGTTTACTGTATACCTTAAAAATAAAGGCTACCTGGAGTACACCAACCAGGAGCACGTGCATGACCTTGGTAAATTCATGTTTGCATTCTCTGTGTTCTGGACTTACCTGTGGTTCTCTCAGTACATGCTGATCTGGTATGCTAACATTCCTGAGGAAACCGTTTATTTCAATTCACGTATTACCACCGACCACCATGCCGGTGCTTATACCGGTCTTTACTGGTTTGCCTTTATCATCAACTTCCTTGCACCGTTGCTGATATTGATGCGTCGTGGTTCAAAAAGGAACTATACCACGATCGCTTTCATGGCAATCGTGATCATCTTTGGTCATTGGTTAGACTTCTACCAGATGATCTTCGCCAGCCTGTTCCAGGAGCATGTTGAACTGAACCTGTTTGACTTTGGTGTGGCTGCAGGTTTCATCGGTATCATTATGTACACAGCGGGTCAGGCTTTTGCCAAGTATCCATTACTTGCTAAAAACCATCCGTTTATAAAAGAAAGTGTTATCCACCATACCTAATGGATCGGTAAGTGGATCTGAACAATAAATCTTGAATTGATTCATAACTAATTGTTTTCAGGCAGAAAAAAACAATATGTACAATTCTCACCGTTAAGCAGGAACTTTGCTCCTGTTTTGATAGAACACCAGGTTGTACAGAACTTGTTTCGCCGGAATAAAATTTTTGATTAAATCATGACAACAACCGGATTATTTCTGTTGGCTATTCTCGCTCTCGGGTTTCTGATCACGTTTCAGATAGCCAAGGCCAGTGAGTATGTATCTGTGCTGAAGGGAGAGAAAAAAGCCTTTGAGCAAAACAATAAGGTTAATGCCTTTTTGATGGTAGTGTTCCTTGTGCTGGGTTTAATAGGCGTATGGTGGTGTAATGACCTGCTGATTGGAAAAACCCTCATGGTACACCCATCTGCTTCTGATCATGGTGAAAGCATTGACACTATGCTGAAGATCACCATCCTGATCACAGGCGTTGTATTTGTAATTACACAGATCTTATTGTTTGTGTTTGCGTATAAATATCAGTACAGTGAAAAACGTACTGCTTATTTCTATCCACACAACAACAAACTGGAAATGTTATGGACAACTGTTCCTGCTATTACGCTTTGTATCCTGGTAGGTTTCGGTTTGTACTACTGGTTTAAAATTACCGGCGAGGCACCTGAAAATGCTATGCAGGTAGAAGTTACCGGCAAACAGTTTGGCTGGATCTATCGCTATCCTGGTGCTGATAAAGAATTTGGAAAAAAATACTTCAAGAAGATCGATGACGATGGTGGCAACCAGTTGGGTCTCATCTTCGAGGACAAATATGCACAGGATGATATCGTTACCAATGACGCGTTGTACATTGTAAAAGGTACGCCTGTGAAACTGATCATCAATTCACGCGATGTAATCCACGATGTGGGCTTGGTACACTTCCGTCTTAAAACCGATGCTGTGCCCGGTACGCCTACTACTATGTGGTTTACTCCTCAGTACACTACTGAAGAAATGAGGAAGATCACCGGCAATCCTAAATTTGAATATGAGATTTCCTGCGACCAGATGTGCGGAAATGGCCACTATTCAATGAGAGGTTTAGTGAAAGTAGTAACACAGGAAGAGTTTTTACTGTGGAAAGCAAAACAGAAGTCTGCTTATGTACAGGTACACCCTGAGCTGGATCCTGCTAATCAGAAACCAGCCGCGGGTACAGATACCACAAAAGCAGTAACATCTGCAGCAGCAGCTACTACTGCACTGGCAGGTAAATAAACTTATCCGTAAAGAGAACTGAATAAAATTTCGAGACCATTTCAAATAAACAGATCATGAGCCACGACGCAGCTTTGCACGGACATCCGGAAGTAGTAACCACTCATGAAGTGCACCATGACGAACATCATGTGCATCATCATAAAGAAACTTTTATTACTAAGTACGTATTCAGCCAGGATCACAAAACGATCGCCAAACAGTTCCTTATCACAGGTATGATCTGGGCTATCTTGGGTGGATTAATGTCTGTATTGTTCCGTTTGCAACTCGGTTATCCTGACCAGTCATTCCCCTGGCTGGAGCAGATCCTTGGTCGTTGGGCCAAAGGTGGTAAGATCAATGCAGAGCATTATTATGCATTGGTTACCATGCACGGTACAGTACTGGTATTCTTCGTATTGACCGGTGGTTTAAGTGGAACCTTTGCGAACCTGCTTATTCCTCTGCAGGTAGGTGCTCGTGATATGGCTTCTCCGCTCATGAATATGCTGAGCTACTGGTTTTTCTTTGGTGGTAGCATTGTAATGATTTCTTCTTTCTTCCTGCAAACTGGTCCTTTCAGTGGTGGCTGGACTGCTTATCCGCCGTTAAGTGCATTGGGTGATGCTTCACCTGGTTCAAAAGCGGGTATGGATCTGTGGATGACCTCTATGGCGATGTTCGTAGTGTCTCAGTTACTTGCAGGTCTTAACTATATTTCTACTGTACTGAACATGCGTACTAAAGGTATGAGCATGACCAAACTGCCGCTCACTATCTGGGCTCTGTTCTTTACAGCTGTATTGGGTGTATTGTCTTTCCCTGTATTATTCTCTGGTTTCATCCTGCTGTTCTTCGACCGTCACGCAGGCACCAGCTTCTACCTGTCAGACATTTACCTGGCTACTACCAAACAAGCGTTGCCTAACGAAGGTGGTAATGCCATCCTTTACCAACACTTGTTCTGGTTCCTTGGTCACCCAGAGGTATATATCATCTTATTACCAGCCATGGGTATGGCATCTGAAATACTTTCAGTGAACTCGCGTAAACCCATCTTTGGTTACATGGCGATGGTAGCTTCTATGTTTGCCATCTGTATCCTGGCCTTCCTGGTATGGGCGCACCACATGTTCGTAACTGGTCTTAACCCATTCCTTGGCTCTGTATTCGTACTGTTAACATTGCTGATCGCGGTTCCATCCGCTATCAAAGTGTTCAACTGGTTAACGACTCTGTGGAGAGGCAATATCCGTTTCACTCCCGGTATGATGTTCGCAATTGGTTTTGTGAGCCTGTTCATCTCCGGTGGTTTAACAGGTATCTTCCTGGGTAACTCAACCCTGGATCTTCACTTGCATGACTCTTATTTTGTAATCGCTCACTTCCATATAGTAATGGGTGTGGCATCATTCTTCGGAATGTTTGCCGGTATCTATCACTGGTTCCCCAAAATGTATGGCCGTTATATGAATAATACAATGGCTTATATCCACTTCTGGGTTACTCTGATCGGTGCGTACCTCATCTTCTGGCCTATGCACTACGAAGGTCTGGCTGGTATGCCCCGCCGCTACATGGATTATAGCAACTGGGAATCATTCAAACAGTTTGCTGAGCTGAATAAATTCATTTCTACTGTTGCAATGATCGTATTTGCAATTCAGTTGATGTTCGTGTTCAACTTCTTCTATTCTATTTTTAAAGGAAGAAAAGTGAAAACACAAAATCCATGGGGTGCTACTACCCTGGAATGGACTACGCCAATTAATCCCGGACACGGTAACTGGCCTGGTGAAATTCCTGAAGTACACCGCTGGGCTTATGACTACAGCAAAGATGGCCGCGATTTCATTCCGCAAACCGAGCCTATCGGCGCTAACGAAAGCAAACACTAATGCGCTATAATGTGCGGATTTGAAAATGTGAAATGTGCAACTGGTTTAAGTGTGTCAGATTCGCCATTCACTATTCACCCAACATTCAAAAACGAAACAGGTGGAAACAGTGAAGCAAAATAGTTCTTTAACAATAGGTGGTAAGGTAAGAGATTACATGCTGCTGATTAAGTTCAGCCTCAGCTTTATGGTTGTGTTTTCGGCTGTAATCAGTTACCTGCTGGCACCCAAAGTTGTAAGCTACGACTGGGGTATGATCATCCTGTTCTTTATAGGAGGCATGCTGGTAACCGGAAGTGCAAACGCTGTAAACCAGGTAGTGGAGAGAGACACTGATGCCTTGATGAAGCGGACTGCAAAACGTCCTGTTGCATCTGGCAGAATGAGTGTGGCAGAAGGCTGGGCCTTCGCTTTTATTACCCTGGCAGGCGGTTTGTTTATATTGGCTTACTTCTTTAATATGCTGTCTGCCGGTGTTGCATTGGTAAGCTGGTTTATCTACGCTTTCATGTACACACCGCTCAAAAAGGTTAGTTCCATTTCAGTATTGGTTGGGGCTATACCCGGAGGTCTTCCCTGTTTAATCGGGTGGGCTGCAGGTCAGGATGATCTGAGTGCCGGTGGATGGGTGTTATTTGCCATCCAGTTTTTCTGGCAGTTTCCGCACTTCTGGGCAATAGCCTGGCTGGCGCATAAGGACTACAGCAATGCCGGTTTTAAACTGATGCCTTCAACAGAGGGACCTGGTAAATACTCAGCCATACAATCAGTGATCTATTCATTGGTATTGATTCCCGTAGGCATATTGCCTTACCTGGTTGGGATCAGTGGAATAGTAAGCTGTATAATTGTAGCAATTGCCAACCTGTTTATGATATGGCAAAGCATCAGGCTATATCGCGAAATGGAGGCAAAGGCTGCACGCAGGGTAATGTTCAGCAGTTACATTTACCTGCCAATAGTGTTCCTTGCATTGCTGGCAGATAAGATACACTAGTGCAGAATTGATTTAAGAGGGAAAGCATTTATATGAATGTTGTGAGCACACAGAAGCAAAAAATACATCCCCATAAATTCACTTTATGGGTAGGCATTGGCAGCATCATTATGATGTTTGCAGCATTGACCAGTGCCTATATTGTAAAAGGCAGTTTGCCCGGATGGACAACCGTTAAAATACCATCGATCTTTTATTATTCAACAGCTGTGATCCTTGTTAGCAGCGTAACGATACAGGCAGCGCTTAAGGCTTTTAAAGAAAGAAATATGCCGCTGTATCGCAGGCTGATGACGGTTACCGCAATACTGGGAATCATTTTCATTGTAATGCAGTTTATAGGGTTCAAACAACTGTGGAGCATTGGAGTAAGGTTTACCGGTTCAGGAGCTGGTCAGTTCCTGTATATCATCTTTGGGTTGCACGCGTTGCACGTACTGGGTGGTATCGTTGCGTTGCTGGTGATCTATTTCAGGGCATACAGTTCAAAGATCAGGAACTATAACCCGGTGCCGGTAGAGGTAATGAGCACTTACTGGCATTTTGTAGACGTGTTATGGATCTACCTGTTCATTTTCTTTTTGCTAAAAATATAAATACTCAATAGTCAGTTATTTAAAGAACTTTTTAAAACAGTAACATGGCACAAGCGATACCGGCGAATCAAAAATGGTGGTCTGGGGGTAAAAGTCCCTATAACGTGGAGTACGGTAAACTGATGATGTGGTTTTTCCTGATGAGTGACGCTTTTACTTTTGGCGCATTCCTTATTTCTTACGGAACTGCACGTTTCGCCAGTAACTCATGGCCTGACCCTAACCACGTGTTTTCTTCTTTCCCGCTGATGGGACACACACACCTGCCGCTGGTGTTCGTGAGCTTAATGACCTTTATCCTGATCATGAGCTCGGTAACCATGGTATTGGCCGTAGGCGCTGGTCACAACAACGACCGTAAAGCTGTACTGAAATGGCTGGCATGGACTATTATTGGTGGTATTGCGTTCCTGAGCTGCCAGGCATGGGAGTGGACTCACTTACATGCAGAAGGCGCCTGGTGGGGAAAAATTCCAACCGAATTCGGAAGCCCTTTCCTGAATGCAGATGGAACAATGCCTTCGACCAACTTCTGTAACTTTTTCTTTACCATTACCGGTTTCCACGGTTTCCACGTATTCTCTGGTGTAATTATCAATATCATCATGTTCATCATGACCTACAAAGGTGTATTTGACCGCAGAGGCCATTACCTGATGATTGAGAAAGCTGGTTTGTACTGGCACTTTGTAGATCTGGTATGGGTATTCGTATTCACCTGTTTCTACCTGTTCTAAACCCGATTGATCACGATATTCTTCTAACAATAGTAGTATGGAAAATTTTGAAGCAACACACACTGCGCACGACGGGTCGAACTTTGATACAAAAATTATCTGGAGAACATTCTGGATACTACTGATAATTACCTGTATCGAGCTGGTCATCGGTATGTTCATTGCGCCACATTTTCATTCTTTGAAACACTGGTTCAATGTGCTGTATATAATCTTTACTTGTGCTAAAGCATTTTATATCATTGCAGAGTTTATGCACCTTGGTCATGAGGTGAAGAACATGGTAATGACAATCGCGCTTCCCTGTCTGTTATTTATATGGTTCATTACTGCCTTTTTGTGGGATGGTAACTCGTACCTCAACCTGCGCAACAGGTATGACCGTTACTATAAAGAAAGCAGCATGGAGAAAGTAAAACCTGAAGAAGGTGCAAAACCTGCAGGTGAAGAAAAGCCCGAGCACTTGCATTAATAGCAGAGAGTTGTTAATCAACATATTGTAAAAGCCGCAACAGCATAGATGTTGCGGCTTTTATTTTTGATGTTGGGGACATTGCATCACTTCCTGTGGTAACTTTGCGCAGCAAAATGAATCTATCGTGAGTCAGAAAGCTGCATTAGCCCTGTGTTTGGCAATACTGTTACCCCTTGTATGCTACTTCGTGGTAAAGGGGGTAAGCAAAGATGCTGCACAAATGCCCCGCCACCTGTATATTGATACTGTGATGACTAAAGTAGTGCGTGGCAAAGAAGTAAGTGATACCGTATGGCATCATTTACCCAATATTGAACTCACCAACCAGCTTGGTAAAAAAGTGTCTCTGGATGATCTGAAAGGGCGCATTATTGTTGCAGACTTTTTCTTTACCCGTTGTCCTTCTATTTGTCCTGCCCTTACACACAATATGAAAGGCCTGCAGGATGCATTAAAGATGCGTGATGTTACCCGCCGTATAGATACCAGTTTTGTACATTTTCTTTCTTTCAGCATAGATCCCGAACGCGATTCTGTATCCGTATTGAAAAAGTATGCAGATCGTTACGGCATTAATCACGATGTATGGTGGCTGCTTACCGGGCCTAAAAAAGATATTTATGATTATGCCATCAACGAAATGAAACTGGGTGTTACATATGGCGGCCAGGTTGATTCGAACTTTATTCACTCACCTTATTTTGTACTACTGGATAAGGAACGTGTAGTAAGAGGCTATTATAACGGGCTTGATTCTGTTGCCTTATCAAGACTGGCAGAGGATATTCCGAGACTGATGCTGGAGCGTGATAAAAGCAAACCTTCAGCGATAATGCAGGAACTGGCAGGTCTTTGGCCCATCTTCATTATTGTGATCATTGCAGTAATTGTGTTGATGATCATTACAAACAGGAAACCCAAAACAATCTAAACTCTTTTTATGTTACCTCCGGTACTTACCAAGAACGACAAACAGGCCAGGTGGCTTATTGGTATTTTTTCATTTGTTGTATTTGCTGCTGTAGTTATACTGGGCAGGGTAAAGTTCAATATCAACCCCGGATTTGATGCGCACATTTTTGCAAAGCTGAATGCGGTGATCAACTCTATTGTAACAGTATTACTTATCGCAGGATTGGTAGCTGTGAAGCAAAAGAAATACCTGGCACATAAAAAGATCATGTTTACAGCAATGATCCTTTCTGTGATCTTCCTGGTGTCTTATATCTGTCATCACCTGTTTGCAGGTGAAACCAAGTTCGGAGGAGAAGGAACTATCCGCCTGGTGTACTTTATCATTCTTTCAACACACATTTTCCTGGCAGCTGTTATCCTGCCTTTTATTCTTTTTACTGCTTACCGTGCATTGGTGGCTGAGTGGCCCGGCCATACAAAGCTGGCTCGTATTACATGGCCTGTATGGCTGTATGTATCTGTAACCGGTGTGATTGTATATTTAATGATCAGTCCTTATTATTCGTAACAGCAAACTGTTGCTATGGAAGAAAAACAACCAGATGTATTCAGGCAGTTGAAAAGCGCCCACCTTGCCATACTGGGGTGCTTTACACTTGTTGTGCTGGCTGTGATCGCATTATTGCAAACACACAGATTTGCTGTTAATAAAAGTGAATCCTTGGATCGTACGCTGCAGGTAGTGTTAATGATAATATCATTGGGTATGGTCATCTCTGGCTTTAACCTGTTTAGGAAAAAGATTATGCAGATAAGGGGAAGTGTTGATACTGATGGTGTTTCCAGAATGAAGCAATACCGTACAGCATGCATTATCTGGTGGGCCATGATTGAAGTACCCGGGATGTTTGCAGCCATTGGTTTTTTGATAACAGGCAATTATGCTTTTTTAGCACTCGCCCTTTTTCACCTGGCTATACTGGCTGTATTTATGCCACGTAAACAGAATATCATCCTGCTTTTAAACCTTACAGAAACAGATGTAAAAAGGCTGGAAGGTCAATAAAAGTAAGCGGGATTATAACAGGTCTAATTCTTTTGCCGGATCCCAGAAACGTTTTTTAAAATCTACCACTGTATCGTTTTTCACTTTAGTCCCTTCTTTTTCCAGCAGCTCCTGCATACGGGAAGGAGGATTGAAATGATGCCTGCCCGATAACATGCCATTGCGGTTCACTACACGATGTGCAGGTACCCTGGGTTTAGCACTACCCGCCAGGTTCATAGCCCAGCCTACCATGCGGGCAGATTTTTTTGCACCCAGGCAAGCTGCAATAGCTCCATAAGAGGTTACACGTCCTTTGGGGATCTGTCTTGCCACCTCAAATACCAGTTCAAAAAAAGTGTCATCTTTTTTTCCTGAGGGCCTTACAGATTTTGGTGCAGTATTCTTATTTTTTGAGGTTGCCATCCTGTTGTCGTTTTAGTAGTAATTCAGTACGGCGGGGTTCCGGAACGTTTATGTATTGATAAGGGCAATGCAAGCAACCATTGCCACAGCAAACACCACGTTCAAGATGATATTTTTCTGTTAGCACAATATATCCATCTCCGTTATAATAAAAATCAACTCCTTCTGTCAGTTTCTTCTTCACGCAACAATTCTTTTAAAGCATCTTCTTTATCGGGCAGGGGGGCTGCCGGTAAAGTGAACTGAAGGTAATGTATACGGCTGCTTTGCGCAATATCCAGTCCCTCGTAATGTGTTTTAATAGCTAATATATCGGGTACCGCTCCCTGTCCATATACATCCGGAACATCCTGCAGCAGCGGCAGGTTATGCAGTTCTATTACCCATTTGGTAAACCTGTACAGGCTGGGGGAGTCTGTTTTTAAATGAATGGTGCCACCAGCAGGCAAAAATTTCTGATAGAGGCGCAGAAATTTGGGATGTGTAAGCCTTTTTTTAGCTCTTGAGGTACGCAATTGAGGATCAGGAAAGGTGAGCCATATTTCAGTAACCTCGCCGGGTTCAAAATAGGTATCAATGCGATCTATCTGCGTACGCAAAAAGCCTACATTGGTAAGGTTTTGCTGCAATGCTTTTTTTGCGCCTGCCCACAGGCGGTTGCCTTTCAGGTCAACTCCCAGGAAATTGCGTTCGGGAAACAGTCTTCCGAGTCCTAGGGCATATTCACCCTTGCCGCAGGCAAGTTCCAGTGTAATGGGGTGATTATTATTGAAAAATGACTTCCAGTTTCCGGCCATATTCTCTGGATATTGCAACACATTCGGAAACGTAGCTACTTCTGCAAACCGTTTTAACTTCTTCTGACCCATGCACGCAAAAGTAGATAAATGCCAGCAACTTGCAGGGGCCTGCACAACAGGTAGGGGCAATAAAAAAGCCTCCCGTTTGCCGGAAGGCTTTTGATGCTGTAGAGGGAGGACTCGAACCTCCACGAGGCAGTTAGCTGAAGCGCAATCTGTGGTGGTCAACCCCAGTCGTTCCGGTTGCCCGAAACGGCATTACACTACGTTTATCCTGTTATCCCCACCCCCGAGACAAGAGGGCATGTCTGCCAAAATTCCATCACTCCACAATGTTTGTCTCAAACGTGTTTAAGAGCTATTGACAGCACAATATTAAAGAATATTGAGAAATTATTGGAAATAATTCAATGAAAATTTTGAAAAATTCGATATTATTCAAATATTTGCTTTGTCTATTTGATATTTACAAAAAACTGCCTTTAAAATGGGAGCTAGATTGAATCTTGATAAACTGGACCTGCAGATCATTCATGAGATGATTGATAACGCAGAGATTTCTTATGCAGATCTTGGAAAAAAGCTATTCGTTTCCGGAGGTACTATTCATGTACGTATTAAGAAACTACAGGAAGCAGGTATTGTTAAAGGTACTAAATTAAACGTGGACATGAAGGCCCTTGGCTATGATGTGATAGCGTTTATTGGTATATTTCTTGAAAAAAGTTCGATGTATGATTCTGTAGCAAGAGAATTGCAAAAGATTCCCGAAATTGTAAGACTGAATTATACTACCGGCAACTATAGTATGTTTGCAGAGGTGGTTTGCCGGGATATTAACCAGTTGCGGTTCGTACTGCACGATGAGTTGCAGAAAATCAAGGGGATTGAGCGTACCGATACTATCATTTCGCTTGAAGAAAGCTTTAGCCGCAATGTGCAGGTATATGAACCATAAAGGATTTTATGCCGGCCTGTGAAATATTCTCACAAAAACAGAGTTTATATTAATAGAACTTATCTTACTTATTATGAGAAAAATAACCCTCATTTGCATAACTGCTTTACTTGTACTGGGTTTATCGAAATGTGGCAAAAGTGGTGGAGGCAGTTCCAGTTGTTCTGAAACGGCCATGACGGTAACTACCAGCCCGGCAATTGGCACCGTTGATCCGCCCGCTCCCGGACCCAATTTCCCATTACAGGTAAATATTACCGCCAATCTCCCTTCGGCTGGCGCCACTGTGGTAGTAACTGCAAAACCCGAATCAACAGGCACTGCTTTCTTTACTGAAACACGTGTTGTTACAGCCGCCAACAATACTTTTACTATTACCAATACACCGGCATCTACATCCTGTATTGTAACCGTAACTGTTACTTCCAAAAGCTGTGCAAGCAATACCTTTTCCGGTACTTACCGTTATTCGAGGAAATAAAAAGAATAAGATATTTTACATGATACCAGTTCCGCCGGTGTGCGGAACTTTTTTATGCCTTTACCTGTAAGGCATCACGCAGGCCATTGCCCAGCATATTAAAAGCAAGCACCAATAACATTATAGCGAGACCTGGTGCCAATGCGAGCATGGGATTATGGGTAATGATGAAGTTGTAATTTTCTTTGATCATCAGTCCCCAGCTTGGTTGCGGAGGTTGTACACCTATGCCTAAAAAACTAAGCCCCGCTTCAATGACAATGGCAGATGCAAAATTGGATGCCGCTACTACCATTACCGGCCCCATTACGTTGGGTAATACATGCCGGAAAATGATACGGATATGAGAAAAGCCAAGTGCTTTGGCAGCTTCAATATATTCCATTTCACGAACGATCATTACCTGGCCGCGAATAATGCGTGCTACATTTACCCACATGGTTAAACCTATAGCAATAAAGATCTGCCAGAAGCCTTTGCCCAGCATCAGTGTAATGGCAAACACCAGCAACAGGGTGGGGATGCTCCAGATAACATTGATAAACCACATAATGATATCATCCGTACGTCCTCGAAAATAGCCTGCCAGTGCACCAAGTAATACGCCCAGCACCAATGAAATAACCACGGTAATTAAACCAACACTCAGACTTACACGTACCCCCACCAGTAACCTGCTTAAAATGTCTCTGCCATACTTATCGGTACCGAGGTAAAATGTTTTAGTAGCCACTTTGTATTGTTCCTTACTATCACTTGCAAGGCCGGTACGACTGAAAGGAAAGCTCATACGTTCACTGATGCCTTCGTCAATGTATTTCTGAACAATGATACTATCTGTTTTTACTTCGTAACCGTCAATGGGCAGGTATTGATAGCGATCGCTTTGTCCGTTCAGTAAGCGGGATAAAAATGAAGTGGGTACAGGGGGCGTTGCAACAGGCAATAACAGGAACTGCTGTTTGTAACCCGGCTTTTGCCCGCCGATCTCAATTACCATTCTATTGGCGTTGGAGGAGTTATCGGGCGCAATGCTGTATGCAAAAATAGCTATCAATACGGCCAGCGTAATAATAACGATACCAGCCATGGCTCCCTTGTTCCGTTTCAGTCTTCGCCATGTTGATCGTGTGGATGCTGCCATTAATTTATTACTGATTGTGCAATTAAGTGATTCCGGGATCTTATCGCTTTATTTGCCGACCCTTCCATTCGTATTTACCAAATTTACCAAACCATCCTGCTATAATGGTGTACAGAATGTGGAGCGGTTGCAAAAGTGGAAAATATTTCATCAAACCCGATTGACCAAAAAAGCGGGCTACCGATTGTACAAAGAGAAATTCTATCAACACTTTGGCTACCAATAACAGCAGGCCAAAGAATAACCAGATATCTTTCCAACAACCTGCAATGGCTGTTACAAGAAAACAAACATTTACAATATATACCAGCAACAGCACCCAAAAGATCCGTTTATCATCAAACCTATCTGCTTTACTTGCCCAGCGTATACGCTGGTGAAAGAACTCTTTCCAGGTTAATGCAGGCGTTGTGGTAACAATAGCTGCTGTGTTTTTCAGATAAAACACCTGCTCTGGGTAGCGTTTAAATATCTTATGCATCAGCAGCATATCATCCCCGGTAGGGATATTGTCGATACCGGCAAAGCCATTGACCTCATAAAATGCAGATCGTTCATAAGCAAGGTTTGCTCCGTTGCACATGGAGTGAAAACGTTTGTACACTGATGCTGCTGTAATGCCCTGCAGGGTAATAAAATCCAGTGATTGGAAAACAGATAGCACACTGCGATTAGTGGTAATCTTTACAGGCGCCGCAATGAACTTGGCCTGTTTAGTTTCATAAAAAGAGGCTATCGTGTACAGCCAGTTTTCATGAAACCGGCAATCAGCGTCTGTGGTAATGATCAGTACACCTTTAGCAAGACCAATAGCGGTTTCAATAGATTTCTTTTTATGTGCAGTAATTGCAGTACTGTCTGCATGATCAGCCAGGTTAATACTCTGGTAGTTAAAGTCGGGATAAGAAACTTGTTGCAGCAGGCTCCAGGTGTCATCGGTAGAGTGGTCGTTTACTATAATGACCTCGTAAAGGTGTTTGGGATATTGCTGTTGGTATAAGGAATGCAACAGTTGCTGCACATTGGCAGCCTCATTGCGCATGGGTACTATAACAGAAATAAATGTTTGCAGTTCCTTTACAGGTGGCTCAAAAGCCGGAACCTGTTTCCATGCCCTGTGGTAATATTCAATCAGTATGGCATAGACCACCATCAGCAGAAAGAAAATGAATAAGAACAGGGGCATGAAATAGTTGATTTTAATGTATAGCTAGTGCGTTTACAATAACCTCTGCATTTTTCTGGTGTAATACCTGGTGGCCGCTGGCTATTACCTGTACGGTACAAAATGGTTCAATGCCGCTTCTGAACCTTTCACCATGTTCGTAACGGATGATCTTATCATATTCTCCATACACCAGGGTTACCGGCATATGATAACGTACGATCATAGTTTTTACGATCCGTAATTCCGGCCTGAATTTACGCATACAGGTCCAGCGAACATACAGATCATTCCGTACTTGTTTATCATCAATAAAATGTTTGGTAAACTTATATACACTGGGGTTGACCATTTTCAGTGTATTGCCGGTTTTCAACAGTAACTTAAACCAACTTACATGTCGCATAGTAAATTTGAACAACCTGTTGCCGACACGGGTTTGGGTAGCAAGCCAGTACCAGAAATTAACCGTAAATCCATCCGGTGCCAGTAATACTGCTTTTTCGATAGAGTCCGGCGTTTCCTGTAACAGGCTTAATGCGAGCCTGCCACCCAGGCTGAATCCCATTACTGTAAAAGAAGAAGAAGTAATAGAGCGTTCAATACGAATGGTATTAATAATGGCGGTAAGGTCTGTAACGGAACACTTCAGGCCTTCTTTCCATTTGGTTTTTCCGTGATAAGGCAGGTCTATAGCTATGATCTGGTAATCGTGTTCCAGGTAGGGTTGCAGAAAATGAAAACTTTCTTCGGTTTCTCCATAGCCATGAAAGCATAAAAGCATCCTGGAACCCTTACCGGCATAACTATAATGAATGCGGGACGAATTGAAATTAACGAACGCAGATTGCATATTGAATTTTAAAACTAACTGCGTTAAAGCTACAATCTATTTTATGAAAGATTGCGTAAACGTTCCGGTTTTTGTGGTAATGCGAACGAAATAGTTGCCCGCAATAAGATGTGCAACAGGCAATGTGATCTTATTTTGGCGTTTATTAAGCGAACGTATATATTTTTCCGCTAACTGGCCACCACTGCTGATGAGCTCAAAAGTGGCCTGTTGAGGTTCTGCTACATAGATATCAAGCGAAATACTTTCCCTGGCAGGAACCGGATATATTTTTTTTATCATTATGGCAGGCTCAGAACGTTTGATAACGGCAATGGAAGAAAACTCTTTCTTCTCCCCTTCAATTAACTGAAGACGATAATAGCTATTGCCTGGATGGGGATCTTTATCGATATACAGATAAGACTGCTTACCGCCTGTATTATGGGCAGGTATCAGCTCAAGCGTTTCAAATGATACATTATCCGCACTTCGCTGTACCGCAAAGTTGGTACTGCTAAAATTATCACAGGTTGCCTCCCAGCTTACAAGCACCTGTTCCTCTTTTTGCTGTACACGGAATGCTTCCAGCTTTACAGGCAATGTAAGATTGAAAACATTAGCAGCCACTACACGGTTAAATAGCTCACGATGTCCTGCATCATTAAAGTGGATATTATCGCCTGCAGAATAGATGGACTTGATCGTGGTATCCGCCGGGTTAAACATACCGTCCCAGAAGTTGAGCGTATGCATAACACCAAAACGATTGATGATAGAGTCTTTAATGGTTGCCAGTTTCTTTTTTATTGCCGATGAATTGAATGCGCCATCTGTACGTGGCTGTGTAGTAGTGATATAACATTTGTTGCCAAAAGCCATGGCTGAATCATAGATCAATTGAAGTCCATTCATTATTTCGGCAATGGTATAGGTATCATAATTATTGGTAGGATAATTAACAATGATAATACCATTGGAGGGATCGCTGAGTGTACTTAAAAGAAATACAGCCCGTGTTACATTTCTCTGTACGTCCGGAGCGGTAGGTCCACCGGTATAGCTGGTAGGCATACCGCTGTAAAACGAGTATCCGTTTACCCCCATATTATAGATAGTATCAATAATACCAAGCTGCCTTTTATAATAAGCGTTAAAACGTCTTACCCATGAACTATCCGGGGTAGATGCCCCCTGTCCTGCCGTGGTGGAAGATCCCATAGCTGCCACCCTCCCGGTTTGAGCAAACCCTGCAATACTGCTGAACGCCAGCAAAAGCGTACAGATCTTTTTCATAAACAACTAGTTCTGAGGATTAAAAAAAAGAAACCAACACAGGGAGGAAAAATGGCTTGTGCAGCGGATTGGATAGTCAAAGTAAGCTACAAATTTTTGTATTAAATACATGCATGATCCGGATCACATAATGATGTGGGCATTAACAAAAAATTCAGGGCAGGTAATTTGCAGATATGGCAGAGATATGCTAGATTTGATTAGTTGTATAAACAACTATATGTCAAACAACCAATTTAAAAGAGGGGAGCTCTATAGCTTTATTACGGGTAAAGCATCCACAGCCATTGCGCGCCGTTTGCAAAAAAAATTCAATGCAGCCGGGCTCAACTTAACAATTGAGCAATGGAGTGTGTTATACCATTTGTGGAAACAGGACGGCATTAGTCAGCAGGAGCTTTGTAATGCAACTTTTCGTGATAAACCCAGCATTACGCGACTGGTAGATAACCTGGAAAGACTGCAACTGGTAAAACGTGTGGCTTCCGAATCGGACCGCAGAATGAACATGGTCTTTTTAACCAAACAGGCACAGAAGTTACAGGAAGAAGCGATGTTCCTTGCCGAAGAAACACTTAATGAAGCTTTAACCGGCGTGCCCCCCGAAAGAATAGATATTTGCAAAGAAGTATTGCAGATAGTGTACGACAACCTGAAATAACGATTACTACTAACAATATTCGTTCAACATAAAATGTTTGTTATATGAGTTCCACTGCACAGCAAAATGCCACTTTCAAAGGCGGGGAATGGTTGATCAAAGAAACATCTCCCTTCAGCACTTTTACTCCCGAAGACTACAGTGAAGAACAACAGATGGTAAAAGACATGTGTGCTTCTTTTCTGGAAACAGAGGTATTACCGGTAATAGACCGCATTGATAAACTGGAGCCAGGGCTAATGCCATCACTGGTACAGAAGGCTGGCGAACAGGGCTTGCTGGGTGCCTCTATTCCCGAAGAATATGGTGGGCTGGGTAAAGACTTTGTTACCTCTACATTGGTAAGCGAGGCATTGGGGGGGGGGTATTCATTTTCAGTGGCAGTATCTGCACATACAGGTATTGGCACCCTACCTATTTTATATTTCGGAACCGACGCACAGAAAAAACAATACATTCCTAAACTGGCTACCGGCGAATGGAAAGGTGCTTATGGCCTTACTGAGCCCAATAGCGGCAGCGATGCCCTGGGTGCTAAAACAACAGCGACACTGAGTGCTGATGGAAAACATTACCTGCTGAATGGCCAGAAATGCTGGATCACCAACGGTGGTTTTGCTGATGTATATACTGTATTCGCAAAAGTAGATGGTGATAAGTTTACCGGCTTTATTGTAGAAAGAGGTTTTGAGGGCTTTACACAGGGGCCTGAAGAGCACAAAATGGGGATCAAAGGATCTTCCACTGTTCAGCTCTATTTCCAGGATTGCAAAGTACCGGTAGAGAACGTACTGGGTGAAATCGGAAAAGGTCACGTGATAGCGTTCAACATTCTTAATATTGGTCGTTTAAAATTGTGTGCAGCTGCACTGGGCGGAGCCAAAAGAGCCACTACTATTTCTACTCAATACGCTACTACGCGCGAGCAATTCAAAACACCTATTGCCAACTTTGGTGCTATCAAGCACAAACTGGCTGAAATGGCTATCAAAATGTGGGTAGCAGAAAGTGCCTTGTATCGTACATCAAAAGTAATTGACGAAAAAGAACATGAGTTACTGGCTGCTGGCAAGCCTTTTAATGAGGCGTTGCTGGGTGGTGCTGAAGAATATGCTATTGAGTGTGCTATACTCAAAGTGTTTGGTAGCGAAACCTTAGACCTTATAGTGGACGAAGGAGTGCAGATCCATGGAGGTAACGGGTTCAGTGATGAATACATTATTTCACGTGCCTACCGCGATAGCCGCATCAACCGTATTTATGAAGGTACCAACGAAATTAACCGTTTGCTTACTGTAGATATGGTGCTGAAACGGGCCATGAAAGGTCGTCTTGACCTGATGGGGCCGGCCATGAATGTGCAGAAAGAATTAATGAGTATTCCTGATTTTGGCAGCGGTGACGAAGAAGCATTTGCAAAGGAGAAAAAGCTCATCAGCAATTTCAAAAAAGCGATCCTCATGACTGCCGGAGCGGCGGTGCAAAAGCTGATGATGAAAATAGAATCTGAACAGGAAGTACTGATGAATATTGCCGATATGGCTATTGACACCTACCATGCAGAAAGTGCTTTGCTACGTACTATGAAACTGGTTGATAAAAGAGGTGAAGCTGCTTGCCAGTTTGAACTGGATGTTACACGCAGCTATCTGTATGATGCGGCAGATGCGATCAATAAGGCAGGTAAAGATGCTATCAATGCTTTTGCTGATGGCGACGAACAGCGCATGATGTTGCTGGGGCTGAAACGCTTTACCAAAGCAGATCCTTTCAATAGCAAAGAAGCCAAAAGGCGTATTGCGGCCAAACTCATCGGCGAGAATAAATATCCCTTATAAAAATAATGTTTAGCTTACTTGTAGATCCCGGTGTGTAAAAGCCCCGGGATTTTTTATGCCCCTGTTGTATCTTCCGGTTATGAAGCACATCTTTTTAGTAGCCATTTCTTTCCTGCTTACCGTTATAACCTTTGCGCAGGATTCTACCCAACCCTACCTGCTTGTAAAGACCACGGGACAATTGCCTTTTCTTGAATATGGATTGGGCGATGACAGGCTGGGTGGAGCAAAGCTCACTTATATCGATACCAATGTATTACTGAAAGTAGTTGATTCTTCAGGCGGAGATTATAAGGTGCAACTTTCCAGGTACCATAGTGCCTATGTAGCTAAAAGCAATGTACAGCCGGTAGTGGATAAGCAACTGAAACCCTATTACCTCAGTAGTAGCTGGAAGGTATATGGCAACGACCAGTACGATTTTGTAACGATCGCTATGGAAGAAAGATTGCCTTACCGGAGTGTACAGCAGATCAACCCTTCGCGTATTGCCATTGATATTTTTGGTGTAACGTCCAATACCAACTGGATAACTCAGCTTCACTCGGTAAAAGAAATTAAAAATGCATGGTATGAACAAACAGAAGATGATGTGCTGCGTGTGTATATTGAATTGAAACATCAGCAACATTGGGGGTATAATATCGCCTACGATAGTACGGGCAAAAAATTGGTAGTTCGTGTAAAACGTCAGCCGGCAAAATTAAAGGCATCGCAACTGGTGATAGCCATAGATGCGGGACATGGCGGTTCCAATGCCGGTGCAGATGGCCTTACTTCCAAAGTTTTAGAAAAAGACTATACACTAAAGTTTGCAAAAGAACTGGAGCAGTACCTGCATCGCAAGGGAGTTAAAACCATCATGACGAGAGATGCGGATGTTGACCTGGGTATGCCAGAGCGTACATTGTTTTTACGGGCGCAGGACCCTTCTGTATTGATCAGCTTGCACCTGAACTCTTCTGGCAATGCAAATGTAAAAGGCACAAGTACTTATTATCGCTATATAGGATTCAGACCGCTTACACAGGCTGTGCTGGAACGTATGCTGCAATTAGGCCTAGCTGAATATGGAAATGTGGGTAACTTCAATTTTTCATTGAGCGGCCCTACAGAATACCCCAACTGCCTGGTGGAAATAGCCTTTCTAAGCAATGCAGAAGATGAACAACGCATTCTTGATCCTAAGTTTCATAAAGCGGTAGCCAAACAGATTTATCGTGGTATCAGGGATTGGCTGAAAAAGATCAAATAGGACGGATGATACTTTTTTAACGTAAACGTCATTAAACCATTATAACATGCAAAAAAAGTCACGCCGCGAATTTATTGGTAACACGGGCAAAGCAGCAGTAGCCACAGGATTAGTTACCTTTGCGGACACTAATACCACAGCTATGTCTCTTTCAGACAAATTCATCCACCACGTTTATTTCTGGTTAAAGAATCCGGATAGTAAAGAAGACAAACAGAAACTGGTTGAAGGGTTACGCAAACTATCGAAAGTAAAAACGATCAAAGAGTTTCATATTGGTCAGCCCGCTGATACTAATCGTGATGTAATTGATCGCTCTTATGCTGTTTCCTGGTGTCTTTTGTTTGACAATGCCACAGACCAGGCAAGCTACCAGGTAGACCCTGTTCACCTGAAATTTGTAGAAGAATGTTCATCCCTGTGGACAAAAGTTGTGGTGTACGATTCTGTGAGTGTCAGCTAAATAATATGAAAGGATACCTGTTAAGAGATCAAAAGATAGTGCCGGGCGAAGATACTTTTATCGAATGCCTTGCACCGGTAAATGCCAACGGTGTAGTGTTTGAGGATAATACTGAAACCGGCTTTTTCTATGCGATAGAGAAGAATCCGGAATCGGGTGAGTTGCGTGTACTGGATGCCCTGCATATTTACAATGCAGAAGATATTACCGATAAGAACAAAAGAGAGTTACGCATTATCTGGTCCAAAAGCTGGCAGCAGTGCGCATTGGTAATAGATGCCTATTGTTATGCCTTGTTCGATTTTGAGGGGCATGGTGGTTATAACAGGAACGAGTTCCCTCCGCCAAATGAATTCTGGACACAAAGTGGCCGCAAGCTAACCGACGAAGTCATCCGGTCATTTTTTTAATAAGTACCGGCTATAATAAAAAAGCGTCCTGAAGCTCTCTTCAGGACGCTTTTGCTTATGTAAAAGATTCATTGTATTAATGTAATAACTTCGCTGCTGCTTCATCAACAAACCAGTGCAATGCTCCGGGTTTTGGGCGGATCAATTGCGAAGGATATTTCTCGGCATTGAAATCACCTTCCAGCACTTCTTTCAATGCAGATGCTTTGCCGCCACCAGCTACAAGAAATGCTACAGCAGACGCCCGGTTGGTAATATGTGCAGTAAGTGTGATGCGATACATTTCCTGCTGCTTCAGGAAGAATGTAGTTACCCATTTTTTATTTTCATGAATAACCGGTGTGTTGGGAAACAGTGACAAGGTATGTCCGTCATCTCCCATTCCCAGCAGTACCAGGTCAAATGAATGATTGTCGTTGTGAAAATACTGGTGCAGTATTTTTTCATATTCCGCAGCAGATGTTTCAGGATCAATATCCGTACGCATAATATGGATCTGACTCTTTGGAACAGGGATCTCGCACAACAATGTATCAAAAGCCATTTTCGCATTATTGCGTTCGTCTTCGTATGGAACAAAGCGCTCATCACCCCAGAAAATATGCAGCTTTTGCCAGTCAATAGTTTCCTTGTAGGGAGATGCAGCCAGGATCTTGTGCAGCTTTTGTGGCGTACTGCCACCTGATAATGCAATTGTAAACCTGTCTTTCTGTTGCAGTGTTTTACCAATATAATCAGCAATCCATTGAGCAGCTCCTTTACTCAGTTCATCTGCATCTTTATAAATATGCAATTCCATGGTGATGGGGGAATAATGATTGATCTTGTTGGTGATGTTAAATTAGCTTAGTGAACCGGGGGTAGGGTAACCCAGTTATGCCCATCTCTTGCAATCAGGGCCTCTGCATCTTCGGGGCCCCAGCTATCAGGTGCATAGTTAGGGAAATCTACCGGTGGTCTTGCATCCCATGCTTCCTGTATCGGCATAATTATTTTCCATGCTGCTTCTACCTGGTCAGAACGCATAAACAGTGTGGCATTTCCTTCCATTACATCCAGCAACAGGGTTTCGTATGCTTCAGGCTCCTGCTCGTTATAAGCGTCTTTGTAGCTGAAGATCATATCAACCGGGTTCAGTGTCATTGACTGACCAAGACGTTTTGCCTGGAAGCGCAAACGGATATCCATTTCTGGTTGAATGCTGATGGTAAGCCTGTTCGGCCTCCATGTTTCAGCAGCTTCTATTGGAAATGCATAATTGGGGGCTGGTTTAAACTCTATTGTAATGATCGTTGATTTTTCATGCAGGTGCTTACCGGTGCGTACGTAGAATGGTACATTTTGCCAACGCCAGTTATCAATGTAAAACTTAACAGCAGCAAATGTATCGGTTGGCGAGTCTGTTGCTACGTTCTTCTCCTGGCGATAACCGGGAACTTTTTCCCCTTTCATCCATCCTTCAGAATATTGGCCACGTACTGCATAGGCATGAACATCTTCTTTACTGATCTTGCGGATAGCATTCAGTACGTCCACTTTTTTATTACGGATCTCATCTGCTTCAAATGAAACCGGAGCTTCCATCGCAATCATACACATCAGTTGCAGAATGTGATTCTGTACCATATCGCGTAGCGCACCCGAGTTCTCATAATAATCCCCACGCCCTTCCACGCCTACAGTCTCTGCAGCAGTGATCTGTACATGGTCAATATAGTTCCTGTTCCAGATGGGTTCAAACAATGCGTTGGCAAAACGCAGGGCAAGAATATTCTGAACAGTTTCTTTTCCAAGATAGTGGTCTATACGATAGATCTGCTTTTCATCAAACATGGACGAAAGCAGTTTATTCAGTTCGTGTGCACTTTCCAGGTCATGACCAAACGGTTTCTCTACCACAATGCGCGTACACTTCGTATCAGAACAGATATTCAATGGCCCCAGTTTGCTGGCAATTTCAGGAACCAGTTGTGGCGCCACCGCCATGTAAAAGATTACATTGGGATGTTCACCGTACTCCTGCTCCTTCTGTTTTACGATGTCTGCAATTTTCTGGTACTCTGCATCCTGACTGGCATCCATTTGCAGGTACGACACGTTTTTGGAAAAGGTTTCCCACTTGCCGTTCTGGTCATCTTTACGGCGGGAGAATTTCTGGATACCGTTCAGCAGGTGTGTGCGGTAAGCCTCGTCAGTATAAGGACGACGGCCAATACCTACAATGCTAAATTTCTCGGGCATCCACTCATCAATGAACAGGTTATACAAGGCAGGAGATAATTTCCTGTGGTTAAGATCGCCGCTGCCACCAAAGATGAAAAGTAATGAGGCCGGCGGGCGTTTATGATTTGACATAATAATGTTAATTGTTCGGTTGATAATAGGTTAACCGTTTATGCATTGCCTTTTTTCCATTCAGTATGGAAACTGCCTTGCTCATCTACGCGTTGGTAGGTGTGCGCACCAAAATAATCACGCTGTGCCTGTAATAGATTGATGGGCAACTGGCCGGTAGTGTAGGCATCAAAATAGGTTAGTGACGTCATCAGGCCTCCGGAAGCAAAACCATGCTCAGCAGCAGTCGATACTACTTTACGGAAATTAGGCAGGTGTTTTTGCAGTAGTTGTGCTACGTCCGTATTCAACAGCAGGTTGCCGAGCTGTGCGTTTTCTTTATATGCTTTGCCGAATACTTCCAGTAATACAGAGCGGATGATACAGCCGCCGCGCCATACACGTACTACCTCGGGCAAAGGAATATCCATTTTCAGATCGCCGGAAGCTTTGTGCAATAATGCAAGTCCCTGTGCATAGCTGATAACGATAGATGCAAACAATGCATCATGTACCTGCTGTATAAACTCTTCCTTAGCTGTTGTAATAGTATGAGATGCCTGTGGGTACAACCTGGCAGCCTGCACTCTTTCTTCTTTAATCGAAGAGATATTGCGCATGGTTACAGCCATATCAATACCGGGAATACCAACGCCAAGATCCATTGCATCCTGCGAGGTCCATTTACCAGTGCCTTTTGCTCCTGCTTTATCAAGGATCATATCTACCAGGCGGTTGCTGGTTTTATCGTCAGGCTGTAAAAAGATATCAGCAGTAATTTCAACAAGGAAAGATTGCAGATCGCCTTTATTCCAGCTATCGAACACCTGGTGCAGTTCGTCGTTGTTCAAACCTGCACCACGATGCAGCAGATCATAGCATTCGGTAAGTATCTGCATAATGGCATATTCAATACCATTGTGCACCATTTTTACATAGTGCCCTGCAGCCCCGTTACCAAGATGCGCTACACAGGGAACGCCATTTACTTTCGCTGATACGGCCTCCAGCATAGGCTGAATATGAGGATAAGCTACGGGATCGCCACCAGGCATAATGCTGGGGCCTGTACGTGCACCCTGCTCGCCACCCGATACGCCCATACCTACAAAATGCAATCCTTTGGACTGCAGATAATCTACGCGACGATTGGTATCTGTGTAGTGAGAATTACCTCCGTCAATAATAATATCTCCCTTTTCAACAAGGGGCAATAGACTTTCAATTACGTCGTCCACCGGCTTTCCCGCAGGTACCAGTAGCATAATACGACGGGGAACAGAAAGATTATCAATCATTTCCTGTAGGGTGTTTACCCCTTTAACAGTAGTACCGGGAGTAGCAGAAGACTCAAGGGCTCCTGTTTTCTGACCGTCTTTATCAAAGCCAATTACTTTAAAACCGTGATCAGCCATATTGAGCAGCAGGTTGCGTCCCATGACGCCCAGGCCGATCATTCCGAAGTCGAATGGTTGTGCAGCCATGTAAATATTATAAGGTGAGTAACAAAATTAGGCAAATTGAATATTGGAGATACTTAATGTCAAAAAATGTATCCTTCAACTTGTTGTAGAAAATGTACGTTTTGATGTATAAACCAACGAAAATACATTTTGTTCAGGTCTGGTATAGTGTTAGCATTGTTTTACCTGCTCAGGAAGCTTCTGTTGAGTGTTTACTTCGCTTCCGGAAAAGCTTCGCCATGATGGCAGGTAACGCAGGTAACAGGCGGCACACTTGGGTCATCCTTCTTAAAATCAAAATACTTCTTGTTGATATCAATTGTCATGCGCATCATGTTACGTGTAATGTTCTTTTCAGGCTTATCGTCGCTGGCATAGTCCATGCGTTGCGGGTTGTCTTTTTGAGGGGCATGACAAAAGCCGCATTTAACACCTAATGCAGTATTATAGGTATTCATGATGCTGTCCAGTTTTTCATGACTGATGTCTTTAGGCAATACCTTCAGGTTTTCATGGCCTCCATCATTGGGATTGCTGGCAGCAATACCAAGCGTGACCAGTGCAATGAGCAGAAAAATGATGCGAAATTTTTTACCGGGGAACATGTGGATGTTTTTTACCCGATGAATTTAGTGAAAGCTGTTATAACGGCAGTGAAAATTGCCGGATTTGTCGAAATTTTTTGCAGTTGTCATTGAATATTGAAAATTGTTTATTGTCAATTGAGCATTGTCACAATAGGGTTTAATGTTCATTATTATAATGATCAATCAAAGCACACAATACAGACAGATTAATAAGTGGAAACAAATATTTAATGCCTGTTGTTAGGCAGAAAACGATTAACTTTGCGGCGAATATTTGAGTGATATAGCTTCAGTAAGTGAACGATATCGTCTGCTAAGCACTTTCCTGCCCTGGTAAGTCATTCTTCGTTACTCCTGCTTTTTTTCTCAGATGAATTATTTAATTTTTTTAAACTGTCTTTTGTTAGTATGAACATTTATGTTTCTAATTTAAGCTTCAACGTCACAGACGATGATCTGGAAGGTTTTTTTACAGAGTACGGTGAAGTTTCTTCTGCCCGTGTAATTACCGATAAATTTACAGGCAAAAGCCGTGGATTTGGATTTGTTGAAATGCCCGATGATGAAGCTGCGAAAAAAGCAATCAGCGAACTGGATGGAGGTATTGTAGAAGGAAGAACTATCAGAATTACAGAAGCACGCCCCCGTGAAGAGCGCACAGAAAAACGTTCTTTCACTCCACGTCAGAACAACTATAACAACCGTTATTAATCTGTCATTCTATTAAATACCAAAGGAAAGGGCTCCCCTGGCGGGAGCCCTTTTTTGGTTGCTGGTGAGGGATGTGCAACCATTCTATAGGGACTCATAAGCTAAAAATATACAGGAAACCCCAGCGGCCTTAAAAGCCATGGTACAAAAAACTCAGTAAGGACAAGGTGAAAAGCAGCATTCCGGCGCGTTGTATAACAGGTATGTTTACAACCTTACTATATCCGGATAGCTGGTTTTGAATTTGAGTGTAGTGTGGGTCCAGGAGCTTTGTAGGGTACGGATCCAAATAATATCAGAGCCTTAACCAATTATTTGTTACGATCTTTCGATGTATCAAAGTAACGACACTGTGTACATTTATTCAAAAGAACAGCAATATTCATTAACGTATTTACTATGAATCAGTGAGGGTCACTACATGTTTTCCTGTAACACTTTTGCATTTAACAATTTCACTGTTATTGTAAAGGTAATTGCACCACTATTATTTCATTGCATCAGGGGCTGTACAATGAGAAAGCTGGTATTCCGGTGTGTTGATAAGCGGTATAAGGATAACTGTATTGTTTTTTGCAGATGATAATACAGCCATAAAATATTATCGGTATGTACTACCAGTGCAGGTTGCCCACTTATCAGCTTTCGGGGCAATTGCTCTTTACCGGTAGTGTTTTTTTAACAACCAGATTCTAATATTATCGGTATTGTCAAATCCGATGTGTAAAAAAAGAGTGCCTTTTTCGTCAGGCTTATCAAATAAAACCCTGCAGTTGAAATTTTGCTGGTAAAAAGCAAGTGCTTCGTCATAATCGTAAACCAGCAGAACAAGTCTTACCTGGTAGCTTTTCATGGTGACTGGTTTAAGCTATTTTTCAGATCTCACACTATTTCAGCTACCTCTTAGAGCTCTTTACCGAAAATTTACCGCTTAAGAGTGTTTTAGATAGGCCAGCCGTTATTTATACCGTTATTTTGCAGCATATTTTCACTATATGAGATCTTCGAAGAATGCTGCGCTGGGTTTTATTTTTGTTACATTACTGATAGATGTAATTGGCTTAGGCATTGTGTGGCCCGTAATGCCGGGTTTGATCAAAGAGCTTATTCATGGTGATTTAAGTGTGGCTGCTCAGTATAGTGGCTGGATGACCTTTGCTTATGCTGGCATGCAGTTCTTATTTGCACCCGTATTGGGCAATCTTAGCGATCGTTACGGACGCAGGCCTGTATTACTGTTTTCCCTGTTTGGTTTTGGTCTCGACTATCTCTTCCTGTCTTTTGCACCTACCATTGGCTGGTTATTTGTAGGCCGTGCATTGGCGGGCATTACTGGGGCCAGCTTTACAACAGCCAGTGCCTATATTGCCGACATCAGCACACCGGAAAAAAGAGCACAGAACTTTGGCCTTATCGGCGCTGCGTTCGGACTTGGTTTTATCATAGGGCCGGTAATTGGCGGTTTGCTGGGCAGCTTTGGTCACAGAGTTCCTTTCATGTTTGCCGCCGGATTAACCTTTTTGAACTGGTTGTACGGCTATTTCATTCTACCCGAATCACTGGATACATCAAAACGCAGAAGCTTTGAATGGAAGCGTGCAAATCCTGTTGGCTCATTAAGACACCTTAAAAAATATCCCACTATAAGCGGACTGGTCATTTCACTAATACTCGTTTACATTGCCGGCCACGCGGTGCAGAGTGTATGGAACTTTTACAGTATGAAGAAGTTTGGCTGGGATGAAAAACAGGTTGGCATTTCCTTAGGTGTTGTAGGGTTTATGATTGCGTTGGTACAAGGCTTGCTGATCCGCAAAATAATACCTAGGCTGGGACAGGAGAAAAGCGTGTATATAGGATTATTCCTATACAGTGTAGGAATGGTATTATTTGGCATTGCCAGCCAGGGCTGGATGATGTATGCATTTACAGTTGTGTATTGCCTGGGCGGTATAGCCGGGCCTGCATTACAGGGCATTATTTCCAACCATGTGCCGGGCAATGAACAGGGCGAGCTCCAGGGAGCATTAACCAGTTTGATGAGTGCTACCTCTATCATTGGCCCGCCCATGATGACAGAACTGTTTGCCTTCTTTACAGGCAAAGCAGCGCCGGTTTACCTGCCGGGTGCGCCCTTTATGGTAGGGGCAGTACTGATGCTGGTAAGCGCGGTACTTGCTTATCGTACATTGCATCACGAAAAACAAACAACCTTATTAAAATCATGAACCTGATCGGTAACCTTATCTGGCTTGTTTTCGGTGGACTATTATCTGCACTGGGTTATGTATTCGGTGGCTTTGTTTTATGTCTTACTGTAGTAGGTATTCCCTGGGGATTTCAATGCTTTAAAATTGCAGGGCTCGTATTATGGCCTTTTGGTAAAAAAGTAGTTCCCGCCGGCGGAGGCATGGGATGTCTTTCCGTCTTCTGCAATATTATCTGGTTGCTATGTGGTGGATTTTATACGGCACTTGTCCACCTGGTATTTGCAGCCATTCTGTTTATTACCATTATCGGAATCCCGTTTGCAAAGCAGCACTTGAAGCTAATGGAACTTTCCTTTATGCCTTTCGGGCGGCAGGTTATATAGACCTCTAAAAGAACAAGGGAACCCAAAAAAAGGGTAAAGCGTTTGCTTCAGCCATTCTTTGTAGTTCCCTGTTTGATGTATTATTGGTTTCGATACGCCAATTCCTTTCACCTCTGCAGTAAGTTTATCTAATAGTATGCCAGCCCTTAATAGCAGCTTGTTAAAAAGTGTAGGCGACGAATTCTGTGGTGAGATTTCTACATGGGGCAGCACATCATTTTAATAAATTCCGGAATGAATCAGTATCTTGTTTTCCCGGAGTGATTGGTTTTTAATGAGTGTTTAATTTACTTTCCTGCATCTTGCAGCTACGCAGAAGCAAATTGCTTAAGATCCCGTTTTCCAAAGAAGAACCTAATCCTGTTAATGCAGTGTTATAGTGCAGTGCCAGCGGCCACACCGGCCTTATTGTTGTGTATAAGAGCCCTTTAACGTTGTCATTCCCCCCAAACCCATTTCTAAATCCAGTGTAACAACACCATCAATGATGACCAGAAAGGCCCTGACACCCCTTTGTACTGCAGTTCTTTTCTTTGCAATAAGCGGTATTATTTCCTGCCGCTCCAAAAGTGCAACTACCCCTACTACCACTGCTGTTGCAAAAGACACAACAACCCACGTTCCGCAATACAAGTTTGGCCTTCCTGTCGATTCGTTCGCAGTTGTTGAAAAAACAGTAGAACGCAACGAGGTGCTTTCCGGCATTTTACAACTCTACAATATTGACAATGCTACCATAGCCGGGCTGGCAGAAAAATCTAAGAATGTATTCGATGTTCGTAACCTGGTTGCTGGTAATCAGTACACTGTTTTCTGCACTAAGGATAGTTTACCCAAAGCACAGTATTTCGTATATCAGCCAAATGCTATTGATTATGTAGTGTACGATCTGCGCGACTCTATCCGGATCTACAAGGGCAAAAGAGAAGTACATACTGTTGTAAAAACAGCGGGAGGTAAAATTACCAGTTCCTTGTATGAAACATTTACCCAGGCTGGTGCCGACGCTTCTCTGGCAGTAAAGCTCGCTGATATGTACGCCTGGACCATCGACTTTTATTCCATACAGGCCGGCGATTGGTTTAAAGTCGTGTACGAACAACAATATGTAAAAGATGAACCGGTGGGGGTAGGTACAATTAAGTCTGCTGTGTTCTCACACAATGGCGAATCTATTTATGCTTATTATTTTCAGGCAGATAGCTCCTTGCCCGGTGAGTACTATGATGAGAACGGCAAAAGCCTGCGCCGTTTTTTCCTGAAAGCGCCACTAAAGTTTAGCCATATTACCTCGCGCTATTCTCTGAATCGTTACCACCCTGTACAGAAAAGATGGAAAGCCCACCTGGGTACAGATTATGCAGCACCAACAGGCACACCTATTATTGCTACAGGAAACGGCATAGCTATTGAATCGCGCTTTACCACCTTCAATGGCAACTACGTCAAAATAAAGCACAACAACACTTACACTACCCAGTACCTGCACATGAGTCGTCGTGCAGTAAAGCCCGGTCAGCACATAAGCCAGGGACAGGTCATTGGTTATGTAGGTAGCACAGGGCTGGCAACTGGCCCGCACGTATGTTACCGTTTCTGGAAAAATGGACAACAGGTAGATCCGTTGCGACAGAAGTTTCCTTCAGCAACTCCAATACCTGCCAGTCTGCAGACTGCTTTTGCACAATGGAAAACCGATCAGCAACAACAGCTAAGCAGTATTGTTATACCTGATCAGACTACAGCAATGAAATAATTTACCGGATAATTGTAAAAGATTTTGTAGCAGTATTGCCTGCTATATCTGCAACAGTAATGCTTACGGTGTGTGGGCCTGTTTTACAATAACTATCCGGCTGATAAGTAAATACATTTCCTTTCTTTTCAAATGCCACCCAGTGACCGTCAATAGTGCCACGAAAATCAGCAATAAAGCCCAGGTTATCTTTACAAACTATACGTATATAGCTATCCTCTGGCGAAAAACGAACCACAGACGGGTTTTCTACTTTAATTACAGGAGCAGTGGTATCCACTATTAGTTGCACGGCTCCCATTTGTGGCAGATAGCCGGTCATGCTGTTTTTGTGCCATATCCCTTTTACAATATAGCGACCAGACCGATTTTTAAATTGTATTACAGTATGCTTCCGCAAACTATCCAGCTGTTGCAATGTAGTAGCCAGCGATACTTGTATACTATCATAAATAGGTATGGTTTCAGGAAATAAATGTAATCGCACGGAAATGGCATCCTTGCCTTGTAGTTGCTCCTCTTTTAACAGTAAAGGCGCTATATCAAAAAAAGTGGTTTTATCAAAATGCACTACAGATTGTCCATATCTCAGTGTAGTATCTTTTCCGGGAATAATGAATAAAGTGCCTGCCGGGTAGTTATTAATATAGGATTGGGCTCCTGTATACCGGATGTAGAAGTCTTCTGTAGTTGTATTGCCTGCTGCATCTGCAATGACTATTGCAACATGATGCACCCTCCCGTCATGAATATCAAGTACCCCATCTGCAGAACTTCTGCTGAACATGGTGTTATGGTTGCCGGGCAAAGAGGTTAGAAGCTGGATGGTTTTGCCTGATCTGTTGTACTCTTTGTAATCAATGCAGGCATTTACATAGCGTGTATCTGCTTCAGAAAGTTCATCCATGGTAAAACGGTGCATCAGCATATCGTCCATATACAGGCTTGCTTTATAAATACCCAGCTGAAAACGTGTTAAGGCATTTTTATCTGTAGCTTCTATACCCAATACAATGCGAGGTGCAGCGATCTCAAGTGGCTGATCAATAGAAGATGTTTTTATAAGCAACAACTTATTTCCATTCGATTGATAAATACTATTGCTTTTATTATACCAGTAAATGCTGTTGATAACAGGAGCTATATTGTCCCGGATGGAAAAGCCTGCTATCTGTGGGTTGATGCTGTTATTGGTTTTCGTATTGTGTATTTCAATATGCAAATGTGGTCCCTCGGATGTACCTGTATTACCACTTAACGCAATGAGCGATCCTTTGTTGATCGGGAAGTCACCGGCTTTAAAACGAATATCCTGTTCCCATTTTTCCTGTGCATACTGTTGTTTGTGTACAAACACTTCCAGTTCATCATTAAAACGTCTTAAGTGAGCATATACACTGGTAGTGCCATTCGGATGTGTAACATAAACGGCTTTCCCAAAACCGTTTTCTGAGATTTGTACCCGGCTTATAAAACCATCCGCAATAGCATAAACCGGAAAGTTCTCACGGCCTTTAGTTCGCAGATCAAGCCCCATATGGAAATGATTATCACGAACCTCTCCAAAGCTGGCGGCAAGCTCTGGTGAAATATTAAGAGGATACCTGAAATAAACATGCTCAGCAGGGCGAAAAAGCAGTATTACCACCGGCAATGCAAGAACAGTGAGAAGTAGAATATACAGCAACACCTTTTTCTTATAAACAGATACAATGACCGAAAGGCTGTTTTTTTCTGCTACCGGTTGTGAAATAACGCTTCCGGAAAGCAACAGGTGTGACGGCTTCTTTTTAGACTGGAACATATATTTGCTTTTTGTAAGAAAGCCAAATTACCCTCCGTCAAAACTGTATAAAAGGCAACTCTGCAAACCCTGTTCATGCATCTGCAAACCTGTTTTTACGGTGCAAAGCAGTACGCAGACAAATATTGCCGGTTTGCAGACAGACACCTCAAAACCGGGTGAATGTATTAGTAGATCAGCAATGTAAACGGTAGATTTGATGCATGAAGCTAAAGCTGTGGCACCTGTTATTGGGCTTTGTTGTTTTTTATTATCTCATGCACGCAACCTATGATCTGCCCAATCTGCTCTCTGGGCGTTTACGTTGGCTGCCTGATGGGCCGGGAGGCTTATTAGTACAGCTGTTCGATATTGCCGCAGGCTTTCTTTTTGCTTTGGTTCCCTACATGATCTTATTCCGTTGTTATCCTTCCGGTAAAATAACAGCAGGAGCGATCAGTCTGCTGGTATTGCTAGCTATTGTCATTTTCATCAACTATGGGATCTTTATATTGAAAGGAGGCAAAAGCTTTCGGTTGCGCTCTTTCTTTACAGGTAATTTGTTTTTCTTTTGTGTGTACTTCGTATATGGAGTAGTGTTTTATTTTGTGCGCTACACGCAATACAAACAGCTTGAACAGAAAGAACTGGTGCTTCAAAACCGGCAGGCGGAGCTGTCCTTTCTTCGTTCGCAGATCAACCCGCATTTCCTGTTCAATAGTCTCAATAATATTTATGCACTGGTGTATGAAGGGTCTGATCAGGCATTACCTGCAATTGCAGGTTTGTCAGACCTTCTAAGATACATGTTGTACGACAGCAGTGAAAAAGTGCCGATTAAAAAAGAGTGGGAATACATTCTAAAGTACATTGATCTGCAGAAATTACGCTTTGATCATCCCGTGCAGGTAAATGTACACATAAGCGGATCGGTAGATAATGTTCAGATCCCCCCCCTGCTGCTGGTTCCTTTTGTAGAGAATGCTTTCAAGCATGGAGATTTTTCCGGCAGTAATGATCAGTTGGTTGTTACATTGTACTCAACAGCGGTAAAAACGAATTTTCATTGTTTCAATAGGAAAGGTACCGGCAACAAAGACGCAGGTGGTGGTATTGGCCTTGCCAACGTAAAAAGAAGATTAAACCTGCTATATCCCGATAAGCATTTGTTGTACATTGAGGATGGAGAAGATACCTTTACAGTAACGATAGAGTTATTGCATGACTAATACAAGCGTCATAAAATGTGTGGTAGTGGATGATGAGCCACTGGCAGTAAAGCTGCTGACAGACTATATTGCAAAAACACCGGGACTTGAACTGGTGTTTAAAACAACGCACGTCCTCGAAGCCCTGCAAATTGTACAGGAAGGAAAAGCCGATCTTATTTTTCTTGATATCCAGATGCCCGAGCTTAGTGGCATACAGTTTATGAAGATTATTCGCAATAGCTGCAAAGTGATCCTTACAACTGCGTACAACGAATATGCGATGGAAGGGTATGAGCATGATGTGGTTGATTATCTGCTAAAACCCATCACCTTTGAAAGATATATGATGGCGATACAAAAAGCCCGTTTGCGTTTACAGGAAAAAAATATTGCAGAACCCACACCACAGCAGGCATCCGTTGAAGAACACATTTTTATTAAATCAGAATACAGGATCCAGAAAATTGAACATGCTTCCATTCTCTACATCGAGGCGTTGCGCGATTATATAGCGTTTCATACCACAGATGGTAAAATACTTTCATTGGAGAGTATGCGGAACATGGAAACGCTATTGCCTGCAAATAGGTTCATTCGCATTCATAAATCCTACATTGTCAACACAGACAAGATTGATTTCCTGGAAAGAGGGAAAGTGGTTATCAACAATCAATACCTGCCGGTAGGAGATACCTATCGCGAGCGATTGATGGCCCGGATAAGGATTGTGTGATCCTTATCTCTTAATGTGTAATGTAGCGCTCAAAAAACTCCCACGTACGAAGCATCTGGTCAATGCGCTGGCGATTATCGCCACTGCGGGTAATTTCATGCGTAGCGTTCGGATGACGCACATATTCCACCGGCCTGCCCAATACCTTCAGGCTTCTGAACATCATTTCACCTTGTACAAAGCCTGTGCGACGGTCATTATCTCCGTGGAAAATAATATATGGCGTATTAATGTTCTGTACATAAGTAAATGGAGACTCCCGGTCAAGGATCGCTTTTGTTCGCTCCTCCCAGGGATAGCCACCAAAATAATTAGGCACTAATCTCCAGGCATTACCTTCTCCAAAAAAAGTTGCAAGGTCATATACACCTCGTTGTGAGCAGGCCGCTTTAAAACGTTGATCATGACTGATGATCCATGCTACAAGGTATCCGGCATAAGAGCCACCTGATACAACAAGTTTGGATGTATCTGCCCAGCCTTCAGCAACAGCTTTATCCAATGCTGTCATTACATCGCTGTGCGGACCGGCACCCCAGTCATTGATATTGGCACGCAGAAATTCTTCGGTATAGCCGCCGCTGCCACGCGGGTTACAATACACCACTCCATAGCCTTTACTGCAGAAGTACTGAAACTCATGCCACATGCTGCTTTCACCGGGTCCCCACATAGCAGAAGGTCCACCGTGTATTTCCAGCAACAACGGATATTTTTTACCGGCCTGATAATTGGCCGGTTTCATTACCCAATACTCAACTATTTGCCCTTTACTGTTCGTAAATGTTTTCTTTTCAGGAAATGAAAGCTGTTTCTGCTGAACCCAGTCCTCATTAAATGATGAAATGCGTTTTACGTTCTTGCAGGTTGCATCTGCTACATATAATTCAGATGGGTTCGCAACCATCGTTTTGCTGAATACCAGTTTATTGTTAACGAGAGCATAGCTGTTGATGCCGCTTTCATAATCAGATAACAGTTCAACCTGTTTTGTTTTCACATCAACACGGAAAATAGGAGAACCGCCATTGCTGGACGCGGTGAAATAGAGGTATTTTTCATCATCGCTCCAGTTAAGACTGCCTTTGCTTCGGTCAAAAGGAATAGTGATAATATCTTTTACTGTACCACCCAATGGCATTATTGCCAGTATGGGAAAGTTTACAAATGATGTATTGCCATGTTGAAAAGCAAGCCATTTACCGGAAGGAGAGAGCTTGGGTGAACTGAATGTTTTACCACCTTCACCCAGTAATTTCTTAAGGTTGCTGCCATCTGTATTTACAATATAGATCTCACTTTCCAGTGAACGATCAGGATGTCGTATGGAGTCAATATCACAGGTAAGGATCACTTGTTTTCCATCAGGTGTAAAGTCCGCCCCGTTAAAACGGTAAAATCCTTTTGTGATAGCAACAGGTGTAGAGCCGGGTTGTACATCCGTAATAAAGAAATGGCTAAAACTCATATCAGCCGAAACATTCGTCTCGCTTTGAAAATTGAGCTTATTGAGTACAGTCGCCTTCTTATCTGTTACATTATTTTCAAGATAAGCACGCACTTCTTCAATGCTGCCATCAGGGTCAGCTTTTGCGGTACTGTTTTTCAGTTGCTCATTTTGCGGAAAACCGGGTTTCTCAAAAGGCCATACTGGTGGTTTTTTACCTGGGTTAAGTATTGAATCTTTCAATAACTCTTTCAACGACAAGCCTGTTGCAAACAATATCTTTTTACCGTCCGGGCTCCACTTTGGAGAAGATGCGCCGTACTTGAATTTGGTAAGTTGTGTCGCCTCGCCACCGTCCAGGGAAAGTAAGAACACCTGTGGTTTCCCATCTGCCGCGCGTACAAAAGCGATTTGTTTACCATCCGGACTAAAAACGGGCTGAGAAGAACTCTCTTTAGTAGTTAATTGCCTGGGAGTACCTATACCATCGGTAGAAGCCAACCACAATTGCGTTACATATTTGTAGTCAAGCTTACTTTCTCCTTCCGACTCAATAGTGGTAACGGTAAAAACAGCTTTACTGCCGTCTTTATTAACCTGCACAGAACCTACGGACTTAATCTTCAACATGTCTGTTACTTTCATGAGATCCTTGCCGCTTTGGGCAAAGCATACCTGTAACAGGGTGAGGAGAGTCAGCAATAGAGATATCTTCTTCATGCAGGTAAAGTTTGGTTGGTGAATATACAAATTCATTACGGCTTATGATCAATTGTAATGGATGACAGGTTGCTTTGTTATTTTTGCGGAATAATTATACAACTATGGGACAGTTAGTAAACGAGTTCAATGAATACCGGGAAAAAATGAATGAGGTTATTTTAAGCAAGAACAATCTTGTGATGAAACGTCTCTGGAACCTCGACACCAATACGTACGAAGATGGTGCCCTGAATAAAAAAACAAAAGAAATGCTGGGCCTTGTAGCCAGTATGGTATTACGTTGCGATGATTGCATCAAATACCACCTGGGCAAATGTCACGAGCTGGGTATAAATACTGATGAGATGTACGAGATCTTTGCTGTAGCCAATATTGTTGGTGGCACCATTGTTATTCCGCATACCCGTCGCGCAGCCGAATACTGGGAGGAGCTGAATAATGCAATATAATGTGGGCATGTGCAGATATGCCAATTTGCAAATTGGCATATCTGCACATTAATTCTTTGCACGTTCTTAACAAATCACTTTGTAGCTTGTTATTAAACCATCCTCATGACCCGTGTCTACCCCTTCATTATTGCCTCCTGTTTTTTATTATCTTCCTGCTACGCCATCCGTGCATATAAATACAGAAACCTTAAGTTAACCGATAACGTCCGCATGCCCCATGTGCCGGTAAGTAAAGGTGACAATACAAGTCCGTTTATTATTCCTGCAGATGCCGGGCCCTACGCACGCATGAAAAAGGGACTTGATTCCATCTTAACCGGTACCTATACGGCAGCGTTCCTCGTCATAAGAAATGATTCACTGATCTACGAGGGCTACTTCGATGGCTTTAATAAAGAGTCACAACTGCCTTCTTTTTCAGTAAGCAAATCATTTACAGCCATACTGGTCGGCATTGCCATCGACGAAGGCAAAATTGCTTCCGTGCAGGATCCGATGACAAAATACCTACCCGAATTTGCCAAAAAAGACCCCCGCTTTTCAAAAATTACTATACAGCATTTGCTGGATATGCGTGGAGGATTGCTTTTCCATGAAGGCGATTATGGATTAAAAGATGATGCCATTAAAATGGGCTTTAGCCCGAATATTACAGCAAAGGTCAGGAAGATTAAAATTGAAAAAGATCCCGGTGGCGATATGGAGTACCAGAGTGTAAATACACAATTGCTGGGAATGATCATTGAGCGGGCTACCGGAAAAAAAATATCACAATATCTCCAGGAAAAAATATGGCAGCCACTGGGTATGGAAAGCGATGCTTTCTGGACAACAGATAAAAGAAAACAGGAGTTGGTATATGGTGGCATGAATGCTACCGCGCGTGATTATGCCAAACTGGGCAGGCTAATGCTCAATAACGGAGCATGGAATGGCAAACAGGTTGTTTCAACACATTGGATAAATGCGTCAGTCAGTTCAGATTCCCTGGATAAATACGAAGGATATCGCAACCAGTGGTGGGGAGTAAGAGGCTACAAATATTTCAATGATTCAGCCGATGCGGTAAAGTACAAAGAAACACACATGGAGGGGGGCTCAGTTCGTTCCTATCTGGATAAAAAAAGCGTAAAACGCTTTTACGTACCGGATACCTATGCTGCTTATCAGGCAGAAGGCATTTTGGGGCAGTTCATATACATAAATCCGGCTAAAAACCTGGTAATTGTAAGATTAGGGCATAACTGGAAAAACTCTAAGTATCCGTATGTCAATGGTTTTATCTCTTCGCTGGGCAATGAATTGTAAAAGCTTCTGCAATAAAGCCTTCAAACACGTAAATTTGCAGATACAAGACAAAAGAGTACCATGAGTGAAACAGTTACAGCCCTGCCGCCATTAACCGCGAAGGACTTTGCTACCGACCAGGAAGTTCGCTGGTGTCCCGGTTGCGGAGACTACTCCATCCTGGCGCAGGTGCAGAAAATTATGCCTACCCTGGGTATCCCCCGTGAAAATATTGTGATCATCTCCGGAATTGGCTGCAGCAGCCGTTTCCCTTACTATATGAACACCTACGGTATGCACTCTATCCACGGCAGGGCCACAGCCATTGCCAGCGGACTGAAAGCTACCCGTCCCGATCTGAATATCTGGATTGTTACCGGTGATGGAGATGGGCTCAGTATTGGCGGTAACCATACCATTCACTTGTTGCGCCGCAACTTTGATGTGAATGTATTATTGTTCAATAACCAGATCTACGGTCTTACAAAAGGACAGTATTCGCCTACTTCCGAGGAAAATAAGGTTACTAAATCCACTCCTTTCGGAAGTATTGATCATCCGTTCAATCCATTGGCATTGGCTATGGGAGCAGATGCTACTTTTATTGCACGCAGTATGGATCGTGATCCCAAGCATTTACAGGAAGCGCTGATCCGCAGCCATAAACACAAAGGCTCTTCTTTCCTGGAGATCTACCAGAACTGTAACATCTTCAACGATGGTGCGTTCGAAACGTTTACGGAAAAATCAACCAAGCCCGATAATACATTGTTCCTTGAACAAGGCAAACCCCTGATCTTTGGAGCACAGCGCAACAAAGGCATTAAGCTCGATGGCTTTAAACCGGTTGTTGTAGAAATAGGCAGCGAAGTGAGTGCTGATGATCTGTGGGTACATGACGAGAATGATTTTTACAAAGCACAAACCCTTGTGCGCATGTTTGATGATCCACGTGTTGATGGACACTTACCGCGCCCGTTTGGTGTATTTTACGAAACAGAAAGGCCTTGTTACGAGGAAATGCTGAATCTGCAGGTGGAAGAAGTGATCAAAAGCAAAGGACCGGGCAACCTCGATAAGTTGTTACGTGGTAACGAAACCTGGACTATTGCATAATTGCGATAACATGGTCTTAAAATATAAAAGCTGACTTCATCAGAGGTCGGCTTTTTTTATAAATGGATATTGAGGATCGGGGGTTCAATATCGTTTAGCTAAGAATAGTAAGGATGCCTTTAGAGATCGATAGAGAATACAATATCCGGCTTTAGCCGGTAGATGATATGTTATTCAATAAGAAAGTGTATTCATATAATTGCCTTGCCCTTCAGGGCAAGGGGCAGCAAACAATCCTCAATCTCAAAATCCCCCAAATTCCAAAATCAACAGCTCTTCACTGGCGCGTAATGTTCCGAAGGATCACCTATGCGTGGTATATGGACCCGGTCTCTGACCGGAATCAAAATCCATAAATCACAAAACTTCCCCGGAATTCTACCGGAAGAATGCCTTAGTGGGTATTATGTGACCTAAACCTGGGTAAAAGGTGGGTATGAGGCAAGTAAAACATGAGCAAAACCTGGCTTAGATCTGGGTATATTATAGGCAAAATGCAGGTATAAGGCTATTTCCTGATTTTATAACCATACAGTGCATGAATTGTCACCATTCATACCTTGTATCCGGTCAGAGACTGGATTATAGCACTACATTCCTGTTCGAAACTGAAATCTCAAAATTCATAAATCCCCAAATCAGAAAATCTCTGCCTCTCTCGTTCTCTGCGGTTGGTCTATATCCGGCAATGAAATCTCAAGATCAGAAATAGCCAGGGCTTCACTTAAAATGTACAACGCTTCTCCTGATATGTCAATTGCCATCGCCTGTTGTTGCCAATACCTTTGAATAGATTAACCGGCAAGCTCCCGCACCAATTATTACGGAACAAAACAGGAATAAAACACAGATTATGAAATCTACCACGTATCTATCGTTCGCGATACTGCTCTTGGCTGCCTGCAACAGCGGCAACATTGAAGAAAAGAAAAGTGGAACATCTTCAACCAATACCAGCACTACTGCTGAAAGTAAAGTTGCTCCTTACGACACAGATCCCAACATTGAAGTAGAAACAAAAGCCTTTTTAAAAGCACTTAATACTGGTGGAGGAAAGCCACTGGAAACATTGTCGCCTGCTGAAGCACGAAAAGTATTGGAAGGCGCACAAACATCTGTACCAACAGATCTGTCTGGTGTAGATGTAAGCGAAAAAACGATCACTCAGGATAGCCTTACCATAAAATTATTCATTACACGCCCTGCTGGTGTAAAAGGAGTATTGCCTGTATTCATGTTCTTCCATGGTGGTGGCTGGGTGCTGGGCGATTTTCCAACACACAAACGCTTTATCCGCGACCTGGTAGTGTATTCTGGCGCAGTGGCTGTTCATGTAGAATACAGTCGTTCTCCCGAAGCAAAGTATCCGGTAGCATTAAATGAATGTTATGCTGCCACCAAGTGGGTTGCTGAACACGGCAATGAGATCAATGTAGATGGTAAAAAACTTGCAATTGTAGGCAACAGTGTAGGGGGCTATCTTACAGCAGCAGTGGCATTGATGGCTAAAGACAAAAAAGGACCAGCCATTCGTCAGCAGGTATTATTCTGGCCTGTAACCAATGCTGGTTTTGAAACAGGTTCTTACAACCAATATGCAACAGACCGCTTCCTTACCAAAAACATGATGAAATGGTTCTGGGATAGTTATTTACCGGATACTACTAAACGTAAGGAGATCTATGCCTCTCCACTCCAGGCTTCCACAGAGCAACTCGCCGGGCTTCCGCCAGCATTAATTCAGACTGCTGAAAATGATGTACTGCGTGATGAAGGAGAAGCCTATGGCCGCAAGTTAAATGCAGCAGGAGTATCTACTACATCCACACGGTACCTGGGTATGATCCATGATTACGGGTTACTCAACCCACTTGCAAAAATACCAGAAGTGCAGACCGCGTTACTGCAGGCTGCAGCTGTGATCAAAACTTCCTTAAAATAAGTATGTTCCTTTTATCAACCGGCAGTTAATTCCTTGTGCTGCCGGTTCTTTTCCTTTTTCTCCTACCTGTATCAGCTTACGCTCTACTGGTTGCATTCCATAGCGGCAATATTAACTGCTGCCGAAGACTATCGTATTGAATAATTTCCTCAATAAAACTTTTAACATGTCAGCTCCTATCAAAAATGTCGTGATAGTACACGGCGCCTTTGCAGATGCTTCCGGCTGGGAGCCTGCTTATCAATTGCTCAAAGAAAAAGGGTTTAATGTAACACTTGTACAAAACCCTACCACTACTTTAAAGGCTGATGTTGATGCAACCAATGCCGCGCTCGATCGCCAGGATGGTCCTGCTGTACTGGTTGGCCATTCATGGGGAGGCACCGTGATCACTGAAGCTGGTGTACATCAAAAAGTACATAGTCTTGTATATGTGGCAGCCTTTGTTCCTGATGCTGGTGAATCTACGCTTGATCTGGTTCAATCTGCTCCTATTCTTGAAGTAAATGGCATTCTGCCTCCTGATAGTAAAGGATTAGTGTACCTGGATAAAGAAAAATTCAATGCCACCTTTGCAACAGGGCAACCAAAAGAGAAATCCGATTTTATGTACGATTCGCAGATCCCGCTTACTGTAACAGCATTTACTGATAAAGTTTCTGTTGCAGCATGGAAACACAAGCCGGCGTATGCGCTTTTTCCGGAAGACGATGGCACTGTAAATCCGATCCTCGAAGATAAAATGTACACACGTGCAGGAGCTACTGTAACGAAGGTAACCGGTGGACATACCTTCTTCATGAATAATCCGCAGGATGTGGTAAAAGTTATTCTTGCTGCTGCCGGCAAATGATTTTTATCAATAAGATCATCAACTGAAAAAATGGGTGTGTTGAGTAACACATCCATTTTTATTTATGTACAGCTTTATAATCCCGGACTTGAGGAGGTGCTATAAAAAAAGTAGCCAGCGATGGAAATCGCCGGCCTGTGCTTACCTCTGAAACCACAAAAAGAAAGAAGATAAACAATATGTTTTTACAAAAATATCTTACTAAAGGTGTATCAACAGTTTTTGTAACAAACCGCTGTGAGGGAAAGGAGAGCGTGCAAAAAGCTACGGGACGTTTAATACGGTCGTGGTTTCTTTTTGTAGCAGGCAGCACCTACCATCTCAGGGTTTGGTAAATCAGCAAAAACAACCTTAACGGTAGCGGCTAGCCGCATGTTTTTACTTACGAACAACAGGGGTAATGATCAAGTCAGATTAAAAAGGGTGGCGGATACTATGTATAAGGGAGATATTTATTAAAATATCCTTTACGTTGTAACCATTTAACAGGGAAATTGGAAAATAGGATGGAAATTGGATGGTTGCGATTTGGGAGATTGGATTACCCTTGCGCTTTGACGGAGATTAGTGTTTCAGAGCAGAAGCGCGGGGTAAAAGTAATTACTGTTTTTTTAAAAATCAATATTTTCTTAAAGAATTTTTATGATTACTGCTGAAAGAGTGTCAAGGAATTAAGCGAATGCAGATGCCAGTTCCTTTTCAGCGGCCTGATAAATTTTTTCTTTCTTGTAATCAAACCACCATTTCGGCGCAGTTTTTTTCATCAGTGTATCTATGTGGCGCATGCCAAAAAGATTCCATGCGCCCTTTAATTTGCCCCCCATTGAAGATTGTAGTGCCCTCAGGCTCATGGCAAAACCACTATCAATATATTCCATGTGATGCCAGTAGCCGGCAGGCATAAACAGGGTATCTCCATGATCAAGTATTACCTCATAACCGCGGGCCAGCTTCAATGCAGGAAAACGCTCATAATCGGGAGTTCCGTTGTGCAGGGCATAATGTGAAAAATCTGCCAGGCTCAGCACCTCAAATGGTTTACGGTAAAGTTTATGCTGCTCTTCATAAGGGAACAATAACACCCGTTTCTTTCCAAGGAATTGAGTATGAAGAATATGCGACATGTCTATGTCAAAATGCATATGAGTAATGCTGGTCGCTCCACCCACAAACAACATGGGAAAACGTTTCACAAATCCTTTCATCAGGTGGTCGGGCCAGGTAAAATCCTTCACCAGCTGGGGTGCATGCTCAAAAATATTAAAGAGAAAAATACGCCAGGCTGCAGGCCCTTCGCTGATCATATCTACATAATCGCCAAAGGTTTTATAGTCATCAGCGGTATTAATGGGGGTGTAAGCGTCGCTTTTTACATTATTATACAGGGCTACCCGCTTGGTGCCAACTATTTCTTTAAAGTATTGCCAGTTCCATTTAGTGTATGCAGGCCAGTCTTTTGCCACGTCGGTTATAACCAATGGCTTCATTGGCCGGTAGTAGTGCTGCTGAAAATCGTTTACATTGATCAATTCAACCCTGTCAACAGACTGCAATTGCATAGGAATACATTTACATTATCTGATATTAAATTTATTTAGAATATTGGATTGGCACAAATTTAGAACCAACAATTTTTGCGCGAAATTGTTTAATAAGCAGGCATTTACGCAGTTTTTACAAGCAATTCCGGTATCTTTTAACAATTAAAATTCTATTATGTTTTTACACCTCCACCCGGACAACCCACAGCCCCGGAACATCAAAACAATTACCGATACCCTGATGGACGGTGGTGTAATTGTATATCCTACCGATACCATTTACGGCCTTGGTTGCGATATCCATCAGCACAAAGCAGTAGAGCGCATCTGCCGTATTAAAAGCTTTGATCCTGCAAAAGCCCATTTTTCATTCATCTGTCATGATCTCAGCAGCCTGAGCCAGTACACCAAAAGTATTTCCACCCCTTTATACCGGCTGCTGAAAAGTTACCTGCCTGGCCCTTATACCTTTATTTTACCAGCCAGCAAAGAGGTGCCCAAGCTCCTCAAAAGCAAAAAAAACACCGTGGGCATCCGTATTCCCGATAATAATATTGCCCGTTCTATTGTCAAAGAATTGGGCCACCCCATCCTGAGCACTACTTTACCGGGTGAAATGGTTGAAGAATACACGGACCCTGAGTTGATTAACGATCGGTTTGAAAAACAGGTAGATATTGTAGTAGATGGTGGTATAGGCGGAATGATCCCTTCAACTGTAATAGACTGCACTGGTGACGAGCCTGTAGTGGTAAGACAGGGTGCCGGCGCCTGGCCACTTGAGTATGCACAATAAAAAATGACACCGTTTTTTACAACGATGTCATCAACCTATAAAACTGTACAAACTATTATGACCACTTACGATTGTTGTGCTTAGCCCTGTTAATGTCATGGCCAAACTTACGTTGCTCATGACGTATATGCTTTCTTTCTGCCATTCCTACACGCCCATCATTTCGTTTTGCTTTGCGCATGTTGTGATGAATATGGCGATGCTCACGTTTCAGGTGTCGGGCTTCGCGATGTGTTAACTCACCACTTCTTACTCCGTTGGCAATGCGTGCATGTTCATGGCGGTTTTTCTCTTTTATTGATTGGGCATTAGCGCCGATACTTACAAAGGTTATCATGAGTACGGCAAGGATAAATTTCGCTTTCATACTGCTTATTTTAATTTTTATCAAAATTGGTTGCTTATTATAACAGACCGGCAGTAAAAAGCAAAGTTTAGTCGGGGCTGGTCTTTTTAACCTTAATTAACCTTGAATAGCTTACTCCCCGTTGGTGTACCCACCAGCCGGAATAATTCAATGATTAGAAATAAGATTAGGGCAGATATTACGTGGTAAAAGCAGTATGTGTTTATTTCAGTTCCAGCGAAAGTTGCGGAGGAAGACATTGAAATGATTTGCGGTGATGATCGCACATACCATGCTTTTCAATAGCCTTACGGTGTTCCGCAGTACCATATCCTTTATTGGTATTCCATTTATAGTAAGGGTATTCAATGTGCAACTGCATCATATAATCATCACGATAGGTTTTAGCCAGGATACTGGCTGCCGCAATAGATGCATAAAGACTATCGCCTTTAATAATACATTCGTGACGTACGTTTTTATAAGGCTTAAACCGGTTGCCATCTATCAGCAATAACCCTGGTTCGGTGCTTAGCTTTTCAATAGCCAGGTGCATCGCTTTAAAAGAGGCATTTAAAATATTGATGCGGTCAATCTCTTCCTGGTCTACCAGGGCTACAGCATAGCTCACTGCATTCGCTTCAATAAAACTGCGGAGTTCGTAACGGTTTTCTTCTGTTACCTGTTTCGAATCGTTAAGCAAAGGGTGGTAAAAATCGCGCGGCAATACCACCGCACCTGCAAATACAGGTCCGGCAAGGCAACCACGACCGGCCTCATCACAGCCGGCTTCTATTTCCACATCCTGGTAAAAAACGTTCAACAAGGGTAAACTTTGCTCCAAAAATAAGGGAAGCGGCTGTTTTTAATTTTAATGCCAACTTTGTTTTTATGCACATCACCCCCTTTCAGAACATAACAAAGGGGAAAACTGTTATAATTTTTATCAATAAAACACAGGACTATGAGCAGTTTTACAGAGATCATACAGTCTGATAAACCCGTGCTGGTCGATTTTTTTGCCGAATGGTGTGGCCCCTGTAAAATGATGCCCCCTGTGTTAAAAGAGCTCAAACAGGCAATGGGCGATTCCATTACCATCTTAAAGGTAGACGTAGATAAAAACCCGCATACAGCTCAGCAGTTTGGTGTGCAAAGCATTCCTACCTTAATTGTATTTCAGAAAGGGCAGGTAAAGTGGCGGCAGGCAGGTGTGGCACAAGCCCGTCAGTTACAACAGGTATTGCAACCACTGGTAACCTGAATTAATTTACAGGGAAGCTGCCGCATGATCCCGCAAAATTTCTGGCAAAACAGTCACCGGGATGTACCTTTGCGCCGCTATGAATACGCATTCCCTGTCATCACGGGGCAACCGGGCTGTTGCCAACTGGATCTTGATTGGTGTAGGTATGTTGCTGGTACAGGTTGTACTGGGCGGCATTACCCGCTTAACCGGTTCGGGATTGTCAATTACAGAATGGAATGTAGTAACAGGCGCATTACCTCCGTTGAGTGAGCAAAAGTGGATGGAGGAGTTCGATAAATATCGCCAGACACCGCAGTACCTCCTGCTCAATTCCGACTTTACAATTCACGATTTCAAATTCATTTTTTTCTGGGAGTGGTTCCACCGTTTCTGGGCCCGCCTAATAGGCGTTGTATTTGTAGTTGGCTTTGCTTACCTGGTTGCAAAAAAATACCTGAAAAAGGAAATGTGGGGTCCATTGATCATCCTGTTCCTGTTTGGTGCCTTTCAGGGCGCTATTGGCTGGATAATGGTGGCCAGTGGCTTAACGGGTGATGCTATTTACGTAAAACCCACCAGGCTTGCCCTGCATTTCGTATTTGCCCTCGGGTTGATCTGCTATGCTTTCTGGTTTGCTTTACAATTACGTATTCCGGAAAAAGAAAAGGTAGTCAATCCCGGCATCAGAAAATATACATGGTGGCTCATCGCGCTGTTATTTGTTCAATTGATCTTTGGTGCGTTAATGGCTGGTCACAAAGCTGCGAATGTGGCTCCTACATGGCCCACCATCAACGGAAGCTGGGTACCCGGGGGAATGTTTAAGGAAAGCCCGTTCCTGCTCAATTTTTTTGAGAACCGTATTACCATTCATTTTGTACACCGTGGATTGGCCTATCTGTTGCTGGTGCTGGTAATAGTTTACTTTTTCAAAACAAAAAAACTTAACGCTGCTACGCCGGTATACCGTACCGCAAGGCTTGCCCCTCTTTTATTCATCTTGCTGCAGGTATTACTGGGTATTCTTGCTGTACTTACCAGCCCGGATATAGTACCGAATCACTGGGCTACATTTGAATGGATGGCGCAACTACACCAGGTAACCGGTATGCTATTATTGCTGAGCCTGGTTGCCATGCTCTATCTTAACCGTAGTAAAAATGCGGCGTAATCTTCGGGTTATCTTTTTGTGTTTAAAGTAACTAACTTGTAGCCAGATTAGTTATTCAGACAACAGAAAGATCCGTAAGCATGAAAGTTTTTTTCCGAGGACTATATTATTCACTGCCCATACAACTGGTGTTGCTCCATGTGCGCAAATTCCAGTTACTCCTGCTTTTCTGGCTTATCCTGTTCAGTACTATCAATGGTACATTCATGAAATCCTATGGTGCCGATTCACTTTACCTGGCACCTGAGTACCTGGGCAATGTAAATATGCTGAGTGCGGCTTTCGTGGGTTCGGCCATTGGCATTTTTGTTATGAGCTGGAATATCACAACGTTCATACTCTTCAGTCGGCACTTTCGGTTTCTCGCTACCACTTCCAATCCGTTTTTAAAATATTGTATCAATAATGCCATTCTACCCCTGGCATTACTGATCTTCTACTTTTTCAAAGCTGTGAGTTTTTCCCGTTACAAACAATTGATGACAGATTGGGAGATCTTCTTATTGGTAATGGGCTTTCTTATAGGCTTTATTGTTATTGTTGCCATTTCACTGTTGTATTTCTTCAGGGCAGATAGAACAATCATCCGTCGGCTGACGCCCGTGATCAGTAATCCGCAATTGTTCAAGGCCCAGTTCAGAAAAAACGAAACAAGGCTCAATGAAAGCAGGCTTATGCGTGTAGAATGGTATCTCAAATCTCCTTTCACGCTAAAAAAAGTACGTGATGTATCACATTACAGTAAAGAATTTATTGAAACGGTTTTTAGTCGTCATCACTTTGCGGCCGTACTGTCCATTTTCATAGCATTCCTTTTTCTTATCCTGGTGGGCTTCTGGCTGGATAATCCATTGTTTCAATTACCCGCTGCAGCAGGGATCACTGTTTTCTTTGCAATCCTGATTGCAGTATCGGGTGCCTTTTCTTACTTCCTGCAAAGTTGGAGCATCCCGGCGGCATTGGTGGTATTTCTTGTTCTTAACCTGCTCTATCGTTACAATGTCATCGACCTTAGTAATAAAGCCTATGGGCTAGATTATAAAAACAAATCAGAAAGACCGGCCTATACCAGGGAGTCCTTAATCGCATTGTGTACACCTGGTAAAGAAGAACGCGATATCAAAAACATGATTGAGATCCTGGACAGGTGGAAAGAAAAGCAGCACGAAGAAAAACCTGTAATGTTTATTCTCAATGCAAGCGGTGGTGGCAATCGTAGTGCCACATTTGTGATGAATGTGCTGCAACGGCTCGATAGCTTAAGTGGCGGTAAGATCATGGACAAAACATTTATGATCTCTGGTGCTTCAGGAGGAATGCTGGGCATGGCTTATTTCCGTGAACTGGCCTTAAAAAGACAAACAGATAAAAGCGTCAATATACAGGACAGAAGATATGTAGACGATATTTCGGGTGATCTGCTGAATTCATTGTTCACCTCAATGGTTGCAAGAGATCTTGCTTCGCCCGCGCAAAAATTTACTGTTGGTGGTTACGAATATATCAAGGACCGTGGATATGCTTTTGAACAAAAGCTCAATGTCAATACACGGGGGTTGCTGGATAAACAGTTATATGCCATATATGATGATGAAAAGGCGGCACGAACACCATTAATGATCGTTAACTCTGTAGTTACGCGCGATGGACGTAAAATGATCATCAGTACACAGCCTGTTAGCTTTCTGATGAAACCTTCGTACGATACCACGCGCATACCGGAACTGGACCCTGATGCTATTGACTATGGAGCATTGTTTGCTAAACAAAATCCACTGAACCTGCGTTTGCTGACAGCGCTTCGTATGAATGCTACCTTCCCTTACGTGTTGCCCAATGTATGGCTGCCCACTAAACCGGTTATTGATGTAATGGACGCGGGGCTGCGCGATAATTATGGGCAGGAAACAACAACACGCTTTGTACAGGTATTTGAAAAATGGCTCAAAGAAAATACGCGTGGAGTAGTGCAGATACAGATCTCCGATCGCAAAACAGGAGGGTGGGAACATCCGTTTGAATCAAACGATATAACTGAGGTAGTCACACGTCCCATGCTGCTGTTGCAATACAACTGGTACAAGATGCAGGAGTATGGTCAGAATGACCAGTTAAGTCTTTCACAGGCATTGCTTGATAAACATTTCTTCAGGCTGAGTTTCCAATACACACCTAAATCAGAAGATGCAGGAGCTGCTTTGAATTTTCATCTTACCAAAAGAGAAAAACAGGATATTGGTGAAGCGTTATACAATAGCAACAACCAGGCTGCTTTCAAGCAGTTTAGTCAGTTAATGCAGCCAGCCAATCCGGTGTTTATTCGCTAGCGTATAATAAATTGAAGTAATCCGGTAGTACCTTAATGTGCAGTTTTTTAAACGTCTTCATTGGCTCGCCGTCAATATGCAGGGGAGCGCCCTTTACGTTATCAATAGTAAGTTCTTTCGTTTGAAAGTAAATAACCGGCGAGTTCAGGGAGTTTTCAATACGCTTAAGTTTACCGGCCAGTACCTGCTTCATAATTGTAATAAGCAATAAAGGGCGGGCAATCTTTTTCACAATTACAACATCCAGCAAGCCATCTGATAGTTCAGCCTTGGGAGCAATGGTGAAATTATTTCCAAACTGGTTACTGTTGGCTATGCTTAAGAAAAATGCCTCAGTAGTAAATGTGAGCTTATTGGCGCTTACCTGGAAAGGGTAGGTTTTTGCGGAGAAAAAATTGCGTGTGGTAACAGCCGCATAGGTGGCTAAACCTCTTTTCGATTGCTTGGCAAACTGGTGTGCTACCTGTGCATCAAAGCCCAGTCCGCATAGCATACATGCAAACTCATCGTTCACCATAAACGCATCAGTAAGTCTTGCTTTACCGGTAAAAACAACATCCAGTGCACGATCGCTTCCTTTCGGAATATTGGCAGAAAAAGCGAGTCCGTTTCCGGAACCCATGGGAATGATACCAAAGTTAACACCGGTATCCACTAATGAATGTACCACCTGGTTTACTGAGCCATCTCCACCGCAGATCACTACATCTGTTATCTTCTCATTCGCAATCTTATCTTTCAAATGGCTGTAATCGCCACCTGCTACAGTAGGTAAAATTTCGAAAGCAATCCCCTTTGCTGTTGTTTTCTGGGTAATCAGTTCTTTCAGGGGCGATTTACCCCGGGTACCAGAGATGGGATTGATAAGATAGATAATTTTTCGCGTCATGCTAAGTCTTGCCAGTGGGCGCAAAGATAGTGTGCACTTCTTTGATTTATAATTGATTTTTTATGATGGTTTAATCATATTTAGGGCCACAGCAATAAATATGAACAGGCTTAGTCGTTTTGCAATTGTGTTACCAGCCACGTTATAAGAACACCAAAGCAGGCCATAATACCAAATGACCAGCGAAGATTTAATGCCTGCGCTATGTAACCTACTGTAGGCGGAACAATAAGAAAGCCTATATACCCCACTGTAGATACAGCGGCAATGGCGGGCCCGCTGCTGAGTTTGGTTGATTTGCCGGCCATGCTGAAAACCATCGGCACTACACACGAAACACCAAAGCCTGTCATCATAAAACCAATAATGGCAGTAGTTGTATAAGGAAGTAAAGATGAGATTAATAATCCCGCACCGATCAGCACACCACTATAACGTAACATAGATTTAATGCCAAACCTGTTAGCCAGCCTGTCGCCGGTAAGCCTGCCAAGTGTCATCGCGATCATATAAATAGCGAAACCTACAGTGGCCATGGACTGTGTGGTAAGCACTGCTTTCTGCAGGTAAATAGCGCTCCAGTCATACATTGTTCCTTCGCAGGCCATAGAGGCAAAACAGATAAATCCATATTTCAGCAACGATTTATCCGGGAAAGAAAACTTTCCTTTTCGTTCGTGAGGAGCAGGTTGCTGGTGTATGCTGTTAGGGAAAAAATAGATGATGAGTACAGTAAGAACAACACTTACAGACAAAAAATGCCAGGATGGCGCAACGTTCAGCGACACCATGAACGAACCCAATGCGGCAGCAGCAAAACCTGCAATACTCCATATCCCATGAAAACCGGCTATTATGGATTTGCTGTAAAGCGACTGCACATTGATAGATTGTGCATTCATGGAAATATTCATCAGGTTGCGCGATGAGCCAAAGCAGAACAGTACAATGACGAGTTGCCAGGTGAGAGCAGCAAAGCCCAATAAGCACATCATGGCATTAAACAACAATGCGCCGATCAGCATAATGTAACGACTGCTATACCTGCGAAGCAAAAAGCCTGTTACCGGAAGTGTAAGCATCAATCCGGCTGGCAATGCAAATAATACAGTGCCCAACTGTGCTTCGTTAAGATGTAATTGCTGCTGAATAGTTGGAATGCGTGAAGCCCAGGTAGCGTATGTAAAACCGGAAACAAAGAAAAATACTGCAATAGCAATTCTTGCCTGCTTGGGTGTGGGTTGTGGTAAAAGATCTGCTGTCATCGCTGCTGATACGGTTTTGCCTCTTGCCTTAAAATAAAGCGCAAAGGTAACGTAATCTTCAGGATAACAGGTTGGCGCTTATTTCACTGGCTTTACTTTCAGCACTTCTTCCATAAACTTTTCAATGGCTGTTTCTACACCTTGCACATCATGAGATGTGATATAAGAACCAATTACATGATCCCCGGCATTGGGAATGGCTACTGCTCTTTTTGAAGTAGAGCCCAGCTCCTCATACATCTTTAACGTAGCGCTTACTTTTACGGTACTGTCCTGATGCACATCATCCTTATAGTAATACAAAACAAGTGTAGGCTGTTTTACGTTTGCAAATGTTTCCTCATTCATAGTAGTGCTTACCAGCTCCTGCAGGTTTACGGCAGCTTCTATGCGATAAGGATTGCTCCAGTATTGCTTGTAAAGCCTGTTGGTATCTGTTGATGCAATGTAGTTTGAATGCTTTACCAGTCGTGCGATCTGTAATCCCCATGGTTTATTCAGCATCCATGCGTTAGGGTCGTTAATAGCAATATTAGGCGACATCAATATCAGTGCTGCCACATCTTCCGGGTAAGCTGCCGCCAGTTGCAAAGCCAGCGTACCTCCTGTAGAAGTGCCGGCAAGAATTACTTTATTACCCAGTTGCCTGCCAATAGCCAGAGCCTGCTTGGCAGATTCCCAATATTTATCTGCAGTAAGATTCAATAAAGGCTCTGTTGTATCAATGCCATGTTCTGCAAGGCGCGAAAGATAGAGGTTACAGCCATAACGCGTTGCTATATCATGGTGTACGGGATCCCCTTCTGCCTGTGAAGCTGTAAAGCCATGCAGGTACACAATCGCGTAAGCTGTTTTGCTCTTCAGGGAGTCATTGGCCCATACAATGCGCGCTTCATTATCCGGCTTCAGGTGATGTTGAGTTTCCTGTTCGTGTACAAATTGTTCCAGTGCAGTAGCGGAGGTCGGTATCACGGGTATGTTTTTGGCATATACCGGTGAGGAGGGGCGGGGCCCCATCAGGTACGCAAGTACCAGTACCAGTGGAAGCAGAAGCCACCATTTTTTTCTACGCATAAGGATAGATTTGATAGTGAAGTTAAAATAAAGAATGCAAGGCCTGAAGAAGGAATGTTGCCATCACATTAAGTTTTTACTATCAATGACAAAGCCTGTCTTCGGCCTGATTTTGTATCTTAGCTTACATTCATCGGCCGGTATGAATTCTGACACGGGCAAATACATAATGCTTATCGGCGGCGCTATTGTGTTGATTGGCGCTGTCATCTGGTTTTTTCATGATAAGCTGCATTGGATTGGCCATCTGCCGGGTGATATCCGGGTAAAAAGGGAGAATTTCAGGTTTTATTTCCCGTTTACTACAATGCTCATTGTCACTATATTGCTTACTGTTATTGTTAATATTATCAGGAAGCTTTTATAACCCCACCCCCGATTGCCGCTAATAAAGGCCTGTTTACAAACTATAAGGCCTGCCATTTTGAAAGAGCAGTTCATTTAACTTGCTGAAAAATAAAATGTTACAATGCCTTGTGAGTTATCGGGCAATATATTTAAATGCATAAGTGTTTATTTATATGTGTTAACGATAATTAATTGTAATCTTTTCCATTAAATCGCGGCTATGCCGCTGAATTGGCGTAATTTTGCACCCTCAAAAAAAGGAACTTTGTTCTTGGCCGGGTTGCATTACTGAAAATCAAGGCTAATAGCACAAGTAAAATATATTATGGATATCAGAAACATCGCCATCATTGCACACGTTGACCACGGAAAAACTACCCTGGTTGATAAAATTTTACACGCAACCAAAGTGTTCCGTGAAAATCAACAAACCGGGGAGCTGATCATGGACAGCAATGACCTGGAACGTGAAAGAGGAATCACCATCTTTAGTAAGAACGCGGCCGTTACTTACAATGATGTGAAAATCAACGTAATCGATACTCCGGGCCACGCCGACTTTGGCGGTGAGGTAGAAAGGGTATTGAAAATGGCCGATGGGGTGATTTTGCTGGTAGATGCCTTTGAAGGCCCTATGCCGCAAACACGCTTTGTACTGCAGAAGGCATTGCAGTTAAACCTGCGCCCGATTGTGGTAATCAACAAAGTAGATAAACCCAACTGCCGTCCTGATGAGGTGCATGATGCAGTATTCGAGTTGTTCTTCAACCTCGATGCTACAGAAGAGCAACTTAACTTCCCTACCTACTATGGTAGCGGCAAAAATGGTTGGTTCAACGATTCATTAACTCAGATCGACAATATTAACCCCCTTTTGGATGGTATCCTGAAATATGTACCTCCACCAAAAGTATCCGAAGGTTCTCTGCAGATGCAGATCACCTCTCTGGACTACTCTTCTTTCCTTGGCCGTATTGCCATCGGAAAAGTTACACGCAATACCATCAAAGAAAACCAGAACATTACACTGATGCAAACGGATGGCACATCCAAAAAAGCAAAAGTGAAAGAGTTGTATGTGTTTGAAGGTATGGGTAAAAAGAGAGTAAGTGAGGTTGTAGCTGGTGACCTTTGCGCTGTGGTTGGTCTTGAAGGTTTCAACATCGGTGATACAATTGCCGATTTTGAAAATCCTGAAGCATTGCCGGTTATCAGTGTAGATGAGCCTACCATGAACATGCTGTTCTCTATCAACAACTCACCTTTCTACGGTAGAGATGGTAAGTTCGTAACCAGCCGTCACCTGCGCGACCGTCTGATGAAAGAAACAGAAAAGAACCTTGCCCTGAAAGTAGTTGATACAGACAGCGGCGATAGCTTTCTGGTATATGGCCGTGGTATCCTGCACTTAGGTGTATTGATTGAAACCATGCGTCGCGAAGGATATGAGTTAACTGTGGGCCAGCCACAGGTTATTACCAAAGTGATCGATGGTAAGAAAAATGAACCTTATGAGATCCTGGTAGTAGACGTCCCCGAAGAGTTTGCAAGCAAGGTAATTGACCTCGTTTCACGTAAAAAAGGTGAAATGCTGGTAATGGAAACCAAAGGTGAAATGCAGCACCTTGAGTTTGAAATCCCTTCACGCGGTTTAATTGGCTTACGTACACAAATGCTTACTGCTACAACTGGTGAAGCTGTAATGGCACACCGCTTCAGTGAATACAAGCCTTGGAAAGGCTTGATCCCTGGCAGAAACAATGGTGTATTGTTGTCCAAAAATCAGGAAAAAACAACCGGCTACTCTATTGATAAACTGCAGGATCGTGGAACTTTCTTTGTTGATCCGGGCGAAGACGTATACGCCGGACAGATCATTGCAGAGCACATCAAACCAGGCGACCTGGTGGTAAATGCTACTGAAGGTAAAAAACTTACCAACCATCGTGCCAGCGGAAGTGATGATGCTACCCGCATCGCTCCTAAAACATTGCTGACGCTCGAAGAGTGTATGGAGTATATCCAGCAGGATGAGTGTATTGAAGTAACGCCAAACTTCATTCGTATGCGTAAGACCATTCTGGAAGAGGAAGAAAGAAAGAAAGTACAGCGTTCAATGAAAACGGAAGAAGCTTAATAGGCATACCGTAGTTTTAATGATACTATTAAAGGAGGGTTGTTACAAACAACCCTCCTTTTTTTGTTAGGTAGATATCAATGCAACAAATTAAAGTTGTATCAACAATGGTTTAACCACAGTTATTCACATACACAGAATACCGTTCCGCCAATCGTAGATTTACTTTTCTCCCTGCAAAATGTCCGATTGGTATTGTTTTATTATAATATGTAATGTTTTCTCTTCCATATCATAGTTTGGGCAAAATGTATTTGAAAAACGACATCTGTATAATAGGCAATTGGTAGCCTTCATGCGAATTGCTAATTTTATCAACATAGAGAAAAAGCAGTAAAACACTATTACCCGATGCGCAGACCATAAAGCGCATGTTGTTTGACAATTATTAAAATCGGGATTGGTGTGTTACTGCTTGGCTATTCTTTATACTAGAATTTGTGGAGGTGCGTTATAGTCTCGTTATCCTTTGAAAAAAACTAATCCCTAAATCTATCCCTATATGAAAACCTTGAGCCTTGCCTGTATTTCAGGTAGCTGTTTTCTGGGAGTTCTGTTATTCTTCTATTGGAAAAACAATTTCGTGAGCCCGGTGTACCAGGTGTATGCGGCAGAAACAACAATGGCAAGTAAAGCAGCTCCGGAGTCACCATCATCTCCTGCGCCTAACACAATCGCTATTGCCGGCTCTGCGGCATCATCCGAAACCAAAACAGAGACAAAAGCATTTTACGCACCCGTTTCTTCACGTTTCTTAGTTCCTGCTCCTGTGGTAAGCATTGATTATGATGCTGTAAAAACAAGAATTGGTACCAAAAGGCTGGTAAAGAAAATAGATACACGCCACAATCTGCTGGCAACAACTGTTGTTGCTTCCAGCATGCAGGTAATGGCACCGGCCCCTGCTGTTGCGGTTGATAATAGCCGCAGCGAAAAAGCTGCAGAACAAGCTGTTGTCGCAGTTGTTGAGCAACCGGAAGCTGCTGTTGCACATCCTGCGGAAGCAATAGCTCCTGCAACTACAGAAGTAGTCGCTTCCAACACTACTGCTACACATCGCAGTTTAACTGTGGTCGAAGAAGTTAAAACAGAAAAGAAAAGCTTCTACATACCTTCTTATATGGCAACACGCCAGACAGAAGCCGGTAACACCACCTATTCTTATATGATGCTCTATGATAAGGCTGAAAAGCTGAAAAGCTACGCAGAAGAGCATGGATATGATATGGAATATGCATTTATGTTGGATATGGGCATGAAGTCTGGCAAGAAAAGATTCTTTGTAGTAGATCTTGTAAACATGACGATTGTAAAAAGTGGTCTTGTTGCACATGGCAGAGGAAACGAGCGTTTTACATTCGATAAAAAGTATTCAAATAAACCCGGAAGCAATTGCTCTTCATTAGGCGTATACAAAGTAGGCAAATTCTATAATGGCATCTTTGGACCTGCTTATCGTTTAGTAGGATTACAGGAAAGCAATAGCAATGCCTCACAAAGAGCTATTGTTCTGCACGGTATGAATTGCATACCAAACGAAGAAAGCGATTTCCCTGTATGCCAGAGTGAAGGTTGTCCTTCCTTATCGCCACAGTTCCTCAAAGATATCAGGCCAATCATTGATGGCAGAGCTAAACCTATGCTGCTGTGGATGTTTGATTCGAGAGCTGAAAGCGATGGGTTATAATAAATAACTACTGATTACTGATAATAGAATAACAGGAAGCCGCCTTATCCAGGGCGGCTTTTTATTTGTCAATACAGATCTGCCGCACTTCATACAGAAAAATACACAGTTCACTGACTTATTAGTTTCCGTTAGTAAAATACATCCCAACTTTGCAGCGCAAAAAGCAAACAGGTAAGTAAAAGCCACCAAATGTTAAAGAATAATTAAGTGCTTAAAACCTGTAACATTTTTTAAAAGCCTGCGTCTGATATATTGAAGACAGTTAATTAAAACATTTATATAAAAGAAAATAAAATGAAACGCTTAGTATTAATGTTGGCTGTAATAATGATGGGTATAGGAAGTACCTTCGCCAACAACGAAAAAGAGATCAATGAAAAAGTAGCTTCTTCCTTCAAAAATGACTTTGCCAATGCTACTGATGTTAAATGGGAAAAAGGAAAGCAATTTGTAAAAGTTACTTTTACCCAGAACCTGCAGGTAATGTTTGCTTATTATAGTGAAGAAGGTAGCCTCATTGCGGTATCACGCAATCTTACCACAGGTCAATTGCCACTGAACCTGCTGGCTGGCTTTAAAAAGAATTACAACGGCTACTGGGTTAGCGATCTGTTTGAGATGGTAAACGGCACAGATACGGCTTATTACCTCACCCTCGAAAACGCAGACAATACTGTGGTGTTAAGATCAGATGGTACTGCCGGCTGGGAAGTATTCAAAAAGACAAAAAAAGAAGTATTGTAGAAAAAGTAATATGTGATTTGTAAACTTAACCGGGATATTCTTAGCAGAATGTCCCGGTTTTTTTATGGAAACAACAACACGGTTGGTTAAACTTTAGGTTGTAAATTTGTGGCCTGTAAAACTTACCCCGGTATGAAGAAGTGGAGTTGCCTTTTACTGGTTTTATTTATGCTGATAACCCCCGGTGTATTTGCCCAATGTTCTATCTGTACTAAAAATGCACAGCAGTTGGGTGAAGGTCCTGCCAAAGGGCTCAACGCAGGTATTATCTACCTGGCGGCAGTTCCCTTAGCTGTAATTGGTTATATAAGCTATCGCTGGTGGAAAAGCAACCAGGTTCCTGCTTAGTTTTTCACGTTGATCTTTCCTGTTTGCCTTCCGGCATATAATATCCCCGATATTCTGGTGATTTGGCTATATTGAACAGTAAACTTTTAGTATCGCTTATGAGAAGTTTCTGCCTGTTCATCCTGCTGCTCTGCGGTTATGCTGCTATTGCACAACCCCTTCCCTCTGTTGAAGAAAAAACAAAATCATTTAAAAAATACGAAGGCTTCCTTGATTTTTACTGGGACGAAAGCACCGGTAAGTTATGGCTGCAGATTGATAAGCTGGACACCTCCTTGCTCTATGTTACCTCACTTCCTGCTGGCTTGGGTTCCAATGATGTGGGGCTCGACAGAGGGCTGCTGGGCGATACACGCATTGTACGCTTCTCACGCATAGGGCGCAAGATCTTGATGACAGAACCCAATTACCAGTACCGGGCTGTTACAAGTGATGTCGCGGAAAAAAGAGCTGTAGAGCAATCTTTTGCACAATCAGCCTTATGGGCATTTACAATAGAAGCCGAAACAAATGGTAAACTACTGGTAGACGCTACTGATTTTATTTTGCGCGACGCTATGCGTATTTCTGCAAGGCTTGCAGGCATGCGTCAGGGCAATTACGCCTTTGATAAAAACAGGTCTGCATTATACATGCCACGTACAAAAAACTTTCCACAGAATACAGAGCTCGAAGCCACAGTTACATTTGTAAACAATGGTGATGCAGGCAACTTTGTAAGTGCAGTTACTCCTTCACCGGAAGCAATTACGTTACGCCTCCACCAATCATTTGTACAGTTGCCGGATAATGATTATCAGCCAAGGACCTTTGATGCGCGCTCCGGCTTTATCCCTATCTCTTTTTTTGATTACAGTACCCCGGTAGCAGAGCCGGTTCAGAAATACTTTGTCATCCGCCACCGCTTGAAAAAGAAAGATCCTTCACAGGCGCTGAGCGATCCTGTAAAGCCCATTGTCTATTACCTTGACAATGGCACGCCTGAGCCTATCCGCAGCGCCTTGCTCGAAGGCGCATCCTGGTGGAACCAGGCATTTGAGGCCGCAGGCTATAAAAATGCTTTCCAGGTTAAGCTGTTACCGGATAGTGCAGATCCCATGGATGTCCGCTACAATGTTATCAACTGGGTGCATCGTGCTACCCGTGGCTGGTCCTATGGAGCTTCAGTGGTTGACCCTCGTACCGGTGAGATCATTAAAGGGCATGTAACATTAGGTTCATTACGTGTAAGACAGGATTATCTGATTGCACAGGGCCTGCTGGCGCCGTTCGAAAATGGAATGCCTGCCAATGATAAAATGCTCAAAATGGCATTAGAGCGTCTAAAACAATTGGCTGCTCACGAAGTAGGGCATACACTGGGTTTAATGCACAACTACATTGCCAGTGTTAGTAACAGGAGCAGTGTAATGGACTATCCCCATCCATTGGTGAGTATAGATGCGTCAGGAGAAATAGACTTGAGTAATGCTTATGACAATAAAATAGGCGAATGGGACAAAATAGCCATTACATGGGGCTACCAGGATTTTCCAAAAACAACAAACGAGAATACTGCACTCGATAAGATTTTGCGGGATGCTACACTGAAAGGATTACAGTTTATTTCTGATCGCGATGCACGGGCTGCAGGTGGTTTGCATCCGCAGGCACACCTGTGGGATAATGGTAGCAACGCTGTTACAGAGTTGAAAAGCGTAATGAAAATAAGAGCGAAGGCACTTGCCGCATTTGGCGAAAAAAATATCAGGCCCGGTATGCCATTAGCCATGCTGGAAGATGTATTGGTGCCTGTATATCTGTTTCATCGTTACCAGTTAGAAGCTGTTACCAAAACAGTAGGAGGCATGTATTATTCGTATGCGCTCAAAGGTGATGGACAAGTTGTAACACGTGCTGTTTCAAAAGAAGAACAGCTAAGTGCATTAAATGCAGTGATCGATTGCATTGATCCGCAAACATTGCTGGTACCACAATCTGTTGTAAACCTCATTCCTCCAAGACCGGCAGGATATGATTTTACCCGTGAGCTGTTTAAGAAAAGAACAGGCCTTGCATTTGATGCACTGGCGCCTGCTGAAACCGCAGTGGATTTTCCGCTCTCTTTTCTCTTCAATACCGAGCGCCTCAACCGGATGGTACAATACGAAGCAGCTACCAAGGGACTGGGGGTTAGTGAAATGATCAATACATTGGTAAACAAAACATGGAAAGCCGAACGTAAGACAGGCATGGCCAAACTGGTACAGATGCAAACTGAGCAGATCCTTTTAACCTACCTGTTGGCTGCCGGTGTTGATGATAATTCTTCTTATCTGGTAAAAGCTGAAGCTGTAAAAGGAGTAAGCGATCTGAAAAAATTTATTGAAGCAAAAAAGAAAACAGTAACCGATTCTCAATACCTCGCTCACCTCGAACTGGCGTTAGAAAGAATGAAAGCTCCTGATAAGGCAAAGCCAACTGTACATCGCGAAATCCCTCCCGGAGCGCCTATTGGTTGCGATTGGGAAGAGGTATTTTAATGCCTTTTTAATATTGATGTCGTTTATAGCGGAGCGTTCGTCGATGTAGATATACAAACTATAGAAATAATAAACCGGCCCGTCGTTACAACGGGCCGGTTTGTCTATTATAACACTACTGTGCTACTGCAATCCATGCACCACGCGGATTTAGAGGCTATCTTGTTAGTTGTAATTATAGATCAGAATTATGACCCAACAAATCGAAAGCTATAAACGTGGATCAGTATCCGAAGCGGTATTTTCTATCGTAATTCCCACCTGGAATAATCTTTCCTTTTTACAGCTTTGTATAGAAAGCATTCGTAAAAATTCTACCCATCGTCACCAGGTTATTGTGCATGTAAATGAGGGAACAGACGGAACACTCGAATGGATAAAGGCACAGCCGGATGTAGATTATACATATAGTCCTGCCAATATTGGCGTATGCTACGCATTGAATTATGCACGCCATCTCGTATCAACATCTTACCTGCTTTACCTCAATGATGATATGTATGTATGCCCCGGTTGGGATGCTGCATTGTATAAGGAGATCAAACAGATCGGTCACAAATACTTCTTTGTTTCAGGAACTGCAGTAGAGCCATTGCCGCAGAGCGATTGTGCTATTGGTAAAGATTATGGAACTGATATTGCCAGCTTCAGGGAAGAAGAATTATTAAAAGAATTTGCAGCTTTACCAATGAACGATTGGCAGGGAGCCACCTGGCCTCCCAATGTAGTACATATTGATATTTGGGATATGGTAGGAGGTTACAGCATTGAGTTTTCACCGGGTATGTACTCCGATCCTGACTTTTCGATGAAGCTCTGGCAATTAGGCGTTCGTGAGTTTAAAGGAGTAAGTGATAGCAGGGTTTATCATTTCGGTTCCAAATCAGTAAGCAGAATTGTAAAGAATCACGGGTATTACCAGTTCATCAATAAATGGGGTATTACTTCCAGCACACTTACAAAATATTACCTGCACCGTGGTAAAAAATTCAATGGCAGACTAAAAGAGCCATCTATATCACTGTCATTAAAGATCAAGAACCTGTTCAAACGTGTAAAAAGTTCGTTTGGAAAGCAGTACAATAATACAGGTGACCTTGTTAGTAGCGGCTTATAAATCGGTAGAGATTAAATTGCTGTTGCTTTATTTCGTCTGCAATAACCTGTTGTAGCTGTTGTTTGCTGATGTCCTTCATTCTTTTTTGCTGTACAAGATAGTAAGCGCGTTCAGCCAGCAACCATGCTTTACGCGAAATATCCTGCTGACCATGCTGTAGCCACTCTTCTGTTTTCCGGTACAGTTCTGCAACGCCTTTTTTCTCGGATGCGATAGTTTTTATAATGGCAACTTCCTGCTTATGTGTAGCAAAGGTGGGGGCAAGCATCAGTCGAAGATTTTTTACAAACCTGTCTGCATCGGGCCTGTCTGCTTTATTCACCACAAAAATATCTGCGATCTCCATCAGGCCCGCTTTCATGGTTTGTACTTCATCACCGCCTTCCGGAACAGTTACTACTACCGTAACGTCCGCCAGTCCGGCAATTTCTACTTCGCTTTGCCCAACACCTACTGTTTCAACAATGATATAATCAAATGCGCCGGCCTTCATTAGTTCAGCGATCTCAATGATCTTGGGATGCAATCCTCCCAGGGAGCCACGGCTTGCCAGCGAACGGATATACACTTGTGGATGATTATACCACTGGCTCATACGGATTCGGTCACCCAGCAAAGCGCCAAGATTAAAAGGAGAAGATGGGTCAACACATAGCACACCTGTTTTTTTACCATGTGCTACCAGTTCTTCTATCAGGGCATCAGTAAGTGTGCTTTTCCCTGCACCGGGTGGTCCTGTTATGCCAATGATCTTTGTATGATCATTATAAGGAAGTAAAGACAGCAATTGCTCATAACCGGGTACTTCATTTTCAAGCAATGAAATGCAGCGCGACAGGCTCTTTACAGATCCATTCCTGATCTGCTGTATAAAAAGTGCCCAGTCTGTATTCGCCTGCATTTGCATAATGCTGTTTTATAAATATTGATCAATACCTGCTTCACAACGTACAGATTTGCTTTTGATGGCATTCTGCACAATCTCATCGTTTTGCAATAACTGGCTGCGGTCGTATTCTTTATGATAAAGATGATAAACAACTCCCTGCAATTTAAAAAATACTCTTTGCACACCGGTATTGTACAATCGTATTACCAGCTCTGTATCCTCCCTGCCCCAGCCGTGAATACTTTCATTATAACCATTTACCGCTACAATATCTTTTTTCCAGAACGACATATTACAACCACGTAGATTATACAGCCCCTTCTCTTTTTTAAACACTTCAGCAAAACGTGCAACAGCGGGTAGGTGCAGTCCGTTGAAATGGTTTTTAACCCCCTTGGTAAAAAGAGAAAACGCGTTTCGCTTTTCCTGCAGCAACTCCTGCGATAATGTTTCATCCAGCAATACCCTGCTGCCGCCAATAAAACAACCGGCACGCGCTGCACGTACATGATCTCTTACAAAAGCCGGGTGCAGAATAAGGTCGCCGTCAACCTGTATAAGATAATCACCGGTAGCTGCGGCCATAGCCTTGTTACGTATCTTACCCAGTTGAAATCCTTCGTCAGGTTGCCAGATGTGTTTGATGGGTACAGGCATACATGGCTGCAATGATTGTATTACCTGTCGTGTATCATCGGTAGATCCATCATCAGCAACGATGATCTCCGATGGTAATAACTGTTGTTTTTGCACACTTTTCAGGCAAAGCGCAAGCGCCTTTGGCCAGTTGTAAGTGGCAATGATAAGGGAAGTTCGCAATGGTGGTTCGTTGTTATTTAGTGCGGCAAATTTCCCATAATTTAATGTATTTCAAAAAAGTACCATGAGCATTCTGTACGGCCAGTATAAACCCATGCACCCCATCCAGGAAGCCCAGCTTCAGAAAATAAGAGCGGAAAAAAGCAAAAAAAGGGTTCACCACAATTTTGAAAACAGAAGGTCGGCGGCCGTTTTTATACATGTTATCCGCCGCCAGCGTTGTATACTTATTAGCTTTATTAATGTGTTCAGCTATTCTGTAATAAGTGTAATGCAGTAGTTTGCCGGGCAACACGGTAACCGGTGTATCAGGTGCAAGGTTCAGTGTTTCATGTACCAGCTCATTGTTCCACGAGGTCTCTTTGTGGTTAAACAGGCGGATTTTTTTGTCCGGATACTCATCGCCATGATGAATAAACTTACCATAATAATAGTTCAGCCGATGGATCATGTAAGCGCCTTTCAGGCCTTGCTTTTTAGCTATTAATATCGACTGTATCAGCTTGTCATCCAGCTCCTCATCGGCATCCAGTGATAAAATATAATCATACGCAGCCATATTATTACCCAGGTTCTTCTGTGGCCCAAAGCCAATCCATTCTTGTTGTATTACGGTAACTCCTTCTTTTTTGCAGATCTCCACTGTATCGTCAGTCGAGCAGGAATCAACAATAATGATCTCGTCGGCCACAGCTTTTAATGAAGCAATACAACGCTGTATGTTGCGCGCTTCGTTATAGGTAATAACCACTGCTGTAATGGGATCCATAATTTTCTTGGTTTATCGGTAGCTGCCGGTTATCAGGAACGCAGTATGCGGTAATTTTTATAATCAAACAGACGGACCCCTGTTTTCTTTTCAAAGAAATACAGTAACCGCTCTTTCAGGCTAAAACGCTTAATGCCGGTATCCAGCTCTACCTTCCAGTTTTGTTTATGGATACGCTCCTGCATTACAGCCGGGTGTGTGCCTGTAAATTTCTGTAAGGAATCGAATTCGTTACCAAAGTCAAAAAAATCCGCTGATTTTAGCTGGTCTTCCCATTCTTCATCACTGTGCCAGAACCGCCCTATGTTTTTTTGCTTCTGCTTCATTACTACGGGGCTTTTAACCCAGCCATAATGATAGATCCATGCCTCGATGGGTTTTACCCACAGCTTTTCTCCGTTCTTTTTAAACCCCTGCGCATCGCGGTAAGCCTTGATATTTTTATCGTTACGGATCATGCGGATCTCATGACTGTACCAGCGGCGGCTGTCACCCACATAATCATACGTCCCGTAAAAGTGGGTATAATTGAACAACAGGCCTTCTACACGTTTATCATCTTTGTACCTGCGGGCTGCTTCCAGTATAACAGAATGATATTTTTCGTGTACAATCTCATCCGCCTGTATATAAAAAGCCCAGTCTGCGTCAGGAGATATCTGTGCAAAAGCTTTATCGGTTTCTATGGCCAGCACTTGGCCGCCTTTTCGTAAATTCATATCCCAGGTGGAATATACTATACGGATTTTGTCGGATTCAATGGATTGGATCAATGATACTGTGTCATCCTCACCGGGATCCACGCTTACGATCATTTCATCCACTACCGGTAAGATAGAGCGAATGGCTTCAGTTATTGGATAGTCATTGATGACCGCGTTTCTTATAATGGTAAATCCTGCAATTTTCATTATCGTATTTTTGCCGGTGCATTGAGAATCAAATGCAATATGTCCGCTGCAAAAATAACTGAATGCTGTTCATTTTTGATATTTGTTCTCAATGTGGTAGATAAACATTCAATTTGCAGGCAATGACAAATTTTATTCCCATATTTCCCCTCAGCATTGTAGTGTATCCCGGTGAAAAAGTTCACCTGCATATTTTTGAGCCCCGTTACAAACAGCTTATCAATGAATGCTACGAAGCTGGCAAACAGTTTGGCATCCCCACCGTGGTCAACGAGCGTCTGCAGGACATGGGTACATTAACACAGGTTACAGACATTGTACAAACCTATCCCGATGGTAAAATGGATATTAAAGTACAGGGCGTAAAGATCTTTCGTGTGCTGGAAGTAATAAAAGAAGTACCGGACAAGCTCTACAGTGGCGCTATCGTAAGTTATCCCGATAATGATGTAGATGTAGGTAACCGCGAACTCATGCAGAAAGTAGTGGCCGGTATCAAAGAATTACACCGTCTGCTGAACATCAGCAAAGATTTTAGAAAGCCCGATCCTGAGCTTAAATCCTACGATGTGGCACATCATGCAGGCCTTTCTCTCGAAGAAGAATACGAAGTATTGGGGTTACTGCGCGAGATCCAACGGCAGGAATACATTAAAAGACACCTCCAAAAGGTATTGCCGATGCTGATGGAAATGGAACAATTAAAAGAAAAAGTAAAACTCAACGGGCATTTCCGCAACTTATCTCCCTTTGACCTCGATCTTGGTGGTTAAGCGGTTTTTCTATTCAGGCTAATTGTTGCACTTTTGACCTTTCTGGCAGGGCTGTATAGCTTTGCACACCCAAAATTTTTCATTTTGACGCAAACAACCCTTTGCTTTGATTTTGGCAATACCCGGCTCAAATGTGCTGTTTTTTCAGGAAACACATTACAGCAGGTACTGGTACTGGAAAACGATCAGGATGCTACCATTCAGGAATTAATAGAGCGTTTTCATCCCACTCAATCCATTCTTTCTTCAGTAATTGATCACAATCCGGGCATAGAATCCATTCTCACGGCCACTACGGCATTTCACAGGCTTACCCACAAATCAAAAATTCCGGTTACTACCCCCGTAGGCAAACCGCAGGATATTGGTGCAGACCGCCTGGCAATGGTAGTGGCTGCCACCACACTGTTTCCCGGTAAGAACAACCTGGTTGTCGGGCTAGGCACAGCTATTACCTACAATTTTGTAAACAAATATGCCCAGTTTATGGGCGGCGGCATTTCACCCGGTATGGAGTTGCGGTTAAAATCACTGCATGAACATACCGCCAAATTGCCCCTGGTAAAAAAAGACTGGAATTTCCCCCTGCTGGGCTACGATACGCGCACCAATATACTCAGTGGCGTTATCCTGGGTATGGCCAAAGAAATTGATGGTATGATCGGCCTGTATGTTCAAAAATATCACAACCTTAATGTGATCTTAACAGGTGGCGATACCTCCCATTTTGCGGCCCATCTCCAACAACCCATTGTGCCGGACCCCGACCTGCTTTTCAAGGGTTTATATGCTATTTGCCAATATAATGTTACATAAACCGGTACGCCGCTGTTTTAGTAGGTAAAACCCGGGGCGGTGATTATCTTCGCGGCCAGATCTTTAAAGTGCGCAATTGTTTTTCAGGCCTCAACAGCCTGGAACTTTTTGAATAGCTTGTTCCAATTGTGCAGGATCATTAAGTAAAACCTGATGAACGCTGTTTTTTCAAAATATTCTTTCAGAACAGCAGCCCTTTTACTGGGCTGCTGTTTGCTTATACAATCATGCGAAAACGACCCCCAGGTGGTCGATAACCTTTTCCGCAAACAGGTTGCTGTTGAAGAAGCCTTCAAAGTAGAAAGTTATATGAGTCAGGATGGAAAGGTAAAAGCAAAGCTTACAGCACCGTATATGCTGCGTTCACAATCAGATTCAGCCTACTTGGAATTTCCACGTACCGTACATGTTGATTTTTACAAAGACTCTGTTACAATAGAATCTGTCCTGGATGCCCGCTATGCCAAATACCTGGAATTTATGAGCAAAGTACTGCTGCGCGATAGTGTAGTAGTAATAAATCGTATTACCGGTGATACGCTGCGTACAGAAGAGCTCTGGTGGGACCAGAATAAACAGGAATTCTATACAGACAAACCAGCCCGCATCAACCAGCGCATGGGTACCAGTTTTGCAAAGACAGGGTTACGTGCTGCCCAGAATCTTAACTGGTACGAATTCTATACAAATACTGGAACCCGAAAGGTAAAAGAAAACGAAATGATGCCCTAAGGAGGCAGGTATATTGCATTCTCCCCGCAACAAAAACTGGATGTTATTGTAATTTTATAGGTCAGCTCCTGTTCTTCTTTCCTGAATTTTAAAAAACGCAATAATGGAATACCGCAGATTAGGTCGTTCGGGCTTACAATTGAGCGTACTGTCCTTCGGCAGTTGGGTTACGTTTCATAAACAGATAGATGATAGTATTGCAGATACCCTGATGGGCATTGCCTACGATAAAGGCGTTAACTTTTTCGACAATGCAGAAGTATATGCATTAGGCGAAAGCGAAAAAATGATGGGCCGTGTACTAAAAAAGAAAAACTGGGATCGCACCTCCTACACGGTTTCATCCAAAGCATATTTCGGTTGGCGTGGAAAAAACAACAAGCCCAATCAAACAGGTCTTAGCCGCAAACATTTGTTTGAAGCCTGTCACGAAGCATTGCAACGATTGCAGGTAGATTATCTCGATCTGTTTTTCTGCCACCGGCCCGATACAACAGTACCTATTGAAGAAGTAGTGTGGACAATGCACAACCTCATTCAGCAGGGAAAGATCCTGTACTGGGGAACCAGTCAGTGGAGTGGGGCAGAGATCATGGAGGCGCACCGCGTTGCACATCAATATGGATTGGTTGGCCCCACTATGGAACAGCCACAATACAATATGTTTGAACGTTTCAAAATGGAGCAGGACTATTTACCCGTATTTCAGAACGTAGGGTTGGGAACAACAATCTGGAGCCCGTTGGCTGCTGGATTCCTTACCGGTAAATACCTGGACGGGATTCCCGAAAACTCACGTTTGGCGATCAAAGGATTTGATTGGCTAAAAGACAGGTGGTTACAGGATGATAAAGTGGCAAAATTAAAACTGCTGAAACAACTGGCGGATGAACTCAGGGTTTCGCTCGCATCGCTGGCTATTGCCTGGACTATTAAAAATCCCAATGTAACTACAGCTATCCTGGGCGCTACCAGTACTGAACAACTGGAACAGAACTTCACCGCGCTGGATACTTTACAGCAACTCACGCCCGAAATAATGAAAAAGATCGATGATATTCTGCAGAATCGTCCCTATCTCGATTTAGCATAGGTAGATTCAATAAGTTGATTATCAGATATTAATAAGCCCGCCATCGGCGGGCTTTTCTTTTTCTGAAAAAAGATGAAAAAAATCATTCCTTTATATTCCAACCTTTTCTTCATTCCCTGCTCTTATTAATAGAAAGGCATTTGGAACAGGCAATACACATACTAACAGCAAACGTGAGAAAGGCGAATCAGGGCGATGATACTGCCCGGTCTCACCTGTACAGGCTCTATGCCGGTAAAATGATGAGTATATGTGTGCGTATGACTGGTACACGCAATGATGCCGAAGATGTTTTACAGGAATCCTTCATTATAGCATTCAATAACCTGCACCAGTTAAAAGAAGCAGGCTTGTTTGAACCGTGGCTACGCAAAATTGTCGTCAACGAATGCATAAAGTATACCAGGCGCAAAGTACGCTGGCACGATATGGAGGATAATATAGCTGATCTCCCTGAAGAAAGCGATAGTGGTTGGCTCGAAGTGCTGAGTTTTGAACAGATCCATGGCGAGATCAGGAACCTGCCGGATGGCTGTCGTGAAGTGTTCAACCTCTATGTGCTGGAAGATTATTCACATCAGCAGATTGCTGATCTGCTGAAAGTGTCCGAATCAACCTCCAAAAGCCAGTACCACAGGGCAAGAAAATTATTAAAAGAGAGATTAACCAAACAGTTAATACATCATGGATGAAGTGAAAAAATATTTGCGCGACAGGAGAGAAGATCTTGATGTGGAACCGCTGCCAGGTGACCATGTGTGGCAGCATATTGACACACACACGCGTGTAGTAAAACAAACACCAGTAGTACGGTTCCCTGTAAAATGGGTAGCTGCTGCATCTGTAGTGTTATTGGTAGCTGCTGCAACATATTTATACAACAGGAAAGAGACAAAGCAGGGATTAGCTGGCAATACAATCCCTGTTAATTCAACACCCGATACCCAGGTTGTAAAAACTGCACCTGAAGTTGCACAACCCAAAGAAGAAATTACAATAGAGCCAGCGCCTGAAAACAAAACACACAAAACACCGGTACTGGCAGACAATACTCGTTCAAAAAAAGTAAAGAAAAACCAGCCCAGGGTGGTATCATCAAAATCACCGGTTGAAGCCATGGAGGAAAATTATGCCGGCATTATCAGTTACCAGTTAAAACGGGTAAACAGCATGCCTATTTATGCTGAAGGTGCCGGCTATTTCCACACATTCAAAAAACAATGGCAGCAAATATTAAAGGATGAACAGGACCTGATGGAAGATGTAAATGCAACTGGTCTTAATGACAATATGGTTGATCGCCTCATAACAATCTACCAGCAAAAGCTGGTACTGCTGAAACAATTACAAACAGAGATCAATAAAATGAACAATAGGGTACATAAAGATCCTGCTGCAGCAAGACGTAACCCGACATTCATGAATCTGTAATAATCATCAAAAAATAATAACTCAGTTAAAGCCATGAAGAAAAATCTGCTGTTTTTTATTGTCGCTACAACGATCGCAGGTAGCGCCTATAGCCAGAAGTTCACAAAAGAAATAAGCCAGGAAGTGCCAGCCACCAAAGGTGAGCTGGTAAGAGTAGTAAGCACTTCCCGCAAACTCGACATTAAACCCTGGAACCAACCCAAAGTAAAGATCATTGCAGTAATTGCTTCCGATTCTGCCATCGCTGCCGGTACTGATGAAAACCTGTTTGAAGCAATGGGTATTACAGTAAAACCATTCAGCAACAGGGTTGATATCCTTTCACGCAGTACCACCTCCATGTGGGTAAATGACATTGGTTACGACACAAGGGCAAATGTAAGCCGCTACAAAAGCTCACAGGGTAATACCTATACGTTCAACGATGTATTGGTAAAATCAAGTGCATCTGGCAATGTTACTACTGCCCCCAGGAAGCCTTTTATTCAGTCTCTAACAGTAATGGTTCCCGAAGAGGCAAGCCTCGATATAGATCAGAGATATGGCGATGTGTACATCGGCACCAACGTGGCAAATGCGTCCATCGAGATCAATAATGGCGCACTGGACGCACAGGATATTAAAAGCCTCAAACTGAAATCAACTTACAGCAATGTAAATCTTGGTAATGTTGAAACCGCAGAAGTAGAATTTTATAATGGAACATTAAGAGCTGCCCAGATCAATGACCTTGACATTGATGCCCGCTCCTCTTCCATTGATTATACGAAAGGCAATTACGCTTATGTCCGCAGCCAAAACGATAACATCAGCATTGATGAAATTGGAAAACTGGACGGCCGCAAATCATACGGAAGCATAAGAATTGAAAAGCTCAATACCAGTCTCGAACTCGATGGCAATAACGTAGACCTGAAACTACGCACCATCAGCCCCACTGTAGAGCTGGTAAAAATAAATAACCGTTACGGCGATATGCGTTTACCGGTACGTGGTCTGCAGAATTACGCAGTAACCTTCGAAGGAAAATTCTCTACTGTGTTTGCGCCATTTGAAAAAGTGGCCGTGAAAGAAGAGACAGACGATAAAGATGCAAAGGGTAGCAAAACAGGCGACAAAAAAGAAGCACAGGGTGTAGCAGTTACTACTGATAAACTGCAGGATGTTACAGTTATTTCCGGTTCAGGCCAGCAGGTTTCGGGCCTGTACACCACTAATACCAATGGCTTAAAAAGAGCCCTGGTAGGCGGACAAAATAATACCTATGCATCGTCCAATACGCCTGCTAAGTTTACCAGCGCTGCCGGTGACATCAAAGGAAAACATACAAAATTCGATCTTATCTGTAGTTCCTGTACCGTTGATTTTAAATAGATGTGGAAAGTATAGCCATGAAAAACAACAATCCCATCGTTTAGCTTCTTAATAATAATGTCGTTGAACCTGCCTGGGTTCAGCGGCATTAACAGGAACCCGCCCCCGGTCTCTACGCAAATAATACTCTCTTACTGCTTATTATATTTATCATCTTCATTATCGTAATGATATGAAACAGCTTTGTATTGCCTTTTTTGTTCTGGCATCAATCAGTAGTTATGCTCAGCAACAGGCAGCCATTATCATAGATCTGCAAAATGCTAAATCAACAGAAGCCGCAGTGTCCTTTCCTGTAAATGGAAGCTTTTGGACAACACAGGTTGTTTATCAGGCCGGTCAGGAGCATAAAATAATTGTACCTAATAGCATTACAAAAGCTGGTTTGGTCAATATTATTATCAACTATAAGGGCTACAAATTGTTTGTTGAGCCCAATCAGGACTATTCGCTTGTAGTAGATGCAGCTAATAAAGAACAGCCATTTGCTATTACAGGTACCAATGCAGAAGGACAAAACCTGCTAAACAGGTTAAAACATCCTGATTATTCAGATAAAGGGGATAGCTATGCCAAAAAGGATACCACCATTGAAGGCATTGAATCATTGATCGCTAAAGATGCAGATAATGAAAAGAAGCTTTTTGCTGACCTGCGTAATGATAAAAAGATAAATGAAGCATTTTACCGGTTTGCCAGTAAAGAGATTGATTACTACTATGCAGCAGCAATGTCAGCTGTTATCTATAATAATAGCAGTAAGCCCGGTTTTGCAGAAGCATGGCCCCGGTTATTTGCTGCCTATAGCATGAGCGATATAAAATCACAGGAAGTCCCCTCTTTCTACGATTACATTGATCAATACGTAAACTGGTACAAAGGAAGTTACACCAGTAAGCTCAATGGCACCTTTAAAGTATATGATACCAGGAAGTCAAATGAATATCTTCTGGTGATGTATAAACGTTATGCTGATAATCTACCCGAGCCTGCCCGTGAGTATGCATTAGCCAGGTTCCTGAAAACTTTTCTTACAATGAAAAAATATGAACCGGAATTGGTTCAGTTGTTCGAAGATTTTAATAAGTCTTACCCTGCCAGTAGTTACACCTCTTTTTTCCGTGAGCCTATACAAGAGATCGTTGCTTTTCATGAAAAAGCCGGCAAAGATTTTACAGCTGAGCAGAAAGTGGTCAATAACTATCTGTCTGTTGCTTCACTGGACGAGCTCGGAGCTATGTTCAAAGGAAAAACTGTTTTCGTTGATATCTGGGCTACCTGGTGTAGCCCCTGCAAAGAAGAGTTTAAGCACAACGACGGCCTCAAAAAATTCCTGAAACAAAACAATGCTGAAGTACTATATCTCTCAATAGATGATGAGTATCGCGATCAGCAATGGAAAGACATGATAAAGTTCTACAACTTATCCGGCACCCATATCAGGGTATCAGACAGTCTAAAGAAAGAGCTTATTGATGTCATCTGGAAAAACAAACAGGTTTCCATACCCCGATATCTTATTATTAAAGATGGAAAATTGGTCGAAACCAATGCCAAACGCCCTAGTGATAAAGATGAACTCTATAGGCAGATAAGCGCCTATTTATAATGATTATTCAATGATTAATATAAACCTCATTACTATGTCAAAATATATTCTGTTACTTTTTATAACATTCAAAGGCATAAACACCAATGCCCAGTCTGTTACATTGTTCAAAGATGCAAAAGGCAGACTGTTCACACAGCAACAACTCGACTCTGTCGTTGCTGCAAGAAATGAAAAGCTAAAGTCATTGGATATGACAGCAAGCAGTGCTGTTACCGGAAAAGAACAGAACGGGGATACTACTTTTTACCTTTTCACTATCAACGTTTCCAATGCAGGTGTGCAAAAGAACGACGAAAAGAAAAACCGCCTTATTAATAGCGTTTTGCCTTCTTTCAACTTTATCTCCTTCGATGGTAAAGCTGTTAGTACAGAAAGTTTAAAAGGCAAGCCCGTCATTATTAATATGTGGTTTACTACCTGTCCCCCTTGCATTGCTGAAATGCCTGAACTCAACAGGATGAAAGAAAAATACAGCGCCACCGACATTGTCTTTCTTTCCATGACCTATGAGCCTACAGATAAAGTGGCTGCCTTTTTAAAGAAACACCAGTTTGATTACACACACATTCCTGCAGTAACTGCTTACTGCAAACAGTTTACAGACAATTATCCCATCAGCATTTTTGTTGACAGAAATGGGACTATAAAAGATATTCAGAACGGAATGCCCATTTTATACGACAGGCAAACCAGGGAACTTACCAATAAGGTAAACTCAGAAGAATTTGAACGAACACTGAAGAGCATCTTGTAACATTTTGCAAGTAGAGCTGTCTCTTTAATAACTTGAACTAAATAGCCATGAGATTTACAAAGAAAACTTTGTACAGGAGTTGCTTTGCCCTGTACAGTCTGTTCCTGTGCGGAATTACAAAAGCGCAAACTACTCCAACACAGATCAAAGGAACAGTGCAGGATAGTGCCGCAGGCAAACCACTTGGCCTCGTAACAATTGGTTTATATCGTGCCGGCAACCTTTCAAAACCGGTACAGAATATTTTTACCAGCGATAAAGGCACTTACGTTTTTACCAAAGCCGACACGGGCCAGTATATTGTCATTGCTACTCATACTGGTTTTACTGAACAGCAATCCGCTCCCTTTACCATAAAACAGGGTACTGCAATAGTTGAAGTGCCAGTGCTGCAATTGGTACAGAATAAAGGTGAAATGCAACAGGTAGTATTCACAGCACGCAAACCATTAATTGAACAAACAGATGAAAAACTAAGCTATAACACAGAAGCCGATCCATCCAATGAAGGGTTAACGGCTATAGATGTAATGCGTAAAACGCCGTTGCTCGCAGTAGATGGTGAAGGGAACGTAAAATTAAATGGACAAAGTAATTTTAAAGTGCTGTTGAATGGAAAGGAAACGGCCATGTTCACCAAAAACCTGAAAGATGCATTGCAATCTTTCCCTGCCAATCTTATCAAAAAAGTAGAAGTGATCACCAGTCCTTCATCCAAATATGATGGGGATGGAATAGGAGGCCTCATCAACATCATCACCAAAAAGAAAATTGCTGGTTACAATGGCAGCATAGGTGTCTCGGCCAATACCATCAAATCAAAAAGTGGTAATGCAAATGTCAATATCAAATACGGTAAGTTAGGGTTAAGCGGTTACTATAGTTTAAGCGGCACAGACGGTAGAAAGAGCCGTTTCCAGAGCGAAACAGAATCATTTAGCCCTATAGCTTATTACAAACGTATCAGTAGTGGCGAAGGCAGGAACAGTAATTTCTACAACTATGGTAATATGGAACTAAGCTGGGAAATAGACAGCCTGCTTACGACCAGCTTATATGCTGATGTAAATGGCGGAAGTGGAAAAAATCATAATGAAAGAACATTCTCTGTCATCTCAGCCAATAAAATGGATACGGTCAACAGCCTGTACATCAACAACAACAAATACGGGTGGCCGGGTTTTAACTGGGGAGCTGACTTCATAAAGAAATTCAGGAACAACAGTGAGCGTGAGCTGACCTTCAAGATGTACCACGAAAACAGCAGGGACAACAATTACCAGGAAGGAGAACAATACAATCCCGCCAGCGATCGCTTCATTATTAATGATAACAATGCGCGCAACAGGCAAAGTACCTGGCAACTGGATTATGTACAGCCATTTAAAAACAAGAGCAAGCTCGAAGTGGGAGCAAAAGCAATTATACGTCGCGCTTCCGCTGTCTATGCAGCCTCTGTGCGGTATGATGTAGAAGATCCCTTCACAGAAGACCCTGCCAACTCCGACAAATTTTCCTATCACCAGGATGTCTACAGTGGTTATATGAATTATCGGTTCACATGGAAAAAGATCAGCTTCCGCATCGGCAGTAGGGTAGAGCATACGGTCGTGAGTGGTGATTTCATTAAATCAGGCACTACTGTTCAGCAGGAATACACCACCTTATTACCTTCTGTTTATTTATCAAGAAAGTTTGGTACCAATACCCTATCCCTTTCTTACAGCAAACGTTTACAAAGACCTTATATCTGGGACCTCAACCCTTTTGTCAGCAATACTGATTCCCTGAATGTTTCTTACGGTAATCCTAATCTCAATGCAGAGCTATATCATTCAGTAGAAGCAGGCTTTACATTATTGAAAGGCACTACCACGCTTAGTGTAAGACTATCAGAATCATTTTGCGACAACCAGGTCACCAACTGGTATCAGTTTGATGAAAAATCCGGGGTTGCCACGCGTACCAAAGACAACATTGGCAAATATTCTTCCACTGGATTAAACCTGAGTTTATCAATGAATCTTACTCCCAAATGGCGGTTCAATAGCAATGTCGGGTTGCGGTATGATATTATAGAGAACAGGCAGAATACTGCGCAGCGAAGCAGTGGGCTTGGTGGCTGGGGTGGTGTAAACACTTCTTATGATCTCTCGCCAAAGTTCACCACATTCCTCAACGGCAATGTTTGGTTTCAGGCGCCGCAACTGCAAACACGAAGCATTGCAAACATCTGGGCAAGTACGGGCGGCAGCTACAAATTATTTGAGAAAAAACTGGTGCTTTCATTAAGTATCACCAATCCTTTTGCCAAAGAAGTACTTTGGAAAACTACGTCCGAAGACGTCAACTTCCGTACGGTTACTAGGTACTATTCACCGGCCCGCTCATTTAATCTTAGTATCCGTTGGAATTTTGGAAAGCTTACGGAAAATGTATCACGCAAGCGCGGTGTTTCCAATGACGATCTCAAAGGAAAAAGTAATTAAAGCTTATAAAAGCTCATAAGATAGTCACTGTTTTAATTTTCTCATGTTTGCCGCTGAGGTTTCATAATTGGATTTGGTCCGAGGGAAGGAACAGCTTCCGGATCTTCATTGTACCAAAATACTTCAGTGTAGGGGACCGGGTTTCTACCCGGTCTTTTTATTTAAAACTGGCAAAACTGGCTCGAGAGTTAGCGCAGCGCTCTCGTGTCTTGTATATGCACCCGGTCTCCGACCGGAATAATTAGTTTAGTAGTAATTCATCATCGACCCGCTCACGACTGACGATTCACGTCTCACGATTTTCGTCTCTGGCGCGAGAGTTAGCGCAGCGTTCTCGTGTCTTGTATATGCACCCGGTCTCCGACCGGAATAATTAGTTTAGTAGTAATTCATCATCGACCCGCTCACGACTGACGATTCACGTCTCACGATTTTCGTCTCTGGCGCGAGAGTTAGCGCAGCGTTCTCGTGTCTTGTATATGCACCCGGTCTCCGACCGGAATAATTAGTTTAGTCAGTAATTCATAAACGACCCATTCACGACTGACGATTCACGTCTCACGATTTTCGTCTCTGGCGCGAGAGCTAGTGCAGCGCTCTCGTGTCTTGCATATACACCCGGTCTCCGACCGGAGTTTTCAACGCAAGTCCAACACCAAAAACGACGTTCTCATATAGCGGCTTTGCGTCCCTTTGCTGTCTTTGCGGGAAACATTCTCTGGGTCTGGAAAAACAACCTCGCTATATAGCGTCTTCGCAGTTAAATTCCTCTTTCTCTCTGCATTTCCCTCTTAGCCTCCCAGAATCCACGATCTACCACTTAGAAACTGCGCTTTTACCTTGGTTACTCACTGGTTACAAACTAATAACTCATTGACTCCTGCTTAGGAACCTCTATGATCTACCCTTGATATAAGATAGATCCTTTTTAGATAGTATATAAATAACTGATTATTAAACTAGTTAGAAGCCTTATCGTTTGCCTCAGGATTACACAGTCAGAGGCGTTTCACCATGAATAAAGCGGAAGTTGAGGATAAATGAAGCACCGGAGTCAAAATATGAAGATGGAGGAGAAAGGGTAAAATACCTACAAAACAATTGCCTTTGTAGGAAGTTAGCCACATAGCAGGCAATTTAAGCCCTCTGAAAGCTTCAGGATGCAGGGGCCGGCTTTGTCGGGATGCTGAGTAATTAGCCTCAAATAATTTCAGCCTCTATAATAGATTGTTATACAGTAAATTATGCTACCCTGTTAATCCCAATAACAATTCAATAACACGCAATGCTTAATTAAACGTTTGTTTAATTTAAACGTTTGTTTAGTTTTGTGCCCACAATTGATTTCTATGGTAACTCCGGATAAAGTAGATAAAAAGGAACAGATCCTGGCGGCGGCGGAGCAATTGTTTGCAGAAAAAGGATTTGACGGAACATCTGTACGCGATATCGCGCACGAAGCGAACGTGAACCTTGCCATGATTTCTTATTACTTCGGTTCCAAAGAAAAACTACTGGAATCGTTGATCGAACAAAGGTTTCGCACATCTATCGGGGTATTGGAAGAATTGAGTAACGACCAATCCCTTACACCCTGGGACAAAATAGACAGGCTGATTGATTACTATGTTGAACGTATTGTCACCAGTCGCAGGTTTCACAACATCATGAACCAGGAATACAATACGGACAGATCATCTGATATAAAAGAGCTGATAACACGTATCAAATTGCAGAACCTGGAAAGAATAAAAAAGATCATACTGGATGGGCAGAATCAGAAAATTTTCCGCAAAGTAGATGTAGAGCTTACGCTCGGTACCATCATGGGTACCATAGCACAGGTCACCAGCTTGCGGAAATTATACTGCAACCTCTTACAGATCGATACAACAGACGAGGACAGTTACAGGGAACAGGTGATACCAAGATTAAAAACTCACCTGAGACAGTTAATGCGTGCTCACCTCGATTTTAAAAATGAAGAATAAAGACTTAAAACAACCGGATAGCATGAACGCACACAAGAAAGCAGGGATGGTATTGGTTTTACTGATTATAGGAATTACCTCTTTTGCACAAACAAAAACGCTGAGCCTGGACGAAGCAATACAGGCAGGCATACAGAACAGCAAACAACTTAAACTTTCTCAGAACAAGATTGACAAAGCATTATCACAGGTAGAACAGGCAAAAGATGGTGCATTACCTTCTGCCACCGCCAGCTTTGGTTACAACCATGCGCTGATGCTTACACGCAAATTTACTTTGCCTTCATCAGATGGTTCGGATCCTAAAAGCCTTGAACTGCCTTTCGATAATACAGCTTATATCGGAACACTCAGCATCAAGGAGCCCATCTTTGCCGGCAACAAAATTAAATATGCAAAACAATCTGCCGACCTGTTGGTACAGATGAGCAGACTAGATGCAGAAACAAACAAAGATGCAGTGGTGTACACGGTCATCAGGGCTTATATCAACTATTACAAGATCACACAGAACCAGAAGATCGTAGCACAGAACATGGAGGATATTGAGAATAAGCTCACTGAAATTAAAAAATTTGAAAGCCAGGGACTTGCTACAAAAAATGATGTACTGCGTTTCGAACTCGAAAAATCAAATACAAAACTGGTACAGATTGAGTTGGATAACAACCGTAAAATAGCCAACTACAGCATGAATGTATTACTGGGCTATCCTGAAAGTACAGAACTGCAGTTACAGGATGTAAACTACAAACTCGATGTAGCTGGTTCCTTCGATGAATATTTACAACAGGCGTTAAAAGACAGAAAAGAATTTACGTCGCTCGGCTATCAACAGAAAATTGCAGATATAAACGTAAAAAAAGTACACGACGAAAAATTACCTAACCTTAGTGTTGGTGGCGATCTGTACTATATCAATCCTACTAAAGCATTATTCCCCAAGGGCGGTACTTTCCTGGCTCCATTTATGGTGGGTGTTACTGCAAGCTGGGATATTGCCAGCCTCTATAAAAATAAGAACAAACTGAACGAAGTAAAGATTGAGCAACGTGAAATTGCTATCAACCGCGATGCCCTCACAGATAATATCAAAACAGGTGTACACGATGCTTATGTAACCTACCAGCAGTCACTTGAAAAAATAAAAGTATTGCAGGATGCCATTACACAGGCTACAGAAAACGAGCGCATCACAGAATCTAAATTCCGCAACAACCTGGTAACTACTACCGACAGGATAGATGCACAAACAATGTTGTACCTGTCTCGTGTAAACCTGGAGCTCGCAAAGTCTGATGCTACAGCAGCATACTACAACCTGTTAAACGTAACAGGCCACATTCAACCTTAAAACAATTCATAAAAAGATTATTTAAACGCAACTGATATGAACGAAGCAACTAAGAGCAAGAAAGGCAAGAAGATGATATTCCCCATTATCCTGGCGGTGATACTGGTGGGCGCGCTCGTATTTACTGTTAAGGAATACCTCTATTTTAAAACTCACGAAGAAACAGATAACGCGCAGGTGGATGCAGACATTAGTTCTGTGGTAGCGCGTGTAAGCGGCTATGTACAAGAGATCCGCTTCAAAGACAACCAGTACGTAAAAGCTGGTGATACCCTGGTGATCCTTGACGACAGGGATTACAGAATTAAACTGCAACAGGCGCAAGCTGCATTGGGTGTAACCCGCCAGGCCATCAATGTGTCTGAGTCTGCAGTAACTGAATCAAAAACCGGTATCGCAACTGCACAAGCAAATATTGATGCAGCCAAAGTACGCGTATGGAAAGCCACTGAAGATTACAACCGTTACAAAAACCTGTACGAAGACCATGCAATTACCAAAGCGCAGTTTGATGAAGCAAAAGCAGAAAAAGACGCTGCAGAAGCTGCTGTGGTAGTAGCGCAGACACAGGTGCCTGTTGTAAACAAAAAAGTAAATGCAAATATCCAGCAGGTAGGCGCCAGCTCTTCTAATGTAGCACTGCGTCAGGCCGATATTGATTTTGCAAAACTGCAGTTAAGCTATACTGTTATCGTGGCTCCTGCTGATGGTATTGTGTCAAAACGCAACATCCAGGTAGGGCAGTTGGTACAGGCAGGCCAGTCTATGTTTGCTATCGTAAACGAAAAAGGTCTTTACATTACTGCCAACTTCAAAGAAACACAGATGGAAAAACTGAAAGTTGGTGAAAAGGTTGACATTATTGTTGATGCTTATCCCGACAAACAGATTGAAGGAAGCATTGAATCATTCTCTGGTGCTACAGGTGCTAAATTCTCCCTGCTGCCTCCGGACAATGCAACCGGTAACTTCGTAAAAGTAGTACAACGTGTGCCTGTAAGAATTAAGTTGGATGGAACAGACAGCATCTCCTTGTTAAGACCGGGTATGAGTGTGAAAGTGGTAGTACATACCAAATAACCAGTGCCATTTTGCAAGGATCACGAATATAAAAAGCTGAATTATTTATGGCTGAACATGGTTTTAGAAAATGGATTATCACGATCACGGTGATCATGGCCTCCTTGCTGGAGTTGATTGACACCACGATTGTGAATGTGGCCCTGCCGGATATGATGGGTAACCTGGGCGCCACATTAGAAGATGCAGGATGGGTGGTAACAGGCTATGCTGTGGCAAACGTAATTATCTTACCAATGTCCGGCTGGCTGGGAGATCGTTTTGGTCGCAAGAATTACTTTATTGCTTCGATATTAGCGTTCACAGTTTTCTCATTCCTTTGCGGAAACGCCCACACCTTAACAGAACTGGTGGCATTCCGCATCTTACAGGGACTTGCAGGTGGTGGTTTGCTGTCAACCGCACAGGCTATCCTGATGGAAACCTGGCCACGTGAAGAAATTGGAATGGCAACAGCGTTATTTGGCTTAGGTGCGGTGGTAGGTCCTACTGTAGGTCCTACTATCGGTGGTTATATTACCAACCATTTTAGCTGGCCCTGGATCTTTTACGTAAACATTCCGGTAGGTGCTATTGCGGCCTTTCTCGTATCCACCTTTGTCCGGGAATCGCCGAAGCATGCCAAGGGCAAACCAATTGACTGGTGGGGTATCGTATTGCTGGCGGTAGGTGTAGGTAGCTTACAGGTGGTATTGGAAAAAGGTGAAACCGAAGATTGGTTCTCTACTCCATACATTTCAGCACTTACTTTAACAACGGCGTTAGCAGGTGTAGCATTTATCTGGCGTGAACTGAGTATAGATCACCCGGTGGTAAACTTCCGCATCCTGAAGAACAGAAGTTTTGCTATCGGTACAATCACCTCCTTCGCATTAGGGTTTGCATTATATGGATCCGTATTCATTTTCCCCATCTTTTGTCAGAATCTGTTAGGCTTTACTGCCCAGCAAACCGGTGAGTTATTGTTCCCGGGTGGTTTGGCAACGATCTGTATGATGCCGATGGTTGGTATGATGCTCAAGAAAGGTGTGCCGGCACAGATCCTGGCAACCGGTGGCTTCATCCTGTTCTTCATATTCACCTGGATGTTGTCAAACTCCACGTTGGAGTCAGGAACAGGCGATTTCTTCTGGCCGCTGATTATCAGGGGTATTGGTATGAGCATCCTGTTTGTGCCATTAACCACATTAGCTATCCAGGATCTGCATGGTAAAGATATTGGGCAGGGAACGGGCTTAAACAACATGATGCGCCAGTTAGGTGGTTCTTTTGGTATCGCCATTCTTACTACACTGGTGCATGTGGGTAGCGGTAAAAACCGCGCCATTTTGCTGGAAAATATCAATGCATACAATCCGGCAGCACAGCAACGCCATACTGCCCTTACCCAGGCCTTTATTGCAAAAGGAAATACGCCTTTCGACGCAGATCAGATGGCTAACCGCGCAATAGAGGGAATTGTGACCAAACAAACATTATTAGTAACCTACGATAATTTATACCTGCTGATTGGTGTGTTTGTATTGTGCTGTATACCGATTATATATCTGCAGAAATTCAAGAAAAAGGTAACTATACCTGTTGATGCACACTAAACAAGAAAGGATTTATTCTGTAGCCGGTTACTCATGAAACTAAAGGCGAACGAAAGATTTTATGGTTGGTTTAGGTTAAAACGGTCCGGTTTTTACCGGGCTGTTTCTTTTTTAGCCCCTGCCCATCCTAGGCTTGGGGCGTTTAGCAGGTGTTCTTAGCCCCTCCTTTAGCAGGGGTTGGGGAAGGTGCCTGACGCGAGAGTTAACGCAGCGCTCTCGTGTCTCACATATGCCCCCGGTCTCTGACCGGAATCAGGATATTGCCGTCTTTGCTCAAATCTCAAAATCCTCCAATCCCCCAATCAGTAATCCCGAAGTCTGGCGCGAGAGTTAGCGCAGCGTTCTCGTGACTCACATATGCCCCCGGTCTCTGACCGGAATCAGGATATTGCCGTCTTTACTTAAATCCCGAAATCTCAAAATCCCCCAATCAGCAATCTTTCATCTCAGGCTAAAAAGAAAGCGGTCCCGGGGATTTACCGGGACCGCAAAATTTTTTGTACGAAACCTTACCAACAATACATGGTCATCAATAGGTACAAATTTTAAATCTTCATTTCGTAGGATCTTGGACTACTTAGGCTTATTGGATTTTAGGATTTTGTTGAATTGAATGATACCGGAAAATGCACTTGGTCTAACTGGTTCTTCGGGATACTGGGGTCTAGATCTGGTTTTTTGGATATTGGACGATGGCTTTCTGGATATTGGTGCCGTGTATCAATCAATCATCTATTACAAACCTACTTTATTCATTTACAAATTACAAGCGCAAAACTGCCCGATCTTTTGTGTTCACTATTTACCGCTGCAATCGTAATATTACCCTTAACGTTCTCGTAGTACTACCTAATCTTTGTAACAATATCGTAAACCACATATATTTATAGTTGTTTAGAACGATCATACAAGTATAAATTACCTGCAATATGTTGTTCAGTAACAAAACAGTACTGGTAACGGGAGGCAGCCGCGGTATCGGAAAGGCAATAGCCATGCGGCTTGCAAAGGAAGGCGCTAATACGGTAATAGTAGGCAAAACAGTAGAGCCCCATCCCAAGCTCGAAGGCACTATTTACACGGCGGCGGAAGAGATTGCCCCACTGGGTCCGGGCAAGGTATTACCATTACAGGGTGATATACGGTCCGAAGAGAGCATTCAGCATATCGTAAAAAGCACTGTAGAGGCTTTTGGAGGCATCGATATCCTCATCAACAATGCCAGTGCCATTAACCTGGCGGCTACCGAACAAACGGAGCCCAAACGCTGGGATCTGATGCACGATATTAATGTACGCGGAACCTTTTTTATGAGCCAGGCCTGCATTCCCTGGCTTAGAAAAGCACACAATCCCCATATTTTAAACCTTTCTCCTCCCCTGAATATGGATCCCGGCTGGTTTGCCAAACACCTTGCCTATACTATGAGCAAATATGGTATGAGTATGGTTGTCTTGGGGCTGGCAGAAGAAATGCGCACCCATCGTATTGCGGTAAATGCTTTATGGCCAAGGACCACCATTGCAACAGCTGCAGTACAAAACCTGTTGGGCGGCGACTTTCTGATACAGCGCAGCCGTACACCGGAAATTGTAGCAGATGCGGCTTTTTATGTACTAAGCCAGCCATCTTTTGAATGCACGGGCAATTTCTTCATTGATGAAGAAGTACTGCAGAAAAACGGTATTACTGATTTTTCACACTATGCAGTAAATCCTGAACAAAAGCTGATGATGGACCTGTTTATTTAGCAGGTGCAGGCGTTTTCTTCAATATAGCTTCCGGCGCAGGAACTACATCGTCAAAAATGCGATGGTGATGATCTTCCTGTTACTGTCAGGAATAAAGTAGGTGGGATAGCCATCTATTTTAATGGCATTGACATTGCCGTTATCGCTATTGTGCAGGGTCATTCATTTACGGTTGTATTCCTCTTTACGGCAGAGTTTACACCTGGTAGCTTACTATATGAGACTACAAGTCTCATATATTTATTTTGTAGCCTTTGGCTACCGATATACTACCAAAGAGGCAAAAAGATTCATTGCAGAAATTCTTATTCCCCCATCCGTGCACATCCGTGTCATCTGTGGCAACTATTATTGTCCTGCTTAACTACCTTTAATCAACGGTTTTAAACTTTATACCTTAAACCTTATCTGTGCCATCTGTGGCTATAAAAAAACGCCGGCAATCTGCCAGCGTTCACAATGTATTAATAAGAGAATGTACTACTGCTGAGCCTCACCACCAGCCTGCTTTTCAGGGCGCATCTGTGGGAAGAACAATACATCCTGGATACTTGGCTGATTGGTCAGCAACATACAAAGACGATCAATGCCGATACCAATACCTGAAGTAGGAGGCATACCGTATTCCAGCGCACGTAAAAAGTCATAATCAATATACATGGCCTCATCGTCACCACGTTCCATCAGTTTGGCCTGCTCTTCAAAACGTTCACGCTGGTCAATAGGGTCATTCAGCTCGCTGTAAGCATTCGCAATTTCCTTACCATTGATCATCAGCTCAAAACGCTCTACCAGTCCGGGTTTACTGCGATGCTTTTTAGTGAGCGGGCTCATTTCCACCGGGTAATCAATGATAAAGGTTGGCTGAACAAAATTACCTTCACATTTCTCGCTGAACAGTTCATCGATCAGTTTGCCTTTACCCATTTTAGCATCTACGTGAATATGCAGTTGTTTACAAACATCACGCAATCCATCTTCATCCATTTCACTCACATCAAAACCGGTGAACTTTTTAATGGCATCATGGATGCTTATACGTTCAAATGGTGCTTTAAAGCTGATGGTATTGCTGCCAACCTGTACGTCAGTATGACCATACAGTGCGAGTGCAATTTGCTCCATTAACTGCTCTGTTATTTCCATCATCCAGAAATAATCTTTATAAGCAGTGTACCATTCCAGTACGGTAAATTCAGGGTTGTGTGTGCGGTCCATACCCTCGTTGCGGAAGTTGCGGCTGAACTCATACACCCAATCAAAGCCACCTACTACCAGGCGTTTCAGGTATAGTTCATTCGCAATACGCAGGTAAAAAGGAATATCCAGTGCATTATGGTGTGTAATAAATGGACGTGCGGCGGCACCACCGGGAATGGCCTGCAATACAGGGGTATCTACTTCCAGTGCTCCGCGCTCATTCAGGAAGTCGCGGATAGTATTAATGATCTTGCTGCGCTTAATAAAAGTTTCTTTCACGTGTGGGTTCACGATCAGGTCAGCGTAACGCTGACGATAACGGAACTCCGGATCTGTTACTTCATCAAACACATTACCCTGCTCATCTTTTTTAACGACAGGCAGCGGTTTCAGTGACTTCGTAAGCAGAGTAAGCGTTTGTACGTGAACAGAGGTTTCGCCGGTTTTAGTAATGAACACATAACCGGTAACACCAATGATATCGCCCAGGTCAAGACCATGTTTTACTACGTTGTCCCAGAAAGATTTGTCTTCACCGGGGCAAAGATCATCACGCTTTACATATAATTGGATAATGCCTTTCGCATCCTGTATTTTAATAAAGAAAACCTTGCCTTTGTCGTTAATGCTCATAATACGACCGGCCACACATACACTGGCAAACTCTTCTTTCTTCTCTTCAGTAAATTGTTCCTTAATATCAGCAGAATAGTGTGATACGGGAAATAAGGGGGCAGGATATGGATCGATACCCTGTTGCTGGAGTGCCGCTAATTTGCTGCGACGGATAACCTCTTGTTCCGACAATTGTTGTGTACTCATTGTAATAATAAAATTAACCAGCCGCTGTCCAACCGGCAGCGGGCTGCAAAGGTACTTGTTGCCCGCCACATCAGCAACCGCAACAAGGCCTATCGGGGAGTGAATTAACTGAATGTAAGTAATACCTGCCAGGCAGCAGTCACATTGCCTGTTTCTAATAGTTCTTTAGCATAGGTGTGCAGCTCTTTTTCCATTTCCTGCGGGCTTATCGAATAATACTGGAAAATGTTTTTAAGCCGGTCATCATGGAAAGCGGCATCCACTACGGGCAACTCATGCACATTACCTAGCTGGCCCAGGTTATTGCCCGACAATATTCTACTTTGGCGGATATGCAATGGCAGGGCATCAATGCCGATTCCCAGCTTTACATTGGGTTTCTCTACCTGGAAAAGGTTGTCCGGGGTTACTTTACAGTACCAGTCGCCGCCCAGCCGGGCAACATGATGCAGTTTTTGCTGGTCTATCATCCCCTTTTCATTCAGGATGGAATCGTCAATATGCATGCGCAGGATCTCACAAACCACCAGGTTGCCTGCGCCGCCTTCAGTACCCAGCGATTGTATTTCCAGCACTTTACACTCCATTTTCACCTTACTTTCCTTCACCATTGGTGGTTTCACCAGCGTGGCTGGTTCTGCGGTAAAGCCGGCTTTCCCAAATTCATTTACTTCTTTGGGATAATCGCAACTGGCCAGGCTGATCTGTTGCACCATGTCATAATCAACGATATTGATCACCACTTCCGGCACTTCATGCACATTATGAAGGGTATGTTTAGTGGTATTATCACGTACGCGGCGGGAGGGAGAAAAGATTACCACCGGCGGCTGCGTAGAGAACATATTAAAAAAACTAAAAGGACTCAGGTTAACATTTCCTGCCGCATCAACTGTACTGGCAAAACAAATAGGCCTCGGCGCAATAGCATGCTGCAGGTATGCCTGTTTCTGGACTGTGGTCAGATCCTTTAAGTCAATTTGCATTGTATATTGTTTAATCGCGAAGGCGCAGAGACGCCATGGCTCGCGAGAAATTAGTAATTGTGCACCATCCGTTTAATCCATCCTTGAGTTTATCAGAGATCCCAATCGCTTTTCGGTCAGTTTTAGATAAGAAAGAAGTTGTGCTTTTTCCCATATCACTACTTCGCGCCATTGCGTCTTTGTGGTTAAGGAAAAGTTCACAGTAATACGGGGCTGGGATCAGGAAAATTTGCACATCTGCACATTAACTAATTAGCTATTGGTCTTTTTTTGAGCGATAATAGAAAAGCTATCTTCTTCCTGTACAATCGTATTGCTGAGCTTGCCGAGACCGTCGATCTCCATTTCTACTACATCACCGGGTTGCAGCCATTGTTCCGTATAATTAGGATCGTTCAGCTTACCTGTTCCGTTCAGTTCCAGGAAACAGCCGGTACCCACTGTGCCACTGCCAATAACATCGCCTGCATAAAGATCTACCCCATACGAAGCACGTTCAATGATTTCGGCAAAGGTCCAGTCCATATCGCCTACATTTCCATCACTTACCTGCTTGCCATTTACAAAACACTGCATACGCAGGTTCCAGCTTTTACCAACATGATTCTCTTTAGCGGGGATCTCATACTGTTCCAGTTCATCCAGTGTTACCAGCCAGGGACCAATAACAGTAGAAAAGTCTTTTCCTTTGGCCGGACCAAGATTCAGCAGCATTTCTTCCATCTGCAAACGGCGGGCGCTCATATCGTTCATGATCATAAGTCCGCCAATGTATTGATCGGCTTCTTTCGCCCTGATGTTACGGCCATGTTTACAAATGACAATAGCGGCTTCCAGTTCAAAATCCAGCTTTTCAAAATGGTCTGGCATGCATTGAATATCGCCGGGACCTTGTATGCTATGGTGATTGGTAAAATAAAAGATGGGATATTGATCAAATTCCGGGATCATGGGAACACCTCGGTTACGACGCGCTGCTGCCACGTGCTGACGAAAAGCATAGCCATCACGACAAGAAGAAGGAAAAGGTACAGGTGCCAGTATATGTTCAGACTCATATTTAAAGCCACGGCTTTTATCAATACGTCCTTCACGGATCATCATTTCTCCGCCAATTGCCATGGAGTAAGCGTCTTCCCAGTAATTCAGGAACATGCTCATATTGTGTGGAAGATCTGGGTGCAGTACTTCCATGTCATACAATAATCCATCTACAAGAATTGCTAGTCTGTCTTGGCCGTCAGAGAGGTAAGAAACCAGTTTCATATATGGCAATTTTTTTTAGTGGATGCAATTTATGGTAAATCGCGGGTATGGTTGATGGAGTAACGTAGAGATTTAAGGATTTATGTTAGATCGTGTCTTCCCTTGTACCTTGTCTCTTGAATCTTGTGCCTTCTTATTATCTTCCCTTTCACCCCCTGATCCCCGCTCCCTGTCCCTCTAAATCCGTATCTTTTACCGATGAAAAAGCTCGCCTGCGTTTTTACTTTGCTTTGCCTGTTTGCCATTACAAATGCCCAGGAAAAGACGGATCCCTGGCTGGAGCAATTGCTGCGTGAAAAAGCATCTCCCTTTCTACTGAATGTACTGAATAAACCAGATTCCTTTCAATACCAGTTCATCTATACGCAGATCAATCGGGATAAGAACAACCGCCCGCAATTAAAAAACTATTACCTGCATGTAGACAGAAACCGCTATTTCAACCCGGCTTCAATGGTAAAAATGCCAACGGCATTCGCGGCACTCGAAAAGCTCAATGAACTAAAAGTACCCGGACTTGATAAATACACACCGATGCTGACCGACAGCGCATTTGAACGGCAAACAAGAGTAACCAGCGATACATTGGCGGCCAATGGGTTGCCGTCTGTAGCACAATATATCCGCAAGATCTTTTTGATAAGCGACAATGATGCTTATAACAGGCTGTATGAGTTTGTAGGACAGCAAACATTAAATGAAAAGTTATGGCACAAGGGCTATAAAGACAGTCGCATTACACGTCGTTTTGTAACGATGAATGAGGAACAGAACCGGCATACCAATCCTATCCACTTTGGATTGGATGGAAAACTGGTATATAGTCAGCCGGCAGCCTACAACACAGTGTCGTTCGATTTCAGTAAAAAGATCTTTATTGGCAATGCACATTACAACAGGGATGATAGCCTGGTAAATGCTCCTATGGACTTTACCACGCACAACAATGTGCCCCTCGAAGACTTCCAGCAACTATTGCAGTCGGTTATCTTCCCTTCTTCAGTTCCGGCAAAACAACGGTTTAATCTCAGCAAGGACGATTACAGGTTTTTATACCAGTATATGTCTGAGCTGCCACGTGAAAGCCATTTTCCTCATTACGACACTACTGAATATTTTGATAGCTATACCAAGTTCTTTTTCTTCAAAGCCGGTAAAAGCAAAATACCGCCCTACATCAGGGCATTCAATAAGACCGGTTGGTCGTATGGTTTCCTTACTGATGTGACCTATATCGTCGATTTCAAAAACAATGTTGAGTGTATGCTTAGCGCGGTTATTTATGTAAACAGCGATGGCGTACTCAACGATGATAAATATGAATACGAGAGCATAGGCTATCCCTTTTTCAAAGAAATGGGCAATATAATCTACCAGTATGAGTTGCAACGGAAAAGAAGATATGCCCCCGATCTGAGCAGCTTCAGGCTGGATTATACAGATCGCTGATTAATGATTACAACTTCCTGCATTCAATATGAAACGCTTTTTGTTTTTACCTGTTTTATTACTGTTCACTCTTCATGTTCTTGCTGTTAATGATCCGCAACAATGGATCCGTATCAACCTGTTGGGGTATCAGCCAGGCAGCAGCAAAGTGGCTGTGTGGTGCAGTAAAAAGCAGCAGTCGATAAAGGGTTTTCAACTGGTAAATGTAGCTTCCGGTAAGATAGCGTTCAATGCAAAGGTTGGTATAGCATACGGAGCGTATGGCCCTTTTGCGCAAACCTGCAGGTTAGATTTCTCTGCATTTAAACAGCCGGGTAAATATGTTTTAAAAGCTGGTAATGCCGTATCCCCTGAATTTAGCATTGATGCAAAAGTGTACAATGGCACGGCAGATTTTTGTCTCCAATACATGCGCCAGCAACGAAGTGGGTTCAATCCTTATTTAAAAGATAGCTGTCATACACATGATGGCTACACTTTGTATGGTCCTATGCCGGATAGTACGCATATAGATGTTTCCGGCGGATGGCATGATGCCAGTGATTACCTGCAATATGTCACCACCTCTGCTAATGCCACTTATCATTTACTGGCAGCCTATCGTGATTTTCCACAGGTTTTTGGTGATGAAAAACAAGGGAATGGCCTTGATGGAAAAAATGGCCGTGCTGATGTATTGGATGAAGCTCGCTGGGGGCTCGACTGGCTGTTGAAAATGCATCCCAAAGAAGATTGGCTGTTCAACCAGTTGGGCGATGACAGGGATCACATGGGTATGCGTATACCTAAGGAAGATAGTTTTTATGGAAAAGGGTTTGAAAGACCCGTGTACTTTTGCTCAGGCCAGCCACAGGTAAGGGGTAAGTTCATGAACGCCACTACTGGTGTGGCCTCTACCGCAGGCAAATTTACCAGTGCATTTGCGTTGGGGGCAGAGCTCTTTAATAAAACAGATGCATCCTATTCCGGTAAACTGATAGAAAAAGCTGCTTCGGCATTCAAACTTGCATTGCAGCAACCGGGAGTTTGTCAAACAGCTTCTGTACGCTCTCCTTATATTTATGCAGAAGACAACTGGGTCGATGATATGGAGCTGGCACTTGCAGCGCTGAACAATTATAACCACTCAACAGCTTCAGGAAAAAGATTCTTATTGGCGAATGGACATCCTTCAGATAACAGGGACATTCCTTTTGTAGCAATGGAATACGCTAACCGGGAGACTGTTACGCCCTGGCTGGGTACCGATACAGCCAATCATTATCAATGGTACCCTTTCATTAACCTGGGGCATTATGAACTGGCCAGGCGGTTAACCGGCAGGCAAAGAGACACGCTGATAAATTATTACCGGCAAGGTATTGAGCGTGTGTGGAGCAAGGCTAACCAGAATGCATTCTTTCGTGGCATTCCATTCATCTGGTGCAGCAATAATTTAACGGCTTCATTTGCCATTCAATGTTACTGGTACAGGCAACTGACAAAGGATACAAAGTATATACAGTTAGAACAGGCCTGTTTTGACTGGCTCTTTGGCTGCAATCCATGGGGCTCTGGCTTTGTGTACGGACTTCCTGCCTGGGGTAATACACCGGTAGATCCGCATTCTGCTTTTACGCATCTTAAAAACTATCCTATCAATGGTGGGCTGGTAGATGGTCCTGTGTATGGAAATATCTACAGCAAGCTCATTGGTATTACCCTGTACGAACCCGATGAATATGCTGCATTTCAAAGCGATCTGGTTGTGTACCATGATGATTACGGAGATTATTCTACCAACGAACCAACAATGGATGGAACTGCTTCACTGATCTATCTGTTGGCGGCAAAAGATGCAGAGCAGTCTTCAACTGGCAAAAAGAATTTTACCTATAGCCATGGAGCAGTTATAAGAGGCGACACCACCCAAAAACAGGTAGCGCTTGTTTTTACCGGCGATGAATTTGCTGATGGGGGAGAGTTCATTACAGAAACCTTACGCCGATATAATACAAAAGCTTCATTTTTCTTCACCGGACGTTTTTACCGGAACCCGGCTTTTAGTGCTACGATCAGGAAGTTACAGAAGCAGGGCAACTATCTTGGCCCTCATTCCGACAATCACCTCCTGTATTGTGATTGGAATAAACGTGACAGCCTGCTGGTTACAAAACAGCAATTTGATGATGATCTTGCACAAAATTATAAAACCATGCAGGGTTATGGTATTACACAAAAACAGGCCAGGTTCTTTCTGCCGCCTTATGAATGGTACAACGACTCTATTACTGCGTGGACAAAAAGCAAAGGGTTACAATTGGTAAACTTTACGCCGGGCACGCGAAGCAACGCTGATTATACCACGCCGGATATGTCCAATTATCGTAGTAGCGAAAACATTATACAGTCTGTTATAGATTTTGAAGAAAAAATGCCTTCAGGCCTCAATGGTTTTTTGTTATTGATGCATATCGGTACCGATAGCAAACGAACTGATAAGCTTTACAACAGTCTCCCCCATATACTGACAACACTACAGGAAAAAGGTTACCGGTTCGTAACCATCGACAAACTGCTTCAATAGGTAGCAACATTAAAAAATCTGACTACCTACGTATAGGAAAGTAAACCTGCATGTGTAAACCGGTAGCAAAGCTACCCTATAAAAAGTAGTTAAGCGGTTCTGACCCGACCTGACAGGTTAAGCCTCTTAGCGCAACTTGCCTATGCCTGGAGAGTCAGGAAAAGTTATAGGGCAGTTAACTTTTTAACAGGTCAGGTGTTATAATGACAACCACCTCTACTTCCTGACTATTCATATTCCTTCGGGAATAACTTTTTATTGAACTGTAAAAGGGGTAACTATGGAGAAGGTTGCGAAACTAACATTTGCAAAACCGGCAGAAGATCACATTTTTAACTCCATCAGGCAAAGGGTAAATGCAAAAGTAAAAGAGCTGCAACCCACACGTCAACTGTTTATCACCATTAAGGCTATTCTCTTCCCATTGCTTTACATAGTTGCTTACACAATAGCATTAATATATGGCACGCTTCCGCTAGTGTTATACACTTGCTATTTATGTATGGGTGTGTTATTGGTGATTATTTTCCTCAACCTGATACATGAGGCTGTTCACCATACCTTATTCCGGAAAAACTGGCTTAACCAGTTATACATCTATTTCTTCGACCTGATGGGTGCCAATAGCTATGTATGGAAAATAAGGCATACACGTTTGCATCATAATTATCCCAATATCATGGGTTGGGATAGCGACATTGAACAGAGTCAGCTGGCGCGTGTTTTTCCACATGGATCATTCAGCGCGTATCATCGTTACCAGCATATTTACCTGCCGTTACTCTATCCGTTCTTTTTGCTAAACTGGTTGCTGGTACGTGATTTTAAAGACTATTTCAATAAGAACAAAATTGTATGGAAAGTAGTTTCCATACCCGGAGTAGAGTATGTAAAGCTGTTTATCTGGAAAACATTTTTCCTGTTTTACATTGTGGTGCTGCCAAGGTTATTGTTGGGAATAACATGGTTGCAGATGCTGGGCGCTTTTTGTGTAATGATCTTTGCCGCCGGTATTTTCGCATTACTGGTACTGATCACACCACATGCAAATATTGAGAGTGAGTTTCCGTTGCCCAATGAGAACAATGCTATGCAACAAACATGGTTCATGCACCAGTTACAAAATACGAACGATGTAAATGAAGACAACTGGTTCACACGGTTTTTCATGGGGTGCTTTAATTATCATATAGCACACCATCTTTTTCCCAATGTTCATCATGTCTTTTATCCGGATATAACGGCTATTATAAGAGAAGAGGCGGAAAAACACCATTTGCCTTACAAAAGCTACCCGCTGGTAACGGCTTTACACAATCACTACAAGCTGCTAAAACAAAACCGCCAGCCGGAAGATCTTTTTGAAGAAACCATGTGAATAAGTGTAAATGCTGAGAAAACGCCTGTTTTCGTATTTTTACTGTAGTTTATTTTCTATAAGGGGGGACTTATTATGCAGTTTGACAAAATACATAATAAAGGGCAGGCGAGGCTGTTCAAAAATCAGTACCTGGAGATGCTTACCAAAACGCATCCGTTGGTGATCTGGGGCATGTACCTGCCGGTAATTGTTTATATGCTTTACTATAGCAATACCCGTTTAGGGTTTTCCCCATCGCGTATTGCCCTTACCTTTTTAGGCGCTATTTTTTTCTGGACATTTTTTGAATACATCGCACACAGGTACCTGTATCATTGGGTGAGCGATAGTCCCAAAGTGCAGAATTTTGTGTACACCATGCATGGCAATCACCATCATTACCCACGTGATAAGCAGAGATTGTTTTTACCACCGGTGCCCAGCCTTATACTGGCGTCCGCTATTTTCGGATTGATGTACCTCTTCATGCGCCAGAACGTATTTGCATTCTTTCCCGGCTTTATGCTCGGCTACCTTATTTACGGTTCTATGCACTACGCTATTCATGCCTGGAATCCTCCCTTCAAATGGATGAAACCACTCTGGCGCAATCACCACCTGCACCATTACAAGGACGAGCATCATGGCTATGGCGTTAGCACCACCATCTGGGACAGGGTGTTTGGTACCATGTTCGATCTGAAGAAAGAAAAAGAAGATAAAGAAAAGGTGAAAGACCTGATGTTTAAATAATCCCGGTTTTTTATTGTTCAATGGTTTGATGGTTACTTTGCAGTAATAGCAATCAAACAACATAACCATCAGAACATGTTATTGATTTGACGGGAAAATGTACCTGTAAGTTCTGTGTATCTTATCTCTTTTAGCACCCGTCGCCTCATGTATCGCCATCATCTTATCATTAAAGTCTCCTACCCATGCCAGTTCCACTCCTTTAATAGTGTTGCGCGGTAATACTTCCAGTTGAAGGCAGCGTATTAAAGCAGATTCAATGCCATGGTGCTGAAATTTTTTCTTACAACCCATGATAATGATCCGCAGGCGTTCAATGGTAGTTGTGTTTTTATACCAGAGAAACTTCAGCTTACCCCATAAATTGAGCTTACCATTTACATGTTTCAGTATTTGGTTTACATCGGGAAGGCACAATACAAAGGCAATAGGCTCATCATTATAATAGGCAAACCAGATGATCTTTTCATCCATGATGGCCTGCATTTGCCTGAAAGATTCTTTGATGGTACCCATCTCAATGGGCGTAAAGTTCTCAAAATTGCTCCAGGCGTCGTTGTATATTTCGCGGAAATCGTTGGCGAACTTATCAAAGTGCTTTTTGTCAAAATGCTTAAAGCTATAACCCGGTTTTTTCATTACCCAGTCAGAGATCTTCGTAAAACGTTCGGGCAATGGTATAGTAGCATCCAGGAAATTGGTGTACTGGTCATACAGCTTTTCAAACCCGTATGATTCAAAAAACTCAATATAATAAGGCGGGTTATAATTCATGCCCAGGCTGGGTGGTTTAAAACCTTCTACCAGTAACCCCCAGTATTTATCATTTTCACCGAAGTTGATGGGGCCATCCATGGCCTTCATTCCCTTTTGCTCCAGCCATTGTTTACCGGTGTCTATCAATAAGCGGGCGGCGTTTTTATCATTAATGCACTCAAAAAAACCAATACCGCCTGTAGGCTGGGCGTTTTTATATGCCTTTTCCTCGTTTATAAAAGCAGCAATACGGCCAATGGTACTACCGGTATCATCCTTCAATATCCAGCGGGTGCATTGTCCGTGATCAAAAAAAACGTTCCGGGTAGGATCAAAAATAGCCTGTACATCACTATCCAGCGGCCTTATCCAGTGCGGATCATTCTTATACAATTTGCCCGGTAAATCAATGAATTCTTTTGCGGTTTCCGGGTTGGTTACCTCTATCAGGTTCATGGGGCGAACTTACCAATAATTCACCACTTCTCGTCATCGGGGATGTCGGAACTGCTTTTAAACTGCTGTCTTGTTTTCCACTTTTCCAGTTGCCTTTTTTCTATCAGGGCCGCAATAATAACTCCGGCATCAACGTCAGATTGTAGCTGTAACTCTTTTTTCAGTAGTCGTTCATCTATGTCGAGACGGTATAGGATGGAAATCAGGCGGGAAAAGTCTGTGCTTATCATGTTATTGATAGCATCAGCAAGCTGTTGAAGCATTTCCTCCCGTTTATCCACAGGTGCAATTGCAAAATTACCCTGTAGCACCTCTTGCATAAATAATATGAAATCCTGTTGCGGCATTTGGTTAAATTTACAGACGCGTTATGCAATCTGGTAAGGTTTTTATCATATTGCTAACATTTCGGATTTTAAGTTTACACCACACGGCTTAACCTTATTCTATGCGTTTCGCTTCCTTCATGGCTGCCTGGGTACTTGTATGCGTTGCTGTAAGCGCACAGGCGCAACGCGTACAATATGGAAGCATTAAAGGTACGGTATTGGATTCTGCCGGCCGTGGTCCCCTCGAATCTGCTACAGTTTCTGTGTTCCTTTCATCAGACACCTCTCTTGTTGGATACGGGATAACAAATAAAAAAGGCGAGTTCCTGGTAAAAGAAATTCCTGTAGGAAAGCCCTGCCGCTTTACGGTTTCATATAAAGGATTACAAACGGTACTCCGTGATTTTATTATTCAGTCAGGAAGTAAAGAGTTAGTCTTCGATTCGATCAGCCTGGGTAAATCATATGCCGAATTGGAAGAAGTAACCGTGGTTGCTCAAAAGTCGCCTGTAGTAATAAAAGACGACACCACAGAATTTAACGCATCGGCTTTTAAAACAATGCCTAATGCTGTAGCAGAGGATGTAATAAAGCAAATGCCGGGTTTTGATATCGATAAAGATGGCAATATCACCTTCAATGGGAAAAAAATAAGCAAGATCACTGTTGAGGGAAAAGATTTCTTTGGTGGCGACCCCGTAATTGCATTAAAGAACTTACCCAAAGAGGTCATTGACAAAATACAGGTGATGGATAATAAGACCAAAGAGCAACAGCTTACAAAGATCTCTGATGGTAATGAAGATAAGGCTTTGAATATTGTACTGCAGAAAGACAAAAAGAAGGGTTGGTTTGGCAGATTTATGGGTGGTTACGGATCTGATGAGCGGTATGAAGCAGGGGCCATGCTCAACTATTTCAACAAAGCCCTGCAATTGAGTATTATAGGCACAGCCAATAATACCAGTCGTATGAATTTTTCGAACGGAGGTAGCAACCTGGCAACAGGTGTTGGTGGCGGAGGTATTGCTTCTTCCAAATCAATGGGGGTAAACTATGGCAATGAATGGAACAAAAAACTAAGACTAGCCGGCAGCTATTTCTGGGGAAATAATAAGAACACCAATATTGTTAGCGCCCAACGGCAGAACATTTTACCGGATACTACCTTCTTTTATAATTCAGGAAATACCAGCGTTAATGAGAACAATAGTCATCGGTTTTCATTAAACGCGGAGTGGACAATAGATACGCTCACCAACATGAGCCTGAACTCTTCCTTTAATCTGAACAATGGAAACAGCCAGACCTCCAATACTGGTGAATCGAAGGGAACCACCGGCAAACTCATCAATACCACCGGCAATACTAATACTGGTAAATTTGACAATACTGCCGGTACCGCAGATTTCTTTATAGGCCGTCGTCTCAGGAAAAGAGGGCGTAGTGTTTCACTGAGCGCCAATATCAATTTCAACCAGCAAACCGGGCAGAACGATAATATAGGGCAGAACCTTTTTTATAAAGACAATGTCGTAGATAGTACGGAGGATATTAATCAACGTAGCTATACTTCTGGTAAAGGCAATAATATTTCTGTTACTGCCACTTATACCGAACCAGTGATCAAAGATGTTTATGTAAACCTGCGCTATAATTACCGTACCGGTACCAGCACCTCCGATAAACAAACTTTCCGGTACAACCCTGTAACCAGCAGCTACGATATTGAGGATACTTTATATACCAATGCTTTTCGCAATACAACGTCAGCGCACAATCCATCGGTAAATATTTCGTACAACTACAAAAACCTTCGTGCAGGTATTGGGGCCGGTGTACAGTGGCTTACGCAGGATAACTATTCTGTTACCAAGGATAGCACCCTGCACCAGTATAATGTAAACTTTACGCCATCGGCCAACATTGGCTATAAGCTGGGCAAAACAGGTAATATCAACCTTTTTTACAACGGTCGTAGCCAGCAACCTTCCATACAGCAATTACAGCCGGTTCCTGATAACTCTAACCCTTTATACATACGCCTGGGTAATCCTGATCTGAAACAGTCCTTTTTTCACAACGTAAATGTCAACATACAGAAGTCAAATGGGTTTGCGTACTGGAATGGTAGCGTTGGCTTGAATGTTACCAATAACCAGATCGTTACCGAAACCTATTATGATGATGTAGGCAGACAGATAAGCAGGCCTATTAACATCAATGGGAATTATGGGTTTTCCGGCAATGTCAATTACAGCAGAAGCTGGCGTAAAAAGAACTGGACGTTTCGTGTAAACCTGGGAAGCAGTGGCAGCTTCAACAATACGGTAAACATTACTAATAAAGTACAGAACACCACAAAGTCGTACAACTTTGGACAATCAGTAGGATTTAACTATACCTACACGGAAAAGCTGATTGTAAGTCCATCGTTCTTTATCCGTTATAGCAATGCCAGCTATTCCATTCAGCAATCACAAGACCCGGAATATATCACTAAAGGAGCCTCGCTCAACATATCATACAATTGGCTAAAACGGTTACTTGTAGAAAATAACGTCAACTACAACTATAACAGCCGTACAGCGCCCGGTATCCGCAAAGGGGTTACCATGTGGAATGCATCTATCGGCTGGTTCTTCTTCAACAAAAAGCAGGGAACACTTAAGTTTACTGTCTACGACCTGTTGAAACAGAATATTGGTGTAAACCGTACTATTTCCCAGACCTATATTGAAGACAGGCAAACGCAGGTATTACAGCGCTATTTCCTGATCAGCTTTACCTACAACCTTCGCAAGTTCGGATAAGCCGGTAGCGATACCGTTTAACAAAATTTTTGCACCTGAAAACCCACAATTTCTTGCTGTATTACGAAAATGTCGTAACATTACGAAAAATTCGTAGAACAGGCCATGCTAAAACATCTACTACTATTTACCGCTTTACTGCTGGGTATCCAATTGACTGTCAATGCCCAATCGACCAAAGGAGTTATTAAGGGCAAATTGATTGATTCTGCTACCAAACAGCCACTGTCGCTGGCCACAGTTACAGTGTTCAATGCAAAAGACACTACCGTTATTACCTACAGGCTTAGTGATCCACAGGGTGAGTTTAAAATGTCAGGTCTTCCCCTGGAAGCCGACTGTCGTGCCGTGATCACTTTTTCCGGTTACCGGGTTTACCGCAAAGAGTTCCGCCTTACAAGTGCCGAACCGCTTGACCTGGGGACCATTGCTTTACCGGCTGATGCTTCATCGCTGGAAGAGGTAATTGTAACTGCAGAGCGCCCCCCGATAAGTGTAAGAAAAGATACTATTGAGTTCAATGCCTCTTCGTTCAAAACCCTGCCCACAGCCCTGGTAGAAGACTTATTGAAAAAGCTCCCGGGTATGGACCTGGATAAAGATGGCAACATGACTTTCAATGGCCGGAAAATAAACAGGTTATTGGTAGATGGTAAAGAGTTTTTTGGTGGTGATCCGAAGGTAGCAACCAGGAACCTGCCCAGTAATATTGTTGATAAAGTACAGGTAACAGATGATAAGGATCAGCTGAACCAGGATCCCAATATACCTAAAAGCGAATTGGGGCAGGTCGTAAACCTTAGTCTGAAGAAGAGTATTAAAAAAGGTTGGTTTGGTAAAGCCTATGCAGGTGGCGGTACTGATGACAAATACGAAACAGGCGCTATTCTGAATCTTTTTAAAGATACCCTGCAGGTAAGTTTATTGGGCTATGCTAATAACATTAATAAAGCGGGGTTTGGTTTGGGAGATATAGTAAGCGCAGGAGGTTTTCAGCGGGGTGGCGTTAGCTCGCTTATGATCATGAGTGATGGAGGATCGGCTATTAATGGAATTTCATTTGGCGGCACAGGGCAGGGTATCCAGAAATCACAGGGTGGGGGCATTAACATCAATAACGAGTTTGGCAAAAAAGTAACAGCTAACCTGCAATACTTCTATGGCCATATCAACAGCGATGTGCAAAGGATCTCCAATGTGCAGCAGTTTATAGGTGATACCACTATTACCACGCGCAGTGTTACCAAACAGAATTCAGATGACTATACCCATCGGATCGGTGGTATGGTACGTTGGAAGGTAGATACCCTTACTTCCATTTTATACCGCCCTTCAATCGACATAACGGTTAATCGTTCTGAACGAAACCTGAACACCAATACTTTGAGTAGTTATCAGCCTAAGCTGAATGAAAGTGAAAACCTGCAATCGGTAAGGGGAAATAATTTCTCTTATTCTCATGATCTTTCGTACAACAGGTTATTCAAAAAGAAAGGCCGCTCACTGTATATCTCTAACACTACTACTTTTAGCAATGGAGATAATAAACAGTATAATGATGTAGATAATATTTTTTACGATGGTCAGTCTTCTTATACACTCAACCAGTTGCGCCATCGCGACCAGGGGGGCCTCACCAGTCGTATGTATATCAATTATGCGGAACCCATCACTAAAAAATTAAGTCTCCGTCTTTCGCAAACCACAGAGTATTTTAAAAGCAATGATGACCTGAACACCTATGGTAAAGACAATGCAACCGATCGTTATAACGTTCCTGTAGATTCATTGTCCAATGGGCTCGCTCGTTCGGGTTGGAGAAATACAACTACAGCCAGTTTGCGCTGGACGCTCATGAAAGAACTGTTCGTAACACCATCGGTTAATTTCCAGTGGTTGAATATTGACAATGATTACACGAAAAACCCTGCTGTAAAACAAAGTTTCTTTTATGTATTTCCCGGCATAGCAATTAACTGGAAACAATTAAGTGTTAGTTACAGGGCATCAGCCACCGAGCCTTCTGCAAACGATCTGCAACCTGTAGTAGACAATACAAACCCATTGTATCTGCAATTGGGCAATCCTAACCTGCAGCCTAACATCGGGCACTCTTTCTATGTGAACTATAGTAAATATGATACTAAACGGAACCTTAATTTAAACGCATATATCAGTATCGGTATCAGTAAAGATGCTGTAATACGTGCCCGCACTATTGATGAGAAAGGTGTACAAACTACAGTGCCCATTAATGTGGATGGCACCTGGAACAGTTACCTGAATCTGAATGCTTCCAAGCAATTTAAGTTCAATAAAAACTGGCAGTTATCAATCCAGGCATATGCCAACGGAGGGTATTCAAAAAGCATTATTCTTGTTAATAACAACCGCAGTGCGCTTGAAACCTGGAATGCCACTCCTTCTGCACGTTTTAGCTTTAACTGGAAAGATATCATAGAGATCAATGAACGTTATTCACCTAATATCACTTCCAGCAAATATGAGAACCCTGCTTATACTGATCTGAATGTTACAACGCATTACCTGTCTTCCGAACTGGTAGTTCGCAGGCCAAAGCATTGGGTATGGGAAAGCACTGTTGATTATACATATAACCCACAGGTGGCCCCCGGTTTACGAAAATCAAATGTGCGCTGGAATGCTGCGGTTAACTTCCTGTTCCTGAAAGACGATAAAGGACAGTTGAAATTCTCCGTATATGATCTGTTAAATCAGAATGTTAGCATTTCCCGTACAGCAAGGGAGAACTATATACAGGATACACAGACAACGGTACTCAAAAGATATTTCATGCTTACGTTTACTTACAACATCCGCAATTTTGGTACAGGAGCGAAAGTTGGTGGACGTCAATCACTGTTTTCTTTTTAGTCACTTCTCATGTGATCAATTCAACCCGGAATTCTTTCCGGGTTTTTTGTTGTCAGAACTTTTCCATAACGCCTAGACCAAACAGCGCAAAATCATACCGGGCAGGATCTTTTGCGTCCATAACACGCAGGTTGTTGGTAAGCTCCAGGGCTGCTGTCCAGTCAACAGGTTTGCGTTGCAACAGGTTAAAATGTTTTGCCACCCTTGCTACATGCAGGTCCACAGGACATACCAGTTGCGCAGGTGAAATGTTTTTCCAGATGCCGAAGTCAACACCATTCCTGCTATCGCGTACCATCCAGCGTAAAAACATATTCAATCGCTTGCAGGTAGAATTTCTTTCCGGCGAAGCAATGTGCTTCCTGGTACGGTTTGGGGCATCTTCCAGTGAAAAAAAATAGTGATAAAAACCAGACAAGCCTTTTTCAACAGTGTCGTCACCGGGCATCATCCATTTGGTAAAAGCTGTTTCAAGACTTGGCTCAGTAGCGTAGTGATAGTTGAAGAAGGAAACAAAATATAGCAGGTCAGTTGTGTTAAAGGTACGATGCTTAAACTGTAGTAGCTTTTTCAGATCTTCAGGAGAGTGGCGCATTACAAACTCATAAGGCGCCATATCCATTAGCTGCATCAGCTCCATTGCTTTTTTGATGATGGTAGTACGGTTGCCCCATGCAAAGATGGAAGCAAAAAAGGCAGCTATCTCAATATCCTGCCGGCGTTTAAAAAGATGTGGAACAGAAACAGGGTCGCTCTCTATAAAAAAAGGCCGTTCATATTCTTTCACCTTCCTGTTCAGAAATTCAGTAAGCTGGGGGGAAGGGAAAGCGGCTTCTACAGAAGTTGCTTTCCCTTTTTTATTATTAGCCAATTGCATTATTCAGATCTTCAATTAAGTCGTCAACATCTTCAATGCCCACGCTGAGACGAATGAGTGAATCTGTAAGTCCGTTCTTTAATCGTTCTTCACGTGGAATGGAAGCATGTGTCATAGAAGCAGGATGATTGATCAGGGATTCCACACCACCCAGGCTTTCAGCCAATGCAAAAACTTTAGTAGAAGAAAGTACTTTAATTGCTGTTTCAACACTATCATCTTTCAATGTAAAGCTGAGCATGCCGCCAAAACCACGCATTTGTTTTTTAGCAACGGTATAACCGGGGTGGTCTTCAAAACCACACCAGTACACATGTTTAACTTTGAGATGATTGCGCAGGAAATGCGCTATTTTCTCCCCGTTCTCACAATGACGTTGCATACGTATATGCAGGGTTTTAATGCCCCTCAGTACAAGAAAACAATCCATAGGGCCAGGTACGGCGCCACAGCTCTTTTGTATAAAGTAAAGTTGCTCACGCAGTGTTGTATCATTCATTACAAGTGCTCCCTGTATTACATCGCTGTGCCCGCCCAGGTATTTAGTGGCAGAGTGTAATACTATATCAGCTCCCAGGTCGAGTGGGTTTTGCAGGTAAGGAGAGGCAAAGGTATTATCAACACACAGCAGCAGTTTATGTTTTTTGGCAATAGCAGCCACTGCAGCAATGTCAGTAATATTCATCAGCGGGTTAGTGGGCGTTTCCGTCCATATCAGTTTGGTATTGCTGTTAACATGGGCCAGGATATTTTCAGGGTCCTGCATGTTTACATAATGAAAGCGAATCCCGAATTTTTCATACACTTTCGTGAACAATCTGTAAGTACCACCATACATATCGCTGGCTGCGATAACCTCGTCATTAGGTTGTAATAGTTTCATTACGGCATCGGTAGCTGCTACGCCGCTGCTAAAGGCAAGTCCATACTTACCGTTCTCTATTTCAGCCAGTGCATCTTCCAATGCTTTGCGTGTGGGGTTTTGAGAGCGGGCATATTCATAGCCCTTATGCTGACCAGGTGCTGATTGTACGTAGGTTGACGTTTGGTAAATGGGGGTCATAATAGCGCCTGTGGATGGGTCTGGCTCTGTGCCGGCATGTATAAAACGTGTTGCAAGCTTCATAAGAATGTTTTACTTGATAAGTTGGTGCAAAGATGCACATTAATAAGCAGATTATTGAATGTGTAACATAAACAGTTGTAGCGATTGAGAATTATACAACATCAAAAGCGTACGCCCTGTTCGCTTTTGATACATGCATGCGTTAAAAAATTATGAACAATGCACGTGCAATAAGTAGAGTATGTAACCGTTAGTTTCCTTATTTCCAGTTTAACACAAGCTTAACCTTAAACTTTAATTACAATGTAACATTCCTGAAACCTGCTGCTGCACTGCATTTGGTGATGTGTTGACATATTGATGTGATACCGTTTATCTGCGAAAAAGTTCGTATTTCTTGTCTTGTACACTCCATCGGTACTAAAACACTTGACTTCTTGCCTGCAACAATTATATCTTTGTGTTGTCTTTTAAGTATAGTCATTTTAAAAACAAAGCCATGAAAAAAGTATTAATGATCATTTGCACAACTGTGCTCGCAATTGGTGCGTATGCTTACGTAGAACCTACAGAAAAAGTACTGAAATCTTTCCGCGAAACATTTAATGGTGCCCAGCAGATAAAATGGGAAGACCATGAAAATTACTTCACCGTAAGTTTTGTTAACTCCGGTATCCGTTCTAAAGTGAATTATGATTCAGATGGTAACATGATGAGTTCACTGCGTTATTATAACCCGGAAATGCTGCCGTTGAACATTTTCAACAAGCTGAAACAGGACACAAACGGTAAAAACCTGTTTGGTGTAACTGAGGTTACTTCAGGAACAGAAGTAGTGTATTATGTAAAGGTTGAATGTTCCAAATACTGGACAACTTTGAAAGTAGATGCTACTGGTTCTTACGAAGTAGTAGAAAAATACAAAAAAGCCTAAACGGAATGGGTGCAGGTCTTGTTACCCATGATTGTATCGGTAGAATTAATTTATAACATAGAACCTGCCACCAGGTGTCTCCAATTGTAATCAGCAGCCAACGGATCTTTCGTTGGCTGTTTTGTTTTGTCCAGTACAGCAGGTTCAAGGATCTGTAGGTTTACCAGCCTTTTGCCTGCTTCATGAATACGATCCTGTACAAGCGGTTGCTGTAACCATTGTTGCTGTGGTGGTTCAAAACCTATTTTATCGGTACGCCAGGTAATTTCTGGTGGTAACAATTCTTTCATACTCATCCGCAACAGCCGCTTTGAATAACCTTCGTGAATTTTCAGTTCGGCAGGCAGCGTAAAGATGAATTGGGCAAGCTCGTGCGATAAGAAAGGTAGTCTTACTTCTTTACCATGCGCCATGGAGTTGCGGTCTGCATTGCGTAGTAATTCGGGCAAACCAAACAAACAGCTATCTGCATATAATATATCATTCAAAGAATGAACAGCAGGTTTGTAAACAGCATTCTTATCGAGATGTGCTTGTTTGAAGGCTGTGGTTACAAAAGGATCAGAGCTTATTTGCCGGACGGCCTTTTGCTTTAATTGTTTGGCTGTGAAGGCAGGTAATAATGCGGCGAGATAATTTTTCCACCCCCATTGTACAGGAATATGGTGTTTACGCAGCAGGCTTACCTGTTGCTGTACGGCTTTGTTGCCCTGTTTTAACAATAGCTCCTGTAAACGCCAGTGGATGTGTTTGGTATAACCGCCCAGTAATTCATCTGCACCCTGTCCATCCAGCATAACGGTTACATTGTGTTGCGACACTAATTCAAAAACCTTGTACTGGGCATATACACTCATAGAGCTGATGGGCTCATCATGATAATATAAAAGCCGGTCAAGATCATGCAGAAAGCCTTCTGCAGTGGGGGCAATGGTTTGGTTTTCTACTCCAAAGAACTGGCTTACCCTCTTGATATGTATGGACTCATCTTTTTCAAAACCGGGAAAAACGGCTGAAAAGGTTTTTAGTTGATTACCCGGCTGCAATTGTTTAATAGCTGCAACCACTGAAGAACTATCTAAGCCACCGCTTAAGGAAGTACCAAGCGGTACATCGCTGCGCAACCTTCTTTGTACGGAGGTAAAGAACAGGTCCCTGAACTCTTGCTCAGCAGTTGCTGTATTAATACTGCTGACAAATGTTTTATTAAGGTCCCAATATCTTTTCACCTGGTAAGAGAACTGGTTGCCGGTAAAAGATAGCTGCAGGTAGTGAGCTGCCGGTAAGGCTGTAATGTGCTGATAAAAGGTTTTAGAGGGATCTGCCGGTGCGGAGGTATAGCCCAATGTGAGATAATTCAACAACATTGAATCATCTGCCTTTTTAGCAACGCCTGCGGCCCACAGGCCTTTTATTTCGCTGCTGAAAATGAACTGCTCTTTTTGGGAGTAATAGTAAAACGGCTTTTCTCCAAACCTGTCACGTGCTGCAAACAGTTTTTTCTGCTGTTCGTCCCAGATGCAGAAGGCAAACATGCCATCAAAGTATTGCAGGCACTGCTCCTTGTAGCAATCATAGGCTGCCAGGATTACTTCTGTATCAGATTGAGAATGGAATTGGTAACCCTTCTGTTGTAGCTGGTGCTTTAGCTCAGTATAGTTGTAGATCTCTCCATTGTGAACAATGGTGTAGCGTTGCAGGTAATGCATGGGTTGGGTGGCCGCATTACTGAGATCAATAATAGAAAGCCTGCGATGGGCAAGACCGGTATTGCCTGATGGGCTTATCCAGGTACTGAACCCGTTGGGACCGCGGTGAGCCAGGGCATCGGTCATGTTTTGCAGCCTGGCAACAGTAACCTGCACCGGATCAGACGCTATAATACCTGCAATACCACACATGTCAACAAATTAACAGGTAAAGTTGAAAGAAACAAATAGAGTAAGAAACAGAAAGCGTGGCTTTACTGGCCACGCTTAATCTTTTGTGTTTAGTAGTTTATTGGTAAGGTAGCTCTTACGCTATCCCATCTTATTACCAGTTGCATGCCCTGGGGTGCTTTCTGAAAGTCCATGGTAAATACTTCGAAAGGAAGCTTTGTTTTTTCGATGGGTATTTTAAACCTGTCAATATCTTTTGTAGAATCAATTTTCAATCCCCATACATAGAGGTCGCCATTCAGTACAACAGTCCACTCGTTTTCATGCGGTACACAATACAGCACATAACGACCTTTAGGTACTTTACGGTTCTGAATGCTTACATCTTTGAAAAACTCTATCTCGGTGGCTTCATTGGCTCCTAAGCGCCAGGGTGCGTCGTATTTCAATACGTCTCCAAAAATTACACGGCCATTTTTTTGCGGACGACTATAGATCACTCTTGCTACCAGGTCTTCTGTCAGGTTCTTCGACATTTTCAGCTTGGGGTAATCAAGCGGATAATAAGCCATGTCCATCGGTGACTGGTCTAAACCCGCAGCAGCATACTTATCAGGCAACTGGGTAGCGGTGGAAGGAGCAGATGGATTAATATGTACCTGGTTAGCGGGTTTGGGCTTTTCTTCGTGACAGGCAACGAGTGTGCACAAGCTGATGCAGAGTAAAACCAACAATTGTCTTTTAAATATGGCCATGTTACAAAAAATGTAATGTAGTGTTTCGATTAGTTAAACAATAAAGGAAGGCTGGCCTTTACATCATCCCAACTCATCACCAGGTTGGCGCCTGTAGTTGTTTTTTCAAAAGTCATTGTGAATGCTTCAGCTATCTCTTTCTGCTTCTCGGGTTTAAGGTCTACCCGCAACACATCTTTACCGGCATCGTACTGAAAAGCGCCCCAGGTATCAAGGTCTTTGTTCAGGATCAATGTCCACTTATCGGGGTAAGTAATGGCATAAAGAGAGTAGCGTCCTTTCTTTATTTTATTGTTACCAATCTTAATGTCTTTGTATAGCTCAATTTCAGTGGCTTCATTGGCGCCTAATCTCCACACTGTGCCATATTCAACCAGTTCCCCAAATACAGCACGTCCGTTCTTTTGTGGTCTGCTGTAAATGACCCTGGCAGCAGGGGCTTCTGTAGCCTTATTCTGGATCTTTAAAACAGGATAATTTACAGGATAGTAGCTCATGTCCATTGGCGATTTGTCGAGCGCAGGCAGCTTGTTTTGAGCATGGGCGCCAAAGTATCCTAAACATGTGCATAAAACAATGAATCCCAGCTTCTTCATACCTCTTGTTGTTTGAACGGCAAAAATAGCAGATTAGCTTGTAAAATGGTTTGATTTCATGTGAGCGGCGAACCGCCGGGATATTGGAAAAAGTTACTGAAAAACGGGCTAAAGGCCTCCGCTTCTATTGCTCAGGCTTTTGTTCATTACCCTCCTCTGCCAGGAAGGATTGTAAAGTATTCCAGGTGTACTGTTTTATTTCCGAAAAGAAACCGTTGTAGCATTGCTGCAACATGTCGTAGTTATCTATAAACAGTTTATAGGCTGTAGCGCTTTCAGTAATATATGCTGAACGATGGGCCAATCCTTCAAAGCTTCGTTGCATACCACCCAGTTCGCGGTAGTGATACAGCCAGTCGTGTTGTTTCATGTAAGGAAACATGCGGCCAAACTTTTCGGGGAACAAGCCTGTGAAGTTATCCAGCTGGCGGTAGGTCTGTTGAGCAAACTGTGCTAATGATGGCTCAGTAAATTCAGCAGGATCATTGGCGAGGAAATGATCATACAACACATCCACAAAGGCTCCGCTGTACAAACCATAATCAGCCTTAAAGACCTGTCTTGCTGTTTTGGTAGCGGGGTGCGAATCGGTAAATGTGTCAATATAGCGATGCAGGTTTATACCCACCTGTACGTCGGAAGGATAGTCAAACTTTTTTTTACCCTTTACATAATCGCTGATCATATTACCAGCCAGTACAGACGGATAAGAAAAAGATAAATATGCATGCCCCAGGTAATTCACGTTGGTTTTTTGGTTGAATGACGTTGTAACTACAAATTAATGGTTTTTTTCTACGCTGAGGACAGGGGTAAGCCGCTAACGAACGATTCATTTTTTTATGATGCTGACCATAGATAAATTTTATTCATTCGAAGTAATGCTTAAAGCAGCGTTACTGCTGCTTTTGAAAAGGTTTATGGGTATTATTATTTGTTTTCACCACAGGACCTATTTAACGTTCGATTAACCCTGTTTTCACAAATATTTATAAAATCGGACGCAACCCTTTACCAGAAAGGGTTTCAGCGAACCTGTTAAAAGCGGCGGAACAACAATCAATAGTGTTCATTAACGTAGCTTAACATAGCGCACCATCAATCACTATTTGCTTGTCTGGTGCTGTAACCTGTTATACTTTTGAATCGTCTTAGCAGGAAAGTATAGCCATGAAAAATATCTTTCTTTCGCTGATGTTACTGGTTACCGTTGGTAACGATACAGCAAACGCTCAGGACAAGATTTCAGTTGCAGTTAAGGATGCCTTTAAAAAAGAGTTTGCCGGTGCCAGGCTGCTGGAATGTAAAAGAGTTAGTAAGGAAAATGTGTACCGATTAAGATTTACTAACGACACTTATATGTTCAGCGCCTTTTTTGAAGAAGATGGCACATTGCTGGGAACGGGCAGAGTGATCAGTGAGTCTGTACTGCCGCTAATGATCAGCAGATATATCTCTGCCAGTTACCAGGGTTACGACATTAAATGCATCACAGAGTACAACGATACAGCGCAAACCAGCTACCTGGTAGAAATGGAGAATGAAAAGAGGAAACAGGTGGTGCGTATATATAATAATGGAGACTGCATGATCCTGAAAAAAGAAAAAAAAGTTTCAAAATAGTGTAACATTTTAAAAAGACTGACGTCTGATATAGTATAAGAAAACAATGAAAACATTACCCCAAAATATTAAAAATATGAAAAAGCAAATTTTAGCCTTAGCATTACTGTTAACTGTAAGTTTTAGCAGCATCTTCGCAAACACCAATAACCGTGAAGGAGTAACCGAAAGAGTAATGGATGCCTTCAGAAAAGATTTCGCATCAGCACAGGAAGTTAAATGGGAAGCAGGTAAAGAGTATTCAAAAGCAACATTTAAAATGAACGAGCAGGTATTGTTCGCTTATTATACAACAGAAGGTAACCTGCTGGCTGTAACACGCAACATGTTATCTGGTCAGTTGCCAATTAACCTGCAGTCAGATCTTAAAAAGAACTACAATGGTTACTGGATCACTGATCTGTTTGAAATGGCAGCAAACAATGAAACTTCTTATTACGTAACACTGGAAGGAAGCGACTACAATGTAGTGCTGAAATCAACAGGTATCAACGGATGGGAAGTATACAAAAAAGATAAAAAGAACGCTCAATAAACGCTGTTTTCTCTAGTTGGTTTTAGTTGGAAGAATAAGTCCCCGGTTTTCCGGGGACTTTCTGTTTTTATACCTTGATGAATTGAGCATTGTATGTATCAGAGAAATATTAAACAGGTGGCGGGTGAAGACCCGGACACGGAAATATTCCTGCTGTAACTAAATGACTTAATACCCGGGGCTAATAGTTCTCTGTTTTGTAACCTCTATTTTCCGGCACTTTGCCGCGACTTTGTTACCTTTGCCGCCACAAAAAATCTTCGGATATGAGTAAAGGACCCATCTCGCAGTTTATTCAGCATCATTACAGGCATTTCAACGCGGCTGCGTTGGTAGATGCTGCCAAAGGTTATGAAACACATTTGCTGGAAGGCGGAAAAATGATGGTAACGCTGGCCGGTGCTATGAGTACGGCTGAACTGGGCGTGTCGCTGGCAGAAATGATACGCCAGGGAAAAATTGATATTATCAGTTGTACAGGTGCTAACCTGGAAGAAGATGTAATGAACCTGGTAGCACATTCTCACTATAAAAGAATACCCAATTACCGTGATCTGACCCCGCAGGACGAATGGGATCTGCTGGAAAATCATTATAACCGTGTTACCGATACCTGTATTCCGGAGGAAGAGGCATTCCGTCGTTTACAGAAACACCTGGTAAAACAATGGAATGATGCTGAAGCAAAAGGTGAGCGTTATTTCCCGCACGAATTTTTGTATAAAGTAGTGCTGAGCGGCGATCTGAAGCAGTATTATGAAATTGATCCTAAAGACAGCTGGATCATTGCGGCTGCTGAAAAGAATATTCCTATTGTAGTACCCGGTTGGGAAGACAGTACTACCGGCAACATTTTCGCCAGCTATGTAATTAAAGGCGAACTGAAAGCCAGTACTGTTAAAAATGGTATTGAATATATGGTGTGGCTGGCAGACTGGTATCGTAATAACTCTGCTGGTAAAGGAGTTGGTTTTTTCCAGATCGGTGGTGGTATTGCCGGTGACTTTCCTATTTGCGTAGTGCCTATGATGTACCAGGATCTTGAATGGCATGATGTTCCTTTCTGGAGCTACTTCTGCCAGATCTCTGATTCTACTACTTCTTATGGTTCTTATTCCGGCGCTGTACCCAATGAAAAAATTACCTGGGGTAAGCTGGATGTAAACACTCCCAAGTTTATTGTAGAAAGTGATGCGACCATTGTAGCGCCGCTCATTTTTGCCTACATCCTGGGATGGTAATTAAAAAAACGAATAGTAACATAAACTTAAAAGGAGCCGCTTCATTGAAGCGGCTCCTTTTTTATTGGAATGAACTTATCAGTAAGATATTATTAACTACAAGCAATCTTGTTGACCCTTGTCTGGTGACGGCCACCTTCAAAAGAAGTCTCCAGGAAGATCTCCAGCATCTGTTTGGCATATTCCAATGCTACAAAACGTGCCGGGATGCAAATTACATTGGCATCATTGTGCTGGCGGATCAGCTTTGCAACTTCCAGTTCAAAGGCCAGACCAGCCCTGATACCCTGGTGTTTGTTTGCGGTGATACAAACGCCATTGGCACTTCCGCAAAGCAATATGCCAAATGCTGCTTCACCTTTTTCAACTGCGTTGGCAACAGGATGTGCGTAATCAGGGTAATCTACCGATTGATTAGCATATACTCCCACATCAGAGATCTGGAAGCCTTTTTCAGTAAGCCATTTTACAATAGCTGTTTTATATTCAAAACCGGCATGGTCGCTGCCAATAGCAATGGGTTTAGACAAATCGAATGAAGACATTATTACTGTATTAATGAATGCAAGAATAAACAATAGCGGTGCAAAGGTAATGGTTAACGCGGATGGAAAGGGTTGACAGGTTGGATGGTTGATAAGTTGACAAGGAGCACGGGAATAACGGGGGAGTTGTTATTCTGCCTGCAACTTATTTAACCTTTGTTATTTCGATATTCGAAATGCAGCATTCAACATTCGATATTTTTGGGTTATCCCGGAGGTGGGGGATATTGTTCGGGTTTCTGGTGGTACTTACGTGGAGTATATTCTATCGCTGCGTTTATCAGTTCGTCAAGTGTAAGTTTTCTTTTTTTCCGAAGCCTGAAAGGTTTGCGTTGGGTAGCGTGTGCTGTTACTGCTGTATCGGATTGTACAGGCGGTATTTCTACGGCAACAGGTGAGGGCTGGATAGTTGGGTAAGGGATGTTGTTGCGATAGCCCAGCTCGTACATCAACTCCTCTAAATCATCCAGTATATAATTAGGGTCCCTGCCGAGGTTTAATTTCTTCATGGCAAGGCCCGTGAGCTTCTTGTAGACCTCATGCAGTTGCCAGCTTTCGTGGAGCTGGCTATAGATCATCGAAGCCAGTCTTGCCGCGATCCCCATGCGGTAAGCGTATTCTCTTGTTTTGGCAAACTCTGGCTTTGTCTTTACTCTTTTACTATCGAGGCTGCTTTTGGCGCGGGCATACCATTTATCTCCCAGCTTGTACAGCGTGAGATCTCCAATCGTTCTTTCCCATTTTATGGGTCCTACCTGGCGTGCCATAGTTGAAGTTACAGAGGGGAAATGGGATGGGATGTAGCGGGGTAGCTACTTGATTGTAGGTTATAAGTTGTAAGTTTTAAGTTAATACAGTTGCCGAGTATCTGAAATGGCAGCCTAAAAGCATAAGTTGTATTTTGATAGTCAATCTATTATGTTTTTGAATGATGGGTTAAGGTAGTATTCCTGGTTTAAAACATGCTGAAGTCGGGCTTAAAGCATTGTGCAGTGACCAATCAATCATCAGTAGGTAACCAGTAAGTGACCAGGGTAAAAGCGCAGTTTCTAAGTGGTTAATTGTGGATTTTAAGATTTGGGGGCTAAGAGGGAATACAGAGAGAAGGAGATAAAGAGGGAAATTTGCTGATTTGGGAATTTAGGGATTTTGAGATTGGGTTGTTGTATGCTGATTTCCGGATTGCTGGCCCCGTCCTGAAGGGCGAGGCCATTATCTGAATGCATTGTTTTATTTAACAGCATCTGCCTACCGGCTGAAGCCGGATAGAAATGGTGAACTCAGCCAGTAAAAATGGGTGCGCGCTTTGAGCTACAGGCAGCGATTAGCTGCTGTAGGCCCTTCGTACTTCTTACTTCGTAATTACTTTATTACTCCCACTTATCCTCGCGTTCTTTTAATTTTTTGAATACACGGCTGGATACGATGATGCTGAACTCGTAGAGCAGCGCAAGCGGCAGGAATACGATCATCTGGCTCATCCAGTCGGGCGAAGGCGTAATAACGGCTGCCACAACAAGAATGAACACGTAAGCGTATTTGCGGTAGTTTTTAAGAAAGCTTGGGGTGACCAATCCTATGCGGGTGAGCACATAGGAAACAACCGGCAACTGGAATGCAATAGCGGAGCCTATAATGATATCTACCAGGTTTTCCAGGTAGTCTGAGAGAGTAGGTTTTGCCTCGATCAGGTGCCTGGTACCAATGGTATAATTGGACAGGAAACTGAAGGTAAAAGGAGCCAGTAAAAAGTAGCCAAAAGCAACACCCAGGAAGAAGAAGAAGGAAACCCAGGCAATGGCGCCACGGGTGCTTTTGAGTTCTTTAGGGCTTAATGCTGGTTTGATAAAACGCCAGATCTCCCAGAAAATGTATGGGAACGCAATGATGAACCCGCCGGTAAAAGCAAAGGTGATGCTGGCCATGAACTGGGAGCCAAAAGCAGTGGTTTGCAGGTTGGCTTTTGCCGGAGGCAAACAAAGTGCATCACCTGCATGTAACCAGTGGCTGAGCCTGCACAATGCCGTATAGGTAACAAAATCTCCTTCAAGCGGAGCCAGTACGACATTATCGTACAGCCAGTCAATATAAATAAATGCTACTACTGCACATGCAATGATTGCCAGCAGTGAACGAACTATATGCCAGCGCAACTCCTCCAGATGATCCACGAAGGTCATCTCTGAATCGTTGCTCCTTTTGCTGAAAAAAGATAATGCCATTGAAATATCGTTGGGCTATTTTGCGGGGCAAATGTACGGCTATTCAGGCAGGCTTTAATCAGGAACCTGTAACAACTGTTGTTTTACGCCGCGTGCAAGGTGCGGCAAAGCATTAAAATATCTTGTAAACGTATTGTTAAGGAAAATCAGAAGTTAATTCAGCACTTTGAGGCGTACCATTTCAATACGGGTATCGCTTACATTCAGCACCTCAAACTCATAATTGCCAATGATAATGCGTTCCTTCAGCTTGGGAATGGTTTCGTGTTGCTGAATAATGAACCCGGAAAGGGTTTCTGATTCATTTTCGGGAAAGTCCAGGTCGTATTTTTCTTTGAGGTGGTCAAGTTCCAGTCTGCCGGATAAAATGTATTCATCCTCGCTTACTTTCTTTTCTTCAAACTCTTCCACATCATATTCATCTTTAATATCTCCGAAGATCTCTTCGAGCAGATCTTCCATGGTTACAATACCTGCAGTGCCGCCAAACTCATCGACCACCCAGGCAAGACTTTTACGCTCATGGGTAAATTTGCTGATGAGGTCAGTGGCGCTCATGCTTTCCGGAACAGCCGGGATGGGCAGCAGAATTTCTTTTATAGTAGCCGGATGTTTAAACAGGTCGAGCTGGTGAATATAACCGGTGATCTGGTCAATATTGCCATCATACACCACCAGTTTGCTGAGTCTTGAAGCCACAAATTTTTTGCGTGCGTCTTCAATGGTCATCTTTACGTCGATAGCCTCAATTTCCTTACGGGGTACCAGGCACTCCCTGATCTTTACTTTGGGTAATGACAGGGCGTTCTCAAACAACTCGGCATTGAGGTCTGAAGCCTGCTGCGCATGGAGGTCATTGTTCTGAGCGAAAAAGTTCTCGAGATCCACGCGTGAGAATGCTTCCTTCTTTTTATCGATACGCATATCGAAGATGAGGTTGAGAATGACGATCGAGAGCTTTACAAAGCCATTGGCTACCCAGTTGAACATCTGATCGAACAAACCAACGAGACCTATGCGTGATGATAACAGTAATAAAGAATCGCTTTTTGCCTTGAAGATCGCTTTGGGAATAAATTCGCCCAGGATCACTATGATAAGCGTGGAAAGGAGTATTTCAATAAACAGGCGAAACCAGATAAGGGCAGGCATTGCTTCTGAATCCCAGCCAAATCGTTTTTTGAGTACATTCATTGCCACATCCCAACCGGTACTGCCGAGTAATACACCAATGACCAGGAAAAAAATAAAACCAACAAGATTGACGCCGATAAAGCGGGAAGGATTTTCAAAGAAACCTGACAACTGAAGTCCACTGCTGGAGCCCTGGTTTTTTTTGAGCTCAATATTGAGGCGATTGGCTGAGCCAAAAGCTACTTCTATGCCTGAAAAATAAGCAATGAAGAAAAGGGAAACCAGGATGGCGATAGCTACAATTACACTCATGCAATTACGAATATATAAAAAGAACGACTCATAGCATAATAATCGTATCTGCTTACTGCTGGTTTTCAGCACAGCAAAGGCTGTTAAGCCTGAAAATTCAGGGTTAATGGGGAAAATTAAGGTGCAGGTTGGGGTTAGCGCTCAAGGAATGCCTTTACCACTTCATGTGCCTGCTGACAGGCTTTTTCGAGGTTGTCGTTGAGAATGATGGCGTGAAACGAGTGTTTGAAAGAGATTTCGTAAGAGGCTTTGTTTACCCGTGCGTTCAAACTTTCAACAGTTTCGGTACCTCTTGATTCAAGCCTGCGTTTCAGTTCTGCTACGGATGGGGGTTCAATAAAAATAGATAAGATGGAATCAGCAAATTGCTGTTGTACGTGGATAGCTCCTTTTACATCGATATCCAGTACGGGCACCTGCTGGTTGTTCCAGATACGTTCTATTTCCGATTTTAGCGTACCGTAATATTTGCCTTCATATACCATTTCCCACTCCACAAATTCATTCTGCTGAATTTTGTGTGTGAAATCTTCCGTGCTCATAAAATAATAATCAACCCCGTTTTTTTCTGTTCCACGTGCAGAGCGTGTTGCGGCAGAAATAGAGAACGCTAACTGCGGAAATTCGCGCAGCAGGTAACGGGTGATAGATGTTTTGCCAGCGCCGGAAGGTGCTGTAATAATGATAATTTTATTTGCAGGGTCAAACGGCATATTCAATCAGATCAGGTTGCAAAGAAAATAAAAAGCCACGACTTAACAGGAAGTTTAGGGTTATAAACTGACTGTTACAGACATAAGATTGCTTTTGTCAATGCTATTGGCTAGCTCACCCTTTTAATATCTGCACCCAGTTTTATAAGGCGGTCGTCAATGTGTTGGTAGCCCCGGTCGATCTGTTCAATGTTCTGGATAATGCTTTTGCCTTCGGCGCTCAATGCTGCAATTAAGAGTGATACACCTGCACGGATATCGGGGCTGCTCATGGTAATACCACGGAGTGGGTGCTCACGGCCAAGACCAATTACTGCGGCACGGTGCGGGTCGCACAATATGATCTGTGCGCCCATATCCAGCAATTTATCTACAAAGAACAGGCGGCTTTCAAACATCTTCTGATGAATAAGCACACTGCCTTTGGCCTGTGTGGCTACTACCAGCACAATGCTTAACAGATCGGGCGTAAAACCCGGCCACGGATGATCGTAAATGGTAAGTACTGATCCGTCGAGGAAGGTTTGTATTTCGTAAGTATCCTGTTCAGGAATATGAATATCATCTCCTACAAAATTCATTTTGATACCCAGTTGTTTGAATTTATCCGGGATGACACCGAGATTTTCGAGGCTTACATTTTTGATGGTGATATCGCTTTGTGTCATTGCGGCAAGACCAATAAAGGAGCCGATCTCGATCATATCGGGCAACATGCGGTGTTCAGTTCCGCCGAGGTAATCGACACCTTCAACAGTAAGCAGGTTGCTGCCAATGCCGCTGATCTTTGCGCCCATGCGGTTGAGCATTTTGCAAAGCTGCTGAATATAGGGTTCGCAGGCTGCGTTGTAAATAGTAGTGGTTCCTTTGGCCATTACTGCTGCCATTACGATATTGGCGGTACCGGTAACTGAAGGCTCGTCCAGCAGCAGGTAAGTGCCGCGCAGGTTGGGCGCTTCCAGCTGGAAGAAGCCTCCATCGGAGAAATAGGTGAACTGTGCGCCCAGCTTTTCGAAACCGATGATGTGCGTATCCAGCCTGCGACGGCCAATTTTATCGCCGCCCGGTTTTGGAATAAATGCACGGCGATAGCGTGCCAGCATTGGCCCTGCCAGCATTACGGACCCGCGCAGGCGACCGCTTTTGCGGCGATAGGTTTCGCTGCGGAGATAGTCCACATCTACATTGTCTGCCTGGAAAATGCAGGTATCACGTTGGGGCCTTTCAATCTTAACATTCATTTCGCCCAGCAATTCGATCAGCAGGTTTACATCGAGGATGTCAGGAATATTGCTGATGGTTACTTTTTCGGGAGTAAGCAATACTGCGCTGATGATCTGCAGTGCTTCATTTTTTGCTCCCTGCGGAATGATCTCTCCTCTTAGTTTTTGGCCGCCGTTAACTTCAAAGTGCATAGTATGGTTGAAGATTGAAAGTATGATGAATAATGCCACGCAAAGTAAAAACAAATTATATGTGCTGCGATTGTTTGGGCATTATTTTGTTTGGCAATAATGCATAAAAAAAGTTGACCACCGGATGGTGATCAACTTTTCTCGTAAATGCTGTATTGTTATTTGTAACGTTTTTTGAATTTGCCTCCGCGATCGTTGCGGTCGTTCCGATCATTGCGATCATTACGGTTGTTGTTGTTATTGCTACCGCCACGTTGCTGAAACTTCTGGTTATTGCGTTTGTTGCGGTAATCGCCATAGCCCCCACGGTCGCGGTTATCACGGCCTTCGTTGGCGCGATGCTGGCGTACGTAAGGAGTATTGGTAAAGGTCAACTGGCCTTCTGTAAGGTTGGTCAACTCGCTCTGAATAGCATCATCGTGTACTATTTCTTTGTGCCAGTTGCTGTAGGCAAGTTTCATGTAATAGGCTACGGCATTGGCAAAGCCCTGGCGTTTTTCAGGGTTTTCTTCTTTGAGTGCCTTATTGATGATCAGTTCCAGGTTTTTGCCCAGGTGGCTGAATTTGGGATAGCGTTTGGGATAAGGCAGCGGGTCGGGCCTGGCCTTGAGTGTTTCACGGGTAGGAATGGGATACGGAGATTCCACATCCAGTTTAAAATCGGAGATGAGAAACAGGTGATCCCATAATTTATGACGAAAGTCCTCAACGTTCTTAAGGTGAGGGTTCAGAAATCCCATTAATTCAATAACCGCGTAAGCATTGCGCTGGCGTACTTCCCTATCCTCAAGGCTCAGCAGGTATTCAATCATTTTTTGAATGTGCCGGCCATACTCACGCATGATCAGGTAATTCCTTGTGGTATTATATTCCATCGCGCTCGATTGTTCCATGTATATAGCGTTAAGTAACAAAAGTAAGCGAATAAAACAAAACGGGAAATAGCAGCATTAAAAAAGGCCTCCGTTGCCGGAAGCCTTCTTTTTTGGGGAATAAACATTGCTTATTGCTGAATCATTAATTTATTGGTAAAAGTTTCGCCGGTAGCTACTTCCCGGGCGCGCAGGTGGTACATGCCGGCCGGAGGAACGGTTGGCAGGGTAAGCTGCAGCGTGTTGGTGTTGTTGAGTTTAAAGGTATTACGGTAAATAACCTGGCCGGTAATGTTGATAAGCTCAACGGCATAGTTGCCTTTTAATACCTGGCTGAACTGCATCGCTACCTGTGATGTTTTGGCCGGGTTGGGATAAATGGAAACCTCGTTACCGGCATTAGAAGCAAGGTTTACGAACTGGGCTGCAGAAAACTTTGGTTGCCCCGTTGCATCGATCTGTTTGATCCTGAAGTATAACTTTCCTGCATAAGACGGATCAGGAGTGTATTGATAGGTGTATTTTGTTGCAACACCTTCAGTAACGGGTTGTTTGGGTACTTTGATTGATTTGGTGAAATTCTTTCCATCGGTACTAATTAAGATTTCATAAGAATTGAGGGGTTCATCGTTGGCGACCTGCCACGAAAGATTTATTGTATTGCTTTTTTTGCCTGCAATAAAGTTCTGAATGTTGGCTGCCATAGAGGTGTGTTCGCACCAGGAATAAACAAGTTTGAATACAGCCCAGGTGTTGGTGCCAAAGGTTACTGTGTAGTTGGTGCCATCAAAAATAGGAATAGCACCACCACTGATGCCATAGTTGAAACTTACATTTCCGAGACCGGTATAACCACTCAGGTCGCTGGAACTTGTAATTGTTTTTTTGTGCGCTACATTGCGGTACACCGTGTCGGGGCCATAGGTAATACTATCGCCCGGCATACCAAAGATCTCCAGGTAATCCGGGCCATAAATTACATTCTTGAAATCTGTAATGGAAAGTGAAGGGCCCGAAATGGTTAAAGGAACGGTTAACTGAAAGGTAGGGGTGTGAGCTGAGGTAGCATCCCTGTTTCTGGCACCCACCGTTGCTACAATGGTTAGTGTATCAAAAAGAGATACACAGGTAAGAGTGCCGAGTGTTAAATCGAATTTAGGAAACGAGAGCGTGGAGTTGGAAGCCATGGTGGAATGAAGAGTATCACGATACTCAATAATGTTTGGCTGATCTCCGTTAGCACATGAGCATGACTGCGCGTTTACTGTGGTAGTGAAAAAAGTAGTAGTGATTAATGAAATGCCACACGCACAAAGCAATTTGTAAAGTTGCTTTTTCATAGGTACTGATTTGATGAACGAATCGGATTACGGACTTGACTTCAAAAATAGCAGTATATATATTTTTTTCTTACGTGTTAGTACGCCATTTTCCTGATCGTATTTTCCGCAGGGGTTGCACAAAGATGCAATTGGGGGTTAAATCCTTACTGATACAAGGTTAAATGAAGAATTTTACAGACGTTTGCGGCATTAGTGTTTAAACATGTGCACGGAGTTTTCCGGGGAATCAACGTATTTTTGCAGTTCGGTTTATAAGGCGTTGTTAATCAGGAATAACTGTAAAACGGGGCCTCTCGCGCCAAAAAAAGTATATTGCAGGCCTTTTTGACAGCTAAGTGTTCAGATATTTATAAATTATATTATTGAAATGCAGCACTCTACCATTACAATTGATGTAACGCTCGATGATAAAAAGGTTCCGGAATCGATAAACTGGAGTGCTACTGCCAGCACTGCTGAAGAGCCCCGTAAGGCTAAGGCCATGATGCTTTCTTTATGGGATGGCGCAGATAAAGCGGCTTTAAGGGTTGATCTGTGGACAAAGGAAATGATGGTTGATGAAATGGCTGACTTCTTTTACCAGACGATGATGACCATGGCGGACTCGTTTGACCGTGCTACGCACCAGCATGAACTGGTAAATGACCTGAAAACATTTGCACAGGATTTTTATGGTAAATTCCGTGAAATACAGTTGAAAGAAAATAAAGCCTAACCAGAAAATGTTCTTAATATGAGTTTGGAACAAAAGATCATGGCTGAGTTAAAGACAGCTATGCTTGCCAAAGACGAAAAAACAGTACGTAGTTTAAGAGCGATAAAGGCTGGTATTATACTGGCTAAAACTTCTGAAGGTGCAGGTGGCGAAATAACTGAGGATGCAGAGCTGAAATTGCTGCAAAAGCTGGTAAAACAGCGTAAGGATTCGCTTGAAATATTTCAGCAGCAGAACAGGGCCGACCTGGCGCAAAAGGAGCAGGAGGAGATTGATGTGATAGAGAAGTTTCTGCCAAAGCAACTGGACAATGAGGCGCTGAAAGCGATAATTGCTAAAATAATTGCTGATACAGGCGCTGCTTCCCCTGCTGATATGGGGAAAGTAATGGGTGTTGCCACCAAGCAACTGGCCGGACAGGCGGATGGTAAAGCCATCAGTGCAGTGGTAAAGGAATTGCTGGCAAAATAAGACACTCCATTTCTTTACAGGAACCAGGCCTTTAGTGCTACCTGCAGCATGATGATTGATATTATTTTTGTAATACTGATGATTGTGGCCTTTGTAAAAGGGTGGCGCAAAGGACTTATTGTAGCTCTTTTTTCAGTAATAGCATTTGTAGTGGGAATAGCGGCTGCCATGAAGCTTTCGGTGGTAGTGGCAGATTACCTGAAGGATTCGGTACAGGTTTCTGCACGCTGGCTGCCATTCCTGTCCTTTATAATTGTATTTGTAGCAGTAGTATTGCTGATACGCTGGGGAGCCTCGCTGATAGAAGCGGCTGTTGATATTACCCTGCTGGGGTGGGCAAACAGACTGGCCGGTGCAGTGTTATACCTGTTGCTGTATTCCATAGGCTTTAGCATTGTGTTGTTTTTTGTGCAGAAAGTGCACATGGTGCAGGAGGAAACAACTGCCAGATCGGTGTTTTTTCCATATATACAGCCATTGGGGCCTTTAACAATGGAAGCATTTGGAAAGCTGGTGCCTGTTTTCAAAGATATGTTTACAAGCCTTGAGGGTTTTTTTGATCATCTTGCGGAGCGCGCAAAACAATAAAGTGGTGGCTTTGGCAAAATGTATTGAAAGAGTCGAAAAATCACTAGTTTACATTAAAATATAAAGGCGCTGAAATAGTGCCATGTGATATTTCCACTAAAACGTTTATTTTAGCGGATAATTGACTGAATAGAACCGACTTAACAGATGAATTACGAGATCAAACAAGTAGACAAATTCAAATTTATTGAAGAAGGGGAGGGTGAACCGTTGATTTTGCTACACGGTTTGTTCGGGGCATTGGGCAATTTCAATGATTTGATTAAGTATTTCCGCCAATACAACAAAGTGGTGGTACCCATGCTGCCTTTGCTTGATCTGGACCTGTTACATACATCTGTGGGGGGATTGGAGAAGTTTGTCCATAAATTTATTGAGACCCGCGATTACAAAAATGTGCACCTGCTGGGCAACTCACTGGGTGGCCATGTGGCTATTCTGCATATTTTAAAGCATCCTGAACGTATAAAATCACTCATTTTAACGGGTAGCTCCGGTTTATTTGAGAACGGAATGGGTGATACCTATCCCAAACGTGGCGATTACGAATACATGAAGAAAAAGGCTGAACTGACCTTTTATGATCCTGCTACTGCCACGAAGGAGATTGTAGACGAAGTTTACGAAACCGTAAATAATCGTTTAAAAGCTATCAAAATTATTGCACTGGCCAAAAGTGCTATCCGGAATAATCTTGGCGAAGAGCTGAACCAGATAAAACAACCCACGTTGCTGATCTGGGGAAATAACGATACCATTACCCCTCCGTTTGTTGGACGCGAATTTCAACGGTTGATTCCTAACAGTGAACTGCACTTTATTGACAAATGTGGTCATGCGCCCATGATGGAAGTACCCGGAGAGTTCAATATTATACTGCACAAATTTTTAAAAAATTTAAGCGAGCCAGCAGCGGTAGCCTGATTCTTGCCGTCTTAAGTAAATACTTTTTACCGTTTTTGTCGTTAGTATAGGTAACGGCATAATGGGATGGACCTGCTTATGTGAAAGTGCTGCTAAAATGACGGTGCCCTGTAAACGGGGCGCTTCCAACAATCGTCTTAAGAATAAAATCCTTGGCGTGTTAAACAGAGAATTGATATCGGCCGCTATTCCTGCATTGAATCCCAACGACACTGTATTTCAGGCTTTGGAATTAATGTCTGATTTTCACGTAGGGCAACTGGCTGTGGTGGCTGATGATAAATATGTAGGCCTTGTATTTGAAAATGAGCTGCTGAACCTTGATGAAACTGCTTTGTTGCAAACGACAGAAGCTCATTTATCAAAAGTAGCCGTACATGCTGACAGGCATTTTTATGAAGCTGTACAGGCTGCGAATGACTATCACCTCTCCATAGTTCCCGTTACCGATAAAGAAAATGAATTTGTGGGTGTTATTGAGGCTACCGGATTATTGCAGCAACTGGCAAAAACAACCGGTACCAGCGAACCCGGGGGACTCATTATTCTTGAAATGGAGCAGCGCAGCTTCTCTTTTTCCGAGATCAGTAAACTGGTGGAAACCAATGATGCACACGTTACCCAGCTTAATACCTACTGGGACAATAATGCAGGCACCTTCCTGGTTACCATGAAGATCAATAAGTTTGAAATTTCTGATATAGTGGCTACCTTTCAGCGTTACGAATACCAGGTGAAGTATTATTATGGTGAAGAGTTGTATGAAAATGAACTGAAGAGCAACTATGACCACCTGATGAATTATTTAGGTATATAGAAACAGGCTTCTCCCATCTTCCCTAATGCATATAACCGCAAACCACAACTTTATAAGCTACTGCTTGCCTGCATGAAGGTGGATAAAAGATATTATTGTTTTTTATTGTGTATGTTTTGTTGCTGTGCAGGGATGTATGCCCAGACTACTTTTGTCGATACATCTAAAGTTGTCAGCAAACTTCCGGTTGCTGATACCGGCAGCCTGATCTCTCCTTCTCCCCGGCCTTTTGTGATTGACAGCATTGTGATTGACGGCATTAAAAAAACGAAATCGTATATCGTATTACGTGAGCTACCATTTCATAGTGGTGATTCTATTTACCTGCCTGAGCTGGTAAAAGCTTTTGAAACAGCCCGTCGTCAGTTGTATAACACCAGCCTGTTTGTAAGTGTGGTAGTGGCATTGAAAGCATTCAGGGGACATGCTGTGGATGTATTGATAGAAGTAAGAGAGCGATGGTATATTTTCCCTTTACCTTATTTCAGACCGATTGACAGAAACCTTACAGAGTGGGGAAACCGGGGCTATGCCTTGAACCGGGTAAACTATGGGTTTAAACTAACCCATAACAACTTTACCGGGCGTAATGACAAATTGAAAGTATGGCTTATAACGGGGTACACACACCAGGTACAGTTTCAATATGAACAACCTTATGTAGACAAGTCCCTGAAACATGGCTATAAAGTTGGGTTTATTTATGCCTATAACAAGGAGATCAATTACAATACTACTGACAACAAGCAGGCATTTACAGATACATTGGAACGTGGGGTTAAGAGGATCTCAGGCAATGTTGATTATACCTACCGGCCCGGACTTCGTACGTTTCATGACGTTAGGTTGTCAGTTACACGCCTGCAGGTAGACAGCCAGGTGCTGGCGCTGAATCCCCAATACCTGAATAATAGCCACAGCACCATTGTATATCCTGAATTATCGTACACGCTCAGTTATTTTAATGTTGACTATAATTATTTTCCACTGACAGGCTGGATGGGGGAAGCGGGTTTTCTGAAAAAGGGCATCAGCAGTGATATGAATATGTGGCAGATAACCGGTAAGCTTACCAAGGGCTGGCAGTTGCTGCGTAAAACCTACTTTGGAACGCAATGGTATGGTACATTAAGGTTTCCGTTTGACCAGCCGTTTATAAACCAGCGTTTGTTTGGATATGGTGATCTGTATATGCGTGGATTGGAGCGGTATGTAATTGACGGCGTGGCGGCTTATATGGCTAAAAACTCATTGCGTCGCGAACTGGTGCGTTTTGATCTGCCTACTCATCTTAAATCGAACACTTACGCCACAATTCCTTTCCGGATCTATGCCCGTGCTTTTGGAGACCTGGGCTATGTATATAACAAAAATATTACGCAAAACTCACTCACCAACCGCTGGTTGTACACCGGTGGCGTAGGTATTGATATTGTGTCTATATATGACTGTATTTTTCGTTTTGATTATAGCTTCAATCAATTAGGCCAAAAGGGTATATTTTTACATATTAAGAACGATTTTTAAGCCGCGTACCCTAAGAACAGTTTCAATTAAAATAATATATGAAGGTAGCTATTTATAGCCGGGTTGTGGATTATCAGCAGCAGGGTGAAGTGCAACAATTGTTGAACGAGCTGGCAAAGGAGCGCATAGAGCCGGTGATCTATTATCCGTTTTACGAGATGATAAAAGATTCACTGCGTCTGCCTGATGAAGTAGCGGTTTTTCATAGTGCCGAGGATCTATTGGAATCTATTGACTTTTTAATAAGCCTGGGTGGTGACGGAACCATGCTGGATACTGTTTCGCTGGTTCGCGATAAAAACATTCCTATACTGGGGATCAATTTCGGGAGGCTTGGTTTTTTAGCCAGTATTGGCCGGAAGGATCTTGGCCCAGCAGTACAATCGCTTGCGAAAAGAGATATTATCATCGATAAACGTTCGCTGATACATCTGGATGCCAACAGGCCTTTGTTTGGTGATGTGCCGTATGGGCTGAATGAGTTTGCCATCCATAAAACTGACATTTCGCCCATGATAAAGATCCACACCTATCTGAACGGTGAGTTTCTTAATACGTATTGGGCAGATGGTGTAATTGTGTCAACCCCAACCGGCTCAACCGGTTATTCGCTGAGTTGTTCCGGTCCCGTGGTGTTCCCCGAATCTTCCAGTTTTGTAATTACTCCTATTGCTCCGCATAACCTTAATGTTCGCCCCATTATAGTGCCTGATGATAATATCATTTCGTTTGAGGTAGAAGGCCGTACGGATAATTTTATCTGTGCGCTGGATTCGCGCAAGGAGATTGTAGATAAGAAAGTACAGTTAGCTGTTCAGCGTGAAGCATTTACGCTTAGCCTGGTAAGGATGAACGAGAATAACTTTCTACAGACCCTGCGCAACAAGCTTTCCTGGGGATTGGATACCCGGAATTAACGTTTCATATAGAAGAAAAAAAAGAATCCTGCCGTTATTCAGCAATACTTATATTATTATCTTGCATTTATGAAGAAGCTGACTTTGGTAACCCTCCTGCTGGTAAGTCTTTTATGCAGTTATTCAGTTAAGGCTCAATACGAAGCCATCGTTCAGGAAGGCGAAATCGGTATTTCAGCCGGTGCCGCACATTATTTTGGCGATCTGAATACAAGGGCCAAGCTCAACCGTCCCAAACTGGCAATGGGTGTTTTCTTCCGTAAGCAATTCAAAAACTATATTGGTGTACGCGTGCAGGCCCATTTTGCACAACTTGGTTATTCTGATGTGTACAATACAGATAATGAATACCAACGCAGGCGTAATCTCAGCTTCAATACCAACGTGTTTGAACTGACACTGCAGGGTGATTTCAACTTTTTCAAATTTGTGCCTGGTGATCCTAATTACCGCTTTACTCCTTACATTACGTTAGGCGCGGGTATCTTTACATACGATCCTTATGCTTACCTGAATGGGCAAAAAGTATACCTGCGTCCATTGGGTACCGAGGGGCAGGGTACTGCAGCTTATCCGGACCGCAAACCTTACAATACAATGGCATTCTGTTTTCCATTGGGTGTAGGTGTTAAATATGCATTGACAGATAAAATAAATATAGGATTTGAGATCACACATCGTTTTACTACCACCGATTACCTGGATGATGTAAGTAAAACCTATGTGGGAATTGATAAATTTCCTTCTCTTCCTGATGGCAGTCCTTCCAATGCGCAGTTGTTGCAGGACCGCTCATACGAAACCGGTGAGCCCATTGGTATTGAAGGTCGTCAACGTGGCTTTTCAAAACAGAAGGATCAGTACATCATGGCAGAAGTTACCTTCTCCTTTAACCTCACATCGTACCGTTGCCCTACAGCAAAATAGCGACAATACTTTTGTAAAATATTCGAAAGCCAGGATGTCTTGATTAAGCGACCTGGCTTTTTTATTTGTCATGGCGAAGCCAGTTTATTGACAGCTTCCACATCCTCGCGTGTGCAGTTCATCGAGGTTATAATTTTTTCGAGGGTAATGCCATTGATAACGGATCTTTTTTCCAGTTTTGAATAAGCCTGTTGGGTAATGCCCAGTTTATCCGCCACATTTTTTTGTTTAAACCCCTTGAGTAAGCGCAGTAACCGCAATTTTTCTCCTGTGATCATATTTGATATTTTGTGAATATCAATACCTGTAAGCCTTATACGATAAATATAAGAAATTATATCCTGCTAAAATGTCTTAACAGGATTAAATGGTAAAGATCAACTACATATATAATATTTCGTTTACTAAACGACGTTAATATCAATAACGAAGAGTAATAAGTGAAATGTAACATGAGGTTGTAAAATACAACCATAACGGCAAGGGTTTCAATATAATTAATTAGGAAATTACAGTGACCATAACCTTAATTACTATGCAGGAACCGATGCAAATTCTTCAGCGATGGCTGTCGCTGCTTGCCGTGCCAGTCTCTAAACGTTATCTCAGACTACATTTACTTTCTCATCCGGATTATCCTTCGCTTTTAAGCATTACAGATATGCTAGACATCCTGGGCGTGGAAAACGTGGCTCTTGTTGTAGACAAGGATAAGCTAAATGATATCCCGGTACCTTTCCTGGCGTACACATCTGCCAAAGGGTTTTTATTGGTTGAAAATGTTCCTGCACTATTGAAGGCGCAGCCTGGTTTTATGGAAAGCTGGAATGGTGTGGTGGTAGCTGCAGAGAAACCTGCTGTATTGAAGGCGGATATACAAAATGAGAAGTGGCTGGGTGCTGAAAGATCTCAACTTAAAATGTTCTGGCTGGCCGCAGCGGTGCTGATACTTTTTATTGCCGGTGGCCTGGTTGCAGGTTTTGGGTGGATTGAATCGTTGTTGTTGCTTACCAGTTTGGCGGGTGCCGGTATTGCATCTTTAATTGTAATGCAGGAGCTGGGCGTCAGCAATCCTGTAACAGAACAGCTGTGTAATGCAGGCAAGCAAACAGACTGCAACGCTGTAATAAAATCAAAAGGCGCAGCGCTTACCGGCTGGCTAAAATGGTCGGATATCGGCATCATATATTTTTTCTCCATGCTGCTGATGTGGATAAGCGCGATCTATACAGGACAAGCTCAACCTGTGATGGTAATTACAGCATTTATAGCAGTGGCTTCTTTGCCTTTTACCATCTTCTCGTTGTATTATCAGCAGCAGGTGGTGAAAAAATGGTGCACCCTCTGCCTGATCACACTGGCTGTTCTATGGGTGCAGTCAGGTATTTGTGTTCCCTTGCTTCTCAATACAGGATCGCTTACTGTTTCGTGGCTCACTGTTTCTTATACCGCATTTACTTTCTTTTTAACCACAGCATTATGGTTACTGTTGCTAAAGCCCCTATTGTTCGGGCAAAAAGAACAGGAAGAAGAAAGATTAACACTGTTGAAATTTAAAAGAAGCCCGGAACTGTTTACTGCTTCACTTGAGAAGCAACGCAAAGCAGATATAACACCTTTTTCCCACGATCTGCAGATTGCGAATGCAAATGCACCTGTGCAGATAATGGTAGCCTGTAACCCTTATTGTGGTCCCTGTGCAAGGGCGCATGAGGTGCTGCATGAGCTGGCTGAGTATCATGGGGAAGACATTGGCATTACTGTAAGGTTTACGTGCAGGGTTGCCAGTAGGGAAGATAAAAAAACAATAGCGATCCGGCACATAATGCAATATATAAAACAGCATACCAACATCAGTCATGAAGAAAGGGTTAAACTAACGAGGGAGGTATTGCATACATGGTTTGCTCAGATGGATTACGGAAAGTTTGAGAAACAGTTTCCTGTTACTGTAGTAAGTGATGTCGATAACTGGATGGAGGAGCATGAGCAGTGGTGTAATAATAGCGGCGTTACGCACACACCTACCGTTTTTATAAATGGATTTGAATTGGTAAGACCTTATACATTGAAGGATATCCCTATGCTCTTATTGGGGTTAAAAGAAAGTGAGTTTGCTCCTGAGGCAAAAGCAAGCAGCGAAGAAGTCTGTTCATAATAGTGAAGATTACCCGGTGAAAACTGAAAAGTATTTCGTCACCAAAACCTTCAAATATGAAAAAAATGATGTTATTGGGTAAAGCCCTAAGCAGGAATGAACTGAAACAGATCAGTGGAGGTACTTATCCATATGATCCCTGCTCAGCATGTAGCGGTGAAGTTGTAGTTCGCTGCTGCAGTGGAACTATCAATAATCCTGGTTGCAATTATATATGCCACCTGCCTGGACCGGATGAGTGTTCGCTGCAATGGGTATCTATATACTGTGGTCCTCATAACCCCGAATAATCAATATTGCGAAGCCGCAAATCTTTGTTTGCAAACAATCGGGTAAATGAGCCGGTACCTGTAGAAACCCAGCTTCTTTTTTAACGTAACCATTAATTTTTAGAGTATGAGAAAGATTAAAGACCTAGGGACTCCATTGAGTAAACAGCAGCAAAAAACAATTCTGGGTGGTTTGTATGTAAGCGAAGCTGATGCGGCATCATGTACAGTAAAATGTACCTGTGCTCATTACATTGTAAAAGCAACCTGCCCTGCAGGGACGTCTACTTGCAGTGCTACGGATGAATCCGGTGCTACCTGCGATGGTGTAGAGTATAGCTGTACTACTATTTGCAGAGAGTATTAAGTAAAATGCGGTTACTGCATTATATAATGCAGTAACCGTAATATATGATATTTAGCTCTGATGGATGTTTGCAACAATGCCCCAGATACTTCTGATTTTCGTAACCCCGAATAATCAACATTGCGAAGCTTTAAATCTTTGTTTGCAAACAACAGGTAAAGCTCAGTGCCTGTAACTGTCTGAGTATTTTTTAACAAACCACTTTTTCTTATGAAATCTCTCATCTTATCTGCCAGGACCTTAACGAGAGCAGAGCAAAAAAAGATTGCCGGCGGGGCAGAATGCTACTGCTGGAAACAGGGGGTAGAAGAAGCATCATCAGCCAGAGACTGTACATCTTCAATGACCACTGATCAATGTTGTGGTACAGGTTGGGATGGCTTCAATTGCCCGGGCCCTCCTGTAGAGCCATAATAGTTACGGCTTTTATTGCCTGACATTTAATGTAACAACAGGTAGCGGTGTTGCCGCTGCCTGTTTTGTAGATAGAAATTGTTTGTAAACCCCCATTGTTGCATGTCCTTTCCCTTTTATAAACAGCCAGACTCCATGGATTGCGGACCCACCTGCCTGAGGATGGTGGCAAAGCATTATGGTAAGTCTATTTCTCTTCAAACCCTTCGTGAAAAGTCGCAGATCGGAAAAGAAGGTGTGAATCTTTTAGGCATCAGTGATGCTGCTGAAAGCATCGGTTTCCGTACCCATAGTGTAAAGCTATCTTATGAGTTGCTGACCACTGAGGCTCTATTACCTGCTATACTTCATTGGAGACAAAATCACTTTGTAGTACTGCATAAAACAAAAAGAGATAAATTATTTATTGTAGACCCCGCCTCCGGACCTATCACACTAACTAAAAATGAATTTATACGTAATTGGATCAGTGATCAATCGGAAGGAAGGGGTGAAGGTGTTGCGTTGCTGCTGGAGCCGGCGCCTGTTTTTTACGAAAATGCTGATGAGGAAGAAGAAAGAGCAAGTAAAGGCCTGGCGTTCAAAAATATTTTCAACTATATACTGCCCTACAAAAAATTGATCGTGCAATTGTTCCTGGGGCTGGGCGTAAGCAGCTTGTTGCAATTATTTATGCCTTTCCTGGCCCAGAGTGTGGTGGATGTAGGCGTTAATACCGCCAATATTCATTTTGTGTACATTGTATTACTTGCACAGATTGCTTTGTTTGTGGGCCGCCTGGTAGTGGAGTTTGTTCGAAGCTGGATATTATTGCATATCAGCACCCGCATTAATATCGCTATTCTTACTGATTTCCTGGTGAAGCTGATGAAACTACCGGTATCATTCTTTGATAGTAAAAAGACCGGAGATATTCTTCAGCGCATGAATGATCATAGCCGCATAGAATCTTTTCTTACAGGCTCGTCGCTGAATGTTTTATTCTCCATGGTAAACCTGGTGATCTTTTCGGCAGTACTCGCTTTTTTTAATTTAAACATCTTTACCGTTTTTGTTATAGCGAGTGTATTATACTCAACCTGGGTGATTGTTTTCCTGCGAAAGAGGAAAGTGCTGGATTATAAACGGTTTGATGTTGCATCGCGTGAACAGAGTGCTACTATACAACTTATACAGGGTATGCAGGAGATCAAGTTGAATGGGGTGGAAAAATCAATGCGGTGGAACTGGGAAGGGCTGCAGGCAAAACTGTTCAGACTAAGTATGAAGGGGCTTGCGCTGAACCAGTGGCAGCAGGCCGGTGCTTTTTTTATCAATGAAGGGAAAAATATTTTCATCACGTTCCTTTCTGCCACATCAGTTATTGAGGGCCGTATGACATTGGGTGAAATGCTTGCCGTGCAGTACATGATAGGTCAATTGAATAGCCCCGTGGAGCAAATGATCAGTTTTGTACAGAGCTGGCAAAATGCACGCATCAGTATGGACAGGTTGAACGAGATACATACTATGGAAGATGAAGAACCTGCGCACAAACATTTTTTGCAGGAGCTGCCTCCTTCCTTTGCGCGTAGCCTTGCCGGCGGCAAGACTACAGAGGTAGTTGACGGGGTAAATGCCTATATGCGTGAAGGTACAGCAGAGCGCACATTGACTGAAACGATCATTGAAACACTGCCGGCAACTATTGGAGCATCTGCTATTCATTTTCAAAACCTCAGTTTTACCTATTCCGGTGCAGGTAACGATCCTGTATTGAAAAATATAAACCTTACTATTCCTAAAGGAAAAACTACTGCTATTGTAGGCGTAAGCGGCAGTGGAAAAACAACCTTGCTGAAACTGTTACTGAAGTTCTATGAGCCACAGAAAGGAGATATAAAGCTGGATAATATTTCACTTCAAAACATCAGTCACAAAGTGTGGCGTGGCCATTGTGGCGTTGTAATGCAGGAGAGTTTTATTTTTTCTGATACTATTGCCCGAAACATTGCTGTAGGTGTTGAGCGGGTTGACATGGAAAGATTGAACCGTGCAGTTGAAATCGCTAATGTGCGTGATTTTATTGACAGCCTGCCATTAGGATTCAATACTAATATTGGTGCGGAAGGTAATGGCATCAGTATGGGGCAAAAGCAACGTATACTTATTGCGCGTGCAGTATACCGCAACCCTGAGTTTATCTTATTTGATGAAGCCACCAATAGTCTTGATGCAAATAATGAAAGCATTATTGTGAATAACCTGCAGTCGTTCTTACGAGGGAAAACGGTGGTGGTAGTGGCACATAGATTGAGTACAGTAAAACATGCCGACCAGATCGTAGTACTGAATAGGGGAGAGATTGCGGAAAAAGGGACACACCAGGAGTTGGTAAACCTTCGTGGTGAATATTTTACACTGGTGAAGAATCAGCTGGAACTGGGCGAATAAAAACAACAAGATCATGACAGATAATAATAAACCACAGGTGCAGGCAGAATTGGTGAGCCAGGAAATGCAGGAGCTGGTAAGTTACCGGCCACACTGGATTGTGCGTAGAGGGAATGCGATAATGTTATTGATCCTGCTGATAATGTTGTTGCTTACCTGGTTTGTACGTTACCCGGATATTATCCAGGGGTCCGCACGATTGGTAGCTATTGATGCTCCCAAACTATTGACTGCAAAAACAGATGGTAAGCTGGAGAAATTGCTGGTAACAAATGAACAGGAGGTTCAAAAGGATCAACCCCTGGCCTTTTTACAAAGTACTGCCCGCCATGAGCAGGTACTGGCACTTGAAAAATGGATCCGGGAAATAGAACCATCCATTGCGCACAATAAGCTGGAAGTGGTGATGACAAATAAGCTGCCTTTATTGAATGAGCTGGGAGAAATCCAGGCTGCTTACCAGGAATTTCAGAATGTAACACATGAAACGGTGCAGATCCTTTCGAACGGATACTACCAGCAAAAAAGAAATGCATTGTTACAGGATCTTCAGTATTTATCAGCGATCGATACCAATGCACATAAGCAACTGATATTATTGCAACAGGATTTTGACCTGCAACAGCAGGAATACAAGGCAAATGAAGCACTGGCAGGAGAGAAAATTATTGCGCCGCTGGAAATGAACCAGCAGAAAAGCAAAATAATAACTAAAGAGCAGGGATTGGAACAGCTATCGGCCCAGCTCATCAATAACAATATGGCCGAGCATAATAAGCGGAAGGAAATACTGGAAGTGCAGAAATTTATCATAGACCAGCAGCAGAAATTCCAATCTGCCTTACTGGGCCTGAAAAGCAGGGTGGAAGAGTGGAAACAGCGCTACATTGTAGTGGCGCCGGTAGCTGGCAAGGTGATCTGGGTTTCTTTTTTACAGGAAAACCAGTTACTGGCCATGAACCAGGAATTATTTTATGTGCAACCGCCCCAAAGCCGGTATTATGCTGAATTAATGGCTCCACAGAACGGATTGGGAAAGATAAAAACCGGCCAGCCGGTGCATTTGAGGGTGGAAAGCTATCCTAATACTGAATTTGGCTACCTGCCTGGCAAAGTGGCCTATATTGCCAATATGCCCAGCCACCGCGATAGCTTTTTGATTAAAGTAGAACTGCCGCAGGGGCTGCAAACCAACTACAATAAGACCATTTTTTTCAGGAACAACCTGCTGGCGAGTGCCGAAGTGGTGACGGATAACCGCCGGTTATTCAGCCGTTTCTGGGGTCAGTTGCAGCAGACCACCCAGCGATAATATTTTTTTCTATACCGCTTACAACCCCGGTTTTGGGGTTATTATATGGATAAATGCCCCGCTAATCCGGGTAAAGTGCCGGCAATGAATACCGGAACCGGTTAATTTATTGATAAACACTGTTAAGTTTTCGTAATAGACTTTTAGCCTTCCCGCAATTCCCATTCAAATTTTTGTACCTTCGTGCACTTCAAAAACAAGGGTAATGCAGAGCCTTAAGGAGCAAGTTGACCTGCAGAAGCTGCCAAGTCATATTGCTATTATTATGGATGGGAACGGCCGTTGGGCAAAAGAAAAGGGGCAAGACCGCCTCTATGGCCACTTCCATGGCGTGGAGAGCGTGCGCAATATTGTGGAAGGCTGTGCAGAACTGGGAGTGGGATACCTTACTTTGTATGCATTTTCTACCGAAAACTGGGATCGCCCGGAGAACGAGGTGATGGGTTTAATGGCCCTGCTGGTAGAGACTATCCGTAAAGAAACAGAAACCCTCAATAAAAATAATATCCGGCTGCACGTAATTGGTGATATCAAAATGCTGCCGGAGTCTGCACGCCAGGCTTTGAACGAGTCGCTGCAAATAACCGCTGCCAACACCGGTCTGAACCTGGTGATGGCGCTTAGCTACAGCAGCCGTTGGGAACTGGTACAGGCCGTAAGGCATATTGCAGATGATGTAAAAGCTGGCAAAATAGATCCTGCAGCAATTACGCAGGATACATTACAGGCATACCTGGCAACCAGCAATTTCCCTGACCCTGAACTGATGATACGCACCAGCGGAGAATACCGTATCAGTAATTTTCTGCTGTATCAACTGGCGTATGCCGAACTGTACTTTACAGATGTGCGCTGGCCCGATTTCCGCAAAGAAAACCTGTATGAGGCCATACTGGATTTTCAAAAGCGTGAAAGGAGATTTGGTAAAACCGGCAGACCAGGTAAAGCAACAGGACACACCACTGGTGAACCACTAAAAAATAAATTATAAGTCTGCTTATGAGAACGTACGTGAAAAGTCAACACAACAACTGGTGGCAAAAAAAAGTTTCACCCGCGTCTCTTTTAACAAACACTTTTAATAAATCCCTTTAATTTGCTCCAGTTTAAACAACCCGGAATGCAGCGTACGTTTACTTCCAGCTTTACTCTATTGATTTTGGCTTTGTTTTTGGCAAATTCTGCCAGGTCTCAGGTAAAAACCGATACAGTACCAACTAAGATAGATCCCGAACTGGAAGCCCTTACCTCCAAGCAACCGCATGAGTATACGATTGCCGGTATAAAGGTTACAGGTACATTGCGCTATGATGAGCAATTGCTGACCTCTATTGCCGGTTTCAATGTAGGCGATAAAGTGGTAATTCCTGGTGGCGACAACTTCAGCAAAGCCATCAACAACCTCTGGAATCAGCACCTTTTTTCCAATGTACAGATATATTTTACTAAACTGGAAGGAACTAACCTGTATGTGGAAATCCATGTAACAGAGCGCCCCGGTTTATCAAAATACTACCTAAAGGGAATCCGCAAATCCGAAGACGATGACCTGAGAGGTAAAACCGGTTTGGTTGCAGGTCGTGCGGTAACAGAGAATACTAAACGTGCTGCGGTAGACGCCATTCAAAAATATTATACAGAAAAAGGTTTCCAGAGCGCGAGCGTGCGTATTGAAGAAGTTGCTGATCCGGCGTTACCCAACTCTGTGATTGTTTACTTCTATATAGAGAAAGGTCACAAGGTTCGTATTGACGGAGTGAACTTTTATGGCAATGAGAACGTAACAGGTCTGAAGCTGAAAAAACAGATGAAAGGCACAAAGGAGATGACGAAGATCACTTTGTACCCGACGCATGAGCAAAGCCCTTATGGCGAAAACCCCAATCCTTCCTTTAAAGAATACCTGAAAGATGCGGGTTTCTTATCTGTGACCAAAACAAAGGACTTCCTCGATCCATACTTCCGGTTCAAATTATTCAGTTCAGCTAAGTTCAACGAAAAGAAATACCAGGAAGACAAGGAGAAAGTGCTGGATTACTATAACTCCATCGGTTATCGCGACGCTAACATTGTTGCCGATACTCAATATTATAATAAGAAGGGCAATCTGAAGATTGACCTGAAAATAAGCGAAGGAAGACAATATTACTTTGGTAATATTACCTGGAAAGGCAATACCAAATATTCTGATTCAATCCTTACTTACCTGCTGGGTCTTAAAAAAGGTGATATCTACAACCTGGAAACCCTGAACAAAAAACTGGGTAAAGGACAGATGTCTCCTGAAGGTGGTGATATCAGTGGTTATTATATGGATGATGGCTACCTGTTCTTCCGTGTAGATCCTATTGAGACTGCCGTGTATAACGACACGATCGATTTTGAGATCCGTATGGTAGAGGGTCCACAGGCCACTATTAAGAACGTAACCATTGCCGGTAACGAAAAGACCAAAGAGCACGTAATCCGTCGTGAACTGCGTACTTTGCCCGGTGACAAATTCAGTCGTTCGGACCTGGTTCGTTCAAACCGTGAGATCGCGCAATTAGGTTTCTTCAACCAGGAGAAGATAGGTATTACCCCTGTTCCCAATCCTGATGATGGAACTGTAGATATTAATTATACAGTAGAAGAAAAATCTTCTGACCAATTGGAGTTGAGTGCCGGTTGGGGCGGTGGTATCGGATTGACGGGTACACTGGGTGTATCATTCAACAACTTCTCTATCCGCAATATCCTGCACAAGTCTGCATGGGATCCATTACCAACAGGTGACGGACAGAAACTGAGCTTACGCGTTCAATCGAACGGTCGTGCTTACCAGAGCTATAACTTCTCATTTACTGAGCCATGGCTGGGTGGTAAGAAACGTAACTCTCTTACTGTAAGTGCTTATAAGAGTGTATTCCGTACCGGTGGTATCGGATCGGATGGTCGTTATTTCTACAGCGATACCAACCGGTTGAAAAACTTTGGTGTGAGTGTTGCCCTGGGTAAGCAATTGAAATGGCCTGATGACTATTTTACATTGGTTTATTCAGTAAGCTATACGCAGTATAAACTGATCAACTATCCGTTGTTCACTGCTGATTTCAGAAACGGTACTTCTAACAACTTCAGCTTTAAAATAGCATTGAGCCGTAACTCGGCTGGTCCTAACCCTATTTACCCTGTAAGTGGATCTAACTTTATGGCCAGCTTACAGTTTACGCCACCATACTCTTTAATTAATACCAGTATTACTAATAAGGATAGTTATAAGCTGCCTGAATACCACAAATGGCGTTTCAATGCGGAATGGTTTATTCCGATTGGGAAGGGCATGGGTGAGGATAAAAGCCACCAGTTTGTGTTGAGGGCTGCTGCGAAATATGGCTTCATTGGCCGCTACAACAACAAACTTAACTTCTCTCCATTTGAGCGTTTCCAGGTGGGTGATGCCGGTTTGGCCAACGGTAGCTATGTACTGGGTTATGATATTATTGCACACCGTGGTTATCCTGTATACGAAAGCTCTGATCCTAAGGTGAACCCTGACCAGCAGAGTGCAAGTATGTACTTCACCATGTTCAATAAATACACGCTCGAGTTACGATATCCTTTTGCTACCAACCCCAACAGTACTATTTATGCAACAGCCTGGTTTGAGGCTGCGAACGGATGGTATGATTATAAAAGCTATAACCCCTTCCGTTTGCGCAGAAGTGCGGGTCTTGGTATGCGTTTCTTCCTGCCAATGTTCGGTTTACTTGGATTTGACTATGGCGTAGGCTTCGACCGTATTACACCCGGCAACAGGTTACGCGATGCAACACGCTTTACCTTTATGTTAGGATACGAACCTGAATAATTAGTATTTTTCAGGTGTATTGAATCACGAACCATATAAATCACTTTGAATATGAAAAAACTGTTATACCTGGCAGTATGCATGCTGTTGCTTACAGCAGGCGTACTTAGCTCCACAACAGTACAGGCGCAGCGCTATGCTATTGTAGATACTAAATATATCCTGGATAAAATGCCAGACTACATTGATGCACAGAAGAAGCTGAACCTGTTCAGTGAGCAATGGCAGAAAGAGATTGATGATAAACAGGCTGCACTGGATAAAATGTACAAGGATTTTGAGGCAGAACAGGTGATGCTGAGCGATGTGCTGAAGAAGAAAAGAGAGGATGAATTGTTTGTAAGAGAGAAGGAGCTGAGAGACCTGCAGCGCAAACGCTTTGGTTTTGAGGGGGATTTGTTTAAAAAGAGACAGGAACTGGTAAAACCCATACAGGACAGGGTTTACGAGGCTATTAAAAAACTAGCCGTTAACAGGCAGTACGACTTTATTTTGGATAAAAGTGAGGGAATTACCGTTATCTTTGCCGACCCCAAGCTGGACCGTAGCGAAGATATTCTGAAAGACCTGGGTGTTAAATAAAGGTGAAAGCAGTAAGGGTAAAACAACTATTTATAGTATTTTTTCAACTTAAATCACAAATAAACGCCTTACTCAAAAGCAGCAGATAAGGCCATTTGGTTGACCTTAATAACAAAAATGAAACGCATGAAAAATTTGTTTACAGCAATGTTGTTTTCCCTGGGGCTGCTGATGGTGGCTGGTCAGGTTAGTGCTCAAACTAAATTCGGTTACATTAGCTTGCAGGAACTGATCACTGCTATGCCAGAGTACAAAAAAGCTGAAACTGACATGGGCGACTATCGTAAAGCGCTTGGTCAGCAAGGTGATGAGTACCAGAAAGAGCTGGCTAAAAAAGACAGCATCTTCTCCGCAGATTCTACTAAATGGACTTCTATCCAGAAAGAACTGAAAAGAAAAGAATTCAACGAATTGTACCTGAAGGTGATGAACTTCAACCAACAGGCTCAAAATATGGTAAACCAGAAAGAAGAAGAATTACTGGAACCCATTCAACAAAAAGCTATTCAAACAACACAGGCTGTAGCGAAAGAAAATGGTTATACTTATGTATTTCCTAAAGAGCAATTGATTGCTTACCCTGCTGCCGATGATCTGTTGCCGCTGGTAGCGAAAAAACTAAGCCTTACGATCCCGGCCAAAGGTGCCGCTGCTCCGCCTGCTGGTGGTGCTGCCCCTGCGACCAAACCTGCCGGTAAACAGTAATCAACTACTGAATAAAATATAAGGAACCGCTTCATGCAAATGGAGCGGTTTTTTTATTGGCAACCTTGTGGCCTGTGTTGCAAAAAGCAATCTGTACTTTTGCAGCATGCAACCTATAGGTATCTTCGACTCAGGCTATGGCGGCCTTACTGTGATGAAAGAGATCCTGCATAAGCTGCCTCAGTACGACTACATTTATCTTGGCGATAATGCGCGTGCTCCTTATGGCATCCGCTCTTTTGATACGGTGTATCGTTATACGCTGCAATGTGTAGAATGGTTCTTTGAGCAGAATTGCCCGCTGGTAATACTGGCTTGCAATACGGCATCAGCAAAAGCGCTGCGTACCATACAGCAGAACGACCTGCCTGCCAGATACCCGGGTAAAAGGGTGCTGGGCGTAATACGGCCTACTACAGAAATTATAGGCTCTTATACAAAGAACAACAGGGTTGGTGTACTGGCTACCAGGGGTACGGTTCAGTCAGAATCCTATCTTATTGAGATTAACAAGTTTTTCCCAGACATAACAGTGCACCAGGAAGCATGCCCCATGTGGGTTCCTCTGGTAGAGAATAATGAGCATCATGGGCCTGGTGCAGATTACTTTATCAAAAAACACATTAACCAGGTACTGCAGAAAGACCCGGCCATAGATGTGCTGCTGCTGGCCTGCACGCATTTTCCTTTGTTAAAGGATAAAATAAAGGAACAGTTGCCGGAAGGGATAACGGTTCTTTCGCAGGGCGAGATCGTAGCTAACAGTCTTACCAATTACCTGCAAAGACACCCGGAAATTGAAGGCCAGTGCAGCAAAGGAGGACAGCGTTATTTTTACACTACGGACTCTGCGGAAGACTTTGATAATCAGGCGGGTACTTTTTTCGGTGAGAAACTACAGTCGCAGCATTTAGTACTGTAAGAGGTGAATTGTGAAAAAAGCCGGGAAAATTGTGAATAACAGCATCAAAATATTCGGGATTGTATTACCTTTGCCGTCCTTTCACAATCCTTTGGGTGTGGTGACCCGTAGGGCTTGACTGAAAACCTGGTTCGTTTCTCCCGAACCGCATTTCGAAAAAGTGAAAAAAGCATAAGCAATGAAACGTACATTCCAACCGCATCGCCGTCGTCGTAAAACTGTACATGGTTTTCGTAAACGTATGGAAACAGCAAACGGTCGTAAAGTACTGGCCAGCCGTCGTAAAAAAGGACGTAAAAAGCTGACCATTTCTGACGAAAGGAAACTGAAATAATCCATTTTATCCTTTAGGGAAGAAGAAGGATTTTCATAAATAATTCTGATAGCTCCGCGGCATACCCGGAGCTATTTTGTTTGTTATTATGCCTGCTACACATACATTGGGAAAGCTGGAGCGACTTAAACGTCGCAAGGTCATTGATCAGTTGTTCAGTGAGGGCAAGGCATTTACAGTGTTCCCGATAAGGGTACAATACTTTTTTACAGAGCTTCCGGATGCTGTGCCGCTACAGGCGGGATTTACAGCCAGTAGCCGTTATTTCAAAAAAGCAGTGGACAGGAACCGCATTAAGCGTTTGATGCGTGAAGCCTACAGACTGCAGAAAAATGTGTTGCAGGAATCGTTATTGCAGAAGCAAAAGCAACTGGGCTTGTTTTTCATTTATACAGGTAAGGAATTACCTGATTATACCCTGGTGAGTGGGAAGATAACAGTAATTTTGAAGAGGATAACACAGGTAGTAAATGAAGGTGCTGTTAAAAATACTTAGTCTCCCTTTTCTTGCATTGATCAAGTTCTATCAATGGGTCATATCACCAATAATGGGACCCAAATGCCGCTATACACCTACCTGCTCTCAATACGCGGCTGAAGCTTTAAAAAAATACGGAGTATTTAAAGGATTGTGGCTTGCTATCAAACGTATCAGCCGTTGTCATCCCTGGGGTGGACATGGCTACGATCCTGTTCCATAAGTAAGATAAAAGCAATACAAAAGAAAAAGGCACAAGGGAGGTTTCCAACTTGCGCCTTGAATCTTATGTCTTGAAGATTTATTTAGTCATACGCTTGATCATCTCATCCAGCGACTCACGTTTTTGAGCCACAGTAAAGAATTTATAGATCTCAGGAGCTTTACCGTCTTTATCTACTTCTACTGTATAAGGAATAGCCTTATAAGGATTGAGTACAGAACCACTGGTATTTACAGACAGTTTCTTTACAGAGCCTGGTATAACGAAATATGTTTTCTTTTCATCGCTGGCATTCTGGCCACTGATGAATTGCTTAGTGCTGTCAATGATGTGCTCTAACTGCTCGGTGCTGATAGAAGCGGGCATACCAGACTGACCGAAGTTAACGAGGTTGCCCAGTAAGGTATCGTTCTTCAGGTTCAGGAGATACAGTCCCTGATCTGGCAGATCATAGGTTTTGGTACCATCACTACTTTTTACAGTAATAGTAACTTTATCGCTACCGGAAAAAGTGAGTTCCTGTTCATTATGCTGTGTGCCGGGAGTGAAATTGATGGTTTTGGGATCCTGGGGATCAACCTGGATCTTTCCGCTGGACATTACTACCACTTTTTTGTTGGGGCCGCCTGAGCAGGCTGCAAAAAGAAGGGTAGCTCCGAGCACAGTAAGCAATGACAATAGTTTCATGCGTGCAATTTTGAAGTTAGATAAATGGGAGGTTATGAAAAAAGCAATCCCGGGTGTTGGGACCGGGATTGCAAGTAAAAACATTTTTGTGACCGATGCTAATTAAGCAGCAGCAAAACGTTCAGCAACTTTATCCCAGTTTACCACGCTCCAGAAAGCAGCCAGGTAATCTGCGCGTTTGTTCTGATATTTCAGGTAGTATGCATGCTCCCACACATCAGCACCCAGTAATGGAGTACCTTTTACTTCTGCTACATCCATCAGGGGATTGTCCTGGTTGGGGGTAGAAGAAACTTCCAGTTTACCATCTTTTACAATTAACCATGCCCAGCCACTTCCAAAACGGGTAAGACCTGCATTGTTGAATTTTTCCTTGAAAGCATCAAATGAACCGAAAACCGCGGTGATAGCGTCTGCCAGTTTACCGGTAGGAGCACCACCAGCTTTGGGAGCCAGGCTTTCCCAGAAGAAGGTATGGTTCCAGTGACCACCACCATTGTTGCGAACGGCGGGACTGATGCTGCCAGCAGCCTTTACCAGCTCTTCCAGTGATTTATTTTCATTAGGCGTACCTGCAATGGCTTTGTTGAGGTTGTCAACATAAGCCTGGTGATGCTTGCCATGATGAATCTGCATCGTCAAAGTGTCAATATGCGGCTCCAGTGCATCGTGTGCATAAGGCAGCGCAGGTAATGTAAATGCCATAGCTATAAAGTTTTTAAATGTTTAATAAAAAATATCATGTGGCCGGGAAGCCACTGTTAAGGACAACAAATGTACAGGTGATTGGTTGATTGGCCAAGTTTAACCCCTTGCCTGTTATGGAATTAGTAAAAACTGCTGGCCTGATTTTTTTCAGACAAAATGCCTTAATCATTTTTTAACCTGCTGGCAAAAAAGCATGGATATGACAGAGCTGTTTCGTGTATGTACAAGGTTATAGTGTTCGCTACGAAAATTAACCACAGCAGGCGGATTCTATTATTTTTTGGTTAACTTTAAAACAACATAACACGCCTTACCGTGTATGAGTGCGGATAACATCCACAATATCCGGGACAACAATGATAACAACGCCATCGAACTGCTATTTGAAAGTATTTTCAAACAGTATGAATTGCGTTTGTATAATCTTGCCCTGAAGATGACAAAGTCGCACCAGCAGGCCTGTGACATTATCCAGGATGTATTTTTGAAACTCTGGGAGCAGCGACACACCATTCATTCCATTAATAATATTGAAGCCTGGCTTTACCGTATTACGGAAAACAAAGTGATTGATTATCTGCGGAAAACTGCCGCAGACAGGCGTTTAATGGAAATTGTATGGAATAACCTGCAAAAAAATGCAGAAGAAACCGAAGCTGTAGTTGCTGCAAAAGAATACAATCAAATCATTATCAAAGCTATCGATAACCTGCCTCCACAGCGTAAACTGATCTATTATCTCAATAAAGAACGCGGGCTCAACTACAAGGAAATAGCAAATGAACTGAGCATTTCGAAACACACCGTAAAAAATCAGCTATCTACCGCGGTACAATCCATCAGGAATTTTCTTAATAAAAGTATTGGCTTGTTAAGCCTTCTTTTTTAAAATTTTTTCTACTGCAATAGGAACATTGCCTGTTTGCTTCGTCTGAAGTATATAGGTTAATTATGTTCAGATGGAAGAGAGAATAAAATACCTGTTCAGGCAGTACCTGCAGAATACCTGCTCCCGTAAAGAGTTTGAGGAGTTTCTTGCCTATGTGCGCGAGTCGGCTCATGACGAGCAATTACGGACTCTGATACAACAGGCTTACAATGATGCCGGACAAGGCGAAGCTGCCCGAACCTATGTAGATGAATACGGCAATCTTGTACTGCTGCAACCTGACGGTTATGCAAACGATACCTCCTCCCCTGAGCCTATAAAGACCAATAAAAAGCGGGTATTTGCTATAGCTGCAGTAGTTATTGTAATTATTACGACCGGTATATTATGGCTTACCAGGGAGCAGCTAAAACAGCAACCAGGGAATACTGTAATGACATCGCTTGTAAAGAAAAGTACGGAACGTTCTGAATATAAATACCTGTTGTTGCCCGATAGTACACAGGTGTGGTTGAATGCTGCGAGTATCCTTGAGTTTCCTAAGGAATTCAAGGGGCAGTTGCGTGAAGTATATCTTTCCGGAGAAGCGTATTTCGATGTAAAACATGCTGATCGTACTCCCTTTGTGATCCATACGGGCAAGGTGTCAACCACAGTACTAGGTACAGCTTTTAATATCAATGCCTACCCGGGCCGTAAGAATGTAATAGTTGCTGTAAGCAGGGGAAAGGTGCGTGTAAGTTTTGATAACAGGGAGGTTGCTACGCTTACAAAAGGTCAGCAGGTAAGGGTAGATAATGAAGAGAATAAACCAGCAGAGAAAAAGCAGGTAAATGCCAACGTGGCTTCGTGGCAGCAAGGTAACCTGGTGTATGAGGACGAGCGGCTGGAAGATATCATTGCTGATATGGAACGTATCTATAATGTACGGGTAAAGATCATTGATGCCGCTTTGGGTAATACCACGATCTCTACCTCCTTCAGGCGTGATATAGGTGTGGAGCAGGCATTGCATGTATTGTGTAAACTAACCGATACTGAATTACAACAGACCAACGGAGAATATCTTATCCACTAATTTATCAAAACCAAAAAATGACTGCGATGAATACTCAACCACCAACATAGCAGGTTAAATAAATAACAAAAGCCGCTCCAGTTGCGACCTGGAAGCGGCTGTACGTTTTAACAACAATCTTGTTCAGAGAATTTATTAAAACAAATCAAAGCTATGAATTTGTATGTAAAAACGCATGGCCTAGCAAAGCTATGCGATACAAAGAAGCATTGGTGCTCCATTTCTTTGCTGTGGCTCAAACACAAAGTGTTATTTATGAGAATCCTGGTATTAAGCATATTTCTTACCATTAGTGCATTGTTAATGGCTAATGGCACTGAAGGCCAGGACCTTAGTAAGATCAATATTTCCATAGAACTGAAGAACGCTACACTTAAACAGGCATTACGCAAGATCGAAGCTTTATCACGCTTACCATTTACCTATAAAACGAACGATGTAGCCCGCTACAACAACATAACTTATGCAGCTAACGATATTTCGGTAGCTAAAGTGCTGGAAGAACTATTGCGTAATACAGACCTGGGTTACGAACAGGTGAGTTCCAATGTAATAATCAAAAAGGGCAGATTTGAAGCCAATGGAAGTGAAAACAATACGACTACTGAATTAATACCTGATGGAGGTGTAAGAGGAACCGTGCTGGATGTGAAAGGCTCGCCAATTATCAACGCCTCTGTATTGGTAGTAGGAACAGATAAGGGAACAGCTGCCGGCGCAGCAGGCGATTTTGTGATCACAGGATTGAAGCCGGGCAAATACAAGCTGCAGGTGTCTGCCGTGGGATATGAAATGCTGGAACGTGATATTGAGATACATGAGGATGAAATACAGAAACATGATTTTGTATTGAAGGAGTCGAATGGCAGACTGGAGGAAGTGGTGGTTACTGCGCTGGGTATTACACGTAAAGAAAAGTCAGTAGGCTATTCAACACAGGAAGTAAAAGGAGAGAACCTGACAATTGCCAAGGAGCAGAATGTAATAGGTTCTTTAGGAGGTAAAATAGCCGGTGTGCAGGTATCCGGTTCATCTGCAGCCAGTATGGGTGGTACGCAAAGAATACAGATCCGTGGAGTAAATATGGTGACCGGTGGCGGAGAGCCTTTGATCGTAATTGACAATACGCCGCTATCAAACAGCAACTATGCCGGTAAAAATGGCCGGGATTATGGTAACCTTTCGCAGGATGTAAACCCTGATGATATTGAATCTGTTTCTGTACTGAAAGGGCCAGCTGCATCTGCCTTATATGGTTTGCGCGGTCAGTTTGGCGTTATACTGATCACTACCAAGAAGGGCAGTAAGAACAGGAAGCCTGTGGTAAACTTTAGTTCAGCTTTCTCTGTTGAAAAAGCGGGCAATTTTATGCCACTGCAGGATATTTATGGTGCAGGCTCCAGCCTTAATTTCCCTACCATTACGATCAATGGGGTGTCTACAAAATACGTAGATGGCTCATGGGATGAAAGCTGGGGGCCAAAGATGGATGGTACACCGGTAAGACATCAGTATAGCTTTTATCCTGCTGACGCTGACTTTGGTAAAGCAACACCGTTTATTCCACATCCGGATAACATTAAAGAGTATTTCGTAACCGGCCACACACTTAACAACAGTATCTCATTTGCCGGTGGTGGACAAAATACTTCTTATCGTCTTTCGTACAACAATACCAGTATTACCGGTATAGAACCCAATACGTTTTTAAAACGGAACAATCTTTCTTTTACCGGCTCACTGAATGTTACTGATAAACTGGTGGTAACTACCAGTTTGAACTATGCTAATAACAAAGCCCAGCGGCCTTCACAGGGATATCAAAGTCTTGGGTCCCGGAATATGTATCAATGGTTTGAACGCAACCTTGATATGCAAAAGCTAAAGCAGTATAAATATGCTGATGGCACCTTTTACCAATGGAATGTAAATGACCCTAACAGTGCCGGTGTTTATGAAGATATGACGCCTATTGACTGGAACAACCCTTATTTTGATGCTTATGAAAATCCGGGAAATGATTCACGCGAACGTTTCTTTGGCAATGTAGGTGCAACCTATACTATTATGCCGGGGCTTACCATTAATGGCTTTGTTCGCCAGGATGGTTATACACAGAATCTTGAAGGCCGTAATGCAGCGGGTGGCCGGGGAGTACCCGGTTACTGGACAGGCAAATATGAGAACAAGGAAACCAACTTTGAGTTTTTGGCACAGTACACGAAAGAGGTTGGAAAGTTTTCTTTCAATGTAAATGCGGGGGGTAACCTGCTTCGCCAGAAATATTCCTACCTGGAGCAGGCAACAGTAGGCGGTTTGGTAACGCCGGGTTTTTACAATATCTCCAATTCTCTTGAGCGTCCTTCGGCCACCAATTACCTGCGTAAAAAAGAGGTAAGAAGTGCTTATGGTTCGCTCTCTATTGGTTACAAGGGAATCTATTTTGTTGATGCCAGCTTGAGAAGGGATATTTCTTCGGCACTCCCGGAAAATAATAATGCTTACCTGTATCCATCGGTTTCTGGTAGTGTAGTATTTAGCGAGTTGCTCAACTGGGCTCCTGTCTCTTATGGTAAACTACGTGCCAGCTTTGCACAGGCAGGCTCTGATATCTCACCTTACCTTACCACTAATTCGTTTGGGTTGGGTGGTCCTTATGGTACAAACTTCCCGATGTATGTGCCTGATCAGTTGAATAACCCTAATCTGAAACCCTCATTGGGTACAGCTTATGAGGCCGGGCTTGATATGCGTTTTCTTAAAGACAGGGTAGGGTTCAACTTCACTTATTATCACCAGGTAAACAAAGATGCAGTAATGAGCCTGGATGTGCCGGGACCAAGTGGATATACTTCTTATGTGATCAATGCCGGTAATATCCAGAACAAGGGTATAGAGTTTTCGTTGAATGCAACACCGGTTAAAACCCAGAGTACCCTGTGGAATACGACTTTCAATATTGCGCATAATAAAAGCATGATCAAGGATCTGTATCCTGGTCTCAATTCTCTCGTATTGGATCAGAACAGGTATGCCAGTGTAGACATGTACCTGATGGCAAATGTTAATGAGGCGTTTGGCTCACTGGTAGGCAATGGTTATGACCGCGACCCTGCTACCGGTAAATTATTGCTGGATGCCAGTAATATGCCTATGTGGTCTACGAATCACAATTTCGGTACAGTGTTACCTAGGTTCACAGGTGGATGGCAGAATACGTTTAGCTGGAGAAATTTTGAACTGGCTGCGATGGTCGATTTCCAGAGTGGGGGGCAGTTCTTTAGCTGGACAAAAATGCTGGCTGTGAAAAGCGGGCAGGCTGCAGAAACTGCCACAATGAATGATAAAGGAAAAAATATCCGTGATGCCTTAGCTGATGGTGGAGGTATTAAAGTAACAGGTATTTCCAACTCAACGAAACAGGAAGTAACTGCTTATGTAAATGCACGCACTTATTATCGTAATACGCTTGGTAATAAAATATATGAGGAGTGGCTGTTTGATGCTTCTTACATACGCATGCGCGAAATGCGATTGGGTTACACATTTACCAAAAGCACTTTTGCCAAATTGCCTGTAAAGAGTATTAACCTTTCACTTATTGCACGGAATGCTTTCATGATATGGCAAAAAGCACCTAAGGGAATTAACCCGGCAGAACTGGCGACAGGAGCCAGCTCACTGAACTGGCTCGAAACAGGACAACTGGCTACAGCACGTTCTTACGGCGTCAACCTTAATGTTTCCTTTTAAAAAATTACCATCATGAAAAAACTAATCAACATACTAATAGCTGCATTGCTGGTAACAGGAACGGGTTGTACAAAGTTCAGTGATAACATAAATGTAAGCCCCAACCTGCCTACACAGGCATCCAATGCTCAGTTACTTACTTATGCCATTAATCAATTGCCCAATGTGGTGGAGGCGATCTCGGGAAATTTGTACACGCAACAATGGTCTGAAAAGCCGTATACTGACAACTCCCGCTATACGGTAGTGAACTTTGATTTCTATACTATTTATTCAGGGGCATTACAGAACCTGCAAACAATACTGGATACTAAAAACTTTAATGTAAATGAAGGTTCAAAGAATAATCAACTGGCTGTAGCGCGGATACTGCGTGCCTATTTTTACTGGCATATGACGGACAGGTGGGGCGATATTCCATATTCGGAAGCATTGAAAGGCAATGCCGATTTTACACCGAAATACGATAGCCAGAAAGATGTGTACTATGATCTTTTAAAAGAGTTGAAAGAGGCTGCTGCACAGATTGACAATGGTAATGCTGTTGCCGGTGATATTCTGTACGGAGGTAATATGGCAAACTGGAAAAAGCTCGCGAACTCCATGCGGATGCTGATGGCACTACGCCTGTCGAAAATTGATGCTGCAAAAGGACAGGCAGAGTTTACTGATGCGAATAGCGGTGGCCCAATTACTGCAAATAACCAGAACGCTGTATTTGTGCATCTTGCCGATGCCAATAACCAAAGCTATTGGTATTATGTAGTGAATGTGCAGGGGCGTCCCTGGTACTGGGCCAGCAAAACGATTGTAGATTATATGTCGCCATTGAAAGACCCACGGTTGAAGATATTTGCAGATACCACCAGTACAGGTACTTACAATGGTGTTCCCTACGGTTTGGATGGAAATGCCGTAGGCACTATTCCTTCTGCCAGCGTTTCTTTTATTGGAGTACATATACGAACACAGAATGCGCCTACTTACCTGGTGACCTATGCACAGGTGTTGCTGGCAATTGCTGAGGCTGACAAACTGGGCTGGCTGGCCGGTGGTGATGCTGATGCCAAAGCAAAATACGAGGCCGCCATTGAAGCTTCTGTGCGCCAATGGGTGAGGGTTTCTTTCAAAGCTTATAACAATGCTCTTGATAAACAGGTGGAGAAGGTTCCATATGATCCAGGTGACGCAGGTGATACCACGGGCCTGGCTGCTTATAAAGCCAGGCCGGAAGTATTGTATAATGCAACAGATGCCATTAAGCTGATTGCTTATCAACGGTGGGTTCACCTGTACATGAACGGCTATGAAGCATGGGCTGAATGGCGCAGAACAGGCTATCCTGTTTTAACGCCTGCGCCTAATAATGGAGGTATCCCTATCCCCCGCAGACAGGCGTATCCAACCAAAGAACAAAACATTAATGCAGATAACTATAAAGCCGCCATACAGGCTCAGCCAGCGTTGAATGGTAAAGATGATCTTAACGGAAGAGTATGGTGGGATAAACCTTAGGCAGTTGGTAGTTTATATATCGCAGGGAACATAGGTGTAATGCCTGGTGTTCCCTGTTTTTTATTCTGGCGGATTAACGCCTTTCCCTGAAAAAGTTTTTCATTAATTCAGCGCATTCATCTTTTAAGACGCCTTTTACAATCTCTGTTTTGGGATGAAAAGGCCAGTTGTTTTCTGTAACCCGTTTGTAACCATTTTTTTCATCATCAGCACCCCAAACAATTTTGCTGATCTTACTCCAGTATAATGCACCTGTGCACATGAGGCAAGGTTCTACAGTAATGTACATCGTGGCTTCAGGCAGGTACTTACTGCCGAGGTAATTGAAGGCAGATGTAAGGGCAATGATCTCTGCATGAGCAGTGGGATCGGTCAGACGCTCCGTTTGGTTGTAACCGCGCGCAATAATCTTATCGTTCATTATTATTACGGCGCCTACCGGTACCTCACCGTCTTCATAAGCTTTGCGGGCTTCTTTTAACGCCTGCTGCATATAGTATTCGTCAGTCATAATGTAGTGCTTACAGGCTGTAAAGTTAGTTGAACAATAATGATTTTAAAGGGTGCTTATTTTTTTGAACTACCTTTTTTATAAGTAGTTACCTTTTTCCTGCCTTCCTTTTTGGCTTTTAATTCGTTGATCTCTTCGCGCAGCTTTTTTATCTCGCGTAAAATATAGGAGTAGTCCTGTCCGGAATCATTCAATATGCTGATCGTTTCATTATCAGGATATGGCTTTCTTTTAATCTTTCCTTGAGTAGGATCAATATGCGAGTCGCGTAATGCGATATCAAAACGGATTAATTCATCCAGGCTGACTCCAAAAAAATTGGAAAAATTAATCAGGTCATTCACAGATGGATCTGTGATACCATTCTCATAATTAGACCACGTAGTACGCTGGATCCCTACATGCATGTGCATCTCTTCCTGCAAGAGTCCTTTCTTTTTGCGGAGATAATGCAGATTCTTTGGTAAGTGATTTTCAATAGCAGGCAATGTTAATAAAAATTAATGCTAAAAAAATTGGTATTCCTGAAATGATGGAATAGCTTTGTGGGAGTGAAGATACTAAATAAGGGGGATAAGCGATCTTATTTAGACAAGTGAAAAGCAGTATCATAATATCATAGCGCTGAGACAATTTTTGCTACCTACATTCTACTACATCATCCAGTGCTGTTAAATAAATAACACCAACTCACTTGTGCTGGTAGCGTTCAATTGACTACATTTTTTAGTACAGTGGCGCCTTAATGGCTACTGGTATTATCTATTGAATTTATTGATGCATGCTGTAGGGTCAGTATGGTATTAATATGTTGTTTGTAATCTGATTATCTAACTGATTAATTATTTATTTATGTGTATCCCGGCTAAACGTGCTGATTACAGTAATCAGTTGCTGCACCTTCATGCTGATGGCAAGATCAATACTGCTCAGGTAATTGAAAACTTCTTTGATTGTTATGATCTGCAGGAGGTTCATGAGATTTTATGGGGCTGGATGACGGAGGCTATTACCAGTCACCGGGATATTGCAGATGAACCACGTAAAAGAAAAGACATTATCAGTTTTTATGAGAACATCTCTGTGCTGGTAGAGGCCGCATTTGTTGCAGATAACAAAAAGCAAATGAAGGATGCAAAGCCCAAAAAGCACAGGAAAGATAAATAAAAACAGGCTGCCTCCTGGTGGTAGAACAGCCTGTATGAATTTTGAGTTTGTCTCAGTGGTTGGGCAAACTGGTTAGTAGCTTTTTTAGTGATTGCTTATATAGTGTATCTGCTAGTTTGTTTTGTAGAGTTTCTTGGTTCCTTCTTCTTTGGCTGGTTGCTCTTCTTCACCAAAGTCGATGGCAATACGTAACCCTTTTAATCCGCTAACGCCCTGTAACTCTTCCAGATCGTATTTCTGTATTTCGCCTTTCAGTAATTGCTGGTTGCGTAGAAACTCAATGTATTCGCTGTATTCTGTTGCCTCTTGTGGCTGTGAATATACGATTGCCAGCATACCGGGTTGGGTAAAACGCTCGTTGGTGTTTTTGATATGCACCTTGTCAATACGTTTCTTTACAATTTCGTAGCGTATGTTGTAAGCACCATCTACATCGAACTTGCGTTCTGCAGTACGGAAACTGATGGAAATAGGATGGCTGTTTGCCAGTATTAACTGAGTTGTTTGTAATGGCAGTGGCAGTTTCTTCTCCAGGCTATGTGTTAAGCGCGCAGCTTTTGCCAGCGTGGTTAATTGCCATAGCTTAAGGTTTTTGAGGTAGAAGAAATCGAAAGGCCTGTCGGGTTTTATTGACTGGCCGATGTAAATATTGAATTCAACGCCATCTGTTACAAAGCGCTCAAAATAGTGCGGAAATATTTTTTGTGCCGCTTTCTGTTCTTCATCAATAAAACGGGCTACTTCATTGTTGATAGTAGTAATGGTCTCTTCGTACTCTTTACGATGATCGTACACCATTTCTACCGGAGAGTTGATAGCCTCGAAATAAACATTGATGTTTTTTGCCAGCGAAGGCATTATTGTTGACAGGTGCTTGAAAAGCTCTACTACTTCTATTTTCAAAAAGTTGAAGATGGCGATCTCTTCGTCTGCAAACAGTATGTTCGTAATGGCATGTACGTACTTCTGTATTTTGAACAGGCATTCTTCCAGCAAAGGGAATGAGCTGATAGCCTGTGCCTGCTGAATAATATCACTGGCAAGATTCAATTGCTTTAGCAAGTCCAGCTGAATGGCATTGCTACGCTCAACTGAGGAGTTCCGGATATCTATTGCACCATACAGGGGATAGACATTATTAAAAACGATTGGCTCTATTTTGGCTCGTTGACCCTTGTTTTTCCTGGTGAGGTAGTTCATGGCCGCTTCGGTAAAGCGCCATTCTACAGCGTCCTGTACAGCGGTAAACTGTTCTTTGATCACACGGTCTACCTGGTGATCAAGATTTTCCTGGCTCTTTTCAAGGGCCAGTTTAAATAATGGCATTGCAGGCCATATTTTGTGCACGTGATCACGGTTCAGTACACCGGGTTTGTCTGTTACAATCAGCAGTACACCCAGAAGATGGTCACGGTTATTGGCAAACAGTGGCAGAATAATAGCACTGCGCCAGCCGTATTGAAACAATACACCGGCAAAAGGATGTTGTAAGATAGCATCCTCATTAATGTCCGGAATTACCAGGGTATCGCCTGTATGCTTGAAAGTAGAGGTGATGTATTGGTATGCCTGTTGTGTTTCCTGCTGGGTGGTTGCCTGCTTTTTAAGTACAAAATCGCTGGTAGTATGTAGTTCAGAAAATACCAGGTGGTTATTAAGTCTGAAAAATGGCATCAGGCCGGATTGTACACCGGGTACATCCAACAGGTTTTGAATTTGCTCCTGTAATTGGCGGAAGATCCCGGAATCAGAAAATGTATGAATATCCAGCAGGCGTTCGCGGATAATGTTCAATACTTCACGTTCGGTTACGTCGCGTACACGTACAATCAACATACCTTCAAAGCGGAAATTGCTTAGCGGCAGTTTGGATTGCATCATATCAATGTCCAGCGAATCTTCAATGCAGCCAATGCTGCAGTCTACATCTTCGGGAAAATGAGGAAGGTAACCTTCGGAAGAAACGTCTACAAAACGGGTATCCAGTTCCAGCTCCATGTACTTGTCTAACCCTCTTTCAGGACATTTGTAAGCATAAATGGTGGTAGTAATACCGTTCAGTTGTTTGTTGTATAACCTTGCAGCAACCAGTTCATATGCGCAGGCCAGTTTATTCTCTGTCATGCGTTTATCTTTCTCTATGTCATTCACAATGATCTGGTGTGTGACAGGGTCTACAAACTGGCTACGGAATTTATCGGAAGCAAATACAGTCTTGTTTTGGAAAGGGATACAAACAGCATACAGGTCATTTTCATCGGATAATGTAACCGGGAAAATAGTGGTCATTATCTGTGCAATGAGTTTCTGATGCTTTTCGAGGATAGTCTCGTCTTTGATAGGAGCCATCAGTTCGGGGAACTTTTGTACCCGCTGCAGCAACTCTGCATACATCTGGCGTATGCCGTCTTTACCGTGCAGGGCTAATTGTTCCCAGGCTCTGAATAATGGCCTGAATGAAAAGTATGAATGAAAAACCGAATCGGCACCGGTTGTAATAGTAGAAGTAGTGTCCATGTCTAACCCTTCAATTTTGTGAATACAAATTGTTGTTTACTGTTTCCTTTCTGGCAGACGGTTGATTCGGTTAAAGAATAACAAAATTACAAATTCGGGCGGCAGCAGCAATTTTTGTTGTTGCCCGGAGGTCATAAAACCTCAGGGAGCCGGAATCTGGCTGCAACGACGCTTTGCCGACAGAAAATCCTTTGAATAATAACAAAAAGGGTAAACAAATGGTTGTATCGGCCGGTAACAGGTAAAAATGCCAGGTTGTAAAGCCTGGTAATGCCTAACCGGTTTAGGTTATTGAGCTGATTATCAGCCTTTAGTCTTTTTATCCGGAGGATGTGCTTTGTAGTATTTACATATGGAGGTAAGGCCGCATTGGTCGCACTTGGGATTACGGGCTACGCAAACATAGCGACCATGTAGAATAAGCCAGTGATGCGCTACATGTACCAGGTTTGCCGGAATGTATTGCAGCAATTGCTTTTCTGTTGCCAATGGAGTAGTGGCGCCCACGGTTAAGCCTATCCGGGCCGAAACACGAAATACGTGGGTATCCACAGCCATATTGGGCTGCTGATCAACGACAGATGTAATTACATTGGCTGTTTTACGGCCTACCCCGGGCAGTTGTACCAGTTCTTCCACGGTTAACGGCACTTCACCACGGAACTTTTCCTGTAGCATGGTAGCCATGCCAATAAGGTGTTTCGTTTTATTGTTGGGGTAAGAAATGCTCTTCACCAACGGAAATAACTCGTCAAAAGTGGCTTTGGATAAGGATTTGGCGTCCGGGTACTTTGCAAAAATAGCCGGGGTGGTCATGTTAACCCTTTTGTCTGTGCATTGTGCAGATAAGATAACTGCTACAAGCAACTGAAAAGGATTGTCGTACAAAAGCTCCGTTTCAGCATTTGGAGAGTGCTGCTGAAAGTAGTCGATTACAAACTGAAAACGTTCTTTTCTCGTCATCCTGGTATAAGAATGACTGCGAAATTAAGGGAAGTGAATTAGAATCAATCAATTCGGCGGTATTAGTGTACCGATTCAACTGCTGTTTCCCGAGCGTAGTTTAACACTTTGAGTATCACTTCAGTTCTGGGGGATTCAACGATCTTGTCCAGGTTTTCGGTTGCTGCCTTGCAAACCTCTAGTTTCTCGCGAAGTGTCCAGTCTTCTTCCAGTGCGGCATCTATTGCCGCCTTTTTGTCCAGGGAAAGTTCATTATACAAATATTGTACAAGATCCTCTGGGGTAAAGAGAACAGTCATAGGCAAACCATTTAATGTCCAATTAATAATAAGTTCCGAAAGAGTCAATTTCGGATTGTCCGTCCGTGTATCTAAACGCAAAATGGTTTCTCTTATTGTGCCGGTTATTGGAATTGGAGGAGTGGCTAAAATCCGGCTTTAGTGGCAAGTTAATAATTTTCGGTAACCTGTGTGGTAATTATTGCCTTATTCGGGCATAACGTAGAGGTCCTCATTATCCCGCTTCATGAGGTATTTTTCGCGGGCATATTTCTCGAGGAGGGCAGGGTTTTGCTTTAATTGTTCCAGCTCTACCTTGGTCTCTTCTATGCGATCCTTGTAGTAATCACGTGTTTCTTCCAGCTTGTGCAGCTCCTGGCGGTGTTTGTAGGTGGTAATAACGTCGCGGTCGTCGAAGAATAACAACCACAGCCCTACGCCCAGTGCGGCGAGCAGGTATTTGTTAGTAAGCCAGGGTGGAAGACTGAAACGTTTCAAAGTGTAATGTTCAAGATTTAAGAAACAAGGCACAAGAAGTAAAAAAGCCTTTGCGTAAAGGGGCACAATATTATTACCTCTTGTGCCTTACTTCTTTACTGCTTATGCCTTGCTTTATAAAGTTATTTACCAAATTTAATCTTTCCTTTTGGATAAATACCGTTGCTGCCCAGCAATTCTTCGATGCGCAGTAACTGGTTGTATTTTGCCAAACGGTCTGTACGGCTTGCAGAACCGGTTTTGATCTGTCCGCAATTCAATGCTACAGCCAGGTCTGCAATAGTGGTATCTTCTGTTTCACCACTGCGGTGGCTCATGATAGAAGTATAACCGTTCGTTTGAGCTAGCTGTACAGCGTTGATGGTTTCAGTTACAGTACCGATCTGGTTTACTTTGATCAGGATGCTGTTGGCAATATTGCCATCAATACCTTGTTGCAGGCGTTTTACGTTGGTTACAAACAGGTCGTCACCTACCAGCTGGCATTTGCTGCCGATAGCTTCAGTAAGTTTTTTCCAGCCATTCCAGTCGTCTTCTGCCATACCATCTTCAATAGATACGATGGGATATTTTTTAACCCACTCAGCCCAGTAAGCTACCATTTCATCGCTGCTGATGGTTTTGCCGGAGCTTTTGTAGAATTTGTACGTGTTTGCTTTTTCATCATACATTTCGCTGCTGGCTGCGTCCATTGCAATAGCGATCTGCTCACCGGGTTTGTAACCTGCAGCTTCAATAGCCAGCAGTACAGTTTCAATGGCTTCTTCATTGCTTTGGATATCTGGTGCAAAACCACCTTCGTCACCCACGTTGGTGCTGTATCCTTTTTTCTTCAATACTGTTTTCAGGTTGTGGAAAATTTCCACGCCCCAACGCAAACCTTCGCTGAAAGAAGGAGCGCCTACAGGCAGGATCATGAATTCCTGGAAGTCGATCTTGTTATCAGCGTGCACACCACCATTCAGGATGTTCATCAGTGGCATAGGCAGTACAGAGGCATTTACACCACCCAGGTAGCGGAACAGGGGCAGATTGCTTTCTTCTGCAGCAGCTTTCGCTACGGCCATTGATACAGCCAGGGTAGCGTTGGCACCAAGGTTTGCTTTATTTTCAGTGCCGTCAATTTTGATCAGCAGGTCGTCAATGTATGATTGCTGGCTAACGTCAATACCAGCCAGTTCGGGAGCTATAATTTCGTTTACGTTGCTTACGGCTTTCAAAACACCTTTGCCCAGGTATTTGCTTTTGTCGCCATCGCGCAATTCTACGGCTTCGTGTTTACCTGTAGAAGCACCGGAGGGTACTGCGGCTCTTCCAAAAAAACCATCATCTGTCACTACATCTACTTCCACTGTTGGGTTACCGCGACTGTCTAATATTTGTCTGGCATGAATTTCGGCAATGTTGCTCATGATGCTTGCTTGTTTGTTTTTATTGTAATTTTTTGATTGGGTTACCGGCAATCGCAATTGTATCAACGCCTGTTGCGTTGCACACTGCATCGTTAGAGGTTTGTATCAGCGGTATGCTCTGTGCTGGTGTTGGTAAGTGACCGGAATACTTCTTCCAGGCTCAGGCCGCCGGATTGCAAAGAAACGATATTCAGGTTATGCTGCAAAGCCAGTTCCAGCAATTGCCTTTTGGCCTCATTTACGTCGATACAGGTCAATTCCCACTCATGGGTAGTGATCTTGCTAACCGACCGTACGGAGGGCAGGCGTTGCAGCCAGGCATCTTCCAGCGCTTCTTTAAAAGATACTTTCAACAGGTTGTTGGTGGTGGCCTGTTTGCGCAGGTTGCTAAGGGTATCATTGGCCACCAGTTTACCATGATTGATGATGATAACACGGTCGCAAATGGCTTCTACCTCCTGCAGAATGTGCGAGGAAAATAAAACCGTTTTCTGCTGTCCCAGCTTTTTTATCACCTCGCGTATTTCAACGATCTGGTTGGGGTCCAGGCCGGTGGTAGGTTCGTCCAGTATTAAAACTTCGGGGTTATGAATGAGGGCGGCGGCCAGTCCTACACGCTGTTTGTAGCCTTTACTGAGTTGCCCGATGCGTTTTTTGCTTTCGGGTGTAAGGCCAACGGTCTGTATTACTTCTTCAATTCTTTCTTTTTTGGAGGGTACCTGGTGTACATCAGCTATAAAATCCAGGTATTCCCGAACGTACATATCGTAGTACAATGGATTGGCTTCGGGCAGGTAGCCAATTTTGCTTTTGGCGGCCAATGGCTGTTGCTGCACATTGATGCCACACACGGTAACCTCTCCCTTGTCGGGCTGCAGGTAACCGGTTACAATTTTCATGGTGGTAGATTTTCCTGCACCATTGGGTCCCAGAAAACCTACAATTTCCCCTTTCTGTACTGTAAATGAAATGCTGTCAACTGCTTTCTGCGTACCGTACGTGCGGGTAAGTTGGGTTATTTCAACAGACATATAGCAAACCTACAAAAAGTTTAATGTGCGGATTTGAAAATATGCAAATTTGATCGATCACCTTGCACATTAACCAATCCGCACATTAGTGCTTACAGGTCGTTGAACTCGTAAATATCGTCGATATGTGTACCGGCGCTCATTTCAAAAACGGGGTTAATGAGACCATCTGCCAGGCCATATACCCATCCATGCAGATCCGGACGGCGATCTTCCTTCCAGGCACGTTGAATAATGGAGGTTTTGGCAAGGTTCATTACCTGCTCTTTTACATTCAGCTCTACCAGGCGGTCCACACGTTTGTCTTCGTCTGAAATGCTGTTCAGTTCTTCTTTGTGCAAACGCATAACATCTTTAATGTTGCGCAGCCACATATTGAGTACCAGTTTAAAATCGCCATTGGTAGTAGCAGCTTTTACACCACCGCAACCATAGTGACCGCATACAATTACGTGTTTAACTTTTAAGTGATTTACTGCGTAATCCAATACACTCAACAGGTTTACGTCGGTATTTACTACCAGGTTGGCCACGTTGCGGTGTACAAAAATTTCACCGGGTTGTGTACCAGTGATCTGGTTGGCGGGTACGCGGCTGTCGCTGCAACCAATCCACAAAAACTCGGGTGTCTGCAATTTTGCAAGGCGGTTGAAAAAGTCAGGATCGTTTCCTACCATTTCTTGCGCCCATGCTTTGTTTTCCAACAATAACTTCTCGTAGGAATGCTTCGGCATAACAAATCTTGTTTTTTGTATTATTAAAATTAGTGTAGTCTGATGAAGAAATAATAAAAAACCGGCTGCTAATAGCAGCAACCGGTGGCTGGTTTATGGACGGCCCTTATCAGGCTATTACGTAATGCGGTTCGTGTACAGGAGGTTTAATGTCGTACACCCGCTTTAATATTCCATCGCTGAGGCCATATACCCATCCGTGAATGTGCGGGCGCTGTTCTTTGTCCCACGCTTTGCGAACGGTTACGGTTTCAGAAATATTGATCACCTGCTGGCGCACATTGTATTCAGACAGCAGGTTGGCCCTTTGCTCAGGATCTTCGATGGCGTCAATTTCATCGCGGTATTCGTTGTACACCGTTTTGATATTGGACAGCCAGTGGTCGAGGATCCCAAAGCTTTTATCTGTCATAGCGGCTTTTACACCGCCGCAACCATAGTGACCACAAACTATTACGTGTTTAACTTTCAGGTGCATTACCGCATATTCCAATACACTTAATAAGTTGAGGTCGTCTTTTACCACCATATTGGCAATGTTGCGGTGTACAAAAATTTCGCCAGGCTGTGTACCGGTCACTTCGTTGGCAGGTACGCGGCTATCGCTGCAACCAATCCACAAAAATTCCGGCGTTTGTGTAATTGCAAGGCGCTTAAAAAAGCCAGGATCATCCATTACTTTTTCGGCAGCCCATGCTTTATTTTCAAGGAGTAATTTTTCGAATGAATACATAAAATCAGTTTTAAATGTGAAAAACAGGCTATGCTTCTACCGGCACGGGTTGATTACTGAAGCTGCTGCGCTTCAATTCCACTTTAATGTTTTTCAACGGAGCATGCTTCATAAAATCTTCTATCACTTCCATCACGTCTTTATCAATAAAATCAGCACGTGAACAATCGATCAGTACAAATGCATCGGAGGGAACTTGTTCCAGTTTACGTTTTATGATAGGCTTGTTAAGAAATGAAACATCTTTTCTTAACCTGAACAAATATTTGTTATCATCATTTACTACAAATACGGCAGACTTGAAGTTGCTGCGCATTACAAAGAATAAGCCTACGCAACAGCCAATTAAGATACCGATCAGCAGGTCTGTAAGCAGAATAGCAATGATGGTAATTACAAAAGGCAGAAACTGATCCCATCCTTTTTTGTACAATGCCTTGAAGATGGAAGGCTTTGCCAGTTTGTAACCGGTATAAATAAGGATACCGGCCAGCGCACACAAAGGAATTTTATTCAGCAGGGTTGGAATAAATGCTACGGACAGTAACAGTAGTATACCGTGTAAAATGGTAGACATTTTAGTACGGCCACCGGAGTTTACATTGGCTGAGGTACGAACGATAACGGACGTAAGCGGTAAACCACCAATTAAACCAGAAACCATATTACCCACACCCTGTGCTTTTAATTCACGATTGGTAGGTGTAACGCGTTTGTAGGGGTCCAGCTCATCAGATGCTTCAATGTTGAGCAGTGTTTCAAGACTGGCAACAATAGCAATGGTGAATGCGGTGCTCCATACTGCGAAATTGCTGAGGTGTTTAAAATCAGGGAAGGTGAAGAACTTAACAAACTCACCTGCTGATTCAGCCACCGGGATATTTACAAGGTGCGACTGTTTAATAGCCAGTTCGGGATAAGATGCTTTCAATACTTCATTAATAGCAACACCTGCCAGTACCACGATCAACGGAGCGGGGATCAGCTTGAATAGTTTTCCTTTTTTGGCCAGTACCTTATCCCACAGCAACTGTATCAGTATTGCCACCACACCTATAGGGATGGCTGCAGGTACCAGGTGTTTGAGTGCACTGAAGAAACCGGAGAAGGTATTTTCTCCATCGCCCTGTGCAAAAGACTCATCGCCCTGGTAATCTTTATCATAACCTACAAGGTGAGGAAACTGTTTTAAGATCAGGATGAGGCCGATAGCGGCCAGCATACCTTTGATAACACTGGAAGGAATATAATCACCGAGAATGCCGGCTTTGAGGTATCCTAAAATGATCTGGATAACGCCACCGATAACTACTGCTACCAGGAAGGCTTCAAATATCTGTAGTTTACCAAGAGCTACTACTACAATGGCTGTTAAACCGGCAGCAGGGCCACTCACACTCAACTGCGAGCCGCTCAGCAAACCAATAACAATACCACCTACAATACCTCCGATAAGACCGGAAAATAAAGGAGCGCCAGAACCTAACGCAATGCCAAGACATAAAGGAAGTGCCACCAGAAAAACCACCACTGCAGAGGGTATGTCTGCACCTAAAGAACCTAAATAATTATTTTTTACTTTGTTAGCCATAGTAATTTTTTATAGAGATAGAAAGTCTGTGCACGTACGGGCAACAAAAATGATCAGCATCATTTTCGGGGGTTAAATTGCCGGCATTGCAAACGATGAAATACTCCTTCTGTGAAGAGGGAATAACATAAAACAATAAAACTGGAAAAATTACTAAGCTTCGGGAGGGGGAGAAAGTAATTCGAAGTGGACCACACTTACTTTTCCTGCTGTATGGATCTGGTGCAGGAAGATGTTATTTGTCCAGAATGGATTGATGGTGTGGTGATTCTCGTGGATATATTCTTCTGTAAAAGAGAAGGCGTTAGCTGAAGGCGATTTTTCGTCGGGTCCCGCAGGATTGTCGTTTGAATTACTATCCTGCGAATCAGTCACCCAGGCCGAAGCATCTTTTGATCTGTCCGGAAAACGGAAATAGTTAACACTGGTGAGGAAGAGCAGCAACAGGATCATTCCTGCCGCCAGGAATGACTTAAAGAAGGGATTCTTTAATATGTTGTAAATCGCTCTCATGCCAGTGTTGCAAATATAGCCCGTAATAACCAGCCTATAGCTGGTTTATAATTTTTTAACAAATCAGGGAGTAAATATAATGCAGGATAACCTGCAAACAATCAGTTAAATAGAAAAGTTTACAGAAATATTACATGCGCAATAGTCTATTACTTTGATAAACTTTCAGTGACAAAACACCCACATCCTATTGTATTTCGTCGGAACGCTGCGGAAGTTTATCGTATTCACCTTTTACTGCATAGTAGCCAAATATGGAGAGGCCAATAGAGATCGGCAGGAATACAATGATAAAAACAGCCCATTGTATTTTGGTATCAATCACCGGTTTCCGGGCAATTTCTTCTGCGGCAGTTTTTATAAGATAGAAAACAACTACTGGTCCTGCCAGCATCCAGATAAAGCCAAGTGCTCTTTTTAAACTATTCATACAATGTTTTTAATCGTTAACGTCAGTATCAATGCGGTTGCTGATGTACACAGTACCAATTACCAAACACACGGCTGCTACCAGGATCGGGTACCACAGACCCGATAAATGATCGTTTACATAAATAGTAGTAAGCAGTGTTGCAATAAATGGCGTCAATCCTCCAAACACACCATTGCCGATATGATAAGGCAACGACATAGAGGTGTAGCGGATGCGTGTAGGGAATAATTCAACCAGGAATGCTGCAATAGGTCCATACACCATCGTTACATACATTACCAGTACAAAGAACCAGCCTATAAATTTCCAGTAAGTAGCAGTATCCAGTTTCTTGTCTTTATAGCTGATAACAGTTTTGGCTGTAGCAGCTTTGGATACATCAGCAAACAAGCTGTCTGTTTTTACCTGTTTAAATACTGCTCCATCACTGTAATGAATATTGTTAGTAACAACGCGTATAGAATCACCCGTGTTTTTTTCACTGGCTTTGGTTACAGAGCTTACAAACTCTGTTTGGGCAACTGTGCGCAGAGAAGGATCGGACAGTGTAATGAATTGTTTGAAAATAAAATGGTAGGTAGTAATAGCGAGCAGCAAACCTACCATCATGATCCACTTACGACCTATCTTATCGCTCCAGCCACCGAATACTACAAAGAAAGGAGTAGCGAACAGAATAGCCCATAACAACATGGTGCGTGACTGGTCGAAATCAATTTTACAAACATTCTCAATAAATGATTGTGCATAGAACTGACCGGTGTACCATACAACACCCTGTCCCATGGTAGCGCCGAATAATGCAAGCAATACCATTTTTAAATTGGCCTTGTGTCCGAAGCTTTCTTTTAAAGGATTCACTGCTACTTTTCCTTCTTCCTTCAGTTTGGAGAAGAGTGGTGATTCCTGCATTTTTAAACGTATGTAAATAGACACCAGTACCAGCAGAATAGAAATGAGGAAAGGAATGCGCCAGCCCCATGTTTCAAAACGTTGAATAGAGGTAGCAGCGTCCGGTGCCAGTAAATGTCGTGTAAGCAGAATGATACCGAGTGAAAAGAATAACCCCAGGGTGGCGGTAGTCTGTATCCAGCTGGTAAAATAACCGCGCCTTTCTGCAGGTGCATGTTCGGCAACATAAGTTGCTGCACCTCCGTATTCACCACCCAGCGCAAGACCTTGCAGTAAGCGTAATAATAATACGATTAATGGTGCTGCAAAACCAATACTTGCATAGCCGGGTACAAGGCCAATGGCAAATGTGGAGCCACCCATAATAACGAGCGTTAGCAAAAAAGTATATTTTCTGCCAATCATGTCGCCCAGTCTTCCAAACACAAGTGCGCCAAAAGGACGAACAATGAAACCTGCCGCAAACGTTGCCAGTGTTGACAATAAAGCTGCTGTTGGATTTCCTTTAGGAAAAAAATGCGTTGCAATAATGGGAGCAAGACTGCCGAAGATGTAGAAATCGTACCACTCAATTAAAGTTCCGGCAGAGGAGGCGGCAATGACTTTCCATATGCCTTTAGGTGCAATCGTTTGGTTCATACCGGAAATTAATTATTTGTGTTAGTAACACAAAACAGCAACGAAAGAAAATTTAAAAAATAATCTGTTGCATTAAATTGTTGCACTCCCATCCTTTTTTATGATTTGTATTCACCTGAATGTTCGTACTTTAAAGGCTCAATTTGTTTGTCATAAACATTGTATTACGATTATGTCATATCCATACCAAATTAAGTCCCTCGAGGAGTACCGGAAAGTCTACAAAAAAAGTATAGAAGACCCTGAAGCATTCTGGGGTGATGTGGCTTCGCATTTTTACTGGCGCAGGCAGTGGAACAAAGTGTTGAACTGGGAGTTTAAAACACCTTCTGTAAAGTGGTTCAGCGGTGCCAAGCTGAATATTACAGAAAACTGTATCGACCGTCACCTGCCTTCTATTGGCAATAAACCTGCTATTATCTGGGAACCCAATGACCCCGAAGAGCGTCATCGCATACTTACCTATCGTGAGTTGCATAATAAAGTAGTACAGTTTGCCAACGTATTAAAAAATAATGGTGTTCAGAAAGGCGACCGTGTTTGTATTTACATGGGCATGGTGCCCGAGCTGGTGATCGCTGTACTGGCCTGTGCACGTATCGGCGCCATTCACTCTGTGATATTTGGTGGCTTCAGTGCTCAGAGTATTGCAGACAGGCTGCAGGATGCACATGCTGAATATATAGTTACCTGTGATGGTGCTTTCCGTGGCAATAAAGAAATTCCATTGAAGAGTGTGATCGATGATGCGCTGGTACAATGTCCCTTTGTAAAAAGAGTAATTGTGCTTACGCGTACCCGCACCCCGGTGTCTATGATCAAAGGACGTGATGTGTGGTGGGAAGATGAAATTAAACAGGTGGAAACACAGGGTAATCCTGATTGTCCTGCTGAGGAGATGGACGCAGAAGATATGCTGTTCATTTTATACACCTCCGGCTCTACCGGCAAGCCCAAAGGTGTAGTGCATACCTGCGGTGGCTATATGGTGTACACCAACTATTCTTTTGTAAACGTATTTCAATACCAACCTGAAGATATCTTTTTCTGTACGGCTGATATCGGTTGGATCACCGGTCATAGCTACATTGTATATGGCCCTTTAAGTGCAGGTGCTACTTCGCTGATCTTTGAAGGGGTACCTACTTATCCGGATGCCGCCCGCTTCTGGGATATTGTAGACAAGTATAAAGTGAGCACATTGTACACTGCACCCACAGCTATCCGCTCACTGATGGGCTTTGGATTAGAACCGGTACAAAAACATAAGCTCACTTCATTGAAGGTACTGGGCTCTGTAGGTGAGCCTATTAATGAAGAGGCCTGGAACTGGTATTATGAAAACATTGGTAAAAGCAAAACGCCGGTAGTAGATACCTGGTGGCAAACAGAAACCGGTGGTATCCTTATTTCAAACCTGGCAGGCGTTACACCGGCAAAAGCATCATGGGCTACATTGCCGTTACCGGGTGTGCAACCTGTACTGGTAGATGAAAAAGGAGAAGAGGTAACACCGGATGCTGATGGTAATTCAGCAGGTAACCTCTGTATCAGATTTCCCTGGCCTGGTATGTTGCGCACTACCTATGGTGACCATGAGCGTTGCCGCCTGAACTATTTTGCTACTTACGAAAACTTATATTTTACCGGTGATGGTGCTTTGCGTGATGCAGAGGGCAACTATCGCATTACTGGTCGTGTAGATGATGTATTGAATGTAAGCGGTCACCGTATAGGTACAGCCGAAGTGGAGAATGCGATCAATATGCATGCCGGTGTGGTAGAAAGTGCTGTAGTAGGTTATCCGCACGATATTAAAGGGCAGGGTATTTACGCATTTGTAATTTGCCAGGAACCCACTATCGACCCTGCGCAGATGAAACTGAATATCACACAAACAGTATCGCGCATCATTGGCCCTATTGCCAAGCCGGATAAGATACAACTGGTAAGTGGATTGCCTAAAACCAGGAGTGGTAAGATCATGCGTCGCATATTGCGCAAGATTGCCGAAGGTGAATTAAACAGCCTCGGCGATACATCTACTTTACTGGATCCCGGTGTTGTAGAGGAAATAAAAGCAGGGAAATTGTAGCAACTACAAGGTCCTTAAAAATATGAGCCCGGTGTTTAGAACAAACACCGGGCTTTTTATTTGAAGAATATTTGCTGCTAATTATTCTAAAAGAAAAACCCCACGGCTGGAGTGTGGGGTTTTCATAGAGACGGAAACATTGACCATCTTTCCATAAAGCCAATGCTTGTATGGCTTGTTGTGTCTCACGAGGTAAGCGATCTTTTTTGCAAAAGATCTTATTTATAATACGAGATTCATGCCAACAAGGTTGGATTGATCTCAAAGAACAAAGAAAAGACAGTTATCTTAATTAAATCGTTGCGGGGCAAGGAAAATTACCAGCGGTAAGCCGGGTAATTATACGAGGTCAGTAACCCCTTAACTGTATTTTATAAGTAAAAAAAAGAGCTAATGTATAAGCAGCGCTTTTAGCCGCCGGTTCTTAAAACTAAAAAGCGATTGCCTTGCTCAGACAATCGCCGTTGGTTGATTTATTGATGTTTTAATATCATTTATCTTTTGATAACGACTTTAGTGCCTACCGGTAATATTTCATCCAGTTCATCCAGGTCTTCATTTTTCAGAGCAATGCAGCCATTAGTCCAGTTAGTGAAATCATCCACTACAATATCGTCATGAGGCCATGTACCGTGGATGGCAATACCCCCACCAATCCGTGCATTTTTAGGAATAGAACCTGTAGACTTGCGCTGGTTAAATTTATCCCAGCTTTCTTTGGTGGGATAATCCAGCATTAACATTTTATGCCACTTTTCATGTGGTTTTTTAGAAATGATTTTAAAGCTGCCTTCCGGTGTTTTGCGGTCACCTTCTACCATTTTATCGCCCTGGTCTTTATTGCCAAATACCACGGGGTAGGTAGCATACCAGCCTTCTTTATCATACACTTGCAATTCGTAGGCTGATTTACTGATGATAAGGTACACTTCGCCATCAAGTGTTCTGTTGAATTTACTTCTGTTCGTAAATCTTGTATTGTTAACCAAAAATGAGGGTAGGATTACTACAGATAACAGTAGTGTTGCTAGGACTATTCTGCGTTTCATGATAACCTGGTTTTGCGTAAAGACCAACTTATAGGGTTATGGTTTAAAAATATTGAGTGTTAAAGTGATCAGGTTCCGTTTTCTTGAACGGGGCTATGGTGAAAATATTTTTTATGTGGAAAAGTTTAACACCTTGTTTGTTCTGGAAAAATTACAGGGGGTATTAAAATACTGCTGTACAGTTGAATAAAACGAAAAATCCCGCTGCGATGAGCGGGATTTTTCTATTCAGGTTTCCGGAATTTTTACCAGTTGCTGAGGCGTATACCAAAGCTATAAGGTGTTTGATCCAAACCTTTTTCGAACATGCTTTTGGTTGCCAGTGATCCGAACAATTTTATATATCCAAGACTTACTTCGCCAACATAAGATATTTTCCAGGGGTCCAGGTCAAAGTCATCGTGCGTTTTCTGCTTACCATCTTTGTCGGTAATGGTCTTTTGCCTGCTGGAGTACAGGTAGCCTGCACTGGCGCCTACGCTAAAGCCATAGCTATGTTTACGACGGGGGGTAAAGTTGAAGTTCAGCATCATGGGAATGGTCACATAATCTGCCGCCAGTTTATTCTTTGAATAGTGCGTACTGTTGTCCATTACCACCTGTGTAGGATTGGTGTTGTATTTGATCGGTTGTGTGTAGCGGTAATTATTGGTTTCAACCCCTAAGCCGTATTTCAGGTTTACATAGTTTTTAATAAGGCTGATCCTTTGCATGAAGATCCAGATACTGACAGTAGAAGATTTTCCACTGCGCAGTTTAAACCAGTCTTCTGTAGCACCCGGTGCAAAAGCCTGTGCTTCGGCGCCGGCATAATTGGTTTTGTCTGAGTAATTGGTAAAACCAATATCGATTACCAGCCAGTTGGTGCTTACCGGTGAAGCCTTGCGTTTTCTTTCGTAGGTCCTGATCGCTTCCCTGGTGCTTTCAGGAGTAGGGGCAGCACCCGGTGTTTTAATGATGATCATATTACCGATATGGATGGTATCTGTCTTTCTTTGTGTTGTATCGGTTTGCGCTGTACTGGTTAAAGCCATACCAATGCCCACCAGGAGTATGAGTACCCGTTTCATATATTCCTTTTTAATCTTTTGTGAATTGAATTATTTTGATGCAAATGAAAAGCTGGCAATGCGTATGCCGCCTTTATCGTCTTCTCCTGATTCTGTGGTGGTGGCTTTATCTAAAGTGCGCGCTACTTTACGAAGCAGTCCACGAAAACCTTTTTTGGTGTTAGTTGTGTTTTCTTCTCCGTCTGGTCCATTATAAACAGTTGGAGTTATGTTTGTCTGAGTGGTTTGAAGATTAGTTGCTGCTACTACTGCTGTTGTAACAGTTGCTGCAGGTGTCATATCCACATTACCAGCAATTGCTACAGTTTGTATTGGTGGTTCAACTGTTGGTACTTCTTGTGATACGTTTGTAGTACCTGTAGGGTTACTGCCAGGCGGATCTATTTTTGCAGTTTCTGTTGTAGATGGCTCTGTGGTACCTGCAATACCTGTATTGCGTTTGCCAGCGGCACCTGTGTTGGTTGCTGCAATAGTTTCTTCACCAGGTGTTGTAGTAACTGTGCTTTCCTGGGTTGGAAGGGTAGTTGTATTGCTGCCTGTGTTGGGTGTTACAGCAGGATTGTTGCTTCTGTTAGGCGATACTGTAGCCTGGTTTACACTGCCTGCTACCTGACCAGTTGTTCCGTCCGGATCATTGGTCATATTGTACCATGCATAGCCACCTGCCAGCAATATTACTGCTGCCGCAGCTGCTACACGGAACCAACGCATCACAATTACGCGTTCGCCTTTTTCGTGGCGGTACAAAACACTTTTATCCGGGAATACAATACTATTGTCAGGTGTTAATCTTGCTTGCTGTATCAGTTCAAAAGATGCCTGGTGCTGCGGATTCCTGTACACAAACTGTTCTACCAGGTCTTTTTCTTTATTGTTCAGTTCATTATCGCCGTACAGAACAAAATGCTCCTCGCAGTTGCTGTCGCTGATAGCGCCTGCAGGTTCTTCTTTTTTCAATAATGACTGTATGTTGCCAAAGCTGATCTTTTCTTCGGGCTGCATTACAGTATCCTGGAACATTTCCAGCTCTGCACGCAGGTCAGGATTTTCGTTGATGAACATTTCTACTGCTGTACGTTCAGCGGGCGTCAGCTCGTTGTCAACATACATCAGGAAAAATTCTTCGTAATTATGACGGTTAATGTTCATGCTACAATACATTTTCAGGGCTTACCAAATAGTTTTTTAACTGAACACGGGCGCGGTGCAGGTACACTTTTACCTGGCTTTCACTCAATCCCGTGATCTGGCCAATCTCCTCATATGAATAGCCTTCGTAATCTTTCAGCAGTACCAGCGAACGTTGTGTTTCGCTCAACCTGCTTAGTGCCTCTTCCAGCACTTTGCGGGTATTGTGTACCGGCCTGTCCAGAATGCGGGCTTCTTCTCTGAACTCATCACGCAAACTCACCCTTTTTGCTTTACGCAGATGATCGATCATCTGGTTATATGCCACTGTAAACAAATAACTTTTACAACGTGCATTGTCAATGTCTGCCCGGTTGATCCACATCTTCTCAAACGCGGTTTGTACCACATCGCGTGCATCTTCCTCATGTTTCAGGTTTTTTACAATAAACCTGAACACGTTGTCGGCGTAGTCATTAACACATTGATTGTATTCTCTCTCTGTCATAAGCAGGAACCTCTCTGTTGATAAACTATTAGTCAGTTATTAGTTATACGTACAACAACTGGCAGAAGTTACAACCATTTTAAAAAAATATGCTGTAAAAATAAAAAAGAGGCATGAAAGCCTCTTTATATTATAAAATATTGATAATCAATTATTGGATAGATGTGAAAACAGTTCGGCTAAGGATTTCCCAAATGGTAAATTCACCTTGTGTTTTATCGCAACAGCCCAAAGCTTCCCCGGCGCACTCTTTCCTGATCTCCCTGGCGTTCTTTACGGCCTGGGCCGAAGCAATGGCCAGCATACTGCCGGTTACCACCAGTACGGCAGTAATCAGAAGTAGTCGGGCAATGCTTTTATTACGCATAAATCAGGGTGTTTTGTACTATAAGACGAAGGTATAGTGAAAATGTTACAGTTTCGGGAAATTAAAGTTATAAATGGTTAAAAAAGGTTAATATGAAAGCCGGGTTTAATGTGTCAGCGGCAGTTGATTATTGATAATTATGCCCTTTTTCAAATTTCAGCGACACATTTTCAAATTCAATTACTTTTGCTGGCTCAAAACGATATCTACTATGAACGAGAGCTTAGTTAAGCGCTTACAAACTGAACTGGAAGAAATTAAAACCTCCGGTTTATATAAAACTGAACGTATTATCGAATCTCCGCAGGGTGCAGAGATCGTTGTGAACGGAAAAACAGTACTGAATTTCTGTGCCAATAACTATCTGGGCCTGTCTTCTCACCCCAAAGTACTGGAAGCTGCTAAAAAGTATATCGACTATCGTGGTTATGGCATGAGCAGCGTGCGTTTCATCTGCGGAACACAGGATATTCACCGTGAGCTGGAAGCCAAAATTTCCAAATTCCTGGGCACAGAAGATACCATTCTGTATGCTGCAGCTTTTGATGCCAACGGTGGTGTATTTGAGCCATTGTACGGCGAGCAGGATGCCATCATTTCTGATGAGCTGAACCATGCCTCCATCATTGATGGTGTTCGTTTGTGCAAAGCACAGCGTTTCCGTTACAAGCACAATGATATGGACGACCTGGAGGCGAAGCTGAAAGAAACAGCGGGTCTTCGCAATCGCATTATTGTAACAGACGGTTCATTCAGTATGGATGGAACCATTGCGCAACTGGATAAAATTGTAGCACTTGCTGAAAAATACGACGCTGAGATCATGATTGACGAGTGTCACTCCAGCGGCTTTTTAGGTAAAACGGGTCGCGGTACGCATGAGTATCGTGGTGTAATGGGTAAGATTGATATCATTACCGGTACCCTGGGTAAGGCATTGGGTGGTGCATCCGGCGGCTTTACCAGCGGACGTAAAGAAGTGATTGATATGCTGCGCCAGCGCTCACGCCCTTACCTGTTTTCCAATACACTGGCGCCCAGCATTGTTGGTGCTTCCATTGCTGTGCTGGACCTGCTGAGCGAAACAACTGAACTGCGCGATAAACTGGAATACAATACCAAGTATTTCCGCAGTAAAATGACAGAGGCCGGCTTTGATATTAAACCCGGTGATCACCCTATTGTTCCCATTATGCTGTATGAAGCAGTAGTGGCGCAGAGCTTTGCTGCCAAACTACTGGAAGAAGGCATTTATGTAATTGGCTTCTTCTACCCTGTAGTGGCAAAAGGCAAGGCTCGTATCCGTGTGCAACTGAGTGCTGCGCATGAGCAAAAACATCTTGACAAAGCCATTGCCGCCTTTACAAAAATTGGTAAAGAGCTGGGAGTGTTGAAATAACAATAAGTCCGAAAGACGGAAAGTAAAAAGTCCGCAAATCAGTAAAGGCAATTGTCTTCCTGACTTGCGGACTTCCTGTCTTCAATACTTATTTAGCAGCTGTTACGCTGATCTCTACATTTACATTTTTAGGCAATCCTTTCACTGCTACTGTTTCGCGTGCAGGAAAATCGGAAGAGAAATATTTGCCGTACACTTCATTTACGGTAGCAAACAGACTCATATCACTCAGGAAAATGGTTGTTTTTACCACGTGGTTAAAATCATAGCCCGCTTCGGTTAAAATGCTTTTGATATTGTGCATTACCTGGTGGGTTTCTGCAATTACATCCGTTGCATCAATATTGCCCGTAGCCGGATTGATGGCTACCTGGCCTGATACAAAAAGCAAGCTGCCAACCTGTACAGCCTGGCTATAAGGGCCTATGGGAGCAGGTGCATTGGTAGTGTTGATGATCTTTTTTTCCATGCACCAAAAATAGATAAAATCAACTGACTCTGTATTCTGGTTGCTACCGGCTTTTGCTGCATCGTCTCAACCGGAATCCAGCAATGCCTGATTGCCGCTGCATGGAGTTCTTTGCCCAACTTCACCTGCCTGCGTAAAAAGCATCCCTGAAGTACGGGGTGTTATATACCTGTATAGTGGTTTACAATAAAACGACCTTATACTTTGAACCTTATACTTTAAGCCCCGCTCCTCATACACGGTCGTCGAAGGGAGCACCGGTTCATACTCAATGTCTTTACGAAACCCCACTTCTTCAAGGTATTTCCACAGTGCGGTGGTAATGGCTGCACCATCCTGCTTGCCTGCTTTTATCAGCAGGGTCGCAATGCCTGTCATAGTGCGGTAGAGGGAATGTAGTTTCCAGCCTTCGGGGAGTTGATTGTAAACGGCTGCGGCCAATGAAGAGGCCTTACTCAGTCGCGTTGCAGATTTCCTGGTATTCTTAAAGCATGCGGCTCTTTTTACCTTTTCACCGGTTAGCGAGCTCTTGGTACGTATGAGGTACTCCCCATTCAGCATGTAAAGGGTAAGCCCCCTGCGCTTCATGGTACCTATCCAGGCGTTTTCAGGAACCGGCTCTTTCTTCTTGTTCCTCATGGGTAAATGATTTTATCACGGATAATGCTTCTTAAAGGTAAATACTTAGACTGATCCATCCATTACGGCCAACCCTAACCGGTACTATTGGTACGTACACAATGGTTTAAGCCGCCGACATTTAACAAAATACTGGCTATTGGCCGGGACTTCGAGGGCCCTGCTTATACCCAGATAGGGGTTTAATTCGGTATTACTTCGGTATTGGTCCGTATTTCCTTCGGTATTTGTTCGCCCTAAGAGCGCAGAAATTAAGGGTTTGGTACGGAGGAAGTACGGGTTAAGTAGGGATCAGGTCAGGAGTTGGTAGGGAGCTGATAGGGAATTAGAAATGAGGAATTTGGAAAAAGGAAAGGCACAAGATTTAAGAGACAAGGCACAAGGAAAACAGGAGCTTGGAATGCTTAACGCAGAGCGCAAAGCAGGTGAGAAGGCGTGGCACGGTTACAAGCAGGTTGTTGGATAGATAGCCGGATGCTGCAACCGTGCCACGCCTTGATTCCCGTTCGGCTTTAGCAGAAGGGGGATGTTGTTTTTCTGGAAATGTATTTAAGTCGTTGCCCTGCCCTTTAGGGCGGGGAATAAGCAGGGATTGGAAATTAGTCAACCAGCGAATGTTAGTGCATTAAAGCTCCGGAGGAGCTACCTGTTTATAGAAAATCAATTTTATCGAGGCATTCAGCTCCGGTAGGAGCTTCCTGTAAGGCACCTGAGGCTCCTACCGGAGCCGGGACATGCTCATTATATTCATTTCTATAAACAGGAGGCCACGCTGTGGCCCTTTCTTAATTCGTGGAACGGTTATGAGACACTATGCGATATGTAGCATGATGTTGCAACCGGGCCACGCCTTTATTCCCCTTCGGGGCAGGCAATGAGTGATAAACTCCTTATGCTTTATACCTTTAGGGTGTTTGCGGATAATCAATTTTCTTTGCGCTAAATTTTTATAATATGACGCTTGCTGTATTGGCAGATGAAGGGTTGAAACAGGAACTATTACAGAAGGGTGTGCCGGAGGGTGTAGAGGTCATCTGGGCCGATTCGCTGCAATCATTGCTGATCATTGAGGCTGATGTGTATATGGATCTGTTGTTTACCATGGACCTGGAAAGGATCAGCAGGCTTAAACGGTTGACAGACAAACCTGTGCTGGTAAATGCAGTGGTGTATACAACGAAGGCCATCGGGGCCGATATTATCCGCATTAATGCATGGCAGGGCATGTTGCAAAGACCTGTAATTGAAGCAGCAGTACCTGCGGGGAAAGAAATGGCGGTACAAGCTGTTTTTGATAAACTTCAGTGGAGCTACCAGGTTGTTCCTGATGTGCCGGGTATGATCACTGCCCGTGTACTTGCCATGATCATCAACGAGGCCTTTTATACCTGGGGTGCGCAGGTAAGCAGTCGTGAAGAGATTGATATTGCGATGAAACTGGGCACTAATTACCCGATGGGGCCTTTTGAATGGAGCGACAAGATAGGCCTGCCACGTGTGTACGAACTTCTGCACGAACTTTCCCGTACAGATGAGCGTTACAAACCCGCACCGGCACTGGAAGAAGAGGTTAGAAAGGCTAAATAGTTAAAGGAGAAAGGGATAAAGACCGGATAGTCAAATTGGTTAAAGAAGTAAGAGACATTTATATTTTATTGAGATGGCATTGATTTTAAACATAGATACAGCAACAGAAACTGCGGGTATTTGTCTGGCAAAAGATGGTAAGGTATTAGGGACAGCAGTAAATGAAAGCCAGCAGGATCATGCATCCTGGCTGCAGCCTGCAGTGAGTAAACTGGTACTGGAGGCGAGGGTTACAATGCAACAGCTTGATGCCGTTGCGGTTACTATTGGCCCCGGTTCATATACAGGTTTAAGGGTAGGGCTGGCATCGGCCAAAGGATTGTGCTATGCGTTGAAGATCCCGTTGATTACGGAAAGCACACTTAAAACAATGGCATTTGCTGCTGTAAACGAGCTGTTTCCTTTGCAGGAAGTTGCGGCTGACCAGCCAATTTTAATCTGTCCGATGATCGATGCACGCAGAATGGAGGTGTTTACGGGCGTGTACGATACCAATTTGGAGGAAAAAATGCCGGAATCGGCCCTGATATTAGAAAAAAATTCATTCGCAGAACTGCTGGAAAAAAACGCGATCCTGTTTATTGGCAACGGTTCTCCTAAGTGGAAACCAATATGCGGGAGTTCCAATGCGTATTACGTTGAAAAAGCGCTGGAAATAGCGCCCAATCTGGCTTTGATAGCAGAAAAAAAGTACCGGGAACAACAGTTTTCAGATCTTGCTTATACAGAACCAGCTTATTTAAAGGAGTTTTACACTTATATAAAAAAATGACTAACTGAACCTTTTTCCTTCTTTTTAATCAGGTTCATATTTTTTTTCTTGTAAATTTGATTCTCTCTCTTTATCCTATTTTATCTTTAAAACGCTCTGATGTGCACATGAACGTAACAACCAATTACTCCATGGTGCTGAACGCAAATGGTGGCGATGGTGACTCTGTGAAGGTCGATTTCCTCAATTTGAAGAAAGCGGCCATGATCCTGAGGGCTTTGAACCATAAGTTGCGTCAGCAAATTGTCAAACTCATTGATGAGAACAGACGTCTCACTGTGACGGAAATTTATGTGCGACTTAGACTCGAACAATCTGTTGCCTCACAACACCTTGCAATTCTTAGAAGAGCAGGAGTGGTGAAAACAGAGAGGGACGGCAAGTTTATCTATTATTCCGTTAACACACTTAGGGTAGCCCACATTATGAAGTGTGTGGAAGATCTTAACTCCTGATCCTCAGTGTAACGTACTGACTGACAACCAGCGAACAAGCAGAAGATGAACACCCATCTTCTGCTTTTTTATTTTTGGTAACTTTGTCAAAATAATTTCCTGCTATGTTTATACAGCAATTGTACACGGGATGTTTGAGTGAAGCGGCTTATTACGTTGAAAGTGAGGGCGAAGCAGCGATTATTGACCCCCTGCGCGATGTGGATGCATACCTGCAGCTGGCAAAAGAACGTGGTGTTACCATCAAATATATTTTTGAAACGCATTTTCACGCCGATTTTGTAAGCGGACACCTTGATTTACAAAAGGCTACCGGCGCCCCTATTGTATACGGCCCTGGTACAGAGACCAATTTCCCTATTCACCTGGCAAAAGATGGTGAACGGTTTAAACTGGGTAATGTATCCATAGAAACATTGCATACACCCGGGCATACACTGGAAAGCACCTGCTACCTGCTGCGCGATGAAACAGGTAAGGCTCATGCTGTTTTTACCGGGGATACGTTGTTTGTAGGCGATGTGGGCCGTCCCGACCTCAGTAGCGGAGACCTGACAAAAGAAGAGCTGGCTTCAAAAATGTATGATTCTCTTCAGAATAAGATCATCACGTTGCCCGATGATGTGATCGTATATCCTGCACATGGCGCAGGCAGCAGTTGTGGTAAAAACCTGGGTCCTGAAACCTACAGTACCATTGGCGAGCAAAAGCAAACCAATTATGCTCTGCAACCGCAAACAAGAGAAGCATTTATTGCAGCCGTTACAGATGGCCTGGCTGCTCCTCCTCAATATTTCCCAATCAACGCACGTATTAACAAAGAAGGCTACGATAGCCTGGACAATATTTTGGGCAAAGGGCTTACCCCGCTGAATGTAGAGGAGTTTAAAACACTGAGTACAAAAGAAGAGGCAATTATCCTGGATACGCGCAATTCGAAAGAATTTGTATCAGGGTTTGTTCCCGGTGCTATCAGCATTGGTCTTGACGGACGTTTTGCTGAATGGGCTGGTAGCTTACTGCCTTTTGATAAAACAATTATACTGGTAACTGCACCCGGCGAAGAAAGAGAAAGCGTGGTGCGACTGGCAAGAGTTGGTTTTTCGCATATCAATGGTTACCTGGCCGGCGGACTGCAAGCCTGGATCAATGCAGGAGAAGAGATGGATATGATCATTGATGTGGAAGCTGATGAACTGGCGATGGATCTGCCATTTGATCCTAACCTGGTGGTGGTAGATGTGCGCCGTGAAGCTGAATTTGCAGACGGGCATGTAAAAGACGCTGTCAATATTCCACTGGATGAACTGAACGATCCCGGCAGCATGGCCAACTTTACTGATAAACAGAACCTGTACGTACACTGTGCCGGTGGCTATCGCAGTATTATTGCCGCTTCGCTGATGAAACGACAGGGCATACATAACCTGCGCAATGTTGTGGGAGGCTGGAAAGCTATTGTACAGGAGCAGAAAATACCGACTGAGAAAGAGAAAAGTGTGCTGAACTAGTTACCGGTTACCGGATACAGGTTACAAGTTGCAGGTCTTTTAGAACGGGCTTGCATCATTTGTTCTTATTTACCCATCCGGATATATTGCATTTGCATATTTCCACATTAATAAATCTGCACATTGATCAAACGTGCACTACCCCATGCTTGATAGCATAAATAGCTAATCCTACACGGGTTTTAATAGCAAGTTTTTCAAACAGCGCATCGCGATAGCCGTCAATGGTGCGGGGGCTCAGGAACATTTTCTCTGCTATTTCCCGGTAGGTCATTTCGGAGCAGGCTAGTTTCAGGAATTCCACTTCGCGGTCGTTCAGCTTTAATAACTGTGCGGTACCGTTATGATTGTTGTCCATATTGTTAAGTGAATGTATAAGACGTCCTGTTACCATTTCTGAATAATGAAAGCCCTTGGCATACACATTTTCAATGGCATCTTTTAGCAGCGATATATCGGTGTCTTTCAATATATAGCCTTTAGCGCCATTTTTTAACATGCGGATAATGGCGTTCTCATCATCATACATGCTAAGAGCAAGCACCTTTACTTCGGGGTGTTGCTGTTTCAACCACAAGGCTGTTTCATAGCCATCCATCTGCGGCATATTGATATCCAGCAATACTACATCAGGCTGATAAGAGGTTTTCATTTTGGCCATAAAGTCTTTCCCATTGTCGGCTTCAATAACAACAGGGTAGCCAATGTTCTTGATCAATTCTGCCAATCCTTTACGCAGCAATGCGTGATCGTCTACCAGGGCTATTTTAATTGATTGTTTCATACTTTAAAATGTTTTGGGATCGGATAGGCGAACCTGTATTTCAAGCACGTCGTTGATTTTATTGACAGAAAGTACAGCATTGATCATTCTCGCTTTTGCCGATAAGGTTTTTTGCAGTAGTGAAAGGTCTGGTCCTGTCAGTTCGTCCCCGGTTGTTATCGTGCTATTAATGCTCACTGTTACTTCTTTGCCTGAATGATCTGCAGTAACAATAATGTTGTTGTTATATGCATAGGAGGCAATAATGATCAAACACTCCTGTACAATGCGGAACATCACCAGCTCTTCTGCAGTATCAAAGCGCGGGAACGGATGCGCAATCTCAGCTTGAACAGTACAGTGTCCTATACGGTTGATCGTTTGTATTTCGTGCTGTAAAGCAACGATCAGTCCTTTTTCTGTGATCTCTTTTGCTGTTACCGGGTTCGATAGCAGGCGAAGATCTTTAATCGCTTTCCCTACTAATTCTCCTGAGCTTGTAAGGGTGCTTTTTATTTCTTCTGTCTTGCGATTGCCCAGGGCAGTCAGGTTTAGCCTTGCAAGGCTAAGCACCTGTCCCACATTTTCATAGATCTCCCTGATCATCATATCGAGGCTGTGTGCCTGGATCTCAAGCTTAATGTGAAGAAGCTCCTCGTTAAATCGTTGTGTTGTATATCCCCTCTTTCCGGCCATCTGGCATTATTTACTGGTTTCACAAAAGGTATGGGTTTAAGTAAAACGTATTAGCAACATTACCACTTGTATGGTTAACAGGTTACGTGAAAAACACGGTATCCTGATGTGTACTTATACGGGTTTATTTCACCTTGCCAGGGTAAAATAACCTTGCGATTTTTGAATAAGATAAAGAGAGACCGGCAAGGCCGGAGAGCTTTTGAGGTTATGCAAAGGGGTGAGAACGTGGGCTGTTCTTACACCGGAAGGGGATGATAAGCATAATAACGGGGTAGTGTGGTTTAAACACTCACTATCCCGTTTTTTATAGCGTATAGTACAAGCCCCACACGGGTTTTGATGCTCAGCTTTTCAAATAGTGTATCGCGGTAGCCATCCACAGTACGGGGGCTCACATACATTTTGTCTGCTATTTCTTTATAGGTAAGTTCAGAGCAGGCAAGTTTCAGAAAATCTATTTCACGTTCGTTCAGTGTTACCAGTTTTTGAATGGTCTGGCCGGGTTCGTCCATTGTATTAACTGCATGGATAAGTTTACCGGTAACCATTTCGGAATAATAAAAGCCTTTGCGTATCAGGGAGTCCAGGGCCTGCCTGAATTCGAGCGGATCAATGTCTTTGAGAATATAACCTTTAGCGCCGTTCTTCATCATACGGATAATGGCATTTTCATTATCGTACATGGAAAGTGCCAGTACTTTAATTTCGGGATAGTTGCGTTTTAACCACAGTGCGGTTTCATACCCGTCCATTTCGGGCATGTTAATGTCCAGCAGTACAATGTCAGGAAGGTATTTGGGCTTTAATTGCTGAATAAAGTCTTTGCCATTGGCGGCTTCAAATAATACTGCATACTTGTCGAGACTACGAATAAGGGTTGCCAAACCATTTCGCAACAGCACATGATCATCTACCACAGCGACACTGGCCTTCGCTTTTTGCATATGTTGGGGGGTTTTAGGTCAACAGGGTAGGATCAGTGTTACCGTGGTTCCATTTCCAGGGATACTGGATAGAGAAAATTCTGCGCCAATCAAATGAGCCCTGTTCTGCATGTTACGAAGGCCCAGGCCAAATTTAGTATTTTCGTTTGTATTTAACAGTGTCATATCGAAACCTTTTCCATTATCCGTAAGTGTAACAGACAGGTATGCGGGTTGATAATTAAATAGTACAGTAATGCGGCCGGCCTCTGCGTGTTTGATAACGTTATGAATTACTTCCTGTATTATCCTGAACAGGATGAGTTCTTTACGGGCGTCGGATTTATAAGGAGTTCCCTCTACTTCAGCTACTGCTTCAATGGTGCCTGTTTTCCTTAACATCTCCAGCTCATATTCAACTGAGCGGAGCAACCCCATTTCGGTTACGTATCCGGTATGCAGCATTTTAGACAGGTCGCGAAGGTCCTGTATGGCTTTACCTACCAGCCCCCGGGTATCATCCAGTTTGGCATGCAATTGTTCTGTGCTGGCGGTGTACATGGTTCCCAGGTACATTTTGGCCAGGCTGAGTACCTGCCCTATGTTATCATGTACTTCTTGTGAAATATTCTGAAGTGTTTGTTCCTGAATTTCAAGCTGTGCCTGTAATAAGGCCTGGTGAAAATTGTTTTCCAGCGCGGTTTTCTCTTCGATGTATTTCTTGTGTCTTTTTTGATATAAAACAATAAATACCACGATGAATGCTATGATCAATAGCATAAAAAGACTGAGCGAAATAATGATAATTATGTTTTCGGGGATGTCCGGCATGTAAAAGCAATTGAAAAACAAATGCACATCAGGAACAGAAATATGTTATGAAATTTCCAGGGTAGAGATACGTATTTCTCATTTAAAGAGGATAGGATCCTATAGGTTGAAAATATAAAAAAAGAACCACCATAGTAAATAAAAATGCCCATAATAAACCAGAAAGAACGGGTGCGAACAATGTTTTCCGAGACAGGCTTTAATAGCTTGAGGCAATAGTACAGCAGGCATTGTGCAAAGATAACCAGCGCGGTTACGCTATAACTGTTGCTGTTGAACGAGGTGTCATCTTCACTCGAAATAATAATAGAGGTAATGATTACAGATATAGCAGAAAGGATGATGTAATAGCGGAAAAGCCGGAACGGGATATCAGCATAATAGCTGAACAGAAAATAAGCATTGATAATTATCAAAGAAAGAATACAGTTAAGCTGGTACACATAAATATTCTTTGCGTCTATGAGCAGCAGGTATTTAGTAGCGCCATTCAGTATAAGCTGGGTAAAAAGATAAATGACAATAAAAGCATGCTCCCCTAACTTCTTTTCTGCGCGGAACATGGCGAAGAAAAGTGTGATAAGGGGAGCAGCAACGTCGAGATAAGGTAAAATAGATTTTATAACGATTATATTTAGGCTGTTTTTAACTGTGCACCTGATGTGGCTTCCTGGAAAGCGGTGGCTAGGGTAGATTTAACGTTTTTGCCATCATCATCCAATGCTACTACATTAATAAAAGTCTCCAGCCCTTCTTCTGTATTTTCACCTTCCAGTTGTATCAATACCTGGGCTCTGTTTCCCTTTTTATACTTGTTCTTCCCTAATATAATCCCTAAATCTTCTTTCGACAAAGAAAACTTGGGTGTATTAGCCAACTGCTGAGCAGTTACCAACGAAGTATTACCTGCCCCATCACAATCTTTCCAGCCCGGAGGATTGGGGCAGGCCAGTGTTATAATGGTATCAGGCACTACAGTATTGGCAGCTGTATATGCCTGTCCGCAAGCGTACATGTAGCTATGGGTTTCACCAGGCATTTTGACGGGGCAGAGAGAAATAACCAGTTTGTCGAATGAGTTGTTAACAAAGTAAGAGGTTAGTTGATTTTGCTCAAAAGCAAATTGAATAGGCGCCATACAATAACGGTTTATTTGTTTGTAATCGGATATCACTGTTAATATAAATCGCAGAAGGCTCTTTTGTAACAAGGAGGTTTTAAGCGCAGGATACAGGTTTTGTCAATTGCACTGATAGTAAGCTGTTTATTGATCATACCTCTTTACAGATACCGGCGTTTAATCGTCAATACAGGCGGAAACACGGTGTTTTTCCTTGTGTTTACACCGGTAAAAAAACGGGAACTGTCATGTTGTTTTGATGGAGTGAGCAGCGAACCTTTGGAAAAAGAAACCTCTATGCCGGAATTAACTACTGATGAACAACTGCTGGACAGTTTAAAATTATATACGCGCGATACTGCTACTCCTGACTTTGAGCTCTTACGCAACCTGCAGTCGCATATACTCGTACACCACGGCAGAGATTATGCCTGGCATGTATTGCTGAAGTTTGATAAGGCAAATAAAGAGGAATGGAGAAAGAGTATTGCTGGTTATGCAGCTGGCATAACAGCGGCGTTTAAACAGCACGTGGATATTGCAAAAAGAAAGCTGGATAAAACACACGATGGGGGCATTGTGAAAGGACTCTATCTATCCATGAGCGGATATAAGGCTTTAGGGCTGGATGATATATGGGCAGCACAGGAAAATAATGCTTTTGCGCAGGGAATGGCAAAGCGGGCAAACATGCTGGGCGACCCGGTGAGTGAGGAATGGGAAGTACAGTATGCACGTGGTATTGACCTGATGATCCTGCTGGCTGATGACAAGCAAGAGGATCTTGAGATGGCAATGGAAGAGGTAAAAAAAGTATTTGCTGGTTGTTGTTCAGCTATCGACGTGCAGAAGGGGGAGATGTTGCGGAATGATGCAGAAGAAGGTATAGAGCATTTCGGTTATGTAGATGGTATTAGTCAGCCGCAGTTCCTTGCTTCATACCAGCCCGGTACTGTTTATAATGATGCTGCCAGGACTGATATTTTGCTGGTGGAAGACCCCGGCAGGTTAAAAGGTAATTGCTATGGCAGTTTCCTGGTATTCAGAAAACTGGAACAGAATGTAAAAGGCTTTAAGGAGCGTGAAGAAGAATTGGGGGCTATTCTTTTCCCTAATCTGCCCAAAGGAGAAGAGGATCAGGCAGAGATCGCAGGCGCTTATGTGGTAGGCAGGTTTGAAAATGGTACACCGGTAACCATGCACAACGAGGAAGATGATAAGAATACAGGTAATGAATTTGATTATACCAACGATACAGCAGGTAATAAATGCCCTTTTTTTTCGCATATACGATTAGTAAACCCGAGAAGCACGGTCAGTGAAATACGGGAAGCTATACCCGGCTATGAAGCTCCGCAACGAATTACACGCAGGGGCATTCCCTATGATGAAGCCGGCAGGAACGGAGATCTTGATAAAGAGCCGGAAACAGGAGTTGGCTTACTGTTCATGGCGTTTCAGAGCAGTATTGAAAACGGGTTTGAAAAGATGCAACGGAGTGCTAACCGGGCCGATGGCATTATAGGTCATCACATCACAAATGGTAATCAGCAATGGCCCATAAGCTGGGGCAGAGATAAACTGAGGCTTTGTGGCTTTTCGTTTTCAGGTTTTGTAACGCTGAAAGGAGGCGAATACTTTTATGCTCCTTCTATTCCATTCCTACTGCAACTGGCCGATGGTATCAAATAGCTTTAGCAGGCAATAAAATGGTAACGGTAGTGCCGGCACCCGGTGTACTGGTAATAGTAACTTCAGCACCCACCAGCCGGGAGCGGTTGTGCAGGTTGCTGAGCCCGATGCCGGTCTTTTTAATGGAGCTTTCTGTTCCTGTATTATCAAATCCTTTTCCATTATCAGCAACACTGATCATAAAGTTCTGGGTACCGTATTCGACCGTAATGGTTAGAAGCGTTGCTTCAGCATGCTTTAGAATATTGTTGATGGCTTCCTGCACCATTCTGAAAAGGATCAGCTCTTTTTGTGCGTCCAGGCGTATAGGAGTACCTGTAACATCCAGCTGGGTTTGCAATGAGCCCGTTTTCCGGATCATTTCAATGTTGTACTCGATAGCGCGTAATAATCCCAGTTCTGTTACATAATCACTGTTAAGGCTTTTAGACAGGTCGCGCAGGTCCTGTATAGCTTTGCTCACAAGTTTCTTAGAGTCGTCCAGCTTTTGCTGCAATTCATCAGGCTTGTGCATATCCATTGTGCTCAGGTTGATCTTGGTAAGGCTGAGCACCTGTCCGATGTTGTCGTGTATTTCCTGCGAGATATTCTGAAGTGTCTGTTCCTGGATCTCTAATTGTGATTGAAGAAGGGTTTGCTGGAAATTAAACTTCAGTAGTTCTTTTTCGGCCAGCAATTTTTGTCTTTTCTTATAGTGATTCAGGAAAAGAAATATTATGAAATAGGCGAAAGCAAAGATTAAGAAGATAGCAGAAAAGATGAGTAGGTAAATATCTGTATCAAGCGATTTCACTTTTGGGGACTGCTTTTTTACTGGCTATTATAGAACAACCTAAAGCAATATAGTAAATTAAACTTATTATGTAGCCAAAGCGGGAAATGCTTTGAGCACTGATGTGCTTCTTTAGCATGTAGTTGTATATACCCCAGTTGAATATTTGAACAGAGAAGAATAAGAGTATTGCTGAATTTAAGATGATCAATGAATTCCAGTTTTTTTTGTCCTCATCCCTGCCTGATAAAAATCCGAAGAACAATAGCGCATATAAAACAAGCAATATGCTACTGATCAGTATGCTGTAAGAGGGAAAGCTGTTCAGTCTTTGAATAAACAGTGAATTAGATACAGAGAACAGCGTAAATACTATTCCGGTTGAAACGACTATTGTTCTTAATACCCGGTTGCTTATAAAAAGCAAATAAAAGATAATTGAGTATAAAATAAATGAAAGCAGTACATATACATGGTATACCGGAAAGCTCAATTTTATTGTATAAGCAAGATAAAGGCTTGTCGATTCAGAAACGAGTGTGATGATTAATAAAACCAACAATGCTTTAAACGGTGCTGTTAACGCTTTATAGTTAACAGCACCGGTAATACAATCAGCCAAAAGAATTACCAGGTAAATTATAAATTGTACGGCTATCATTATGGTACTCTTTCAAATCCGTCGGTAGGGCAATTAGTAGGGCATGGCAATACATAATCAAAAACATCATCTTTTGCGGCAGTTCCATCTTGTTTTATTGGTACCACTAAAAGTGTGTATTTAGGTTGCTCCGTTCTGTTGTCGGCATTAGTAAAGTTGTGCACTCCAAAATAGAATGAAATTGTCTTATATCCCTTTTTGCTGATCCTGGCATAATCTTCTGCTTTCAAAATAAAGCCCTTTAACTGTTGGCCATTATCGCCAACTAAACGAAGATCATGGAAGGTCAGATAGCTTGTTACCATTTTTTGAGCTGAGTCTATGGGAAGTGGCTCTGGTATAAATTTTCGTTCATCTTTGAAGGAGAAGAACGTAGGTTTAATAAGGGTATCCTGCAGTTGAAGCGTTTGCTTGTAGTTGCTAATGATTCTTAATGAATCTTCCTCGCTGACAACTCCTTTTGTTGCCACGTTATCGTTGCATGAAATAAGTAAGAATGTGAAAGTGGAAGAAATGCAGAGAAAGAGAAGTGCTTTTTTCATAAACAATTGTTTGGATTTTGCAATAATGTGCAAGACAAATGCTGACTTGCTATCGTGTGCAAGATCGCAAGTTCATCCAGGTAAAAGATATTGTTTTTTAACCAGACTTTTTACCGTGAATTACACCTTTTTGGTATAACTCTTAATAATTGAATATTACTCTCCGATCCAGTTATTCTTATACTCTTCTCTCCATTCGTGCTTCCATCTTCTATGGCTCCAGAGCCACATATCGGGGTGTTCGTGCAGGAATTTTTCGAGGAAGCGGACATAGGTGCGGGTAAGCTCGCCTTCGGGTAGTTCGGCGGCATTTTCGGTTGCCAGTTCTATTTCTGCTTTGTAATAGCCACGACGTGTTTTGTACAATTTGCCAAATACTACGGCTAGTTTGCCTGCACGTGCCCCACGTTCCGGACCGCGTAAGAAATCGGTGGGTCTACCCATAAAGTTCAGCCAGTAAGCACGCTCGGCAGAGCCGGGTGCCTGGTCGGCCACCAATGTAAGGAGGTACTGTTTTTCGCGGTAGGGCAGCATGGCGTTCTTCATGTCGGTGGCGGGCAGCAAAATGGTGCCCATGCGACTACGCATTTTCTGGAAAATATTGTTGAATGCCTTGTTCTTAATAGGCATATACACTACCAGGAAAGGAAAATCAGTATAGAGTGGTACGGAAAGATTGGCCATCTCCCAGTTAAAGTTGTGACCCAGGTGCAATTGTGCACGTACTCCTTTGCGATACAGGTCATTTAATATTGTGGGGTCAAAATCAAAGTGCTTTTTGATCCATGCAGGGCTGGCAGAGAACAGTTTAATGGTCTCAATAAAATTGTCAACGAAGTTCTTGTAAAACTGTTTGGTGATCGCTTTGCGCTCTTCAATTGTTTTATCGGGGAATGCTATTTCCAGGTTTTTCATTACCACCTTACGCCTGTAGCCAATAACATAATAAAACAATCCGTAAACGATATCGGAAAGAATGTACAATACCCTTAATGGTAAAAGGGATAACAGGTATAATGGAATGTAAACGAGGTAATACATCTTTTTCTGGTTGCAGATCACAGGTTACAGACTACAGGATCGAAGCATCAGTGTGCTCTGGCAGAATAGGATCACTCACCATTCACCACTCACCTGTTTACACATTCATCCAGTTCTTTGCTTCCTGCTCTATGTGATGCAATTCTATTTTAACCTTAAACTTATTGCGCAGGTGCCTTGCCATAGCATCAGCTGCAAATACACTGCGATGCTGGCCGCCTGTACATCCGAAATTGATCATGAGACTCGAAAAGCCACGGCGGATATAATCTTCCACCGCTATGTCAACAATATCAAACACACTGTTCAGGAACTCCGGCATGCGTGTTTGTTGTTCAAGAAAGTCTTTTACTTCTTTATCGCGACCGGTCTGGGTCTTATATTTCTCCTGTCTGCCGGGATTCAGAATGCTTCTGCAATCGAATACAAAGCCCCCGCCATTTTCACTGGTATCGGGTGGTATCTGTTTTCTGTACGAAAAGCTATTGATGTGTACTACCAACGGCGTTTCTTCAGTAGCTACCAATGGAGTAAAGCGTTCTATGATCTCATCGTTCACACAGATGTTAAGCACTTTTCTGAACTCCGGTACTGCAATGCCTATGCTTTGATCGTTGATGAACCATTTAAGGTTATGCAATGCCTGCGGAATGCTGGTCAGGAACTGTGCCTTACGTTCAAACAATCCCCTGAAACCGTAAGCGCCCAATACCTGTAGTAAACGGATCAATACATAGCCGTTATACTGGCTTTTGAAAATAGTACGCTCTACCGGGTGACCAACTACTCCCTCAAAGAAATCGATATAATCGTCCAGCAGGTTGGCCTTCCATTCATCAGGTAGGTTGGCGCGTGCCTGCCAGATCATACTGGCAACATCATATTGCGGAGCACCCTTCATACCTCCCTGGTAGTCGATGAAGTGAACTGTGCCATCTTCTTTCAGTAAAATGTTCCTACTCTGGTAATCGCGGAACATGAAATATTTATACTCAGTATGCGTGAGGTAGGTGCTGAGCGCTTCAAAATCATCGATCAGCTTTTGCTTATCGTAGGGTTTACGTAAGGCATCGAGAAAATAATATTTGAAGTAAAGCAGATCGGCCATGATAGCCTGCTTGCCAAACTCTTTGTTGGTAAGGCAGCGGGAGTAGTCAAGCCCTGCATGTCCTTTTACCTGCAATAAAGCCAGTTGGTGCAGGCTGCTTTTGAACAGTGCATAAACCTCGTCGGTAAATCCATCAGCTTCCAGTTTATTCAGCAATGATGTATCGCCAAAGTCTTCCTGCAGGTAGATGGTCTTGTCCTCATTCAATGCATAGATCTCCGGCACGGGCAATCCTTTGTCGCGGAAGTGCTGAGAGAAATATATGAAGGTTTCGTTTTCGGTGGTGTTGTTGCCATGTGTGGCAATAATACTTTTACCGGTAGTATGAATGCGGAAATATCTTCTGTCGGAGCCTGATTGCGGCAACACATCAACAGATAATGGTTCCTGGCCGCTCCAGGTGGTATATAATTGCTGAATAGCCTCTATAACTGAGATCATACTGGTTTATGCAAGTAGTTGTAAAGCGGTAAAAATAGAACTTTTTTGCTCAAATAACAGGAAACCTGTACCTGTTGAAGGATAGCAAAACCTATTTCACAAAGCTTTAAAACGTTTGCAACAGCAGACAGTAAGGCTATAAACTTTTAGTCATCGTCATCATCAGCATCCTTGCCTTCTTTCAGTTTCAGGAAGGCCGCCCTGCGTGGTCCGGGAAAAGGAGCGTCGTTTCCTTTGAGGCCATGCCACAATACCATACTGAACAACAGATCGGGGATAGCATCTTCTTTGGCAAAGTTGAATGTTTCAGAACGTTGCTGCCACTCGTTCATCGCCACGTTTTTATCGTTCAGGTTAATATTGGCGGCAATTGACCTGAAGGGTGTAAGATCAGGAGTAGAGGAAAAACAACGCCACATAGGAGTAGCTGCAGCATCGTACTGGCTCATAGGAGGAATGCCCAGGATCAGCTCAATGGTGCGCAACATGGAAGTAGTGGAGTACATGGTATGATCTACATAATGGCGCTTTACCAACCCTCCCGCTATATAAGCAGTAGAGCGGTGTGCATCCACATGGTCTGGCCCGTTTTGAGCATCGTCTTCAATAATGAACACAACGCTTTCTTTCCAGAGAGAGCTTTTGCTCAGGTGCTCAATAAACATACCCACAGCAAGGTCATTGTCTGCTACATGCGCATAAGGAGTAGCCTTGCCTTTTTTCAGACCTTCTGTATGGTCGTTGCCAAAGCGGATAGAGTTAAACTGAGGTACTTTGCCGATAGCCAGTAATGAGTCAAACTCCCTTTGCCATTGGTAAAAGCGGGTAGTATCACGAACCGCAAGATCCCAACCGGTATAGTAGGGACAGAGATGATCTTTTAGAACGGGGATATTGGGTTTGCCGCCATCTGCAAATTCGCCATAGGTGCGATAGCTTACACCGGCACGTTTACAATGATCCCAGATAAATCCTTTTTTGTTATTGGCAATTTCACGGTTGCCTTCAGCAGAATAAGTGCCGCCACGCCCGCCATAGCTGGTCGGCCATGTTTTTTCAAGATAGTCGGTAGCATAGGCACCCATAGTCCAGTTATGACCATCAGCGCTTACTTCGCCGTTTACATAGAAATTATCGAGTAGTACAAATTCGCGCACCAGCGCATGTTGGTTGGGAGTAATATTCTCTCCAAACAATACCAGTTGCTTATCACCATTACCTTCAGCCACATCACCCAGCACCTGGTCGTAAGTACGGTTTTCTTTGATAATATAAAAAACGTGTTTGATGGGAGATGCATCGCCTATCTTCATTGGGATAGGGTTACCTGCCTCACCCTGGGCAACAGTTTCCTGTTCTTTGTGATAGGGTGTATTGTCGTACACCTGTTTGGAGAAAATGCCGGCTTCAGCTTCTGAAGGAGTTGGAATGATACTAAGCGTACCCATAAATAACCCTGCGATGTATTGCACAGAAGCAGGTTTCTTCAGATCACCACCCTGGTAGTTTACATCTTCAAACTTCTTAACAGGGTTAGGCCCAAAGGGATTAGCCATAGAGGAAAATCCTTTGCCATTAGATACATAGATCTTTTTACCGATCACTTTTACGTTGGTAGGATACCAGCCGGTAGGGATATAGCCTTTCGCGCGGCTATAGCCGGGCTTGCTTACATCAAATACAGCAAGACAGTTGTTATCGGCATTGGCAATGTACAGTGTTTTTTCATCGTTGCTGAGTGCTACGCCGTTGGAAGTAGAGCCACTGGGTGCATCAGGATATAATGCGGCATTGAGTGTTTCCAGTACCTTTTTTGTTTTTATATCCAGTACTGATACTGTATTGTCATTGGCGTTGGCTACAAAAAGATAGTTGCCTTTTTTAGTAAGACAAATTTCATTGGGGTTATCGCCTACTGCTACAGAATCAGTGATCTCTTTTTTCTGTGTATCAAAGAACAATATCTTATCACCTCCCCACAGTGAAATATACAGTTGTTTTTTATCGGGAGAGAGTAGGCAGGTATATGCTTCGGCAGATAATTGGATACGCTGGGCTACAGCTTTTTTATCCAGGTCAACAAGATAAAGGGAGTTGTTCTCGCGGCTAACTACGTATAGCAGGTGTTTGCTATCATCGATAGTAATGCCGGAGGGAGAAATTTTAGCAGGCCACTTTTTGCCAAGCTTTATACTATCGGTCAGCACCAGCTTATCATCAGCAACTGCATATTGCAATATCCAGTTATCATTTCCGCCAGAGGCATACAGGAATTTATTATCACCTGAAAAAGTTAGGCCATACCAGCTTTTAGGAATTACCTGGCTGTACAGTACTTTTTCTGATTTTACATCAATCAATTGAATTGACTGCACACTTTGCCCGTTATTGGTAACCGCCATGTATTTTTTAGAAGGAGATACCGCAATATTCAGCGGCAAGTCGCCCAATGGTAAGGAAGTCCCTGCAGGGCTCAGGTGCCAGCCATTTGGCAGGTCTACACGTTGTGCAATATTGGATGACGGAGATTGTGCATTAACTGATAAGCTCAGAGCAGCAGCGATAATAGTTGACGTAAGTTTTCTCATGCGGGAATAATGCTGGCGCTAAAGGTACACATTCCCCATTTTTGCGATGGCGCTTTACAATTAATTAACGCACAAAGGGAAGACTTCCTTTTAAAAGGAAGTCTTCCCTTCAATGATATTAAGAAAACATCTTTTCGGCAATAGCCACAGCTTCCGGCTTTCCCACATCCACAAAGCGCTCGTGGCTATGCAGGTAACCTTTAATGGTATGTGTTTTGGCCAGTTCAAGATAGAGGTCCACAATGGCTAGTCTGCCTTCGGTATGGATGAATGACAAAAGCTTTTTATCAATAATGTGGATTCCGCTGAATGCTTTGGGGATAAGCGGGGTTACCTGTCTGCTGATCCTTGCCTCCCCGGTTTTAGCATTCTGCCAGCCGCAGAGCGTAAAGCTTTCATCAAATAAAAAGTAGCGGGATGTACTTCTGTTACTGATGGCCAGTGTTGCCAGCGATTGTTGCTGGTGATGAAAAGCGATCATTTTATCCAGCTCAAGATCAGTAAGTATGTCTACGTTGATCAGTACAATGGTATCTGCTGTAAAATAAGGTGCAGCTTTTTTCAATCCTCCGCCGGTTTCCAGTAAAGCGCCCGTTTCATCGCTGATGGTAATATGGCTTCCCCAGCCTTTATTACTGTCTAGTGCCTGTATTACCTGGTCTGCAAAATGGTGCACGTTCACTATTACATCAGTAATACCATACTGTTGCAGGTATTCAATATTGCGTTGCAGCAGGCTTTTGCCATTGATAACGGCCAGCGCTTTGGGATGCTGGTCTGTCCACGGCTTAAAACGGGTACCCAGTCCTGCGGAGAAGATCATTGCTTGCATAGCGCGAATTACGCAAATATTCGTGAATATCCGGCTTACATATTGCGGCGATATTGGCCTCCTACTTCATACAACGCATGTGTGATCTGCCCGAGTGAGCAGTATTTTACGGTCTCCATTAAAACAGCAAAGAGATTTTCGTTTTGTATCGCAGCATGCTTCAGTTGTTTCAGCATATCCGCTGCTTTGGCCTCGTTCCTTTTTTTGAAAGCCTGCAGGTTCTGGATCTGCTGTTCTTTTTCTTCGGTAGTGCTTCGTATTACTTCTCCGGGCAGTACGGTGGGGCTGCCCTTTTTACTGAGGAAGGTATTTACGCCAATGATCGGTAGCTCACCGGTATGTTTCAGGCTTTCGTAATAAAGACTTTCTTCCTGTATTTTGTTGCGCTGGTACATTCTTTCCATAGCCCCAAGCACACCACCGCGTTCGGTAATGCGATCAAATTCTGCCAGTACAGCTTCTTCTACCAGGTCGGTCAGTTCTTCAATGATGAACGAGCCCTGTGTTGTATTTTCTGTTTTGGCGCTGCCCAGTTCACGGTTAATGATCAGCTGAATAGCCATTGCACGACGAACACTTTCTTCCGTTGGTGTTGTAATGGCTTCATCGTAGGCGTTGGTGTGTAAACTATTACAGTTATCATAAATAGCATACAGCGCCTGTAAGGTGGTGCGTATGTCGTTGAAGTCAATTTCCTGTGCGTGCAGGCTACGGCCGGAGGTCTGTATATGGTATTTCAGTTTCTGGCTGCGGTCGTTGCCTTTGTATTTAAGCTTCATGGCTTTGGCCCATATGCGTCTTGCCACACGGCCAATAACGCTGTATTCGGCATCCATACCATTGCTGAAGAAGAAAGAAAGGTTAGGAGCAAAGTCGTCAATGTTCATACCGCGGCTGAGATAATACTCCACATACGTAAAGCCATTAGACAATGTAAAGGCCAGCTGCGTAATAGGATTGGCTCCCGCTTCGGCAATATGGTATCCGCTGATGGAAACGCTATAGAAATTGCGCACATTCCTGTCAATAAAATATTCCTGTACATCACCCATTAGTTTCAGGGCAAACTCTGTACTGAATATGCAGGTGTTCTGTGCCTGGTCTTCTTTTAAAATATCTGCCTGTACTGTACCGCGCACCTGCGACAGCGCTTCAGCTTTAATTTTTTCATACACATCAGCAGGCAATACTTCATCACCGGAAAGACCCAGTAATTTTAATCCGAGGCCACTATTACCTTCAGGCAAACGTTCGGGAGAGGAAGGATTATAGTAAACAGGCTGTGGCAGGCGTTTGAATTTCTCTGCGATCTTCTTGTTCACTGTTTCCCACTGGCTATTGGCTTCAATCCATTTTTCGCAGAGTTGGTCAATAGCTGCGTTCATAAAAAAAGCAAGGACAATCGGGGCCGGGCCATTAATGGTCATGCTCACCGATGTTTTAGGATCACAGAGATCAAAACCACTGTATAGCTTTTTAGCATCATCTACAGTAGCAATGCTTACCCCACTGTTACCTACTTTACCATAAATATCCGGACGATGATCAGGGTCTTCGCCGTACAGGGTTACACTGTCAAATGCAGTAGACAACCTTTTTGCAGGCTGATCTACCGACACATAGTGAAAACGTTTATTGGTACGCTCTGGCCCGCCTTCACCGGCAAACATACGTGTAGGGTCTTCGCCCTGTCTTTTCAGTTCAAATACACCTGCTGTATATGGAAACTCGCCGGGCACATTCTCCTGCAATTGCCAGCGAAGCAGGTCGCCCCAGTCCTTGTATTTGGGCAATACCACTTTGGGCAAACGTGTACCGGAAAGAGAGGTAGTGGTAAGTGGTTGCCTGATCACTTTATCACGTACCTGGTATTCAAAAAAGTCGGCTGTGTATTTTTTCTGTACCGCCGGCCAGTTGTTCACCAGCTTTTTACAGTCATGATCCAGCTTAGCTTCCAGTTGCTCTTTTAATGTAGCCAATTGTGGCAGGTTACCTAACTCCTTCTCCACACCATTTACCTGGTATAGTTTGGAAGCAATGACAGCCTGTTCCCTGGCCCATTCATCATACTGGCGGTTATTGTCCGCAATCTCAGACAGGTAGCGGACACGTTTGGGAGGAATAACAATTGACTTGGTGGTTTCATCCTCTGCATTACTATTGCCCGGCAGCTTCACATGCTCACCCCATACTACACCGGTCTTTTGTTCAATAACTGTCAGCAGTTTCTCAAACAGGGCATTTACACCTGCATCATTAAACTGTGCGGCAATAGTGCCAATGACGGGCAATTCTTCATTGCGTGCAGTCCACAGGTTATGATTACGTTTATATTGTTTGCGCACATCGTGCAAAGCATCCAGCGCACCTGCTTTGTCAAATTTATTAATAGCGATCACATCGGCATAATCCAGCATATTGATCTTTTCCAGCTGTGATGCAGCGCCGTATTCGGGCGTCATTACATACAGGCTCACATTGCAGTAATCAAGAATGCTTACATCACTTTGTCCTACACCGGCCGATTCTAATACAACCAGGTCAAATCCTGCTTGTTTACAGATCTCTACTGCATCTTCCACGTATGCACTTAAAGCCACATCACTATCGCGTGTAGCCAGCGAACGCATATAGGCGCGTGTAGAGTGAATGCTGTTCATGCGGATACGGTCGCCTAATAATGCGCCACCTGTTTTTTTCTTCGATGGATCTACAGAAACAACAGCAATGGTTTTTTCGGGAAACGCATGTAAAAAACGGCGAACAAGTTCGTCCGTTACAGATGATTTACCTGCTCCGCCTGTACCGGTAATGCCGAGGACAACGGGGCCCCGAGCCTCCTCCAAACCTCCTGAGGTGGGGCTATCTGGTTTTTCAATATTCTTTTTTGATCCGTCTTTGCCGTTTAGTCCGTTTTCGGCAATAGTGATGGCCCTTGCAATACGCCGGATATCCTTTTTCTCTCCAAGCGGTAGTTTGCCGTTCCATTTTTCAGCAGCCTTCCAGTAATCTGCGAGATGACCATCTTCTCCCCCCTCGGAGGGGCTTGGGGTGGGGCTACACTGCTTTATCACATCTTCGATCATTCCCTCAAGACCCATTTTACGGCCATCATCAGGACTGTATATTTTAGTAATACCGTACTGGTGTAGTTCTGTGATCTCCTGTGGCAGAATGGTGCCACCGCCACCACCAAATATTTTGATATGGCCACAACCGCTCTGATCAAGCAGGTCTTTCATGTATTTGAAAAACTCCACGTGACCACCCTGGTAGCTGGTAACAGCAATACCCTGTACGTCCTCTTCAATGGCGCATTCTACAATTTCTGCCACGGAACGGTTATGTCCTAAATGAATGATCTCGGCACCTTTGGCCTGCATAATGCGGCGCATAATATTAATGGCGGCATCATGTCCGTCGAATAACGAAGCTGCGGTCACAATACGGACCTTAGTAGTTGATATTGAACTCATAAAATAGCAAGTAAAACACAAAAGCGCTGTAAAGTTAATTCAAAAAAACTAATGAGTGTTAGTTTAAAATGGTATAAATGCAGGATTTTGACCACTAAAAATGGGTAGCTTCGGTTTTCAAAAAACGACGATTGGAATATGAATACGTTTTATGAGCCGGCAGACGAACAGGGGGGAGGTGCACAGGACATCCATGTTATTGATAGCCATGTACATTTCTGGAAATATGATAAAATAAAAGATGCCTGGATCACCGATGATATGAAGGTGCTGCAGCAGGACTACGTACCTGCTACACTCGCCTCTACGCTTAAAAGAAATGGCGTGGATGGAGTAGTGGCTGTACAGGCAGACCAATCGGAAACAGAGACACTTTTCCTGACTGAGTTGGCGAAAACGCATTCTTTCATTAAAGGAGTAGTAGGCTGGGTAGACCTGCGTGCTGCCAACCTGGAAGACAGGTTGCAATATTTTTCTCAATACCCCATCATCAAAGGCTGGAGACATATTGTGCAGGGTGAGCCGGATGATTTTTTGTTGAGAGAAGATTTTCAACGCGGCATTGCTGCATTAAAAGCTCACGGATATACCTACGATATTTTAATCTATCATCATCAGTTGAATGCAGCCATTGAGATGGTGGCAAAGTTTCCTGACCAGCCGTTTGTGATTGATCATTGTGCAAAGCCAGATATCAAACACAAAGACATAGATGCATGGAGATCTGCAATGACCACCATTGCACAGAACAGCAATGTGTATTGCAAATTATCAGGTCTGTTTACTGAAGCAACCTGGAAAAGCTGGAGTGCTGCTGATTTTTATCCTTACCTCGATGTAGTATTCAAGGCTTTTGGTACAGACAGGTTGATGTTTGGCAGCGATTGGCCGGTAATGTTAGTATCCGGCATGTATGTTCAATGGAAAAGTTTATTGGAAAAATATATGGAGAATTTCTCAACCGAAGAGAAAGAGAATGTGTTTGGCATGAATGCGGAGAGATTTTATAAATTGTGAGAAGGTGAGCGGTAAACAGGTCCGCTGTGATGATGGTCTGCTTTTTGATTTCGGACTTCTGATCTCAGGCTGCTGACTTCATGTATTATCTTGTAATTTGAATCCTTATAAACGTGTCGGTATGAGAAAAACCTTCCTTCTTTTTCTCTGGGTAACTATTGGTATATGGCAAATAACAACAGCTCAGCCTGTTGCTACCCCGGATGTGATCTATGGTGAACTGTTCAGGGAAGTACAGATGCAGAGCATTTTTCCCGACAGCAAAACCTTTGTGGATTGCCTGCCCAAACGTAATCCTAAGGACATCATGCAGGATTACAGTCGTCTTAAAGGAGCATCTTTTGACCTGAAAAAGTTTGTCGAAGAAAACTTTGAATTACCACGCACTCCTCAGCTCAATTATATCACCAAAGAAAAAGATGTGGTGATGCACATCAAAAATCTTTGGGGTGTGCTTACAAGAAAACCTGATATAATCGTTCCCGCTATAGCTGCAGATTCTGTTTTTAATCCCCTGCAGGAAAGTTCGTTACTGCCACTACCCTTTCCTTATGTAGTACCAGGTGGAAGGTTCCGCGAATTGTATTACTGGGATTCTTATTTCACCATGTTGGGCCTGCGCGAAAGTGGCGAAACAGAAATGATCGAGAACATGGTAAAGAACTTCGCATTCCTTATTGAAAAATATGGACATATTCCCAATGGGAACAGAACCTATTACCTCAGTCGCTCACAACCTCCTTTTTTTGCTTTGATGGTCGATATGCTGGCTGGTCTTAAAGGCAATGGAATATATGTAACCTACCTGCCTGCATTAGAAAAAGAATATCAATACTGGATGGCAGGAGCAGCAAAGCTGAAAGCGGGGCAACAATCCGGCAGGGTAGTTAAAATGCCGGATGGCAGTGTGCTCAACCGCTATTGGGATGACAACCCTGTTCCAAGACAGGAGAGCTACAAGGAAGATGTAACCCTGGCCACAAAAACCAAACGGGCTAATAAAGACCTGTACGCTAACCTGCGCGCAGGTGCTGCCAGTGGATGGGATTATAGCAGCCGTTGGTTTGCCGATAAAAAGAATATAGGTACTATCAGGATCACAGACATGATACCTGTTGACCTCAACTGCCTGTTATATCAATCGGAGGTGGTACTGGCAAAAGCAAATCTTATCAGCAGACGCGATTCACTGGGAGCTGCTTATCGTAAAAAGGCGGATAGTCGCAGGTTGGCTATTGATAAGTATTGCTGGAACAAAACCTTAAGATATTATACGGACTATAATTCTGTAACACGCAAACCTACAGATATGGTAACGCCTGCAGGGTTGTTTCCTTTCTGTGTGTTTGACCGTAATATGGATTACCTGAGTTTACTGGCACGTAAGGTATCTGACCAGGTAAGAGAAAAATTATTGCAACCTGGTGGTTTGGTAGCTACTCCCGAAACCACTACGCAACAGTGGGATGCACCCAATGGATGGGCCCCGTTGCAATGGATGGCTGTATGGGGATTGGATCGTTGCGGACAAAAAGACCTGGCACGTGATATTGCTACGCGTTGGATCAAACTGAATGTGGATGTATTTAACCGTACCGGCAAGCTGATGGAGAAATACAACGTTACCAGTACTGATCTTGAAGCGGGTGGTGGCGAATATCCTTCACAGGATGGTTTTGGCTGGACAAATGGGGTGCTCCTTGCACTGATAACAAAATATGGAATGCCCAAAGAATGAAAATAATGAGGAGCGGGTATTGCGTTAGTGAATGAAAGGTTATTTTCGTTGACTAACCTTTTGCCATGAAAAAGTTTTGTACTGCAATTATTACCTGCGTATTATTTAGTACCATAGCTACGGCGCAGTCTTCTTTTCCTGCTGACTTTGTAGGGCATTGGAAAGGTACATTGAACTGGTATCCTTCCGGTGCCAAAGAACCCAAACAGATAACAATGGAGCTGCATGTACAACCTTCAAAAGATACTGCAGGTCAGTACACCTGGAACCTGGTATATGGTAAGCCATCTGAAGACAACAGACCCTATATTTTAAAACCTGTAGATACTGCCAAAGGTCATTGGGTAATTGATGAAGTAAATGGCATTAAGCTGGATCAGTACTGGATTGGCAATGCTTTTAGCGGGGCGTTCAGGGTAGAGAACAGCACTATAGTCAATACCTATTGGCTGGAAAACGGTCGTTTAAAAGTGCAGTTTATCTCCTATCTCTCCAAACCTGTTGCCACCACCGGTAAAGGCACTGAGGAGTCTCCTTTTGTAGACAGCTATGGTGTAAGAAGTTACCAGTTAGCCGAGCTTACAAAACAATAGAAATTGCTGATTAATCACTGTTTCAGGCTTACCTTTGCGCAAATTTTCCCGGTTATGATTAAATGGCTCATTGCTGCTTGTGCAATACCCGTTGTTTTTACAGCCTGTTCGCCTAACAACGTTACGGAAGATAAAAGTCTTCAAAAGTACTTTGATGAAAACCATCTTACCGGTTCCTTTGGTTTGCTGGACAATGGGCAGGGACAATTCACCATTTACAATACCGTTCGTTTCAGCGACAGTACTTATCTGCCGGGAAGCACCTTCAACATCATTAATTCATTAGTTGGAATAGAAGCTGGTGCAGTAAACGATACCAGCTCTGTTATTACTGCCGACTCCGGTAGTGTTGCAGATACCGTATGTGGTAAAGACCTTACCATGCGCCAGGCATTCAAAATGTCCTGCACCAATTGGTACAGGGAGCTGGCACGTCGTATCGGGAAGCCGGTGATGCAACGCTGGCTGGATACATTGGGATATGCACGTCGTTATGATACCCTGAAAATTCAGAACAACCTTGACTCCTTCTGGCTGGATAACTCCACGAGGATAACTGCCGACGAACAACTGGGCCTCATTAAAAAACTCTATTTCGATCAACTACCTTTTCAGCAACGTTCGCAAAGACTGGTACGCAGTATGCTGTTGCAGGAAAGTAATGCCAACTATTCTTTAAACTACCAGGTAGCAGCTGCAAAAACTCCTGATGGCCGCACAATAGGCTGGCTGGCTGGCTGGATTGAAGAAAATGTACATCCTTACTTTTTTATCCTGCAAACAGAATCAGCCGATCCTTCTATTGACCTGGAAGCTATGCAGAAGAAAATGCTGAAAGATATTCTGAAGCAATATGGCTTTATGGAAGGGAAAAAATAATTCGAACTCCCAATTTATAGGAAAGCAAACCTGTAAGGTCTGAGTTGACAAGCAACTTGCCATACAAAGAATAGCTAAACTATTCAGATCCGACCTGACAGGTTAAGCCATTTAATTGCAGTTGGCTCGTATCCGGCGGGTAAGAAAAATAGTCGTCATAATTTATTACATGGTGGAAATACCGTAGCGATGCTGCGGAAATTTCCGATTCCGGTAGCTGCCGGTGATGGGTTTTGCAATAAACTTATCTTTTTAATGATAAAATACTGCTAAATTTCCTCCTTGGTGTAATTCTTGATAATTTACGGCTGATAAATTGTGATACTTAATCAGTGAACTTTCGTTTTCAACATACTGAATACCTCATTGCCCTCATCATTATCCCTTTACTGGGTGTGCTGTACTGGTATGTAATGCGCTGGAAAAAGAAAACAGCTGCAAAGATCGGTGATGCCAAACTGGTACAGGCGCTTATCAGCAATTATGTTCCCTTGCATTTCCTGTTAAAATTCCTGGCTATAGCTGTTGCTATTGTATTAGTGATATTGGGTGCAGCCAACCTGCAGAAACAGGGCGTAATGGACAAGGTACAGCGTAAAGGGCTGGATGTGGTAATTGCATTGGATGTGAGTAAAAGTATGCTGGCCGAAGATATTAAACCCAACCGTTTGGAAAGGGCCCGCCAGGTAATGTACAGGCTTATGGACCAATTGCCCGATGATCGCATAGGGCTGGTGTTGTTTGCCGGTCGTGCTTACTTACAAATGCCGCTTACTTCCGACCATGGTGCGGCAAGAATGTATATACAACAGGCAGGGCCGGATGTAGTACCTACACAGGGTACTGTAATTGCCGAAGCACTACGCATGAGCAATGCTGCATTCAATAGCAAAGAAAGAAAATACAAATCCATTGTGCTGATCACAGATGGCGAAGATCATGATCCTGAAGCTGCCCAGTTATCTCAAAAACTGGCCGACAATGGGGTGATGATCAATACAATTGGTATAGGCTCTGTAGAAGGCGCTCCCATTCTTGACCCCGGTACCAATGAATACAAAAAAGACGAGGCTGGTAATACGGTTATTTCAAAACTGAATGAAGGCGAGCTACAACAGCTTGCAGCCAACACAAAAGGAGTGTACGTGCACCTTGAAGATATTGATGCAGCAGTAAGTGCAATAACAAAACAACTGTCTACCATAGAACAGGATTCACTGGAAGACAGTGCCTTTAAAGACTATAAAAATTATTTTCAGTGGTTTCTCGGTATCGCACTGGTATTACTGGTAGCTGAATTCTTTTTCCCTGAAAAACGCTGGAAAACAACCTGAGCAATGCGGAACTATTTTATCATATTCTTTTTACTGGTAGCAACTGCTGTACAGGCACAGCAGGAAAACAAAGCTATCCGTAATGGTAATAAGCTTTACCGTAAAGGAGAATATGAAAAAGCGTTGCCGGAATATAAAAAAGCAGTCGAACAAAGTCCTACGAATCCCATAGCCAATTATAATCTTGGCAATGCGGAATTCCGCAGTGGTAATTTTGATGGTGCAGAGCAGGCTTATGATGCATCTGCTGGTAACGCAGACGAAGTATTCAGGCAACGTGCTTATTACAATAAAGGTGTTGCATTAGCCAAACAAAAAAAGCTGCAGGAAAGTATTGATACCTGGAAAGCTGCCTTGCGGATGAACCCGCGTGATGAAGATGTAAGGTTCAACCTGCAAAAAGCACTGGCAGAAAAAAGAAAACAGGACGAGCAGAAAGAAAAAGAAAATAAGCAACAGCAGCAAAAACAACAGCAGCAACAAAAAGATAAACCCAAGCCTCAACCTCAGCAAAGTAAGCTCGACAAAAAGAAGATAGAACAATACCTCAAATCGCTGCAGCAAAAAGAGCAGGAAGTACAACGTAAGATGCAGCAGAACAAAGCCCGCGGGGTTACCCAGCCCGAGAAGGATTGGTAACAGAGGGTTCTTTTCTGTTATTTAATCCCCACTTTTATTACAGGCTTTTAGAGATTCCGGTCTTGCTTCAAAATGATACATAAAGGCATCAGCCCAATAATGCGGGTAAAGCCTTAGCTGATTTTCCTTAAAACTTATTTCGTACAGGCTATCACTCAACAGCTTTCTGTCTAATATAACAAGGGGAGTATGATACAGCGAGTCATAGTCAAGCGTATAGCTGCCACAAAAAGTATAGCCGCCTTCTTCGGTGATAGTATATTGCCTGGTAGCGTCTTTGAATGCTATATAAAAGGGGTGTTCCACGCCTGTAAGCTTAAAGCCGGCTAAGCCACCGCTATAGCCAATATATTTCCAGGTGCCGTTGATAGAAGAAATGGTGATCTTATCACCGCTTTTTTTGCAGGCTGCTGCCATAAGCAGAAAACAGGCAAGTACAATTGCAGGTCTCATTTGCATTATTTAAGTGTTATAATATGTTTAATTGCAGGCTTTCAGGGTGTGGATGCTGCGGATGAAGTAACTGGTAATGATTGAACTGCTTAGCAACAGTTTATCATTATCGAAATGTACTTCCAGGCTGTCACTGATAGAGGTTACATTTCCCTGTAATTTCAGTATCGTTGTTTTGGTTGTCAGATTGTAGGTGGTAGTATAAGTTCCGCAATAGGTGGTACTATCGTTCGGCATCAGGGTATACTTATGCTGCGATGACAATTGGAGATAATAATTACTGCTTACCGCAAGGCAACCGGCAAATCCTCCACAACTCATGGTTAGCTTCCAGGTACCGGTCAGCGAATCTCCATTATCGCTGCCTTTTTTACAACCGGCAATAATTGCCAGCAGGCAGGTAATGATGCAAATCTTTCTCATGCTTGTTAGTTTGGTATCCTGTTGATATGCCTGCCATAAAAAACGTTGCACAGCAGTTCATAAAAAATAGGCCGGTTTTAACATTTCAGGGTCTGTTAAACCTTCTCCACTTTCAGATTATGATTCCGGGTACTTTGTTACCTTTACAGTCTTAATAATTCAGAATCAGGCATGCAGCTTTATTGCGAATCTCTTACAGAATATAAAAGATTGAAAACCCGTGAAGTAAGAATTGGGGATCTGTTACTTGGCAACTTCAACCCTATACGGGTGCAAACCATGACCACTACAGATACAATGGATACGCTGGCAACAGTAGAACAAAGCATCCGTTGTATTGAAGCAGGGGCAGAACTGGTGCGTATTACCGCTCCCAGCAAAAAGGAAGCGGAGAACTTACTCAACATTAAGAATGAATTACATCGGCGCGGGTACAAAACGCCGCTGGTGGCTGATATTCACTTTACGCCCAATGCCGCTGAAATTGCAGCACGCATTATTGAAAAAGTAAGGGTCAATCCCGGCAACTACGTTGACAAGAAAAAGTTTGAGCAGCTTGAATATACTGATGCAGAATATGCAGAAGAAATAGATCGTATCCGTGAGCGTTTTACGCCATTGGTTAAAATATGCAGGGAGTACGGAACGGCTATGCGTATTGGAACCAATCACGGTTCGCTGAGCGACCGTATTATGAGCCGTTATGGCGATACGCCAATGGGCATGGTAGAAAGTGCAATGGAGTTTTTGCGTATTGCCCGTAATGAAAGCTATCACAACATTATCCTCAGTATGAAAGCAAGTAACCCGCAGGTAATGGTACAGGCCTACCGCCTGCTGGTACAAACTATGGATAGTGAGTTTGGTGAATGCTATCCCTTACACCTGGGTGTAACAGAAGCGGGTGATGGGGAAGACGGGCGTATCAAATCTGCCATTGGAATTGGTGCCCTGCTGGAAGATGGCATTGGCGATACCATCCGCGTTTCGCTGACAGAAGACCCGGAATTTGAAATACCGGTTTGTAAAGACCTGGTAAAGCGCTATACACAAAGGGAAACTGCTATTGCGCAAGGAGTACCGGCAATTCCGGCAATAGAGAAAATACCCTACTCTCCTTTTGAGTTCTCAAAACGCAAAACACATAGCATTGCAAATGTTGGTGGCGGACAGGTGCCCGTGGTAGTGGCAGATTTTATGGGAGCAAAAACAATAGCGCACCAGGACCTCCAGGCTGCAGGTTACACTTATAGTGAGCCAACAGATAAATGGACTATTGGTGATGCTGCAGCCGATTTCATGTATATAGGCAGTAAACAACTTGATTTTGCTTTACCCGGAACATTGAAAGTAATATGCGACCACGCCACCTGGCTGCATGCAGAGGATAAAGAAAAATATTATCCCTTATTTCAGTCAGCAGAATATTTGCAGGCAGCAAAACGGTCTGATGTATTGAACTTCGTAGCAGTAAATACAAACACGCCTGTTGCCAGTGAAATAGTACAGGCTGTCCGCAATGATGCAACTGTGGTACTGTGCCTGTGGTCGTCGCATCCACATGCAATGCCTTCAGTAAGAGAATTTGTAACAGAGCTTACTAACCTGCAAATAGATTGCCCGGTAATACTGGCGGTAGAAAGTCATGATATAACCATTGATGAACAATTGATCCATTTCTCTACCGATAGTGGTGCTTTGCTACTGGATGGAATGGGCGATGGCATCTGGCTGATGAATGACCCGAAAAAGATCCAAAACAACAAAGTGAGCGGGCGTACTTACCTGCAAACAAAAAATAACCACCAGTTTCTCAATAACACAGCATTCTCTATTTTGCAGGCTACCCGTAGCCGTATCTCCAAAACAGAATACATCTCCTGCCCTTCCTGTGGTCGCACCTTATTCGATCTGCAGGAAACAACAGCAAAGATCCGTTCAGTCACCAATCACCTCAAAGGCGTAAAGATCGCCATCATGGGTTGTATAGTAAACGGACCCGGTGAAATGGCCGATGCTGATTTTGGCTATGTAGGAAGCGGTCCCGGAAAAATTACCCTCTACAAAGGAAAAGAGGTGGTAAAGCGAAACGTAGACAGTGCTATTGCTGTAGAAGAATTGATCAACCTGCTCAAGGAAAGCAATGCCTGGGTAGAAGAAGCGGTGAGTGTGAGTGAAGGGTAAGTAAAGAGATGTCAGGATGTGAAGAATGTTTGGCTTGAAGATCACAAACAAGAAATCAGAAACTTGAAATTTTTAACGTGAACAGAATTGATCGCCTGCACGCTATTCTTACACACCTGCAAAGCAAAAAGCGGGTAACTGCACAGCAACTGGCAGACCGTTTTGATCTGAGCCTTCGTACCGTTTACCGTGATATCAAAGCATTGGAAGAATCTGGTGTTCCCGTAACAGGGGAGGCTGGTGTGGGCTATTCTGTAATGGAGGGTTACCGCCTGCCGCCGGTAATGTTTACGCAGGAAGAAGCAATGGCTTTATTATTGAGTGCAAAGCTGGCAGAGCAGTTAACAGATGATTCCGTGCGTAAGCAAATGGAAGCGGCCATTTTTAAAGTAAAGGCAGTACTGAGAGCCAACGACAAAGATTTTGTTGACACATTAACACCCCTCATTGATATCCGGCAACGGCCATTACCGGATGGCATTTCACAACAATACATAACTACTATACTTACTGCCATTGGTCAAAAGCGTGTTTTGCAAATGGTGTACCGCGCCAATTACCGCGACGAACTTACTGACCGGGCCATTGAACCCATTGGGGTCTCCTACTACGGACAGGCATGGCACCTGATTGCATGGTGCCGCCTGCGCAATGATTACCGCGACTTCCGGATAAGCCGCGTACAAAAAATGTCGGTAGCTGATGAATCTTTCGAAAATGCCGAACATCCGTCAATGGAACAATACATTCAGCAAATGATGTCGCGCGATGCCGAGCTCAAAGAAGCGGTGGTCTGTTTCAAAAAAGACGTAGCCCGGTTTGTAGGGGAGTACCGCTACTACAATGGTTTTGTATCCGAAGAGGTGCGGGAAGATGGTGTGTACATGAAATTTCTTACAGGTTGCCTGGAGCATTTTTCACGCTGGTTGCTGACTTATACTGACGGTGTAAGGGTTGAGTCGCCTGCTGCCTTACAGGAAACCATGTGCAGCCTCACACTCCGGCTTTCCAGTCACTATTGCTGAAAATAATTATCATTTTTTTCATACTCCTGACATAGGGCTGTCACTCCCTGTCTGTTATTTTGTGTACACGATAACAAAAACAATTGCTCATATTAAAACCTTGATCATGATCAGAACTATCCAGGACTTTATTGACCGCTGGCGCGAAGAGAAAGATGCAACATTGAAAGTGTTGAATGCACTTACCAATGAATCATTACAACAGGCTGTACCAGGCGGCAGAACTATTGGCCGGCTTGCCAATCACATCATTGAAACATTATCTGAACTGCCACACAAAACCGGCTTGCCAATTGTAGAGCGATCTGCTGACTACAATACCGTAAGCGAGATTGTTACGGCATATGAAGCTGCTGCGGATCTTATTGCCAATGCTGTTGTTGACGACTGGAATGATGATACGCTGGAGCAGGAAGACAATATGTATGGTGAAATGTGGAAGAAAGGATTGTCGCTCTGGGTGTTGATCGTTCACCAGACACACCACCGCGGACAGATCACTATACTCATGCGTTTTGCAGGACTAAAAGTTCCCGGTGTTTACGGCCCCAGTAAAGAAGAATGGATTGCCTATGGCAGAGAACCGATGGCATAGTTGTGAAACGTTAAATGTCAAACATGAAAAAGGCTTGCATTACAATCGTAATGCAAGCCTTTCCTGTATCCGGGATACTTGTATCTGGTAACCCCCTATTCGGCTATATGCACCCCATCCTCTATCTGTGTAGTATATACTTCAGGGGTTTTGCGGAATAAACCTTCAAAGGCCTTCTGGATCTGTGCTTTAAACGTATCAACAGCGTCAGCTTTTACAATATTGATGGTACAGCCGCCAAAGCCACCACCCATCATACGGGCGCCTACTACTCCGGGAATGGTGCGTGCTCTTTCTACCAGGAAGTCCAGTTCAGTACAGCTTACAGAATATTTTTTGCTCAATCCCTCATGTGTGGCATACATCAGGTTGCCAAAGGTTACCAGGTCCTTCTGCTGCAAAGCATCGCAACCGGCTAAAAGGCGTTCCTTTTCATACACTACATACGAGCAGCGGTCAAACACGATAGGGGGCAATTCTTCTTGGTGCGAAAGCAGTTGCTCCGGTTCAATATCGCGCAGGGATTTAATATTCGGATAATGCTTTTTCAGGATGGCAACACCTTCCTCGCACTGCTGGCGACGTACATTATATTCGCTGGAAGCCAATGAGTGGCTCACCATACTGTTGGCCAGTACTATTTTATAGTCAGGAAAATCAAAAGGAATGTATTCATACTCAAGGCTGCGGCAATCCAGCTTCATTACATGACCCTTTTTACCGTGCAGGCTGGCAAACTGGTCCATAATACCCACCATAGCGCCAACGAACGTATGTTCGGTTTTCTGACCAATGAGGGCCAGGTCCATACGGGTAAGTCCCAGTTCAAATAACGTATTCAGCGCAAAACCGTAGCCGGAGCAAAGGGCGGCAGAAGAGCTCATACCGGAACCCACGGGTACATCACCATCAATAACCACGTCAACACCTTTAATGGCTTTACCCTTTTGCTGAATGTGGTAGGTAACACCCATCAGGTAATTCATCCATCCCTTCTGGGGTTCACTTACGTTTACAGGGAAAGAAAAAGTTTCATCAAATTGGCAGGCATATACATTAATAGTATCGGTATCGTTGGGGGCTGCAGCAATATAGATCCTTTTATCTACTGCGCCGGGTAATACAAAGCCTTCGTTATAATCAGTGTGTTCGCCTATCAGGTTTACGCGTCCGGGAGCTGCTACAATGAGGGGTTTTTTGTTAAATCGTTGGCTGAAAACTTCCCCGATTTTTTTTACCATGGTACGTGCCGAATGAATTAATTTTAAAAAATTTTTTACCAACAGAACCGTTACATGAGTTTTACGATTGAGCACCGCAAAGACAAGGATTTATCGGTAGTGAGGCTGCAAGATAATGCAACAAACACAATAGTTGATATTCTGCCTGCATACGGAGCCCTGCTGCATGCGTTCTCCATCCCGGTAAACGGAACGCCCTTTAATATTGTCGATAATTATGCAGACCAGGCAGATGTTGCCCGAGATCTGGCTATTTCCTACAAAAGCAGCAAACTATCTCCTTTTGTTTGCCGGCTGAACGAAGGAAAATATGAGTTTGATGGAGAAACGTATGAGATCGCTAACAAGTTTGGCGATGGTAATGCCATCCATGGTTTGCTGTACAACAAAGCTTTTAAAGTAGCCGATGAGTTTTCCGATGATAACCAGGCGTCTGTTACCCTGCGTTACCATTACAAACGTGAAGACCCGGGCTATCCTTTCGATTATGTTTGTGAAGTACGCTATACGCTCCATACTGGCAGTACATTACAGGTAGAAACAACATTGATCAACCTCGATGAAGAAGTAATTCCTGTAGCGGATGGCTGGCATCCTTATTTTCAGCTAGGCCTTCCCGTAAATGAATGCTTCCTGCAATTCCGTTCCGATAAGATGCTGGAGTTTACCGATAAACTCATCCCGACGGGTAAACTGCTAGATGAACCTGCTTTCAGAGACGGAGGTTTACTGGGCGACCGTCAGCTTGATAATTGCTTTCTACTGGAAATTGAAGAAGGGGCTCCCTGTTGTGTATTGCACAATCCTGAAAACCTGCTCACGCTTTCTATTTACAGCAATACACGTTATCCCTATTTACAGCTGTACACACCGCCGCACCGCCGCAGCATAGCAATTGAAAACCTGAGTGGTGCACCAGACTGCTTCAATAATGGTATGGGATTAAGAACATTACAACCGGCCAGCTCCGAAGCATTTAACGTTTGGTACCGTTTGGGAATCGTGGAAAACAACTAACTTTCGCACAAATGTCAAAAATGATAAAACTGAGATTCCTGCTCCTGACCTTATTCTGTTTTCTGCTGGTTAGTTGCTATGAGGTAAATGAAGAGATCGACATCAAAGCAGATGGCAGCGGTACCTATGTTGCCAATATGGATATGGGCCAGTTGCTGGAAATGCTTCAGAGTTTTGCAGGAGAAGAAGAGCTGTCAAAAGAAGGAATGGACAGACCCATTGATACCACCATCCTCATGAGCAGTGTGTTGGATTCAGCCAAAGATGTTACACCGGAACAAAAAGCAGTGATGAAAGATGGTAAGCTGGCTTTCAAAATGAATGTAAAAGAAAAGATCTTTAAACTCAATACCAGTTTCCCTTATAGTGGCCTCAATAACCTCCAGGTTTTAATGACCTCTGGTAAAAATGGCGCAGGACTTACTGACATCTTCAAAAATATCTTCGGCGGCAAAGGTGAGGACAAAAGCAAACAACTGGATGCTCCTGTAGATCCTGATATGGGCGATTTTTCTGACATTTTTGATGTAACAGTAAAAGATGGCCTTATCAGCAAAAAACTGAATGTCGATAAGTTCAAAGCACTTAGCAGCAGACCCGAAATGGAACAGGTAAAGCAACTCTCCGGCAGTGGCATGGAAGTAATGTACACCACTACCATTCATTTGCCACGTCCGGTAAAAAAAGCAGACAACCCACTGATCAAATTGTCTGAAGACAAGAAAACAGTGACCATGAAGTACAACATGCTGCAATTGCTGGATACACCTGAAAAGTTCTCTTATACAATTGAATACTAAGATTCACCCGATACTCCCCCGGATGCCAATGGAACCCTCCATTGGCATCTGCATTTTACAACTGGTAGGTAAACCTGTTGTAATAACATCTAAATTTGAACCTTGTACATCGTAAAACGTTTTGGTTAAGCACATTCATATTCAACATTCTGAACGGTTATAGTATGCAAACGGATTTTCTTGTGATAGGCTCTGGCATTGCCGGGTTAACATTTGCACTGAAAGCTGCCAGCCAGTTTCCTGATAAAAAGATACTGGTGATTACCAAGGCCCATGCCGACGAAACCAATACCAAGTATGCACAGGGCGGTATTGCCGGTGTAACGGATTTTGAAAAAGACAGTTTTGAAAAACACATTGAGGATACACTGGTGGCAGGCGATGGGCTTTGCAACCGCAATGTGGTAGAGATTGTTGTAAAAGAAGGGGTAGACCGCATACAGGAGTTGATTGATTGGGGTGCCCGTTTTGATAAAGAAGCTGATGGCGATTATAAACTGGGTCGTGAAGGTGGACATAGTGAATTCCGCATCCTGCATCACAAAGATGTAACCGGCAGGGAAACCGAAAGAGCCTTGCTCGACGAAGTAAGCAGCCGCAAAAATATTGAAGTAGTAAAACACTGCTTTGTTGTAGACCTCATCACCCAGCACCACCTGGGTTACCTGGTAACCAAATCTACTCCGGATATTACCTGCTATGGAGTGTATGTGCTGAATTTACGGACCAACCAGATTGAAAAGATCCTGACCAAAGTTACTGTCCTGGCAACGGGGGGCAACGGACAGGTATATCGTTCTACCACCAATCCGTCTATTGCAACAGGCGATGGTGTGGCAATGGTGTATCGCGCCAAAGGACGTATTGAGAATATGGAGTTCATCCAGTTTCACCCTACTGCCTTATATGAGCCCGGTGTAGGCGGACAATCATTTTTGATCACAGAAGCCGTACGGGGTGATGGAGGCATTTTACGGAACAAGAACGGCGAAGCGTTTATGGAACGCTATGATCCCCGGAAAGATCTTGCTCCGCGTGATATTGTGGCCCGTGCCATCGATAGTGAAATGAAAATAACCGGTACCGAACATGTGTTTCTTGATGTGAGGCATATGCCGCTGGAAAAGTTCATGGAACACTTTCCTAACATTTACGAGAAATGTAAATCCATAGGAATTGATATTACCAGACACATGATCCCTGTAGCGCCTGCAGCGCACTACAGTTGTGGTGGTATTAAAACAGATGAATGGGGGCGTACTTCTATCAAAAATCTCTATGCAGCCGGTGAATGCGCCAGCACGGGATTACATGGAGCCAACAGGCTTGCCAGCAACTCGCTGCTCGAAGCAATGGTCTTTGCACATCGTAGCTTTATTGATGCTGCTGAAAAAATAAAGACCATGGAGGCTATACCGGAAGAAAGCATAAAAGAAATTCCGGATTGGAATGCTACCGGTACCACAGAGCCCAAAGAAATGATCCTGATTACACAAAGCCTCAAAGAGCTGCAACAGGTAATGAGCGATTACGTTGGTATTGTACGTGCAGATACCCGTTTACAAAGAGCCAGTAAACGCCTTGATCTGTTGTGGGAGGAAACAGAAGCTTTGTATGAAACAGCAACACTCTCTCCGCAATTATGCGAGTTACGCAATATGATCACCGTAGGATACCTGATAGTAAAAGGTGCACATTTCCGTAAAGAAAGTCGTGGCCTGCACTTCAATACAGACTATCCGTTCAAGAGTCCGCTGGTACAGAACATTGTGCTGTAGCCAATGTATGCGTACTAGAATAATTTCAACTGGATATTATCCGGTGGTTTGGTTTTACCAAATACTGTACGGCCACCATATTTCCAGGAATCTTTTCTTTCCTGTTCAATTACAGTATCAACAGACCCTGATGGAGTAAAATGCTCTTCAGCCTTTTGGGCAATATCGTGTAGTTTACGAATGGCCTGCTGTTTATCCTGCTCGCCGATCTTTGCTTTCTGCACAGCGGTTTGCAAGGTGCGGATAGTTTCATCATACACTTTTATCGGAACAGGGAAAGGGTGCCCATCTTTACCGCCATGTGCAAAAGAAAAGCGTGCAGGATCTTTAAACCTTGATGGTGTTCCATGTATCACTTCACTTACCAATGCCAGTGATTGAAGTGTGCGCGGCCCCACCCCTTCCAGCAACAACAACTCTTCAAAACTGGCAGGTTGCTTTTCATGTGCCAGCCAGAGTACTGTACCCAATCTTTTCAGGTCTACATCCTCATTGCGTACATCATGATGTGCAGGTAGGCGCATGTGCATGGCTTCGCGCACAATGGTTTCCGGCTTTTGTTGTGAAAGTAGCATAATGCCATTACGTGCAGGCCTTGCCTCGCCTGCTACCATATTTAATATATTACCCTGGTTCACCCCGCAAATACCGGTATGTGGTTCCTCTACAAAAGACCTGATATTCGCAGAATGCCAGTGGTAGCGTCGTGCAGTAGAATCACCCGTGCGCATACCTTGTTGTACTACAGTCCAGTCGCCATCACTACTTACAATAAAATTATGCATGTACAACTGAAACCCGTCCTGAACAGCCGTGTTATCGACCTTGGCGCTGAGCTTGCTGCAACGTACCAGTTCATCACCATTGATACCGGTGGTATTGGCTACTGTTAATAATTCGGCAGGTGCCTGTTTTGAAGATCTCCCTTTTCCGCCGCAGATATAAATGCCTAATTCTTTGGAATGTGGATTAATGGCTCTTTTTAAAGCACCCATTACAGAAGTGGTAATACCGGATGAATGCCAGTCCATTCCCATTACTGCACCCAGGCTTTGAAACCAGAAAGGATCACTGAGCCTGCGCAGCACCTCTGCTTTACCGTATTCGGCAAGAATGGTTTCAGTAATAGCAAGCCCCAAACGCGCCATGCGTTCTGCCAGCCATTGGGGAACATAGCCATAATGTAAAGGAAGGTCTGCACTGCCCGATCGCTTCATGCTAACAAAATTAGCAAAACCGGGAAGGTTCTCCAAACTGAATAAGTGGGGATCATGCCTTTAGCTGATACATATAAAATAATTCGCGCTCTATTATTTTTCAAGAGTAACTGCTGTTTTTTTAAGTAGCCCTGTAACATTCCTTTTTACTCTACGTCTCTATTGTTGTGTTCACACCCCTCCGGGGATTTACTGCATCATACAAACCTTTTATCATGCTAAAGAACTTTTTCAAAGTAGCGATACGCAACCTGTGGAAACACAAAGGGTATAGCTTCCTGAATATTTTTGGTCTTGCTATGGGCATGACCTGCAGCCTGCTCATCATACTGTGGGTAATGCATGAACGAAGTGTAAATGCTTATCATGTTAACAAGGATAGATTATACATAGTCTATGAACGACAGTTCTTTGATGGTAAATCTGAAGGCGGATATTATACACCGGGCCTCTTACCGGAAACCATTAAGAAAGATATTCCTGAGGTACAATACGCAACCGGTTATTCCTGGACGGACTTCCATACGTTTGAAGTAGGTGATAAGATCATCAGGGAAAACGGTACCAATGCCAGTGAAGACTTTTTTAAAATGTTCAGCTATCCTTTATTGCAGGGCAACGCACAAACAGCGTTGGCTACACCTGTTAGTATAGCTATTTCAAAAAAGATGGCAGAAGATTTTTTCGGTAGCCCACAGGCTGCCATTGGGAAAACGGTACGTTACGAAAACAAAAAAGACTTTACTGTTACAGCAGTATTTGATAACCTGCCTGAAAATAGTTCAGAGAAATTTGACTTTATAACCAGCTGGGAATACTTAAAGTCAGAAGAGCAATGGATAAGAGAGTGGGGCAACAATGGTCCGAGAACTTATATCCAGTTGAGGGCTGATGCCAATATTGCAACAGTTGACAAAAAGATCAGGAAATTTCTCGACCCTTATAATAAAGACCAGGGCAAAGCATTTCGTATTGAAATGTATTTACAACCATACAAGGATATGTACCTGCATTCCAGTTTCAAAAGCGGGTACATTTCCGGTGGCCGTATTGAGTATGTACAGTTGTTCAGCATTGTTGCCGTATTTATTTTGCTCATAGCCTGTATCAATTTCATGAATCTTACTACGGCACGTTCAATAAAACGTTCCAAAGAAATTGGCGTGCGCAAGGTAGTGGGCGCTTTACGTTCAGCATTGGTGCGTCAGTTCCTGAGTGAAGCAGTATTACTGTCTTTCTTTGCATTGATCATTGCATTGATATTTGTATTGTGCTTATTACCCGGCTTCAATAGTCTTACAGGCAAACATATTTCATTGCCGGTGGCATCACCGGCTTTCTGGGGTGTTCTGGTAGGGCTTGCCTTAATAACTGGCCTTATATCTGGTAGCTATCCGGCATTAATGCTGTCTTCATTCAAACCAATACGTGTATTAAAGGGTACCATGAAATTCAGTGCAGGAGCTGCATGGTTTCGCAAAGGGTTGGTTGTATTTCAATTTACGCTATCAACTCTACTCATCATTGGCACTATAGTAGTCGCACGCCAGCAGAGCTATATCCAGTCAAAAAACCTTGGTTACGATCGGGAGAACCTTGTGTACATCCCATTGGAAGGCGACCTCACAGGCAAGTATGAGTTGTTCAAACAACAGGCATTGAATATGCCCGGGATTTTGCAGGTTACACGCATCTCGCAATCTCCTACCGGCTTAGAAAATGGCACCGGTGGTGTCGAGTGGGATGGAAAAGATCCGAACATACAACCCATGTTTACACAGGCCGCGGTAGGATATGATTTTACAAAGACGATGAAACTGGAGATGAAAGAAGGTCGCGACTTTTCAAAAGATTTCGCAACAGATTCTGTTGGTTATATCCTGAACGAAACAGCATTGAAGAAGATCGGCTACAAAGATCCAATTGGACGAAACCTCACTTTCTGGGGTAAGAAAGGAACGATCGTCGGTGTTATGAAGGATTTTCATTTTACGTCATTACATTCATCGATCAATCCACTGATCATAAGATTAGGTGAAAAGATCACCTGGGGAATGGCGCTGGTACGTACAGAAGCGGGTAAAACCAAACAGGCAATTGCATCTCTCGAAAAGCTTTCCAAACAACTGAACCCCAAATTCCCTTTTACATACCAGTTCTCTGATGAAGAGTATCAGAAATTATATCAAAGTGAAAAGATGGTAGAAAAGCTTTCCAATTACTTTGCCTTCCTTGCCATTTTCATTTCATGTTTAGGATTATTAGGTCTTGCCATGTTTACAGCAGAACAGAGAACAAAAGAGTTTGGCATCCGCAAAGTATTAGGTGCAGGTACCGGAACATTGTTTTCATTACTGTCAAAAGATTTCCTGGTATTAGTGCTGGTTGCATTTATAATAGCATCGCCTATTGCATGGTATGCTATGTATAAATGGTTGCAGAATTTTTCATACCATATCGCCATCCAATGGTGGTTCTTTGCTTTAGCGGGTTTACTCGCTTTACTCATTGCATTATTCACCATCAGTTTCCAGGCTTTAAAAGCAGCATTTGCAAATCCTGTTACATCTTTACGAACGGAATAGCCAGCCATGCTATACATAACAAAAAGCCCTGCCGGTTGGTGGGGTTTTTTGTTGCAGGTAAGCAGGGTTTTACAACTGTTGACGGCCCTTTTTTGTTATATTTAAAGTGTAGAAACTTTTACTCAACTCCATAACTGAACCCATAACGAGGCTTTTGATGAGAATGCAATTACACATTTTCAATAGAGGCCTGTCATTTTATACATTGCCTTTGCCCATCTTTTTGTGAAGGAGTAGCGCTTGTGTTGTAAAGAAATGTTAAGCGTGCGTAAACGGAGCCCAACTTCAAAAAGAAAGAAGTTATCCTGTCGTCAAAATATTTGCCTGAATTAATAAGACTGTGTTCCTGCAGATCAAAAATAGTTTTGTATGTGGAAATATCTCTTTAGCATAAGTGCTGCTACAGCGTTCAGTATTTGTATCACCGGAATTGTACAGGCACAACAAGATACTTTATCAACTGTGCCATTAAGATGGAATCTTGAAACCTGTCTGGAATATGCCCATCAGAATAACCTGCAGGTTCGTAACCTGCGATTAACCGAAAAGACCAGCGAACAGGATCTGTTATTGTCAAAAGCTGCTAAGTATCCCAGCCTTTCGGGCTCTGCTTCCCAATCTATTGTCAACAGTAAGAATGCTGACCCGGTAGTAGGTGGGTTCCAGACACAGGCCAGCCTGTCCAGTAACTTTTCCGTTTCATCCTCTGTTGTGTTATTTAATGGTGGCTATCTCAACAATGATATTAAACAGAAAAATTTATCACTGCAGATCGCGCAGCTAAATACTGATGCGGCTATCAATGACATCACGCTGCAAATAACACAGGCCTACCTCAATATTCTGCTGGTAAAGGAGAATATTGTGTACCTGCAGGACTTACTGGAAACTTCACAGGCCCAGTTAAAGCAAGGCAAGCAACGGTTTGATGCAGGAAGCATTTCACGCAAAGATTATATTCAGTTTGAATCACAATCTGCTACAGATAAATACAACCTTGTTACAGCGCAGAACTCATACAGGCAGAACCTGCTGACCTTAAAACAAATACTGCAATTAACATCCGCTGTTGATTTCGATGTGGTAGCTCCTGATACCTTAATTGTAAAACCTTCACTCCCTTCTTTACAGGACGCTGAAAAAGTGGCAATGGCCACAAGACCCGAGATCAAAAGTGGTCAACTGGCTATAGATGTCGCAGAGTTTGAATTAAAGAAATCGAAAGCAGGAAGATTGCCAACAGTAAGTCTTGGTGGCTCACTGGCCACTGGTTATTCCGACAACCAGGATTCCAAATATTTTACACAGCTTAATAATAACTTTTACCAGCGCGCAGCTTTAACGGTAGCTGTTCCCATTTTCAGCAACCGTGTCAACAAAACCAATATTGAACGATCTAAGATACAGATAGAGCAGGCGAAGGTTGCTTTGCTCGGTACCAAAACAACACTGGATCAGGCAGTAGAGCAATCCTATATAGCACTGATCAATGCACAGAACCAGTTTGATGCAGCAGGCGTACAATTTAAGACCAACGAAGAAACCTACAACATTACCAATGAGCAATTGAAACTGGGCGCAGTAAATATGGTAGAAGTACTTCAGCAGAAAACCCTGTACATCCAGGCATTGCAGGCCTACATACAATCCAAGTACAGCGCCATCATGAACCAGAAGATTTTTGATTTCTATACCGGCGTACCGGTAACATTATAGCATCCGGAAATGATTAAAATGTTTGAATCATGAAAAAATTTAAATGGCTTATTATTCTATTGGTGATAGTACTGGCGGGTGTTGCTATCTGGTACTGGAAATTCCGGGAAAAAGAAAAGCCAGTGGTATTGGATACAGAACAACCGCACTATGGTAGTATAGCCACCAGCATTACTGCCACAGGCACTATACAACCGGTGGACACAGTATCAGTGGGTACGCAGGTATCGGGTACTATCAAATCTGTTTATACAGATTACAATGCTGTGGTAAAGAAAGGGCAGTTGCTGGCAGAACTGGATAAAGTATTGCTACTGGCACAGGTACAGCAGTTTTCTGGTTCACTGCAGCAGGCCAAAAGCCAGTTGGTGTACCAGGAAAGTAATTACAGCAGGCAAAAAAGTTTGTTTGATGTAGGAGCTATCAGCAGGGCCGATTATGAAACCGCTCTGTACCAATATAATACTGCAAAAGATAATGTAACCAGTGTAGGTGCGCAATTGAAAACAGCCAACAGGAATCTTGAACTGGCAGATATTTATTCCCCTATTGATGGCACGGTGTTGTCACGAAACATAAGTGCAGGCCAAACAGTAGCAGCCAGTTTTAGCACACCTACCCTATTTGTAATTGCGAAAGACCTTACCCGTATGCAGGTACGTGCGGCGGTAGATGAAGCTGATATTGGTAATGTAAAAACAGGGCAGCGTGCCTCTTTTTCTGTAGATGCTTTTCCCAATGATGTGTTTGAAGGAACAGTAAAGGAAATACGGCTTCAGCCAAGCGTATCGTCCAACGTGGTTACTTATGTAACCATTATTGACGCACCTAACGAAATGCAGAAATTAAAGCCCGGCATGACGGCGAGTATAACTATTTACACAAAAGAAGTAGAAAATGCACTCCTGGTATCTGCCAAGGCTGTAAAATACACACCTGATTCGGCAATGCTCAAGAACTATGTTATTGACAGGGGCAAACAGCATGAAGAAGGAGGAGGAAAGTCCGATGCGTCAAAAGAACAACAGGATACCGGTACTTTAAAAAAACAACATCCGCGGATGAATGGAGCACAGGACACAGCAGTCAAAGCCAAGCGTTCGGTAGTATGGGTATTGAATGGGAATGTAATTACAAAACGTGTGATACATGTCGGTATTACAGACGATGCAAATGTGCAGGTAATAGATGGCTTAACGCCGGAAGATGTGGTTGTCAATGGTGCTGAGACCGGTAGCGCGGCCACAGCCAATGCAAACAGCGGTGTACGCAGCCCCTTTATGCCGGCGCGCAGAGGCGGTAGTAGTGGCAGCGGAAGTGGCGGAGGCGGTAACAGACCCCGTTAACGCAAACAGTAAAATTTATAGCATGGCACAAGTAATATTAGATATACATGATCTCAAACGAGAGTTTAGAATGGGAGCAGAAACAGTGCGTGCGCTCAAGGGTGTTACTTTTAAAGTAGAAGCGGGCGAATTTGTTACCATCATGGGAAGCAGTGGTTCAGGTAAAACAACGTTACTGAATATTTTAGGCTGTCTCGACAAACCAACTGGCGGTAGTTATATGCTCGATGGTGTAGAAGTTGCAAATCTTTCCCGCAATGAATTAGCACAGTTACGCAACCGGAAGATCGGTTTTGTATTCCAGTCATACAATTTACTGGCACGTACGTCTGCATTAGAAAATGTAGAGTTGCCGCTTTTTTACAATCCCACTATTTCAGCTAAACAGCGGTACGACCGTGCGGTAAAAGCTTTGGATGCAGTGAAACTGGCAAACAGGCTCGATCATACACCCAACCAGTTGTCAGGAGGTCAGCAACAACGCGTGGCTATTGCAAGGGCATTGGTAAATGAGCCGGTGATGATCCTGGCCGATGAAGCAACCGGTAACCTCGATTCGAGAACCTCTTACGAAATAATGGCCCTCATGCAGGAGCTTAACCAGCAACAAGGGAAAACCATTTTGTTTGTAACACATGAACCTGATATAGCAGCCTTTAGCAGCCGTACTGTAATGCTCAAAGATGGAAGGGTGGTAAAGGATACGAAAAACGAAAATATTAAATCAGCTATAGAAGAGCTGGCCAAACTGCCGGTAACCGACGATTATTAAAGATAACGATCATCTGGCTTTAGCCGGTAGGCAAATGTTGTTGAATAGAGCAAGGCATTCATGCCATTGCCCCCTCCTTCAGGGCGGGGGAAAGAGATACAATAGAACAATCATACAATTAATAAAAGATTGTAGTATATGAATTTCATTAACCTGTTTCGCCTTGCCCTCAGGGCATTACAACGCAATAAAATGCGGGCATTCCTTACCATGCTCGGCATTATCATTGGTGTTGCTGCTGTAATTGCAATGGTTGCTATCGGGCAGGGTTCCAAACAAAGCATCCAGGATCAGCTATCGAGCATGGGGTCTAATATGATCACCATCCGGCCTAATAGTAACCAGACGGTGGGTGGTGGCGCCAGGCTGGATGCATCCAGTGTGCAGTCACTTACATTGGATGATATTACAGCCATCAGGCGGCAGGCACAATATATTACAGCATTATCTCCCGCTGTATCAGGCAGGGGGCAGGTGATCTATGCAGGCAACAACTGGCCAACCACTATACAAGGGGTAGATCCTGACTTCCTGAAAATACGTGATTGGGAGGTAAAAGATGGCGTGGCATTTTCTGAGGAAAATGTAAATACTGCTGCAAAAGTTTGTTTGATAGGTCAAACGATTGTCGAAAACCTTTTTACTTCCGGTGAAGATCCGGTAGGTAAGATCATCCGTTTTAATAAAATACCATTTAAAGTAATTGGTGTGCTAACTGAAAAAGGGGAGAATGCATTCGGACAGGACCAGGATGACATTATTCTGGCTCCTTACACCACGGTACAAAAAAGAATTCTGGCAATCACCTACATTCAGAATATTTACGCCTCCGCCCGCGACGAGAGCAGTACCGATAATGCAACAGAAGAGATCAGTGAGATTTTAAGGGCTTCCCACAAACTTAAAAAAGGCGATCAGGATGATTTCATGGTGCGCACACAGGCGGAGTTGATCAATACGTTCAGCTCTACCAGCGAACTGCTGACCGTGTTGCTGACTGCTATTGCAGGTATTTCATTAATTGTAGGTGGTATAGGCATCATGAATATTATGTACGTATCAGTTACAGAGCGTACCAAGGAAATAGGTTTACGCATGTCAATTGGCGCACGGGGTATTGATATCCTGTTGCAGTTTTTAGTAGAAGCTATTTTGATCAGCGTTACTGGAGGCATCATTGGCGTCATTGTAGGTGTTACTGCGGCACGGTTAGTAACCATATTCTTATCATGGCCCACATTGGTTTCCCAGTCATCCATCATGCTTTCCTTTATGGTGTGTGCTATTACAGGAGTGTTCTTTGGATATTACCCTGCACAAAAAGCGTCACAACTGGATCCTATTGAAGCATTACGCTACGAGTAACTTTGCTAAAAAAGCATTTACCCAACAAAATAGTATTAAAAGCAAAAGCCACCGGTTAAGGCGGCTTTTGCTTTTAATGAGTTGATACAGGAGGATATGCCACTTTTATTTACACCATCACCTTCCGGTTAAGCCTCTTATGGTTAAACATTAATACCGCTTCAAAAGCTATATACTGTTTAGAACGTCAGGTAAAGTATTCCTGAACACTCGTTAGTACAAATAGACTGAAATGTTATAAAAGATACATGAATCGTAAAAGTGTTGCGACATTATTCTGTTCCTTCAGATCGTTTACCACTTGTAATAGTTTTTTCGCCGTTGGTGTAGGGTCAAAAATTCTTTGTAACAAAACAATAACACCTGCGACTAAAGAGCAAATTGTATAGCAATGAAACAACTGTTCCTTTTAACCTTGTCTGCTTTTTTGTTCGTAGCGTTTACACAAGCACAGCAGGTGGCTGGAAGTGTGAAGGATGAGCAAGGTAAAGCCTTATCCGGAGCAACAGCTTCCCTTAAAAAAACCAAAGACTCTTCAATTGTAAAACTAGGTGTTACTGATAACGACGGAAAATACAGCTTTAGCGGTATTGCCAATGGCAAATACTTTGTATCAGTTTCATTTACCAGTCATCAACCCGCCAATTCCGCTGTATTTGAAGTAAGCGGTACGGGTGTTGAGGTGCCAGGTATAATATTGACCAAAGCAACCGGTAACCTCAAAGAAGTGGTAGTAACCACACGCAAACCGATAGTAGAAGTAAGGGCCGATAAAATGGTTCTGAATGTAGAAGGTACTATCAATGCGGTGGGACAGGATGCATTAGAGTTACTGCGTAAATCACCCGGTGTATTGGTTGATAAAGATGATAACCTGAGCCTGAGCGGTAAAAATGGCGTTACTGTATATATTGACGGGCGTCCTACACCACTGGCGGGTAAAGACCTGGCCGATTATCTTAAAACTATCCAGTCTTCAAATGTTGAATCTATCGAGATCATTACCAACCCTTCTGCCAAATACGATGCTGCAGGTAATGCCGGTATCATCAACATCAAACTCAAGAAAAACAAATCATTCGGTACCAATGGCTCTGTAACTGCTGGTTATAATATTGGTGTGTATTCCAAATACAACGGTGGTCTTTCCTTAAACCACAGGAATAAAAAAGTCAACCTGTTTGGTAACTACAATTACAACAACAGTATCAACGAAAGCAACATGAAGTTGTATCGTGAGCAGTTGGACACCTTGTTCGATCAGAAAGGTGTGGTAAAGGCCAAATCTGAAGGCCATACATTTAAAGCCGGCGCAGACTATTTCCTTAACAAGAGAAGTACAGTAGGTGTAATGGTAAATGGTAGCTTCTCCGACAATGAGATAGATAACTACAGCCGTACCCCCATCTCCTACATTCCTACTGGTATTGTAAACAGGATCCTGGTAGCGGACAATACGAGTGATCAGAACAGGAAGAACGTAAACGCCAACGTTAACTATCGTTATGCTGATACTTCAGGTCACGAGTTGAACGTAGATGGTGACTATGGCTGGTTCAGGATCAGGAATAACCAGTTACAGCCTAACTATTATTACAATCCTTCCAATGGTAACGAAATTGACCGTAAGGTGTATAACATGGTGGCACCTACTGATATCAATATGTACAGTGTAAAAGCTGATTACGAACAGAATTTCAAAAAGGGTCGTTTGGGCATTGGTGGTAAAACCTATTTTGTAAACAGTGTAAACGATTTTCAGCGCTATGATGTATTGACCAGCGGAAAACAACTGGATACACTCCGTAGCAATAAGTTCGATTACAAAGAAAACATCAATGCTGTATATGTAAACTACAACCGTGCATTCAAAGGATTCATGATCCAGGCTGGTTTACGTGTAGAAAACACCAATACCAAAGGTATCTCTAATGGGTTCAGGTATGTAAGTGGTTTATATACCCCGTACGATTCTACCTTTACCCGCCATTATACTGACTTCTTCCCTAGTGCGGCGATCACATTCAACAAAAAGCCCACTAACCAGTGGAGCATCACCTATAGCCGTCGTATTGACCGCCCTGCTTACCAGAACCTGAACCCCTTTGAGTTCAAGCTGGATGAATATACTTTCCAGAAAGGTAATACGCAGTTGCGCCCACAGTACACCAATAGCATCGGTGTGAGCAATACCTATAAATACAGGCTCACCACTACTTTAAACTATAGCCATGTAAAAGATGTATTTACCCAACTGGTAGATACTGCCGAAAAATCAAAAGCATTCTTAACGCAGAAGAACCTGGCAACACAGGACATCATCAGCCTCAACATCAGCTATCCCTTCCAATATAAATGGTATAGCATCTTTGGTAACGTAAACTCTTATTACTCACATTACAAAGCCGACTTTGGTGCTGCTGACAGAAAAGTGGACGTGAATGTTTTTGCAGTACAGGTCTATGCACAGCAATCTGCCCGCCTGGGTAAAGGCTGGACGGCTGAAATGACGGGTTTCTATACCTCGCCCTCTATCTGGCAGGGTACCTTCAAAAGCAAGGCCCTCTGGAGCATAGATGGTGGCGTGCAGAAAACCATCTTCAAAGGCAAGGGTACTGTAAAAGGTTCTGTAAGCGATATTTTCAGAACCCTCAAATGGAAAGGAACCAGCAACTTCAGCGGCCAGACACTGGTAGCCAGTGGTAACTTCGAAAGCCGCCAGTTAAAGCTCAACTTCACCTACCGCTTTGGTAACAACCAGGTAAAAGCGGCCCGTCAGCGCAAAACCGGTGTAGACGATGAAAGCAAACGTGTTGGTGCACAAGGTGGTGGCATCGGCAACCAATAAAAAGATATTATAGCCATAAAAACCAGGAATATCCCCCGGAAACGGGGGATTTCCCTTTTTATAGGGTAACTGATGGCATTATAGTATCTTTAGGTGGATTAACCATTGAGGTACCGGACGCATCCGGCCCTTGTAACCTAATTTTATTGAGTTTGAAGTTTTCAGAATTTGGTCTTGACGAAGGATTGATTGAAGGTATTGCCGCCACCGGCTACGAGACCGCTACCCCCATCCAGGAACAGGTAATCCCTACTATTTTAGCAGGTAACGACGTAATAGCATGTGCACAAACCGGCACCGGTAAAACGGCAGCCTTCCTGTTGCCCGTTATTCACCGTTTATTACAGCATAGCAATGACGGACAGGTAAATGCACTGGTATTAGTGCCTACGCGCGAGCTGGCCATACAGATTGCACAAAACCTCGACGGTCTATCTTATTTCACTTCCATCAGTTCCATTGCCATTTATGGCGGGGGCGATGGAGGCAATTTTGCGACGGAAAAACAGGCCTTGTCAAAAGGTGTAGATATTGTAGTGGCAACACCGGGCAGGTTAATTGCGCACCTCAACATGAACTATGCAAAGCTGAAAGGCCTGCAGTTCCTGGTGCTGGATGAAGCCGACCGTATGTTGGATATGGGTTTTCAGGATGATATCATGAAGATCATCTCCTACCTGCCTGTAGAGCGTCAGACATTGTTGTTCTCGGCTACCATGCCTGAAAAGATCCGAACACTGTCTAAAAAGATCCTGCAGGAACCCAAAGAGGTGAATATTGCCATTTCCAAACCACCGGAAAAGATCGTGCAACTGGCCTACGCAGTATATGATACACAGAAACTACCTCTTATACAATTGCTGCTGAATACAATTCAGTTCAAGAACGCACTGGTATTCTGTTCCCGTAAACAGAGCGTAAAACAACTCACACGCGAATTAAAGCGTACGGGTATAAAGATCGGTGAGATCCACTCCGACCTGGAACAGGCGGCACGCGAAGATGTGTTACTGCAATTCAAAAGCGGAAGATTATCCGTGCTGGTGGCAACAGATATCCTTTCCCGTGGTATTGACATCGATGGCATCGACCTGGTCATCAATTACGACGTACCACATGATGGAGAAGATTATATCCACCGCATTGGCCGTACGGCACGTGCAGAATCAGATGGAGCAGCTATTACCCTCATAGGCGATAAAGAGCAACAAAGGTTTGCAGCCATTGAAAAATTGCTAGGGAAGCCTGTCAATAAAATGGTTGTACCCGAACAGCTAGGGCCTGTACCTGATTACAACCCACGCCCGCGCAGAAGTTTCCAGGGACATCAGAAACGAAAATTTTATAAAAAGAACTAATAAGCAATTGCGGGAAGTTGAATTGTAAGATGTAGTAATCACGAAATCGTACAACCAATGATCCCCAAATTTCTTGCTCATGTTGACCAACCGCAAACTATTACTGGCTTTTACGACACTCAGTGCCTTCCTCTTATTTGTTTACAGTTGCGCACACCAGCCTTATGCAAAAAGCAATAAGCTGTACAAAGAACAATCCCGCACATTAGCCGGTAATATCCGCAGTCTTCCCAATCAATTGGTAATGGATTCTGTACTTACACCCCAATATGCAGTGGGCACTACCAATTTTGACCTGCGCAAACCCAACTTTGTTATTATTCATCATACTGCACAGGGTTCCTGTGAAGAAACGCTCAAAACATTTACACTCCAAAGCTCCAAGGTAAGTGCACATTACGTTATCTGTAAAGATGGTACCATCCATCACATGCTCAATGATTACCTGAGAGCATGGCAGGCGGGTGTAAGCAAATGGGGCAATTTTTCAGACATCAATTCTTCCAGCATCGGTATTGAAATAGACAACAACGGTTATGAACCATTTGCCGGTCCACAGGTAACCAGCTTACTGAAGTTGCTCGATACGCTAAAAAGAAAATACTCCATCCCTGCGGCTAATTTTATCGGCCACTCAGATATTGCGCCGGGTCGCAAAGTAGATCCCAATGCTTATTTCCCCTGGCAAACGTTGGCCGAAAGGGGCTTTGGTTTATGGTATGATACGACCAACATAACAGTTCCACCCACTTTCGATCCTATAGTAGCCTTGCGAATCATTGGTTATAATGTAAAGGATAGTGTGAATGCCATCAAATCATTCAAGCTGCATTTTGTGCAATACGACACCAGCAGGATCATTAATGAAACCGACAGGAAGATCCTGTTTGACCTTTCCCGCAAAGCAATGTAAAGCAAGGGGAAGCGTATAAGGTTTAAAGTATAAAAAAACCACTAACCTGGTTGTTATTCCTTGTTAGTCGCCATACTTAAATCGTCTATATTGTCTGTGCAATCTTTTCTGGATCCGTCAATCTGCGATTAAGCTCTTCTCTGTAGTTGATATCACTAAATCACACAATCTCAAAATTCCCCAATCAATCTTCCAGTTCCTTGCAATAATACCCTGCTGTCGTTAATGTTTCTTCTATTCTTCTTGGTGAAAGACTATTGCTTTCTATCCGCAGAATTTTATCACGGTCGTGCAGATCCACATTCCAGCGAATGATCTCTTTCATTTGGGCAAGGTAGGGTACAATAGAAAGGATATGTTTTTTATAGCGAAGGTTTGTTTTAAATACCAGAATGTTCATAAGAGGTGGTTGTGGTTATAAGCGATTATTATTCGGTGCCGGGTTCTCCCTGTTGAAAAGGTTGACGGCTAAAGGGGCGGCCAAATTTTGAACAGCGTTCACGCCATTGATTTCTGAAACTCTCACGTTCTTCCGGTGTCATGTTGTGCCATTTCTCATGCATGCGTTCACGCATCATTCTGTTGCGTTTGTGACCCCAGCCACCACGACCATGAAAACCGCCGAATAATATTTTTGAAAGTACCAGTATTCCCAATGCCTGCCAGAAGGTAACGGTGCCAACGTGCAATACCGAAGGCAGGATGGCATTCCACAGGCTCATCACAATAAATGTAAATAAGGCAATACAAGCCGGTATCAGTAAGATGAGCATAAAGATCTTTCTGGATCTGTTTCGTATAGGATGCATAATGCAATTTTTAATAGTTGAGTAATTCGTCTTTCAGTACCCGTAATTTTTCGCGCAGGTGCAATACTGCATAGCGCTTACGGCTGATCAGTGTGTTCACGGTTTCACCCGTTTGTTCCGACAATGTTTTAAAGGGTACTCCTTCCAGTTCATGCTGAATAAATACAAAGCGTTGCTCTTCCGGCAATTCATCCAGTGCGTTATTTAACTCTTCCCAGAACAAAGAACGCAGGTATTCCTGCTCAGGGTTATCTCCTGCATTAAACAACAATTCTTTCAGGCCGTATGATTCTTCTGTATCATCATCCCCCAGGTTCTCGTCCAGTGCTTCCGGTTGTTGTTTGCGTTGGCGGTCAATGATCTTGTTCCGGGCAACGGTAAACAGCCACGCAGTAACCTGGTCAATAGGTTGAGGGTTGCCGATAAACTGATAAAATACATCCTGCAATACATCTTCGGCATCAGCGTCATTATTAACACGCTTGCGTATAAAGCCCAGCAAACGTTTACTATAGTCATTAATAACCTGGGTTATATTACGCTTTGATTCTGCCATTGTGCCGGGTGATATCGTCAGGCTTTTATCCATTGTATATATAGGTAGACGAACGTGGGCTCTTGATATTTTAAAGGTCCATATATTTTCCTGCTAACAGGCATCCCTTAACAACGAAGCGGCAAAACCAGCCAATAAAGCATCCCTGGTTTTCATGGAATTAAAGCGGTCATATTCAATGTTTAAGCAGGTGTTTGTAACAGCTTGCCATTTTTGCATTTCCTTACTTAGCTTTGGATCATTAAATAGCTAAGCGAATGGAATTCGGACGTGTGCCCGAAAAAGAATTGAGCCGGATCGACTTTACTCTACCTGCAGACCCCGCTGATAATACAAAGGTGTTGAAGGGAACAAAACACACTAAGCCATTGGTCTATTTTGGTGGTACAAGGTGGGCGTGCAATTCGTGGGTAGGCAGCATTTATCCAAAAGGAGCAAAGGATGCAACTTTTCTTGATCACTATGTTCAGTTCTTTAATTCCATCGAGCTCAATGCTACCCATTACCAAGTCTATGGTCCTGCTGTGATCAGTAAATGGGCAGCACGTGCTATAGGCAAGGATTTTAAGTTTTGTCCCAAAGTGCCGCAGATTATCAGTCATTACAGCAACTTCAATAATGTATTTGATCTCACATCTTCCTTCCTGGAAGGTGTGTTGGCATTTGGAGAAAATTTAGGCCCTATCTTTTTACAGATCAGTGAAAAATATGCACCGGATAGAAGGGGGCAGTTGTTCAGGTATCTTGAATCATTGCCAACCGATCTGCAATTCTTTGTAGAAGTACGCCACGAAAACTGGTTTGCCGATAAAGTGGTGTATAAAGAGCTGACAGAAGTTTTACGTGCACGCAATATGGGGATGGTAATAACAGATACGCCGGGGCGGCGGGATTGTACACACATGCAACTCACTGTTCCCAAAACATTTCTTCGCCTGGTAGGTAATGATAAACTGCCGGTTGATTATGCACGTATTGATAGTTGGGTTAAAAGATTACAATACTGGATTGATAACGGACTGGAAGAAACTTATGTTTTCCTGCACATGCTCAATGATGTTACCTGTCCGGAGTTGACAGCTTATATGGAAGATAAATTACTGACGGCTGCACAGCTTCCCTTACGGCAGCGCAATCCGCAGCAGCCGGGCCAGCCAGCCAAAGGAACCCAGATCAGTTTTTTTGATTGACAAAGGAAAGTACCGGGTGTTACGCCTTCTGCATAATACCCTGTATCGTTTTTCTTAACTCTTGAGCCTTGTCCCTTTTGCCCTTTCCTTGCACCTTGTTGCTGATGGTTCCTCCTTGTGCCTTTGTTCTTGTATCTTGATTCTTCACTCCTCCTATTTCAAAGAGCTCTTCCCATCGGGTAGTGTGTCTTAAGCTCCGCATATTCTGTCGCATCTTCCAGTTGCGTGCAGTGCCGGATGCTGCAAACTTCAATACATCATCACGCATACTGAAATTGATGTTATCCATCATATCCATTAAAAGACGGTTATTGTTTTCGGAAGCGGGTACAAAAAGATTTCCTTGTATAGACGCATCGGGTACAATGCCGCTGAGCATTACGCCTGCCTTTTTGTACGAAATGCCTTTTTTATATAGTGCATCTACCATCTGTACAGCAGGCTTTATCAATTCCTGTGTAATGCTGGTAGCAGCGGGCAGGGTGGTATAGGTACTGATTGTTCCTCCACGCTTGAATGTAAGCTGATGATCCTGCTCACTGGTAACAATAAAAATACTGACAACGCGTGCTGCGCTGTGCTGGCGCCGCAGCTTCTCCGCAGCGCGGGAGGTATAAGTAGCAATAGCCTCTTTAATGGCATTAATATCTGTTACAGGATTACCAAACATGCGTGTGGTAGCGATCATCTTCTTACTGGTAAGCGGTGCTTCCATATCAATACAGGGCTCACCATTTAATTCCTTGATCAGCCGGATACCTGTTACGCCACCCATGTTATGGTGTGCCCATTCCCGCGACATCATGCTTAATTCCCATGCACTGGTGATGCCCATATTCACCAGCTTTTTTGCATAGGCCCGGCCTACACCCCATACATCGTCAATACGGGTAGCACGCATAGCTGCTACCTGTTCTTCACGCGTAGCCAGCACATGCACACAATTGGTAGCCTTCTTATTTTTCTTGGCAATATGATTGGCAAGTTTAGCAAGTGTCTTGGTAGGAGCTACGCCAATAGACACAGAGATGCCGGTCCATTGTTCCACTACTTTGCGGATCTGCAAAGCTGTGGAATGTATTTCTTCCGGTGGTACATGGCTCAGGTCAATGAATGCTTCATCTACAGAATACACTTCTACATGGCGATTATTTTCCGGTAGCAGTTGACGTAATGTTTCCATTACCCGCCAGCTCATATCGCCATACAAATGATAATTGGAAGAGAAAACAGCGATATCATGTTTCTGGATCAGGTGTTGTGCAAGGAAAAAAGGTTCACCCATAGGTACGCCTAATGCCCTGGCCTCATCACTGCGCGAAATGATACAGCCATCATTATTGCTCAGCACTACAACGGGTTTGTCTTTCAGGTCGGGCCTGAACAGCCGTTCGCAGGAGCAATAAAAACTATTACAGTCCACAATAGCTTTCATAACTATTATTTTAAATGAGCAGCCCCTACTCCCCAGTGGGGCCGCTCATGATCATAGGACTGGAAAGGTTTAATGGAATGGTACAATAATATCGTAAGGTCAGTCGCCCTGGTGCAACCCCCGCCCGCGCCTGCATATACAGGCGCTGGTGGAGCAGCCGGCATTCATGGCGCTGCCGGAAATTTTCACATCGCATGTATGGCATAGGTCACCACGCCCCATACACTGAAATCAGTACACGATGCATCCACTTCAATAGGTGCCAGTTTATTGGTTTCCGGGATCAGCCGTAGTTTATTAAATGTTTGCTCCAGTCTTCTTATCAGTAACTCACCGTTCAGCATCGCAATAATGATCTTACCAGTCGTTGCTTTTATACTTCTGTCTATAATAACAATGTCACCATCGTAAATGCCGGCACCCGTCATAGAGTTGCCGCGTACGCGCATAAAAAAAGTAGCCGGTTTATTATGAATAAGCTGTTCGTTCAGATCAATCCCTCTCTCCATATAATCATCTGCGGCAGCGCCAAATCCGGTTGCGTCGGCTGTTTTTATCTCATGTTGCGTGTATTGCTTGGAGCCTCTGTAAGCAGGCCCGTAAAAAGTATCATCCTGCATATATTTTATTTTGAATTACTAAAAATCTTAGTAAATTTATGCTAAATTATTAATCAGGTAAAATTAATTTTATGGAACGGGTGGTAGTATCAAAAGAAAAATTCAGGCACTATTCCGGTGAAGCATTAAAGGAGTATGCACTGGTTATTTACCCGGATGCTTATCTCACCGGTCGCATCATTGAAGAGCGTCAGCAGTTTGTGAAAAAATATGGTGCACCTATATCCAGTATTGAGATCCCTGCTTATATCACTGTGGCTGAGTTTAGTATGCGTGACGGAATGGAGCCTACACTGATGCGCTGGCTGCAACGTATTTGTAGTATGTACCATGGCTTCAGGGTTACCTTAGGTAATTATAATGGTACGCCTGCTGATACCATTTTTATACAAGGGCATCAGTTACAGCCCTTTCAGCAACTGGGTCTGCAACTCAAAACCATAGATGAATATATCCGTTCCTCTTCCTGCCCACCTGTGCACATTGCTCAACAGCCTTGTTTACAATTTGCCGCTGCTCTTTCCGAAGAGATTTACCGCAAAGCCATGCCGGTATACGCAAGACAGATCTTCAGAGCTGATTTTGAAGTGAATGAGTTGGTATTACTTGCCCGCGATCATGCTTTTCATGATGGCAAAGAAGTGCAGGTGTTCCGCTTTCTACCCGCAGTTCATCACCCCGAAACCATAATGGCCTGATGTTTTTACCACTTTAAAAAAACAATGTTATGCAATCAATCACACAAATAATACCCGGTTACCGCATGAATGAATACCTGCTGGTGTTACAACCGCATGAAGAATTGCGTAACCGTATCATGCATGTAAGAAAAGAATTCCAGGATACATACAAAACATTTACCGCCGCTAATTATAAGCCACATCTTGTACTGGCTACTTTCACACAATATGAAATGCTGGAAGAAAGGATCATAAACCGTCTCAAAGTAGTAGGCATGGGTTATCATCCTTTTAAAGTAGAATTAAAGAACTATGGAAGTTTTCCTTCACACAGCATATTTATTAATGTGGCTACAAAAGTACCGGTACAATTACTGGTAAAAGAGATCCGTACCGCACAAAAGCTGATGAAGATCGATAATGAGCACAAACCTCACTTTATTGACGAACCGCATATTGCTATTGCACGTAAGCTGGTGCCCTGGCAATACGAAGCTGCGTGGAAAGAATACAGTCACCGTCATTTTACAGCCAGGTTCATTGCAGATAGCATGTTGCTACTAAAAAGGAAGGTGGGAGATAGAGCATACCAGGTAGCACAGCGTTTTGAATTTATGAACCTGCCGGTGACCACGAGACAAGGCGAACTATTTATGTAATATCTGCTGCTGCAAAAACAAGTTAGGTATAATGCTACCATTTGAAACCATTTAAAAGCGTATCCATCAGGCAGGGTGTTCAGCGAAAACGGTGAACCAACAGGCAGGTGAATCAATAAGATATTTTCTGGGGAGTGAATATTGACATTGATAAGTCTGGCGCCATCTTCCTGAACGACCTGCCCGATGGGTATAATGAATGTGCTGTCTGCTGCGGTAAAAAGTACCAATACAAAATTTCGAAGCTCGAAAAGGGATCAGGTATAGGAATACGATCCGGAGCCTAAAGGTTGGTGAGGAAGAGATCCAATGGTGAAGAGAAATTGAAACCAAAAACTCTGTAACCTGTATCTGGCAACCGGTATCTATTATCCGGAAGCAGCATCAAAACGAACAAATCATGGCTGTTGATTTAAAACAGGATCATTACCGGGTAAGACCCATCGTCCAGGAAGAATCAGAGCAATACCTGAAAGGGAGAGGTGCACAGATCAATACCAGGAACAGGTTCCTGAAAAATGAAAGTACCAAAGAACATATTGAAGCTATTGACGATTGGATTGAGGCAGATGTAGATACCCAGTTCATCGAAGAATATGCCAAAGGTATCGTCAATAAAGTAGATAGCCCTGATGTGGGAATGTATTATAGTATGAACCCATACCAGGGTTGCGAGCATGGCTGTATCTATTGCTATGCGCGCAATGTGCATGAGTATTGGGGCTATAGCGCAGGATTGGATTTTGAACGGAAGATCATTGTAAAAAAGAATGGACCTGAGCTTTTGCGAAAGTTTTTAATGAACCCCAAATGGCAACCGGTACCCCTTTCTCTAAGTGGAAATACGGATTGCTACCAGCCGGGTGAAAAACTTTTTCGTATTACCCGCCGTATGCTCGAAGTATGCCTGGAATTCAACCAGCCGGTTGGCATCATTACCAAAAACGCAGGCATTTTACGCGATATAGATATTCTCCAGAAGATGGCAGCCAAAAAGCTGGTATCTGTATTGGTATCTGTTACCTCTTTCAACGAAGACCTCAGGCGTGTGATGGAGCCTCGTACCACTACTGCCAAACAACGACTGCGTGTTATAAAGGAACTCAGTAGTGTAGGAGTTCGGATGGGGGTAATGCTGGGGCCAATGATCCCTGGACTGAATGAGCATGAAATGCAACGCATCCTGGAGGCAGCTGCAAAAAATGGCGCAAAGTTCTCTGCCTATACATTCATACGCCTCAATGGCGCCGTCAAACTACTGTTTCACGATTGGCTATACAAAAACTTTCCCGACAGGGCCGATAAGGTATGGCACCTGGTAGAAAGCGGTCATGGCGGACAGGTAAATGATAGCCGCTTTGGTGTACGCATGCGCGGCGAAGGAGAAATAGCGGAAATGGTACGACAACAGTTTATCAAATACAATAAGAAATACCAGCTCAATGATGAGGATTGGGAGTTGGACTGTTCGCTATTCAAAAGACCAGGAGAACAGATGAAACTATTTTAAACCGGGGTGCAGAATAAGATAGCTGTGGCCCATAACTATTCTATTATTGCAATTGCTCCTGCAAAGGCCACAAGAGACCGGCCTGATCTTGCTGGGGTGAGTTGGGCTGGTTGCTTACCTGTTTTTTAAGGTGACTGATCTTGCGGCATATATCAATAATAGCATAGGCATGCTCTTCAAGCGTCATTCCCTTTAGTTCGCTTTCCAGCAGGCTGATCCTTTGCTGGTAATAAAATTCAATTCGCTGCTGTATTTCAACAGGGGGTGCTCCTACGGTAAGAATGGACGCAGTAGTATTAACGCGCGACTGCAGAATTGAAAAAGTACTTCTTCTCTTCATAAATAAGATTACCTGCTTGTTTTGCCAGGTAATAACAACGTCGTCTTCTCAAGTCGGGTATAGTTGGAGTCAATACAGTACAAATGTATACAAAGTTCTGTTTTTACAGGCTACCTGTCAAGGGTTGAAGTACCTGATGTAAAACGTATAAGTTACATTTAAAAAGGTAGTTCTACGGATTTGTTACATGGGTTTTACTGATATCTTTAGCCCTCTATTAACGCAAAACCCTGTTTTTTTATGGTAACAACTCCCCTAAAAAAAACTTTCAGCTCACCGCTGAAGTTGTTGATCTGCGCTGCGTTAGGCAGCGTATTGCTACATTCCTGTTCATCCCCAGGTTCTAACAATCCCACTAATCCGGGATTAAAAATGGACACCGTCTGCATTCCGATGCCGCCGGATACGTCCAGCCTGGGAAAATTGCAGCACTACATTCCACTTGAAGATTTTGAAAAGCTAAAAAGCCGTTTTCGCAAGGATCGCGACACGCTTTCCCGCAAGATCCCTGATCTTGGTTTCACCAGGAGCGAGGCTTTTAACAAAAAAGCGATTGTAGAGCTGTTGAAAGACCCTCGTTGTGTCGGCATCAGGGTATATTATGGTGTAAAAGAAAAAGGTAAAAAAGGCGAATTCCACATTATGATGGTTGGCGTTGACGAGCAGGGAAAAGACCTGTACATCAAGAAGGGGTCCCTGATGGCTACCGGTGCCGACGATGACAAAGATGGTGGTCTGGAATTTGGCCAATGTGAGCCTCCTTGTAACACCGATTCTACCAATATATAATGTATTAATCTTTTGTGAGGTTTCTGCTAATGGATTCTGAGCTGATTTTTATTTTAAGCCTGAGTATCGTTTTCGCAGTGATAATCGGGATAGTAAGGTTCCGGGTCATGGATCCGGCTTACTATCCCTTCCTCTATTATGCGATCACTGTTTTAATAGTGGAAGTAACTGTATACCTGCTGATGCGTGCCGGTTTGCCGCAGGTATACATTGCGGTCATCAATATCCATACGTTACTCGAATGCTGGTTCTTTTCCTGGCTTTTTCATAACTGGGGACTCTTTAATAGAAACCGCACAATATTTTTATCCATTGCAGCAGGGTTTACTGTGCTTTGGGTGGCCCTCACCATTTTTGTGAATGGGATTACGCATTCCAATTTTTACTTCCGGGTTTTGTATTCCTTTGCGTTGATCTTCTTTAGTGTAAGTACCTTTAACAAAATGGTGGTACAGGAGCGGGGTAATATTTTCAAAAATGCCCGGTTCTGGATATGCCTGGGGATCATTATTTTCTACACATTCTTCACCATGATATGTGTTACAAGTATATCCTGGCAGCATGTAAGCAAACTGTTCAGGAGAAATCTTCAGTCAATAAATGTGTTCTCAAATCTTTTTGTTAATATTTTGTATGCAATAGCAATGCTATGGATTCCCAGGAACAAGCGGTTTACGAATCTATTAAAATAGTATCAGGAGTAATAGGCATTATCCTGCTTTACTTCATTATTACTATTATTCGCTACCAGCGTCGTAGCCTCCGTTTGCATAAAGAAAAGATCCAGGCAGAAATCGATACCCTCGAAAACGAACGTAAACGTATTGCTTCCGACCTGCACGATGAATTAGGTCCCTTGCTTTCAGCCGTTAAATTACAGATCAATAGTCTTGAAACGATCAGTGATGACGATCAGCAGGTGATCGATAAATCCAGTATGCACCTTGACAGCATCATTGGTAAACTGCGTGAAATATCAAATAACCTGATGCCTAACACACTGATGCGGAAAGGACTTAAAAGAGCCATCAGTGAGGTTATCGAACACACCAACCATGCATCCGGATTGCAGGTAAAGTTTGTTTGTGAAGAAGAATTGAATCTCGATCAGCAGAAAGAGATCAATATTTACAGGATGCTGCAGGAGATTCTGCACAACACCATTAAACATGCTGAAGCCTCTTATCTCATTATTAAGATCATGACAGAACAAAACCGCTTACTGATCATGACGGCTGATAATGGAAAGGGTTTTGATTATTTCGGAAAATTAAAAGAAAATTCTGGTCTTGGACTTCGTAACTTGCAAAGCCGTGTAGAAGTGATGGGAGCTGAGATTTTCTGCCAGTCAGAACTGGGAAAAGGAACGATGTACACGGTGGAGATCCCTATCTGATAACCCAACCCAACATAGACAAGGTATGAGTGTACACGGCAATATTAAAATAGCTATTGCTGATGATCATGAGATATTCCGCGATGGATTGCGTGTAATGTTACAAAAACAGCCAGATATACAACTGGTAGCAGAGGCGGCTGATGGCAAGGAATTAATTGACCAGGTAAAGCTATTGCAGCCCGATATTGTGATCTGCGATGTAAAGATGCCCCGCATGGACGGCGTGGTTACCACAAGACATTTACACGATCATTACCCCTACATAGGTATTATTGCCCTCACAATGTTTGATGAAGATGATCTGCTGATCGATATGCTTGAGGCAGGTGCTACCGGTTATCTTTTAAAGAACGCAGACAAGCACGAGATCCTGGAAGCAATTAAATCTGTTTTTGATAAGCAGCCATACTATTGCCGCCACACTTCTCACAAACTGGCACAACTGGTAGCCCGCAGCAAATTCAACCCTTACAAAAAGCAACAGGTAAAGCCGGATTTTAATGAGCGCGAACTGGAGATCATTACCTATATCTGCAATGGCCTTACCAGTAAACAGATCGCTGAAAAGATTTTCCTGAGCGTGCGTACTGTGGAAGGGTTGCGGATGAAGATCATGGAAAAAATGGAAGTAAAAAATACAGCGGGTATTATCATTTACGCTATCAAAAATTACCTCTACGTTCCGCCACGCTCATAAGCAATCAGTGTTTTATTGCCAGAATAATGGGTAAGCATTGAATCGCTGAACTGTATGCGAAAAAAATATTTTTTGCAGATAGTTGGTGAATTCAAAAAAATATATACACCTTTGCACTGTTAAAATAATTACAAAAATGCTACGCAAACAATTACATATTGAAGCAACAAACTGGTTTAGTCCCATAGGAGGCTATACCATTTGCGGGGCATCTTTTGCTATTGATAAATAAGGAACGATTACCTTACAATACAGACCCCGCAAGCATTTGCGGGGTTTTTTATTTGCTGCAGGTGCTGCAAAAAGAAAGAGGTAGATAAATCAATTGCTAACAGTATTATATCAGTATTATGTTGTAAAAGATATTCATTGAAGGCTACCATGTTGTATATACGAATATATGATATAACGACAACGATAGGTTGTATGCGGCAGCGCTATGCCCATACACGAAAGGCCTTTATTGTATTCAACAGGCATAATACAAGACAACCGGAACCATACCTGGTATAACCATGTAATGTTGTTCAGTAAACCCGGTTGTTCGATCAACCGGGTTTTTTATTGCGAATTTTTAAATGACAGGAAGATGTTACGAAATGTATTCAGCAGAAAGCAGCACAATGCACAGGCATTGTTCAACGGGCACTTCGTGGAAGTGAAAGCGCTCTATGTATCATTGTTCGATACTATACCATGTGTAAGCTTCATTGGTGAAATTGACACCAGCAAAGCTTACGCTTATATAGATGAAACATGCAAGGCTTTAATAAGCACTGTATACCAGCACGCCTATTTTGAACATGCCGATCAGAAGATGTATTTCAACAATACCATTTTTGTATTAAAAGATAAACGTGTGATAGAGTTAGGTAATAACTATTGCCAGTTATTGCATGCGCCAGATCAATACAGGTGGGCCAATGCATTGATCGCAAACCTGGCAGCTTTCAGAGAAGTAAAAGAGGTAGAGAAAGATAAAGTGGTAAGGGTGATAGGTTTTGCCAGGCAGACAGATATGAATTAAAACGGCACTTCCCATAGCGGAAGTGTTGACGACCGATAGCTCAATGGTAGAGCGTGTGCCTGATACGAACAAGGTTAATGGTTCGAATCCATTCCGGTCGACATACCATAAGGAGGTATAAGTTGTCTTTAGCTTAACAGGTAAAGCGCTTCATTGTGGCTGAAGAGTTCAGGGTTCGAGTCCCGGAGACAACCTTATATTATAAACAGTAAAAATTAAAGTTATGCGCACTCGTGCAATGAAATAGTTATCGGTTCATTGATAAAAAATGGATCATTTATCTGGTAACTATTTCAAGTAAATCAAGATGGACAATATAGTAGAACAACGCATCATAAATGCTGATGGCGTATTCAACCGGCATTTTATAGATAGCAAAGCGCTGTACATGTACAATTTTGGTAATGTTCCCTGTATCAGTTTTATAAGACTGATCGATGGAGAGAAGGCATTCAACCTTGTGCAGGAAAAGTTTGGTCATTTAACAAAGTCTGTACACTGCTATAGGTGTTACGAAGGAAAGAAAAAGGCCGATTTTGAAGATACGTTGGTGGTGCTGAACAACAGGTGTGTATTAGAATTCAACTTTTCCTATTGTGAGATCTTATATGATTTCACGGAAGAGCAGTTTGTAAGCGAATTGGTAGATCTGCTAAAGGTTACCAAACGCAGGCAAAAGCGAAAGCCACTGGAAATAAACCTGGTAGTTCAGAACAACGGGTATATCGATCTGAAACCAATGGAGATCAAAAGAACAGGATTGGATGTAGACCTCTTTTTTGAAGATGATTTCAAACCTGTGGATGAAACGATCCGTAAGCGGCTCAATAAGAAAAAAGACAAAGGCATTGTGTTGCTGCATGGTTTACCGGGTACAGGAAAAACAACCTATCTCCGTTACCTGGCAGGAAAAATTCAGAAGAAGGTACTGTTTGTGTCGCCGGAAATAGGAGGTAACCTCGTTAATCCTGAATTTATTGATCTGCTGATCGATAACCCCGATAGCGTGGTAATAGTAGAAGATGCGGAACGGATCATTATGGACAGAAGGACCAACCCGGGCTCATCGGTTACCAACCTGCTGAATATTTCAGATGGATTGCTGGCCGACTTTCTGAACGTACAGTTGATCTGCACATTCAACAATTCACTGACATCGGTTGACCAGGCTTTGTTAAGAAAGGGACGACTGATAGCACGTTATGAATTTGGCAAACTAAGTATAGAGAAAGCCCGGCGCTTATCACAGCATTTTGGATTCGAACAAACTATTGAACAGCCAATGACCATTGCAGAGATCGCCAATCCGCATGAAAAGCCTTACAGGCCTCAGCAGGTAGAAGTGATCGGCTTCAGGCAAGGGTTTATGCAGAATTAATGTAGCTGGGTCGGGAAGGTTTATTCCGGCGGCTGAGAGTATTCCGTTGGTAAAACGTTTTGACAGGCTGCACAAAAAGATAAGTTATGGCAAAATTAAAATTGAAAGCAAAAGATATACGGGCAGCTGGTTATCCGGAAAGCCCGGTAATAAGTGTGGCCATTCAGGTCATGGAAAAGCATTATAAACATACAAAGGAGGAGAAAGTGATGGAAATTTTGAAAGCGGTACTGGCATCTCCTGCCGATTACCTGGATGATGCGGTATTGCAACTGATAGCCCGTAAACTGGTACCGGAGCAACCGGTAGAGGGACAGGAGATATCATTAAATAAAACAGGAATACATTTCAATGTTTTTGGAAATGCGTTCATTGAGCCGGCAGCCATGAACCAGATGTACCAGGTAGCCAAACTACCGGTATCAGTGGCGGGAGCATTAATGCCCGATGCACATGCCGGCTATGGGCTACCTATTGGAGGTGTACTCGCTGTGGACAATGCAGTGATTCCTTATGGCGTAGGCGTAGATATTGGTTGCCGCATGAGTTTATCTGTCTTTGATATTGATCCGCATGAGCTGTTGCAAAAAGAGCCATCCTTTGTACGCATGTTGCAGGAGAATACCCTGTTTGGCAGCGGACGTGAGTTTACTGTAGCAACAGAGCATGAGGTGCTGGACCGGGAAGAATTCGGTGATACCACATTGCTTAAGAAACTACAATACAAAGCTGCAAAACAACTGGGCTCATCAGGCTCCGGTAACCACTTTGCTGAGTTTGGAATAGTAGAAGTGAAAGAACAGGATGAAGCGTGGGGCGTTGCTCCCGGTACATATCTTGGATTGTTAACACATTCAGGGTCCAGGGCATTGGGTGCCAATATTGCAAATCACTATACAAGGATAGCACGTAGCAAGAGGCGCTTACCCGGCGAAACGGCTAACCTTGCATGGTTGTCGATGGAGGAAGAAGAAGGTATTGAATACTGGCGTGCCATGAACCTTGCAGGAGATTATGCTGCTGCCTGTCATCATGTAATTCATGAAAAAATAGCAAAGCGGCTTGGCAGAAGGCCGCTGAGCAGGGTAGAGAATCATCACAATTTTGCCTGGAAGGAATGGTACGATGGTAAAGAAGTGATCGTACATCGTAAAGGCGCTACACCGGCAGGAAAGGATGTATTGGGTATTATACCCGGCTCCATGACTGCAGCAGGATATGTAGTGAAAGGAAAAGGTGAAATGGCCGCAATTGATTCTGCCTCACATGGCGCAGGCAGAAAGATGAGCAGAAGTGTTGCAGCCAATAGCATCACGCGCAACAGGCTCAATGAATTATTGCGTAAGCATGGTGTAACCCTGTTGGGCGGAGGGCTTGATGAAGCTCCTGATGCATATAAGAATATAGATGAGGTAATGAATGCACAAAAGGCATTGGTAGATGTAGTGGCGTCATTCACCCCTAAAATTGTTAAGATGGACGGTGCTGTTACAGACAGGAAGCGTGGTAAGGATGCAATGGGTGAATAACGCAGGCTATTAGTATTCAGATAATTCTGTATTTGTATTTTTCAGGGTAATGCCTGTCGGCACCATGTGCTGGCGGGCATTATCTTTTAATGTTGGGTAACAGAACAATTTAATACCCTGTCTGTTTTACGTTTTTTATACCGGCCAAAATTGATTATTTTTAACTAAACAATTATCCTGCTACGGCAGGAGCTACCATTATCTTTTGAGGATGAAACCATTGCATGCAGCTTCATTGCAATCCATGCGAAGTTTATTCTGGCTCTTATTGCTGGCCAATATACTCTACATTGTTTTTACCAAGTTTTTATTGTATCCCCTCACTCCGCAGGAGGTTGCCCGTTTCGAAATTACCAAGAAGGTGAGTGATGTCAGTGATATGATCCAGAACTGGAAGGCTACCGGCAAGTATGAAAAAGTGATACAGGGTGTTTATCTCGACTATCTTTTTATAATACTCTATACCTCATGGTTGGCGATAGCCATTGTGTACCTGTCAAAACTCACCAGGCATGAAATACTCATTAAGGCTGCCCGTATTTTTTCCTACCTGTTAATTATAGCTGCCATTTGTGGTTTTATTGGTAACCTGGCATTGATGCGGAGCTTAAAACAAGGCCCTGTAAACTGGAGTGTAATGACGGCCTATGATATGGCTGCCACCAAGTTCTCTATTCTTATTGTCTCCCTTTTATTATTGTTTGTATGTATCTTCTTCTGGCTGCTGGATAGAATACCTGCCCAGAGCAGGAAGCCTACCACGTTTTTTTAAGGCCAATGCTTTCTGCTCTATTAAGAACCACGATGCTGTTGCCAGTAGCACGGTACTGGTAATAACAATAACATTGTAGGTGAAAAAAGATAGCTGGTTACCCAGCGCGTAATAAATGCTTTGCTGCACAGGAAATGCATACAGGTAAACGCCATATGAGATATCGGCTTTAAAGAACGGGATTTTTATATTGCTGCAACCGATAGCAAGTATTGTATAAATATAAAAAGGATATTCAGCTAGACGCCTGAGGCCTGGGAGCCAGATAGAAGTAGCTGTATAAATAATCAATAGCACAAGGCATATTGAAAGTTTTAAAGGGATCTGTTGCCTGTACAGATAGAAGATCGCTCCTCCTGCAAAAAATAACCCGAAGGTAAAAAAGCGTTGCGCTTCAAAATAGCCGTCCAGCACCTGTACATATCTGTTGAAGCAAACAAAAAAGAGCATTGCTGCTATTCAGCAGATGTTTTATGGTTAAATGCTGTAAGCTTTTACAAACAAGAAAACCGCTGATAATAAAAAAAATGGTAACGCCACAGCCGCTCAGTGGATAAGGTACACCCAGCTTTAATAAGGGGTCCGTAATATGCCAGATAAAGCAGCTATGATAGATAAGCACCATCAATGCTGCTGCCAGTCTTAGCAAACCGAAATTATTATAGCGCTCTTCTTTTGAAATAACCGGTGACAGCATTTATACCTTGATATAGATTTTCTTTTTGTCCAGTAAATATACAATGGACCAGTAAAAGAAGATGGTGCATACCGCATAAAGCAATGAACCGTTTTTCAGGTTATCCGAAACAGGTTTGCAAAGATGCTCGTAAAACCAGGGCAATGTACTGGTGTACACTTTCTTTCCTTTATCGTCCACATGATCTACCCAGCGTAATAAAGCCAGTACACGGGGTAAAAAACCACTCAACACAAAAATGAACAAAGGGTTTTTCCCAAATACATCAAAAAAGCGTCCCCAGTTATTGGTAGCAAATACCAGTACTACTGCAGTAATGGCCAGGCTGGCCAGCAATGCAGGAACATAAGGTGAATGACATGCCAGGTGGAAGATGAAGGATAGTGCTACAGCGCCTGCTGCTGCGATAAACCATGTGCTGCGTGTAAGCGGCAGCCATTGTTGTGCGGGCACCTTTTTAAACTCTACCAAGTAAATAAGAACAGACAGTACCTGCAAAGCCAGGCCTGTAGTGTACAATACGTAAGAGCTGGTCCAGATCTTTTTATTAATGGGAAATGCGATATCCCAGCAAAATGCTACTGCTACCAGCAGTGTGCCGGCGATCAGCAGGTGGGCCAGCATGCTATAAGAGGGGGCACTGCCCGATGGTGCTGCTTTACTGCTTTGCAGAATATACCTGCCGGCAAAATAGCCACAAATTACCTGCACAATAGAAGTAAGTGTGCTGGTGATGCCTTCAGGATCAAAAGCCATCCCTTCCCCGTGGTACATATGCGATTCACCCAATACTATCTTATCGACATTGGTGCCAAAATAACCGGCAAGGCTATAAGGGTCACCAGTACCCAGTGCCCATGTAAGCAACCAATATCCCAGCAGTAAGAGTATACTCATTGCAATGGCGCCACGTACTTTAAAGAAGTACACGATCAGTGCTGCGAAACAATAGCTGAGGGCTATGCGTTGCAAAACGCCCAATATGCGGATGCCGATAATTGTACCGCTGGCATTGGTATATTCCCAGGGTTTCCCTTTCAGTACTTCTCCGTCCCAGCGGATAAAAGGCGCCCAGTTGAGGAACAGGCCAATGGCAAAAATAAGCAGTGTACGTTTCAGTACTTTTTGCAATACAGCGGCAGTACCTGCCTGCTCCAGCCGGGGCAGTACAAATGCCAGCGCATTACCTACAGCAAAAAGAAAGAATGGAAATACAAGATCAGTTGGTGTACAGCCATGCCAGGGAGCGTGCTCCAGTGGCGGGTAAATGTATGACCAGCTACCTGGATTGTTTACCAGTATCATAAGGGCAACCGTTGCGCCGCGAAATACATCCAGCGAATAGAAACGTTGGTTCAAGGGAGTGATTTTACTTAAAGATAACTGATTAAAATTAAGGTACAAGGGATAAGGAAATATCAGCTATTGAATGCTGAAGTATCGAAAGTAGAAGTAAGGAATAAGAGACAGAAGAGAAACGACAAAAACCAGATAAGAAATGAAAGAGCATGAAAAAAGATATATGGTACCCTGCTTAGTCGTATGATAAAGCCTTTACTTATTGCAGTACGAATAATAACGGTAGTGTAATCATCAAAATGGTTAGAGCTTGTTATGTTGGCAAGGTTGTTCGGATAGTAACAAATTCATCTGCAGAGATAAATTCTTGTGTGTGCCGTTTCCTTTTCTGCACCCTTATTACTTTACGTGCATGTTTTTCCGGTGTCAAACGCAATAGCGCTGGTTTATCAAAACTACAGGGGGACAGTGATGGGTATGGCGGCACGATTGATAATATACAGGATGATGCTATAGCTGCAGGCATAGGATGTATCATGCTATGTTCTTCAGCTTTAAAGCCTACGGATGCCAGGTATTGCCATAAGGCTATTTCAAGTTCTTCGGGTGTATGTTCCCGCTCTTTCAGCAGGTTGGTGCCAACACCTGTCATTTTACGATACAGATAATGCAGTTTCCATCCATCAGGCAACTGGCGATAGATTTTCGATGCAATCTTTGATGCTCTGCCCAATCGCTTCGCATACTGCATGGTCACTTTAAACTCAGGAGCTTTCTTTACCCTCTTACCTGATAGAGTGCTTACGGTACGTACACAATACCTTCCATGCCAGAAGTAAAACACCAGCATTTTGCGATAAGTACCAAGGAATACGATTGTTCGTGGATCAAAGGTGTTGCGTTTCATAGTTCTCGAGTTTAAAGTTTAAGGTATAAAGTTTAAAGTGCTGAGCTTCGGACATATATTACTAATCGTGAGTGGCTGATTCGGGAAATGTGAAATGTCAAACGTGAAAGAAATCTGTGAGACGTGAGTCGTCGGTCGTGAGTGGGTCGCTGCTGCTTTTGCTCGCGGCTTGTAGTCCACAGCTTGTATTGCGTTAAGCGTTCCGCGTTAGGCCTTCGGCTTTCCCCTCGATATTCAAAATTTGACATTCGATATTTTCACCTTCCGTATTTCTTATTTCGTACTTGCCTGAGCTTTGCTCCTTGCCTCTTATTTTCTTCCGCGTTGAGCGTTAGGCGTTCTGCGTTTCGCTTCTTGAGCCTTGTTCCTTAAACCTTGTGCCTTTACCTACACATTGGTAAATTTTCAAATTTTGTATTGCTTTTTCCAAACCTGCGTGCCGGATATGCCGATTATGCCGAAAAAGCCGAATATGCCGACTTGTTTAATATTTACACTTTGTCTTTACCTTTTCGTTTTACATTCCTGATTCCTTATTTCTAATTACCTGAGCCCTGCCATAGGTCAGCTTCTGACCAGGTTATGTCCTGCTTATATATTAAAGCGTATACACTAAGGGTTTGAGCCTGTATCTACGAAAACTTGGTGTTTATTTGGTATGGATCTGGTGTTTACCTGGTGGGTAGATGACCACCATTAGTAAGGTATTTGAATACATGATGAGGGTACACTCTACAGGCGGTTTCGGCTACTCTGAAAGGTATGGCCTGGTAAGCACATGGTAATTTATGAGCAATGTGCAATATAGAAAGAAGAAACCTGCAACTGATATGTGTAAAACCTTTTAAACAAATGCCCTGATTGTGGCAGGTGATTTGTAATATCACTGATCTTTTTACATATAGAGAGTTTTAAACATTTACCCCTGTTGAAAAAATCTCACTTTTAACCAAAGAAAAATATAACGATCCGATTGCTCATTTTTGACGCACATAATGGGCTGCAACACCCGTAGATACAGGGCTGTCGGTGTTGCAACCATTTTTATTGATTATATATTGCGAACCAATGTGTTACCATAATAAAAACCTTTTATCGTATCTGCTTAGCTATTCTTGTTCACATCCAAAATCACCTATATTTGCAACCGGCGTAGTGAATGTCAGGCCCGGGGAGGTAATAAGGTTTTGTTATAGCATTGATTTTGAATTGTTTGCCACCCTAAACCATTAAATCTTAGAGCAATATCACTGTGAAAATTAACCTAGGCATTTACTTTTTTGTATATATAAATTTTTGTGGAAGGGTATAATGGGCACAATCGGGTGTTCATTTATGCCCTTTTTCGCTTTGTAGGGTTTGAGGTATAGATACGAGGAGCAGTTTCAAGTTGTTGTTTATCAATTAGTTTTGAAAACAATTTGTGACTGAGGTGGCGAAGCTGTGCCTACCCGGATGATTGTCTGACCGGCAATAACCGGTAAATTACACGACTGTACTGCCACAGGTAATGCAGTTAAAAGTAAAGACAGCATCAATGTGTGCGATTCGTTTAATGTGAACAGTTAATATTTCGACATGCGACAATGGCTGGCTGTATATACAAAGCCACGATGGGAAAAAAAGATTTACCAGCTTCTTGTTGAAAGAGGGATTGAATGTTATTGTCCGTTGAATAAAGTGCACCGCCAGTGGAGTGACAGGATAAAACTGGTAGAAGAGCCTTTGTTTAAATCGTATGTGTTTGTACGTGTTACCGAACAGGAACAGCAGCAGGTGAAAATGGTGAGTGGTGTATTGAATTTTGTGTATTGGCTTGGTAAGCCAGCCGTATTAAAGCAGGCAGAGATTGACCGGATAAAAAGATTCCTGAACGAATATGATAACGTAGAAATTCAGCCGATTTTGCTAAAGCCAAGTGATAAAGTGGTGGTTACAGGCGGGGCTTTAATGGAACAGCAGGGCAGGGTGTTGCGCACTATAGGCAATAAAGCGGAAATTGAGATTGAGAGCCTGGGGTATAGGTTGGTAGCGCAGGTAAGTAAAAAGAACCTGGCTATCCGGAAATAATAAAGCAATGTAACCGGGATCTGATTTCTGTAATAAAACATAGCTTTCTGTATTTAATAGCATATGAAGCCTTATTTTGTGCATGAAACGGCCGTTATAGATGCTGAGGTAACAATTGGCAATGGTACCCGCATCTGGCATTTTTCGCATATTATGCCCCATGTACAGATTGGTGAGCATTGCAACCTGGCACAAAACACCTTCGTAGATACCGGCGTGCACATTGGGAACCGGGTAAAAATTCAGAACAATGTTTCGGTTTATAAAGGGGTAACGCTTGAGGACGATGTGTTTATTGGTCCTTCTGTAGTCTTTACCAATGTAATAAATCCACGTAGTTTTATTGACCGTAAACACGAAATCAAGGCTACAAACGTTAAAAGAGGCGCCACCATTGGTGCCAATGCCACAATCGTATGTGGTGTTACTATCGGAGAGTATGCTATGATAGGTGCAGGAACAGTGGTATTGGATGATGTAGAGCCCTATATGCTGGTAGTAGGAAATCCGGCAAGAGTAATCGGTAAAGTAGACAAAGATGGGAATGTATTTAAAGAATACTAGCCGGCAGGTGTAAAAAGAGAGCATCCATTAAAACTATTGACCATTCACCATTGACAATATGTATCAGAAAGCAAAACGTATTTTATTTAATTGTATTGGTATTGTAGCTGCAATAGTCTGTTTGAGCCAGATGACAGCCTGCTCCCGTAAACCAGTAAAATATTTTCAAAACAGTTTTGATACTTCGAAGTATACCACACTCACGCCCAAAGAAATTACTATTCAGAAAAACGATATCCTGAGTATTGTTGTTTACAGCGATAATGCCGAAGCATCTACTATTTATAACCAACCTATGGCACCGGTAAGTTCGAGCGGAAGCAGCGGAAGCCAGACCACTGGTTACCTGGTAAACGACCAGGGAGATATTCAGTTTCAGGGGCTGGGTACATTGCGAGTTGAAGGGCTTACCAAAATTCAGCTCTCATCCTTATTATACGATAAGCTGAAAGAGAAACTCAATAATCCTTATTTTTCAATCAGGTTTATGAATTACAGGATATTGGTACAGGGCGAGGTTAATCATAGCGGTGAGTTCCAGATACCTAATGAACGTATTACGATTCTGGAAGCTATTGCTCTGGCTGGAGATGTGACTATTTATGCTAAAAGAGATGATGTATTGCTGATAAGGGAATTAAATGGTAAACGTGATATTGTACGATTGGATATTACTGATCCTAATATATTTTATTCTCCTTATTACTATCTTAAACAAAATGACCTGGTGGTAGTACAGCCAACCAAGCGTAAACCTTCTGCTACCCGACAGGAGAATATTCAGAACCTTGGCATTGCAGCCTCATTACTTTCAATGGCCATCCTAATTTATTCGTTGTTTAAATAGCCGATAAATATGCCCGAAATACCAGACATGGTACCTAATAACAGTTGGAAACAAGCCTCCTGGAAGGATACTCCACGTGAGTTTATTCTGAAGTATCTGCCATATCTGCCATGGATTGCAGTATCAATTGGTATTGCATTGGGCATTGCCTGGGTAAAGCTGCGCTATAGTGTAGAATACTTCAGTGCATCAGGGACCATGTTACTGAGAGCAGAAAAAGGAAACAATGATAAGCTGGAAGAACTGCTGCAGAATAAGCAGTCTGTTAATATACGGAACGAAGTAGAAGTATTGCGCTCATCCATTCTTGCCAAGCGGGTAGTAAAAGCGCTGGGCCTTCAGACGCAATATTACAATATCGGGAATGTTAAAAGCTTTCTGCTGTATAAAAACAATCCCTTTATGCTGGATATTGTGCAGCAGGTCGATTCTTCAAAAGCCTTTGGCTTTTCTATCCTTGTAAAAGATGAAAGCCGTTTTACGCTAAAGGGAAATACGAAAGAGATCTTATTTGGGGAAATATTTGAATACGGTGGTAATAAGCTACGTTTATTACTAACCGGTTTAGGAAATCCAGCTTCGGGCGATAGTAAAGAGTTCAGTGTGCAATGGACGCCTGCCGATTATGCTACAGGCATGGTAAATGGCTCATTGGGAGTGAATATGGTTGGGGCTAACACAACTATTCTTGCTATTAATCACGTAAGTCAGAGTTCCCTGATGTCTGCTGAGATCATTAACCAGTTGATGGTTGAGTATAATGCCTCAAATATTGAAGAAAAAAATCAGACATCTGCCAATACCCTTCACTTTATAGATGAGCGCCTGGATACCATTAGTCGTGAGTTGAGAGGTATTGAGAGCAGGTCGCAGCAGTTTGCTGAAAAACACAAAATAGTTGACCTGGAAGGACAGGCAAAGGTTTATTCTGATAAACTTACTGAAATTGAAAATCAGTGGGTGCAGCAACAGGTGCGGATAAGAATTATAGAAGACCTGATGCGTTATCTTTCGGACCCTGATAAAGCAAATAAGGTCGTGTACAATGTGCTGGATGTAGAAGAGCCCACCTTAACGCCATTGATCACCAGCTATAACCAACTGCAGATTGAGCGTCTTACCAAACTGCAGAGTATGCCCGCAGCCAATGACATTATCAAGAAGTTGGATCTTGGCATTGAAAAACTGCGTGCTGATATCATGGAAAGTCTGCACAATGTGCGTAGAAGCTATGATGTGGTATTAAATAGCCTGTCTACACAGAATAAGGCAGCTGAAGGACAGTTGCTGGCTATTCCGGGAATGACGTACCAGGTAGCCTCTATACAACGACAACAGAAAATACTGGAAGAGCTCTATAAATTTTTATTGACAAAAAGGCTGGAAACAGCTATTTCTTCAGCAGCTACCAGTGCCAATAGCCGTATACTGGAGCCAGCAAGGTCTGGTGGAGGACCTGTAAGCCCTGATCGGAAAGCGGCATACTTTATAGCCTTCTTTTTCGGTCTTGTTATACCTATCGGCATTATTGTATTGAAAGAATATCTGAACGATAAAGTAGAAAGCAGAACAGAACTGGAGAAACTGGCTGATCCTACTGTAATTGGAGAAGTTGGTCACGTGGACAGTGGCGAAACCCTGGTGGCACGTCCCCGGGATCGTTCTTACATAGGTGAGCAGTTCCGTATGATACGCACTAACCTGCAATTTGTACTAACCAAGGTAGACAAGCCTGTAATACTGGTTACCTCTTCTTTTAGTGGTGAAGGAAAATCTTTTGTATCCACCAATATTGGCGGGGTTATGGCCATGGCAGGCAAGCGTACTGTAATATTAGAGCTGGATGTGCGGAAACCAAAAGTTACTGCTGGCCTTGATCTGAGTAAGCGAAAAGGAATTACCAATTACATGGTAGGTAATCTTGTTCCTGAAGAATTACCTGTAGCGGTGCCGGGAATGGACAATCTTTTTGTATTGCCTTGCGGACCTTTGCCTCCCAATCCGGCAGAATTACTGATGGATGAAAAACTGGATGAGTTGATTGCATGGACAAAAAAGAAATACGATGTGGTAATCATCGATTCTGCACCGGTAGGGCTGGTAAGTGATTCTATTATACTCAGCCGTTTTGCTGACAGTACATTGTATATCGTACGTCAGGGGTATACTTTTAAAAAACAGGTAGGCCTGATCAACGAGATATACAAAGACGGAAAGTTTAACCGTTTTATGCTGGTGTTGAATGACGTACAGGCAAAAGGATATGGTGGCTATGGTTATGGCTATGGTTATGGCTATGGCTATGGTTATGGCAAAGGAAAGGGAAAGAATAAGCGCAACGAATATTTTGAAGACGCAGAAAGCCGTGGAAGCTGGTGGAAGAAAATATTGGGCCGTAAGTAATGGCAGTAATTGAGATGGACACAACGATAATTAAAGCTATCGTTCTGGCTTAAGTACATCATCGGTGGCAGAGCACCTCACCAATAAAATTCATATGCTTGAAAAATTGGTAGTGCTTTCTGAAGAATACATGGTAATTGATATTAGCAGTTTTTTACAACCTATTACTTATTAATTAGATGAGCACTGTACAGGAGCATTGGGATCTGGAGATAAAACCACACGACAGTTTATTTAATCTTCATCTGAAAGATGTTTGGCGTTACAGGGATTTGTTATGGCTACTGGTGCGCCGTGATTTTGTATCCTTCTACAAGCAAACCATATTTGGCCCATTATGGTTCTTCATACAGCCGATTTTTACCACCATTATTTTTACACTGATCTTTGGCAAGATGGCTGGTATCAGTACTGAAGGGGTACCACCGCCGTTATTTTATATAACAGGCACTGTAGCCTGGAACTATTTTTCCGAATGTCTTACCAAGACAAGTACAGTGTTTCGGGACAATGCCAACATCTTCGGTAAAGTATATTTTCCGCGTCTTATCATGCCATTGAGTATTGTACTCTCTAACCTGGTAAAGTTTGCGGTACAGTTTCTTCTATTTATTATAATGATGGTTTGGTATTTATGGAAAGGTGAGCATGTGTCGCCAAACATGTATGCATTATTGTTCCCGGTAGTTATTTTGTTAATGGCATTACAGGGGCTGGGGTTGGGTTTAATAGTAACAGCCCTGACTACCAAATATCGCGACCTCGTTTTTCTTGTTACGTTTGGTGTGCAACTGGCCATGTATGCTACGCCGGTTATTTACCCGCTGTCTGCTGCTCCTGAAAAATATGCCCGGATCATTGCTCTCAATCCACTAAGCGGGTTAATAGAGACGTTCCGTTATGGATTTCTGGGAAGCGGTAAGTTTTATCCTCAAACCTTTGTATATAGTGTTGTAAGCTCTATAATAATCTTCCTGGCAGGATTAATGGTATTTAATAAGGTAGAAAAGAATTTTGTTGATACTGTTTAGCATAGCTTCAGAAATATGGCAATAGCAATACAGACAATAGGGCTTTCCAAAGCCTACCAGTTAGGAGAATTCAGCACCGGAACCCTATCGAGAGATATAGAACGACTCTGGTACAAAGTGCGGGGTAAAGAAGATCCTTTTTTAAAGATCGGAGAAACCAATGACCGTACTGTAAAAGGCACAAGTGATATTGTGTGGAGTTTAAATGATCTGAATTTTGAAATAGAGCAGGGAGAAGCAGTAGGTATTATTGGACGCAATGGTGCTGGTAAAAGTACATTGCTAAAAGTACTTAGCAGAGTTACCACACCAACAAAAGGCGTGGTAAAAATAAAAGGACGTATTGCCAGTTTGCTGGAAGTGGGTACAGGGTTTCACCCGGAGCTAACAGGGCGTGAGAACATATTCCTGAATGGAGCTATACTTGGGATGCGAAAGCAGGAAATAAAGAAAAGGTTCGATGAAATAGTAGCTTTTGCCGGAGTAGAGAGATATATTGACACACCAGTAAAGCGTTACTCATCTGGCATGTATGTAAGGTTGGCTTTTGCTGTTGCTGCACATCTTGAGTCAGAAATATTAATTGTAGATGAAGTGCTGGCCGTAGGGGATGCTGAGTTTCAGAATAAATGCCTTGGTAAAATGGGAGAAGTCAGCAAAAACGGAGGCAAGACAGTCTTGTTTGTAAGTCATAATATGGCGTCTATCAAAAAGCTGTGTTCTACCGGCATTTATTTAAAGCATGGGCAAATTGAACAGAGCGGAAAGATAGACGATGTTATAAATGGTTATTTCCTGGCTGATTCAATGCGTGATGATTCCGTAAGTGAAGCTAATCTTGCAAATGAAGCTACTGCATTTACTAAATGGCAGCTTGTAGACGGCATTAATGAAACTGCCATGTATAGCGGGCAACAATGCGTAGTACAGTTTGATTTTATTTGCAATAAGGCCATCAGGCAGGTAGAACTGGGATTAGTTTTAAGAGACAATCGTGGTGAACTGATCTATTCATGTAATAGCCGGGATGGGAATGGAGATTATTTTGATCTGGAGCCGGGAAAATATGAATTTACTTTCCAGTTCAGATTTCCTGTTAAGCATGGGTATTATGAGATAGATGTTGCTGCAGTAAGTAATGGCGCTGTTTTAACGCAATGGGTTTCTGCAAAAAAGCTACAAGTGATCAGTAAGCTTGATTCGCCTCTTGGTGACCAATGGTTAGGTATATTATCGGAACCACTGGCGTTCTCCTATTCCAAAGAATTACATTAAATAGTGTGTGATGCGTTTTTTATTCAGCCGTAAGAAAAAAAGAACATTCTTTAATGATTTACCTTTCAAATCAAAGGGGCAATACCTAAATGTGGCAGATCCATATATAGTAAAGAATCCACAATATATCAGCATCGGCAATAACTTCAACGCCATGTACAATTTGCGTTTAGAGGCCTGGGATGCATACGGTGATGATAAATTCACACCGGAAATTATAATAGGCGATAATGTATGTCTGAATACAGACGTTCATATCGGATGCATTGACAGGATCGTTATAGGTAACAATGTATTGATGGCGAGTAGGATATTTATTGCAGACTCTTCGCACGGCATGATAACAAAAGAAGCTCTGGCATTGCCGCCCATACAACGACCGCTATTTTCAAAAGGCCCGGTCATTATTGGCAACAACGTATGGATTGGGGAAGGTGTATGCATTTTGCATGGGGTTACAATTGGTGATAATGCTATTATAGGAGCAAACGCAGTGGTAACGAAAGATATACCTGAGAATGCTGTAGTAGCAGGAAATCCTGCAAAGATTATTAAACTCTTAAACTAAAAATACTATCAATGTCTATTGAGAGACTTACTCCTGGTTTGAATGATAACTTTGGCACTATTGAACACCTGCATAGGTATGCGCTTGCTATGGAGTTGTGCAAGGGTAAAAAGGTATTGGATATTGCTTCCGGAGAAGGATATGGTTCAAACCTGTTGGCATCTGTTGCGGCAGATGTTACCGGCATTGATATCTCTGAAGACGCAATCAGTGTAGCAAAAAAGAAATATCAAAAGAATAATCTGAAGTTTGTACAGGGGTCTGCTACTCAGATACCGATAGAAAGTAAAGTGATGGATGTGGTCGTGAGTTTTGAGACTATTGAGCATCTTGTTGAACAGGAGCAGCTATTGTCTGAATTTAAACGTGTACTTAAGGATGATGGGGTATTAATTATATCATCTCCGGCAAAAGAATATTATTCTTTGAAGGATCCTGATAATCCTTATCATCTGAAAGAGTTAACTACAGATGAGCTGATACAATTGTGTAAGCAGTATTTTACATGGTGTGATTTTTTGTATGAGCGGATCGTGGTTGGAACGGTAATCAGTACAGATCGGAATACCGGGTTTCAGGGAAGTTTTGCATCCGCAAGGTATTATGATGGGGATAAAAATCAGTTACAGTCTGGTAAGGTTATCCACCAACAACAGAATTTCAATGTTCCTTTTTTTGTAATGGCAGTGTGTTCTAATATAAAAAGAGAAGCAGAGTTGCCAGCACTTAGCTTTTTTGATGGTACTACAGCTTTGAAATCAGAGATTGATTACTTAAAAGGTAGTATTGCCAGTTATCAGAATAGCAGAATACTTAAGTTTTCTAAAAAACTAAAAGGGGTATTCGGCATTAAATAGAACAAGAGTTTGTAAGTAACAGCATTAATTCTGCAGTAAGTAATGGCATCTCAGGCACGTTTTATCGCTTATTATCTTCCACAGTTTCACCCTGTACCGGAAAATGATCATCAATGGGGGAAAGGGTTTACAGAATGGACGAACGTTGGAAAAGGGAAATCTTTATTCAAAGGGCACTATCAACCGTTTTTGCCAACGGAGCTGGGCTATTATGATTTGCGTTTACCTGAAGTGAGAAAAGCACAGGCACAATTAGCAAAAGAATACGGTATAGAAGGGTTTTGTTACTGGCATTACTGGTTTGGAGGAAAGCGGATGCTGGAAATGCCTTTTAATGAAGTGGTAAGATCAGGCGAACCGGATTTCCCTTTTTGCTTATGCTGGGCTAACCATTCGTGGAGTGCTATCTGGGTAGGAGATACCAAAACTGTGATTGTAGAACAAACCTATCCGGGGATAGAAGATTATAAGAAGCACTTTTACGAATTATTGCCTGCATTTAAGGATGAACGCTATATAAAAGTAAACGGCAGATTGCTCTTTTCCATTTTTGCGCCTAAAGATATTCCGGATTGTAAACTGTTTACAGATATATGGCAGCAACTGGCAAAACAGGAGGGATTAGATGGATTTCATTTTACTGGAATAGGCGTAAACGTGGGCGAATTAGAAAAGCTGGGACTGCATGCTGCTACACCTCATACTCCACATAGTTTTTTATCGCAGCTAAAGATCAGGCTTGTTGATAAATTGTCATATAGACTAACAGGGAAAAGCTACATTGATTTTAAGGCAAAAAAGCTGGGAATTCCCCGCGTGTACGCATATGCAGATTTTGTAGAGGCAAACCTGAAGAAGCAATATCAGCTGCATGAATATCCTGTAGCGTTGCCAAACTGGGATCATTCACCCCGGAGTGGAAACCGTGCCATTGTATTGCAGGACTCTTCTCCTGAATTATTTGGCAGAATAATTCATCATTGTGTAGAAGCAGTAAAAGACAGGCAGCTCGAGGAAAGGATCATTTTTCTGAAAGCCTGGAACGAATGGGCTGAAGGGAATTTTCTGGAGCCTGAGAAGTTGCATGGAAGAGGATACCTTGAGGAAATTAGAAAAGCATTGATCTGATGTTTGACACACCGATATTACTATTGATCTTCAACAGGCCGGATCTGTCGCAAAGAATATTTGAACGGGTAAAAGAAATAAAACCAACCAGGCTTTTTATTGCTGCGGATGGCCCTCGTGAAGGAAGAAATGGGGAAGGCGATTTATGTGCAGCGGCCAGGAATGGTATTCTGCAGGGAGTTGATTGGCCTTGCGAGGTAACTACTCTTTTCAGAGAGAAAAATCTTGGATGCCGGGTGGCTGTAAGTTCTGCCATCACATGGTTTTTTGACCAGGTGGAAGAAGGCATTATTCTGGAAGATGATACTTTACCGAATAAGAGCTTTTTTGAGTTTTGTCATGCTATGCTGAATAAATACCGAAGCGACAAACGGGTAATGCATATCAGTGGCGATTGTTTTTTAAAACTTCCCTTAAAGGAATCATACTATTTTACAAACTATACCCATATATGGGGATGGGCAACCTGGCGTCGCGCATGGAGCCTGTATGATCCGGGTATGAAAGGCTGGGAAAGCAAAAGAAATACCCCCCTGCTCCAGAGCCGCCTGAAACATCCGCGTTCAGAAGAATACTGGAAAAAAACATTTGACGAGGTTTATAACAATGAATTTGATACATGGGATCATCAATGGACCTATTGTTGCTGGAGTAATGGAGGATTGGCGATTGCTCCTGCTGTTAATATGATTTCTAATATCGGGTTCAGAAATGATGCAACCCATACCTCTTCTCCTGAATCCTCCCTGGCCAACATTCCTGTGCAGGATATTGATATCAGCGAATTGGTACATCCTTCAGATATAAGCATCAATAAAAAAGCAGATCACTACGTTAGAGATAATATTTACGTCCCCAAACCTATTTCTTTATTTAAAAGAGCACTTAATAAGTTATCAAAAATATGAATAACTGGAAAGGCGAACGACAAGATGTTCAGGAGTATAACTCTGTAACAGCTGAGCATTTACACAGATATGCAATAGCATGTGAGATCGTAAAAGGCAAAAGAGTGCTTGACATAGCATCAGGTGAGGGGTATGGCAGTAATATTATGGCGGCTTTTGCTGCAAGTGTAGTTGGAGTTGATATATCTGAAGAAGCGGTGAATTATGCCAAAACCAAATACGGGGGGAAAGCTAATTTGTCTTACCTGCAGGGCTCCCTGCAAAAGATACCCCTGCCGGATGGCTGTATTGATGTAGTGGTAAGCCTGGAGTCGATAGAGCACGATACTGAGCACGAGATCATTATGAAGGAAATAAAGCGTGTATTGGCTCCCAATGGTATTTTAATAATGTCTACGCCTGATAAATACCAATACACCGACCTGCCTAAGTATAATAATCCTTTCCATGTAAAAGAGCTTTACCAGGACGAGTTTAAACAACTTATAAACCGGTATTTCAAAAACTCCCGTTTTTTTTCTCAACGGTTTTATGCAGGTTCCTTTATTGCTCCCCTTGATGCTGAAAGCGGTAAAGTGGAGATGTTTACAGGCGATTATAATGCTGTTAATTCTTATGAGCCGGCAAAAGAACCTTTGTTTATTGTAGCGATTGCATCTGATAATGTAGTTGACTATTCTGCTTCCAGCTTTTTTAACCTGACAACCAGGATACAGGAAACCAGTCAACGTGAAATAGACAAGGTATTACATTCTGCTTCGTATAAGCTGGGTAATTTTTTTGTACGCAAATTATCCTTTCTAAAGAAGTAGTCATGAAGCTGGCTATAGTAGTGCCTGTTTATAAGATCAGTCCGGACAGTGACGAAGCATTTTCTCTTAAACAGTGTTTAAAGGTTTTATTCAGGCACGATATTTATCTTGTTTGTGCAGAAGGGCTGGCAATTGAGGAATATGAAAAAATAATACAGGCGAATAAAGGCGAAGAAACAACTGTTTCTTTTATGCGCTTTCCTGCACAGTACTTTAGTTCAATTGCAGGATATAATCAACTGATGCTTAGCAAGGATTTCTATAAGAAATTTTCAGCGTATCAGTATATGCTTATATACCAGCTGGATGCATTCATTTTTCGGGACGACCTGGAAAACTGGTGTAGTAAAGGATATGATTATGTCGGCGCTCCCTGGATCAATTGGTCCTGGAGCGAGCATTATGCCCGGTTTTTAACACTCCCCAGAAAAGTGTTTACAAAATTGGGCTATAAAGGGTATAATCTGGTTGGCAATGGTGGGTTTTCGTTGCGGAAAACAACCTCATTTATTAACAACCTGGTTTTTTTGCCGGTAAGGCAAAATCATTTCAACAGAATGAGGACTACTTTTTTTCATTTTATGTAACCTCGTATAATCCCTTTTTCAGAATTCCGCCTGTAAAGGAAGCCTTAAAATTTGCCTTTGATGAAAATCCTGAACAGGCGTGGCATATCAATGCAAAAGAATTGCCAATGGGTTGTCATGCATGGCCAAAGTATAAATCATTCTGGAATTCTTTTATAAATAAGGAAATAGAATAACAGGCAATGTTTATCGGAGACTTTTGGTATTTATCATAAACTGTATATTTATAAACCACCTATTTATTTAACCCCTGCGTTATTAATTCAATATCAGAGTTATAAAACCTAAATCGTAGAATATCAAAAAATATAATTATCACCTGGAGGCTTTGCGTGGCTTCGCAGCACTTATAGTAGTGATAGGGCACTCTATGCAATTTAGTGATGTGCTGAATCCTGGATACGATTTTAAACGCGATGCTTATAATTATCTGCCACCTACTCACCTTGCAGTAATGGTCTTTTTTATGTTATCGGGTTGCGTGATTGGGATGAGTTATAGTAATGAAAAGAAGTTTTTAGTTGGAGAATATCTGAAAAAGAGGCTTGTAAGAATATACCCTATTTACCTGATTGCAATTGCAATCACTGTATTGTTTTTCAAACAAGAGCCAAAGGTTGTGATTGGTCACTTGTTTTTTATGCAAAACGCTTTTGTTAAGAATTTTACGGAGAATGTTGCGCTTTGGTCTCTGAACTATGAAATGTTTTATTATTTGTTGGCAATTCCTATTATTAAATACAAGTTGAATGTACGCTATCTCGCAGCTTTTTTATCAGTATTGCTAGCCTTGTCTTTTTACAAAATTCATCTGCCTCCACAAACTGAGCAATATATATCCGGGTTTTTATTCTGGTTGGCGGGATATGATATAAGTAGAAACATTAAAGACAAGATAGAGCCTGCAGGGCATCAGTTGTTGGCTGTATTACTCTTAAGTTTGAGTGTTGATTATCTCAATCTGTTTAATGTTATTGTCGCTAAACTAAATGTTAGCCCGTCAACGGCTGATACTGATCTTGCAATATTCCCTTATTGCCTGCTTATAGTGCTTACTTTTTATGGTGCAAAACGAACAAGATTGTTTTACCTGTTACTTGGAGTTGTAGCTATATCCAGCTTTGGCCAATTATTTTATGCTGCTTTCAGAGGAGCTTTGACCAGTTCGGAGATTTATATTCTGCCTGCTCTTTTTTTGTGTATTGCAGCGCTTTGTTGGTTTATTAAACCTAAAATAACACTGAGACCATTGGAATCTGTTGGTAGTATTTCCTATGCCATATATGCAATACATTGCCCTATACTATATTTGATAGGAGGCTTTGTGTTCCTGCCCGGTAATTATATCGGCTTCGTAATACGTCTGATACTGTTACTTGTAATTACGTTTACCCTTTCCTGGGTACTCGAAAAGAAATTACAGCCAGTAATAAAAAAGTATTTCGATAAAAAGTATCCGGCATACTCTCTTAATTCATAACGAAGGAATCAGTATAAATATGAAAAAGCTTTTGGTAACAGGATCATCAGGTTTAGTGGGATCTGAGGTATGTATGTACTTTGCCGCAAAGGGATACGAAATACATGGAGTAGATAATAATCAAAGAGCTGTTTTTTTTGGCCCGCAGGGTGATACAAGATGGAATCAGCAAAGGTTACAGCAACAGTTAAAAAGTTTTGTACACCATGAACTGGACATCCGCGACAGACAAGGTGTGATTGATTTATTAAAAAGTATTAAACCCGACGTAATAGTGCATACGGCTGCCCAACCTAGCCATGACCGTGCGGCTTCAATACCTTTCGACGATTTTGATACAAATGCAGTTGGTACATTAAATATGCTTGAAGCTGCGAGACAAGCTTGTCCTGAATCGCCATTTATACACATGAGCACAAATAAGGTGTATGGCGATGCGCCTAACAGGATAGCATTAAAAGAGCTGGATACCCGCTGGGACTATGCAGATGATTTTTATGAACACGGTATAGCTGAGACATTTACAATCGATCAATCAAAGCATTCCATCTTCGGTGCTTCTAAAGTTGCTGCAGACGTAATGGTACAAGAATACGGACGGTATTTCAATATGCCTACCTGTTGTCTGCGTGGTGGTTGCTTAACCGGCCCTAATCACAGCGGAGTGGAATTGCATGGCTTTCTAAGCTATCTTGTAAAATGTAACCTGGAAGGGAAAAAGTATTTTATTTACGGATATAAGGGCAAGCAGGTTAGGGATAATATACATTCTCTTGATATTGCCCGTTTTATGGAAGCTTTTGTTAATGCGCCGCGGGTAGGTGAAGTGTATAATTTGGGAGGTGGAAAAGATAATACCTGTTCTATACTGGAAGCATTTGCCATTACTGAAAAATTCAGTGGCAGGCAGCAGGTATACGAATACATTGACAAAAACCGGGAAGGTGATCATATTTGTTACTATAGCGATTTGCGTAAAATGAGAACTCATTACCCAGGCTGGGATATTACAATTAGTCTTGAAGAAACTATCCGGCAGATAGTAGAAGCCTGGAAGCTGAGAATGTAATATTTTCGGTCTTTGGTTACTTTAAGAACCCCTTACCTCCCCCTAACCCTATAATGGCAATGGTAGTAGCGAAATGCAAAATACTTAACTATGAAAGCATTTTTCTACAGGATGTACTTTGTGTATTACAAGTATTTTCCTATCCAAAAGGGGAAAACATTTGTAGGTAAACTGTTATATAAGTGCCTGGGGAATGCCGTCTTTACTATAGGTAAAGAGAAGTTTCTGCTTCACCCTCTATCCTTGATAGATAGGATGTTGATTGAAAATGAGGTGTATGAAGAAGATATTTTTGTGGTAATACAGGACGCACTTAAAGGAAGCGGCGGCATTTTGTTGGATATAGGCGCCAATTTTGGTTTGTTTACAATAAAGGCAGCAAAGCTTCCCGGAGTAAAGGTTTTTTCGTTTGAACCTTCAAGGCGTGAGTTGTTGAGGCTTTATACCAATGTGAATTTAAACGGACTTACAAACGTTTCTATTTTCCCATTTGGATTAGCGGACAGAGATTATACTGCTGAACTTAATATCTGTAATGATTGTAACGTGGGTATGAATTCGCTGGTGAACACATTCACGGATAAAAAAACGGAAAAAATACAGTGTGTTGCGTTAGAGCATCTTTTATGTAACACGTTTTTTGAGAAGAATGTACGGGTTATAAAAATGGATGTTGAGGGCTTTGAATTTAACGTATTGAAAGGTATGAGTGATCTGCTTGATTATTATACCGGACCAATTGTGTTGGAAGTAACGTATTATCTGGAGTCGGAAATTAATATTGGTTATAATCCGGATGATATTTATGATTTTCTTGAAGAGAAAAAATTTCGGCCGAAATATGGAAAGCGTTATGCTGTACAGTATAACGACTTTTTCTATAAGCGTTGATAAGCGTATGGCAGATATTGCCAGATGCTATAAGAAAGAAAAATGAGAATTCTATTGTTATCAGATGCTCCAATGGCTCTGCAAGCCGGGGGAATAGGACAAACCTTATATAATATATTTTCTTTTGTACCTCCGGCGCATTTTATGGCAATTGCTCCTGTTGAAGAATTGTTGACATACCCCCCTTCTGAACCATATAAGGATAGATATGTGTCTTATAAATCCAGATATCTGGATGTTCCACGTAACAGGGTCGGTAAATTCTTAACTCCATTTGTTAACTGGATCAATCTATCGGTTGCACAATTACGGATGCATAAAAAGATCCGGAAGGCTATAGAGCAATTTGCTCCGGATATAATTATTTCCTGCCCTAATTCAGTAATAGGGGTACTTATGCATCAAAAATTACTTTCAGAAAAGGAAGTGAAAATCCCGATTGTCCCTTATTTTATGGATGATTGGATGTATAATAGAAAGGATAAATGGATTGGAGCAAACCTGCAGCGAAGTGTAGGAAGAATGCTACGTGACAATAAAAACTGGATGATGATCAGTAAAGAACTAGATGAGTTATTACGCGAAAGATATGATCTGCAACCATCCTCTGTTTTATACATTCGCAATCCCGTTGATATTAGTAATGCACCAGAAGATACAATTTATACGAAAGGGAGCTCTTTTGAAATTGCATATGCGGGTGCGTTGTGGGAAATGCATTATGATAGTTTTTATGCAGTAGCTAAAGCTGTCAGATTGTTGCAGGATAGCGGTATTGCTGTGAAGCTTGTGTTATACTCCGCTGAAAATTTTTGGAGCTGGCGTAAAAGTGAATTAGAAATATTGGGTGTTGAATATAGAGGCCATATACAGTACTCGGATGTTCACAAAACGCTTCACAAGGCAGACGCATTATTATTGACCTCTTCCTTTTCGACTACCGTTTATACACATTCAAAAGCTTCACTGCAAACGAAGATTACAGATTATTGTAAGGCTAAAAGACTTATTGTTAGTTGTGGCCCTGATTATTCAGCTAATCATAAATTTCTTAAGCAGCATGAATGCGGGGTTTGCATTGAAACAAATGACCCTGCTGGAATAGCAAAAGAACTGGAAGTCGTAATTAGTGATATTGAAAAGTATCAACAGCTCGTTGTAAATGGATGGAATGTGCTTAAAAGTGATTTTTCAAAAGACATCATTCATAGGAGAACTCAAGATTTTTTGCAGAAAGCATAAAGAAAAAGAATATACCAGTATGGGGAGCAGACCTGTTGTACTGATTGTTTGTACCGGCCTTGGAAAGATCAATCGTGGTTATGAGACTTTTACGCGTGAATGTTTTGACACATTAAAGGAAGCCGATACTCTTGACATATACCTTTTGAAGGGAGCAGGTAAAAAAGAAGAGCATGAAATTGTGGCCCCAAACCTGCATCGCAGAAGTAAAGTAGCTCAATGGTTAGGAAAACTGATCAGGCAAGACGGTTATTATGTTGAACAACTGACTTTCTGTATCTCGTTATTGCCAGTAATTGTTGCTAAAAAGCCGTCTGTAATTTATTATAGTGATTTTATCCTGGGCACATTTCTTTGGAAATTGCGCCGTTTTTTTAAGTTTAAGTATAAACTGTTGTTTGCGAATGGGGCTCCTAATGGTCCGCCATTTACACGTATGGATCATGTGCAGCAGTTACTTCCTGTACATTTTGAAGTTGGAATAAAAGGAGGAACTCCTGCCAGTATGCAAACACTTCTGCCTTATGGTTTCAGGTTCCGTCGGTTTGCCCCGGAAGCCAACAATAACAACAAAGCGGCTATTCGGAAGAGACTTGGGTTGCCAGAAAATAAAAAAATCATCATTTCTGTAGGGGCATTAAATATGCGTCAGAAACGAATGGATTATATAGTGAATGAAATGGTAGCTCTACAGGAAGAATATTTCCTGATAATGCTTGGGCAGGCTGATACGGAAACACCTGTATTGTTACAAATAGCTGAGCAAAAGCTAAAAACTAATTATAAAGCACTTACTGTCTCCCCTGACGAGCTTCAATATTATTATCAGGCAGCTGATTATTTTGTATTGGCGTCTTTGCACGAAGGTTTTGGAAGAGTGTTTCCTGAAGCTATGAGTTGTGGGTTGCCTTGCTTTGTACATGACTATAGAGTAGCGCGGGAGGTATTAGGTCCTTATGGGCAATACTTTCAGGCAAATAATCCCGGAGCTTTGATAGAAGCCTTGCAGACTTTTGATCATCGCAATGATTTTTCGGTTGACAGAATGATTGAGTACACACATCACAACTACTCCTGGCAATCGTTAGCACCGGCATATATAGCAATGATTAAAAATGTAGCAGAGTAATAGAGATCATTACATGAAGATATCTGTAATTATACCCACCTGTAACCGTAATGATATGCTTGAGCTCTGTCTCGGACAATTATTGCCTCAGGTTATTGAGTTTAATAATACTGCCGATAGCTGTGAATTAATCGTAACAGATGATGGGAATATAAATAGCGCAGAAAAGCTGGTCGTAGAAAAGTATGCACCGGCCAGGTGGAGTAAAGGCCCTGGTAGAGGGCCGGCAGCAAACCGTAATCATGGTGCTGGTTTAGCAAAAGGCGAGTGGTTGATTTTTATAGATGATGATTGCGTTCCTGACGAAAGACTTTTGCAGGAGTACTGGAATGCTATTCAGCTAAATAAAGATAGCAGGGCTTTTGAAGGAGCTATCTTACCGGATGATAAAGAGCTATTAAATAAAGATATGGCTGAATGCCCTGTTAATGAAAAGGGGGGCGTTTTCTGGTCGGCAAATATCTGCATAGAGAAAAAACTTTTTCATCAGATAAAAGGGTTTGATGAAACATTTCTGCTGGCAGCTCAGGAAGATCAGGATATTTACATACGCGTGCAACAAAATACGATAGTTCCTTTTATTCCCAAAGCAACTGTAATACATCCTGTAAGAAAAGTACAGTTGAGCAAGAAGATAAAAAATATAGATAAAGAATTAAAGAACTGGCTTCTTTTTGTTACTAAGCATACTCCCGGTGAAGTGCCTTTGCAGATAAGGAAAGGAATGTTTATGCATATGCGTCTTATTCCTAAAAGGATATTACAGTTACGTTTTCGGGAGGTAGTGTACCATGCTTTTGTATTAGTAAAAATGCTCCCTATAGTCGCAAAAGGAAAAGCATAGCTTTGTGATTTTGATACTATTACAATGATATCGGTTGTTATACACAGACTTTAGTAGTAGCCAGTATATTTTAACCTGTTCTTGTTATAAATTGTATTAAATAAAATGGTTGGCAAAATCATAGTTCTCACACCTGTTAAGAATGAAGCGTGGATATTGGAAAAGTTCCTGTCAATAACCAGTCTTTTTGCAGATCATATAATAATCGCAGATCAGGCTTCCGGTGACGAAAGTGTAGCACTTTGCAAGAAATTTCCTAAGGTTACAGTTATTGAAAACATACAGCAGACCTATAATGAAGATGATCGCCAAAAACTATTGATCAATACAGCCCGTAGTATGTTTCCAGATGACAAGCGGATACTAATGGCATTGGATGCAGATGAAATTCTGGCAGCAGATAGTTTGCAACCTGCATATTGGGAAGTTATTAAGCAGTTACCGGAGGGTACCACAATATATTTTGAAAAGCCCGACATGCTGGAGGGAATGGAGTATTGTATGCGTTGGCGCGATAACTACTTTGCGTTAGGATATGTAGATGATGGGGCGTCACATCATGAGGCTAAAAAGGTACATAGCAAACGAGTGCCATCTTTAATCCCTGAAGTTCGATTCAATGAGCATAATATAAAATTTATGCACTATGCTTTTACACGCCCACGTGCTCAATCTGCCAAACTCAGGTTTTATTCGGTAACCGAAAATATTTATCAGACTTCACGGGTGCATCTTCGCAGGAAGTGGTATAAATGTTTTTTTGATATTGATAATTTTGTTGATAGCTCAAAGAAAGAGCGGGTTCCTGCAGAATGGACTGATGGTTGGCTTGCAAAAAATATAGATGTGAAAAATGTAGGGGATGTAAGAATCTCCTGGCATGACTATGAGGTACTTAAACATTTTAGTCATTATGGAGAACAAAAGTTTTATCTCGATAATATATGGGGAGTAGATTGGGAGTATTATCGTCAGCAGGCAATCAAAAATGGAGTTGCCGGTATTTCTGAGAAGTCTATAAAAAAGCAGCCGCTTCCTCATCGGGTTGCAGGGAAAATTATTGATACTGCATATGACTTTTATCATAAAATGAGACACTCAGGGCGAAAATGATTTTAATTGGTAGAAAAATGACTAGTAGCAACGAAACCTACCCACTTATTTCCGTTATTATACCAACCTATAATTATGCTTTTTTTATAAAAGAAGCAATCAATAGCATTTTAGCGCAGGATTACCCTAAGGATAAGATTGAGATTATTGTAGTTGATGATGGTTCTTCAGACAATACTGGCGATATACTTAAACGGTGGATTGAAGAACAAACCATTAGTTACTATTACCAGGAAAATAAAGGGAAAGCAAATGCGACCAGTAAAGCAATTCAGCTAAGCAAAGGCAAATATATTTTCAACCTTGATGCTGATGATTACTTTTTACCGGGTAAATTATCAGCAGTTGTAAAACTATTTGAGGCTGATGATAATATAGTGCATATCGCAAACCCTGCGCTATTTATAATTGATGGAAAAGAAACGGGCCAGGAAGAGATTCCCACACATATTGCTAATCAGAAAAGCGATGGTCGACAGCTCTTGTTACATTTTTATAACAGGCGTTTTCTGTTGGGCGGCGGTTCAACCTTTGCTGCGAGAGCTGATGTATTGAAAAAAATATCTATTCCTGATGGTGTAGATATGTACATTGATGAAATGCTGGTATTAGGCATGTTGAATAAAGGAGATAGTTATTTTATTGATAAACCTCTTTCGGTATGGAGAGGGCACTCGGCCAACTATACAGTGAAAAAGATGACGGCAGATGCTAAATACAAGAGGCTGGGCAATTCTTCACAGGCAATTTACGATCTCATTGATAAGGATGATAGCTATCCTCAGTTAATCAGGAATTTGTATGCATTGCATCATAAAACCCGCATGATATATTTTCGGGAATTATCCGGTCATAAATCATTGGGTGATATAGTCAGGTATGCAGCTTTCTGTTTCAACGGAAAATATTCATTACAACAACTTAGAACCTACTCAACCTTTAATAGGTTACTACCTTCTTTTTTAATCAGGTTATTAAAAGGAAAACAGGATTAAGAGTTACACTATGATGTATAAATTGTTATACGTTGTCAAAAAAAAGGGTGATGAATTATTACGCTTTTTTAGGCGATGTAACTATGTAATGAGGGGGGCAAGAATAGGTCAGAATACAGTCTTTTCGAAGCTGTATTTTACGTGGCCACATAAGGTCACTATAGGTGCAGCGTGCATGCTTGAGCGTCATATTTTTTTCAAGTACGATGGCGTTTATTCTCCGCAACGTGATATCATTTCTATTGGTGATCGCTCATTTATTGGGAGTGGTGTGGAGTTTAATATTAAATATGGTATTGAAGTTGGGAATGATTGCCTGATTGCATCTGGATGCAGATTTGTTGATCATGATCACGGCACATCTATCAATAGCCTGATACGGACTCAGGATTGCCCGGGAAGCCCTATCCGTATAGAGAGCGATGTTTGGATAGGCGCAAATGTTGTAGTGTTAAAGGGTATAAGTATTGGCAAAGGTGCTATTGTAGCGGCAGGTGCTGTTGTTACAAAGTCAGTGCCGGCAAATGAAATATGGGGAGGGGTCCCTGCCAGGAAATTGGGGGTGAGAACTACATGAAAATTGTATTTATTGTACACAATTATCCTCCTGTTGTAGATGGCGTAGGCGATCATACTTTTTTCCAGGTGCAGGCATTAAGGAAACTGGGACATAAAGTGCATGTAATTTGCCCGGCTAAAAAAGAGATTGTTGAGCAAAAGCATCCTGATACTTATCCGATAATTGAGAAATGGAATAGTAAGGGATATAATAAAGCATTGCTCCAAACAAAGAATCTGCAACCCGACCAGGTAATAATACCTTATGTACCTTATGCTTTTAATAAATGGGGCGTTCCGGTAGAATTGCCTTTCCTGGTTTACAAGCTCAGGAAGAGTGGTTTAAATGTTTGTGTGAATTTTCATGAGGTCAAGATACGCTACACGTGGACATCTAAGAAAAGCTACCCTATAGGGTTCATTCAGCGTTTGATAGCTTATGGAATATGTTATAATGCAGAACGTTTTGTGACGAGCATTGAGTTTTATAGGGACTATCTTTTAAAGTATACCAGTAAGCCAATTGCAGTGATACCTGTTCCTCCCAACTTTGATACAGAGATCTCAAGCAGTGAAGATGAGGTGAATATATTGCGTAACAGTATTGCTCCCCGAAAAGAAAAAATTGTTGCAACATATGGTGTGAGAGACGCTAATATTATAGTTGCAATGTTCAGCAGGGTATTAAAAGAGTTACCGCAAACGAAATTGTTATTTTGTGGTAAACCCAAGCAGGCGGATGTATTAAAAGAATTAGATTCTAATGTATTTATAACAGGGTATCTTACGCAAAAAGAGGTACTAACTTATCTTAAAACGGCAGATGTGTTTTACCTGCCGGATCCTGTTGATAATAAAGGTAGAGGTGGCAGTTGTAATAAAAGCGGTTCATTGGCTGCTGCGCTGGTAACGGGTTTACCAGTAGTTGGAACACGTGGTGATTTGAACAACCAGTTATTGTTGCAAAGCAAGCAGGTGATCTTAACGGAAGGCAATAACCCGGAAATCGCTGCTCAGGAAGTTGCTGTGTTATTGAAATCAGATCGCCGAATCGTTGAAAATGAACGGGATGACTGGAATCATTTATTGAGCTGGGATACTATTACAAAAGACCTCATTTTATTCCTGCAATCCAGCATTTGATAGTTAATATTCATTCAAGGAATGTATTCTACAGATAAACAGATAAAGGCAGGGCGAAAACTGTCGGTGTTTTATGTTTTCCTATTTCTTTTCTCAGTACTTAGTGGAGTATTGCGGAAATGGATATTTGTTGATAACAGTGCAGTAGGAAATGTTATTTTGTTAGTTCAGTTAGTAATGCCATTGGCAGGCATATTTTGGCTGGGCGGTTTAAATAGTCCACTTAAAACCCCCCTGTATGTCATATATATAGCATTATTGGTATTGCTTGCCTTAAATCCTATGAACATGACAGTAATGCATGGGACTTTAGGATTTCTCCTGCATTTTGGCTTTTGGTTTTTAGCGGGTGTGTATATATATAACAGGAGTATAGTGGATACGAAGGTGCTTATTAATGTTGCGATCATTTTTTCGGTAGTAGAAATAGTGCTTGGATTTTTACAATATAGTTTGCCATCGGATCACTTTCTGAATCGTTATGCAGATAAAGAACAAGTGGCTGGAATTGCCTCTTTTGGTTCTTACGTTCGTATTGCAGGCACATTTAGCTACCTGGGTGGATTCTATGCGTTTATGCTCTTCTTTAATTTTCTTTTATGGACATTGCTTAGAAGAGGGTATAATGGTTTCCTGATCACCTTTCTCACAGTTGCAGGTATGATTGTGGCACTTATGTCTGCGTCGAGAACTACTGTTTACACATATTTTTTTCTTATCATAGTAATGCTGGTTACTGAGGGGCGACAGGCGAAAAAAGTGTCAAGGCTTTTATTGCAGTTTGTATTGATATTGGGTGTTGCAGCTATTGCTAACTTTTTCCTGGGTGACCGTCTGGGTATAGGGAAAAAAGCTGAAGCTGCCTGGAGTAATTTTGATAATCGAGTACAGGCAACCCGCTCGGTAGGTGAAGAGAGAACCCGTATCCTGGGGCCACTTGAAGATATCGTATTCTTTACAGGAAGCTACCCCGTCATTGGAGTTGGTTTGGGAGCTACCTATCAGGGAGCAACAGCTACCTTCGGAACATCTAAATACGTGCAGGAATATGGTTACTACGAGGAAGAAGGCGCTCGCATAATATTAGAAGGGGGATTTGTACTTTACTTGTTCAGAATATTCTTATTTGTGTTTTTATTCAGGCGGCTGAGGATGCCTGTTTTTGCCAAAGGAGTTATCCTGGTATATATTTTCTTGTTTATACCTATCATATTTAATGTTTATAACAGTATCTTTTTTTTCCTGGGACTAATGCTGCTGGATAATACCTATGCAAAAGAGCCTGCTACAGCAAAGCTACCAGGTTATTCCCGTCACCATGTTTATACCTGATTGTTGAAAAGAATATACCCCAGATCGAATAATAGCATACTTGTTTCACATTCTAACAAGCAATATGTTCACCGCTTGATACAGGGTTTACTGAAGCAGGAGTTTGCTATTACCTTTTGTTCTCCTATGTGGTGGCAGCAAATGCCCGCGTGGTTAAAGCTATTACCTACTTCAATACGATCTAAAATAGCGAATGAGATCAGGAAGAAATCGTTTTCTTTCGTTGGCAAGATTGAAATTATAACGAATCCTGTTAGTGTAGTTGTCAAAGAGATCAGCGAACGTTTACCTTTTGGAAACAATAGAGAGAAAGCGTTGCTTGGGTTTGAAGAAAAACATGATGCTTTTGTTTCAAATATACTTCACAGAAATAGGCCTTCCTTTGTAATAGGTTACGAGATTTCAAGTGTAGAAACTTTCAAAGAGGCAAAGCGACAGGGAATAACCACTATACTGGATCTTGCCCAGGTTCATTATGAAGCAATAGATGATATAGCAGGCCAGTTTGATGCAATGCATTACATTCTTGAGAATCCACAGTTGCCATTTATACAGGCACGTAAACAGGCTGAATATGATTGCGCTGATTATATTATTACATTATCATCGTTTGCCCGGCAAACAATGATTGATAAGGGAATACCTGCAGATAAGCTATACGAAGTACATCTTGGTTTTGATGTACAGTTATTTGAACCAAAGAAAAAATACTCGACTGCCGGACCTCTTCGCCTGTTGATTTGTGGTACAGATATGACGCGCAAAGGACTTGGACTATTGCTGCAGGTTGTAGGACAAATGGAAGCACAGGGATATGAGTTGGACTTAACAGTAATAGGGCCGTTGGCAGAAACGGAAGCGATAGTAAAGCAAAAGAGCAAAATAAAGCGCCTTAAGTGCCTCGCATTTATGCCACATGAAGACTTGGTGAAGCAGTATCAGGCGGCAGATGTATTTGTGTTTCCCTCATATCTTGATTCCTGGGCAATGACGGTATTGGAGGCTATGGCTTGCGGCACCCCCGTAATCGTTACAGAGAATACGGGAAGTAAGGATGCTGTTCGTAAGGGTGGTGGGATAGTAATTGATACAGGGGATGCTGATGCGTTGCAAACTGTGATTGAATATTGGTACAAAGACAGAATACAATTAGAAATACAGGGAAAAAAAGCAAGAGAGGTTGCGATGGAATATACCTGGGAAAACTACTATGGCGAAGTAGGTGTAGTAATAAAAGATATCTGTAAAAGATCTGGTCATATACAATAAGCAGCATTTGATGGTAGTAAAGCAAGGAGCGGTAGTTTTTTTTCACAGGAAGCCTTTTCCATTTCATACAAGCATTGAGTTTATTTTTAATGATGTACGGAAAAGAATGCCGGCTTCATTAATACCTGTACACAAGGTTTTTTCCTGGTATAGTAAAGGAATTATCAATAGGATAAAAATTGTCTGGCAGGCTTTCCGAAATCAGGGTGATGTAAATCATATTACAGGGGATGTACATTTTGCTGCGATCCTGCTGAATAAGAAGAAAACAATTTTAACGGTACACGATTGTGGGATGTTGGCTGCCAGTACAGGACTGAAACATCGGTTACTGAAATATTTTTGGTTTACACTACCGCTGAAACGTTGTACAATCGTGACTGTGGTATCAGAAGCTACCAAGAGCGCTATGTTGAAGTATGTGAGTTACCCAGAAAAGAACATTCGCGTTGTCCCTGTAGCAGTTTCAGAGAAATTTACATATAGCCCCCATACGTTTAATGCAGAAAGACCTGTCATTCTGCAAGTAGGTACAACACCTAACAAAAATCTCCCCCGGTTAATAGAGGCAATAAAAGACATTCCTTGTCAGTTGCGTATTATCGGGCGGTTGAATGATGAAATAAAACAACAATTGGAACAAGCTGGTGTTGATTATGTAAATCTTTATGATTTAACGCAGGAAGAATTGATTGAGGAATATATACAATGTGACATGCTCAGTTTTGCCTCCACATACGAAGGCTTTGGAATGCCTGTTATAGAAGCTAATCTTGTAGGACGCCCGGTAATTACCAGCAATGTGCATTCTATGCCCGAAGTGGCTGGTAAAGCAGCTTGCCTGGTAGATCCTTTTAATGTGGCATCTATACGACGGGGAATTATGCAGATCATAAAAGATGAAGCATATCGCAAGCAGTTGATACAATATGGAATTGAAAACGCACGCAGGTTTGATGCACAGGTAATAGCCGATAGCTATATATCCTTATACGAGCAGATTATAAGAAACAATAATGTAAGCGTTTGAGAGTAACGGTCATCGCTTAGTTAAAGAGCAGATATTATAGAAAGCGCCTAGTGGTTTAAGTGTAAATACCTATAAGGGATATCCGATTTTAATTGGATTTTAACGGGGGCGTTAACTAACTGGCAGGAAGTGTGCATAGGTTTGCCTCTTTGACGGGTGAATGTGCTTACTTAATATCTGTATTATTATTGAAAACACAAAAGCTTCTCATTTTTGTAGATTGGTTCGTGCCAGGATATAAAGCAGGAGGCATGGTACAGTCCTGTATGAGCCTTGCAGGTTCATTGCAACAGCATCGTACTGTATATGTAGTAACCCGTGATCGTGATCTTGGTAGCAGTTCTGCTTACGAAGATATACAGCCGGACACCTGGAATCATTTTGGTAATAACATACAGGTCTTATACCTGTCGCCCCAAAACCTCCGATACAAAACAATCAAAAATGTTATTGAAGAGATACAGCCTCATTGCATTTATCTCAATAGCATGTTTTCTCCTTGGTTTACTATAACACCGCTGGTTGCAAAAATTACTTCAAAACATATTTCATCGAAGCTTATACTTGCTCCGAGGGGTATGTTGCATCAAGGTGCTATACAGTTCGGTAAACTCAAAAAGCGCATTTTTTTTAATGCATTTCGTTTATCGGGGCTGCAAAAAAAGATTGTATTTCATGCTACAGATGTAACGGAGGTTGGGGATATCAGGAAAATATTTGGTAATACAACCAAAGTTAGACTGATCAAAAATTTCCCATCTTTTCAGCAACAACCATTGCAATACACAAGTAAAGAGCCAGGCAGGTTGCGTTGTATTTTCGTGTCGCGGATTTCACCTAAAAAGAACCTGCTATATGCGCTGGAGTTATTGCGACAGATACATGATATTGATATCGAGCTGACAATTGTAGGACCTGTTGAAGCCCAGGCATACTGGGAACGCTGCCAGCAGATAATTGAGCAACTACCGGCAAATATTACTGTTCAATACAAAGGTGCAATACCTGCAGGGCAGTTGCCTGCGATTTATGCAGCACATCATTTGTTCATATTACCTACACACGGAGAGAATTTTGGCCATGTGATTTTTGAGTCTATGATGTGTGGAAGGCCTGTATTGATCAGCAACCAGACTCCCTGGCGTCAATTAGCCGGAAAGCGTGCTGGTTTTGATATTGAGCTGTCGGACGAAATACAGTATATAAATGCTATCCGGGAGGCGGCAGCCTGGAACCAGGAACAATTTGAGGGCTTCTGTCGCTCAACCTGGCAGTTTGCAAATGAATATATTACAGGCTCCGATCTGAAAAAAGAATACCTGGAGCTGTTCAGTTAACTGTTTTAACCCCTTTTATACGATCTAAAACCAGGCATGTGAGCATCCCGGTTTTATCTTTTACAACAACACCCTGGGTTGTAACTGACCACGTATATCCCTGACATGAAACGATTATTGATCTTTGTCGACTGGTTTTTACCAGGTTATAAAGCGGGCGGCCAGGTTCAGTCCTGCGCCAATCTTGCTTTTGCCATCCAGCATGAAATGGAAGTGTATGTGGTAACCTCGGATCGCGATCTTGGCGATACAAGCCCCTACCTATCCATTATTCCCGATGCATGGAATGACCTGGATAAAATACGTGTACGCTATATTTCGCCCGGTAATCTTAATTATGCCACTATCCGTTCTATTATAACGGTAGTAAACCCCGATTGTATTTATCTCAACAGCATGTTCTCCGTGCACTTTACAGTTATGGCATTGGTAGCCTGCATTTACAATAAAGAAGTAAAGGCTAAAATTGTATTAGCACCAAGAGGCATGTTGCACCAGGGTGCATTGCAGTTTAAAAAAATAAAAAAACAGTTTTTTCTTAAAAGTTTCCGTATCCTGCAATTGCAGAAACGTATTGTATTTCATGCAACTGACAAAACAGAAAAAGACGATATTCAAAAAGTGTTTGGCCTGAAGGCAATGTTGCAGTATGTAAATGATTTTCCAGCTTCAAGACAGCGCCCTTTATTAAGTACAGATAAGCGGCCTGGCTCATTGCGGTGTATTTTTGTATCGCGCATTTCGCCTAAAAAAAATCTTTTATTGCTGCTGGAAGTTTTGCGGCAGGTTAAATCTTCTGTTGCTTTAACGGTTGTAGGCCCTGTAGAAGAAGAGGCTTACTGGAAGCAGTGTCAACAGGCAATAAAAACCTTACCCGGCAATATTGCCGTAACACATCTTGGAGCTGTAGCCAATCATGCTTTACACGAGCTATATCAACAGCATCACCTGTTTACATTGTTGACACATGGCGAAAATTTTGGTCATGTCATTTTTGAGTCTTTACTGAGTGGACGACCTGTTTTGATCAGTGACCAGACTCCCTGGCAGCAATTGCAGCAAAAAAAGACAGGATGGAATATTTCCTTAAAGGAACAGGGTAAGTTTGTAGAGGCGATGGAGGCTGCGGCAGCGTGGGATCAACAGCAATTTGATGAGTATTGTAATGCCAGCTGGCAATTTGCTCACCAGTATATATTAGAGAATAATCTCAAAAGTGAATACCTTAATTTGTTTGGAAAAGATTTGGATAAACAATTGAAGTAATTTGTCCGAATTTAGCAGGGTATTATGCCAAACCTTTATAACAGATATTCCGTTGGTCAATAATAGTACATACAACAACGATTGGTTTAAAAAAGAAATAGGTGCCGGTAAACTAAAGCAGGTACTGTGGTATTTTATTAATGTATTATTTTTTATAAATCCGCTAAACCCTGCTTCTTCGTTCAAATGTTTCTTATTAAAGCTTTTCGGTGCCAGGCTTGGTAAAGGAGTAATAATAAAGCAATCTGTAAATATTAAATATCCCTGGAAATTGAAAGTAGGTGATTATTCCTGGATAGGGGAAAATGTATGGATAGACAACCTGGGCGAAGTTACTATTGGCAGCAGCGTGTGTCTTTCGCAGGGGGCAATGTTGCTGACCGGCAACCATGATTATACCAAAACTACCTTTGATCTCGTTGTTAGGAAAATTGAATTGGAAGATGGTGTATGGATTGGTGCACAGGCGATGGTATGTCCAGGAGTTACCTGTTACTCGCATGCAGTACTGGCTGCCAAATCTGTAGCAAACAAATCGCTGGATGCCTATACTATTTACCAGGGGAATCCGGCAGCACCGGTTCGTAAAAGAGTTTTTGAATAACACACAATGAAGATCTCAATTATTACTGCTACTTACAACAGTGCCGCAACTGTGCGCGATACATTACAATGTGTAGCCAATCAGCAGTATCAGAATATTGAACACATTATTGTCGATGGAATTTCCCGTGATGAAACACTTTCCATCGTACAGGAGTTTCCCCATGTGGCAAAAGTAGTCTCTGAAAAAGATAAAGGCATTTACGATGCCATGAACAAAGGCGTACAGTTTTGTACCGGCGATGTGATTGGTATTTTAAATTCTGATGACTTTTATTGCAGTAATAATGTGCTGGAAAAAGTGATGAAGGCTTTCAGTGATCCCGATGTAGAGGCTGTGTACGGAGACCTGCAATATGTGCACCAGAACGATACAACAAAAGTAATACGCACCTGGCGTGCAGGTAGTTTTAAAAAAAAGTACTTCTATTTTGGCTGGATGCCACCGCATCCCACTTTCTTTGTAAAACGGGAAGTGTATAGCAGGACAGGACTTTTTAATATCAGCCTTCGCTCGGCTGCAGATTACGAACTAATGCTGAGAATGCTGTTGAAACATAATGTAAGAGTGCAATACATCCCTGAAATACTGGTGAAGATGAGGGCAGGAGGAATGAGTAATGCCTCATTTAAAAACAGGTTACGGGCTAATAAAGAAGACAGGATGGCCTGGCAATTAAATGATATCAGGCCTTATTTCTTTACTACCTGGCTGAAACCGGTTCGTAAAATTTTTCAATTCATAATTCGATAATATAATAAATATCATGTCAAAAGTTGCTTTAATTACTGGTGTAACCGGGCAGGATGGAGCTTATCTGAGTGATCTTCTATTGAAAAAAGGATATATAGTTCATGGTATTAAAAGGAGAAGCTCACTCTTTAATACAGATCGTATTGATGAACTATACCAGGATCCCCATGAAAAAAACGTAAGGTTTAAGCTGCATTATGGCGATTTGACTGATAGTACCAATCTTATTCGCATTATTCAGGAAACGCAGCCCGACGAAATATATAACTTGGCTGCGATGAGCCATGTGCATGTAAGTTTTGAAACACCGGAATATACAGCCAATGCTGATGGAATAGGCACACTTCGTATCCTGGAAGCTGTTCGCTTACTGGGCATGACAGAAAAAACTAAAATTTACCAGGCCTCTACTTCCGAACTATATGGTAAAGTACAAGCTGTTCCACAATCGGAAACAACACCATTTTACCCACGCTCACCTTATGGGGTAGCTAAATTATATGCTTACTGGATCACTGTTAACTATAGGGAAGCATATAATATGTATGCAGTGAATGGTATTCTTTTTAACCACGAATCTCCTTTGCGAGGTGAAACTTTCGTGACACGTAAGATTACACGTGGCGTTGCGAAAATCGCATTAGGCCTGCAGGATAAAATTTATCTCGGTAATCTGGATGCTAAACGCGACTGGGGACATGCAAAAGATTATGTTGAGGCTATGTGGCTCATTCTACAACAGTCTGTTCCTGAAGATTATGTAATTGCAACCGGTGTAACTACACCTGTACGAGAATTTGTACGGAGGGCATTTGCAGAAGTAGGTGTAACAGTAGAATTTAAAGGCAGTGATGAAAAAGAGGTAGGTGTAGTAACGGCCTCGTCTAATCCTGAATATAAAGTAGCAATAGGCAAAGAAGTAGTGGCAGTAGATCCCCGATACTATCGTCCTACAGAAGTAGACCTGCTTGTTGGGGATCCTACAAAATCACAGACCCAGCTTGGTTGGAAGCCTAAGTATGATCTGGCTGCATTGGTAAAAGAAATGGTAAGTTCAGACGTAGATCTGTTCAAACGAGAAAGGCTATTGAAAGAATCAGGGTACAGTATTCGTAATCAATTTGAATAGAATTGAGGATTGCACAATTTACATTGCGGTCCAATGTGTAACGTTATTGCCTGTTTAAAACATCGAAATCTGTATTAAGTATCTGGAGAAAATATGAAAGCGTTAGATAAAGTATACGTAGCCGGACACAGAGGTATGGTAGGGTCGGCCATTGTTCGTAAACTCAGGCAGAATGGATTTGATAACCTGGTATTGCGTACCACTGCCGAATTAGACTTACGTAATCAACTGGCAGTAAATGACTTTTTTGCTGCTGAAAAACCTGATTATGTTTTTATGGCGGCAGCCAGGGTAGGCGGGATTATGGCCAATAGTACTTACAGGGCCGATTTTATTTATGACAACCTCATGATCCAAAGCAATGTTATAGCGGCTTCACATATCAATAAGGTAAAGAAACTGATGTTTCTTGGTTCTTCCTGCATTTATCCCAAGCTAGCACCACAGCCATTAAAGGAAGAGTATCTTTTAACCGGTCTGCTTGAAGAGTCCAATGAACCTTATGCTATTGCCAAAATAGCCGGGATCAAAATGTGCGATGCTTATCGAGCACAATATGGTTGTAATTTTATTTCAGTAATGCCTACCAATCTGTACGGGCCTAATGATAATTATGATCTGGGTAAATCGCATGTATTACCTGCGCTCATTCGCAAGTTTCACGAAGCAAAAGTAGCTACGGCCCCTTCCGTTACGATCTGGGGTACCGGCAATCCTAAAAGAGAATTATTGCATGCAGATGATCTGGCAGATGCCTGTTTCTTCCTGATGCAGAATTATAATGAACCAGGGCTAATAAATATCGGTACTGGCGAAGACCTCTCTATTAATGATCTGGCATTGCTGGTAAAGGAAATAGTGGGCTATACTGGTAATATTGAGCACGATCTCAGCAAACCGGATGGTACTCCCCGTAAACTGATGGATGTTACCAAACTGCATAACTTGGGTTGGAAAGCTACCATTGATTTGCGTGCAGGAATTGAAAAGGTATATAGCGAATTTGCTGCAGCTGTTGCAGTAGGTCAGTAATTACAAAACTTACATACGGCCGGATAAAATTAACCTAGATAGTTTTGTCCGGCTATTTTCCAATGTTCTCAATTTTCAAAAAGAAAGCACCTGCAGCTGTTGATCTCAGTGAACTCAAGGCAGATATGCATTCGCATTTGTTGCCAGGTATAGATGATGGTGCACCTGATTCTACCGCTTCACTGGAGTTGATAAAGGGCTTGCAGGAACTAGGATTTCAGAAATTGATCACTACGCCACACATCATGGGCGATTTGTACAAAAATGATGAGTCTACTATACGAACAGCCTATGATGCCCTGCTGAAAGAACAAAAGTTGCCATTACCACTCAGCTTTGCGGCTGAGCACCTGATGGATGAACATTTTGAAGATCTTTTACAACATGATATTCCCCTCCTTGCAATAAAAGACAACTGGGTATTAGTGGAGTTTTCTTTCATCAATGCACCTCTTAACGTCAAAGAAAAAATATTTAACCTCCAGATCAAAGGCTATCAACCGGTATTAGCTCATCCTGAACGTTACCTATATTTTGCCGGTGCCCAAAAGGGCTGGTATGATGAATTAAAAGCCGCCGGTTGCTATTTTCAGTTAAACCTTCTTTCATTAACAAATTATTACGGCAAAGCTTCCCTGGAATTAGCTGAATATCTTATTAAAAAACAGTACGTCAACCTTTTAGGTACTGATATGCATCATACTCGCCACCTCCATGCGCTGCAATTTTCTCCTACCTTGACAAAAACCGTAAAAAATCTGCTTGATTCCGGACAAATTTTAAATCCCAGTTTATAAAATTTTCGTTCTTATATTAAATACCGGGTATATCCGGCAAACGTTTCGACTGTTACTGCGATTGTTTCAAAGCCAATCTGGCTGGTTAAGCAAGTTCTTTAGTGGATCAGAAATACTTTTCTGATATTTATAATCTGCATTTTACGGGGAAATGCGTTCTGTTCACCTTTAATTTATTATCGTAAGAAACCTATCTGCTTTTCTCTATTGTACAAGGTCAGTCTGATGTAGCTCTAACGCTTAAACACTTGTTTCTAAATATGTTGCATTAAAAATTCATTTTTTAGTGTTAACAACAAGCTGTTCGTAAACCTTTTTAAAAAGCACTTGTATAATTTAAAGTATGAACGCGTTTACCATTAAAGACCTGGAAAACCTGTCGGGCATTAAAGCCCATACTATCAGAATTTGGGAGCAGCGGTATTCCTTTCTGAAACCACAACGCACCCAGACCAACATCAGGTATTACAGCAACGACGAGTTAAAGACAGTCCTTGACATTGCATTGCTCAATAAGTATGGGTATAAGATATCCCATATAGACAAGATGAGCTCAATTGAAGTAAGGGAAAAGATCGGATCTCTTTCTCATGCGCAGGCGCAGCAGGAAAGATTGATCAATGACCTGCTCCAATGCATGGTAGATCTTAATATTGACAAGTTTGAGGACATAATGGATTCTTTTATCGCTTCCAAAGGAATTGATAAAGCAATCAGCTACCTGATTTTCCCCTTTCTTGATAAGCTAGGCATACTGTGGCTTACCAACCATGTCAATCCTGCTCAGGAGCATTTGGTTACCAATATTATACGTCAAAAATTGGTAGTAGGTATCGAAAGTGTGGTATCGCATGTAGTAGCCGATAAAACAGTTATCCTCTTTTTGCCGGAAGGAGAACATCATGAACTGGGCTTATTGTACATGTATTATCTGCTGAAAAGCAGGGGAGTGCGTGTGCTGTACCTGGGTGCCAGTGTACCTATTCGCGACCTTGAATTTGTAAACAGGTTGAAAAAGCCGGACTACCTCTATACACATCTTACCTGTGTAGCTGGCAATTTCAATATCGACCGGTTTTTAATGCATATGCAACAGCGGATGCCTGGAGTTCCCTTAGTAATATCTGGTCAGTTGGCCCACAGTCAGCTAAAGAGAATTCCACCTGAAGTAAATTTTAAGCATTCCCTTTCAGAAATGCTGGAGTTTGTAGCAGCCCTCTAACTGATTTTAACCAATATGGCTAAAATGTTAAAACTACTCTTGTTTTAATATTTTTGGCAAAAGGTTAAACACAATTTTTTCCTATGTGGCGACTTATGTTTAAATTTGTGGCTTAAATAATTAAACATCTTGAGTTATGTCTACAGTAGAGTTCAACCAGATGTTGGTCAATAATGCGGAGTTTCTCAAACCCTTCGCTATAACACTGACGAGAGATAGTGAAACAGCCAAGGATTTATTTCAGGAGACACTGTACCGTGCACTCGCCAATAAGGATAAATATAATGTTGGTACAAACATTAAAGCATGGTTGTATACCATCATGCGCAATGTTTTTATCAATAATTACCGTCGAAAAGTTAAACAAAATACCATTTTCGACAGCAGCCCTAACGAGTTTTTATTGAACCAAAGCCAGGCAGTTACAGCTAATGCTGCCGAAAGTAACCTGCGTCTTAAAGACATTCAACAGGCTATTTACAATTTACCAGAGATTTTCAGGAATCCTTTTCTGTTATACTTTGATGGTTTCCGTTACCATGAGATAGCAGATATGTTGGATGAGCCTTTGGGCACAATCAAAAGCAGGATTCACTTTGCGCGTAAATTGTTGAAGAATCAATTACAACGTTACTAAGTCATTTAGTGGCAAATAATTGTGCCGGCGCTAGTTTAAATCAGGCCCGAAAGCGGTAACTTAAATTATATTGAATTTAGACCGCGGGCGATAGTTTTTTCCTTACCCATTGATGGATCAGCATGATCCGCTGATAATATTAAGAAATAGTGTGCCGTGAGGCACACTATTTTTTTTGCCCTGATTGGTATCAGATGACAGAATAGTTGTTTTATCGGTTAAGTAGCACTGTTATTTCGGAAAGCGGGAATGTTATATAAAAAGTAATACTTATGTTTTAAAGCAGTAAATTGTAATTACCCACAGATATGCCAGTTTGGATGACAGATCTTGTAGCTGTATAGATGAATAAGGAAAAGCGCCTGGTTGAAAGTGATTTAACTCAATCTAATTTTAGTAATACTACATTATGAATGACGAGCAGCAGGTTGTATTAGTGAATGAGCAGGATGAAGTAGTTGGTATAATGGAGAAAATTGAAGCTCACCGAAAAGCCTTTTTACACAGGGCTTTCAGTGTTTTTATATTTAATCGTAAAGGCGAGATGCTATTACAGCAAAGGGCATTGCAGAAATATCACAGTGGTGGATTATGGACCAACGCCTGCTGTAGCCATCCTTTGCCGGATGAAGCACCTATAGAAGCTGCTTTAAGGCGTTTGCAGGAGGAGATGGGGTTTGGGGCAGAGCTGCACAAAATATTTGACTTTATATATCGCCATGAATTTGATAATGGGTTAACTGAATATGAATTTGATCATGTATTTGCAGGGCGGTATGATGGGCCTGTTAGCCCGGATAACGAAGAAGTAAAAGATTATTGTTATAAGCCATTAAATGATATAGAGGAATCCTTGCTTTCACATCCACAGAAATATACTGCCTGGTTTCATCTTGCATTCCCAAAAGTAGTAGCATGGGCAAAAGAAAATACCAGTAATGTTGCTTCCATTGCTCCTGATACGATGTAATGATTTCGATAACTAGATAGTACCGTTTATTATCTGCATTGGAGACTTTGTTTTTATACAGCTAATAGTTTATACGTATTGATCAAATAAATACTGCTGCAACGTAATTGTTCTGCTTTTCTTATCTGTTTATTCGTTTTTAATATTTTTCACTTTATCTTTCACATTCGAAGCGCGCTTTTTTGATAAATGTCATCCGTCTGTAACCTTTGTCCAGCCTGTATTACAGCCTACGTATTATTCTAGCATGGTTGTCGTAAAAACTACGATAGCCCTCGTCGTATTTATCTCCCACTTCATATACATCATTTTACAATTCGTCATTCAGTAACTGTTTTGAGTGCTGAAATGATTGCTTGCATAGTAATTTTGGCAAAATAATTGCAAAGTATTACCTGCTTTAGTAATTGCAGGTCCTGGTTTGAAGATGATCGGATCTATAACTGGAGATACAGAACCAGACAAAGAATCATAGTTTCACAAGTTTCGTCACAAGTGCTTTTTTCTTTTAGCCGGTACCTGAAGTTCCACCCGATTGCAGGCCCTATTAAAACCAATGATCAATCTATGAAAAATCTCTGGTGGTCCGGTGCTATCATTGCACTGTTGTGTACGCATGTAACTGCTGCATTTTCACAAATTAGTTTTACTGCAAATGATCCTGGTAGTGTGCCGGCATATAATGGTTATTTCATGTATGGCACTAATGGTGGCTATTATGGCACTTCGTGGGATGACAAAAGTATTGCTGACATAGCTGCAGGTAATCCCTCCAAAAGCGTTAAAGGTGTTGGTTCTAAAAGCTTCAGGCCTCCCCTGCCTGAATATTTCATGGAATATTATGGATATGATATAAGAATAGCAGAGTTTAATCACTATGCTTCGTTAGGGGTATTGGATAACACAGTAATGCTTAATCAACCCTCTACTGATCATAAGGATAATAATAAGTATGAAGGTTGTGCAGATGAATCCATGATGTTCAAAAATCTTTATGAGCCTATCTGGGACGGTGGGGCCAATGGCACACCTGTTAATGAAAACAATTATTATGCAGCTTATGTATACAAGACTGTTACTAAGTATAAATCATATGTAAAGTTCTGGGAGATAGTTAACGAACCGGATTTTACATGGGCAGGTAATGCATGGAAAGATCCGGATAACCCTGGTAATTGGTGGTTGAATAACCCTGGGGCATGCGAGCTATCTAATATGAAAATTCCTATTTACTACTATATTCATATGCTTCGTATAAGCTATGAGGTTATAAAGTACGTTGACCCTACAGCTTATGTGGCACCGGGAGGTCTGGGGTATCCCAGTTTTCTTGATGCATTGTTGCGCAATACCGATAATCCTACGGATGGAAGTATAACGGCCGAATATCCAGTGAAGGGTGGAGCATATTTTGATGTATTGAGTTTTCATAGCTATCCAATGTATGATCTGAAAACATGGGATAACTCGATTGGGGATTTTGCTTACTGGCGTCATTCAGACGCGGCTGCTGATGAGTACATTAAACTCAAGAACAAATTTGATTCAGTGTTGATAGCCCATGGTTATAATGGGACACAGTATCCTAAAAAGTTGTTTATCTGTACAGAATTTAATATTCCATCAAGGTCCATTGATTATCTGATTGGTTCTGCTGAGGCGCAGCGTAGCTATATGATCAAGGCCCTGGTGAATTCGCAGAAGAACGGTATTCTACAGGCCTATATGTTTGTATTGGGCAATGCACAGGATGAAAATGCAGCAACTGATCCCTTTGCCTTAATGGGGTTGTATAAAAGGCTTGAGGATATAGGACCCTTTGCCAGCGGAGGCGCTTATAATCAGCAATACACGGACGAAGGCATTAGTTTCAAAACCACATCGGATATTTTACTGTATTCGAAATACGATGCTACAAGAACCGCTCTGTTGCAATTGCCAGCTAATATAGACGGTGCGGCATTTAATGATGGAGGAGGAAATTATACCTATGTATTGTGGGCAAAAACTACGGTAGATCAATCTGAAGTAGCATCTGCTACGTATTCTTTTCCCGGGGATGTTCCGATAGCCGCTTCCTTGATAAAACGGGAGTGGAATTATTCTGCCACCGGAGCATCTTCCAACATTTTATCTTCCAATATTGCACTAACCTCTTCTCCAATCTTTTTAAATGATGATCTGCAGGTGTTACCAATAGATACCACTACAACACCACGCCCGGTAGAGAAACAATTTGAGCTGCGATTGTATCCCAATCCTGCCACTGTTAACCCTACCATGAAGTTTACATTACAAACCAATGCTTCAGTAACAGTAAATGTGTTTGATACAGAAGGAAAACAAATCACAACGCTTATAAGTGGTAAATCATTTGTGGCAGGTACACACGTAGTAACTCTGAACGGTGTTATGAGTTTACCAGCCGGTGTTTACTATTGTTCCTTTGAAACGGGCATTATTAAGCTAATGAAGAAGCTCGTTGTCATACATTAAAGAATACACAGCAATTGGCCATGAAAGTGAATAAACTGGCTGGATATGCACAATTTTATTGAAAAAGTAGAATAACAGCTACCTCCTATATAGCTGTAGTTGAGGATAATTGATTTATATCACTGATCCTGATCAACTTAAAAATACATAGTGTAGTTTTTTTAATATGAATCTCCTACATTCATCATTGTGTTGGGCTGATTAGAAAAAATGCTCCAAAGGTTACACGCATCAATAGGGAATGAACGCGCTTATCTGTTGCCTGTTGCAATATACAGCAGCTTCATTTTCTGGCTTTATTCTAAAATGTGTAACCTTCTAATATCTACAACAGCCCCATGGAGCAGAATAAGAACGAGCAATTCTGGATTGCGGAGTTTAAACGTGGCAATCCCCAGGCATTAAGCTACTTTCATAAGCTGCACTATCAACCTCTCTGTTATTTTGCCGAAAAACTGATTCATGAAAAAGATGAAGCCGAGGATATCGTAGCAGATGCCTTCATCAAAATCTGGAAGATTCATTTCAATTTTGAAACTTTTCAGAATATTAAAGCTTTTCTGTACATCACTACCCGTAACGCCTGTTTTAATTACCTGAAACAGGTACAACGGAAAAATGGTGTTCACAAAGAGATCCTTTATATGTCTGAGGAGGAAGAGAGATTTGTATTGAATGAGGTAGTGGAGTCGGAAGTATTAAATGAAGTATATAAAGAGATTGAGGAGTTGCCTACTAAATGCCGGAGGATCTTTAAAATGCTGTATGTAGACGGTCTGAAAAGCGAAGAGATAGCCGGGTTGCTGAATATCTCTATTCATACAGTAAGAGCACAACGGGCTCGGGCTTTACAGCTCATCAGGGTTGTTTTGCTTAAAAAAAGGACTGTATTGGTATTGATAGGTTGTGCAGGTAAGTGGTGGAACTGGTAGCTGTATCAGCTTTATAAGTGCCTGCACAGGGCTTTTAGCTCGAATTTAATTGCGGGTTTTTAATTATCGTTATAATAATGACTGTTTTACATAAGGAGTACACTTCATCAATTAATAAGGTTCTGATTACATAACTATTTAAGTAGCCAAATGCAGGAAAAGGTAGATAACATATCATCGTTGATCGTAAAATATCTTCGGGAAAATCTTGATGATAGTGAAAGAGATGCTCTGGACAAGTGGAGGACGGAATCGGAAGCTAACCAGCAAAAGTTCGAAGAGCTTAGTAATGAGGCTATACTATCTCAGAAGGTGAAGAAATTTAACGATTATGACAGAGAGCAAAACTGGAATAAAATAGTAGCTGCTCTCGGTCTGGACATGGAAGCCTCAGTTTATTCCCTGGAACCCCGCAAAGGTTATCGAAAGCTATATGCAGCTGCGGCTGCAATATTGCTATTATTGGCCGTAGGAGGGTGGTATTACCTTACACAAGGTTCGAAACCTCCGCAGCCCGCTGCCGTAACTACGATACCGCAAAATGAGCCATCAGCTGAACATGGGAAATCTGTGTATAAGAACGACGTACAGCCTGGTGGCAATAAGGCACTACTGACACTGGCAAATGGAACGGTAATTGATCTGAATGATGCCACCAGTGGAATATTGGCTGAAGAATCAGGGATAGCCATCCGGAAAACTGGCGATGGAAAATTGGAATACCAGGCAACCGTTATACCCGGAAAAGATGTAGTGGGCTTTAATTCATTGTCAACACCAGCAGGTGGGCAATTCCAGATAAGACTGCCTGATGGAAGTGTAATATGGCTGAACGCGGCAACAACTATAAAATTCCCTTTAAGCTTTTCTGGCGACGACCGGGAAGTGAAGTTAACTGGTGAAGCTTATTTTGAAGTGGCTACTCAAATAGCAGATGGGCACAAAACTCCATTTAAAGTAAAGGTTGGAAATAATGCGGCTATTGAGGTATTGGGAACACACTTTAATGTAAGTTCTTATGCAGGAGATAGTAAAGTTAAAACGACGTTGCTGGAGGGTTCTGTTAAGATCGTAAAAAATAATAGGTCAAGTATACTGAAGCCCGGACAGCAGGCCGTGATTGGTAAATCAGATGAAATAGAAGTAGTGAAAAAGACAGATACCAATGAAGCTGTAGCATGGAAGAACGGCGAGTTTAAATTTGAATCAGCAGATATAAAAGAAGTAATGGGCCAAATAAGTCGCTGGTATAATGTAGATGTTATTTATGACGGTGATTTTAGTAATGTGCATTTCAGCGGTACCATGTCGCGATATGTAAGCGTCATAAAGATACTGGATATGCTGCAGCTTACCGGCGAAATTCATTTTGTTGTAGACGGGCGTAAAGTAACTGTAATACCCCACTGATATTTCCGGAACAGGAATGACTCAACATGAAAACAGCCGGTAAAATTTTACCGGCTGTTCTATTACTAGGGACTGTGGTTATTATTTGCTTACCTCAAATGTGAAAACCTGGCTACCTGCATTTCCCGCAGCATCAATTCCCTGCAAAATGCCTACATATTTTCCTTTTACATCCGAAGTATAAAAGTGAATACTTGTATTGCCTGTATGATCAGTACGTACATCAGGTGACCAGTATAGCACATTCCTGAAATCGGGGATACGGCTTTGTGATTGTGGATTATCGTACACCGGTGAATAGAATTCTCTTTTTACCTGCAGACCATTATAATCAAGTGAAACTGATTGCGGGTCTATTTTGAGGGCTTCGTGTATTCCATCATAGGTAGTAAAACTAACAATGCCATCGTACACAAACTGACCAGTAATGTATCTGGCTGGAACCACCTGCAGCTTTTTTACTTTCAATGGGTCATATTCTAATATAGCTTCGTGTGTAACAGGTATGCCATCTAATAAAATAAGTGGCTCGCCGCTGTAAAACCCCTTATTTACCAAATCAGATACGAGTAAATGCGGAGAACCTCCAATACGGCGAATGCCTACTTCGAATACATATTCGCGCAGCACTTCCTCCATGGTTACAAAACGTACATAATCATCCAGCATATATCTCACACCATGTGTGCCAAAGAATTGGGTTGAATCAATAACAGGCAGATTAAAGTGGCTAAGTTGTTCACTGCTGTAAGCATTCTGCACCTGCATAGCGATACTGGAGCTATTAAGAGTACGTTGTGTTGCTTCTGTAAGGTTGAATGCCGGTTTAGGAATCGTATTGTATTGTTCAAAAAAAGGATTGTTGATATCTATTCTGAAACGACTTCCTGCTTTTTGCTCTGGCATTACGATGAGTTCTCCCGGTCCGTAATAACCACGCACATCAAAATGTACGTTACCGGAAGCATCACTCAGTGCACTATAATATAAGCCCGGGATACCTGGTACAGATAGATTCGCTTTTATTTCCGGTTCTGGACGATTGGTAACTACGTTAACTACTTTGCCGGTAACAATATGCCCATCGTATTCCGGTATATAGGAATACGTATAAGGGTTTCTTAATACGCTGTCCCAGTTAAATCTTCTCCACCCGTGTGTCAACATAAGGTTATCTGCAGCTTCTCTTGTTTCATTGCTATTGTTTGAAAAATAATAACCAGGTGATTCAATATTTCCTTTCAGATCGGATGTAAGCCACAGGTAACTTTGGATACTATTTTCGTCAACGGTTTGTAATGAATCCAGGCGGTAGATTGCCAGTGACATGTCAGCCGGTACGGGAGTATGCACAGACACATCTACTTTTTGGCGAGTTGTATATTGCTGCGCATCACTGCTACTTTCTATTTGTAGCTTTTGAGCGGGTTTTTTAAAATACAAGCGTTCACAAACGGGTTGCTGGTTTATATCAAAAACTGTAAAGTGAGAAACACCGTCTCCCAGTTGCTTAATAGGAATATTAAATTCAGTAACATTGTTACTAAACGTGCCATTAGCGGCAGCTTTTATTACCTGACGCGTATGTGCAAATAAAAACACACCAGGCACTTGCATATTGGTAGCAACTTTTACATGTATATTATTATTTTCTTCAGATAAACTCATCACGTATCCTTTTTCAAAAGCAGCAGGAAGTGCTTTCGTAATACTTGGCCCATTCTCTATTTGTACAACAGCTTTATAGTTCTGTGTGCCCGATGGAGTGAAATTGAACTGGCCAATACCAAATTTCAATGGTTGAAAACGGAGAACTGTGTCATTATTGTCGTTAACAAGTGCTCCACTAAAGTTCAGTCCCTTTCCATACTGGTCCGTTACACGAAAGGCAACTTTGCTCTGGATATCACGTACAAGATTGCCACCTTCAGGAAAGAATTGTATATCATAAGAAGGCGTTTGTGATCTTACAGAAGTAGTACTCAGTGGTTTTAATGAGTTGACAATGGTGATGTTTTTCTCAAAAAAATAGTCAGCACCAAAGTTTTTCATCCAGTTGGTGTAAGCTCTTAATGTATAAGTGCCGGAGCTGAGTGATACCGGAAGATAGAATGATCCGTTGCCATCACCTTTCAGTAAAGCGGCCTTGGCCTGCATTACCGGTTTATTCTTAGCATCCAGTATTTCTACATAGGCAACTTTGCTAACGTCAATGGGTTTGTGAAAAACGCCGTCAACATAATAAAGCTTCCACCAAAGGATCTCTCCTGCCAGGTAAAAATTCTTGTCGGTATGGACATATATTTTTTCAGCCAGCGTGGTTTTCCGGTAATAATCAAACTGCTGTTGTATACCGGTATTGTTTACCTGGGCCTGCGCAAGGAGTACGGCAAACAAAGCTGGTATTATAATGAGGCTGATCTTTTGTGTCATCTGTAATTTACTTGATTCGTATTGCTGATAATTGAACACGGGCATAATTGATTTATGGCCAGAAAGAGGGTTTTACATTTCTGCCTCCACGAAGGGTACAATCAACACAACCTGGTGTAGCTGCCAGGTATTTCTTTATAATATCCGGACTGCCACCAGGTTCGGACACATCAACAGGCAATAGATATGCATATTTGAGAACGCTATCCTTTTGATTGTCTACATCCTGGGACTCACAAAAGAGACGGTATTGCCAATTCGCTACCTGAGAGCTGGAAATGAATAGTCTTTTTTCCTGATTGTCTGATACTTCAACATAGCCGATTACAGGTTCGTTAGCATCTGTAGTACAATGTATATTACCTGTAATTTCTGAAGGCTGGGCATCAAAGATTGAGCCCAGTTGCTCCGTGTTGCGTTTCATTTTTTGCCAGAAATCATAGGAATTTCGGCTAAGGCCATATTGTTTTACAAGCACGCTATACATTACGCTTACCTTCCATGAGGTTTCATCAATGAATAATAATGGAAGGTTAATCCTGTCTTCACTCAGTTTGGTTGATGTACCTGTCAGGATAGTACTTGATAGTCCGGATTGCCAGCATTTAAAAATGGTAGTGTCGGGAGAGTGTGTAGCAGGGTATATAAATGTTACACCGTTGGGTGTTCCACTGGCATCCCTGGTATATTTTATTGCAGGCATGTAAGTAGAATGATACTCCCATGTTTCTTCATATTCCCATCTGTAATACCATGTATTGTTTTGTGGATCGTGTGTATTGATATAGAGTTGTAAGCCATTGTTTTCTCTTACGAAAGAGATACTATCGATGGGGGGGGTCTGAACACGCTGAGAATAATCTGAGAGATATGTTTTTCCATCAGATGTCATAATACGTAGTCTGTATTTCGCAGTATTCAGCAGGCTCAGCTGGCTGATAAAATATGTACCTCCTCCCGTTGCTACCAATGGGAAAGAGGTGTTGTTATCGCCTTCAACGGTTACTTTGGCAAAATTTTCACTGATAGTGTTTATGTTACTGTCCAGTTTTACTGTACGTGACAGTTTAATCGTAGTACCGCCCGTACCGGAATTAATGGACCCTTCAACTACCAGGTATCCGGTAGTAGGATAAGAAATATTGGGGTTATACGATTCTTTACAGGCTGCTATTAGCATCACAATTGCCAGTAAATATGTTATATGTTTCATACGCATGCCTATTAAAATCTGATATTATAATTAATAAATGGTAAAGCAGTACCAAAGATGGAAAGCTTATACCCATTGATGAGGCCATTTTCAGAAGTGTAATACACTGAATATGGGTTCTTTCTTGCCAGGAAATTGTATACACCGATTGTCCATGAGTTGTGCGTTTTCTGATGTACTTTATGATTACCTTCTATATTCATAGAGAAATCGGTACGGAAATAGTCTGGTACACGGTATGCATTCCTGTCAGAATACAGCGCTCTTTGTGCCCCTGCATAGTAGAACCTGCCTATTGGCAGTGTAATGGGACGTCCGGTACTATAGGTCGCATTCAGCGATATACTGAAACGATGAGAAAACTTATAGTTGCCCACAAAAGTGACGTCATGGGGTTTGTCATAATTGGCAGGATAGTATTCTCCACGATTAACGATCTCGCTAACAGCGGGGTCATCCATTTTGAGTAAAACACGTGAATATGTATAACTAAGCCAGCCATTTAATTTACCTGCCTGTTTCTTTATCATTACTTCTACACCGTATGCCTTTCCTCTTGTTCCGGCAACGTCTGTTTCAATGTGGTGATTCATGACCAATGAAGCGCCACTCTTATAATCGAGATAGTTTTTAATACGCTTATAATAAACCTCTACAGAAGTTTCAATAGTATTGGCGCGGAAGTTTTTATAGAGGCCAAGTGATATCTGATCTCCATATTGCGGTTTAATGTTCGGGTCACTTAACTTCCAGATATCCGTGGGAGAGATTGCTGTTGTGTTAGACAACATATGGATATATTGACGGAGTGAGTTATAACCAGCCTTTATTGAAAAATCGTTTGTAATACCATAGCGGGCTGAAATGCGTATTTCAGGTCCACCATAGTTTTTGATATATTTTCCTCCGCTGTATTGCCTTGTATCCAGCAATGTTTCTTCAGACTTAGGTACACCGTCCTGGTAATAATTTACAGTTTTAGGGCCAAGATAATTATAGAATGAATAACGCATGCCTACATGAAATGACAGGTCGGATGTGAGATTCCAGCGATCATTAAAGTAAATAGCACTTTCCTGGGCTTGTTCTTTTTCCATTTCGTCCCGTGCTACTAATGACTCCTTGCCCAGAGGTTGATATAAGCCCGGGTGCAGCTGATAGCGCAGGTAGCTGACACCAAAATCGGCAGTATGCTTGCTGGCCCAATACCAGTTAAAGTCGGCTTTACCGTAATACTGGCCAATATCGAAACCTAGTTTGTAAGCATTAATAGGGATCTTATCGCTTGAAATGCTGTAGTCATAGCGGTCGTAACCTGCTGTTACTACACTGCTCAGCTTATTGGTAAAAGTGTGTTTCCATTTGAGAGAAACGTTCTTGTTGCTGTAGCGGTATGCAGTATCGCTGTTCAGATTAAAGCGGTCTTTGCTGAAATAGCCAGTAAAATACAGGTTGTTCTTGTTGTTGATCTGATAGCTCAGCAATAGGTTTACATCATAAAAACCTGCCTTACTGTTTTTGTATTCATTCGGCAGTTTATTCAGCAACCAATCAGCATAAGTAGTACGGCCACCAGCGATGAATGACATTTTATCTTTAATAATAGGCCCTTCAATATTAACGCGGCTGGTGAGCAAGCCAATACCTGCTGTACCTGTAATATTCTTTTTATTACCCTCCCGACTGGTTATATCCAATACCGATGATAAACGACCACCATATTTAGGAGGAACACTGCTTTTGTATAGCTCTACGTCTTTAACAACATCGGGATTAAAGGCAGAGAAGAACCCAAAAAAATGTGAAGGGTTGAAAATAGTAGCATCGTTAAAGAGGATCAGGTTCTGGTCAGCAGAGCCGCCTCTTACGTTAAAGCCTGTGCTGGCTTCGCCCACAGTCTTTACACCTGGTAAAGTAGTTACGGCTCTCAAAACATCTGCCTCTCCGAATAAAGAAGGCATTTGTTTGATGTTTTTGATATTCAGTTTTTCCATTCCCATGGTAACCTTACGAACGTTGGCTACTTTCTGAGCAGATACAATTACTTCTTTCAGTGACGTCACGGTTTCTTCCATATCGATATTCAGCTTGCCCTCGGCATTTAACAATATGCGGCGTTTGGTATCTTTCATGCCAATACCCTGAATGTTCATGGTGTAGCGCCCTTTATTAATAACGAGGGAGTAATATCCATATTGATCAGTTGATGTACCGATAGTTGTATTTTCAAGGAAGATTGAAGCTCCTGTAATTGGTTCTCCAGTTTTGCTGTTACGGATATATCCGGCAAGCGTTACTTTTCCAGAAGTATTGTTTTTGATGCCTATTTCAAATAATTTGCTTTCAATAGTAGCATCAATTTTTACCTTCTTTTTATCGCCATAATCTCCTGCAATATCGGCACGTGATGTATCGCCCGGGTTACGGTCGTAAAATCCTTGTGGTAAATTAGTTTTTATGATAAAATTCCGTGTGAGGAATACCTGCTTGTTTGCTTCATCAAGGGCATAATGGTATTCAGAATTGCTGAATGCCAATTCCAGCACTTTTTGTAATGGCAGATTGCTAGCTGACAGGTTGATCCGTAAACTATCGAACTTTACAGAGTCATAGTAAAAATGATAATCAGTTTGCTGCTCCATTGTCTGTACAAAAACCGCGATTGTAACGTCAGATAGTTCTGCTGAAACTTTTGGAGCTTGTTGCGCCGATGCAAAAACTGGCAACAAAAAAGAGAGTATAAAAAACAATATAGGTAGTGAAGTAGTGCGCATGTTATTTTTTTAGAGCATCATAATACTTGGCCGCATTAACAATAGCCGTTTCTTTATTTTTCCTGAAACGTATTCTGTTTTTTCTGAGATACTGGCGAACTTCTTTGGAGTGATCTTTGAAAATATTCAACAGCCCGCTATAGGTTTTGACAGAATAGTAAGTACCGTTTTTAAGGATATAATAAGAAGTATGTTCTATGAATTCTCTTTCAATATGATCGGTGACCCTTTCTTCAATGAGTTTATATCTTTTTGCATACACTGTTGAAGATCCACTATACAAATTGTCGTATAAGCCTGATGCCAAAGGTACACGCAGACTATCGTGAGCGATATATACAAACTGGTGTCCATTAAGTAAGAATGACTGCAGCTTTTCGTTTAATAAAGACATTTTTGTATAACCATTGAAATGCATTATGATTAGCTCATCCTTGTACAGGTCATACATCATAGGCACGTCTTTGAAATATAGCCCGTCATAAACGAGGGAACCTTTTTGCAGCTCATTGGTAAGAAAATAGCCATGCCCTATATAGGTGCTGGGGTAGCCAAGATGTTCGGGGCCATTATAAAGTCTGGCTTGTTTGTCTGTAAACTGGTAGTAAAGTGAAATGGCGTTAGCGGCAGCGGCCTTGAGAAAAGTACTGTCAGATGCAGCATCCTGGGCCCTGATAGAAGCGGCAATCAGGATAAAGCATACAGTGTACATCAGTTTTTTAAGCATAAGCAGGAATCAGTTTTGAATCATTTTGGTTGCGGGTTGGTATGACAATCAGGCAATTGTATACGCTGCAAGCAAAAGGCATTAAATTACATTTTTATAGTTCATGACCATGGGTATCTGTGATTAAAATATGCTAAAAGGTAAGATTATCTCTCCATGATGCTGAAACAAGCTGTTTATGAGAAGATTGGAGTTGCTTATTATTTGTAATGTATTGGATAAAAGTTGCTATCATGAAAAGATTAATGAATTGAATTCTGTAAAAACTGTGAAGAGCTTCTCCCTTATCTTCGCGGCCTCAACAAAATAAGGCATGACAGGAATTGATAATGTATTGCTGCAAAACGTTATTGTTCATAAGGTCGGTAATCCCACCCGTGGAGAAGAGTTGAAGCTTTCTGAAAATCCTTTAACCCTTAATGATGAGATAGTACGAGGCTTGCTGACTAAGTATTTCCTGGGCGCGTTTAATGAAAATGAGCTGTATCATTTTTCACATCTCAGCGATGTGGAATTAAATGAGGTATATACATACGTACGTAAGATTCTTGAAGAGAAAACCAGCTTTGTTGAACAATCTGTTTTTCTTGCGCAATTCCTGTATAACAAATCCACACATGTAAAAGTAAAAGAAGGAGAACTGTATGTGGTTTTGTTTGACAACGTGCCGTTTGAAGGAGAGACCATACAGGCAGTTGGTATTTTTAAATCAGAGACAAAGGAAACATTCCTGAAGGTATTTCCCCACGGACAGAGCTGGGAGGTGATCCAGGAAGAAGGTGTAAATATTAATAAGCTGGACAAAGGCTGCCTGGTATTTAAAACCAACACTGTCGAAGGGTATAAGGTTTGTGTAGTAGATAATACCAATAAAAGTAATGATGCTCAGTATTGGGTAAGCGAGTTCTTACAGGTGCAACCTTATGCAGACAGCTATCATAATACCAATAACTACCTGAGCCTGTGCAAAAACTTTATAACTAGCGAATATCCTGAGAAGTTTGATGTAAGTAAAAGTGACCAGATCGATCTGCTGAACCGTTCAATGGACTATTTTAAAAGTAAGGAGCAGTTTAGTATAAAAGAGTTTGCCGAAGAAGTAATGCATCACCAGGAAGTGGTGGATACTTTTATGGACTATAAAAAGAACTTTGAATCCTCGCGCAATTTTGAGATAGAGGACGAATTTGATATTAACCTGTCGGCTGTAAAAAAGCAGCAGCGTGTATTTAAGACTGTTTTAAAGCTGGATAAAAACTTTCACATATATATTCATGGCCGCAGAGACCTTATTGAAAAAGGGTATGATGAAATGAGCGGAAAAAAATACTATAAGATCTTTTTTGATGAAGAGAGCTGATAGTAACTGTAGGTGATTTTGCTGACTTCTTCTGTTGAATTTCAGTGCGTTTTACTTTATGTAGTATATTCATGAACGATAGGCAGATTAAAAATTTGTCGGTTACCCTATTTTGTTATAATTTAATGACCGCACTCTCCTCCTGTTGATTTAGCTTAAAAATTACTGGTTACCTGAGTAAGGACTGCCTGCTATCGGGCATTCTCAATATTTTATTGATCATTAAATATTACATCCATGAGAAAAAGAACCCTCCTTCTTTTGCTGGGGCATGTCATGTGCTATATGGCCATTGCCCAGAACACAACACAGAAATACAGTTACCCGGTAAAGCCCGGATCTGCTGAATGGAAAATCTTTACCACGCATCAGCAAATGGTGGAATCCTGCGCAATTCCCGACAAAGTAGCTGCAGATCTCACTACTGCCGCCTTGCTGGAATCATGCCTTGATTATCCATTGCTGGCAGAAATATGGGCGTATAATTCTCCGCAGAAAGGGATAGAAGCGTTGAGTGAAAGTTTTAAAGGACTGAAATTATTAATTGAAAGAACTGATGTAGCCGATAATCTGCTGACCGTATATCGGAAATTATTAGCTACAGAGCCACGTGGTTTACCCACGCTTATTGAAAAAGGAAAACTATCATTTCAGATCTCTTTTATTGAATTGGTACTGGCCCAGCAAAGTGTTATTGATAAAACCAACGAACCAACAGCGTTAAGGATAAAAGCCGCCATTGGACTGGCGCAGGATTATAAGGCAGCTAATAAGGATGTCTTCAGTGCCATCAGTACCAGCTATACTACAAGACTGGCGGGCAACCTGTATCGCTATCATTATAAGGCTTCATTTTCTAAAGTAACACTTGATTTCCTGGATTCAGGTTTGTTGCTAACAGAGAATGCTGCTGCAGAAGTAAACAGAGTTTTTATCCGCTGATCTTAAAAAATATTGCTATGAAACAATTATTACTATTTTTCTTTTTTATTCCCTGTATTGTTGATGCTCAGGTATATACTCCCAAATGCAGTTACGTAACAGGATATACTATTTCAGAATTTACGCCATCAGAAATAGCTTACGTGAATTATGTAGCCACCAGCAATTACCCGAATGCTACAATGCTGGCTAATGCATCGGCAACCTACAATTGTCATAATTATGCCTGGAACCAGTCTGACGGAGGATCTACCTACTGGATTGATTCTCCAGGTGATGATACTTACTGGACAGATGGCAGCTACGTAGAGGTTACAGATAATGCGTTGCCTTATGCCACCAAGGTTTCTTATCCCAGCGGCGATCATTCTGCCATTACCACCAGCAATAGCAATGTGTTTATTTCAAAATGGGGCAACTGGCCGTTAATGCAACATGCGCCTACATATTGCCCGTATACCAGTACAGGGCTTAAATATTATAGTATACCTATCAGCGGAGCCCGTTTTATATGTTCCGGTTCGGAAAATTATACTACTATTAGCTCCTGGGGTATCTCTTCTTATACATGGACTGCCGGAAGCGGTTTAAGTCCATCGTCACAAACAAGCAGCAGCAATTCGTTTACTGCTACTACCCCTTACAATGGCGTTACCTCTTTATCTGTTAGTATGTCGCCTACCTGTGCCGGCACTACGGTGGGTGCAACAAAGGCTATTAATATGGGCAATGGCCCCATTCTTAGTACGGTTACCTATAATGGAGGTAATTTCCCTGATCCTGTTTGCCAATATACCGGGGGCTTTATGCAGGTTTACCTGCACCCAACCTACCCGGCGGGTGCATATTATTCGTTGTCGTGGAGCTTTTCCAACTGTTCTTCTAATGGCACCAATGGCGTTTTATTCAATGGCTCAATTGGCACGTATGCAATGGTACGTGTAGATGCTACCGGTGTTTGCGGACCCGGGGAAAACTATACAAAGTATATGTACATTGAAGATTGCGGCATTCCACCACAGGATTGGAGAGTGGCACAAACTCCGTCAGATACTACAAAACGCAGGGAAGATGTTATAATCACAGAGCCGAAAGTATATCCCAATCCTGCTGTTGGTACAGTACGTGTAGAACTGCCATTTACACCGGGAGAGAATACCGTATTGGAAATATATGATAATGCACTTGTTCGAAGGAAAGTAATTAAGCTTAAATCGACGGTTACCAGTGTTTCTATTGCCGACATGCCAGCTGGTGCACTTTACTTCAGGGTGATTAATGGTAAAGAAAGCCTGAAAAAGATCGTGATCAAACAATAGAGCAATACTTATTGAATACACTAAAAAGGCTTTAAGATCTCTTAGGGCCTTTTTTTATATGCCATAGTTTTCTCCCTCTATGGTTGCAGGGAGTGAAAAGCGCGTGTCTTTCGTTATCTTTAGTACCCATCTTAATGCTGAAAATGTGATATTGGGCGCTAACCGGATCAGACACAACAATTCCTGATAAAACTAATGGGTTTCAATAATTAATAGGTAGTTATGATTGTTAAGAAGCATCTTTCGCTACGGGACATTTACCGGTTCGCCGGGCAACACCTGCTATGGCTTATACCCTGGATGCTATTAGTAACTTCTCTCTATTATTTCACACACTGGCGGTTTATTATAATCCCATGGTTACCGCTTTCATTGATCGGTACTGCTGTGGCCTTCTATGTCGGTTTCAAAAACAATCAGTCGTATGACAGGCTTTGGGAAGCCCGGAAAATATGGGGTGCTATGGTAAATAACAGTCGAAAGCTGGGTACCACCATCAGGCATTACAGGTCTGGCGAAATGATTGACCCAATAGACAATGACGCTATCAGGAAGGAAATTGTTTACCGGCATATTGCGTATTTATATCAGTTACGCGACCAGCTGCTTAGGCCTACCCGGTGGGAGCATGTACAATTGAACTGGATATACGGAAAGTACAATAAACGCAGACGCGAAAAGTATTTCAATAATTTCAAAGAAGAGCTGGAGCAGCTCGCTGAAAGGTCTTATTTACCGCAGAAGGAAAAAGATAGTCTGGCGGGATTTACCAATAAGGCAACACAGATCTTAGATAGACAGACACAATCTGTTCAGTTGCTTTATGAAAGGAATATGATCAATTCAATGCAGCAGATAGATCTGCAGACAATATTGAATGGTTTTTACGAAGAACAGGGGAGGGCTGAACGAATTAAAGGCTATCCTTTTCCGAGACAATACGCCAGCCTGAGCTTTGTATTTGTATGCTTGTTTATTCTTCTATTACCCTTTGGCATCATCGGTGAATTTGCTAAATTAGGCGACGCTACGGTCTGGTTAACTGTTCCGGTTGGTGTAATTATAGGATTTGTGTATGTAATGATGGAGTTGATTGGTGACTATTCCGAAAACCCTTTTGAAGGGCTGCACAACGATATCCCCCTGCTTGCTATTTGCCGCACTATTGAGATAGATCTGTTGGAAATGATCGGCGAAAAAGAAATACCGGCACCTATTCTGCCTAAAGAGAATATCTTACTCTGAGAACAGGGAATGCTATATAAAAGCGTTAAATGGAATGAATTCTTAAATCATCTGCTCAGCAATATGACTGGTTGCTGTCTTTAGAAGAGTCTGATACTTTTCCTGTTGAATTGCTTCCTGGAGAAAATGTTTCAAAATATACAATGATATAAGGCGGAAAGGTTTGGTTGAAATCGTTAATCCTGCATTGTGCTGAGTGAGTCTTTTATCCAGATCCTGACAATGTCCTTTGTACAGGAATTCATGTTCTATGCTCTTCAATACATAAGCATAATACATGTGAAATAACTTGGTGGCTTCGCCAGGAATCGAACCTGGATCTGGAGCTTCGGAAACTCTCATACTATCCATTGTACTACGAAGCCAAATTGATAACGGATATTATTTGATCAACCCGCTTACATTGGTGATAAAGATCTTTACGGCAATGGCCAGCAAAATTACACCAAAAAATTTTCTGATGGCAATTAATCCGGCCGGGCCCAAAAGTCGTGCAATATAGTTCAGGGATTTTAAAACGATAAAAATGATTATAAGGTTAATAAGTATCGCAATCAGGATAACTGTTTTGTGATAGTTAGCAGGCAAAGAAATAATGGTAGTGAGGGTACCAGCACCTGCTATCAGAGGAAATGCAATAGGCACAAGCGTTCCGGCCTTGGCGTCACCATCGGCCTTAAAGAACTCTACACCCAATACCATTTCAAGACCGAGAATAAAAATGACAATGGAGCCTCCTACTGCAAAAGACTTTACATCAAGCCCAAGAATACCAAGAAATTTTGCACCTGCATACAGAAACAGGATCATCAATGCACCTGAGATCAGTGTAGCCTGCAACTCATGTATCTGACCCATTTTTTGTTTCAGGGTAATCAGCAATGGGATAGAACCAATAATATCAATGATTGCAAAAAGGGTAAATGTAACGGTGATGATATCTTCCAGTTTCAGATGCATAACCATTGATTTTGGCAAATATAAGCAGTATGCTGCAAGTGGTAAGAGTTAACCCTCAGAAGTAACCGGGAGGTTTACCGGCTGGGTTTATGCTGTTCTTTGGGTGTAGGAATATTGGAAAGTGACTCCCAGGCAAATTTCTCATTCACTTTGTCCAGTTGAAAAACGCAACCATAGTGAATGGAGAATGCACCGAATGAATCTTTTAATGGCGTTTGGGTGATGTGGGCCAGGATACTTCTGATAACACCTCCATGCGTTACAATAGCCGCAGTGGTATGGTTAGTGGTAATTTGTTCAAAACAGCCGGTTACACGTGCATGCATCTCTATATAGCTTTCACCGCCGGGTATAGCGATGTTTACAAAGTCATTCATCCAGGGATCTATCACCGCTTTGGGGATGGCATCCCAGTGTTGCAGCTCCCATTCGCCGCAATTAATTTCTTTCAACCCCGGCTCATCAATAATATTTGTTGCGGGGAATAAACGGTCGGCCAGTTTACGACAACGTTGTAATGGACTGGTATAAATATGTTGCAGGTTACCGGGTATATGTTGACTGATGACGGATGCTTCATCTTCAAAAGTTTCCAGCACGTCAATATCTGACTGACCATAGCAGATCCCTTTTTCAACAGCCGGAGCAGTATGACGTATAAGATAGATAGGCATAATTTACAGGAAATACCTCCACACAATAATGGCACAAAGATAAAAAGTTAATTCACTTACCTGTTGTATTGCTCCCAGGCAATCGCCTGTATATCCCCCGATCCATTTTTTAAAATACTTTGCCAGGTTATAGCCCACATACATTACAGGTATAATGCATAGTAAAAACTGCCAGTTTAACCCGAGAAAGGGAAGCAGTGCAAAGATGGTAGCAACGATCAATATACCAATAGTGGGTTTGCGGCTGGTAACCGGTTTTGACTTGCTGCCGTCCGGATCAGTTACATATTCAAAAAAACGGATAGTCAATACACCCATTAACCTGCTTACTGCGTGTGCAGCGATCATGATCAGCAAAAGATACCGGTAGTTGTAAAAAATGTTAATGGTAGGGTGGTTAAGATCAGGTGCAAATGCAGGCAGTTCTTTCAACAATAAGAATTTTGCAGCCAGGATACTGATGAGCCCGGTAACTCCATAGGTGCCGAGCCTGCTGTCCTTCATGATCACCAGGATCTTTTCTTTGGTCCAGCCGCCGCCAAACGCGTCGCATACATCTGCAAAACCATCTTCGTGAAAAGCGCCTGTGGTAAGGATCCCTGCAATAATAGATGCAAGGATAGCAATATCAGTGCTGATGTATTTAGCAAATACCAGGAAGGTCAATCCACTGATACCACCTACGATCCAGCCGATCAGCGGGTAATAACGGGTAGATTTTTCCAGGTAATCCTGTGAATGATCGGTAAAGCGTGGAACAGGTATGCGCGTAAGGAACATTAACGCTGTAAAAAAAATGCGGAGTTCTTTTTTTATCATGCTATGCAGTTAAGGCTGTGCGCCGGATACGCCGGCAGATGCAAAGGAAGCCATTTCATTTAAAAAAAGAACGGCAGATTGAATTAAAGGTATGGCCAGTGCTGCGCCGGTTCCTTCGCCCAGGCGCATACCCAGGTGCAACAATGGTGTGGCCTGCAGGTAAGCAAGCATCTTTTCGTGCCCCTGTTCTCCGCTAGTATGAGCAAAAATGCAATTGTCAATTACAGCAGGGTCAATAAGCTGTGCCAGTAATAGAGCAGCTGTTGTGATGAAACCGTCTACAACAATGATCATTTTTTGTGCAGCAGCTTCAACATATGCTCCGGTCATCATGGCGATCTCAAAGCCGCCGATCTTTGATAATAATTCAATGGGCTGATCCTTATATTGCTGAAGCTGATGTGTTTCAGAAGCCTGTTGAAGTGTTTTTATTTTGGTTTGGAGCTGCTGGTCATTTACCCCCGTTCCCCTGCCGGTACATTGCGCTACTGAAATACCGGTGATAGCACTCATGATCAGTGTTGCAGAAGAAGTATTACCAATGCCCATTTCCCCAAAACCAATACAGTTACAACCAGCCTGCGCTGTTTCTCTTACAATCAATTTGCCTTTTTCAATAGCCTGCAGTGCCAGCGTTTCACTCATAGCGGGGCCTTCCAGGTAATTGCTGGTACCATATCCTGTTTTGGCTTTAATAAAGCCCGGTGCTTCTGCCGCAATATCAGATTGTACACCTGCGTCAACTACTTTCAGGGCAATAGCATGTTGCCGGCAGAATACATTAATGGCCGCACCTCCCTGTAAAAAGTTTAATACCATTTGCGCAGTTACTTCCGGCGGATAGGGATTAACGAGCCCTGTGCGTGCAATTCCGTGATCGCCTGCAAAAACAATGATCTCTGGTTGCTGAATGCGGGGTGTTGTAGTTTGTTGTATCAACCCTGCTTGCAAAGCAATGGTCTCAAGATGACCGAGTGCGCCGACAGGCTTTGTTTTATTGTTGATGATGTTCTGTAACTGGTTTTTCAATGACATAAGATATTTTGTCTGTTATGTAAGCGAAATGAAGTTATGCCCCGGGTAACAGGTCGCAAAAATAAAAGCCATATTGCGATGGCTGACAGGTATTTCCGTTGGGTGAATTGGAAAGGGGAGCATCGTACCGGCGATATACGAGCTCTCCTTTCGTACAGGGTATTGGTTGTTTAAAAACGGGACCATCAAATACATAGGAATGGTATTCGCCGTTTTCGCCACATACATCAACATGGGCAGGCAAATCGCGTACAAATGATTCGTCAATTAACCTGCCGCAAAAACTTTTATCCAGGAACTGTTCGTTTACGCAAACAATAATAGCTTTAAAACCAGCTGCCAGGAACTCCTGCATCAGTTGTTTGGTTGATACCTGCCATAGAGGAAATACAGCAGTAATACCCACCTGTTGCAGTTGCTGTTCACGATATCGTTTCAGGTCTTCAAGAAAAATATCGCCAAACAGGGCATGTGTATATTGTTCGGATCTGAGTGTGTTTACCTTCTGCAGTAAGGTTGTTTCATATTCTTGCATCGAAGGTTGCTCTGGCAATTCAATTGTGGTAAGGGGAATGCCCAGCGCATTGGCCTGTGCCACCAGCAATTCTCTTCTTACACCGTGCATTGAAATGCGATCGTAAGTAGCATTGATACTGGTAAGCAAAGTGTCAACACTATACTTTTTATCCTGCAATACGCGGTGCAAACATAAGGATGAATCCTTTCCGCCGCTCCAGTTCATGTAAGCTTTTGTCATTCGGCTGTTTCTTTAATGATTACCGGTATGCCACTTACCATGAAGATCGCTTTGGATGATTGCCCTGCAATATATTGATTGGCCCATCCCTGCAGGTCGGTAAACTTTCTGCCAACTTCTGTATCTGCATGCAATCCCATCCCTATTTCATTGCTGATGATGATAAATGTTCCTTCTATAGACAGCAATGCGTTGATCTCCTGTTGGCAGGCTTCGAGGCAGCTGTCTATATCATTCTTATTATCTACAAAAAAATTAGTGAGCCATAGTGTTACACAGTCAATTACTACTACTCTTCCTGCTATCGCGGCTTTACTAATATGTTTTTCTTCTTCAATGCTTGTCCAGCGTTCATCACGTTCTGCCTGGTGGCGATCGATGCGCTGTTCAAATTCTTTATCCCAACGCCTTGCAGTGGCGAGGTAAACAGGGGTGTTGCTCAGTTGTAAAGCGAGTTCCTGTGCATAGCGGCTTTTACCGCTACGGGCCCCGCCTGTTATAAAAATGATATTACCGGCCATGTTGCAAAAACTTTTCTTTGAATAGAACATAGCCTTGTTTCAGGTCTAAAAGACATTGATGACACAAACAGTCCTGGTAACGCTGTGCTATAAAACTGCGTTGTTCGTCTGTAAGGTCAATATTGCTGCAATGACATTGCGTTACGTTGCCCACTTTGCATTCAAACGGCTTTCCGCAACGCGAACATTTTTTTTCTTCATGCCTGCACATGGGCTAACGATGTTTGGTAGAGTGGTGAATATTTCTCCCTCAGATGTTCGGGTACTTCAAAGATATCCGGGTGAAACAACGCTGCCAGTAACTCAATGCCATCTGCCAGTGTACCAGCGCTTGGTTGTGTGAACAGGTCATAATCTGCAAGAAATACCGACCTGTTCTGAACAGCCGTTAGCGAATTCCATTCCTGTTTCTGAGTAAGCAGGTACAGCTCTTCCCTGCTTCTGCCGGTAGCAAAACCGCAGGGAGCAATCACTAATACTTCGGGATTGTAACGAACGATCTTATCCCATTGAGTAACGATGCTGTCACCACCGGGGTTTGACAACATATCTACACCGCCCGCATACGCTACCTGGTAGGGGATCCAATGGCCGCAATTATAAATAGGTTCTATCCATTCCATGATGATTACACGGCGCAAGGGGGCTTTGTGTTGACGCAGGTTGTCGGTAATGCTGTCCAGCCTTTTTTGCAGGTTACCAAGATAGGTATAGGCTGCTTCTTCCTGGCCCATTGCAGTAGCGATAGTTACAGCTGTCTGAAAAACGTCCTGCAGTGTATTGGGCGTAAGTGGAATAAGTTGCGGCTGTTTGGTAAGTTTTGCCACAGCCGCTGCTGTACAGGCTGTATCTATCTGGCATACCTCACATACATCCTGTGTAAAAATAATATCCGGGCTAATGGATTGTAAAAGGGGTTCATCTACATAGTAGAGGCTCTTACCCTGCGCTTTGGATGCAGAGAATATTTTATCTATCTCCTGGCTGCTGTAATGTTTGCCTTCCAGTACACAACGAACTACCTTCTCTTTTTCGGCGAGGGCCTGTGGCGGACATTCGAACGTAATGCCCTGTAACAGGTGCTGCAGACCCATATCGTAGATCATTTGCGTAGCAGCTGGAAGAAAAGAAGAGGCTGTCATGTAAAGGAAATTAAGGTTAGTAAGAAGAAATGAGGAAGACGACGGGGGCGCTTCCTCATTCCATTGTGGATATCGGATAGTTCTTTATATCAGCGCTTATCTATACAGACAATTTTGCGGGTTGCAAAGAATGATACCTGCGTTGCAACAATTCAAATCCACCGAACAGGATGCCACAGAATATCAATGTACTTAACAACATATTCCATTCGTAAGGAATAGCAGCTACCAGGCTGGTGATCCAGCCGCTGAAAGTGCGGGGGTACATGGAGCCTTCGATCAACAGGCAGGCAGGGCTGGTGCCGATCCAGTGAATAAAAGTGGCAACAATTGCAGACAGGCCAACATTGGCAACAGTTGCTTTCTTTATCATTAAACGACCCGTTAGCGTCATCAGTGCAAATGAACCGTAGGTCCAATACCAGCCATCATACAGCAGGCGCCACTCGTGATAGAAAATGAACCTGTTCAATAAAATATCACCCAGCCATAAGGTAATGATGGGAAAAAGATATGCTTTTGATCCCTTGCTGAAATAAGCACCGCCAAACAAGGCCATAGCCGCCAGCGGCGTAAAGTTTGACATGGGTGAAATGTTGGGGTACCAGCTTAGCAGCACACGAACTGCTGCTACTACTACCATAATCACAAAGAGGATGATGGTACGGGGATTAAATTTTTTCAGAGACATATTATTGTGTTTATAGGTCAAACAGGCAGGATGAAATGATCACCCTTATTTTTTGATGACGAGCTATGAACCTTCGGGCAAATCAGATACGAACAGAAATGAAATCTTTTTCGCGTAAGATCGATTTCATCCCGGCTTTTCACCCGAAAGCCCGTTGATGCAATGATGTATAACTGGCAGGTCTTCTGGCTTGCTTGCTGCTGAACACCTTCCCGTTTTCTTAGATAAAACAGTGGTATGAAGATCCAGCAATTGTGAATGAAACAATATGATTTGAACATTCACTATCAGCTTACAGCTACGGGGATAGCACCGGATTTACACCGGTTTCCCTTTTCATCTCATCGTTCCCGGTAATTAATGGGGCGTGAGAACCAATTACCCGACAAATGTAGGGGTAAGAATGGAACACGTTAAATATTTTTTATCACTCTGGTTATAGCCGAATAGATTGATAGTTAAGAGATTCGATAATGATGGATAACAACTGTCACCGGGCAGGCAGTTTACCGTCTGTATTCCCGCCACTTTAAAACAGACAGGGTTAAAGCCTGCACATCCCTGCTCCCCCTGTAAATATTTAAGCCATTGATTTACAAATGCTTGGTTGTTGCCTGATTCGTATTTAGTTATTGTTTACTTATTACTTAACCCTTATTTTCTACGCTTTTACCTAAGAGCAAACTATACGGAAGTATTAAGCAATATATAATCAAGCAATAAGGAAACTACAAGGAAACCCCTCCCTGGCTAGTCTGGGATATAGCTATGCCTTCAAAAGGGGCAGTATTGATATGAGGGGGCCGGCGGGTAAAAGGTGAAACAGGTTGTAGGAAGCGATCAGGGCAGTTTCTCAACAAAGCGGCTGCTCATCCAGCCGAAATAATGGGTTGGCTTATTGTCCAGACTGTAAAGCTGGTCGTAAATAAATAATTGGGGGTCCATTTCAACCAACCACCATACGCGGCCTATATTATCTGTACGGGAGCCCCAGGCTATGCCATAGGAACCCCTGGGGTAAAGTGTGAGGATATTGCCTTTCGTTTCCATCCGTTCATAGGGCTTTTCGGGTTCGGGAATTGTGTCATTGATCCGGGCAGAATATCGCAGGGCATATCCATCATTAAGTGTTTTAAAACGAATAGGCGCATCAAAAAAATGTTCGGGAGCTGTCAGGGAGGTGCGAACATCGGTCATGCCGATTATTTTGGCTCTTTGTAATACAAGTATACAGTGTGATAAGGAGTCTACTTTGTAATGGCGTTCAAATTGTACATATTCGGCACAGCAACCATAGTTGATAATAACGACGGAAGATAATTTGTTGCCTGTAAACTTCAGATCAACAACATTAGTATAATCCTGCAGCACTTTCTTCAATTGTTTTTTCATGCTCATGTACACATTCACAACCTGGCCTTCTGAACCCGTCCATCCCTGGTAAATCACATCCGGTATGCCATCCCCATTCAGCTCTGCAAAATGAAAAGAACTATTATATTCGTTGCTTTCCAGGTATTGCTTGTTGTTAAACATTTGCTCATATTCAGGCCTTAAATGTTTTAAAACGGAATCTCTGTAAGCAGCGGGTATTTTTAGTTCATAACGTTTCCATTCGAATGGAACAGCAGTTTTTTTTATAGAAAAAGGAAATGGGTATTGTATGGTATCAGACAGCGGATGCAGTAACAATTGCAATGACAGTAATAATGTATGCATGCAGGAAAGATGTTTTCGGAAAGTATTTTTACAATGAGTTATGGAAGCTTTTCAACAAAGCGGCTGCTCATCCAGCCGAAATTGTTGGTGAGTTTATCGTCGAGGCTATAATAACGACTGGTGGTCAATATCTGGGGAAACATTTCAACCAGCCACCACTCACGGCCTGTACTGTCTTTCTGGTATGCCCATGCAATGCCACGTGAACCTTTGGGGTAAAGCGCTATAACATTGCCCTTTGGCTCCGGCTCGTCATTAAACAGGGAGAATGGCCCTTCCAGTGTGTCGTTGTTGAGATTGGGAGAGTAGCGTAGTGCATACTCCTCGTTGAGTGTTTTGAACTTTACGGGTGTTTCAAAAAAATGTTCGGGTGTCTTATAATCGTCATCATGTGCATCCATTCCCTGTATGCTGGCCCGTTGCAGAATGAGCTTGCTGTTTAACGCAGCATCAAAAGAATAATGTCTTTCAAAGTGAATGACCTCGTCGCAACATCCATAGTTGATTGTTGTGGCGGCAATGAGGTTATGCCCGTTAAATTGAAGATCGAGTAAATGGGTAAACTCGGTCAGTATTTGTTCAAATTTGTTTTTCCTGTTAAGATAAAGAACTACGATGTTTGATTCTCCGCCTGACCGGCCTGCGTAGATCAGGTCGGGCAGATTGTCTCCGTTCAGTTGTACAAAGTGAAAGGCTTTTTTGAAGAGTTGTGGCCCGTTTTCTATATACTCGTTTTCAAAGTAGAACGGGTAAACCTTTCTGAACGACTTTAATACAGAATCTCTGTATGCTTCTGTAACATTTATTTCATAACGCTTCCAGCTAAACTCAACCGCCGGTTTTTTGATGGCAAAGGGAAATGGGTATTGTGTAGTGTCGATTGCAGGATGAATCAACAGGTGCAGCGCCAGGAGTAGGGGGTTCATACTGATAAGATACAATTAAAAGCGACTTTGTATAATAACGCCTGCAAAATAATTAGCACCGGGTGCGGTATTGTAATAACGTCCGCCGGTAGCGTTAATGTCATTGCCGAGGCTATAGGTTACATTGAACAGGTTATCGGCTCCTGCAAAAATATCCAGCATGATCTTTTTGCATGTCTTGCGCCAGCCAATACGGCCCCCCAATAAATTGTAGGAGGATGCAATGTCGGTATTGGCATCATTCAATGCAACAGGATCGCTGTAAAACCAGGTAATATTGGTGTACAGGCCGGGCCTGGTGGCTGCATCAATACCTGCTGAAAAAGTATTGGTAGCGGCTCCGGGTAGTTTTTTGCCGGAAAAATCATTGGCTATTTGTTTGAAATCGTGGTACCTGAAATGATAATAAGTATAAGCGCTCCTGATGCAGGCACTGGTAAAAAAGCCTTTGCTACTGTTCAGTAACTGGTAGGATGCCTGTGATTCAATACCACGCTGACGTGTGGAGCCAGCGTTGATAAAATAGTCTGCATTGGAAGCATCTCTCCGCTGTACGATGGCATTTTTCAACTGGTACCAGAAAGCGTTTACTTCGATGTACAAGCGTTGCTGAAGCAGGTTGCTTTTAATGCCGGCTTCGTAGTTTACTCCATGCTCGGCCTGCAGGCCTGTACTGATCACTGAAGTGGAAGGTAAAATTTCCTGCGTGGCAGGAGGTGAAAATCCTTTGGCAACGCTGACGTATAGCAGGGTATTTTTCAGCACCTTTTGAGAGATGGCTAACCTGGGCGCCCACTCACTGTTGTAGGTTTTTTTAACAGGCACAAAAGAAGGTACTGAAAGTCGTGTGATGGTAATGGCAGATTGGTTGATACTTACACCGGCATTTACTGCCAGTCCAAAGAAGAGTTGCAGATCTGCCTGCACAAAGCCGCTGATGATGCGGTTATTAATATCATCATCGGTTTGCAGGGTATCGGGATTGCCGTTCTTATTCTGGTAGGTTTTGGTATTGAAGTAGCCTTGCTGTGCTTCGCCGCCCAGCAATACCTGCAGGTTGTTACGTTCAAGGTTGCGTTCCCATGTAAACACCGTGCGACCTCCGAAATGAGGTTCTGTACGTTTCTCGTAGTTACGGAAGGTAGGGTTTTTTACGAGGGAGAAAGCTCCGTATACCACTGTCTGGTTGCGGAACGCATCGGAAAAACGATAATCGTGTGTAATGCCGGCCAGGAAGGTTTGCTGGTAAATGGCTGCTTTGGCGCCATCGGCACTGGGAAAAGCGCCGGCCGCAGGACGTGCGGCTTTGGGGTTGCTGGCATATTCAGCTTTGGTGAGCGCCCCGGGTGTCTGGTAATACAGGTTGCCATACAATACAGATGCGCTCAGTTGTTGTTTTTCGCTGGTTTTAATATGTGTTTCCCAGGTAGCTACATCACGGCGCATGCTGGTATGCTCACGGTAGCCATCACTTTGTAAGTGTGAATAACTGAACACATCACGATGCTCCTCGTTGCCGGTGCGTACCTGTGCATTGATATTGTGTTGCTGAAAACTGCCGTACTGGTAACCCACATCCACACCGGCCGGGCGGTTATCCGGTAAGCTGTTCAGCAGCACCACGCCACCGGTGCCCGCGCCATATAAACTGCCTGCCGGGCCTTTAATGATCTCGAGCGAGTGTACATTGGAAAAGCCAAGCTGGTTCAGGTAGGTATTGCCGCCGGGGTCAGTAAAAGGAATGCCGTTCCAATACACCTTTACGTTGCGTACGCCAAAAGGCGAACGTAACGATGTACCTCTCACGTTGAGGCGGTAGCTGCCGGGTGAACGTTCTTCCATACGTACACCGGGTGTAGTATTAACTGCGGGTAATAAAGAGGTATTGCTGAAGCGCTCCAGTTCGTTAGCGCTAATGATATTAATAGCCCCGGAAACTTCTTTCAGTTGCCGGTTCTGACCAAAGGCCTGGATGGTAACCTGTGGCAAAGATTTAGAAGTATCTCCGGTGGTTTGTGCATATGTCAGTACGGTACAAAAGCAGGTAAAAAAAAGAAGTGCTGAATACCGGGTAAAATGCGTCATTGGATTTTCTTTTGATTTGGATGCTCACCAGTATAACTACAAAGTAAAACTATTGTGCCCGTGCACATTTACCACTTATCCCGATTACAATAGCAACTTTTCAGAAAATTGAAATTGAATATTTTAAACGTAAAGGTAAAGCCAAATATTTTTTATCTTCCCCAAATGAAGTCTACCAAGCTCAGTTTGTTCGATCTCACCATGATTGTGGTGAGCCTGGTAATTGGCATGGGAATTTTTCGTACTCCAAAAAACGTGGCAGCTCAGGCTGGTTCGGCCGACATGTTTTTTATTGCCTGGATACTGGGTGGTGTGGTGGCTTTGTGTGGTGCGCTTACCTATGCCGAGATCGGTAGCCGTTACCCGGTAACCGGCGGGTATTATAAGATCTTTTCCTATTGCTACCATCCTTCTATTGCTTTCGCCATCAACTGTATTATTCTTGTTTCCAATGCTGCCTCGCTGGCAGGCGTGGCGCTTATCGGTTCTGAGTACCTTGTCAATATCTTATTCAAAGGTTCGGCCAATGCGGCTATTATCAAGCTTGCTATTTCTACTATTGCCATTGTGATTTTTTATGGGGTAAACCTGCTGGGGTTGAAGATGAGTGCCAAAACCCAGAACGTACTTACTATTATAAAGATAGGGCTGGTGGTGTTGCTTATCGGTGCATTGTTTACCGGCGATTATGCCAATACTTTTACTTCGGCTACAGCAGCCGGTACCAGCTGGACTACTAACCTGAAGGCGTTTGGAGCCTGCCTGGTGGCCGTTAGTTTTACTTATGGCGGTTACCAGCAAACCATCAATTTTGGAGGAGAGGTAAAAAATGCATCGCGTATAATGCCCAGGGGTATCTTTTTCGGTATTGCTATCATTACCGTTTTATACCTGGCTATTAACTATACTTACTACAAAGTAATTGGTTTTGGCAATCTCAAAGATGCAGAATCTATAGCTGCTATTCTCGCTGCAAAACTGTTTGGTGAAAAAGGGTTTACCATTTTGTCATTACTGCTTTTTTTATCAGTACTGGCCTATGTAAATGTACTGCTGATGAGTAATCCGCGTGTAATGTATGCCATGAGTGAAGAGGGCGTACTGCCTGCGATATTTAAAAAGACATCAGAACGTAAGCAGGTGATGTTTACTTCACTGACAACTTTTGCTGCTCTATGTATCGTTACGCTGTTCTATGCAAAAACATTTGATGAGATACTGGATCATACCATTTTTCTTGACAGTATAGGTATGGCTACTTCGGCAGCTACCATTTTTATTTTGCGCAGGCGTAATGTGCAGCCGGCAGACGGAAAGGAACTTTATAAGATGAGGCTGTATCCTTTATTGCCGCTTCTTTTTATTGCCGCTTACCTGTTTGTAGGCACCTGTATTGCCATTAATACGCCTAAAGCTGCCAAAGTAAGTATCGGCATCTTTATAGTGTTCTTTGTATTGTATTTCGTGTTACAATTTTTCAAAAAACCAACCAATAAGGTAGTAAACAAGTAGTACACATGGACGACCTTTCGTATATCCTTAATGAGCTGGGAGAAGACCGTGAGCAATATTTCCGTGCCATTGCGCCGCCCATTATGCAAACCAGCAACTTCGCCTTTAAGAAGGTAGAAGATCTGCAAAAGGTTTTTGAGGATGAATACAGTGCTTACCTGTACAGCCGTGGATTGAACCCTACGGTAGATATTCTGCGGAAGAAGCTGGCAGCGCTGGATAATGCGGAGGACTGCCTGGTATTCAATAGTGGGGCATCGGCCATCTTTGCCTCCGTATTTGCCAATGTGCAGTCAGGCGATCATATTGTTTCTGTGAAGAGCCCGTATACCTGGGCCAAAAAGATGTTTGATAATGTGCTGCCCCGTTTTGGAGTGGCTACTACTTATGTGGATGGAACCAGCATTGAAAATTTTGAAAGGGCCATTTTACCCAATACCCGGGTTATTTACCTGGAATCGCCCAATAGCTGGGACTATGCGCTGCAGGATCTGAAGGCTGTAGCCGAACTGGCACGTGCCGAAGGGATCATAACCATTTGCGATAACAGCTACTGTACACCGTTGTACCAGCAACCTATTGAGCTGGGTATTGATATGTCATTGCAGTCGGCCACCAAGTATATCGGGGGGCATAGTGATGTGGTAGCCGGGGTATTGACCGGCACACGCGAAATGATGAAGAAGATCTTCGACAGTGAGCTGCTGAACATGGGCAACGGTATATCTCCCTTCAATGCCTGGCTGCTGTTGCGTGGTCTGCGCACCCTGCCTGCAAGGCTCGACCGTATTACCAAAACTACGGGTGAGGTAATAAAATACCTTCAGCAACACCCCCGGATCGAGTCAGTGATCTTCCCTCTTGATCCCGGTTTTCCGCAAATTGAACTGGCAAAGCAGCAAATGAAGGGTGCCTGTGGTCTGCTCACCGTAATATTGAAAGCAGAAAAACGGGAACAGATTGTAACCTTTTGTGAGTCATTGCGACATATATTGATGGCTGTAAGCTGGGGTGGTTATGAAAGCCTGGCTATTCCGCGTTGTGCTTCTCTTTCTCCGGCCGAGTTTGACGCTACCAATCGTGAACACCGGATGGTACGTTTTTACGTAGGTTTGGAAGAGGCCGGCTACCTGGTAAGTGACATCGATCAGGCTTTAGCCACGCTGGTGTAGTATTTGGCAGTAATTTAACCACTATTTTTTCTGGTTTACGCCAACACCCTTTATTTTGTGGAGCTATATAAAAAAATAATTATAAAAGGCCATCGCTTCCTACATTACAACTATTAAATGCTTATGAAGAAAAGGACAGTTCTGTTACCTGTGATAGTTATATGCCTGGCTTCCGTTGCTAACGGACAGGAAAAATGGGATCTGAGGCGTTGTGTGGAGTATGCATGGGAAAACAATATTTCTATAAAACAAAGTGACATCCAGGCAAGAATTGCTGCCGTAACCTTAAAACAGAACAAATGGGCGCAATATCCTACCGCCAATTTCAGTAATAGTACCGGCCTGCAGTTTGGTCGTTCTATTGACCCTACTACCAACCAATTCACCAGTAACCAGTTCCTGTCGCAGACCTTCTCACTGTCTGCAGGGTTTGAGATCTATAACTGGGGGCGTATAACACATGCTATTACAGCTGCAAGTTATGAGGCAGATGCTGCCCTGGCAGATGTGGAAAAGAACAAGAATGATATAGCACTGAATGTAGCTACCTATTACCTGCAGGTATTGCTATCAAGACAGCAGATAGATATAGCACGCGTACAAATGGAACAAACACGCAGCCAGTACCAACTTACCCGTAAAAAGGTAGATGCCGGCGCTGTACCAGAGCTGGATGCCCTTTCGCTGGAAGGACAGTATGCCAACGATAGTTCTAACGTTATTTCTGCACAGGCAACCGCGGACAATAACCTGTTGCAGCTAAAAGGCCTGCTGAATGTAGATGCGGGTTTGCCGTTTGATGTGGAAACCCCACCCATTGAGCAGATCCCTGTAGAGCCGATACTGCAACTGCTGCCCGAAAGCGTATTTGATATTGCGATGAAGAACCAGCCGGCTCAAAAAGCCAATGCGCTGCGTTTAAAATCGCTGGGAGAGTCTTCCAAATCTGTACGTGCCAATTTCTACCCCTCCTTCTCGGTAGGCGGTGGTTTGGGTACCAACTTCGCCAACAGCATTAAAGGACAAACCTTCAATAAAATATGGGACGGCTGGGGTACACAGATAAATACCAACTTCCGGCAGAACCTTGGTCTTTCTATCTCTGTTCCTATCCTGAATGGCGGTTCGGCCAAGTTTGGATACGAAAAAGCAAAGCTTAACTATAAAAATGCAGAGATCACAATAGAGCAAACCAACCAGAAACTTAAAAATGATATTTACCAGGCGTATTATAATGCCAGTGCTGCGTTGGAAAAGTATAACGCTACCCAGAAAACAGTATCAGCAGCCCAGAAAACATTCGATTTTGCTTCCAAAAGGTATGAGCTTGGATTGCTGAATATTTTTGACCTGCTGACCAGTCAGAACAACCTTACCAAAGCAAAATATGATATGGCCTACGCACGATTTGATTATGTATTCAAAATGAAAGTGCTGGAGTTTTATAAAGGGCTGGGTATTCGTTTAAAGTAAGTAACACACATCTCTAATAACTGAATTATGAAGAAGAAATTGTTATGGATCATCCTTGTGCTCATCGTCGTGATAGTAGCATTGCTGGGGCTAAAGGCCGGCGGTGTTATTGGCAAAGATGAAGGTGTAAAAGTGGCTACCGAAAAAGTGACACGTAAAACCATTATTGAAACGGTGAATGCAAGTGGCAAGGTATATCCTGAAATAGAGGTGAAAGTAAGCCCCGATATTTCAGGTGAGATAGTAGAATTGAATGTAGAGGAAGGTGATAGTATTAAAAGGGGAGCTATACTGGCTAAAATTTACGCAGATATTTATTCTACACAGCGTAACCAGGCCGCCGCGCAGGTTACACAGCAACAGGCATCGGTAGAGAACAATAAAGCACAGCTATCCAGCCTGAAATCAGCACTGGAGCTTGCACAACGTACATACGACAGGCAAAAGCAGTTGTTATCCAGCAAAGTGATCTCTACTGCAGAGTTTGAGCAGGCACAGAACTCGCTGGCGAATGCGCAGTCTAATTATGATGCTGCTGTGCAGGGTATCCGTAGTGGTGAGGCTGCTATACAAAGTGCACGCGCCAACCTTGATAAAGCAGATAAAGACCTTAGCCGTACAGCCATACTGGCTCCTATGAGCGGTATCATTTCTTTGCTTAATGTAAAGAAGGGTGAAAGAGTGGTTGGTAACTCTATGATGGCTGGTACTGAAATGATGCGCATTGCCGATATGAACGTTATTGAAGTACAGGTAGACGTAGGTGAGAATGATATTCCTAAAGTAGTACTTGGCGATTCAGCCCTGGTAGAAATAGATGCATACAATGCCCGTAAGTTCAAAGGCATTGTTACAAAAATAGCCAGCAGCAATACGACTGCAGGTTCTACCACTACATCCAGCAGTGATGTTACCAACTATAAAGTACATATTCGCCTGCTGCCCGATTCGTACAAAGACCTGTATGATCCTAAACGTCCCAGAAGATTTCCATTCCGTCCGGGTATGAACGCCAGTGCAGATATTCAGACCAAAACGCGTGAAAACGTGATGGCAGCACTGATCTATGCGGTAACGCCACGTGAAAAGAATTCAGATAAAACGGTTAATGCTGATAAGCAAAATAAACCTGAAGAGCAGGGTATGCAGGAACAAACCAAAAACACACTCGCTGGTGATATGGATGAAGTGGTGTTTGTACTGAAACCTGATGGAACGGTGAAGAAGGTGAAAGTAACTACCGGTATCCAGGATATTAATTACATCGAAATAACATCGGGCCTTAAAGAGGGCGATGAAATAGTGGTAGCTCCTTACAGCATCATCAGCAAAACTTTAAAGGATGGTACCAAAGTAAAAGTAGTACCACAGGATAAGCTGTTTGATGCGAAAAAGAATTAGTGAATGAGTAGTGAGTGAAAGCAAATAATTAAAAGTTAGTATATGCAATGGCCGGGCTTTAGCCCGGCTTTTTGTTTGTAGTAAAGTTGCATACCGCATAACTGTTAAAGGAATGAGTGATCAGCAATTGCGGTACCTTAAACTTTAAACCATATACCTTACACTTTACAACTGAAACACTTACTTTTGGGCAAAACAGGAAACATGAGATGGGCAGTTATAGGTAGTGGAAGCTGGGCTACTGCATTGGTGAAATTATTAACTGATAACCAGCACGAGGTTAGTTGGTGTGTGCGTACGGAGGCAATGGTAAAGCATTTGCAGCAACGCCATCATAATCCCAATTACCTAAGCTCAGTATATTTTGATACACGGTTGCTGCAACTTACCACTAATGCTGCAGAAGCAATAGAAGGCAGTGATACTGTGCTCATCTGCATTCCGTCTGCATATGTGCTGGATACCATCAGTGACCTGGATAAAGCAATATGGGCCAATAAAAGGATTGTTTCTGCCATTAAAGGAATTTTACCACAGGACAACCTGTTGCTGAACGATTACCTGCAACAACAATACGATGTAACACGGGATAACTATTTTACGGTGATGGGTCCCTGTCACGCAGAAGAAGTTGCATCAGAAAAATTATCCTATCTCACTTTCTCCGGAAATGATGTAACAACCGCCGGTGAAATTGCCTCTTGTTTTAATACAGAATACCTGAACACCGTTGTAAACAATGATGTCTATGGCGTGCAGTATGCCGCCGTATTGAAAAATATTTATGCATTAGGTGCAGGCATTGCGCATGGCCTGGAATATGGCGATAACTTTTTGAGTGTACTGATCGCCAACTGTGCTGATGAAATGGCCGCTTTTCTGCAAAAAGTAGGGATACAACACATGCTGGTGGGTACACATGAGGAAGCAGATCCTGTTACTCACCGCAGGCGACCCAACTATGCTGCATCCGTTTACCTGGGCGATCTGCTGGTAACCTGTTATTCCTTATACAGCCGTAACCGCACTTTTGGTAATATGATAGGCAAAGGATATTCGGTTACTGCCACCAAACTGGAGATGAACATGGTAGCGGAAGGGTATAATGCCAGCAAATGCATTTACCAGATCAATCAACAGATCCAGGCAGAGATGCCTATTGCCGGAACTATTTACCGCATTTTGTGGGAAAATGTAAAACCAGCTGAAGGATTCAGGCAAATTGAGCAGGTGCTGGTGTAGTTCAGGTATAAGGTTTAAAGTTTAAGGTGTTGCTGTTCCTGGCCGCTCGTTTTCTTTTAGCAGTATTTAAGGAGTTAAAGCTTAGGATGGAAAATGCGTTTGTAGTAGTGTATTAAAGATTGCTTTTGTGGTTAGGCCCGCATTTGCAACGGGGAAGCAAAAATAGCTGTTGCATTACGCTTCGTTTCTTTCTAACTTACAGCGTGTTGTAACTTTAACAATGCGTGTTTGCGGATACCAGGTTAATGGTGTAACTTACATATGAAATTATGCCTTTCTCATTTCAATCATATGGCCCCACTGTAATATTGGTTATGATAGCCATTCTCTCCATCGCTGAGGGAGTAAAATACCTTCGTCGCCACCGTCATCATCATTAATAGTTTAAAGTATAAGGTTTAAGGTCAAAAGCCTTCACGCTAAGCCGCGGGAATGCAAGTTAGCAGTTGGCAATTTGCAATTAGGTTTCACGCAAAGGTGCAAAGATTCGCGAAGACGCAATGTGAGCTTTGAGCTACGAGCCGCGAGGAATGCAAGTTAACAGTTTGCAGCTGAACCTCTCAGACTTCTAACTCTTTGTATTTTCCTTCGAAATTTGATATTCAAAATTTGACATTCGATATTTCTTCTCTGACTTCCGACCTCAGACTTCTTGTATTTCCCTTTGTCATTCCTTATTCCACATTCCTCATTTCTAATTCCCTGATTCCATCCTATTACGTTTCTTCAAAAAACAGATCCGATGCAATTCCATCGGCCAGTAATTTTCCCTCTTTGGTAAGGATGAGATGTTCGTTGACGTTGAGTACAGTGCCCTGCTGTATAAAAAGCAGGCTCTCTTTTGTCAGTTGCGCTGTGGTATGCGCACCAAATCGTGTAGACGTTAATGCAAGATCAATTCCTTCAGCAGTGCGAAGGGCAGTCATGATATATTCATTCAGTTGCTGAACAGGTGTGAGGATCTCTTTTTCAAAGGGAACTTCTCCTTTTTCCAGTGAAGCTGCATAGCGTGCGTTATTCGGAATATTCCACTGTCTTTCCTTGCCGTTGTAGGAGTGGGCTGAAGGACCCAGACCAAGATACTTTTTTCCTTGCCAGTACGAACTGTTGTGTTTGCTGCGCATACCGGGTTTGGCAAAATTGGAGATCTCGTAATGTTCATAACCGGCTTGCTGCATCCAGTTCATCAATAATAAGAACTGTCTTGCCTGTGCATCAGGATCAACGGGCGACATTTTATGTTTCCTGATCAGTGTATCCAACGCGGTTTGCGGTTCCACAGTAAGCGCATAGCAGGAGAGATGGGGAATGTTCAGTGCAATAGCCTGTGCTACATTGGCCTGCCATTTTTCATCGGGCAGGGTAGGTGTGCCATAGATCAGATCGATGGTAAGGTTATTAAAGCCGGCATCCTGCACACGTTTAATGCAATCACTTGCCTGTACGGCGGTATGCGCACGATGCATCCATTGCAGGTCCTCTTCAAAGAAAGATTGCACACCAATGCTAAAGCGGTTTACACCGGTTTGTTTCCAGTGAGCAATAGAGGTATTGTTGATATCATCCGGATTGGCTTCAAGCGTAATCTCCGCATCACCTTTAATGCGAAAGGTCTGATGCAGCTTGTCCAGTATCTGATTCAGCTCGTCGGCTGTCAGTAATGAAGGAGTGCCTCCCCCAAAATAAACAGTGGCAATTTCCTCTTTGTCAAGGTAATCTTTTTGAAGATCGATTTCTTTCAATAAAGCGGTTAAAAAAGCGTTTTTGCCTTTCAGCGAAGTAGAGAAATGAAAGTTACAGTAATAGCAGGCCTGCTTACAAAAAGGTACGTGTATGTAAATGCCTGCCATTGTATTCCGCTTTTTTTATCGAATATTACACCGCAATTGATGAAAAACTGGTATGACAAAGGTAGAAGTATATGGCCATAATAAGATGTGGGTGCTGCTGGCCATGTTGCTGCTGCCTGCTACACTGCTGTCGCAATACCGTTTGCGCATTATTCCTGTAGATAAGGATTCTGTTTTTCTTACCAATGTATTAAAGCTGCAAACCAGCTTTAATAACCAGTTTGCCTGCGCACAATATGTAAGTAAACTGCCCGCCATGCTGCAATCCAGGGGCTATGACGGCGCCTCGGTAGACAGCGTTCGCTATGATTCTCTTTCAGCTGTTATTGAACTGTATGTAGGCGAGCAGACAAAATGGATACAGCTGCATGTGGATTCAGCAGACAGGCCTTTGATAGGGATGCTGGTACGTACAAAAAAGGGTACTGATATACAGGCTATGAGTTATCAGCAGGTAATGGATATGCAGTCGGCCTTGCTGGATTATTTTGAGAACAATGGCTACCCTTTTGCAAAGATCGAACTGGATAGTCTGCAGGAGAATAACAATGCCTTATACGCCCGGCTTAAAATTGACAGGGGCCCCCTGTATAAAATAGACAGTATCCGTAATAACGGAACTGCACATCTTTCCCCGGCTTTTCTGCAACGGTACCTTGGTATCATGAACGGCAGCATTTACAAAAAGGAAAAGCTGCAAACTGTAAGCAAAAGACTTAATGACCTTTCCTTTGTACAGGAAAAACGTCCCTGGAGCCTTGAAATGCTGGGTACCGGCTCTATTCTCAACCTGAACCTGGAGCCCAGGCGCAGCAGCCAGGTAAATGTGCTGGTTGGCTTTTTGCCCGATAGTTCATCTACCGGCACCAAACTAAATGTAATAGGGGAGGCGACCATCAATCTTAAAAATGCGCTGGGTGGTGGAGAAACGATTGGCCTTAACTGGCAGCAGATCCAGCAAAAATCACCGAGACTTGATATCAATTTTATTCAGCCTTACATCTTTGGTTCTCCTTTTGGTGTTCTGTTCAACTTCAACCTGTTCAAAAAAGATTCAACCTTTCTTAATATAGATATGCAGTTTGGCGCCCAGTACACTGTTTCTGCGGAACAGTCGGGCACTGTGTTCCTGCAGAATTTCCGTACCAACCTGCTTTCTATTGATACCTTAACCATTAAGAACACACACACATTGCCTGATGTGGCTGATCTTAGTTCGGTAAACCTCGGGGTTAACTACCAGTGGTATCATACTGATTACCGTATGAATCCGCGAAAGGGAACTGAGTGGTTTATCAATGCTTCTGTAGGTACCAAAAAGATCAGGAAAAATAATTCCATTATCAAGCTGGTAGACGAGAATGATCCTTCTTTCAGCTTCAACAGTCTGTACGATACGGTGCAGCTTAGTTCGTACCAGTTTCGTGTAAAAGCTATTGTGGCCCATTATTTCAAACTGGGTGTGTCTACCATTAAAACAGGCGCCAATGTTGGTTGGTTCCAAAGCCCGAAAATATACAGGAACGAGCTGTTCCAGATTGGTGGTTATAAGCTGTTGCGTGGTTTTGATGAGGAAAGTATCTATGCTTCGCAATATGCGGAAGGAACGTTGGAGTATCGCTACCTGATAGGCCGTAACTCCTACCTGTTTACGTTTGTGGATGGCGCCTGGGTACGCAATAACTCTACCATTGCTGATACAAAGAACTTTTTCCTTGGGGCCGGGTTGGGCATGGCGTTAGAGACCAAAGCAGGTGTTTTTAACATATCATACGCTGTTGGTAAAAGAGATGATACCAAATTCAATTTCCGTCAGGCCAAGATTCATATCGGGTATGTAAATTATTTTTAGTGGCTGGTTGTCCACGCAATGCTCCTTCTTTTCCACTTTTCCCGAAAAAAAGCTGCCTGCGATTGTATGCAATCGCAAATAAATCCGTTTACTACAATACTTTTGCACATCCAATCATAGCCGGTGAAGAAAATTCTATCAGTTTTATGGTGCTGTCTTATCTCTGTTGTTGTGTTTGCACAAAGCGAAACAGACAGTTCTGTGCAACAAAAAGACACTACGCCTATACAGGATACTACTGTAAAGAAACCTGTGATTACGCCGGATAGTGCAGTAAGACCGGTAAAAAGAAAGCCTGTAATTGTTGATTCAGCAGCCCTGCAACGTGCCAGAGATTCGGCGGCTGCCAGGCTTCAGGATAGCATTGCCCCAATCAGGTCTGAAGCGGTTAGCCCGGTAGTTCCCCGTCATTATTCCATTGCAGCCTTTCAGCGTGTTTTAAAAGATCACCCTTATTTTGATTTTTTCGGTACTCCCCTCAACTCGCGGATGGTTGAAAAAAAGGTAAACGATAAAGATGCCTTATTCTACTTTTTGCTGGGTTTAACGCTGTACATAGGACTTGTCAAGCTATTGTTTGATAAATATCTCTCAAATGTAATTACGCTGTTTTTCAGGGCTACATTGCGCCAGCAACAGATCAGGGAGCAGCTGTTACAGGCGCCACTGCCTTCATTGCTGCTCAATATCTTTTTCCTGCTTACAGGTGGCTTATTTCTCACATTTGTGCTTAAGCGGTATAATGTGGCGCCTGAAGGCATTAATTTCTGGTTGCTGGTGCTATACAGCATGGGGTTATTGCTTGCTATTTACCTGGGTAAATTCTTATTGCTTAAAATCACCGGCTGGATATTTAATGTAAGCCATGCCACCGATACCTATATTTTCATCGTCTTCCTGGTTAACAAGATCATCGGCATTTTTCTGCTACCTGTAGTGGTGTTACTGGCGTTTCCATATCCGGCTTTATACCAGGTAGTTTTTACGCTTAGTTTCGTGATATTGGTTGTATTTTATATTTACAGATTCATAATATCTTATAAACCAGTACGAAACGAAATTAAAGTAAGTAGATTGCATTTTTTTGTTTACCTTTGCGCCTTCGAAATAGCACCCCTTTTATTGATTTACAAGGTGTTATTGATCTTTGTGGAAAGAAGTTATTAACTTAGAGAATCCATACTTAACAAATATGGTTAAAAACGGGGCTAAAAACGTGGCGACAGCTACCAGTACAATCAAGAAGATATTAATAACTCAACCCAGACCGGAAACAGACAAGTCTCCTTACTTCGAACTTGCAAAGAAGTATAGTGTAGAACTTGACTTCCATCCCTTTATCCGTCTGGAAGGTATTCCTGCGAAAGATTTCCGTAAGCAAAAAATTGAGATAGCGCAGTTTACGGCAGTGATCTTCACCAGCCGGAACGCGATTGATCACTTTTTCCGCATTTGCGAAGAAATGAAAGTCAGCGTATCACAGGATACCAAATACTTCTGTATTACCGAAGCGGTAGCATTGTACCTGCAAAAGTTCATCCTCTACCGCAAACGTAAAGTTTTCTACGGTGCAGATGGTACCAACAAGAGCATGTTTGATGTTATCAACAAGCACAAAGAAAACGAGAAGTTTCTCTATCCCTGTTCTGAGAACCAGCAGGATAATGAGATCATCAACTGGCTTAAGCATCACAATTGCGGTTTCGCTACTCCTTTCATGTACCGCACTGCCAGTAATGATGTGAAAGACATACTTAACAAAAACGGCTATGATATCATTTGCTTCTTTACGCCCAGTGGTGTAAAGAGTCTTTTTGATAATATACCGGCCTATAAACAAAACGGGACCCGCATCGGTGCGTTTGGAAGCAATACTTCCAAAGCTGTAGAAGAGGCTGGTTTAACCCTTGATATTAAGGCTCCCCAGCCCCAGGCTCCTTCCATGGTAGCTGCGTTGGAGCAGTATCTGTCTGCTTTGGCAAAGAAGAAATAAGCATTGCCTGGCTGTTTGTTGTAATGCAGGGATAGCTCCTGCATGTGTTCCTACTGTGTTTTTATCCGTTATCCTCACTGAAATTGCGGTATAGATAAGCCGCTTATTGCCCCTGCTGCGCCCTGCACTGTGTAGTTAGTATAAACGTTGTTAAAACTGAAATCATACTTAGTGGTAATTGCCTGCATTCCGGGGAATTGCTAACTTACAACAGCATCAACCGCTATCACTGTGGATACTCCATTGGCAATAGTGACCAGAAAAGCGCCGGCAGCATTGCTGAAGCCTTATATTTCGGAATATGTGTTCCGGATAATGGAAGTACCCGAAGGTCAGTCAATAAAAAAATCGATGCCCTTGCGCTACGTAAGCTCTATCGACTTTTTCCTGGGTGATGAGTTTAAAACATACGATTGTAACTCGGGTCTGCAGATCCCTTTTTCACGATGCACTGTGCGTGGCCTCCGTACGTTTCAAAAGACACGTATTGTCATTAATGGTCACTTTGTTTCTTTCACGATCCGGTTTAAGCCTGTGGGTCTATATGGCTTATTAGGTATTCCGGCCCTGCATTTTTGCAATGAAGCAATAGAAGGGAGTTCTCTGTCCAATCATCTCTTTGCTGAAATTACAGAGCAATTAATGGCTTGTACAAGTAGTATTGACTGTTGCGTTGCAATAGCAGAACCTTACATGTTGCAAATGGCAGGCAATGCGTACCGCAATATCCATATCTCTGCTGCTGTAGAACAAATGGCAAGGCTTATTACCGCAGGTAATGTGCCTGTTAGTATTGCGCAGTTACAGCAACAGGTTTGTTTGTCGAAAAGACAACTGGAAAGAAACTTTGTTAAAGAAGTGGGTATTACTCCTAAATTATACAGTCGCATGGTGCGTTTCAGCAATGCACTAAAGCACCGACGGGACCATGCAGATACAAAGTGGGCAAGTCTTGCCTACGAGTTTGATTATGCAGACCAGACTCATCTCATTAAAGACTTTCAGCAATTTTTAGGCGTTACTCCGGGTGGTTTTTGTGCTGAAGATTTTGCATTTTAAAGAAGGTGTGGGCATTGGTTCACTCATTGAAGTTAACCTGGGCAAAAGAGGTTTGATTTGCCTTTTATCAAGCAGGTTGCATATTTGTTGAACGTCGCCTGGTGTGCTTCTGCTGCTGTAAAGACTGACTTTGAAAAACTTTCCGGTAAAATAACAGTCAGGTGCTACAAATAGCGTTTTGATTCGTTAAATTGCATATCCCTTTACACCTTTCCTGCCCCTTTCCTACAATTTAATGAGAACGATGACGCACGCTAACAGGCTGGTTGGCGAAACCAGTCCATATCTTTTGCAACATGCCCATAATCCTGTGGATTGGTATCCCTGGGGTGATGAAGCATTTGATAAAGCCCGCAGGGAGGATAAGCCTGTGTTGGTAAGCATTGGCTATGCAGCCTGTCACTGGTGTCATGTAATGGAGAAGGAAAGCTTTGAGAATGCAACAACGGCGGCACTGATGAACGAGCATTTTGTAAATATCAAGATAGACAGGGAAGAGAGGCCCGATCTTGATCATATTTACATGGATGCAGTACAGGTGATGACGGGTAGTGGCGGTTGGCCCCTGAATGTATTTCTTACACCGGAAGGCAAACCTTTTTACGGAGGTACCTATTTCCCCCCAAAGCCTGTTTTCAATCGTGCTTCATGGATGGATGTGCTGAACGGTGTGTCCCGTACTTTCCGTGAAAAGCGCGAAGAGGTAAATACACAGGCCGAGAACCTCACCAGGCATATTGACCAGGCAAACGGATTTGGCCAGCAATCGGTAAAAGACCTGTTGCCTTCAGAGCAGCTCTTTTCGAAAGATAAGGTGCACCTGATGTTTGCCAACATTATGAAGAATGCTGACAAAGAAGATGGTGGATTTGGCAAAGCGCCGAAGTTTCCACAAACCTTTGTGATACAATATTTGCTGCACTATCATTACTATACCGGTAATGTTGAGGCATTGCAACAGGCTTGTCTCAGCCTTGATAAAATGATCCGGGGCGGTATTTATGACCAGGTAGGCGGCGGTTTTGCGCGCTATGCCACGGATAATGAATGGCTGATACCGCATTTTGAAAAAATGTTGTACGACAATGCATTGCTGGTATCGGTAATAAGCGAGGCACTGCAGCTCACAGGTAAGCCGCATTACCGGCAGGCAATTGACCAAACGTTGGAATTCATACAACGCGAATTGTATGCGCCGGAAGGTGGCTTTTATTCGGCCTTGGATGCAGATAGTGAAGGGGTAGAGGGTAAGTTTTATGTGTGGAGTAAAGAAGAGGTAGATGCATTACTGGTCGATGATGCACCGGTGTTCACCGCGTTTTTCGATATTTCCCCAACCGGCAACTGGGAACACACGAATATATTACAGGTGAAGGAAGATCCGGAAACCTTTGCCGCCCGTACCGGGATAACTGTAGAAGAGTTGTTGTCTGTTATAGATCGGGGACGCGCAAAATTGCTGGAAGCACGTGGTAAACGGGTAAGGCCCCAACTGGATGATAAGATCTTACTGGGCTGGAATGGATTAATGAATATAGCCTGCAGCAAAGCTTATGCAGCTACAGGTAATGAGCAATACCTCCAGCTGGCTGTCAGTAATATGGAATTTATGCTTAGGCAGTTTGCCGCAGGAGACGGCAGCTTTTATCATACAGCCAAGAACGGGGTGGCCAAATACCCGGCTTTCCTGGACGACTACAGTTGCCTGATACAGGCGCTGATACAGCTGCAGGAAGTAACGGGCAATGTAAGTTACCTGCACCATGCCCGCAAACTGGCAGAATGGGTAAGTGAAGGGTTCAGCGAAGAAGAAACCGGTTTTTTTTACTTCACACATAAGATCCAGCAGGATGTAATCGTTCGTAAAAAGGAGTTGTACGACGGAGCTGTGCCGTCCGGCAATGCCATGATGGCTGTGAATCTGTATGGTTTAGGTGTGATTTTTGATCTTCCTGCATGGCGTCAGCGGGCGGTAACAATTGTTTCGCTGCTTCACCAGGCAGTTAACCGGTATCCGTCCTCTTTCGGATTGTGGGCAACCCTGCAAATGTCGCTCACGTATGGTATTCCGGAAATTGCAATAACCGGGGGTAATGCTGCTGAGGTGCGAAACGAACTTTTACGTGCTTTTCTGCCTTTCCGGGTGCTCCAATCGGCCGAAAAGGACACTCCCGGCTTCCCGTTATTATCCCAGAAACCCTATTCATCCGTAGCCCAACTTTTTCTGTGTAAGGATTATGCGTGTCAACAGCCTGTAAATCAAGCTGATGGCTTGCTGAGGCAGTTAAAAGATGTGTAAAACTTAAAATTTTAAGGCATACAATAATTTGATTTCCGGTACCGTTTAAATCTGAGCTTGTATCGCTTGTAACGCGTATCAAAAAATAAATTCTAAACTTGTGATGAAGTCGGTAAAACATTATTTTTGCCCAATACCCTTTAATATTATGAAAATGAAGAACCTATCCGCCATGTCTGCCCTGGTGGCTCTTACTGCTGCGACAGGATGCGGCCTGGGCAAGTCTAAAGGTTTGCCCAATGACGGACAGCTACATGGAGTGGCTCCCGGGGCTAAGTACAACCTTACAAAGCCACCCGGAATGGTGTATATCCCACCAGGAACCTTCCACATGGGTGCAAGTGATGAAGACGTTAACTATTCGTACAACGCCAGAAATAAGCAGGTATCCATCAACGGTTTCTGGATGGACGCTACTGAGATTACGAACAATGAATACCGTCAGTTCGTAAACTGGGTACGTGACTCTACCGCTGCTACGCTGTTACAATATGGTAAAGAAGTTGATGGCGTATTCGCTATTGACTGGAAAAAGGCGTCTACGATCAAATACGGCGATAAAGCTACAATCGAGAAAATTGACCAACTGATCCTGTCTCCCGAGAACAGGGTGTTTGGAAAAAAAGAAATCGATCCTTACAAGTTAGAATTCCATTCTGAAATATTCGATCTCAAAGAAGCTGCTAAAAGAGAGAACAGTGGTAAAGCCCGCTCTCAGTTCATCGTTAAAAAGAATGTGAAGGTTTATCCGGATACATTAGTATGGATCCGCGACTTCAGCTATTCTTACAACGAGCCGATGACCAAGCGTTACTTCTCACATCCGTCTTTTGGAAACTATCCTGTTGTTGGCGTAAACTGGAAACAGGCTACTGCCTTCTGCGAATGGAGAACACATTACCTGAACGCGTTCCTGGAATCTAAAAACAGGGCTACCGAGTCTGATTTCCGCCTGCCTACAGAAGCTGAGTGGGAATACGCTGCACGTGGTGGTCGTTCACAATCAATGTTCCCATGGGGTAACCCTTACCTGCGTAACCAGAAAGGTTGCTTACTGGCCAACTTTAAACCCGGCCGTGGTAACTATCCTGAAGACGGTGCGTTTTACACTGCCCGCGCCGATGCTTACTGGCCCAACGACTTTGGTCTGTATTGCATGGCTGGTAACGTAGCGGAATGGACATCTTCCCTGTTCTACGAAGGAGCTTATAACTTCCAGCACGATATGAACCCTGATATCAGGTTCAACGCCAATGACGCTGATCCTCCCCGCATGAAACGTAAAGTTCTTCGTGGCGGTAGCTGGAAAGATGTAGGTTTCTATCTGCAAACCAGTGCACGTAACTACGAGTACATGGATACTGCCAAATCTTACATCGGCTTCCGCTGTGTAATTGATTTGCCTCCCATGAACAAGTAGTAAAATCTTTCTGCTTACGAGTAAAATTTCTGACGGTAATTACCGTTTAATAAATGACTTGATTTCATTAAAAATCAAAATAGGCTTGTATTCTCTTAACCCTAACTTAAAATCCGTTTTCCTAAACAATTAAAAATTAAACTATGGCTGGAGCTTCCAAATCAACTGAAAGAATTGTAAACATAGTGGTGTGTATGGGCGCCGCAATTGTAATCTTTGGTGCATGGCAAAAGATCACTCACCAGGCACTGGCAGACTTTTTCTTAACTGCAGGTTTGTTAACAGAGGCGCTGATCTTCATTGTGTATGCAATTTTACCTCCTCCCGGATCTGAAATGCATGCTATCGCTGAAGCTCTGCCAAAATTAGCCGGTGGTGCTGCTTCTGCAGGAAACCCCGCTGTAGAAAAACTGGACAAAATGCTGCATGATGCAGACATTACTCCTGCAAACCTGGAAAAGCTGAGCGCTGGTTTCAAAAAACTGGGCACTTCTGTAGATAAAATTGCTGACGTATCTGATGCTGTAAAAGCAACCAGCGACTATTCTGCAAAAACAAAAGAAGCTGTTACTGCACTGGATGCAATGAAAAATGCTTACCAGGGTGCTACCAGCACTATCTCTCAGTTCAACTCTGCTGCTGACAGCACTAAACAATTCCATGAGCAGGTACAGGTTTTAACTAAAAACTTAGGTTCTCTCAACGCTATTTATGAGCTGGAACTGCAGGATACAAACAACCACCTGAAAGCTATGAACAGCTTCTATGGTAACCTGGCAGCTGCTTCTCAGACTATGCAGAGCAGTGTAGATGATGCTAAAAAAGCACATGAGCAAATTGCTAAACTGGCTGGTAACCTCAGTAACCTGAATACCATCTATGGCAACATGCTGACTGCAATGCAGGGCCGTTAATTGGTAAAAGCCAATCCATATCCGGTACCCCTAATGAATAGTGAGAAGAATTTTATTTCGTTAAAATAACTGAAAAACCTACACCATGGCTTTACCTAAAGAGCCCAGGCAGAAGATGGTTAACATGATGTACCTCGTGTTAACAGCCATGCTGGCACTGAACGTGTCCGCAGAGGTTTTGAATGCCTTCAAAACTGTAAATACAAGCATCGCTGCTTCTAACAATCTTATAACAGATAAAAACGAAGCCACTTACGCATCATTCAATGTTGCTAAAGAAGATCCCCAAACAAAAGCTAACGCTATGATCTGGGGACCTAAGGCTGAACAGGCCAAGGCTTTGTCTGCAGACATGTACACTTTCCTTGAAAATCTTAAGCAGGATATGAAAAAGGCTTCCGACTTAAGAATGGAAAATGGCAAAGAAAACTTTAAAGAAGATAATCTGGATGCGCCTACCCGCCTGATGGATAAAGAAGGCAAGGGTAAGCAACTGTACGATAAACTGACTGCTTTCAAGCAACAGATCGTTGGAGTAATTAATCCTGATGATCCTGCTTTTGCTGCTAATCCTAAATTGCGTGATCAACTGGTAGCTGATGTTGCTGCTTTGCAGAAAGCATTGCCACTGGATATGAACGTTCCCAAAAGCCAGAGCGGTAAAGAATTTAGTAATGATGCGAAAGGTTGGACAACCAACTATTTCCACATGACTCCTACCATTGCTGCCCTGACTATCCTGAGCAAGTTCCAGAACGACGTTAAAAACTCAGAAGCACAGGTTATTGACTACTGTCTTAAACAAATTGGTTCTGTAAAAGTAATCTTTGATAAATTCCAGGCTATTGCACAGTCAAACACAACTTATGCTATGCCTGGAGATCCCATCGAAATTACTGCTGGTATCGGTGCATTCAGTGCACAGGCACAGCCTAAAGTTTACATCGGTGGCCAGTTACAGCCTCTCACTCCTGATGGCACTGCTATCTGGAAAACAACTGCCAATGGCGTTGGTGATAAAGCTGTAGATGTTAAGATCGAGTATGCTAAACCCGATGGTACTATTGCAACCGTAAATAAAATAGTTAAATATACAGTAGGCGTTCCTTCAGGTGCATCTGTGTTCCTTGAAAAAATGAACGTAATGTATGTTGGTATCGACAACCCCATTACCATCTCTGGTGGTAGCGTAGGTGCTGAAAAAGTAAAAGTAAGCTTACCTGCAGGCGACGGTACTATCACTAAAGTAAGTGGCGACAAATACGTTGCTAAACCTTCACACGCAGGTCTTTCTAAAGTACTTGTGAATGCTGACGGAAAAACTTACGAGTTCCCTATGCGCCTTAAAAATCTACCCCCTCCTACACCTTTCCTGGGTACCAAGAAAAGCGGGGCTTCTGTTTCTTCAGCGGAGTTTAAAGCAATGGGCGGTATTCTTGCCCGTTACGATGAATCTGATTTTGAAGCAGGTTTCAGGGTAGTTAGCTACAGTATTTCAGCAGTAGGTGGTCCTATCTCTATCTACAGCTTCGAAACAAACGAAGGCCCCCGCTGGAATGGCAAAGCAGCTTCACTGGTTGGCCGTGTAGGTCCTGGCACTACTGTATTCTTTGATGATATTAAGGTAGTAGGTCCCGATGGTAAAGAAAGGGATATTGCTCCAATGAAATTTACGCTTAAATAATTCTTAAACAGGGAATAATGAGAAACCGTATCATTAAGTTGTGTTTGTTGCTGGCTGTATTAACAGTTTCTGCAGAGGCGGTAAACGCGCAGGCTAAAAAACCTTCGCGCCCGGCTAAGAAGAGAACAACTACTCCGGCCAAAAAAGGAGCAACTACTAATAAAACAAATGAAGCTGCTAATGCCGCTGTTGTAGCGCCTGTTGATACTGTAAAACCAGCACCGCCTGAAGCGAAACTGGAACTGGCACCGGTTAAAAAATCATTGAGAAATGATAACGCTATTGAGCGTAACCTGGTGAAAGACAGAACGCCACTGGCATACGAACACATCCGTGAAGATGATGCGGCTTATGTACAACGTGTATGGCGCGAGATAGATGTACATGAAAAAATTAACCTGCCGTTCGTTTATCGTGCAGATGGCGACCAGGGTAACCAACGTTTCATTTACATTCTGCTGGACGCTATCAAGAATGACAGCATCACTGCTTTCAGCGCAGAAGATGACCGTTTTACAACTCCCATTACGTTTAAGGATATTGCAGAAAAACTGGTAGGTAAACCCACAACTATTACTGTACCTGATCTTGTAAAAGACCCGGATGGCTCAAAAGGTATGACTAAAGATACCATCATCTCTCAGGAGTTTAACCCTGATAAAGTTGAACGCTATTGGGTTAAAGAAGACTGGGTATTTGATAAAGAATCCTCAAGGGTATATGTGCGTATCCTCGGCATTGCTCCTCTTAAAACCATCACTAACGATGATGGTTCCTACAGAGATGTAACACCTGTATTCTGGGTGTACTATCCTGACCTTCGTCCTGTATTTGCTAAACACGAAGTGTATAATGGCAAAAACTACGGTGCACGCATGAGCTGGGAAGAGCTGTTCGAGAGCCGTATGTTCTCCAGCAGGATTATCAAATCTACCATTAGCAACCCCAATGATCTGTTCATTAAACAGTTCGTTAAGGATCCTATCCTTGCCTTGTTAGAAGGTGAGAACATTAAAGAGCGCATCTTTAATTATGAGCAGGATTTGTGGTCATACTAAGAAATTGATTCTTGACAATAAAAGGGCATCGTAGAAATACGATGCCCTTTGTTTTTGTGCATAACTCACTCTAAATGAAAGTAATTACCACCATAAAAGATTAGAGTTTTTTTTCAAAATACCCACATACGGGTATTGTTTTATGGGTTTGATTCACTATTTTTACAATGGTTTTTCATAGGATATTGGATTTTAAAAACGGGGCTGGATTTCTATCCTGGCCCCTTTTTGTTTTTATACCTACGTATACCCGAATTTATTCCGCGATAATTGTTAGTGTTAGTCTTTCTTTTTTAAAATCAATCGTTGGTTACAGTTGGTGTAGTAGTATCATCTGTGTTGTGAAAGAAGCGCCATATCAATGTGGCTTTTGATGCGCCTACTGCTGTAGTTAATTCGTCTTCACTCAATTCCTTTATACGCTTAACTGATTTGTATTGACGCAATAGCTGATCTGCCGTGCTTTTGCCAATTCCTTTAATTGACTCCAGTTCGTTTTTGAAAGTGCCTTTACTACGTTTCTGACGATGGAATGTAATACCGAAACGGTGAACTTCATCGCGGATACGACGAATGAGTCTAAGGCTTTCACTATTGTAAGGAAGCTTTAATGATTCCTGGTCGCCGGGAAAGAATATTTCTTCTTCATTCTTTGCAAGACCAACAACTGTCATGCTGCCTGTTAAGCCAAGCTCACGAACACTTTCAAGTGCTGCACCTAATTGCCCTTTACCACCATCAATAATCACCAGCTGCGGAAGAGGTTGTTGTTCCTGCTGCAGGCGTTTGTAGCGCCTGTAAACCACCTCTTTCATGGTAGCAAAGTCGTTGATACCTTCTACAGTTTTTACATTGAAGTGGCGGTAATCTTTTTTACTGGGTGTGCCATCTTTAAAACATACCATAGCAGATACAGGATAACTTCCCTGGAAGTTGGAGTTATCAAAACATTCGATATGTACAGGTACCTGTGGTAATTGAAGATCCTGCTGTAACTGGTACAATACTTTCTTTCGCTCCATATCATCTCTTCCTTCCAGTTGCAGCATCTTGCGTTTTTTGATCTCTTCGCGGAAATAATTCACGTTGGTTTCCGATAGCTCCAGTAGTTTTTTCTTGTCGCCGCTTTTGGGAATGATGATGGTAACTTCTCTCTCAGGATATTCTATTTCGAATGGAAGAATAATTTCGTTTGATGTGCTGTTAAATGTAGTACGCAATTGTGCTACTGCAAACGCCAGTATTTCTTCGTCTGTTTCATCGAGATGCGTTTCCAGTTGGGATGTATGTGTTTGAACAATAGAACCGTTTTGTACCATCAGGTAGTTTACGTAAGCAATATCTCCGTCTCTTAATAATGAAAATACATCGGCATTGATAAAGCGGCTGCTTACAATGATTGATCTGGCCTGGTACTGCTCAAGATGTTCGATCTTCTTTTTAATGATCTCCGCTTTTTCAAAAGACAGTGCTTCTGCGGCAGTGCGCATTTCTCCCCTGAAATGTTGTATTACAGGCGTCAGGTTGCCTTTCAGGATATCACGGATCTGTTGCAGGCCTTCCTGGTAGTCTTCAGCAGTTTGTAATCCTTCGCAGGGTCCTTTACAATTGCCCAGGTGGTATTCAAGACAAACTTTGAATTTTCCTTTTCGGATGTTATTGTCTGTAAGGTTGAGCTTGCAGGTACGTAGAGGGATATTATGCCTTACAAAATCAATCAGCTCTCTTACTTTGGCTACAGAGGTAAAGGGACCAAGGTACTCTGAGCCATCAGCAATTTTGCGGCGTGTAAGAAAGATACGTGGGAAAGGTTCTTTTTTGATAACGATATAGGGATAGGTCTTATCATCCTTAAGGTTAATGTTGAACCTGGGCTGGAACTGTTTTATCAGCGAGTTCTCCAGCAGAAAAGCATCCTGTTCTGAATTGACGATGGTAAATTCAATACGCCTGATACGTTGTACCAGCTCATGCGTTTTGTAAGAGGTAAATGTTTTGGTGAAATAAGAACTTACACGTTTACGCAGGCTTTTGGCTTTGCCTACATATAACAGTTCATCACCCTCATCATAATATTTATAGATGCCCGGGTTTACGGGTATGGTATGTGCAATTTGTTGAAATTCCTGTGCCGTCATAGTAACATCTACTCCTCCTGGAACTGTGCAGGGTTCCAGATAACTTTTTCATTAATAACCACCGGTTCGCCATTGGCCGGCTGTTTGATCGTAATTGTATAGAAATATTGTTTCAGTTTCCAGGTAAGCTTTTGTCTAATCAACGTGTCGCCTTGTGTAAATGTTCGTTCCATGTACACTCTGTTGATCTGGTCGGTAGTGGCTTCGGGAGATACATAGACTACCACCTGTTGCAGAGAGGTTTCTGGTTTTTTTGCTATATAGATGAAATTCAGCAACCCCATCGTTTCGTCCATGACAGACGATTCGGTGTAGTTCTGCCGGAAGGCGAGAGAGTCTTGCAGCTCTGCAGGAAAAAAAGCGGCAGCAAGTTTTCCAAACTCCTCCGGAGAAATATAGGCTGAATCCTTTTTTCCGGCCATTTCAGCGCGTTTAAGAAATGTTGTGGCAAAAGAGTCGGCCAGCTTTTTATCCCGGCTTAAAATGGCATTTACGGGAAGATACGGGGTTGATTGGCCGGTAGTATCTGCTGCTACAGGAAGAATATTGTTGTTATCTGCTTTGTTGTGATTGTTTTTGCAGGATAGGAGCGTGGCAAACGAAATGATGAGCACACAGCATGTGGTAGGTTTCATATTACAAAATTAACAGAAAGCCTGAAAACTATTATATCCGGGCAATCGGTAAAAATCCAGGGGCCCATCCTCAAAAGAAAAAGCTGCCATTTGATTCAACGGCAGCTTTATAAGATAAGTGCTAAATACTAGCGGATAGTCTTGGCTACTCCAATCCGGACCCCATATTCCATCAGGTATTCGCGGATCGGATACTTGGTGATATAACTGGACAGCAGTTGGTAACGGAACTGAGGGCCAACCTGCCATTGCAGGTCGCCTGTTTTGTATGAAATAAATGCTTCGGCACTGGCATTCAGGTTCCACCTTCTTACCAGTGAAGGTTCTTTTGTATAGTTGGTATAATCGTTTGTAATGAGGTAAGAATTCCTGTTGAGCAGGTAGGTTGGTTGTATAGTGCCGCCTACTTTAAGTTGCAGCTTATCATTGCCAAACAGGCGGTATTCCAGTCCTACAGGAACCGAGAGCTGGAAGTACTGGTTCTGTAATTGTTCGGCCTGGTCGCCACCAAAATTATGCATATGGGTGTAGCTGGTCAATGCTTCGGGCCTTACAGAGCCGCTACCGCTAAGTGTAATGGTCGCAAGGTCGGCAGTTCTGGAACTATATGCCTGGATATTGTACCGTGAATAATTGAATTGTAAACCTGCTTTGAAAGAAAGGTTCTGGTTTACTGCATACAGTATATGGGTACCAATTTCAAAGCCTACAGCCGGTTTGTGATTTACCAGTTTGTCCGGATCGCCTTCAATACGAGTTGCCAGCGGCACATTATTGAGAGCAGAACCGATGTTGGCATTGGGATCGCCTTTCAGTTTGCGATAGTTCATGGTAGGCGTGAACGACCATTGCCAGCTTATACGTTTGGTGCGTGGAAGCGCATATTCATAAGGCGTTTCAACCGGTAGCTGATCCAGTTTGATGAGGTTTTCGGCCTCAGGAGGATTGGCAGAAGAGGCAACATCGGGGAGTACCTGTGTTGTAACAGGTGACGTTGCTTCCTGCTGTACCGTATTATTTGTTTCAGTACCTGTTGTTTTATCGTCAGTGTTACCTGAATTATTATTCTGTGATGCCGAACCGGCATTAGCAGCTATTGCAGCCGATAGTGCAGTTGATCTGCCTGCTACTATTGTTTTGGCTTCGGCTTTACGTACGCCTGTCAGCAGGTCGTACACCGGGGCTTCTACGGACGGTATTGCGTTTTGAGCATCGGCCGGAGTTATTACTGTGGTAGTAACAAGTGCCGGGTTGTCGTCAATATAATCAGGATTGATAACGAATGAAGGGGTATGAGCCGGATTGTTGCCAGAATGCCTGTCCTGTTTGCTGCTGGCAGCTGCAAAAGGAATAACAACAGCCCTGGCTTTTTCTGTAGCTGCAGAGGGTGCTGCTGATACAGCTGAAGTATCTTTTTTGGCTAATGGTTTTTGTGAAGAAGGAGTGATGAGCTCAACGATGGTATAATAAGCAAGACCTGCAAAGAAAAGGACAAAACCTACGAGGTACCATTTCCTGCGTGTGTGGAGCGCCCTGTAAATCTTTTTCCAAACCTGATCAGATGGATACATCTTGTATTGATCAGCTTTTTCCTTAAGGAGCTCTTCAAAATCATCATCCTGGTAGAAACCTCGCTGCATAACGATTAATGATTTGTACGGGTATTATTTTCAAAGGATAGTAGAAGCATGTTAGTATGGTCTCTTAAACAATTCATTATCGTCCGGTAACTACTTTCAACCAGCCAATTTTTTCTTTTGGCTTCTGTATAATTTTTTTCTTGATCAGTATTTCTTCCAGCATCTGTTTCGCACGGGTGTATTGTGAACGGCTGGTACTTTCTTCAATATCCAGCATTGCAGCAATTTCCTTGTGCGAATAACCCTCAACAGCGTATAAGTTCAATACAGTTCTGTAACCAATGGGCAACAGACGAATACATTCCACCACCTGTTTTGCCTGCACTATTGACGGTACGGATTCTTCACGTACCTGGATACTGCTGGCGTGTATAATATCTACACTTTCATTGAACTTGCGATTTTTTTTCAGGTGGTTGATGCAGGTATGTACTATAATTCTTCTTATCCAGCCTTCAAAAGCTCCTTTGTTCTGGAAGGTGTGAATCTGTGAAAACACCTTTATAAACCCTTCCTGCAACATATCCTCTGCATCTTCTCTGTTGTGGGCAAAACGGTAACAGACAGACAGCATTTTGGCGCTATACCGATTGTATAACTCCTTTTGGGCAGTCGCGCTATTCTGTAAACAGCCTTGTAAAATGGCGTCTTCGGTCATATAAACCGTTTGGTTGCCCTGTAAGTTAGACAATTTTCAGATGCAATTGCTGCTTTGGAAGTAAAAAAGACGTCCCGGTATAGAAAAAAAACGAAGGGAAAACACGCGAAGAGGGGAGGTGCAAATGGCTGGATGCCCAGGTGTTCAAACTGAAAAGATCCTGAAACCGCTCAGTTCTAAAAGCAATAATTGATAATAAAAAAAGCGGCAACAGGGTTTAATCCTGTTGCCGCTTTGTATTGTGTATCAAAATCTATATCAATACGTTGCCGGTCATTTCGGCCGGTATAGGCAATTTCATAAAGGTGAGAATGGTAGGAGCGATATCACCCAGTTTGCCTGGTTTGATAGTGCCTTTCCAGTCTTTGTCAATGATGAAAAAGGGTACCAGGTTCATAGTGTGTGCTGTATTAGGCGTACCATCAGCATTTACCATGAAGTCTGCATTACCATGATCGGCTGTCAGGAAAACGGCGTAACCATGTGCAAGTGCAGCCGTAACAACCCTTTCTACACATTTGTCAACGGTTTCTACGGCTGTAATAGCTGCAGAGAATATACCGGTATGGCCCACCATGTCTGCATTGGCAAAATTGAGGCAAACGAAGTCTGGCTTTTCCTGCTCCAGCTGGGGAACAATGGCATCGGTAATTTCAATGGCGCTCATTTCCGGTTTCAGATCATATGTGGCTACTTTAGGAGAAGGGATCATGATGCGTTCCTCACCTTCAAAAGGCACTTCGCGTCCGCCGCTGAAGAAGAAAGATACGTGGGGGTATTTTTCAGTTTCTGCAATACGGATCTGTTTTTTATGATTGTTTGCGAGGATCTCGCCAAGTGTATTGTTCAGGTTATCGTTCTCAAAAATGACGTTTACGTTTTTGAATGTTCTATCGTAATCCGTCATGGTGGTGTAATTCAGCGACAGGTGTTTCATACCTTGATCGGGGAAATCAGCCTGTGTAAGTACCTGTGTAATTTCACGGCAACGGTCGGTACGGAAGTTAAAACAGATAGCTGCATCACCGTCTTTGATCGTTGCTATGGGTTGCTGATCACTTCCAACAATAACGGTTGGTTTTATAAATTCATCGGTAACGTTGTGCGCGTATGATTGTTCTACTGCAGCCAATCCGTCGGTTGCTTTTTCTCCAACGCCATTTACCAATGCGTCATAAGCAAGTTTTACTCTTTCCCAGCGTTTATCACGATCCATTGCATAATAACGGCCGCTTACTGTAGCAATTTTACCGGTGGTTGCATTCAGGTGCTCTTGTAAAGAAGTGAGGTAACCAAGCCCGCTTTTGGGATCAGTATCGCGCCCGTCGGTGAAAGCGTGGATATATACTTCTTTCAAACCTTGTTTATGGCAAAGGGTTATAATTGCTTTTAGGTGATTGGTATGTGAGTGAACACCGCCATCACTTACAAGGCCCAGCAGGTGCAGGGGTTTTTTGTTTTCAATGGCGTACTGAATGGCTTTCAGTAATACCGGGTTGGCGAAGAAAGATTCGTCGCGGATGGCAACATTAATGCGTTGTAACTCCTGGTACACAATACGACCTGCGCCAAGGTTCAGGTGACCAACCTCACTGTTGCCCATTTGTCCGTCAGGTAAGCCTACCTGTTCGCCACAGGTAACCAGGGTGCTGTGCGGATATTGGTTGTATAGTGAACTTACAAATGGTGTTTTGGCATGTTGGATGGCGTCAGCAGACTGCACTTTTCCAAGTCCCCAACCGTCCATAATGATTAAAACGACTTTTGAAGCTGGCATATAAAAATATGATTGTGATGAGTTTATTGGTTCGAAGTGATGCAAAGGTAAGGCAATCGGGGGTTGATAGTATTTTAATTCAAAGCAATCTTACTTTGGCATGTTTTTCGCAACTTTGAGTGCAGAAAAAAAATATATATGAAAAAATCCCTGGGATTTGCGACCATGATTCTCTCGCTCTTCCTGGTGTCATTTACTCCGGATTATTATTCGATTGATGACGTGATAACTGCCATGAAAAGCGGCAACGCAAGCCAGTTGTCAAAATACTTTGATGCTCGTGTGGACATCTCGTTACCCGGCAAGAATGATAATTACAGTAAAAGCCAGGCTGAAATGATCCTGAAAGATTTCTTTTCCACCAACGAGGTAAAAAGTTTCCAGGTTAAACACAAGGGAGAGCAAAGTGGCTCTCAGTTTTGCATTGGTGTATTACAAACCCGTAATGGCAACTACCGTACTAAGTTCTTTATGAAGCAGAAAGGCGAAACGCAGGTAGTGCAGGAACTTGTTTTTGAACTGGTAGAATAACATAATTATCCCTGAAAACGCAGGAGCCCCACAGCAGTGATGTTGAGGGGCTTTTATTTTTAACGTGGATTTAGGGATTAATATAGGATCTCAGGATCATAAAGCCGATTTATGGATTAAATGCGATTGTGCTGATTAGTGTTATTATTGGTATGTGCGCACATTGGCTAATCTGCACACTTTTCTCACTTTCTTCAGTAGTTTTGTTGCATGCTTACTTTCGACGAACAATTACATATTCTGATCAAATCGGCTTTGCGTGAGGATATTGGTGATGGCGATCACTCTACTTTATCGGCCATACCTGCTGATGCAAAAGGGAAAGCCGTATTGAAAATTAAACAGGCTGGTATCCTGGCGGGTATGGATGTGGCAGAGAAAATATTCCGTTACCAGGAGCCGGACGTAGTATTTACTCCTTTTAAAAAGGATGGGGATGCTATGCAGGCCGGTGAAGTGGCGTTTGAACTAACGGCTTCCGTGTACACCATTTTACAATGTGAGCGATTAGTGCTGAACTGTATGCAGCGTATGAGTGGCATTGCAACACTTACGCATCAGTATGCAGAAAAAATAAAAGGGTATCACACACATGTATTGGACACCCGTAAAACAACGCCTGGTTTCAGATTGCTGGAGAAAGAGGCCGTTCGTATTGGTGGCGGGTTAAATCATCGTATGGGACTTTACGATATGATCATGCTGAAAGATAATCATATTGACTATGCCGGCGGACTGGAGAATGCTATTGAACGTGCATGGCAATATACACAACAGGTAAAGCCGGGATTGAAGATTGAAGTGGAAACGCGTAATATTGATGAAGTGAAGCGGGTATTAACAACTGGCAAAGTAGATCGTATTATGCTGGATAATTTTACTCCTGAGCAGATCGGTGATGCACTGAAGCTCATTGATGGTAAATATGAAACAGAAGCCAGTGGTGGTATTACCATCGATAATATAGAAGCATATGCGGCAACGGGAGTTGATTTTGTGAGTGTAGGAGCTTTGATTCACCAGGCAAAAAGTTTGGACCTTAGTTTGAAAGCAGTTATAATCTGATGTATCAACTGTTAATCTGAAAAATGTATGTCAAAGAAAAATAAACCTGATAACAGGGGATTTGTTTACAGTACTGATCCTGATTTTAAGTTTGAGGAAGAACAGGAGCATGTTGAAACCTTACAGCCGGCGCAGCAAAAACTACGTATTAAACTGGATACAAAGAACCGTGGCGGTAAGGCTGTAACACTGGCGGAAGGATTTATTGGTACGGATGAAGACCTGCAGGATCTTGGTAAAAAATTAAAGAACTTTTGCGGTACCGGTGGTGCAGCAAAGGATGGTGAAATTATAGTACAGGGCGATCAACGTGATAAAGTACTACAATGGTTATTGAAGAATGGCTATAAGCAAACGAAGAAGGTATGATGTGGACATCCGATAATTAACAGGTGTGCAATTGCATAGTAGTTAGCCTGTTATTCGTCATATATTATTTTCATGTTCGAATATTTATTTGGCGGGTTTGCTCTTCTTATACTAACGGCTATTTTATTAATACCGTTTAGTTTTTCTGTGTTTTACGTGGTACTTGGCTGGCGCGAACACAGTATAGGTATGAAGGAGCATAATGAATTGAAAAGACGCTCCGGTTTAAAAACAATCTTCATCGCTTCTCTTGCCGGTGTACTTATCTTTCTGATCTGGATAGTTGTATTGATCTATTTTGGTTAAACATATTGACAAATAAAAAGGCGGAATACAGTTACTGTATTCCGCTTTGTATTTTTTTATGCAGGTAAGTTAAAGTACTAAGGGGCGTTAACCCGAAATTCTAAACTCCGAACCCGCAACTGTTTATTGTCCCTGTGCCAGCGAATAAGCTTTTTTATCGCCCCACATGTTGAGTAGCTCAGAAGAACAGATCTTGAAGTTACCGCTTAAGCTAACATACAGACCGATGATATCTTGTTGGTTCAATCCTTCACCGTCGAGGCTTTCAAAGCGTACATTGTATTGGTTTACCAGGTTGGTGAATACTGAGCCTGTAGGCCATACCTGCGTACCGCGATTGCTAATGTTTACCAGGTTGAATTTAACACCTGCATGACGCTGACATTTTTTTGCAATGATATCAGGTTGTTCTTCGCTTTCGATGAACATATCAACTCCAATGATCTTCTCATTTGCCAGTTCGCGCGAAACGAGCATCGGGTTTTTATCCAGCTTAAATACGGTTTGTGTAACCGGTTTATTGGGCAGTAATGGTTTGGCATTCACCTGCGGCGTTTTACCAAAGTTGGTTATTATGGCCTCGGCAAACTCAGTAGTATTTAAAGATGGTTTTGATTTATCACCAAAATCACCGGTGTGTGTACCTTGTTCCAGTGTGTACAATAATGCATTTTCGATGATCGCTGCATTTTCCATCAGACCAACGTGACGCAGCATTGCGATACCGCTCAGTAATAATGCAGTGGGGTTAGCAATGTTTTTACCTGCAATATCGGGTGCTGTACCGTGTACTGCTTCAAAAATACAGATGTGATCACCAATGTTTGCAGAAGGCGCAAATCCTAAACCGCCTACTAAACCTGCGCAAAGGTCAGATACAATATCACCCTGCAGGTTGGTAAGTACTACTACATCGAATGTATCGGGTCGTGTAACGAGTTTCATACACAGGTCGTCCACAATTACATCATCAGCTTTAAGTTCGGGATAATCTTTTGCTACTTCGTAAAAGCATTCAAGGAACAGGCCATCTGTAATTTTCATGATGTTGGCCTTGTGTCCGCAGGTAATACGGCGTGAGTGGTTTTTACGCGCCATTTCAAAAGCGTATTTGATTACCTGGATACTACCGGGGCGTGTAATAAAGCGACGGCTTAATGCTACGTCGTGCGTAAGCATGTGTTCTACACCGCCATAGGTGTCTTCAATGTTTTCACGCACTACAGTGATGTCAATAGGGATACCTGCTTTGGAGAAAACAGTATCTACACCATGCAGCGTTTGGAACACACGTTTGTTGGCATAGGTATTCCATGTTTTGCGTGCAGTAACGTTTACGCTTTTTACTCCTTTGCCTTTGGGAGTTTCCATGGGGCCTTTGAAAAGGATACCCAGTGATTCGATGGTTTGCTGGGCTTCGGGGGTCATTCCGTTTGAGAAACCTTTGTCGAACACCCATTTACCCATTTCTACAGTTTCATATTCAAGGGGAACTTTGTTGGCATTGAAGATCTTGAGTACGGCATCCATAATTTCCGGGCCTATTCCATCTCCTTTTGCTACGGCTATTTTCATATAAAAATGTTTTATTTGAATGGTACGATTCTGCGGGATGCCGCAAAATTAGCATCATTCCGGGCAATTACTCAGTTTTTAAGATGAACGGGCAGTATTTTTAGTTAACTTTAAATTCCAAACAGTAGAGCATGGTCTCCAAAATTTCAGAAGGTATTGAAGTAAGCGTTGAAACGTTTTACCAGCCGGATTACTCTAATCCTGTATCTGGGGAGTACATGTTTGCCTATCGTATTACCATCGAAAATCACAATAGTTTCCCTGTAAAACTGCATCGTCGTCATTGGTTTATAGCCGACAGCAATGGAAGCAACAGGGAAGTGGAGGGAGAAGGAGTTGTGGGCGTACAGCCCTCGCTTCAACCTGGTGAGCGGTACCAATATGTAAGCGGTTGCAATCTGCGGAGTGAGATGGGTAAAATGTATGGCACTTACCTCATGGAAAACCTTAACAATAAACTCACTTTTGAAGTTAATATTCCCGTATTTGAAATGATTGTTCCATTCAAAATGAATTAGAACAACTTTCTAATTTACCAATCAGCTTGTATTGCTATTGATTGTAAATGGATAAGATTGTTTTATGGATGGATAGTTTGAGGGCTTCTTTAGTCTTCCTGTTTTTTAATCGCTTTTTAATCTATTGTACTTATCTGACAGATCAATAAAGCATGCTTGTTGTTGGCGGTATGTTTTTAATGTTATATGCCCTGCTACATGCCCGCATTCAGATGACCTTTAAGCAAGGTTTATCTCAGAGGTATCCCAGGTATATCCCACGTATATTCCAGCTTTTGCCCACTATAGTTCTATTAAATACCCTTTTGAGGTGGCTTATCTGCACATCAAAAATGAAGGCGAAGCTTCGTGAAATGGACATGCATCTTAATAAAAGTGATAGGCTTTTTTGATGATGTTTGAATGAGGTGTTGAATTGAAATGCTAGTAAAGACATACTCTCTACATTTTTAGAGGCACAATGTTTGAATTAAACATGAAAGATTTACTTCTTGATGAGTCTTGTTATTGCTGATGAGCCTTTGGGATACTTTTTCTTTATAAGTATAAGCATAGCAATAAAAAAACCATGAGCGGTATTACCACTCATGGTTTGAAATATCTGAAATGATCTGTTCTTTTACTCTGTTTTCTGTTTGCTCATGCCTACACGGTAAAGTGCAAAGGCCATTGCTGCAAAGATGAGTACGCCGAGTAAGAAATAGCCGTTAGTGCCAAGAAGGTGGACCAGCCCGTGTTCCATACTCATTTTTTCCAGTATACCAGCTCCGGGGCTTGCTGCCCAGAACGCTACTATTACACCTGCTATAGCACCTCCGGCTACTAAGCCGGTTGCGAAAAGATTGCCTTTACTCAGGTCTTCTTCTTCGGCAGTTTCTCCTTGTTTTTTCTTTTTGGTATCTACAATACCGCGAAGCGCGCCACCAATGAAAATTGGTAATGTAGTAGCCAGTGGCAGGTAAATACCAATTGCGAATGATAATGCTTTAATACCGCATAGCTCCATTGTAATGGCGATAAATACACCTACCAGTACAAACTGCCAATCGAGGTTGAATGATAAGATCCCTTTAATTAATGTAGCCATCAGAGTACCCTGTGGTGCAGGATATTTATCTGTACCAATGGCGTGATGAATACCCTGACTCAACATTTCCTGTGTTGGAGTGTCCAGTATTTTAATGGTCCAGCCGATAGCGATAGAAGATACGATGGCTCCAATGAACAATGAGTATTGCTGGAATTTTGGAGTGGCACCTACTATATAACCTGTTTTCAGATCCTGTGAGGTTCCTCCGGCATTCGCTGCTGCAATACAGATAAGTCCACCTACTACCAGTGCCATAGGCTCGTACACCTTACCCGTCCAGCCTACTGCAATGAACACAAGGCAGGTACCCATGATGGTTGCAATGGTCATACCGCTGATAGGGTTGTTGGAAGAACCGATCAAGCCTACAATACGTGATGATACGGTAACGAAGAATGCACCAAACACCACTACCAGTAGGCTCAGCAATAATTTGCTACCGATACCTTCGCCGGGGATCTGTGGTAAAATAGCAATCAGTAATACCAGTGCCAGGCTGCCAATACCTACTACTTTAATGGAAAGGTCTCTTTCAGTACGGGATACAGCTTCTGTAGTTCCATCTTTTTTTAATGAACCAAGGCTTCCTTTGAAAGAAGATATGATGGTAGGAATTGTTTTAATAAGCGTAATAAAACCACCAGCTGCTACCGCACCTGCACCAACCTGGCGTACGTAAGCGCGATAGATGGCGCTGGAAAAATCGGCAAAAGTGTGATTTACGGGATCCCAGCCACCGGGACCACCAGCTTCTGTAACTGATTGCAGGTAACCCAGCTTTACCATCTGTGCCGCAATGAGGTCTGCCGGAACTAATGATGCTAATAAGGGAATAAATACGAACCAGCATAATACGCTACCTGCTACCAGTACGCCACCGATCTTGGGCCCTACAATGTAGCCAACACCCAGGTATTCGGGTGTAATCTCTCCACTTACACGTGCAGAAGGGAAAAACTTGTTGGCCTGCTTGGTCATATAAAAAGGAGCTTCGGCTACCAGGTGTATTACTTTTTGTAAAAAGGCGTATACCATGGCGAGGCCTAAACCCCAGAAAGCTGTTTTGGCAAAATCGCCACCTTTTTCACCGGCTTTTAATACCGATGCACAGGCCGTTCCTTCAGGATAAGGAAGTGAGTCGTGCTCTTTTACAATTAATGCCCGGCGCAGTGGTATCATCATTAATGTACCAAGGATGCCACCAAAAATGGCCAATATAAGAATGGTGGTGTAATTAAAATTGTCAGCGCTTTCAGGATTACTCAGGAACAGAAATCCCGGCAGGGTAAATACCACCCCGGCAGCGATACTTTCTCCCGCGCTACCTGTTGTCTGGATGATGTTGTTTTCCAGAATGGTAGTACGTAAGAACAAACGGCTGAGGGTAATAGCCATCACTGCAATAGGAATAGAGGCAGAAACGGTTAAACCTGCTTTTAATGCGAGGTACACAGTAGAGGCGCCGAAGATTACGCCAAAAATGGAACCTACTACTACCGATTTGATGGTAAACTCTGCCATCCTGGTTTCGGGAGCTATAAAAGGCTGAAATTTCTTTCCTGACATAGCAATTATATTGGGTTTAAACAGAAAGATAAATAAAATACGGTCCGGATGCTGTTCCGGCTTGCTTTACAGCTATTTTAAACCTTAACAGGTAACATTTTCTGTAGCCTGCGGGTAAGTGCAAACAGTATTAAAGCTGTAATACCCGACATGAATACGAATAACATGAAAAAGTCGTACAGCGAACTCATGTGATAGCCCAGGAAGGAAGTGGTTTTGCCGTTTTCCGGGTAAAGGGCGCTTAATGAACCAGCCAGTTTGTTGCCGAAGGCATTGGCGGTAAACCATACGGCCATTAATAAGGACGCAAATTTAACGGGGGATAATTTATTTACCAGTGATAACCCGATGGGTGATAAGCACATTTCGCCGCAGGTGTGGAGTGCGTATAATACCACCAGCCAGATCATACTTACTTTGATGCCGGGCTGTGCATTGTTGACACCCCAGGCGATCCACAGATAGCCCAGGCCCATCAGCAATAAACCCCAGGCCATTTTGGTGATGGAAGAGGGCTCATATTTACCCAGCTTTAACCAGAACCAGGCAAAGAAAGGTGCAAAAGTTACAATGAATACTGAGTTGAGGGATTGGAACCAACTGGTTGGAATTTCATCCAGTATAACTGTAGACTGACCTTTTGAAAGCAGGAAAATATTACCGGCTACAATGCCGAATACTGCAAGCGCCATTAATGCATAAATGGTAAGACGGAGTTCTTTATGAAAATGGCCGGCCAGGTTGGCTGCTGTTTTTTTGAACAATGTAACCAGGTACACCACCAGTGCGGCAGAAATAGCTACAATGAGCCATACCGGTGTATGCAGGTTGAGGATACGGTTGGTTTGCTCATCGGCAAAGAATGTCAGTGAAGCACCTGTTTGTTCATAAGCACTCCAGAAGAAGATGACGAAAAAGCAAACGACAATGATTACTGCCACCTGTCTTTTTTCGGCAGCAGTCAGGGATTTATCTGTATATATAATGGTAGGAATAATGACACAACAGGCTATGAGCAGGTAAAACAAGTAGCTGAACTGTTTTACGTCGATATAGAAAAGACCAATAACGATGGCAGATAAAATGCCTAACCCTAAGATACTTACGACTGGCGATAGCAATGTTTTGGGGGTATTGGCAGGTACCAGCCCCAATACTTTTCCATTTGGGTCAGTAACATATTTATGGTGAAAGGTCATCTGTACTATTACACTAATGATAATGGCTATAGCCGATACCAGGAAGGCCCATTTAAAGTCAGCGGGGTTGCCGGTATTACCTACCCAGCCGCAAACAAAGGGGCCGATAGCTCCACCGAGGTTAATACCCATATAGAATATGGTATAGGCAGAATCCTTACGATTGTCGTTATCAGCGTATAAATTACCCACCATAGATGAGATATTGGGCTTGAAAAAGCCGTTGCCGGCAATCATAGTACCCAATCCACAGTAAAACAGGAGGGAAGCAAGTTTGGGGTCGGAAGTGTACCAGGAGGCACAGAAGAACAATATTAACTCTGCAATGGCCATTACAATACCACCGGCAATAATGGAGCGTTGGTTGCCCCAATACCTGTCTGCCACATAGCCACCCACCAGGCCAGAGAGGTAGATCATGCTGATATAACTGCCATAAAGGTTAGAAGCAAACACTTTATCGAAGAGCAGGGCCTGCGTCATGAACAGCATGAGGATCGCCCGCATGCCGTAATAGTTGAAACGCTCCCACATTTCCGTAGCAAAAAGAATGTATAAACCCTTTGGGTGGCTTTTGCCGGGTTGTTGACTCATACGTTGATTGTGTTTGTGTTCTGTATGGAATTATCGGCGTAAAATACAGATAAATAAACATCGAAAACGCAGATTAAAACTAAAATTGGTTAATGCCACACTGAATCCCGAAATTCGCGACTGCTAAAACGCTCCATTTACACTATGAATATTCTACTTCTGGGTTCAGGCGGCCGCGAACATGCACTGGCATGGAAAGTGGCTCAAAGCAAACATTATGGTCAATTGTACATAGCACCGGGTAATGCCGGCACAGCACTTTGCGGAACGAATGTAAATATTGCTGCAACTGATATTGCTGCTGTGAAACAGTTTGCGCTTGAGAAGCAGATAGAACTGGTAGTGGTAGGGCCCGAAGAGCCGCTGGTAAAAGGCATGGTGGACGCTTTCAGGAATGATGAGCAATTGCAACACATCGCTATTATTGGTCCTTCGCAATATGGCGCACAACTGGAAGGCAGCAAGGCCTTTGCCAAACAGTTTATGATGCGCCACAACATTCCCACGGCAAAATACCGTGAGTTTAATGCTGAGAATTATGAAGAAGGTATTCCTTACCTGCAGGGACACAGCCTGCCGATTGTATTGAAAGCTGATGGATTGGCTGCGGGAAAAGGCGTACTGATCTGTCATTCGCATGTAGAGGCGATGGCTGAGTTTGAATTGATGCTGCAGCAAAGCAAGTTTGGCGATGCCGGTAAAAAGGTAGTGGTGGAAGAGTTCCTTGATGGTATTGAAATGAGCGTGTTTGTAGTAACGGATGGTAAAAACTATGTGGAACTGCCGTCTGCAAAGGATTATAAACGTGTGGGCGAGGGGGATAAAGGGTTGAATACAGGTGGCATGGGTGCTGTAAGCCCTGTACCTTTTGCGGACGAAACTTTTATGGCGAAGGTCCGCAGCCAGGTAATTAAGCCTACCATTGGAGGCATAGCTAAAGAGAATATCGATTATAAAGGTTTTGTATTTATAGGGTTGATCAAAGTAGGTGATGAACCTTTTGTGATTGAATACAACTGCCGTATGGGCGACCCCGAAACAGAGGTGGTTCTGCCCCGCTTGCAGAATGACCTGGTAGAGTTGCTGCTGGCTACTGCTGCCGGAAAGCTGGATACAATAACAGTGCAGCAGGATCCGCGTACTGCCTGTACGGTAATGGCAGTGAGCGGCGGCTATCCCGGTTCTTACGAAAAGGGATTTGTGGTTTCAGGTCTTGATGAACATTTTGCCGCAGATAGCCTGGTATTCCATGCAGGTACTGCATTGAAGGACGGCGCTGTGGTAACCAGTGGTGGACGTGTATTGTGTGTTACTTCGTTTGGTAATACTATAAGTGATGCTGTTGGTAAATCTAAAAAAGTGCTGCAGCAGATAGGTTTTGAAGGCATGTACTACAGAAGGGATATTGGGTATGAGTTTGAGTAAAAGCACTGAAAGTGCAAGTGGTTGGCAGGTTTTAGGCGTTAGGTATTAGCAATGGACAAAGGGGAAGGTTAGCAGTTGGTAATTTGCAATTGGCGAAAAGAACCCTGCGCCTTTGAGAAGAGGCCCCACTCCCCAATCTATAAATCTCCGAAATCAGCAATCTACAGCGGGCATTGATTATTCACTATTGACCGTTTACACCCGAAACAGTTTACTATGCATTACAGCGATTACCTGCAATTGGATAAAGTTCTGGATGCCCAGCACCTGGAAAGTGACAGGCGGGAACAGCATGCGCATGATGAAATGCTGTTTATTGTCATCCATCAAACATATGAGTTGTGGTTTAAACAGCTGTTGTATGAAGCTGATTCGGTAATTGATATTATGCAGAAACCTTCGGTGAATGATAATTCACCGGAACTGCAAACGGTAGTGCATCGCCTATCGCGGATGGTAACCATTTTAAAGGTATTGGTACACCAGATAGATGTGATGGAAACCATGACGGCTATGGATTTCCTTGATTTCCGGGATATGTTACGCCCGGCCTCCGGGTTCCAGAGCTGGCAGTTTAAACTGCTGGAAGCCAGGCTGGGACTGCAATACCAGCATCGCTACGGGCAGGAATATTACATTTCGCAACTGCGTCAGCAGGAAGTTGATATTATTAAGCAAGGCGAAAAAAAGCCTTCTTTATTGCAATTGCTGAATAGCTGGCTGGAGCGTATGCCATTCTTTGATGAGCCTGCCAACTGGAAAAACTACCATCCAGTAAGTGGTATAGATCTGGATACCGCAAATGCTCCGTACGGGGCATTCTGGGCCGATTACAGGCAAGTGTATATGAATAGCCTTGCTGATACGGAGCAGGCCAATCGCGAGTATTTTGATAAGGTATTTATGGATGTAAGCGAAGAGAACAAAGACCGGCAACTTTCTGCCAGGGCCAGCAGGGCTGCTTTGTTCATTATGCTGTATCGTGGTTATCCGATGCTGCAATTGCCTTTTCAGTTGCTGAACAACCTGCTGGAGATAGATGAGCAACTAAGTACATGGCGCTACCGACACATGAACATGGTGCACCGCACTATTGGCAGTCGTGTTGGTACGGGTGGCAGTACTGGTCGCGATTACCTGAAAGGTGCATTGGACAAGCACTATATTTTTGTAGAGATTGCCCGCCTCACCAGCTTCCTGTTTGAGCGTCGTAAGTTGCCGGTGCTAAGCCCTGAAATGGAGCGCAGGCTTGGGTTTGTGCAACAATAGCTGTGCCGGGAAGTTTGTAAAAAAGAGGTAGAATGCTGATGCGGTAATTGAACCTGCGGATGAGACATTACATATTTTCCCCATTTTGACAGTTCGCTTAATTCTGGCATAGAAATTCGTCTATAGTTTTCCTGCATATTTTTGAATATACCGGATCGCATTTACCACTAAACCTTTTCCCTCTTGTTCTTTTATTTGCAACAAAAGCATGTAGTAAAGCATACAAGTGCTATATTACACAACAGTACGTACAGCATTAAAATTCCAGTAAAAACAACAACTTTGCAGCGTAAACCACAACTGTAAAATTGTATTTACTGCAACGGGAGGAATACAATAACCGCTTTGCTGTACAGGTGTTGCGGGTTGCGGAAAATGTTGGAAATTGCAGTGCGGGGCAACAATTAATACAGTTGACCTGCGTTAGTGCTTCAAGAGTCAACATCGCACAATCAACTCAAATTGTTGGCGGATCCAGTAAGTCAAGGTGTGAGATGACGTTAGCAAATTCACACTTGTTGAAAAAATACTGTTCCCACGGCGTTTGTAGCGGTATTTGGCTTTGTATATTCGGATTATTTACATCAATTTTGCAGGCATTATATTTATATCTCCAAAATCTGAGATTTTAAGATGGGCTTATTCAACTTTTTCACCCAAGAGATTGCTATTGATTTGGGAACAGCCAATACCCTCATTATCCATAATGATGAAGTAGTAGTGAATGAACCGAGCATTGTGGCGCTGGATCGGAACAACCCCAAGAATGTACTGGCGGTGGGAAAGCGTGCCCTGATGATGCACGAAAAAACGCACGAAAGCATCCGTACTATTCGTCCGCTGAAGGACGGTGTAATTGCGGACTTTAACGCTGCGGAACTGATGTTGCGTGAAATGATCAAAATGGTTTACCCCAAGAAACCGTTGTTTCCGCCCAGTTGGAGAATGATGATCTGTATCCCATCAAGCATTACCGAGGTTGAGAAACGTGCCGTTCGCGATAGTGCGGAGCAGGCCGGCGCCAAGGAAGTGTACCTGCTGCATGAGCCTATGGCCGCTGCACTGGGTATTGGTATTGATGTGGAAGAGCCGGTTGGTAATATGATCATTGATATCGGTGGTGGTACTACCGGTATTACTGTAATAGCCCTCGCGGGTATTGTATGCGACCAGAGTATCCGTATTGCGGGTGACGAATTTACTGCCGACATTATGGAAGCCCTGCGTCGTTATCACAGCTTACTGATCGGTGAGCGTACCGCAGAGCAGATCAAGATCAATATTGGTGCTGCGATGAAAGATCTTGAAAATCCGCCCGATGATATTCCTGTAAACGGTCGTGACCTGGTAACCGGTATCCCAAAACAGATCATGGTTAGCTACCAGGAAATTGCCGAAGCCCTTGACAAAAGCATTTTCAAAATAGAAGAAGCCATCCTGAAAGCGCTGGAAATGACGCCGCCCGAGCTGGCAGCCGATATTTACAGACGTGGCTTGTACCTTACAGGTGGTGGGGCATTGCTGCGCGGTCTTGATAAAAGGCTGAGCCAGAAAATTAAATTACCGGTACACGTTGCTGACGATCCGCTGAAAAGCGTGGTTCGCGGAACCGGACTTGCCCTGAAGAGCTACGACAGGTATCCTTTTGTGATGCGTTAAAATTTAATATCCGGTAGCGAAACAACCGTATGCTCTGGCTGCGTAGTTTTGATATCGTCCATCTAAACTTTTTGGCAGGTGCGTAATATTTTTCTCTTCATCAGAAGGTACTTTCATTTCCTGCTCTTCCTGGTGTTGCAGATACTATCCCTTACCTTTCTTTTTCGCTATAACAGGTTTCACGAAGCAGCTTTCCAGGAAGTAGCTGGTGAAATTACAGGCAAGCTCGACGCACGCTATAGCTCTGTGGAGGAATATTTTACACTCAAGAAAACAAACCAGGAGCTGGCCAAAGAGAATGTTGCTCTCCGCCGACAATTACAGGAAAATTTTGAAGCTCCTGACAGTACCGGTAAACTAATGCTGGACAGTGTACTGATCGATTCTGTAACAAAACAACGTCGTTTTGATTATTACGATGCCAAGGTTGTAAGCAACAGCGTTTCATCTCCCGGGAATATTATCACCATACACCGCGGTAGCGCACAAGGCATTGAAGAAGATATGGGTGTTATTGGCCCCAGTGGTGTAGTAGGCAAGGTGGTAAATGTGGGTCGTAATTACTCCGATGTAATGAGCATGCTCCATAAGTTTCATAAGGTAAGTGCCATGTTGAAAAAAACGGGTGAAACCGGTATGGTGCGCTGGGATGGTAGTGATCCTCACTATGTGTTGCTGGAGGGTATTCCCAAGAGTGCGCCCATTAAAAAAGGCGATTCTGTGGTAACCAGCTATGTGGCAGATGCTTTTCCGCCCGGCGTAATGGTGGGTACTGTAGAAGATATTGTAGAAAATAAGGCTACCAAGTTTTATACCCTGCGATTAAAAACAGCTACCAATTTCTATAACCTGCATTATGTAATGGTGATTAAGGATTTTCAGCGCGAGGAAAGACAACAACTGGCTGATTCAACCAAGAAAAAAGTACGGGATGAGTGACCTGGTTAAATATACGATCCGCTTCTTTTTATTTATCCTGATCCAGGTATATGTCCTGTTTCAGATACCACCATTGCACAGGTTCATTGTGCCTTACTGGTATTTCCTGTACATTTTATGGCTACCTTTTAATATCTCACGTGGCTGGCTTTGTTCCATTGGCTTTATGTTTGGTCTTTGCCTGGACTATTTTACCAAAACTCCCGGTCTGCATGCTGCCGCCTGTACGCTGATAGCTTATGTAAGGCCTTTGCTGGTAAATATGCTTATTCCACAGGAAGGGGCCGACCAGAACTATAAATCACCTTCAGCTACCAGCATGGGATTAGCTCCTTATGCAACCTATGTAGTTGTTTTAACGTTTTTACATAATCTCTACCTCATTTTCCTGGAGTGGTTGCAGTTTGGATCATTCCTTGATTTTCTGGGAAAAGTTTTGTCTACTACCGGCATCAGTCTGGCTTTGATTCTTGTAACAGAATTGTTATTTTTCAGAAAAGAGAAGTTCAGGACCAATACGGCCCGCTGATAAGTGAAAAAAGAAGTGTAAATTTTAATCCGGTTAGCGACGTTATTACAGCATAATCAGGCTTAATTGAACGTTTCATACATACTCAAAAGTTCGAAAAATATTTAGAAACAGCAGGGGTGATCAAACCGATCACATTATCCTATGGCTTTATTTAACCAATCGCGCAGTAATATTATCCGGCTTATCTTCCTGAGTGTATTTGTTATTATTATCGCGCAGTTATTTAACCTCCAGATCATTTCCGGCAAGTACCGTCAACTGGCCTTTAATAATGCAGTTTTCCCTAAAGTAAAATATCCCGACCGTGGGATCATCTTCGATCGTAAAGGCAAAGCTATCCTCAATAATACTATCATGTTTGACCTGGTGGTAACACCAAAAGAGGTGAAACGTATTGATACCGCCAGTCTTTGTAAAATACTGGGCATCGATGTAGAAGAATTCAACAAACGCATACGTGATGCCCGGTTTAAAAATGGCTCTTACCGTCCTTCTGTATTTGAACCTTTGTTACCGGTAGAGCTGCATGCACGGCTTGATGAAAACATCTGGAAATATCCCGGCTTTACACTGGTAGAGCGCCCGGTGCGTGTATATCCTTATAATGTAGCAGCGCATATTCTTGGTTATATCGGCGAGGCCGATTCCGGGATCATTAAGCGTTCCGGAGGCTTTTACCGCATGGGTGATTATGTGGGCCGCAGTGGTCTTGAAAATACATACGAAAGTGTACTGATGGGCCAGCGTGGTGTGGAGTACCTGATCAAGGATAATATGAACCGCCTGGTGGGCAGCTATGAAAAAGGGGTATATGATACGCCTGCTATTGCCGGCCGTAACCTGCATACCTATATAGATGTAGAACTTCAGCAACTGGCAGAGAAAATGCTGGCAGGTAAGGTAGGTGCTGTGGTGGCACTGGATCCTAAAACAGGTGGCATTCTTGCTATGGCATCTGGTCCTAATTTTAATCCTAATGATCTGACAGGTCCCTATAAACAAAAGAACTACTCAAAACTGGCGCTGGATGTAGCCAGCCCAATGCTGAACAGGGCTATTAAAGGGCAGTATCCTCCCGGCTCAACTTATAAGCCAGTGGGTGCATTGATTGCGTTGGAAGAAGGATTGATCACTCCTGCCAGTGGTTATGATTGTCATGGTACTTATTATGGTTGTAACCGCCCGTTGAATTGTACTGAGAAATGGCCGGGGCATGCCAGGGACTTGCGTCTTGCAATTGCCTGGTCCTGTAACTCATTCTTTTCGGATGTTATTAAAAAGACCATTGATAATCCTGAATATCATAGTCCACGTAAGGGGTTAACCAAATGGAAGGAGTATATGACTGCCTTTGGTATGGGACATCGCATTGGTGTAGATCTGCCCAGTGAGGATGGCGGAAATATTCCCGATACAGGTCAGTATGACAAGGAGTATCGTGGTTCCTGGAACTCCTGTACCATGACAGGTGGTGGTTTGGGTATTGGCCAGGATAAAATGCTGGCAACACCGCTGCAGATGGCTAATGCCATGTGCCTCATTGCCAATAAAGGCTATTATTATATTCCTCACCTTGTAGACAAGATTGATGGGGAAACTGAAAAAGATACCTTACTGAATAAGTACCGTACAAAACATGAGGTACTGACCCATATTTCGAGTGATGTATATGATGTGGTAACTGCCGGTATGCAGGATGTGGTAGAACAGGGTACGGCAAAATCTGCCAGGATTCCCGGTATTAATATGTGTGCTAAAACCGGTACTGCTCAGAATATGATAGTACTGGATGGCAGACGATACGAATTAAAGGAGAACTCAACCTTTGTATGTTTTGCCCCGCGCGAAAATCCAAAGATCGCAATAGCTGTGGTAGTACAGAACGCCGGTGCCGGTGCTACATGGGCTGGTCCGATAGCTTCTATACTGGTTGAAAAATACCTGACAGATACTTTGCGTCCGGAGCGTGTGAAAAAGGTAGAAGAGCTAGCTGCTACTAACCTGATGCCCAACTACCTTGACAGGATGCAGTATAAGGCAGATTCTACGCGTGCATTTGAGTGGTTCAGGATCACGAAGGACAGCAGCTATATCAGGAACTACCTGAAAGCCGGTAAGCCTTTCGTACCACCACCACTGCGTAAAAATCGTAAATCTGTACCTGCGGCAGTAACAAAAGCTGATATGATATTACCTGACGAAAAACACTTTACTGCACCCAAAAGAATCCAATTGTCATGAATCAACGTAACCCTGCTATATCAAAAGGCATTGACTGGGTGTTGATCTGGTTGTACCTGGCGTTTGTGACGATTGGGCTGATCAGTATATTTTCAGTAGCCTACCGCGAAGGTGATAATGTGTTGCAAAGCTTTATTGGTTTCAAAACTGTATATAGCAAACAGCTATATTATTTTATAGTAGCGCTTATTCTTGGCCTGTTCATTCTGCTTACGGACAGTAAGTTCTTTACTGCCACGGCCAATATATGGTATATGGTAGGTATTGGATTGCTGTTACTGGTATTTCCTTTCCATACCAATGTAAAAGGAACTGAATCTATTATCCGTTTTGGAGGAGGTATTCAATTGCAACCTGCTGAAATGTGTAAGATCTTTGTGTGTCTTGCACTGGCAAAATATCTTTCACGGGTAGAAACAGATTTCAGTAAACCAAAGGCGCAATTAACGGCAGCAGGTATTGTATTGCTACCTGCGCTTATTACCATTGCACAAAAAGAGACTGGCCTGGCATTGGTGTTCTTTGCCTTCTTCCTGGTGATGTTCCGTGAAGGTTTGCCTGCCGGTTACCTGATCGTTGGCTTTTCGCTGGCGGTACTGGTGGTGGCAACCTTACTGGTTGATAAAGACCTGCTGGCAATAATCTTAACTGCTATTGCTGCACTTACCATTTATTTCCTGAGAAGGCAGATACGCCGTACCAGGGGGCTATTGGTATTGATAATATTGATATGGGCAGCCTGCGTAGGGATACAGCGCTTTGCGGTGCCTTTTATCTTTACCAAAGTATTAAAGAGCTACCAGGTAGAACGTATCTTCTCTTTGATTGGTCGTGAGAACCCGTATGCACAGTTAAATACGGTGGATGAAGAAGAGCCAACTACTACCAAGAAAAAAGACGTTGATTATAACGTACGACAGAGCAAAATAGCCATTGGTAGTGGTGGCGTATTTGGTCGCGGCTTTTTGAAAGGTACACAAACCCGTTTTGACTTTGTGCCCGAACAGCAAACTGACTTTATCTTCTGTACTATTGGGGAAGGCTTTGGTTTTGTAGGCAGCCTGATAGTATTGGGTATATATTTATTCTTCCTGATGAAGGTAATTACTGTAGCTGAGCGACAGCGAAGTGTTTTCAGCCGTTGCTATGCCTATGGTGTTGCAGCGGTGTTCTTCTTTCACATTGCCATCAATATTTGTATGACCATTGGTCTGGCGCCGGTAATTGGTATTCCCCTGCCATTTATCAGTTATGGTGGTACATCGTTACTTACTTTTTCCATTATGTTGTTTATCCTGGTAAGACTGGATGCGGACAGGCAGATGATCCTGCGATAGGCTTAATGCTGAACGCATAATGCGAAACGCAGGAATAGGGTTTTAAGTTACCTGACTCTCCGGATATAGGCAAGTTGCGCTTAGAGGCTTAACCTGTCAGGTCGGTCCAGAGCAACCTAACTACTATTGTATAGTAACTTCGCTTATCAGATTAGACCTGACAGGTTTACTTTCCTATTAGATTAAGTTATAGGTTATAAATTGTAGGTAATACAGTTACTGCTACTTCGGAGCTACCTGATGCCTAATACCCGATTCCTATTCCCTAATCCCTACCTTTGCATCATGAATATCATTCCGCTGAGTGAGGGCAGTTTTACGATAGATAAAAGCAAGTTATTTGTTCCCTTTGATACAAGTGCTGATGATCTGCAGCAACGCCCTGTGGGTAGCCTTTTGGTAGAAGTGCAGCCATTTGTTGTAATTACTTCCGAAGATATTTTACTGCTTGATACAGGCCTGGGATTTGCGGGACCAGATGGTGCTTTGCAGATCCATAAGAACCTTGCCGCCAATGGTATTAATGCCGGTGATATTACTAAAGTATTGATGTCGCACCTGCATAAAGATCATGCTGGCGGAGTGAGCTTTACCAATAGTAGTGGTAAAAAGGAATTGAGTTTTCCGAATGCTAAATATTATGTACAACGCAGAGAACTGGAGTTTGCTATAGAAAAGGGGATGCCTTCTTACATTCCCGAAGAGTTGGAATGTTTACAATCGTCTCCGCAGGTTGTATGGCTGGACAGTGACAATGGTGTGATAGATGGTTATATTAAATATGAACTGACTGCAGCACATTGCCCTTATCACCAGGTGTTCTGGATTGTTGATGGAGGAGAGACTGTATTTTTTGGTGCAGATGACGCTCCCCAATTGCAACAGATGCGCAGCCGCTTTGTAGCGAAATATGACTATGATGGGAAGAAATGTATGGAACTGCGTCAGCAATGGTGGCAACAGGGAAATGATGCAGGATGGACTTTCCTGTTTTACCATGACGTTAAGAGCCCAATATATATCAAGTGATTTTTGAGATGAGGGATTTCGGAATATCTGTTAAATCCCTCAATCATCTAATTAGTTCAGCCCTCTTCTGCGGTTTTCTTGCCTTTCCTGGCGGCGTTCCTGTAATTCTTTCTGGATGGTAGTGCCAAAATCCTTTTCGGCTTTAAAAAAGGCGTTTACTTTTTCAGGAGATAATGCTTTGCCAAACTCTGTATTATACTTTTTGCGGATGGTGAGGATCTTATCTTCTATATCAATTTCTTTCTCGTTGTTCTGACGCGCTTCGCTTCTTACTTTACGGATCTCAGCCATATACTGGTTGTAGATAGGCCAGAACTTTTGAGCCTCTTCAGTAGAAAGGTCAAGTTTTTTGGTAATGTAGGCAATTTTCAATGCCTCCAGTTTGTTTCCGTCCTGTGCCACAACCCCCGTGCTGATACCTAACAGTACAATAAATATGAAGAAAAGCTTACGCATGACAGGTATAAATTAATTCGTATAGGTTTTTGCTTTTGTTGTTTTTAAAGCGGTGTATTGATCAAGGTACTGTTGTAATTCTTCGTCAGATACATCGCCCAGCATATCCTGCACATCAGTTGGTTGAAGATCATTGCTGGCAATGGCGGTGTTTTCTGTTAATGCGCCCTCCTGATTTTCAAGAAAACTCTGCAGGTCCTGATCGTCAAAATTATGCAGGCTATCTGTTACAACCTGTTTTATTTTTTCAATAGCTGCAAGTTTATTGGAATCTGGTGGTATAGATGTATTGCTGGTATAAAGCCAACCAGCAGTTATTATCAACCCTGCTACCACGGCAGCGGCAGCATAGCGCAATATTCTTTTTGTAAAGCTGAATGAAACAACCTTTGCTGTTTGTTGCTGTGTAGCTTGTAAGAGCTGCTGTGGCAATGCTTCAAAATAACCTGCCGGCACTTTGTATGCCTGTTGCTGTTGCAGGCTGCGCATCATGGGCGACAGGTTCTCTAATTCCTCATTCACAAATTCAATGGCCTGCGCACCAGCACTAGCATTATCGGGCAGTTCATTAAAATAACCTTCCGGAGTACTGAAAGGTGGTTTTTTACCGATCTTACTCAGTAGGGGAGAAAGCACTTCCAATTCCTCTGCAGCATTGGTAGCTTTTTCTGTTTTTATTCTTCCCAGTATAACAGCCGGGAGTGTATCAAAATATCCGGCAGGAACTGTATATGGATTATTGCCCGCTTCTGTGGTAAGAATTGAGGATGTTACATCACCTTGCTGTATGTGTTGGAGCAGGATGCCTGCAAGGCTTTCAAAATACCCCTGCGGAACGCTGTAGGGGCTGTTTTTTAATGGTGCGAGAACGGTAGAGTTTTTATCCTGAATGAGTTGTAAAGCCTGTGTTGCCAGCCCCTCAAAGTACCCGACGGGTACCTTGTAAGGAGTTACCCCACTGATAGTAGCTACCAAAGGGCTAACCTCCTGCAACTCATCCAATATCGTTTTTCTGCTGTTCATGTGCACTCTATGAGACTGAACTTGCTGATTGAAGTTTAATGGTTAAGGATATAATCCTCTATTTTTTTTACTGCGTGATGGTAAGAGGCTTTCAATGCGCCTTCAGATGTTTCCAGCACTTTGCTCATTTCCTCATAGGGCATTTCATCATAATACCTGAGAGTGAATACAATTCTCTGTTTTTCAGGAAGTTGCTGGATGGCAAGCTGTAACTTCCATTCCAGTTTATTGGGGTCAAAATCCTTATCGGCACGAACCTTATTTTCGAGGCCGCTTTCTACATCACTTAATGATATGGAGGCTCGTTTTTTCTGCTGTTCAAGAAAGGTAAGGCATTCGTTGGTGGCAACCCTGTATAGCCAGGTATAAAGCTGGGCATCAGCCCTGAAGTTTTCGAGCCCGTTCCACACACGTATAAAAACGTTTTGCAATACATCATTGGCGTCTTCGTGTTCTACCACCATGCGGCGGATATGCCAGTACAGTTTTTCCTGGTATTTACGGATAATGGATGTATAGGCCTTCTCTTTTGTGACAGGGTCACGAAACTGGGTGAGCAATTCGCTATCGGGAATAGTAACCGACATAGGTTATTAGCTGTTTACAATTAGCGGTTTCTTAATGAAACTGAATAAAATTACATGTTTAGTTTGAATTCCAATGGTGTTAAAAACAAGGCCCCGTTAACAACTTGTAATCATTGCAAATAAAAAGCCGTTTCAAAAGAAACGGCTTTATTGTATAAAATATGATTTAGCTAATCAGCTAAAATTCAGGTCTGTCTTGAGCTTACCCGTTCTTTCTGGCAATTACTTTTTCAACTGCAGCTACAACATTTGGTGTATCCAGACCATATTTTTCTAACAGTTGGTCAGGAGTGCCGCTTTCGCCGAAAGTATCGCGTGTACCTACGTACTCGATGGGAATAGGGAATTCTTTGGCTGCTACCTGTGCAATAGCATCACCTAAACCACCAATCACATTGTGCTCTTCTACTGTTACCGCGCATTTTGTTTTGCGGATAGAGTTTAACACAGCTTCTGTATCAAGAGGTTTAATGGTGTGAATATTTACAACTTCTACGCTGAATCCTTTGTCTTCCAGGATGCGACCAGCCTCAATAGCTTTCCACACCATGTGTCCGCAGGCAAAAATGGAAACATCTTTTCCTTCAGAGAAAAACTGTGCTTTGCCTATTTCAAAGTTCTGATCGGCAGCTGTAAAAATGGGCCATGACGGACGGCCAAAACGCAGGTAAACAGGCCCCTGGAATTCAGCAACTGCAATAGTAGCTGCTTTTGTCTGGTTGTAATCACAGGGAACAATTACTGTCATACCGGGCAGCATTTTCATGAGGCCGATATCTTCCAGTATCTGGTGTGTGGCGCCATCCTCACCAAGCGTTAAGCCTGCGTGAGAAGCGCATATTTTTACGTTTTTACCAGCGTAAGCAACAGATTGACGGATCTGATCATATACACGGCCGGTAGAAAAGTTAGCAAAAGTAGTAGTGAAAGGAATTTTACCACCAATGGTTAAACCTGCAGCAATACCAATCATATTGGCTTCTGCAATACCACACTGAACATAGCGCTCAGGAAATTCTTTGATAAACTGATTCAGCTTCATTGAACCTGCCAGGTCGGCGGTTAATGCAACCACATTTGAATTTTTGCGGGCAACCTCTACAATGCCATCTCCGAATCCGCTGCGGGTATCTTTCTTTCCTGTAACCTGTATTTCTTTAAGCATGGTATATAAATTGGTGTTGCGAAAGTAAGGAATAGTTATCAGTTCACAATTTGAGGTTAGGCCATCCACCTGGTAAAGCAATTGATCAGGAATGAATGGAGTTACCTTAATTAAGATCTGCTGGTTTGCTCTGATAAAATTTAGCATCCACTTTTAAGCGTTGCTCCCATTTCCAGGCAGTCAGCATCATATCATCCAGTGAGTAGTTGGTTTGCCAGCCAAGTGTATTGCGTGCATAATCGTTGTTGGCATAAATGGCAATAACATCTCCCGCACGACGTGGTCCTATTGTATAATTCAATTTAACGCCACTTACTTTTTCAAAGGCGTGAATAGCTTCCAGCACGGTTACACCATTGCCTGTACCGAGATTAAATACCTCGCAACGTTTGTTGCTTTTTCCATCCTGTAAAAACTGGATAGCAAGGGTATGTGCATGGGCAATATCGCTGACATGAATGAAGTCGCGTATGCAGGAACCATCGCGTGTAGGGTAGTCATCGCCAAACACAGTGAGCTGTGGCAGCTTGCCAATAGCTGTTTGTGTAATGGCTGGTACCAGGTTGGCTGGTTTGCCAATTGGTAATTCGCCAATAGCTATGGATGGATGTGCACCTACCGGGTTAAAGTATCGTAGTAATACACATTGCGAAGGATTGGCTTTTGAGAACTCATTGATGATCTGTTCACCCATCTGCTTGGTGTAGCCATAAGGCGACTCTGCCGGTTTGGGAGGTGTTGCTTCCGTAACCGGTATTACATCAGGATTACCATATACTGTACAGGAAGAAGAGAATACGAAATGCGGGATAGCAAACTCCTGTACACACTTCAACAGGTTGATGAGTGATACAAGGTTATTCTCGAAGTACATCAATGGCTGTTCCACAGATTCGCCTACGGCTTTGTAGGCTGCAAAGTGAATGATGCCAACAATGTCTGTGTTCTCCTGGAAGATGGCGCAGGTATCATCGAAATTGCAAAGATCAACTTTGTAATTTTTGATCTTTTTGCCGGTAATTTTTTCAACCCCTTCCAGTATACGGGAGCTGGAACGTGAGTTGTTATCAACGGAAATAACATCATAACCATTTTCTACCAGGTCTACAATAGTGTGTGAACCAATATAACCACATCCCCCGGTTACCAGAATTTTGCTCATTGTATTAGGTGGTTGAGTCGTTTGTTAATGGGTGTTTTAATAAGACAAATTGTGCGCAGGCTGTTCTCTATACACAGGTTATCTTTTCTCTTCTTTTATTACATTCACCAGGTATTGGCCATAACCACTTTTTAAAAGTGGTTGTGCAATAGTTTCCAGTTGCTCTGTTGTAATAAAACCTTTGCGCCATGCTATCTCTTCTATACAGGCTATTTTAATACCCTGTCTTTGTTCAATTACCTGTACAAACTGAGAAGCCTGCATCAGCGAATCAAAGGTACCGGTGTCAAGCCAGGCGGTACCTCTGTCAAGAATGGAAACCTTCAGTTTACCTCTGCGAAGGTATTCTTTATTTACGTCAGTAATTTCATATTCACCACGTGGGCTGGGTTGCAGGTTTTTAGAGATCTCTACTACCTCGTTATCGTAAAAATATAAGCCCGGCACAGCATAGTTACTTTTGGGTGTTGCGGGCTTTTCTTCTATCGAAATTACTTTGTTGCTTTTATCAAACTCTACTACGCCATAACGTTCGGGATCGCTTACGTGATAAGCGTAAACTATACCGCCGTCGGGCTTTGTATTTTTCTCCAGTTGGGCCCCGAGACCTGCTCCGTAAAAAATATTATCTCCTAATACCAGCGCTACGTTATCATTGCCAATAAAATCGGCGCCAATAACAAATGCCTGTGCCAATCCATTGGGAACAGCCTGTTCGGCATAAGAGAAATTCAATCCCAGCTTGGCGCCATCACCTAATAAGCGCCTGAATTGTGGCAGATCGTATGGAGTGGAAATGATCAGAATGTCGCGTATACCGGCCAGCATCAATGTGGAAAGGGGGTAGTAGATCATTGGCTTATCATAAATAGGCATGATCTGTTTGCTGATGCCATAAGTGATAGGGTGCAGGCGTGTGCCGGATCCACCGGCCAGTATAATTCCTTTCATGGGGAAAATGGTTGTTTTTAACGACAGCTATCATTTTTGATATTCGCATAAGGCCTTTGGGCTGCAAAAAACAGCTATGAAGCTGGTATTATTCAATACAGACGTTCCTTAAACGAACAAAAGAGCTTAAAATTTTCGCCAAAATAATGATAAAGCACGGTAAAATAAAAAAGCAGCCCCTGTTTAGGGCTGCTTTTCAATAATTTCTGCTTGAAAAATTTATTAGTGAAACAGCTTAACGATGTAGTAGATGATAGCGGCCAGTACAGCACTTACAGGGATGGTGAGGATCCAGGCCCAAAGCAGGTTGATGGTAACCCCCCAGCGTACTGCTGACAAACGTTTGGTAGCACCTACACCCATAATGGCCCCGGTAAGCGTGTGTGTAGTACTTACAGGGATACTGAGGTGCTCGGTAAGAAATAGTGTTGCGGCACCGGCTGTTTCTGCAGCCACCCCTTCAAGCGGGGTAACCTTTGTGATACGGCTACCCATTGTTTTTACAATTTTCCAGCCACCACTCATAGTACCTAAGCCCATGGCGGTAAAGCAGGAAAGGGGCACCCATATCGGTACATTTGTTACATTATCCAGTTTACCGCTGGCAACCATGGCTGCAGCAATAAGGCCCAATACTTTCTGAGCATCATTACTACCGTGGCCAATACTGAACAATGCAGATGACACCAGCTGTAAACGGCGGAACCAGCTTTCTGCTTTATAAGGATTTGCCCTGCGGCATACGTTCACAATTATAAGCGTAATGATAAGGGCCATTACCATACCAATAAGCGGCGCCCCAAAAATGAAAAGGAAGATGGGCAATACCACTTTATAGTTAATAACAGTATAGCCATCCTGCGACAATGCGCCTACGTGTGCCAGCGCTGCGCCCATAAAGCCTCCCAGCAAGGTATGCGAAGAGGAAGAGGGGATACCAAACCACCAGGTAAGAAGGTTCCATGCAATGGCTGCTATCAATGCTGAGAAGATCACTTCGAGTGTAATGAAATGCTCGTTGATGGATTTTGCAAACGACATCCCGATCTTAAACTCACCGATCCAGTATTTGGCAATAAAGAACGCCAGGAAGTTGAAGAATGCAGCCCACAATACAGCCTGAAAAGGGGTTAATACCTTGGTCGAAACGATAGTGGCAATGGAGTTGGCGGCGTCGTGAAAACCATTGATATAATCAAAAACGAGTGCCAGTATAATAATGATAACCAGAAACGTCATACTCTTAATTTGAAAATTAGAGAATTTGAAAATTTGAAAATGAAAGAGACATAACGACTATGTATTGTGCTGGCAGTAATAATCTGAGAATGATACATTTTCAAATTAGTGCACTTCCAAATTTTCAAATTAATTAAGCATACTTAATAATGATGGATTCAATAACATTGGCTGCGTCTTCGCATTTGTCAGTTACTGTTTCCATAACCTGGTAGATCTCTCTCTTTTTGATTACTTCTTTGGCGTCTGGTTCTGTTTCAAACAAACGATCAATGCTCAGATCAAAAATGTCATCTGCCTGGTTTTCGATGCTGTTTACTTTTACCAGTGCGTCTGTGATCTGGCGCATATTTTTCATATTACGCAGTTCCAGTACGGCATTTTTGATGTGTATGCAACCCTGCTCAATCAGGTCAGCCATTTTCTGGATACCCTGATCATTGGGGTTTACTTTGTAGAAGTTGATCTTTTTTGCAGAAGCAAAGATGAAGTCTGCAATATCATCCAGTGCGGAAGCGAGGTAGTGGATATCTTCACGGTCGAAGGGAGTAATAAAATTACGACCGAGCTCGGTGAAAATTTTATGGGTGAAGTCATCATTCACATGCTCCAGGTCTTCAATCTGGGCTATTAGTGCGGCACGTTTATCAAAATCAGGCTCTGTTACCACATCTTTCATCATCTTGCCCATCTTCTCCACAGTGTATGCAACCTGTTCAAAAAGAGAATAGAAGACCTTGTCCTTCGGCATAAAAATCTTCATAATTGAATTCAATCCCATGTAGCAAAATTTGAGGCAAAAATAGAGTTAATCACCTTGAGTGTTGGCACAGGTAAATTGGTAATAATTTCTTAACACACGCGCGTATATACCCTCTTACCTTTGCGCCAATGTTACCAAAACATGAATTTATTGTTATTTTTCAAAAGAACACTGCTTGTTTTATCCTTTCTGGTCTTTTTTCAACATGTTGATGCACAGTTTCTAATGGATATGGTAGATACTACCAAGGAAGTAGGGAAGGGACTACTGTCCATTTATAAGAAGTTTGACCATCTGAACATCAATGCCTATCTGCAACCCCAGTTCCAGGTGGCCGAAACAAAGGGGGCTGCCAGCTTTAATGGTGGAGATTTTGCCCCACAGTCAAATAACCGATTTCTTATTCGTCGTGGCAGGGTGAGGTTTGAATATGCTCACTTTAATGACAATAACCTGCCTACCATGCAGCTGGTAATGCAGTTTGAAGGCTCTGAAAGAGGGGTGGCTGTACGTGATTTCTGGGCAAGGATCTTTGAGAACCGGTGGCAGCTATTCAGCTTTAGTGCGGGTATGTTTGCACGGCCTTTTGGGTACGAGGTCAATCTTGCTTCTTCTGACCGTGAAACACCTGAGCGCGGACGCATGTCGCAAACACTGATGAAGGTGGAGCGTGACCTGGGGGCGATGGTATCACTTGAGCCGCGTAAAAAAGATCATCCTTTGCGTTTTTTCAAACTGGATGTTGGTTTGTTTAACGGGCAGGGATTTTCTGGCCCTTCCGAGTACGATAGCTATAAAGATATTATATCCCGTTTTTCATTAAAGCCTTATGCCATTGCCAGGAACCTGAAGCTGTCTGCAGGAATATCATTCTTCCAGGGCGGGTTGGTCCAGAGCACGAAATATGTAAACCGTATACAAAGCACTACCGCCGGTAAACAATATGTAGTGGATTCCTCGGCAACGAATGTTGGTGCAGAGGCTCCACGTCGTTACCGGGGAGGAGATATGCAACTGAAATGGAAACATGCCTGGGGAGGAGTTACAGAACTGCGTGGTGAATACTGGTGGGGTACTCAATCTGCCACAGCACTTACATCAGAAACGCCTGGTACATTGGCAAACGAACCTCAATACGTCAGGAAGTTCAACGGCGCTTTTTTCTATCTTCTGCAAAATATTTTTAATACACGCCACCAGTTAGGAGTTAAATATGACTGGTATGATCCCAATACCGATGTGAAAGGAATACATATTGGTGAAGGCGGAAATAACCTGAAGCCATCCGATATCCGTTACGATACATGGAGCTTTGGGTACAATTATTATGTGAATGTGAACCTGAAGCTGATGCTTTGGTACGACATTGTAAAGAATGAACGTACCTCTTTGCCGGGATATACCAACGACTTAAAAGACAATGTGTTTACATGCAGGTTGCAGTTTCGTTTTTAATGCACGTAACAATTTGGTAACATTGAAAACCCTTGATTGCAGGGTGTTTCAACAGGCAGTTAATGATTCCTTAACATGGCAGTAACATAGCGATAACATCACCCTGATACTTTTGCCCGCAATTAAAACTGTTTGTTGTGGGTCAAAAGTTCATCTCTTGTCTGCTGGTTCTTTTTATCTCTATTACAGCGTTTACTCAAACCGGTAAGGTTGCTGGTAAAGTGCTAAACGAAAAAAATGAACCTCTCGCAGGCGTGTCTGTTAAAATTGGCGGTGCACAGGGTGGTACTACTACAGATATTGAAGGCCGCTTCACGCTTACTCTTCCTGTCGGAAAAAAATACGAGCTTACTTTTACTGTTGTTGGTTATAATTCTAAAACCATTGATGAAATAGAGGTGGCAAAAGGTGCAGTAGCAGAGGTAAACGTACTGCTTACTGTTGCCAGCAAAGACCTGGGAGCTGTTACTGTAACAGCCGGTCGTTCTTCTGCACGCAAAGAAAGCACTGTATCAATGATACAGTTCCAGAAAAATACCAGCACTGTAGCTGCGGTAGTATCTGCTGAAACTATCCGTCGTTCGCCGGATAAAAATACCGGTGAGGTGTTGAAACGTATTCCCGGAACCAGTGTACAGGATGGAAAATACCTGATTGTACGTGGTTTGGCTGATCGTTATAACCAGGCTATGCTGAATGGCATCCTGTTGTCAAGTACAGAGCCTGACCGTAAAACTTTCTCTTTCGATATCTTCCCTGCAAACGTTATTGATAATATCATTATTAATAAAGCGTTCGTTCCCGAACTGCCTGGTGAGTGGGCCGGTGGTCTGGTACAGGTAAATACAAAAGATATTCCTGCTGCAAACTTCTTAAACATCCAGGCAGGTACTGGTTTTAACTCTCAAACAATCGGTAAAGACTTCTATTCTTATAAAGGTGGTAAGCTCGATTGGTTAGGGTTTGATGATGGCACACGTGGGTTGCCCGGTTCTAACTTCCCTAAGAAAACTGATTTCGGAAACCTTACTCCTGATCAGAAAACAGCTTATGGACAACAGTTCAAAAATGTATGGTCATCTGATGCAGGTAGCCCCGGTTTGAATGCCTCTTTCCAGGCAAGTGGTGGCTTGAATACAACATTGTTTGGCAAAAAATTCGGCGCTACTGTAGCACTTACTTATAACAGGTCAGTTCGTCGCCTGGAATATGAGAACCGTTTTTTCAGCATCAATGGCACAAAGGCCGATGTGAACTTTAACTATAATAATAATAAATACTCACAGGATGTACTGTGGGGAGCATTGGCTAATGCAACACTGCAACTGAACAGCAAGAACAAGATCAGCTTTAAGAATATCCTGAACGTAAATGCTTCTGATTATACTACCAGACGTACAGGCCTGGATTATGAAGCAGATCCTATCAACGGTCAGAGCATCCGTGCACAGGAACTTGCTTTCCGTTCTAATATTTACTGGAACACACAGCTGATCGGTGACCACAGCATTTCTCCTGCTGATATCCGTTTGCACTGGTATGGTGGTTTCAACATCCTGGATCAATATATTCCCGATCAGCGTCGTATTCAATACAACCAGTTTAGTGGAAGAAGTGATTACCAGTTGCTGATCGCAAATACGCTGTCTCAGAAAACCGGTAGCCGTTTCTATTCTAACCTCAACGATTATATCTATACAGCCGGTGGTGATCTGTCCAAATCTTTTGACTGGCTGGGCAACAAGCAAACCATCAAAGGTGGTTACATGTTCCAGGTAAAGGATCGTTTGTTTGATGCAAGACCTTTCTCTGTGTACCTGCCAAAAGATAATGAGCAACTGCGTTCACTGGATGAGTCAACTGTATTCAGCCCTGAGAACTTTGGTCCTGAAAAAGATAATAAATTCGGATTTGATGAGATCTCTGGTAACCGTTTCCGCTACCTGGCCAACTCAATCCTCAATGCAGGTTTCCTGCAGTTTGACAACCAGTTCAGCGATAAGCTGCGTGTGGTATGGGGCTTGCGTGTTGAAGACTTTGACCAGGTTATCGGTAGTGTAAAACGCAGCGATCCCCGCCACGTAGAGTCAAGAGTAACCGACTTCCTGCCCGGTATCAATATTACCTTCAAAACAAACCAGAGCACAAACCTGCGTTTGTCGGCTTCTCAAACGGTTATCCGTCCTGAGTTCCGTGAACTGTCTCCCTTTGCGTTCTTCGATTTTGAGTTGGGTGCTACTGTAGTTGGTACGCCTTCTCTGCAGCGTACAAAGGTGAGCAACTTTGATCTGCGTTATGAGATCTATCCCCGTGCCGGTGAGGTTATTACACTGGGTGTATTCTATAAATACTTTAAGAATCCTATTGAAGTATTCTTTAACCAGTCTGGTGTGGGTACCAGCAATACCTTTAACTACCTGAATATTGAGAAAGCTACCGACTTCGGTGCAGAGTTCGAGATCCGCAAGAAACTTGATTTCATGCCTTCTTTGAGAAACTTCACTTTCTCCGGTAACTTCTCTTATATCTACAACCGCGTAGGAGGTTCCTCTTCAATTGTTGATAGGCCAATGCAGGGACAGTCACCTTATGTTATCAATGCTGCATTACAATACGACCTGGAAAAACTGGGCATCAACACCACGTTATTGTTTAACCAGATCGGTCGCCGTATCCTGTATGTAGGTAACGAACAGATCCCTGCTATCTGGGAAAACCCACGTCCATTGTTAGACTTCCAGATCGCTAAAAAATTATTCAAAAGCCGTGGCGAAGTAAGATTGAATATTGCTGACATCTTAAACCAGAAAGCATATTTCTACCACGACCTGGATGCAAATAAGAAATTTAGCAAATCACAGGATGCTACAGCCATTGTACGTCGCTATGGAACAACCTTCGGTGTAACCTTTGGCTACACTTTTAAATAAACACTGAGAAACTCAAACTATTACACTCTATAAAATCTAAAAAAAGGTTATGAAAAAAATACTGTTATTGGGAGTCGTTGCTGTTATAGGAATAACCGGCTGCCGTAAGATTGAAGTTGACGGTGACAGCAGTGGAACCGGCAATAACGGAGGAAATGGGAACGGAAATACCGGACAAACCATTACCCTGAAAGGAAAAATTACGAAAGATACTGTTCTGAAAGCTGGTAACACTAACTACCTGGAAGGACTGGTGTATATCACCAACAACGCTACTATCACTATTGAAGCTGGCGCTGTGGTACAAGGTAAATACACTGATCCTATCGGTGGCCTGATAATTACACGTGGCGCAAAGATCAATGCAGTTGGTACTGCCGATAAACCCATTGTATTTACTTCTGCTTCTCCTAACCCTCGTAGTGGCGACTGGGCTGGTATCGTTCTGCTGGGTATAGCTCCTACCAATGCTTCTTACAACGGAACTGCTGGTTTAGGTGAAATTGAAGGCGGTGTAAACGATGCGGATGGCAACGGTTTATATGGTAAAGATAAAAACGGCGTTACCAAAGCTGATGACAGCTCTGGTGTAATGAAATACGTTCGTATTCAATATGCTGGTTACGCATTTCTGCCCGATAAAGAGATCAACAGTCTTACACTGGGTGGCGTAGGTAACAAAACTGTTATTGACCACATCCAGATCACTTATGCAAAAGATGATGGTATTGAGTGGTTCGGTGGTACTGTAAACTGTAGCTACCTGATCTCTTACAAAACACAGGATGATGATTTTGATACTGATAACGGTTTCAGTGGTAGAGTACAGTTTGGCCTGATCATCCGTGACTCGCTGATTGCTGACCTTTCTAACTCAGAAGCATTTGAAAGTGATAATGACGCTAACGGCTCTACATTAACACCTCAGACCTCTGCAGTATTCAGCAACGTAACTGCTATTGGCCCTAAAGCTACTTTAACTAACAAAGGAAGCTCTCTGTTCCTGGCTGGTGCACATATCCGCAGAAATACACAGCTGTCTATTTACAACTCTGTATTCCTGGGCTGGCCTACAGGTATCCTGATCGATGCTTCTAAAGGCCGTGCTACTGACCTGAACATGCAGGATAGCACACTGCGCCTGCGTTACAACATCATTGCAGGTTGCGATAATGCACTTAACTATGCTGCTTCCGGTACACCAACAGGTGCTACACAGGCTTCTGTTATTTCATGGTTTACCAATCCTTATTTTGGTAACAGCATTCTTACCAATGTATCTGATGCTAAGTTTGTAAATCCATTCAACTACACTAACCTTGATCCTACTCCTTTTGGTACTTCTCCTGCTGCTACCGGCGCAAGCTTCGATACAGCAAAAGATCCCAAACTGACCGGCTTTAAAGTTGTAACCTTCAGAGGTGGTATTGCTCCTGCAGGTGACGATGCAAACTGGTGGAGAGGTTGGACTATCTTCAACTAATAGTGCTCAGAGGGGCTGTTTAATTAAAGCCTGCTCTCTTGTAAAATATACAGCAGATGGCCCGCTTTCCGGCGGGTCATTTGTTTTTTGGGGTGATCAAGTATAAGGTATAAAGTTTAAGGTTTAAAGTGTTTAAGTTCGGGCTTTCTCTTTTAATAGTAAAAGCCAGCAGTTATAGAAACGACTTACTGTAATAGCAGCGGGTTTCATTTACTCAAGGACTTCAACGCGCCGCACCTTAAACATTAAACTTTATACTTTCAACTGCTGTCGGGCAGCCGGTAGCTTGTAATCTGCTTACTGAAGCGTCTTCTTATAGCTACACGGCGTTTTGTTGGGATGATAATACTTCTTGTAACAGTTGCTGATCCTGTTACGGCAGGTCGGGAAATTGTTTCACTGCCTCGCTCAATATATTGTTCGGTAGAAGGTTGTATTACTTCATAATCAATCTGTGGATCGTATCCCAGGCTATAGAGATGTTCCCATAAAGCATTTGCTACTTCATCATCAGTACACTCTTGTGTTTTCAGTAACTGGTTACCTACTCCCACGAGTTGGCGGTACAGGCTATGCAGCTTCCAGCCCTCCGGCAATTGCCCATACACCTCAGATGCTATGGCTGAAGCCTTACCTAGTTTGCCTGCAAACTGCATTGTCTTTTTAAACCTGGGAGAACGTTTTACCCGGTTCCCATCCAGTGAGCTTTTAGCCCGCACCAGGTATTGACCATTCAGCATGTAAAACGTGAGGTTACGCTTATGCATCGTTCCGATCCAGACAATATATGCCGGATTATCGGGATCGATCTGAACACTTCTTATTTCACGTTCCTCCTTTTTCATGCTTCTTAAAGTTACAATCCGCTTTTTATCATCACATCTCCACCCACTACTTCTTTCTTGGAGGTACGCACCCGGGGCCTTTGTTTTAACATTTACGATGATCGTATTTGGGTATTTACATGTTTTAACAGGGTATTGAAAGCTACCTGGTTATGGTTTGCTTGTAGTTTGGTTATTGATTGGCTAATATTTGCTTATAGTTTGGGTATAGTTTGCTCTTAGGTAAAAGCATAGAAAATAAGGGTTAAGTAATAAGTAAACTATGCTTAAATATAGACTTGGTATTAAGGAGTCAGGAGCAAGGTAATGTGCAAATGTGCAGATTTGCTAATGTGCGAATGGAGAAAGGTTAAACGCGGAACGCTTAATGCTGAACGCGGAGCAGGGGGAAGGCGTGGCACCGTTATAAGCATGCTGCCCGATATGTAGCTGGATAGTGCAACCGTGTCACGTTTTTATTCCCGGCTTTAGCCGGTGGGTAATGTTGTTTGTCAAGGGAATGTATTCGAATTGATTGCCTTGTCCTTCAGGGCGAGGGGAAAATGAGAAATAAGGAATTAGAAATGTGGAATGAAGAAGGGTGAATACAGGAAGTCTGAAGGAGGAGGTCTGAAAAGACAAGGGAGCAGGGTGTGCAAGGCGTGGCACGGTTATAAGCGTGCTGTCCGATATGTAGCTGGGTGATGCAACCGTGTCACGCCTTTATTCCGGCTTTAGGCGAGGATTTAGGGAATTAGAAATGAGAAAGACACAAGGTTTAAGCAAGTACGAAATAAGAAGTACGAAGTACGGAAGGCGAAAATATCGAATGTCAAATTTTGAATATCAAATTTCGAAGGAAAATACAAAGAGTTAGAAATCTGATGCCTCAGAGGTTCAACTGCAAATTGCCAACTTGTATTCCTGGCGGCTTACATTGCGTCTTCGCGAATCTTTGCACCTTTGCGTGAAACCCAACTGCCAACTTGCATTCCCCGCCCTTGCGTGAGGCCTCTGATTTCTTAACGCTGGCATAAAGTAGAATTAAGCTATCGGTAACCTGCTGCCCCTACCTTTGCATTGCCGAAAACGGGGAAGAAGGGATTGAAGAAATACGCCAACTAATCATGTATAGGCCACTCCTGACTTACTGCATATTTTATCCAATGTTGTGTGCAACATTCTACCAAAACAGACGACTACTAAATTATAAATTCTTTCAAGGCAGAATTTTCTCATGTGACTATAGCCGTGCGATCTCTATCGCGACGGCTTTGTTTTTTATATACATGATAAGCTAACCAGTGTTTATTGTTGTGAGTGCGCTATAAACAAAAGCGGCAGAGGAAGATCCCTGCCGCTTTTTCGATTGTTGTTGTATGGACTTGTTATGGCTTAATTGAATACCAGTTCAGGATAGGGGATCTCCAGTTCGTAGCGAAGGTTGGTGCAGCGGAACATGAGCATATTTACAATAGCTTCTGTAGAATACTGGTAAGAAACTGAAGGGGTTTCAGGATCATTTACCCAGTTATTGAATGTATCATTAAAATCGTCATCGAGCTTGTCTAATGTACGGATACCTATTTTCTTCAGTGCAGCGGCATTACATTGTTGCTCATATTGCCCTTTGATGGGAATAGCGATCATTTTCTTTTTCAGGTGTAATGCTTCTGCAGGTGTTTCAAAGCCAGCTCCGCAAACTATACCATGACAGCTGATAAGGCTCTGGTTGAAGCCTTGTTTGCTAACTGGTATAAAGGTGATATGCCCTACAGTTTTGGGCTCTTTCACATCTCTTGAGAAAACCTGGAAACGATGGTCTTTTAAAGGCTGCAGAAATTGCATTAACTGGTTGTCGCAATAAGAAGGAAGATAAACAGTGATGTGGCCATCGTTGCGTGGCTCTGCCTGCAAAATATCTTCTTTAATAACCGGCGAGAAGATGAAATCATCGTAGCATTCAAAATGCAAACCTATGTATTGGGATGCGCGGGCATAATTTTTCAGGATCCACTCACCGGTTTTATTTACTTTCTGGGGTCTTGGTGTTTTATCTGATAAAAAACTGGCCTGGTGACCGAAGTTCACCGAGGGAACTTTTTTCTGTGCACATGCCAGGGAGGTGATACATTCAAAATCGTTGATCACCAGGTCATACTTTTCTACCGGCAGGTCCTGCACTTCTTTCCTGATGCGTAAGGGGGAGATGTTGCGCATCATTTTCCAATAATTTAAAGTACCCTCGCAGGTATAGTAAAGGCTGAGCCCTTTGCTGCGATAGGTAATAGGGGCTTCCAGTGGGAGCGTACTGTTGGCACCACTGAGAAAGATGTCGATAGTGCCGAATTTTTCAAGATAGGGCAGCAGTTCCATGGCCCTGCTGATATGCCCGTTGCCGGTAGCTTGTATGGAATATAAAATTTTCATAGCAGTTCTTAAATAGCAAGAGAGTTTATGTAAAAATTGATTTCGTCTGTAAGTACGTTTGGCGTAGCACGCATGTCGATGGTAGTGTGCTGGAACATCTTTTCGTCGTATTCAAAAATGGTCCATTTGTTCTGGTTGTATTCCAGTGCTGTAAGGTGCTCAACCCAGTCGCCGGAGTTGAGGTAGGTTACCTTACCTTTTTCTGTTTCAATGACGCGGTGCTGTGGCTGGTGAATGTGTCCGCAGATAACGTAGTCATATTTTTTTTCGATAGCCAGTTCGGCTGCTATCATTTCAAAGTCATTGATCTTGCTGACTGCCTTATTTACACCTGCCATTACTTTTTTGGAGATGGACATTTTTTCCTGTCCGAAGGCTTTCAATACGAAGTTCACAAAGCGGTTAAAAAGGATCAGCATTTCATATCCGCTACTGCCTAGTTTGGCCAGCATACGGGCGCTGCCTTTGGTAGTATTGTCGAATACATCACCATGAAAGATCCAGGTCATTTTGTTATCAATTTCCAATACCAGTTTATCGGTAAGTGTAAAATTGCTTAACTGGAAATCAACATAGCGACGAAGCAGTTCATCATGGTTGCCGGTAATATAGAACACGCGGGTTCCCTTCATCATCAGGTTCAGTATTTCTTTGATAACGGCCATGTGGGAAGAGGGGAAGTAACGCTTGCTGAATTGCCAGCCGTCGATGATATCGCCGTTGAGAATAAGAATGTTTGGCTCAATGCTTTTAAGATAGGCCACCAATTCTTTTGCTCTGCATCCGTATGTGCCGAGGTGCACATCTGAGATCACCACTACGTCTACTGAACGCTTTTCCATGTAGTTGCGGTTTGTCAAAGCTCCATAATCGGCATTACCTGTAGTTTAACCGTTGGTTAAGTAATTATGGTGTTAATGTGAACGGAATGTTACGCACATGCCGGCTGAACTTTTACGGCTATTGCCTGGCGTTAAATGGAGAAGATGGCAGGATGGGTGGCCAGATTATAATATTCCTTAATAGTTTATTAAAGACATGCTAACATTGGCTTTACAGAAGCTGCCTAATTTAGTGCTTCTTTGGTATTAGCAATTTTTCAAACTGACTTTGGTATCTGGTATAGAATAGAAGAAAAAATTTAGCAATCGTAGCAGTTTCTTAATGTTGACTCGGCGAAACTTTTCTAGGTTTCGCCCTTTTTATTTTAAGGCTTTCTCTAAAAGCAATAAGGCTGATGTTTCCACCAGCCTTACAAAACAGTATCTGTGCTTCAAAAAATTATTGTACCACAAGTTTATTCAATAGTTGTTCCTGTGTGCCGGTATTAATGGCTTTTACCAGGTAAACACCCTTTTTAAGTGTAGCGTCGCTGTTGATCTTCCCGGCAAGTGCATTGTTGAACTGGTGTTGCTGAACCAGGTTACCGTTGATGTCATATACGCCTACCTGCCAGTTGCCCCTGTTTTGATTGCTGAAGAGCAGGGTAACCGCGGCATTTTTCACCGGGTTGGGATAAAGCGCCAGCAGGTCATTTTCCTGGTTGGGATTGTCTACATCAACAATGCGTACCTGGGAGTACTTTACAGTACCATCCGTGTCGGTTTGTTTGATGCGGAAGATCACTTTCCGTTTGTCGGACGATTGGATCCTGTATTGACTGGAATAACTGCCGGCTGAGGTTGAGCCGGATTGAGGAGTGAACTGAGCCAATCCAGTAAAGTTTTTGCCATCATTGCTTTTCTGTAGTTCATATTTCCGGGTATTTGTTTCGTTTTGGGCAATCCACTTGATCTCTACTGAACCTGCATTGGTTTTACGGGCGGTGAAGCTGGTAATATCAGCAGGCAGTGAAATCTGGGGACAGTATTTGTAAGTTACTTTGAAATTAATGGTATCCACAGCGGCACCATTAAAAAGATTGTTAATACTTCCCAAAACGGCCGACGAGGTAGTGGTGACATAGTTAAACTGCACAGAGCCGGATCCTATGAAATCTACCACATTGTATACTGTAAAGCCTGGTTTTACATGATTCATAACATAAGTAGGGGGTTGGAAAATAAAATCTAAACCAGATCCCAATAAGCCATCTGCAGCCAATAGCAGGTAAGGACCAAATGTTTTCTGGTAACTGTAGGATAAGGGCGCCAGCAGGGATGTACTGCTGATCTCATCTTCACGGAATGCTTTTACACGATAAGTGGGAATAGCGATAAGCTCTTTATTCTCCAGTTGGAAACTGTAGTTAAGGGTAATTTCAGGGCTTATGTCAACTTCAAGAAGGGTTCCCATTGCGGTATTGAATTTCGGAAATATAAAGTTATGCATTGTATTACCGTACCCATTCACAGTTGTATCGTACGATATTGTTTTGGTAGTAGCTTCGTTGCATTGAGCCCTGCAACAAAAGGATGCAAGGGACAACCCCACAGAGGTCATCACACACAGGATGGATTTCATGGTATTGGATATTAGATGTACCCAAATGTAACAGTATCCAATACCCATTTGCCCCGTGCGGCGTGACTTTTATCGCATCTTACTGCCTTTTGCCTAGCAAATAAGGGGTTGTTATGTACCCGTGCTAAATATTCTATTTATTAAAATACCTGTAAAAGTTCACGGCTACAATAAAAGTAACAAAAAAGCTCCGGCAGTTAAAGCCGGAGCCTTTATCCAAAGAAACAGAGGTAACACTTTATTGTACAACCAATCGTTGCGTATGTAATTCCTGCGTTTGTTGATTTACTATTTTAAGAAAATAGACACCACTGGGTAAACTGCCATCAGTATTGAGGTCTGCTTTCGATGCGTTCCTGAACTGTAGTTTCCTTATCACCTGGCCTGATAGTGCAACTATATCCACATTCCAGTTGCCGGGCTGTGTTCCAAACACCAGCGAGGCTGCTTTTTGGGTAGGGTTGGGATATATTGTCATTGTCTTTGTGGTCGAAGTACCCGCAGTTCCTATCTCAACGATCCTTACTGATGAGTATTTAGTTTCACCGTTATATTCAGTTTGCTTAATACGGAAGTACAGTTTGCCTGTTTCACCGGATGAAGGATTATAGGTATAGTTATAATCACCAACACTGTTGCTGCCCGGAGTTGCTTTTACGGATTTGAGATCTGTAAAATTATTACCGTCATTACTTTTCTGAACAGTATAAGTTCTGTCGGCTCTTTCTGTTTGCTGTACCCAGTGAAGATCTACCTGTTCATTGCTTCTTTTGATAGCTGTGAATAAGGACAGATCGCTTGCAAGCGTGGTTAATGGGCAGTAGCTGTACGTAACAGTTACTGTTACTATGTCTGAGAGTACAAGCGTAGTACCATTTACAAAGTTTACACCGGTTGTTACCGAATAGCTGCTAAGATCTGGTGTATAAGAGAAACTTACGTTACCGGTGCCTGTAAAGTTGAACAGGTCAATGGCATCATAAATATCAGCAGTCATGAATGTATTGTTGGTAAGATTACCGGCAGAAACGGCCCTGAAATCAGCCCCTGCTCCGGGGTTACCATCCGAAGCCGCCAATGTATATGGCCCGATGGTAGGAGTGTACTGAGCATAATCCAGGTCGCCTGGCGAACTGGTAATGGATGGACTGGAAAGCGATGCCGAGTAAAATGGTCTTACCGTTGAGCTTTTAGCACTGGCAGTTGAGTTTTCAATGGCAAATGCATTGTAAGCAATAGTAGCCCGCACAGTAATATTTATACTGGTAAGATAGTTTACACCTCCATCATTGTATTGAGGAATAGTAAATGTGCTGGGCGTGTTACCATCGCCGGTCGCTGTGTAAGTAAAGATTTGTGTGCCACACTGAGCCCTCAGCTGAGTAAACGGCAGAGCTAATAGCATACAACATGCTATTAAGGGTTCCCTGATTTTCATAGATTTGGAGTTAGCTACAGCATATAACTGTATTTTGACATCGATCGTATGTTTACCTGAGATTAAATTTAGGTAAATACCCCTACCGTCATCGTAAAAACCATGTAACTGCCTTAGTATGAGGTGCTAAGGGTTTTTGCTGCTAATCTCTTTTAGATTCGAGGGTAAAGCCGATAGTAGTGCCCACATCAGGAGTACTGCGTACATGGATACTTTGTCCGTGGGCTTCAATAATGTGTTTGCAGATAGCGAGTCCAAGCCCCGTGCCTCCTTTGTCGCGGCTGCGGGCTGTATCAGTGCGGTAAAAACGTTCAAAGATGCGGTGCAGATGTTCTGCTTCAATGCCAATGCCATCGTCGCTGATCTCTACCAATACATGCTGGTCGTCGGTAGTGTAAATGCTGGCTGTAATGTGTCCATTCTGCCTGCCGTATTTACTGGCATTTTCAATCAGGTTTATCAGTACCTGCTTGATCTTTTCCTTATCAGCAAAAACAGTGATGGGAGCCTCGCAACCTTTTTTGATACCGGTCTTGATATCCTTTTCCTGTGTTTTGATGGAAAGAGAGTCGTACACCTCGCGAATGAGGTCCTGTATAATGAAGTTCTGTTTGTACAATAATTGCTCGCCGCTTTCCAGGCGTGAAATCTCATCAAGGTCGTTCACCAGGTTTACCAGGCGATCAACGTTCTTGGCTGTGTTCTCAAGAAACTTTTTGCGCACCTTTTCTTCGTTCATTGCCCCGTCCAGCAGGGTATCTACGTAGCCCTGGATGGCGAAAATGGGTGTTTTGAACTCATGTGCCAGGTTCTGTAAAAACTCCTTTCGGTAGGCTTCATTTTTACGCAGCAGTTCAATTTCGCGATTGCGGCGTTCGCCCCATGCTTCCACGTCTTCCCTTACCTCGTCAATACTTTTCTGGGGCAGGATGTATTTAAAGTAAACTTCTTCTTTTTTGGTGGCCTTGGTTTCGTAGATGAGTTTGTAGATCAGCTTGATCTTGCGGTAGATAAATTTTTCCAATGTAAATAATACCAGGCCGTAGCTGCCGGCAAAAACCACTACCAGTGAGCCGGCACCTACTTTCCAGTCGCCGGTAAGTACCAGGATACCGAGTGCAATGGGCACAGACAATATAGCTGCAGTAAAGGCCGCCAGTTGACGGGGAGAAAGATTATTGATTGAAAACATATCTCCACTGATCCCGCGCCTGCGGGAGGATTTATTAGCCACTAAATTATTTAATCGGTTTTGAAATAGTTCAAGGTAGTGGCTAACACTTACATCGTGAACTTGTACCCAACTCCTTTTACTGTGGTGATGCAATCTATGCCCAGTTTCTGGCGCACTTTACGGATGTGTACATCAATAGTGCGGTCGCCCACAATTACATCATTGCCCCATACCTGGTTCAGTATTTCATTGCGCAGAAATACACGGCCGGGTTTAGATGCCAGTAAGTACAGTAATTCAAATTCCTTTTTAGCCAGTGTTACAGGCTTGCCGTCTACACTTGCTTCAAATTTTACCGGATCAATTTCAAGGTTGTCGATGCGGATGGTTTGTTCGGTGGGTTCGTTGTTGATGCGGCGAAAGAGGGCATTAACCCTGCTAACCAATACTTTAGGGCTGATTGGTTTGCTTACATAATCATCTGCTCCGATTTCAAGGCCTTTGATATGTGAACCTTCGTCGCTTAGTGCGGTAAGGAAGAGAATGAGCGTATTTTTGAAGGCGGGCTGTGAGCGCAGGATCTCGCAAACCTCCACACCGTTCTTTTTAGGCATCATGATGTCCAGTACAATCAGGGCAGGGTGAGTGCTTTTAGCTTTCACCAATGCCTCATCCCCGTCTTTTGCCGTAATCACCTCATATCCCTCTTTAGACAGGTTGTACTGTATGATTTCCAATATATCCGGTTCGTCATCAGCAATCAGAATCCGCTTGCTTTTCGTCTCCATCTTAACAATAAATTTACGCAAAATTAATTTGCTGCCCCGGCTTGTTTAATTCTATGCCATTATGAAATTGTTAATAGATACAAAGGCTTAAACCTTGATTTTCCGCTTTTTCCGGCCAATTGGTCGTATTTTTGCATAGATTCGGTTTTGTGCACCTGATATACATATGAAACCATTTTTACCTTTTTCTATCGCAATAGTTGTTTGTCTTTTTACCGGCCTGGCAGGCAGGGGGCAAGCTAATAATTATCCCTTTAAAGTGGCGATGGAAAGGATGCTGTGGCATGACAATGTTGATAAACAGCAGAAAAAAGTGCTTTCGGCAGACGGAACTGTAAAGATCTCCAAAGACGAGTCAGTGAACCTGCAGATTGCCGATGCCATAATTTACAGGGTGGATGAGCTGCAGGAAAAGATCGAACTGGACTCTACCATGAACGGCCAGGACAAGATCAAATATCTCCGCAATCTTGAGAATGTACTCCAGGGTTATAACAATAATCTTAACAAGCCTGATTTCCCGGCCTCCCTTGCTCCCGATCTCGTAAAAGCGTTTAAGGAGTGTATGGCCCTGGATAGGAAACATGAAAGCATAGAGCCTGTCATTAAAGCCAATTGTTATGGTGTAGCCCGCATTATTGTGGATGGAATGAGCTATTACTCTAAAGATAATCCCGGGCTGGAACCATCAAGACTGGAAATACTGCGGAAATACTGTGGTCTGCATCCTGATGAAATACTTACCGAACTGCGCCGCGAACTGAATAAAACCCCCAACATTCCTTTTGCAGACAGCCTGATCGCTATAGCCGTTCACCTGGATATCCGTAAGTTTTATGACTACGCACAGGCGCGTAATGCGTTGGGGAATCGTATCCGCAATCACAGTGATCCGTTTGTGCAGATCATTTCAAAAATGGCTAATAGCCGCAGCGGACAATTATACCTTCCTTTTCTTGATAACCTGTTCCATGACAGGATCACTTTTGCACAGATTGATAGTGTAAAAGATAATCCCGTGATGTATTACCGCTTGATGGTAAATACACGTATTGATTATGCTCACAGGCTGTTGAACAGGGATACTGCGCTGGAAATGAAAGCGCTTACCGAAAGGATGTCGCATACTGCAAAAGAGCATTTTATCCGTGAAATAAATGGTTTGCATACGGTTGATGATGATAACGTACGCTTTAAAAGGCTGGAAGGGCTTACTGCACAGGAACTGTATTACCTGGCTGTATTGAGTGAGGATGAGATCTATACTTCCAGCTATGTGCGTGGTGTATATCCGAGGATATTGAAACAAATGGGTACGCCACATGGCGATAGCCTGATATTGAGCGTATATGGTGATTACTTCCGTAAGTTCATTAAGATTGCAGCAGGGTACAATACGCTGAATAATTTCCTGGGTACCATGAGCAAAGAGAATGCAGCCACATTGATGCAGTCTTTTGTAATTGGCCTTGAAAAAACGACAGGTCTTGAAGATGCTGTGGATGTTGCTGATTCTTACAGCAGCATTATGGACAAAAACAAAGAGCTGGCTAATTACATTCTTGACGAGGTAAAATGGAGCTACAACAAGAACAAGCGCGATAACAATAAGCGTGGCATTGTAATTTACGATCTGCTCAAAATATTGTTTGAGTCTGCTGATACTACCCGCAAAATAGATCTGTCATCATTGCTGGGTATTCCTTCTATCTATGGACAAAGCTATGCGTCACTTACGGACGACAGCGGACGTGTAATACAACAGGTATTTTTCTATGGCGATGAGGATAAGGATGGTCAGAACTCCTTTATCAACTTCATGACCATGTTCCGCAATAAATCAGAGTGGAAGGTGGATGATAAAAATCCTGATTGGGTAACTATTACTTCGGTAAAAGGAAAACCGATCTGGATCTATGCTAACCGCCCATTGTACGGGGAAGATGACCCCGATGAAAAGGCGCAGTTGAAACTGATGGATTATATGTTTGACCACAAACTGAAACCAACTGTGGTGATCCACCGTGGTCATAGTTATCACCTTGCTTCTACGCTCACCAAGCTGCCTGCATCGGCCAAGATCGTAGTGTTGGGTTCATGCGGTGGTTACAATAACCTGAATGAGGTATTGACCATTTGTGAAGATGCCCATATCATTTCGTCTAAACAGGTTGGTACCAAAACGGTAAATGAGCCTATTTTACAGGCTATCAATGCCAACCTGGTAAATGGTACCGATATAGACTGGATCTCAATGTGGAGAGAATTGACTGCACGTTTCCAGAATGATGCGGCTGCCCGTGAAAAGTTTGAAGATTATATTCCTCCTTACAAAAACCTGGGTGCTATTTTCATTAAAGCCTACAGAACGAAAATGGACGATGGGCAGTAATTGAACTTTCTGCCCTGTTGTTTGTATGGTATAACCTGCATTTCACACTTCATGTATTACGCTTCATGCGGCATTTTTAAATTAACCCTGGTTTCAATTTTTCCAATTCACATTAGTTCTATCTTTGCCCCCTATTATGTCAGAACAGGGAACGGGGAAAAAAATATTCAACTTTGGTTTGTTGAGGAGGGTGTTTCAGTATGCAGCGCCATATAAACGTCGGTTTTATACCTCCCTGGCGTTGGCTATCCTGCTGGCTATTATTTCACCACTGCGACCTTATCTTGTTCAGCTCACTATTAATCGCGATGTTCATGATGGAGTAGCGGCTGCTATTGATGCAAAACAAGAGTTTACCAAAGCAGTTGTTACCGTTACTATTATCCAGATTGCGCTGTTGCTGATAGAAACTGGTTTCCGTTTTTACTTCTCTTTTTTAACTGCCTGGTTAGGGCAAACAGTGGTTAAGGACCTTCGTGTACGTGTGTACAGAAAAATACTGGGATTGAACCTTTCGCAGTTCGATAAAACGCCTATTGGTACACTTACTACCCGCACCATTAACGATATTGAGGCTATCAATGATATTTTTTCGGATGGATTGATCCCCATCATTGCCGACCTCTTGTCTATTATTGCTGTACTGGTGTTTATGTTTGCGGTAGACTGGAAGCTGACACTGATCAGCCTGGCGCCATTTCCTTTCCTGATCGTAGCTACTTATTTCTTCAAGGAAAGTGTAAACAAATCTTTCATCAGGGTACGTAATGCCATTGCTGCATTGAATGCCTTTGTACAGGAGCATATTACCGGTATGCAGGTTGTACAGGCGTTTGCAGCGGAGCAACAGGAGTTCGATAAATTTAAACAGATCAATAAGGATCATCGTAACGCCAATATCAAAGCCATTTTTGCTTACTCTGTATTTTTTCCTGTAGTGGAAATAGTGCTGGCGGTAGGTACTGGTTTAATGGTGTGGTGGGCGGCCACACAGGCCGGTTTTCTGAAGGATACTGATCCTGTACAGGCCCGCAACCTCATTGGTGAAATGATCTCGTTCTATCTCTGTCTTAACCTGCTTTTCAGACCCCTGCGTGTAATCGCTGATAAGTTCAATGTATTACAGATGGGTATGGTAGCAAGCGAACGTGTGTTTAAAGTGCTGGATAACGACGATTATATTAAGCATGAAGGTTCGTATGCGCCTGCGCAGGTAAAAGGTCGTATTGAATTTAAAGATGTAAGCTTTGCTTATGTTGAGAACAGGTATGTGCTGAAGCATATTTCATTCCTGGCACAGCCTGGTGAAACCATTGCTATTGTAGGCCATACCGGTAGTGGTAAAACCTCTATCATCAGCCTGATGAACAGGTTGTATCATATACAACAGGGCGAAATAAAAATAGATGATGTTTCCATCGATGATTATCAGCTGGATGCATTGCGTAGAAATATTGGGGTAGTGTTGCAGGATGTGTTCCTGTTCTCCGGTTCTATAATGGATAACATTACACTGCGCAATTCTGATATTTCACGGGAGCAGGTAATCGCTGCGGCGAAGCTGATTGATATGCATGATTTTATTATGCAATTGCCTGGTGGTTATGATTATAACGTAATGGAACGCGGCAGTTCATTATCATTGGGACAACGGCAGTTGTTATCGTTTATCCGTGCGTTGTTATATAATCCTTCTATTCTTATATTGGATGAAGCCACCTCTTCGGTAGATACTGAAAGTGAGCAGTTGATACAGAAAGCTATCGACAAACTGATTGCCGGCAGAACCTCTATTGTGATAGCCCACAGGCTATCAACGATCCGCAAAGCCAGTAAGATCATTGTACTGGATAAAGGTGAGATCAAAGAAATGGGTAATCACGATGAACTGATGAAGCTGCAGGGCTTCTATTACAAGCTTCACCTGATGCAGTTTGAAAAGCAGACAGTAGCTCCTTAATGCCTTTCTTTTAGGTTTTTGCTTTTAAAAAAAGTAGTAATTTGGAGGTATGAAATCGTATCCTCAAAACGATAACAATACTCCCAAAAATCTTCTGAATGAGGATTCGTCGGTCTATGCAACCCGCGAAGAGTTGGAAGATGCCCGCCTGCGTGAATTCATGAATAAGCCTGATATAGAAAAGCTCTATGCTTTCACAAAAATGTGGAAGCGGAATGCTATGCTCAAAAAGGCTGTTATTATCCATAAAAAATAAATCCACTTTATGGATGTATTGGATGAGGAATTACTCCGCTTCTGGCGCATTCTTAATCAAAATAATGTACGGTATATAATGGTTGGCGGCATGGCAACCCTGTTCCATGGGTTTAGCAGAAGTACTGACGATATCGACATGTGGCTGGAAGATATGCCGGAAAACAGAAGAAACCTTCGCCAGGCTTTTAAAGACTTAGAGTATGGCGACTACCCCTCTTTGGAAACCATGGAGTTTGTTCCCGGCTGGACCAGCTTTTATGTAGGGGGAGCTATTGAACTTGACATTATGACTTCCATGAAAGGATTGGAGCATTTGTCATTTGATGAATGCCTTAAACTGGCCTCATTTGCAGACCTTGAAGGTGTACAGGTTCCCTTTCTTCATATCAACCATCTTATCGACAATAAAAAGGCTGTCTGGAGGCCCAAAGATCAGATAGATGTGCTTGAATTAGAGCGGATTAAGCGCATCCGTAGTGAGGGCGACAGCAAGGCCGGATAAAGCGGTAAGGGTTATATGCAAAATATTTTACCTGCCCGTATGTTTTACCCCTGCGCGTCCTTATCTTTGCGCCAAATTTCAGGAAAGTATGATTTCCAAACGTTTCAAATGCTTGCTGGTAGCGGCTTTCAGCCTGTTTATGTTATTTTTTGCTAATGTGTCTTATGCCCAGGACCACGGTCACGAGGAGCATAAAGAGCCCGCCAAGGAAGGAGCATTTGATCCGGCTAAGGTGATTATGGAGCATATTATGGATGCCCATGAGTTTCATTTCTTTTCTTACAAAGGAAGTGATGGCGAAGAGCATGAAGCAGCTATTCCCCTGCCGGTAATTCTGTATTCCCCTCAAAGAGGTCTTTCAACTTTCTCTTACAGCCAGTTGCATCATGGCCATGTGCACGAAGGTTACAAGTCTGAAGAAGGCAAAATTGTAGCTGTTGATGCAAATGGTAATGTTGACGAAGCTGTAAAAGTGTACGATTTCAGTCTTACACGCAACGTAGTGCAGATGATCATTTCACTGGTGTTGCTGGTATTCCTGATGATCCGTGTTGCTAAAAAATACAAAACCACTGATGGTCAGCATAAGGCGCCCACTGGTTTCCAGAACGCAGTAGAGCCTGTTATTACTTTTGTGCGTGACGAAGTTGGTAAACCCAATCTGGGTCATGCTTATGAGAAATACATGCCTTACCTGTTAACTGTATTTTTCTTCATCCTTATCAATAACCTGGTAGGTCTTATTCCCGGAAGTGCTAACGTAACCGGTAATATCGCCTTCACCATGATCCTGTCACTGATCTCACTGATCGTGATCCTGTTCAGCAGCAATGCTCACTTCTGGGGTCACATCTTCTGGCCTCCCGGAGTGCCCTTCCTGGTAAAGCTGATCCTGATCCCTGTAGAGTTGGCCGGTGTACTGCTGATTAAACCTGCAGCCCTCATGATCCGTCTTTTTGCCAACATGGTGGCTGGTCACATTGTAATTACCTGTTTCATTTTATTGATATTCATTTTCGGTGCTATGAATACTGTAGCAGGATACGGATTTTCTCCTGTATCTATCGCGTTCACTGTGTTCATTTACCTGATTGAATTACTGGTAGCATTTATCCAGGCCTTCATTTTCACCAACCTTACGGCTGTATTTATCGGTCAGTCGCTGGAAGGTGCGCATCATCCTGATGCAAATGGCGGCCACGACGACGCTGTGATTATCTAAACTTTTTCATAAAAACAAAACACGATCATTTATGGCATTAATGAACATTTTACTGGATGTAAGTACCAGCCACCTGGGTGGTGCAATTGGTGCTGGTTTAGCTGCTATCGGTGCTGGTATCGGTATCGGTCAGATTGGTAAAGGCGCTGTAGAAAGCATCGCTCGCCAACCAGAAGCATCTAACGACATCCGTGCTAACATGATCCTGACTGCTGCATTCGTAGAGGGTGTTGCCCTGTTTGCGGTTATCGCAGGTATCCTGGCTGTTCTGAAAACAGCTTAATTAGCGCAAATCTTTACTGCATCCAACGCACAGGGCCGAGGATGCAGTATTTTCTCTAAACAACTTTGAGTTTTATATATGGAACTGTTATTACCCGGTTTAGGTTTGTTAGTCTGGACGCTGCTGGCGTTCCTGATTGTGTTTTTTATCCTGAAAAAATTTGCCTGGAAACCTATCCTGAAAGGATTGAAAGACAGGGAAACCACTATTGCTGACGCTATTTCTTCTGCCGAAAAAGTAAAGGCTGAAATGGCACAGTTGAAAAGTGAGAACGAAGCACTGCTGGCGAAAGCACGTGAAGAAAGAGCACAGATGCTGAAAGAAGCACGCGATACCAAAGACAAAATTATCAACGAAGCAAAAGAGCAGGCTAAAGTAGAAGCCAATAAAATTATTGCTGACGCTAACCAAGCTATCCAGCAACAGAAAATGGCAGCTTTAACTGATGTGAAAAACCAGGTTGGTGCATTGGTGATCGAAGTGTCTGAAAAGATCTTACGTCGTGAACTGAGCAACAAAGGCGAACAGGAAAAATATATTAAGCAACTGGCTGAAGAAGTGAAGCTCAATTAATTTGAGAATTTGAAAATGTGCTGATTTGAAAATGGGTTGGCACTGTAGTTTTCAAGTTTTCAAATTCATAAATTTTCAAATTAGTTTATGCCCAATCCACGTTTAGCAGGTAGATACGCCAAAAGTTTGCTGGGTCTGGCCCTCGAAAAGAATCAGTTGGAAGCAGTGTACAAGGATATGCTGTTGCTGCAGGATATTTGCCGCCAGAGCCGCGATTTTGTAAGCCTGCTGAGAAGCCCCATTATAAAAGCTGATAAGAAGACTGCTATTTTACAAGCTGTTACTGCCGGTAAAGTAGGTGAGTTGACTACAGCTTTCAACCAACTGCTGGTGACCAAAGGCCGCGAATCGAACCTGCCCGAGATCATTGCAGCCTTTATTGAGCAGTACAAACAGTATAAAGGAATTCATACTATTAAACTGACCACTGCTTCTCCTGTAAGCGAAGATTTGAAAAAGCAGATCATTACCACAGTACAATCTCAGACTGCCATGAAACAGGTAGAACTGGAAACTGCGGTAAATGAAGACCTGATTGGTGGTTTTGTATTGGAACTGGGCGATAGCCTGGTAGATGCCAGTGTTGCATATGACCTGAACAAGATCAAGTCACAGTTCCTGAATAACGATTTCATTTACAAAATTCGATAGTGAGTGGTAAGTAGTGAATGGTGAATTACCATCGCTATTGATCCTGGCACTTTATAACCTAAAAACGATAAACAGTAATATATGGCAGAGATTAAACCTGATGAGATATCCGCGATATTGCGCCAGCAATTGAGCAATTTTAATGCGGCGGCCGACCTGGAAGAAGTTGGTACCGTATTACAGGTGGGCGATGGTATTGCCCGTGTTTATGGATTGAACAATGTTCGTTCCGGTGAACTGGTAGAATTTGAAAATGGTGTACAGGCAATTGCCCTGAACCTTGAAGAAGATAACGTAGGTGTGGTATTGATGGGTGAAAGTGGTGATCTGAAAGAAGGTGCTAAAGTTCGTCGTACCGGTAAAATTGCCTCTATCCAGGTAGGTGAAGGCATGCTGGGCCGCGTAGTAAATACATTAGGTCTGCCAATTGATGGTAAAGGACCTCTCACTGGCGAAAAATACGAAATGCCCCTGGAGCGTAAAGCACCTGGTGTAATTTTCCGTGAGCCGGTAAAAGAACCAATGCAGACAGGTTTGAAAGCGGTAGATGCGATGATCCCCATCGGCCGTGGACAGCGTGAGTTGATCATTGGTGACCGTCAGACTGGTAAAACCGCTATTGCGATTGATACTATCATCAACCAGAAAGAATTTTTTGCAGCAGGTAAACCTGTTTATTGTATATATGTTGCGATTGGTCAGAAAGCCTCTACCATTGCCGGTGTTATGAAAACCCTGGAAGAAAATGGTGCTATGGCTTATACTACCATCGTAGCGGCTTCTGCTTCTGATCCTGCTCCTCTGCAGTTCTATGCTCCTTTTGCCGGTGCTGCTATTGGTGAATACTTCCGTGATACCGGTCGTCCTGCATTGATCGTGTATGATGATCTGTCAAAACAGGCCGTAGCTTACCGTGAGGTTTCTCTGTTGCTGCGTCGTCCTCCTGGTCGTGAGGCTTATCCTGGTGACGTATTCTACCTGCATAGCCGTTTGCTGGAGCGTGCCGCTAAAGTTATTAGTGATGACAACGTTGCCAAGAATATGAACGACTTACCGGATTCTATTAAACACCTGGTAAAAGGTGGTGGTTCTTTAACTGCATTGCCAATTATCGAAACACAGGCCGGTGACGTATCTGCATACATTCCTACAAACGTAATTTCTATCACCGACGGACAGATCTTCCTGGAAGGTAACCTGTTCAACGCCGGTATCCGTCCTGCGATCAACGTGGGTATCTCTGTAAGCCGCGTGGGTGGTAGTGCGCAGATCAAATCCATGAAGAAAGTATCTGGTACACTGAAACTTGACCAGGCACTGTATCGTGAGATGGAAGCGTTCTCTAAATTCGGTGGTGATCTGGATGCTTCTACCAAACTGGTACTTGACAAAGGTGCACGTAACGTGGAGATCCTGAAACAACCGCAGTACACTCCATTCTCTGTAGAAAAACAGGTAGCTATTATTTACCTGGGTACAAACGGTTTGTTGCGTGAAGTATCAGTGAAGAAAGTAGGTGCATTTGAAGAGCACTTCCTGATGGAGATGGAAAATAAACTGCCGGATGTATTGGCACAGTTCAAAAAAGGTAACCTGCCAGACGATGGCGTTCAGAAAATGGTGAACCTTGCAAAAGAACTGATCCCTCAGTACAAATAAGCATAAGATTAGATTATTGCATTATCGTTATATCATCCCTCCGCATTTGCGGAGGGATTTTTTATTACGCTATATGTCTAACGCTGAAAGCGGAACGCTAATGTAAACAGGATTTAAGCGGGGTGATTTATTAACCATCTCTAACCTGTTAATAATGTAATTAGTTGATAAGCAGTTCTTAATCTATTCTGTAATAAAAAAAGTTGGCAGCCCCTATTGCATAAATGAAATATTGTTTCTTTCTTTGACCTCGCGTTCAACACGAACCGCCTCCTCCAATCTCCGGTAATAACCGTACTCAAAGATCCCATCCAATTTCCCGGTAACACAAGTCAATCTTTCACCAATGCGTGAATAGTTTACGATTTCCAATTCGCCTGTGAGGCCAGGTTACACTGTGTCCCTTTAAATCGTACATTATGAAAACAAGGTTACATTCCTTTACCGGACAACTAATTGTTTCTCGTATTCATTTTCTGGCCTTAGTGCTGGTTTCTTTATCAATGAATCTCCCGGCATTTGCGGGCTCTCGTACTATATATTCTACATCTACTTACATAGCAGCTGATACAAACATCGTTTCAGGCAATCAATCTTCGGAATTTAATTTACCACTTGTATTAACTGCTTTTTCAGCATCACTTAATGATCAGACTGTGTCATTGAGCTGGACAACCGGCCAGGAAAAAGAACTGAGTCATTTTGTGATAGAAAGAAGTACTAACGGTCGTGATTACTCCAGCGTGGCAATGATCTTTACCGGTGATTATGATAATGTGAAGCAGCACTACACGTATAAAGATGTGCTTAGAACGCAATCGGCAGGCGTATTATACTATCGTCTCCGATTGGTAGATATGCAGGGTCGTTATCAGAATTCTAACGTAGAAATTGTGCGTAACAGTAAGGATGCAAATGGAATAAAGTTGTTTGCGTATCCTAACCCCGCTACAGAAGAAGTTCGTATAGTGATCCCTGTTGAGTGGCAGAATAAAACATTGAATTACGGTATTTACGATAGCAAAGGACAACTGGTAAAGCATGCAACAAACAGCCAGTGTGGATCTACAGAGGTTATAAATGTGCGCGAACTTGGCGCAGGTGTATATGTAGTGAAAGCCAGCTCGGCTAATACAACAGAGGCTACAATGCGTATAGTAAAGCAATAACTATTATTACTGTTCAATTAAGATATTGATATTACCCGGTAGGTAAAATCAGAAGATTTTTAAAGGGTACGATCAACAACAGTCACCTTGTGTCCACAGGGAGACATTTTTCAAAGCCCTTCATTATTGGTGAAGCAACAATACCAGTAATCAAAACATTAGTTCTTGTAACGAAGATTTTTTAAAGGGTACGATCAACAACAGTCATCCTGTGTCTACAGGGAGACATTTTTTCAAGCCCTTCATTATTGGTGAAGCAACAATACCAGTAATCAAAACATTAGTTCTTGTAACGAAGATTTTTTAAAGGGTACGATCAACAACAGTCATCCTGTGTCTACAGGGAGACATTTTTTCAAGCCCTTCATTATTGGCGAAGCAACATTACCAGTAATCAAAACATTAGTTCTTGTAACGAAGATTTTTTAAAGGGTACGATCAACAACAGTCATCCTGTGTCTACAGGGAGACATTTTTTCAAGCCCTTCATTATTGGCGAAGCAACAATACCAGTAATCAAAACATTAGTTCTTGTAAGGAAGATTTTTTAAAGGGTACGATCAACAACAGTCATCCTGTGTCTACAGGGAGACATTTTTTCAAGCCCTTCATTCCGGTTCGTAGTTGTACCGATACGACAACGGAAGCAAAGTATTAAGCGTCGTTTGACGCAGGACGATTTTTTTTAAAGGGTACGATCAACAACAAGCCGTTCCGTGTCTACGGAGTGGCTTTTTTATTGTCCAGGTCCCCGCCTAAACCCACTTTCACCGACCAGCAAACAGCGTTTACCGAAAGGTTAAAAGATCGGTAAAAAATATTTAACTGATAATCATATTATTATAGCGTAATTCTTCCTATCTGGATTAAAGACTGGTTAAAGATATTTTGGTTTATAAAATAAACTACTTTAGTTTTATGATAAATTTACGAACGATGTACAAGCTGATACCTTTAATCATCCTGGCCTTATCCGCCTTATTAACTAACGCTCAGACCACCATTTCCGGGAAGATCCGGGATAATAAAGGACGTCCTGTACATGGAGCCAGCCTGGCAATTAAAGACAGCTATGACGGCGGCACTTCTGATTCGCTGGGCCAGTATCATTTTAAAACAACCGAGAAGGGGGAGCAGACATTGCTGGTAACTTCTATCGGATTTAAACTATATGAACAAAAGATCAATGTTACGGGTACAGCGCTTACCATCGATATTTCGCTGAAAGAGGAGCCCAATGAGCTTACTGCCGTAGTAATTACTGCCGGTTCTTTCGAAGCCAGTGATACCAAAAGGGCTACAGTGCTTAATCCTATTGACATTGTAACAACAGCAGGCGCTAATGCAGATGTTACCAGTGCTTTAAAAACGTTGCCTGGTGCACAGCAGGTAGGGGAGAGTGAGGGTTTGTACGTTCGTGGTGGTACGGCAGCAGAGACTAAAGTATTTATAGATGGTACACTGGTAAATAATTTCTTTTTCAGCAGTGTGCCCGGCATCGCACAGCGTGGCCGTTTTTCACCCTTTATCTTTAAGGGAACTGTATTTAGTTCCGGTGGCTACTCTGCCTTGTACGGGCAGGCATTGTCTTCTGCAGTAATTCTTGAATCGGTAGACCTGCCCGAGCAATCTTCTGCCAGCCTGGGGCTTAGCACAGTTGGCTTAAACGCAGGGTATCAGCACCTGGCAAAAAACAAGAAATCAAGCTGGGGAGCTACCTATAACTATACCAACATAGCAGCCTATTTCGCAGTAGTGAAACAACGCCCGGATAATTTCCGTGTACCACAGTTTCATAATGGTGAATTTAACTTCAGGATCAAAACCTCTAAAACCGGTATTCTTAAATACTATGGTTATTTCAATGTAAACAGGCTTGGTGTGCGCAGACCTGATATTGATTCACTGGTATTAAAAGATGCATTTAGCCTGCACAATTTTAATGTGTATAATAACCTTTCCTGGAAAGAGAAGCTGGGTAAGAAATGGAAATTGTACATGGGACTTTCTTATAGTAACAACGTGGATAAGATCAATAACCAGTTGCAGAATGAGAACAACCAACCCATTGATCTGCCCAATGTACCTTATGATTCAAAAAGTTTTGATGTGAAAAGTACCGGCGACCTGGCACAGGTGAGGGCAGTACTGGAAAGGAACCTGTACGGGTTGAGTGCTATCAGGTTTGGTGGTGAGTATATGTATTTTAAAGATAAAAGTGATTATACTGATCGCTATACCTCTCACGGTATTGTTAATACAACCGATCATTTTAAAGCTGCTTTTGCAGAGGCTGATGTATATGTAACGAATGATATTGCTGCAAAGATTGGTGGCAGGCTGGAACAGTCATCGCAACTGGATAAGGCCAATATTGCACCACGCTTATCACTGGCTTATAAGTTGAGCCGACATGCACAGGCATCGCTGGCTTATGGCATCTTTTACCAGAAGCCCGAGAAGGATTTTTTTATCAGGAACTATGCATATAATAACCTGCAGTATACAAAGGCTACGCATTATATCGCTAACTACCAGCGAATAAACAGCAACTATACATTGAGAATAGAAGCTTTTTATAAGAAGTATGAAAACCTGGTTAAAACCTATACTGATATTCATAATGTTACAGACAGTATTGGCAGCGCAGGTTATGGCGATGCGAAAGGGATAGAGTTGTTCTGGCGTGATAAGAAAACGTTTAAGAATGTTGATTACTGGATCTCTTATTCTTATCTCAATACCAAGAGAGATTACCTGAATTATCCATATGCCATACAGCCCAATTTTGCTGCAGACCATACTGCCAACCTGGTAGTGAAGAGATTCTTTACAAAACTAAAAACCCAGTTTGGTGCTACTTATTCCTTTGCTACCGGACGCCCTTATTATAATATCCGTTATGATGCAAACAGTAATAAGTATAATGTAGCTGATCAGGGTAAAACCATTACTTATAATAACCTGAGCCTTAGTGTGAACTACCTGCCTAAAATCGGGAAAAAGGATGCTAAGAACTTTATTGTGTTTGTATTCCTTGCCAACAATATACTGGGTAATTCGCAGGTGTTTGGATACAATTATTCGTACAATGGAAATTATAAAGATCCGATACTGCCTACTGCTAAAAGGTTCTTTTTCCTTGGCTGCTTTATCAGCTTTGGTATAGACAGAACGGATGATGTAATAAACAGTAACCTGTAATTGTAAAAACAACTTTAACTAATAACAATTAAACTGAATTTTATGGAAAATGCAAAAGACCTCCACGTTTGGGAAATTGCAAAACGTCGCGCCAGCTTTAAATACCAGGTAGGTGTGTATCTTGTAGTTATTACTTTTTTGTGGGCTATCTGGGCTTTTAACGGACATTCTTCTTACGGTGGAATTTTTCCCTGGCCGGTATGGCCGATGATGGGATGGGGCATTGGCTTGTTATTCCGCTTTATGAATGCCTATGTGTTTCCTAAAGAAGGTAGTGTGGAAAGGGAATATGAGCATATGATGAGAAACAGACAACACAGCAATTAATTTTCATTCTGAAAAACTAAATAAAATCAATTATGAGAAAGATACTTTTAGTAGTGGCTTTACTGGCTTTTGTTACCGGAAGTTTTGCACAAAGTGAAAAATATGTGAAGGCAATGACCAATGCTATCCAGCAGATCGACTCATCTAAATCTGCAGATGATATGCTGGCTGCTTCAGCCGCTTTTGAACGTATTGCAGAAGCTGAAAAAACACAGTGGCTGCCTTATTACTATGCAGCTTATACGCAAACCATTGCTGCATTTATTAAGAATAAGCAGGATATGTATGATGGCTACGCGGATAAGGCTACTTCATATATCACCAAGGCTGAGGCCCTTGAGAAAAGTAACTCTGAGATCTCCTGCCTGAAATCGCTGATTGCCACATTGCGAATGCTTGTAGACCCTGCACAGCGCTGGATGCAGTATTCAAAAGAGATCGATGAGGCGCTGGAATTGTCAAAAAAACAAGATCCCACCAATCCACGTCCGTATTACCTGCAGGGACAGAACCTGCGCGGTACTCCTGAGCAGTTCGGAGGAGGATGTGCAACTGCCAAACCCGTACTGGAAGAGGCTGTGAAGAGATATGCCACATTTAAACCTGCATCACCATTATCGCCAACCTGGGGTAAAAAGCAGACAGAAGAGACATTGGCAGGGTGCAAATAATGTGCATTGTGTCAGGCGTTTCTATCGCTGACAATTTTATATTTGAGCACTCAAAAAATACAAGAGCTGTCGCGTTCAGGCGCGACAGCCTTTAACGTGTTAATTCAACTATTATGCAGAACGATCCGGATTTTTCGCAGCAGGAAAGTCTTGCTATTATCCAGGAAATGATCAACAAGGCAAAAAACAGCTTTGGCGAGAATGGCCACCTGTATTTACTGTGGGGCTGGGTAGTATTCGTATGTAGTCTGGCTCAGTTTGTACTGCTGCATTTTATGCATTATGAAAAGCACTATAATGTATGGATGTTAACATGGGCTGCTTTTATTTACCAGGTATTTTACCTGGTGCGCAGACATCGCAGAGGTAAGGTGCGTACATATACCCATGATATTATTAAGTATGTATGGATGGTATTTGCGATCACGATGGCATTGATGGTGTTCTTATGTATTATCATTATTGGCCATGATTCCTATAAAGTAATAGGGCCTGTTTTCCTGGCATTGTATGGGATGCCTTCTTTTCTTTCAGGGATCATTCTCCGTTTTAAGCCATTGATAACTGGTGGTATCATCTGCTGGCTGCTTACGTTGCTGGCTCCTTTTCTGCCATACGATTATCGTTTGTTATTGGTATCTGTAGCAATGGTTGCTGCCTGGATAGTTCCTGGCTACCTTCTTAATTCGAAATATAAAAAAGACAATGCCTGATATGGAAGATAATAAAATTACAGAAAGGGAAAGTTTGCTGATCATACAGAAAATGATACAGGCTGCAAAAAAGGAGCAGAAGGATAATGGCGTGGGGTGGATTGCATGGGGGTGGCTGTTGTTCCTGGTGTCAGTGCTGAGTTATCTTAACATACAGAATAGCTGGTTTGAGGACCAGTACATGTTCTGGAATTTCTTTGGTCTTATAACACTGTTGGCCCTGCTGTACAATATTGTACGATATTTTTTCTTCCCTGCAAAAAAGAAGGCGCATACTTATACCACCGATATATTTCAGAAGCTGAACATAGGGTTCTTTTTCCTGGTGATGCTGATCGTTCTTTCGATGAATAAAGGTGTGAATCCAACTAAAGCCTTTGTTATACTGATTGGCTTATATGGCTTCTGGATACTGATCTACGGCACTTTAATGAACTTCAGGCCATCTGTTGTTACTTCTTTTGTTACCTGGGCTATTGCATTTGCTGCATTGTACACTGCAAACAATATTGCGGATGTAATGTTGTTTCATGCAGGGGCTGTATTATGTGGCTACATTATTCCCGGTCACATCGCCTATTATGAATTCAGGAAGATTAACACGCCTGTAATGGCATAAATGAAGAGATTTTGTTTAAAGAACTAGATCCCATATTGCACTCACAGTTACGGCTTGCGGTCGTTTCTCTTCTTATTGGATTGAAAGAGGCGGAGTTTACTTTTATCAAAGAGAAAACAAATGCTACCGCTGGTAACCTGAGTGTTCAGATAAATAAGCTGAAAGAGGCCGGCTATATTGAAGTGATAAAACAATTTAAGGACAACTATCCGCAAACTATCTGCAAAATAACTCCTACAGGCGTTAAGGCTTTTGAAGAATATGTAAACAACCTGCAATCTTACCTGGGGCTTAATAATGGAGGAAAGTAAGACATCAGTGAATGATTGCTGATCCGGAGATTTAGGAATTCTGTGATTTGATGAGTCCTCGAAAGAATATCAAATGCTGAATTTTGAATACTGGACTTTGAAGGAAATACAGAGCTGATCCTATATAATAGTCAGGCACTCCGCTATAACTGTATTTTACTTATAACTTACAACCTATAACCTACTACCTGTATTCCGTATAAATAAAAGATCCCCGGCCTGCGATGGCAAACCGGGGAGTTGCTTTTATTACCTCTGATGAAACCTTGAAACTATTCTTTGATAAGTTTTACTAACATTCTTTCTTTACTGTTGATGGTAACCTCGAGCATGTACATGCCGGGTGTTAATTTGGAAGATCCCTCTACCGTGAAGCTGTTTGAGCCTTCGCCACATTTTACTGTTTTGCGTAATGCTTCCATACCCTGTATGTTAAAGATGCGCATGGATACTACGGCCTGCTCATTTAACTGTACCGTTACACTAATATCGTTCTTAGCCGGATTGGGCGATACACTTACCATTTTCAGTGTGCGGGTATTGTACACACGTACAATCAATACACGGCTGTAAACGCTTTTGCCATCCAGGTCAACCTGTTTTAAGCGATAGTACAGATCTTTTTTGTTAGCAGTATTGCGACCGGCATTGTCAATAAAATTGTAGTTGTAGGTTACTACTGAGTTGCCGATTGCTTTAACCGTGCCTACGGTTTGCCATGCTGCGCCATCGATGCTTCTTTCTACCTCAAAGTGTGAACTGTTCTGCTCAAAGCCTGTGTTCCAGCTCAGTTCAACCACTCCGTCATTTTTATAAAGACCTTTAAAGTCGGTTAAACCTACAGGCAGTGTTACAGTATTAACCGGGAAAGTAAGTACCACGTTTGTTTCGTTAGAGCACTGTGAAGGGAAGCCAAAATCACAGATCCTGTAGCTGAAAACAGTAACCTCACCAATAAAGCCCGGATTGGGGGTGAAAGTGAATGTACCGTCAGTATTCAAAACAACAGTACCATCGGGAGAGCCTTGTACCAGGTAGGCATTGAAGCCTTCGTTGTTTGGATCGTGGTCGTTAGTGGTTACTTTGCCACTCGCTTTGCGATCGGCTGAACCTGCTATAGCGTCATATACAGCTACGGGCGCATCATTACAGGTATGAGGATACCATAAGGGAACAGAAGCAGTTAACTGGTCAATGGCGATACGTGTAGAACCACCAATGCCGCGATAATTGAGGAATAATTTGTAAGGACCAGAACCAACGTTATAGAATGTTTTAGAATATTCATAAGTGGTGCCGGTATTGAAGTTCTTTATTTCAACGCTATCCAGCAGATCGCCGGTCATCATGCCTTCAGCGTCGGTAAGGTATATTTTTAACCAGCGGCGTTCGCCTGATGCCAGTGTTGCATTGAGTTTGTATTTGAATGATACTGTGATCTCTCCCCATACGTCGAGTACAGGAGTATAAATGCCGGTGTTGGAAGTTGATGTAACGGCGGCAGCAGATACCATAGCGCCATTTCCTTCAATAGCGGGTGTCCAGCTATCGTTTACATCGAAATCATTGAAGATCCAGCATTGATCCTGTAAGTAAGATTTGACCTGTGAAAGAGATACCCCTGTGCGTGAATTAAAGTTGTCGCCGGTTTGGGCGATAGCGGTTGAGGCAATAAGTATCCATGCGGATACCATTAAGGTAAAGTTCCGTTTCATTTTTGTAGGTTTCAGCGTAAAAAAATAACAGGTTGCACTTGATGACACTTGTCATCGGGGTCATTCAAAGGAAGGAGAAATACGTTGCAAAGGTGTACGAAGGCTTAGTGCCTAAAACGGAACTTGCATAGCTATTGGAAGAAATATGTATAACAGGAAATAACCCTGGTAAAAAATCAATAAGTCTGTCTGGAGGAAATTGGGTACAGCGAAGAAGTGCTGCGATTACGGATTGTCAGAGGATTTGAAGTACAGGACAAATGTAGTAGCCCTTTTTAGTTTATGCAAGTTTTGGAGACATTAAAATTGAAAACAGGTATAAAAAACTGTTATAAATGCCTCAAAAACAGTTTTTTACTGGTGCGGAAATTTTTGCGGTGTAATTTGCAGTACAGTCTGCAATCGATACCCCGTAAATAATGCAACAATCTTTCAGGTATCAGGAACAACGTTTGCTTCACAACATTTACGATCTGTAACTTGTATTGTTTTTGGTAACAAAACCCCGTTTCCATGTCTGTAGTTATACAGGTTGAACATCTTAGTAAGCAGTACGGCGACATGAAAGCTGTGGATGATCTATCCTTCACGGTAAATGCCGGTGATATTTATGGTTTTCTTGGCCAGAACGGTGCCGGGAAATCTACTACTATCCGGATGTTGCTGACGCTTATCCGGCCTACTGCCGGTAAAATTGAGATGTTTGGCATGAACCTCAATAGCCATCGCAAAGAGATTTTGCGACAGGTTGGTGCTGTGATAGAGCGCCCTGATCTCTATAAATATTTAACCGCCTACGAAAACCTGGCATTGTTTGCACGCATTAGCGGCGTAAAACCAACCCGCAGTTTGCTGGAAGCGCAGTTGGAGCAGGTTGGTCTCATCAGTCGTGCAAACAGTAAGGTGCATACTTTTTCGCAGGGAATGAAACAGCGATTGGGAATTGCTGTAGCCCTGGTGCATAATCCACAACTGATCATACTGGATGAACCAACAAATGGACTTGATCCGCAGGGGATAGCAGATATCAGGAACCTGGTGCTTGATCTGAGCAGGAAGCAGGGTAAAACGGTTCTTGTGTCTTCGCACCTGCTGAATGAAATTGAAATGGTGGCTAACCGCATGATCATTATTGACAAGGGAAAGAAAATGGTAGAGGGGAATGTGGAGCACCTGTTTGATAGTAAAAAAATGCTGGTATCACTACAGTTAAATAATCCCGAAGTGATATTGTCAAAGCTCGCGCAAAGTTTCTGGCAATCTTTTGTGAAGGAACATCAGCAGCAAACCATCGTATTTCAGTTGGATAAGCAATTGTTGCCCCGGCTTACCAGCGACCTGGTGGGGATGGGTGCCGAGATCATTGCATTGCAACCACAGCATTCACTGGAAGCTTATTTTTTATCACTTACAACCGCCAACCGGCATGTGGACACTTTTACAAATTGAGCTGTTTAAGATCTTTAAGCGGCCCCGCACCTATATTGCCTTTGTTGCTATAACTGTTATTGTATTGCTCATTCAGCTGGCTTTTTATGTTGATGGGGAAACCTATGTGCAGTTTATGCTGCAGAACATTAAAGACATGTTTGAGATTAAGGGTAAGATCCTGAATGGTTACCTCATCTGCTACGTCATTCTGCAAACCTTGCTGATACATGTACCCTTATTGATTGCGCTGGTAGGAGGAGATATGATAGCCGGAGAGGCCAATATGGGCACCCTGCGTTTGCTGGCTGGTAAACCATTGAGCCGGGCGGCGATTATATACAGCAAGTTTATTGCTACTACTCTTTACACACTGATGCTATTGTTGTGGATGGCGTTGCTGGCGTTGTTTATTTCGTTGCTGGTATTTGGCCGTGGCGACCTGCTGATCTTTAAAAGCGAGCAGGTAATAATGCTTGAGAGTGCGGATGTAATGTGGCGTTATGTGGCTGCGTTTGGGTTTGCCGCCATTGCCATGACAACGGTTGCTGCGTTGTCTTTTTTCTTGTCACTATTTGCAGAAAATGCTATCGGGCCAATTGTAACAACCATGAGTGTTGTGATTGTATGCACCATTCTTACCTCGATGGACCTGCCCCTGTTTAACCTGATAAAGCCTTACCTCTTTACCTCGCACATGCTGGGCTGGAAAGCATTTTTTGATGATCCTATTCCCTATTCAAGTGTGATACGATCGGCCGGCATCCTGATAATTCACATCATCGTTTTCCTGGGATTATCAATAGCGGTGTTTAAAAGAAAAGATATTTTGTCCTGATATAAAAAGGGAGTACATCCTTCGTGAAAGGATGTACTCCCTTTTAAATGAAAATAAGCTATTTATTTAACGAGGTCCAATGCGCTCAGCCAACCGCTGCGTTGTGAGCTCCATGCTGAAGTAAGTGCTTCCGGTTTCAATCCGCCTTCCAGGTTTTTCAGTAAGCCTGTTGCGCTGGACATTGTTTTTACAGTGCCGGCAGTCTGGATCAGGCTGTTTACGTTAAAGCCGCTTTTAAACATGTCGGGCTTAATAAAACCAGCCAGTGATGAAATGCTTTTAGCGGTACCTACAGCATCTGTTACTTTGGATGCTGCTCCTAACCAGGACGTTTTTTGTCCTGTCCATGAACTGAGAAATGAAGTTGGTTTAATAGCAGAGGAAAACTGTGTAAGCAAATTACCAATACCGGTTTGTGCAGTAGAAGTGGCTGTTTTTTTTAAAGCATCTAATTGTGCCTGAGCAGTAGAGCCTACACTTACCAGTACGGATGCAAAAAGGAAACCCATAACGAACTTTTTCATAAAACAGTTTTTATAGTGATTCAAATAAATGACGATCACAAAGCCTTTCACCAAAAACCGCTTTCGTAGGATGGATAACGGATGAGTTCGTAACTCACTGAGAATATGAGACAAATGTATTATTATATTGGATAGACCAATAAAAAATTATCGTTAATGGGTCGTTGTTGAAGCGCATGGAAAATTACCAGTTTATTAAGGGCGCCGGTGACAACGATGTACTAAGTTTGTACAGCAATACGCGGATATGAAAACAGGAATTTTGAAAAAAGTATGCTTGACCCTTGGGGTGTTTATGATGCTGATGGTTGCTGCTGCGCAGCAGGCCGATAGTCTTGTGAGAAGGGTTAAAACAAAACTGGCAGCAGTGAGGGATTACCAGGCTGAGGCTACCATGAAAACGGATGTGGCTTTTATGAAGGTGCCTGATTCGAAGATCACCGTTTATTACCGTAGTCCTAACCAGTTTAAGATTGCGAAGCAGGATGGTATTTCTATTGTGCCGAAGGGTGGTGTAAGCATCAACCTGAACTCTTTGTTTGCAGGAGATAACTTTACAGCAGTAGCTGCCGGAAAAGGCACAGTGAATGGCAAGGAGGTAAGCATTATTAAATTGCTGCCAATGGATGAGAAAAGTGATATTGTGATTGCCAGTCTTTATATCGACGAAAAAGATGCCCTGATCCGTAAAGCAATAACTACAACAAGGACCAGCGGTACCTATGAGATAGAAATGAGCTATGGCAAATATGCTACCTGGGGATTGCCTGACAAAGTAAAATTTGTATTCGCTCTGAAAGATTATAAACTACCGAAAGGACTGGCATTTGATTACGATACCGGCGAAAAAACTGCAAAGCCTGTTGATAAAGATCAGAAGGGCAATGTAGAGATTACTTATGCCAGTTATACTATCAATAAAGGCGTTCCTGATTCTGTATTTCAGGCAAAATAATAGCTCCAATCGAAGATGGTTTAACTAAGTTTAACTAAGAGGGCGCACAATGTGCGTCTTGCCAATCTCCAGCGTAGGAGAGGCTTAACGGTTTCGGGGTGTGGCCTGCTATTTATAGAAAAGAACATAATAAACATGTCACAGCTTCGATAGAAACCTCCGGAGCTTTTTCAATGAGATTGATTCCCGATTCCTCATTTCTGATTCCCTTAACCTTGTGGCTTTTCCCTTAAATCTTGTGTCTTTCCTCGATGTTTATCCCGGTGGTGGATGTTTCTTTGGTTTTTGATGATACTTGCGTGGAGTATATTCTATAGCTGAGCTTACCAATTCGTCGAGTGTAAGCCTCTTTCTTTTCTGCCTGATGCTTCTGCACGTAGTAGCAGTGTTTGTTGTTGTTGTTGTGGGATTTGTTTGTGCTGGCTGTATTTCTATGGCAACAGAAGAAGGCTGTATTGTTGGGTAAGGGATGTTGTTACGATAACCAAGCTCATGCATTAGCTCTTCTAAATCATCCAATATGTAATTAGGATCTCTGCCAAGGTTTAGTTTCTTCATGGCAAGCCCCGTGAGCTTTTTGTACACTTCGTGCAGTTGCCAGCTTTCGTGCAACTGGCTATAGATCATCGAAGCTAGTCTTGCAGCGATCCCCATGCGGTAGGCGTATTCCCTTGTTTTGGCGAACTCTGGCTTTGTCTTTACTCTTTTACCATCGAGACTACTTTTGGCGCGGGTATACCATTTGGCTCCCAGCTTGTACAGCGTGAGATCACCAATCGTTCTTTCCCATTTTATGGGGCCTACCTGGTGCGCCATGATTGAAGTTACAAAGGGGGAATGGGATAAGATGTAGCGAGATAGCTACAGGAAATGCTGAGTGCGGAACGCAAAACGCCTAACGCGGGAGGGAAAAATTATAAGTTATAGGTTGTAGTTTATAAATTAGTTGCTGATAGTCACAAAGTTACATTTCATTGAAATAACCTTATGTATGATTTCCGGCTTAAAACATGCTGAAGTCGGGCTTAAAGGATTGTACAGTGACCAGTCAAAGATCAGTAGGTAACCAGTAGGAAACCAGGGTAAAAGCGCAGTTTCTAAGTGGTTGATCACGGATTTTGGGATTTAGGTGGATTTTGCGGATGGGAGATAAGGGGGAATACAGAGGGGAAAGAGATAAGAGAAGCTAACCGCGAGGGCGCCAGGGCTCTAGGTTGTGTTTGTCTTATACTCTTATCGGGGGCTTAGCGTCTTTGCGAGCTTATTTTTCAACGACAGAGAACGAGGGTAAGATAGATTCTCGCAGAGAAATCTTAACCGGGAGGACTGTAGGGTGCGAGGTTTTTTACGTTATGTTTTGCCTTAAATTCTTACTGTAGTATAGCGCCTCTGCGGGATTGTTTTTCAATTGCAGAGGCATTTATCTGATTCCGGAGTTATTCTTCCCCGGCATCTTCAATCTTTTCATCCTCTACATTGGCGAGGATAGCAGGCGTCATTTTCTTCATCGGGTTGCGACGGTTTTCTGCGTAGGCAGCCTTCTGTTCAATAATATCGAGACATTTGTAGATAGCTCCCAGGAAGGAAGAGTGATCGGCTTTGTTTTTGCCGGCAATATCGAAGGCCGTTCCGTGGTCGGGTGAAGTTCTTACCACAGGTAAGCCGGCAGTATAATTTACACCATCACCAATAGCGAGTGATTTAAAAGGTATAAGTCCCTGGTCGTGGTACATGGCCAGCACTGCATCGAACTTCTCGTAGCTGCGGCGTGCAAAGAATGCATCAGCACTATAAGGGCCTACCACCAGCATATTGTGTTTAGCTTCTTTAATGGCTGGTTTAATAATCTCTTCCTCTTCTTTACCAATTAAACCTTCATCACCGGCATGGGGATTGAGGCCCAGTACGGCAATTTTAGGTTTATCGATACCAAAGTCTTTTATCAGTGAATTGTTGATGATAGAGAGTTTAGATAAGATGGCTTCACGGGTAACGTATTTTGCTGCCTCTGCAAGCGGTACATGCTCAGTAAGCAGGCCCACACGCAGGTTGTCAGCCACCATCAGCATAGCCACATCCTGTGCTCCAAAAACATGCTTGAGGTAAGGAGTATGGCCGGTAAAGTCAAATTCGGCAGAATGGGTATTCTTTTTATGTATAGGGGCTGTTACCAGTCCCTGTATCTTACCCTCTTTCAATGCCTGTACCGCCGTTGTGAGTGATTTTATAGCATATTTGCCACCAATGTCAGAAAGCTGTCCGGGAGTGATGTTTACCTCTTCTTCCCAGCAGTTGAAAATGTTGATCTGCTTATAATTGATACGGGTAAAATCCTTAATGCTCTGGTAGTTGAAATTGGTCTCCGGTATGGATTTCCGGTAAAAGTTCAACAGTTTGTTCGACGCAAAAATGATAGGTGTGCACAGTTCCAGCATACGGTGGTCCGAAAAGGTTTTGATCACCAGTTCGGTACCGATTCCATTCAAATCACCAATTGAGATCCCGATAACGGGCTTGTGTTGCGTTGCATTCATTGGACTAAATTACTAAAGAAATACGAAGTAGGAAGTCGGAAAGAGGCAAAAAGACTAAATAGAGGACCCGGTAGCCAATACCTAACTTCTTATACCCTGAACCTTCTTACTTTTGCAGCAGATGTATACACTAAAAAAATCGTTGGGCCAGCACTTCCTGAAAGATGAACAGATCTGCCAGGATATTGTGAATGCCTTACAGAAATACCCTTTTGAACGTTTGCTGGAGGTAGGTCCCGGAGGTGGTGCGCTTACCAAATACCTGTTGCAATTGCAGGGTATCGAGCTTACCTGTGTGGAGCTGGATGAAGAAAAAGTGACCTGGTTGCTGAAAACTTATCCTGCTTTGCAAGGCCATATTATCCATAACAGTATCCTGGATATTGAGCAGCCTTTTGCAGCCCCTTTTACGGTGGTTGGCAACTTCCCATACAACATTTCCTCGCAGATCCTGTTTAAGATGCTGGACTGGCGTGAAAATGTGCAGCAGGTAGTAGGCATGTTCCAGAAAGAGGTGGCGCAACGTGTAGCGAGTAAGGAAGGCAGCAAGGTGTACGGCGTCATCAGCGTGTTGATGCAGGCTTTCTTTTCGGTAGAATACCTGTTTGAAGTAAGTGAAAACAGCTTTAACCCGCCACCAAAAGTAAAGAGTGCTGTTATAAGGCTGTTGCCATTGCAAACACCTGTGAGCATGAAAAGCGAGCGACAGTTCTTTGTGCTGGTTAAAACAGCCTTTAATCAACGTCGTAAAACATTGCGTAACGCAGTTAAAAGTTTATTTGATACTACTACTCTGCAGGATGCGATCTTCGATAAACGCGCTGAGCAATTGTCGGTAGAAGATTTTGCAAAACTTACTTTCCTGATGAAGTAGACGATAGTGAATGGTGATTCAATCCGAAACATCCTATTCTCTATTGATCATTCATTACTCAATGTTGTTTAGTTGATGGCAGATGTTCACACCCATCAGGATCATAGCTCTCTGCTAAACGATATTTGATTCACCACTCACCATTTAGAAATAATGAAGAAAGTTATTATTACGGCTAAAGTTCACAACTATCTTATAGAACAATTAGAGGCTAAAGGATTTACTGTACAATATGAACCGCAGGTATCTTATAGTGATCTGCTGAACAGCGTAGGCGAAGCGGAAGGATTGATTGTTACTACGCGTTTAAAGATCGATAAGGCAATGTTGGATAATGCCACGCAACTTAAATGGATCGGGCGCCTGGGCAGTGGTATGGAGTTGATAGATGTGCCGTATGCAACAGAAAAGGGCATACGTTGTGTAAGCAGCCCCGAAGGAAACCGCAATGCAGTAGGTGAACAGGTGCTGGGGATGTTGCTGAACCTGATGAATAAGATCAACAGCAGTATGCAGGAGATCAGGGCGGGTAAATGGATCCGTGATGCAAACCGTGGTACAGAGCTGACCGGTAAAACTGTTGGTATTATTGGTTTTGGCAATACCGGTGGTGCATTTGCAAAGCTGCTTTCTTCATTTGACGTAACGGTACTGGCAAATGATAAATACAGGTATGGCTTTGCCAGGGGGTATATCAAGGAGGCCAATGCAGAACAGGTGGCGCGCTATGCAGATGTGATAAGTCTGCACCTGCCATTAACTGAAGAGACTTTCCATTATGCGAATGATGACTTCTTTAACAGTCTGCAACAGAAGCCTTTTTTTATCAATGCCTCGCGGGGCAAGGTTCATGATACCGGCGCTATAATACGTGCCTTGCAGCAGGGGAAGATTGCCGGTGCTGCGCTGGATGTACTGGAAAATGAGAAGCTGGATACATATACAGATGCTGAATGGAACGACCTTAAGTGGTTGCTGGATCAGCCCAATGTGATCGTGACGCCACACATAGCCGGTTATACGCATGAAGCCTTTATAAAGATGGCACAGGTGGTGCTGGAAAAGCTGGGGTTATAAAATATCAGTACGGCCTGTTAAACATTATAAGGCCGCCTTTACTAATCAGAATTCGTATTTGGACCGCAAAGACTTGAAAATTAATAATTATGCCAGCCCAAAGGTTTATTAAAACCGGATTATAACAACCCCTTGATGATTTTGATTTAAAAAAATAGTTTATTTTTGTTTACATACAAATAGTGCAACGCTTCAGCACCCTGTTCTGAGGCGTTGTTCTTTTTTTCTGTTTAATGGAAGCCATAAAGGGTTTTCAGTAAAATATAAGGAGGTTTTTATGAGCAACGTTCTGTACGTAACAAAGGAAACATTGGAGCTGATGAAAGAAGAATTGCTCCGCATGCGTACCGTTGATCGTCCCGCTGCTGCCAGGGCTATTGCAGAAGCAAGGGAAAAAGGCGACCTGAGAGAGAACGCCGAGTACGATGCTGCCAAAGAAGCGCAGGGAATTTTAGAGGCAAAGATCAAAAGACATGAAGATGATATTGCCAATGCACGTATTATTGATACACAGAGTATCGATACGAGCAAAGTTTCTATTCTCACCAAAGTGACTGTTACCAACCTCACAACGAAGAAAAAGATCAGCTACCACATTGTTTCTGAAAAAGAAGCAGATCTTAAGCTGGGTAAAATTTCTGTTACTTCTCCCATCGGCAAAGGATTATTGGGTAAAATAGTAGGCGATGTAGCCGAAGTACAGGTTCCTGCCGGTATTGTAAAATTCAAGATAGAAGACATTACGGTGTAAACGATGACGCGCGCCTTCGCCGCATGCGTATCTCATCATGATATTGTGTACATTCACATACTGATCTATTGAGTATGTGGTGGAGGCGCTTGCGTTATTACCTGTTTACATTACAATCAAAACTTACCGGTGGTATGACTATCTTTTCAAAAATCATTGCCGGGGAAATTCCCTCGTATAAGATTGCGGAGAACGATAAGTTTTTTGCTTTCCTGGACATTTTCCCGCTGGCAGACGGGCATGTATTGGTGGTACCTAAAATTGAGGTAGATAAATTTTTTGACGTACCGGATGATTACATGGCAGAAATGCTGTTGTTTGCAAAACCTATTGCGAAAGCTATTGAGCAGGCATTTGAGTGTAATCGTTGTGGTATGGCCGTTGTAGGACTTGAAGTGCCCCATGCTCATATGCACCTGGTTCCTATCAATAATATCGACGATCTGAACTTTACCCGTGGTAAACTGAAACGTTCTCCTGAAGAATTGAAGGCGGCACAGGAGAAGATTGTGGCGAAGCTGAATGCTTAATGCCGAAGATGGGAGTTAGAAATGTGGAATTAGAAATAAGGAATGAAGAAGTGAAAGACACAAGGCTTAAGCAAGTACGAAATAAGAAGCACGAAGTACGGGTGACTTAGTGTATTGGCTCGCTGCTCGTAGCTCTAAGCTCACAGTTTGTGTTCTTAACTGCAAATTGCTAACTGCCAACTGGAAACTGGTATCCGGTAACGTAAAGTAGGAGGAATAGTTAATAAGGAAAGCCAGCATTAAAGAACCTTAAACCCGAAACCCGACATCGCTAGCGCGTAATTCTTTCAGGGTTCTTGTTGATGAAATCTTCCCAGCCTTTTAGTTTTTTGCCGGTTACTTTCAGTGCCGCATTGTCCTGGAAATGATGGCACACGGCTACTGCCAGTGCATCGGAAGCATCGAAATGCTGAATGGCATCGTGCTCCAGCGATAGCAACCGTTGCAGCATCTGCCATACCTGCTCTTTATCAGCATTACCATTCCCGGTAATAGATTGTTTTACTTTTTTGGGAGAGTATTCAAATACTTCCAGCCCGGCACCCATCGCTGCGGCAATGGCTACTCCCTGAGCTCTTCCAAGTTTCAGCATACTCTGTACGTTCTTGCCAAAAAAGGGGGCTTCAATAGCAAAACAATGTGGTCTGAACCCTTTTATCAGTTCGCAGATCTTCTGGTGAATGAGCTGAAGGCGCTCGTAGTGATCTTTTTTAGCGTTTAATTTCAATACATCAATTTCCAGCACCCGCACCTGCTGGCCTGTTACAGCAATAATGCCGTAACCCATTAGTAATGTACCAGGGTCGATGCCAAGAATTATTTTAGAAGACTTTTGCAAGGAGTGGGTAGATTCAAGTTAATTTGTAATACCATTTTGCTGCCGCTGAACAAAAATATCAAAATAATCCTCAACTACGTGGTAGGCCCGCTGGTGTTTTGCGTGCTTGCGTGGTCAATTTACAAGCAATTAGTGCAACAACCCAACTGGTGGCAGTCATTAAAACAGGTACAGCATGCACTTTACAGTAAAGACAGCTGGTGGAAAATAGGGTTAACTGTATTACTGATGTTTTTAAACTGGGGGCTGGAAGCCCGTAAATGGCAGGTGGCTATTGCGCGCATTCAGCGGATCAGTTTTGCACAGTGTGTACGGGCCATTTTTACCGGCACTACCATGGGCTTTTTTACGCCAAACCGTATGGGGGAGTACATGGGGCGTATTTTATACATTGAAGAAGGAAAGCGTATAAAAGCGATCTCGCTTACCATTGTGTGCAGCATGTCGCAGCTTATGGTAACATTGTGGACGGGGCTGGCGGGCATTGTATATCTTAAGCATGAAATAGCAGTTCGAAGTACTGCAGGATCGGCATCTGTACTGTTCTGGATCAACACTGTAATGTATATTACGCTGGCTGTAGTGCTGGTACTAACCTTGTTTTATTTCAGGCTGTCGTGGCTGGTGCGCTGGGTTGAAAAAATTCCACGGATTGAAAAATTCCTGGAGCCTGTGAGGGTTTTAGATTCTTTTAACGCAACTATTCTGAGCAATATTTTGTCATTGTCCCTGATCAGGTATTTTGTTTTCATTGCGCAATATTACCTGCTGTTCAGTGCGTTTAATGTGGAGCTTACGGGTATTGAAGCATTTGGTTGTGTAAGCGTGGTTTTCCTGGTGCTGGCAGTAGTGCCCACTATTGGAATGATTACGGAGCTGGGAATACGATGGAAGACCAGCATGGAACTGGTACAGTTTTTTAGCAGCAATAGTATAGGAATATTGGCTACCTCTCTGGCCATATGGGTCATTAACCTGGTGATACCGGCTTTGTTGGGAAGTTTATTGATCTTAGGTGTCAGGATTTTCAGAAATAAATAACAATATCAAAAGCGATATCTATTGTAAGTTTATTACCGAAGAATAACCCTTATCATGAAATTGTACCGACCAGTTATATTCTTTCTGCTCATTGTTATCAGTTTCCCGCTACGCGCCGGCGATGGAGGTTTTTGCGATATCCGTAACACTGCATTTAAGGCCGGAGAATTTATTACCTACAAAGTATTTTATTCGGTAGTGGGCGCTGCTATTGGTGCCGGTGAGGCTACTTTCTCTACCACGCTGGAAACAATGAATAATAAACCAGTGTACCATGTTGTAGGAGAAGGAAAGACCTACAGCTTTTACGACAGCTTTTTTAAGGTACGCGATAAGTATGAATCTTATATAGATACGGCAACTTTACAGCCTTATCGCTTTATCAGGAATATTGATGAAGGTGGTTATAAGAAGTACCAGAATGTGACCTTTAACACCACCACGCATACTGCCGTAACCAATGATGGCGTATTTAAGGTGCCGGTTTGTGTGCAGGATGTATTGAGCGCCATTTTCTATGCCCGCAATATTGATTTTGACAAATACAAGGTTGACGATAAAATATCTTTCTCTCTCTTCCTGGACGACGAAATATTTAACATGTATATCCGCTACCTGGGCAAAGAAAGAATTAAGACCAAGTACGGAAAGTTCAACGCTGTAAAATTTAAACCTCTGCTGGTAAAAGGAACCATTTTTGAGGGCGGTGAAAAAATGACGGTATGGGTTAGTGATGATAAAAACCATGTTCCCCTGCGCGTGGAAAGTCCCATCACAGTAGGAAGTGTAAAAGTGGATATGATCTCTTACAGGAATCTGCGTTACCAGCTATCTTCATTGATCGACGTCCGCTAACACGGATTATTTAAAGGCTATCCAGGGTAAAGGCTTCTTTTTGACGGATGCCTTTTTCTGTTGTCTGTAACGTACAGCATTCATTTACGGGATCGTGTTCAAAAAAGAGGATATAATCTTTCTCTGCAGCCTCTGACAGGAATTGCTTCTTTTCTCCCAATGTGGTTAGTGGAAACATATCATAAGCCATTACATAAGGAATGGGTAGGTGACCAACGGAAGGCAACAGGTCGGCCATAAATACAATAGTGTGCCCTTTATAGCTTATCTGCGGCAGCATCATTGCATCGGTGTGTCCATTGGCAAATCGGATAGCAATATCATCGGTAAATGCTATGCCATCGAAGGTCTCTATAAATTGCAGTTGCCCGCTTTGCTGGATGGGCAAGATGTTTTCTTTGAGGAAGGATGCTTTTTCACGGTCATTGGGTTGGGTAGCCCATTCCCAGTGTCGTTTATTGCTCCAGAAGGTAGCATTTTTAAAAGCCGGTACCAGTTTATCACCTTCACGCACAATACTTCCTCCACAGTGATCAAAATGCAGGTGTGTGAGGAAAACATCCGTAATGTCGTTACGGTTAAAGCCATGCTTTGCCAGTGACTTATCCAGTGTATCATCACCGTGCAGGTAATAATGCCCGAAGAACTTTTCATCCTGCTTATCCCCAATTCCGTTATCGACCAGTATCAGCCGGTTACCGTCTTCAATCAGCAGGCTGCGCATGGCCCATGAGCAAAGGTTATTACTATCCGCAGGATTGGTTTTATTCCAGATGGTTTTAGGGACCACGCCAAACATGGCACCACCATCTAATTTAAAATAACCGGTATTAACGGAGTACAGGTTCATACGCACATTGATTTTAGTTACTTACTGAACTATGCAGTTGCTGCATTTTTCTTCGCCGTCCACATGGTCCAGAAAAGCAAGGTAAGACTGATAACAAAGAATACCATTAATGTTAACACAGAATAGCGCATAGAGTTGGTTATTTCCTCTACAAAACCAAAGCTGAACATGCCGATTACCAATGCGATCTTTTCTGTAACATCATAAAAACTGAAGAAAGAAGCGGTGTCTTTTGTTTCGGGCATCAGGTTGGCGTAGGTAGAGCGGCTGAGTGATTGAATGCCTCCCATTACAAGGCCAATGATTGCGCCGAGAATATAGAATTGAGTGTCTGTATAAGTATAATAACCGATAACGCAGGCTGAGATCCAGATGCATACTACTGCGGCAAGGGTTTTAATATTGCCGAATTTTTCTGAAGCTCTTGAGATAAGGATGGCGCCGGGAATAGCTACCAGTTGGATGATCATGATGGTAGTGATCAGTTTGGTAGTAGATAAATGCAATTCCTTGGCACCAAAAGGTGTTGCTGCCAGGAATACGGTTTGAATACCGGCGCTGTACCAGAAGAATGAATACAGGAAACGTTTCAGTACAGGCATCTTCTTTATCTGGCTCCATACTTTTTTCAATTCGAGAAAGCCATTGCTGAATACATTTTTCTTTTCGTGACGTTCCTTTACACTGCTGATAGGGAGGCGGCGCAGCGGGATCTGTGCAAAGCCAAACCACCAGATGCCTACGAGTACAAATGATATACGTGCAGGCATGTGATCTTTCTGAAAATCTGTATGGAAACCAAAAGTATCAGGGAAGAATACAATAATAAAACAAACGATCTGCAGCAATACACTACCTACATAGCCCCATGTGTACCCACGTGCGCTGATGCGGTCACGCTGGGACTCTTCCACCAGGTCGGGCAGGTAAGAGTTATAAAATACCAGGCTCGACCAGAAACCAATACAGGCAAACAGCATACAAACCACGCCAATGGTAAGGGCTCCCTGCGTTAATACAGTACTTCCGTCGCTCTGTAATTGTGGAGCAAAAAAGTATAGACCGGCACAGGCTGCACTCCCCAGGGTACAGAAAAAGGCCATGAAATTCCTTTTATTGCCTTTATAATCGGCAATAGAAGTAAGAACAGGCGAAATAAGAGCAACTACGATGAAAGCGGTACCAAGGATATAACTGTAAAGAGCTGTGTTCACGAACTTGCGGCCCATGAACATGATCTCATTATTAGGCATCCTGTTTTTAGTAATGCCTTCAAAATAGGCCGGGAAGATGGTAGAAGTGATCACCAGGTTGTATGCTGAGTTGGCCCAATCATACAGGCACCAGGCGTTGATCACTTTTTTAGAAGCAGTTTGCATCGTTGGCTAATTGGTTTGCGGGCCGGGGTTATTGAAATAGACTAAATACGATATAGCATTAACCTTTAATGATACCTGCAAAGATCAGTACCAGCAATATTACACCCAGCACAATACGATACCAGCCAAATAACCTGAAGCCATGTTTTTGTAAATAGCCAATAAAGAAACGAACGGCCAGCAGGGCTACAACGAATGCTACTGCGCTACCGATAAGTAAAGTACTGAGGTTGTCAGTGTTCAGTACCTCGGGTGTTTCTTTGTACACATCGTACAGGCTTTTTACAGTTGCTGCCAGCATGGTAGGCACGGCAAGAAAGAACGAGAACTCTGCCGCTGCTTTACGTGTGAGCTTTTGTTGCATTCCACCAATGATGGTAGCAGCACTGCGGCTAAGCCCGGGAAACAGGATAGAAAGCACCTGGTAGCAACCAATGATAAATGCATTTTTATTGGTCACTTCTTCCTGTGTATCAATTTCAGCTTTATTGAACCATTTGTCTACAAACAACAGCACTATACCACCCAGCAACATAATGATGGCGATGATCATTGGCTTTTCCAGCATATGATCAATATGCTTTTTAAACAAAGCGCCAAACACCAATGCGGGTATAATGGCAATAATGAGCTTGATATAGAATGAGATCTTTTTAAAATCGAAGAACCTGCGCCAGTACAGGATCACTACTGAAAGGATGGCACCCAGTTGTATCACGATCTCGTACAGCTTGGTAAATGAATCGGAGCCAATGCCCATGATGGCAGAGGCAATAGCCATGTGACCGGTAGAAGAGATAGGTAAAAACTCGGTAATGCCTTCAATAACTGCAATGATGATAGACTCTAAAGTTGTCATTTGGGGGGAGTTGATAAGTAAAGCGGTAAACAGGTAAAGGACTAATGAAAAAGGCTGTCACCATTTTATTGAGACAGCCTCTGTATAAGTTTTTAACTATTTGAACATAGTTAACTAGCCTTTGGTTTTTTGAAGATCGCATACACCTCAATAGCAAGACCCAATAGGATAACTATGGGAGCCAGGGTAATACGACGAAAACTGTACACCTCTGTTTTAGTGAATACATTGGGGTCACTGCTTTTACCACCAGACATTAATGCCAGGCCCAGCAACATCACTACAACACCTGCAGCAATCCAGATATAATTTTGCTTGCCAAATAATTCATTGGAGGCGGTAGCAGTAGCGGCAACTTGTTTCTTATCGCTCATAGCAAATAATTAGAGCTGCAATATAGGGAAACTTTTGATTTGCCCCGGAACATGCAGCGATATCAAAAAAGGTTTTAATATAACTCGTCGAGCTTCATTTTCAGGTACTTGATCACGCTGCGATAGGTACTGAACAATGAAATGGTGATGCCCAATATCAGCAGAAATGCGAATAATAAAGAAAGGCGGCCATTATCGCGCAGATCCTTCAGATAGGGCAGGAAGTTTTCAAAAAGTATCATTACAACAAGAATCAGCGCAATGGCGATGATTGCAGCCAGTGCCCCATTCAGAATAGCCCTGAGGGTCATGGGTTTGGCAATAAAGCTACGGGTAGCGCCCACCATCTGCATGGTTTTGATCAGGAAGCGGTTGCTATACATTGCCAGGCGAATAGTATTGTCGATCAATACGATAGAAAGAATAGAGAAGATGCCCGCCAGGATGGCGAAAATAATCAGTACAATACGTACTGTGGCGCCCATTTTTTCAACCAGTGAAGCCGGGTATTTCACGCTTTCCACTACCACATTGCGCCTCTCCAGGTCGGCTTTAATAGAGGCCATGGTATCTTTCTGAACATAGCTGTTCTTCAGGTTAAAGTCGATAGAGGCAGGCAGCGGATTTTCGTCGAGCAGTTCTTTAAAATCAGTTTCACCGCCATCCAGCCATTTCTTTTTAGCGGTTTCTTTATCGATGTATTCCAGCGATTTTGTATAGGGTTGTGCGGAAATATAGCTTTTCAGCGAATCAATATCAGCCGTGGTGACATTGTTCCTGAGATAGACCTGCATTTTTACATTCTCTTTCAGTTCTTCGGTATAGCGACTGACATTCAGCAATACCCATCCGAAAATGCCTACAAAAAAGAGTACGATGGTAACCCCCAGGATAGCCATAAAATAAGAGGGTTTTGACCTTTTGGCCGATGCTTTTCCGAATTGCGCCATGAAACACGTTTTTTTGTGGGTTAGTAAACATGACAAAAATAACGGATTTATCCTGCTTAAACGGGATTATCCGTATTTTTGACACCCCCTTGTTAACGATGATGAAGCAGAAAAAATTTCGGGGTATCATGGCTTTTTAACGTTTCCTCAACTTTTAGTGTTCTCAATAGCTGGTGGCACAAGTGCAGCTAACGATAAAGCCGGTGTACTACAGGGGCAGTATATTTTCAATTATTCAAACGGAATAACAGCGAACGTTTTTATGGAATACAACTTCAGGCAGCTCGAGAAAAAATGGCAGGAGCAATGGAAAAAAGACGGAGCCTATACGGTAAGTAATTACAGCACTAAACCTAAGTACTATGTGCTGGACATGTTTCCTTACCCAAGTGGTGCAGGTTTGCACGTAGGGCATCCTTTGGGATATATTGCCAGTGATATTTTTGCCCGTTTTAAACGCCTGCAAGGGTTCAATGTATTACACCCAATGGGTTACGATGCGTTTGGCCTGCCGGCGGAACAATACGCCATTGAGCATGGTGTACACCCCGCTGTGAGTACAGAGCAGAACATCAATAACTTTCGTAAACAGCTTGATAATATCGGTTTTTGTTTCGACTGGAGCCGTGAGGTACGTACCAGCGATCCAAAATACTATAAATGGACGCAATGGATCTTTCTGCAGTTGTTCAACTCATGGTACAACCGTAAACTGGACAAGGCAGACAGTATCAGTAACCTGGTAGCCATTTTTGAAAAAGAAGGCAATGCTGGTCACCCCTGTCCCGGTGATGCATCTGCTCAGTTCAATGCAGCAGAGTGGAAGGCAATGGATGAAAAACGTCGTGCAGACATCCTGATGAACTATCGTATAGCTTATTGCGGCTATGGTGAAGTAAACTGGTGCGAAGCATTGGGTACTGTACTGGCAAACGATGAGGTGATCAACGGGGTAAGCGAACGCGGTGGTTACCCTGTAGTAAAAAAGAAACTGCGCCAGTGGTACCTGCGTATCACTGAATATGCCAACCGTTTGCTGGAAGGCCTGGATCGTATTGAGTTTAGTGATGCCATGAAGGAAATGCAGACCAACTGGATCGGGAAAAGCTATGGTGCTGAGATCGATTTTAACCTGTCTGTTGGTAATAAGCCATTGCGCGTGTACACCACGCGGCCCGATACCATCTTTGGTGTGGACTTTATGGTAATAGCGCCTGAGCATGAACTGGCAGAAGCTATTACTACTGCTGATCAGCAACAGGCTGTAGAAGAATACATCACCTATGTAAAAAGCCGTAGTGAGCGCGAGCGCATGGCAGAGAAAAAGATCTCCGGTGTGTTTACCGGTACTTATGCCATCAACCCGTTCAACGGCAGGCAGATCCCTGTGTGGATCAGTGAGTATGTATTAGCAGGTTATGGTACCGGTGCTATTATGGCCGTGCCTTGTGGTGACGAACGCGATTTTAAGTTTGCCAATCATTTTAATATTCCCATTACCAATATCATCGGCGACCAGTATGATGGTACGGATGCCAACCCTACCAAAGACGCGAAGCTGGAGAATTCGGATTTCCTGAACGGTATGGTGATGCGTGATGCTATTGAAGTAGCGATCAGTAAACTGGAAGAGATGGGCATTGGCATACGCAAAGTAAACTTCCGTATGCGCGATGCTGCCTTCAGCCGCCAGCGTTACTGGGGCGAGCCATTCCCTATTACCTGGGAAGATGGTATTGCAGCGCCACTGGATGAAAAAGAGCTACCCCTGAAATTACCAGAGGTTGATTCTTACAGTCCCGGTCCGGAAGGAGAAGGCCCGCTGGCTAATATTCCTGAGTGGGTAGGCCGTCATCTTGAAACCAATACCATGCCCGGCTATGCGGGTAGTAGCTGGTATTTCCTGCGCTATATGGACCCGCAGAATGACAAAGCATTCTGCGACCGTAAAGTATCAGATTACTGGGGACAGGTAGACCTGTACATTGGCGGTACCGAGCATGCAGTAGGGCATTTGCTGTACAGCCGTATGTGGACAAAGGCTTTATACGACCTGGGCCATATAGGCCATGACGAGCCTTATAAGAAACTGGTGAACCAGGGTATGATACAGGGTAGCAGCCGTTTTGTGTATCGTGTAAAAGGAACAACTAAATATGTTTCGTTGGGATTAAAAGATCAATATGAAACAGATGCTTTGCACGTGGATGTAAATATTGTGGATGGTGTAGAGCTGGATACCGAAGCTTTCAGGAAATGGAAGCCTGATTATGCAGATGCTGAATTTGTATTGGAAGATGGTAAATACATCTGCGGCACAGAGGTGGAGAAAATGAGTAAGAGCAAATTCAACACAGTGAATCCTGATGTGTTGGTTGACAAATATGGTGCTGATACTTTCCGCATGTATGAAATGTTCCTGGGCCCTGTGGAGATCAGTAAACCCTGGGATACCAAAGGCATTGAAGGGGTACACCGTTTTCTGAAAAAACTCTGGCGCTTATTCTACGACGAAGTGAAGGGACAGGTATGGAAGGATGAAAAAGCAACTGACCAGGAGTTGAAAGTATTACACAAAGCGATCAGGAAGATCCAGGAAGATACAGAGCGTTTTTCTTTTAATACAGGTGTAAGTGCGTTTATGATCTGTATCAACGAACTGGCAGATCTGAAATGCAGTAAAAAGGAAATACTGCAGCCATTACTGATCCTGCTGACGCCTTATGCACCGCATGTTTGCGAAGAACTGTGGCATTTGCTGGGCAATACTACTTCTGTACTGGATGCAGCTTATCCAAAGCTGGAAGAAAAGTACCTGGTAGAAAGCAGCAAGGAATATCCTATCTCTATCAATGGTAAAATGCGTACCACCATCAATATTGCACTGGATGCTTCACCGGAAGCTGTAGAAGGTATTGTATTGGGTAACGAAGTAGTACAAAAATGGCTGGAAGGGAAACAACCCAAGAAAGTGATCTTTGTAAAGGGCAAGATGGTGAACGTGGTAATATAACCCGGTTGAATATTGAGCGTTGTACATTGGCTACTGTACATTATTTCTCTGTTTAAATGTTCAATGCTCAATATTCATTTTCAATAACCTCCCCAAAACAGTTTGCATGAAATACCTGTATACTCTTGTTCTGTTACTGCTGACAGTGGGTACAGTTTCTGCACAAAGCGAAGATGGCTGGAAGGAGCCTTCCAAAGAAAGCTATGCCTACCATACAGCACGTATGGAAAACTCCGAACCACCATATAGCCTTAAAAAGATAAAAGCGCTGATCGCTAAAATAAAGATGGTAGGAGAAGAAGGCGAACCTGATAATGACCGGCTGACCCCATCGATCTACCAGGCGCTTTCATTCCGGGAGAAGTTTACCTACAATATGATCCACGGCGACTCCTACAGTCAGAATTGTGATGCAGGATTGCCGGTACAGGATGAGCACAAGAAAATATTCGGACAGTTGCCGGATGCTTTTGGTGAAAATGCCTGGAGTAAAAGGCAGTTGACATTTTTCAGTAATAACCGTGATTCAGTAGTGAAGCTGCTGAAAGAGAATATTACTAAAGACGGGAAGATCGGTCTGAACTATAAACATATTCTTGTTGAAACAAATGCCAAAGAACTGGTTCCTTTCATTATTGCAACCTACAATAAGACAAAGAAAGATCATGATATCCTGACCGTGTTGCTGCTGTTGATGCGGAATAATGAATACCAGGAATTGCAGACCTCCCAAACATATAAGAAGCTGTACAGTGGTGCTGAGCAGTATAATGCCTTTATCAACTTCAATACTGCCAACGAAGAACTGATCATCAAAAGGGCTACCGATTTCTACAATGGCCTGTCGCATTAAGATATTACTGGTTATTGCTTACTGTTGTTGCTGTATTGCATTGCATGCACAGCAGAAGGTCTTTGTGTTGGTGCCTGCGGGTACTTATACTGTTGGTAAAAAAGGCCATAGTGCCAACCCCCTCCGTAAGGTTACTGTAGACAGCTTTCGCATTGCTACCACAGAAACTACCAATGAACAGTTTGCGGCTTTTATAAAAGCAACCGGCTATCGCACAGATGCTGAGCGTATGCACAATGCGATGGTATTTGAACCCGGCCTCAATGAATTTGAATGGCTGGAAGATTCTACAGCCTGCTGGCGTTATCCCAATGGTATTACGAGGGGTGGTATTGAAAATAAAATGAACCATCCTGTAACCTGCATCAGCTATAGCGATATACAGGCTTATTGCCGCTGGGCAAAACTGCGTTTGCCAACACTGGACGAATGGGAGATTGCCTGTAGGGCAGGTTCTTCCAATGATTTCTTTTTTGGCAAAGATGACAAACAGATCAGTCAGTATGCCAATATCTGGAAAGGGCACGATCACCTGGTGGCAGATAGCTCTGATGGTTATATGTACACAGCTCCTGTAGCAAGCTTTGCACCTAATCCCTGGGGATTGTATGATATGTACGGGAATGTATTTGAGTTCTGTACGGGCAAACTAAGCGCAGACGAAAGCACTTCACTGGCACATGCACGTGGTGGTAGCTGGTGGTGTAGCAGCTATGCCTGTCATTATTTTAACTCCTACGATATTGGCCGGGTGAATATTCATGCATCGTTCAGTAACCAGGGATTTAGAACAGCCTTGTTAAGTACGAAGTAAGAAATACGAAGTACGGGAAGGTGGAGGTTCGAAGTGTTAATTACTCCGGGACTTGTCATTCCGAAAGAGCAGTAGTGATTTGTATTTACAAGGATGTTAATGCGAATTGAGGAATCCGGAACTCGCCAGTACAGCCCGAAGCATTTAATGCCGGATACTTTAAGCTCCTGCTTCCCGATTTCTCCCCTCGCCATTATTGATTAGTTAAGCAGCATTCCCGCTGGCTCAGTCGAAATGACAAGTTGCTGATAGTTCAGCAAACTTAATTACTCCGGGACTTGTCATTCCGAAAGAGCAGTAGTGATCTGTATTTACAAGGATGTTAATGCGAATTGAGGAATCCGGAACTCGCCGGTGCGGCCCGAAGCATTTAATGCCGGATACTTTAAGCTCCTGCTTCCCGATTTCTCCCTTCGCCGTTATCGGTTGATAGTACAGTTTTGTTGCCGGCTTGGTCGAAATGACAAGTTGCTAATAGTTCAGCAAACTTAATTACTCCGGGACTTGTCATTCCGAAAGAGCAGTAGTAATTTATATTTATAAGGATGTTAATGCGAATTGAGGAATCCGAAACTCGCCAGTGCGGCCCGAAGCATTTAATGCCGGATACTTTAAGCTCCTGCTTCCCGATTTCTCCCCTCGCCATTATTGGTTAGTTAAGCAGCATTCCCGCTGGCTCGGTCGAAATGACAATACAGGCTGCCCGTATTTCGCGTTCAGCAAAAAATTACAGGGACAAACTTATAACCTGCAACCTATAACTTACAACTGCCTTCATCGTTCGGCCTGCTTCACCAACCTTATCAACGCACTCGTTCCTTCATTCGCAAACAGCCTCGCTTCATATCGCTGTTTACCAACAATCGCTACCATAAAAGCAGTATTGGGTGGAATAGAACCAAGATTTTCAGCCACCATTACCAGCTCATTATCATCCTGCAGCTCATCGGCCTGCAAGTAGATGGTATAAGCCTGTTCGGTAAGACGAATATTTTTATAGATCATCTTATTGTTCAGGTAAAGCGCAATGGAATCGCCGTCTACCTGTGCATTGTCATAAAAGCGAAGCTCTATCTTTTTGGCAGTGATGGGAATTACCGTCTGCAGTTTCTTGGTACGTGATGTAAATTTCTGATCAATAGAAGAGGGGCCGGGTGCCGTGGTCTTCAGGTCTGGAACTGAGGGTGCATTTACCGCCGCAGGTGTGGTAACGGCAGGGCCCGGAGTTCTTACTTTGCTGGCGGTTAAGTTAGATTCTGTAAAAACTTCTTCCGGTGCGGGTATAAAAGATAAGCGTGCTACACTATCGATCACTGAAGGTCTGTTAGCACCAACAAAATAGTTTTCCAATACATAATCCCATTCATCAGAAAAAGAGGAGCGTGGTATTTTTTCCAGTTGCACATTTCCTTTGGGATGTTCTTTATCGTCTCTTTCTGTACTGCTGCCTTCCAGCTTCATCACATTTTCACCGGGGCAGTTGAAATCAGCCATTGACAAAAGGGCGTCTTTATTAGGTGCAAAAAAGTTGCCGGAACCCTTTTCATCCAATAGCACATCATCCCACCATACTACGTAATTGGTATTGGCGTCAAAATAGCCGCGAACGGCAAACCGGCGGTAATGATTTTTAGAAGTATAATAGTAAGAAGTGCCTACAAGACTATCGCCCTTTTTTACCAGTTTCAATTCAGCTTTTGCAGCGCCTATTTTACCTCTCCATGCTCCGGTAATGGTTTGTGCCTTCAGCACGCACGATGAGGCCAGTAACAGCAGGCAGATTGAGATCAGAAAGCGGTGGTTAGTCAAGTGATTGATTTTAAATGAATGGCAAAATAAGTAAACGCCGGATTGATATGACTATTTTACGGGTGCCAGCTTTTAACGGTTTGTTACCACAAAATAGTGTCAACAAAGCTTGTTCTGCTATTGTTTTTATAGGAAATTCATGGCATGGCACATCCATCTGTAGCGTTGATAGAAGGGTTGCGGAAAGCAGCCACCAGCCTGCGAAACGGGGCTTTTTATGCGTGGGGACATCATGGAGCCTGCAATTGCGGCCAGTTGCTGCAGGCCACTACTTCCTGGAATAAGGAGGAGATTCTTTCTTATGCCCATACCGGCTTTGGCGAATGGACGGAGATCGCTGAAGAATCCTGCTCTGTAACCGGTGCACCGGTAGAAATGCTGCTGAGCAAGCTGCAGGAGCTGGGGCTTACACCGGTTGACATTCATTACCTCGAGTACCTGCAGGACAGGGAAGTGCTGAACCAGTTGCCCGGCGGTTTCAGGTGGTTAAAGCGCAACGTACGGGAAGATGTGATCCTGTATTTTGAGACTATGGCCCATCTGCTGGAGCAACAGTTGGAGGTACCCGAAAAAATGATGATCCCTACACCGAAGAAAAGCCAAAGGGTGAAAGAACCTGAGCTGGTAGAACTATAGGCACTTACTGCCGATTTTTCCTTATCATGTAAATAGCTTATTGACAAGCGGTTCCTGCCAATTAACGCATTCATCGTAATTTCAACGATAAACTATTTTGTTGATGAAGCGTTTTTTATACCCCTTGCTGCTGTTGGCAGGCATTCCTGCATTCGCGCAAAAGAATGAAACATACTTTCTTACAGGCCCGGCTATTACTCCCGACGGGCAAACTGTTATCTTTTCTTTTGAAGGTGATCTCTGGAAAGTGCCCACTGCAGGTGGCCAGGCTTTAAGGCTAACGGCTATGCAGGGTTACGAAACCAATCCCCGTGTGTCTCCCGATGGTAAATGGATTGCCTTTACCGGTCGCCAGTATGGTAATCCTGATGTGTTTATTATTCCTGTGGAAGGTGGAGAGGTAAAACAGCTTACCTATCATAGCGCCAGCGACGAAGTAAGTAGCTGGAGCTGGGATTCAAAGACCATCTACTTTGCATCAAACCGCATGGGACAGATCTCTGGTTTTACAGTAGGCTTACAGGGCGGTACTCCGCAGCGTGTGTTTGGAGATTATTTCTTCCAGTTCGATCATAACCTGTTTGAACATCCTTCTTCCGGTGAGATCTTTTTTAATGATACCTGGGAGAGTAGCAACCAGGTACAGCGTAAACGTTACAAAGGTCCCTTCAATCCTGATATCCAGTCTTACAATCCCAAAACAAAGAAATATACAAAGTACACAGACTGGAAAGGAAAAGACTTTGGCGCTACACTCGATAAAAAAGGAAATATCTATTTTATTTCCGACGAAGCCAATGGTGAGTACAACCTGTACACTTTTGTAAGTGGTAAAAAAACAGCGCTTACTTCTTTCTCTTCATCTATCAAGAGCCCTGTAGTGAGTGCAGATGGCAGTAAGGTAGTATTTGAAAAAGATTACCAGGTATGGGTATATGATGTGGCTTCTAAAAAAAGCAGCAAACTGAATGCAAATATTCTCCGCAATAATGTACTGCCAAAGGAAAAAGACTTTGAAGTACGCAGCAATATCTCTGCATTCGATATTTCACCTGATGGTAAAAAGATGGCTTTCGTATCACGTGGTGAGATCTTTGTAAGTGATGTAGAAGGCAAGTTTATCCGCCAGCTGGTACGTGGCAGCGCAGAGCGGGTAAAAGAAGTAAAATGGCTGAGTGACAATAAAACACTGTTATTTAACCAGACTGTTGGAGGTTATACAAACTGGTTTACTGCCGGTGCAGATAACAGCATTCCATTAAAACAGCTTACAAACGATAAGAAAAACAACCGTGGCATTACATTCAATAAAACACGCACCAAAGCTGTGTACCTGAGTGGCCGTGATGAAGTTCGTTTGCTTGACCTGAAAACATGGGAAAACAAGACCATTGTAAAAGATGAGATCTGGGCCTTCCAGAACAGTGATCCCGGTTTTTCACCCAATGATGAATATGTGTTGTTTACAGCTATCCGCAATTTTGAGCAGGATGTATTTGTATACAATATCAAAGACAATAAAGTAACCAATCTTACCAAAACCGGTGTTACCGAAGCTGGCCCGCAATGGTCGCCAGATGGAAAATACATTTACTTTGTTTCATCACGCCTCAGACCTTCTTATCCATTAGGTATGCAGAATCCTAAGATCTACCGCATGCCATTGGAAAAAATAGACGAACCTTTCCGTGCAGATAAGTTCAGCGAGCTGTTCAAAGAAGAGAAAAAAGATACCGGTAAAAAAGCAGCTCCTGCTGTACCTGTTGTTACCGTTTCTATTGATACTGATAAGATCATGGAAAGACTTGAGCAGGTAGGTCCTTCTGCCGGTTCACAATCACTTGTAGCCTTGTTCAAAAGCGGTGAAAAGACCATTGTATTATACAGTAGCAACCACGAAGGCAGAGGTGGTTTATACAAAACCGTACTGGAACCATTTGAAGCTCCCAAAACAGAGAAGATCATGGGTGCCGATGGCGGAGGGTTTGATGTAATAGAGAACAACAACAAATACTATGCTTCCTTCAATGGAGGCATTTACAAACTTAGTTTAGATGCCAACAAGGTAGATCCTATCAGCATTGGCTTTACTTTCCGCAGAAACCTGGCACAGGAATTCAGCCAGTTGTTTGAAGAGGCATGGGCTTATATGGAAGAGGGATATTATGATGATAAGTTCCACGGGCTCGACTGGAATAAAACGAAAGCATATTATGCCCAGTTTATCCCTTACCTCAACAACAGGTCCGACCTCCGTATAATGCTGAATGATATGCTGGGTGAGCTTAACTCTTCACACCAGGGCTTTTCAACCTTTGGTGATGATGAGAATGTGGCACTGAGCAACAGGACAATGGAAACAGGTATCATCTTCGATAATGCCAATCCTGCTGTTGTAAAATATGTAGCCAAACGTTCTGCTGCTGATAAGAAAGGCATCGACATTCAACCCGGTGATGTGCTGGAGAAAGTAAATGACGAAGTGGTTGATAAAAACATTGACCGCAGCTACTATTTCACCAAACCATCTTTTGACAGGGAGATAAAACTTACACTAAGCCGTAAAGGACAGCCTTATGAAGTAAAGATCCATCCGCAGTTTACCCTGGGAGGAAACCTGTATGACGAGTGGATCGATGAGAACCAGAAACGCGTGGATGAGAAAGGCAAAGGCCGTATTGCTTATGGCTACATGAAAAACATGGGTCAGGGTGAGTTAGAGCAATTTATCATCGACATGACACAGGAGCTGAATGATAAGGATGCCCTGATCTTTGACCTGCGTTACAACACAGGTGGTAATGTGCATGATGAAGTGTTGCGCTTCCTGAGCCAACGCTCTTATCTCAACTGGAAGTACCGCGAAGGCAGGCTGACACACCAGTCTAACTTTGGCCCCAGCGATAAACCCATTGTATTGCTGATCAACGAGCAGTCACTGAGCGATGCAGAAATGACCTCTGCCGGTTTCAAAGCATTGAAGCTGGGCAAGATCGTTGGTAATGAAACCTATCACTGGATCATCTTCACCAGCGGTGTAGGCCTGGTAGATGGCTCTTTTGTGCGTATGCCAGCCTGGGGTTGTTACACACTCGACGGAAAAGATCTTGAGTTAACAGGTGTACAACCGGATATTCTGGTGGTGAACAGTTTTGAAGACAAGATCAATGGCCGCGATCCCCAACTGGATAAAGCAATTGAAGAGATCCTGAAGCAACTGAAATAAGTATATTGACAGCATTCAGTTGAGCGCAGGTGTGTGGCTGGTGAAGACACCAGCCACGGGATCTCCCCGGCGGGTGTCCCCACCCGCCGGAATCATGCAGTTGTAAGGAATGCATTACTATAAAATCTTAAAGGTCATCCCGGTTAGCCGGGATGACCTTTTTTAATGTGCAAAACAGTGTAATTTGTGTTCAATTACCACATGAATACATTAAGCCCCATATTATTCAGGAACAGGGATATCTTTCACAAGGTTGTTGTTTTTAACCCTGCAACAGAAAAATTATTACCGCTCGATTTTACAGCTGGTAATACTGAACTCACGGCCGAAGTAATTACTGATACTGCTCTGTTCAGTAAGTATGTAGAGGCAAAGCTGGAAGCTGCTGGCGCCAGGTATGGCATTGGTGGTTATGCCGAGCACAGAACTATTTACGACAGGAGTACGGTATTTGATGCTGATAAACCCGGTGAAGAACCCCGCCGCTTACACCTGGGTACTGATATATGGGGCCCCGCAGGCACACCTGTATTCGCATTTGCGGGAGGCATGGTACATAGCGTGGCTTTTAATGATCAGTATGGCGATTATGGCGCTACTATGATCCTGTTGCATCAACTGGATGGAATGCCTTTTTACACCTTGTACGGTCATATAAGCCTGGCAGATATACAGGGAATGTCGGCCGGTCAGTATGTAACGCGTGGACAGGAAATTGCACATTTTGGTGAGCCGCATGAAAATGGCCATTGGCCTCCACACCTGCATTTCCAGGTGATCATTGATATGGAATTAAAACAGGGCGATTATCCTGGTGTGTGCAAATACTCTGAAAGAGAAAAATATCTTGACAATTGCCCTGATCCTGATACCATCCTCAACCTGAACAGGTATCTTCCTCAATAAAGATTATAAGGCTTAAGCTGTCAGTCTGAGAGATCAGACAAAACTTCCTTTTAAAAAGCAATTAACCAATTTAAGCAAGACCTGGCAGGTTTGCTTTCTTTTGAATGTTGCTTCGGAAACTGTCAGGTATGCGTAATACAGTAATCAACCAATTGTTTCCATTCGTCCTGGAGTGAAAAAGAGGGGCGTGTGCGGTTGGCGCGGCGATACCAGTAATCAGCATTCCATATATCGCCTTCCTTTCTGTGCAGGTAGGCATGGATCCATGCCGCAATAACATCCGCTTCCAGGTCCTGAATAAGTATATGTGCCTGCTCCCAATTACCATGGTGGTCATACCAAAGGGATTGCAGGTAAATGCTGCTGCCTGCGGGAGGTTTACCCTGGGTGAAACTGGCTTCAAAATTTTCAATAGTCATAATCAGGAATACCAATACACTAAAGATAAACACTTCCCCGCAACCGGAACACCGGTTTTACAACAGTACGTATGCTGAGTGTGATTGTTAAGAGAACTAGCCGGCATTGTATACCGCTGCAAATACCCTGGCAAAATCAGCTGGCTTTACATTACCGGTAGCAACAGAAGGATGGCTGTAATAATCTTCAGACATACTGCCAGTCTGCATCACATAACCAAGGTCTGTATAGCCTTTAGCCATCACAGGTGGTAAGCCAGCCTGTAACAAAGCATCGGTTAATTGTTCATTGGTGAAGAGGATCCATTGCAGATCAGGCTTGCCAATAGCTGTGCCAATTGCGGCAGCCAGTTCATCTGTGCTGGTCTCCGCACTCACTACGTATTGAATAGTATGACCGCTGAAGTTCAGTTGCAATAACTGTGTGGCAGCGGCCGCTGCTATATCAGATGTATCTGCAATAGGGAACCTGCCTGCTGGCAATGAAAAGTTACTGCCAATGATACCGGCTTGTTTTACCATACCCACACTGCCCAATAAGTTGTAATAGAAATAGGCAGGACGCAGGAACCGGATATTGGTCTCTTTTAATTGTCTGAGTATTACTTCTCCATGATGTATGCCGGATACCGGGCCGGCTCCTTCGGGCAGGTGAGCCCCCATACTGCTAAGCACTACTGCATGCTTAATACCATTGGCCTTAATGGCTGTAGCATAATTGCCGGCAACGGTTTCAAAATGATCATTCAGGTTATTGGTGGCTGAGTAGTCTGGCGGAAACATCAGGTACAGGGCATCTGTACCGGCAAATGTTTTTGTTAAGAAGGCTACATCGTTCACGGAGCCAATGGCTGCTTTTGCACCTGCACCAATAAGCTCTGCAAGATTCTTTTCATCGCGGCCTATAACTGTTACTGTATGGCCTGCTTTTAATAATTGTAAAGCAAGAGGTTTGGAAATGTGCCCGGCACCGCCGGTAATTACATACTTCATACTATTGAGTTTTGATTATATTTGTATATACAAATGATGAGATAAAAAATTTTAATCTTCCAGCTTATCAGCAATTTTAACCATGTTCTCTACCATTGTTTTGCTGTCTTTGTCGCCCAGTATCTTAGCGTAAGCAGTATAAAACTCATCCCTGCATTCTAACAGAGTCGGGCGTAAGGACTTGCCTTTGGGAGAAGGATACACGTTGGTGGTTTTCCCTTCCATGATCCGTACTACCAGCTTCTTATCTTCCAGTTTCTCAATCAAACGGGTAATGGTAGAAGGGCTTAAATGTAGTTCTTCGCTCAGTGCACCGGGCTGCATACCCGGATTGTCAATTACCAGCATCAACAGGTAAGCATGGCTGGGTGAAAGGTCTACCTTTTTCCAGCTTTCATTGGCCAGTTTTTCTACCTTCCGTGCCAAAGCATTGCTTACAAAATAAAGACACTGGTTATATGTGCTGTCTGAGGTTTTCATTGACAGGTCAAAGATAAAATCTTTTTATTTGTATATGCAAATATATTTCAGGAAGAGATAAGATTCTCCAGCAGCAGGGAAAGATAACAGTGCTGTTGCTCAAGGCCTTGTACAGGAATATTTTTGATAGCATCTGCCTGCTGAATATAGGGTGCAGGCTCTAGTTCATGGCTGCCGTGTTGCAACATCTGGTTTACCAGTTCTGCTGTGGCTTCCGGGTGAAACTGCAGTGCTGCAATATTGTTGCCTATAGCATAACCCTGGTGAGGACAGGCGCCGGTTTTAAAAAGATGTACAGCACCCTGTGGCAGATCAAATGTATCCCCATGCCAGTGGAAGGTGACAAATTCATCAGGTATTCCATTTGTAATAGCGGGATCATTTGCCTTTTGTACAGGCCACCAGCCAATTTCTTTTTCTTTATTGGGATATACTTCAGCGCCCAGTGCCGCTGCTATCAATTGTGAACCCAGGCAAATACCAAATACTTTTTTACCGGCATCAATGGCATCTTTAATAAATGCTTTCTCTGTTTTTATCCAGGGGTATTGTTGCTCCTCATACACGCCCATAGGGCCGCCCATGATCACCAACATATCGAAACTGCTAACAGCTGGAAATGCAGGTGATTCAAAAATGCGGGTATAACTGGTAGTGTATTTTTGTTCAGCGGCCCATTGTACAAGGTATCCCGGTGTTTCAAATACTACGTGCTGTATAAAATGAATATGCATGGTATTACTCGCGTACTTTTGTGTAGTTTTACAAAGATCACATGTCTAATCCAAACTTACATACAGGAAAGGAAACACTCAGCGCTGCGGACAAAGAATTTGAAAACAATATTCGTCCGAAGGAGATAGCTGATTTTGCCGGGCAGCCGCAGATCATTGAGAACATCCGCATTTTTATCAAAGCTGCCAAAATGCGTGGTGAAGCGCTGGACCATATTCTTTTTCATGGTCCTCCCGGTTTGGGCAAAACTACCCTGAGCCGTATCGTGGCCAATGAACTGGGCGTAAATATTAAGGAAACCTCTGGTCCCGTAATTGAGAAGCCCGGTGACCTGGCAGGCCTGCTCACCAATCTTGAAGCCAATGATGTATTGTTCATTGATGAGATCCACCGGTTGAGTACGGTAGTGGAAGAGTACCTGTATGCCGCTATGGAAGATTATCGCATTGACATCATGATCGACAGTGGTCCCAATGCACGCAGCATACAGATCAACCTGAATCCTTTTACACTGATAGGCGCTACTACGCGCAGTGGCTTGCTGACAGCACCCCTGTTATCGCGTTTCGCTATCAAATCAAGGCTCGAATATTACAATGCGGATACCTTACAGAAAATTGTAACCCGCTCTTCTTCTATCCTGGGTACAAAGATCACTTCGGATGCTGCCGGTGAAATAGCCCGTCGCAGCCGTGGTACGCCACGTATTGCCAACGGGTTGCTGCGTCGTGTACGTGACTTTGCACAGGTGCTTGGCAATGGTGTTATCGATCTTGCCATTACCCAGCATGCATTGCGTGCGCTGAATGTGGATGAGCATGGTCTTGATGAAATGGACAACCGCATCCTGCTTACTATCATCGATAAATTTAAAGGTGGCCCCGTAGGTATTACAACTATCGCCACTGCTGTTGGCGAAGAAACCGGTACGCTGGAAGAAGTGTACGAGCCCTTCCTGATCCAGGAAGGCTTTATCAAGCGAACACCCCGTGGCCGTGAAGCCACCCTTAAGGCTTATGAACACCTGGGTAAAAGCCCCGGAGGAAGTGCTGCCGCCGCCGGCAATACCCTTTTCTGATTATAACAGATTTTCTTAAATAGAAACAGGCAGTACAAATTTTACTTTGACTGCCTGTTTTGCATTATGACTTACTTTACCCGGATTCGGAGTGCTTACCGGCAATTGCGGAACGATGGGGGCTCAACAACACGCTGTTGCCATACCACAGGATTCCCCTGCCCGGCAATTACTATATAGTGGTGGGAACAACTAAACGGAAACCATTGCCATGAATGTTCACGATCTCAATGTTACCATCATCTTTCAGGTATTTGCGCAGTTTGGCAATATACACGTCCATACTACGGCCATTGAAATAGGTATCACTACCCCAGATCTTTTTCAGTGCCTGCTCTCTTGGCAGCAGGTCATTCATGTGTTCGCAAAGCATTTTCAGTAACTCATTCTCTTTCGGAGAAAGCGTTTGATTTTTACCGCTATGGCTCAGCTCACGCAACTTGGGGTTGAAATGATAGTCGCCCAGGTCGTATTCCTTGTTCTCCTGCTCTTTGGTTACTTCTTCATTGCGCTTCAGGATCGCCTTTATTTTAAGTAACAGTACTTCGCTGTCGAAAGGTTTGGTGATATAATCATCAGCTCCCAGTTTATAACCCTGGATGATATCTTCCTTCATTGTTTTAGCACTGAGGAAGAATAAAGGAATATCAGGATCTACATCGCGGATCTCTTCGGCGAGTGTAAATCCGTCCATGTGTGGCATCATAATATCCAGCAGACAGAGTTCAAATTTCTCGCGTTGAAAAGCGGCAAGACCCAATCGGCCATCTCTTTCAAGAGTAACATCAAAATCATTCAACTCCAGGTAATTCTTCAATACCATGCCTAAGTTTGGATCATCCTCGCACAGGAGAATTTTCGGTTTCTTTCCTTCCATGTTAACGTAATTTGGTTCTATGGTGTAAATAAAGTTAATTCATTTACGAAACTTAGCAAGTTCCGTGTAATGTTTTGTTAATAATACCTCTTCCGGGTATGCAGCAGAGGCGCTGTAGTAAAGCAGGGGCAAGGGTTTGGGCGTACAAGGCCGTTGTAAGTATACACCTGGTCGTTTTTGTAGTACTTTTGCGCTTTCAATAGTGTTATATGCGACTGACAACGGACAACAAATTCAGAAAGCTGGTTGTGATAGGCGACCGGGTATTGATTCGTCCCTCACGACCCAATGAAAAAACAGAAAGTGGTTTATACCTGCCTCCCGGCGTACAGGAAAAAGAAAAGGTACAGCAGGGTTATGTAATCCGTACCGGACCGGGATATGCCATCCCTATGCCTGTGGAAGATGAACCCTGGAAAAGCGAAGATGACCAGGTGAAATATGTGCCCCTCCAGACAAAGGAAGGCGACCTGGCAATTTTTTTATTAAGTGGTGCTACGGAAGTGTTGTATGAAGGAGAGAAGTATTACATCGTTCCGCAAAGCGCTATCCTGATGCTGGAGCGCGAAGAAACTATATAGCTTTTACTGTTCCATTGAGCTTAAAAGAAAGAGGTTGTCATCATTAAATGAGACAACCTCTTTTTTTGCCGGTAAACAATTATTGGCCTGTTACCGGGGATGGTTCCACAGTAACAGGTGGCGTTGTTCTTTAATTAACAGCCATATTCAATTCTTGCATTACCGGAGGTCAGCACGCCTTGCCTATCCGATCTTCAAATGTCTTTACCCATACTTACTTATGGCTGTTGTGTAATTTTTTTCATGGCTATACCCATAAGCTATAATAACGTAAGTGTAAAAGCTGTAATGACAAATACATCATCATTAAAGCTCATAAAGTCGACATCATCTTACATGACAGGATGCTTCTTTTACACGGTAAGGGCTGGGTAACAGGGAGTTTACTTGTCGGGGGATAATAGATACAGACAGGGTACAGGATATCATAGTACTAAGGTTAATGGTATAATGGTGCTGATTGCAGATGCAAAGATAATACGCGATCATTCCGGATCAAATACCACAATGTGGTAATTCTTTGTAATGCTTATCCTGATTGATGTTTGCGCAATAAGAAAGCTGCTCATATTGAGCAGCTTTGTATAAAATACTAAAGAAAATTACTGTTTGTTAATGAAGAATCTACCACTGCTGGTAGCATTGGTTCCAGGGCCCCAGGTACCTTCAATGAAAGTAAATTTACTATCTACTGTACCTGTGGTAGAGTACTGGCTGCCACCTGTTATATAAGAATAGGTAGTGTTTACAGTAGTGCCGCTTACAGTATAAGTACCTTCTGCTTTACTCGCAGTAGTAGTATCAGTACCATCAAATACTCTTACAGTACCATTGCTTCTGAACAGAAAGCAATAGCCATTGGTAGGGTAAGTGGTAAGCGGAGAACCATATTTACCTTTCCAGAAACCAACAATAGAAACATCGTCATCCTTGTCCTTGGAACAGGCTGCAAACATCGTAACAGCGATAAGCAACAGAGCAGAGAGTTTTTTGATCTTCATGTTTAGTGGTTAAATGTTGATGATTAAGGGCCGCAAGTTAGACGCATTAAAAGCTTTGTACAATACCATTTTGTGGTATTTCAATTGAAATACCCATTTGCCCCCGGTTTGGTTTTTATCGACTGAGTAAAGTGTTTAAATGAAGTATTATTCAATAAGCGGCATTCTTTATAATGGCTTAACAAAATTTTCTTTTTCAATGATGGCAAACCTGTAACTTTCGCTTACAATTGTTTGATTATGGCAGCAACAGATAATTTTTTAAAAACGATACAGGAAGGATATTCATTTAAAGGCGAATCGGCTGTACTGGGTGCAGGAGTACTGAATGGCGAAGTGGTACAGGGTGCTACAATAAAGCTACCTCTTAAGACCATGAACCGCCACGGGCTGATTGCAGGCGCTACTGGTACCGGTAAAACCAAAACATTGCAGGTAATAGCTGAGTCGTTGAGTGATGCCAGCGTACCGGTGTTATTGATGGATATCAAAGGCGATCTGAGTGGTATTGCTGCCGCGGGTACTGTGAATGATAAGATCACCGAGCGCATGGCTAAAATAGGCCAGGAATGGAAGGCTGCGGCTTTTCCGGTTGAGCTGCTTACACTGAGCAACGAAAAGGGCGTAAGACTTCGTGCAACGGTAAGTGAGTTTGGCCCTATCCTGTTATCAAAGATCCTTGATCTCAATGATACGCAGCAGGGCCTGGTAGCTATGATCTTCAAATATTGCGATGATCATAAAATGCCTTTACTGGATCTGAAAGATTTTATTAAGATACTGCAGTATATCAGCAATGAGGGCAAGGCTGATATTGAAAAAGAATATGGTAAAATTGCAACCACCAGTACAGGTACCATCCTGCGGAAAGTAATAGAACTGCAGCAACAAGGTGCTGATGTATTTTTTGGTGAACCATCTTTTGAAGTGGACGACCTGATGCGTATCAGCGACGATGGTCGTGGTATCATCAATGTACTGCGTGTTACAGATATGCAGAACAGGCCCAAGCTGTTCTCAACCTTCATGTTACAGATGCTGGCCGAGCTTTATGCCGTGTTGCCGGAAGCCGGTGACCTTGATAAGCCCAAGCTGGTGATGTTTATTGATGAAGCCCATCTCGTATTCCAGGAAGCTACAGAAGCCCTGCTTCAACAAATAGAGACCGTTATTAAGCTGATCCGTTCAAAAGGAGTAGGTATCTTCTTCTGTACACAAAATCCTCAGGATGTTCCTGCCAGTGTGTTGAGTCAATTAGGTTTAAAAGTTCAACATGCCTTGCGTGCTTTTACGGCTGCAGACCGTAAAACTATTAAGCAGGCAGCAGACAACTATCCTGAAACTGAGTTTTATAAAACCGATGAATTACTTACACAGTTAGGTATTGGTGAAGCATTGGTAACGATGCTGAATGAAAAGGGTATCCCCACGCCGCTGGTACATACCATGCTGGCATCACCCCGTTCAAGAATGGATGTATTGAGTGATAGTGAAATCGATACTGCTGTAGCACAATCAAAGCTGGTAAAGAAATACGCAGTGTCTGTAGATAGTGAAAGCGCTTACGAAATACTTACAGCCAAGCTGGAAGAGGCTGCACAGCAGACTGCTGAAAAAGAAGCTGCCAAACCTGCGGCATCACGCAAGCAGGAGAAATCTACCTTAGAAAAAGTACTGGATAACTCTGTTACACGACAGATAGGGCGTACCGCAGCCAATGTAATTACAAGAAGCCTTTTAGGGGCATTAGGGCTGGGTGGTAAAAGCAGTAGCCGCAGTAAGAAAAGCAGTAGCTGGTTTTAATTCATCAGAATGATATTTGCAAGAGCGCAGCAGGTTTTGTTGCGCTCTTTTTTATTGTGCAAAGGTCAATTTAATTCTTTTTAAATGTTATTGCAGGGTTGTTATGTAGGGGTATACTGGTTTTGGGGATTTTCTCAATAACCTACAACCTAACCAATAACTATTACAGGCAGTAGCCCGCGTACCCTGTGATGGTTATACAACCTTTAAAACGATATGCTGCGACCCCGGGCCGTACTACTCTGCCTTTTATGGTGGAGCACTCCTGCTTTTTGCCAGGAGAATGAAACGATGTCGATGGAGAACAGTAGCGGAACAGATTCAGTAACAACAGATGTACAACAGGCACCCCATGTCTCTTTCCTGCGTCAGACAGGGTTTCATGGATCTGATTATCTTCATTTCTTAACCAGTAACCTTGGGTACCAGGCTACAAGCCCTTTTAAGACCCGGTTATCTTTCAAAACCTTGTTACCGCTGAGTATTGCGGCGGCTTCCCTCATTGGCGAAGACAGGCGTCTGAATCACCAGATGCGGGGAGCTAAGACCAAGTACTGGCTGGTAGACAAGGGTAGCCCGGTTATTACACGTGTGGGCGGTTATCATAGCCTCATCTTACTGGGCGGATTGGGAGCGCTTGGAATAGCTACCCATAACGAAAAATTAACAACCACTGTTATGCTTTCATCGCAGGCCTTTATTACTTCGGGGGTATGGGCTTTTGTTTTCAAAACAGCTTTTGGACGTACCAGGCCTTATGAATACAATCACTGGACTGGACCGGGACGGGTATTCAGGCCGCAGGATCGTTCGCTGAAAGATTGCAGTGAGTTCAACTCTTTTCCTTCGGGTCACACCACTACCGCATTTGCCATTGCAACCGTATTTGCAAAGCGGTATAAGTCCGATGCATGGGTGGGTGTTACTGCCTATAGCCTGGCAACACTGGTTGGCATCAGTCGCATGACCGAAAACAGGCATTGGGGCTCTGATGTACTGGCTGGCGGTATTCTAGGTTATCTCTGTGGCAGTGCTGTTGTAAAGAATTATGAACGAACATTGTGCCGTTCGGCAGCCCGTAGTACTAAGCTGCAGAACAGGCTTTCACGTATTGATATTATGCCTGTTTATAACGTTAATGCAACCTCTTTGCTCATTAATTATACATTGTAAGATTGAATTTCATGATGCGTATTTGTTTGTTGATCGTGTTGTTTTTTGGAAGCGTGCTGTTTGCCAGTGCGCAGGATAGCGCCGATGTTTTACCTCCTGCTGCAAAAGATACCCTATGGCAAAGGCCCGGGCATTATTATGCGCGCAATGAAGACTATGCCCGACCGGAGAAATGGGGCTTTATAAAACATGTACCCGGTGATCTGTGGCAGATCGCAAAAGTGCCTTTTAAAAAAGAAAATCTTAAAGGACTGGCCATTGTAGCTGCTTCTACTGCCATCCTGATCCCGTTTGATCAGGATATACTCGATGGCATTAAAAAAGCTTCTGATAAAGTAGACCTGCGTCGTGAAACTGATTACCGCGTACTGCTTAAATTCGGCGACACAAAGATCTTCAAGGTACCGGGCAATATTAATTCAGCTTTATACCAGTTAGGCGAAGGTGGCACCAGTATGATGGTAGCCGGTGGGTTGTACCTGTATGGCAAGATCAATAAAGATTACAGGGCCTTGCAGACTGCCAGTGATATTACTGAAACCTTTATCACCATGGGCATTACCACGCAGATCATAAAACGTATTTCCGGCAGGCAAAGTCCGTTTATGAGTACGCAGAGAGGTGGCGCCTGGAATCCCTTCCCTTCCTTTAAAGAGTACCAGGTAAATACTTCCAATTATGATGCCTTCCCTTCGGGTCACCTGGCTACAATGATGGCTACCGTTACGGTATTGACCACCAATTACCCTGAGAAACAGTGGTTGAAAGTAGTGGGCTATGGCCTGATTGGTTTAACCGGCTGGGCTATGGTAAACACGGATGTACATTGGGTAGGAGATTACCCGCTTGGCCTGGCACTGGGCTATATTTCAGGAAAGATCACCTGTCTGAGACATAAAAAGGTTATTCCGAAGAAAGTGGTGTGGTAATACAGATGTGAGAATGCGGAAAAGGGAATAAGGGAAAAGCAGGTTGTAGATTTTAAGTTATAGGTTGTAAGTAAAATACAGGAAGACAATGTTGAATATCGAATGTCCAATGTTGAATGTACAAGGAAGAGAATTAGAAATGAGGAATTTGAAATAAGGAATGAAAAAGTGGAAGACACAAGGCTTAAGCAAGTACGAAATAAGGAGTACGGAAGGCGAAAATATCGAATGTCCAATTTTGAATATCAAATTTCGAAGGAAAATACAAAGAGTTAGAAATCTGATGCCTCAGAGGTTCAACTGTAAATTGCCAACTGCTAACTTGCATTTCTCGCTGCTCAAAGCTCGCGGCTTGTATTCTTAACTGCCAACTGCCAACTTGCATTCCTCGCCTTTGTGCGAAACCCGTAACTGTTTGCCGATTGCCGTCTGCCGATTCACGACTCACGATCCCACATCTAAGAAACAATCGTCACAACTCCCTTCTCATCAATCTTTATCTTATTCTCCGCCTGGAGAAAGTTCAGCACCTTCCAGAGCTTTTGCTGATTGATATTCTTTATATGCTGTAGTAATTCATTGCTGCGTACAGGTTGGGTGGTAAGTACGTTGATGATATGCTGATGAATGCTCTCAAATTCAGCAGGAGATAATTCTTTATGCTGCTGTTGCAGGCAGTTGTCACAAATGCCGCAAAGCTTTATGTTGTCATCACCAAAATAGGTTGCCAGGTATTGACTGCGGCATGTTACAGTATCCTGAACGTATTGCACCTGAGCATCAATACGCGCTTTATATTGTTGCTTTCGCTTTTCGTAATCTGCTGTTTTAATATAAAGGTCTTCGGCCTTTATACGATCCCTCATCAGGTACAACTGCGGTGAATCTTTCACAGGCACATATTCAATGATGTGGTGTACATGTAATTGTTTCAGACCGGCAACTACTTCTTCTTCAGGTTTACGCAGCAGGTAAGCCAGCGTTTTTTCATGAATACTTACCGGCTGATCAAAGATGCCTTCATATGTACGCAACAAGGCTTTTATCAGGGGCTCCAATGCAGGATAGTTATTCTCAAATTCATACAGCCATGACTTGCCTGTAATAAAGCTGATCCTGGAAGGAAGGAATACCTGTTCATTAAAAGAAAGCCAGCCTTCCTGTGCCAGTGCACGTATAGCGTAAATAACCTGTTGCGAATCGAGTTTGAACTTCTTCAGGAAATCATTAAGGTCAAAATCATAATAGGTACCCTCGCCCGATTGAGAAGGGATCTGCAGGTAATTCATTAATGCCTGGTACACGATCCTTATATCCTGCAATATGGGGAACCTCGTCTCCGGCAACTCCTGCAGTTCAGCCAACTCCTTATTATCATATAGCAGAACAGCATAGGACTTTTTACCATCGCGCCCTGCGCGACCTGCTTCCTGGTAATAGTTTTCCGGGCAGTCAGGTACATCTGCATGGATCACTACCCGCACATCGGGTTTATCTATACCCATACCAAACGCATTGGTACAAACAATGGTGCGTGTATTATTTTTGATCCAGTCTTCCTGTCTTTTATTACGTTCGTCCTGCGGTAACCCTGCATGATAAAAGTTTGCACGGATACCGTGCATATTCAGCAGGTCGCTGATCTCCTTTGTTCTGCGTCTGCTTTTACAATACACAATACTGCTGCCATTTACTTTCTGCAGAATGTCCACTATCTTATTGACCCTGGCATCACTTTCAAAAACACTGTACGACAGGTTGGCCCTTTCAAATGACTGACGGAAAATAACAGGGGAGGCAAATTGCAGTTTCTCACAGATATCCTCCTGCACCAAAGGTGTTGCTGAAGCGGTCAATGCCAGCACCGGCACATCCCTTAGTTCTTCGCGCAGGTTAGCGATCTTTAAATACGGCGGACGAAAATCATATCCCCATTGAGAGATACAGTGTGCTTCGTCAACCGCCACGAGGTTTATGTTGAGAGAAGGTAAATATTCTTTAAAGAGTGATGTTTCCAGTCGCTCTGGCGATACATACAAAAACTTACAGTTGCTATTGCCTGCTACCTGCAGGGTGTTCATCACTTCCTTACGATTCATCCCGGAATAAATAGCAAATGCGGTAATGCCTTTCTTACGCAGGTTCTCCACCTGGTCTTTCATCAGGGCGATCAGCGGACTCACCACGAGACACAATCCCTCCTTGGCCATAGCGGGCACCTGGAAGCAAAGAGATTTCCCTCCGCCGGTAGGCAGCAATGCCAGTGTATCTTTTCCTTCCAGCACCGACCTGATGATCTCTTCCTGCATCGGCCTGAAGGAAGCATAACCCCAGTAGCGGGAGAGGAGGGTCTGGAGATTCATGGGTTGTTGCATCCTTGTCGTGAAAAGTGAAACGTGAAAAGGAAATCCCGGGTCGTGAGACGTCAGTCGTGAGTCGTCAGTTGGCCGCGATTAATTTTGACAGCATCTGGAAACAGCGAAGAATTAAATTTCCTGCTTCCTGCAATGCCTCTTCGGTTATATAATTCAGGGATATAGCAACATCAAAAGCAGTGTCTATCTCAATCAGCGAACCCCGTGCAATTTCATAATATCTTTTACGTTCAGCTAATGATTTTCTTGAGCATCCTTCTGCTATGTTCAGATGAACTGATAATGCAGCCCTGCGTATTTGTTGTATCATAGAATATCTTTCCTCTGTAGGAAGATGCTGAGCGGCTTTATAACAGGTTAAAACAAATTCTTTAGATAGCTTAAACACCTCCAGTTTTGTGTGAGACAATTCCAGAAACATACTCACAATTTTAACCGAAGCTAAGGTTTTTTATCAAATCGGCTAACCTCGCGATGGCCTTAAACAAGTGGTGGATAACAATTAGTCAGCCATCCACTCACGACTCACGACTGACGACTCACGTTGTCTTCTTCACAAACAACCTCACCGAATTCACTGCCAGCACTACATCGCTTAAGCCCATTACGAGGGCGGCGAAGGTAGGAGTAAGTAAGCCGAAGGCTGCAATAGGAATAGCAATGATATTATAGAGAAAAGCCCAGAAGAGATTTTGTTTGATGGTGAGATAAGTGTGCTTGCCCAGGCCCAATGCCATTGGCAAATGTTTCAGGCCATGATTCATCAATACCACATCCGCTGTTTGCATAGCCACCTGTGAAGCATCGCTCATGGAAATGCCAATGGTTGCTTTAGCAAGTGCCGGAGCATCGTTAATGCCGTCGCCCACCATCGCTGTAGGACCTTGCAACGTGAGATCTTCTATTACCTGCAATTTCTCTTCAGGTGTTTTCTCGGCGATCACTTCATCTATACCCAGAAAGCCTGCCAGTTGCTGGCATTTTGCTAACCGGTCACCACTTAATAAAACAGTACGGATATTCTTATGACGGAGATACTGCACTACGCTGATGGCTTCCGGGCGGATCTCATCCTGCACATCTATCCAGCCGATCAATTGCCCGTTCTTCAGAACATACACATTGTGACCATCATCCGTAGTTTGCTGCATAGCTATTTTGTAAGAGCCTGCTTCATACACATCTCCTTCTTTGGTAGTGCCACGCATGCCCAATCCTTTCACCTCTTCAATGGCCGACCAGCGAATGGCTTCTTTTCTTTTCCAGGTATTAGCAATGCCATTCGCAATGGGATGGTTAGAATATTTTTCCAGTGAAAAAGCTATCTGCTGAAACTGATCTTCCGTAATACTGTCTGTCAATACACGGAATTTGTCTAACACGAAATTGCCGGTAGTAAGTGTACCTGTTTTATCGAACACTACCTGTTTGATAGTGCGGAATAATTCAAGACTTTTTGTATTACGGAATAAAATGCCATTGCGTGCAGCACGGCCGAGTCCTACGGCAATAGCGGCAGGAGTAGCCAGTCCCATAGCACAGGGGCAGGCAATTACCAGTACGGCAATACTGCGCATCAGGCTGGCGGTAAAGTCGCGGAGGAACACCAGGTTGCCGATAAATGTCAGGAGGGCAATGCTCAAAACCAGTGGAACAAAAATGGCGCTGATCTTATCGGCCAGTTGCTGCACTGGAGGTTTCTCTCCCTGCGCTCTTTTTACGAGGTTGATGATATTGGCGAGTACAGAATCTTTAGCTTCAGACAATACCTGTGCCTTCACAGTACCATTGATAACGATGCTGCCACCGATCAGTTTGTCTTTAATGGCCTTGGTAACGGGCAGGCTTTCACCGGTAATAATAGATTCATTCACGGTAGCATCGCCGGAAAGTATTTTACAATCTGCGGGAACCTGTTCACCGTTCTTGATCAGGACCAGGTCGCCGGAGCGGAGCGTAGTATTGTCAACGGGAAAAATGATCTCCTGGTGGTTCTCGTCAAAGGCAATCATGTTTGCTGTTACCTTCTGGTTCTTCGCCAGTTTATTCAGCGCAAGCTGGGTAGACTGTATCGTGGCATCTTCCAGGTAATTGCCCAAAAATACAAGTGTGATAATAGAGGCTGTCGTTTCAAAGAACAGGTAGCCCTCACCCAGTTGCAGTGCTGCGCCAACAAGACTATAGATAAACGCAGCAGTAGCACCTAGTGCCACCAGTACGTTCATATTCGGCATGCGGTTGCTGATACTTTTCAGCGCACTGCGTCCAAAAAAGTCCATCCCTACAATGTAAACCGGTAAACAAAGTGCCAGTTGCACCCAGGGGTTCATGAGCCAGTGAATGTGCAGCCACCTGTCGAACATGTGTAGTAACAGCGGCAGGGTAAACACCAGGCAGAAGAGAAAGCGCTGCAGGTGATTCGCCGGAAACTTTTTCCGGCGTGTAGTAGCGGGCATGGATTCATCATGCACGTTGTATCCTAAAGATTCAATGCCTTTTATTAATTGTTCCTTCGTGTGCTTACCATCCAGGTTAAAATTTACATCACCACCAATCAGGTTCACCTTCACTGCGTCCATCCCTTCTTTTTCAAGGTACTGATGAACTGTCAGGGCACAATTGGAACAGGTCATGCCCTCCACTTTCCAGGTTACGTTTTGCATAATCAAGCAGAAATTGTCCGGTTGCAAATTTACCGATCAATAGGGTCTGTGTCCGGATTAATATCTATACCCTGTTGCAATTTTAGCTTGTTACTGGCTTAACATGGTTAGTATCTTATCTTTGCAGGGTTATGGAGCAAAGGTTTACCCTTGATAGGATTGAAGAAACGGCCCGCTGGGCCTGGAATATAATAGGGGCGCGGAAAGTAGTGGCTTTGCATGGTGAAATGGGAGCCGGAAAAACTACGTTTGTACACGCCTTGTGCGATGTAAAGCAGGTAAAAGATGCGGTGAGCAGCCCTACTTTTGCCATCATCAATGAGTACAAAGGGCCCGACGGCAAAATTTACCATATCGACCTGTACCGGCTCAACGACGAGGATGAGGCCATCAGGGCGGGGGTAGAGGACTGTCTGTATTCCGGGAACACAGTCCTGGTAGAGTGGCCTGAAAAAGCCCCCGGTATCTTTCCCGATGATACCGTCCATATCTGGCTGCAGGCGGTTGATTCACAAACACGTTACATAAGGATAGCAGATAAATAAGTATATTTGAAAATACGAACAACAGTAGTACAATGAAACTATTGACCTGTTACTCCACCAACGATACTTCCCGGAATTTACCCGATGAAAACGCCGAACGGTTATTTCTGTCAGCCAATTCAATAGAACCATAGTAAAGGCAGTTAAGTAAAAATAACTGCAGCATTTTTTAACTGTAAACCTGTCTGCCGCAAAACACAACGGCAGGCTGCAAATTGAAAACTGTTTCATGTCCCAGCAAAAGCCGATTATCAGCACGTCGTTCAGTTATGAAACCCTGGAAGAAACGCTGGATATAAAACCCAAAGGATCCTTATTACATATTGGTATTCCCAAGGAAACAGCCTTCCAGGAAAACCGTATAGCACTGACGCCCGAAGCGGTTGGTGTACTGGTGAGCAATGGCCACCAGGTGGTAATTGAACGCAATGCAGGCGAAGCGTCGCATTTTCGTGACAAAGATTACAGTGAAGCCGGTGCACGTATTGTTTACGACAGAAGTGAAGTATATAAAGCCCCGGTGCTGGTAAAAAGTGCCCCGGTGGTAGAAGAAGATATTGCTTACCTGCAGATGAACCAGGTAATTATTTCTCCCATCCATCTTTCTGCCATGAAAGCAGAACTGCTGCAGAAGATGATGGAAAAACGCATCACCGCTATTTCATTTGAGAACTTAAAGGATGACAGTGATAGCTTACCTATTGTGCGCAGCATGAGTGAAATTGCAGGGAGTGCCGTAATGCTGATAGCAGGGCAGTACCTCGGTTCTGCCAATCACGGTAAGGGTGTGTTGCTGGGAGGTATTTCCGGTATTCCGCCTACCAAGGTTATCATTCTTGGTGCCGGTATTGTAGGGGAGTTTGCTGCACGTGCTGCATTGGCACTGGGTGCATCGGTAAAAGTATTCGATAGCAGTGTATATCGTTTAAAAAGACTGCAAAACAATATTGGTCAGCGTATGTGGACTTCTGTAATGGAGCCCCGCATCCTGGCCAAACAATTAAAAAGCTGCGAAGTGGCGGTAGGTTCACTGGGCTCGCAAAGCGGGCGTACACCTGTAGTGGCTACCGAAGAAATGGTAAGCAATATGCGTCCTGGCAGCGTGATCATTGATGTAAGTATTGACCGCGGTGGTTGTTTTGAAACATCAGAAATTACCAGTCATGAACAGCCCATCTTTATGAAGTATGGAGTCATTCATTACTGTGTTCCGAATATTCCTTCTGGTTTTTCCCGTACAGCTTCCCAGGCTATCAGCAACGTACTGATGCCGTTATTACTGGAGGCAGGAGATGCCGGCAGCTTTGAAAACCTTGCCTGGCACAAAGTGCATTTGCGCAGTGGTTTCTATCTTTTCAAAGGGGCATTGACCAATTTCCACCTGAGCCAGCGATTTGATCTGAAATACACAGACCTGAACCTCCTTATCGCCAGCAGCAGGTAATATTTTTATCTCTGTCGCGAGAGTTAGCGCAGCGCGCTCGTGTTTACCATATGCACCCGGTCTCCGACCGGCATCACCAAAGCAAGAATATGATCATCCTACAATCCTCAGCAACCCGACCTGACAGGTCAGAGCGGAGATTGCAAGATGCTTTCAAAAATGTAACCGGCTATAGCAGCTAAGACCACTCTCTGGCTCGGGAGTTAGCGCAGCGCTCCCGTGTCTGCCATATGCACCCGGTCTCTGACCGGCATCACTAAAGCAGGAATATCTTCTGTGACGTCTCTCGTGTCTGTTACTACAACAGATCATTTAATAACCTCCGCAAAGCATCGATGTACAAATTTGATGCAATGATCTTCTGGTTACTGTCTATAAGCACCTGGTAGGGGATCGATTCAATTTTATACTGACGTGCCAGGGGACCGTACCAGCCTTTTAAGTCTGATACATGCAGCCATGTCATCTGATCTTCTTTAATGGCATCCAGCCAATCCTGGCGCTCATCGTCCAGCGAAATACTGATGATCTCAAACCCTTTTTCTTTGAATTTATTATAAGCATCCCGGAGCCCCGGGTTCTGCCCCCTGCAGGGGCCGCACCAGCTGGCCCAGAAATCGATCAGGATATACTTCCCTTTTACATTACTCAACTTTAATGGTTTACCATGCTGATCAGTCACCGTAAAATCTTCAAACGTGTTACCTTTCTTCATCAAGGTCAGCTTATCCAGTTTTTCTTTAGTTCTTATGCCCGTTCGTGAATCTTTAGCCTGTTGTGTCAGCCTGTTGTAAAGCGTGGCCAATCCATCGGCACCAAGATATGATGACCAGCGGTACAGGTAATATGGTATCACAAGTGAAACGGGATGAGCGTTTAAAAGACTGTCAACGAGCTGGTAACTGCGTCGGGCACCCTCAGCACTAAAAATTGAATCTACATATGATTCTTTCATACCGGGTAGCGTGCTTACAGGGGGATAAGCGCCCAGGCCCAGCTTATCCCGTTTATCAAACAACAGGCAATCTGCTGATCCCTGCAGGTTATTTGTTACAAGTTCTGTTCGTCCTTTATATATCTCACGTTCGGTATACACCAATGATACCGGCACATTATCTACCCATACATCTTCTGCGATTAATGAGTCTGTACTGAAGGAAAGATGCCCTGCGGTCGATAATTGACCATCAAAGGTCCATACACTGTCTGCAGGAAAAGGAATGGTATCTCTGCGTTGTTCTGAGTCAAATGCAATGTATAAGTATTGCGTAGGAATTGCAATGTTGAATCTGATCTTTACATGTGCCTGTACAGGTTGTGCAAAGCTGTACACAGGCAACAGCAGTAGTAATGGCAGCAGCTTTTTCATGCTATTAAAATAAATAGCGTTGCTGATATGGAAACCCTAATTAACTTTTTAGTCACATATACAGATAACTGTTATGCTTCGTTGGTAACGGGTATCCGGTATGCTTGCAGTCTTTCCCGCAATGCTTTCCAGGTTTTATTGCGCAGGCTGCCCGCTGCGTATTTTTTCTGACTGAAATCTTTGGTAATGATAACAAGGGTGGTTGAGCGACGATAAGGCGTTTCAATGATCACCTCCCGGATATCTGCCAGCGGGAATATTCTTTTCTTCCAGATGAATAAGTGATTCTTTACTACGAGGTAATTCTCTGAAAGCAGGAAGTAATGCAGTTGACTGCCCAGTGCTATAACAAATATGGCCCATATAAGCAGGAACACGGAGCCTGCCAGTATAGGATGTCCGTTAGCAGGAGCGGGATGCCTGAATATTCCAACAGCTGCAAAGACCCAGAAAAAACTTATGCCATACAGGATAATGCCGTTGATACTCAGGAAGTGATTACCGGCAAACTTAGGCATACCGGTAAGGTCCAGTGGCAGGGGATGATCAGTTGTTGCCATTGCTGTTCCTGCTGAAGAAGTTGTGGGTTGAAGATAATACTGGAGCGACTGTTTCATTACAGCGTTGTTGCGGTACCAGTAATCTGCAAAGGTCAGTTGCTCACCGTTCTTCAGTTCAATGATAAGGGCTCCGGTGGGTTTGTGCTGACTTAATAGGCCCAGGTTGATGCGGCCTGTAAGGTTGATGGATTGAATAGCTGCTTTGGGGATATACCGGGTTTTAAGCAAACTCCTGATGTAAATACCTTCCTCTTCAACACGGAGCTGCTTAGTGTATTTTAATGCATGGTAAATAAAATAGGCTACCAGGCCGCAGAGCAGCAATCCTACCACAGTGCCATTCGTAGTAAAGCCCATCTTTGTTTTAAACTGCTTTTCTGAATGAACAATAAGATAGCAGCCTCCTGCAAAGCAGCCGAGTAAAAGTGTGTAGAGAAAATAGATGTTCCAGAAACTGAATTTACTGGTAACCATTTTTATAAGAAAGAATATTGATGGTTTCGGTACAAAAACCATACTCCTGTATGTCGTTTGAGCTAACGATAACCAAACGTTCACTACAATAATCCTTTACCAGTTGCTGGTACAGGGCTATTCCTTCAGCATCCAGGTTGGTACAGGGCTCATCCAGCAACACGCAGGGCACATCGCTGAAAATAGCCTGTGCCAGTTTCACGCGTTGTTTCATGCCACTGCTGTAAAAGCGGATCTGTTTACCGGCTGCTTTAGCCAAACCTATTCTATCAATAATTGCAGGAATATTCAATGCAGGCAACAGTGGTTTAAACTGTTGATGAAAAGAAAGGAATTCTGTTACGGTCATCTCCTCGATCAGCTCCAGGTAAGGCGCTGCAATTGAAATATTACGAAACACCTCAGTATCCTGTACTTCTTCGTACTTCGTACTTTGTATTTCGTATTTTAACTTCCCTTCACTGGCAGCTACTGCGCCACCAATTACCTGTAGTAATGTAGACTTACCCGATCCGTTGGGACCGGTAATGGCATAAGAAATGCCTGAAGTAAATTCGTACGTAACGTTACGGAATATCCAATCGCGGTTGAAGCGTTTGCCGGCTTTAGTCAGCGATATCTTCATCCACACTATTTTTTGAATAGCGTTTAATGATACCACGACCACTTTCGCGGATGAAAGTCACGATCTCATCCCGCTCATCAGTAGCAGGAAACTCTTCTTCCAGGTATTCCAGCGCCTGGCTGGTATTCATACCCTTGTTGTAAATAATACGGTAGATATCGAGGATGTGATTGATCTTGTCAAACGTAAAGCCTCTGCGTTTTAACCCTACTGAGTTAACGCCGGAATAGCTTAATGGCTGACGACCAGCTTTGATATAAGGAGGAATGTCTTTACCAACCAGTGAACCACCGCTTACAAAGGAGTGTTGACCCACCTTTACAAACTGGTGAATAGCACACATACCGCCCAGGATAGCCCAGTCGCCTACTTCTACGTGACCGGCAACCTGCGAGTTGTTGCTGAGCACACAATAGTTGCCGATGATACAATCGTGGGCAAGGTGACTGTAAGCCATGATGAGGCAGTTTCTGCCCACCGAGGTTTTCCAGCGGTCCTTGGTACCCCTGTTGATGGTTACAAATTCGCGGATGGTAGTATTGTCGCCTATTTCCACAATGGTGTCTTCTCCCTCAAACTTCAGATCCTGGGGAATGGCGGCGATAACTGCTCCGGGAAATATGCGGCAGTTCTTACCAATACGGGCGCCTTCCATGATGGTAACATTGCTACCGATCCAGGTGCCTTCGCCAACTTCAACGTTCTGGTGAATTACGGTAAACGGATCAACCTTAACGTTAGTGGCAAGTTTAGCGTTAGGATGTATGTAAGTATGGGGATGAATCATTGTATTCAGGTTCTTAAGTACAGGCGTGTTTGTAATACCCGACACGCTGTCGTCTGCAACAGGATTTAACTTAGGACGATTTGGTTGATTATTGGGTTTCAAGAAAATATTTGAATAAAATAACGTCAGAATTGTAAACTGACGTGCAAAAGTAATCTTAAATTATGGAAAATCTTAGTTTTAGCTCAAATCACTTCTTTTTACCAACTGTGCCATCAGGTCACCTTCAGTGGCAACTTTATTGCCAATATAGACGGTTCCCCTCATTTCACAGATACCACGGCGTATCGGAGCCATGAGTTCCATTTTCAGGATCATCGTGTCACCCGGCACCACTTTTTGCTTGAATTTAACATTATCGATCTTGATAAAGTAGGTGTCGTACTTACCGGGAGGCATAGCGTTGATACACAAAATACCGCCTGTCTGCGCCAGGGCTTCTACCTGCAGTACACCCGGCATTACTGGGTTACCCGGAAAATGCCCCGTAAAGAAAGGCTCATCATACGTAACATTTTTTATGCCAACTATATGCTTATCACTCAGTTCGATGATCTTATCGACCAACAGGAAGGGATGTCTGTGTGGCAGTACATCTTCTATCTGCTGAAGATTATAGATAGGCGGCACATTGGGGTCATAAACAGGCACCCCTTTGGTTAGTTTAGCTTTCTTGATGTGTTGTTTGATCTTTTTAGCAAACTCCACATTCGTGCTGTGCCCGGGACGGCTGGCAATGATATGTGCTTTAACTGCATAACCACTCAGGGCCAGGTCGCCCACAATATCCAGTAATTTATGACGTGCCGGCTCGTTCGGGAAACGCAGTTCCAGGTTGTTCAGGTAGCCTTCACTTTTCACCTCTATCTTCTCACGGCCAAATGCCTTGGCCAGGCGGGTCATTTCATCATCCGTAACAGGCTTGTCTACCACCACAATAGCATTGTTGATATCACCACCTTTTATCAGGTTGTGCTCCAGCAGCATTTCCAGTTCGTGCAGGAACACGAAGGTGCGGCAGGGCGCTATTTCAGCGTTAAACTCCTGCATGTTCTTAATGCTGGCATGCTGGGTACCCAGCACCTGGCTGTTAAAATCGATGAGGGTAGTGATCTTATATTCAGAAGCCGGGATGGCAGTCATTTCCACACGCTTCTTTTCGTCAAAAAAGGTGAGGTTTGAGTCCAGGGTGTACCATACTTTGGCAGCATCCTGCTCGGCAACGCCGGCAGCTTCAATGATCTTTACAAAAGGGGCTGAGCTTCCGTCAATAATGGGAATTTCAGGGCCGTTTACCTCTATCAGGCAGTTATCTACACCCATGCCTACCAGGGCAGCCAGGATGTGCTCCACGGTGCTGATCTTAGCTCCGTTCTCTTCCAGGGTAGTGCCGCGTGAGGTATCGGTAACCAGGTCACAATCAGCTTTAATGGTAGGCTGTCCTTCCAGGTCAACACGTTTAAACTGAAAACCAAAACCAGGATTTGCAGGTTTCAGGGTCATATCCACGTTAATGCCGGTATGTAGGCCTGTACCGGAAATACTGGTGGCTTCTTTCAATGTGTGCTGCTTGTCCGGGTTGAATTGCTCGCTCATGAATCGACAGATTAGCTGATCATTAATGATTTAATAAAAATATAAAGTGTGGCAAATATACAATTACAGTGCTAAAGTGAGCTATTAGCATGAACAACAAACTATAAAAAACGATTTTACTGCTCAGGACCACCACTACAGGCGTATTTTTTACACACTCCATACAGTAAAATCAGCAATTCATAAGCCATCACATTTTCCCTGCCCTGCATTGAAATTATCTTAGCCGCCTTCTAAAACCTTATCTATGCTCAAGAAGATCTTCAAATGGCTGGGCATTACCTTGCTGCTGTTGTTTGTATGCCTGGTAATTGCTGTAGCCTCGCGCCAGAACCTGCATTATGATGCCCCTTACCCGGAGTTGCACGCCTCTGCAGACAGTAATGTTATTGCACGCGGTAAAGAAATTGTATTTGGCCCTGCCCATTGCGCCGATTGCCATAGTACCCAAAATGCAGATTCATTACTGAACCTCGGACAGGAACCCGCATTAACAGGCGGGGTAAAATTTGCCCTGCCACTGGGTGAGGTCTATTCCAAGAATATTACTCCCGATAATGAAACAGGTATCGGCAGATATACCGATAAAGAAATTGCACGTGCCCTGCGCTATGGTCTGCATCCTGATGGTACGGTAGTGTACGATTTTATGCCTTTCCATAACATCACTGACGAAGATCTTACAGCAGTGATCTCTTACATGCGTAGTCGCCCGGCTGCAAAAAACACGGTACCTCCACATCATTTGAATGTGCTGGGCAATACGGTAAAAGCCTTCCTGGTAAAACCTGTTGGTCCCAGTGAAAAAATACCGGCAACTATTACCCGCGACTCCTCTGCTGCCTATGGCAGATACCTGGCTTACAACATGGCAGGTTGTAACGGATGCCATACCATGCGCGATATGGCAGGAAGTTTTATTGGTGAGCCCTTTGCCGGTGGTGGTCCTATGGAAGCGCCGGAGGGATTACCGGTGCTGACGCCTTTTAATCTTACCACAGATTCTTCCAGTCGCCTGTTTGGCTGGAGCCAGCAAATGTTTATCAAACGTTTCAGGCAGGGAAAGATCATTCCTCATAGTCATATGCCCTGGGATTCATACAAACGGATGAGTGAAAATGACCTGAAAGCACTGTATAATTTTTTGAAAACATTGCCCGCTGTCAAAACCGGTACGCTGAAGAAAAAATAATGCAGGATCAGAAGATAGCGACCCGCCCTGCCGGGTTAGCACAGAGAGGTTCTCCGGAACAAACAAATCATTCTATAAGCAATCAAAGGATGCTATGGCATACAAAGGGAAGATACTGAAGAACAAACACACAGGGCAGCAGTTGACCTTCTTACAAACTGCCCGGTCCACGCAGGGAAGATTACTCGAAATGGAAGCTGTTTTTAATCCTCACTCCGGTGAGCCGCCTATGCACTATCACCCCCGGCAGGAAGAACATTTCATGATCATACAGGGACAACTGACTGTAAAGATTGGTGGTGAAACAAAAACACTGCGGGCAGGAGACAGTCTGCATATTCCGGAACATACAGCACATGCTATGTGGAACAACTCTGATGAGCTGACCATTGTAAACTGGAAAGTAAGTCCTGCACTGGATACTGAGTATTTCCTTGAAACATTAACAGGTCTTGCAGCGGATGGCAAAACGGATAGTCGTGGAAAGCCGGGTTTGTTCCAAACCGTACTAATTGCAAATCATTATACCAGGGTATTCAGGTTGGCAAAGCCGTCAAGGATCATACAACGCATTGTGTTCACAGTGCTAACACCTTTTGCATTCATGATGGGACTGCGGGGCAGCTATGAACAATACATTGATTGAGAGATTTTGGGATTGCGGAATTTGGGAATGTAGAGATTTTGAGATTGTATTAGATCTCAAAATCCCCACATCGAAAAATCTCTATATTGAAAATATTGCTGCAGGATATTATTTACTCAGGAAACTTACACCTAGGTCAATCACGAAATCCCCCAATCCCTACATTCCAGAATCACAATATCCCCTGCGGGAGCCTCCGGTTCCTTACAGGAAGCTCCTACCGGAGCTGAAGATCTTTGTAAATTGATTTTCTATAAACAGGTAGCTCCTCCGGAGCTTAATTCAACTACATTGATTGATTGCGGGATATAGAGATTTTGAGATTGCATTAAATCTCAAAATCCCCACATCTCAAAATCTCTGCATTAAAAATATTGCTGAAGAATATTATTTACTCAGGAAACTTACACCTGAGGTCAATCACAAAATCCCCCAATCACAAAATCACTCCATTCCCCTAATGTCTATAGGCTGTTCGTGCGCTCGGCAACCAGTTGCTGTACCAGCTTTTCCAGTTCTTTAATGCGTTTCTCCAGTTCAGGTAAGTTCCTGCTTACTGCCTGGCTACGCAATGCGCTGGTATAATCATAAGCGGGTGAACCCGTCACTGCTGCTTTAGGGGTTTTGATAGATTTACTTACACCACTCTGTGCATTGATACGTGCACCATCTGCAATCTGGATGTGGCCTACAATACCGGCCTGTCCGCCAATCATTACATTAGTGCCCAGTTTGGTACTGCCACTTACACCGGCCTGTGCAGCTATAACGGTATTTGGACCTACTTCCACATTGTGTGCTATCTGCACCAGGTTATCCAGTTTAGCACCGGTCCTGATGATGGTAGAGCCCATAGTAGCCCTGTCGATAGTAGCATTGGCACCGATCTCTACAAAATCTTCTACGATCACATTGCCGATCTGTGGTACTTTTTTAAAAGTGCCATCTGCCTGTGGGGCAAATCCAAATCCATCGCTTCCTACTACAGTGCCTGCATGAATGGTAACGTTCTTACCGATCACGCAATCGTGGTAGATCTTTACACCGGGATGGATGGTGGTATTATCATTCACTTTTACATTGTTGCCAATGAAAGTGCCGGGATAAATTTTCACGTTATTACCGATCACTACCTGCTCGCCGATGTACACAAAGGCGCCTACAAAAACCTGCTCACCCAGTTTGGCCGATTTACTGATATAGCTGGGTTCCTGTATACCGGCTAATTGCTGAGCTGCAAACTCCTGGTATTTAGCCAGCAGGGTAGCAAAGGCTGTATAAGCATCTGCCACGCGGATCAGGGCTGCTGATACCGGTTGTTTCAGTTCAAGACTCTCGTTAATGATGATGATAGAAGCCTGTGTAGTGTACAGGTAATCTTCGTATTTAGGATTTGCGAGGAAGGCCAGTTGACCTGCCTGCGCTTCTTCAATTTTTCCAAAAGAACCTACGGCTGTATTGGCATCGCCTTCTACTTTGCCGCTGATGAGCATGGCTATTTGTGCTGCGGTGAATTGCATGTTTTTTAATAAGCTTTGAGCTGTTAGCTACGAGCTGCGAGCAATAAGAATACCTGTTTTTTCAGGCTCGTGGCTCGTAGCTCAGGGCTGGCAGCTATTTAAGGTAACAAATGTAATATTTTTTTACAGGGCTGGACAACGCCTGATGGATCAATGCGTTATCAACTTGTGAAATATCTTTCACGGTGCCGTCCTTGAACAGGATATTGATACGTTCCTCATGTGGATCGTAGGTGGTATTAACCGCCTCTCCACTGAACAAAAAGTAATGGCAATCCGTTGCACTGATACGGAGTTTTTCACAGATCCTGTTCTGCTGTTCCTGTACCCACTCAGCATCAAAAGGCTCGGCCTGTAATTTTACCTTTAACAACCGGCGTTGCACCAGGCTGGTACACAGGGTACTCAGTACAATATCCGGGTGAAATACCCAGTTCTTGATCGCTGCCATCACATCCACATCATCCAGCATACAGAATTTATCAAGATGCTCTTCAATGGCTACCGACTGTTGTTGCAGAAAGAAATCCAGTACCGGCGTAGGTGCCGATACCTGTTCGCCACGACTTATCAGTTCTTTGGCACGCTCAATGATCTTAACGATCAGCTTTTCTGCTCCCAGTACGGTTTTATGCAGGTACACCTGCCAGTACATGAGGCGTCGTGAAACGAGGAACTTTTCAATGGAATAGATCCCCTTTTCTTCCACCATCAGGTCGCCATTGTGCACGGTAAGCATTTTAATGATGCGGTCGTAGCCAATTACGCCTTCCGATACACCGGTAAAAAAGCTGTCGCGGGTAAGGTAATCCATACGGTCCACATCCAGTTGACCGGAGATCAGTTGATGCAGGAAAGGTTTATGGTATTGGTTGGTAAAAATATCGATGGCCAGCTGCAACTGACCGTTCAGTTCACGGTTCAGGGTGCGCATGATGTGGATAGAAATGGATTCATGGTGTACACCATTCACCAGTTTATTTTCCAGTGCATGCGAAAACGGGCCATGACCAATATCGTGCAGCAGGATAGCAGCTTTGGCGGCTACTTCTTCATCAGGGCTAATGTCAATGCCTTTGTTCCTAAGCTCGTACAGGGCATTGCACATGAGGTGGTAAGCCCCCAGCGAATGGTGTAGGCGGGTATGCACAGCCCCGGGATATACCAGGTGTGCAAACGCCATCTGGTGAATGCGGCGGAGACGCTGATAATAGGGGTGGGCCACAATCTGTGAAATGAGCGGATGATCGATTGTAATAAATCCATACACCGGGTCGTTGATGATCTTTCTGAACCGTTCTGCCATACGCTGCTTGGTATTTTGTTAAAATTACTGCCAAAAGCAGTAGGCGAAAGTACAAAGGCTGAATGATTAAATTACATTTGGCAATATGGGAATTTGATAAGCTTAACGCCGAACGCCTAACGCGAAGACGGGAAAGGCAGGAAGTCTGAATAAAGTCCGGAAGAAAAGCCAATTGGCAGTTACTGTGAACTAAGTAGCGAGCCTTGAGTTACGAGCTGCGGGCAGAAATGGCGGGAATCAACTGCAAACTGCTAACTGCCAACTGTCCTGTATCCGGTAACCGGCATCCTGTATCCGGAAACCTTAATCCCGTATCTTGTATCCCGTATCCGACACATTAAACTTTACACTTTTTTAAACCTTGTACATGGCATTAGGAAAAATACTCTGGGTTGATGATGAAATAGAAAGTTTACAATCTCAAATACTGTTCTTACAAAATAAAGGATACGAAGTAGCGGCATTGACCAATGGATTTGATGCGGTAGACTTTGTTCGTGATAACCCGGTAGATGTAGTGCTGATGGATGAAACCATGCCCGGCATTACCGGACTGGAAACACTTGCCAAAATAAAAGAAGTGAACCAGCAGATCCCCATTGTGCTGATCACTAAGAATGAAACGGAGAACCTGATGGATGAAGCCATCGGCAGCCAGATAAGCGATTATCTTATCAAGCCGGTAAATCCTAACCAGGTATTGCTGAGCCTTAAAAAGATCATTGATAATAAACGCCTGGTAGCCGAAAGAACTACTACAGCTTACCAGCAGCAGTTCCGCAACCTGTTCATGGCGCTCAACAGCAATCCCAATTACAACGAGTGGATGGACATTTATAAAAAGCTGGTGTATTGGGAGCTGGAAATGGAAAAAAGTGATAGTCCTGAGATGCAGGAAGTATTACAGACACAGAAAAGTGAAGCCAATACAGAGTTCTTCAAATTTGTATCGAAGAACTATGCCAAATGGGTACATCCCAAAAGCGTAGAAGGGCCTGTAATGTCGCACTCACTGATGCAGTTCAAAGTACTGCCGCATGTAGAAAAAGGAACACCTACCTTTTTCCTGCTGATCGATAACCTTCGTTTCGATCAGTGGAAAGCCATACAGCCCATCTTTGCTGAGAGCTTTCGCATACTGGAAGAAGATAGCTTCTACAGCATACTGCCTACAGCTACACAATATGCACGCAATGCCATCTTCAGCGGACTGTTGCCAATAGATATTGAAAAAGCATTTCCGCAGCAATGGAAAAATGATGATGAGGAAGGCGGAAAGAATTTATATGAAGAAGAGTTTTTCCGTGCACAGCTAAAACGTCTCCGCAAGGACGATCTGCGTTTTTCCTATACAAAGATCCTCAACAACCAGGCCGGACAGGATTTAGTGAACAATATTCACAACCTGCTGGTGAATGACCTCAATATCATTGTTTACAATTTTGTAGACATGCTGAGCCATGCACGTACCGAAATGGAAGTACTCAAAGAGCTGGCAGGAGATGAGATCAGTTATCGTTCTGTAACGCGTAGCTGGTTCGAACATTCGCCGCTGCACCAGGCATTAAAGAAGATCGCAGACAAAAAGATCAACATTGTCCTGGCAACCGATCACGGCTCTGTAAGGGTAAAAACACCGGTGAAAGTAATTGGTGATAAACAAACCACCACCAACCTGCGATACAAACACGGCCGTAACCTTAACTACGAGCAGCGCGATGTATTGGCCTTCCGCGATCCAAAAGAAGCGGGGTTACCGGTACCAACGGTCAACTCATCGTTCATCTTTGCACGTGAAGATTCATTCTTATGCTATCCCAATAATTACAATTACTACGTAAACTATTACCGCAATACCTTTCAGCATGGAGGGGTAAGTTTAGAGGAAATGATTATACCGGTGATTAAGATGACAAACAAATAGCAATTGCTGATTGTGTGATTTCGCGATTTGGTGATTTAACAGAAAGTTGAGTTTAGGACAATTCCTACATCAATAGATCTCAAAATCACCAAATCTGTAATTCACTGTTTGTGGATAACATTAAATGCCTCAATTCCGCTGTACGCTTAGATTTGGTTAAATTTGTAGCGCTAAGTACCTGAAGAACAACTATGAAGTACACGCAGACGACCCTTGATAAAATAGAACGCATACTGGACGAAGCTGAATACATCGTTCGGTATGAGCGAGGTACCTTCCAGAGTGGCTATTGCATCCTGGAGCAGAAGAAAGTGGTGGTTCTCAATAAGTTCCTCCAAATGGAAGGTCGTATCAACACCCTGGTAGACATTATTCCCCAGTTAAAGATCAGTATTGACGCCCTCACTCCCGAGGCCCGCAAAACCTACGACGACGTACTACTGAAACACGCGGAAGAGGAAAAATAACAGTTCCGGGTTTAAAGTTTAAGGTATAAAGCCTTCAGATCGCCCATTCCTTACTTTTATTAACAGTGGGGATGCCAAGACGTAAGCCGTGAATCGGCAGACGGCAATCGTGAGTCGTGAGCGTTCTGAAAGTGAATGGTGAATAGTCAATAGTGAAAGATCTCAGGTGACTGCGAATTGCCAACTTGTATTCTTCGTAGCTCATCGCTCGCAACTAATTCCTGATTCCATCTTCCCAATCCCTGTATTAGCGTTCAGCATTAGGTGTTCCGCGTTTAGCTTTACCTATAACTTACAACTTATAACCTATAACCGGCTTTTGCATTCGCACATCTGCACATTCTCTTCATTCTTCGCGTTCCGCGTTTTGCGTTCTGCATTAAGCTTTTCATTCGTACTTTTACCCGGTGAGTTATCCCGCTTTACACATTACGTTTCTAGGCACCGGTACCAGCAGTGGCGTACCTATGATTGCCTGCCCTTGTGAAGTTTGTGCTTCCACCAACAAAAAAGACAAACGTCTTCGTTCCAGTATTATGATACAGTCGGCCAATACTACGTTGGTAGTAGATGCCGGTCCTGATTTCCGTTACCAGATGCTGCGTGCTGAGGTAAAACAGCTCGATGGTATTGTCTTCACCCATTCGCATAAGGACCACGTAGCCGGACTGGATGATGTACGTGCATTCAATTTCTTTTCCGGGAAAGGAATGCCTGTATATTCCACTGAAATGACGCAGGAGGTATTGATCCGTGAGTTTCCCTATGCTTTTGCAGATACAAAATATCCTGGTTTGCCGGAGATAAAATTAAACAGCTTTACCAACGAGCCATTTGTGGTAGGGGATATTCCTATTGTACCCGTGGATGTATGGCATCTCAAAATGCCGGTAACGGGTTTTCGCTTTGGCAAGTTCACCTATATCACAGATGCCAATCGTATAGAAGAAGCGGAAAAAGAAAAGATAAAAGGATCAGAAGTGCTGGTATTAAATGCACTTCGTAAAGAAAAACACATCTCCCATTTCAGCTTATCCGAAGCGATAGCGCTGGCGCAGGAGCTACAGATACCAACTACTTATTTAACGCATGTCAGTCACCAGATGGGATTACATGACGTAGTAGAAAAAGAATTACCACCCGGTATTCATTTCGCGTATGATGGATTAGAGATAGATGTAGCTTAATGCTTAACGCGAAACGCTGAACGCGAAACGCTGAACGCCAATACAGCGGGTTTCATGCAAAGACGCGAGGAATGCAAGTTAGCAGTTGGCAATTTGCAGTTGAACTTCTCAGGCATCAGACTTCTAACTCTTTGTATTTTCCTTCGAAGTTCGATATTCGAAATTTGACATTCGATATTTTCGCTTTCCGTACTTCGTACTCCTTATTTCGTACTTGCTTAAGCCTTCTGTCCTTCCCTTCTTCATTCCTTATTTTTAATTTCTTATTCCTCATTCTCTTGCTTTCTTCAGCGTTCCGCGTTGAGCGTTCTGCGTTCAGCTTCTTGCGTTCCGCATTCAGCGTTAAGCGTTCAGCAGCCGTCAGACACATAGCTCCTTCCTTCATCGCCACCACTACTCCTGCAGCGGATTGTTTATAAAACGCAATACCGGTTATCAGTGTCATGACCTCACCATCAGGATTACTAATAGCATGACTTAGTTCTATAACACCGGTCGCTTTCTTATTCAAGGGCAACAGGTCTGTTTGCTGATGATCCATCTGTGCATTGTTCTTGTGCAATTGCAGTATCGACACACAGGAAAGAATGCGAAAATGCGTAGCGCCTTTGGGAGCCTTAATCGTTTTACCCGGCACAAAAGATGGAATGGTAACAGACGCTTTTCCCGAAGAGGTATCTACAGCAGTAACAGGGATCAAGGGCAATACCTCATACAAGCTACATTGCTGGTTTAGTTCAAAACCTTTCAGTAGTGATAAGTCACCGGCTGTTAATTCCCTGGTGCCTTTCGCATGGAATGTATCAGACTTGATCACTTTATCAAAGGCTGAACTCATTTTACCGGAGATCATTCCCAAAGGCACGATGTCGCTCAAAGGAGCCAGTGTCCAGCGCAGGAGTTTGGCAGCCCTGCTGGCTTTCCCAAATTCAGCGGCATGTGCCCTGCTGCCGGCAAAAGCCTTGTCTTTCCGGAAGCGCTTGGCTGTAAGATTACTTTTACTGCGTGCCACCAGTTTATCACCGTATTTGCAAAATGTTATATTCCCTATAGTGCCTTCAAATATTTTCAGGTCTTTATTATAAATAGCCATAGCAATCGTTATTGGTATAAGCATATATGTACTATGGCAAAAGACTTTCAGATTCTTAACAAAATCACAAATAATAAATCAACGTCATTGAAGTAAGTGGCTGGTGAAGACACCAGCCACGGAGCGTTCCCCGGCGGGTGGGGACACCCGCCGGAATGAGTGTTCTTAATTCAATGACATTGAATCAACTATTGTGTTATAGGATACTCATTGGGGAGAGTACCCAACACCGGCCTGTAGTAAATTGAATTACATGTACTTCAACATCTCTGCATCACCCAATCCCGCTATTCCAAAACACCCTTCTGAACCGGTTCAGCTATGCACCAGCTACCGGTATACACCGGGGATACTCTGGGTATACTCAATACTTGGTCTGGCCCTGGTATCTGTTTGGTGTTAGCCAGTCCCGAAGAAAACAAGAAGTAAATAAGAATGAAACAAGAAGAAGACTATAAGATGAAGCGAAAGTGGGAATTAAAGCCTTTATCGGTAAGAAGAACAAAGCCGGTTGTATTGTAATGTGGGCTTTGTTGTACAAATATCTCACTTTCTTTCCGGGAGTAATGTAAAAACTTACAATGTCCCTGTTTCGTATATGCGCGGTAGAAATGCTACTGCCTATGGAAAACCCCTGGAAGCAATATTTCACCTTTACCAAAAATGAGCGAACGGGTATTATTGTATTGCTGGTGCTGATCATTGCTGTAACTGTATTGCCTTACTGCTATTCTGTAAGTTTTACAAAGCCTGAGCCGATAGATGAACGCCTGCTAAGCCTGGTACAGCAACTCAATGACAGTACGAATGATAAAGAGAGCAAGCCCGCTTATTACCGGAAAGATGCTAATGAGGTTGAGGCAATGCCTGTTACATTATTTGAGTTTGATCCCAATACCTTATCTGCGGAGGGCTGGAAAAAATTAGGCGTACACGGGCGCATCATTCAAACTATTCAGCGCTACCTGGCAAAAGGAGGGAGGTTTCGTAAAGCGGAAGATCTTGCCCGTATTTATGGATTAGCGCCTGCACAGGCAGCACAGTTACTGCCCTATGTAAAGATTACAGATACCTCTTCATCTTCGCAATACACCCGGTTTCCTGCCTCCTTTTATAGCAAAGCAACCCACAAAGCAGCAGCGGCAATAGTGATAGACATAAATACTGCGGATACCACGGCGTTTATTGCATTGCCGGGCATTGGTAGCAGGCTGGCGCAGCGTATTGTGAACTTCCGGGATAAGCTGGGTGGCTTTTATGCCGTAGAGCAATTAGCAGAAACATATGGCCTGCCGGATTCTGTATTTCAGCGGGTCCGTGTGCAGTTGCAGTGTAATGCGGAAGCGGTGCAGAAAATGAATATCAATACAGTCAGTGCCGAAGCACTGAAACAACATCCTTACCTGCGCTGGAATTTTGCTAATGCTATTATAAAATTCAGGGAGCAGCATGGGGCGTTCAGATCAGCGGAAGATCTGCAACAAATTGAAATACTGACACCTGAACTGATCAGGAAACTGCTTCCTTACCTGGCATTTGAATAAGTTGTTGCTGAGGCTTTACATTGATTGAGTAATTAATCTGTGGCCGGTGGAGACACCGGCTCCGTAGCCGGTTCCCCGGCGGGTGTTCCCGCCTGCAGGAATTGATTTCTTAGTAATCAGGAAGATGTAAAGTAATTAGAGAATTATGAGAATTTTATGTACTAACGTTTGTTAGTTTTCAAAATAACTCTTTACTTTGTCAAAGCCTTTGACGATACTTGCTGTAAACAGAATGTATGAATTTTGAGATTTCGGAATTAACTCAACAGGTTGCACAGACGGCGCGTGATTTTGCACAACAGCATATCCGGCCCTACGTAATGGACTGGGACGAAAGCCAGGAATTTCCTATTCATGTGTTCAGAGAAATGGGTAAGCTGGGACTGATGGGTGTGATGGTTCCTGAACAATATGGTGGCGCTGGCCTTAGCTACATGGAATATGTAGCCATTATACAGGAAATTGCCAAAGTATGTGGTTCTATCGGTCTTAGCCTTGCAGCCCATAACTCTTTATGTACCGGCCATATAATGGCATTTGGTAACGAAGAACAGAAAAAGAAATACCTCTCATTACTGGCAACAGGTGAGTGGTTGGGTGCCTGGGGGCTTACAGAGCCCAATACCGGCAGTGATGCAGGCAATATGAAAACCACTGCACGCAAAGAAGGCGATGAGTGGGTGCTCAATGGAACCAAATGCTGGATCACTCATGGACGAAGTGGTGATGTAGCAGTGGTGATAGCAAGAACCGGCGAACCCAGGACAAAAGATAATGCTACTGCTTTTATAGTAGAGCGCAATACACCCGGTTTTAGCGGCGGTAAAAAAGAGAACAAGCTGGGTATGCGTGCCAGCGAAACCGCCGAAATGATCTTTGATAATTGCAGGATACCCGATGCCAACCGTTTGGGCGAAGTAGGTGCTGGTTTTAAACAGTCGCTGAAAGTACTGGATGGTGGAAGGATCTCCATTGCAGCCTTAGCGCTGGGTATTGCAAAAGGAGCTTATGAAGCTTCGGTGCAATATTCAAAAGAGCGCCACCAGTTTGATCAGCCTATTTCAAATTTCCAGGGTATCTCGTTCAAGCTGGCAGATATGGCTACCACTATCATGGCCGCAGAATTATTAACGCTGCAGGCCTGTGATATGAAGATGCGTGGAGTGAAGATGACGAAGGAAGCTGCTATGGCAAAATACTATGCCAGTGAAGTAGCGGTGCGGGTAGCAGATGATGCAGTACAGATATTCGGGGGATATGGTTATACCAAAGATTTCCCCGTTGAAAAATATTACCGCGATAGTAAGTTATGTACTATCGGCGAAGGAACTTCCGAAATACAAAAACTGGTTATTTCAAGAGAAGTATTACACCCATAACGATTTTTCAGAGTTTAAGGTTGCTTGTCATGTCAGAGAAAGGCCCCGTTGCCCACGGGGCCTTCTCGTTTTTATAAGCGTTTAGTGAGCCACCTGCTTTTTCAGGTAAGCAGCCGGCAGTTTTACTTTTGCTGTTTCCACTGTCCATAGAATGTTGGCGATCCACCACCTGTTGCCGGTATATACCAATTGATAACTATTCATTCCCCTTTCTGCTTCATTGCTCGCATCTCTTCCTTCAAAGCTTTGAAACACGTGTGCAATGCCATTGAACTGATTAACTGTTTTAACGAGTTCGCGCTCCGTATACCCCTGTTCATAATAATCATCGTGTATCAGTTCCATAAATTCATCCAGCGATACAGATTCTACTCCCTGCGGTAGCGAATCGCTGTGGTTCAGGATGGTAAAGCGTGCGCCGGGAAGAAAGAGATTGCGCAGTGCTTCAAAATTCCGGGCCTTGCCTTTCCCGGCAGACATTAACCGCAGCATCTCCTTTACTATGCCACCGATGGAATGTAATGCTGTGGTATCTGCTTTTACTTTTTCCTGTGCAGAGAGGTGAAGGGAGATAAGAAGGGAAAATGCTACTGTCAGTTTTTTCATTGCCGCTACTTATTATATTGTTTGCAATCTATAAGGGGCAAAAAAAGAAAGATTCCCTATTATTTAATAGTAACGCTAAGCCCGCAGGCGTTAATTATTTTATAAAATGATTGTTTGTTTAATGCGTGTTATTTATGCTGCAGGTATTCGATAGTCTTTATAACGGCATCACGATTGTGCCTGGCAGTAAGCCATTGGGGGAGCCTGCTGGCTATGCTGCCGTTGGAGGTAACTACCGTATTCCGTTCCCTCAGTTTTGCGGATACCAGTTCCTGCAGAAAATCCAGGTGTTCATAATTGTAGGCCCATAGTGTACTGCCGCAACAATTTGTTTGTAACCACAAAGGGAGTTTAAAATAGGGGTCCACAGTAGTGCCAATGAGAATGTGTTTGAAGCGGGGTGCTTTGCCGGCAGCCAGCATATCCTGGTAACGTTTATTGTATCCGCAGTTGATGCAGGTTACCTTTATTGCAGCCTGTTGTGGGCGGAGATCTGGAAAAGGGGGAGCCGTAACGATTGCCTGTTTTGAGCAGGCCGGGCAAACCACATACACCTTTTGTATGAAGGAAGAGATAAAGGTTTGATAGCTGTTCTTATTGCGGTTTGCGGGCATACGATAAGATTCGGTTATAAAGGTAATCTTTAGCTGATATAATATCAGCTGTTACATTTGAGCTCTATTGCTGGTTACAGCGACAAAGCGCAGCTTGCTATCGGGGGCCGACCTGACAGGTCGGTAGGGGCTTATTTTTTTAAATGAGGGTCAAAACAGTAATCCAGCCAGCCGTTCTTAAAAGAGATGGTTATGGTGTCGCCGTCATTGATGCCGGGCAGGTTGTCCGGAAAATGAAATGCTGCTGGTTCATGTAATTTATTCCGGGCAATATCATTCAGTAATAAGATCCCCGTTCCCGCCGGTCGTTCCGCAACATATACTTTATCTATGATTGTTTTTGTATTTAACTGGTTAGCAAAAAAGAGCGCAGTTAAAAAGACAGCATGCAGAATAAACCATAGTGGTATACTGAGTATTAGCAGCTTGCCAATGACGGTTAGTCTTTGCTTCGATTTTTTAAACCGCATAAAACAGATCGTAAGCACTACTGCATATAAAAAAAGAAAGGTATAGACCAGGATATAGTTAGTTCTTCTTTTGATCATGTCCAGCTCTTCTTTCATATAACGGTTGGTGGAGTGTGGAATATAATATGCCAGCAATAATGCCAGTAAAAAGAATACCACAATCCTGAACCCATATTTATTCAAAAAATATTTCATGTGAGTGATGTAAATCGTTTTTTCTGCGACCTATTAAATAAAAATATCAGGCTATCCGGATATAGGCGGGCAACCGCCCGGAGGTTTACTCCCTATGGAGAGCAGATAAAAATATAATGGAGTATTGAGTTTTGCAAATGCCACCTTCCGTGAGTAACTTTAGCACATGCCCCGGGAAATGACCTACGTTGTAAAAGCTACATTGTTACTACTTACTTCTTACGTAGCAATTGTAATAACAGTTCGTGCCATCTCAACATTATTTCCAGCAAACGATTGTGACAGCCCTTCACGTGTTGAGCCTGTCATCACTAATAAAAAGGGGGAAAATTTATTTAAAGGCAATTGCGCTACCTGTCATCGTCCAACAAAAGACTTGACAGGCCCTGCACTGGCCGGGGCTGAAGAACGGGTGGGGGACAGGCCTTTATTATATGCCTGGGTCAGGAACAATAACGCTATCCTGAAAACAGGTAACAAGTATTTTAGTGAACTGTATAATAAATGGAATAAAACACCTATGAATCTTTTTCCAGATATTACTGATACGGAAATTGATTCCATCATGGCTTATGTAAATGAATATGCAGAAGTTGTCAGACTAGCGAGAAAGTTACCAGAGCCTCAGGTGGTAGAATAATTTGCATTGAGATATGCCGCGTGAAATGACCTATATATTGAATGGCGCTTTGTTGTGCATTGCATTATGGATAGCAATAGTGGTTTTCCGGTTGGTGGTTACCCCCTATACCGGGAATGCTGCCGGCGGGGATAGATTAGTGCAGGAAGCTCCTGTTGTTAACCTTCCTGCAATACTCAATAAAAAAGGTGAGAGATTATTTCTTGATAATTGTGGTGTTTGTCATAGCATGGCGAAGGATATTGATGGACCTTCTCTGAAAGGAATAAGAGACAGGATAAAAGATAGCGCATTGCTATACGAATGGATCCGCAACAGCCCGGCTGTATTGCAGTCAGGCAATGCTTATTTTAACCAGTTGTTTAAGAAGTGGAACAGAACACCGATGAGTACTTTTCCTGGCCTTACTGATAATGAGATCGAAGCCATACTTGACTATGTTGATGAAGCACGGTGGTAAACCGTAGAGAGCACCATCTATACATAATTTGTATTATAAACCATGAAGTAACTTATGTATTGAAAGGCGCTTTGTTGTGCCTGGTGTTGTGGATCACAGCCTCGGCGGTTCAGTTTGTTGTAACACTAAAAAACAGTGAGCCGTTCGTTAACACTGCAACTGTTGCATATGATAATGTTCCCGTCGCTATTTCTTCTATAGATCCTGCTGAATTGTTTAAGGACAATTGTGCTACCTGTCACAATATTGTTAAGGATATGACAGGCCCGGCCTTACGTGGTATAGAAGAAAGAGTTCGTGATAAAGAGTTACTGCATGCCTGGATCAGGAACAGTGCTGCTGTATTAAAAACAGGCGATCCCTACTTTACCCGTCTGTATAAGAAATGGGATAAAGCGCCCATGAATCTGTTCCCCAACCTTACAGATGAAGAAATAGACGTCATTCTTTATTATGTGAGTGGAAACTGTGCGCCTTCCTTTTAATAAGTACTATTTCTTTTCAATACTATCCAGCACTTTGTGATAATAATACTTCCTGTTTTTACCGGGTATAGAATCAACCACAATAACGCCGTTGGCCTGTAGCAGGTCTATCTTTTCTTTTGAGCCTTCTTTGTATTCTTTTGGAATAAAATAGTAGATCTTGTTTGAGATGTTTTTGCCTGCATAATATTTCAGCCGGGCGCGGTAGGTAAGTAACCACCAGAGATCGGTTTCTACAAAGTCCAGTGAAAGCCCGAAAATATACAGGTCTACCGTAAAGAACAATTCTATCCACGAGTGTTCAGTAATAAAGTCTTTATCAAGACGGCGTGTCAGCGGCAGTCTTGGTACTTTTTCATTGGCATAGTTGGTGCCTGTGGCCACATAATTCCTGATAACCTGCAGTTGCCCGCCATAATGTTCAAAGCCCAGGTTAATGCTGTTGGGTGTACGGCAGTCGCCATGTATATGCCAGTACCTTTTGTTGCCTACCACATAATGCCTGAACACACTGTACAGTTTCTCTTCTACCAGTGCATTGCTTTTCGCGGGCGTTTCTCCCTCCAGTGTAAATTCATAATTGGTAGTGAGAACATGTCTTGCAGTCATTTTCCTGATACGTTCATGGATCTCATTGGCATCGATCTGTAGTACTTTCTTTGCTATCAGCTTTTTCAGATCGCCCTCTTTAAAGCGATTGGCCTGGATGGCTTTCAGGAAGATCTCTTCATATAATAAAGGAAAAGGCTTGTTGTCGAAGTTCTTTATAAGCTTACCGGCATTACAAAAGGTAATGATCTCCTGCAGCAGGTCGCGCCAACTATTATTAGGTACCAGGTTATTGATATCATTGCCTACCAGCAGCGCATACTTTTTCATGAGGATAGATAGTTTTGTTAAAGGTATGTTATTCGAAACAGAGCTTTTATATCCTGTAGTCTCAGAAGTGTTTCTATTTACAATTATGATATGCTTTATGGAGCAACTAAAAATTGTCTCAAAGCAACGATCTGAATTGTATGATGGTCATACTCCGGTAGAGAATGCAGTTGTTTTACATCAATGATCGTTTCAAAGATATAAAATGCCTGTTGATCTGTTTGAAATAATAGCTGGTCGATTTATTATCGTTTATTGATGATTGTTGTAAACAAAATTCATTTTAGCATATACGATTCTTCATTGCTTATTCGTTAATTGATCACAAACAATATTCTCTTTGTTAATTAGTAAGCCGCTAACATTCTCTCTCTCGACGATATATTCCTTAAAATGCTGATCTATCGATTTAGTAGACTATTCTGCCTATAATTACTTATGCGCCTACAGCATTTAACGTTACCATAATGTCTTAAGGAATTGGATTTTTTTAAAACACTCTTAACACTCTAAACAAAAGGCGCATGAGAAGGTTAATGCTCTTGATGAGCTATTGCCTGCTTTTAATAAGCACGGCATGGGCTCAAACCAAAATGGTTTCTGGTAAGGTAAAAGATGCGACTGGCAGTCCCGTTGTCAATGCATCAGTAGTGGTGAAAGGAACGCAGAACGGAACTACTACCCGTGCAGATGGTTCTTTCTCTATCACAGTTCCGTCAAATGCTAAAACACTTATTATTTCAGCCGTAGGAATGACGGAAACGCAGGTGGCAATTGGTGCAGGCGAAATCAATGTAACACTTGAAAATTCAGACAAAAAATTACAGGAAGTTGTAGTAGTGGGGTATGGTACCCAGAAGAAATCCGATCTTACTTCTGCTATTACGCAGGTAGGTGGCGATAAACTGGCGCAGGTACCTATGACCTCAGTAGACCAGATCTTACAAGGTAAAGTTGCAGGTCTGCAATCAGTATCCTTCTCTGGTCAGCCTGGTGCCAACCAGCAGATCAGGATCCGTGGTATCGGTTCTTCTGCATTATCATCTCAACCTACATTCGTGGTAGATGGTATCATTATCAACAGCGGTGATCTTTCCCGTCTTACAACAAGTACCAACGTACTGGCCCAGATGAACCCTGATGATATCGAGTCAGTATCAGTACTAAAAGATGCCGCAGCTACTGCCATTTATGGTTCACTCGGTTCAAATGGTGTAATCATCATTACTACCAAATCAGGTAAAGCAGGCAGAACCAGGTTCACTGCTACCGGTGAAGTTGGTAACACGTCTACCGGTCCTACTCCCAAAGCGGGCAGACCATTGCGTGCCAATGACTGGTTAAACCTGTTTAAAGAATCTATTGTTAACGCTGGTTACACACAGGCTACTGCTGATGCTACTGCTGCCAACTATGGCGATGGTACTGTAGACGTAGACTGGCTGGACCTGCTGACAAGAAAAGGTACACAGCAGCAGTATAATATCTCTGCTTCAGGTGGCGATGAGAAAACCAAGTTCTATGCTTCAGGTGGCTATTTCAAACAGGAGTCTAACGTGATCGGTTCCGATTTCAAAAGGATCTCCAGCGTAGTGAAAATAGAGCACAATCCTACCAAAAAGCTGAACCTGGTACTGAACCTGCAGCCTACCTATTCAAGGGAAAATGCGCCTATCAGTAACTCCAGCGCATTCTCAAACCCTATGATGGGATATTACTTCCTGCGTCCTACGCAGAATCCTTACAATGCTGATGGTTCACTCAACACCAGCAAGGCTACCAAGGATTTCAGTTCAACTTACAATCCACTGTATATTGTTGCCAATGATATCCATTCTGCTGATATCTTCAGTATCAATGGTAAGGCTGAGGCAAAGTACAACATCCTGAAAAACCTTTCTTTCAGCTCTAAAATGGGTTTGCAGTATAATAACCTGGAAGAGTATTATTATAACAACCCTACCCATGGTGATGGTGCAGGCTACAGCGGAAGGGCTTATTCTTATTATACCCGCTATTTCTTATATGATTGGGTAAACCAGTTGGATTATCATGCAGACCTGCTGAAGGATAAAGACCTTCGCCTGGATGCGGTACTGGGTTATGAAGCATTGACTTCAAAGAACTATAACCTGAGTGCTACTGCCACCAACTTCCCCACTCCACGCCTTATCGCTTCTTCCATAGCATCAACGCCTACTACGGCCAGTGCTTCCTGGAGCGATTATGCATACCTCTACATGTTTGGCAGGGCCAACCTGAACTATAAAGGCAAATACCTGCTGGGTGTAAGTCTTCGCAGAGATGGTTCTTCTAAATTCTCAGAAAATCATGAGTACGGATGGTTCCCTTCAGGAAGTATCGGCTGGATCATCAGCAATGAGAAATTTATGGAGAATGTTAGCTGGCTTAACAACCTGAAAGTAAGGGCTTCTTATGGCCAGGTAGGTAATGCTAACGGACTGGGTAACTATTCCTGGAGACAAACCTTTGGCTATGGCCTTAGCTATAACGGCCAGCCCGGTGGTGGTTTCAATACCATTGGTAATACAGACCTGAGATGGGAAAGCAGCAAACAAACTGATATCGGTCTGGATGCGGCATTCCTGGACAACAGGATCAATGTAACCTTCGATTACTATATCAGGAACATTGATAACATGATCTATGGCCTTACTCCTTCACTTACTACCGGTTTTGCTTCTATCAGCAAGAACATTGGTAAAATGAAGAATGAAGGTATTGAGCTGACCATTAATGCTACTCCTGTTAAGACAAGAGACTTTACATGGGACCTGAGCTTTAATATCTCTAAGAACAACAACACGGTAGTAAAAACCCAGAGTCCTACAGCACAGGCCAATGGTTCTTTCATCCTGGCTCCGGGTCATAACTACTATGAGTTTTACCTGCGTCGCTGGGCTGGTGTAGATCCAAGCAATGGTGATCCGCTGTGGTATTCAGACAGTGCAGGTACTGTTACTACCAATAACTACAACTCAGCTCCGATTGTAGCTACCGGAAAAACTGCTACTCCCAAATACTTTGGTGGTCTTTCCAACACATTTACCTATAAACAGATCTCTATCTCTGCAGACCTGTATTATAACTATGGTAACTATGTACAGGATAGCTGGGCTTCTTACCTGAATGATGAGGTAAGCCCTTCTTATGGTAAATACAGCTACAACCTGAACAGGTGGCAGAAAGCCGGTGATGTAACTGATGTTCCAAAACTGGTGTACAACTCTACCAACAAATCATCTTCTGCTTCTACAAGGTTCCTGTATAAAGGTGACTTTATCAGGCTGCGTAACGTAACTGTTGGTTACAATGCAAGTCCTTCTCTTGCTAAAAAGCTGCATCTGACTACGCTGAACATTTATGCAAGAGGAACTAACCTGTGGACTAAAATTTATGACGACAGACTTCCTTTCGATCCTGAGCAGAGCGTGACAGGACAGGCCAACCTGAACTTGTTTTATAATAAAACATTTACACTGGGTCTGAACCTCGGGTTTTAAGTGATTAATTATTAAAAGGAACATTAAATTATCTGATTGTTATGAAACGTATTATGTATACCGTGCTTTTGGCAGCGACCTTCATGGCTTCCTGCTCAAAAAGCTACCTTGATAAAACGCCTTATACGGCTACGGCTTTAAATTCTGCGATCACCGGTGAATCGGATATGCTGGTGGCGCTGACAGGTACTTATTCTCAGCTGAGATCTTATTACCTGTTTGGCACTGCCAATGCAATGAAAGGTGATATTATGGGTGACAATACCTATGTAACCACCTCCAACTCCGGCAGGTACACCAGTATGAACAACTTTTCATTCACTACTGCCGATAGCTACGCATACTATTGCTGGTATTACAATTACATTGCTATTAAGTATGCCAACACTGTTATCAATGCATCTGTAGCTTCTTCTACCAACGCCGATCAGTACCGTGGCGAAGCGTATGCTATCCGTGCACTGTGCCTGTTTGACCTGGTAAGGAACTTCGGTCACCCCTATACTGTAGCACCTGACGATCCGGGTGTACCCATTATCACTACTTTTAACCAGGATACTTTACCTGCACGCAGTTCTGTAAGAGCAGTATATGCACAGGTATTAGCTGATCTTGATAAAGCTTATACCCTGATGACCACTTACAGGGGAACTGCTTATCTTTCAAAATATGCAGCCAAAGCTTTACAGGCAAGAGTGTACCAGAACATGGGCGACTGGACAAATGCAAAAACTGCTGCACTGGATGTGATCAATAACAGCGGCTGGGTAATGCTGGCATCTACTTCTTACGTAGCTGCTACCGGTAGCCTCGGCTCTGTATACACTGCCTCTACTTATTCTCCCGGTGGTTACTGGTCCAGCGCTACTGTACAGTCTTCTACCAAGAACGAAACAATGTTTGAGATTGCCAGTGATGTTACCAATAACAACGGTTATGAATCTATAGGTTCTTTATTCCTGCAGATAGGCGGTGGTTATGGCGATATCCTTGCACTGGATGGTTTGTATAACCTGTACTCTTCTACCGACGTACGCAGAGGACTTGTGCCCAATGCCGGTACTTACAGAAGCGGACAGGCAGGTAATACTTATCTCTGCTATAAATATCCCAATGCATTTGGTACTTCAGACAGGGACGATACCAAGCTCATCAGGCTGTCTGATATTATCCTGATCGCTGCAGAGGCTTACTACAATACGCCCGATGAGACCAATGCGCTTACTTACCTGAATAAGGTAGCGAAGCAAAGAGATGCCTCTTTTGCAGGATATACTTCTACCGGTACACAGGTGTTGGAAGACATTCTGACCGAAAGAAGAAAAGAGCTGGCTTTTGAAGGCAGCAGGTTCTGGGATCTTGTTCGTTTGAAAAGAAGCTGGACAAAGATCTCTAACCCCAACCCTTTAAAAACGGTTTCTGTAAACGCGGCTAATAACTCTAATGCCAGCTTCAGCAAAACTGCTCCGCTGGTGTACCCTATACCGCAAACAGAGATCCTGGCTAATACCAATATGGTACAGAATCCCGAGTACCAATAGTTGAATGAAGATTGTAACAAAAAGGAAAGAGGCCTGTATCATTTGATACGGCCTCTTTTTTTTGAGTAACAGGTGTTTTCAGAGGGTTTTATTTTTGATAGCGCAGTGTTCTTCTTTTACAGTAATACTTTTACAGACTTCACCAGTTCATTGCGGTTGTTGTAAATATTTAACCAGTATAGGCCGGTATTGTATTGCGTGTTTTTAGGTATCGTAATTACCTGCTGTGTCTGCGTTACCTGCATAGTTCCTGTCTGGTGCAATACACCGCTGATATTGTTTACAACCACACGGTAAGTTCCTTTCTCAAGCCCGTTGCATTGCAATACAAAAGCATCCCTTACAGGATTGATGACCGTAATATTGCCATTGCCGGTACCTGTGGTACGGATAGCGATAATATTGGAATAGCTATAAGCTCCATCCTTATCTACGATCTTTAAGCGATAGAAGTTTGTTCCCTGTAAAGGGCGGGTATCTGTATAGGTATAAGTATTATTCAGGCCGCTTTCTTTGGGAAATACCAGGCCAATGCTGGTAAAGCCATTCGCTGCATTACTGCTTCTTTCTACTTCATAGGCATTCAGGTTTTCTTCCTGTGTAACCGTCCAGCTCAGAGGAATGGTATTGTTTTTTAACTCACCTGAGAAATCGAGCAGTTTAGCTGGTAATGTACTGGCTTGCCCGTTGAAGGTATAAGCCTTACCTACACCATTGTCACCGGTGGTAAAGCTCATCAGTGTATTAAGCGTACTGCCGAGGTTTAATAAGCTGCTGCTGAAATCGAGTGAGCCGGAAGGAGAGCCGATGATGATACGTGGCGTAGTACCTGTACCGCGAACCTTGGGTAAACCAGCTACACTGTAACCAAACAATGCAGTGGCATTTACACTCAGGAAATCCGGGCCGTAAGTAGCCTGTACATCAAAGACGGGAATGGTTGAATAGCCACCATAACCATCACCTTTAAACACATATACAGCGCCGCCCGCAGCATTGGCCTGCAAACCGGCAAGGTTAGCGCCTGTAGACAGTGGTTCGCCCACCACCATATCGGGGTTGCCGTCACCATCTACATCGTAGGCGTTATCAATAGCAGCTCCAAACAATACACTCAGGCTTAAGTTATTCAGTATGCCCAGCAGGTTGGAAGGCTTGGGTGATTCCAGTACCTGGTCTGATGTAACGATACCGGTAGGAGGAGATGTTTTCTTTTTGAAAATATGTACACTACCTGTTTTGATAGAAAGATTCAACAGGTTAGGAACTGCGCCTGCCAGTGGAGCACCGATAATAATATTACCATTGCGCTTGCCGGTAGCGTCGCGCACACCTTTTACTTTAAATCCGAAAAGATTGGCTGTATTGCTCAGCAGGCCGGTAGTGCTGGCCTGTAAGGTTACACCGGCAGTGGTACTGATATTGTTACTTGTTCCGAAATACACAAATGCTTCTCCGCCCAATATTTGTCCGCTGAGTGCGGCAGACAGGCTACCGAGGTTTAAACCTGCCGGAGCACTTACCACCACATCATTTTTATTGTCGTTATTATAATCACCAAGACCGTCTACGCTAAAGCCAAATAGCAAGCCACCTATGCGGAGGTCAACCAGCCCCAGTGAGGAAATAATAGAACCGAGGCCAAGCAGGTCAATGGTAGGGGCCTGCAGGTATTTGGGAGAGAATGTATTGTCGCTGCTGTTGCTCATGTACACAAAGGCAGCCCCTGTTTGCACTACAGGTTTGGCCAGTATAAGCCCGGCAACACCTTCTACAGGAATTTCTGAATAGCCGGGAGCGCCTACAATGATATCTTTTTTATTATCACCATTCAGGTCTTCGGTAACTGCTACTGAAAAACCAAACAATGGTTTAATAGTGGCATTGGTAACAGCGCTACTGAACAGCGGTTTGTAACCATTAATAAATGAATTGCTCAGCTCCAGCGTGGTAAAGATGGCACTGCCGGATGCACTGAGGTTAGCGCCTCCGGGGAAAATATATACTTTCCCTATCTGCGCTGTTAAAGTTCCTACGCCCGAAGTGCCGGTAACAATACTTACCTGGTCGAGCGGGGCACCTATTATTACATCATTAACGCCGTCGTTATTTACATCACCTGCATCCACACTGAAACCAAACAATGCGCCAACGGCGCTGTTGGGTTGTAATACTTTGCCAGGTGTTTTGGCAAGGCCGGTATCTGAACCATAGAAAAGATATACCGCACCTACACTTACAATACTTCCAGAACCGCTGAAAATATCTACTACGGCAGGAGCGCTGATCGCTGCGTCTCCATAGCCATCATTGTTTATATCCCCCAATCCTGTAACAGTATAGCCATACAAACCTGCTTTTAATTGCAGTTGAGACAGGGCAGAGGTAAGTCCGTCCATTGACGTTTTCCAGTCCGGGTTTTTATTAACGGGATCAATAGTAATTGGGTAAACAGCATGCTCGTCCTTTACCACGATGGTCAGTACCTGGTTTTGCAATTGCATTTCAGCTTCCAGTGGTTGCTGGTTAGCATCCCATACGCGCAGGTCTTCATAAGTAAGTTGCGCTGCTGCCGGCTTACCGGGTGTATGCAATACCAGTTTTGTTTTACCGGCAAGTGTTGCCTGTAAATTACCACTGAGTGATAATTGTACACGCAGATGTTCTTTGCCTGAAGGCTTTTGTTTGATAATGAAATTCTGGCGTAATCCTTCTGAAGTGTTTACGTACTGGATATCCAGCATATTATACTGGTATTGCAGGGCGCTTTTTTGCTGAGAGATGCTGAATGTATTATCAGGATGCCAGTTGATGTTCTTTCTGCCAACACCAACGAGTTTAAATGTGGCCTGCCATTTATCTGCGTCCTGTACAAGCGCCTGTGCTGTATAGGAGTCTGCATGGATGCGGAAGGCATTTTGCTGTGAACTGTTCTGTACAAAATAACAGGTACGGTCACCTGTTGAGTGGAATGCGTATTCATTTTGCTGCAAACCGGCAACGGCCGACTGGTACCAGCCGGAATTTACTTCTCCGGCAATCTTTTTGTTGCCAATGGGGGGCGCCTGTTGCGCAGGCAATTGCGAACCGATAGATAATAATAAAAGTAATGTGTAAAATTTCCTGGGTTCCATAGAGGTACGTGTTTTTATTATAGATAATAGTATCCTGTTCCGGCGACGGCAGTATTTTATACTGTTGTCTCAGATCAATTTTTTGATAATATGAAAACGGGGAGCCGACGCAATGGAGGATTTGCCTGGCAAGGCAATCAACGGAAGTACATTAGTCGGAAAGAGAGTAATTCGTGTGCACTGTACATCCGCCAGCTATGTTTTCATGAACGGATTAAATAGGAGATACTGGATTCATTCGAGCACTTCACAAATGTAGAAGCAGAACTGCCTTCCATTTACCTGATGGTGGTCAATGAATACCCTTATCCGTTCATGTTTTTGGTCCCGTTGAGGGAATACCGGTAGTAAAGCAAATGGTTAAACGTTTTTTTTGACCATAATCAATTTAATAAGTGGAAATATATATGGCCCTATGGTATTTTATATATAATTTTAAGCTCCACCACATCCTTACAATAGTGCTCTGATTAGTAAGCAGGCTTTTTACTTGTAACCTATTGAACGAAACGAAACTTCCAAAGCTTACTATGGAAAACAGTATTCATTTTTCTTGCCTCCATACAGAGGAAGGATTTGGTGATTTGGCCTACGCATTGGGCGCATTACCACACACGGCTACCAGTTACCAGTTTCCCAATACCAAAGGTGCTGGTATAATAAAGAAAGTAAACCTCTACGCAGGTGTACAGGCAGCAGCATTCAACTTCAATCTTGAAAAGGATTATGTCCTTTATAAAGATTCCTGCAAGGGCGAAACGGTACGCACTTTTTCTTTTACTTACATTCTTACACCGGAGGCATTGGTGTTGCAGAACATTAATGAGCATGCGCAGGTACCCCTGCATGGTGTAACGCCTTTATTATTCAGTGCAGACGACGTTCAGCTGAAGTTTAAGCTGCATTCAAAAAGACTGGTGAAGGTGCTTACCATTACCACGCCGGCTGCATGGCTGCTTCGCCAGGCAGAGAATACCGGCTCTACCTCAGAGGAAACCATGAAAACGCTTACCCAGGCAAATATGCCATTGGTATTGCAGGAATCCTGTGCCGGTTCGGAGCTTACAGAAGCTTCTATGGTGCATGCGGCATTGGTAAATGGCAGCTTTGACCAGCCTACGATGATGAATCATGTACTGAACCTCATCAACACTTTCTGGAAAAAGATCCATAACCATAAACGTCATGTGGTAGAGAACAGGATCATGCACGCTGAAAAGTTAATTGAGGCAGAGTCGATCCTGATGGAACATTTAACGCGTGATCTTCCTCGTCTCAGTATCATTGCACAGCGGGTTGCTTTAAGCGAGTCTACCCTGAAACGTTACTTTAAGGTGATGTTTGGCAGAAGTGTATATGACTATTACCTGGAAAAGAAAATGCAGGTTGCCCGTAATATTCTGCAGGAAGATTGTCTGAGTGTAAACGAAGTGGCTGATATGGTAGGATACGAGAAGGTGAGCAACTTTATCAAAGTATTCAAGAAGTTCCATGGCTTTTCGCCAGGTACCATAAAAAAGAGAAACCATTTAAAAGTTTCTCTTGGTGTTTGATGTTGTAAATTATTTTACGGCATAAAATCATCGTCAGCCTCTTTGGGGCCATACTTATCGAACAGCTTGTCAATGGCGCCGCCAAAGATGGGGAACTTTTCTTTGGCGAAATCCTTGATGATATCTATCGCCTTATAGGCTTGCTGCTCTGTTAGTCCTTCTGCCATCAGGCGGTCAATAAGTTCCTGCATTTTATATGATTTAAGATGATTAAGTGGGTATTATTACAGGCTGTTAATGCGAGACTACCTGCAACGATGCACATGAAGTTAATGAATAAAAAAACGCCGGAAATGTTTCCGGCGTTCCTGTTATTTGAACATTGCGTTAAGCAACTTTGAGTGCACTCATTTTACTCTTATCGAAATTCTTTCGGGCGTACTCCAGTGTAAGGTGGAAAACACTTTGTTTGGAAGAAGGCAGTTCAAACATAGCGTCTGTAAGGATACTTTCGCAGATGCTGCGTAAGCCACGGGCTCCCAGCTTGTATTCAATGGCTTTTTCTACCATGAATTCCAGCACATCATCATCTATCTCCAGTTGAATGTTTTCAAGCTCAAACAGGCGTTTGTATTGCTTGATGAGCGAGTTCTTAGGCTCGGTGAGGATAGAACGCAGTGTAGGCTGATCCAGTGGATTCAGGTGCGTTACTACCGGTAAACGGCCCAGCAGCTCAGGTATCAGTCCAAATGTTTTAAGGTCGGTAGCGTTCACATACTGCAGCAGGTTCTTCTTCATGTTCTCCTGCAGCTCTTTGTTTACGTTAAAGCCAATTGCATTGGTATTAACCCTGCGGGCAATTACACGGTCAATACCGTCGAATGCGCCGCCACATATGAAAAGAATATTCTGGGTGTTGATCTTAATCAGCTTTTGCTCAGGGTGTTTTCTGCCTCCCTGTGGTGGCACCAGTACGTCAGTACCTTCCAGCAGCTTCAGCAGGCCCTGTTGTACGCCTTCGCCGCTTACATCGCGTGTGATAGATGGATTGTCACCTTTACGGGCAATTTTATCGATCTCATCGATGTACACAATGCCTCTCTCTGCGGCAGTAACATCGTAGTTACATACCTGTAATAACCTGGTAAGGATGCTTTCTACATCTTCACCTACATAACCGGCTTCTGTAAATACTGTTGCGTCCACAATTGCAAAGGGAACATTCAACAGCTTGGCAATGGTTTTAGCCAGCAGGGTTTTACCTGTACCGGTTTCGCCTACCATCACGATGTTACTTTTCTCAATATCAACATCACTTTCACCGGATTTCTGCTGTAATCTTTTATAGTGATTGTAAACTGCTACGGCCATTACTTTTTTAGCATCGTCCTGGCCTATTACATATTCATCAAGAAAGCGTTTGATCTCAACCGGCTTCTTGATGCTGAGTTTGAATGAAGAGGATGATGATGGCGCACTCTCGTTACGGGATATCAACTCCTGCTCAATAATCTCACGCGCATGTTCAACGCAGTTTTCACAAATATGCCCTTCCTGGCCCGCAATCAGGATCTTCACTTCATCCCGGCTACGACCGCAAAAAGAACAGTGTAAGGTTGTTTTTGCCATTTTGTTTCTGTAAGTCGATATTTACAAAGGTATCTAAATGGAATGCCAAATCCCAATAAAAAATCCCAAGCCCTAAGGTAAACGTAATTTACCTGGATTTGGGATTATAATAACTAAAAATTATTTGTTATAATTTCTCAACTACTTGATCCACAATGCCATACTCAATGGCTTCTTTCGCATCCATCCAGTAATCACGATCAAAGTCCTTCATGATCTGCTCGAATTTCTTACCGCAGTTTTCAGCAAGAATGCGGGCGCTCACTTCTTTTACGCGTTTAGTCTGTTTAGCCTGAATTTCAAGGTCTACGCTAACGCCCTGGATATAACCGCCCAGGCTAGGCTGGTGGATCATTACCTCGCCGTGAGGATAGATATAACGTTTACCCTTGGTGCCGCCACTCAGCAGGATAGAGCCCATGGAGGCCGCTAACCCCATACAAATGGTTGAAACAGGGCTTTTCAGCATCTTCATGGTATCGTAGATCACCAGGCCGCTGGTTACCACACCACCGGGGCTGTTGATATAGAACTTGATCTCTTCGCCGGGTTTATCAGCATCCAGCAACAGCAGCTTGGTGGTGATGTCTTTGGCAGAACGATCGTCTACCACACCCCATAAATGCACGCTGCGGGTATCGAAGAAATAGCGTTCCAGTTTCTTCATCAGCATACCGGTTTCCGGGCCTTTTTCTTCCTTGTCGTTCTGTGGTTCATCTTCGTCTCCATCGTCCAGGCGATAAGCGTTGTTGTGCCAGTATTTTGAGTATTGTGCCATGTATTTATATTTTGCTAAGAGGGTGAGTGAAAGAAAGCGGTAAAGACTTTCTTTTCTTCGAACCTGCTTATGTTTTTTAATTGTTTCGGTTAAAGACAGTGACCGGATGCAGAGGGAGGTTGCATTGCTCTTTTCCTCCTTCACTCTTTTATCCCTTAGTCTTTCTTTTCCTTGCGGGGATTGATCAGCAGTACTTCATCCACAAGGCCATAGTTCTTGGCTTCTTCTGAAGTTAACCAATAATCACGGTCGCAATCTTTTTCTACTGTTTTAACAGGTTTGCCTGTGTGATAAGCGATCACATCGTACAGGTTCTTTTTGATCTTTTTGATTTCATTCACTGTGATGTCGATATCACTTGCCTGTCCGCCGATGGCGCCACTTGGCTGGTGCAGCATTACACGGCTGTGCTTAAGTGCTGTACGTTTGCCCTTGGTACCTGCGCACAACAGAACGGCAGCCATAGAAGCGGCCATACCTATACAGATGGTAGATACATCCGGAGTAATGTACTGCATGGTATCATATACTCCCAGGCCGGAGTAAACGCTACCGCCGGGTGAGTTGATGTACATCTGGATATCGCGTGTACGGTCTGTACTTTCAAGGAATAATAACTGGGCGGTTACAATGTTTGCAACTTCGTCGTTAATAGGGTAGCCAAGAAAAATGATCCTGTCCATCATCAGGCGGCTATACACATCCATTACTGCGATGTTCATAGGGCGCTCTTCGATGATATTGGGAGTAAGATTGGTTACCTGGTATTTCTGAAAATCGTTCAGTGTGTTGCTGGAAATTCCTCTGTGTTTCACAGCATATTGCTCAAATTCTTTTCCGAGATTCATAGATTCTTATTTCGGTTAAACGTATAATCACCTGTTTGGGTCAGCAATTTAGGTTTTTGTCATTATCCAAATACCATGCTAGCCAAAAAAACGGACATTTTGGCCTCTCCGGGCCTGAGAAGTTGAACAGTAACTGCTATTTGAGCAGAAACGGGTGGGGAAAGAGTTGGTCATAAATGACATACAGGTACTTCAGGAAGAGGGCTGAACCGGGCAACAAAGGGGTAGAAGGGCATCATAACAAGAAAGACACCCCACAGGACGGCCTTTCGTACTTCAAACTTCTTATTTCGTACTTGTTGAATGCTGTAATAACAGGAAAGGCCGCCCTGTAGGACAGCCTTTCGTATTTCAAACTTCTTATTTCGTACTTATTAATGATGGTGGTGCTGGTGTTTTTCCAGCTCTGCTGTAAACTCTTCTACGCTTACAGGTTTCTCCACTGCATTGATCTGTGTTTCTGCCAGTGAGAACACTTTGTCTGTCTGGATACGATGGAACGCATCTTCTACAAACTTTTTGTCCTGCATCATACGTGCAATATAGTCAGCGACCCAGGGTTGCTCTTCACCACCTGCATTCATGCCCATGTAACCGAACAACTGCTGTTTGGCAAAGTTCTGAATGTCCTCAGGTTTTACTTCCAGGTCGTTGTCACGTACCACTTTATCAATGATGAGGGTCCATTTCAGTTGGTTAGAAAAAGAAGGGAACTCCTGCTCAGCTTCAGCTTCAGTTTTAGGCGTTTCACCACTTGTCTGGATCCAGCGTTTCAGGAATGAAGCGGGGAAATCAATATTGGTATGATCCAGTAAAACGTGATACAACTCGTGCTGCATGTGATTGCGTGACTGGGTATCCCAATAGCTCTCAATTTCAGCTTTTACTGCTTCGCGGAAATCAGCTTCAGTTTTAATTTCTTTACCGGGGTAAACAGCATTAAAGAACTCTTCGTTCAGCTCAGCTTTTTCAATCAGACCAACTTTGGTAATGGTCATTTTGAAATATTTCTGTGCAGCGGCAGCATCATGTTTATCGAAACCAAGATCGCCCAGTACCCATTCTCTTTCGCGCTCGTCGAAAGCGGTAGCGGGTTGCAGTACAATGCTGTCGTCTTTTTTCTTGCCAATCAGGGTAGGACGAACTGACTCAGCAAAATATTTAACCAGTAAAGAGTTGTCTTTGCTTACACCACCTTCTACAGGGTTACCGTCTTTATCACTTTCAGTAAAAGTTACATTCAGTACATGCTCGTCGGTATCAGCTGTTTCAGGCTCGGTCATTTTACCGTGACGTACCTGCTGACGCTCGATCTCTTCATTGATCAGCGCATCAGTAACAGTCACTTTATAACGGGTAGCTTTTTCTTTGGAAAGATCAGCTACAGCAAATTCAGGTTTCAGACCTACTTCAAAAGCGAAGGAATAATCAGCAGGTTTGTTCATGTCCAGCTGACGAACGTCGTTGTCAGACATAGGCAGGGGCTGGGCAAAGATCTCCAGTTTTTCCTGCTGCATATAATCAGTCAGCGATTTTTCTACAGTGCGCAGTACTTCATCAGTAAATACTGACTGACCGTGCATTTTTTTAATCATACCGGAAGGCACCATTCCTTTACGGAAGCCGGGTATGTTTGCAGTTTTGCTATAATTTTTCAGTGCTTTTTCAAACGAAGGCAGATAATCTTCACTGGCCACTTTAACGGTAATCTTATCATTGAGGAGCCCGATGTTCTCCCTGGTAACTGTTGCCATAACAATTTTTTTAAATTGGGCTGCAAAGGTAGGATAAATCGTGGAAAAGAAAGCCTGAAAGCTAAGAAAGTCCAAAGTCCGGGCGGATTGGAGGCTATAAAAAAGATGATTTACAACTTTTTGCTCCTGGTCTTCCTACATTCCACATCTTCTGGCTGATTTTGAAAAGGCATTATTGGCGATGTATTATCATTATATTGAATATCAATTGTTTCTGAGTCATTTATTACTGAATTCGTAATCGCTTTTCCCGATTGCAGGCCTGCTGTAGGGGGTGCGTATAATAGTTTCGCGGCCCAATTTATACCACTCATGAAACAGACTGCTTATCCTTTCCGTTGCGTACCTGCAACGTTGAAAGCGCTCTCTATCCTCCCTTGTTTTATAGTTCCCTGTTTTTCAGCATCCGCCGCTCCTGCTGCGGAAACCACCACGCTGGCCTGGTTTCAGCAAAACGGGGGCACTATTGCCGGGAAAGTGACTACCAGCGATGGGTTGCCTGCCGGTTTTGCCACCATCGTACTGAACAACAAAACAAGCGTAAGGGTAGACAAGAACGGGGGATATAAAATTGACAACCTGTCTGCAGGAACTTATACCGTTACGGTAACCTATGCCGGCCAGGAGTCACAAACAAAGACCATTGAAGTTAAGAACGGCGAAACAGCAGGCGCTGATTTTACGCTTACTGTCAGCGCCCGTGCGCTGAACGAGGTAGTGATCGTGGGCAATAAATACACTGTTACTTCCCGTAAAAAGAGTACTACTGCCGCACGCCTGCCATTGAAGTATATGGAAAACCCACAGGTATATAATGTGGTGGATAAGGAACTGATCAGCGAGCAAATGGCGCTTACGCTGGAAGAGTCTTTCCGCAACATTCCCGGTGCAGCACCGGCCAAAACAGGTGCAGGGATGCCTGCCTTCTTTTCCCGTGGTTTTCTGACCACTGATAACCTGCGTAATGGTATGGCCACTTACCTGCGTACGGGTATTGACCTTGTTTCAGTAGAACGTGTGGAAACGATCAAAGGTCCTTCCTCTACTTTATTTGGTGGTACAATGGTCTCTTACGGAGGCCTGGTAAACTATATCACTAAAAAACCTTACGAAAAGTTTGGTGGCGAGGTATCGTATATGACCGGCAGCTATGAACTGAACAGGATCACTGCTGATATTAATACACCGGTGAATGAGGACAAAACCGTGCTGTTCCGCATCAATATGGCTGCACAGAATAAGAATGACTGGCAGGACCAGGGACATGGCTCTACTATTGTAATTGCTCCCTCTCTTTCATACCAGGTAAATGATAAGCTGACACTGCGCCTGGATGCAGATATTCAGAACTATAAAGGAACATCCAACACCGGCTGGGCCATCGGCAGCACTGATGTAAAGGCTACTTCTTTTGACCAGTTGAAGCTGGACTATAAACGTTCGCTGATTGATAATTCATTCATCGGCCAGCAATCATCCCGCAACGTCTTTGCACAGGCAGAGTATAAGATCTCTAACCAATGGACCTCACAAACCAATTATGCATGGGGCAGTGGTGAATATACCGATCTGTTGTACTTTAACCAGGTATGGATAACAGACTCAACTATCAGGAGAGACATCGGTGTATTTTCTCCGGATAAAGTGGGTAGAAAACATTTTCAACAGAATTTCATAGGTGATTTTCATATTGGTTCATTGCGTAACCGACTGGTGGTGGGTGTAGATTATATGTCGCAATTCCGCAACTATAAATACAATAGTGTAACACTGGATGTAGTGAATATCAATGCTGCCAGCTTACCGGATATAAGGGTACAGAACCTGGAAGCTAAACTGGCTACCCTTACTTCTGCACCAAACCTCAGCAGGCAGAATGCTTATGGCGCTTATTTCAGTGATGTGCTGAATATTACCAGCCAGTTGATGGTAATGGCAAGTTTACGTTATGACTATTTTGATAACAAGGGCGCTACTAATAATCTTACAGGTATAAAAACCGGCAATTATACACAATCTGCATTTTCACCAAAGTTGGGTATCGTGTACCAGCCGGTGAAAGACCAGGTGGCATTGTTTGCTAACTACATGAACGGATTTAAAAATGAAGCCAATGTAGTTCAGCCGGATGGCACTAATGCTTCCTTTAAACCACAGCAGGCCGAACAGATAGAGGCCGGTGTAAAGCTGGACCTGTTTAAAAATAAACTGAGTGCTACTATCAGCTATTATGATATCTCTGTATCAAAGATCAAGAGAACAGAGCTTATCAATGGGCAGAACTTCACTGTACAGGATGGTACCCAGGATAGTAAAGGCGTAGAGGTAGAGGTGATCGGTAATCCTTTCCCCGGGTTCAACTTTGTAACAGGCTATGGCTATAACGACAATAAGTACAAAAAATCCAATGCCAATGTGCTTGGTAAAAGGGCCATTGGTACGCCTAAGCATGTAGGGAATGTATGGGCCAGCTATACCTTACTGAATGGCTCATTGAAAGGGCTGGGCATTGGTGCAGGTGTAATGTATGTATCTGATGCGTTCTATAACAGCACCAACACGTTTTCGATGCCGGAATATACAGTGGTGGATGCAACACTGTTCTATAACATGCCGAAAGTGCGTGTAAGTTTTAAACTGAATAATATCACCGACCAGAAATACTGGATCAGCGATGGCTTCTATTCACGTCCACAACCGCCTGTAAACTTCCTGGCAAGCATAGCGTATAAATTTTAAGGCAATACCGTCCATTTGTCAGAAAGAAAGAGCCGGATGCTATGCATCACGGCTCTTTTGTTTGTGTATTGTAAGCAATGATTGGATTATCCTTTATTCTGCAATACCAGCAAGGGAATATGGGTTTCGTAGGCCATATCGGCAGTGTAGGTTTTAGAGAACAGCCGTTCAAAGAAGCTGTGCTTGTGCGCAACCATTACCAGTAACTCACAGTTCTGCTGCTGCAGGTAATCATGAATGCCTTGTTTTACGGAAGCATCTGCAATAATAATATGTTCATGATCTGTGCCTCCGAAAATGCTTTCGTATTTGGTTTTATCAATAGCAGCTTCCTCTTTTTTCCGCTGTACATATACAATATGTGTGCGGGCGTTGAAAGTGGTTGCTATTTTCAATAAAGGTGCAAACAGTTGCCCGCTGGCGGGGTAGCTGTAATCGCTGGCGTAGGTGATGTTTTGTATGGGCAGGTAAGCTGCATCATTGGGAATGATGAGAACCGGTGTTTTTACTTTGTTGACTACGTTTACAGTAGTACTGCCGATAATTTTATCCAATCCCCCCAATCCTTTAATACCCATCACAATGAGGTCTGCAGCTCTTTCTGCAGCCAGGGCTTTAATTTCATCTGAAGGAATGCCTATGCGTACCAGCCACTCCACCTCGATGCCATAGGTAGTATGTAAAAAGTTTGCTTCCTGTTTTATGAGCCGTTCATTTTCCTGCTGTTGCTCATCGATCGTGATCATGTTATAAGGCACTTCGCTTACAGGTGCAGGTATCATATAAGCATGGAAAAGCAGTAAACGTGACCTGAATATACGGGCCAGTTCAGCCGCATAGGATGCAGCATTGCGCGAAACGGCTGAAAAATCTACCGGAACAAGAATGTTTTGCATACTGCCTGTTTTAGTGATACAATAAAGTTAACAAGTTTGAGGCATTACCTGTGATGCGGGGTTTACTGGTTACAATTTACGCTTTGCTGTGGTGAACCGGGGTTAAAACTGCTTAATGTGTTTAATCAGGAGGGTGCAAAAGGGGGATGGTTTTCACAAAATACTTTAGATGATTTTTTTACATATTTCAGCCGTTTGACATAAAATCCGGATAAAAAAATACCAGTAATAAGAAACTTACGGAAGGATAGCTTATTTTTCTGTTCGCCATTTACGGCGCAAGCCATCATTCCCATTGAGAAAATAAACAAAACACTGAAAGCTGTATGAAATTTCGATTGTTGATTGCCGCTATCATTTCATTTGTATGCTTAAATAATAATCCCGCTGCTGCCCAGGTAAAACTTCCACAAATATTTGGTGACAGCATGGTGTTGCAACGTGATATTTCTTTAAAAATATGGGGCTGGAGTTCTGCAGGAGAAAAAGTTACCGTACAGTTACACAATCAAAGCAAGACTGTCAATGCGGATGCGCAGGGCAACTGGATAGTAACCCTGCTTCCGGAAAAAGCCGGTGGTCCTTATAGCTTACAGGTAAAAGGTAATACCAGTGTAACGCTGAACGGCATTTTAATGGGTGATGTATGGGTATGCTCAGGTCAGTCAAATATGGAATTCCCTGTAAGTGGCTGGAGTGGTGTGTACAATGCTCCTGAAGAAATAGCAGCTGCCAATTATCCTTCTATCCGCTTATTTACGATAGAAAAACATGTGGCAGCCCTGCCTGTGAATGATGTAAAAGGAAGCTGGCAAAGCTGTAACCCCGGTAGCATCAGCCCGTTCTCTGCGGTAGGTTATTTTTTCGGGAGGGTGTTGAATCAGCAATTAAAAGTGCCTATAGGTTTGATCAATACAACATGGGGAGGAACGAATGTGGAAACATGGATCAGCCGTACAGGGTTTGCAAACGATCCTTATTTCAAAGCGCCCATAAGCAGCTTCCCGATACTGAACTTTGATTCACTCTATCTTTTACGCAGGCAGAAGATGGATGCATTGGTAAAAACACTGCAGCCATATTTTGGAGATACTACCCGCATCGCTGACTGGAAAGATGCGGCCTATAATACTTCACAATGGGCACAGATGAAACTGCCCGGTTTATGGGAAAGCCAGCAACCTGGCCCTTTGTTTGACGGGCTGATCTGGTTCAGGAAAGAAATTACTGTCAGTGATGAAGATGCAGGCAAACCTGCACTACTTAAACTGGAAATGATAGACGATATTGATGAGACTTATGTAAATGGCGTAAAAGTGGGAGGCATCAATGGCTATTCCCAGAAACGTGCGTACCAGGTTCCGGCTAACCTGCTGAAGAAAGGCAGGAATGTGATTGCTGTAAGGGTAGAGGACACGGGCGGTGGCGGAGGTATTTATGGCGATTCTGCAGGGCTGGTACTTTCAGTAAACGATCATACCTATTCATTAGCCGGTAACTGGAGCTTTGCTATAGAGGCGGCAAAGATGGCGGGCAATGCCATTGGGCCAAACGAATATCCTTCGCTGCTATACAATGGAATGGTACACCCTATTATACAATTAGGAATTAAGGGAGCTATCTGGTACCAGGGCGAAAGCAATGCGGGCCGTGCATACGAATACAGGAAAGCATTCCCTTTATTGATCAATGACTGGCGCGCGCGCTGGCAGCAGGGCAACTTTCCCTTTTACTTTGTTCAACTGGCCAGTTTCAATTCAAACAACGGCAATAGCAATGCAGGCAGTAACTGGGCAGAGCTGAGAGAGGCGCAGACAATGACCCTGTCGCTACCCAATACCGGCATGGCTGTAACAACGGATATTGGTGATGCCAAAGACATTCATCCCCGTAACAAACAGGATGTTGGTAAAAGGTTAGCAGCACTTGCCTTGCAGCATACTTACCATATTCCCGTGGTGTCTTCGGGCCCGGTGTACAAAAAAATGCAGGTGCAGGGTAGCTCTGTAGTGCTGGACTTTGCTGTTAATGGCGCTGGTATGCAAAGTAAGAATGGCGACCTGCAGGGCTTTGAGATTGCCGGAAGCGATAAAAAGTTCTATCCTGCCCAGGCGATAATAAAAGGTAGCCAGGTCATTGTTTCCTCTACGTCGGTTATTAACCCGGTTGCAGTAAGATATGGCTGGGCTGATGATGCAGGCAATATCAACCTGTATAACAAAGAAGGTTTTCCCGCATCACCTTTCCGCACCGATACCTGGAAGGGAATTACTGAAGGGCAACATTATCAGCCTTAGCACAGGGCGCAACAGAATGCTGTCGAAACCCGTCTTATAAGAATGGAATGTTTTTTTCTGAGGTAAAAAAGAAAACGGGACCCAATGGGTCCCGTTGAAGGCAGTGCGGATGATAGGAATCGAACCTACATGGGTCACCCCGCTAGATCCTAAGTCTAGTGCGTCTGCCAGTTTCGCCACATCCGCTTGTTTTTTCAAAAGCAAATATTCAAATTTGATTTTGAAAGGATTGCAAAAGTAGGAGTTTTGTGAGAAAGAAAAACACATTCTTTTCAGTAAATTCGTACAGTATGGATACAGTAGCAGCGATACCAAAGTATAATCTTAACGACGATCAGGAAAAGAAGTTGATTCTCAGGGAATACCGGGCTCTTTTACGCTCATTGAAGCCCAAATTGAAGCCAGGCGATAAAGAATTGGTTCGCAATGCTTTTGAAATGGCGGTAGATGCTCATAAAACCATGCGCCGCAAAAGCGGTGAGCCATATATTCTGCATCCTATAGCAGTAGCCCGCATTTGCATTGAAGAAATTGGCCTCGGTGTTCGCTCCACCATTTGTGCCCTGTTGCACGATACAGTGGAGGATACCGATATTACCCTGGAAGATATTGAGCGCGAGTTTGGCAGCGAGATCTCCCGCATTGTGGATGGTCTCACCAAGATCTCTAATGTAATTGATGTCAACGCTTCGCAGCAGGCCGAGAACTTTAAAAAGATCCTGCTGACGCTTACGGATGATCCCCGTGTAATTCTTATCAAACTGGCCGATCGCCTGCATAATATGCGCACGCTGGATAGCATGAAGCGCGAAAAGCAGTTGAAAATAGCTTCCGAAACCGTATATGTATATGCCCCTCTTTCGCACAGGATGGGTTTATATACCATCAAAACGGAGATGGAAGACCTGGCAATGAAATACCTGGAGCCGGAAGCCTATCGCGAGATTGCCCGTAAACTGGCCGAAACAAAGAGAGAGCGCTCCCGCTACATCAATGAGTTCATAAAGCCAATCAAAGAAAAGCTGGAAAGAAGCGGCTTTATATTTGAAATATATGGACGGCCTAAAAGCATTCACTCCATCTGGAATAAGATGAAGAAGAAAGGAGTGGCTTTTGAAGAGGTGTACGACCTTTTTGCCATCCGCGTTATTCTGAATATTCCGCCTGAACTGGAAAAAGAAGCCTGCTGGAAGGTCTATTCATTTATTACTGATGAATATACGCCTTCGCCTGAACGCCTGCGCGACTGGCTGAGTAATCCCAAATCGAATGGTTACGAAGCCCTGCACACTACCGTGATGGGCCCACAGGGAAAATGGGTGGAAGTACAGATCCGCACCAAGCGTATGAATGAGATCGCTGAAAAAGGCCTGGCTGCCCACTGGAAGTATAAAGAAGGAACTGCGGATGAAAGCCGTTTTGATAAGTGGTTCCAGCAGATCCGTGAAGTATTGAACCAGGATAGTGATTCCATTGACTTTTTGCAGGATTTTAAAACGAGCTTTCTTGCCGAAGAGATCTATGTTTATACGCCTAAGGGCGACGTGAAAATGTTGCCTACGGGCTCTACTGCGCTTGACTTTGCTTTTTCCATTCACAGTATGGTAGGGTCGCAATGTATTGGGGCCAAGGTGAACCATAAGCTGGTGCCCATCAGCCATAAACTGCGGAGTGGCGACCAGGTGGAGATCATTACTTCTTCCAAACAAAAGCCCAATGAGGACTGGCTGAATATTGTTGTTACGGCCAAGGCAAAAAGTAAGATCAAAGATGCGCTGAAAGAAGAGAAACGTAAGGTCGCTGATGACGGTAAATACCTTTTGCAGCGTAAGCTGGAGCACATGGGTGCCGGGTTCAACCAGAACAATATAGATATCCTTGTTACCTTTTATAAAGTACCCTCCCAGCTTGATCTCTTTTACCAGATAGCGGTAAAAGCAATTGACCTGAAAGAATTGCAGGACTTTAATGTACTGGGTGACAAGCTGGAGCCTCCAAAGCCTGTAAAACCTGTTATTGAAGCAAGAAACGAAGGCTTTACGCCTGCTATGTTGCCAAAGAAAGATGCAGAATTGATCATCTTTGGTGAAAGCAGCGATAAGATCATGTACACGCTGGCCAATTGTTGCAAACCCATTCCCGGCGATGACGTGTTTGGCTTTGTAACAACAGGTAAAGGGCTTACTATACACCGTACCAACTGTCCCAATGCTGCCAAGCTGATGGCTAACTATGGGCATAGGGTGGTAAAGACCAAGTGGGCTAAGAACAAGGAGATCTCCTTCCTGACCGGTTTAAAAATTGTGGGGCTTGATGATGTGGGAGTTATCCATAAGATCACCAACCTTATTTCCGGTGAAATGAAGATCAATATTGCCGCTATGACCATTGAAGCGAGAGAGGGACTGTTCTACGGTAATGTAAGAGTGTATATTCACGATAAGGAGGAGCTGGACGATCTTGTAATTAAGCTCAAACGCCTCTCGGGCATTGAAACGGTGGAAAGATATGATACGGAAGCGGTTTAGAAGGTTGTAGGTTATAAGTTGTAAGTTATCACTAGCGTTGCGTTGTTGCAGGAGTAAGTTCTTTGAAGTTGCTGTCTGTATTGAGTTCTGCCGGTATTCCATGTGGAAACGATTTGAAAATGTTTTGAATGAGCTTTTGTATAATTCCCTGACAATCAGTAGTCATGAATCAGGGCAAATATGCATTTTCTCAGATAATCGCACTTATTTCTCATAAGTCCTTTTATGCTTGTGTAAAACGCTATCATGGAGACTATAAGACCAAACAATTCAGTTGCTGGAAGCAATTTCTATGCATGGCCTTTGGTCAACTAACACACCGGGAAAGTTTATCCGATACAATCCTGTGTTTATCTGCTAATGCCAACAAACTTTATCATCTTGGTATTGGTGAAGTGATTGCAAAAACAACTTTGTCGCGGGCAAATGAAAGCAGGAACTGGAGAATATATGCTGATTTTTGCATGTCTCTCATCCAGGAAGCTAAATCTCTGTACAAAGAAGACAGTCAACTTGACATTGACATCACCAATAACATCTTTGCCATTGATGCCACCATTATAGATGTGTCACTCACAGCTTGTTATTGGGCCAAGTATAAACATACGCGCGGAGGAGTAAAAGTACATACACAACTGGATCTAAAAACTTCTATACCGGAGTTCATTCAAATAACACCAGGCGCAGTTCATGAATTACATATTCTTGACAATATTCATTACGAACCCGATAGCTTTTATGTTGTAGACCGTGGCTACATTGACTTTGACAGGTTATATCGTATTCACCAGGCTACCGCTTTTTTTATTACAAGAGCGCGTTCTGACTTTAGTTTTATCCGGGTCAAATCATTGGATGCCGATAGATCAAATGGAATCATTTGTGACCAACGAATACACCTGCGTAAAACCAATAAAGCAGTACACAAAGCCTACCCGGAATGCTTCAGAAGAGTCAAGTATTATGATGCTGAGCAAAACAAAACATTTGTTTTTATCACCAATAACTTCTCTTTAAAAGCGACAGAAATAGCTTTATTATATAAATACAGATGGTTCATAGAACTATTTTTCAAATGGATAAAGCAGCACCTTAAAATAAAATCCTTTTGGGGCAAGTCAGAGAATGCAGTAAAAACACAAATATGGATTGCCATTACTGTCTACGTACTAGTAGCCATTGCAAAAAAGAGATTCTGTATACAGCAATCTATCTATGAAATATTACAGGTCCTTAGTATCTGCATTTTTGAAAAAGTGCCATTACATGAGCTGTTCGCAGAATCAATAAAAACACACAATTTTAAAGAGACAAATGATAATCAATTGAAAATCTTTGATTAAAGACGCAACGCTAGTGGTAAGTTATAGGTAAAGCTGAACGCAGAACGCCTAATGCTGAACGCTAATACAGGAGCCGGGAATGTGGAATCAGGAATTAGTTGGGAGCTTGGAGCTACGAGGAATACAAGTTGACAATTCGCAGTTACCTGAAGCCATTCACTATTGACTATTCACCATTCACTTTTGGAGCGCTCACGACTGACGATTCACGACTCACGTCTTGGTATCCGGCAACTTATTCACTATTGACCATTCACTATTCACTTCTCCCTTCCGGTAGTCTTAATACTCCCCGCTTTGGGTAGAAAAAACTCAAAATCTCTGAATCACGAAGTTTCCTCCTGATTTTCTTCTATTTTTGCCGCCTCGTTCAGCTAATCTTCAAAATTTGTTCAATGGTTGATGTATTATTAGGTCTTCAGTGGGGCGATGAAGGAAAAGGAAAAATCGTAGATTATTTTGCTCCTGATTATGATATTATTGCCCGTTTCCAGGGTGGTCCCAATGCCGGCCATACATTGTATATCGGCGACAAAAAAGTAGTGTTGCACCAGATCCCTTCTGGCATTTTTCATGAGAACACTACCAACCTGATTGGAAATGGTGTGGTACTGGATGCTGTAACCCTGCGCAAGGAGTGCGAAAAAGTAGCGTCTTTTGGTATTGATTACAGGAAGAATTTATATATCTCAGAAAGAACCCACCTGATCCTGCCAACACACAGGGCGCTCGACAAAGCCTCTGAGCAGTCAAAGGGTAATGAAAAGATCGGTTCTACGCTTAAAGGTATTGGCCCGGCCTATATGGATAAAACCGGCCGTAATGGTTTACGTGTAGGCGATCTGCTGGATAAAAGTTTTACTACCCAGTATATCAAGCTGAGACTAAAACATCAGAAATTACTGGATAGTCTCAACTTTAATGAAGATATTTCAGCATGGGAAGAAGAGTTCTTTGATGCGCTGGAATTTATGCGCCAGTTTAAGATTGTTAATGGTGAATACTTCATCAATGACAGGATTAAGCAGGGGAAAAAAGTACTGGCCGAAGGTGCACAGGGCAGCATGCTGGATGTGGATTTCGGAACATTCCCGTTTGTAACTTCCTCCAATACTATTTCTGCAGGTGTATGTACCGGTTTAGGTGTTGCGCCACAGAAAATAAGGGACGTGATCGGTGTTACCAAAGCATACTGTACACGTGTAGGCAGTGGCCCTTTCCCCACAGAGCTGCATGATGAAACAGGAGAAGAGCTTCGCAAAATAGGAAATGAGTTCGGTGCAACAACCGGGCGTCCCCGCCGTTGTGGCTGGATTGACCTGGTAGCGCTTAATTTTGCCTGTATGGTGAATGGGGTTACCAAGCTGGTGATGACCAAGGCTGACGTACTGGATGCCTTTGATAAGCTGAATGTATGCGACGCTTATTCCATCAATGGCAGTAAGGTAAAAGAGATTCCTTTCCAGATGGCGAAAGTTGCTATTGAGCCACAATGGAAAACATTTGATGGCTGGAAAACCGATACTACCGGCATTAAAACTGCAGCCGGCTTGCCAGCTACAATGACAAAATATATAGATTTTATTAATGATTATCTGGGCGTTAAAATTGCGTATATTTCCAATGGCCCCGGACGTGATCAATTGATAGAAATTAAGTAGTTTCAATAACAGGTTCTGACAATAAAAATTTTTTCAAAAAATTTGGCGAATTAAAAACTTCGCTGAAATTTTACAGTTCAATCTTACCAGGCTATGGCAGCAAAATCTGACAAGGAAAAAAAAGCCAACGAAGGCTCTGCACCAAAGTCTTCTAAGGAGACTCCAAAGAAAGCAGCATCCAAATCCAAGAAGCAGTTAGAAGATAATGAGGACGACGAAGACTTGGAGGATGATGATGCCGAAACTACCAAAGGAGCCAAAACGCCCGCAAAAGGCGCATCCAAAAAGAAAGAAGACGACGAAGAAGATGACGATGATGCAGATTTGGATGACGAAGTAGATGATTGGGACAAACCCGAAGAAGACGACAGTTGGGACCCCGACTTCGAAGAATTTGATTTACCTAAATCAAAAACTAAAAAGTCTGGCGGTAGCACCGGCGGTGGTACAAGTGCAGGCAAAAAAGGCAAAGGAGATGATGATCTTGACTTTGACGATGAGTTCAAAGACATGGATCTTTTCAACGACTCCAACAGCTTCGATGAAGAAGAAGATGATTTCTAAGCGAAACTCTCTGTAGCTTTGCAGATTACTTCTGGCAAACGTGAACAGACAATTTACTTCATTTACTATAGCTGATCATCAGCAATTCAAACAACAGATGTTGAGCTGGGCTAACCGGTTCAACATCTGTTGTTTTTTGGATAACCAGCAGTATCACTTACCCCACCATCATTACGAATGCCTGCTGGCTGCAGGTGCTGTTGAGTATCTTGAGCTTTCTGCCGGAACTGCTTTCGATCAATTACAGGAACTGTACGAAAAAAGAAAAGACTGGTTATTCGGTCATCTTGGCTATGATCTGAAAAATGAACTGGAACCCCTGCAAAGCAACCATCATGATGGTGTAGGGTTTGCCGACCTGTTCTTTTTTGTACCGGCTATTGTATTGCAGCTAAAAAATAATGAGCTTCATATTAGTTCGCTGCAGGCTACGCCTGAGCAGATCTTCAAAGAGATAACTGCTACAGTGATCAATAACTATGAAGAAGAAAGCGATCCTGTAAATATAAACAGCCGCTTTAACCGGCAGCAGTATATAGATACAGTGCAAAAATTGCGGCAACATATTCTAAGAGGAGATTGCTACGAGATCAACTTCTGCCAGGAATTCTTTGCAGAGGGTGTAACGATCGATCCATTGGCTGTGTACAATGCGCTGAGTAAAACTTCTCCCAACCCTTTTGCTGCATTCTATAAAAACAACGACAGGTATCTTTTGTGTGCAAGTCCTGAACGGTATCTCAACAAAACAGGCAGTCATATTTATTCCCAGCCAATAAAAGGTACCTCACCACGTAACCGTAATAACGAAATTGCCGACGCTGTCAGCAAGAACCAGTTGTACAACAGCGCCAAAGACCGTTCGGAGAACGTGATGGTGGTAGACCTTGTGCGTAACGACCTGTCGAAGGTTTGTGAAGAAGGGACTGTACAGGTAGACGAGCTATTTGGTATCTACAGTTTTCCGCAGGTGCACCAGATGATCTCTACCGTAAGCGGTACTGTACGAAATGACGCAACCATCGCGACTATTCTGAAAGCTACCTTCCCCATGGGCTCTATGACAGGCGCACCTAAAAGGCGGGTAATGGAACTGGTGGAACAATACGAAAGAACCAGGAGAGGGGTGTACTCCGGGGCTGTGGGCTATATAACACCGGCAGGTGATTTTGACTTCAATGTAGTGATCCGCAGCATCCTTTATAATGCGTCACAACGCTATCTTTCCTTCCAGGCAGGTTCTGCCATTACCTTTTACAGCGATCCGGAACAGGAGTATGAAGAATGCCTGTTAAAAGCGGCTGCCATCAGGCAGGTATTGGGTAAGGTGGGTAAACTGACCGCTGCCAAATAAAAAAGGCTGATGGAAACCCATCAACCTTTTAAATGTATTTAAATCAACCAGCTTTACTTTCCTGATACAGTAGCGCCGTTCAGCAGCATCTGTACAGATTCGTTGAGAATGGAATATTTATTTGCCATAAATGCATCCATTTTATCAGCGGGCAGCTTCAATTCGTAAGTATTATCCTCTGTAGCCATCTTCTTATCGAAATCAGGATTATACCTGTTGAAATCGTCGATACTCATGGCAATGTTATTGGCAATGGCAGCAGCGCAATATTTACCGGAAACAGTAAGGCTTTTTGCTTTGCTTAACTCTTCACTGGTAAGCTTGCGGGCCAGCAGGTAAGTGGCTGTAACGCCAATTTGCTCAGTAGCCTCTGCTTTGGTTAAGGTAGTTACGCTACCCTGACCTTCCATAATATAGTGAGTGCCAATAAACTTCTTTACGTGCTTGCGCGATTCTGCAGGCAGGTAGTTCTGTAATTTCCAGAAGTTACGGCTGCCGCTTTTGCGGATAGCGCTGTACACATTACCAGGACCGCCGTTATAAGCTGCAATTACCAGCAACCAGTCTCCAAACTCTTCATAAAGATCTTTCAGGTAACGGGCGGCTGCTGTGGTGCTCTTGGTATAGTTCTTACGCTCGTCCATTTTGCGGTTTACTACCAGGCCCAGTTCACGGGCGGTAACCGGCATCAGTTGCCAGGGACCTACCGCACCAGCCCAGGAAACAGCTGTGCTTTTCAGCTCAGACTCAATTACTGCAAGGTATTTTAACTCAGTAGGTAAGCCGTATTTGGTGAAAATGCCATCCATCATATTAAAGTAGGGGCGGCCACGCTCCTTGATCTTCAATAAGTCTTCGGTATTTTTCTCCATATAGTCCTGCACAAATGAAATGGCCTTGGGATTAAGGCGCACACCATTGGCAGCGTTTACAAATAACGCTTTAAAACCTACCTTAGGTTCTGCGGTCGCAGCTTTCGCCGGAGACTGAATAGTGTCCTGGAGAACTACGGTAGTCACTTTGTTACTGTTGCTTTTTTTAGCGGTAGCCTGTTTAGAAGCAGGTTTAGAAGTACTTTTCTTCTTTCCTCCACCATTAGCAAAACTCGTTGATAAGCAGCCGATTAAGAGCATGCTTGCTAAGAATAGTTTTCGATTCATCATCGTTTTTTTAACACAATAATGCCGACCCTTCAGGTATGGATTAACGGATGATGTTTTACATAGGATTCAAATGGAACGCTTTCACATAGGATGGAGATAAGGGATGGTGCAGATAAAGACGCCGGGTCGAAGGTTTGGGCTTTTCATTTTAGTTGGCGTCCTCTCTATACCGCTGTACCCAATCATGGGATACTTGCAGCAAAGATAACTCGCGAAATCGGTTTGTCATAATCTGCAGCCCGTAAGGCATACCATTACTGTGCCAAAAAAGCGGGATTGAGATGCCGGGAACCCCGGTAAGGTTGGAAAAAACTGTAAAAATGTCAGCCAGGTACATCGCGATGGGGTCTTCCATCTTTTCGCCGGCCTTAAAAGCGGGGGTAGGAGAAGTTGGGAGGATGATGGCGTCGAAATCCCTGAAAACCAGGTTGGTTTTTTCAATCAGGAGACGACGCACCTGCTGGGCCTTGGTAAAGTAAGCATCGTAATAGCCTGCGCTCAGTACGAAGGTTCCGAGCATAATGCGGCGCTTTACTTCAACACCAAAACCCTGCGATCTTGTCTGTTTATAAAAATCTGTTAAAGGGGTATTTTTTTCCACATTGGGGCGGAAACCATACTTAACCCCGTCGAACCGGGACAAATTGGAGGAAGCTTCTGCTGTGGTGAGTACATAATAGGTAGGAACCACATAATCCAGGTACTCAAAATCCACGGCCTCTACCTGGTGTCCATCGGCCCGCAGCTTGTCTGTAAGCGTAAGAATAGACTGGCTGATCTCTTTATCCAGGGCAGGGCTTTCAATAGCTTCCTTAAAATAAGCAATCTTCAGAGGCTTAACAGGTGCTGTACCGGCCGTAGAATAGGCTTCTACAGGCTCTGGCGAGGCTGTACTGTCGTAATCATCGGCACCGGCCATGATCTCCAACAGCAGCCCTATATCAGGTACATTGTTGGCAAAAATGCCTATCTGGTCAAAGGAAGAGGCATAGGCGATAAGCCCATACCGGGAAATACGGCCATAAGTGGGTTTAAGACCTACAATGCCGCAGAAATCAGCTGGCTGCCTTACCGAGCCGCCGGTGTCGCTTCCCAGGCTTACCATACACAGACCGGCCTGAACAGCTACTGCAGAGCCTCCTGAGGAGCCACCGGGCACCCGCTCTTCGTCAAGGGCATTTAATACCTTGCCGTAGGCTGAGTTTTCGTTGGTAGACCCCATCGCAAACTCATCGCAGTTGGTAGATCCGATAATGATGGCCTCTTCGGCCAGCAGGCGTTCTACCGCAGTTGCGTGATAGAGTGACTTGAAATCCTTTAAAATGTTGGAAGCGGCGGAAACAGGGTGATCTTTATGACAGATAACATCTTTAAGGGCAATGACTACACCGTGTAGTTTGCCTGTGGGTTCACCTGCCTGGCGTTTTGCATCAAGCAGGGCTGCCTGTTGCAATGCCTCGTCGGCATATACATGTATATATGCGTTCAGGTGGCGTTTGCTTTCTATCTGCTGTAAATAATGCTGTACTGCTTCCACACAGGAAGTAGTAGCATTCAGCAGTTCAGCATGGTATTGTGTTATTGACTTGTAAGTAAACAATCCCTGTTACCGGCTTTGGAGAGAACAATCGGTTTGAAAAGTGCTAAAGAAAATGAGCAGCTATTACTGAGGATTGGATGCTTTCTGATCCTTTTCGTTCATTCCTTCTTCAATCTCTTTTTTCACGTTGCTTTTAGCATCGTTGAACTCGCGGATACCACGACCCAGGCCTCTCATGAATTCAGGAATTTTGCGACCGCCGAATAATACCAGCACTGCAATCACAATCAGGATCCATTCAGTACCACCCGGCATAGAGAGCATTAACGTATTGTGTAACATGATCAAGTATTTACTGTGTTATGAAGCAAAATTATGCCTTTTTAGATTGCAAAACGAAGTTCGCCACCGGCAAATTGCACTTTGAAACTATCCTTTACTATGTGTTAACGAAAAACCCATAGACGGAGTTGCATCAGCGTTGTTAAAAACAAAATGAGGCTGCTTCGGAAAGCAACCTCACCTGATATATCTTGGTAAAATATACTGCGCTGATTATTTGGTAATAGCCATGCGTTTTTCCCTGATCCTTGCACTTTTACCACTACGCTGGCGTTGGAAGTACAGTTTTGCACGACGAACACGGCCTGTCTTGTTCAACTCGATAGAATCGATGTTGGGAGAAGACAAAGGAAATGTTCTTTCAACACCTATGCTGTCTGAAATTTTGCGTACAGTAAAAGTGGCAGTGCCGCCGGTACCCTGGCGCTTGATCACATCTCCACGGAAACTCTGGATACGCTCTTTACCACCTTCAATAATTTTATAGTTAACAGTGATATTATCACCTGCTTTAAAATTAGGGAACTTTTTAGTGGTGGTCAACTGCTCGTGTATAAACTGAACTGCTGCGTTCATGACATTCAAATTTTAAGGGAGGCAAAGGTAGCTAAAATTTCCTATCCATCCCGGTTTTATTACTATATTTTTTTACTTCGCTACGTTTACAGCGCGTTTTTCCCTGATCACAGTCACTTTGATCTGTCCGGGGAAGGTCATTTCCGTCTGTATCTTCTGGGCTATTTCAAACGATAATTTATCAGAATCGTTATCTGTAACCTTATCAGCCTCAACAATTACGCGCAATTCACGACCTGCCTGGATAGCATATGCTTTCTCTACACCGGGGTAAGACATAGCCAGGTTTTCCAGGTCTTTAATGCGTTGCAGGTATTGCTGCATAATTTCACGGCGGGCGCCAGGGCGGGCACCGCTGATGGCGTCACAAGCCTGTACGATGGGCGAAATTACATACTGCATTTCCATCTCATCGTGGTGAGCACCGATAGCATTTACTACCGCAGGGTTCTCTCCATACTTCTCAGCCAGTTTGGCTCCCAGCAGGGCGTGGCTCAGTTCTGTTTCTTCATCAGGAACCTTACCAATATCGTGCAATAGACCGGCTCTTTTTGCCAGTTTAGGGTTCATACCCAATTCTGATGCCATAATAGCGCAAAGGTTGGCCACCTCGCGGCTGTGCATCAGCAGGTTTTGACCGTAAGAAGAACGGAAACGCATTTTTCCTACTATGCGCACCAGCTCTTTGTGCAGACCATGAATACCCAGTTCAATTACCGTACGCTCACCGATCTCCATTACCTGCTCTTCGATCTGGCGGCGTGTTTTTTCTACCACTTCCTCAATACGTGCAGGGTGGATACGGCCATCGGCCACCAGGCGCTGCAGGCTTAAGCGAGCAATTTCACGACGCAACGGGTCAAAAGAAGAAAGGATGATGGCCTCAGGGGTATCATCCACAATCAGGTCTACACCGGTAGCGGCTTCAATAGCACGGATGTTACGGCCTTCACGACCAATGATCTGTCCTTTTATTTCGTCGCTTTCAAGGTTGAAAACGGTGATAGAGTTCTCAATAGCCTGCTCTGCCGCAGTACGCTGAATAGACTGGATAATGATCTTGCGGGCTTCTTTATTAGCCTTTTGCTTGGCATCATCAATAATATCCTGCTGTAAAGCCAGCGCCTGTGTATGTGCCTCATTTTTAAGGCTTTCTACCAGCTGTGCTTTCGCTTCATCAGCAGTAAGGCCGGCAATTTTTTCGAGGCGGCGGATATGCTCTTCCTGGTGTTTTTCCAGTTCTGTGCGTTTCAGGCTTACTACTTCGATCTGGCGATTCAGGTTGTCTTTGATAGCATCATTTTCTTTAACCTGCTTTTCCAGTTGCTCCAGTTTGGAGTTAACAGACTGTTCTTTCTGACGGGCGCGGTTTTCAGATTCGCCCAGTTTGCGGTTGCGTTCCAGTACTTCTTTATCGTGTTCCGCTCTTAACTGGAGAAATTTTTCCTTGGCTTCTAATTGTTTCTGTTGTTTTACGGTTTCGGCCTGTGCCTGAGCGTCGGAAAGGAGCTTTTTAGCTTGTTGGTCGGCTTCGTCAATTCGTTGTTGAGTGTTTTTGGCAAAAATGAACTTGCCCCCTACAATACCACCCACCAGGGCCACGCCACCCACTATATAGGTAACAATATTTTGATCCATTGTGTCTTACAAATTTTGATTGTTCAGTTATGTTGACTACCCTCTCTATGTATGAAAAAAACGCCATAGCAGGATGCAATTACGCGAAAATACGGAAAAACAGCTCTGGAAACCAATAACAGTAAGGCTGTGCGGCCGGAAACCACCTGATTTATATAGCCGGTAACAAATGGATGATCGCATTTCGGTACATTTAATGCTCTTACGTAAACCAATTTTATAATAAGAACTATGAAGAAAACAGGATTTCTGCTGCTTGGTGTACTGAGTGCCGGAATGGCCATGGCCCAGGAAAAACCTTTTACCATCCAGGGCGATGTAAGTAAAGTGCCTTATTCAGTGAGTAAAGTATATCTTTCGTACCGTGTAAGTGGCGACTCAAAAGTTGACAGTGTGGTAGTAAAAGATGGTAAATACAGCTTTGCGGGTAAACTCACAGAGCCTGTATCTGCAAGGGTGTACCTGCTGACCGATACCGTGGTAAGGGGTAAAAACTATAGCATATCGCTGGCAAAAAATACCAAAACGATCTTTATAGAGCCCGCTACCATTAAAATAAAACACGTAGACTCTTTCTCTAATATAAGCGTAAGCGGTTCCAAATCATTTACAGCTTACCAGAAATTGGAGGAGCTCCAGAAACCTTTCAACGAACAGATGGCGCAGTTGAATAAAGATGCAGCGGCTGCCAACGGCAAAGGCGAAGAAGGAATGAAAGAGATCCGTGCACGCTATGATGCTATCCAGGCCAATATCAAAAAGACCTATAAAGAGTATGTTGAGAAAAACGCAAGCTCACCTGTAGCAGTGTATGCGCTGGGCCAGTTTGCAGGCTATGAAATTAAGCCTGACGAGGTAGAGCCTGTATACAACCTGTTGCCTGCCACTACCCGCGAGCTCACCGCTGCAAAAGAATTGCATAACCGCATAGAGATCGCTAAAAAAATAGGCATTGGTCAGTATGCAATGGATTTTACCCAGAACGATACTTTGGGCAATCCTGTGAGCCTGTCTTCTTTCAAAGGCAAATATGTGCTGGTTGATTTCTGGGCAAGCTGGTGTGGCCCCTGCCGTGCAGAAAACCCCAACGTGGTAAAAGCATACAACAAGTATAAAGGTAAAGGTTTTGACATCCTCGGTGTATCACTTGATCAGCCCAATGCCAAAGACAAATGGCTGGAAGCAATTCACAAAGATGGTCTTACCTGGACGCATGTATCAGATCTGAAATACTGGAAAAACGCAGTAGCATTACAATACGATGTACGCGGTATTCCTTTCAACCTGTTACTGGATCCGCAGGGAAAGATCATTGGCAGAAGCCTGCGTGGTGAAGAGCTGGATAAAAAACTGGCAGAGGCATTAGGTGCTACCAATTAATAAGCTATTACCATATATAATAAAAAGGCTCCGTACGGAGCTTTTTTATTATATGGACATTGCTAATAATGTATTTTGCACCCGTAATTTTTGTGCTGCATTGCCAACTGATTCAATAAATCATCAAACTATACAATGAAACGTATTGCATTTATCGGCCTGTTGTTCTGTTCAGGAATGACGATGGCGCAGTCCCTTACCCGTAAAGCCGTTCTTACCAGCAACCAGCAACTGGAGAAAGTGGCTACTATGAAGATTAACTTTGGAATGGAAATGATGGGACAGACCATAGATGTTTCCAGCGACAATAACATTACCTCACTGGTAGCAGTTAAAAAGGTTTCGGACAAAGGCTATGATGTTGCTACTACGGTAAAACATATTATCTCCAATACCGGGGCAATGGGCCAGAATATGAGCTATGATTCTGACAAACCCGGTGATGAGAACAGTGAGCTGGGTAAAGCCCTGAAAAGTGGTGTCAATAAAACGACCAACTTCTCCATCGACAAAAAAGGATTCATTACTGCTACCGACGATACCACCACTACCGATAACGTGGAAGAGAAAATGGCGGGCATGGCCGGCGGTATGATCAATGGGCTTAATGCTGCCCAGAACAAGATAGGTGGCACTTTTGAAGTGATTGCACCGGTGCCTGACAAAACCCTGAAAGTGGGCGATACCTGGGTAGATTCAACCAGCGATAAGGACAGCAAACAGGTAAGCAACTATAAAGTAGTGACTATTGATGGTACTACTGCTACTGTAGCCCTGGATGGTACTTTGACCCGTAAAGGCGAAACTGAGGCGCAGGGCATGACCATCAACATGGACATGAAAGGTAAAATGACCGGTGAGATGCAGGTAGAAGTAGCAACCGGTATCGTAAAAAAACGCTCCATGATCATGGACGGAACCGGTACAATGGAAATTATGGGCCAGTCAGTGCCGTTTACCATGAAGATGACCATGGGCGAAACGGTAGGTAATAAATAACTACCCCTGTAGTATTTTATCGAGAACTTTTTCGAATGCAAGCAGATGCTCTTCGGCTTCTGCGTCAAGAAGCGGCTGGTTAGCACCTGCCGCTTTTTGCTGTGTGGCATACCATAGTACTACCATGGAGATATAATCCTGCATATCCTTACCGGCAAACTGCGTTTTGAACTCAATGATCTTGTCATTTATCAATTTCAGGGTCTTCCTCACTATCTCTTCATCAGCCGGGGCAATGCGAATGCGATAGCTTCTGTCGCCTATTACAATATTTACAGGAATTAATTGGTCCATTGCTTGCTAATTTGAAAAGCTTGTTATAAATTTATCCACACCTAATTCACAGGGTACCTCTGGACACTATTTCGAAACGGGCATCGACGGATACGGAACAAAAAGAAAATATTCTATGATTACTGTACCAAACCAAAACCAAACAATGAACATGTTTGCTAAAATCAAGTCACCCGTCTTTATTGACGCCCTGACTCTCGAATTAGTAGCACCTTTAAGATCCAGCCTGAAAGCCATTCTGCGTGATGAAAGAGGATGCGAATGCAGCCGTTTAGAAACCAGTGTTCCTCAAGGTGATAAAACGCTTACCTGGAAAGGCCTCAACGATTTGCCCTACGGTGTTTACACGCTCGAACTGTCACAAGGCGAAGACGAAATGAAAATGCGCCTGGTAAAACGAATCTGAATTACCATTTTACTCACTGCCGCTTAACATTGCAATACACCGGTCTATTTCCCGGACGTATTGAGCCAGTCGTTTGTCCAAATCTTTCTTCTCGGCGTCGTCAAGTTGCCCGGTAGCTGTTTGCAATGCAGTTACTTTCAATGCCAACTCCTCAATCTTGTGGCGCTGTGACTCTTCTTTTTCCTGCAAGGCAGCCAGTTCCTTACTGAGTTGTTCATGCTCTTTTTGCAATAGCTGGTATTGCTGCAACACCTGCTGCAGTTTATCATTGACCCGTTTCCATGTTTGTTCCGCCTGCGACATAGGTATCCCGTTTACAATTGCGGGTGTAAAGTTGGGGGTTCTAAGTTATGCTTAGTAAATGTATTGGTTACTTCCTGATCTCGGCCTGCACTTCTTTTTCAAGTGACGACATGATCTTGTCCATCATACCATCAATCTCTTTATCAGTCAGTGTTTTTTCAGCATCAAGGAATGTAAAGGTCACTGCCAGTGATTTTTTACCGGCGCCCAGCTTGTCGCTTTCAAAAATATCGAATAGCTGAACCGACTGGAGCTTGCCTGTTTTGGCTTTTTTCACTGCTTTTTCTACTTCGCCATAAGGCAGGGCAGAAGAAACCACCATTGACAGGTCGCGCTTTACAGGTAACTGGCGTGGCAGTTCTTTTACTTTCAATACCACTTTAGAGACCTGTTTCAGTATAGCTTCCCAATCCAGGTCGGCAAAGTAAACCGGCTGTTTGATATCGAAGCGTTTCAGTTCGTGCGCCTGTACTGCACCCAGTTCAGCAACTACTTCGTTGTTTGCGGTTAATTGCAAACTATTGGCCAAACTATGGCTGTTGCTCACATTCCATACAGCATCGGTAATACCCGTAAGCTGTTGAATAGCGGCAACGATACCTTTAATATAGTACAGATCAGCAGCGGTACTTTTCCCTTTCCACAGGTCTTCGCCCAGGTTGCCGGTAACATACAGGCAGAGGTGTACGTGCTCGCTGTACTGTCCGGAGCCGGAAGTACTGTATGTTTTACCAAACTCAAAAAAGCGCAGGTTGCTGTTCTTCCTGTTTAGGTTATAAGCCACTGCTTCCAGGCCGGTGTGCAGCATGGAGGGGCGCATAATATTGTGCTCGGCACTGAGGTTATTCAGCAGTTTAACGGCTGAGGCCAGCTCTTCTTCATCAAACCAGGCTGCGTTGGTAATGGAGTTGGTAAACAACTCATTGAAGCCCTGTGCAGCAAGATAGTTAGCGATCTTTTCCTGGTAGGTATATTTAAAACCGTTGGTTTCAATAGAAGGTGCAATAGTAATGTTCGAAGGGATCTCAATGTTATCCAGTCCATCAATACGCATGATCTCTTCCACTACATCGGCAGGCAAGGTAACATCGGGCTTGCTGTGCGGGGCGGCTACCCAAAGGTCGTCCATACCTTCGCGCACGATCTCAAACCCGAGGCTGGTAAGGATCTTACGAACAGTATCGAAATGATAGTTCTTACCACTCAGCTTACGCAGGAAGTGGAATTTCAACTGGATCTGCGCTTTTTCCGCAGGCAGCGGGTAGATGTCAACAATGTCTGAAGCAATGGTGCCGCCAGCCAGTTCCTTGATCATCATAGCAGCTCTTTTCAGCACATTTACCGTGTTGCTGATGTCTACATTCTTTTCAAAACGGGTAGCAGCATCAGTACGCAGTCCATGGCGGAAAGATGTTTTGCGGATGTCAATAGGATTGAACCAGGCGCTTTCCAGGAAAATGGCTTTGGTGCCACCCTGAACGCCACTGCGTAAGCCGCCGAATACGCCGGCAATACACATGCCTTCTTCAGCATTGCAGATCATGAGGTCGGCAGCATTCAGCTTTCTTTCCTTCTGATCCAGCGTAATGAAAGGCGTGCCCTCCGGCAGATTTTTCACTATTATTTTATGGCCTTTTACCGCATCATAATCAAATGCATGTAAAGGCTGACCTGTTTCGTGCAGAATGAAATTGGTAATATCTACAATGTTGTTGATAGGGCGCAGGCCAATGGAACGCAGTTTATCCTGCAGCCATTGGGGAGATTCCTTTACTGTAACATCGTTGATAGTAACACCACTGTATCGCTGGCAGGCAGTTGCATTTTCGATGGTAACTGCCACCGGCATGCTGTTGCTGTCTGTTTTGAAATTATTATTGAAAGGACTTTTAACCTTGTAATCCTTTTTATCGTGATGTGTAAGGTAAGCGCATACATCACGTGCTACGCCCAGGTGGCTCATAGCATCCATGCGGTTAGGAGTAAGACCTATTTCAAAAACCCAGTCATTATAAGGTTTAAAATAGCTGGCTGCTGAAGAACCGGGTTTCAGTGATTCAGGCAATACCATAATGCCATTGTGATCATCGCTTAAACCGATCTCATCTTCAGCGCAGATCATACCATAGCTTTCTACGCTGCGTATTTTAGCCACCTTCATGGTAATGGGTTCACCATTTTTAGGGTAGATAGTAGCGCCAACAGGTGCTACCACCACTTTTTGACCGGCAGCTACATTAGGCGCACCGCATACGATCTGTAAAGGATCGCCGCTACCAACAGAAACTGTGGTAACAGATAATTTATCAGCGTTAGGATGTTTTTCGCAAGTAAGTACTTCGCCAATTACCAATCCCTTCAATCCGCCTTTAAAGCTCTCATATTTTTCAAGGCTCTCTACTTCAAGGCCAACGGCGGTCAATATTTTACTCAGTCTTTCGGGCTCGATAGTCACCGGCAGGTATTCTTGCAGCCAGTTATAAGAAATCGTCATTTATCGGGTATAATTTATGTTTCAGGTTAAGATCCCGGGGTTGGTGGCAGCATTTTAAGCTCCCATTACCAATGATCTTTCGCTTTCATAAAGCACCGCAAAGATAACGGATTGGGTGAACTGTTGAGGGAAATATGGAATGGTTCGCCTGCCACCAGCAGTTTGCCAATGGCGGAATAGTATGAATAACCGGAGAGAAGGGGGAGATACCGGTACCTGGGTTTATTTACAATAAAATAGCTGTTCTAATTCTTACTCAGTATAAAATTAAATGGAGGAATTTCATCTGCATCCAGCATCCGTAGCAACTCTTTAGGGCGTTGCTCCAGTTTTCCTTTAACAATCCGGGCTATTTCAAGGGCACCGGAGTGACAAAGGGCGTATTGGGTGAGCAGATTATGACACCACTGTTCGTATTGTAACAGATGTTGAGCTTCAGCATAATGTTCTTCCCGAACCATAACCTCATAGTTTCTTAACTGGTAAACATGCATGACCTTGGGCAATTAAAATCGCTGTAAAATACAACGGTTGATGAAAAAATTATAGTGGTGCATCACTTTAGACGGTTTTATTTTGGAAAACATGCATTAAAATCTGACTGTAATCCTTATTGGACGCTAAAAAATAATGCCAGCCCCGCCTGAAAGCCTTTACCGATGGGCAAAAAAGCTTTCATAGATGGGTGTATTGCTCTATTTACGGGACTTTTGGACTTTTAGTTGGCGAAAAGTGCCATCCTGTCTCAATCTTATTAAAGCGCGTTGAAATCCAAATTTTACCCACAAAATTATTTCGCACAGATGGTGTGCATTACCTTTGCAAAAGGGTGTCAAACTTTTACAAACTGTGGACAGCCACCGGATTAGTGTGGAAAAGCTAGGATTTGCTGTGGATATCGCTGAGGATTGCATGGTAAGAAATATAGACTCCTGAAAATAATTTTTGCGGGTAGGACGGACATATATTCGCCCTCCTGACTCAAAGGGGTAACATTCCGTTAACCGTGTAGTAACATTCAAGTAACACAAGCCTGGGAAAATTAGCCCGCAGTCATTGGTTGGAAACAGTCCAATTAATTGGCTTTATTGGCGTCGCCAAACCCTATTAAAAACCTTTCATTGTTAGGGATTTTTAATCAAACCGATGCTTTAACCTGTTTTTGCCAGTTGTAACTAATGGAATTAACGAATTTTAACAAGGACAGAAAAAATAATAGGCGCAAAGCCTCCGTGGACCTTAGTACTATGATGTACGGAAAGGTTCCCCCTCAGGCCAAAGACCTGGAAGAAGCTGTGTTGGGAGCGATTATGCTGGAGAAGAGTGCCTTCGACGTAGTGGTAGAGATCCTGAAAGCAGATTGTTTTTACGTAGATGCCAACCAGCGTATTTACCGTGCAATGCAGGGATTGCAGCAGAAGAACCAGCCTATTGATATCCTTACCGTGGTGGAAGAATTGCGTACGCGTGAGGAACTGGATATGGTAGGTGGTCCCTATTATGTAACCCGCCTTACCAATGCGGTGGTTTCTTCTGCAAACATTGAAGCACACTCGCGCATCATTCTTCAAAAGTTTATTCAGCGTGAGCTGATCCGTATCAGCGGCGAGATCATCAGTGAGTCTTACGAAGACAGCACCGATGTGTTTGACCTGCTTGATGAGGCTGAAAGCAAGCTGTTTGAAATTACCAATAATCACCTCCGTAAGAACTTTGATAGTATCGATACGGTACTGGTACGAACAGTACAGCGTATTGAAGACATGCGCCACCGTAATGAAGACATTACCGGCGTACCCAGTGGCTTTCATACACTGGACAAAGTAACCTACGGTTGGCAGAATACGGACCTTATTATCCTCGCTGCCCGTCCTGCGGTAGGTAAAACGGCGTTTGCCCTTAACCTGGCGCGTAATGCGGCGCTGAGTGCCACCAAGCCTACAGCTGTAGCAGTGTTCAGCCTTGAGATGAGTGCGGGCCAGCTGGTACAGCGTATCCTTTCTGCTGAAAGTGAAATATGGCTGGAAAAGATTGCCCGCGGTAAACTGGAAGAGCATGAGATGAAGCAGTTGTATGCCAAGGGTATTCAACGTTTGGCACAGGCTCCCATCTTTATTGACGATACGGCTGCATTGAACGTATTTGAGTTGCGTGCAAAATGTCGTCGTTTAAAGAACAAGCATAATATTGGCCTGATCATTATCGACTACCTGCAGCTGATGAGTGGAACCGGTGAAGGAAAAAGCACTAACCGTGAGCAGGAGATCAGTACCATTTCGCGTAACCTGAAGCAGTTGGCAAAAGAATTGCAGGTGCCGGTGATAGCGCTTTCGCAGTTAAGCCGTGCGGTGGAAACGCGTAAGGATGGTAACAAGATGCCACAGTTGAGTGACCTTCGTGAATCGGGTGCCATTGAGCAGGATGCGGACATGGTAATGTTCATCTACCGCCCTGAATACTATGATATCACTTCCAATGAACTGGGCGAAAGCAATAAAGGTGAAACGCACGTGCGTATTGCGAAACACCGTAACGGTTCGCTTGAAACCATTAAACTGCGAGCCCTGCTGCACATTCAGAAGTTTAACGTGATGGAAGATGATGACTTTGGTGGAATTGGCGGCGGTGGCGGCAACTGGAAACCCGTAGCGCCAGAGGCAGGAGCCGGTGGCGATGGAGCTAAGCTATACATACAGGCAGGCAGTAAAATGAACGATATGCCGTTTGGAGATGATGATGAAGCTCCTTTTTAACAGGAAGATCAGTAAGTAAAAAATATTGGCGATTGCCAGAACTTTGAGGTTGCTATGATTATACGTCAAGCAAAGGGCTTCCCGGAAACGGGGAGCTTTTTTAATGCCCTGTACCGGTGGAAATAAACGATCTTTACAGGGTTCTTTTTATCATTTCTACAGGCGCAGCGCTGTTCCTCCTTTCTGCTGCATTGGGCCCGCTTTTGCTCCGCCCGGAGCAGGCAAAAACCCAGAGTATCCCCGCATTATTCCCAGCGTAAACCCAGAGTATCTCCAGGTCAGACAGGTACCAGAGCCATACATGGTAAATACCAACTATTGCCCTCACGGATTGTTGCCCCAGTCCATGCCAGGGCTTTGTGCATTACAGTTCCGGGGCAGGGGGTAGCCTTATATAAACTTCGTGGTATCCCTCCCTTACCTTTGCAAAAAAAATACCGGATGGCATTGCCCTTTTTTTACATTCCTGCATTTGAGTCTGGTCAGCAATTGATAACGCTGGATGAGGATACTTCCAAGCATATAGTGAATGTATTACGCATGCAGCAGGGTGAGCAATTGCACCTTACCAATGGTGAAGGGTATTTGCTAACAGCTGAAATTGTGGAGGACCACCGTAAAAAATGCGTGGTTAAAATTGTAGAGGAGCGTTTTATAGCCCATGACAGCCGGCGGGTAACAGTTGGTATTTCCCTGTTGAAGAATGCCAACCGTTTGGAATGGTTCCTGGAAAAGGCCACTGAGATCGGTGTTAATGAAATAATTCCTTTGCTGTGCGAGCGCACAGAACGCCAGCATTTCCGGTACGACAGGATGCACGGTATACTGGTGAGTGCCCTGCTGCAAAGCCAGCAGGTATGGCTGCCACAGTTACACGAACCACAGCCGGTAGAGCAGGTGGTACAACAGGCCACCCAACAACAAAAGTTTATTGCACATTGCCTGGAAGAAGAGCGGACCTCACTCGCTGGTGCAGTGAATGTAAACCTGCCATCACAGATCATTTTGATTGGCCCGGAGGGTGATTTTAGTAAAGCGGAGATCGATCAGGCGCTTGCCCATGAATTTGCCCCGGTTATTTTGGGCGATACCCGTTTGCGTACAGAAACAGCGGGAGTAGTAGCCGCGACGTTGTTGAAGATAAGGTCGTGAGACGGCAATCGTGAGTCGTGAGTGCTCTCTGAAAGTGAATAGTGAATGGTCAATAGTGAATGAGTACAGGACGTGAGACGTGAATCGTCAGTCGTGAGCGCTCCAAAAGTGAATGGTGAATAGTCAATAGTGAAAGGCTTCAGGTAACTGCAAATTGACAACTGCCAACTTGTATTCCTTGTAGCTCATCGCTTGCTTTTACGTTCCGCTAATACCTAATTCCTAACGCCTTATTACTGCATACGCGCATTTACTAATTTGCATATCTGCACATTTTCCACATTCCCGGTTCCTGTATTAGCGTTCAGCGTTTTGCCTTACCTATAACCTACAACTATTCTTTCGGCAACTTCGGTTCTCTCAATTCTACCGGTTGCCTTTTTGCTTTTTCTTTTTTGCGCATCCACATATTCAGCATTTCAACGCCGAAGGAGAAGGCCATTGCGAAGTAAATGTATCCTTTGGCAATATGGCTTTCGTGAATAGGTTCCAGGCCTTCGAAGAAGAGGCTGAAGCCTACCATTAACAGGAATGCCAGTGCCAGCATTTTAAGTGTAGGATGTTTGTGTATGAACGTAGAGATCTTGTCGGAGAAGAAGAACATGATGATCATAGCGATCACTACAGCAACGATCATCACTTTTACAATACGCGCCAGACCCACGGCCGTGATAATACTATCGAAAGAAAAGACGGTATCTACTATTACGATCTGCCCTACAATGGCAGCAAAGGAAGACGTTTCTTTTTTGGCATCGAAACCTTCTTCGTCGCCTTCCAGTTTGTGATGAATTTCTTTTACCGTTTTGTACAGGAGGAACAGTCCACCTGCCAGCATAATTACATTGCGGAGGTTGAATGCTGCGTGGCGGTCGCCGAGATTGAAGCCAAACAGTTCTTTATTACCATTATTGACCAGCCAGCCAATACCCATCAGTAAACCAATACGGATAGCGATACCGGCAAACATCCATATACGGCGGGCCTTCAGTTGCTGGTGTTTGTCCAGGCGGCCCATGAGGATGGATACGAAAATAACGTTGTCGATACCTAAAACGATTTCAAGGGTGGTCAGTGTTAAAAGACTAACGAGCGCGTCGAGCGTGAAAAGTTCTTGCATGATGGTCGGTAATAAATACAGCGCAAAAATAGGGGGCTTTAGGTACAAACCTGTAAAATGGTATAATAACAAGTTAAAACAGGTAGCTGCGGATTTTCCGGCACAATTTTTAACCATTCCGGCAGTTATAGAAACAGTATTATTTTCTTTACTATCTTAATCTGTACCAGCCTATCGTTCGCACCTCTACTATGTATTAAACAGGTCTTGCTGATATTTACCGGCATTGCTGTATTGCACAAAACATTTTACTGGTTTTAAATCTATTGTATGAGGAGCATGTTGTTGCTGTTTTTTAGCATAGTACTGGTAAGCGCAGCGAAAGCGCAGTTTGAGGGTGACTACCCTGAAAACTTCGGGACCTTAAAAATTGGTGCGGGTTATACCCATGATTTTCCGGGGCTTAACGGGGTTACGGTGAGTGGGGAGTTCTCGAAAAAGATCTGCAATTTCCTGGAAGGTGCTTTTGGTGTAAAACGTGTACAGCTAAGCGGTTACCCACGCACTGCTGCCATTAACGAATATACAAAAGCTACCACGCTGGATATGTTGCTGTATTTTCTGCCCCTGCAATCGGGACCACATACCCTCCGTACAGGTTTGGGTTATTCTTTTTCCTTTTATAAAATTCAACGGGCCTACCCGGTGGTGAATACTGATAAAACCACCAGTTGGCAAACGCAGGCATCACAAGGCCGGGGCAGGGGTATGATACTTGCCTGGGAATACCAGTACGCACTGGAAAATATGCCGTTGAACCTGGGTTTCCGGATAGCCCTGTATCAGGCTTATGATGGTATTACTTATGCGGGTCCGTTTGTAGGCTGGCGATTATAAAACTGAAATGATCTCGCGCTTATCCTTTCCCGCCCATACAATATGCCTGATTACCGATACATTTGTTAAACTGTACCGGTAAGTCATTTAATTGCTATATGTTCCAGATCAAGGCCTATAACGTTGTTATCCATATTGCAGCCTGGCTTCTTTTTCTGAGCTTGCCTTTGTTATTCATGGCAGGACAAAATGGTGGTGAACACCTGGTTGCCATTGTATCCACACCCTATTACTGGGGATTTGCCTTTTGCTTTATTTTCCTGTTCTATTTTCATACCTACCTGCTGGTTCCCAAACTGTTCCTGGAAAAGAAATTTTTCCTGTACTTCCTGGTACTGCTGGTGTTGCTGTTGCTGGTATGTTATATAAAACCCTTTGACCTGCTTTTTTCCCATGCTCCGCGACCGGGAAGTAATATGCCGCCGGTTGAGTTTGGGGATGATCTGGATTTTCCGGGTCCCGGCCCCGGGGTAAACCCTCCACGGATGGAGAGAAACCACCTGGACATTATCAGCATTTTCCTGTTCATGATGGTGGTAGCATTGGGGTTGGCGCTTGAAATTACCCAGCGCTGGCGTATTACGGAGCAGCGGGTGGCAAGAGCTGAGGCAGATAAGGCCAATGCGGAACTGTCTTTTCTGAAAGCGCAGATCAACCCTCACTTCCTGTTCAATACGCTTAATAATATTTATTCGATGGCCATTACAAAGAATGAGAATACGGCCGATAGTATTATGAAGCTCTCCAATATTATGCGTTATGTAACGGATGATATTACCGAGGATTATGTTTCGCTGCAAAGCGAAATAGATTGTATTACTGACTATGTTGATCTGCAACGGTTACGACTGGGGAGAAAGGTGACACTTGAATTTGAAGTGACCGGTGAGCTTGAGAACAAGGTCATTGCCCCCCTGATACTGATGACGTTTATTGAGAACGTATTTAAATACGGCCTTAGCAACCACGAGCAGTCGGTTATTACGATCAGGATCGATGCTGCACAAAAGACCATTACTTTCTTCAGCCGTAATAAAATATTTCCACAGGTAAAAAGGATAGAGCGAAGCGGCATTGGTATTGGCAATACCAAAAAGCGTCTTGAACATCTTTATCCAAACCGGCATTTCCTGGATATCAATACCAGCGACGGCTTTTTTACAGTTCAATTAACCTTACAGGGCTAACCTTAAATTTTTTATTTTAGTGGTACAACTTAACTCAAGTAGTGAACCCGATATGCCAATAAGATGTATTGCTGTGGATGACGAGCCGCTGGCGTTGGAAGTGATCAAAGAGTACACTTCAAAATTCCCTGCACTGCAGTTGATACAGACCTTTGATGATGCGATCTCTGCTGCAGAGTTTTTACGCAATACGCATATAGACCTGCTTTTTCTTGATATTAATATGCCGGATATCAACGGTATTGAACTGGCGCGTTCGTTGATCGAAAAGCCAATGGTGATCTTTACTACTGCACATAAAAAATTTGCCTACGAGGGGTTTGAGCTGGAGGCGCTTGATTACCTGCTGAAGCCAATCAATTTTGAACGCTTTTCGCGTACCATCAAAAGGGCGATAGAATATTACCAGTATAAGAACCAGCAGAAGGAAGAGAGCGACAGCATTTTTGTGCATTCAGAATACCGGCTGTTGAAAATAGAGCTGAAAGATATTGAGTACATCGAGAGCCTGAATGATTATATCAAGATCCATCTTGTAAATGCAAAGCCTGTACTTACTTTGATGCCGTTAAAGAAAGTGCTGGAAAAGCTTCCCCCGGAAAAGTTCAGGCGTATTCACCGCAGTTATATTGTGGCAGTAGATAAGGTAACCTCTATTGCTAACCGCAAAGCCACCCTTACATCACAGGCAGAGTTGCCCATCAGTGAAAGCTATACCGGCTTTATTGATGAATGGAAAAAAGGCTGATCGTATCAATCAGCCTTAGTATTTTGATTATGCTTTCTGTAAAGATTTGCAGATGTTTTTTGCAATGGAAGGGCCTTCATAAATAAAGCCTGTCCACACCTGTACCAACGCAGCACCGGCGTTTAATTTTTCCTTTGCATCCTCTCCTGTAAAAATGCCTCCGGAGGCAATAACAGGAACCTGCCTGTTGGTTTTGCCGGCAATATAGGCAACGATATCTGTAGAGCGTTTGGTAAGAGGCTTGCCACTAACACCACCTGCACCGATGGCTTCCAGCCGGGCAGCAGGCGTTTTCAATCCTTCGCGGCTGATGGTAGTATTGGACACCACCAGGCCATCCAGTTTTATTTCCAGCGCCAGGTCTATTACATCATCGATCTGCGAAGGAGTAAGATCCGGTGCTATTTTCAGGAATAAAGGTTTTGTTTTTTTATCGCTGGTTTGCTGTGCCAGTTGGGTATTGATGGTTTGCAGGTGTGATAAGATTTTGTGCAGTGAATCTTTTTCCTGCAGCTCACGCAAACCGGGTGTATTGGGCGAACTTACGTTTACAACAAAATAGTCTACACAATCGAACAACTCGCGGAAGCAGATCTCATAATCCTTCCAGGCATCTTCGTTGGGCGTAACCTTGTTTTTGCCAATGTTGCCACCGATGATCAGCGGGCGGTGTGTAGTGTGTGGTGTATTCCTTTTTTGCTCCTGCCATTTGCGGAGACGGTCTGCCACTACTTTTACGCCTTCATTATTGAACCCCATGCGGTTTACAAGCGCTTTATCCTGCGGTAAACGGAAGAGGCGGGGCTTATCGTTACCTGCCTGTGGCCTGGGTGTTACGGTACCTACTTCCACAAAGCCAAAGCCCAGTACTTCCAGTTCTTTCAGGTACAGGGCATTCTTATCGAAACCGGCGGCAAGACCCACAGGGTTTTTAAAATGCAGTCCTGCCAGCTCAACAGGAATATAGCCGGCGGCAAAGCTGCCGGAGGCAATTTTGCGCGTAAAACCTGCACTGCATAACAACTTAAAACTGTTCATGGCAAAATGGTGCACGTTCTCGGCATCCATTGTAAAAAGTAGCTTACGAATTAACTGGTACATATTGGGTTGCGAAGATAATGCAACTTTAACGATAGCTGTTTGCAGGATTGCACAGGAAGAATTAACTTTGGATACAAGGTTGCATAAACAACTATATTTGTCCCTGGAAAAGAAGGAGTAAGGGTTGTGCTGCAGCTTGTTTTGATTGCTTACTTAAATAAATTTTTTATGCAGGAAGCCTATATCGTAGCAGGATATCGTACCGCAGTTGGAAAATCCAAGCGCGGTGTTTTTCGTTTTACCCGTCCTGATGATCTTGCTATTGACGTAATAAAAGGATTGATGGCGAGTGTGCCTCAACTGGATGCAAAGCGTGTGGATGACCTGATTGTGGGGAATGCAGTACCGGAAGCAGAGCAGGGGTTGCAGGTAGGCCGCATCATTGCTGCCCGTGCACTGGGTATTGAAGTGCCTGGTATGACGGTGAACCGTTATTGCGCTTCGGGCCTTGAAACCATTGCAATTGCTACTGCTAAAATACGCAGCGGACAAGCTGATTGTATTGTGGCCGGTGGTACAGAAAGCATGAGCCTGGTACCAACAGCAGGCTGGAAAACAGTACCTGCTTACTCTATTGCGAAAGAAGAACCTGATTATTACCTGAGCATGGGGCTTACTGCCGAGGCAGTTGCCAAAGAGTACGATGTGAATCGTGAAGACCAGGATGCTTTTTCTTATAACTCTCACCAGAAGGCCATCAATGCTATTAAGAATGGTTATTTCAAGAATGGTATTCTGCCAATTACAGTGGAAGAAGTATATGTAGACCCGGCTACAGGTAAAAAGAAATCGAAGAACTATGTAGTGGATACCGATGAAGGGCCGCGTATGGATACCAGCATTGAAGCACTGGCAAAACTGAAGCCTGTGTTTGCTGCAGGTGGTTCTGTTACTGCGGGCAACTCATCACAAACCTCAGATGGCGCTGCCTTTGTAATTGTAATGGGCGAGCGTATGGTGAATGAGCTGGGACTGAAGCCCATAGCACGTTTGGTAGCCTGTGCATCTGCAGGTGTACATCCTCGTATCATGGGCATTGGCCCGGTAGAGGCTGTACCCAAAGCATTGAAGCAGGTAGGCATGAGCCTGAATGATATAGACCTGGTGGAACTGAACGAGGCTTTTGCTTCGCAATCGCTGGCGGTAATACGCAAGCTGGGCATCAACCCGGACATCGTTAATATTAACGGTGGCGCTATTGCACTGGGCCACCCACTGGGCTGTACCGGCACCAAGCTTACCATCCAGATCACTAATGATATGAAGCGTTTGAACAAGAAGTATGGTATTGTAACTGCTTGTGTTGGCGGTGGTCAGGGTATTGCGGGGATTATTGAGAATATCAATTAGGTTGTAGGTTTTAAGTTATAGGTTATAAGTTGAATACAGTGGTTATTGCTTTGCCTTGTTAACTTATTAACCTTCCAACTTTTCAACTAAATATTACAGTAAATCACAACATAAGATAGGGCTGTCCGTTTATTCGGATAGCCTTTTTTGTTGCAGTAAAGAGTGGCTTGCGTTGCAACATTGAACTATCTTGCGGCGCTTTAGTATTCTTACGAAGTTGTTGAGGAAATGTACGTTACTGTTTTAGGCAAAAGGCTTATGGCAGCATTTTTGTTAATATGTTCAGGTTCGCAGATCATTTTTATCAATAGCAGGGCTGATTGTACTAATGATCTATCCCCAAAATCCAGCTTATGGACAGAAGAGACTTCTTTGCACTCAAAAAGAAACCAAACCGCAAAACGCCTGCTGCTTCAATAGTGGCATCCCGCAATATTGATTCCGGTTTAAATGCATATACAGGTCAATGGACAACGGCTGAAGTAGCACACCTGCTGAAGCGTACCATGTTTGGCGCTAAAAAAGCTGATATAGATTATTTCAAAGGAATGTCTGTATCGCAGGCCGTAGATACTTTGCTGAATGTATATACTACCGCTCCATTACCTCCTTTAAAGAATTATGATGATACCAGCTTTCCCGCTGGTAATCCTGACCTTACAGTGGCACAGGGCACTACCTGGGTAAATGTGCCTACGGATGAAAGTGCAGTGCAGTCAAAAAGGATCGGCTCATGGAAAAGCTGGTGGATGGGATTGATGATCAACCAGCAGCGCACCATCCAGGAAAAGATGGTACTGTTCTGGCACAATCACTTTTCTACAGAGACCAATGAGTACAATCATGGTGTGCTGGGGTATCGCCACAATGCCATGTTGCGCGATAAGGCATTGGGTAATTTTAAAGACCTGGTAAAAGCTGTTACAATAGATGGCGCTATGCTGCGCTACCTGAATGGCTACCTCAATACGAATACGGCACCCGATGAGAACTATGCACGTGAGTTGCAGGAGCTGTTTACAGTAGGTAAAGAAAATAATCCCAACTATACTGAAGATGATGTGTACCAGGCTGCCCGTGTATTAACCGGCTGGCGTATTAAATGGACGGACGATACGATCTATTTTGATGATACCAAGCATGATACCGGTAGTAAAACATTCTCTTCTTTTTACGGCGGTACTGTGGTGGCAGGCCGTACAGGTGCAACGGCCGGTGAAGCAGAGCTGGATGCCCTGCTGACAATGATCTTTAATAACAAGACCGCAGTATCTGAATTTATAGTTGGAAAACTGTATCGCTGGTTTTGCTACTACACGATTGACGCGGCTACGCAAACCAATGTTATTAAACCACTGGCACAATTGTTCCGCGACAGTAACTGGGAAATAAAACCAGTGCTGACCACTTTATTTAAAAGCGAACATTTCTTTGATCCCTTGAACCAGGGATGCCTGATAAAAAGCCCGGTTGATCTGACCGTGGGCCTGATGCGTGAGTTCAACGTAGAATTTCCGGATAGCTCGGACTATGTGAATGCCTACAATATGTGGGAGTACACACGTAACCAAAGCAGTAATGTACAGCAGAATATTGGCGATCCGCCAAGTGTATCCGGCTGGCCCGCTTATTACCAGTTACCGGCCTATCATGAAATGTGGATCAACACAGATACATTGCCACGTCGTAATATGTTTACTGACCAGATGATCATGGCGGGCTATACACGCAATGGCGAAACGTTGCAGATAGACCCGATTGCATTTGCCAAAACATTATCGAACCCTGCAGATCCCAACGTGGTGATCAATGAAACACTGGACATCTTATACCGCGTACCTATTTCAGAAAACTCTAAATCCATTATCAAGAAACAGATATTGCTGAGCGCCCAGGAACAGGATTATTACTGGAGCAATGCATGGAATGCCTTGCTTGCCAACCCGGGTGATATGACTGCTTATCAAACAGTGTACACCAGGTTGCAAAGCCTGCTCAAATATTTTATGAACCTGGCAGAATATCAACTGTCCTGATAGCCTAAACCAATATCTATGAAACGCAGAGATTTTCTACGACATACACTACCTGCTTCGGTTACCATGCCTGCTTTGCTGAATGGATTTTCGGTAAAAGCATATACCGGTTCTTCTCCATTGGTACAGGCGTTGATGCGCGGTACTACGGAGACTGATAAAGTGCTGGTATTAATTCAGCTGAATGGTGGTAATGATGGACTGAACATGGTATTGCCTATTGAACTGTATTCCAACTACTATAATGCAAGGGCTAATATTGCCATTAAGCAGAATAAGATATTGCCGCTGAATGGTACAGCTAAAACAGGTTTGCACCCCAGTATGACGGGTATGCAAACATTGTACAATGAAGGCAAGCTGGTGATTATACAGGCTGTTGGTTATCCTTCGCCTAACTTTTCGCATTTCCGCGCTACCGATATCTGGATGTCGGCTGCTGATTCGAACCAGGTTTTGCCGAGTGGCTGGATAGGCCGTTACCTGGGAACAGAGTTCCCTGATTATCCTAACGGTTATCCCAACTCACAAATGCCTGATCCGCTGGCGATACAGATCGGTTCAGTAAGCTCGCTTACATTGCAGGGCCCTGCGGCAGGTATGGGTATCAGCATCAGCGACCCTACCAACTTTTACAATATGCTGGATGGTGTAGAAGACCCGGTGCCTGATACGCCCTGGGGAAAGGAATTGAAATACATCCGGCTGATCGCAGAGCAGACACAGAAATACTCTACTGTTATTAAAGCCGCGGCAGCACAGGTTACCAGCCAGGGTTCCTATCCATCCAATAATGATCTTGCCCAGCAGCTTAAGATTGTGGCAAGGCTGGTAAAGGGTGGTCTGAAAACCCGTGTATATATGGTAAGTACCGGCAGCTTTGATACCCATTCAAGCCAGGTAAATACACTGGATACTTCCACTGGTTTACACGCCAACCTGATGGCCCGTGTTTCAGATGCCATTAAATGTTTTATGGACGACCTGAAAGCACTGGGTGTTGACGACCGTGTTGTGGGAATGACCTTCTCTGAATTTGGTCGCAGAATTAAGTCAAACTCCAGTATGGGTACTGACCACGGTGCTGCAGCGCCGGTATTTGTGTTTGGTAAAAATGTAAGGCCGGGCATTATTGGCGATAATCCTACTATCCCCTCTAATGTAGCAGCCAATGATAATATTCCTTTCCAGTATGATTTCCGAAGCATTTATGCTTCCATACTGAAGCAATGGTTTTGTGTGCAGGAGGCAGATCTGCAGACCATTATGCTGAAGAACTTCCAGGAACTTTCGCTGTGTATCAATTCGTCCTGTAAAACCACGGGGCTGGATGATGTACTGAGCAATACGGGTGAGCAGCTGATTGTAAACTATCCCAATCCATTTGTAGAAAGCACCAGTATTACTTTCCGTACTAAAGGAGGGCATACGCTGATACAGGTAATGGACACTATGGGGCGTGTGGTAAGGACCCTGACTGATAAAGAATACCTTGCCGGCAGTTATACATTGAGTTTCAATAGCTACGGAATGCCAACAGGCGTGTACTATGCCCGTTTTCAAAATGGTTCACTCCAGCACGTGCGGCCTATGCTGAAAGTGAGGTAAAAATGCTACTATCTGGTGATAATCAATAATATTATAGTCCCTCATAGGGACTTTTTTTGTTATAATATACCCAAATAGTTTATATTGCCACTTAAGTGAGGGCAAATGCCCGGCTTACCAACCTAAACTAATAGAGGGCTGTGGATTATGGTGAAAGTTTTTATCACAGACGATCATGAGCTGTACCTGGAAGGTCTCGTACTGTTATTAAACAAGCAGGAAGGAATACAGGTAACAGGTTCTGCTTCAACGGGCACCAGTTTGCTTCAACAGTTGCCCAATCATGACATTGATATTTTACTGCTCGATGTCAACCTGCCGGATATTGAAGAGGAAGAGCTGCTCAAAAAGATCAGGGCAGTAAGGCCCGACCTGCGGGTGCTATATCTTACCATTATGCGCGGTACGCGCTACATTCATAAGCTGATAAGGCATAACATACAGGGGTACCTGCTTAAGAATTCCGGGATTGCCGAGTTGCATAAAGCCCTGCTTGAAATTGCTGCGGGTGGCAATTACTTCAGCCCGGAGATCAATATCCTGGATGCTGACCAGGACTTTCGCAGTACCATTACCATTGAAGATAAAAAGATAGACGAGATACTGTCTAAGCGTGAAATAGAAGTGCTGAAGCTGATCTGTAAAGAGTATAGTAACTCTGATATTGCAGAGAAGCTGTTTTTAAGCATCAGTACTGTTGAAACGCACCGCAAGAACCTGATTGCGAAACTGGGTGTGAACAACACGGTGGGACTGGTAAAATTTGCCCTGAAGAATAAGTTGATAGAGTAGTAGCTTTTTCTTCCCGGCTGCTGAGGCCGGGTAAAAATAAATTGTACCGTAACTCCTGTATCGGTGAAATACTGGTTATTATTACTCCTGTTGGTTAAGAGCTATACCTGTTCATTTGCACAGACTGATACCGCCTACCTCAAAGGTTTATACGATCGCAGCCTTGATTTTTCGGAAGACAAGATGGATTCCGTAATGTATTATGCCAAGCTGATCAAAAGGGAAGCAGACCGGCTTCATTTTGATAAAGGCGATGTATTGTCGCTGCGCTTAAAAGGTATTTATGAAGAGCTTGCCGGCAATTATGAAAAAGCGATAGAGTATTACCTGCATTCACTGGATGCTGCCCGCAAGTTACCTAACCGCGAATATGAATCTTCGGCATTAAGTGACCTGGCCATTGCTTATGCAAACATTAAAGAGCCGCTGAAGGCAAAGGATTTTTACCTGCAGAGTGCAGCTGTGGCAAAAGGGCAGGAGCATATACATGAACTGATCAATACCTATAACAATCTTGGTGTTATTTATATTCAGCTGGGGCAGTATGATAGCGCCCGTACTCTACTGAATGAAGCACTAAAGCTGGCTAAGCCATACGGCGGCAGGCTGGATCTTTCCAGTGAATACAATAACCTTGGTAACATTAATTTCCACGAAAAGAAATATGATGAGGCGTTGAGTTTCTTTAAGAAGAATTACGACACCTACCAGAAGGATAATATTACCCATGACCTGTGGATCGCTACTTTAAACATTGCTGATGTTTTTATTGAGAAGCACCAGTTCGATTCGGCAGAGATATATGCAAAGGAAGCTATGGCAATGGCTAAGGATCATTTTGAATCCAAAAGCAAAGAGGCCGACAGCTATTCTATATTAGCCAAACTGTATGAGCGCAAAGGCAATTACAGCAAAGCGTATCAATACCTGAAAAGCTGGTACACATTGGATACGGCTCTTGTAAATGCTGATACCTACAGGTCAATTGCAGAGTTGCAGGAAAGCTATAATGCAAAAGACCGTGAAGCGCAGAATAAACTGTTACAGGGAAAGATAGAAAGAGAAGAGCTGCGCCGCCAGGGCATGACGCTGCTTGCTATTTCTTTGTCGGTAATACTTGTATTGATCGCAGCGGCATTTCTTATAAAGCGTAATGCCAATATGCGCTTGCAGGCAACCAATACACAGATACTGCAGCAGAATGAAAAGCTGGCAGAACTGAATTATGAAAAGAACTCGCTGATCAGCATCGTATCGCATGACCTGAATACGCCTTTTGCAACGATACAGATCTGGGGACAGGTGTTAGAGTCGGATGGAAAAGGGATGACGGAAGAACAGCGCAAGGCTTTGGATAAAATACTGCAGGCAAGTTATTATGGTGAAGAACTGATACAACGCATATTGAATATTGAGCGTGCTGATATAGGTACGCACAAAATGTATCTTGAGAATTTTGACCTTACTATTCTCGGTGAAGAAATGGCTGATAAGTTTAAGCCTGCTGCCGGTAAGAAAGAATTGCAGCTGAATGTGGAGATGCCCCGCAAGAAGATTGTACTGATGAGCGATAAGCAACTGGTAGGCCGGATCTGCGAAAACCTGCTCTCCAATGCCATCAAATACACTCCCCGCCAGCGGAATATATGGTTCAGCATCAATGAAGAGCATGATGCGGTAAGTATAAAAGTGCGTGATGAAGGTGTAGGGATCCCTAAAGAAGAATTGCCTCACCTGTTTTCGCGTTATAGCAAGATCTCATCGCAACCTACTGATGGTGAGGGCTCCAACGGCCTGGGGCTGTCTATTGTGAAGAGAATAGTGGAAGAGATCAACGGGCAGATCTTCTGCGAAAGTGAAGAAGGGGAAGGCTCCCTGTTTACTGTGATCTTAAAGAAGTAGGTCAACTCACCACCTTTTTACCTGCTTTTATTGACCCCTGGTTTATTTTACCCACCGTTTACATAAGATTAACGCCATCCGGAAACAAATAGGCATGGAGTGAAATGATAAATGGCTATTTTTGCAACAAAGTAGCATTTTTGACTAAACACCCGATCATAAGAAGTGTAATTGCAGGATTGATGCTGTTGCTTTTTGCATTCAGCATTACGCCTAAAAAAACACTGCACGACTGGTTGGTTGATCACAAGGATCAATCGTCCATGCACGTAAAAACGGGTGAGGCTTTGGTTGGCAAAACGGGCTTTAATTGTAATTGTGAAAGCCTGGTTGCTGAATCTCCTTTTACTGCTACAACTGCTTTTGTAAAAGTTCAGGCAATCAGCGTACTGTTGCCGGAACAACCTTGCAGCAAACTTCCCGCTCTCTATTCTGAGACCTACTTCTTTTTTGAACACAGGGGACCTCCCGCCACAGCGTAACAGCAATAGCTGTTTGTTTTTTTATTGAATGCCCGGTATTGGAAGCATGCATGTTGCTGATAAGGCACTGTCGATGCTATAAGGGTTATCATAAGGCTGTTATTGAGTTTCCTGAGTATCAAAAAACCTGTAATGAAAAAGATTGTGATTTTAGTGGCGGTGTGCTTACCGTCGTTCATGAATGTATTATTTGCGCAACAAGCTACCCGTAATATACCTGTATCTTATTCTGAGCCCGACAATAACGTGGTGCTGACCGGAAAGATCACTGATGCCAAGACCGGCGAACCTTTGCCCGGCGCCTCTGTGTTTTTCCCTGATCTGAAAGTTGGTACCGCTGCCAACAAGCAAGGTGAGTATATCATCCGCAATATACCCAAGGGTAAGTACCTGCTGGAAGTAAGTTTTCTTGGATATGCTTCTCTTACTGAAACAGTAACCTTGTCCGGAAATGTTCAGAAGGATTTCTCCTTGTCCATGTCATCTGTAGAGAATGATGCGGTAACTGTAACCGGCGTATCTTCTGCTACCTCTGTAAAAAGAACACCTGTGCCTGTAAGTATCCTTAAGAAGACTGATCTGCTGGCTGGTGTTTCCACCAATCTTATTGATGCGATATCGCATACTGCAGGTGTATCGCAGGTGTCAACCGGTCCTGCTATTTCAAAACCGGTGATCAGGGGCCTGGGTTACAACCGTGTAGTAGTGGTAAACGATGGTATTCGTCAGGAAGGACAGCAGTGGGGTGATGAGCATGGAATTGAAATTGATGAGTTTAACGTAAGTAAGGCAGAAGTATTAAAAGGCCCTGCTTCTTTGATGTATGGGAGCGATGCGCTGGCGGGTGTGGTAAATATTATTTCGATACAACCGGCAGATGAAGGAACCATTAAAGGCAATGTATTTGGTACTTATCAAACCAATAACAGGATGCGTGGTATGCATGCTGATATCGGGGGTAACCAGAATGGTTTTATATGGGGAGTTTATGGTTCGTACAAAGCTGCCGCTGATTATAAGAACAAGTATGATGGCTATGTATTTAACTCCAAATTCAATGAAAGGGATTTTGGTGGTTATGTAGACATTAATAAACACTGGGGTTTCAGCCACCTGTATGCCAGCAATTTTGACCAGCGTATTGGGTTGGTGGAAGGTGACAGGGATGATGCTACCGGCAAATTCCTGAAGCTGGTAAACGATAATGGCAATGAAGAAGAGGAGATAGCTACTGATAAGGATTTTAAATCAACCGATCCTACTGTGCCTCACCAGCGTATTCAGCACTTTAAGGTTGCAACAGATAACAGTTTCAATATTGGCAAGGACAGGCTGACTGTAACTGTAGGTTACCAGCGTAACCAGCGCCAGGAGTTTGGTAATGTACTGGAGCCGGATGAGAAAGAATTATATTTTGACCTGAAGACGGTGAACTATAATGTGCAGTATCACCTGGCGGAAAAGAATAACTGGAAAACCACCATTGGTGTAAATGGCATGCAGCAGACCAATACCAATAAGGGTGTGGAGGCATTGATACCGGACTATTCACTGTTTGATATTGGTGGATTTGTTTATACTCAGAAACGTATTGACAAATTAACGCTGAGTGGTGGTATTCGTTACGATAACCGTTCTGTTGATTCAAAAGAAATGGAAGATGGTGGTGATATTAAGTTTGAGTATTTTACCAAAGACTTTCATAATGTATCCGGTAGCCTCGGTCTGAGTTATGAGGCTTCAAAAGCAGTAACATTCAAATTCAATGTTGCGAAAGGTTTCCGTTCGCCCAGTATACCAGAGCTTGCCAGCAATGGTGCACATGAAGGAACCAATCGTTATGAGTATGGCGAGCAGAACCTGAAATCTGAGAATAGCTGGCAGGTAGATGCCGGCGTGGAAGTAGGAACAGAACACGTGTCAATGGCGGTGAGCCTGTTTTATAATCACGTTAGTAATTTTATCTACTACAGGAAACTGTCTTCTGTACTGGGCGGAGATTCTATTATAGTAGATGGTTCAAACAACCTGTATGCTTTCCGTTTTGACCAGAACAATGCCAGCCTGTATGGTGTTGAGGCCAACCTGGATATTCACCCGCACCCGCTTGACTGGTTGCATATTGAAAACACTTTTTCATGGGTAAGAGGTGTACTGAGTGAAGAGCAGGATGGAAGCAAGAACCTTTCGTTTGTACCTGCTGCACGCCTGATAAACCAGGTAAGGGCCGACTTCTTTAAAAAAGGAAAAGCTGTACGCAATATGTTTTTGCGTGCTGAATTAGATAACACTTTTGCACAGAACCATCCCTTTACCGGCTTTAATACAGAAACAGCTACGCCCGGTTATACATTGGTGAATGCCGGTGTGGGCGCTGATTTCATGGCTAAAGGGAAAACCTTATTCAGCTTATACCTGGCAGCTAACAACATTGGTGATGTGGCTTACCAGAATCACCTGAGCAGGTTGAAATATGCACCTGAGAACCTTGTTACAGGTCGTATGGGCGTGTATAATATGGGTCGCAACTTCAGTATCAAACTGAATGTACCCCTGTCGTTTGCAGTTGGTAAATAGTATAATAAGCCTGTTTATAACGGTATAGCCATGATTAAGGGGTAGGGAACATACTAATTATAATATATGGAGCGTTAGTAGGTTGAATTGGCTTACTAACCCATTCTCATAGGACTTGATGAGGCCCTGCTTTTGCGGGGCCTTCTCTTTTTAACACAGATTGATGGATTAGGATGGATCTCAGGGATTGGTGATATGATGGTGAGATTGATCTTGTAAGGCAGGGTTATTGATTGGCAAAGAACAAGACCTGCGTATATAAAGTGAAACCTGTACTTTTAAGTATCAAACCCTGCATATGGAGTTGTCTATTACTACACCGGCATTATTGTTTCCCGCTATTTCTTTGTTGATGCTTGCTTATACCAATCGTTTCCTGGCACTGGCCAGTCTTATCCGCAACCTGCACGAGAAGTATCAGAAAGATGCGAATCAGAAACACCTTATTGAGCAGATACGCAATCTGCGCACACGTATCCGGTTGATACGTTCCATGCAAGGGGCAGGCGTCATCAGTTTCCTGTTTTGTGTAGTATGTATGTTCTGTATCTTCAGGGGCTGGAATGAAGCTGCCTATATCATTTTTGCCTTTAGCATTATTGCATTTGTTATATCGCTGATACTTTCGTTGATTGAAATAACGCTAAGCACCCGCGCGCTGGAGGTGGTATTAAGAGATATTGAAGAACTGTCGAATGACAGCAATCTCTTTGTGAATATACTGCGTGCAAAAGATGATCGTAACGATCGTTAGTCCTTTTTCTCATCCTCCTTGTAATAGGAGCCGGTCTCGTAATCGAAGGTCTTCACCTTGGTTTCTTTGTAATTGGGGTCATAGCGAACAAAGAAATAGAGATAGATAACCCTGCTGATACGCATTAGCCAGGGTTGCAGTACTATCAGCAGGAAGATATTGATACCAAGCCACCAGAAGAAACGATTGTCGGATGTAGACATGCCGATCAATACATACCAGGCTACAAAGGTGGCTACAGACAGAGCTACGGATAATGCATAGCTTACATAGCCTGTGCCGTACCAGAAGCCTACTTCCAGTTCGTAGGGCTGACCGCATTCCGGGCATTTTTCCGGCATATCAAAAGCCTTCTTAAGATTCCAGGGATTCTTATTCTTGAACATTGGCCCTCTTCTGCAACGAGGACATTTCATTGTAAGAATGCTCCAGAAATAGTTGGGTTTTGATGAATCTTTGGCCATGCTTCAAAAATGAGTAGCAAAGGTACAAAAATCACTTCAGAAGGAAGTTGTGTTACTATCAGGCAATGGCACCGGTCTTTTTACGCTCACCGATCTGCTGACGCCACATGGCATAATACAACCCTTTTTCTGTTAACAGGCTCTCGTGTGTACCCGTCTCTACCACATCTCCTTTTTCCAGCACATAAATGCGATCTGCATGCATAATGGTAGAAAGCCTGTGTGCAATGAGGATCGTGATCTGGTCGCGCTGTGAAGAAACTTCTTTAATGGTATTGGTGATCTCTTCTTCTGTAAGGGAGTCCAATGCAGAGGTAGCCTCATCGAAGATCAGCAAACGTGGGTGACGCAACAGTGCGCGGGCAATAGACAGGCGTTGTTTTTCACCCCCGGATAGTTTAAGGCCGCCCTCGCCAATCATTGTTTCCAATCCTTTTTCTGCACGGGACAGCAGGTTTTGACAAGAGGCCTGGTTCAATACACGCAACAGGTCTTCATCAGTTGCCGAGGTGTTTACAAACACCAGGTTTTCCCTGATGGTGCCAGAGAACAATTGTGTATCCTGCGTTACAAAGCCAATCTGGTTACGCAGGTCTTCAAAGTTGATAGAGGTTTCATCAATACCATTGTACAGGATCTTTCCCTGCTGAGGGCGGTATAAGCCTACCAGCAGTTTCATCAGCGTTGTTTTACCGGAACCGGAAGGACCAACAAATGCGATGGTTTCGCCAATACGGGCAGAGAAATTAATATTATCAATAGCACGTTGACGGGCAGTCTGGTGTTTGAAACCAACTTCACTGAACTCCAGTGTCTGAACAGGGCCGAGGTGTTTTGCATTAGCTGGTTGCTGTTCCGGCTGCTTGTTCATCAGGTTGTTGAAATTATTAAGAGAGGCTTCTGCTTCGCGGTAAGAAAGCAGGATATTACCAATCTCCTGCAAGGGTCCAAATACAAAGAAAGAATAGATCTGCATGGTTACCAGCTGTCCGGAAGTCATTTCATGACGGAATATGAGCCACATCAGGATAAAAAGAATAACCTGCCGCAGGGTATTTACAAAGGTGCCCTGTACAAAGCTGATACTACGGATGCGTTTTACCTTGGTTAATTCAAGGCCAAGGATTTTATAAGTGTTTTTATTGAGCCTTTCTACTTCCTGGTTGGTAAGCCCCAGGCTTTTTACAAGCTCAATGTTTCTTAATGATTCGGTAGTGGAACCTGCCAGTGCTGTGGTTTGGGCTACAATTGTTTTCTGGATTGTTTTTACTTTCTTGCTCAGTACGTTCGTAATAAGGGTCAGTAAAATAATGCCGACAAAGTAAGCAACAGGAACAGTCCAGTGGATCCATACTCCGGCGTAAATACATACAAATAGCACACCCACAATTACACTGAAGAGTACATTGATCATGTAATTCATGAACCGCTCTGTATCGGTACGCACTTTTTGAAGAATGCTCAGGGTTTCGCCGCTGCGTTGGTCCTCAAACTCCTGGTAAGGCAGTTTCATGGCATGTTTCAGTCCATCGGTAAATACCCTGGCCCCGAACTTCTGGATAATTACATTCAGAAAATAATCCTGGAAGTTCTTGGCTATGCGGCTGATCATTGCCACCGACATAGACAGGATGATGATATAGACCACCCCGGGTGTTTTCCAGGAGAAGGTCATAAAATAATCAAATTTCGCAGGAAGCTTGTGGTTGAGATAGGAATCTGCAAGGCTTACCAGTTTTCCGAAAAGAATTGGGTCAAGCAGGGATACACCAGTATTGATAGCTGTCAGCAGCATGGTAAGTGCCACCAGCCAGCGGTAGGGCTTTAAGTACGTGAAAAGAATTTTCATAATTAGCTATAACAGTTGAGTTTGCCGGAAGTTTAAAGCAAAATATCATACAAGTTCGGGAAAATCAGGAAGATATTGTCTGTTTGGGCTTATAGCATGAATATTAAGGAGATGGTGGCCTGATTAATAAGCAGTAACAGTTATCAGGAGTATGCATTCACTGTTATTTAAGAAAGAGCCTAATGAAGGCTTTATCAGGTGGATACCCCCGCCGGAATCAATAGTCTCAGCTAAGAAGACATAGAGTATACGGGGTTCCAAAGCACAATAATTTATAGTATAGATAATTTTTTATATATAGTGTAAAATTTAGTAGCACAATGTTTTACTATTGACAAATCATATATTTTTGGCGAAACTTATCTCTACGCATGGACTCTATTCAAAAAGATTCAAATTCTCCGAAAAACACCAATGATATTGATCTTGGAGTACTGCTTTATAAAGCAGGAAAAGCAATACAGAATTTATTTCAATCCATAGGTTCAGCTTTCGTCGCAGTTTTCCGGGGACTTCTGATTGTACTTCTTTTTATAAAAGAGAATATAATCTGGCTGGTTATAGGAGCTATTGTAGGCTTGGGCTACGGCTTTTTTATTAACATGGGAAGTATGTTCAAGTACTATTCCGATGCTACAGTAAGAACCAATTTTGAGAGCTCCAGAGAATTATATAACTCCGTTGATTACCTGAATGCATTAATAAAACAGGGACAGACTAATGAACTAACACGCATCTTTGATATTTCTGCAAAAGAAGCTTTGGATCTTGAGAGCTTTGAAGCTGAGCCGGTAGATAATAACCTTATTGTTACGGATCTGTACAAGGAGCGTTTTTTAAATTACAGACGTAACGAGATCTTCAGGCAGGATACGTTCTGGACACAGGCTATTAAACTTAATGATTTTAAGGCTAAGCTCACCAGGTACGATTATCCTTTACACGTGGTAACGGCAATTAGCAGAGGAGAGAATATTTTCCCTAAACTTCAGAAAGGGCTTGTAAATCTTGTTTCCCAGAACCCGGTTCTCCAACGCAATAAAGAGATCGCGGATAATACATTGCATGAACAGGAAAAGTTATTATTACGTTCATTGGACGAGTTGGATTCGTTAAGCAGTACGTACAATAAAAGGTTGCTGCAGGAAGATAATTCAAAAGAGGGAGGCAATAACAATCTTACATTACTTGATAAATCGTTGCTCAGAACACCGGAACTGGATCTTTACGATAAGGTATTGTTAATAAGAGATGAGCTGGCGGCATTGCGTTCCAGGGCTTCAATTAACCAGGATATACTCCAGGTGTACACGCCTTTTGGAGCAATTGGCCAGAAGCAAACGGTGTTAAGACAAAGCTTTTTTAAATGTATGCTGATAGGCGTGGCCTTCGCTATTTCGTTTATTTTACTGATAAGGTTAATTAAGTATTTAAACACACTTCAGTTAAAGGAGTTGCTCTCAAAGAGATCCAGCTAATCTGTTTTAAATACTTATAAATATAAAAAGCAAAACACCGGTACAGTACCGGTGTTTTGCTTTTTATGTGATGTATGTCGATGTAATTTACTTTTAACCCGGAAGGTTGTTTTCGATAGCGGGATTTTCATTTTCTTTTTTCCTGATGATTTCCATATGAACCAGCTTAAGTGTAAATGTGATCAAAAGAATGGTTTCAGGATATTCAAAGTAGTTGTCAATACACAATAAGAACAGCATGAAGAAAACGAGAAATTTTGCCTGCCATCGGGCTGCCAGGAATTGCTTTCGGGTATCGTAATGTAGTAGCCTGTTCAGGTATTTGTATAAAGCCCACCCAAATGCAAGTGTAAAAAGCAAACCATATTCCCCAAGAAAAGCGAGCAATGATGAGAAAGGCTGATTTCGGAATCCATCCTGAAAAAGGGCCTGGGATGTATTGGTCTCATTCCATAATGGATAAGCGTAGTTTTTGAAGTAATAAGGCTTTTCTGCCGATTTGAAGAACGTAAATTTGGTGAAATAGGAGGGGCTACCCACCATAAAGGCAGAGCGGCTGTTAAAAGTGCCGGGACCGGATCCTAATAAAAAATCTTTGGTATTAGGTGGATAGTTATTAAAATAGTTATAGAAAGATTTTATTTTCCTGGGACCTGTCTGTTGGTCAAACTGCAGTAGTCGCTGAACACTTACCTCATAATAATATAAGGCTTCGGGCCTGAGCCATTTGGTTAAATAGTAGATGAGTAAAAGTGAGAATACGGATATGAATAATGTTTTGGCAATTGATGTAATACGTAGCTGAAGGAATGATAACACAAAGGCACAGATAAAAGCTGCCAGTCCCGATCCATAGAACCCCATTACAGCACTGAAAAGGAAAAAAATACTGATCCATAGCTGGATTTTAGATTTCTTTTCGAGGTAATTAGAAAAATAATAAGAGAATAGTACCATGTTAAGAATTACAAGTACATATAGGGAGATACTGAAACTTGAAACCAGTCCTTTAAAACTATCATCTGTTGGGTCTGCAATAAACTGATAGGTGCCCACCATGTTATTTAAAAGAGCGATCAAGGCAAGAATGGTCATGAATTTTTCGAGAAGTGGCAATTGCACAGGGCTCTTTTCGGAAGGAACAGCAAATAATAATAGCAGGAAGGGGATCATATGGTATAGAGACATCAGGTTATACCGCAAAAAGAAACCATGTGTAAATGACAATAGCAGACCCGCAGATACCAGTAAAAGCAATATGATCACGTTCCTTATGAGTTTCAGCTTTAGCTGTTCAATCACAAGTATTGCAATAACCGGGTAAATAAACAAAAGAGATATGCGTAAAAAAGTACCGGTAAGTAAAGCAATAAGGATGAATAAGATCAGCGTTGAGACCGGAAGCGTTGACTTAAGGGATAATCTGCTTATATAGCTTTTCATTAGAATGAATTCGTCTTAGATACTTGTTTTATTCTCCGTTCCTGGATGGCCGCAGTATATATATCCATAATTTTTTTATAGCATACATCTGCATGATAATGTTCCATGAAAATATTTCTGGCCCCGTTATAAAGCGCATAGTTGCCCTGCTGCACCATACTGTTAATTTCTTGAATGGCGCTTTTCAGGCTATCGGGATCTTCTTTTTCAAAAAGGAAACCGTTGATCTTATGAGAGATCATTTCCTGCATAGCCCCCAACCTGGTAGCAATAACGGGTAGCCCACTGGCAAATGCTTCAACGATTGTTAGTGGCAACCCTTCGTACCAGATAGAAGGAAATATTAAAGCTTTTGCCTGCTTCATCAGGGCTAACACCTCATTCTTCCCTTTTTTTCCTTCGAAGCTGATATTGGGATATTGACTGTATTGTTTCAGTAATTCGTCTTTATCTGGGCCGTCGCCCACTATAAGGATCTTTAAATGTGGCCATTTTGCAAAACTGCTTAACAGGAAATGAATTCCCTTTTCGGCTGATAGCCTTCCGACAAACAGAAAAAAGTCTTTTCTTTCGGAGGGGGGAGCATCTTCCGGGTCATCGATGAAATTTCCTTTTACAACAATCTTATCCGGATCGGTGATCGACAATGATGAATTCAGAAGCTTAGAACGTATAAACGAAGAAGGGGTTACAAAGCGATCTATTTTTGTTGACCAGGTAGAACGCAGCTTATGCGTGGTGGTAATGAGCCCTACCAGGGCACTATCTGCAATGGAGTTGTGGTAGCATTTTCTGATAATTCCTTTCCACGGGAAAACAGACTGTACACAATCTTCACAAACCTTTCCATTGCGTAATAACAGGGCATTTACGCAAAGCAGCCGATAGTTGTGTACTGTAAGTATAACAGGTATCCCTGATTCTTTGGCTGCATATAAAACAGAGGGGGATGCTTCAAAGAACAGGTTATGTATATGAATTATATCGGGTGAAAAAAGCTGAATTACTTCCTGTAGCTTTTTTTTTGAATTTACATTGTAAATGGCGGTTATACCAGCCTTTACCTGGTTTATTACTCCATTTCCGATAGTTGCATTATCGAAAAGCAGAAGACTGACCTGGTGCCCGTTACTCTCTAGTAATTTTATTTCTGCCTCAACCGCTGAATCCTCCCCCCCGGTACTTTGTTTGTACCGGTTATGTACGAACAATATTCTCATTAAAAGCCTTTATAAGGCGCTAATTTACTATTTCTGCTTGTTTGTAATAGAATTATCCGGTATATAATAGATCTGAGAGAAACATGGCCTGCTGATAAATGAAGCAAGATGAGTTGATAGTTTGTATATATATTTGCTATTCATAGGTTAGAAAAGAATATGGTCTTCGTACTTGTGCCTGGGGCGTCTATTAATAGGTTAGCTACTATTTTCTAACAGCCTTGAAACGTTTTGAGTAATTTAATGTATGAACACTTACTAAACCGGGTATGAAGGGAATAGTACAACGTCTGTTGTCGATAGGGGTTGTTAAGAATATGGCATTCGTGGCAGTTGTGCAAATAGGTAATTATGTATTACCACTTGCAGTTACTCCATATCTCACAAGGGTATTAGGCCCTGAAAAGTTTGGGCTTATATCATTTGCACAAACTTTTATCGGATATTTCTCTGTATTTATAAACTATGGGTTTGACCTTACTGCAACAAGAGAGATATCTATTAACCGCGATAACCCGGGAGCCCTTTCACGAACATTCAGCCACCTCATTGTTGTTAAGATTCTATTGTTCCTGATCTCAACGTGTTTACTTTTTGTTTCTTTTGCGTTCAGTAAGTTTAGCTCTGACGCATCGTTGTACCTGGTAACCCATTTGCTTAACATTGGGATGGTATTATTTCCAATGTGGTTTTTCCAGGGACTGGAGAAAGTGAAGCTCCTGTCGATTCTGAATTTCTGTATAAAGCTGCTTTTTACGATAGGGATATTTGTGATGATCAGGCATAGATCCGATTATCTGTATGTTAACCTGTTACTATCGGTTTCACAAATAGTTATCGGTGTTACTGCATTTTCAATTGCTATCAGACGATTTGGAGTAAAGTTTACTGGTATCAATATGCAGTATGCCTGGAAGTTGATCAGAGAAGGCTTTTGGGTGTTTTTTTCTACTGCTGTGGTACTTGCCTATACTACCACTAATATTTTCCTTTTAGGCATATCAGCGGGTAATGTAGAAGTAGGCTATTTTACTGTAGTATATAAGATCATTATGGCGGTACATGCTATGGTTGTACTGCCTATTAATATTGCTTTTTTCCCATTTATTTCCCGTCAGTTTCATGAGGATCCAAAGAAAGCGGTTGCTTTATTCAAGAAAGCTTCAATAGTATTGCTTTTAGTGACTTCGGTAATTGCTGCGGGGCTTTTTGTTTTGGCAAAACCAATAGTGCTTTTCTTTGGGGCGGAGTATGCTGCCGCAATTCCCATCATGAGGATTATGAGTATATTACCCGTCTTGCTGGGGCTGGTAAATATCTGGGGCTTTAATGGGTTGGTCGCAATTAAACAGGATAAATTTTTCTCTGCGATCACCGCCACAGGAGCAACGCTGAGTATTGGACTCAACTTACTATTAATACCCCGCTATGGCATACATGCTGCTGCCCAGGTTTGGATTATGACAGAGTTTATAATATTTGTTTCATGTTTCCTGGTTTACCGCTTGAAAACGAAACATATTAGTAAGCTTATTTAGTTGCCGGCTTATTTTTTTCTTGCAACAAGGACATTGTTGAAATACATAGAATTATTACGTGGCAGGATGGCACAGATAATAGTTCCGATAATGTTGATTGGCATTATAAAAAGCATTGAAAGAATATAGCGGAGTTTTTTAGGCTTTATTATTCCGAGTGTTTCATAAATATATAGTGCCCATAACTGAAAGTTGACATAGGAAAAACTACCGCTTTTTTTGAACTTAATAACCTCTAGCCCGTTTTTCTCCATTACGTGTTTTATGCCAAACGAGGTGTATCTTCCAAAGTCGTAAGGTATTTCATGTTCATTCCAGCAAAAAGGAACGGTAATTAATATTTTGCCACCAGGTTTAAGAACACGGTGTAATTCGGGCATGATCTCATCCACGTTAAAAATATGCTCAATAACCTCACTGCAAAAAACAGCATCAAAGCTGTTGTCAGGAAGGGGGATCGTTTTGCCGTTATAGTAAATATCAACTAATGAATTAGTATGATCGTGGCCTGTTTGTTCAATATCTACGCCTATATATTCAGAGACATGATTGAAAAGTGATCTGTATGGCTTTCTACCACATCCGAAATCTAACAGCCTCCCTTGTAGATCTGTACTGAATAGCTTTATATTTTTAAACAATGATCTTCTTATGAAGTAGAAGGGGTTTACAAGGATGCCCAATGGGCCAGGCTGAAAGCTTTGTTTTTTAAGAAAGGTAATTATTGTCTGGAGCATTTGGATTCAGTTTAATGCAATGCTTCTGCGTTATTTACAAGGCTGCATAATAGTGAATTATTCCGGTCACCGGGGAATAAAGATTGCATTCCCGTTTTTAAATACCCTGGCTTTGTAGTAGTCTTTCCCGTAAATGGTGTATTTAGAAGTTACGGTGTCGATGCTTAAAACAGCATCGGGCACAAAGTTATCAAGATATATCGCCGATTCATTATTTACCATTACGTGTTTAATAGTGCGGCGGGTACCTGTTGTAGTGTTTGCCAATAATCTGTAATAAGGATAATCCCATGAATCACCACCGATGTAGATCCCGATCTTAGTGAAGGGGCTTTTTTCAACGTAGTCCTTACATTCAAGATCGCCGTCTTTATAGATGTAGGAATTGCGTGAGTTTTTGATGACACTATGGGAAACCGGTAATACCGGATGATTGGTGCTCCATAATAATGATGCTATACCGAATCCAAGCATGGCTGCAAAACAGATTGCCTGCATCCACTTTTTTGTATGACTTAATTCTATGGCAAGGAAAACGGAAAACAGCAGAAACAGCGGCGTTTGTAACCTGTTTGACCATGGCTGCCATTTTAATAAAACACAATACAATATTGAGGTGGCAAAGATTGTGAAGACAAATAATGTATAGTAATTGATCCGTTGTGTATAAAGCCTTCTTTTAAAGAGAAATGCTATGCCTGCAAGGATAATCAGAATGGTCTGTATAAAGTTCTGTACATAATCTTCATGAAAATAGAAGCCGCTTTTCATCCACTCAATGGTAATAAAGTTATACCTGGGATCATTGGCGTCAATATCAAAATTGGCTGCCTTCTGCACAACCACTTCTTTTAAATGATCTGTAACAGGAAAGTGATTGAGAATGTTTTTTATAGTAACAAGCGCAATTTGCTTAGCTTCAAATCCTTCATTTGCGGTTATTTTGGTGGCATCGCCTAAAGCGGAGCTGGTGAGAAATTTATTCCTGAAATAAAAACCGCTATTGATGAGGATTGCAATAAGAGGTATTATGGCGAGGATTGCTGCTTTTTTGAGAATATGGATTAATGGTTGCCTGTAATCTTTGAGCAGTATCAGTACATACCATAGAGTGAAGAGTGCTGTAAATAAATAGGCTGTTCCTTTTGTAAGCCATGCCAGCCCCAATGCAATACCTGATAAGAATATTAAGCTCGTTTTTGTTTGCTTCAAGGTGCGGATGGCAAGAAATACAAAGCTTAGAATAAAGAATGCCACTACAATATCGTTTTGCGTGGTATTGCTTTGTATGATAACCATTGGAACAATAACGGCAATTAATGCGCTGGTTAATTGCTGCTGAGCGGTACCGCCAACTTCTTTGGTGATAAGCGTTACAACGGACAGGCTACTTGCCAGGAAGAACAATTGGATAGTGTTTGCGAAAACATCTGTACCGGAAAATAATTGAACATGTAATATTATCCATTCTGCAAAGGGCTGATAAACCAACTGTCTTATAACATGAGTTTGATAGTAGGATATATTTTTGTTTTGTATCCAATGAGCTACCCTGCCGAGGTGATAGGTCATGGAATCATAGTTATTAGGCGGATATATGAGTGCTATTATGAAAGAAATAAAAAGGAAGACTGTTACTATCCACAATTGCCAATGGCCTTTTATGGCTGCGGAAACTTCTTTTACTACTTCGCTTATGATCTTAACCGGAATATGCTTATAAAACCAATAGAAAGCCAAGGCGGCTATGGCCAGGGTCCAGCTAATAAGTAAGCCTGTAAATGTTATTAGTGAAAATGCGCTAAGACATTCTGTTAACAGCGCGACAAACAAAGAACTGATAAGGGTTGAAGTTAGAAATGCGATCCTTATGCGGGATAGTATTTTCTCAGATCCTATATTGTGGTAGATTATGAAAAAAAGCAGAAAGCCGAAAATTAAAGGTAAACTTGCAAATAAGGACATGACTTGTCAGGGTTATGGTGCTAAACTACTATTTTAATTAAAAAAACGATCTAAAGGGTTTAAATATTAATAAATGAAGATAAGCATCAGGATAGCCAATCTACAGAGCAGAATATTATTTATTTTTTTATTGCAAGGCTTGTTGTTTGTGGGATGTAGTTCTTCTGGAGGAAAGCATATTCTTGGGCACAGGGATATGCAGGACTTTCAAAACTTACGATGGGAACATGATTCGTCCGTATTGGTAATTGCTAATAATGGCACTTTTTCTACTAATAAGATATCTCTGAGTAAAGGGAAATATACTTTACAGATTAAAGCGGAAGGAACACCTGCAAAGAATGAGTTTCCCCATTTTGTTATAAGCATTGGTGATTACCTGTTGAAAGATATGAGGATCGAAGGGGAAGTAAAAACTTATAATATGAATTTTGAATTACCTGAAAATACAGAGGCGCCAATGCGTTTTGTATTTGATAATGATTACAACGATTCTGTAGGCGACAGAAATATCTTTCTTCACTACCCTATAATCATCAGCCGGTATTAAGGCTTTATTGTTCCTCCTTTAAACTTTGCTTTGAACAGTAGATATATGTAATAACTATTTGTATACAGGTAACGTTTAAACATGCGCCTGGGTTCCTGTAACAACCTGTATAACCATTCCAGGGCCAGGTTTTGCATCCATACCGGGCTTCTTTTTTGAGTGCCGGCGAAAACAGGTACAGCACCGCCTACACCCAGTAAAATTCCTTCAATTGACTTATAGTGTGTTGCCATCCAGTTTTCCTGTTTTGGACAACCCAGGGCAATGAAGATAAAGTTGGCTCCGGACTGATTTATCTGCGTTATATGTTCTTCTATTTCTATCGGTGAGAGAGGCCTGAAGGGTGGAGAGATTGCTCCGGCAAATGTAACGTCAGGATACTGGTCATGGATCTTTTCTTTTATTTTATCAAGCACTTCATCTGTAGAACCGTAAAAGAAGACCCTGGCTTTTAAATTATTGGCATTATCCAGTATAGCAGGTAAGAAATCCATCCCCGCAATTCTTTCCTGTTTTTTATTATGTAGCCAGTTACAGGCAATAGCAACAGGCTTTCCATCTGCCAGTATTAAGGATGCCTTAGATAGCTTTTCTTTGAATGCTGGTGTTGTATGAGCTTCTACAATCATGTGGGCATTTGCGAAACATACGAAGCCTTTTTTTCTCTGTAAACCCCAGTCGGAGATTTGTTGGACGCTTTCAGTAAAAGACAGATTATTGATGGTAAGACTTATAATATCTGAGGTTTGGGACATTAAGGATATAATTTAGAATCTGCCGGAAGGGCTTGGTTTTTTATTGTGGTTTCGTGTATATTGTGTCGAATAACGCAAAGGTAAATATACCAAATTATAAAATGCTTTTTAATAAAGTACCGGGCCCCGGTGATCAGAAATGGCGTAATATCAGTTTGTATCTTCTGGCCGCAAGTATTCCTTTCTCCGATAACCTTAATAGCTGGTGCATTATATTTTTTATCATTACTACTATTCTTTCAACCGGATTAAGTGAAATGTATGGACGTTTGCGTTTATCGAAACTCTGGATACCTCCTGCTCTATTTTTTTTATGGATCACTTTAACAATGTTTTGGGATTCAAGCGGACACGTTACAATAAAGAATATCGAAGGCTACGCAACCCTGTTATTTATTCCCATGGTACTGGCCGCTAGTTGTTCTATACCATACAAAGTGGTAATGCGTACTTGTTTTTCTCTGTTTATAGCTACACTGCTGATTTCTCTTATTTGTCTTGCCAAAGCCTGGATGGAGTATAGGGTAACAGGTGATAGCAGGGTATTTTATTATCATTACCTGTCGCATCAGATGGGCCTGAATGCAGTTTATCTTGCTGCATATTGCCTGGCCGGATTAGTATGGCTGTTATATTTTAAGTTTATTGATAAAGCTGGCTTAAGGTTAAATAAATGGCTTTGTGTTTTGATAGCCATCTATTTATGTATTTTTATTTTCATGTTATCCTCCAAGCTGGCTATTTCTCTTTTGGCTGTATCATTAATCATTCTTTTTTGCTACATCGGATATCAGAGAGGGAGGATCAGGACAGCCATATTTACACTTCTGCTTCTGATATCTGTAAGCGCTGTTGTAGTATATAACATGTCCTACCTGAGGTGGCGCATATCTGTTACCAGGCTTAAAACATATGGTGGTACTGCTGATGATCAGAATGGTTTAGCCGCACGGCTGTTAATGTGGAGCTCTGCCTGGGAGCTAATTAAGGAAAGGCCTGTTCAGGGATATGGGGTAAACGGAAGCAAGCAGCAACTACTGGATAAGTACCGGGAAAAAGATTTTAAACTGGGACTGCAGGAAAAATATAATTGCCATAATCAATACCTGGATTCCTTTCTGGTAGGCGGTGTTATTGGTCTTGGTCTATTGCTGGCAATAATAATTACTACGACCGTCGAAGCCTTACGGTATCGGAACCTTCTGCTTTTAATGATCTTGCTACAATTCGTGAGTATGTCGGTAGTGGAAGTAACACTTGGTGTGCAAAAGGGCATAGTATTCTATTTTTTCTTTATCTTTCTTTTTTACTATCATGGACCGGGAAATATGAAACTAAGCACACGCGTTGATCAGAATTTGAATGTTATTGCTGGTTGAAGCAATTAAATTTCTGCATTCACGTTGTTTACTGGTCGGTGAAGATTTTCTGGTGCAACGTTTGTATTAACTTTATTGTCAAATAAGCTTTGATATCAAAAAAGGGAAAAACTACCACTAAGTGGTATTGATTTTGTGGTGTAATTAACTTCCTTTGCAATGATGGGTATCAAAATAACAGCATTGGGGAAAATGTTGTAAATGAATGACTTAAGGCTTTAATGAACAATCCATGATATTAACCATTACCAAGATCCACTCCTTTGTACGTAAACAGGAAAGCCGTAGAGAGCAATTACCAATGAGGCGCTTTGTTGACGAACGGAAACACTACTTTTTTGTTAAAAGAATATTCGATCTCTCCATTTCTTTTTTAATCACTGTCTTTGTCTTAAGCTGGCTATTTCCAGTAATAGCTTTACTAATTAAACTTGAATCCAGAGGCCCTGTATTTTTTATTCAGCGTAGGGTTGGCAGGGGTGGCCGCACCTTTCCTTGCTTTAAGTTCAGAACAATGATTGTAAATAGCGATGCAAATCTGCGTCAGGCGAGGGAAAACGATTCCCGTATAACCAGGGTAGGTGCTTTTTTGCGTAAATCTAATCTTGATGAGTTCCCTCAATTTATCAATGTGTTGCTGGGACACATGAGTATTGTTGGTCCACGTCCACATATGCACGCTGATTGTAATAAATTTTCAAAAACTGTTACCGGCTATAAATTCAGAAACCTTGTAAGACCCGGTATTACCGGCCTGGCACAAGTAAAAGGTTATAGAGGTCCCACCAAAGATTTTGAAAGTATTTTTCATCGCTATCAATTCGATGCATTTTATGTACGCAATGCTAATTTCTGGCTCGACATGCGTATCATCCGTAAAACGGCAGCGCAAACGCTGAAATCTATTTTTGCAAGACTGCTTGGAAGTGTACCTCATAAAGAGGTAAAGCTGGTAACAATGGAGGAGTGCTCTGCACCTAAGCCCTTAAGCGTTTTGAATTAATGATTATTTAAAACAGCTTTTATCCCGCCCATCCGGTTCTGTCTAAACTTCTGTATTGAATAGCCTCTGCCAGGTGTTCAGGCTGTATGTTATTGCTATCTGCCAGGTCTGCTATTGTACGACTCACCTTTAATATGCGGTCATAGGCACGTGCAGACAGATTTAATTTCTGCATAGCCGTCTTTAATAAATTATGCCCTGCAGGCTCAATCATGCAAACTTCTTTTAAGGCTTTACTATTCATCTGTGCATTACAATAAATACCAGCCTGCCCTTTGTATCGCCCGGCCTGTATGGCTCTCGCACTGATCACCCGCTCCCTGATAGCCGCTGAATTTTCTCCGCTTTTAGTTCCGGATAGCTCTGTAAATGTTACAGGCGTTACTTCTACATGTAAGTCTATACGATCCAGTAACGGCCCTGAAATCTTGTTCAGGTATTTCTGTACGGCACCAGTAGCGCAGGTACATGCTTTTTCGGGATGGTTATAAAAGCCACAGGGGCAGGGATTCATGGAAGCTATCAGCATAAAACTTGCCGGGAAGTCAATAGCGATCTTTGCCCGTGAAATAGTCACTTTCCGCTCTTCCATCGGTTGCCGCATTACTTCCAATACAGTACGCTTAAATTCCGGTAGTTCATCCAGGAACAGCACACCGTTATGTGCCAGTGAAATTTCGCCGGGCTGCGGAATACCTCCACCACCTACAAGCGCTGCATCACTAACAGTATGGTGCGGAGACCGGAAAGGACGCCTGGAGACCAGCGATGTATTATCGGGTAGCTTGCCTGCTACCGAATGGATCTTGGTTGTTTCCAATGCCTCGGGCAAGGTGAGCGGTGGTAAAATGGTAGGGAGTCGTTTGGCCAGCATTGTTTTACCTGCACCCGGAGGGCCAATTAAAATTGCATTGTGTCCGCCTGCAGCGGCAATCTCCAGTGCCCGTTTTATATTCTCCTGTCCCTTTACGTCGCTGAAGTCTGCATCATAATGATTGCCTGCTTCCAGGAATTCCTCATGAGTGTTTACTATGGTAGGCTGTAAACTTGTTTCATCACTTAAGAAGTTGATGATCTCGGTAATATGGCTTACACCATATACATCCAGGTTGCTGACCATCGCAGCCTCACGACAATTTTGTTTGGGCAGTATCAATCCCTTGAACCCTTCATGTTTTGCGGTAATGGCTACAGGCAAGGCTCCTTTAATGGGGTGGATGGTGCCATCGAGATTCAGCTCACCCATCATTATATATTCACCCAGCTTTTCTGTGTAGGGAATTTGTTCATTGGCTATCAATGTTCCTATTGCAATAGCAACATCGAAGGCTGAGCCGCTTTTCTTTATATCAGCAGGGGCAAGACTTACTACCAGTTTGGTACGGGGCATCTGGTAGTTGTTGGTTTTGATGGCGCTTTCCACACGTTGCAGGCTTTCCTTTACTGCACTATCCGGCAAGCCAACTATATAATAATTGCTGCCACCCATTACATTCACTTCTACCGCAATAGTAATTGCATCTACACCATATACGGCACTCCCATAGGTTTTTACCAGCATGAATATTGGTTATGTGAAATACATAGAATATTGATCTGGTAAGATAAATAAAAAACAAATTGTTTTAATGTATGGGGTAGAAATGACTAACCATGTAGGCTATATCATTAAATACGCAGCTACATAGTACGGGCTTGTGTTTATTGGATCTTCTTTATTTCTCCTTCAAATAGCAACTTTACCAGTGGGTCTAATGTGATGTCCAGCGGAGTGTTTTTGAAAGGAATAGAAAATACCTGTTGCCTGTCTTTTATAATGAAGGTTTTGAGGGGCGACTTGTAGTCTGTGCTATTAATGCTGATCTCAAGTGGAAAGGTGAATAATTGTTCCTGCTTTTGTTTGATGGTAAGATTGACAGCTTTTTTAACCGCGTCATACTCCCAGATCGCTTCGACTGAAGGCTGGCCAGCTGTGTACAGCCATTGGGAGAAGAAGAGTTGCAGATCCTGACCAGATACTTCTTCCATCACTTTACGCAGATCATCCGTAGAGGCATTTTTGCCGGCATAACGGGCATAATAAGTACGGATACCTTTCCAGAAAGCACTATCGCCCAACTGCTGGCATAACATGTGTAATGCCCAGCCGCCTTTTTGATAAGAGTTAGCATTGAGTAACTCCATATAGTTGGTAATACTTGAGTCAACTACCGGGGAGTGGTTCCTTTTTGAAAAAGCAATTACCTGGCGACGGTTGTCGGTAAGCATTTTACGGGCTGTGTCTGTTCCGTATTTGTTTTCAAAGTAGAGGATGGTCATGTAAGTAGCAAAACCTTCGCTCAGCCACAGGTGGCGCCAGTCAGTTTCAGTAGCCATATCGCCAAACCACTGGTGGGCAATTTCATGGGTCAGTAATGATTCGCTTTTACGGGTACCTGTTACTGAGTTCTCATGATAGAATATAGTACCCGCATTTTCCATTCCGCCAAAGATGGTAGTAGACTGTACATTGGCCAGTTTTTCATAAGCGTATGAGCCTACATGACTGATGAAATAGGGAAGGATCTCTGTAGCCTGTGCATAATCGTAAAAGCCTTTGTCCTTATCCTCGGGGTAGATCCAGCTATAAACAGGAATGCCGTTTACAGCACCGGCCTGTTGTACCGCAAAGTCTGCCACACCAATTACCATTACTTTGGTGGGGAGTGCAATAGCTTCGGAGTAACGTGTTTGCTTCTGATTGTTACCAAGCTCTCTCTCTTCAGTTTTACGTCCATTGGCAATTACCTGGTAGTGTGCAGGGGCTGTTACTGTAAAATCAACCGTAGCCTTATCCGAAGGGTGATCTATACAAGGGATCCAATTGTGCGCCCTGTTGGGCCAGTTGTCTGCAAAAAAGCCACGGTGGTGGTATTTGTTATTGGCGATAACAAGCCCATCGGCCGGGATGCCGGAGTAAGTGATCGTTATTGTTTTTTTATCACCTGCCTTTGCAGTTGCGGGTAGTATAATATTGAGCTGATCGTTGCCGTGGGTGAAAGAAAGCTTTGTGTCATTATCTGTTATTATGCTGCTAACTGTCATGCCTTTGCCGGATGACTTCTTATCTGCCAGGTCCAGTAAGATGGATGAAGAAGGTTGAATAAAGGAGATAGTAACGGTAGCCTGTCCCTGTATTTCATTGCTGCTGTCATTGAGTGTCAGCGCATAATTGTAATGCTGAACATCAATGGTTGCACCGGGCTTTTGAGCGGAAATAGTAGCGCAAAAAAGCAATGCAGTGCAAAGCACAGGGAGGTGTTTCATACAGGCTCTGAATTTGTAGCGGAAGATATGGTTTTCCGGCTACAAATTTTCCAGCATTTCCACCACCTTCTCTCTTTTAAGGATGAGATAACCGAGACGGTCGTTACTGATACCTTCTTTTAGCTGGTAGCTGAATTCCAACTGGTCTTCCTGCACGGTAGTTTCAAAATAGCGGAAAGAAATATTGGGGTACTGCTGCAGTTCTTCACCTATTTCATACAAGTGGGTGGAGAGTATAAATAATGAGTTCTTGATCTTAATAAGTCCCTTAATAACGGTAGAGGAGCATTTCATGGCATCCTGCACGTTAGTGCCTTTGAATAATTCATCGATCAGTACCAGCCATTTTCTGCCATCATTGATCTTCAGAATGGTATTGCGGATGCGTTGTACTTCATTGAAGAAATAGCTTTCGCCTTTTATAATGTTGTCTACTACGTTGATGTTACTTAAAAGGCCGTCAAAAGTACTGAGCTGCATGCTCTCTGCCGGAACTCCCATGCCCAGGTGGGCCAGGAACACAGCACTGCCTACAGCTTTAATAAAAGTGCTTTTGCCTGCCATGTTTGCCCCTGTAAGAAAGATGAAATTGCTGTCCTTACTCAGTTGTACATCGTAAGGGGAGGGGGCGGGCAGTAGTATATGATATAGCTGTTTTGCATTTACCAGCGGTTGTTGCTGGTTTACAAACTCAGGGAAGGTGAGTTTGTATTGCTGCATGGCCAATGCCATAGAGTACCAGGCATCCAGGCGGCCATAGATATTGATGAGTTCGAATACAGGGCTTTTAAAATGGTCCTTCAGGTAACCACCATAGTGAATAACCTCAGACCAGCTGTATTCTTTTCCTTTTTCACGCTCACGTAAGCTGATGATGACAGGCCTGTTGGTAAGATCACGCGCACGGTCCAGGTAAGTGCGTACCAGGAATGGCGTATTCTCATTGTCCAGCAAGGCTGTGAGTTCATGAATGCCGCGTAAAAAATCAGCAAAATGTGAAATAGAATAACGGATCAGTGCAAAATCCGGAGCATGTAAAATGCGGTAGGTAGCGGCGTTAACAACATGGGAGCCTGATGGAATAGGATCTATGGCCGTATCATAAAACCTTTCCATCACCATAATAGTTCCATTGGAAATAGAAGCAGGCCAGCGATCAATGTTCTGCAGAATAGTGCGGATGATCTGTTGGGTATCCTGGATCTGCTTTATATCATTGAATGGGTTGCGGAAAAAGCGCATTAACCATTCCCTGCCTTCTACCGTTTTAGTAAAGTTGAGTTTGTGAAAGATGGAAAACTCTTCTTCTGACTGGAAAATGGCAAGGTCACTATATGTAATATTATCTATTTCCATGGTTGGTTGAGCCTGGTTGTTTTCAGAAAGTTACCGATTAAATGATAATCGTTGTCCTTGTTGAGATTCATTCCACACCCCATTTCCATATACAAGATGTCCGTTTACAAAAGTATGTGTAATGGCTGCCGGGAAGGTGGTGCCTTCCAGCGGGCTCCAGCCACATTTGAACAATATATTCTGCGGAGTAACTGTAGTGGTTTGATCCAGGTCTGCAATTACCAGATCGGCCCAGTAACCTTCACGGATAAAGCCACGGTTCTCGATCTGGAAACAGGTAGCTACCGCGTGGCTCATTTTTTCTACTACTTTTTCAATGCTGATCTTTCCTTCTTTTACATATTTCAGCATCATCAGTACAGAATGCTGTACCAGTGGCAAACCGGCATGTGATCTTTCGTATGAGCTGTCGGCTGCTTCTTTCAGCTTACCATCAGTATCGCGGTAATATCCTTTTTCTTCCAGTGTGTGTGGTGCGTGATCTGTTGCAATAACATCCAGCCTGTCGTCCAGCAGGGCTTTCCACAGCGCTTCACGGTTGTTGGGTGCTTTAATGGCAGGGTTACATTTTATACGATTGCCCAATGTGGCATAGTCATCACTGGTAAAGTGCAGGTGATGCACACATACCTCTGCTGTTATTCTTTTATCTTCAAGCGGCAGCATATTGGTGAAGAGTACCAGTTCTTTTTCAGTACTGATATGCAGGATGTGCAAACGTGTTTCATACTTTTTTGCCAGTTGAATGGCCGTAAAAGATGATTCGTAACAACCGTTCTCATCCCGGATAATGGCATGGTCGGCGGGCTCCAATACTGCTTTTTCTTTTTTGATCTTTTCCAGGTTGGCTTTAATGATCTTTTCATCTTCGCAATGGGTAGCAATGAGCACTTCACTGTTTTCAAAGATCCTGTCCAGGGTCAGGTAATTGTCTACCAGTAAACCGCCGGTAGAAGAGCCCATGAATATTTTAATACCGCAGATATCTTTTTTACACTCATTTACTTTCAGTGCTTCCGCTGCATTGTCATTGGAAGTACCCATAAAGAACGAGTAGTTGGCCAATGCGCTTTTAGAAGCTATCTGGTATTTGTTTTCGAGTAATTCCTGTGTAAAAACCGGTGGCACAGTATTGGGCATTTCCATGAAAGAAGTAACGCCACCAGCTACAGCTGCTTTGGATTCTGTGTAAATCGTAGCTTTATGCGTAAGACCTGGTTCACGAAAATGTACCTGGTCATCTATAGCCCCGGGTAATAAATGCCTGCCCTCTCCGTTTATTTCGGTAACGGCAAAACCAGGTTGAATGGAGTTGGCTATTTTTTCAATACGCCCATCTTTAATCAATACATCTTTTACGGCAGAAATGCCTTCGTTCACTACGGTGATATTCTTAATCAGGTAATTTTGCATAACTTGAAAAACTAATCTGTTAAATTCTGAACATGCAATTTATTGTAAAAACCATTGTCAGACTGCTGATTTTATTGTTACCTCTTACCGCTGCTGCCCAATCCACTTATTTGCCCCAGGGTTCCAAACACCAGCAATTGCTGGACCGGCTGGAAATTATGATGCAAAGTAACCTGGGTCTCAATGTAAGCACCTTAAAACCGCTGAGTCGTAAAGTAGCTGTGCAGGCCGGTGAATATGCTGATTCTTTACAAAAGGCTGGTAGTATTTCCCTTTCAAAAACAGATGAATATAACCTGCAAAGCCTGTTCATGAACAATTCTGAATGGGTAACGGGTGATAAATCATTCTTTAATAGCAAAAGAAGCCTGTGGAATACCTTCTATAAGACCAAGGCTAATTTTTTTGAAGTTAATGAAAAGGATTTCTTTCTGGCTGTAAATCCGGTTATTCAGCAACAGCAATCCATTGAAAGCGATAATTCGGGTCAACGCATATTCCTGAACTCAAAAGGCGCCACGTTTCGTGGTATGATCGCCAATAAACTGGGATTCTCTTTTTATGCTACGGACAACCAGGAGCGCGGACCACGGTTTGTGCAGGATAGGGTGAATGAATCTGTAGCTGTGCCCGGTGCAGGTTTTTATAAACCTTTTAAAACAACTGCTACTGATTATTTTGATGCCAGGGGATCTATCAACTTTACGTTAATAAAATACTTTGATGTACAGTTTGGTTACGATAAGAACTTTATCGGTAATGGCTATCGTAGCTTGTTCCTGAGCGATTATGGCAACAGCTACCTGTTCCTGAAGATCAATACCCGTATCTGGAAACTGGATTACATGAACCTGTTCATGGAACTTACCAACCAGTTTGGCTCTAATGGTGGTGATAAGTTGCTGGATAAGAAATATGCCTCTATTCATCACTTAAGTGTGCAGGCAACACGCTGGTTGAATATTGGATTATTTGAATCAGTTGTATTTGGCCGCAAAAATCACTTTGATTTTGCTTATCTCAATCCTATTATCTTCCTGCGCGTGGCTGAGCAGCAGAATGGCAGTGCAGATAATGCGCTTGTGGGTTTTGATTTCAAAGCCAATATTGCCAAACGTGTACAATTGTATGGACAGCTATTGCTTGATGAGTTTAAGCTGGATGAGATGACCGGTGGCAAAGGTTGGTGGGCTAATAAATTCGGTATCCAGGGTGGTGGTAAGTACATCAATGCATTTGGTGTAAAGAACCTCGACCTGCAGGGGGAGATCAACCTGGTACGCCCGTTCACTTATACACATACTGATTCTGTTTCTAACTACACGCATTATAATCAACCACTGGCACATCCACTGGGAGCTAATTTTGTGGAGGCTATCGGCATCGTACGTTATCAGCCACATCCCAAATGGACTACTTCTGCCAGGCTTATTTTATACAAACAGGGCGTAGATACCGGTTCTTCCAATTTCGGTTCCAATATTTTTAAGCTCAATGGCACACGTAGCGGTGATTATGGATATGGATTACCTGCCGGGCCACGTAGTACGGGTTTAAATACACAACTACTGGTATCGTACGAACTGAAGGAGAATCTTTATATAGATGCTTCGGCTCTAATACGCAGGTGGAAAGCTAAGTTTGATCCCTCTCTTGATAAAAATACCAACCTGTTTACCATTGCCCTGCGCATGAATATGTTCAGGAGGGAATATGACTATTAGAGAGGTAGTCTAAAAGTAAAATACTGATATACATCTTTATAAAAGCAAAAGCCGGTAAGTACCGGCTTTTGCTTTTATAGTTTAATAACTCCGTCGGGAAGATGAATCGGTTATAAGGTCTATATCAAAAGGTAAATAACAATCACAATCACAGTTCGCAGGCTTAAGCTTTTCTATATCTTTCAGATCTTTAATGGTTTTCCTGAGGTCTGGTGCAATGGCTGTTTCATTTACGGAAAAATTGATGTTATTTAAATTCAGGCTTTTTATTGCTGTTTCAAAAACATCTTGTGTTACTATTTCAGGTTCTAGCGTAAAGTCCTGGTTGCGTGAAGTTGTAAATGCCTGCTTGGCAAATACAATATTATCGTCATATTCTCCTATTACTACAATGTAAGCCGGTATGCCCTGTGGAAGAAAGATGCCGCCGTCAAGATCATAAAATCCAAACCCGTCACCAGAGCTTAGTTTCCCCGCAGGAGCCAATACGTTTACAGAAGGCACTATAAGATAGATAGTGGTTTTGCCGGCATATTGACCAGCAAGATACACAACCAGTTTGCTCTTCTCTGATCCCGGAATATCTTTTGACAGCATATCTACATTATACCATCCAAACGAGGTAATTGTGAACTGGTAGTAGAATGATTGACGAGTAGCAGAAGATACTTTTTCTACTATGCTGGTTACTGTGTCAGAACTCATGAGAAGTGTTACAGAATCGATCATTAGTCTGTTCTCAATCACCATAGGTACGCTTTGGCTTTGCAATTTGTTTTTCTTTCTTATCAAGTCGCCTTTAAGCTGCACATATTGTTTACAGTTTTCTGCGCAGGTGTCTTTACCTGGTGTAGGATGTGGTATCCCGGATCTTAAAGATTCGTTTTCAATATATCCATATAATGCATCCAGATCTGCATCGCTAAGGCTGGGAAATAAATTCATTGGGGTCTTGTTCCAGTTTCTGTACAGGCAGCAATAGTAGGGAACTCCTTCCTTCAGTATCTTTCCATTATTGCGGGTAAAAGCATAGAGTAGTTTTAACTTGTCATCATATCCTTTTACTCCTTGTGGTACACGTTCTAGTATATGCTCTAAAGAAGGCCCTGTCATATCTTTTCGTGGATTATGACAGGTAGCACAGTTGTTTAGAAATAACTCTTTACCTCGTTCCAGCATAGCTGTTTGCGGGCTGGGGAGCATAGGTTGAGGATCTGTCCAGTTAATAGAGCCATCTTTTTGTTCCTCACCTTTAAACAACTGCATGTTGTTTTCTACAAAAGCGGTTGGAATAGATACCTGTACGGGCTGTACAATTTTGGCATCCTGGTCTTTGGCAGGGTTTATAAAGATCATTCCGCCACTGCTTAGTGGCTGCCCGTTACTTTGGGTGGCAAGCCCGCCACGTAAAATATCTGTAATGGTATAGGCTTCCTTTATTTCCAGTTGTACGGTTGATGTACCGGCCGATAAAGCTCCTTTGGGGATCCGGATCAGTGCACCTTTTTGGGTGTGAAGTACAGTGTCCTTTGTAATGTCGATGGTAAAAAGCTGTGAGGGTAATTTGTCAGTTCTCAGCAGTGTATTAGTATATTCTGTAATCTGTGTGCAGCTGAATATAATAACACATAGCAGGCCGGCTACGAGTAAGGATCTTTTCATACATGGGGTTATGCATTAAAGATACTAACGCATCACAAATTGCATAAACCATTTAAAGAAATATGGCAACAAGCCGTACTTCATCCTTCTTATTTCGTATTTGCTCTCCTATCCTTCGAAGATCAGTGAGAAAACGATCATGCGGGTGCTTAAGCGATCGATGGTGTTAGAGTATTTCAGGTTCTGGTCGCGTGAGTGAATGTTGCTGATACCATTGCTGAACTTGATCTCGGGTGAAAGGATGAATACCGGGAAGTAAAAGTTGAACCCGATACCGCCTTCTACTGCAAGATTGTATTTATTCAGTTTTACGAGATCTTCCGCACGACGTGCTGTAGAGTTGGATGCCAGGTCATATTCAAACTTGGCGCCACCAAACATGTACACACGAAAATTGTCGATCCTGTCTGACCGGAACTTAATGTGAATTGGCATCCCTACCAATATCGACTCAATACGCTTGGTCATGACAGCTTTTTCTTCCCTGGTAGGATCAGGGTATTTAAGGTGGTAAGTGAGATTTTTGTAGGCAAACATGAACTCCGGCAAACTGGCACGGATCTGAAAGCGTTTGGAAATGTTGTAGGTAAACATGCCGGATAGCCCGAAACCGCCGGCGTTTTCAGGTTCTACCACCATTACACTATCACTCTGTAAAAACATGGTATGCTGACCCACCTGCAGACGCGAGGTATTATACATAATACCTATGCCCAGGTAAAACTTTTTATCATCATGGTTGGGAAGGTTCAGCTCTCTCTGAGCCACGCACGATAAAGAAGCCACCAATAAAATCAGTACCATTGCCGGTTGCACTAACCGGTTCTTTTTCTGCCACAATAGATTGTACATATTCCTAAACTCAAGCGTTTTAGTGTGGTTTCAGTAAACCCAACTTGTTGTAAAATGTGTAGAAATGTTTCGCCTTCAGGAAATGCTTTTACTGATTTATTTAAATATTGATATGCTTCTTTGTTCTTTGATACCAGCTGCCCGGCTCCCGGCGCAACGATATTCATATAGAAATTGTATAACCCTTTGAACCACACCCTGCGGGGTTTTGAAAACTCCAGCACCATCACTTTACCACCAGGCTTCAGGGTACGGTACATTTCACCTAATCCTTTTTCCAGGCTTTCGAAGTTGCGCACCCCAAAAGCAACGGTAATCGCATCAAACGTATTATCCGGGAAATTTATTGCTTCGCTGTCGCCACTTTGTAGCTCTATATGATTATTTAACAATAGTTTATCTACCTTCTGGCGACCTATTTCGAGCATCTTCTCTGAAATATCTATGCCAACTATCTTTTTGGGCTGCAAATACTTGTAAGTGGTAATGGCAAGGTCGCCAGTGCCGGTAGCTACATCCAGTACCAGCTGGGGGTTTATCTCCCGTAATTCCTTAATAGCCCTTTTACGCCAGTAAATATCGATCCCGCCTGAAAGAAAGCGGTTCAGAAAGTCGTAACGGAAGGCAATCTGGTCAAACATATTGGCCACCTGCTGTTTCTTGCTCTGCCCCGACCCATCAAAAGGTACAATCGTATCGTGTGAATATTTTGACATAGAGGCGGCAAAGATAGTGAAAGGCGTATTATATCCAGCCTTCGCGAATTGCCTGGGCTATTAACTGGGAGCTGGTGCTTACACCCGTTTTCGTCATCATATTCCTGCGGTGTTTATCCACTGTTTCACGGCTGATATTTAAGTTGGCCGCAATCTCTTTGCTCTGGTTGCCATTGATTAACTCCCTGAGTATTTCTTTCTCCCTGTTGCTCAACACATCTTTTGAGGGCTTGAACACTTTTTCAGCATCCACATTGATATAGCTGGGCTCGTTGTTCATGCCTATAAAAGATAGTACGGGCTTACCGGCCGACTTCAGGTGAGTAATGTCAGTATGTATTCCCAGTGAGCGCAGCAGGTTGCCCTTTTCGTCATTTTGTAAGATCACTAGCTGGTGCAGAATGCGGATATATCCTTTCTCCCTGGTTTTAAAACGGAAATCATACCGCACTTTGTAATCGGGTATTTTTTCTATAGGCAGTGTCCGGAAAAACTTATGCAATGCATTTTCAAAATTAAGGAACCAGGGTTGGTCTTCCGGGTGAATAGAAGAAAGAAAAAAATCAATACTCATTGCTGAAGGCGGATAGCCGAGCAATGTATTCATTTCAGGACTTATGTATTCAAAGCCTGAATTTTTAACATCGAAAATGAAATAATAAAAATCACCAACATGAAAAATATTGAGGATCTTCTTATGTATCTCAAACGCAGGGATCTTTTCTTCTATTTGTCCATCCTTTGCAATTTTCGACCAGATCTTTTTTGCTTCTTCCGAGATGATCATCTTCATATTATCAACTATAAAGAGTTACTGCCGCGTATAGCGAAAATAAAAATTTAATAGCTGTAGCCCCCGCGCCACTATTAAAAAATTACCGGTTAATGAGTATTGACCTGGCTTTAATGCCAGGATAATTTTGCACCGTGAATTATTGTGTTAACGCTCTTAAACCCTTTTTATGCGAGACCGGCTTACCTTATTTCTGACATTAGTTTTTTTTATTACGGCTTGTAATAAAAATAAAGACAATGCTGAGACTGTCAGTACCAACAATGTTTCATTAGTAAATACAGAAGCGCTGCCCGGGCAGATTGTTGTTGCTCAGGCTAATTTTACTCCCAATCTTTCCGCTGGCAATACCATTCTTGTAAATGGCGCAGCAGTTACTGTGTACACAAACGACAGTAACCAGGTGATCTTTGTTATGCCAGTATTACCTGCCGGAACGGCAACGATTAATTTCGCTCCCATCGGTGCAGATAAAAGATCAGATATCACCATTAAACCTTATACCGCTATTACTAAACCGGCAGATGTACAGGCTGCTTTCAGTAGTAAAATAGATGCTGTTGTTGCAGCATTTCAAGCACAGGTAAATAACCCTGTTATTCATTTCAATGCCGGCTATAATGATGTATTGAAATACCTGCAGAAAACCATTGCAGATAATTTCAATAGTTTGACTACGGCACAGCAAACAGAGCTGGCTTATTTTCTGCAGAACAATATGCCTGATCCTTCACAGTTTGTGCTGGATGAGCTGAACAGTGCACACTATCAACGACAGGAAGCGCTTACGTTTGATCCCAGCCTTCGTTTGCTTACAGTAGCTACAGGTTTCCGAAACAGTGTTACCAAAACCATTGCCTTTTTAGGGATCGGTGTAGGTTTGTCGTATATACCCAGTCCTGACCTGCTTACGAAATTGATGGCCTTTGGTTCATTTGTAGCCGGTGGTGTTTACCTTATGGATGCATTGAGTAAGGTAGAAGAAATTGCCGGGTTGAAAGGATTGATAGAAAAGTTGCTGGATCTTGGCAACAGGATAGAGAGCCTGGAACTGAACCTGTATAAAGATGTTGCCAAAAACGTTTCTTTCCGTGCATCATATCGCAATCTTATTATTGCAGACGGCGGTTCTTCAAATACTATTATCGCTGATGTGTTTAAAGCAGAAAAGAGCTTCGGAAAACTGTACACAGATGTTTTAACAGCTTACAATAAAGTAAAAGCATGGTTCCTCGGAGCCGGACCCTCTTTACCTTCTTACAGCAATCCTATCAAAACAGCAGCCTCCTATATTACTTACCCGATGGCAGGCAGCAAGCTGCAGATAAAAAATGTATCAGATGCCGCCATACAGGTAAGTGCAACGGCCAATGACACCACACTTACACTGAAGGCTACCAGCAGTACGCTTACTGCCGACAGAGCGTTCACATTTGATGCCGTGTACACCGATGTGCAGTTGGGCATTAGTATTACGCAGAAAATAAACGCTGTATTTAAACCTGCACTGGCTGGTGTTACTGTAGCTGGTGGCAATGGTATTGGTACGGGAGCCAACCAGATACCAGGCCCAAGAGGTATATGGCTGGATAAAGACGGGAGCCTTTTAATTGCAGATTATGGTAATGGCCGTGTTCAGAAATGGGCTAAAGGTGCTACTACGGGAACTACTGTGGTGGCAGACTATGGTATAGGGGTATGGGATCGTCACTTGCAACCCAACAGCGTAGCTGGCGATAACGATGGTAATGTCTATGTGCTGAATGTAGAATATCCTGCTGCACTGGAAAAGTTTGCACCAGGGGCAACCCAGCCCGTACGTGTGCTGGGAACGGAGACCAGCGGAAGTGCCTATAATCAGTTATCAGGAGCCTCCGATATCTGGCGTGATGCTTCGGGCAGTATTTATGTAATGGATGCTTCTAACTCACGCGTTCAGAAATGGACACCTGGCGTTACTGGTGCTGTAACAATTGTTGGAACTACCGTAGGTGGATATGTTTCTGCAATCTGCGGAGATAATAAAGGGGCTCTGTACCTGTTTGAACTGGATAATTATAAAATATTAAAATGGACGGCTGCTACCGGTCTTACGGTGTTTGCCGGTAATAAAGGGCTCGGCAGTACTACCAGCCACCCGGGTGCTGTATATTCTATGTGCGTAGATAAAAATGGTAATCTCTATACAGCAGATCAGTATAACCATCGTGTACAGAAATGGACAGCAGGTTCCGATGTGGGAGTGGTTGTAGCCGGAGGAAACGGAAAGGGTAGCGCTGCTAACCAGTTGGATACTCCTTCGGGAGTAGTAGTAGACGATGAAGGATACATTTATATCAGCGACAAGTTCAATAACAGGGTGCAGCGTTGGGCGCAATAAGCCATCGTACTCCTGTATCAGATAGCCCGGGCCATGAGGTCCGGGCTTTTTTATATCAACGCTATTGCTATGCTCAGCTACTGTTGCGTCGCACACTTGTACTGTATAACTCTGTTCATCATATATTGCTTTGGCCTGTACCCCTGAACCCGGAACTGGTTCCTGCCTTTGCCGTATCTTGCACCCATGATCATCAAAACAGCGCAGTATCTTATCAGCAGCCCGGATTATACCAAATGTCCTGTAGCCGACCGGCCGGAATATGCTTTTATTGGCCGCAGTAATGTGGGTAAATCCTCCCTGATCAACATGCTGTGCGATAACCAGAAACTGGCTAAAACCTCTGGTTCTCCGGGTAAAACACAAATGATCAACCATTTTACCATTGAAAGCATGCCTGCCAGTGGTAAAAACTCCGATAAATGGTATCTCGTCGATCTGCCCGGCTATGGTTTTGCCAAAGTATCGCAAAGCCAGCGTCGCGGATGGGAACAGATGATTGAAAACTACCTGCGCAAGCGTGAAAACCTGGTGAATGTTTTCGTGTTGCTCGATAGCCGCCATAGCCCCCAGAAAATAGATCTTGAATTTGTAGACCAGTTAGGCGAATGGAATATTCCTTTTTGCCTGGTATTTACCAAAGCTGATAAAGAAACACAGCGTGAAGTAGCTAAAAATATAAAAGCCTTCCTGGATGCTATGCGTAAAACATGGCAGTTTCTTCCCCGTCATTTTGTGACCAGTGCCATTAAAAAAATGGGAAGAGATAAAATGCTGCAGTTTATTGAAGAAACCAATGCGAACGTACAGATTGGCTAACTTTGTTATACTATACCGCAGTGCCGGTATTATCGTGGAATAATACCGGTATTAGCTGCTCAGTGCTGCAATGGGCCGGTTACTACTACCATCGTTCTTCCCCCGGCTATACCTTCTTCTTGTTTCATTCTTATTTACTTCTTGTTTCCTTCGGGACTGGCTAACACCAAACAGGTACATAAGCCGGACTTGGTATTGAGTATACCCAGAGTATCCCCGGTGTATACCGGTAGCTGGTGCATAGCTGAACCGGCTCAGAAGGGTATTTTGGAATAGCGGAATTGGGTGATGCAGAGATGTTGAAGTACATGTAATTCAATTTACTACAGGTTGGTGTTGGGTACTATCCCCAATGAGTGTCCTATAATACAATAGCTGATTCAATGTCATTAAATTAAGAACACTCATTCCGGCGGGTGGGGACACCCGCCGGGGAACGCTCCGTGGCTGGTGTCTTCACCTGCCACTTAATTCAATGACGTTGATTTTTTATTTGTGATTTTGTTAAGAATCTGAAAGCCTTTTGCCATAGTACATATATGCTTATACTAATAACGATTGTTATGGCTATTTATAATAAAGACCTGAAAATATTTGAAGGCACTATAGGGAATATAACGTTTTGCAAATACGGTGATAAACTGGTGGCACGCAGTAAGAGTAATCTTACTGCCAAACGCTTCCGGAAAGACAAGGCTTTTGCCGGTAGCCGGGCCCATGCCGCTGAATTTGGCAAAGCCAGCAGGGCCGCGAAACTCCTGCGCTGGACACTGGCTCCTTTGAGTGACATCGTGCCTTTCGGTATGATCTCCGGTAAAATGAGTTCTGCCTTTGATAAAGTGATCAAGTCTGATACACTCCATGCGAAAGGCACCAGGGAATTAACAGCCGGTGACCTGTCGTTGCTGAAAGGTTTTGAGCTAAACCAGCAATGTAGCTTGTACGAGGTATTGCCCTTGATCCCGGCTACTACTATGGATACCTCTTCGGGAAAAGCGTCTGTTACCATTCCATCTTTTGTGCCGGGTAAAACGATCCGTGCACCTAAGGGCGCTACACATTTTCGTATTCTTTCCTGTGTATCAGTTCTGCAATTGCAGAAGAACAATGCACAGATGGATCACCAGCAAACAGACCTGTTACCGCTGAATAAGAAAGCTACGGGTGTTATAGAGCTAAGTCATGCTATTAGTAATCCTGATGGTGAGGTCATGACGATGATAACCGGTATTGCGTTTTATAAGCAATCCGCTGCGGGAGTAGTGGTGGCGATGAAGGAAGGAGCTATGTGTCTCGTAGCTGCTGAACGCTTAACGCTGAATGCGGAACGCAAGAAGCTGAACGCAGAACGCTCAACGCTCAACGCGGAAGAAAGCAAGAGACAAGGATCAAAACTCAAGCGGGGAATTAGAAATGAGGAGGTGAAAGACAAAGACATAAGGCACAAGAGTCAAGGCACAAGGCGTAAGAAGCTGAACGTCGAACGCCTAACGCTTAACGCGGAAGAAAGCAAGAGACAAGGAGCAAAGCTCAAGCGGGGAATTAGAAGTGAGGAATTTGGAATAAGGAATGAGAAAGTGAAAGACAAAGGCACTAGGCTTAAGCAAGTACGAAATAAGAAGTACGAAGTACGGAAAGCGAAAATATCGAATGTCAAATTTCGAATATCGAACTTCGAAGGAAAATACAAAGAGTTAGAAGTCTGATGCCTGAGAAGTTCAACTGCAAATTGCCAACTGCCAACTGCGAATTTTTAGGGGAGACAATTCCCTGAGCCGTGCGGACACAGCTTTTTGATCAGCTCATGGGTTTTCGCAAATCAGCTATCGCTAATTCACTACTTTATTGGCACAACTGCTGCTGGCAAAGGCTTCTGGTTTGGCTTTGAAGGCAAAGCCCATCCCCAGTATATAACCCATTGCTTCTTTTAACGCATCATTGCTTTTGAAATGCGGATTGGTATTAATGTCCGCATGTACTTCCATGTCAACATCGTATTTGTTGAACAGGTTGCATAGATCATAAGCAATCTCAATGCTTTTAGCTACTTCTACCAGCATGCGTTCCTTGATGCTGTATTGCTGCCTTGTTTTTTCGTTGTGGATGAACATGAAACCTCCATGTCCTTCACGCAGAAAAACAATTACAGTAGCAAATTCAGTTTCGGAACCTTTTACCTGTGAGTCGGTACCAATGCATACCTTGAGATGGTAGCCTTTCCTGGTCTCTCGTTGAATAGCCTTTTCAACGGCCTCGATAATGGGCAAATCAAGCTGTTCGCCATTAAATTTTCTCCAAATCATAGTGAATTGGGTTTTCCGAATTTAACTAAAAACAGCATCATAGCCAAATGTGGCGGGTATCAGCGGGTTAAATCACAATTAATTAACCGGTCTGTAAAGCAAAAAGGGACGGCATTACGCCATCCCTTTAGGTTGTCTGCGGGGTCAGGGGTTGCTATTGCTTAATTAGTTTCCAGGTTTGGCTTTCGTTGCCTGACTGTACATGTAATAACAGCAGGCCTTTGGAAACTGTATTGGTACTTAATCGGTTAATGCCACTGGTTAGTTTACCCTGTTGCAGCAGCCGGCCTGTACCATCCAGCAACTGGTATTGATAGGCTTTGTCTGCGTTTACAGTGATGAGATCTGTAACCAGTGTATTGTTTATTGTAATACTGCCGGTAGCCTCACGCAATGGCAATATGTTGGAGTAATAGGATCTTTCTTCTGCAACAGTGATCACCCGTGCACGGTAGTATAATGTACCGTTGTTGACAGGCTTCCATGAAAAAGTGCGTGCTTCTGAAGATAGCTGTGCAAATGCTGTAAAGTTCCTGCCATCTGTTGAATACTGTAATTCGGTTTGTTTTACCGCTTCATCTGCTTCATACTCCCAGTTCAGCGTATGTGTACCAGAAGCTACTTTTCCACTTAGCGTTAAACGATGGATGGGTAATGTAGTACCAATGGAACCACTTAATGAATAGTAGCCTACACTATTGAAGTCGGACAGGAAGGCATTGCCTACACCATCTACCACCAGGTAATAGGTGCCTACATTTAGGTTGCTGTCTATACCGGCACTCAGCAGGTCAGCTGGATTATAGCGGTTAATAGTATCTGCATATTGATTCAGCAGACTTATTTTGATATCTACATTGGCGCCGGCATTACTACTACCTACATTCTGGGGAATAGCACTCAGCCTGAAATTGCCGGGGGTGCTCATGGTAAATCTGAACACATCCCTGTCGCCTTCGTCATTAATTAAGCCAGTGGCTTCAAAGTCGAGACCTGAAAAGATGATAGGCGTTGCAGTAGTATGGCTGTTGGCATGATCATCTGAACGCAGACCGAAGTTGTTGGTAGCGCTGGCAATGATGTTGATATCATCCTGCCATACATCACAGCCTTTTACATTACGGCCATAATACCAGGTGGTAAGGTTGCGCGAATAGGATTTGCCCATGATGGGTGCCCATCCTATTTCCCCGTTCCCACGGCCGGTAGAATATTCTTCTTTCATAGCACATACATCATCATAAGTGCTTTGGTGCTGTAAGCCCAGCGTATGGCCTGCCTCATGCGATGCTGCTTCTGCTATATACTTGGGATTATTGCTAAGCAATGGAGCAAATACCCATCCCGGCGTATTATCGCCCCAGGTAAAGGAGCCTACATACGATACACCACCGGCATTACTGCCATACCATGAGTAGGTAGACGTAATGATGATACGCACTCTCTGTAGCGCCGGGGCATTGTTGTACTGATTGGAATCTGTAGTGATGTTGATATTGAAAATGCGGTAATCTTCCGATACACGGTTGAAGACCTCAGTAATAGCGTCAGTAGAAAGTGCAGCAGGTTGTGCAGTGATAGGGCCTGCCCAGTTCCAGCCGGTGCCTTTTACGTACTGCCCGTCAAAATCAAGATAGATAGTAGCCCTTGCCGCAGGGTAACTGCTTAGTACAGGCACCTGTGCCTGTGCGCCGATAGTAATTGCAATAAGAAGAAGTACAGAGTAAAAAGTTTTCATGAGACAGCATTACATGTTCACAAATAGGGGATTTTCATGTTAACGGGTTACTCGGTCATTAAAAATTTCCGTGATTCCTTCGTTAGGTAAAATTTGTTGTTTTCCTGGGTAAGGATCAGGATGTCTCCGGACTCCGGATGAATAATTCTTCCGGAAACCTTAGTGGTATTATCTGGTTGGGTTAGTAGCGTAAGATTGAGTAATGCTCCCTCGTAATTGGTAAGACGAAGATTGATGGTAGTAGCAACAGTGGTTTGCTGTACCCTGTCTGTTACTTCGCCGGTAAGTGTAAGATCATTGGAGAGCTGTATAGAAACGGCATCTGCTATGCGTGCAGCACAGAGCTTATTTATTTCTTTAGCATTACATTCTGTTCGGGAAGTGAACCGGGCAAATAAGCCTGGTTTGGAAGGTGCAACTTGTCTGAACTGGGGTTCAGCTTGCTGAGCGAAAGTAATAGTGGTAGTTAGCAGGCATACCAATAGCCCCCCTACGGCACAATAGTTTTTCATTACGTTAGGTTTAACGTTCAGGAATTGGATATTAATGCGATTTCAGGGGTACGATCAGTTGTTCAGGATAAGGAGTAACGGTTGTCAGTAGTAAACAACGGGAAGCTGGTGTTATTATTTTGCAGGGCTGGAAAAAATGTATGATTTAATGCCGTTTGTGCAGGAATACAGGGTTTAGAATGGCATTTGTCTTATTGGTTTCTGATTGGGCCTGGTTTGCTTCTTTATAGCTGCTACGTGATTCCGGACGGAGTCCGGGAGCATATGGCAGGCACGAGAGCGCTTCGCTAACTCTCGCGCTAGTCTCTGACCGGTTTTAGTTTGATTGTTTATGGTAGCACCGTGATTCCGGACGGAGTCCGGGTGCATATAGCAAGCACGAGAGCGCTTCGCTAACTCTCGCGCTATTCTCTGACTGGTTTTAGTTTGATTGTTTACGGTGGCACCGTGATACCGGACCAAGTCCGGGTGCATATAGCAGGCACGAGAGCGCTGCGCTAACGCTCGCGCTAGTGCTTAGTATTGTCCTGTGCTGAGTAGTACGAGGGTGCAGGCTTCTACAGGCTGGATGTTGTTCTGGCGGGCAAGAGTGGCCAGGTCCTCATTTTCTGTACCGGGATTGAAGATGATGCGTTTGGGATGGAGACCGATAATATAATCGTAATATTCCTGTTGATGGTCGGGGTTGAGGTAAAGTGTTACAGTATCAATGTCTTCAAGATCTTTTTTCTCAGTTTCAATATCTACATCTGCTACTTTTCCTTTTTTACGTCCGATGGCTACTATGGGATGTCCTTTTTCGCGTAAACGGTTTGCAGCCAGGAAGCTGTAACGTGCCGGATTTTCAGAAGCACCTAATACCAGTGTTTTTTTCGTGGAAGCCATTGTATCTGTGTTTGGTACGAATGTATAACAACGCAAGTGGTTGTTTGTTCGTGTTGGTTGGGTGCTAAGTTATAGGTTGTAAGTTATAAGTTTGTCGCTGTGAGCGAAGGTGGCTTTAAGTTATCTGGCTCCCTTCATATAGGAAAGTAAACCTGTCAGGTCTAAACCGATAAGTAAAGTTACCCTAAAAAAAGGTAGTTAAGCAGCTCTGGCCCGACCTGACAGGTTAAGCCTCTTAACGCAACTTGCCTATATATGGAGAGGCAGGTTAAGTTATATGTTTATTGTTGTGATTTATGGCTTGCTTTACGGGTTGCTAATAGAGGTATTATAAATTAAGGGCAGGGGACCGGATAGTAAAGTTTCAAACCTATCACCTATAACTCCCTAAAACACTTCCTTCATCTCTACATCCGGTAAGGCTTCGTCAATTCTGCGGGCGAGTTCGGGTAGTTTGCTGGTGGGTACTTTGGGAAATAAATGGTGCTCGAGATGGTAGAACATCTGGTAGGTAAAGAAGTTCTTCCACCAACTGCGTTGTGTCCGTGCAAATACCTGTTCATCACAATCATGGTGTACGGTCCATACTGCAAAAAAGCTGGTCATGCATTCACCGAAGGCCATTACAATAAGATGGTATTGTAAAAAACGGATCTGCAGGGTGCATACAAGTGTTACAAATACAGCTATCGCCAGCAGTTCTGTAAGCACATTAATGATGACCGCCTTGTTGCCCGATCTTAATGCGGTTGCATGTAGCTGTACAATGAAAACAGGCCCGTACAGGATGGCTTTCCACCCTGGCATGCGTGCACATTTGCCTTCTACGTCTTCTTCATTCAGACAATGTTTGTGATGCCGCAGGTGATTGTATTTTACAGCATGCATAGCGGCTAACATGATAATACTGTTCAGGAACAATACAAACCAGGTGGCTTTGCGCCCAATGCCAAGCGTATAGTGATAGCCATTGTGCACCTGTCGTAAGGCTGTAAGAAAGAACATAAAGGAGCAGGGAACTGCCAGCCAGTAGATCTCATAATAAGCAAGGATCCATGAGGCAGTGATCCAGGGAATGCTTACCGTATTTTCAATAAAAGCATCTTTCAGTGACAGGCGCGTGAGGTCTTTCCAGCGGATATTCCTTATCCGTGGATCAGTTAGAAGATTCATAACAATAGGTTTTTAGAAGAGGTGGTAACGGGAGCGGGGTGTGTTGTGCACGATCTCGGTCAGTGCATCTTCCAGCTTGTTGTATTTAAAGCGGAAACCTGTTTGTAATAGTTTGGCTGGTAAAACCCACCGGCTTTTTAAGATCAGTTCAGTTTCGGAGCGGATCAGTGCGGTACCAACTTCAAGCATGGCTGCCGGAGCAGGTAATCCGAATTTATGACCGGTTGCCTTACGCAGGGTGGCCATGAAAACATTGTTGGTAACAGGGGCGGGAGCTGCACAGTTGTAGATGCCTTCCATATCATGGTGTTCGAAACACCATTCTACTGTACGGCAGAAGTCTTCTACATGTACCCAGCTATACATTTGTTTGCCATTGCCCTGGTGCCCGCCCAGGCCAAATTTGAGGAGGTTGAAATAGGGTACAATTACACCGCCTTCGCCTAGTGTAATAGCAGTGCGTAAAGCCACCTTACGGGTGAATGGTGTGCGTTGATTGAAGAAGGCGTTTTCCCAGGCATGGCAAACCTTTATTGAGAAATCAAGATCAGGCTCGCGGTATTCTTTTGAGTTGGCACCATGTTCAACCAGTGCGAGAAATCGTTTCCATCTTCTTCTGCAGTCGTCAATAAAGTTCCGGGGCATGTTGTCTTTTTTCCAGGGACTTATTTCACCGGTTATTTCATCCTGTGGTTTGTCAGTAGCATTGCGGTAAATGGTTGCAGAGGTAGCATTGATCCAGAGTTTAGGGGGGGCTATAGTTTGCCTGATGGCTTCGCCAAGAGTATTGGTGGCATCTGTACGGCTGTTGATGATTTCAGCCATTTGTTTTTCGTGATAGCGGCAGTTCACTGATTTGCCAGCCAGGTTGATGACAATATCCGCCGCTTCGAGGTCATTGAGCCAGTGCTTTTCTACATTTTTGCCATCCCATCGCCAGTAAGTGATGTTGTAGCCGTCGGCTGCTTTTACCAGTTCTTTGCCATAGTTATTGTTATGTGCATTTACTGACTGGCGGCTGAGGATAATGACATGGTTTTCTTTACCGAAGTATTTTGCAAGTGCCTGTCCTATGAAGCCTGTACCACCTGCAATGATTATTTTTTTGTGTTTCATAACTCTCTTTTTTAATGTAAGAGCATTGAGGAGATCAGTGTATAAGATTGCTTTGTGCATGGATGCGCTCCTGTACGGCTTTTTTTCTCAGTTTGAAAAAGATGAGCATGTTCAGAAAATGCATACAGCCAAGGATCAGGATAATAGCACCTGTTTTAATGCTAAGGATCTCAATCATGCCCTGCAGTGTATCGACAGGCTCGTGAATACGCAATGTGTAAACAGCATAGCCTATATTGATGAGATAAAAGCCGGTAAGCAGTAGCTTATTGACAGCAGTAGCCAGTTCTTTATTTCCATGGAAGATGTCTACGAGAAAAATTCCGCCATTACGGAAAAGTGTGCGTGCTACCCAGATGGTGAGAAGAATAGTAATAACGAGGTAGATGAGGTAGTTGATAACGATGTAAGGCATACAATGGGTTTTAATGTTTATGTATGTTTTGAAGTTTCAGTAAATAATGAAAGTTGAGTGTCTTAAAAAAGCGGTTTTACCCGCTTTAAGTTTTATTGGGAGCGTGATTATTTAAAAAATCTTACCAGGCTGCTTACAAACCAGTTCTCATCGGCTTTTACCATTACATCGAGCATCTTATCGGCCTGGTTGCCGAAGCGTTTTATACCATTTACAGTTTCTGTGAACTGTTTTACGTTCTTGTCTTTTTTGTCGCCTTCTACTTCTTCCAGCTGGCTCATCAGTTTCATCATGGGGTCCAGTTCGCGCTTTTTCCTTTCTTTGATGATCTGCGTAGCCACTTTCCAGATATCTTTTTCAGCAGTAAAGAACTCTTTTCTTTCACCGGGGATCAGCACTCTTTCTACAAGGCCCCAGTCGATCAGTTCACGCATATTCATGTTTACATTACCGCGACTGATCTTTAATTCATCCATCACATCATCAGCGCTTAAAGGATCGGCACTTACCAATAAAAGGGCATGGATCTGCGCCATGGTACGGTTAATACCCCAGTGTGTTCCGAATGAGCCCCATGAATTGATGAACTGTGCCTTTGCTTCCGCCAATTTCATATTTCCTCTGTTTGACGATATAAAGGTATATATATGTTTTAAACTTTCAAAACTTTTTGAAAGTTTATTTGAGGCCAAACATAATAGGTTGTCTTTTATAGGAGCGTACCTGTCTGCCATTTTGGATGGCAGGCGTCCAGCGGGGAGATCTGTTAATAATACGTAGGGCTTCTTCGTCCAGGGAGTATTCTACTGAGATAAAAATGGTAGCGTCGCTTACGTTACCTTCTTTGTCGACAACAAACCATACATGTACGGTGCCCTGCTTTTCTGCGCTTAATGCTCTGTCGGGATATCTGATATTTTTTTCCAGGAAACTTCGCCAGCTACCAGCCCCTCCTTTGAACTCTGATTCTACTTCTATTTTTGTAAACGTTTTGATCGAAGTATCTGGTTTTACCAGTTCATTGAGTGAGTCTGTTTTCAGGTAATCGATCGTTCTTATCAGTTTTCCATTAGCATAGTTCTTTTGCAAAATTACTTTTGCGGTATCATTAAAATAAAACCAGCTGCCCTCTGCAAGGTTGTTCCGGAACCTGGTAAGAGAGTCAATACGTCCGCTTTCATTATAAAATGCAAAACGACCATGAGGAATACTTCCCTCTTTGTCTTTATACTGTTCTGATTTGATCATTGGCCCCCATAGGTTATAGGTATCCCATTGCCAGCAGGTGTCGCTAAACTTCTGGACATGCTCAATGTATACTGCATGTTCTAACGTAGTACCCTTCCAGTTTTCGTCGTAGGCATAAAAAAACTCTTCTTTCTTTTTCTGGCTATAAACATGTTGGGTAAGTGCCAGTAATATTACAGGCAATAGAAGGAGGCGTAGTGCTGGTGTCATTTTTAGTAGGGGGTTCCGTGTGTCTGGCGGATAAGCCAGGTTACAAATTTCGGAAAAGGTTTGACACCTGAAAGTAAAAAGCCGGATAATATATTGCTTCCAAAAAAGCGCTGGATGATCCTTCCTGCTTCGAGACGGCGGCTGAATTTCCGTTCCCACTGTTGTGTGTATTGCAGCTCCATTTCGTAGCGGCTGATCTTGCCTAGTAAAAAGGATTGTATCTCTTCAAAGGCCAGCTTACTACCGTGCAGGGCCATACTCATACCGTTGCCACAGAGGGGAGTGATCATGCCTGCGGCATCGCCCAGCATCAGTACATGGTTTTCTACCTGTGTTTTAGGATTGAATGAGATGCGGGAAATGGTAAGCGGTTCTTTATATAAAAATTCAGCCTGTGTAAAGATCTCTTTCAGAAATGGGTTTTTCATCAGGATCTGTTGCTCCATTTCTGCGATATCGTTATGACTTTTTCGCAGGTTAGCGGCTGTAGTAAGATAGCAGAGACAATATTTGCCATCTTCAATTTTTGAGATACCGCAATAGCCTTCTTCAAAATTGTGCAGTGCGATCAGATCGGCCGGGAAGTCTATCCTGATATGGTATTTGATCCCAATGTAGTGATTGAGCTTACCGGGTTTTACCTGTGTAAACTGTCGTTTCCATTTTGCATCGAGGTTACTGCGTTTGCCATAGCTTCCTGCAACTACAGTGGCTTCTGTTTCACCATTGGAGGTAAATAATACAAAGGAGCCATTGCGGAATACGACATCGCTTACTTTGGTATTTTCCTGCACCGTTACTCCTTCTTTACGTGCAATGGTTGCCAGCATATCGTCCAGCGTATAGCGGCTGATACCAATACCTCCCAGCGGCAAAGCACTTTCCAGTGTTTTGCCATTGGGTGCCGAGATCAGGATACGGGAAATAATGGGTAATTGCATATCGCTGAGTGGAATGCCCAGCTCCTGCAGAAAGTTCCAGTTTTCGAGACTGATGTATTCACCGCATACTTTGTGAAAAGGATATTTTTCTTTTTCAAAGAGAATGGTCCTGTTGCCGGCGCGTGCGCACTGGATAGCGAGGGAAAGACCAGCAAGCCCACCGCCAATAATAGCTACATCATATTTCAGGTTCGTATGCAATGAGAACAGTAATAGTCGTTATTGTTTTTTTACAGGCTGCTTTATTAACAATACCAGGAACAAAAGGTTTGTCAGGTGTATTGAACAAAATACAAAGCAGATCTTTAATGCACTGTTAAATTGAAGGTACAGTGATCAACCAGCGGAATGCCCATTTCCAGCGGAGCGAAAAGTTAGTGATTCCTGCTTTATATAACAATTCCTGCCATTCTTTTTTTGAAAATCCCCGTGCAACAGATAGCGGGGCATCGTTTTTTACGAGATAACTTTTGGAAAAAGCGCCTGTGATCCACTTGATGGAATAATAGGCCAGTACATGGCGGTGCAGGTCGTTGATGAAAAAACCATTGCCTGCATTGGCCTTCATCCAGCGCAACTGATCGGCTAACTCTTCGTTTGTGAAATGGTGGCAAAAAAGTGATGAAAAGATAATGGCTGGTTTTTGATCGAATTGCACACTACGGTAATCTGCAACGATCAGCCGGGTACCCGGGGAAAGTAGCCTTTTTTGTGCCACTTCAATGCAAAAAGGATTAATGTCGATGCCTGTAAGAGAAACCGGGATGCCTTTTTTATTGCACCACTGCTGTATTGCAAAAAGATTGTCGCCACCTCCGCAACCAATTTCACAGATACTGACCGGTTGTGAATGACCTTTTGTTAATAATTGTTGTAAACCTGACAATGTAATTGCATGACCACCCAGCCATGTATTGATAACATCCAGCTCGTACATATTTCTGCGTATATCCTCCAACGGGATATCGTCTTTGTCAAGCAATTCCTGCTGGTATGAGCGATGCGCAAAATTCATTGTTTTAAAATAGCTGTTTTTACAGGTCAGATGGTGAGGCTACAAAGGTTTCCATTGTAAGTCCCGGTCCGAAGGCTGCGCCAAATACAACTTCTTTTTGTGCAGGTTGCCTGCTGATGGTGTTTAATAGCTTTTCCAGGACGAATAAGATAGTAGGCGAAGACATATTGCCATATTCTGCAAGTACTTCATAGCAGGTATCCAGTTGGCCATTGTGCAGCCGGAGGCTTTTGTGAATGGCTTCGAGGATCTTTTTGCCGCCGGGATGTATGCACCAGCGCGTAACCTGCTCGCGTGTGATGCCTGCTTTGGCAAAGGCGTTTGCTGCCAGTTTATCAAAATCTTCTTCTATCAGTTCGGGTACATAACCGCTGAGTGTCATTAAAAAGCCTGATGATGATAATTCCCATGCCATATCCTTTTTTCCTTTGGACACTACTTCGGAGTAAAAGCTATTCAGTTGTAATCCTTTTAGGGGATGGTTGTCAGAAGAGACGATAACAGCGGCACTGCCATCTGAAAACAACAGTCCGGAAGCAATATTGTCCATAGTGCCTTCGCGTTGAAAATGCAGGGTACACAATTCTGTACAAACGATCAGTACATTGGCATTTGCTTCGCTTTTGCAGATAGCATCTGCAATTTTAAGTGCGTGGATTGCTGCATAGCAACCCATAAAATTGACAGAGGTACGATAAGTGTTCCTGGGCAGATCGAGCAACTCCATCAGTTGTAATTCAAGCCCCGGCGCACTCATGCCGGTGCAGCTTACTGTAATGAGATGGGTAATATCTTCTGTTTTGATCTTTCCATCAATACAATCCCTGATGGCATTTAAAGAAAGTGGCGCGGCATATTTGTGGTACCATGCCATGCGCTGTTCCAGTGCCGGAAAGGGTTCTATATTTTCAGTATGTGGATAGAATTTCCATTCGGGTAATGAGCGGCTGTAATCGGGAATTACAGAATAGCGGGTCTGGATACCGCTATGATGATACAGGAAGCGAAGTTTGCGGTTTTCCTGTTCATCCAATGCATATACCTGCTGCATAAATTGCAGGATATCATCCTGTTTATGTTTATATGCTGCTACTGCAGTGCCTATCGAAATAATTTTACTCAAACCTTACCTCCGGATTAACAGGATCAGGAAAGCTGCGTTGGTGCAAACTGATGCCAGGATATTCATTTGCATAGTGTTGGAAAAACTGGCTGCTGCTTCCTGTTTCCATACTTTAATGAACCATATAAAAAAATATACGACAACGGGTGCCATAGCAGTTGCCAGTATAAAGAAATTTATTTGCTGATGTATGCTGGTGAACCAATAGAATAAACAACTCATTGCCAGGACATACATGATGCCTGTTAAAAAAAATGTGCCACGATAGCCCAGCATAGCGCTGATGGTAGTAACACCATCTTTGCGGTCGGCCTCGTGCTGGTAAATCTGTGTAAGCGGATAAAAACCGCCTATTAATAAAGAAGCGGCGATGATACCCGCAAGCGGCACTGCGGTGGTAAGGTCGGTACTGCTGCCGTGATAGACCAGGAAAAAAGTAACTGCTCCCTGGAAAATGACCACAGTGAGGTAGCCGGTGACGGGGTATCGTTTTAACCGGATACCGCGATAGCTATATGCCCGCGATGCAAGTATATAGGCTGTAATACCAATGGTAAACCATATGCTGATGATAAGACTGAGGAGTACGGCGAGACAATCCATTGCAATGCTGGTACGAAACAGTTCGATCGTTGGTTGCATTGGCTTTTTAATACCTCCTATGCTATTCTCATCTCTGTCCATATAAGAATTGTAACCATTGCTGGCAGGATAAACCAGCAGGTGCAGGATGACAAATATCAACAATGCATTGCTGACCCGTATCTGCGGTACCTGGCTGAGGGCAAACAGGTACACCGGCATGAGAAAAAAAGAGAAATGAAAACGTAGTAGTTGTATAGTGGATCGTTGTAACACTGATTTAAGGTAAGGAAAATTTGTATTGTAAAAATGCTGCTGCTGTTAAGTACAAAAAAAACGGTGCCCTATACAATTGGCACCGTTTGTTCTATAAGATCAATAATGATTTGTCTGACTATCGGGATACAGGCAAGCCAATGTCGTTGAGTTAAGAAGTTTAATTCCGGCGGGTGGGGACACCCGCCGGGGTGCGTTCCGTGGCTGGTGTCTTCACCAGCCACTTAATTCAACGACATTGACAGATAAGCGGAGATCAGGAATAGCTTATTCTATTACTTCCAACTGGCTTCCGTTCTTTCCCTGATCTTTTTGTTGACCCAGGTAAGAGGGGAGATCCATACCTGCCATATCGAAAATATCTTTTAATGGCGGTACCGCTTTGTATAACCCGGAAACGAAACTGGCAGTGGAGTTTTTGCCATCACCATTAGCGCCGTTTTCCCAAACAGTAACCTTATCAATTTTAATGTTTTTGATCGCTTCTGTCTGCATTTTAACCAGTTCAGGCAATTTGTCGGAGATGAGTAACAATACCGCGTCCTTAGGATTGTTGCCTGCTGCTTTTACGATCTTATCTAAACCTTCGGCCTGTTTGGTCAGGATCTCGTACATACCGCGTGCTTCGGCTTCCAGTTTTGCATAAATGGCATCTGCTTCACCTTTTGCTTTTTCGCGGATCTTTTCTGCTTCAGCCTGCGCTTCAATAATAGCTTTCTGCTTCTGTATTTCAGCAGATACAACCACATTGGCATTCTGTGAAGCTCTTTCTTTTTCAGCCCTGGCTGATTCTGCTTTTTGTTCGGCGAGGTACGATTCTTCCTGCGCCTTTGCACTCTGGATCCTTTCTGCTGCAATAGCTCTTTTGGCTGCTTCCGCTTCTTTTTCGCGACGATCTGCTTCTGAATTGGCGATCTGGATGCGTGCCTGGTTTTCACCCTGTATGGCAATTGAATTGGCTTCAGCAGATTTGATACGTGTGTCCCTGTCTGCTTCTACCTTACCGATCTGCTCATCACGTTTTGCGGCAGCAATCAATACTTCCCTGTCCTTGGTAGCCATTGCGATCTGTGTATCACGGTCACGTTGTGTTTCTGAGATCTGTACATCACGCTCTTTCTGTGTTTGCTGCATGCTGATATCGCGCTCTCTTTCGGCAATCGCCTTACCGATCTCACCGATCTTGTCCTGCTCAGCTACGCTTTTCTTGGCTTCATTCAGTGCTTTTGCCGCTGCTTCTTTACCCAGTGCTTCAATGTAACCGCTCTCATCTTTGATATCCGTTACGTTTACGTTGATCATTTTGAGACCGATCTTATTGAGCTCTGCTTCTACGTTGGCTGCAATATTGGCGAGGAATTTATCGCGGTTGTTGTTGATCTCTTCAATATCCATCATTGCTACTACAAGCCTCATCTGCCCGAGAATGATATCTCTTGACAGCTCATGGATCTGCGCCTGTTGTAATCCCAGCAAACGTTCTGCTGCATTTTGCATTACACCCGGCTCCGTTGAAATACCTACCGTAAAACGTGAGGGCACATCTACACGGATATTTTGCTTACTTAATGCATTGGTAAGATTTACCTCGATTGAAATAGGTGTAAGATCAAGGAATGAATAGTCCTGGATCACGGGCCATATAAAAGCGGCACCACCATGAATACATTTGGCTGCAAGGTTTCCATCAGATCCGTCCTTTGATTTGCCAACCTTTCCGTAAACCACTAATATGCGGTCACTGGGGCAACGTTTGTATCGCCGGAACATCGATACAATAATGATAAACAGGAAAAGGACGGCGACGGCAATCGCAATGAGAATATAATCCATAATAAAAAGGTTTTAAGAGGTTTATAGAGGGGGGTATCAGACTATACTTTGCTTACCAGCAAAATGCGGTTGTCAATAATTGCAAGCACTTTGATGATCTTACCGGTAGCTATATCATCGTCATCATCGGTCATAGCTGGTAGTTCTTTTAACGCTCCCTGTACCTGTACATGTACTTTGCCCAGGCCACTGCGTTTGCCGGGAATAAAGAGATAGGTGTTGCCTACTTTGTTAATGGCGTTGTTTAATTCAAGCGTGCCGCTGTGTTTTAGTTTACCTACGTTGCGGAACAGCAATGCCATGATAGCGATCATTAACAGGCCACCAATAACAGCAATGCCAATAGTAAATATTTTACTCATGCCTCCGCTGTACGCAGCAATACCTACCCATCCGAAAATGGTAAAAAAGGCAATGAGGTTTTTAATGGTGAAGAACTGGTAATCCACACCTTCGTCGTGACCAATGGCATGATCAGAATCTCCGGCAGCATCCACATCCGTATCAGCAAAGGAAAAAACTGTTTGTAACAGGAAAAGTAATGAGAACAACAGGGCGATAACCCAGAATATTTTATGGAATAGCTCCATAGATTGCCACCAGGCAGAGAGGTTCAGTAACATGGTCGGTCAAGGGGTTTAATGACCGAAAATATATAAAAGATGTTAATGGTAACGATTAAAAAAACTTAAATGTACAGGTGGTACAAACGAACTGAAAATGATGGCTATCTTGGTAACATGAAACAGTTGTTCCTGCTCCTGGTTTTTTTCGGTAGCATCGCTGGTTATGCACAGTTTAAGCCATTTAAATTTGCACATATCAGTGATACTCATATTGGTTCGCCTAATGGCTCTGCAGAGGAAGATCTTCGCCGTACGATAAAGGACCTGAATAGCCAGCCTGATATTGCTTTTGCGATCATTACAGGGGATATTACAGAGCTGGGTACTGATGAGCAACTGAAACTGGCTAAGCAGATCCTGGATAGCCTGCGTTTGCCCTATTACATTATTCCCGGAAATCACGATGCGGGATGGAGCGAGAGCGGTGGTGTGAGTTTTATGCGCACTTTCGGATATGATAAATTTACATTTGATTATAATGGCGTGCGTTTTATTGGTTGTGCATCCGGCCCTTATGTGCGTATGAGCGACGGGCATATTCCACGCGATGCCGTTGTGTGGATGGATAAAGTATTGAAAGAAACTTCAAAAGACCAGCCACTTATTTTCTGTAATCATTACCCGCTTACCAAAGATCTTGATAACTGGTACGAAGCCATTGATCGCCTGAAACAACACAATACTATTCTTGCTATCTGTGGACATGGTCATCAGAATAAGGCATATAATTTTGAAGGTATTCCTGCAGTGATGGGCCGGTCTAACCTGCGTGCAAAAGCAGCCATCGGTGGTTATAATATTGTGGATGTACATACGGATTCGATCGTGTACACGGAAAGACAACCGGGTGAAACAACATTGCCTGCATGGACGGCAGTTAAAGTGGAGCGTCATCAGTACGTGGCTTCAAAAGCATCTGAACGTCCTGATTACAGTATTAACACGCAATACGGACAAGTAAAGACTGCGTGGACATTTGCATCGGACGCGAACGTTATTTCTACACCTGCCGTTACAAACGGGCTGGTGATCTTTGGCAATCAGAATGGTGAAGTAATAGCACTGTCGCAACAGAACGGGAAAAAGAAATGGTCATTTGCTACACAGGGTTCTGTTTTCTCTTCTCCCGCAGTGCAGGGTGATAAAGTAGTGCTGGGATCAGGTGATGGATATGTTTATTGCCTGCAGGCGGGTACAGGTAAATTGCAGTGGAAAACAAAAACGGATGCTGCTGTTTTGGGCTGCCCGGTTATTGTAAAGGATACTGTGTTTATTGGCGGCAGTGATCATCATTTTAATGCGCTGGATATAAGAACGGGCGCTTTTCTGTGGAGATATGCGGGATTAACCGGGCCTGTGGTGAGTACACCACTGGTATATGAGAATAAGATCATCTTTGGTGCCTGGGATAGAAACCTGTATGCACTCGACAGAGGTAATGGTAATCTTTTGTGGAAATGGAGCAATGGTTCGCCTGTCATTAACTTTTCTCCTGCCTCCTGTATTCCCGTTGTGCATGATGGTGTGGTGTATGTTGTAGCACCAGACAGGTATATCACTGCTATTGATGCCGCTACCGGTGCCAGCTTATGGCGTAATAATGAAGCTACAGTACGTGAGTCAATCGGTATTTCAGGTGATGGTAAATGGATCTATGGTAAAACCATGCAGGATACTATTGTTGCCTATGCTGCCAGTCGTGAGCCGCAGCACCCTGCCTGGAAATTACACGCAGGCTTTGGTTATGAACATGTACCCTCAATGCTGATAGAAAAGGATGGACAGGTGTTTTTCGGAACACGTAGCGGGGTAGTATATGCCATTGACCCTGTATTGCAAAAGGTAATATGGGCACATAAAATTGATAACTCCATGGTGAATACGGTGCGCGTGTTGGATAAAAATAACCTGGTAGTAGCTACTATGGACGGGAAAGTTGTACTGCTGAAAGTATCTCAATAAAGCATTACCGGAGCATACATGGTTTACATTGTCAGGTCGCCGGTCCAGCTGGTGGTAAGGGTGCCGGAATACCCGGGTATAGTATAAAATACAAGAAACCCTGTGCAGGTTAAAACACCGGCTGAATAGGTTACCCTTGCATCGCTATCATAGCCGGTAACAGTATAAGAGGTGCCAGTGCCTGAATTAGAACTTACTGTAATGCCAATTACTTTGTGTGTACCGGGATTGTAATCTATATAAACGAGTACATTGCCGTCATCATAATGACCTTCTATAATGATCATGGGCGCTGCAGCCGCCTTTTTTGTATTGATTGTATCAGTATTGGTAAAGGATGTGCCAATTAGCAGGCAGCAGATCGCTGCCAGATAGAATTTAATTCTCATAAAGGATAAATTTAATGGTTTTTAAAGTGGAATGCCCCGGTTATGCTTTAGGGTAAGTTAATTAAATTTTAGCAGATTGATGTCTTGTTAGAAATGGTTAACGGTTGTATAACACCGTGATAGTGGATTGAGTATGATAATGTTCTATGTATATGGAGCTGGTCTCTGAGTGGGTTTGGTTTGATTGTATATGGTTGCTTCGTGATGCCGGACTGAGTCCGGGAGCATATGGTGGGCTCGAGAGTGCTACGCTAACTCTCGCGCCAGTTCTGGGTTTGGTTTGATTGTTTATGGTTGCTGCGTGATGCCGGACTGAGTCCGGGATCGTATGGCATGCACGAGAGCGCTGTGCTGCCTTCCAGTCACTGAGAGTGGATGATTTACTTAAGTATGGTAGCACTCTGATGCCGGACTGAGTCCGGGTGCATATGGTAGGCACGAGAGCGCTGCGCTAACTCTCGCGCCAGTTGAGTTGATGAATTTATATCAGTGGCTCAATCTTTATCAGACCGCTGGATTTTGTATAGTAATCTACCGCACTGCTGTATTTATATTCCTGTGGTTCCCATACCCAACCCGCTTTGACCGGGTTTTTATGTAAATAATTAAGCCTTTGTTGTGTTTTCTCAATCGTATTTAATTCAACAGGATGATAATCTTGTTGCCAGAACTGGTAGTCATTATTGCTGTTGTTATTTTTCCCTGCGTAAGCAAACATTTTAAGTAGCCAGGATTTTCTGCTTTCCTGCTTGTTCTGGCTTATGGCTTCAATGAGTTTCCTGCTGGTGAATTTTTTGAAGTCGCGCATGTTGGCTGCAATCGATGTGTTTTCTTTTGCAGATATAATGAAATGGACATGATTACTCATAATGACCCATGCATGTATAATAAGGCCTTTATTCTCCTGACAATACTGTAAACTATTTACAATGACATCTTTGTAATCCGGCCTCGTTAGGGCGTCGAGCCAATACACCACCGATGATGTTACAAAATGTGGGATAGCATTTTCACCAACCTTGTATTTTGAGGACATTGGAATAATGGTTTCTGGTAAAAATATAACATCACCTATATCGCATAGGTATATGAGCGGGTTGTTTGTGCCTGTATCAGGCATTTGTGATTAAGTATGGTAGCACCGTGATGCCGGACTGAGTCCGGGTGCATATAGTAGACACGAGAGCGCTACGCTAACTCTCGCGCCAGTCTCTGATTGTGCCTGTATCAGGTATATGTGATTAAGTATGGTAGCACCATGATGCCGGACTGAATCCGGGTGCATATGATGGGCACGAGAGCGCTATGCTAACTCTCGCGCCAGTCCCTGATTGTGTCTGTATCAGGTATATGTGATTAAGTATGGTAGCATCATGATGCCGGACTGTGTTTGGGTACATATAGTAGACACGAGAGTGCTACGCTAACTCTCGCGCCACGGGGCATAAAAAAATCCCGCCTGTTAAAGCGGGATCTGTATTTGAAGAAGTATGTCGAAGCTTTTATACCAGCATGGTCAGTGGTTCTTCCAGTAAACCCTGCAGGGTTTGGAGGAAGGCTGCACCAGTTGCACCGTCTACTACACGGTGGTCGCAGGTGAGCGTAACCTTCATGATATTACCGATAACGATCTGTCCGTTCTTTACCACCGGTACCTGGTTGATAGCGCCTATAGCCAGGATACAAGAGGCCGGAGGGTTGATGATGGCGGTAAATTCTTCGATGCCAAACATGCCCAGGTTGGAGATGGTGAAAGTGTTTCCTTCCCACTCAGCAGGCTGCAGTTTTTTGCTTTTTGCTCTTTGTGCGAAGTCTTTTACTTCTCCCGCGATCTGTGACAGGGATTTGGTATCTGCAAAACGAACTACAGGAACCAGTAATCCTTCGTCCACAGCAACAGCTACACCAATGCTTACGTGGTGGTTTACACGGATGGTTTCACCCATCCAGCTGCTGTTGATAGCAGGGTGTTTTTTCAATGCAATAGCGCATGCTTTCAGCACCATGTCATTGAAAGATATTTTGTTGGTAGAAATCTCATTCATTTTAGCGCGGCTGGCCACAGCTTTGTCCATGTTGATCTCCATGGTGAGGTAAAACTCAGGAGCTGAGAACTTAACCTCTGACAAACGACGGCTGATCACTTTGCGCATCTGAGAAACAGGAACATCATCAAAGCTAACCTGTCCGGCAGGAGCAGCAGGTGCTGCAGTAGCTGGCTTACCGGATGCAGCAGGAGCTGAAGTTGCAGAAGCTGCTGCTGGTACGTAGTTGTCAACGTCTTTTTTCACGATACGGCCACCATCGCCTGAACCTGCGATCTGTGCAATATCAATACCTTTTTCTGATGCCAGCTTTTTAGCCAGCGGAGATGCTTTTACGCGTCCGTTCTCAGTAGAAGATGCTGCAGGAGCTTCTGTGGTAGCAGTTGCTGTGGCAGTAGCAGCCGGTGTAGCGGTAGCCTGTTGTTGTGCTGGTTCTGTAGCTTTGGGAGCAGCAGTGGCAGCACCGCCTTTTGAGGCAGCTACAATTTTGTCAACGTCAACTTTGCTGGCGTCACCAATAATGCAAAGCAGTGCATTTACAGGAACTTTGTCACCTTTCTGTGCACCGATGTATAATAATGTACCTTCTTTATAGCTTTCCAGTTCCATGGTAGCCTTGTCGGTTTCCACGTCGGCCAGCAGGTCGCCTTTTTTCACAGCGTCACCTACTTTCTTATGCCATCCGGCAATAACGCCTTCTGTCATGGTATCACTGAGACGGGGCATCAGGATCACTTCCTGCATGGTTGAAAGATCCAGTACTTCGCCTGCGGCAGCAGGAGCTGCGGCTGGTGCAGGTGCTGCTTTGGTTTCAGCAGCAGGAGCGGGTGCTTCAGTTTTTGCAGGGGCAGCGGCTGGGGCTGCAGCAGCGCCACCACCGGAAACCAGTGAGCTGATATCTTCGCCTGGTGCGCCAATGATAGCCAGCAGGTCATTAACCTGCAGTTTGCCACCTTTCTGTGTGCCTATATGTAAAAGAGTGCCATCCTTGTAGCTTTCCAGTTCCATGGTGGCTTTATCTGTTTCCACTTCGGCCAGCAGATCGCCTTTTTTTACTGTATCGCCTACCTTTTTGTGCCAGGCCGCAATGACGCCTTCTGTCATTGTATCGCTCAACCTGGGCATTAAAATCACTTCAGCCATATGTCTATCAATAATTTGAGAAAATTGGGTTCCGGTTCATTTGCGACGCCGAAATTACAGCAAAATGAGGAATTGAAAACATGCTTCATGGAAATATGGCAAATGCTTCATCTACAGCGCTAAAAACCGCCAATTTTTGAAGAAAAGGAGGGTTGATATATACTGTTATTTTGATATGCGAAGAACAGCAGGTCATAAACCGGCAAAGGGCTGAGGTGTTTGCAGAATGGCGGGCATGAGTTTCAGGCTCTTATGGTATTACTCAAGCGCTAATTTCAGCTTGTCTCTTAACTCATTTACCAGTGGGTATTGTTCTACTATTTTAAAATACTGATCACGGGCAGTGAGTGGTTTTTCTACCGGCGTTGTATCAACCGAGGGATTATCGCTTACTGTGATGGAGAACAATAGCTGGCGGTTATTGAATTTTTCCTGTAAGTATTCGGAAAGAACACGGCGTTCCTGTTCAATAAACTTCTGCTCCAGGTTGTTATTGGTAACTACTTCAAAACATCCATCATTGATGATGTTGAGTGTTGCCATGTAAAATGACTGGAATGCAGGGTTCCTGTTGTCTTTGAGCTCTTTTGCAAACTGGTTCCAGTATTCCATTAATTTGTCTGTTGATAATGGAATGCTGCTGGTGTTGCTATTGGCTGGCATGTTGGCAAACTGCTGGCGAATGTTTTGTAACATGCCCAGTTTGAGACCTCCGCCCGCAGGCTGTGTATTGGGAGGAGGCGTTTGCTGTACAGGGCGCTCAGCTGCTTTTGGCGTTTCGCTGGCTGTATTCTTTGGCTGGTAATTGACTTTGGGTTCTTCAATGATCAATTTAGCCTCCTGCGTAGCTCCTGCTTTATAGGAAGTGGCAGGTGTAGTAGTAGTTTCTTTTTTCTCTTTAGGGGCTTCCTGCTTGCGCAGATCGGGAACATTACGGAATGCTACCGGTTTTGCTGTTTCAATCAGTTTTTTTTTACCAACTCCTTCGTCTGAAGCAGTGATACTGATAGCCTGTTGCAGGTAAGTAAGTTTGATCAGTGCCAGTTCTACATGCAGTCGTTTATTGCGGGCTGCTTTGAAGTTGATCTCGGCCTCGTTCAATATGTTCAGCGCACTGATAAGATAAGCCGCAGAAACCTGCTGTGCTGTGCGCACATACCTGTCCCTGAAACTCTCTACTACTTCCATCAGGCGGGCAGCTTTTTCATCTTTACATACCAGCAGGTTACGTATGAACTCTGCAAAGCCATTTAATACAAGGTCTCCTTCAAAACCTTTGCGGTCAATATCGTCGTACAGTAACATGGCCCCGGCAAGGTCCTGCTGCTGCATACAATCCATTAAGCGGAAATAGTAATCAGCATCCAGGATGTTGAGGTGTTCCAGTGTATTGGCATAAGTAACTTCACCATTGGTGAAGCTCACTATTTTGTCCATGATGCTGAGTGCATCACGCATACAACCTTCGCTTTTTTGTGCTATCAGTTGTAAAGCGGCTGCATCGGCCTGGGTCTCTTCTTTGCGGCAGATATCCTGCAGGTGGGCTACCGTATCCTGTGTAGTGATACGTTTGAAATCAAAGATCTGGCATCGGCTCAGGATCGTTGGCAGGATCTTATGTTTTTCAGTGGTGGCCAGGATAAAAATGGCGTAGGGTGGTGGCTCTTCCAGCGTTTTAAGAAACGCGTTGAACGCCGAAGAACTGAGCATGTGCACCTCATCGATGATATACACCTTGTACGTTCCGGCCTGCGGTGCAAAACGCACCTGCTCTACCAGCGTACGGATATCGTCTACCGAGTTGTTGCTGGCAGCATCCAACTCATGTATGTTGAGTGATGTTCCCTCGTTGAATGAAGTACAGGAATGACATTCATTACAAGCCTCGCCATCTTTGGTGACATTTTCACAGTTGATGGTTTTGGCAAGAATACGGGCACAGGTCGTTTTACCCACTCCACGCGGACCACAAAACAGAAAGGCGTGCGCCAGTTGCTGGTGTTTGATGGCATTTTTGAGCGTAGTTGTAATGTGCGCCTGACCCACTACTGTGTCAAAAGTCTGGGGCCTGTATTTTCGTGCTGAAACTATAAATTTATCCATGTATGTACCTCGTCTGCGGCAAATGTAAGTAATTAGCAGCGACCTTTATTTGTGAAAAAACACATCGGGGAAAGAGAATGTTTGCAGGGGTGGAAGATGTGGAAAATAAAAATGATGGCAGGTGAATTTCAATGAGTTAGTGAGGGGGAAACATGAAAAGTCAAACGTGAAATGGAATACAGTCGTGAATCGGCAAAAAGCTGCGGGGAATGCAAGTTGGCAATTTGCAGTTAAGAATACAAGCCGCGAGCTTTGAGCTACGAGCAGCGAGCCAATACACTAAGTTACCCGTACTTCGTACTCCTTATTTCGTACTTGCTTAAGCCTTGTGTCTTTTCTCTTATTTTCTTCCGCGTTGAGCGTTAGGCGTTCTGCGTTTCGCTTCTTGCGCATCAGACCTCAGGTTCTCTACGCAAGAATGGGGTGTGGTTTAAATTCCTTTGTTCTGTCAAAAAGATAGCGGTAGGTGGTGAGGATGCGTGAACGGAATACATCGCCGAGGTTTTCTACCACATTGATCATTTTTGGATTGAAATCCCCGATCCACTGCATTTCATATTCCGAATAGGGGGAGGCTTCGGTGCCAACATATTTGTCGGCTTCCATGATCATAAAGGCATCAATACCCTTTCCCTGGAATTCAGGAACAATGCCAAATGCAATGCCAGTGAATTTTTTGTTGCGAACTGTTTTTTTGATCCACAGGAATTTCAGTTTGTGCAGCCAACTGAATTGCCCGTCGAGGTATTTGAACCATTGGTTGAGATCAGGAAGATTGATGAACATGGCAATTGGTTCATCATTGTGATAGGTGAACCAGATGATGCGTTCGTCCATTACAGGCTTCATTGTACGGAACATGGAAAGGACCTGGTCTTTTTTGAGTTCTTTCATTCCTCCATGACCAGCCCATGCTTTATTGTAGACAGTTGCAAAATCACCTGCAAATTTTTCAAGCCTGCTTTTGTCAATGTTAACTACTTTGAATGCAGGATTGTTGTTATATAAGGCATGGCGTTCGTGTAGTTTGGGATTCTTCGGCGCTTTGGGGTCCATGCCAAAACAAACCTGGTTAAAGAATGGTTTGAACCCGTAATCTTCAAACAGGTTTTTGTAATAAGGCGGATTGTAGTTCATGCAATACATAGGTTCCTGGAAACCTTCAGTTGCCAGTCCCCACCAGCGATCGCGTTCACCAAAATTGACAGGACCATCCATTGCTTCCATTCCCTGCTGTATGAGCCAGTGCCTGGCAACATCAAACAACATATCGGCTGCCTGCTGGTCATTGATAGCATCAAAAAAACCAATACCTCCAACAGGAATATCGTCGCCCTTGTTCTTATATTTTTTGTTGATGAATGCAGCGATGCGGCCAATCAATTTACCGCTATTGTCTTTGAGCAGCCAGCGTTTGCAGGTTCCATGACGGAAGGCTTTGTTTTTGTTTGGATCAAATACAGACTCCACATCTTTATCCAATGGGCGGATATAATTGGGCAGGTGCTGAAGTAGTTCAACATTTACCCGTATAAAATCCCGGTTATCGGCCGCATTGGTAACTTCCTGTAACTGCATATCCGCAAAAAACAATAATTGCAAGCACAAATAAAATAAAAAAGGTGCTTTATAAAGCACCTTGTAAAGTGATTGTTCAAATATAGGTTAATTCAATTTATTTGTTGCAGGTGTTTCCTTCAGGTACTTGTCGAGAAACTGTAATACCTGTCCATATCCTTTGATCTCATTTTCTTTTTTTCGAAAACCGTGTCCTTCGTCGGGAAAAACAACATATTCAACAGGTACATTGCTCTTTTTAACAGCAGCAACTATTTCATCACTTTCTATTTTTAATACCCGTGGATCGTTGGCCCCCTGTAAAACCATTAATGGACTTTTAATGTTGCCGGCGTGTAATAAAGGTGAATATTCTTTCAATCGAACTGTATCTGCTGTGTTGGGGTCTCCTATTTCATCATACAGCGCTTTTTTAAACGATTCCCAATAAGGAGGCACTTCTTTTAACGTACGTAACCAGTTGGCAACACCAAACAGATCAACCCCCACTTTAAATTCGCCGGGCTTAAAGCACTGTGCCGCCAACGTCATATAGCCACCGTATGAGCCCCCGATAATGCCGATCCTGGCAGAGTCAATATAAGGCAGTGATGATAAATATTTTTTACCCCAGATGCAATCTTTCAGATCCTTATCACCATGATTGCGGTTGTCCATATTGAAAAATGTTTTGCCATAACCACTGCTGCCGCGATTGTTTACGGCCAGTATTGCATAACCATGATTGACGAGGTATTGGATCAGTGAAAAATAGCCGGTCCTTGATTGTCCGCCGGGGCCACCATGCACCCACACCAGTGCAGGAACCTTATTGTCTACAGAAGCCTGTTGTGGTTTGTAATAAATAGCAGGGATCTCAAGTCCGTCGAAAGATTTGAAGCGCACTACTTCGGCTGATACAAGATCTTCTTCTTTGATTTCCGGGGTTAAGGTATTGGTAACCCGTTTCAACTCTTTCGTTCCAAAATCATATACATAAATATTATTGGGTGATTTGGAGTTGCCAACAGATAACCGCATTTTATTTTCACTGCGACTGATGTTTACTGCCTGGATGTCTCCATCTTCCACTTTAGGAAAATCAACGGCTTTGCCGGTTGCATTGTCGAAGACGTAGAGTTTATTGCGTCCGTCTTCATTGACGCCAGTTACCCTGTACTTTTCATTGTAAGAAAGATACATGTACATGACATCCCAGTTGGTGGCGTAAACTTTTTCTTTTTTGCCTGTAGGAATATCGTATTTCATTATATACTGGTACTCGCTGCCTTCGTCTGTAGTATAGTATAAGGTGTTGTTGTCTTTCGAGAACTGCAGCGGGGAATTGCTGGTGGGAGTGCTGTCGCTGTTCAGCTGAATGGTCTTCATACTTTTGCGATCAACCAAAAAGATGTTGGTGGAGGAAGTGGTTACGGGTTGTATCAATGCCAGGTACTGTTCATTATCCGACAGGGCTGCTACATCAAATCCTTTGTCGTTTTTGTAGAGCAGTACGGGCTGCCATTTTACCGTGTCCATTTTATAGAGATCGAAATACTTGGGATCGCGTTTGTTACTGCTATAGTACAGGTATTTATTATCACGGCTCCAGCCAGTAAAGGTTGCCTTTTCTTTTTCACCGGGTGTAAGGTCTTTTACCGTGCCATCTGTTTTGCGCAGGTACAGGTGGTCATTTTCGTTGCCGCCTTTGTCTGCATCATATATAATATTACCAGTTCCCGGTACATAGTCATCTGCAAAAACAGATTCTTTGGTGGAGGTGGTTAGCGGATTTTTCTGTCCGGATGCAATATCAATTTCGTACACATTGTAAATGCCGCTTTCGTTACTACTGACGAGCAGCTTTTTGTCGTCAGAGGAAAAATTGCCACCACCGGTGCTGGAGCTTTTGTAAAACTGTTCGATGGTGTATTGGGCAACCTGTTTTGGAGGAGTTTTGGTTTGTTCCTGGCAGGCGATCATCGTAAGGCAGGCCAATCCCATTCCTGTTAATACATTCTTCATACATTGATTGTTTTGATCTGAAATTGGTGAATGAAAAGGAGGGCAGGAGCAGGCTGTTTTCAGAAGGTATACAGTAAGATAAGAAATATTGAAGGGCGACCGGGCAGAAATCAATGAACGGCGGAGGCAAAAAAGAAGAGGCCGAAAGCCTCTCCTTTAATAAACGGTAAGCACGTAACAACTATTAATATATACGTAAGAAGGCTGTGTAAGGGTTTCTTTTGGGGCGAAGGAGCAGAATAAAAAAGGTTGTGGAGAACTCTAAGCGGTCTGCAAAGTGTTATACGAGGTTGAAAAACAACACTATCGGAGGCGAAAAGGGCCTTTTGGCAGCTTAAACCGGCGGCCGGAAAAGAAATCTGCCAACACATTAAAAAATGTCTCCTTAACAAATTGGGAAATTATCCGTCCTCACTTACCTTTGCGGCCTGAAAAAGTGGGTTATAATAAAAGCCTGCTTATCAGCCCGACCGACCGGGCTGAGCCCGATAAACATCTCTACATTAAAAAAATTATATGGCAAACGTTGGTAAGATCAAACAGATCATTGGTGCCGTAGTGGACGTGCAATTTGAAGGAAAGCTTCCTGAAATTTACAATGCATTGGAACTGAAACGCCCTACAGGTGAAGTACTGGTTCTTGAAACACAGCAACACCTGGGAGAAGACAGTGTTCGTTGCATCGCTATGGACGGTACCGAGGGTTTGGTACGCGGTATGGAAGTAACTGATACCGGTGCTGCGATTGCCATGCCTACGGGCGAGGGCATTAAAGGTCGCCTGTTTAATGTAACCGGTGATCCTATCGATGGATTGCCTGCTATCCCTAAAGCCGGAGGCCGCCCTATCCACGCTAAACCACCAGCTTTTGAAAACCTGAGTACTGCTACTGAGGTTCTGTTCACTGGTATTAAAGTAATTGACCTGATCGAGCCTTATGCAAAAGGTGGTAAAATTGGTCTGTTTGGTGGTGCGGGTGTAGGTAAAACCGTATTGATCCAGGAGCTGATCAACAATATCGCGAAAGCTTATTCCGGTGTATCTGTATTTGCCGGTGTAGGTGAAAGAACACGTGAAGGTAATGACCTGATGCGTGAGATGATTGAAGCAGGTATCATGAAATATGGTGATGCTTTCAAACACAGCATGGAAGAAGGTGGCTGGGATCTGAGCAAAGTGGACATGAACGAACTGAAAGACTCTAAAGCTACTTTCGTATTCGGACAGATGAACGAGCCTCCAGGAGCACGTGCACGTGTGGCACTATCTGGTCTTACTATCGCTGAGTACTATCGCGATGGTGACGGACAGGGTAAAGGTCGCGACATCCTGTTCTTCGTAGATAACATCTTCCGTTTTACCCAGGCAGGTTCCGAAGTATCGGCCCTGTTGGGACGTATGCCTTCTGCGGTAGGTTACCAGCCTACACTGGCTACTGAGATGGGATTGATGCAGGAACGTATTACTTCAACCCGCAACGGTTCTATTACCTCTGTACAGGCGGTATATGTACCTGCGGATGACTTGACTGACCCCGCTCCGGCTACAACCTTCGCTCACCTGGATGCTACTACCGTATTGAGCCGTAAAATTGCTGACTTAGGTATCTACCCTGCGGTGGATCCGCTGGATTCTACCAGCCGTATCCTTACTCCGAAAATTGTGGGTGATGCACACTATAACTGTGCTAACCGCGTGAAACTGATCCTCCAACGTTATAAAGAGTTGCAGGATATCATCGCCATCCTTGGTTTGGATGAGTTGAGCGACGAGGATAAACAAACAGTATCACGTGCACGTAAAGTACAGCGTTTCCTTTCTCAGCCTTTCCACGTGGCAGAACAGTTTACCGGTCTGAAAGGTGTACTGGTTCCCATCGAAGAAACTATCCGTGGCTTTAACATGATCATGGACGGTGAAGTTGATGAATATCCGGAAGCAGCCTTCAACCTGGTAGGTTCTATTGACGATGCTATTGAAAAAGGTAAGAAACTGCTGGCTCAGGCTCAGGGATAATTTGAAAATTTGAAAGTGTGCTGATTTGAAAATGGTTAGCACATAAAATTTTGGAATGTCATTTTCAGATTTTCAAATTCGCAAATTTTCAAATTATGAATCTAGAAATATTAACACCAGAACGCAAGTTGTTCAGCGGCGATGTGTACGGGGTACAGTTGCCCGGTATTACCGGTTTGTTTGAAGTGCTGGATAAGCACGCTCCGCTGGTAAGTGCATTGAAAGAAGGTACTTTGAAGGTGTTGAAAGATAAAAGCAATCACCTTGCTTTTTATGAAATCAAGAGTGGCTTTGTAGAGGTACTTAATAACAAGGTTACCGTGCTGGTAGAAGGTGCTGTAGCTATAGATGCCAAATAACGATCACTTAGTTTACTGGTAAGTAAAAATATAAATCCGGCTTCGGCCGGATTTTTTTTATGCGTTTATATGAGAAAGCAGAAAGTTAAAAGTGTTTGCAGTTCTGTGCAATCTGTGCTATGCAGATAGTTTGCCCAAAATTACCAGTTAAGGGTATTGACAGCTGCAGTATGAGGAACTACCTTGGGCGGCAAACCGATTTTAACTATTATGAAAAGAATTATGCTTTCAGTATGTGGCATAGCAATATTAGCTGCCATCGTATTTTGTAATGCCTGTAAGAAAGGTGATACCGGGCCACAAGGGCCAAAAGGTACGGCCAATGTAATTTATTCAAATTGGGTTGCTACTAATCCCTGGGTGGCATCTACTACTTCAACAGGATCAGGAAAGGTTACTTACTATTTTGATATTACTGCGCAAACCGTTACGCAATCTATTATTGATAGCGGTACTGTTCTTGTATATGCAAAGTTTCTCGCCGATCCTGACGGCGGTGGCATTGCCAAGCTGTTGCCGAGTACATATTATAACCTGGGCAGTGCAAATAGCCAGTACCATTTCCAGCACGGATTGTTTGTTAGTAAAATAAGGATCATCTGCGATATAATTCCGGCAGGTACACCTTCTACTTCAAACATGGTCAGGTATGTAGTAATTCCTGCCGGTCAGCTTGCTACGGGCCGTTTGATGAAACCTGACTATAGCAAAATGACCTATAGTGAAGTGTGCAGTATGTATAATATACCAGAATAAATAATCCTGAAAAAGAAAGATCCGGCCCGGGCCGGATCTTATATACTATCTAAAAAGTTGAAAGGCGTTCCTATTGGAACGCCTTCCGCAATCTTTTAAAGAATATTGAATCAGGTTACTGCTTAATGAATTTGGCAGTAGTACGTTTGTTATCTATGATGAGCTCTACATAATAAGTACCGGATGCAAAGCCTGAAACATTTATATATTGTTTCAACAAGATACTATTTTTTTCAACAGCAACCCTACGTAATAATTTTCCATGAACATCAAAGATGTTGATGACACCTTTTCCTCCACTTGCACTGGTGTATTGCAGGTTGAATTCATCAATCACAGGATTGGGATACAGAGATAGTTTTTCTGTAATATCTCCCTGTGCCTGTGCATCGACTGCTGCTCTTGTAACAGCGGAAGCTGATACATTACCCATAACGTTTACTACAACAGTATCGCCTCTCGGATACCATGCATAATCCCAGATATCGAAGCGGAAGGTATAAGTACCAATTGTGAGATTGCTGAGCGTGGTAGTGGCTGCAGTCGGATTGCTCAATGTGTATTGATCAGGTCCGCCGATCTTCACCCATTTGTAGGCCTGGATAGGACCTCTTGAATCGGATGCCGTACCTTTTAATGTAGTGCTGTTTGTTGGTAATGTGATGTTGATATCAGCACCTGCATTTACAGTAATGACAGTGGCAGGTTTTACAGTTACCACTATTGTATCACCACGTGGATACCATGCATTGTCCCAGATGTCAAAGCGGAAGGTGTAAGTACCAGCCACCAGGTTGCTGAGTGTGGTAGCAGCAGTAGTTTCGCTGCTTAAGGTGTACTGTGTTGGCCCACCGATCTTCACCCATTTGTAAGCCTGGATAGGACCTCTTGAATCGTAAGCGCTGCCTTTCAGCGTTACGCTGTTGGTGGGTAAGGTAAGTTCAACATCGGCCCCTGCATATACTGAGATAACAGTGGTATTGGCAGCCGGCGGATTAACAGTTATTACCATTGTATCGCCTCTTGGATACCATGCATTGTCCCAGATATCAAAACGGAAGGTATAAGTACCTGCTACTAAGTTACTCAGTGTAGTAGTAGCTGAAGTTTCACTGCCTATTGTGTATTGATCAGGTCCGCCGATCTTCACCCATTTATAGGCCTGGATAGGACCTCTTGAATCGGAAGCTGTGCCGCTCAGTGTTACACTGTTTGTTGGCAGTGTAATTGAAAGATCAGGGCCAGCATTTACTTTGATGGAAGGGCCACTGGCAGCAGCAGGATTAACAGTTACTACCATTGTATCGCCACGTGGATACCATGCATTGTCCCAGATATCAAAGCGGAAGGTATAAGTACCAGCTACTAAATTGCTGAGAGTAGTAGTAGCGGATGTTTCACTGCTCAATGTGTACTGATCTGGTCCACCGATCTTCACCCATTTGTAGGCCTGGATAGGGCCTCTTGTGTCGGAAGCAGTGCCGCTCAGCGTAGTGCTGTTAGTAGGTAATGTGAGTGTAATATCCGGTCCGGCATTTACTTTAATTACCGGAGCGCTATTAGCAATGGGATTAACAGTTACCACCATTGTATCGCCGCGTGGATACCATGCATTATCCCAGATATCAAAGCGGAAGGTATAAGTACCAGCTACTAAATTGCTGAGAGTAGTAGTAGCGGATGTTTCACTGCTCAATGTGTATTGATCAGGCCCACCGATCTTCACCCATTTGTAAGCCTGGATAGGGCCTCTTGAGTCGGAAGCAGTACCGCTCAGCGTAGTGCTGTTGGTAGGTAATGTGAGTGTAATATCCGGTCCGGCATTTACTTTAATTACAGGTGCAGTAGCGCCAGGATTTACGGTTACTACAACAGTATCACCTCTAGGGTACCATGCGTAATCCCAGATATCGAAACGGAAGGTGTAAGTACCAGCTACCAGGTTACTGAGTGTAGTGGAAGCAGAAGTGGCATTGCTCAATGTATATTGATCAGGCCCGCCGATCTTCACCCATTTGTAAGCCTGGATAGGACCTCTTGAATCAGAAGCTGTACCAGTTAATGTAGTACTATTGGTAGGCAGGGTGATATTAATATCTGCACCTGCATTTACACTGATAACGGGTGATGTGGTAGTTGCTGCTTTTACAGTTACGATCACTGTATCACCACGTGGGTACCATGCATTGTCCCATACGTCAAAACGGAAGGAATAAGTGCCTTCAACGAGGTTGGTGATGGCTGTTATTGCAGATGTGGGGCTTGCAATTGTATATTGATCAGGTCCAGCGATCTTCACCCATTTGTAAGCCTGGATGGGACCTCTTGAATCAGATGCAGAGCCATTTAATGTAGTACTGTTTGCAGGCAGTGTCAGAATGATATCCGGACCTGCATCTATTTTAATGGTAGGGGAACCAGTGCCGCCATTGGCATTGTCGCCACTGGCTGCATTCACTGTAATTTGTACAGTGGCTGATGCTGTAGCGCCATTATTGTCTGTTACCACCAGGTTAAACACATAAGTGCCTTGTACCAGGTTGGAAACCGTAGTGGTGGAAGCTGAAGGGGTGGCAATAGTATATTGGGTAGGCCCGCTTACCCATGACCATGCATAGGAAGCTATACTTCCATCAGGGTCTTTGGATGCAGTACCATTGAGTGAGATACTGTTTGTAGGCAGTGTAATAGTTGCGTTAACGCCGGCATTGGCAGTAGGAGACTGATTAGCTGCATTTACAACTATGTTCACAGTAGCAGAAGCAGTAGCCCCGGCATTGTCTGTTACAATTAATTTGAAAACATAGGTACCCTGTACCAGGTTAGAAACTGTAGTAGTGGAAGCTGCAGGGCTGACAATAGTATACTGGGTAGGTCCGCTTACATAAGACCATGCATAAGATGTGATGCTGCCATCAGAATCTTTTGATGCGCTGCCATTAAGTGTAGCACTATTGGTTGGCAGTGTGATGGTAGTATTTGAACCGGCGTTGGCAGTAGGAGCCTGGTTGGCCGCTGCATTTACAACTACGTTCACGGTAGCAGAAGCAGTAGCCCCGGCATTATCTGTTACAGTTAATTTGAAAACGTAAGTACCCTGCGCCAGGTTAGAAACCGTTGTGGTGGCTGCCGAAGGGCTGGCGATAGTATACTGGGTAGGGCCACTTACATAAGACCATGCGTAAGATGCGATGCTGCCATCAGGGTCTTTTGATGCACTGCCATTGAGGGTAGCGCTATTGGTAGGCAGTGTGATGGTAGTATTTGAACCGGCATTGGCAGTAGGGGCCTGGTTGGCCGCAGCACCATCTGTAACTACTACAGACATGGTGTCCAATGCCCATTCTGCACGGTCATCAATAGCTTTTACTTCATATACGTAAGTGCCTGCTGTCCACATTTGTGAAACAGTGGCTACGCCATCTGTAGAAACTGCATTCTGCATGGTCCCCCAGCCAGGGCCACCAATCTTACGCCATACATAACGCAGAATTTTGCCATCCTTATCAGAGGCAGTAGCCCTGAGGGTGGCAGTTCCGTCGCTGGCTGTAGTACGCAGATCTGAACCTGCGTCTACCGTGGGACGTATGTTTACCGGCAGAGTTCTGTTCTGTGAAAGGAACCATTCGTAGATGCTGGGATTATTCCAGGTGTATCCTTCATCAAACACGCGTCCCCAGATCCAGTGGTCACCGTCGGGCCAGATGGTCATGTAAGGTTTTACTGCAGGGTTACATGCGTTTAGTTTATTGACATTATTATAAGTAGCATTTACGCTTACCGTACCGTCGTTGGTGGCATGAAAAGCCCATACAGGCAGGTTGGCTGAAGCGATGTTACAGAAGTTGACATATTGCTCTGTACCACAACTGATACCAAGTGCTGCAAATTTTTTGGCATTGTCCAGCGTGCTACCGGCGTATGACCATACACCCCCGCCTCCAAGACTCAAGCCTGCGAGGAAGACACGGTTGGTGTCGATGCTGAGATTCTTTTTTGCGTAATTCAGCATTTCATCCACGTAGAAGTTGGGCCATGAGCCGTAATTATTGCTGAGCTGTGGAGTAAGTACCAGGAAGGTTTCTGTTTTACCATTCCAGGTGAAGGTCATGGTGCTACCATTCTTAATGTTGCTGGGTGTTCCGTTGTTCAGAACACTGGGCAGATCGGTAGTGCCATTACCACGTTCACCGATACCATGCAGGAAGATGATGAGCGGGTACTTGGTGTTGGTGCTGTAATTGGTTGGTTTGTACTCATAAAAACCAATAAACACACCATTTGAAGCAGTTAGTCCTTTCGCAATTTGCTGAGCCTGAGATACAACAGCGCTGATGCACACACATAGGGCAACCAGTAGTTTTCTCATAAGGAAATAAATTTTAAAGCACTTTCACAGGTTATATAATAAAATACCATTTGCCATTCATTGAATGGTTAACACATAAAAAAAGAATAAATGATAATGATTAAATGGTTAAGAAAACTTCCCGGTTGAACGAATATGATCGAACCAAATACTGTTTTGTACAGGGAGGAGGATTGAATGGGTCACAAAAAAGTTGCAATTACTATACCAATCTCATGAATCTTTCGATCCATTTTTATTAACAGTGTTCATTATAAGTGTTGGTTAATTTTTTCTGTTTAAGGAATAGGGGTATGTTGAATTATGATGTTTGCATTTTTCTGAAATAGGCTGCCACACAGGGTTTCAGCGTATTGCCTTTTAGGGTTTGTTTGTATTGTTTATACAAAGATCTAATTACTTGTAAATGAAAAAGGGTGGAATATAATTCCACCCTTTTTAGTTTCAGCGATAGCTGTTTAAGCTTTATTGTTTTACAAACTTGGTAATCATCTTCTTCTTGTTGTCGATGTTTACTTCGATATAGTAAATGCCAGAAAGAAGACTCGTAACAGGTATGGCAATATCCATATAGGATTGTGACTTGTATGTGCTGAATGTACGTATCAGTTTACCATGCATGTCAAATATGGTAACCTTGGTATTGCCCAGTGTATCACTCAGGCAGCGGAGTCGCATGTTAGTAATGCTGGTAACCGGGTTAGGATACACCAGTAGGCGTTCTTCATTACGCAGGTTGTTGACCAATGTAACCTCTACGCTGTCTTTTGCAGTAACTCCATTGTTATCTGTTACAGTTAATTCGAATGTGTATACGCCTGGTTGCAGGTTACTTACAGTAGATACTGCCTTGTCTGCACTGGCGATAGTGGCAGGCGCAGGACCATTTACCTGTTTCCAGCTATAGGCAGTAATGGTACCATCAGGATCGTACGATTTGCTTCCATTCAGTATAGCGCTGGTTGAAGGTATACCGATGGTCGTGTCTTTTCCTGCTATTGCTACCGGTTTACTGTTTGGTTGAGCCAGTACAGTTACAGTAACCTGGTCTTTGGCCGTAGCTCCTTTATCGTCAGTTACAGTGAGTTCGAACACATAAGTACCCACCTGTACACCTACTACAGTTGGCGTAGCAGTTGTTGAATTCACAATGGTTAATGCACCGGGACCACTGATCCTTGTCCAGCCATAGGAAACGATCTGTCCGTCAGGATCATAAGAGGCTGTTGCATTGAGGCGGATAACCGGGTTAGGCAGGTTTACAGTTGTATCGTTGCCTGCGTTTGCTATCGGAGCCTTATTGGGTGCAGGCAATACTGTTATAGTAATATTGGCAGTACCAGAAGCTCCCTGGTTATCAGTTACTGTCAATTTGAAGACATAGCTGCCTTCAACCAGGTTAGATAATGTTGCTGATGCAGTATTTGCATTCGCAATGGTGTATTGGCCAGGACCACTTACATACGTCCATACATATGAAGCAATAAGCCCATCAAAGTCGGTAGAGCCAGAGCCATTCAGGGTTACGCTGTTGGCCGGCAGGGTAATGGTTATATCATTACCAGCGTTGGCTACAGGTACCTGGTTGGGTATTGTGTTCACTATCACTTTAACAGTAGCTGATGCAGAAGCACCGCTGTTATCGGTAACTGTTAATTTGAAAGTATAAGTTCCTTCAACGAGCCCGGTTACCGTAGTAGCCGCAGCAGAAGGACTTGTAATTGTGTATTGAGCGGGTCCGCTTACATATGTCCAAACATATGAAGTAATGAGCCCGTCGAAATCAGTAGAACCGGAACCGTTTAGTGTTGCGCTATTGGTCGGCAGGGTAATGGTTACATCATTACCAGCGCTGGCCACCGGTACCTGGTTAGGTGCTGCGTTTACTATTATCTTAACAGTAGCCGATGCAGAAGCACCGCTGTTATCGGTAACTGTTAACTTGAAAGTATAAGTTCCCTCAACGAGCCCGGTTACCGTAGTAGCCGCAGCAGAAGGACTTGTAATTGTGTATTGAGCAGGTCCGCTTACATATGTCCAAATATATGAAGAAATGAGCCCATCGAAATCAGTAGAACCGGAACCGTTTAGTGTTACGCTGTTGGTCGGCAGGGTAATGGTTGCATCATTACCAGCGCTGGCCACCGGTACCTGGTTAGGTGCTGCGTTTACTATTACCTTAACGGTAGCCGATGCAGAAGCACCGCTGTTATCAGTGACTGTTAACTTGAAAGTATAAGTTCCTTCAACGAGCCCGGTTACCGTAGTAGCCGCAGTAGAAGGACTTGTAATTGTGTATTGAGCAGGTCCACTTACATATGACCATGTATAAGAGGTAATGCTTCCGTCAGGGTCGTTCGATGCGCTGCCATTTAGTGTTACGCTGCTGGTCGGCAGGGTGATGGTTACATCATTACCAACGCTGGCCACCGGTACCTGGTTAGGTGCTGCGTTCACTATTACTTTAACAGTAGCTGATGCAGAAGCGCCGCTGTTATCGGTAACTGTTAACTTGAAAGTATAAGTTCCCTCAACGAGCCCGGTTACCGTAGTAGCCGCAGCAGAAGGACTTGTAATTGTGTATTGAGCAGGTCCGCTTACATATGTCCAAACATATGAAGTAATGAGCCCATCGAAATCAGTAGAACCGGAACCGTTTAGTGTTACGCTGTTGGTCGGCAGGGTAATGGTTGCATCATTACCAGCGCTGGCCACCGGTACCTGGTTAGGTGCTGCGTTTACTATTATCTTAACAGTAGCCGATGCAGAAGCACCGCTGTTATCGGTAACGGTTAACTTGAAAGTATAAGTCCCTGCTGTTAATCCTGTTATGGTTGTGGATGAAGCAGAAGGACTTGTAATTGTGTATTGAGCAGGTCCACTTACATATGACCATGTATAAGAAATAATGCTTCCGTCAGGATCGTTCGATGCGCTGCCATTGAGTGTGGCGGCGCTGATAGGTAAGGTGATTGTGACATCACTGCCTGCATTGGCTACCGGTAACTGGTTAGCTGGATTATTTACCACTACGTTTACAGTAGCTGATGCAGAGACTCCATTGTTATCTGTTACAGTCAGTTTAAATACATAAGTGCCTTGTACCAGATCTGTTACTGTAGTAGATGAAGCCGAAGGACTGGTGATGGTATATTGGGCGGGTCCACTTAGATATGACCATGCATAAGAAACAATGCTTCCATCTGGGTCGTTCGACGCGCTGCCATTGAGTGTGGCGGTGCTGGTAGGTAATGTGATAGTGACATCATTGCCTGCATTGGCCACCGGTACCTGGTTAGGTGCCGGATTTACTATCACTTTAACAGTGGCAGAAGAAGAGGCGCCACTATTGTCGGTAACAGTTAATTTGAAAGTATAAGTGCCAGCCGCCAATCCGGTGACAGTAGTAGATACTGCTGAGGAACTGGTAATGGTATACTGGGTAGGTCCGCTTACATAGCTCCATGCATAGGTGGCGATGCTTCCGTCAGGATCGTTTGATGCGCTACCGTTGAGCGTTGCGGTGCTGGCAGGTAATGTAATGGTAATATCGCTACCAGCATTGGCAACCGGCGATTGATTGGGCGCCGGGTTCACCACTACTTTTACAGTAGCCGATGATGAAGCGCCGCTATTATCGGTAACAGTCAGTTTGAAAGTATAGGTACCTACAGCCAGTCCGGTTACAGTAGTAGTAGAAGCCGAAGGGCTGGTAATGGTGTACTGAGTAGGTCCGCTTACGTAGGCCCATGCATAAGTAGAGATGCTTCCATCGGGATCACTGGATGCAGTACCGTTGAGTGTTGCTATGCTGGTAGGTAATGTGATGGTGACATCACTACCTGCGTTGGCTACAGGTGACTGATTAGGCGCCGGATTTACTATTACTTTAACCGTGGCAGAAGAAGAAGCGCCACTATTATCAGTAACAGTCAGTTTGAAAGTATAGGTACCTGCAGCTAATCCGGTTACTGTAGTAGTAGAAGCTGAAGGACTGGTGATGGTATATTGGATAGGCCCGCTTACATAAGCCCATGCATAAGAAGCAATGCTTCCATCAGGATCGCTGGAGGCGCTACCATTGAGTGTAGCAGTGCTGGTAGGTAAGGTGATGGTTACATCACTGCCGGCATTTGCAACCGGTGACTGATTAGGCGCCGGGTTCACCACTACTTTTACAGTAGCCGATGACGAAGCGCCGCTATTATCGGTAACAGTCAGTTTGAAAGTATAGGTACCTGCAGCTAATCCGGTTACAGTAGTAGTAGAAGCTGCCGGACTTGTAATAGTGTACTGAGTGGGGCCGCTTACATACGACCAGGCATAAGTAGAGATGCTGCCATCCGGATCAACTGATGCGGAGCCATTCAATGTAGCCGTGCTGGTTGGCAAGGTAATGGTTACATCACTACCTGCATTGGCTGTAGGTGGCTGATTAACACCGGATGCATTTACAATTACTTTTACCGTTGCCTCGGATTTCTGCCCGACATTATCAGTAACAGTCAGTTTAAAAGTATAAGTTCCTGCTACCAGGTTATTCAGGGCAGTTACAGGAAGAGAAGGATTAGCAATGGTATAAGTGGTAGGTCCACTTACATACGACCATGCATAAGAAGTAATACCTTCTTTGTCGTAGGAAGCGGTGCCGGTTAATGTTGTGCTGTTGGTTGGTAAGGTGAGAGTGACATCCGATCCTGCATTGGCTGTGGGTGCAGTATTGATATTCCCCCCGTCTGTAACCACTACCTGCACGGTATCCATTGCCCAGTCTGCACGGTCGTCAATGGCTTTTACTTCGTAGACATAGGTACCTGCCAGCCATAATTCGGTGGCGGTGGCAATACCGTCTGTGGAGGTTGGTGTTTTGAGGGAGCCCCATCCCGGCCCTCCAATTTTTCGCCATACATAACGGACGATCTTCCCATCCAGGTCATAAGAGGCAGAGCCGTTCAATGTCGCTACGCCGTTTCCTGTGGTGATGGTAAGGTCAGCTCCTCCTTTGGCGATTGGTCGTTTATTGACGGGTAAGGTCCTGTTCTGTCCCAGGAACCATTCATAAATATTCGGATTTTGCCATTCGTAGGCCGTATCATAAACGCGTCCCCAGATCCAGTGGTCGCCGTCGGGCCAGATGGTCATATAAGGCTTTACTGCCGGGTTGCAGGCGTTTAGTTTGGCAATATTGTTATAAGTAGCGTTTACACTAACTGTACCGTCATTGGTGGCGTGAAAAGCCCAGGTAGGCAGGTTGGCTGAGGCGATATTACAGAAGTTTACATATTGTTCAGTACCGCAACTGATGCCAATGGCTGCAAACTTTTTGGCATTGGCTGCAGTGTTACCGGCATAGAACCAGGTACCACCACCACCAAGACTCAACCCTGTAAGATATACCCTGTCCTCGTCGACGTTGAAATTTGCCAGGGCGTATTTCAGCATTTCATCTGTATAGAATGCCGGCCATGAGCCATAGCTGGGGCTCAACTGGGGCATTAACACAATAAAGGTTTCCGTTTTGCCATTCCAGGTAAAGGTCATGTTATGACCATTCCTGATGTTGTTGGGAAGCCCGTTGCCAAGAATGTTTGGTAAATCGGTAGTACCGTTGCCTCTTTCACCGATGCCGTGCATGAAAATGATAAGGGGGTACTTTTTGGAAGGATCGTAATTCAATGGCTTGAACTCGTAAAAGCCAATAAATACACCGTTGGAGCCAGTAAGGCTTTTGGCGGTCATTTGAGAATAGCCTTTTGAAAAAGAAGCAAATAGGAGAAATAATACCAGCAAATAAAACTTACTACGCGGTAGGGTAGAGTTCTTCATAAGGTTGATTTTTCGGATTCGGGATATATCGGATAATGAAACCTGCGCCAGGCGCGGGCATAAGAGTACAAAAACCTTACCAAGTAACGGTCGAATGTTGTTTTGAGATACATGAAGCCCCGGATTTTTTAAAAATGAAAATGGCGAATCGGGTGGTTCGTTTTGTAGGGTAACGGGTTATGAAAGGTATGGGTGAGTGGAAATTTTTTATGCAAAATCGAGACCAATTAAGGTTAATGGTGAGAAAGTGTATAAAATGTGAATAAATGCGAATATGTTATCAAAAAATATACGTATCTGTTTTTGATAAATGTCAATTGATGTAAATGCGGGGAAATAGCCTAAAACCCGCTCCCAGACTGTGTTTGAGAAAAGCGGGTAAAAAATATAAAGTACTCTACAAAAGTTGTGGGCTATGGAAATCAGGAATGTTCAGGTGTGCTATCCTGTGTAAAGGCTTTTGGTGTATGAAGAAATTCTTTTCGGCTCACTTTCATGGAGAATAATGCTTTTACAATGGATAATACCATTAATGGCACATGGCTCAGCGCTTTTACTGTAGACCATGAGTACATATTGCTGGGAATAGATATTATAAAAACCGATATGTACATGATTGTAAGTATCAGCCAGTAAATGTAAGATGGGTATAAAATAGAAAACCCTGTGAAGTATTCTACTACAAATACTGCAAATACCAGGAAGTAGGCCAGTAAGAAAAGCAGGCGGGGAAGTGCCAGGTTTGAAAACAGCTTATTGAAATAGTCTTTTGTTTTTGGCAGCGGGCCGCTCTTTTTGTCAAAGAACAGGCGAAGGTGAATGATCTGGGATTCCAGCCAGCGGGTGCGTTGGCGTTGATATACAGCCCGGTTAGCTACTTTTTCGTCCAACACATAGGCGTCATCAATGAATTCCATTTCAATAGCAGCCTTCATAATTTCAAAATCAACCTCGCGATCACAGGCCGCATTCCCCAGGATACCTGGTTTATTATAGATCTCTTTCAGTTTTTTAAATTCAAAGGCCATTCCTGAGCCAATGATGCTTGCAGAAAAGCCCAGTGCACGCATGCCCCTGCGGAAGATATTGTTATTGATCTCCTCGCTCATGGCATCCAGCACAGCTACAGTGCTGTTTTTGTTTTTTGCAATACGATGGCATTGAACGGCACGGAAACCATTAACGAAGGCCGTGTTTACCTTTTCAAGACAGCCGGGCATCATAATGTTGTCACCATCAATGATAATGGCAATTTCGTATTGATCTTCCGGAATATGATTGAGTAAGCGGTTAAGCGATCTTGCTTTGGAGCTAAGTTCAAATTGTACTTCCAGCACATTTACCGGTATAGCCCTTAATTGGGCAATAGTTTCCGGTTTCAACTGGTCTGCGGCTACAAATACATCGAAGTAAGCCTCGGGGTAGTCCTGTGCCTTTGCCTTGCGGGCGGTGGTCAGAATTACCTCATCCTCCTTGTAAGTAGGGATTAATACTGCAATTCTTTTCCTGGTAGCAATGGGTTCGTATTTTTTGGGGCTGTACAGCTTGCCTGCAATAGCTGCAATGAAGAAATAAACTGTGTAAACCGCCATGTAAATGAACAGCAACAGGAAAATTATGTGGAGTATGCTCTGTATCATGTTATGCTAACGTTTTTTTGAAATACATATTTTGTGCTAAACCGCCGAAGCGCTGGAAGAATAAAGGTTCCACGCTGCGCCTTTCAAAAAGTATTTCAAATGGGTAAATTGTTTGTTTACCAGGTAGCCCACAATGCTTTTGGGGGCTGTGAAAAAAACAAAGAACGCTGTAAATACACCCTTCTGTAAAAAGTTTGCATTACGGCGAATATATAAAATACGATTACGCGTATGATAATACACCTTCATGGGGTTGGCCTTTCCAACGCTCATGGATTCTTTATGGTAGATAACAGCAGAAGGCGTGTACCATATTTTGTAACCTGCTTTCAGTATTCTTGCAGACCAGTCCCATTCTTCGTAATACAAAAAGAATTTTTTAGGGAAACGACCTGTTTTTTCAATCACTTCTTTTTTTATCATCATGGCACAGCCATGTGCACCGTTGGTAGCACCCGGTGTATTGTGTTGTCCTTTATCTTCCTCGCCTATACCTACAATAAAAGTGCGCCCTGTGAAATTACTCATGGGTTCAAACCCCGCATACTGTATAATGTTAGGCTGATCGAAGTACATGATCTTGGGACAGGTAACGCCAATAGAAGGGTCTTCATCGAAAGGCTTTAGTAATTCGTTCAACAGATCGGGTGTTACTTCGGTATCATTATTTACAACGAAGATGAAATCGCCTTTTGCCTGGTCCATTCCCCAATTGTTGCCACCGGCAAAGCCCAGGTTGTCTTTGCTGAGCAGCAGGCGTGTATTGCGATAATTACCTGATAATATTTTAGCGGAAGGATCTTCAGCAGATGCCATATCACACACCAGTATTTCGTAATTGGTGTAATTCAGCTTTTCGGTAGAAGCCAGGAAGGCGCAGGTTACATCTGCCTGGTTATAATTGAGCGTAATGATAGATATGAAAGGTTGGTGCGCCTTCTGCATATCATTCTTTCTTTTTGGGTAATAAAAATACAATCTCCGGGATACGGAGATTGTGATCTATATAATCGGTACAAATGAATGATCAGGCATTGGTTTTCTGCAAAATGGCAGAAGGAGTGTTGGCCATGATCCACAGGTCATACAGGAAGCTGTACTTGTCTGCATAATCAATGTCGAGCGTAAGCCTTTCTTCTACTGACATATCATCTTTACCTCTTTTCTTGATCTGCCACAGACCTGTCATACCTGCAGGGGCCATAAAGCGTTTAGCCCACTCGTCGGTAGTTAAGGTAGCGGCTTCATACAGCGGCAAAGGTCTGTTACCTACCAGCGACATATCGCCTTTTAATACATTCAGTAATTGAGGTAACTCATCCAGGCTGGTGTTACGCAGGAAGTTGCCTATTTTGGTAATGCGGGGATCGTTATTGATCTTAAAGAAAACCGGACCAGAGGTTTGGTTGGCATTATACTGATTCAAATGAGAAAAATCTTTAATCTTACTGTCAGCATTTACCTGCATGGTCCTGAACTTGTAAAAGTCGAATATTCTGTAGCCGCGTCCCGCACGTTTAGCAATATAGAACACAGGTCCTCTTGACTCCAGCTTTACAGCCAGTGCAATCAGGAGCATTACCGGGCTGGCAGCAAGTAAAATGGCAGATGATACAGTAATATCAAAAGCACGTTTGAAGAAAACGCCAGATACTTTGCGTGTATTGGGTTTTGTTTCATTACTGACAGCGAGTTCGTTTACCTGGCGTTCTTTAACCTTTTTAAGGAAGCTCACTTTACGGTGAAGGGTGGCTTTATTGTAATCTTTCAAAAAGATGATCTCATCGATGAAAGTACAGTTTTTGAAACGGGCAATATCTGCTGTATGAGCGCCGGAAGCTTCAGCCACAAAAGGAATAGTGGCCAGAACCTTACTGGAGGAAAGGAAACGGCTCAGTTCGCGCAGTGATTCTGAGTCAACAGATGTATCAACGATAATGACGTCGGGAACAGCAACATGCCTGTCTTTGCTACCTGTAAGGCGGGTAAGCATTGCTTTGGCGTTGCTGATATTTTCAGCGGCATAGCCACTTTCGAAAGAACGGATGAGGATGTCGATATTCTCGGATTTCTTACCGATATAAAAGAACTCCAGCTTTTTTACAACCAGCGCTTCCGGTGTGGAAGTGTTGTTGATGGTAAAGTGCCTGTATGTTCTCCTGGTAGCTTTCTCTTCGTTAAGTAAATAATTTAGTTCCATAAAGTAAGGTTAAGAGGTGTTTTGGTGAAGCATTAATTTTGTTCGGTAAAGGCAACATCAGTTGTTTTTACACCCGCATTGTTAATGATGCGGTTTACAGATTCTGCAAGCAATACCGGGTTAAAGGGTTTCAGAAAATATTCTGCAACACCAAACTCAAGGCATTTAGCCTGGGTTATACTTTGATCAAAAGACGATAAAACAATCATGGGGATGTCTCTGTACAAACCGCTGGATGAAAACTGTTCGATCAGTTCCCAGTCCTGCATGTCTGGAAGTTGAGCATCTACGATAATCAGATCAGGAAGATTTCTTTTAGATAACCAGTACATAGCCGAACAACCATCAGGCGAAGTAACGATTTCGTAATCTTTTCCTAATACAGTTTGCAGTAAAAAACGCATTGCTTTACTGTCATCAATTGCGAGTAATTTCTTTTTCATGGGCAGAAATAAATTGTTCTTAAATGAGTCGCAATTTTTCAACAGGCTTGCATTTGGACATGCGGTTACATCAGGTATTGGGAAATACAGATTATTAAATAAAGGTCAGGTGACCATTGTTAAAGCAAAGCTTTACAGGATGAATGCGTGGATTTGATCTGATAAATTAGTCTCAGATACTGTTGGCAATTTCTAAGGATTTGTGGTAGTTGAGTATAAGCTATTTTGTGAAACTGGTATTGTACCAGTGCTTACAAAGGATCTTGAATTCAATTAACAGGTAGGGTAGGAAACTGGATGTAAAAATAGCAACAAAAATCAATAAACCAAATATTGGACTTTATTATATTTTTATTACATGCAAATATGGGTATATCTACGTCGCCTGCAAATACCATTAATGTGGTATTTATGTGAGTTTCTGACGGGAAGCCTTTTCCCATAATACTGTTTGTTTATTACGGATAAATCTGTTGAAACCCGCGAAAACAGAGAGGTTCATGAATAAAAAGTAAAACGGGACATACACTGTTTTAATACGAACGTTCCTGCTGGCAAAAACCCAACCGGTAATTCCGGCCACATAAAAAATACATTGTAATAACAGTATCACCTTATAGAAAATACCTACTTCCACCAGTGCCAGCACAATGTTGCTTAGCAGCAGTGTAATAAGGGCTATAGGGCAAATTGTCCAGCGAAGGATGCGATGTGAAATAAACTGGAATGAAACAACAGGATACTTAAATACATTAAACAATTCCTTTAGCAATACCATAGCCTGGAAGGCGCCGGCACAGATGCGTACTTTGCGCTTCATCTCTTCTTTAATAGAAGCGGAAGATGCTTCTGCTGCATAAGCCTGTGGTTCATACCGAACTACATATCCGTTAATACACAATTTCAATGACTGAACAAAGTCTTCAATAATAGTACCTTCCGGTACTTCTTCCAGCAGATCTTTGCGTACGGAGAATAACTCACCGGCTGCGCCTACCGTTGTATATAGGTCAGAATCAAGCTTTTTCAGGAAGGATTCATAGCGCCAGTAAAGACCTTCGCCTGCCGCCGCAGCAGCATCTGAGCCTTGCTGAAGGATCCTTTTTTCACCGGCAACACCGCCTACTTTGGGGTCTTTATAATGCTTCACGATCTCTTTTACACAAGCCGTGTTTAATAAAGTATTGGCATCGCAGAAGATTACCAATGGTGATTGTACGTATTGAATCGCCCGGTTCATGGCGGCTACTTTGCCCCTGCGTTCGGGCTGATGCAACAACCGGATACCGGGGTATTTTTCTATAATGGCTGGTGTGCTATCTGATGAGCCATCAGTGATGAAAATCAATTCCAGCCTGTCTTTGGGGTAATCCAGTGCCAGTGTGTTCTCGATTTTTGTAACAATAAAATCCTCTTCATTATAAGCTGCCACTACCAACGCTACCAGCGGAAACTGGTCTGTTGTTTCAACGTTGACCGGAGCAGGTTTTATCCGTTTCTTGATGGCAACCAATATCCATATAAGGATACCGTAACCTACATAGCTGTAAAAAATAATGGCCAGGCTTAACCAGAAAATAACAAGTGCTACAGATGATAACTGAATTATAAGCATAAGATTGGTCTAATACAAATTGTTACAATGGCTTACAAATCGCGCGTAAAGAAAGGAAAGAAAGCGTAAAGCTCATATGGGCGGCGTAAAAATACCCACTATGTGTTATTGGATGCAATATAAAACCCAAATAATTTCGCTTTTTAGAAATTATTATTACTTTTGAGCCACTGCTTTAGCCTTACCTCCAACTATCCCCCAGAATTACCTTTATTGCTTTACCTCTAATTATTCTTCGAGAAAACCAATCCAGAGCATCGCCTCCAATATGCCTCTCTAATAACTCTTATTGCCTATTTGGATAAAGATATCCTTGCTTAAAACCAATCTGGATTTTATCACAGTTTGATTTTAACGTTTTTAATCATAGCTTATTATGAAGCGATTATTACTTCTTACCACAATTGGAATGCTCTTCTGTATTGCGTTTTCACAGGCGCAAAACGTATTTAGCCCAGACGATAGCCTTTACAGGTATTCGTCCTCTGCAACATTAGGATCTGTCAACAGGCCCGATCCCTCTATAACTGGTTTGCAGAAATGGGTTGCTACTTCTATCAACGGTATCAGTACCGGCAGCAACTCATATGACACTAAATCGTTCAAACCTTATTTTATTAATGGAGGGTCTCAAAATATTCCCTTCCGTTTAAAATATCCCAAAACTTTTAAGGACAATCCCGGCAAAAAGTATCCTATCATGGTGTTTTTTCATGGAGCCGGTGAAGGAGGTTGTTCTACGAACAATGGGGTATATAATAATGAACTGCAGTTGCTGCATGGTGGTAAAGTATTTCGCGACTGGGTTGATGGTGGACAGTTTGATGGATTTTTACTGTATCCACAAAGTGTTATGACCAGTGGCTGTTCAAGCCAATGGGGTGATCCGAATGGTAACCTTTCCGGTTCAAAGATTGGTATTGTGCTGAGAATTGTTGACTCATTGGTAAAATATGCCCGTGTAGATATTGACCGTGTATTTGTAGATGGTTTGTCTGATGGTGGTAGTGCTGCTTGGAATATGGCCTATTACTATCCGCAACGTGTGGCAAAGATCGCTCCTTCATCTGCCGCATTGAATACTTCTTTTTCTTTGACGCCTATCGTGCATATTCCTATCTGGTTTGCCAGTGGTGGCACTGATACCAATCCAAGCCCTGGTACAGCTAATACAATCTATACCGGGTTAAAAAATCTTGGTGCAGATATCACTTATACTTTGTTTGCCGGAATGGGACATGGTATATGGTACAATCACTGGGCTATGCCTGGTTTTACTGACTATATGAATGATGTGCACAAGGCCAACCCATTGGTATTTTTCCAACGTCTTCAATACTGTCCTGAAACTACTATCAGTGCTAAAATGGGGCTTACCCCGGGTTTTTATGCTTACGAGTGGCGTAAGGATGGCACAACTACTATTGCTACTATGACCAATGGTACCAATACTATCTTAGTGCCTACTAATATTACCAGCTTTACTGGTAATGAAATTACAGTGAATGCCTATGGTAGCTACGATGTACGTTTCAAGCGTTCGGCTACATCTGATTGGTCAGACTGGTCGCCCAAACCGGCTGTTATTTCACCAAAATCGGTGACACAAACGCCTCCTATCCAGGTAAATGGTATGGTGAGTAATGTACTGCCTTCAGTTGATGGCAGCACTACTGTTTCACTGAAATTACCTGCCGGCTACGATAGCTATAAATGGTATAAAAATGATGCGCTGATCTCTGGTGCTACAGATAGCCTTTATACTGCTGGTATCGGTAGTTATAAAGCGCAGGTAGTAGAAACCAACGGTTGCGGAACCTTGTTCTCACCTGTGTTTAAAGTGGTAGATGCTACCGGTATTCCTAAACCCGAGGCTGCTAAAAATTTAACAGCTAATGCAATCTCTATCACCAGTGTACAGCTTGACTGGGCTGAGAATCCTAATGCAAGCGAGCAGGAAACCGGTTATGAAATTTACAGGGGTACAGTTACAGGCGGTCCATATAAGCTGATTGCTGTAACAGCTCCTAATGTAGTTACTTACCTGGATAATAATCTTAGTTCAAATACGACTTACTATTATGTTATCAGAGCAGTAGGTGCCAATGGTGCAGCTGCCAACAGTAACCAGGCGTCTGCCAAAACAGAACTGGATAATTCAGCGCCAACAGCGCCGGGCAACTTTATGTTGCAGGGCATCGCTACTTCTTATGCATTGCTAAAGTGGAATGCATCAACTGATAACGTAGGTGTGCTACGATATAACATTTACCTGAATGGTGTAAAAACATATATTACCACAGATACAACTTTCGCTGCTTCTAACCTGGATAGCAACAAAGTGTATACATTTTATGTGCGTGCGGAAGATGCGGCAGGTAATTTATCTGTAGCCAGCAACCAGATAACTGCGGCTACTAACTTCACTGCCACTGGTATAAACTATAAAACATATCAAGGTGTATGGACTGCATTGCCAGACTTTGCTGCAGAGCCGATTATTAAAACAGGAACGTATACCAGTCCTAACAACACCATGATCCCGATAAAGCCGCGTCTTGATCAGTTTGGTATATTGTATGAGGGGTATATTAAAATACCGACTACAGCCAACTATACTTTTGAACTTTGTTCTGATGATGGCAGTAAGTTCTTTATCGGACAGCCTTATGATAATAATGCTACACCGCTGATTACCAATGATGGTTCTCATTCTATTACTACCTGTGTATCTGCAAGTATTTATCTGCAGGCTGGTTTCTATCCCATTGCGCTTCCATTCTTTGATATAACAGGTACTGATAGTATTACGCTTAAATGGCAGAATGATGCCGGCTTGTCAAAAGCTCTGGTGCCTGCTGCCAACTTCTTCAGAACTTATAATGTTGGTAACTCTGCGCCGGCTGCACCTTCTTCGCTTAAAGCTACTGCAGCGGCGTATAATAAAATTAACCTCACCTGGGTAAGCAATAGTGTTAACCAGACAGGGTTTGAACTGGTACGTGCTACCAGTGCTACAGGTCCTTTTGCCCCTGTGGCAAATACTACGGGTACATCTTTCAGTGATTCTGGTTTGGTGGCTAATACAACATATTATTATAAAGTAAGGGCTGTGGGTACAGGCGGTGAATCTGATTACGCCTACAACTTTAACGAGGTGAACTGGAAGGTTAATAACAGTGGAGCGGACGCATTTGGTAGTACTACCCGTACACTTACACTGAACAGCCCTACTACGTATTCTGCCGTTACACCGAAAGAAGGCACCCATTCGATTTTGTTTACCGGTGCTACCAGTTCTAACTCTTATGCTACTGTCGATAACAGTACCAGCGGTTTCCCCAATGACGGCTATTATACACAGCGTACAGTAGCCTTGTGGATCAAAGCTACTGCCACCAATAATAAGAGAGTTGTGTTTGATTTTGGAAACAACGCTAATGGTTTAGGTTTACGCTTTAATGCGGGAGTACTGGAAGCTGGTGTTGCCAGCACCAGCATACGCGTAAAAATAGCCTCTGCGGCAGTTACTGGTATTTCCGGCTGGAATAATAATGATTGGAACCATGTAGCTGTAGTGTACAACCAGGCCTCACTGAAACTGTTTGTTAACGGGGTGCAGGTGATAGCGAATGATGCACTTGGAATTACAAATATTGCTGCGCCAACGGCAACTGTAGCAAGATTTGGTTATTCAAATGCTACAGGTTCTACGGAGAATGTATTTAATGAAGCTACCGGCACATCGGACTATTTCTCCGGTAATATGGATGATATTTATGTGATCAATGGTGCATTGACTGCTGCAGATCTTGCAACGTTAATGAACTTCACTTATAAACCTTCGGCGGTTACTACATTGGCAGCACCGGCAACGCCTGCAACACCTACTGGTTTAACTGCTACCGCATTATCTACCAGCACTGCTACCTTGTCCTGGACAGATAATGCCAATAATGAGCAGGGGTATGAAGTATGGCGTTCATCCGGAAACAATACTACTTATCGTAAAGTAGCTGTACTTGCTGCCGGCAATGGAACGATGACCTATATGGATGATTCACTGTTTGCAAATGTTACTTACTATTATAAAGTAAGGGCAATAGGACAGGTGAATTCTTCCGCATACAGCAATGAGGCTTCTACTATTACCAAGAACTCGAAACCGGTAATATCGCTTATTCCTAACTACACTATGAAGTATGGAACTACGCTTACGCTGCCGGTAACAGCAAAAGATCCGGATGGAGATCTGCTGGTGTTCTCATATGAGAAGCTGCCATCATTTGCTACTACGCAAGATATCAGCAATGGAAAAGCCAGCATTACATTTACTACCAATGTACGTTCACAGGGTGTATATACTATGAAAGTATATGTAGCAGATGAATTTGGTGGTAAGGACACTGCAACATTTGCAATGTCTGTAAATAATAATGGCGTACCAGTGCTGAATACGATTTCCGATGTTACAATGAATGAAGGTGATTCTGTATATGTGTCGTTTACAGCTAATGATCCTGAAGGTAACAGCACTATGAGCTGGAACCTGGTAGATTCCCTGAGCTTTGGAACATTGGTTAATAAAGGTAATGGTCAGGCAGGCCTGATCCTGAAACCTGGTTACCTGGCAGCAGGTACTTATCCTGTAACTGTTCACGTAAATGATGGATACGGTGCCTGGGCTGAACGTACATTTAATGTTAAAGTGAACGATAAAGATCCTAATGAAACTATCCAGCTTAATATGATGTATTACACTGGTGGTGTATCATTGTGGAATGACCTTGATCTGAAATCGGGTTCATCGTTCTCTAACTTTAAGAATATAAAAGGAGAAACAACAACTGTTGGATTTAATATAGTGGGATATAATACTGATTGGCATCCAGCTGATGGAGGTGCACAAACCGGCAATAACTCCGGCGTATATCCTGACAATGTTATGAAAGACAGGCTACAATGGGGCTTCTTTAATGGTTCTTCTTATGACAGTGTAAGAGTGCGTATCTCTGGTCTGAATCCTGCTGGCAGGTATAACTTTACTTTCTTTGGCAGTTATGTGTGCGATTTCTGCGGTATGACTGCTAATTCTGTTACAACTTACAAAATAGGTAATCAAAGCGCTGCAGTACATTTTAGCAGCAATACCACTGAAACAGGTACTGTTTACCAGGTACAGCCTAATACAAATGGCGAGGTATTTATCAATATGATTGGCGACCAGGCCAACGCTAACTCTGGTGGTGTGTTGAATGCACTGGTTATTCAAACCATTTATGATGATGGCTTACCGCCTGCCAAACCACTGAATTTCTATGGCCAAACTATTACCGGTGGTATTAAGCTGAACTGGCAGGATGTATCATTGAGTGAAGAAGCATACAGGGTGTACAGGGCCACGAACGTAGCCGGTCCTTATACATTGCTGAATCCTTCTGCACTTAACAAAGACAGTATTACCTATAGTGATATGGCGGTGACTTCATATACACAGTATTATTATTATATACAAGGTGTAAACCGCTATGGAGCCAGTGCCTCCAGCGATACGATTGCTATTACAAGTGCCAATAATGTACCGGTTATCGGCAGTATCAGCAGTGTGTCCATCAAGTCTGATAGTACTGCTCAACGTAACTTTACCATTACTGATGATCCTACAGATATCATTACTGTATCTATTCCTAATAAGCCTTACTTCGTAAATGTGTCATCATTGGGTGGCAGCAATTACAGAATGCAGGTTACTCCTGCGGTGGGTGATGTAGGTACTTATAACCTTACAGTAATAGCGACTGATGATAAAGGAGCTGCGGATAGTACCAATGTTACTATTACGATCACTGACAAGAATACACGTTCTGTATACATTAACTTTAGTTCGGGTAACAATGCGCCTGCGCCATGGAATAACTACTTTATCTATGCAGGTGCAGGTACGCTCAGCAGCCTGGTAGATGAAAAGAATACTACCACTGGCATGAGTATGCAGTTGGTGCAGGCATGGTCCGGAACTAATGAGTACCTGGGTTTTGTAACCGGAAATAACTCTGGTGTGTTCTCTGACCAGGTATTGAGTGCTGGTTTACTGAATACTACTACTACAGCGGTTCAGATAAAATTCAGCGGCCTTGACAATGCTAAGAAGTACAACCTGGTATTTGTTGGTAGCAGAAATGAAGGGTTGAATGCAACTACCAAGTTTACATGTGGTTCTGTAAGTGATACGCTGAATGCAAGCTACAACAGCAACCAGACAGCTAACCTGAATGGTTTAACACCAACCAGTGGTGCATTAACAGTAGATATTACCAAGCTAAGTGCTGCAACATTTGCTGCGTTAAATGCTATCCAGATCGAAGAGTACACTACCACTACTCCATTGAATCCAACTAATCTGGATGCTGAACCATTGACAAGGAATAAGATAAGACTGACCTGGTCTGACAGGACCACTACATCTGGTAACTTCCAGTTGCAGCGTGCCACCGATTCATTGTTTACAACCAATGCGGTTACAATGAATATTCCTGCTCATATTACAACATATATAGATTCCAGTGTAGCGCCAAATACGAAGTACTGGTATCGCATCCGCGAAAGAATCAGTAATACATTCTATGATTACAGTAATATAACCAGGACAATTACACCGCAGTCTATTGTGTACATCAATCTGAACTATTCAACTGGCAGTGTAGGTGCTCCATGGAATAACTGGGAATCATTCCCTGTGTATTATAACGTATTCACAGGTCTTACAGACCAGGGTGGACAACCAAGTGGGTTAACACTGAGCATTGTAAAAACGATGAATGGTGACAACAACTATGGCGTAGTTACGGGTAATAACTCAGGTATAGTACCTGATGGCGTATTACAGTCTAACTACTGGATAGACAGGCAGCAATTGGCCCAGATGAAACTGTCTGGCCTGGCTCTTAACAAACGCTACCGTGTGGGCTTTATTGGCAGTATGAGTACAGACGGATGGTTCCAGGGTGATTATACAGCCAAGTACATTATAAATGGCAGAACTGTATATCTCAACTCATGGATGAACTCAACCAAGATTGTGTATATAGGTGATCTGACCTCGGATGCTAATGGTGAGCTGATGCTAAACTTTACCACTACTGACCAGGCTGCCTGGGCGTTCAATGCAGGTCTGATTGTGGAAGCTTACGACGACAAAGTATCTGGTGCCGGTACTGTGCTGAATGGTAATGCTGATTCTGTTGTTGTAACACCAACAACCGATGCTCCTGCTACTGCGCAACCAACGGCCGAGCCGTCTATAATGAGGACGAAAGTGTATCCGAATCCGTTTACAGATATTATTAATGTGGATTTCAACAATACTGCATCGGATAATGTGGTTAATGTGAATGTGTTTGACATGAATGGCCGACTGGTATTGCGCCAAAGCTTCGGTAAGCTGTCTGAAGGGTTTAATACCCTGCGTGTAAACACAGCCGGGGCAGGTTTACCAACCGGATTGTACACCATGACGCTGAATATAAACGGTAAAGTGGCCCAGGTAACCAAGATGTTTAAGAACAAACAGTAATTTTAATCTCAAATATTAGTATCAGAGATCCGGGAACTGCTATGAGTTCCCGGATTTTTTAAATACTTTTCCTCCCGAAACCGCAAACAAGAGTCCTTATGGATTTAATGTATTTATTGTATTCGCTGTTAAGAAAGAAATGGATTATTCTCGCCTGCTCGGTATTAGGATTGATTGCAGGCTTTGTTTTTACCCTGTTCATGCCTAAAAACTACGTGTCTCTGGCGCAATATTCAACAGGGTTCACTATTCAGCAAAAAGTAAAGATTACCCAAGACGAGTCATACAACGTGTATGAGATAGACATGCGTTTCAATAACCTGATTGAAACGTTCAGATCACCCAAAGTGATGGGTATGCTTTCTTATAAACTGTTGTTGCATGACCTGGAGGACAGGCATCCTTTTCGCACGCTGAGCAGCAATAAAATGCAGAGCGAAGCATATAAGAATGCCGACCTGGAAGCTGCTAAAGTTATCCTGCGTCATAAAATTTTGCAGATGGAGCTAATCTCTCCATTCAATCCTGAAGAAAAGAAGGTGTTTGATCTGATAGGATTATATGGATACGATGATAATTCGTTGGGCAAAAACATCAGTTTTGATAGGGTAGGTCATACTGACTTCATTAATATCTTTTTCAAATCAGAGTCACCCGAGTTATCTGCTTATGTTGTAAATACCATTGGTGCCCAGTTCATTCGTTTCTTTAACTCCATTTATGGGTTACGTACGCAGGAGTCTACAGCTAAGCTGGATAGTCTTACTGCTGCTAAAAAGAGAGTGGTAGATAGCCTGACAGATAAATTCCAGGAGTATAAGGCTAAAATTGGTACGCCCAATGTGGCCGACAGATCAGTAGCTGCGATGGATGTGGTGCGGGAAATGACTTCAAAATATAACTCTGAATTGGCCAAGCTGAACGGCTTAAGAGGTGACCTGAATGCAGTTGAAATACAATTGCAATCAATAGAAACGCCCGGTGCAGATGCTTCTTCCGGCGGCAATAATAATGCTGCAATTAACGAGCTGAAAAGGAAGAACTCTGATCTTGATCTTCAAAAGAATGGTAAAAATGAAGATGAGATCAAGCGCCTGCAGGACCAGATAGATGCCAATATGCGTGAGATCCAGCGACTTTCGTCTGGTAGCAGTAGGGCTACAGACGCTATCAAAGCAAGAGAAAAAGCGCAGAACAAGCGTGATGACCTGATAAACAAAAAAATTGAATTGCAACAGGCTATCAGTGCCAGTGAAACGAACGTTAGTCTGTTCAGAAAGCAAAAAGATGAATATGATCGCATCACTTCATCCGGTGGTGGTGAAGAAGTAATTCTGCAATCGAAAGAAACACAGTTGCGTATTGCAACCCAGGAATATGAAACACTGAATAAGAGCTTGCAATCATCACTGGATGTAGACGTAAACCCGGAAAATAACTTCCAGCTTACTATTGCTGGTCAACCTTCTTACAAGCCTGAGCCCACCCGCCGTACTGTGATTGTGGCATTGGTTGGTGTGCTTATGTTCATGCTTTCTACTTTTATTTTTGCTGCACTGGAATTTATGGATTCATCCTTCAGGACGCCCTCTATCTTTCAGCGTACTTCCAAACTGAAACTGCTGAGTTCAGTAAACGAAATTGATCTGAAGAAAAGAGAGCTGAATGATTATTTCAAATCTGGTAGCGAAGCGGCTGAAGAGAAGACAGGTAAAATATTTGTAGAGAACCTGCGTAAGCTGCGTTACGAGCTGGAGATCAGTGGTAAAAAGATCTTCCTGATAACCAGTACGCAACCCCGACAGGGAAAAACAGTGATCATTGAATCACTGGCCAACAGTCTTTGCCTTACCAAGAAGAAGGTGCTGCTGATCGATGCCAACTTTATCAATAATACATTGACGCAGAAGTTTGGCGCAAAACCAACACTTGACCAGTTTACTTTGGGTAATAACCATAATTCCATGGATAAATTCTGGAGTATTACCAGCATGACTACCATCCCTAATACGGACGTGGTGGGTTGTACACAGGGGTCTCATACGCCTGCTGAAGTACTGCCCAAAAATAACCTGCTGGAGAACCTGCACCAGATTGCCGGCAGTTATGATTTTATTTTTATTGAAGGCGCAGCACTGAACAATCATGCAGATAGCAAGGAACTGTCGAAATATGTAGAGGGTATTATTGCTGTTTTTTCGGCCAGGGCTTCATTAAAACACACTGATAAAGAGTCAATAGAATATCTTACAGGTACCGGCGATAAGTTTGTAGGTGCTGTATTTAATCTCGTACAACCGGAAAACATGGAGATGTAGTAAGAGATCTGAGAAGTAACGTAGCATTCATTAAACCTTATACCTTAAATCTTACCACTTGAACACAATTAATTATTTATTCAATGCCCGCAAGGTATTGGAAAGAAGCCGCTTTCCCTGGGTGGATTATGCCCGCGGGATCTGCATAATACTGGTGGTTTACCGCCATGTATTTGAAGGATTGATCTGGGTGGGAGAGGGTTCTTATAGTTATCCTGTATTGAAATATTTCAATATCTTCTTTTTCAGCTTCAGAATGCCGCTTTTCTTTATCGTATCAGGCATTTTTCTTGGTGGAAGCCTGGTAAGAAAAGGTATAGGTTCGTATGTAGGCAACCGCTTTCGTAATATATTATATCCTTTGCTGATATGGGGCTCATTACAGGTGACCCTGCAGCTTTTTTTTAACGGGTATGTTACAGCCAAACGTAGCCCTATGGACTACCTGAGCCTGCTTATTGATCCCCGCAAAATTGAGCAGTTCTGGTATCTCAATGCCCTGTTCTGCGTGAGCGTTTTATATGCACTGATCAAACACTATGGCAGGTTTAAGCCTGCACAACAATTAATGCTGGGTATCTTCATGTATGCGATTGCCGGATACTGCCACACCCATCATATTTTTATCGGGTTCTTATTGGATGTATTATTCTTCTATATGTTTTTTGCAATAGGAGATATGGCGTCTGATATTGTATTGAACCCTAAAAACTATGAGCTTTTTTCTTCATGGAAACTGCTACTGGCGATATTACCGTTCTTTGTCCTGATCCAGCATTATTTTACCGGTCTTAACCTACAAAAACAGGACGATTATTTTGTACAGTTTCAGCGTCCGGAAATATTTGCTCTTGCTGCCCTGACCGGGGGCGCATTTATTCTGAATCTATCCTTCATTTTACAGCGGATCAATGTATTGAAGTTTCTCAGGGTAATTGGGTATCATTCCCTGTACATTTATGTTATGCATCTGACCATCACGGCGGCCTTACGTATTGTACTTACCCGGGTATTCCATATCGAGAATATTCCTTTTTTATTGATAGTTTCCATAATAATAGGGGTACTTCTGCCGATTATACTGTACAATATGGCAGAACGTGCGGGAGCCTGGTGGCTGTTTTCGCTTAAAAAGACAAGCCCTGGCTCAAAGCCGCTGGTTAAAAACAGTTTTTTTGGTGCGGGTATGGTGCCTACGCCAAAAGAAAGTGAATAATGCCGGGAATCCAGATATTATCTTTAAGTATTAAACAGTAACATGAAAAAAGAGCAGAAGGAGCAGCGGATCTACGAAATCATCAGCTCGGCATTTATTGCCTTGTTCTGTGCAGCCATGTTCATAAAATTTCTCTTTTTCTAAGGTTCTATGGAGAAGAATTTTTTGCAACGGCTTTCTGATTCCACAATGGGTAGGATGCGTGATCTTGTTTTTGACAAGAAAATGGCAAGTCCTGCAGGCATTGCGATCATGCTTATCATCACCCTGATGATGACTTATATCACTGTGCTGAAAAGTATGGCATTGGGTGTGGGGGTAGTGTTGATCTTTGCGGGCATTTTCTTTTGTGTTCTGTGTATTATTTATCCTTCGCTTGGTTTTTATTCGGCCTATAGCGTCTGTTTGTTCCTCATGTTGCCGGGGTGGTTCCTGAAATCGGCAGCGATGATCCCTACGGGGCTTATCCCCGAATATATTTCTTACCTGGCCCTTCTGGGCATTGTATCACAGCAGCAGTATCGTAAGGAAATTACCCGGGAATTCTGGCAGGCCGGTATTACCACCTGGTTATTGATCCTGTTTGGATATACGTTATTGCAGTTTTTTAATCCTTCCATGCTGCAAAAGCTGGGATGGTTTATGTATTTCCGTAAACAAGTGAGCTTTCTTGCATTGTTTTATGCCAGCTATTGCTTTTTCAACTCACGCAAATCAATAGTATTCTTTACTAAATTCTGGATCGTTCTTACAACGATAGAAGCACTGTATGCCTGTAAGCAACAATGGTTTGGTTTTTCATCTGTAGAATATGAATGGCTGGTCAGTGATCCTGTGCGGTATAACCTTTTTGTAAATGGTGCCTTTGTGCGCAGGTTTGGCTTATTGTCCGATCCCTCTGCGGCAGGGGTACTGTATGCCTGTTCTACGGTTTTGCTGGTTTCATTTATGCAGAGCGCCCGCAGCAATGCAAAGCGTGTATTTTATGGAGTGCTGGCAGCTGTACACTTTCTTGCCAGTAGTTATACGGGTACCCGTACGGCTACGCTGATGATTGTAGCGGGGATTGCTTTTTATTGTATACTTACTTTATATAAAAAGAGCACGCTTATCTTCTCGGCGGTATTTGCAGTGGCATTCATAGGACTGCTGGTAGCACCTATTTATGACAATATTATCATTAACCGCCTGCGTTCAACGTTTGAAGGCTCTAAAGACCCTTCGGCGCAGGTACGCGATATTAACCGCCACATGGTACAGCCTTATGTATGGTCTCACCCGATAGGAGGCGGCTATGCAACCTGTGGCAACGTAGGAAAAATGTATAATCCCGGCCACTATCTCAGCAATATTCCTGCGGATAGCGCCTATATGCAAACCATGATGGAGCAGGGCTGGGTTGGGCTGGCATTTATGGTCATTTTTTATTACGTGATCATGCGTGCTGGTATTAAATGGGTATATCGTGTGCGGGATCCCGAAATTGAAGCAATATATATCGCACATTTGGTAGCTTTATTCAGCTTAATTGTAGGGCAGTTTTCGCAAATGGCTATAGGCCAGTACCCCAATGTATTGTATTATTATTCACTGATGGCGCTGTTTTTAAAGCTCCATAAATACGACACAGATAAACCTGTTGAATACGAACTAATATGAACCCCACCAACATGAATAGAATTATAACCACTGTATTGTTGATGGCAATTACCACATTTGCCGGAGCCCAGGTAATAACGGGGCGTAATTCGTCCACTTACCATGCCACTAATGCAGATACCAGCCGTATAACTGATATCAGGGAAAAACTGGTGCTACTGGCTATGCAAAACCCCAGTTTTGAAGTGGCAGACCGTAAAGTGAACATCGGGCAATACCAGCTCAACAGGGCCAAAGGCGCATGGCTTGGCATTTTATCTGCTTCAGGTAACTTAAATGAATTATCCATAAGAGGTAATAATGGGTCAAATGGTAATTTATACTTTCCCCGTTACAACTTTAGCTTAAACCTACCGCTGGACTTCTTCTCTGCAAAGAAAAATGAAGTGAAAATTGCACGTGAAAACCTTTACATAGCAAAAGCTGAAAAGAATGCAGAGTTCCGGGCTATACGCAGGGAAGTACTATCCAAGTATGAAGACTACCTGATGCACAAAGAGAAGCTTGAATTGCAGAGCAGACGTACACAAACAGAATATACGAAGTATAAGATTGCTGAAAAGGATTTTGAAGATAACCAGATAGAGGCAGAGGAATTTAACAGAGCGGAGAGTAATTACCTTGAGCAACAGATGACAAAATCTGAAATGCAGCGTAACTACAATGTAGCAAAGCTGGAACTCGAAGAAATGATTGGAATGACGATAGAAGAAGTGATCGCTTCTATTCAAGTAAGTAAGTAATTATGCCTCAACCTAACCGACCAGAAATTGCAGTTGATGCTGCAAAAGCAAAAGTATTTTTCCCTAACCTTGATGGGTTAAGGTTTATATCATTTCTGGTGGTATTTCTTCATCACTGCTACCTCTCTTTTTTCAGTTATCTCCAAACCAGTTCGCCCAAAGCATATCATGTGCAGGCTTTTCTGTTTCAGTATGGAACATTGGGAGTTAATTTTTTCTTTGTACTCAGTGGCTTCCTGATCACTTACCTGCTCATTAAAGAACGTGAAGTAACGGGGACGATACATATTGGTAATTTTTATGTACGACGGGTCTTAAGGATCTGGCCTTTATATTATCTTGTTGTATGCCTGGGCTTTATTGCATTTCCGCTGATCAAAAAAATGGGAGGCGAAGTAACACACGAAAGTGCTAATATGTGGCATTACCTGCTTTTGACAGGTAACTTCGATTATATGCATACATGGCCGGTTAAACCGGATGCTATTCTGTTGTCTGTTTTATGGTCGGTATGTGTGGAAGAGCAGTTTTACCTGGCGTGGCCGGTCATCCTTTTCCTGGTACCTAAAAAATGGTACAAATATATTTTTGTAGGCATCATGATATTTTCATTGGTATTTCGTTCGTTTTATACAGCGAATACCGACGCTGATCATGCAGTACGGTATTTTCATACATTTTCTTTGATAGGTGATATGGCATTGGGAGCTTTACTGGCATGGTATTGCTCTTTTCCAAATCCGTTCAGGGATTTTATTACGAAACTCAGCAAACCGGCAATCTTTTTCATTTATGCGGGAGCTTTGTGTGTAACCTTATTAAAGGACTTTATATTTCCCTACGGGTTTGCCATTATTTTTGAAAGGCTTGTTATTGGAATTTTCTTTGCACTGATCATTGCCGAGCAAAATTATGCAGAAAACTCCTTCTTTAAAATGAGGAATTTGAAGGTGATCAGTAAACTGGGTATTTACACGTATGGTTTATATTGTTTACATTTACTAGCCATGTATATCACCGTTAGACTGGTAAATCAATTTAACCTGCCTGTTGAAAATCTCTGGGTGGCTATAGGATCGGCTCTCGCTGCTTTACTGTTATCAATTGTTATCAGCCTTGCTTCCTATCACCTGTATGAAAAATGGTTTTTAAAACTAAAAAATAAATTCGCCTTTATTACAAAGTAGCTTTACAGACTGCTGAGTAGTTTTAAAGTTCTATGTCCTCAAAACCATAACCAAAACAACACTGTCGTGAGAGAGACTTTAGAACCTTATTGCTAAATTAATTTAGAGTATGAATCGTGGGGTAAAAATTCCGGAACAGGTATTAGTGTTTTCCGGCTTTATGGTCTTCTATTTATGCACGCTTGCAAGTAACTTTTCAGGCCCGCATGATTCAATTGGCTATTTGAATGGAATAGTGAAAGGTCAAAACCTGTTCCATCCTCACCACCTGGTATATCATTACATAGCTCATTGCTGGCTGGTTGTAACACAGGCTATTTTTCCCGGCGTTAAAGATTACTTTCTGGTAGAATCCTTTACTGCTGTATGGGGTAGCGCCAGCATGGCAATGGTATATAGTTTCTTCCGCAACAGGTTCAGTTTGTCTGTTGCTATTTCGATAGCAGGTACCGCTGTTACAGCATTTACTTATGGCGTTTGGTTTTACAGCACCAATATAGAGGTTTATGCTCCTCCCATGTTTTTGCTGCTGGTTGCATTATACCTGCTCACAAAAAAAGAATTTACGAAAGCAGATGCATGGAAGGTTTTCATATTACATGTGCTGGCAATCCTGTTTCACCAGATAAACATTCTTTTCTCGCTGGTAATATTGTATAAGTTATGGCAGGAAAGAAAACGTATCAGCCTTGCCTATTCAGTTTCGATATATGCAGTAATGGGTATTGTGCTGGTAGGCGCCGCCTACTTTTGGGTAGGATGGATAATTGCAGGTAACAATAACTTTGCTGCCTGGGTAAAGTGGATGGAAGGATATGCGGGCGCTGGTGGAGACGGTAGTTATTGGGAGCCCCTTGGTTGGGCTACATTTTCACATGTAGGTATTGGGTTTGCGCATGCGTTCATCGGCGGCCATTTTGTTTTTAAGCTGCCGGTTGTAAATGATTATGTAAGTAATGCCAATGTAGTAGCTACCCATTCTATGGGTGATGAGATCTATCTTGCCCGGCATACTTCTTCATTCGAAGCTATTTTATTGACGGCCTTTGCTATTGTGCTGGCCATACTAATGCTTACGTTGTTATTTCGCTTCATATTCAGGTACAGATCTATCAGGAAACAATATGGCAACACTGTTAGCTTATTAATACTAAGTGGCGCCATTTACTCTATTTTCTTTTGTTTGTGGGATCCGGAGATACTTGAATTCTGGATCTTTCAGACCATGCTGGTGTGGTTGCTGCTGATAGGTACTTTGCCTGTTACGGGTTTCCCTTTCAGGATAAAGCCATTGGCTGGAGTATGGATCATTGGCGTGTTGATGTTTATTGTTAACTATTTTGGAAGTATTCGCTGGATACAGGATGTAAAAAATGACCTGTACTATGCCATGGTAGAACCGGTGAAAGATGTGGCTACCCCTAAAGATGTACTACTGCTGCAAAATGGCTGGTTATTAAAAGATTTTCTTGAATATTATTCCAAAGGAGTGGTGAAAGAAATTCCCTATATAGATTCTGCGCGCACTGCTACAGATAATTATATTACTCATACCCTGGCCCAGGGAGGGAAAGTGTATATCTATCCCGAAACCGGCAATACCTCCAACGCCACTAATACAACTTACATTGATTCATTGCTAAAACAGTACGGCAACCGCCAGACAATTTTCAATAAGGAGTCTCCGCTTATAATAGTCATCCAGTAAACAATCGGGTAATCTTTTGCAGGAAAATGCAGGATATTCCCTGTATTTATGCGATTTTTGGGGACTATTACTCTATAAAACAGGTATAGCAATATCAATCACCTTATAATTATCTGTATTAGAACAACATGCAAACAGCAGAATTGAAAGGCGTGCCTACTGCTACTATTCTTGAGCAATTCAGGCAGCTTGTTGGTAAGGATTATGTACTGGTAGATGAAGAATCATTACGTAATTATGGCCACGACGAAACGGAGCACCTGCTATTCCTGCCGGAAGTAGTGCTTCGCCCCCGTACTACAGCAGAGGTAAGCGGCATCATGAAAATTTGTAACGAACACCGCATTCCTGTAACGCCACGTGGCGCTGGTACCGGCTTAAGCGGCGGTGCCCTGCCACACCTTGGTGGTGTATTGATCTCAACTGATCGTTTTAATTCTATTATATCTATAGATGAACGCAACCTGCAGGTTATTACCGAGCCGGGCGTTATTACCGAAGTATTGCAAAATGCGGTAAAGGAGAAAGGATTGTTCTATCCTCCTGACCCCAGCAGCCGTGGCTCCTGCTTTATTGGTGGCAATGTTGCCGAGAACAGCGGTGGCCCTAAAGCCGTGAAATACGGTGTGGTAAAAGATTATGTACTGAACCTGGAGGTTGTATTGCCAACCGGTGAGGTAATCTGGACCGGGGCCAATGTATTGAAAAACTCTACCGGCTATAATCTCACACAGCTGGTAGTAGGTAGCGAAGGCACCCTGGGGCTTGTAACCAAAATTGTACTGAAACTGATCCCGTTGCCGAAATATGACCTGCTGATGCTGGTTCCTTTTGCGTCGCTTGAAAAAGCAGGTGAAGCTGTAAGTGCCATTTTCCGGGCGGGCTTTACACCGAGCGCATTGGAACTGATAGAGATAGATGCATTGCAGATAGTAAGCCGTTTTGTTGATAGCTCTGCAGTACCTGTTTCGGATGATATAGCTGCACATCTTATCATTGAGGTAGATGGCAATCACCTGGATACCCTGATGACAGAGATGGAAGCTATTGGCGAGTTACTCATGCAATATGATGCCGGTGAGATCTTCTTTGCGGACGATGCCCAGCAGAAAACAGAATTGTGGAAGCTGCGCAGAAGGGTAGCTGAAGCGGTAAAGATGAATGGCTATACTATTGAAGAAGATACTGTGGTACCCCGTGCTGAATTGCCTGCACTGATCCGGGGCGTAAAAAAACTGGGCAAGGAGTACGATTTTCATGCCGTATGCTATGGTCATGCCGGAGATGGTAACCTGCATATCCGTATCAAAAAAGAGGGCCTTTCAAACAGTGCCGATGACCCTGAAATGATAAAAGGGATCCGTGCCTTGTTTGCATTGGTACATGAATTAGGCGGAACTATCAGTGGAGAACATGGCATTGGTCTGATACAGAAAAATTACCTGGATATAGTTTTTAATGAAACACAACTTCGTTTAATGCGTGGCATTAAAAAGGTGTTTGATCCTAATAATATCCTTAATGCAGGTAAAATATTTGATTAGTCGCTATTTGCAATGGATTAACCAACTGCAAAAAAAGCTTAAAAATCAATGATACCGGTTTAACTCATCAGCGCCCCTGTATATTTGCAGGGGCGCTTTATTATTGTTTATTATGTAACTTCATTACACTTTTAATAATCAGCAATTATGAAAATAAAACCTCTGCTCCCATTGTTCCTGTTACTTACTATGGCCAGTGTAAGTGTAGTAGCGCAGGATTATTATGACGAACCCAAGAAAGGATTTGACAAGACAAAGCTTTTTGGTGGCGGAAACTTTGGGTTGAGTTTTGGTGATTATACATTGGTAAACGTTTCTCCGCAGCTTGGTTATCATTTCAATAAATACATTGCTGCCGGTGCGGGAGTGAACTTTATTTACTCAAGCTTTCACTATTACTCGCCTTATGAATACAGGCAGAACTATGGTGTAGCCGGTATGAATATCTTTGGCAGGGTATATCCTATTGAATTCGCTTTTTTACAGCTGCAACCTGAATTGAACTATGTGTGGGGTAAAGAAAAATACTATGATGGGACACCTGCTTACAATTTTGATAGCAAATTTGTTCCTTCGTTATTAGGTGGTGTTGGTGGCGCCATACCTACAGGTCCGGGTGGGGCATTTATCATTATGGCTCAGTACGATCTGTTACAGAATTCGCGTAGTCCTTACGGCAACAGAGCCTTTATCAGCTTCGGTTATAATATGGGATTCTAATAAAGGAAATATATGAGTCGTATTTTCATTGTTGTTTACAATGGAGATACGGCTTTTACTTTAGTTTATCTTGTTAAATATTTCTGCAGGTGTTTCGCAAACGATGATCCTGTCTTCAATAGCTTCATACAAAAATCCCTCATTGTGCATTTGCTTCAGGTGAAGAATGAGATGATTATAAAAACCACCTGAATTAAGAATGTAGATCTTTTTATTATGGATCTTTAATTGATTCCAGGTGAGTATCTCAAACAATTCATCCAGCGTACCAAATCCCCCGGGTAGTACAATTGCTGCATCACACAATTCATACATCATTTTCTTGCGCGTGTGCATATCGGGCACAATAGCTATTTCGGTAAGACCTTTGTGTTGCTGCTCCCATTCAATCAGTAATTTGGGGATTACACCTATCACTTTGCCTTGCTGAGCCAGCAAGCCATCTGCCAGGTTGCCCATCAGCCCTTTGTTGCCACCACCATACACCAGTTTAATATTAAGGATGGCCAATAGCTTACCTAATTCTGTAGCATGCTGGGTAAAAAGAGGATTATTACCGGGTTTGGAACCGCAAAAAACCACCACTGACTCTATCTTCATACTTACCGCTTTAAATTGAACAGGAGTTATAGCTAAAAAGCTTTAACTGCTAAGATAAGCGGATTGTCTGCATTTTGAGCACAATTTTATTACCTTCAGGGCTGTATTTATAACAGCCCGGATCAATTTAATATATGCCTATGTCGTCGTCTCTGCTTTTCTCTTTTGTTATTGGTTATTTCGTTCTGTTGCTTGTAGTAGCGTATTTCACTTCCCGGAACTCTAACAACGATTCTTTCTTCATAGGCAACCGCAATTCAAACTGGATGCTTGTAGCATTTGGTATGATCGGTACTTCACTCAGTGGGGTAACCTTTGTATCTGTACCAGGTACCGTAGGTGTTGCAGGCTTTACATACTTCCAGGTTGTAATTGGTTATCTTATTGGCTATGCGGTCATTGCTTTTGTATTGTTGCCATTGTACTACCGGATGAACCTGACCTCCATCTACAACTACCTGTCACATCGTTTTGGCATGGTTTCGTATAAGACAGGAGCTTTGTTCTTTATCATCTCCCGTACATTAGGAGCTACCGCGAGGCTTTACCTTGTAATCAATGTATTGCAATTGTTCATTCTTAAAGACATGAACATTTCATTTGAAGCCACCACGCTGGTTATTCTGCTTATGATCCTGCTGTACACATTTGAAGGTGGTGTAAAAACAATTGTATTTACTGATACATTGCAAACCACTTTTATGCTGCTGGGCCTGATAGTATGTATCGTGTATATCATTAATAATCTCGGTCATTCTGTAGGTTCTACGCTTGATGAACTAGGTACAAAAGGGCTTACAAGGATCATCAATAACGATATCAATAGTTCTTCTTACTTCATCAAAAGTGTTTTGGGCGGTGCGTTTATTACTATTACCATGACCGGGCTCGACCAGGAGATGATGCAGAAGAATATCAGTGTAAAGACCCTGAAAGATTCCCAAAAGAACATGATCGTGTTCAGTATCATCATGGCAGTTGTAACCTTCCTTTTCCTGCTGATGGGTGGATTGCTATACCTGTTTGCTGATGCTAATAATATTAAAGTAGCTGCAGACGATCTGTTCCCTACTATTGCATTACACTATATGCCCGCAGGTGTGGCCATTATTTTTGTAATTGGTCTTATTTCTGCGTTATTTCCCAGCGCAGATGGAGCATTGACTGCATTAACTTCTTCTTTTTGTATCGATATACTTGGCCTTAAGCGTCGTGAAGATTGGCCGGAAGCCAAAAAGAAAAAAGTGCGCCTGTTGGTTCACTGCACATTTGCGGTTATCTTTTTTATTGCGGTAATGATCTTTAAATGGATCGATAATAAATCTATCATCGACGTAATTCTTAAAATTGCCGGGTTCACTTACGGGCCTTTGCTTGGTTTGTTTGCTTTTGGCATTTTTACCAAAAGGGCTGTCAACGACAAACTGGTGTTGTATGTATGTCTTATCGCTCCATTGATCATTCTTGGTATTGACTTCGTAAACAATATCGAGTGGTATCAGAAGCAACTCAAGTTGACAGGTGTTTGGGTGAATAGTGTAAAAGGCCTGTCACACTCTGTATTCGGGAACTTTAAAATTGGTTACGAGCTGCTTATCTACAACGGCCTGTTAACATACTGGGGGCTGCTGGGTATTTCAAAAAAGTCATAAATCTGCTGCTGTTATAAGATTTCACGTACCGGGCAGTACTGGTTTAGGTCCGCTGTCCGGGATAAGTTAATGTGTAAAGACTCAATTCTTTAGCAGGATAGTTATCTTTGCAACTAAACTGAACGAAACGTGGAACCCGTTGATCCTAAAGTACAAGCATACGCAGACCGTTATACATCGGCCGAAGACCCGCTGCTTCACGAGATCAACGTGCGTACCTATGCCGAGCATGCGCACCCGCATATGCTCAGCGGACACGTACAGGGCAAGTTCCTGGAGATTTTCAGCCATATGCTACGCCCGCGCCGTATTCTTGAAATAGGCACTTTTACCGGCTACAGCGCTCTTTGCCTTGCTAAAGGCTTGTTAAAAGACGGTATATTACACACAATTGAACTGCGCGAAGACGATGCAGCCATTGCAAAAGCAAATTTTGATAGGTCAAATGAAGCAGGTAAGATAATTTTGCACATCGGAAATGCGTTAGACATTATTCCAACCCTTCAGGAAGAATGGGACCTGGTATTTATAGATGCAGATAAGGTTGGCTACATTGATTATTACAGACTGGTTTTACCTGCTGTACGGAAAGGAGGAATTATACTGGCCGATAATGTATTGTTTCATGGCCAGGTACTCGAAGACCCGATTACGGGCAAAAGTGCCAAAGCTATACATGCTTTTAACGAATTTGTGCAACAGGACGAAAGTGTAGAAAAGGTGATGCTCACAATAAGAGACGGCTTACTACTGATCCAAAAAAAATAACCAGCCGATGGTGTTGAAGAAATTTGTACTCATTGTAACAGCCATTGTTTGTGCCGCAGGCAGCCTGTGTGCGCAAAGCAATAAAGACGTTTACAGCTATATCAACGCGTATAAGGAGTTAGCCGTTCATGAAATGCAGCGAACGGGTGTGCCTGCAGCTGTTAAACTGGCGCAGGGTATTCACGAAACCCAGGCAGGCAAAAGTGACCTGGTACAGCGCTCCAATAATCATTTTGGTATTAAATGCAAAGCCAACTGGTCTGGCGATAAGGTATATCATGATGACGATGCCCGCGGGGAGTGTTTTCGTAGCTATGCAACCTGTGAGGAATCCTATGCCGATCATTCTAATTTCCTGAAAGGCAGTTCCCGTTACGCTTTTCTTTTTGAGTTAGATCCCACTGATTACAAGGCCTGGGCCTATGGTCTTAAAAAAGCCGGCTATGCTACCAATATCCGCTATTCACAGATCATCATAAAGCTTATTGAAGATTATAACCTGGAGCAATACACATTAATTGCAATGGGTAAACTATCTCCACAGGAAGAAGTACTGGTAGGTGATGGCAAACCCATAGGTTCAGGGAATGTCAGTACAACTGTTTTTGCAACACCTGTTTTTGTAAAGAAAGAAGAGGTTCCTGTTACTACAGTAGCGGTGGCCGCCTCAGTGATGCAATATCCTGCCGGCGAGTTTACTATCAACAATACCCGCGTGGTTTTTGCCAGATCAGGTACTTCATTGCTGGCAATTGCCCGTCAATATGATATTTCGCTCAGCCGTTTGCTGGATTTCAATGATATGCGTGAAGAAGATGTGTTGGAGAATGATCAGCTATTGTATTTACAGCGTAAACGCAAAGTGGGAGCCGGTGAATTTCATACTGTACAGTCCGGCGAATCCCTATATACTATCTGTCAGTCAGAAGGACTCCGATATGAAAGCCTGGTAAATTATAACCATCTTGACCAGGAACAGTTGCCGGCTGTTGGGGAAAAATTATATCTTCAGGCCAAAGCTCCGGCCCGTCCGAAGCTGGCCAGCGAGGTTACTGCTGTTAATGCCGGCAATAGTGTGGCCGCTGCAGGATATACAACACATACTGTTGAGTCGAAAGAGACCCTGTATAGCATTGCCCGTAAATACGATGTTTCGGTAGAAAACCTGAAATCATGGAACAGGCTGGCGGGTTACGATGTGAAAATAGGCCAGGAGTTGATCATCTATAAAAACTGATTTATGAGCGTGATACGTGTGCACGACAAACACTTTGAACCATATATAACTGCTGAGGAAATCGCACAAAGAATTAAACAGGTAGCCCAAAAGCTAAATACAGACTATATTGATAAAAAACCCCTGTTTATAGCTATTCTCAATGGCTCCTTCATGTTTGCCTCCGACCTTTTCAAAGAGCTCACTATCGACGCAGAGATCTGTTTTATAAAACTGGCTTCTTACAAAGGCACTAAGTCCAGCGGGCAGGTAATTACCGCCATAGGCCTTGATACTGATATCTTTGACCGCGATGTGGTGATTGTAGAGGACATTGTAGATACAGGTAAAACCTTAAGTGAGTTTCTACCCCAATTGCATCATCAGCAACCCGCCTCATTAAAAATTGTAGCTTTACTTCATAAACCTGATGCAACCGTATTTCCTATCTCAATTGATTACCCCGGTTTTTCCATTCCCAATAAGTTTGTGGTGGGGTATGGGCTGGATTACGACGGGCTAGGCAGGAACATTCCAGCGATATATAGGCTGGTGGAATAAATCCGCACAATAAATTGGCATTACACGCTTGCAACTGAAATAAGAATCAGGTATTTTTCGTTTAAGATATCCGATTTGAAACCAGGGATTGCCATATTATTTTATTTGTTGTTGTTCTACGTTTCGCCTGCTCAATATTACCTTCGCGGAGAGATTAAAGACGAAAAGAATAACCCTTTGTCCAATGCCAAGATACAGTTGCACACCACACGCTACGTGTATTACTCCGGCAACACAGGCTCTTTTGGCATCATGAGCACCCGCCAGAATGATTCAGTTTCTGTTTTTGTAGATGGATTTCAGCCGCAATGCGTATTGCTCGATGCATCGCATTACCAGCAGGTGATCATGAAGCCTTTATATGCTTCTACAGTGTTGCATAAGAATGGCTTACTTTCCTTTACCGTCAACATGAAGCTGGAAGACAGGCAGAACAAGCCTATTACCAATGAAACTTATAGCGCGCTGCTGGAAAATGAGTTTACGCCCGCCAGGAAATTCCCTGAAACAGCATTCGCTATTCATACAGACAAGGCCTCTTACAGCAATGTGCGCAGATTCATCAACATGAACACGGAAGTGCCGCCGGATGCTGTACGCACGGAAGAGCTATTGAACTATTTCAACTTTGACTATAAAGCACCTCCTGTAGATAGTGTATTTGGGTTTACCTCCTATTTTACAGCTTGCCCCTGGAATCCCTATAATCAATTGTTGTTTTTGCATACCTGCGCTAAAAAGCTTGATCCGGCAAAAACTCCACCCAGTAACCTGGTATTCTTAATTGATGTATCCGGTTCAATGGACATGCCCAACCGCCTGCCTTTGCTAAAATCGGCTTTCAAACTACTGGTCGATAATCTGCGTGAAACGGATACTATTTCCATTGTAGTATATGGCAGTACGGTAGGGGTATGGCTGCAGCCTACCTGCGGTACGGAAAAGAAAAAGATCAGGCAGTCTATCGAAGAACTATATCCCGGTGGCTCAACCCCTGGAACTTCAGGTATCCGCTCTGCTTACCGGCTTGCTAAAAGCCAGTTTATACCTGGTGGTAATAATCGGGTGATACTGGCCACAGATGGTGATTTTAATGTAGGCCAAACCAGCGAAGCTGAGTTGGAAGAAATGATTGTACAACACCGGCAATGGGGTATTTATCTTACCTGCTTGGGTGTGGGTATGGGCAATTATAAAGATTCAAAGTTGGAAGTGCTGGCCAAAAAAGGCAATGGCAATTTTGCCTACCTCGATAATGAGAAAGAAGCAGAAAAAGTGTTGATGACAGAATTGAATCAAACTTTGTACACGGTGGCGGATGATGCCTTCCTCAGCGTAAAGTTTAACCCTTCACTGGTAAAAGAATACAGGCTTATAGGTTACGACAACAAATACAAAAGCATTACAGATACGCTCAGTAAAATGGAAGGTGGCGAAGTGGGCGCAGGTCATTCTGTATTGGCTTTGTTTGAACTGCAAACAGTAGGCAATCCACAGGATATGTATGGAGGTGATGCTTTAGCCGAAGTGGTGGTTAATTATAAGCAGCCCAATGATTCTGCATCATATGTTACATCATTTAATTGCCCGGCTGTGCTGACTGACTTCGTTGATCTTCCAACCGGCTATCAGTTCGCAAGTTCTGTAGCCTTGTTCGGGTCATTACTGAAGCAATCAAAATATGTGAACCACGCAACGTTTACAGATGCTATTATTCTTGCCAATAATGCCAGCAGTAAGGATGATATGCTGCAGCAGGAGTTTATTACATTGGTGACAAAAGCTAAAAAGATCTATGCGCGTTCGCGTAAGAACCGGAGAAAGGCATCCGGCTAACCAGATCTTACTGCATAAAAAAATCCCCGGAATGAATACTTCTCCGGGGATTCTTTTTTAGTAAACGGAAGCTGTTCTCTACGAAAACATTTCCTTTACCTTATCAAAAAAGCTTTTATCCGATTTTTCGGGTTGAGGCTTAAAGTTCTGAGACTCCTGTAGTTTTTCCAGCATTGCTTTTTCTTCTGAAGAAAGATGCTGAGGTGTCCATACGCTTACATAGATCAACTGATCTCCTTTTTCGTATGAATTAACAGCAGGGAAGCCTTTGCCTTTCAGGCGGAATATTTTACCACTTTGTGTGCCTGCTGGAATTTTGATGCGTGCCTTACCGTCGATTGTTGGTACCTCCGCCTGCATGCCAAATACGGCATCGGTAAATGATATATGCAGTTCGTAGGCTACATTCAATCCATCACGGTGCAGTTCCTTGTGTTGTTCTTCTTCAATCAATACGATCAGGTCACCGGGAGGGCCGCCACGTTCGCCGGCATTGCCTCTGCCTCCAAGGCTCAGTTGCATACCTTCCTGTACACCGGCTGGTATTTCAAGTGTTACGGTTTCTTCACCATATACTCTTCCTTCGCCTTTGCACGATGTACATTTTGCAGTAATAATACTGCCTTCGCCGTTACAGGTAGGACAGGTAGTTACTGTCTGCATTTGTCCCAGGAAGGTGCTGGTTACTTTACGAACCTGTCCGCTACCACCACAGGTGCTACAGGTCTGGATGCTGCCTTTATCTTTAGCGCCACTGCCACTACAGGTGTTGCAGGATACATATTTTTTAACTTTAACCTGTTTGGTAACGCCTTTGGCTATCTCCTCATAATTCAGTTTCAGCTTAATGCGCAGATTGCTGCCACGCGTACCTCTTGTACGCTGGCCACCACTTCTGCGGCCGCCACTTCCACCAAAAAAGCTACCGAAAATGTCTTCACCAAAAATATCTCCAAACTGGCTGAAGATATCGTCTGTACTATAACCACCGGCATGACCACCGCGGTTATTTAAACCTGCATGACCAAAACGATCATATTGAGCCCGTTTCTCCTGGTCGCTTAATACTTCGTATGCCTCTGCTGCCTCTTTAAATTTTTCTTCAGCGGCTTTGTCGCCGGGATTACGGTCAGGGTGAAACTGCATCGCTACTTTGCGGTAGGCTTTTTTGATTTCATCCTGCGAAGCACCTTTGGCTACTCCCAATACTTCGTAATAATCTCTTTTAGACATTCTGTTAATTTGAAAATTTGAACCGCCCGGGGCGGAATGAAAATTTGAAAATTGCTACCAATAAAATGCATTTAACTTCCAAATTTTCAAATCGGCATATTCAATACCTTATTTACCTACCACCACTTTTGCAAAACGAATGATCTTATCGTTCAGGTAATACCCCTTTTCTACTTCATCCAATACTTTACCTTTCAGGTCTTCACTAGGCGCAGGTATTTCTGTAATAGCTTCATGATGATCGGCGTTGAACTCGGTACCAATGCTTTGCATAGGTTTTAATCCTTTTGCCTGTAAGGTGTTTTTCAGTTTATTAAAAACCAATTGAACGCCCTGTCTGATTGCTTCAATATCGTTGCTGCTTTGTAATTGCTTTTCTGCACGGTCACAATCATCAATTACAGGTAACAGTGATGTAATCACATCTTTACCTGCTGTCTGGATCAGCTCCAGTCTTTCTTTAGCAGTACGTTTACGGAAATTATCAAACTCTGCTACCTGGCGCAGGTATTTTTCTTTCAGCTCCTGTATTTCGGCTTTCAGCTTTTCAGTTTCATCTTCACTGGCAACCGGTTCGTTCAGGTGGGCAGTACCGCCGATGCTTTCATCCGTATTGATGTCAATTGGGTTTCCTGCTTCATTTGCTTCTGTCATAGGTTGTTCCTCGTGTTTTTTTTCCTTCATAACTGAAAATTTGACGGATATTCAGTCTTTTACACGCAAATGTCTGCCAGACAGTTGCGCCAAAGGCTAAAATATTTGTTTTAAATGGCAACTCTTTAAGGGACAATTATTCTGCCAAGCCGCCGGATAGGTCAAATTGTCCTGTTAATTGTTGCCGGGCTGGCAACCCGGCCGCAAAGTTAATAATTAACAGTATAAAGAATGGGATGTAGCAGCTGTAAGTACATAGTTACCGAGTCATTTTACCCCACAGACTTATCTCTTTTTGACTGTATTGACTCCTTTCTTCTGACTTCCGTTGTTTCCAAGTACTTTTGCAGCCATGACAAAGGTTATTTTAAAGAAGAAGATCGGTAATCGTGTGATTATTGACGGCCATCCCTGGATTTTTGCCAATGAAGTACATGCCGTAGATGAAGGTGTACAGGCAGGCGATATAGTAGAAGTGTATGCTGCTGATAAGCAATTTATTGGAAAAGGATATATCAACCCCAAATCACAAATACTGGTACGCCTGCTTACTCGCGATAAGCAGGAAAATGTTGATGATGAGTTTTTCTATAACCGCTTGCTGAAGGCATGGGAATACCGTCGCCAGTTGGGATATACAGAAAACTGCCGGCTGATCTTTGGCGAGGCAGATTATATGCCACAGCTTATCATCGATAAGTTCAACGACTATTTTGTTATCCAGACGCTGGCATTGGGGATCGATAAATGGAAGCCTGCTATTGTAAAGGCTATTGAAAAGATCTTTAAGCCCAAAGGGATCTATGAACGCAATGATGTGCCTGTACGTGAGCTGGAAGGTTTAACACAGCACAAAGGATTCTTATCTGCCCCGTTTGATACTCGTATTACCATCAACGAAAATGGTTTGAAGTTTTATGTAGATGTGGAGAATGGACAAAAAACAGGCTATTTTCTTGACCAGCAGGATAACCGCAGGGCCATTCAACACATTGTAAAAGGAGCTGATGTATTGGGTGCGTTCACCTATACCGGTACGTTTGAAATACATGCAGCGCACTATGGTGCAAAGTCTGTATTAGGATTAGATATTTCTGCCAATGCGGTACAACAGGCTACCCGTAATGCAGAATTGAATGGTTACGGAGATATCTGCCGCTTTGAGTGTGTAAATGCATTTGATGTATTAAAAACATGGGCACGCGAAGGCAGGCAGTATGATGTGGTAATGCTTGACCCTCCTTCCTTCACTAAAACAAGAAGTACGATACAAAAAGCCATAACAGGGTATAAAGAGATCAACCTGCGTGGTATGAAACTGGTAAAACCCGGCGGATTTCTTGTTACCTCCAGTTGCACCAATCTCGTTCAACCGGAGTTGTTCCTTGAAACCATACAAATGGCGGCAAGGGATGCACGAAGAAAATTAAGACAGGTTACCTTCCAGGCGCAAGCTTCAGATCACCCTATTGTATGGGGATGGGAGAATACACAATACCTGAAATTCCTGATAGTACAAGTGCTGTAGGATGTCCTGATTTTAAGATTTGAGTATTTCGGGATCTGTTTACTGAACGAAAGCGTCAGTAAATGCAGCATTGCTTTGCAATAAATTCCGAGATTTTAAAGTTGATGAATCAAAAACAGATGGGTCTGCTTGTTCTGCAAATCAGGAAGTAATGAAATCTCAAGGTCTCTAAATTCCTAAATCAAAAAATTACTTGGATACCTGGAATTTCCCGGAGTCAATTACTTTGCCGGTTTTATCGCGTAGCTGAAAGATGTAGATACCACGATAAAATTCAGAGAGGTTAACAGTGGTTTTGTTGTTGATGTTGTTGGTCTCGTACATCTTTTTGCCAACCATACTGTATATCTGGAATGAATAGTTGCGGGCGTCTTCTCCCTGCTGTAAATCGAAGGTAATATAAGAGACTGCAGGGTTGGGATAAAAACGTGTGATCCTGGGCACAGGTTGCTTGTCGGAGAAAGGAGGTGTATTATTACGCTCCTGCGCCCGACTACTGTTAGAAAGCAATAAAAGGATAGTGGATAGAATGTAAAAAATCCTCATACCACACAATGCTTTTACGGATAATACCCAAGATATTTCCTTTAATCCAAATTTACAATCAATTTGGCAAATAAAGCCGGAATTATAGGGGTATTGTCTATAATTCCGGCTTTAGCAATATTTTAACAGAACGTTTAATTCAATGTTGCCAGTGTGGATTGGATAGCTTCAAAGTTGGGCAGGTCGCCGGCGCTTTCCAATACCTCAGCATATCTTACAACTCCTTCTTTATCAATTATAAATGCTGAACGCTTGGACACACCTTTCATATCCAGCACAAAGTCTTCGTAAAGTGCACCATAAGCGGCTGAAGTTGTCTTGTTGAAGTCGCTCAGCAGGGGAAAATTGAGTTTCTGCTCATCTCTGAACTTAGCCAAGGTGAAAATAGAGTCAACGCTGATCCCCAGCACTTGGGCATTAGTATTGTTGTACAGGCCAATATTATCACGGATGCTGCAAAGTTCTTTGGTACAAACGCCGGTAAATGCCAGCGGAAAGAACAGTAAAACGGTGTTTTTACCTTTAAAATCGGAGAGGCTTACTTTGTTTTTTTCTGAATCGTACAAAGCGAATTCCGGGGCCTTTTGTCCTGCTTCTATTTTCATAAGTTGTGTAATTGTGGGTACAAAAATAGGAATGCAGGAACAATTAGGAGATTCAGATATGTTGGGATTTTGTGATTTTTAATGCTCCCTCAATGCCTTTTCGCTAAAAGTATCAGCAATCTTTCTCTGTACAGGAGGTACGGGCGTTATAATTTTCCCTGTTTTTCAAAATGGCTTCCAGGTTTTTCATCGCCCATTCTGCCAATCCCTCAATTAAGGGCAACAGGCTACGGCCAAGATCTGTAAGGGCATATTCTACCCTTGGCGGAATTTCGGCATAAAACTGGCGGGTTACTAATCCGTCTGCCTCCAGTGAGCGTAGGGTAACCGTAAGCATCTTTTGAGAAATATCACCAATGCGATTACTGATCTCGTTGAACCGTAGTTTTTCTTCCTCCCCCAGCATGGTGACTATCAAAATGGACCATTTATCGCCCAGGCGATCCAGCACATGCCGGATATGACAATTTTTGTGGAGTGAGGTGTTCTCTTCGGTCGTTTTCATTTCAAAATAATTGATTGTCAATGAAGTATTCTCAAGATAGCTAGCCTGGTCATATTTTTCTTTGGATTGAATAGTATCCGGCATTACCTTTGCTCTCCAAAAGAGACTTAGTGTAAATCGGAGAGCAAATTTACAGTTTATTCCCGGAAAGCAGGAATTAAAAAGATTGGCAGAATTTTTAGAAAGGGAATGAACTTTGTAAGATATTCAATGGTTGAACATTGTATTAATATATTTCCTATTATTTTCGCATACTAATTATAATTTTAAAAACAATTCATTAAAGCATGAAAAAGATCACCCTCTTTGCAGCCGCTATTGTGTTTACCACTTTTGCAATGGCACAAACCTGGTCAATTGACAAAGCTCATTCACGCGTTGGTTATAACGTATTACACATGGGCATTTCTCAAAGCGATGGCAACTTCAAAATATTTGATGCCAAGATCACTTCTTCTAAAGATGACTTTTCTGACGCTACTGTAAACTTTACTGCTGATGTGAACAGTATCAACACTGACAACGAAAGAAGAGATGGACACCTGAAAAGCGCAGACTTTTTTGACGCGGCTAAATATCCTGCTATCGAATTTAAAAGCAAAACTTTCAAAAAAGTAGGCGATAAAAAATACAAAGTAGCTGGTGATCTTACTTTCCACGGTGTTACCAAACCCGTAGAGTTGGATGCTACTTTAGTTGGCGTTGTTACCAACCCTCAGAGCAAAAAACAGAGTGCTGGTTTTACCATCACTGGTATTATCAAACGTGCTGACTTCAACTTTGCTGCAGGTATGCCCGCTACTGCACTGGGTGAAAACGTTGAATTGATCGCTCACACTGAATTCAGCAAGGACTAATTTTAATATAGCAATGGCAACTGCAGTAATGCGGTTGCCATTATTACAATTCCGGGTTACCGGTTAAATGATGAGTTATGAAAAAGATAATGCTTTCATTGGCAATTCTGTTTACACTGGCTGGTGTATTTGCATTTACCCTGGCGCAGAGCTGGAAAATTGCCAATAACTACAGTATTAAGTTTTCAAGCAGCGATGCTTCCGGCATTTTTAAAACATTTAAAGGAACCATCGTATTTGATGAGCAGAATCCTGCTACCTCAAAATTTGATGTTACTATTGATGTAGCATCTATCAATACAGGTAATGGTTTACAGAACAAGCATGCCAAAGAAGAAGAGTGGTTTGATGCTACTAAATATCCGACCATTAAATTCACCTCTAAAAAGATCGTAAAATCAGGCGCTGCTTACCAGGTAACCGGCGACCTTGAAATTAAAGGCGTGAAAAAGGAAACTACCCTTCCGTTTACATTTAAAGCTGCTGGTGCAGCTGGTACTTTTGCCGGTACCTTCAATGTAAACAGAAATGATTTCCATGTAGGCAAGCCCGGTGGTGATGTGGCTGATGTAATCAAGATCGATGTATCAGTTCCTGTAACCAAATAATCAATAGCTTAAATACATTGTATGTTTAAACGAGCTTTATTACTGGGATTGGTATCCGGATTATTGGCAGGCATTGCGGCTGTTGTTTATCAGAGAGTATATGCAGGTTCGTTGGGATATGATTTTGCAGGCATTGCTACCCTGGTAAATATTATTGCTGCCAGCCTGTTTGGTGGCGTACTGGCTGCTATAGGCTACTGGCTTATTGTAGGATTGTGGTTGAAAGAGAAAGGTGAGATTGTTTTTAACCTGCTGATAGTGGCCTTTTCTTTTGTAAGTATCCTGGCACCTTTTGCATACAAATTGCCCCTGGAAGCCGAAATGCCGGAATTGTTTCCGGGACTTACTGTTCCCATGCATTTTTTCCCTGCACTGGCATGGTTTACATTAAAACCGTTGTTTATTAAAACTGCCAGGTAGCAGTATTACATATTTGTTCATTTGCATAGTTGACTGTGACAGTTGAAGGTGATAACACCGGAGGTTGTCACAGTTTTTTTTATGCCTGTAACAATTGTAGTTCCTGTTCCATATTGGCCTTTGCCTGTTGTTCGTATAGTGCTTTAAAATGATTGGTTTTGTAAATGGCAGGCATTGACAGGAAATGTTGTAAAACCTTTTTTCGTCCCGGCTTATATAAGAAATCCGGATAAATAGTATACTCCTTCCTGATCTGCTTCACATAGGTGTTATAGGTCTCTGTTTCCTGCCCCAATATTGAAAGATCTGCATCTGTAAACAAATTGGTATCCGCATTGCTGCTAATACTATGTTGCTTCGTAGCAAGGATATGCTCTTTGCAATACTGAATAACCTGTTCCTGTACTCCGATCTTTGTTAATGTTTCTTCAGCAAGTAAAGCACTTTTTTCTTCATTATTTTGTTTGGAAACATTGTACACGATGTCATGATAAAATAGTGCAAATAATACTGCGTCAGTATCTGCAATGGAGTTTTTTACCTGGTTTAATTGAGTAAAAAGATTTTCAAGATGCAGTAATGTATGATAATGTCTTCCTTTGGCTGTATAAGCTGTTTCAATTTCCTGCCAGGAGGAGCGTACTATATTCTGATCATCTGTGTACCTGTGAAGTAACTCAGTAAAGGTCTGTTGCAACATAATGGTTGATTAAAAACGGGGGCAAAGTACTTTATCCCTGGTAGAATTGTAACGGTCAAGAAAGCCGACATAAGATACCGATAATTCAAACCCACCACGTCCCTGGCTGGTTGTTTTTAAGGCAGATATATTAATGTCGTAGCTAATCGCTACAGAAATAGGCCGGCGATCGATTTTTACTACGGGGATCAACGCATCCTTCCAGCGCATGAATAAGCCTGCATGTACTGTGTACAACGGATCTTCTTCTATATAAGAGCCCAGCTTGTAGGAATACAGTACGCCGCCAATTGTTTCATTAAAAGGCCCCTGGATAGATTGGTCGGCCTGAAGAGTGAAGTATGAATAATCGTCCATCCTGAATTTTACACCTGCTGAAAAAACATATTTGGGTTTTAGTTCAATATCAGGATTCTTATAAAATGAATTTTTGGGCCTGTTAAGGTGATGATACGCAGCACCTATAAACATACTGTTGGCCTCTTCATTACCAAATGAGCTGTTGAAGCTTAAACCAAGGCTGGCATCCCATGTGGTGAAGTTAGGTGACACCAGGTTCTCACCATTGGGTAAGGTTGGGTCATAACCGCCGCCGCCATATTGATTATCCGTTGTCATTTTACTGACGTCAATATGCTTACGGATCATGCCACCCATAAATCCCAGTGATAGATACATCGTCCGCTCATTACTGAGCGACTTATGATAATTGACAGCGGGCAAAAGACTGGTAGTGGTTAAACCGACAGTACCGGATTTATCAAACAATACCTGCAGGCCGGTGGTAATGAAGTCATCACTTTTACCAATTGGTTGTTTGTATTCGGCGTTCAGCGATCCTGTGCGATAAGCATTAGTAATGTTATTCCATTGATCGCGGTACACGCCTTGCACACGGATATCGCCTTTGTAAATACCTGCCAGTGAAGGATTACGTAATAACGGAGCTTCAAAGAACTGGGAGAAATGAAGATCCTGGGCATGAACAAAAGTTGTTCCCGATACTAAAGCGCACAGTAACATGAGCCACTTTCTCATAGCACACAGTTTTGATATGCAGGACAAAAATTTCACAGCATCAGCGTATTAAGGTTACATTCCCTTTGAATGGAATAATGGCTGCATTATCGCAGATAAATTCTACGATATAAACATAGGTATCGGAGTTGGCTGGTTTTCCATTGTATGTGCCGTTCCAACCGGCAGAAGGATCATTGGCATTGAAATCTCTTTTTTCAAAAACAATATTGCCCCACCGATTGAATATTTTCATACTGCTGATACGGGCAAGCCCTTTTCCACGAGGATAGAAGACATCATTTACCCCATCTCCATTAGGAGAGAATGTATTCGGCACAAAGTAATTGTTTTCGTTACATACAACAGTAACAAGCACTTCTGCTGAACTGGTACAGCCATATTGATCCACTGCCTTTACTGTGTATTTCTGGGTGACCTTCGGTGTTGCAAACGGATTTGGACAATCAGTACAGCTAAGTCCACTGGCAGGGGTCCACGTCCAGTTAACAACATTGGGGCTATAGGTAACCGGTAAGGTAACACCGGCGCTTACAATGATCAAAGACTCGTTTGCAACAGCTATTACAGGGTCAGGCTTTACTGTCACATCATGGGTAGTAAAAGCTTTGCAGCCTAATTTATTGGCTGTTTCCAGCTTAATAGTATAATTGCCTACAGTATTATACCTGGTAGCAGGATTGGATATAGCCGAGGTACTGCCATTGCCAAAGTCCCACGTCCATGTGGTTACAGAATCCGGTATGTATAATACTCCCTGTAACGGCAATAATTCATTAATACATACAATTGAATCTCCAACGATCCGGGCATTCGGTGTTGAATATACACGAATAGTATCTGTAATGGTATTGGCACATCCTGTTTGTGTAGTTACATTTTGTGAAACAACGAATGTGCCGGACTGCAGATATTTATGTGTAGGATTGAGAGCGGTAGATGTATTGCCGTCTCCAAAATCCCATGTGCGTGAAACAACCGGGTCGTTACCGATAGTGTAGTTTGTAAATGCTACGGTGCCTGTATCACAGAAAGTCTTTTTATCGGGCGAAAAGAAAGGAATAGCGCCAATAACTAGTACAGGCGATGCTCCTCCTACATTTACCTGGCAATTAAGACTGTCTGTGAGCAGTAGTGACGGACCGTAAGACCCTGGTTGACTATAAAAATGCTGGAATGCTGTAACATTGCTGTTATCAAACGTGCCGTCGCCAAATGAAAAGGTGAATTTGGTAGAAGGTGGTACGGTTACATTGAAGTCAACTGTTAGGGAGTTACATGAAGTAAGCGGAGTATAGTTAAGTGTTGTATTAGTGTATGGATTATAAAGGTGTACACCGCTGCTGGCAGAATCGATGCAACCCCCATAACCAATCAAATAAAGTTTGGGTGTATAGTTGCCATAATCGTTATAGAAATGCGAAGGATTGGTAAGCGTAGAAGTAGTACTGTCACCAAAGTCCCAGTAGAAAGATTGATAGTCTTTTCCGTTAAAGGTAAACTGTGTTTCCATTGGCGGACAAATACTGGAGGTGTCTTTACTTGTAAAAGCGGGCTTGGGGGCTTTTACTGTAATTACCTGACTTATAGAGTCACGACAATTTACTGTATCTGTAATTATCAGTTTTACAGTATAGGTATTATCTGCACCTGTATATTGGTGGATGGGTGATTGAAGATTAGAGGTATTGCCGTCTCCAAAATTCCATAACCATGATAACTGTTTGCCCTGTGAGGAGTCGCTGAAGAGGTCATCTGTTCCGGGACAGATAGTAGCATATTGCGGGGTGAATTTAGCAATTGGCCTGGTAATAACAATAGACGTAGGAAGAACATAGCTATTGGTACAGCCTTTACTATCTTCTATAAACATTGTTACAGTAAAGGTTCCGGTATCCGTATATTGGTGACTAAATGTTGTGGGAGGTGGATACGTTTGTGTATTACCATCTCCAAAATCAAATGTCCATTTTGTAAGGTTGCCGCTGCTGGTGGTTGAATGATCGATGAATGTAATAGTCGAATTCTTACATGCACCGGTATTATTAGCTGTGAAGTTTGCTATAGGGCCATGTACAAGAACAGGTTTACTATCGGTTTTAGTATCCTGGCAACCATTAATGTCTGTAATGCGAAGTGAAACGGTATAGGAGCCTGGAGAAGAAAAATAATTAGTGAAGCTGCGTGAGCCTGTATTAAAACCAGACCCCAGGTCCCATTCGTAAGCCGTAATATTGGCTGCATTGCCGGTAGCCTGTAGTGAAACGGCTGCATATGTGCATACATCATAATTACTGATGGTAAATGTTGCCGATTCTCCTACCAGCTTTATGGTATACTCAATGGTATTAGAACAGCTTCCATTGTTAACCGTTAGTGTCACTTTGTAAGTGCCTAATGTTGGGTAATTATGTACAGGATCAGCAGTTGCATCAGTTGGGCTTCCATCACCAAAATCCCAGGAATAAGTAACAGGGCCATATACAGGGTTTACGATAGATTTATTGGTAAAGATTACCTGTGTTTTATTACTACAGTTTACCTGGTGGTCAAAATCAGCTATAGGAGGTTTTACATGTATAGTACGTGAAGCTATGGCTGTACTAAGACATCCGTGGTCGTACACTGCAAGCGTTACAACAAAAGTTCCGGTATCAGAATACTTATGCGTGGGATTCTGATCAGGAGAATTGCTTCCATCTCCAAAATTCCATACCCATTCGCCAATAGTAGAAGGTGCTGTAGAAGACACAGACAGGTCTGTAAAGTTTACAGGTTGTAAAGCACATACATCAACCGGAACTGCACTGAAATTAACTGAAGCGGGCTGCTTACCTACTTTTACACCATTAAGCGCCTGTACTGTTTCGGTACAGCCGCCTACAGTAGTTATAGTTAATGTAAGTGTATAGTTGCCTGTTGCTGCATACGCATGTGACGGATTAGCCGCAGTGCTGGTAAAGCCATCTCCAAAATCCCAGCTCCATGTTTGGATCCCGTCTATTGCATCCACATTGACTACAGGAGTGAAAGTATTACCCTCACAAAGTTTTGCAGGAACATTTGCAAAAGAAATAGTTGGTTTTATGATCCGTACTATGCTTGTTTGTGTAATGCTGTTCTGACAGCCGGTTTTATCTGTAATAGTTAATGTTACATTGTAAGACCCTTCAGCAGTATATGTGTGTGAAGGATTTTGCAGAGTAGAGCTGCTTCCGTCGCCAAAGTCCCAGTTCCATTGTTGTGCATCGGGCGAAAGATCCTGGAAGTTTACTGTAAGTGGTGGTTTACAGCCAATCGTATTGGTTGCATTAAAGTTCACAACCGGTTTATTGGGGACCACAATATTTTTGATCGCTGAATCAGAACACTCAGCATATTTGTTGGTCAGCTTCACTGTGTAAATGCCGGATGAAGCATAAGTGGCCGTACCATTGATATTTTGTGAGGTAGTTCCGTTCCCAAAATCCCATTTAGCCGTAATAGGCCCGGGTGAGGAGGTATTTTGAAAAGTGATAGGAGAGTTGATACAAACTGTGTCTGGTGATGTAATGGTGGTACCGGCACCTGTAATCGTTATTGTCTTCTGAACGTTTCCGCTACAACCAAACTGGCTGGTGCCATTCAGTGTTACTGTATAAGTACCGGGTGAATTGTAACTAGTTGTCGGATTGTTTTGTGTGGAAGTGGTGCTATTGCCTAAGTTCCACTGGTAACTCATGGCGCCAGGTCCACTACTTAAATTAGTGAAATTAATATTGTAGGGGGGGCGACAGGTAGCAGGAATTGAAAAACTGAAATCGGCAGTAATACCTGATACAATGCGTATATAACGTGGGGCTGTTAATGTAGATTGACACCCCTGGCTATTAGTTGTTTTTAGTGAAACTGTGTAATAGCCGGCTGCATTGAATGTATGTTGTGGATTTTGCTGATTGGAATTGGTACCATCACCAAAATCCCAATACCAGGATGTAAGAGTACCAGCTTGTGGGTTGCTACCATCTGTAAACTGGATGTTGGAAGGAATACACCCCAATTGCATATTTGTGCTAAAACTGGTTAATGGAGACGGAAAGACTGTTATGTAGTCAGTCTTTGTTATTCCATCTGTGCCATTTGCATTGCGAACAACAAGGGTAATGGTATAAGTTCCGGCTGCGTAAAAGGTTATTGTTGGATTCTGTTGTGTAGAAAGCTGGCCATTTCCAAAATCCCAGTTCCAGGATGTAGGTGTACCCGTAGATTGATCCTGAAATGTAACATTTAGGGCACTACAGCCAGCTGTTGTACTTACTGTAAAATTTGCTATTGGAGCTGTTTGAGCAAATAAATTTGTTACAGGTAATAAAAGTAGTAAGAACAGGTATAAATAATAATGCTGTAACCTGGAGGAGGTACAGTTAGCTGGATACAGAGTACAGAGCACGCCTTTACTGCGTATGGCCCGTGGAATACTCAATGTGTAGTGTTTAACTGGTTGTTGATTAAGGAATTAATGCAATATTACCGTTATAATGTTAATAACTGCTCGTTTATGATAGCATTATTAATAATATATACGTAATCTCCCGGTGATGATGGTTGGATCTTATGCGACTTGTTTGGTTATTCTTTATTCGCAGTAATCAAAATTCATACCTTAAGTCCCTTCTTTAATTTGACATAAAGCAAATCGCTCAGTGATCCCAGGTAACGTATCCTTCAACCCTATGAATGTATTGCCCTGGATGTAAACTGCCGGTTCTGTCGTATGCTATCAATGTCGTTTAATTACGCCATTTCATATCGAACGGGGCTTTGGTGCCTGGCATATTATAGCTGCTAACTTTTGCCTCAAACTGAATCCTGCGCACCGGTTTGTTTACATAAACCAGTAAAGTATAACCGACAGACTCCTTTCTCCGCTAATCTTTATAAAACGTAAGCATACCGACTTGCATTGTTCCTTTCCCGACTATTTCGGGAACATTAGTTTGTTTCTTATTGACAAAACCATTGTTGAGGGTTAAGTTGAAAATATCTCTTAAAAATAAACGCCTGTTCTGTGCATTTTTGACAAAAGTGTAAGGTTTGCTCAAGGCCTGCATCTGGCCTGGCAGGGGATTCATTCGCTATTCCTTCGGTATTAGTCCGTATTTCCTTCGGTATTTGTTCGCCCTAAGAGCGCAGAAAATAAGGGTTTTTGGTACGGACGAAATACCTGTTAAACCGGGAGTTGGCAGGTAGCTGGTAGGGTTCAGGCCAGCCGCAAGGGTGGGCCAGTTACCGGTATTAGCCGGATGTTAAGTGCTGTGACTGAGGTAAATATGGGGATTGAGCAGTGCCTGTTCCAGCCTACTGGCTGGTTACTGTAGGAGAAAAACTTACCTGCTCCTATCTGCCGGGCAGATAGAGTAGGTGATCAGGTCATTCTTTATCAGGATTTCTTTCGCAGGTGTAGCTGGTAGGTAACACTACTTACGGTCATTGATGCTTCTACATAGTCCCAGTAAGTATCCGTTAAAAGCCAGGTGCCGTTTAGTTTTATTAAAGGATCTCCGGCGGAAGGAAAGAGTGCAGTAATAGAGCGGGAATCAATATCCCCTGTCCAGGTGCCGTTTGAAATAGTTGACTCTTTGGTGCCTGTAACAGTGCCGTTTTCTGAAAAACGAAATTCGTATCCGGTAAAATCACTGGTAATATCATTTTCGCCTGCCTTGTATTGCTCTACCACCCATACGCCGTTGGTAATTGCATCCACCAGCAGGTCTTCCTTTTTCTTATCAATCAGCTTTTTGCAGGAAAAGCTGAACAACAGTAACAATACAGCAGTAAAGGGTATAAGTCTTTTCATACGCTACCGGGGTTAAAGGGCCTTCATATATAAACGAATATCCATGCCTTTTCATTGTATGGTCAATGTGGGGGCATGGATATATTATTGATATACAGTGTGATATTTTACCGTTCGGGTTATTTCCGGGTGCTGGATCAGAATCCGTAAATGGCTTTGTATTTATCAGTCAGGTAACCCATAAAATGGGTGGTGTTCAGTGTACTGCCATTTACCTTGCTGCTCAATTGTTCACTGGTATAAAAGCGCCCGCTGGCATGCACCTGCGTCCGCAACCATTGTAGCAATGAGGTTGTATTGCCATTTTGGACCTGGCTGTTTAAGCCAGGTATGGCCTGTTGTGCCGTGCCGTAAAACTGTGCCGCATAAAAGCTGCCCAGGCTGTAGGTTGGAAAGTAGCCAAAGCTGCCATGACTCCAGTGCACATCCTGCAGGCAACCTCTTTTATCATCGGGAACTTTTACGCCGAGGTATTCTGCATATTTCTCATTCCAGTAAGCAGGTATATCGTTTACCTGTAATGAGCCTTCCAGCAATGCTTTTTCAAGTTCATACCTGATCATGATATGAAAGTGATAAGTAAGCTCATCGGCTTCGGTACGTATCAGCGAAGGCTCAATTTTATTGATGGCTTTATAAAATTGTTCTGCAGTTACAGTGCTTAGTTGTGCAGGAAAATATTGCTGCAATACCGGGAAATATTTTTCACAGAAAGCAAGACTTCTGCCTACATGGTTTTCCCAGAGCCTTGATTGCGATTCATGAATAGTAAAGGAAGCAGCTTCGCCCAGCGGTAACCCATATTGATCAGATGGTAATCCCTGTTCGTACAACGCATGTCCAAGTTCGTGAATAGTGCTCCAGGTCATATTGCCCAGGTCGTGTTCATCAATACGCGTGGTAATGCGTACATCGTTACTGTTGAAATTGGTGGTAAAAGGGTGTTCGGCAATATCTTGCCTGCCTGCTTCAAAGTCGTACCCCAGTTCTTTCAACACCTGCATACCAAAGTCCCATTGCTTTTTGCTTTCAAAGGTTTGGGTCAGTATGCTGTTATCTACCTGCGGGCGCGATTGAATTTTTGAAAGCAATTCTTTCAGGGGGGTACGGATATCGCTGAATACTTTATCCAGTAACTGTACAGTAGAGCCCTTATCATGATCGTCCAGCAACGCATCATAAGGATGTTGCTGATAACCCAGCAATTCAGCTTCCTTCTTTTTAAGGGTCAATAGTTCGCTGAGGTCTTTGGCAAATACGGCAAAATTATTGGCCTTACGTGCCTCTATCCAGCTATGGAAACTTTTATTTATGGTTTCGGTTAGCTGGCGCACAAAGGAGGAGTCAAATTTTTTCTGACGTGTATAATCTTCCAGTGTCAGTTGTACATTCCTTTTTTCTGAGGGGCTAAGGTCATTGCGGCTATTCAACTCCTGTAGCAGGTTGCCCAGTTTTTCATCGGTAAACAGCTTGTGTGCAATTTCAGAAAGCGTAGCGATCTGTTGCCCACGCATGGCTGCACCTTTGGGTGGCAGATAAGTTTCCTGGTCCCATTGCAATACAGCAGAGGCATAACGAACATCAGCAATGGCATGCATACTGGTAAGGTATTCCCCATATAAAAGAGGGGTAGATGTATTTGGCATAATATTCTTATTTGTAATAGCGGGTATAAAACCGCCGCTAAAGTCCGAAAATGTTTGGAATAGCATTTTTTTATTATGGAAATGTTCAGCGGTCTTAATGCTATTACCAGGCTTGAAATTTAAGCTCCTTTAACAATTCATAGACAAATTTTAATCGGTTTTACCACCGCAATGCCATTAATTTGTTAAAAGTTTCCTTCTCTCATGAAACGAATCCTTACTTGTTTTGCTGCTATACTCACTTTTACCCTGCTGTTGCAGGATAATGTGCAGGCCCAGAAGATCGACTCCATGTTGAATGTGTACGGAGAAAATTACCCGCAGGAGAAGATCCATGTGCATTTTGACAAACCGGTTTACAATCCGGGGGAGACCATCTGGTTCAAAGCATACCTGTTTGCCGGCATTCTTCCTTCTGTAGTGAGCAAAAACTTTTATGCCGAGCTGGTTGACCCCGCTAACGGTAAAGTATTGCAAAGAAAATTAGTGCCTGTATTCGAATCTTCTACTGCAGGTAGTTTTGATCTGCCACTTACGTATGCAGGTACTTCCATTGTATTCAGGGCCTATACTACCTGGATGCTGAACTTTGATACAGGGTTCATCTACACAAAAAATATAACCATTCCACGTAAGGCTGTAGCTGCAACAACGGTTCCCCCCAAACTGGCTACACTTATCAACTTTTTCCCCGAAGGTGGCGACCTGGTTGCAGGGCTTGAATCGGTAATAGCTTATAAGGCTACGGACAAGTTTGGTATTCCTGTAGAAGTAAGTGGTGTGGTAAAGGATTCCAAAGGCAATGTAGTAGCTCCATTCAGCAGTGTACACGATGGTATGGGGCGTATTGTACTGGAACCACAGGCTGGCGAAACCTATACTGCCGAATGGCAGGATGATAAAAAGCAATCGTATAAAACGCCGCTGCCTTCAATATTACCAACAGGTGCAGTATTACGTACACAGCAGATCAATAATACGCAGTCCTTCAGTGTACGTCGCTCTGCTAACCCTCCGGATAATTTAAAAACATTACACCTGCTGGCTTATTTTAACTCGCAGGTTGTTTATAAGGCCCGTTTAAACTTGGCAGAAAGTTTTATGACCAGTGGTGCCATTCCTTTGTCTGGTTTTCCTACCGGTACTTTACAGCTTACCCTGTTTGATGGCAACTGGAAAGCGCTGGCAGAAAGAATAGTATTTATCAATAAAGAAGATTATTCATTCCAGGCCAAGGTAGTGCCTACGATCAAGGGATTGGGTAAACGTGCAAAGAATGAAATTGTGATTGAGGTGCCTGATACGCTGAAATCAAATATGTCCATAGCGATCACAGATGCAGGGGCCAGCAAAACGGATCCTGATGAAGATAACATCATCTCGCGCCTGTTGCTGTGCGGTGAGCTGAAGGGGTATGTACACAATCCTTATTACTATTTCCTGGGTAATGATGATACCACCCGTTCTCACCTTGACCTGGTAATGCTTACCAATGGATGGCGTCGTTTTAAATGGGATGACCTGGCTGCAGGAAAACTGCCCGAAATAAAATATCCCCGTGATAATTATCTTTCATTGAATGCAAACATTACCGGTTTGCTGCCAAGCCAGATACCTCCAAATGCACAGTTGAATGTGTTTATTGAAACCAAAGATTCTGCCCGCCAGTTCTTTACGCTTAACAAAAGACCTGATGGCAAGTTTGCGGAACGTGGACTGATCTTCTTCGATACGGTGAAGGTCTATTACCAGTTTAATAAAGACCAGAAACTGTCTAATAAGGCTGTGGTAACTTTCGATAACGGAACGCTGAGAGGATATAATGCCGTTAAAGCTGATAGCGGCTGGCGTATACCGATGCCACTGGATACTTCATTGCTTTCGCGCAACCGTTTCTTTGCATCGGAAAGCGAACGTATTCGTCCTGATCTGGATAAGAAAATAAAAACACTGGAGGCAGTAACGATAAAAGCGAAATCTCGTTCCAAAGAGCAGCAGTTGGAAGATAAATATGCGAGCGGTATGTTTAAAGGTGGTGATGGATATACGTTTGATATGATCGATGATCCTGTAGCCATGAGTTCAATGGACATCTTCCAGTACCTGCAGGGACGTGTGGCTGGTTTGCAGATCAACCGCAGCGGGGGTGATGTAAGCTTATCATGGCGTCAGTCTACTCCGGCGCTCTTCCTCAACGAAATGCCTGTTGACGCTTCTATGCTGCAGAGTACACCGGTATCAGATATCGCTTATGTAAAAGTATTGCGTCCGCCGTTCTTTGGTGCCTCAGGTGGCGGTGCAGGCGGTGCCATCGCTGTGTACACCCGCAAAGGTGATGAAAGATCCAAAGCCTACGATGCTGCTGCAAGTGGTGGTATGGACAAAATAACATTGGCTGGTTATTCACCGGCTAAAGAATTTTTCTCACCCGATTATTCCAAAGAAGCCACTTTACGTGATGTAGATGATGTGCGCAGCACCTTGCTCTGGAACCCTTATGTGTTGACAGATGCCGGTAATAAACGTGTAACGGTCACTTTTTATAATAATGATATTTCCCGTCGTTTGCGTATAGTGCTGGAAGGTATGAATGAAGAAGGCAGGCTGACGAGAGTTGAGAAGATCATAGAATAACAGGAACCTTGTTTATTATGCTTAATAAAAAAACGCTGGCATTACGCCGGCGTTTTTTGCTTTTATAAATGGCGAGGTTCAGTTCTTAATGATCGTAATTGTCTTATCTGCATTTTGCTCTATGGCTGTATTCGAATCTAATAAAGGTGCAGATAATTTATTGTTGTAAGTAAGTACAAACTGATGATAAAGAGGCAGCATAGGCCCGCTGAACTGCATTACATCGTTCTTACCGTCATCAATAGTACCGATAACAGCTAATGTGTCGTGGATGGGTTTTATGCTGAAACGAATATCATAAGCCCTTGATGAATCGGGCTTGGTGATCTCTATATCATAAAAATGATGCTGATCGTAGGTTACATAAAAAGTAGCAGCACTATAATTTTTGTTAAATGTATTTTTCCCGTTTTCCAGTGGCACCAGTTGTAGTGGCAGAGAATCGTACAGCCACCAGGCACTGTCGCGGTAATATACTTCTGCCGGGTTATAAGCTACATACATTTTGATGTTTTGCTGAATGGAATCGGGTGTGTTTACTAATGAAATAGTATCCGCAGTACCGGGAGAAGACGGTCGTCTGGCAAGAAAGTACATAACACCGCCTGCCAGTATCATGCATAGTAAGATGATCCAGGTTGTTCGCATAGACTGTTTTTTCAATTGGCAATCTGGTTGGTATAAAAAAGTTACTGAATCTATTGCAATTTGCATGCCTCCGGGTGCATAAAGTTTTTGTTATAGCGGTTCCAAAGCCGTATTTAACAACAGCCTAACCGTTTCCCGTATCTTTGAACCCTCATCTTCAATACATGAAAATCGCGGATATCATTGCCCGGCTGGAAGCCATAGCGACACCTTCACTACAGGAATCTTATGATAATGCCGGCTTGCTTACGGGTGATGCAGCGTGGCCCTGTACTGGCATCATCTGTTCGCTGGATGCTACCAACGAAGTAATTCAAGAGGCAATTGATAAAGGGTGTAACCTGGTAGTGGCGCACCATCCTATCATTTTCGGGGGATTGAAAAAGATCAACGGCAAGAATTATGTGGAGCAGGCCGTCATCAATGCTATCAAACACGATATTGCCATTTATGCTATTCATACCAACCTTGATAACGTAATTGCAGGAGTAAATGCTTTTATGGCAGACAGGCTGGGCCTGGTCAATCGTTCCATCCTGTTGCCTAAGAACGCAACCCTTCGCAAACTGTTCACTTTTGTTCCGGTAGCACAGGCTGAAGACGTTCGTGCTGCTATTTTCAATGCCGGTGCCGGTCATATAGGGCATTACAGCGAGTGTAGTTTTGGTGTGGAGGGCGCAGGCACTTTTAAAGGCGATGAAACGACTAATCCTTTTGCTGGCCAGCCCGGCACCCGGCACTACGAAAAGGAGTTGAAAATAGAAGCCGTATTCCCGGCCCACCTGCAAAATGCGGTGGTAAAGGACATGATAAAAGCCCATCCTTACGAGGAGGTGGCGTACGATGTGGTGGAGCTGGCTAACCCGCAACCTGGGGTAGGCTCAGGCCTGGTGGGGGAACTGCCTGAACCCATGGACGAAACTGCCTTCCTGGGGGTTATAAAACAGCAATTTGGCCTTAGCTGCATCCGCCATACGCCTCTTTTAAACAGGCCTGTAAAAAGGGTAGCGCTGTGTGGTGGAGCTGGTAGTTTTTTGATTTCCAGAGCATTAGGTGCTGGCGCGGACTTTTTTATAACCGGGGATATGAAGTATCACGAATTTTTTGATGCCAACGGCCGGTTGGTTATTGCCGACATAGGACATTTTGAAAGTGAGCAATTTACCATAGACTTACTGGCAGCTGTTTTGCGGGAAAAATTTACTACCTTTGCCGTCCTCAAAACAGAAGTAAATACCAACCCGGTTCGTTACTTTTTGTAATGGGTGGTTCCTAAGCCCTGTATGCAAGCAGGCGGGCAAAATAAATTCAGAAACAAGAAATTCTATATGGCCAACGTAAAAGACTATTCGGTAGAGGAAAAATTATCCTCACTGGTTTCCCTCCAGAAGATTGAATCTAAAATTGATGAGATACAGATCCTGAAAGGAGAGTTGCCCATGGAAGTGAGCGACCTGGAAGATGAAATTCAGGGTTTAACATCACGTCAGACCCGTATTGAGGAAGAGATCAATGGTATCCAGGAGTTCATCAATACAAAAAAGAACCTCATTAAAGATGCTGAGGCGCTGATCAAGAAATACGAAAAACAGAGCGAGAATGTAAAGAACAGCCGCGAGTTTGAAGCTATCAATAAAGAAATTGAAATGCAGCAGCTCGAAATTAAACTGGCTGAAAAACATATCCGTGATGCAAACGAAGAGATTGCTGAGAAAGTGGTAGTGCTGGACAAAGCAAAGAAAAATATCGGCGCTAAAGAAGGTGTACTGAATACCAAAAAAGGCGAACTCGAAAAGATCATTGCTTCTACAGAGAAAGAAGAAAAACACTTCAGCAAACAGGCTTCTGATGCCCGTGAGAAAGTTGAAGAGCGTTTATTGAACTCATACGATCGTATCCGCAAAAACTACCGTAATGGTTTGTCTGTGGTTCCGGTTGAGCGTGATGCCTGCGGTGGTTGCTTCAATGCTATTCCTCCTCAACGTCAGAGTGAGATCCGTCAGCGTAAAAAGATTATCGTGTGTGAGAACTGTGGTCGTATCCTGGTTGACCGTGACCTGTTCGACTCAGTAGAGATCAAGTAAGCAGATTATAGCTACAACAATTAGAGTTAACACATTTCAGGATAAAAAAGGTGTTCCGCAAGGAGCGCCTTTTTTTATGCGGAACGCAGAACGCAATGCAGTCGGGAAGTTCAGGAAAATGAAAAGTGGTTAATAAGTTAAAAGGTTGATAAGTTGACAAAGGAAAGCAAAGCTTGCTTTTAATCAGGGATGGGTTAACTAAAGAACCCGAAACATTAAACTCTAAACCCGGAACTGTTTCAAATGAGGATAATATGTTTCGTGGAATATCTCCGAATTGGCTAATTTGCCCTCTCTGTTATTACTATTATGCTGAAGCATCTGCACATACAGAATTACGCCATTATTGAGGAAATAGAGATCGATTTTTCATCCCATCTTAACTGCATTACCGGTGAAACCGGCGCAGGTAAATCTATCCTGATGGGAGCGCTGTCGCTGATATTGGGCGATAGGGCAGATACTGCTGCATTGCTTAACCGCGAACGCAAGTGCGTGGTGGAAGGCACTTTTGCTGCAGGAGGGAGAAAGGATATCAAAAACTTTTTCCGTAATAATGATCTTGATCCCGAAGAGGAATTAGTGATCCGTCGTGAAATTGGTGCCAATGGAAAATCACGCGCCTTTGTAAACGATACACCGGTAAACTTGGAACAACTGCGCCAGTTAAGCTCCATGCTGGTAGATCTGCATCGCCAGTTTGATACATTATCACTGGGCGAAAGTGACTTTCAGCGCGAGGTGCTGGATGCGCTGGCTGGTCATGCCACCTTATTGCAGCAATACCAGGCTATCTATACGCAATGGCAGCAGGCTAACCGCCAGTTGAGCGAATTGCAGGAGCAGAAGAATCGTTTCACCAAAGAATACGACTATAATAAATTCCTGTTTGATGAACTGGAAGAAGCAGCGTTGAAAGAAAATGAGCTGGAAGAGGCTGATGCTGAATTAAAGCTGCTAAGCAATTCAGAAGGCATCAAAACGGCTCTTCAACGTGTATCGTATGAACTGAATGAAGGTGAGCAGCCGGTAACGCAACAGTTAAAGACCCTGCTGAACCTGTTGCAGTCATTTTCGGATTATCACGCATCTCTGCCTTCTTTATTGCAGAGGTTGCAGTCTGCACAGGTGGAACTGCAGGATATTGCTGATGAAGTAGAACGTATCAACGATCATGTACATTATGATCCGCAACGTATAGAAAACCTCAATGAACGTATTTCACTTGGTTATAAACTGCTGAAGAAGCATGGAGCGCAAACCACTGCCGAGCTGTTGCAATTAAAAGCATCGCTGGAAGAGCAGTTGCAGGCTGTACTGAATATTGATGATGCCATAGCACAGCAGGAAAAAAATGTACAGCAGTTGTGGAAACAGGCATACGAAGGAGCAGTGAAATTATCTGCCAATCGCCGCAAACAGGTAAAACCATTACAGGATAAGGTGAACCAGTTGCTGGGGCAGGTGGGTATGCCCAATGCGCGTTTACAGGTTGCAATTACAACACCCGAAGAGGCAAAAGAAGCGCAGGTGCCCTTGCATGCGCATGGTATCGATACTATCGAATTTCTGTTTGATGCCAATAAAAGCAATCGCTTTGAATCTATTCGTAAAGTAGCTTCAGGTGGTGAGTTAAGCAGGTTGATGCTGTGTATAAAATCACTGGTAGCGCAATCGCTTGATCTGCCCACGCTGATCTTCGACGAAATTGATACCGGTATTTCCGGCGAAGCTGCCAAACAGGTAGGTATTATCATGAAAGCACTTGCACAGCAACGACAGGTGCTTACCATTACGCACCAGCCGCAGATTGCGGGTAAGGCAGATGCCCATTTCTTTGTGTACAAAGAGATAAAAGGCGATGCCATCAAAACAAATATCCGTTTGCTCTCCAGTGATGAACGTATTACAGCTATTGCTAAAATGCTGGGCGGAGAAAAGCCAACGGCAGCAGCAATAGAAAATGCGCGGGAGATGATGAATTGATCGGGCAGGCAATTCCCTTAGCACGATAATCAGTTACTATGATGCCTTTTTTGAAACTGATGTTGTTTGTGGCCCTTGCCGGTTGTATCGGTTTTACCGGTTATATGATCTATCGTTATTTCAACGAAAAGATCAGGGGTAGCAACACATTCCTGGCGCTGTTGATGTACGCCTTGCTGATGATAATGGCAAATGCAGCTCTCTTCTTATTAGGCACCTGGGGATTACTGAAGATCTATGAACAGTTGTCGTAAGCCGCATTTCCGAACGACACAGGGCTAACCGCTTCAGATATTTATTATTTGCTATAAAGATTAACTTCTTATTTTTACCCGCTCAAAACCCATACATGAACCCGAGAATTGCCGGACCATTGCTGTCTTTATGCGTACTTGGAGGTACGGCTGTTTTTAGTCAGGCCAAAAAGCCTGTTCAGAAAAAAGCAGTTCCGCAAACAGCAACCAAACCTGCAGCGGCGACTACTAAAGAAGAGGATGAAAAGCCCTCGGAAGTAGATATGCTGGAACCCGCAGCAATTGACACCAGTGCTGTGCCGGATGATGAATTGACAGCTGAGATCAGGAAGATGAACAAGGCTACGGGAAGTATGGAAGCCGCAACCTCTATCATGAAGCAGATGATCGAGGAACAGAAAAAAAATCCTAACCCACAGGTACCTGCAGAATTTTACGATCGTTTTTTGGCCCAGATAAATAGCGGACGTGTATCTTCCCTGCTTGAGAATGCGATTATAAAAGTGTACAGAGAGAAGTTTACAGTGGAAGAGATAAAACAACTGACAGCATTCTACGCAACGCCGGTAGGTAAAAAAGTGGCTGCAGAGTTACCTTCCATTTCAGCCCGTTCTGAGGCTGCGGGGGAAGAGTTGGGTAAATATATTGCTATGCAGATCGTAGCAGATATGATGAAAGAAGGTAAATGGAAATAATATAAATTATCAGATTTTTATTCTAACTAAAACAAGTTTTATGTCCTATAACCTGCTGAAAGGAAAGAAAGGAATTGTATTCGGTGCCCTTGACGAGAAATCCATTGCCTGGAGAACTGCTTTGCGTTGTCATGAGGAAGGAGCGCAACTGGTGTTAACCAATGCTCCTGTGGCGCTGCGTATGGGCGAGATCAATAAACTGGCTGAGGCCGTTAATGCACCTGTAATTCCTGCCGACGTTACCAGCATGGATGACCTGAATAAGCTGTTTGATGAATCAATGAAGCATTTTGGTGGCAAAATTGATTTCATCCTGCACTCTGTAGGTATGAGCATCAACGTGCGCAAAGGAAAACACTACACAGATCTGGATTACGGGTTTACCCAGAAATCACTGGATATTTCAGCGATCAGTTTACACAGGGTATTACGCACTGCATGGGATAAAGATGCCATCAGCGATTGGGGTAGCGTAGTAGCACTTACTTATATTGCTGCGCAGCGTGTATTCCCTGATTACAATGAAATGGCCGATGCAAAAGCACTGTTGGAAAGCATCAGCCGCAGCTTTGGCTATCATTTTGGTGTACGTAATAAAGTAAGGGTAAATACAGTTTCCCAGTCACCCACTAAAACAACAGCGGGTAGCGGTGTAAAAGGTTTCGATGGGTTTATCAGCTATGCAGAAAAAATGAGTCCTTTAGGAAACGCTTCTGCTGACCAGTGTGCTGATTACCTGGTAACCCTGTTCAGCGATCTTACCCGTATGGTAACGATGCAGAACCTTTTCCACGACGGTGGTTTCTCACTCACTGGTGTTACCCAGGCGGTGATTGAACAGATGGAGAAATAAATAAAGCCCTTTGGGCTAAAATTATAAGATGACTAAATGGTTTGATTGCTCGGCAGTCAAACCATTTGCTTTTTGGGGCCAGGGAGGCCCATATGGTTCCTTTGCTTATTTGTCTTATCAGAGACATATAAACCAATAAAAAACCGCCTGTATGATATCGTACAGGCGGTTTTGTATTTTACTTCTGGTCAGCAACAGACCTAATACTCATCTTCGTTGAAAAAGAAATCATCCTGGCTGGGGTAGTCAGGCCAGATATCTTCTATGCCTTCATAAATTTCCCCTTCATCTTCCAGTTCCTGGAGATTCTCAACAACCTCAATAGGAGCTCCGCTTCTGATGGCATAATCAATCAGTTCGTCTTTAGTCGCCGGCCAGGGTGCATCTTCCAGGTAAGATGCTAATTCGAGTGTCCAGAACATGGTAAAGCCGTTTAAATTTCCGCAAAAGTAAATTTCTACACGAAATAACCAAATCTATCTTTCAACGTTTGATCTGAAGATTTTCTTAAAACGGGAAGACTGTGTAAACTGTTCCACAGAAGCCAATGGTTTGTAGTATCTTGACGCCTCGTTTCTAATATCTCCTTGCATGTTAACAGCTACCAATATTCAGAAATATTACGGTCATTTATGGGTGCTAAAAGGTGTGGACCTCTCCATTAACCAGGGTGAGATTGCCAGTATTGTGGGACCTTCCGGTTCCGGGAAAAGTACTTTATTGCACATATTGGGTACCTTGGATTATCCTGATGAAGGGGAGGTAAGCATCAATGGTCAGCGTATTAATTTCCTGAATGATAAACAGGTAGCTGCTTTCCGCAACCGGCATATTGGCTTTGTATTCCAGTTTCACCACCTGCTGCCTGAATTCACCGCACTCGAAAACGTATGCATTCCCGGCTGGATGGCCGGCAGAAAAAAGAAAGAGGTTGCTGAACAGGCTTTATCGTTGTTGCAGACATTGGGCCTGGGAGATAGGGTTGATAACAAACCCGGCGCACTTTCCGGCGGTGAACAGCAAAGGGTGGCGGTAGCCCGCTCCCTGATCAATAAACCTGATATTGTATTTGCAGATGAGCCTACCGGTAACCTTGACTCAGCCAATGCCCGCGAACTCCACCAGCTTTTCTTCGATCTCCGCAAACAGTTTAACCAGACCTTCCTCATCGTTACGCACAACGAAGAGCTCGCCCAAATGAGCGACAGGGTGTTCCATATGAAAGATGGGAAGATTGTTTAATGTGCGGATGCTAAAGCAGGAAGTAAAAAGTCTGAAATAAGAGGCCTGAAAGGCAGCGGTGGCTACTCAAACGTTCTTTCAAATTAGCACATTTGCACATCAACGAATTTGCACATTAAACCCTTGGTTTCCACGGAATTTCGGCTATCTGTAGCTGATGGCCTGTATATCTTGCCAATACAAAGAGATAATCGCTGAGGCGGTTAATATATTTCAATACAATAGGTTCTGTTTCCTCGTTTTCAGCCTGCAGGCGTACGCAGCAACGCTCAGCGCGGCGGCATACACAACGTGCCACATGCAGTTGAGAAATGGCCACATGTCCGCCCGGGAGAATAAAGCTTTTCATGGGGGGAACAGTTTCATTCATGCGGTCTATTTCATTTTCCAGGAAGGTAATATCAGATTCTTTTAAGTCGGGAATACGCAGTTTGGGTTCTTTCTCCGGATCGCAGGCCAGTGATGAGCCAATGGTAAAAAGACGATCCTGTACTTCCAGCAGGGTAGCGCGGCCGGCTTCATCGGTGAGCATATCACGGCAAAGACCAATATAGGAGTTCAGTTCATCCACGGTGCCATAAGCTTCTATGCGCAGGTGCGCTTTGGACACTTTCGTTCCACCAATAAGAGAAGTAGTTCCCTTATCACCGGTTTTGGTATAGATCTTAAAAGCCATTGTGAAAGTTATAAGTTTTACGTTGTAAGTTATAGGTTTAAAACTCTGGGTAGATGAGTACCTGTCCCTGACCGAAGTTAGTAAGAGAACTTGCCTGTTCAGTGGCAAACCTACAACTTATAACCTATTACTTATAACGTTAAGCGTGCGCCAGCCTCTCCGCATTTTGCTTGTCGCTCTCAATAATACCGTCGCGCAGGCGAACGATTCTTTTAGCGTGGTTGGCAATATCTTCCTCATGGGTTACCAGCACTACAGTGTTGCCGGCGGCCTGTATCTGGCCAAAAATATCCATGATCTCGATAGAGGTTTTGGTATCAAGGTTACCGGTAGGCTCATCGGCCAGTATGAGAGATGGGTTATTAACCAGGGCACGGGCAATTGCTACACGCTGACATTGTCCGCCCGATAGTTCGTTGGGTTTATGATGGCTTCTTGTTTCCAGTCCTACTTTCTGTATAACTGTCATCGCCATTTCCGTACGTTGCTTTTTGGGAATACCTGCATACACCAGTGGCAGGGCTACGTTTTCCAATGCAGTAAGACGGGGCAGCAGGTTGAACTGCTGGAATACGAAGCCGATCTCTTTGCCTCTTACTTCAGCCAGCGCATCGTCCGACATTTTGCTTACATCATGTCCGCTTAATACATATCGCCCTGCAGTGGGGGAGTCGAGACAGCCAAGTATATTCATCAGGGTACTTTTGCCGGAACCCGAAGGTCCCATCAGGGCAACGTACTCATTTTTTAAAATATCCAGGTCAATGCCCTTCAGTACGGTCAACTCCTGTTTCCCCATGATGTAGCTCTTACGGATCCCTTCCAGGTGAATGATTGATTGCATAGAAAAAGTTTAGAATCTCTGTTACCTGCCAATGGCTATTTTTTGATCACTTTGGGCACCATAAAAAACACACCGTCAGTTTCAGGTGCATTTTTCAATCCCTCTTCCCTGCTCACAGAACCCTGTACAACGTCTTCCCGCAAAATATTTACATTTTCCGTCATGTGCAACACGGGTTCCACTCCTGTCGTGTCCAATTCATTTAGTTTGTCGACAAGATGGATCATTCGTTGCAGATCATGCTTAATTATTTCTTTTTCATCTGCATTGAACTGAAGGCGGGCCAGGTTTGCCAGGTTATCGACCAAAGCGTCATTTACTTCCATGATTGGACAAAAATAGCTGAAAAGGGCACATATAGGTGGTTTTTGTGTGAAAAGGAAAGCTAAAATGCTATTGCCGGATACCTGGTGCCGGATACCGGGTGTAGGTTGCTGTTTTTGCGTCCTGCGTTTTGCTTTAAGCGTTCTGCTTTCTTCTTATCTTCGCCCCCTTATGCAAAAGAGTGATAGCAAAGCAATAGTAATGAGTGGCATACGCCCCACCGGTTTTTTACACCTGGGAAATTATTTCGGGGCATTGCGCAATTTCGTACGTATGCAGGATGAATTTACCTGCTATTTTATGGTAGCCGATTTGCATTCGCTTACCACGCATCCCGATACAAAAGCCCTGAAGTCAAACGTACAGCATGTACTGGCCGAACATATTGCCTGTGGTCTTGATCCGGATAAAGTAGCCTTGTATTGCCAGAGCCATGTGTTTGAAACATCCGAGCTGTATCTCTACCTCAATATGCTGGCCTATGTAGGCGAACTGGAAAAGACTACTACGTTTAAAGATAAAGTGCGTTTGCAACCGCAGAACGTGAATGCAGGCTTATTAACTTATCCTGTATTGCAGGCGGCGGACATTATCCTTCACCGTGCTACATTAGTGCCCGTAGGCAAAGACCAGGAACAACACCTTGAAATGAGCCGCAATTATGTCAACCGCTTTAACCATCGCTATGGTGAGGTGTTTCCCGAACCACAAGCCTTCAACTATGGCTCAGAACTGGTAAAAGTACCTAGTCTTGACGGTGCCGGTAAAATGAGTAAGAGCGAGAATCAATATGCCACTTTATACCTGTCAGACGACGATGAGTTGATCCGTAAAAAAGTGATGAAGGCAAAAACAGACAGTGGCCCTACTGAGCCCAACAGTGCTAAGCCGGATTATATTGAGAACATTTTCCTGCTGATGAAGCTGGTAAGTGAAGAGGCGGTGATGAAGAAATTTGAAGAGGACTATAACAACTGTACTATTCGCTATGGCGATATGAAAAAGCAACTGGCCGAAGATATGGTGAAGTTTATAGCACCTATCAGGGAAAAGGCTGAAGCTATCCGTACCAATGAACAATACCTGAAAGAAATCATGGAAAAAGGCGCCGAAAAAGCGCGTAAAAGCGCCCGTGAAACCATGGAACTGGTTCGCCAGGCAATAGGCCTCAACTATTATTAAAAAATAGCGGAAGGGCTTGTTAAATTCCAGAAAGAATTAATACCTTAAATTTCAGTCTTCAGGATATTGAACTCAAACAGATGGCAAAAAATAAGAAACCCAAGCACATTGCAGTAGCCGGAAACATTGGAGCAGGAAAAACAACGCTTACAGAACTACTAAGTAAGCACTATCGCTGGATACCCCAGTTTGAAGATGTTGATCACAATCCCTACCTGTTTGATTTTTACGACGACATGCCCCGCTGGAGCTTTAACCTCCAGATCTACTTTTTGAACAGCCGCTTAAACCAGTTGCTGGATATTCACCGTGGTACAGAAACGGTGGTACAGGATCGTACTATTTATGAAGATGCACACATCTTTGCGCCCAACCTGCACGAGATGGGACTCATGAGTAAGCGCGATTTTGATAACTACTTCCGCTTTTTTGAAACGCTCAAAACCATGGTGCAGCCACCGGATATGCTCATTTACCTGAAAGCATCCGTACCAACACTGGTAGCCCAGATCCAGAAGCGTGGCAGGGAGTATGAAGAGAATATCCGTCTTGATTACCTCAAGCGTCTGAACGATTACTACAATAAATGGATCGATGGTTATAAAGAAGGTCCGTTGCTGGTAATTGATATCGATAAGAACAAATTTCCCGAGAACGAAGAACACCTGGGTGATATTATCAGCCGCATTGATTCGCAGCTCTACGGTCTGTTTTAGTCAAACACGGTATTAAGAATATTTGAGAGGTTGGATGGTTTACAAAGCTATCCAACCTTTTCTTTTGGTTAATAGCTAAGGCCTAACGCCTGGTGCCTAATTCCCGGTCCCCCCATAACCGGCATATGCATCCAGCGATTGCAGGTCTTTGGCAATTTTAGAGGTCCATACGGCTTGTTTGGATTTATCGCGGGAGAAATCGGTTTCGCGGTCGTATTTACTCTGGGCCTTATGGTGTTCGGCCATGAGTTTTTCGTAGATGCTGTTTACATCACGGTTAATAGTTTTGGGCCTGAAGCGATATTCCTTCAGTGCTTTATTGAGTTTACGGGCATATAGCTCTGCAATATCAAAATGTCCCTGTTCGTGCGTTAATATCTGGCCGCTTTTAACGCGCATCCATGAGCGATTCTTATCAAACCTGCATTTAATGCTGTAGTGCCATGATTGATCACTATACCCAAACTCTATGTTAATAGAGCTGATGGTCAACGCAGCATTAGTAGAATTAGGATCTGGCACAGCCTTGAAGTCACTCCAGGTAAGTTTTCTGTCGGGATGCCATTCAATCAGGGTATTCTGATGTACAGAGGAACCGGTAAACACAGTCATCAAAACCAGCAAAACACGTGTGATCATATACGTTCGTAATCAGTCTGCAGCTACTAAAAAATTTTACAACAACAAGGTGATAAAGACCGGTAATAAAAAACCCCATTCGCTCAATAAGAGGAATGGAGTTAATGGCAAAAATCGTTGAGACCAGTCAGTTTCACTAAAAACTAGCGACTAATTTCAATAAAATAACTGAAACTTAATACAAATTGTCAAACTATATTTTTGGAGCAGCAGCCAGCACTTCAGCCGAAACACCGGAAGCATACTTCTCAAAATTCTTTATGAACTGTTGTGCAAGACTTTGTGCAGCCTTATCATAGGCAGCCTTGTCGTTCCACGTATTACGCGGGTTCAGCACTTCAGCAGGCACATCAGGACAGCTTTTGGGTACTTTAAAGCCAAACACCGGATCTGTTTCAAATTCAGCATTGTCCAGTTTGCCTTCCAGTGCAGCAGTGATCATAGCGCGGGTGTACGACAATTTCATGCGTGAGCCTACGCCATAGCAACCTCCTGTCCAGCCGGTGTTGATCAGCCAAACCTTACCACGGTGTTGTTTCAGTTTAGTACCCAGCATAGCGGCATACTTACCGGGATGCAGTGGCAGGAAGGGGGCACCAAAGCAGGCGCTGAAGGTCGATTTAGGTTCCGTAACACCAGCTTCTGTACCGGCAACTTTAGCAGTATAACCTGAAATGAACTGGTACATGGCCTGCTCAGGAGTAAGGAGTGATACAGGAGGTAACACACCATACGCATCGCAGGTAAGGAAAAAGATATTATTAGGAATGCCGCCTACAGCTGGTTCCAGTGCATTACTGATATAGCTCAGCGGGTACGAAACACGCGTATTCTCCGTTATGGATTTATCGGCAAAGTTGATAGTATTGGTGTTGGGGAAGAAAACAGTATTCTCAACCAGCGCGCCGGGACGGATGGCATTGAATATCTCGGGTTCTTTCTCTGCACTCAGGTCAATACATTTAGCGTAGCAACCTCCCTCAAAGTTAAAGGTGCCCGAATCTGTCCAACCATGCTCATCATCACCAATAAGCCCGCGTTGAGGATCTGCACTCAGCGTGGTTTTACCGGTACCGCTTAAACCAAAGAACAGGGCGGTATCGCCTTTGGGGCCTTTGTTGGCAGAGCAGTGCATGCTCAATACACCATCTTCGTGTGGCAGTAAATAGTTCAGTACGGTAAAGATGCCTTTTTTTATCTCACCGGTATAGCCAGTACCAGCTATTAATATAATACGGTGTTTAAAGCTGATAACTGCAGCATTATGCTGACGTACACCACACTCTTTAGGATCGAGGTGTAGGCCGGGAGCAGATAAAATGTGCCAGTCGGGTTTAAAGCTGTCCAGCTCTTCCTCAGTAGGCCTCAGGAACATATTATAGGCAAACAGGTTCAGGGAAGGGCGCTCATTGATAACACGCACATTCATGCGGTACTTGTTGTCGGCGCAGGCATAGGCGTCGCGTACCCACAGTTCAGGTTGTTCGTTCAGGTAGTCGGTAATCTTCTGGTGAATGATGTGAAAGTACTTTTCATCCAGCGGAAGGTTAAAATCGTTCCAGTTTACGGTTTGTTCGGTCTCAGCATCTCTTACAATAAACTTGTCTTTAGGGCTGCGGCCGGTGAATTCACCGGTTTTAATAACCAGCGCGCCCGTGTCGTTCAACACACCCTCACCTTTGCGCAGGGCATCCTGTACCAGCTCTTCGGGGCTTAGCTGGTAGTGAATGAGGTTGGTGGTACGAAGCCCCAGGCGGGCTAAATTGTTCGCAGGAATAGCAATTGTTTGTACTGACATAGCACGCAAGCATTTGTTTAGTCCACCAAAGGTAAAATTTAAGATTATCTAATACAAAGGGCCTATGGCGGGTGTAATTTGAAAATTTCTAATAGAGGGGTCAAGATAATGAATAATATACAACTAACAACTGTTAGTTAGTGATGAATTCTGAAACTTTCCAATTAATGCTAAACCATTGCTAATTATGGTAAAATTTAAAAAATTGACCAATGACATGTGTTGATATGGTCATGATAATTATATCTCCCTCGTTTAGTGATAGAAATGATAAAACTGGTAACCGGAGTAGGGGGAACACCCCTGTTCGTTGTTATGAATATGTGATATACCGCCCTGTAAACCACCCGATTCCTTATTTTTACTACCCAATTTGAGAACATCACAATTTCTTATATGAAATACCTGCCTTTAGATTCGGAGATATTTACCTGGAACCGGAAGCGATTTACGGCAGCAATGAGTAAAAATGCCATTGCTATCTTCAACAGCAATGACGAAATGCCCTCCAACGGCGATGCCTTTTATAAGTTCAAGCAAAACGCTGATCTGTACTGGCTCTGTGGTATTGACCAGGAAGATAGTATGGTGATCCTTTTTCCTGGTAGTCCTGATCCAAAATATCGTGAGGTATTGGTACTGGTTCGGCCCAATGAGTTAAAGGAAAAATGGGATGGAAGAAGATTACGTGCAGAGGAAGCAAGAAAGATCTCAGGTATTGAGACCATTGTATGGCTCGATACATTGGATGCTCTGCTGCCCTCATGGATCAACATTGCAGAGACCATTTATCTTAACTCCAATGAGAACGATCGCAAATCAGGGCATGTACCGGTAAGAGATTATCGCTACGCTGTTGAGATGCGTGAGAAATATCCCCTGCACCAGTATCAGCGCAGTGCTGCTATCTTAAAAAGGTTAAGAGCAATAAAGTCACCACAGGAAGTAGCAGTAATGCAACAGGCTATGAACATCACGCGCGATACTTTTCTGCGCCTGTTAAAGTTCATCAGGCCGGGAGTAATGGAGTATGAAATTGAAGCGGAGATCCTGCATTCATTCCTGTCACAACGTGCTACCGGGCCTGCCTACAGCAGTATTATTGCCAGCGGCGATCGGGCGCGCACCTTGCATTATGTGTTCAACAACCAGCAATGTAAAGAAGGCGAACTGATCCTGATGGACTTTGGTGCTGAATATGGCGGATATTGTGCTGATTTAACCCGTACAGTGCCGGTAAGCGGTAAATTTACCCGGCGTCAGAAGGATGTTTACAATGGTTGTCTGCACCTCCATGAATATGCAAAGAGCTTATTGAAACCGGGCGTCATGTTGAGTGATTATACCAACCAGGTAGGGGATGAAGCCACTAAGATCTTTTTACAACTAGGCTTACTTACGGGTGAAGAAGTGAAGAATGAAGATGCCGGCAACCGGGCCTACCGTAAATACCTGTATCATGGTATCTCTCATCATCTTGGTATCGATGTACACGACCTGGCGTTGCGTACCGAGCCGCTTGCTCCGGGTATGGTGCTTACTGTAGAGCCGGGTATTTATATAGAACAGGAGCAGATCGGCATCCGTATTGAGAACAACGTGGTGATCACTGAGTCGGGCAATAAAGACCTCATGGCCGATATTCCCCTGAAAGCAGACGAGATAGAAGCGTTAATGAAAGGCTAATAGCTATCAATTTTGAGAATTTGAAAACCCTGTTACAATAATTGTTGCACCGGCTGGTTATAGTATGGCGCTAATCATAATTGCAGGACAGCATTTCAAATTCAAGAATTATCAAATTTTTCAAATCATCCGAATGAAACAGATTCCTAACCTCTTCACTTTACTCAATCTTTGTTTCGGTTGCTTGGCAATTATTTACACATTGCAGAATGGTATCATGATAGTAAACAATGAAGATGGTACTCAATACATTGACATTGCTGAAAAAATATGGTATGCCTCTTTATTTATAGGCCTGGCAGGCATTGTCGATTTCCTCGATGGATTCATTGCCCGCCTTATGAAAGTAAATTCAGAAATGGGCAAGCAACTGGATTCACTGGCCGATGTGGTGACCTTTGGTGTAGCCCCCGGTTTAATTATGTATCAGTTCCTGCGGATGGTTTTTGCCAATGGCGAAAAGGGCATTGAAGTTGGTGGTATCTGGCTGCTGCCTGCATTGCTTATTCCCTGTGCTGCCGCGTACAGGCTGGCGCGTTTCAACCTGGACCAGAGCCAGCAATATGGTTTCAAGGGAATGCCTACACCGGCAGTAGGTTTACTGGTAGCCTCCTTCCCCCTCATCTACTGGAGTGCTGATGTCGCAACCGTAAGTGCATTTATGCAGGCCAAATGGGCCTCTGTTGTTCTATATGCCATCATTGTAGTGCTTAGTTACCTGATGGTAAGTAAGTTACCGTTCATGGGACTGAAGTTCAAGGACTTTTCACTGGCGGGTAACTGGCCTAAGTTATTACTGGTGATCATTGCTGTGCTGGCTGCATTGTTTTTGCACTGGCTGGCAGTACCGGTGGTATTTATTGTGTACATTATTTTATCATTGACGCTCGGCCGCAGTCAGCCACAGGCCTGAATAGCAGCCCCGCTCCACTTACCATAGTGTTGCAAAGGGTTTATCAATTGCCAATTTTAACGTAGGTTTGCCGCTCAAAATAATGACTACATGAGCTACACTGTACAGGTAAAAGTAATGCCGCTGAAAGAATTGCTGGACCCCCAGGGAAAAGCCGTAATGGGCGGACTGGGCAACCTGGGACTTGCAACTATTAAAGATGTACGCGTAGGTAAAAATATTACCCTGCAGGTAGAGGCCGACAGCCCCGAACAGGCTAAACAGGTAGCTGAAGAAGCTGCTAAAAAATTACTGGCCAACCCGGTAATGGAATACTTTGAAATATCAATTAGCTAATGTAATAATTTGAAAATTTGAAAATGGGTTGATGAGTTGCAGGAGAAAAAGCATTCATCAACCTGTTTGATAGATGGCAGAACCAATTAAGGGCAACAATCATTTTCAAATTTGCACATTTTCAAATTTTCAAATTGAATGCTTTACATCATTCCCACTCCCATAGGCAATCTGCAGGATATAACACTGCGTGCGCTGGAAATACTGAAAGAGGTGGACCTGGTACTTGCTGAAGATACCCGCACCAGCAGTAAGCTGCTCAATCATTACCAGATCAATAAGCCGCTTGCACCTTTTCACCAGCACAACGAGCACCAGGTATTACAACACTTAATGAACCAGTTGCTGGGGGGTAAAAAAATGGCACTGGTATCCGATGCTGGTACACCTGCCATTTCTGATCCCGGTTTTTTACTGGTACGCGAATGCGTAAGGGCTGGGGTAAAAGTAGAATGCTTACCCGGCGCTACGGCATTTGTGCCCGCATTGGTAAATAGTGGGCTGCCAGCCAACCGTTTCACATTTGAAGGATTTCTTCCTCCCAAAAAAGGTCGCCAGACCATGCTCAAAAAGCTGGCGGAAGAAGAACGTACGATGATCTTTTACGAATCCCCTCACCGTCTTGTAAAAACGCTGCAGGAATTTATTACCTACTTCGGTGCCGACCGTCAATGCTGTGTAAGCCGCGAACTTTCCAAGCTATATGAAGAAAATGCCCGTGGTACTTTACAGGAAGTCTGCACCCACTTTCAGCAAAAAGAAGTAAAGGGAGAGATTGTAATTGTAGTAGCCGGAAAAGAGTAGCAGCATTGCTGAATGGTTATATGGTCTGATTGTTATTGACGATAGCCATAGAACCATCTGACAATTTAACCATCTGTGTTCTCACGTTTCACAAGAAAAGCCCAATCACAAAACCCCTGAATCTCTAAATCAGCAATTCTGCAGCAATCTGTGTTTTAAGATTTCCTTCTCATTTACAGGTCTGTATTTTGCATATACCATCAAAACTAATGTTATTATGAAAAGGCTCACCCCGCTTTTACTATTGGTACTCATCACTTTTTCCGTTCATTCTGTAGCAGTTGCACAGTTTCGCAAAGTGCCCGGAACAGTAACGGATGCATTTAAAGCCAAATATCCCGATGCCACACAGGTAGAATGGAAAGATAAGCTCTCCGCATTTGCCGCTGCTTTTTATATCGGTAATCTGAAACACGAAGCCCGTTTCAACAGCAAAGGCCAGTGGCTGGAAACAGAGTTTGTGATCAATAAAGACAGCTTACCCAAACCGGTAGCTGACGGATTGGATAAAAGCAAGTATGCTGAATGGAATATTGAAGATGCTTACAAGATCCTGTTGCCCGGCGATGTGGTACAGTACAGGCTCGAAGCAGAAAAAAGCAGTCTGCAAAGGAAAAACCTGCTTTTTAACAGCGATGGCCGGCTGCTGAAAGACAAGGCAACATTATAAAACTATACGAACAACCTGATTTTAAATGACCGGCGGCAACCGCCGGTCATTTTTGTTTTTGCAATATCTTCCGTTTTCTGAAATTTACAAGGATCGCTTTCCGGCCAAAATCAATATAGTTCACGTATTTTGCCGGCTCACATGAATTAGACAACTAAAACAGAGGAAACAAATGCACAAAAAAAGTTTGCTGCTGGCTGCCAGTCTGCTCACTGTATCTGCTGCCATATGGGCTCAACCCGACCGCTGGCAACAACGGGTAAAGTACACGATGAATGTAAACGTGAATGTTACCACCAACCGTTTTACAGGAAAACAGCAACTGGAGTACACCAACAATTCTCCCGACACCCTGAAGAAAGTGTTCTATCATTTATACTGGAATGCGTTTCAGCCCAACAGTATGATGGATGCACGCAGCATTGAGCTGGGCAAGATCCTCATCAATGGCAAACCCGATTGGGATAGCCGCGTGCGCGATCGTATTTCCAAACTGAAACCCGATGAGATCGGTTATCAGAAAGTAACCAACCTCAAAGTAAATGGCGTTGCTCAGAAAACCATTGAGCATGAAACCATCCTGGAAGTACAGCTTTTCAAACCCATCTTACCCAAATCAAAAGTGGTAATTGACCTGGAGTTTGAAGCGCAGGTACCTCTACAGATCCGCCGCAGTGGTCGCGATAATCCGCAAACAGGCGTTCGCTACTCAATGAGCCAGTGGTATCCTAAAATGTGCGAATACGATTACGAAGGCTGGCATCCTACACCATACGTAGCACGTGAGTTTTACGGTGTATGGGGCGATTATGATGTAACCATCACTATCGACAAGAATTATCTTATCGGTGGAACCGGTTATTTACAGAACCCCAACCAGATAGGTCATGGTTATGAAACACCAGGCACCAAAGTAATACCACCGGCAGGCGCTAATCTTACCTGGCACTTTGTAGCACCCAATGTACACGACTTCATGTGGGCTGCTGATCCTGAGTATGCACACCTTACCAGGAAGGTAGGCAATACTACTATTCACGTTATTTACAATGACGATGAAGCCTTCCTCAAAAAGCAATACGAAGCGTTATCAGATAGCTTGAAAAAAAGATATGATAACAGCGCTGATAAATATGTAGAGAACTATCGCTCACAATGGAAAACAGTTGCTGATGCTGCTGTAACTGTACTGCCTTTTATTGAGAAGAACTTTGGCGCATATCCTTACAAACAATACTCATTTATACATGGTGGCGATGGAGGTATGGAATACCCGATGGGTACACTCATCTCTGGTCCAAGCACCGGTACTGCATTCCACGAATGGATGCACACCTGGTACCAGATGATGCTGGGCACCAACGAATCTGAGTATGCATGGATGGACGAAGGTTTCACCAGCTATGCCTCAACACTGGTAGGCGCATATTATCGTGCAGCCACTACCAAAGAAACTACGGAGTCTGAAGTAGGTACCGGCCCACGCAACAGGGGAGGCCGCAATGCTGGTCCTAATGTACATGGAGGTTCTTATATGGGCTATTTTGGTTTGGCAAGAAGTGGATTTGAAGAGCCATTGACCACACATGCCGATCACTTTGAAACCAATGCAGGCTATAGCTCTGCTGCCTATTCCAAAGGTGCTGTGTTTATGGAGCAACTGGGCTATGTTATAGGTGCACAGGTACGCGATAAAGTTTTATTGGAGTACTATCGCTTATGGCGCTTCAAACATCCCAATGTAAATGACTTTATCCGCGTGGCAGAAAATGTGAGTGGGTTAAAGCTTGACTGGTATCGCGAGTACTTTGTAAACACTACCAAAACAATAGACTATGGTATTGACAGCGTGTGGGACGAAGGTGGCAAAGCAAAGATCCGTCTTGAGCGTGTTGGCAAAATGCCGATGCCTGTTGATGTACAGATTGAATATACTGATGGCACCAAAGAGCTGGTATATATTCCCATGTACCTGATGTTCGGTAGCAAACCAGTAGAAAACACTGCTATTCCACGTATAGAAAAAGAAGAGTGGAAATGGACACATCCTACTTATACATTTGAGCTCAATCATAACTCTGCACAGATCAAGTCTATTGAAATTGATCCTACGCAAAGGATGGCAGATGTAAACAGGAGCAACAATAAACTTGGGAAATAGTGGGGAGTGGGTATAATGCAATTGTTGCTAATGATGAAGCAAAATAAAGTCAGCTAATAAAGAAAGCCCCGCGTATGCGGGGCTTTGCTTTTGAGAAAAGGTAAGGTTGGTTAATGATTTGCGATCAAAGATGTAAGCAAGGGACAAGGTAATAATGGTAATGCGGTATTTGATTACACAAAATTTGCATATCAAAGGTAGCATCACAAACAGGGTAAAAACAATACCACTTAGTGGTAATTTATTTCGCTCCTGCGTTTCCTGACATCACTTTACTAAGTATAGCAACTTACCGGCCAAAAAACTTGTTGATGGCCTCGACCCTGTTATTAACATGTAATTTTTCGTAAATGTGGTACACATGCTTGCGCACGGTTTCCTGGCTGATGAACAGGCTGGCAGCAATCTCTTTATACAACATGCCGCGTGCAAGTAATTCCAGTATTTCTTTTTCCCTGTTAGACAAACTGCTGAGGTTATCAGCAACTGTTTCCTGCTCTACTACTGGTTTGTTTTGAAAGGCAGCAACTACTTTACGTGCTATCTGGCTGCTCATGGGAGCGCCGCCACCTTGTAACTCTTTAATAGCTTCCAGTAATTTATGAGGAGCTGTCTTCTTTAGAATATAACCGCTGGCGCCAGCACTCAATGCTTCGAAGATCTTCTCATCATCTTCATACACCGTACACATCATGAAGAGTATTTCAGGATGCTCAGCTTTTAAAATGCGAACGCAATCAATACCGTTCTCTCCTTCACCAAGGTTAATATCCATCAGCACAATGCCAGGCATCAGTTCAGGAATACCTGCCAATGCTTCAGCAGCAGAGGCAAAACTACCCAGTAACTGGTAGCCATCTGACATATTGATGATCTGTTCAAGCGCAGAGCGGATATCCTTGTTATCGTCTACAATACAAATGGTAATGTCCATGGCGCAAAGTTCATTGTTTTGCATTAACGGGGAATACCACTTTGTGGTAGTTTTTAGAACAGAGGCACAGGGTTAGAAAAAAGATAATTGTAAATCAAAGAGGTACGTATAAAAGATACTTTTCTTTCAGCGACTCTACAGGGAAAATATCAAATAATTCCATCTGGCGTGGTTTACAGCCGCTTTCGGCTATTTCCTGGGCCAGGTCGCCACCTTTCAGGCAAATCAGTCCAGGTTGTTGGTTACCACTTTCACCGGGCGACTTCTTCAATAATGGCTTCGACCATTTCCACAGGTCTTTCAGCGGGGCTACAGCACGTGATACCACAAAATCAAAACGTCGGTTCTTGATGTCTTCGATCCGCGTATGTTGCGTAGTAACATTGGTAAGGCCAATAGCAGCAGCAACTTCATTGACCACGGTTAATTTCTTGCCAATGCTGTCTACCAGGTGAAAACGTACTTCAGGAAAAAATATAGCCAATGGAATACCAGGAAAGCCGCCACCGGTACCAAGGTCAACAATAGAAGTTTTAGGAGCAAATTCAAAAGCCGCCGCAATGCTCAGGGAATGCAGCACATGTTTTTCGTACAGGCTGTCCATATCCTTGCGCGAGATCACATTGATCTTACTGTTCCAGTCGTTATACAATGCTTCCAGTGCGCCAAACTGCTCCAGTTGTTTAGGCGTAAAGTCACTGAAATAACCCGTGATCAGTTCCAGCTTTTTTTCGGCTTTTTCCATAATGCAGTTGCAAAGATGCAATAATAAAAGAACATCCAGATATCCAGCAGCCACCACCATGCAAGGAGATCTTTTTCCTGCAGCTTTTTCATAGCATTAAAGTAAATGATAAACTGGGTAATGGTGCGTACTGCAAATACTCCCAGGCTTATCTGCCAGTTGAAGAAAATAATGCTTAGGGCAAGCAAAGGATAAAAAAGAAAATGAGTAGTAGTGTACATGCCCAGCAGCCATTTGTGCAAAGGCTTATAATATTTTGCAGTAGTATAATGCCTGTTCTTTTGCCTTACCCAGTTACCAAATGTTTTCTTGGGTTCAGACATTGTAAAGGTCTCAGGGTCCAGCATTACCTGCGTATTGCTTTTGGTAGCTATGCGGTTAATGAATAGGTCATCATCTCCACCAATAATGTGGTTCAGTGAAGAGAAGCCTTTATTGCTGAAGAACAGGCTCTTTTTATAAGAAAGATTTCTGCCCACGCCCATATAAGGAATACCAGCCAGCGCATAAGAAAAGTACTGGATAGCTGTATGAAAGTTCTCAAAACGGATCAGCTTGTTCAGGATACCGGACCTTTTATTGTAGGAGCCATGTCCAAGTACGATCTCAATGCCATCTTCATAGGCATCTTGCATTTTCTGCAACCAATCCTCAGATGCAGGAACACAATCGGCATCGGTCAGCAACAGTATTTCATGACGTGCTTCTTTGATCCCGATAGACAAAGGATATTTTTTACCGGGAATGCCTTTGGCTTCCTGTTCAAGGTTTACAATATGCAGGTTCTTGAAAGTTTTCTTGAATTCCTCCAGCAGGTAACGTGTTTCATCCTGGCTGTTGTGATTCACCACAATGATCTCATGCGTAGAAGGATATTTCTGTACCAGCACACCCGGCAGATTGCGGGCAAGGTTAGCGGCCTCATCGCGTGCACAGATGATGACACTAACGGCATGTTGCTGCGAGCGTTCTTTGGCAGAAGGTGTATGAAATGCAACCCGTCGGAAAAGCAACCAGTAATAAAGAAGTTGAATAAAAGTAACCAGGCAAAAGCCTGCAAATACCGCTTGCCACAGGTACAAAGACAGCTTCGTTGCATCCATAAAGACTTACAATTTAGGGGCGATGTTTGGGCATCGCGGTGCGCGAAAATAGTTCAAAGTTCCGATTTTGAAGAAAGGATACTCGTTAATACCCCTATAATGTCTTGCTGCACAGTAATTAAACGTTTTTGCACACCCTATGTTGTAGGCTGTAAATTGATAAACGTTGTGGCCGCAACTGCTATTTCTTTACTTTTGCGGCCTTGAAATTCAGCGTATGGCGGCTTTGCAGTTTAGTTTGGAGCACAATGATCCCGGTTCAAAGGCCCGGGCAGGCACTATTGTTACAGATCATGGAACAATACAAACCCCCATTTTTATGCCGGTGGGTACGGCAGGTAGTGTAAAGGCGGTAAGCCAGCAGCAATTAAAGCAGGATGTACAGGCACAGATCATCCTGGGCAATACTTATCACCTGTACCTGCGCCCCGGAACAGAAACCCTTGAAAAAGCAGGTGGACTGCACAGGTTCAACGGTTGGGATAGACCCATCCTCACAGACAGCGGCGGTTACCAGGTTTTTTCATTGGCCAATAACAGGAAGATCACCGAAGAGGGCGTTGTATTTCAATCGCACATAGATGGTTCCAAACACCTGTTTACTCCTGAAAGTGTAATGGATATTGAGCGTACCATTGGTGCAGATATCATTATGGCCTTCGATGAATGTCCGCCATATCCCAGCGACCGCACTTATGCTGAAAAATCAATGAAGCTCACACACCGCTGGCTCGACAGGTGTTTTGAACGCTTCAACAACACGCCGGATAAATACGGCTATACCCAGAACCTGTTCCCTATTGTACAGGGTAGTACCTATGCCGATCTGCGCAAGGCTTCCTGCGAATACATTACATCCAAAAATGCAGTGGGTAATGCAATCGGAGGTTTAAGTGTAGGAGAACCTGAGCCGATGATGTACGAGTTCTGTGCATTGTGTTGCGATAACCTGCCTGCTGATAAACCCCGTTATCTCATGGGTGTAGGAACACCCTGGAACATCCTGGAATGTATTTCGCTGGGGATTGATATGTTCGACTGTGTAATGCCTACTCGTAATGGCCGCAATGCCATGCTGTTTACATCCAGGGGGGTAATGAACATCGACAATAAAAAATGGGAACACGATTTTTCACCCATTGATGATGGTATCGATTGCGAAATAAGCCAATACTATAGCAGGGCTTACCTGCGTCATTTAATGAAGTCCAAAGAGATATTGGGGTTGACTATTGCCAGTGTACACAATCTTGCCTTTTACCTGTGGCTGGTAAAAGAAGCACGTAAGCATATTATACAAGGCGACTTCAATAGCTGGAAAAATGAAATGGTGCCTGTATTACAGCAAAGGTTATAATGAGTATTAGGTTGTAACACTGGGTATTGGGCATTATTCATTGAATATTGAACATTGTGTATTGAATGTTCTTTCAAAAGAACATGCTCTGCCAATTCCTGGTTTACATGTCACCCTATCAACTTTTCAACCTGTCAGCTAACGCCTGCTTTGTTTAAATAACCACGGCAGTAGCTCCGGCTCCACAAATGCTTTATCCCAACTGTTATGTGCCACGCCGGGGTACTCAGTATATTTTACTTTAGCACCTGCAGCTTTCAGTGCATTCACCATCTGGCGCGAATAACCGGGCATTACCGTTTTGTCATTATCGCCATGAAACACCCATACAGGGAAATCTTTCGCATACAATGACACCTTACCAGGGTCGCCACCTCCACATACAGGAAAAGCAGCTGCAAAGAAATTAGGCTTACGCCATAGCAGCTCAAAGGTGCCCATGCCGCCCATAGACAGGCCGCCAACATAAATACGTTTGATATCCACTTTGCCCGAGGCCGCCAGTGAATCAAGTAACTGGTTTACCATCCCCAGGCTTTTACCAATTGGTTGCTCCGAAGGGAAGGTAAGCGGCTTCAATGAATCCTTAGGATCGTTTGTAAAGCCTATCCTGGCCCAGAAATCGACACCGGAGCATTGCGGCAGTACTACAAAGGCCGGAAACTTTTCGCGGGTCAGTGAGTCTGCGTACAATTTACTGCCATGTCTTAACTGGGTAGTATTGTTTTTCCCTCTTTCACCGGCGCCATGCAATAACAGGATCAGCGGGTATTTTTTCGAAGCATCATAATGCGCGGGCAGCAGCAGCCGGTAGGGCAGGGTGTCGGTGCCCGAAACAAAAACATGCTTCTCATATAAAGAATTATTATCCTGCCCAACAGCCATTTTTGTTAAAAAAAGCAGTGTTACAAGGGTTAAAGATCGTAGCATAAATGTTTGAAATTAAGCAGGGTTAACGGTTTGCAACGGAAGTCCCATTCTCGGCCGCTAAAACCAACGGATTTTGCATTCTTTTACAGGTTATAGGACTTTGGCATTGTGCTTTTTGAGCTACATTTGCCGCGCTCAAATGCGGTCAACTACCGTTTCATGAAAATACTCGACTGGTACATAATAAAAAAGTTTCTTACCACCACCTTCTTCATGGTGCTGATCTTTTCTGTGATAGCGGTGGTAATTGATACCAGCGAAAAGGCCGATGACTTTGTAAAATCCGGGCTCAGTACCTACCAGATCATTACCAAATACTACATTGGCTTTGTACCCTTCATTATCTCCATGATCTTTCCGCTCATGGTATTTATTGCGGTGATCTTCTTTACCTCCAAAATGGCGGGCAGGTCAGAAATAGTAGCGATCCTGGCTGGCGGTGTCCGTTACAACCGCATGTTGCGTCCTTTCATGATAGGAGCTTTGATGCTGGGTGGCTTCTTCTGGGTGGCTACACAATACTGGATTCCTATAGCTATTGGCATCCGTGGCGATTTCCAGGCCAATTATATTGATACCAAAAGCTCTTACGAACAGAACGAGGCCAATAAAAGATCACGCAACAATTATATCCAGATAGACGCACATACTTTTGCCGGTTTACGTGGCTACGACACTGCCTCCAAAAGTGCCTATGGTTTTTACCTCAACCGTATGGAAGGCAATAAAATGGTCTACAACCTGCGTGCAGATAACCTGCGTTGGGATACTGCCAAAAAAGGCTGGATAATAGAAGGTGTGGTAGAAAGAAAGATCAATGGAACGGTAGAAACACTGAAGCTGATACCATCAATGCCCATTACATTGAATGTAAAGCCTTCAGAAATGAGACCCGATAAATACCTGAAGGACAAAATGAGTACTCCCGAGCTCAAACGGTTCATTGTGGCCGAAGAGAAAAGGGGCGTAGAAGGCCTTAATGACTATAAAGTAGAGCGTTATCGCCGTGATGCAACGCCGGTGGCAGTTGTGTTACTTACGTTTATAGGTGTGGTTGTTTCTTCACGCAAAACCCGTGGTGGCAGTGGGTTACACCTCGCAATGGGTATTATTACAGCTGCCATCTTTGTAGTGATGGATAAGTTTTCACTTACCTTCTCTACCAAAGGCAACTTTCCTCCTATACTGGCGGCATGGACGCCCAATATTGTTTTCTCTATTATAGCTATATGGCTGTATCGCAATGCTCCCAAATGATTAGCTACTGAATTGCGCAGGTCGCTAAAAGCCTTGTTACACGTGGGTTGTAACAGGTTAAGATGTTATCATATAGATACTGTTTTATGTATTAAAAACCAATTAATATTAAATACAGTTGCTTTAATTAACAATGCCCTTCAGGCTTGCTGAATTAAATTTGTTCCTATTCTAAGCGGTTTGTTTTAACTTTAGCCGCCAGAAATTCTCCGGTGTTAAATAGTCTTTTTTTATATAATACTTACCTACAATCATGGGAATATTAAAAGAACGGTTTAAAGCAAAAGCAGATGTAGCAGCTACCGAAATTAAGGAACTGTTGAAGGAGCATGGAACAAAGAAAATTGGTGAAGTACAGTTGTCCCAGGTTTACCAGGGTATGCGTGGAATAACAGGTCTGGTATCAGAAACTTCTTTACTCGACTCTCAGGATGGTATTCGTTTCCGCAATTATTCTATACCTGAATTACAGGAAAAACTACCCAAAGCAAAAGATGGCAGTGAGCCTTTACCTGAAGGTTTATTTTACCTGATGCTGGTAGGCGAATTGCCAACAGAAGAAGATGTTGCACACATCAGCTCTATCTGGCAACGTCGTTCACATGTGCCTACACATGTATTTACAGTAATTGATGCTTTACCGGTTACTTCGCATCCCATGACCATGTTTGTAGCTGCTATCATGGCACTGCAAACCGAAAGTAATTTTGCCAAACGTTATGCTGAAGGCATTAGCAAAAAAGATTACTGGGAGCCTGTGTTTGACGATGCAATGGACCTGATAGCACGTTTGCCACGTATTGCTGCTTATATCTATCGCAGAAAGTATAAGAACAATCAACATATTCAACCCAATGGTTTGCTGGACTGGGCCGGTAACCTGGCACACATGCTGGGCTTTGAAGACGACAGTTTCAAAGAACTGATGCGCCTTTACATGACCATCCACGCAGATCACGAAGGTGGTAACGTATCTGCCCACACCACTCACCTGGTAGGCTCTGCATTAAGCGATCCTTTCCTCAGCTTTGCGGCTGGTATGAATGGTCTGGCTGGTCCTTTACATGGTCTGGCTAACCAGGAAGTAGTTAAATGGATCTTCGATATGCGTGAACAACTGCAGACCGAAACCCCATCCAAAGACCAGATCACTGCCTACGTAAAGAAAACACTGAGCGAAGGAAAAGTTGTTCCGGGATATGGCCACGCTGTATTACGCAAAACTGATCCACGCTTTACTGCACAGGTGGAGTTTGGCAAAAAACACATGCCTGATGATCCATTGGTACAAACAGTATGGAACATCTATGATGCTGTTCCGCCCATCTTACAATCGCTGGGTAAGATCAAAAACCCATGGCCCAATGTGGACGCACATAGCGGTGCTCTGCTGGTTCATTATGGAATGGTAGAGTACGAGTTCTATACCGTATTATTCGGTGTAAGCCGTGCACTGGGCGTACTGGCCAGTCTTATTTGGGACAGAGCACTTGCATTCCCCATCGAAAGGCCAAAATCTGTTACTACCGACCTCGTAAAACAATGGTTGGCTGGTAAAGCAGACATCTGGGGCGACTAATTAAAATTGACCTCTCAATCAATACAACGGCTGGTGATCAACCAGCCGTTTTTATTTGTGAAATTTGCCCGCAAAGACGCCAGGGAGCAAAGGGCTGCTAAAAGGCCTTAATTGTCCAAACCCTACATCCGGCAACCTTTCACTATTGACCATTCACTATTCACCCCTCACGCTTTACAAAGTGCGCTTTTACTCCGTATCAGAGGCGAACCTCAATACTACCGCAATCGGATCGTCGATACAGCGCTCATACCCACTGCCAGTTGCCCTGTAGGTAGTCTTACCTCCTGTTTTTTAAGATTTTATAAACACTAATGATCGTTTTGGGGTATAGTTCTGCCGTTAGGTCTTAATAAATTCGTTGAGACCTGCGGGACTTGGTTTTCCGCAGCAAATCAATTAATCATGGCCAGGCAGACAGGGGTAATCAAACGGGAACGCACCATAGGCTTGCTTGTCTTTTACAAGCTGGGTAATGGCTACTATGTACGCGTTCGCAGCTCACTGAGTGGCGAACGTGTAAAGAAGAGCAGGGAGTTTATAAACACCATGACCTGGGCCCGGCGCATGGGTATTGCTTCACGGCTGGCCTCCATTATCTACCGCCAGCTTCCCCCGGCCTGGAAACTGCACGATCTCTATCGCAAACTGACTGGTCATGCGATGCAATTACTAAAAGAAGGGATAGATCCAGATCTCATATTCCGTAAGCTGGAAGGCATACTACAGGAGTGGGGTTACCAGGCACAGATCAACTACGAAACCATCCAGCCTTCAACGACCAGATTCCGGCAAACAAAACCAGGCAGACCAAGATCCTGTACAAGAGCTATCCGGTTAATCCACCATTCGTTACCCTGCATTGTAACAACAGCTTTATATCCGGTCATCTTACTTCCTTATACTGGCAACCAGTATCAGCAGGAAGCTGTGCTACTGCCTGCCTTATCCGGTTAAAGAATAACTTTCATTACACAGTTTACATTACTGCTGGCTATAGTATATAATGTCCGGCTTCAGCCGGTTGGCACACCTTATTAAAACGATGCCAGGTATTCCTGTTTTCTGCCATTCTTCGGGGCGGGGCATAGCAAATGAAGCAAACGGGCTTTGCTAAACAACATGTCCGGGCTATTCACGTCGCGCGATACAGCACCCCACGTTTGACATTTCACCTTTCCCGTTCCCTTACGGCTTAACTTTTGATGGTATAACTGGGATTTTACAATAACTTTAAGGTGAAGTTGTTGTATATTCAATGTTTAAACTTTATTTTTGATATAAAATCATCCTTATGGCAAAATGGACATTAGACCCTTTACACTCTGAAGTAACCTTCAAGGTAAAGCACCTCGTAATATCATCAGTTACCGGTAAGTTCACTTCTATTGAAGGCAGTGTAGAATCTGAAAAAGACGATTTTACAGATGCTAAAATTGAATTCTCTGCTGAAGTAGAAAGCATCAGCACGGGTAATGATCAGCGTGATGGACACCTGAAGTCTCCTGACTTCTTCGATGCATCCAGTCACCCCAAAGTAAAATTCGTTTCAACACAGGTTAGCCAGAAAGATAAAAGTGATTATGTAGTAAAAGGCGACCTCACTATTCGTGGCGTTACAAAACCGGTAGAGTTGCAGGTTGAATTTGGTGGCACCCAGAAAGATTTTTACGGTAATACTGTTGCAGGTTTTGAGTTGTCTGGTAAGATCAATCGCCAGGATTTTGGTTTACAGTGGAGTGCTGTTACCGAAACAGGTGGCATTGTAGTAAGCGATGAAGTAAAGATCTTCGCCAATGTAGAATTACACAAAAAGTAATCTGGGAATCATATCCCTGTTCAATATACTATCAAAACCCCGCGTAAGCGGGGTTTTGCATTTACCCTATATCCTACTGCCTTGCATATGGTCCCGATCTGTAACCGGATAATGATCATCCCGGCATCTGGTATCTCGTAACTGGCAATTTCTCATGATTGACCATTCACGACTGACGCCTTACGATATTGCCGATTGCCGATTCACGATTGCCGATTCACGATTGCCGCCCCCTTCATACTGGTGCTAGTCTTACGAAGTAGACTAGTGTCTTGCTATATGGTCCCGGTCTGTAACTGGATAATGATCATCCCGGCATCTGGTATCCCGTAACTGGCAACGGCCTTTCACGTTTCACCATCCTGCTTCAAATCTCAAAATCCCCACATCCCCAAATCAGCGATCTTCTCCCACTCACGACTGACGACTCACGTCTCACGATAACTCCCCTCATCATTTAATCCCCCAAATCCCTAAGAATCCTCATTTTTGCTCCTGACTGACCAAATGCTTACTTATGGAAAAAGATATCATCTTCCAGATCGCCAACCGCATCAAGGAAAAAAGAAAAGAGAAAAAGATCACGCTCGAAAAACTGGCCGATGAAGCCGGCGTTACCAAGGGGCTCATTTCACAAATAGAAAACAACCGTACGGTTCCCTCATTAACGGTATTGCTCAACATCATCAAAGCACTGCAGACAGACCTCAACGATTTTTTTGATCAGCTAAGTCTTACTGATACCGATGGTGCCCTGCTGATCAAAGCAGGTAATCATGAAAAGATCGAAAAAGAGTATAGCGAAGGTTCATACTACAACCGCATCATGAGTTTCAAACATGATGGCAAACTGGTAGATGTAGTACTGTACAGGCAGGAAAAAAATGCACCCCGTGATTTTGTCTCCACCGATGCGTTTGAGTTCAATTACATGCTCAAAGGAACCGCCCAATACACCATTGGCGACAAAAAATACATCCTCGAAGAAGGGGATAGTTTTTACTATGATGCCCGTCAACCCCACCTGTCCGAATGCATTTCGGGCGAGGAATATGTAATGGTGGTAGTGTACTTTTTTAATAATGAATAGGTTAAGGCTCCCTTCCTGAAATGTTAATCTTTTTTCTTAAAAGTTTAGTATTTGTAAATTTAATTTACTGTTAAGTGCCAAAAGTTTACAATTACTTTACTATTTGTTAATTCCTAAAAAAATCTTTTCGCTCGCTTCATAGATACTTTTGGCCTCATAAACTAACTTTTATGAAGCGGCAATTTCCTTTTCCTGCGCGGGCATACCTGCTAATAGTGGCTGCCCTGCTGTTTTTTCTTCCCGTTTTTTCCCAAGAACCCATTTTGAAAGGTAAGGTGGTAGATGAAACTACCGGAGCTGGCTTACCTGGCGTAACAGTAACCCTGAAGACAACCGGCAAATCTGTAATGACTGATGGCGCAGGCGATTTTACTATCGCTGCCAGAAAAGGACAATTGCTATCTGTAAGCTCAGTAGGCTACACAGAGCAGCAGGTAGCTATTGGCAATGATGCCGTAATTACCATTTACCTGAAAGCCTCCGCCAACAACCTCAACGAGGTAGTGGTAACGGCCCTGGGTGTTAAAAAAGAAGTAAAGCGTGTAGGCTACGCTATCCAGGAAGTAAAAGGTGAGGACCTGGTAAAAGCACGCGACCAGAACCCTATCACTGGTTTACAGGGAAAGGTAGCTGGTCTGTCAGTAGGTGCTTCGGCTGAAATGCTGCGCAAGCCCACAGTATTGCTGCGTGGTAACGAAATTACCTTGTATGTGGTAGATGGTATTCCCATCAGCACCGATACCTGGAACATCAGTCCCGATGATATCGAAACTTATACTGTATTAAAAGGTGCAACAGCCGCTGCCCTTTATGGAAGCCGCGCACAATACGGCGCTATTCTGATCACTACCAAAAAAGGAGCACGCCGCACCAAAGGATGGACTGTAGAATTTAACTCTACCAACTCTATTGACAAAGGTTTTCTCGCTTTTCCACGTGTACAGGATGAGTACGGTGGTGGTGAAAACCAGTTATATGCTTTTGGTGATGGTAAAGGTGGTGGTCTCAATGACAATGACTATGATGTATGGGGACCAAAATTCCGCGGACAACTGATCCCTCAGTACGATGGTGAGTATGATCCTAACACCACTTACGTTACTACTTTTTCAGGTGGTCTTGTTTACAAAGGACACATAAAGCCCACACCATACATTGCACGTGGTAAAAATAACCTGGGCAACTTTTTAAGGACCGGTTTCCAGACAACCAACAACATTGCCATGAGCACCGGTGGAGAAAACTACAATCTTCGTTTTTCTCTTTCCCATTCTTACCAGCAGAGCATTATCCCCAACATGCAGTTGAACATTACCAACTTCAATATGTTCGGGTCTTTCAAACCTTCCAGTCGTTTGAAAATTGATGCCAACCTTAACTACAACCGCCAGTACACACCCAATTTTCCTGATGTGGATTATGGTCCTAACAGTCTGATCTACAACGTTGGTATCTGGACTGGTGCCGACTGGGATGTAACTGCTCCCGATATCAAAGGCATCTGGCAAACAGGTAAAGAAGGAACGCAGTCTGTGTTTGCTGAATACCAACGCTACCACAACCCCTGGTTCATGGTAAAAGAGTGGTTGCGCGGCCATTATAAAAATGATCTCTATGGTTACCTGTCTTCCAACTATAAAATTGACAACAACCTCAACCTGAACCTGCGTACACAGATCACTACTTACGATCTGTTGCGTACAGAAAGAATGCCTTACTCTGCACACCCTTATGGTCGCGAGCAGAACATGGGCGACTATCGCGAAGACCGTCGCAGCCTGTTTGAGAACAACACGGATGTACAGTTAAACTATAACTATACCATCAAACGCTTCCTCAATCTATCTGGGTTTGTAGGTGGTAGTGCACGTTTCTTCAATTACAATTCGAGCTTCACCTCTACCGATTACCTGAGCGTACCAAACGTGTATAGCTTCAGCAACTCACTGAATGCTATCCAGGCAAGCAGCTTCTCATCCGACATGCGTGTGTTCAGCGCTTACGGTTCATTAGACCTTTCGCTGGATAAATACCTCACCATTGGTTTAACAGGTCGTGTAGATAAATCTTCTGCGTTACCAAAACAGCACAACAGCTATTTCTATCCCAGTGTATCAGTAGCGTCTGTACTGTCTGATTATATTGCATCATTGCCCTCCTTCATTTCTTTCCTGAAAGTAAGAGCATCTTATGCAGCTATTCATGGCGATGCTACTTCTTCCACAGTAGGGGTGGCGCCATTTAACTCTATCACACAGTTTGGTGCATCGCCCAGCGGTACTTCCCTATACGATTACCCGCTGGATTATGGCAACAACTATCTTTCTCCTTATGGTGGTCCTGATTATTCACTGGCTTCTGTATATTCAACCTCAAAGCCATATAATGGACAAACTGCTGCTTATTATACCAGCAATATCTACGATCCCAATATCAAAACTTTCAACCGTGTAAACTATGAAGAAGGTTTTGATGCAAGATTCCTGAATAACAGGGTAGGACTTGGTTTCACTGCGTTCCAGTTTGTAGATGGTCCCCGCATTCTGCAGAACCCCATCTCATCTGCAACAGGTTACAGCTATTACTACCTCAATGCATTAAAAACAAAGAAAACGGGGTACGAAGTTTCTATCAGCGGTACACCTGTAAAAACAGTAAGCGGTTTAACATGGGATGTATTGGTAAACTGGAGCACTTACAAAGAAGTATATAAAGAACTGCCTCCCGGACAAACAGTGTACAATACCTTCTTCCGTGCCGGTGATCGTGTTGACAAACTATACACTTCTGCTTTTGTAAAAACAACTGATGGTAAGATCATCTACGACAACAAGGGCTATCCTTTATCAACTCCTGTACGCCAGATGATGGGTTACCTCAATGCAGATTATACATGGAGCATTTACAACAAAGTAAGCTATAAAGGTTGGGCACTGGGCTTCCAGTTTGATGGTAGCGTAGGCGGTGTAACTTCCGACTACATGCACAACAAAACCATGCGTGGTGGCCGTAACCTGGAAACTGCATCCGGCAAACTGGGTGTAGCAAGAGACCTGGACGATCAGCATGCTGGTGATGCAAACTATGCCGGTACTTATGTAGGTGACGGTGTGGTAGTATCAAATGGTGCAAACATCAACTACGATTCAGAAACAGGCGCTATCCTCAATTACAAAGACCTGAGCTTTGCGCCCAATACAACGCCCAAACAGGTTCAGCCGTGGGTGAGTGCTTTCTACGGTGTAGATGAGGCAAACCTGATGAGCAAAACCTATGCAAAACTGCGCGAGGTAACACTGAGCTATGATCTTCCTAAATCAATTTTAGGCAGAACGTTCATCAACAAATTAACGGTGTCGCTGGTAGGCCGCAACCTGGTGTACTTCTACAAAGATTCACGCTTTAAAGATGTAGACCTGGATCAGTACAACTATTCAACTTCAGGTACTGGATTGCAATCACCCACTACACGCCGCTATGGTGTAAACATCAATGTTGTTTTCTAATTCTAATAAATACTACGGTATGAAAAATATTATTCAAACGCTGTTGTTCGCTGTGGCAGTAATTACTGTTGCAACGGGTTGCAAAAAGAACTTCAGCGATCTGAACCAGAATAGCAATAAACCCACACACGTACCTCCTTACCTGCTGGTGACCGGTATTCTGAACGATATGTATGATGAGCCTGCAGGCGATTATGAAAAGTGGTGCCAGTACTTCCTGATCAATTATGATTATTATGGTAACAACCGTTACGATTTTGGATCTGGTAGTAACTATTACACTACGTTGAAAAACGTAGTGAAAATGGAAGACGAAGCACGCAGTACAAAAATGGATGCAGTAAACCCGTACGAAGCAATGGCTAAATTCTTCAAGGCTTACTTCTTTATAAAAATGAGTCTGCAGATGGGAGATATCCCTATGAAGGAAGCATTAAAGTCGATCGACAATCTTACGCCTGTTTACGATTCACAAAAAGAAGTGTTCAAACAGGCATTTCTGTGGCTGGATAGTGCGAATACCGATCTCGGCAAACTGGCCGCTGCTGGCACAAGCTCACTGGAAGGCGATATTTACCTGAATGGTGATCTGGGAAAATGGCAGCGTGTGGTAAATGCGTTCCGCCTGCGCCTGCTTATTCACCTCAGCAAAAGAACCGATGATGCTGATCTGAGTGTAAAATCACAGTTCTCGACAATCATCACCAACCCATCCAAATGCCCTTTGATGGAAAGTGCTGTCAACAACCTGCAGTACACATACGTATATCCTTCCAACCCATATCCTGAAAACCCCGGTGGCTTTGGCTTTAACGCACTGCGTGAAAACTGTTCTGCTACTTATGTAGGATTACTTACAAAGCTGAAAGATCCACGTGTATATGCCACCACCGAACCTGCCAGTGCAATAGTAGCAGGTGGTAAATCTCCTACCGATTTTGCTTCCTTTGTAGGTGCAGATCCCGGCGAAGACCTTGGTGCCATGTACCTCAAAGCAAATGCAGGTCAGTATTCACTGATCAACCGCAAGCGCTATTATGAAACGTACACTGGCGAACCCAGCGTACAGATCGGCTATCCTGAAATGTGTTTCAACATTGCAGAAGCCATCAATCGTGGCTGGATCACGGCGGGCCCCAAAGGCGAAACAGCAGAAGATTATTATGTAGCAGGTATCAAAGCATCAATGACTTCTTACGGAATTCCTGAAACCGGTACCTATACTGCTTACTTCCTGAAATCAGGCAGCCCCGGCAGTTCAGCAGTGTACAGCACTTACGCGGTTACTATTGATTTCTCTACCTACTATGCCCAGGCATTGGTAAAATATTCCGGCAATAATGCTACCGGTTTAACGCAGATCCTGCAACAACGTTACCTCGCATTATTCCGTCACTCAGGCCTGGAATCCTATTACACGTATCGCAGAACCGGTGTGCCCACTTTTACAGTAGGAGCAGGTACGGGAAATAGCCAGCGCATTGCATGGCGTTTCCAGTATCCTTCAACCGAAAAAACTGCAAATACAGCTAACTATACCAAAGCCCTGCAAAGTCAATACAGTGGCAATGATGATATTAATGGCGTAATGTGGATCGTAAAATAATTTCAGTGGCAACAGCAATCACAGCAATGTGGTTGCTGTTCCTTTTTACAGATAGCTCACCAAAAATTTTACAGGTATCATGAGTAATAAGAAAAGACTTTTACTGGTTGCCTTTGTGCTGGCTGTGATGAGCAGCTTTGCGCAAACACGCAAAACAGAAAATGTAGTCATCGTTACCCTGGATGGTATGCGTTGGCAGGAAGTGTTCGGAGGTGTAGATGCTGTTTTGCTGGCTAACCCAAAATATACAATGGATTCATCCGGAATTGCAGGACAGTTCTGGAGCAACGATGCTGCTGAAAGAAGAAAAAAATTATTCCCGTTTTTCTGGAATACCATTGCTGCACAGGGGCAGTTATACGGCAACCGTAATATCGGTAGCCATGTAAACGTGGCAAACCCCTATGTATTCTCCTATCCCGGTTACAACGAGATCTTTACAGGATATCCTGATACCGCAGTCAACTCAAACGATAAGATCAGAAATAAGAACGAGAACGTATTAGAATTTATCAACAAACAAAAAGGATATACCGGCAAAGTTGCTGCATTCAGCACCTGGGATGTGTTTCCTTATATTTTCAACAAATGGCGTAGCGGTATTTACGTAAATTCAGATGTAGATACGCTGAGCTTTGCCAATAGCAACCTGAAGCTGATCAATGACATGCAGTTCCTGGAAGCAAAGCCGGTAGATGTACGTCTTGACCTGCTCACCTACTTTGCTGGAAGAGAATACCTGAAAGCATTTAAACCCAAAGTATTGTATATAGCATTCGATGAAACAGATGATTTCGCACATGCTGGTTTATACGATCAATACCTGAAGAGTGCACATGCAGAAGATGCAATGATCGGCGACCTGTGGAATACATTACAATCCATGCCCGAATACAGGGGCAAAACCACTTTGATCGTAACCTGCGATCATGGCCGTGGCGACAAGAACAAAGACCAGTGGAGAGATCATGGTTCCAAAGTAGAAGATGCAAGTGGTATCTGGATCGCGGCTCTTGGACCCGATACAAAACCGTTGGGTGAAATAAAGGACCATCCTCAGTTGTACCAGAGACAGATCGCTACAACAATTGCTGCTGTGCTGGGGTTCAACTTTAAACCGGCACACCCTGTACTGGAGCCTGTCAGCACTATTGTAAAATAAGATAGGGGTAGAGTATTAACCTGCCAGGTCCGGGTGATAAGCTAAGATGATAATAGGGTTGTTTATGCGTAAGTCCGGACCTGTCTGGTTCAATTGTCAGAAAGGAACATTTCATTTTCAATATTTAATCAACATTCAACATGACGAAACTGTTACCGGCTGCAGATCTTGTTACCAGCGGGATCATGCAGCTATTCAACGATTACGGCAACGAAGATTACGACGGCGAACCCGTTTCACAATCAGCCCACATGATCCAGTGTGGTATGCTGGCCATTGAGCAGGGCGCTGACAACGAATTGGTAATTGGCGCTTTTTTACACGACATCGGCCACCTCATCAGGCACAATGCACCTACCGAAGAAATGGGTGGCTTTGGTGCAGTAAACCACGAAGGCATTGGCGCTGACTACTTGCGTGAAAGAGGCTTTTCTGAAAGGGTATGCGCGGTGGTGGACAAACACGTGGATGCCAAACGATACCTGGTAGCTACTGACGTTCAGTACAAAGACAAATTATCTCCGGCCAGTTTAGAAACATTAAAATGGCAGGGTGGCCCACTGGACGAACAAGCTGTTGTTGCTTTCCGCGAACATCCGTATTTTAAAGAAATTATACAGGTCAGGTTGTGGGATGAGGAAGGCAAGCGTACAGACCTTGCCATGTTGCCATTGCAGCACTTTGCCGACCTGATCTATAATTATCTCTCGCAGTCCGGCAAGTCACATGTCTGATATAAACTGACTATCCGCATATAGGGACTTAACCTGTCAGATCTGAGCGGCTGATCAAAGGCTGTTCAGAAAAGCAACATTACATTTTCAACAAAGACCTGGCAGGTTTCTTTCCCTTAGGCTGGAAGTCTTATATAATGATCCATTAAAAATTAACCTGTATGCTAATGCTGCCTGGGTTACAGAACTGGCTCAAACGTAGTCCGGTCTGGTTATTATCACTGTATGCAGCCATCTGCTCATTTGGTGTGTATTTCTGCATGTATGCATTCCGCAAGCCTTTTACAGCTGCAGGTTATGAAGGCTTGGCTTTTGTTGGCATCAGTTACAAAGTGTGGCTGGTAGTAGCACAGGTTATCGGCTATATGCTCAGCAAGTTTTACGGCATTCGCTTTATCTCCGGTATGCAGCCACAAAAAAGAGCCGTTACCATTGTAAAGCTCATTCTTTTTGCATGGCTTGCATTACTATTATTTGCAATAGTACCTGCACCCTTCAATATCATTTTCTTATTCCTCAATGGCTTTCCATTGGGCATGGTGTGGGGGCTGGTATTCAGCTTTGTGGAAGGACGAAAAACAACGGAATTCATGGGCGCCGTACTGGCAACCAGTTTCATCTTCTCCTCAGGTGTTGTAAAAACGGTGGGTAAACTGATCCTGTTAGACACGTCGCTGGGCCAGTGGTGGATGCCCTTTGTCACAGGAGCATTGTTTGTAATACCAATGTTGTTGTTTACCTGGCTGCTCAACCATGTACCCGCACCAACAGAAGAAGATATCAAACTGCGAAGCCCCCGCAATCCCATGACAGCAGGCGAACGTAAAGAGTTTTTAATGCAATACCTGCCGGGTATTGTTGTTATTATTCTTACCTACGTATTGCTGACCATTCTGCGCGATTTCAGGGATAATTTTGCCAATGAGGTATGGAAAGAACAGGGCTACGGTGACAAGGCAGCAATCTTTACAGAAACTGAGATCCCTGTTTCACTGATCGTGTTATTGTGCATGAGCCTGCTGATTCTCGTCAAAAATAATATCCGGGCTTTCATGATCAATCATTATATGATCATTGCAGGATATGCATTAGCACTTATCTCTACCGTATTATTCATGTACCATGTCATCACTCCGTTTTTATGGATGATCTTTGTGGGTACAGGATTATACCTGAGCTATGTGCCCTTCAATGCCTTGTATTTTGAACGGATGATCGCCAGTTTCAGGATCAAAGGTAATGTTGGTTTTATGATCTATATCGCAGACTCATTTGGCTACATGGGCAGCGTATTGGTACTGTTTTGTAAAGAGTTTACAGGATTAAAACTTTCATGGACAAGTTTCTTCATCAATGCCGTACTTACAGTTTCAATAGCAGGGATAGTTGGTACCTTGCTGGCGGCAATCTATTTTAAAAGAAAATATGTAACTGGTAGATCCGGTGCCACAGAAAACAATATATGGAACATAAAAGAGCAATTGTAATAGGAGCGGGTATTGTAGGATTAGCAATAACAAGAAGTCTTGCAGTACGTGGTTATAAAGTACAGGTGTTTGAGCGGAACGAAAAAGCAGTAAGTGCTTCCGTCAGGAATTTTGGAATGGTATGGCCGGTAGGGCAGCCCGATGGAACTTTGTACGAACGTGCCTTACGTTCAAGATCCATCTGGAAAGAGGTTTGTACAGGAGCAGGTTTATGGTACAATGAAGTAGGAAGCCTGCACCTTGCCTATAATGAACTGGAATGGCAGGTGATAAATGAAGTTGCAGCAGCAGCAAAAGGTACAAGACCTGTAACTGCTATTAGTGCAGCAGAAGCATTACAACGCAGCGAAGCCATAAACTCTGATGGACTCTTAGGTGCATTGTGGAGTGAAGATGAAATGATTGTAGAAGCACGTGTGGCAATAGAAAGAATACCGGCATACCTGCAACAGCAATACGGCGTAGAGTTTTATTTCAATACGGCTGTTACAGAAGTGCGTCATCCGGAAGTAATGACTGGTGATGGAAAGCGATGGAGTACAGATGAGATCTTTGTTTGTAGCGGTGCTGATTTTGAAACCCTTTACCCGGCCGTATTTGCAGAGAATTATTTCACCAAATGCAAGTTGCAGATGATGAGGCTGGTAATGCAGCCGGATAACTGGCGCATTGGGCCTTCACTGTGTGGAGGTTTATCACTGGCACATTATAAGAGTTTCGAAGTAGCTGCTTCATTGCCGGCACTGAAAAAACATTTTGAAGAAACACTGCCGGAATACATTCGCTGGGGTATTCATGTAATGGTATCTCAGAACGCAGAAGGCGAACTGACCATCGGAGACAGTCATGAATATGGACTGGTCTTTGATCCCTTTGATAAGCAGTTTATAAACCAACTGGTAGTAGACTACCTGCAGAAGTTTGCACGCTTTAAGAACTGGAACCTCTTACAAAGCTGGCATGGTATCTACCCCAAAAAGACAGATGGTAAAACTGATTTCGTACACCAGCCTGAACCGGGTGTAACCATCGTAAATGGCCTGGGCGGGGCGGGCATGACACTCAGTTTTGGGTTTGCCGAAGAAGTATTGAACGGAAAGGTGTAAGTGTTTTATTGCATACGAAATTGATACAAAAGGTCTGCCCCTGGCAGACTTTTTTAATTGAAGGTAGCGGCCAGTTCCTGACGTTTTTTTACTAGAAAATAGTGCAGACATACAGTAATTTACAGGTCTAACTGTAGGCATTATATGAAACCACTTATTTTGCTGTTCTTCCCCCTCGCACTTGCCGCACAAAAAAATTACCCGTTACTCATTGACAACTATCTCAAAGCTAGGACTAATGTCTTGGGTTTCAGCGGCAGCGTACTGGTTGCGTCTCATGGAAAGGTCATTTTCAAAAAAGCATATGGTCTGGCCGATAAAGAATGGAACGTTCCCAATACCATCGATACCCGGTTTGCCATTGGTTCCATGACCAAACAATTAACAGCAGGTTGTATTATGCTGTTGCAGGAAAAAGGAAAACTCTCGGTAAACGACAAGCTTTCAAAATACTTTCCTGACTACCCCAAAGCAGACAGTGTCACCATTCACATGCTGCTCAATCATACATCCGGTATGCACGATCTTTCCAGTGATTCTGATTTCCTCGACAAATATGCTTTTGATACACGCAGTATAGAAACCCTTTTTACTGCACAGAAAAAGCTGGGTTACGATTTTTCACCCGGAACAGACTGGGCTTATTGCAATGCCGGTTATTTTCTATTGGGGTTAATCATTGAAAAAACTTCCGGGATGAGCTATGAACAGTTTTTACAACAAAATATTCTCGATCCGCTGGGTATGACAAATACAAAGGTCGATTACCGCGATTCCATTGTTGCCAAAAGAGCACATGGATATTACCGGGATAATAACAGTGTTGTAAACTCACGTCATTTCAGCCCATATACTACTTACAGTGCCGGTGAAATGCTTTCCACTGTAGAAGACATGTACAAGTGGGCCACTGCTTTAAAAACAGAAAAGCTATTATCTGCCGCATCGAAAAAACAAATGATGACGGCTTATAAAGGTAAATATGGCTATGGTTTTTTTGTGGACAGTCTTATGCAGCATCCGCAGGTGGCGCACGGTGGCGGCGATTTCGCCTTCCTGAGTAATCTTGCCATGTATCCGCAGGATGATCTCAATATTATCATCATGACCAATACCGGCTATTCCGATCCCTGGACTACCACCAATGCGGTTGCGTTAATGATGTTTGGCAGGGATATAGAATTGCCCTATATACACAATCCAATAACACTGGACCCATCCCTGCTGGATAAATTCACGGGTACTTACGAAGCGGGAACACTTACGATACAGGTCATTAAAAAAGATGACAAACTGTACCGCCATAGAGAAGGGACTGAAGATATTTCGATGACGCCTGAATCATTACATAAATTTTTCTACGACGATGGCTCCGATCGCCAGATCGATTTCCTTGCAGACAGATCCGGAAAAATTGTAAAAGTTCGGTTAGTAGAATCGGGAATGGGGGTGGGGTTGAAGAGAGTTAATTAATCGACAGGTTCGAAGCAGCCCTCTTCCAGACTGCCGGAGAATATTTTATCAAATACTTTGAACTAAAAAGGACAAGATGAAGATCTTGTCCTTTTTAGTTTGTATTTAAAATGAGTTTTTTACCTGGTGATCACTATGTTTTTAGTAATAACAACACCGTCAGCATGGATGCGTATCTGGTACAATCCATTGGTTAAAGATTCACTGATGGTTATTATATTCTTATTAACTGCCTGACGATGTAATACAGATTTACCGGTAATATCATATACTTCAACCTGTATTTTCTGATATGTCTTTTCCAGGCGTATAGTGAATGCGCCATTACTTGGGTTCGGGTATACGCTTAATGTAAGGTTATTTACTGTATAGCAGGTAGATGAAGAAGAGCAGATTCCTTTACTTACTACCACTTTATAAGAACCGTTGGTCGTGGCTGTATAGGTTTGACCGGTAGCACCGGCAATGTTATTACCGGTAGCACAATCAATCCATTGGTAAGTGATACCTGCGCCACTGCCGTTTGCTGTAAGCGTCTGACCGTTTTGTGTAACAGATGCATCTATGGATTCCACAGTCAGGTTCAATGTCAATGTGCTGTCGCAGCCGGCTGCATTGGTCAATGTCTGTGTATATGTTCCCGATTTCGTATAGGTTTGGCCATTCAGTGCATAAGACGAGCAGACTATTTGAGTAATAGTAGAACTTGTCGGCTGCTTGATGGTCAGGTTCAGTGTAATGGTGCTATCACAACCGGCAGCATTGGTCAGCGTTTGTGTATACGTTCCTGAAGAAGTATAGGTTGTTCCGTTCAATGCATAGGACGAACAGGCCGTTCTCGTAAACGTAGAACTTGTTGGTTGCTTAATGGTCAGGTTCAGTGTGATCGTGCTATCGCAACCGGCGGCATTAGTCAGGGTCTGTGTGTACGTTCCTGAAGTAGTATAGGTAGTCCCGTTCAACGCGTAAGACGAGCAGGCCGCTCTTGTAAGCGTAGAACTTGTTGGTTGCTTAATGGTCAGGTTCAGTGTGATCGTGCTATCGCAACCGGCAGCATTAGTCAGGGTCTGCGTGTATGTTCCGGAAGTAGTATAGTTAGTTCCATTCAACGTATAGGATGAGCAGGCCGTTTGTGTAACAGTAGAGCTTGTCGGCTGTTTGATTGTCAGATGCAACGTGAGCGTACTATCGCATCCATTTGCTGCTGTCAGCACCTTGGTATAAGTACCGGCGGTGGTATAAGAAGTTCCGCCGATTGTTAGTGATGTACCGGCGCAAATGGCAGTGTCCAGCGTTCCTGTTATTGCATTTAATACCGTCAGGTCAATTGTGAGTGTACTGTCACATCCTGTTGATGCTGTCAGTACCTGGGTATAGGTGCCGGAGCTGCTATAAGTGCTGCCGTTCAGGCTTAGTGTTGTACCGTAACAGATGGTAGGAGTTATATGTCCTGTTTTTGGAGTGGTGGCAAGAAACTGAGGAGTAGTATCGGTTACGTCACTGCAGGTTACATAACACCTGAAATACGTATCACTGCTTACAGAAGTATTATAGATCCTGGAAGTAGCAGCTGCAATTGGAGTAAAATTATCTCCTGTGGCAGACGATGCCCATTGATAGGTAGTATTTGTTCCGGAATAAGGTACCGACAGGCTGATGGAGCCTGTTGTACAGCTTCTGTTACTACTTATGGTTCCGTGAAAAGAAGGGTCGCAGGGTGTTGCTGGTACAAAAGTGATACCTCCGATAAACCCGCGTGGATAGTTAGCGGGAGTGGAAGGATATACTGTTCCTCCCCATGAAATGCCATCTCCGGTAATAATGCTGACACCTCCCTGGGTAAAGGTATTAGTGCCGGCTCCAGAAGTAAGCGTTTGGTATTGAAGCGTACTTGCAGAAAAACCTAGCTGATAGGTAGCTCCCGCCGGGATCAGTACTTCCAGGCCGGAAAGAACCGGAACAATCCCGTTAGCTGTATTGGTGGAAAGAAGGGTGGTGCTGCCTTGCTGTACCCAGCCATTAACCCCATCGCCTATTGTACCAAAACTCCAGGGTGGCGCATTGTCATAGTACGGATTTGTGTTTACCAACAGCTGGCAAATGTTATTTGATGTACTTCCAAGATGGCATTGCAGATCGGTAATTATAATGTCATAAGGGTTCGAATTATAAACATTGAAGGTAACAGAACCGTTCCCATTATTATTTATGTGGCTCGTAGTAATGGTAGTCTGTGAATAGGCGGTTCCGAAAAAAAACAGGGAAATAAAAAATAGTACAATTTTATTCATAAACATATTGGAATTCTCTTGTATGTCTTAGAGTATTACGTTTTGCTCAAAGACTTTGATAAAATTTTGATTCCCTGTAACGTCATAAAGTATTGTTTTAGTTCAACTAAGATGAAAAAAACATTTTTTCAGTAGTATTATTTTATCCTGTATTATCACCGTCATGCTGAGGAAGAGTTTGGATGTAATCGTTGGACTAAATAGTATAAGAAGAAAAACAATTCAAGCGGAGGATATTTGTTCAGCGAGGATAAAATATCTGTGCTTATCCGTGCCATCTGTGGCCAATAAAAAAAGCTCACGTAAATCGTGAACCTCAACTAGTGGAAAATGTCAGACTCGAACTGACGGCCTTCCCGCCTTTCAAGCGGGACGCTCCTCCTGAAACAATATCTGTGTTTATCTGTGCCATCTGTGGCAAATAAAAAGGCTCACGTAAATCGTAAACCTCAACTAGTGGAAAATGTCAGACTCGAACTGGCGGCCTTCCCATTTTCTATCGGCATGCTCCTCCTGAAACAACATCTGTGCTTATCCGTGCCATCTGTGGCAAATAAAAAAGGCTCACGTAAATCGTAAACCTCAACTAGTGGAAAATGTCAGACTCGAACCGGTGGCCTTCCCGCCTTCCAGCGGGACGCTCCTCCTGAAACAACATCTGTGCTTATCCGTGCCATCTGTGGCAAATAAAAAAGGCTCACGTAAATCCTAAACCTCAGCCATTGGAGAATGCCAGACTCGAACTGACGGCCTTCCCGCCTTTCCAGCGGGACGCTCCTCCTGAAACAAGATCTGTGTTTATCTGTGCAATCTGTGGCAAATAAAAAAGGCTCACGTAAATCCTAAACCTCAGCCATTGGAGAATGCCAGACTCGAACTGACGGCCTTCCCGCCTTTCCAGCGGGACGCTCCTCCTGAAACAAGATCTGTGTTTATCTGTGCAATCTGTGGCAAATAAAAAAGGCTCACTTTAATTAGTGAACCTTTTAAGCAGTGGAGAATACCGGATTCGAACCGGTGGCCTCTTGCATGCCATGCAAGCGCTCTAGCCAACTGAGCTAATTCCCCTTATGTATGTTTTCAGAACTTGTGGCCTTCCCGCTCCCTTGCGGGACGCTCTGGCCAACTGAACCAAGTCTTACAGAGAGGGTGCAAAATAAAGTGATAAATTCTAATCTGCCAAAAAATAGCTAACGCCTTAAAAACTAACCGTTTTTAGCGGCAAAATAACCTGGTCTCCTTCCAGTTTCAGGTATTAATAAATTCTGTAAAACAAAGGTGACAAATGGTTGCCGGTGCCGGTACTTCCGGTAGTGGTAATATGACCAGTATTACCGTTGCCATCATAACCATGTCCCATGTTATAGTTGGAAACGCAATTGGTAACTGTATGTGCTACTGTCTGGCCGGCGCTGCCCAGTTTAAAACCATTACCATCGCCGCTTGCTCCATAGCCGTTATTGGTGGCAGTGCAGTTGGTAATAGTTACAGTATAAGGTTGGCCATAAAGGTCCCAGCCGTCATCAGAGTTGTGATTGGCCACACAGTGATCAAACTTGTTATTGGCACCGGCAGAAAGCTTACAGGCAAAGCCATCTGCATTTTCTCCGCTGTTAGCCGCATCATAGTTTTCATTAGAATAGCAATAGCTGATATTGTTATTGTTCGATCCGTTGTAGATCTGTAAGCCTGAGTCGCCATTGCCGGTAGTGGTTACATTATACACATAATTATAACCACCGTACTGAAATACCAGGCCACAATCAGGGGCATTCTTGATGGTCATGTTCGTAATATTCCAGTAGCTGCCGTTTACTTTTACTCCCCAGCCCGAAGAGATCCCGGAGCAATCCAGTGTGCCACCGGTAAAATTGATCTTGGAGCTGGAAGTGCCGCTTTTAAGACACTGCAATGTGCTCGTGAGCTTGATAGTGCCGCTTATTTTAATAATATCCCCGGGAGCTGCGTTGGCAATGGCGGTTTTTAATGCAGACTCTGTAGTAACAGTAACACTGGCAGTTACAGCAGCGGGATCAATAGGTGTTTCTTCAGGCAGTTGTTCCTCTATATTATTTTTTCCGCAACTGTTGAATGTAGCGATAATAACCAGTAGCAAGCTGGCTTTGATGAAGTTTTTCATTTTCAGTGAGATTAAGGTTTAATTGAACAATCGTTAAATAATGAGAAGGAGATCAGGTTATTTGCTTTAACCTAAGGTACTCACTGTTTAATGGTTTTTATAATTATTTGTCAAAATGACACCTATTGTTGCAGATAGGTTAGGTACACGATTGTTAATAAGATATATAACAGGGCAGTATAATCGATTGTTTTAAAAATGGTTGAGCGGGCGTAGAGAAATGTTGAAAAAAAGCCCGGAATTTATTCCGGGCCTTGTCCAATGTTTTATTGAATTGTCACCTTCTTCAGGTATTTCCCTTTCGGGTCTATAACAGGTTGCGTTTTGCTGACAATTTTAAACGGCTTACCTGCCAAAGGTGTAGTGGTATGTACAATGCCGGTATCAGTTAAAATATCGAGTGGTAATGGAATGGGGCTATTAGAGATAGACAGGTAATGAGTGTCCGGAGCTCTTTGCTGCAACTCGAAGTCAAGTATATTAGTGGTGTAGAGAAAAAAGTTGAACAGTGGTTTAAGGTCTTTGCTCGATCTTTTATTAAACAGGTTCAGCACGTCATCGGTCACAACAAAGTTGTTATAAGTGTATTGCTCGCTGGTAACAAACTCCTTCAGCGTGGGGAAGAAGACGCTATCTCCCAATACATAACGCAATGTGTGCATAAAGAATGCCCCTTTACTATAGATGTCGCCATTGTACACTTCAGTCATGTTAAGTCCTTCACCTTGTACTACAGGTTTCTTATTCTGTATCCTTGATCGCATACGTACCATCACAGAATCATAAGCATCCTCTCCAAAAATTTCTTTAAAGAACAAGGCTTCGCCATAAGTGGTAATGCCTTCCTGTATCCACATGTGTGCCCAGTCTTTATTGGTCACCTTATTAGCCCACCATTCATGTGTAAACTCATGATACAGGTTAGGGGAATAGTCAAGGTTAGGATAATGAACATATTGAAAATTCTCACCGCCGTAAGTGATCATGGTCTGGTGTTCCATACCGGGATTAGGTACTTCAGCAATACCGATCTTCTCTTTAGGCCAGGGATATTCTCCGAAATATTTCTCAAGTACCCTGGTATCCCTTTCACGCATATCAAGTATACCTGTTGCTTTTGCAGAATCCTCCTGCAATACATAATATTCCATCGGCACTTTATTGCCTGCCACAGTTGTATAAGTTCGGCGGGCTACGGTGTATTTACCTATATTAAAAACAATACAGTAATTGCTGATGGTATAATTGGTTTTCCAATGCCAGGTAGAACGGTTATTCTTAGCCTTTTGTACACCTTGCAATAAACCAGGGCCTGCCACAGAAAGGTCTTTAGGAACGGTAATATAAAGGTCTGCTCCTTCGTTTGCTTCATCGCTGGGGTGATCCTTACAGGGATAATACACTTTGGCCCCTTGCAGTTGGCAATTGATCACCACCCAGGGATTGCCTGATCTGTCTTTTGTCCAGGTAAAACCTCCTTGCCATGGAGGTCTTACAGCAATAGGAGGATTTCCGCCATAATTGATTTTAATGCTATGTCTGCCGGGTTTAAAGCCATTTCCGGTAATAAAAACCGAATCACCAATACGCGAAAAATTACCTGCTCTATTGTCAACAGCTACTGAGTGCACAGTAAGCAGGTGTACAAGATCAAACAGCAGCGTGTCTGTTTGCTGCGATAACACAAGGTCAATTATTGTAAATCCGTCTATGGATTGTTTTTGAATATCTACATTCAGCGAAAGCGTATAATGCCTTATATCCATAATGGCCTGCAAAGGGCGCAGCTTACCGCCGGAACTCATATAACTGATATCATTTACCTGTGCCGTCAGATAATGAAGACAACAGAAAATGAAGAGGCTGAAAAGTGAAATTTTTCTCATGTGTGTAAGTTGATAGCGTGTAGCACTTAATTTGACCATAATATACAAAAAAGCCCCTTGCAGAAAAAGCAAAGGGCTGTCACTAATAGTTCTTGCCGTTTTATTGAACTACTATTTTCTGCTGCACATCTTTTTGTGAGGCGAGGCGCATAATGTAGATGCCGGCAGACAATTGATTCACCTGTTGTTGCGTATTGCCTGCAATATTCAGTTGATGGACCAGTTTACCGGAAATGTCAAAAAACTGCAGAATGTCTTTCTCAATGCCATCAGCCTTTACATAAAAACCTCCCCTTGCCGGTATAGGCCACGCTTTTAGTGTCACTGCGTTGCCATTATCTGCAGTGATCATACGGACTACAGAATAGCTGAACTGTCCGTCAATATCCTGTTGCTTCAGCCGGTAATAAGTTTTACCATTATAATTGTTGACATCAGTGGTGGCGTAAGAGAGGGGTTGGTTACTGTAACCTCCTGTGGCCAGTGATTGCACAAAACCAATAGTTGAAAAGTCATGCTCATTTTCGAGCTTTCTTTCAATGCCAAAGCCAAGGTTGTTAAACTCCTGCACTGTTTTCCATTCAAGCCTTACCTGGTTACTGCTGATGCGTTTGGCGGTAAATTGTAAACCTGTGATAGGCAAAGTACCGTCTGCAGGTGCATCAAACAGCGTGTGCATCGTCAAGCTGGAAATGCCGCTTTTCTCTATATAATTTTGACCGCTACTGCGCCCTGAAAATCCCTGAGGAGCAAAATTGGCGCCATTGTTATCTGAACTCCACAAACCCAGTACGTCCTCATTCCGGTTATTTAGTTCTGCGTCGAAATATTGGATCCGCAGTGTGGCATTCAGGTTCTTATTATTGAGAGTGGTAAACGTAAACACCCTGTTTATGCTGTAATTATTCCCGCTTATCAGTACAGGTTGATGACTGCGGCTGATCTTTATTTTGCCCGGGCTGGCTGCAGTAGTAATAATTGCTCCCAGGTTGCCGGGATTAATTGCTGTTGGCGCGCTTAGTACGGTGTTGATAATTACTTCACCTCCTGTTGTACCTGTAATACGGCTATTCTCAGATTCATTCAGCAATAAGGCACTTGTATTCAAGCTGATGTTTTTACCATTCAGTTCAATAATGCCGCCGCTGAAATTGATTGACTGGTCAATTTCAATATGCTGTTGCAGGCTGATAATAGTCCCTGCATTTTTGCGTAACTCTATTTTACTGAAAACAGGTGTTGCACTCCCGCTGATATTGATAGTTGAAGAGCCGGTAAACTTTACAACAGGGTCAATAATGGTACTGGCAGAGTTATTCACAACATCAAGATTATTAACCACGATCAGGCTGCTGTTATCACCTTTTATTTTAGTGCCTGTTCCAATAACCAATTGCGCCTTTGTAACATAAGCTGTCAGCAGGGAAAGGAGCAAAAGAAAAGATAGCTTATTCATTGCCTTTATTTATTGGGTTCACAGGTTATTTTACATTTACCAGTACATTGATCTTTCCAATATTAAGATCATTGAAATTCTGCAATGCTTTACCAATTACCTGGCCTGGTTTTATTTTATCTATATCGGCTTTCATCGCAACACCCGTCTTCGACGAGGTTACGAGCATATCGCCACGTTTAATGGCGCCACCTTCCAGGCACACGCGGGTAGGAATAACACCTACAACACCCATTGGAACTTTATCTTCCAGCTTATTGTCTATATTTTCTTCTGTCAGCAATACACCCGGCTTGGTAGCATATACACCTGCCACCAGTGTACTGTAAGGAGTTGATGATTTTTCAACAGCCCTGTCCTTGCCGGTAGCGATCACCAGTACATCCCCGGGTTGATAATTCGTTACATCACCGGTCACATCAAACGCTTCCGCAAGGTCTGCGCCACTGGTTTGTGTACCACCGTTAAAAAATCCCTTTCCGTTCCTGTCTATGCGTGATACGTTTACTCCCTTAGCCTGGAATGAGGCAATGTTACCTGCTGAACCGGTATGGTTCACCTGGAATGCATATCCCTGCCCGGCATTAATAACCTGTACTATTGGTTGAGTGTTGGAGGTGTTCTTGTTTTCAAAAACAGCGGCCTTGCCAGTACCGTAGTTGGGTATCCAGCCGTGTATGGCGGTTCCTGTGCTTTCTACAGTGGCGTTCAGCCCATCCCCTGTTTGTGATGCACTGGCTGTTATGGCATTTCCGGTTCCTGCTGTCATGGCTATCAGCGCAGAAATTGTATTGCTGGTATTTGAGTTATAGAACAGACCTGCATAACCGCCCGTACCGGACGATAAGCCATATACACCGGCTGTACCAAAGTTTGAAAATATTGAATTGACCTCTCCCTTTACTGCAGCTGATGTGGCATATGTATTATCTACTTTAAAGTTACCTGCTGTCCCATTACCAGTTGTAGTGGCGGTGATCAGGTCCTGGGTGTTGTTTTTGTTTTTATTCTCAAATACGCCTGCCTTGCCTGTGCCGGTATAGCCAAGAGAGGCGTATACCGCATTGCCCGAACCGTCTGCAAACGCCTGAACAGCATCCCCGGCTTTCTCGGTAATTGCCCTGATACCATTTCCATCACCCTGGGCATAAGCCATCAGGCCACTGCCACTTCCGTTGACGTTCGATGCATGGAATAAGCCTCCATATCCTCCGGTACCTGATGCCAGGCCATATACACCCGCTGTACCAAAGTTGGCGAACATTGAATTGATCTCCCCTTTTAACGCAGATGATATGGCATAGGTATTATAAAGTTTAAAATTGCCGGTAATCCCCTTGCCTGTATTGGTAATCGAAAAAACAGAATCTGCGTTATCAGCGACGGCGGCATAAGGAATGGCAAAACTGCTGCCTGCAAGATTGTTCCAGCTTGCACCATTAAAAAACCAGAATGAATTAACATCTGTATCAAACACCAGTAGCCCTTTTGCCGGTGAGGCAATAGCTGTTCTTTGCGCTGTTGTTAAACGCGGAACCAGCAGGCCTTTATCAGTCGACTTAATATCCAGTGCTGCACTCGCATGTGGTAAAGCACCATCAGTATTGATAGCTATATTCTGTGCTGTAGATACAGTTGCACATACATGCAGAATGGCAACGGAAAGTATAAGTGATCTCATAAAATAGGTTTAAAGCCAATGATTATTGATAAATGCAATTGCCGGAGTAGCAATTACAGTTCAAAGGTTAGATAACAACAAGGCCTGGGGAAATTTATAAATACTGGAGGTAGCTGTCTGAAAACAAAGTGTAGAAAAGTGCAGTTGAAGTGTTGTCGCTTATTTCCCATGGCAATGGGTAATAGTTCTGGTCATTACCCTGTGTAGCAAGCCGGATATCTATAACTGTTTTTTTATTTGAGTTATCTATGATATAAATGTTTTTTAGCAGGATAAATACCGTGTAAACACTGTTTAAAAGCGGTATTTATCCTGCTGTTTTCGTTTTGTTGTGGGTATACCTTAGTAACACGATTTATCTGCCCATACTTTTTCAACTGCACAAAGGCTGATAATAACCAGCACAATTTGTATCCTCCTTACTGTCATTATCCTGTTCGCGGATTCATTGTGTTGATCAATGTTTCCCTGTTCATCTTTTGTCTCTCCGGTCATTTAAACCAATAATTTTTAAACCTTTAAACCGATCCTTTATGTGTGATGTTAATTTGCCAAAGAACGTTTTCGCGTCTTTTCAGCTCCCACAGAAATTACCGGCTATTGAAGCCAGGTACACGTATGTGAAAGATATTCTTATTCCCCTTAAACTGTTTTTACCGTGTCAGCTTAAACTGCTGATTGTTACTGATGGGTCTGGGTCTTTTGATACTACTGCATCTTTCGGACTCGGTCATTTTCTGAAAGTGTTTACGGCTGATCCTGCTAATGTAGCCACGGACAACCCGGCTTCCTATGTAAGATTTACTGTAAAAACTGCGCACAGAGGCGGTCTGCCCGCAGATTTTACAAATTTCAAATTCGATACCCATGCTCTCAAACAGTACGATCAGATCTGGCTCTTTGGAGTAGATGCTTTCGGCGCTGCATTAACAGATAAAGAGCTGAAAGCAATCGCCACTTTTATGAATGAAGGCGGGGGAGTGTTTGCTACAGGCGATCATGAAGACCTGGGAGTTAAAATGTGTGGCAGCCTACCACGTATCCGCTGTATGAGAAGATGGTGGTTCACTACTCCAGATCCATTGGGTTCTCCTGCTGCACCACCTTCAACAGGCACAAATCATAATACCATTACAGACAATCCGGCAACACCTGTCAATGAAGAGGGTGTTTCTACATTTCAGTCAGACAATTACCCGCAAAACATTTTTCCTCGTTACAGGAGGGTTTGGTCTGGCCCGTTTTTACGCAAACGTGTATTTCCTCATCCTTTACTTTGTGGCCCCAATGGCGTTATTAAAGTAATGCCCGATCACATGCATGAAGGGCGCTGTGATATTTACAATGATTTTGCACGTACACTTACTTTCGATAGTTACTCGTTCAAAGAATTTCCTGATACCACAGGTACTACTTCAAAAGAGTTGCCGAAGGTAATTGCTGACAATCTTAATCAACTCACCAATCTTAAGTTTGAATCCATTTCTGTTTACGATGGGCACAACACAGATAAGGCTGGCCGCATTGTGTGTGATGCTACCTGGCACCATTTCTTTAACATCAATCTCATAGGGTTTGAAGCCTCAAGAGCAAGGGTAAGGGGCGGAATTGGTAATGCAGAAGATGCACGCGCAGAAAATGATTACAAAAACATCCGTGCTTATTACAGGAATATCGCTTATTGGATCTCCCGTCGGGCAGATCAAACCTGTATGCGAAACAAAGGGATACATCTTGTAGTACACGATTTTGACCTGAAGATCGCTTACAAGCCTCTTAAATATGTAAAAGACAAACTGGCTTATTTTCTGTACTGGGGTGAGTTGGCAAAAGATAGTCTTAACCAGTTGGCTCCGCAATGCCAGTGGTATGAGTGGATTATTATAATAGTCAAAAACGCCTACCTTTTTACCAGGCTAAGACCTGTTGATGATATTACAGAAGAAAAACCTGATTTTGAGAAGTGGATTGATCTGGAAAGGATCCAGACTATTGCATTGGGTAAGGCTATTTATCAGTTGTACGAATTTATAGAAGGGCAGAAAGAAATTACCGAAAAAACGTACGAAAAATTTGAAAAGGTAGTAGTAGAAGGTACAGATGAACTGTTGGCAGAGATCCTCAGTGAAGCGGCGAACGAAATAAAAACACTACAGAAAAACCTGAAAAAATAAACAGTGCTTACACAAGGTTGTTAAAAATACAAGGCTGTTATCAGGAAAGCCGGTCAACAAGACCGGCTTTTTGTTAAAGTTTATATAACGACCTCAAAAATTTTAGTGGGAAAAATGTAACTTTTATAAGAGTTTAAACGTTCGGTAGGTCAAAAGGTCTTAGGTATAATATTTGCATATGCCTTCAAATATTCTCAGAACCCTGGATGAAGAAATATGCAGGTGTTGTTCTTAATCATTAATAGGAAAACATAAACCACTTAAAAAATGCGTATGAAACTGATCAGTACCTGCCTTGTCTTAATGGTAGCTGTTATCGCACTGCCTTCCTGTAAAAAAGAAGTTACACAAGTTGTAAGCCAGGCTTTTTCTGCTACTTACACCATTCAACCCAACCAATGGAGTCCTGTTTCCGGTGGATCCGGTTATTCAACCACACTGGATGTACCTGAACTAACCAGTCGTTTTTTAGGCGATGGGGCTGTATTGGTTTACCTGTCTTTTGACAATGGAGCCAGTTACGAAGCTATCCCTGAAGTATTCAGCGGTATTACCTATGGCACTTACCACGGTGTTGGTTATATCGGCATAGATTATTCCCGCCTCGATGGTGGTTCAGTAAGCTTGCCCGGTGCTGCTATTAGAGCAAAGGTGGTATTACTGTACACAGATCCGCTGTAAGAACGAATTCAGATAAGATTATTAAGAGCTGCCCCCTGGCGGCTCTTTTTTTGTCTGTAGGATATATAACCAGTTGAACGTTTCTGATTTCAAGGATTTCTTATTTCTGGTTCTGAGGCTTTGAAGTTACTTTCGACATTTGGATTTCGAAATTCTACATTCCCTTCCTCATTCCGGATTCCATGTCGTTGAATTAAGCTCCTGAGGAGCTACCTGTTTATTGAAAACCAATTTTATCGAAAGTATTCGGCTCCGGTAGGAGCTTGCTGTAGGGTACCAGAGGTTCCTACAAGAACAGTGCACGTTTATTATGATCCTTCCTCATTCCCATTGTGGTTTCTTCCCTTCAAAATTCATTATTCAACATTCGATATTCAATATTCTGTATTCCCTTGTGCCTTGTCTCTTGTGCCTTTCTTCTTCATTCCTCATTTCAATAAAAAAAGCTGTCTCAAAACTAATTCTGAGACAGCTTTTCGGAATTTTTAATGGATGTTACTAAGCAGCCAGTCTGCTATTGATCTGCTCACTGATAGCAGCTTCTACCTGTGCAGGTATTTTGTTGGCTGCATTACCGCTTGCAATATCTGCAAGACGTTGCCTGTTATCGTCCCATGCAAAAATATGTATAGGACTTTCGTTAATGCTTACCCTGAAACGAGTTTCACCGGTATTGATTTGATAGGGTGTCGCTTTTACTGTTACTGCTTTACCATCTACCATTACGTCAAATACTTCTGTTTTCGTTTTCATAACAACCTCCTGTTTTCAAGTGAATGAACAGAAATATAAATTCAACAAGCATGCCGGGCATGCCAAAACAGGGCCCTTTTTAATAAGTTATTAATAGTATTGTCATAAATAAAACTTCAGCAAGTTATGGCTGTGTCTTTTACAGCTATCCGTTAACAATACTTTTACAATCGGCAGAAATGACAGCAAAGGGGAATTTCCTTCACAAAACCATCTTTTTTCAAAGAAAAATTATGACCTGAAAGTAATACACAGGGCATATTGAGCCTGTGGACAATTAAAGTTATTCGGCGCTGAAACCCTTTTCCAGTCTGAGTTGTGCTGGTTTTAGATATGTCTTTGCTGTTGATAAGTTTTGAAAAACCGCCCGTTTTTCTTGTTACATTTGACCGTTTGGCAAAAGCCAGTTTTCCCTATGAAGAAGGAAGAGGTAGCGCATTTATTTTCATCGTCCCCCGCCTTACAAATGCTGCGGTTGCGTAATGCCAATTGGGTATTGCCTTTCTTGTATGCCGTTTTCAAAGAAGAGAATAGGTTCCTGATCCCTGAACAGCAATTGGTCCAATTGCTGGCTGAGGCATTAAGCCAGCATGCTGAAGGCATGGAAGATCTGGAAGAAGCCCGTATTGAATTTGGAGAGGATGAAGAAAGTCGTAGTCGTAAATACATCATCAACTGGGTACAGAAACGTCTTTTGCAGGATCTGCCCGATGCTGAAGGAAACACCCAATACCAGTTAAGTTCCCATACAGAAAAAGTATTTCAGTGGATGCAAACGCTGCAATTGCGGCAGTTTGTTGGTACCGAAAGCCGTTTCCGCCTGCTGTTTAATTCACTGCGCGATATCGTTGAAAATACAGAAGACGACAAACTGAAGAAATTGGAGATCCTGAAGGACAGGAGAGCAGAAATTGATAAGGAGATAAAAGCGATAGAATTGGGTATTACGCCAGATAGGTACACCAATGCCCAGGTACAGGAAAGATTGGAATTGTTTACAAGACTGTGCTACGAACTGGTGAGTGACTTCCGGGAGGTAGAAGATAATTTCAAACAAATCCATCGTGCTATTGTAGAGCAACATACCAAGGCCGAGCAGAACAAAGGAGCGATTGTTGGCTTTGCATTTGAGGCATACGATGCCTTGCGCAACAGCAACCAGGGTAAAAGCTTCTATGCTTTCTGGGATTTCCTTATTTCCCGTGCTGGACAAGAGGACTGGCGTGAACTGACAGACCAGTTGCTTGATCTCTTACAGGACAGAAGTATCCAGGCTGATGAGACGTTTCTGCAGAATATCAAGTCCATGCTATTGCAGCAGGGAAAAAGTGTGTATGATGCCAACGATAAGATGGCCGAAAAGCTCAGCCGTATTATTACTGAAAAAGAAATTGCACGTCACAGGCGTTTGCGTCAGCAGATCAGTAATATCAAAGAGCTGGTATTTGACCTGATGGAAGAAGATAATGTGCCCTGTGGCATCTCCATCGAAGATTCGGCAGAGATCAAAATGGCGATGGAGCGTAAGCTGGTGATGGAACCACGCAAAACTGCTGCGGCCATCAAACAGCCGGTAGCTACTAACGAAGGCATTGCCGATGCCGAACGGTTCAGCAAATTGCTCAACACCACTCACATTGATAAAAAACGTTTGTGGCAAAAAGTAGAGCAGGTATTACAACAGAAACAAACAGCCACACTCAAAGAAATTATAGAGTCAACAACCCTGGAAAACGGCATTGCAGAAATTGTGAGTTACTATAGTTTTCTGCGCGATAAAAGCAGCCGGGTACAGATCATTAAAAATTCAACAGAACACATTGCTATTAATGAACAGCAGACAAAATTTGTAGAAGTGCCCTACCTGTTGTTCAGCAAATAAGAAACTGACTATGGCCAATCAGAAGATACTGCCTTATACATCTGTATTTATCAAATTACTCAAAGGTCCCATGGAGTATGTGGAAAGGTCATCATGGGAAAAACTGCTTCAGTACAAAATGGAGCTCACGGGTTTTCTCCAGCAATTGGGCCTTACACTGGTGCTGGACGAACTGGATGGCTATGCTTACATACGGCATGCTGGTACAGACGATGAAGAAGAGGGAACAGAAGTTACCTGGATCCAGCGTCGCCCGCTTACCTATGAAGAAAGTATCATGCTGGTACTGCTGCGGGAAATGATGGCTGAATTTGAAGTAGGCGAGGCCACCAGCAGGGAACTGATAAAAAAGCGAAGAGAAATAAAAGAATATGCCGAATTGTTTTTTAAAGAGAATGCCAGCCGCGTAAAATTTCTGAAAGAAATTGACAGGCTGATTGATAAAGCAGAAGAAAATGGATTTTTAGACAGGCACGAAAATCATGAAGTGGCCGACGAACAAAAGTTCAGGATTAAGAAAATTATCAAAGCCAAGGTAGACGGTGAAGTATTGGAACAGTTTAAACAGCAATTAAGCGAACATGCAGCTCAACGTATTTAGTACAGACAGTCAGAAAAGCGGTTTCCGTTTGCAGTACATCGAAGTGTATAACTGGGGCACTTTTGATGAGCACGTGCACAGTATCCGCCCAATGGGAGAGACCAGCCTGCTTACCGGTTCCAACGGTAGTGGTAAAACCACCTTTGTGGATGCCTTGCTGACCCTGATCGTGCCGGAGAAAAAATACCGTTTCTATAACCAGTCATCCGGTAGTGAAAAGAAAGGCGACCGTACAGAAGAAAGCTATGTAATGGGGGGCTATGGAACCATCAATACCGGCGATAACGGGGCCACTAAAACATTATACCTGCGCGAGAATAAAGAAGAAGCCTATAGCATCTTACTCGCCAACTTTGCCAATGAGGCAGACCAGACTGTTACATTGATCCAGGTACGCTATTTCAGCAGTGGCGATATGCGCCGCGTTTTTGGCGTTGCACACAAAGCGCTAAAAATAGAAGATGACTTCAAGCCTTTTGACTTGAGCGGTGGCTGGAAAAAACGTATTGATCAGAAATACAATAAGGGAAGCAGGAAACAGGTAGAGTGGTTTGACGCTGCCAGCAAATATGCGTTGCGTATGGTAGATGTGCTGGGTATGCAAAGCATCCAGGCATTGAGCCTCTTCAACCAAACGGTTGGTATCAAAGTACTGGGCAACCTGGATGATTTCATCCGTATGCACATGCTGGAGCCGCGCAATATGGAAGAGCAGTTCCAGGATCTCAAAAAACATCTTGGCACCCTACTGGATGCCCAGCGAAATATTGAAAAGGCCGAAGAGCAGATCCGCCTGTTACAACCTGTACAGCAGCACTTCGAATCATTCAACGCTTTACAGGTACAACTGCAGGAAACCAATAAATACCTGCATACAGCTACTATCTGGAACAGCTATGCAAAAAATAGCTTACTGCAACTGGCGTTGGAAGAAAGTAGCCTGCGTATGAAAGAGCTGCAGCAGAAAGCGGAAGCATCCAAACAGCTGATAGATGAGTTGATCGAAAAAGAACGTGTCACCAAAAACCAGGTAGAACAGAATAAAGCCGGCCAGCGCTTACAGCAGTTGGAAAAAGATCTGCAGCAACTGCAAAACAAGCAAAAAGAAATAACGCAAAACCAGGAACTCTTTGCAGAATGGTGTACTACTCTTCATATTGAAGAAAAAAACTTTAATGATGAAGCTGTTTATTCCCGTATCATCAAAGAAACCGGTCGCATAGCTCACCGTCTTGAACGCGAACAGCGGTTAAATGAAGACGACGAGTTTGATGCAAAGAACAGCAAGTCCAAAGCTGATGCTGAAAGACAAAGACTCGAAGAAGAGCTCAACACTTTGCTGCAAAGCAAAAACAATATACCCGGTCATCTTGTAAACCTGCGTAAGGACATCTGCACTGCCTTGAAAATTGACCCCAATGATCTGCCTTATGCCGGTGAGTTGATGCAGGTTAGATCAGAGGAGATCCACTGGCAGACTGCCATTGAAAAATTACTCTATGGATTTTCTTTGAGGTTGTTGATACCGGACAAACATTATAAGAAGGTTACCAAATATGTAAACAATACAAGTCTGGGTGCCAGGCTGGTGTACTATCGTGTAAACGATCTGGCACTCGATCTGCAACCCGACGATGGAACTGTCTTTGAAAAACTGGAATTTCATCCTGATCATCCGCTGAGCCATTGGGTACAGCAACAGGTGATACAACAGTTTAATTACAGTTGCGTTGAAGACGAAAGGGTATTTGAACGTTTCGACAAAGCCATTACCATTCATGGGCTGATCAAAAACCGCGACAGGCATGAAAAAGATGATCGTCCCGGTAAAAATGATGCCAGCAGGTACGTAATGGGATGGAATAATGAAAAGAAACGTGAGATGCTGATCAAAAAACGTAGCGCGGTAACTGATGAAATAAACCAGGCCGATGAAACCCTGCAACGTTGCAAAGGTCGGGCAGCGCGTTTACAGAAGCAGTTCTATGCTTTCTCCCGTTTGAAAGAACACCCGGGATTTTCCGAAATTGACCTGGCTGCGCTCCAGCGTTCTACGCGGAAAATAGAAGAGCAGATCCATGAACTGCGTGACAGCAACAACCAATTGAGATCATTAACCCAACAGCTCGATACCCTTTACCAGCAACGTCAGCATGCAGAAGAAGAGCGTGAAAAGCTCGCTGGCGAACGTGTGTTGCTGCAGAATACTATCGAATCGCGTGTACAGCAGCAAAAAGAATTGCAGCAACTGCTACAGCACGTAACAGAAACGGATAAAGACGAATTGCTGCATTTTCAGCAACAACATGCTGATGAGTTACTGACTGTAACATTAGATACCATCGACGGCATTTACCAATCGTTCCGGCAGAAAACAGAAAAGAAGTCCCATGATCTGCAGGAAGCTGTATACAAAGAAGAAACCCAGCTAAACCGAAGCATCAGTCGTATTAAAAACCCGTCAGCCGATGTGCTGCAGCGCTTCCCTGACTGGATGGGCGATGTACAGCAATTGCCGGATGAAGCATTACATGCCGCAGAGTACAAAGAGTGGCTGGATAAGCTGAGCACAGAAAACCTGCCTAAGTACAAAAAGGATTTTGAAAGCTATATCAATGTCACCATTACATACAAGATCGGTGGTCTCAACGAAGAGATGGAGAGGTGGGAGCGTGAGATCAGCAACAGTATTTTAAAACTGAATCAGTCACTGGGCGCTATCAATTTCAACCGCTTACCTGATACTTATATCCAGTTAGGTAAACGTCCCGTGCCCGATGCCACGATCAAAGAGTTCCGCAATCGCTTATTAGATGCATTGCCCCAGGCTGCCAACTGGCAGCAAAGTAGTTTTGAAGAAAAGGCACAGCATTTCCGTCAGAAAGTACAGCCATTGATCGCTAGCCTCGATGAAAGCGATGCCTATCGCAATCGGGTAATGGATGTACGTAACTGGTTTGAGTTCTGGGCCGATGAAAAGTTCCGCAATACCAGCGAGCTCAAAAAGACTTACCGCCAGATGGGACAGCTTTCAGGTGGCGAAAAAGCACAGCTTACCTATACCATCTTATGTAGTGCCATTGCTTACCAGTTTGGTATTACACGCGAAGGGAAGAATAGTAAGAGCCTTCGTTTTATTGCTGTGGATGAAAGCTTCAGCAACCAGGATGAAGAAAAAGCAACCTATCTCATGGAGCTTTGTAAACAGTTACATCTTCAGTTACTGGTAGTAACGCCGAGCGATAAGATCCAGATCGTACAGAACTACATAGCGCATGTGCACCTGGCACAACGTGTAAACAACCGTCATAGCGTAATGTATAATATGACCATCAAAGAGTTGCAGGAAAAGATCTCCGAACCCGAAATGGCGAATTAATGATATTTTCAAGGGACGACATCCTTTGGGAAGGATGTCGTCCCTTTTATTCCCTGGCAGCTGTCCTCACCTGACAACCCTCTCCGTTTATCTCTTTTCCGTTGTATTCAGCTCTTATCCCTGGTTTCTCCCAAAAAACTTCGCGACCTTGCGCCTTGGCGGTTAGGTTCGCCGCTAATCAAGCTCTCCTTTATCTCTTTTCCTCTGTATTAAACTCTTATCTCCTCCCTCTGCGAAAACCTCCGCGTCCTCCCGTTCTCTGCGGTTGATTCTTCAATAGACCCTCTTTCTCTCTGTATTTACCTCTTAGCCCTATGTTCGACCAAATCCCATTTCCTTCGACGAAATTCCCTCCCGCCTTTTACGTAGAGTAAATACCATCACTCGCAGAACCATCCTTTTATACCCTTCCGGCCTGTTGTTCTTTTGTGTCATCAATCAAACACAAAACAAAAGGTTATGAAACGCTTATCACAACTACTGCTTACACTCATCACAATCTCTCTTTTCAGTGCAGCCACTGCACAAACCGGTAAGATTACCTTTTCCGGAACAATTGCAGACAGCACTACCAAAAAAGTACTGGCAGGGGCTACTATTACTGTTGCCGCAAAAGGAGATACCCTCAGGACAATGGCCGACGAAAAAGGGGCATTCCATTTCAATGTGCAGGAAGGTGTTTATAATTTACGTGTAGAATATATTGGATATGCAGCCCGCCAGTTACAGGTAAATGTAAACAGCAATACAAGCGCAGTTCAGGTTATCATGGCTCCGGAATCCAAAAGCCTCGGTGCTGTAACTGTTACCGGCTCAAAACCATTCATTGTACAAAAAACAGATAAGATCACGCTCAATGTAGCACAAAGCCCTGTTGCTGCCGGAGACAATATATATGAGGTTGTAAAACGTGCACCTGGTATGCAGGATCAGGGTAGCCTGAAGTTCAGGGGTAAAACGGTAACTGTATTGATGGATGGCAGACAACTCAATATGTCAGCAGACGATCTCAAAAACTTTCTTTCAGCAATGCCGGCCAATACTGTTGAAAGAATAGAAGTATTACCAAACCCCTCAGCAAAATATGATGCACAGGGCGGGGCTGTAGTAAATATCATTTCCGCAAAAAACAAAAACCTGGGTCTTAATGGTATTGCCAATTTGGGTATGGGTGCCGGAAAATATGTACGATATAATAGTGGTATAAGCCTTAACTACCGCAATACAAAAATGAATCTATACGGAAGCTATGACTACCTGCATACCAAAACATGGAACTCATTAAAGGCAGAAAGAAACCTGTTTGCCAATTCTGTTATCTACGACCAGCAACAGGGCCAGAATACAAACAATAACCACGTTTTCAAAGCAGGCCTGGATTACGAGATCAACAAAAAAAGTAGCTGGGGCATCCTGGTAAAAGGAACAGCAGGTTTTCGCAAAAAGAATACTGATGGAACTACTGTAAACAGCTATGGTGATAATAACGACTCTTCCTCCACCGTTGCTCAGGCTGGTAAGTCTTCAATTACAACCCCCGCGGTAAACCTATATTACAAAACCAAAGTGGGTAGCAAAGGCGCAGAGCTTATTTTAAATGCTGATTATTTCAGATACAACAAAGAATGGAAAGATGACTTTACTACCAGGTATTTCGATCCTAAAGGTGCAGAGTATATGAATCCTTACCTGTTGCGCGATAATTCTCCCGGTAACAATACTATCCGTTCTTTTACTGCCGATTATAGCTTCGCGCTCAAAAGCATTCGTTTCGAAACCGGTATCAAAACTGTTTTCACTACTACAGATAATGATATTATATGGGAGCAGAACAATGGTAATGGCTGGGAAAAGGATGCAAACAAAAGCAATCGCTTTGTCTATGATGAAAATATTAATGCCGGGTACCTTTCTGCTAAAAGTTCCTGGAAAAAGTTTGACTGGCAGTTGGGAGTACGTGCAGAGCAGACCAACACCAAAGGGAATTCCATTACATTAAACAAGATCAGCAAAAACAGCTATTTCAATCTTTTCCCTTCCGTTGATCTCGGTTACAATCAGTCAGAAGATCAGCAGTTCAGTTTAGCTTACCGTCGTAAAATTGAGCGCTTTGGTTTCAATATTGTAAACCCCTTTATCATCTACCAGAACCAGTATGCATATTCACAGGGAAATCCAGATATCAAACCCACTTACTCTGACAATTTTGAAGCTGGCTGGTCTTATAAGAATGAATGGATGGCATCACTGTCTTACAGCCATTATACTGACGTAATGATGGATGTGTACAAAAAGGATCCTGTTACAGGGGCAATGATAAGCACTTATGATAACCTGAATGGTGCTGATCAGGCAGATCTGAATGTTTCTTATACCAGGTCATTCTTCAACAACAGGTTTACTACCAGCAATACTATTGGAGGGCTGTATGCCGCCTACAAGGCAACTGGTCAGGCAAAACTGAGTCAATCTGCTTTTACTTATTATTTCAGCAGCCAGAACATTGTAACACTGGCAAAAGGTTTCAGGGCAGAAGTAAGCATGAACTATTATTCACCGCTGGTATTGACTCCCTACCATTTTAAAGCCCAGTATTCAGTTAATGCAGGGGTTTCAAAAACAATGCTCAAAAACAAGGGTACGCTTACATTAAATGTGTCAGACCTGTTCAATACTGCCCGTCAGAGATATACAGTCGAAACTGAATCTGTAAGGTCAGTAAACAACAGCAAACAGGAAAGCCGTTTTGTAAAACTCACCTTCAGTTGGAAATTCGGCAACAGCCAGGTAAAAGCCAGCAAAAGCAGAAGATCAGGCATTGACGAAGTACAGAGAAGAATGAACAACTAGAAAGCAGGAATTAACAATGAGGCGTTAGTTGATAAGTTTAAAAGTTGATATGTTGACAGGGAAAAGCCAGGGTTACTTTTAGGCAGGTATCTCTGAACTAAAGAACCCGAAACTTTAAACTCTCAACCCGGAACAGTTTCCCTTTATGTTTGATTTGATAAAAAAAACGGGTGTGTATTACACTCGTTTTTTTATTTTGCACCTATGAATACAGATACTTCTCTGCAATATGCAATAAGCACTCTCGCCGACATCGAAAAACTACAGGAGCTCAATATCAGGGCATATTCACAATTCTCAGAAGTATTAACAGCGGAGAACTGGGACAAACTCAATGCTGGTATCCGCAATCGCGAAAGGCTGGAGCAACTTATCGGGAAGTCAACAGTGTTTGTTTGCAGGGATGGAGAACAGCTAGTAGGGGTATCCTACTTTGTACCACGCGGTAATCCCACGGATGTATTTCAGGAAGACTGGAGTTGTTTGCGTATGGTAGGTGTAGACCCTGCCTATCGGGGAAAGGGAATAGCGGCGGAGCTGGTTCGTCGTTGTATAGCGCATGCAAAGGAAACAGGTGAGCATACTATTGCATTACATACCTCAGAGTTTATGGACGCGGCAAGACATATTTACGGTTCCCTCGGTTTCGTACAGGTAAAAGAACTGCCCAACCTCTTCGGAAAAAGATACTGGCTCTACCTGTTAAAGCTTGACTAAGGACTTCTTTATCCGCGAAATCCTCTATCAACCCCTGAATCTGCGTTATATAAACTTACGTACCCCCGACGACACATATGCGTTCCGGAACTCCTTGGGGGTGCAGTCCTTCTTCTTTTTAAAGATGCGGTTAAAGTTAGAGATGTTATTAAACCCGCATTTATAGGCAATCTCTGTAATGTTATGTGTGGTCTCAATTAACATGCGCGATGCATGACCCAGCCTTATTTCGTTCAGCGTATCTATAAAGGTTGCACCGGTGCGCAATTTAAAGAACCGGCTGAAGGCAACATCTGTCATGGCAGATAAACGGGATACTTCAGACAGGGTTACATTCTTCTCAAAATTTGTATTCAGGTACTGCATCACTCTTTCAATACGGCGGCTATTATAGGAGAAGGTTTCCATGTTACTGAATGAGGCGTCAGATAAAGTGCGCATGTTACGTGAAATAGAAAGATCATGCAGTATCGACATCAATTCCAGTACAGAGTCAAAACCATGCTTCTGTGGTAAAACGATGAGCCGTGGCATAATAGCCTGTGTTGTTTCGCGGGAAAAAAGAATACCGCGCAGTGATTGCTCAAACATCGTTTTTATAAAACTCATCTGGTTGCGTTGCAGAAAAGTTTCTTCAAACAGGTTGCGGTGAAACTGGATCGTTACCTCTTTTATTTCAGAGCTTTTACATTTATGCGTAAACCAACCGTGTTGCAGGTTGGGCCCCACCAGCACCAATTCAAGATCATTGATCTCCTCCATGTGGTCGCCGATCATGCGTTTCGCATGAGACGCATGCTGTATAAAATTCAGCTCAAATTCCTCATGATAATGAAGCGGAAAATCAAACTCCGTTTTCACACGTGAAAAGATAGTAAAGCAGTCGTTTTGCGTAAGCGGTGTGATCTCACGAAGTATTTTACTTTTCATATCGGCAAACATTTAACGGAAGAAAGGTATAAAAAATATCAATACTTGTAAATAAAGTATTAGAGTGTGGTTAACCGAAAACTAATTTCAATAGTATGATATTCAGTTGTTTATATTGTTTATAAGATTTTAGAATACTAAATCATTGAAAAAATACAATAAATAGATAAAATAGTATCTATAATGAATTGATAATAAAAATACTTTTGGCTAAACACGAATTGCTATATGAGAAATCACTCCTTACAAAGGGTACTCATCACTCTTGTATGCGTGCTCTCCTTCCTGATACTGCGTGCGCAGGAAAAAATAATCACCGGTATCATCTCCGACGAAAACGGAAACCCATTATCACAGGCTACAGTAACAGCAAAAGGCGGAACCAGGTCTGTAGCAACAGACGCCAATGGTTCATTTCGATTGCCTGTTGCTGATGGCACCAAAACAATTACCATTTCTTACGTGGGCATGAAGCCGCAGGATGTATCATTAGAGGGGAAAACAAACGTATTGGTAACACTGCGGTTACTCGACTCACGCTTAAATGAAATTGTAGTAATTGGATATGGTACACGTCGGAGGGCGGATGTAACATCATCTATTTCTTCATTAAGTGCAAAAGACATTAAGAGTTTACCGGTAGCCGGTGCCGACCAGGCAATGCAGGGAAAAATTGCCGGTGTTACTGTAAACAATAACGGTGGTCAGCCCGGCGGAGGCGTCTCCGTTCGCGTACGTGGTATTACCTCCGTTAATAACAACGAGCCTTTATATGTTGTAGATGGAGTGCCCATTCTTACTTCAACCAGCAGTACTGCCTTTAACATGTTGGGTGGAGGCGGTGGCCAGAACTCCAACAGCGTCCTTGCAACACTCAACCCAAATGATATTGAATCGATCGATGTATTGAAAGATGCTTCCGCACAGGCCATCTACGGGTCGCAGGGTGCAAACGGCGTCGTGATCATCAATACCAAAAGAGGTAAAACAGGCGAAGGAAAGATTACGTACGATATGTACTATGGCTGGCAGATGTTGCCAAAGAAGCTGGATATTATGAAGCTCAGCGATTTTGCACGTTACCAGAACCAGATTGCTGCAGAAAGCGGTAATACACCAACTCCCGAATTTAAAAACCCTGATGTGTTGGGAGATGGTACTGATTGGCAGGATGCGATCTTCCAGACCGGCAATGTACAGAACCACCAGCTTAGTTTCTCCGGTGGTCAGAATAAGACCACTTACTATTTCTCACTCAACTATTTTGATCAGACGGGTATTGTGATTGGTTCCAATTTCAATCGTTATGCCTTACGCTTCAATCTTGATCAGCAGGTAAAAAGCTGGTTCAGGGCTGGTATCAGCAGCAATGCTTCAAAAACAAAACAAAAGCTTACGCTGGCCGATGAGCAGGATGGTACCATTACCCAGGCTTTAATACAAAGCCCGCTGATCCCGGTGCAGAACCTCGATGGTAGCTGGGGCGGCCCTTCTACTGTAGGCGGCATTCAATACTACCAGGACAATCCGGTGGCAAAAGCCAGGCTCCGTAATTTAACATCAGGACAAACCAAGGTTTTCGGAAACGTATATGGTGAGCTGATCCTCGGTAAACACTTAACTATTCGCAATGAATTAGGCTACGATTTTCAGTTGACAGAAAATATGGCCCATCAGCGCAAAGGAAATATTGGTACAACACCCGTACAAAGCCATTTGATAGAAGGACGTAATAACAGTTACTACTGGGTTTTACGCAACTACTTAAACTATAACCAGTCTTTCAAAAAACATAGTGTTACTGCTACTGCAGGTCACGAAGCGCAATATTCCCATTACGATTACCAGAACCTGGAAAGATATAATCTTGTATCAGACGATCTCGAAGCCATCAATGCCGGCGAGGCCGATAAAGACGCACAGACATTATCAGGTGGCAAAGGCGAATGGGCAATGGAATCCTATTTTGCACGTGCCGGCTATACCTATGATGATCGTTTCTCTTTGAACGTATCATTCAGGGCCGATGCTTCTGCCAACTTTGGTCCCAATAACAAATGGGGTTATTTTCCAAGTGCTTCAGTTGGCTGGACAGTGAGCAATGAAAAGTTCATGCAGAATGTAAAAGGATTTAACTACCTGAAGCTTCGCTTTGGCGCGGGTGCAGTTGGTAACCAGAATGCACCTTCCGGTTCAGCTAACCCTCCGTACTCGTCTGCAGTGATCTTACGTACTACGGGTTTTGGAACAGGTGGCTTTATCCGCAACGTAGGCAACCCCGATCTGAAATGGGAATCTGTGATTACCTACAACGGTGGTGTGGACATGGGATTTTTCAACAGGGCTGTTGAGCTCAATGTGGATGTTTATAAGAAAGTAACAAAAGATATGTTACTCTTTAGCTCTGCGCCACGTTTTACAGGTTTGGGGACAAACTACAATGATGTGCTGGCGCCTGTGGTAAATGCCGGCCAGATGACCAATACCGGCATTGATATCGCATTAACCACTTACAATATCAACCGCAAGGATTTCACCTGGAAAACAAACCTCATCTTCTCCCGCTACAAAAACAAGCTGGATAAACTGATCAATGAGAACTCTTCCATTGATGGAAAGATCGTGTATGAAACGATTCTCATGACGCATACTGTACCCGGTCAGGCTGTAGGCTCCTTCTTTGGATTGGTAACAGATGGTTTGTATCGCACACAGGCCGATCTTAACAATAGCTTGCCGCAGTTTGGTTTACCTGTATCTGCTTCTGGTACATGGCTGGGTGATGTGAGGTACAAAGACCAGGACAATAGCAAAACGATCGATGATAAAGATGTTGTATTGATCGGTAGCCCTCATCCTAAATTTACTTATGGTCTTACCAATACATTCCAGTACAAAGGAATTGATTTCTCCTTCTTCCTGCAGGGAAGCTATGGGGCCAAAATATACAACTTCCTGCGCCGTAACCTGGAAGGGGTAGAGAACCTGTACAACAACCAGTTGAAAGATGTCATGAACAGGTACACGGCCGATAATGTCAACGGTTCCTTACCAAGATTTACACCTTCCAATAAAAACAATACAGCAGTATCCGATCGCTTCATTGAAAGTGGTTCATACCTGCGTATCCAGAACGTTTCATTAGGTTACAATTTACCCAAAGACATTATACGCAAAGCGCATATTGCAAGTGCACGCATCTATGTGTCGGCTCAGAACTTATACACCTTCACAAAATACAAAGGGTATGATCCTGAGATCGGCGCTTTCAACAAAAGCATCAGTTTAATGAATATTGATAATGGGCACTATCCAAACCCAAGATCAGTTACCATAGGTGCAAACATTGAATTTTAAAGCCTGCATTATCCTATTATCAAAAGCTTGCAAAAAATGAAAAAGAATATAATTTATACTGGTTTAGTAGCTATGGCGGTAACAGCCGTAGCATGCAGTAAAAGCTTTACCGAGCGACCTGCTATTGACCAGCCAACATCAGATAACTTTTACACCACATCCGATCAGGTAAAAGGCGCAACCGGAATGTTGTATGGATATCCCTGGTTCGATTACAATGACAAAGCATTGCATTGTATTGGTGAAGTAATGGGTGGTAATATGTACACAGGCGACCCCGCCTATTCGCCCTTCCTCAATTTTACGGTCACAGCAACCGATCCCCGTTTGTCTGAAGCATGGAACGCTTTTTACAAAATTGTAGGATGGGCCAATGTATTGATCAATACATTTGAGCAGAAAAAAGCAGAAGGTGGTAGTGCTGCAGTACTTGATCCCGGTATTGCAGAAGCAAGATTCATACGTGGAGTAGGCTTCTTCTATATCGGTCGTATATGGGGTGATGCTCCGATTGTAACCGACCCCGGTGCATTGTCAAAAAGTGGCAATTTCCAGGTACCCCGTTATTTGCAGAAAGATGTATTGCGTTTTGCATTAGAAGACTTTCGCTATGCAGAACAGAATTTGCCGGAGAGCAACGACAAAGGCCGTGTAACAAAGTATTCTGCAAAAGGTATGATGGCCAAATTATACCTCTATCGCAAAGATTACGATAGTGCCAAACTGAAAGCCGGTGAGGTCATCAGTTCTCAGAAGTATGATCTCACACCCGATTATGCAGGCATGTTCAATAGCTCAGCCCAGAACAACAATATCGAATCACTGTTTGCATTACAATGGGCTATTTCAAATGATTGGGGCACACAAAACTCTATCCAGGCCTATGTAGCGCCCGGCAACCTTTTAACCACAGGTGATGGCTGGTCTGCAATTATCCCTTCACTCGATCTGCTGGCTTCTTACGAATCAGGTGACCAGCGTCGCAAGTGGTCAGTAATGGAACAGGGTAGTTATTATCCTGCCTGGAAGCCACAACGCGATGCTGGTTCACCTGCCAGCGCACAGGTGGTGGAATACAACACCTTCATGGCAAATGGATACAAATATGATACAGCCAGCACCAACTCATTGATCCGTGTAAAAAATGGAACAAGGTCTAACTCTGCAAAATATGTAGTAGGCCCGGGCAGCGCCAGTGAGCCTGTACTTACACAAAAAACACAGATCTGTACTTACATTCTTCGTTATGCGGATGTTTTACTGATCTATGCAGAAGCAGTAATGGGTACGGGGGCATCAACAGCAGATGGTCAGGCACTCGCTGCATTTAACCGCGTACGTACGCGTGCCGGATTATTGCCCAAAACCTCTATCACCAAAGATGATATTCTCCACGAACGCAGGGTAGAGTTTGCATTCGAGGGCGATTACTGGTTCGATGTACAAAGACAGGGATATAGCAAGGCCAAACAAATAATAGAGGCCCAGGAAAGAGGTACAAGGAATGATGATGGTAGTACCAATTCGCTGAAGGTTAACTTAAACCTGCCGGTTAACCAGTTGTTCCTGCCAATTCCTTTATCTGAGACAGTGCAGAACCCAAAACTTACAGAACCTGCCATCCCTTACTATTGATGACCATTAAACTGTTTGTAATATGAAAAATATATATAACCAGGCACATCATAAATTACTGTTATTGTTGCTGGCGGTAATGCTGGTAACCGGTGCCTGCAAAAAAGATAATGACGCACCTACGCCTACACTCGAAGCCATTTCTCCCGGGCAGGGTTCCGGTGGAGAAGTACTTACGCTTACCGGTTCGGGGTTAAACGATATGCGGGCCATTGTATTCGATAAGAACAATGTACCGGCTTCATTTACGCCTACTTTAAATACTGACCATTCATTGGTATTCCGTGTTCCGGATACTGCCTTTGGAGGGCCGCAGAATATCATCTTCACCAACAGTGCCGGAAAGCAATTAACTGTTCCATTCAATGTAGTGGCCTTGCCTACCATCAGTACGGCATTCCCTACCGATTTTGAAACCGGAACCACGGTTACGATTACCGGTAATAACCTTGATGATGTAAGCAAGGTTGTACTCGATGGAACCACCGATGCTGCGGTTATTGTTTCAAAAAGCAGGAAACAGCTTGTAATTACGATGCCTGCCACTACTATAGCAAGGGCTAAATTGAAGATCACCAACGCTTCCGGCGACAGGCTTACTGATATGGAGTTTGTAAACGTAGCCCAGGCCTTCGGGTTTTTTAAAGACGACTTTGGAGTAGACAACTGGTCCTGGGGCGGTGATTATACTGCTGTGCCTGAAAATGCGGTTACCGGTACAAGATCTCTCAAAGCTGCCTATACTGGTTCCTGGGGTGGATTAAGTCTGCACTCAGACGCCGGCGTTACCATTACAGGATACAAATTCATAACTTTCTGGGCCAAAGGTGCAGATATCGACAGGCAGGTAGATCTGAAAGTAAACTGGGGCCCTACTAAAACATTTACCATTACGGCCGGTATATGGACTTATTACAAAATCCCTATTGACGGTTTCCTCACGGGCATCACCAAAATAAACGATTTTGTATTGCAGATCCACGACGACGGCAAAACGATCTATTATGACAATATTTTGTTGGTGAAGTAGAAAGCATAAAGATTTAGGTATTAGGTGTTAGCGATTAGCTGTGAGCTACAAACCGTGAGAAAAGCAACAACCTGCATTGACCATTCACTGCAGAAAGCACGACTCACGTTTCACGATCTTAACACACACAACTGACCACTCACCATTCGTTACGCTCATGCACAAACAAAGAATAAAAGCAATTATTACAGGACTTCTATCGACGATGCTATGCTTTCATCTCAATGCACAGGGAGCATTTGTAGAGCGTAAGGAACAGCAGTTTATGCTCAACGGAAAACCTTACTACTACATAGGTACCAATTACTGGTACGGCAGTGTATTGGGTTTGGAAAAAGACAAGAGCCGTGGCATTGAGCGATTAAGAAAAGAGCTTGACTTTCTCAGGGGGCAGGAGGTTACCAACCTCCGTGTACTGGTTGGTGCTGAAGGAACGGGGTTCGTAAATGGGGTAGAGCGGGTAGGCCCGCCACTGCAACCGGAGAAAGGTAAGTTTGATGAAAAGATCCTCCAAAGCCTCGATCTGTTATTATTCGAAATGAGCAAGCGCAATATGAAAGCCGTGCTATACCTCAGTAACAACTGGGAGTGGAGTGGCGGCTTTTTACAATACCTCCGGTGGAACAATGCTATACCGGAAGAGGTGTTCCGGCGTAAGTTAAACTGGGATGAGCTGCGCGACTATGTAAGTAAATTTTATACCTGTGATGGTTGTAAACAGGATTACCTGCTTCAGGTAAAAAAGATCCTGGCCCATACCAACAAATACTCAGGCAAAAAATATACGCAGGAACCAGCTATTATGGCGTGGGAACTGGCAAATGAACCACGGCCAATGCGGCCTGCTGCTATTGATGCCTACAAACAATGGATCTCCGATGTGGCAGCAACCATTCGTGCAGCAGATAAAAACCACCTGATCACCACGGGGGCAGAAGGGTATATGGGCACAGAAAACCTGGAAGTGTTTGAAGCAATACATGCAGACAGGAATATCGATTACTGTACCATTCACATCTGGCCCAAGAACTGGGGCTGGTTCCAGGGAAAAGAGCTGGCCGGTGGTTTTGACAATGTTCTTTCCAAAACAAAAGACTACCTGCAGCAGCACCTGGCCATTGCACAAAAAATAAAAAAGCCGTTGGTAGTCGAAGAGTTTGGTTTGCCGCGTGATGGTCATTCCTTCGATATAAATGCTACTACCTCCTTGCGCAACAGCTATTATGGCCTTATTCTCCGGCAATGGCAGCACAGCAAAACATTCAATGATGCACTTGCCGGCTGTAACTTCTGGGCCTTCAACGGAACTGCAAGACCGGTTCCCGGACAGGAGTTCTGGAAAAAGGGAGACGATTACATGGGCGATCCGCCAATGGAAGAGCAGGGTTTAAATGGCGTTTTCGATAGTGATACAGCAACATGGAAGCTGATCAGTGGATTTTCAAAAGGAGTCGATATGCCGGCAGATCCGCTGGCAACAAAAGAAACGGTCAACCTTTATCATAATTTAAAAAAGCTGCTTAACAAGGGTATTATGTTTGGCCACCAGGACGACCTTGCCTATGGCGTTGACTGGAAATATGTACCCGGCAAAAGCGATGTAAAAGAATTAGTCAACGATTACCCTGCGGTATATGGCTGGGAGCTGGGAAATATAGAACATGATCTGCCTTACAATATCGACAGCGTGCCTTTCGATAAAATGCGTGGTTATATTCAGCAGGCCTATCAGAAAGGCAGTGTGATCACTATTAGCTGGCATGCAGACAACCCGCTAAATGGTGCTTCCGCATGGGATACTACGCATGGAAGTGTTGCTGCTATTTTGCCGGGCGGGGCAAAGCATGAGATATATACCGCATGGCTGGATAAGGTAGCGGCTTTCTTATTGACATTACGAGGAGCAAAAGGAGAGTATATACCCGTATTATTTCGGCCTTTTCATGAACTAACAGGCAATTGGTTCTGGTGGTGCAGAAACGCCTGTACGCCCGGAGAATTTAAAAGCCTGTGGCGCTTTACAATTAACTACCTCCGGCAGAAGAATGTTCATCACCTGTTGTATGTGTACAACACGGCTGACTTTTCTTCAAAAGAAGCATTCATAGAAAGATACCCGGGCGATGATGTGGCAGACCTGGTAAGCTTTGATAGCTATCAGTACAATGACCCTGCAAAAGACAATTCCTTTCTTAAAAATGTTGATAAGCAATTAACAATACTGGAAGAGTTCGCTGCAGAAAAAGGAAAGATCCCTGCACTGGGCGAAACAGGTTACGAAGCTATTCCTTATGCCACATGGTGGACTAACACCTTATGGGCTGCAATAGGTCATCACAGAATTTCCTATGTATTGCTGTGGCGAAATGCAGGACGAATGAAAAATGGTAAATGGCATTACTATGTGCCGAAGAAGGAAGATGTTTCAACAGAAGACTTTAAAGCATTTTACAGGCTGGATAGAACGCTGTTTGAAAAGGATGTGAGCAGGGAAAAGCTTTATCAGTAGAATTCAGCTGAACATTGAAAATTGATCATTGAGTATTGCTCACTGATCTTTCAATGAAGATGGCCCCAAAACAACGACATGAAATTACAGGCTATAGACATCCTGATCATTGTCACCTACCTCGCTATGATGGTAATGATCGGTTGGTTTTTACGGAAAAAGGCAAGACAGAATAAAGAAAGCTACCTGTTGGGAGGTAAACGACTGCCATGGTACATGCTGGGGCTTAGTGATGCTTCTGATATGTTTGATATCAGTGGTACCATGTGGATGGTTGCCCTCTGCTTTGTATATGGAATGAAGAGTGTATGGATTCCCTGGTTGTGGCCGGTATTTAACCAGGTATTCAATATGATGTTCCTGGCCAAATGGTTAAGACGATCAAATGCCGATACCGGTGCAGAATGGCTTAGTACACGCTTCGGCACCACGGGACGTGGAGTAAGGTCTTCGCACAATATCATTGTTGCATTTGCCCTGCTCGGTTGTCTTGGGTTCCTGGCCTATGGGTTTGTAGGGTTGGGAAAGTTCATTGAAATATTTGTTCCCTGGCATGTAGTGCAACCTTATGTGCCTTTCACTGTAGCGCCTCAGTATGTAGCGCATGTGTATGGTGTTGTATTTACCCTGTTTGCTATGTTCTATTCAATACTTGGTGGTATGCACAGTATTGTGTTGGGCGATTTCATCAAGTACGTCATCATGACAGTGGGCTGTATTTCCATTGCAGTTATTGCCATGATCAACCTGCATGGACATACACTCAATGTTCCGGAAGGATGGAGTAATCCTTTCTTTGGCTGGAAACTGGATCTCAATTGGTCCGATATCATTGCAGATGTAAATAAAAAGATCCGGGGTGACGGATTCGGCCTGTTTGGGATCTTCTTTATGATGATGCTGTTCAAAGGAATATTTGCAAGCCTGGCAGGACCTGCACCCAACTACGATATGCAGAAGATCTTATCGACCCGGTCGCCAAAAGAAGCATCCAAAATGACAGGCTTTGTATCAATTGTCCTGTTGCCTGTTCGCTACTCAATGATCATCGGGTTAACGGTACTGGCATTGCTCTATTACAATCAACTGAATATTGCCACTCCTGATGGGACCGACTTTGAAAAGATCCTGCCTGCTACCATCAACAACTTTTTACCGGCAGGCATCCTCGGGTTGGTACTGACAGGTTTGCTCGGGGCCTTCATGGGAACTTTTTCAGGAACATTAAATGCTGCGCAGGCTTATATCGTCAATGATATCTACCTGAAATATATTAACCCTTCAGCGCCTACCAGGAAAATAATGTACATGAACTATGCCTGCGGGCTACTGGTGGTAATACTGGGTATTGTACTGGGCATTTTTGTAAAAGATGTAAACACTGTGCTGCAATGGATTGTATCGGGGCTATATGGCGGATACATCGCTGCCAATGTATTGAAATGGTATTGGTGGCGTTTCAATGCCAACGGTTTTTACTGGGGTATGCTGGCGGGCATCTTACCGGCTATCTTACTGGCCATGTTAAAATCACTTGGTATCATAACAGGCCTGGATCTGTATTACTGGCCATTACTGTTCCTTATTTCATTGGCTGGCTGTTTTATCGGTACCTGGGTGGCGCCGGCAACCGATACAGAGGTGCTGAAGAAATTTTACCGTACAGTAAAGCCATGGGGCTTCTGGCAACCGGTTCACGAACTGGTGATGCAGGAAGATCCTTCTTTTAAACCCAATAAACGTTTTCGTCTTGATATGTTCAATGTGGTATTAGGCATTATTGCACAGTGCGGACTTACACTCTTACCGATGTACATCGTGTTGTCAATGCACCTGTCATTAATGATCACTGTAGCCATACTGCTTGTGGTAATATTGGTACTTAAAAGAACATGGTGGAATAAACTTGAAGACTAACAGCCGGGAGGCATCAAATACCGTAATATGAATAATAATTTTGAACTGAGATTGCAGGAATTGCAGAGTATGCATGATGAGTTGATCAGCAGGCCCAATAAAAAGGTATTGCCGGGAAATGGCGTATTTGAACGTTATGAGTACCCTGTGTTAACTGCAGCACACACGCCTTTATTCTGGCGTTATGATCTCGATGAAGCAACAAATCCCTGGTTAATGGAACGGTTTGGTATCAACGCCGTATTCAATGCCGGGGCTATTAAATTACAGGATAAATACCTGATGATAGCACGCGTGGAAAGCGCCAACAGGAAATCTTTCTTTGCGATAGCTGAAAGCAAAAGTCCTGTAGATAATTTTCGTTTCCGCAATTACCCGGTTATTATCCCGGAGTTGAATGATCCTGATGTGAATATCTACGACATGCGGTTGATCCAGCATGAAGACGGATGGGTGTACGGTGTGTTCTGTACCGAACGGAGAGACAATACAGCAGGTGTAGCCGATCAGTCTGCTGCAATTGCCCAGTGTGGTATTGTTCGTACAAGAGATCTTGAAAACTGGGAAAGGCTGCCCGACCTCAAAACACCTTCACCCCAGCAGCGAAATGTAGTGCTGCACCCTGAATTTGTAAATGGCAAATATGCTTTCTACACAAGACCGCAGGATGGGTTTATCAATACCGGTAAAGGTGGTGGTATAGGGTTTGGCCTCAGTGATAGCATGGAAAATGCTGTAGTAGATAAAGAGATCGTAATTGAGCCCAAAATCTATCATACAGTTTATGAAGCAAAAAACGGGCTGGGGCCTGCACCGATAAAAACAGCAAGGGGCTGGCTGCACATGGCACATGGTGTACGCAATACTGCTGCCGGTTTACGATACGTGCTCTACCTGTTTATGACTGATCTTAAAGATGTATCAAAAGTAATTTACAGACCCGGTGGTTATTTCATGGCACCCGAAGGAGAGGAGCGCTTTGGCGATGTGTCCAATGTATTATTCTGCAATGGATGGATCCCTGATGAAGATGGAACTGTTTATATTTACTATGCTTCTTCAGACACACGGATGCATGTAGCGACAACCACATTAGATAAGCTGATTGATTACGTGGTCAACACGCCGGAAGATGGGTTTACTTCTGCCGCATCTGTACAAACGCTGAATGGCATTATCGGCAAAAACCTCTCAACTGCACCGGCTATGGCTGATGTACAGGTGTAAATTACAATATGCAAAAAGAATTAGCTGATTATAAGCACCAGTTGGAAAAAGAATTGCAAAACATTCTTTCCTGGTGGATGAATAATACAATAGATCATCTCAATGGAGGGTTTTACGGTAAAGTAGATCATCATAATAAAGCAGATGCCGGAGCTCCCAAAGGGAGTGTACTGAATGCCCGCATTCTATGGACATTCTCCGCAGCATACAGGCTTACGGGGTACAAAGAATACCAGGCTGTTGCACAGCGGGCATTTCAATACTTCCTGGATCATTTCATTGATAGGCAGTATGGCGGTGTTTTCTGGACGGTTGACTATAAAGGCAATCCGCTCGATACAAAAAAACAGTTCTATGCTTTGGCATTTGCAGTATATGCTCTGAGTGAATACTACCTGTGCAGCCAGGATCAGCTTGCAAAAGAGCAGGCTATTGAGTTGTACAAGATCATTGTTCAGCATAGTTACGACAAACAGTATGGTGGCTATATAGAGGCCCTGTCATCTGACTGGAGCGAAATGGGTGATATCCGGTTGAGTGCAAAAGACGCCAATGAAAAGAAGTCGATGAATACGCACCTGCATGTACTGGAAGCATTTACCAATCTTTATCGTATATGGCCTGATGAAATATTAGAAACGGAGATCAAAGAACTGATCGGTCTTTTTCATCAACACATTATTAATGCTGAGACAGGGCACCTGCAATTGTTTTTTGATATGAACTGGCAGGTACGGTCAGGCATTATTTCTTACGGTCATGATATAGAAGCTGCCTGGCTGGTACCGGAGGCAGCGGTAGTAATTGGCAACACGGCACTTATTAAAGACGCAGAACATCGCTCCGTTGCGGTAGCAAAGGCTGCTGCCGGGGGGCTTGATAGTGATGGCGGGCTTTGGTATGAATATGAAACTGAGGAGCAAAAACTCATCAGGCAAAAACATTGGTGGCCACAGGCTGAAGCAATGGTTGGATTTTTTCATGCATGGCAGGCCACAGGTGATGAAAGTTTTTTACAGCGCTCCTTACAAACCTGGCAATTTGTACAGCAACATATACTCGATAAGGCTAATGGTGAATGGGTATGGGGTGTGTATGATGATTATTCAGTTATGAATAACGAAGACAAAGGCGGCTTATGGAAATGTCCCTATCACAATAGCAGGGCCTGTATCGAACTCATTAACCGTATTACAGGCAGTTAGAGTTTCTGAAAAGTGAGAACTACAGAATGTATCCGGCTTTAGCCGGTTGGCCAATCCTGTTAAAATAGAATAACACACTCATATCATTACCCGTCCTGCAGGTCGGGGAAACATAAAGCACCACCATGAAAAAAGTACTTACTGCCATCAGCCTGTTTGCAACATTACAATTGTCTGCACAGAAGTTTGAAGGACTGGCCACCAGGCCCCCGATGGGCTGGAATAGCTGGAATACCTTCCAGGTAAATATCAACGAAAACATGGTAAAGGCCGTTGCAGATGTAATGGTAAGCTCGGGAATGAAAGAAGCAGGCTACGAATATATTGTACTTGATGATGGATGGATGACAAAAGAGCGTGATGCTAATGGCAATCTTGTTCCTGACCCGGAGAAGTTTCCTTCAGGAATGAAAGCCCTGGCAGACTATGTTCATTCCAAAGGATTAAAATTCGGATTGTACAACTGTGCCGGTACAAAAACCTGTGCAGGCTACCCCGGTACAAGAGGATATGAATACCAGGATGCACGTTTCTATGCAGCAATAGGTATTGACTATCTTAAATACGATTGGTGTAATACAGATGGCATCAATGCAAAAGAAGCCTATACTACTATGAGCAATGCTATCCGTACTGCCGGCAGGCCGGTGGTCTTTAGTTTATGCGAATGGGGCGGCAATCAACCGTGGTTATGGGCGGCGCCCGTAGGGCATCTCTGGCGTACAACAGGCGATATCTACAATTGCTTCGATTGCATCAAAGATCATGGAACATGGAAGGCATGGGGAGCAATGCAAATTCTCGATCAGCAAAAAAATATCCGTCAGTATGCCGGGCCTGGGCAGTGGAATGATCCTGATATGCTGGAAGTGGGCAACGGTATGGTAGTGAATGAGGACAGGGCGCATTTTTCAATGTGGGCTATGCTCGCTGCGCCATTAATGGCGGGTAATGATCTGCGTGCTATGAATACACAAACTACTTCCATCCTTACCAACAAAGAAGTGGTGGCTGTAGACCAGGATGCATCAGGAATTCAGGGATTTCAGTACAAAGCAAAAGATAGTGTAGAAACCTGGTTAAAGCCGTTAAGCAATGGAAGCTGGGCGGTTTGTTTTTTAAACAGGTCGGCAAAACCACAATCGATCAGCTTCAACTGGAAAGAAAAAAGTATTACTGATGAACTTTCTAAAGTAGTACTGGATGCAGCTATTGTATATAAGATCCGCAACCTGTGGACAAAACAATCAGCAGGTACTACAGCCAATATATTGAACGCAACAATTCCCTCACACGATGTTTTAATGCTTCGCCTTGATAAGTAAAAAATAAGCGGGTTAAACTAATGTGTCAAGATAGGCGTCAAGATCCCTTAGTGAAATAGGCTTTTCCCAGATCTTTAATCTGGAAGTTACTTTGACGTTCGGTAATGATGGATGATAAGCGCTGATAAGATTCAGAAAAAGGTCAGGGTATTTTTCAGTAAGTGCACTGGCATGTTCCCAGCCCAGCCCATCTGGCAGGTTGTTATCCAGGAAAAGAATATCCGGGATCTTCAGATCTATTTGCTTCAGCCCTTCTTCAAGTGTAGCCGCAGTTGCTACTTCATACTTTTTGCGTACAAAAAAGGCCTTCAAAAGCAAACATAGATCAGTTTCATCTTCAATGACTAACACTGTTTTAGGCACGGGAGAGGCTATTTTCGTTAACTAAAGTAAATAAAAAATCTTTAATCGGATTGATGTAGATCAAACACAACAATTCCATTGTGTAGAAATTTTTCCTCAAGCCAATTGATTCTTCACTTCATTGTTTGTCAAAGCTCTGAGATGGCATAGTTATTTTTAAGCCATATAAAAGCTCTTCTGGTTGGCCCCCGTTTAGCGATTCGCAATAATACTAGGTTATCGTTATTATTCAATATAAAAATGTTCGTTATGACAAAAAACACAAAAATAGTGCTGGGCATTGCCGGTGCTTTAGTGGCAGGAACTATCCTGGGTATGATGCTGGCTCCTGAAAAAGGATCTGATCTCCGTAAAAAAGTTAAAGACAAAGCAACAGACTTTGCTGATCAGATAGGTGACCTGGTTTCTGAAGGAAAAGAAAAACTTTCCGGTATCAGGAGAAAAGTAATGCATGAAGCCAATGGCTTGCACCATGAAGATAAGATGTGATCTCTTTTAGCATAGCAAGCAGGCCGCAAACCTGCTTCTTTGCTTTGAACCAATGATATGAAAGTAAACCTGTCAGATCTAAGCATTCAAACTGAATTTCCTTAAAAAGTGATCAGGTTACTTATGCCAGACCTGACAGGTTAAACTACTTACAAATCAATTATCATGGAAAATATCAAACAGACCGCCGAAAACCTGGTGGAACATGTAGGACAATACGTAGATACTTACTCGCAGTTAGCTATTGTGAATGTAACGCAGAAAGCCACCGGTATTATTTCATTTGGGGTTGTCATACTGGTAACCTGTTTCTTTTCACTTTTCATTCTTTTTTTCGTTGGGTTGGGAACGGCCTGGTGGTTGGGAGAAGTGCTGAAAAGCCGGATAGCAGGTTTCTTCGTTGTAGGCGGTGTGTTTGCGATTGTACTGCTGGTGCTTTTCCTCATCAGGAAATCAGTTATCTATCCTTTTGTGCGTAACATCATTGTAAGCAAAGTATATGAATAAGCAAGTAGACAATTATAATGATCTGTTGGCCGAAAAAAAACGATTGCAGGAATTGTTAAAAGTGCAGCGGGCATTGATAAAACAGGATGTGGAAGAATTAAAAGAACAGGTTCAGCCGGTAGCCAATACGGTATCGTTTGTCAGTAAAATATTCAGCCGCGATAGCCAGCAAACTTTATTGGGTGTTGGACTTGGAATGTCAGTGGAAGTATTGCTGAAAAAACTATTAAAGACAAATTGGATTGCACGGCTCATTGTGCCGGGTCTTGCAAGAAATATCTCTTCACATTTCACTTCAGCCAATGCTGAAAACAACTGGACGGGAATAATCAGTAAATTATTTAAGAAGAAGGGCAAAGAAGCAAAAGGTCAGGCAGGTACAGAGGCTGTGTTAAGCCAATAGTTCCTGATATCTTCAATAACCCGCAGCAATGAATCAAAGCTGATGGGTTTTACAATGTATGTATTTGCCCCCAGTTCATAGCATCGCTTTATTTCATTCTCATTTTTAGTGGTTGTAAAAACGATGATGGGGATCTTTTTAAAATCGGGATGCTGTTTGATCTCCTTCAATACCTCGCGTCCATCCTTCTTCGGCATATTCAGGTCCAGCAATATAAAGCCCGGTAAATATCTTTCCCCGTTAGATTTCAGGGAAATATCGCTGAGGTAGTTAAGCAACTCAACTCCATTCTCTACAAACTCCACTTTTTCCTGGTATCCCTTCTCTTCAAAAGCGGTTTTCAGCAGGAAACGGTCGTCTGCATCATCTTCGGCAATTAAAATAAAGAAATTACTCATGGAGTGACATTTTCAGCATTTAAAGGTAAGGATAAAGGCTTAGCATTCAGTAACTATGAAGGTACTGCAAGAGATTAAAATGGGATTAAAGCGCTAAAGAGATAGCTAAATTTTTCTGCTGTTATTATTTACTAAACCTAAGCATACATAGCTACATGTTTAGACCTCATAGTAAGTACCCGGTAATCAGCTTTATAGCTCTTTTGTAGGAGCTATCTCCGGGTATCTCCACCAATAAAAGCAAGTATCATTCCTCTTTTACCAAAACAATAGTTTCCGGGCAATCCGGGAAACAGCATGCAAATGTTGAACTGACTACTGGCCTCATTGCCTTTTAGGGTATTTAAGCTTTCAATGGGCTTACGCCTGGTATGCACTCTTTATTCATTTTGTTTTCGTGGGGGTGTTTAATAGAACAACTGCCTTTACAGAAAGGCTATGAACACCTATTGATTTTTATAGCAGAACTATGCGCAGGCTGAAGGAGAAGCCACCAGGGCCTCCAGAGCATTACAGGTAGCTTCTCCGGAGCTTAGCTCAACAACATTGAGGCTGGATTATCCGGTATCCTTTTCTGTTTTTGTTAACCCTGGTGCCGGACAGGTCCTGTTCTGACAGGGGTTTGATTCGGTATTTCTTCGCTATTGCTTCGGTATTGGTCCGTATTTCCTTCGGTATTTGTTCGCCCTAAGAGCGCATAAAATAAGGGTTTGGTACGAACGAACAGCGAATGAAGCACGAAGGAGTATAGGCCCGGGTATAGTACAGTATTGGGCTGTAAATGAAAGGGTTGAGAGTAAAAATGTTTTAAAGCATGGAAAACAAGGTGCGAGGGGAGCGGGAATTGGTTGTGATGGCTTGATGGTTGTAATGTTTGATTGTTATAGCTGTTAGCCATAGAGCAATTCAACAATTTAGCCTTCTTTACTCATTACTACCCGGCATCGTAAGCATGCCGGTGGTTCCCCGGTTCGATTGGGGTCCATGTTAAAAGCGCATTTTCTAAAAACGCGGATTAGGAAGAAATTACTGATCCGGAGATGGGGGGATTGTGAGATTGAGTCGGGATCATTGGGTACCCGGGTGGAAGTAATAAAAAAGAAAAAGAGGTTGTGGAGCAACCTGGTGCCACCTGCTCTTTTGCGGACTACCACAAAGGAAAGGCAACATTAAGCCCGCGAACAGGCTTACCTGGTTTATCACAACCTCCTCAAAAAGTTTCTTCGATGTCTAGTCTGTTCTTCTGAAACCGCCGCCTATAATTGACAACAGGAACAGCACGATAAATATAAAGAACAGGATCTTGGCGATACCCGCAGCACTGGCAGCAATACCACCAAAGCCGAATATAGCAGCCACAATAGCCACTATAAGAAATATGATAGTCCAGCGTAGCATATTATAAAGTTTAAAGTGAATAATAGTGTTCTACCCATCTTCCTAAAAACAATTATACCATCTGCCGGTCGTAGAGGGTTTCGAGGTGTTAGAACCCTCTATTGCGGCGGGGTTATGAGGAATTCTCTCTACGGATAATACCCGTTTCAGGCCGGTACAGGCGGGTATAGGATTTTAATGATCTTTTTGCCTTGCAAAAACAACGATGTATGGAAATGCTGCCGTTTCACATATTGATGACGAACAAAATTGCAACGTATGGATTTAAAAAAAGTTTACAGGCATTGTGTGCCAATGGCAAGATCGATTGTGGTTTACCTGGCGGGTTGGCTGCCGGGCCTTACAGCAGAGTCTGTTACAGCGTGGTTTAGTATGCTGCCCGGCAAAAAAGGCAGCAAAAAGAAACCAGTGCGAAAGCTCAGGAGCAACAAAAACAACCAACAGGATATAAGGATCTATACTTCATTCATTTCAGCAAATAACCGATGACGATGAAACACGAACAGGATTTATATGCAGAACCAGTTTTGAGAGTAGTGGTAATTAACAAAGAACCAGCACAAGCTACACTTGTTGCAAATGAAGAGCTTATGCGTGCGGTAAAAAAGCCGCAGGAAATGATCTTGCTGGGAGCGCCTACACTACCCCAGTTCAACGATTACAGGATTAAAGCAAGAGCGTATGATCCGTTGTGATAATGGCTTGCCTCAATGAATTACAGTTAATATATGCTCTTATTTTACCGGGAAATACAAATGAAAGGAAGCTCCGCCATTTTCAGTGGCAGTAGCTTTTACAAAACCATTATGATTGAGCATAATGCGCTTTACGATTGCCAGTCCAATGCCTTTGCCTTTATATTCTGATTGTGGCTGATGCAGCCTTTGAAAGAGATTAAATATCTTATCTGCAAATTCCTGGCTGAAACCAATTCCGTTATCACTGATCGTGATCTTATAAAAAGTACGGTCATTCATTGGTTCAGAAATATCTGTAGCCTCCGTTTCGCGTGCCTGTTCATAACTGATTGTAATTACAAGTGGCACATTCTCCCTTGCAAATTTTAATGAGTTATCCAGTAAAGAGCGCAACAGCAGGTATAATTGGGTGCGATAACCCGGTATTACCGGCAATTGATTTTCTAGTTTCACCTTAGCCTTTCTTTCAAGGATCACAGGTTCAATATCTGTCAGCACATCTTCCAGTATAGTATTAAGATCGGCCTTTTTTTGAAGTTCGTTGCTGCTGGCGAGGCTGGTGTAATTCATAATGTCCTCGATCAGTTCCTGCATATTCACAGCAGATTGTGCCAGTCTTTTCACAATATGTGTTCCTTCTTCGCCCAGCTCTGTAGTGTGTCGCCCTTCAAGACGGCTGGTAAATGTGCGTATTTTTCGTAAGGGCTCCTGCAGATCGTGCGATGCTACGTAAGTGATCTGTTGCAATTCCTGGTTATAGGCGCTTAGTTCAATATTCTTCATTTCCAGTTCGCGCTGGTACAAAAGCCGCCGCCTGTATTCCAGTACAATAAAAACAAAGGATACAATGAAAATGATAATAGCAAATACAAAGATCACTCCCAGGTAAGCAGGCAGTGAAAGCTCATAAATATTTTTTAGCGCTGTTTTCTGCTGCAATGCCCTTTGTTCAGCTTCCTCCATCGAACGGATCCTGAAGCGTACACTGTCCATTGCATTATCGCTTTCTTTCAGCAGGGCCATGAGCCTGCTCTCATTTTCATGTGCATCAGCCATCTGCCGCATTCTTTCCATATACGCCATGCGGATGATCACTGCGTAACGCAGTTGCAATAGCCTTTCTTTTTGCAACGTATCATCATCACGCACTAATCCGCGCAAACTGTCTACCGCCGGCTGTATATTTTTGGAGAAATTCTTATACGGTTCCAGCATCGTAGTATCGTGCAATAAAAAATAACCCCGCTGGCTGGTTTCTGCATCTTTAATATAGTTCTCCAGTTTATTAAGCGTAGCGATAAGCTGGTAAGTATGATTTACTGCATCTGCATAAGAAGTGTACTGTTTCAGCCGGTCGTAAAATAGCAACGAAAGCACCACCATGATGGCGAGTGAAATGGCAAAAGAAACAGATGTCAGACGCAGATTTTTCATATAGGGTGTATTTCCGCAAAAAGGGGAAAAATTTCTACAGCTGGTTCGTTGCAACAGGGCTATCTGCAATTTATTTTACTGCAATAGCATTTCCAAAAGATTGTTTATCAGTTAACAATGATTTTTTTGTGGTTTTTACGATTCTGGCTTCACAGTTGAATTATAAGCAAGTGAGAAAAACCTGCCTATATGATGAATCAACAACTATCGCAAAAACAGAAGCTGAAGATCTTACCGCAGCAAATTCAGTTATTGAACTTTTTCCAGCTCAATTCCCTGGAACTCGAACATCGTATTACGCAGGAGCTGGAAGAAAACCCTTTGCTCGAAGAGAAAAAGGAAGATGAAGTGCCGCTGGATGAGAAATATTCAAAAGACAGTGTCAAAGATTACCAGGATTGGGATGAGTATGGATATGATGACATTCCTGATTACAAACTTGAATACCGCAATTACCTGCCCGACGAAAATACGATGGACAGACCCGTTGCTGAGAGCAGTGATTTCAGAAGAGATCTCAAACAGCAATTTCAGCTAATGGTCAATACGCAGGAAGAACTGGAGATCGGCAATTACCTGATCGATTCATTGAACGAATGTGGTATGCTTGACCTGGAACTGGAAAGAATTGCAGAAGATTACTCTTTCAAGAATAAAGTGTGGATAGAAGAAGAAAAATTGCTGAGTGTATTAGAAAAGATCCAGCAACTGGACCCTCCTGGCATTGGTAGCCGCGATACACGTGAATGCCTGTTACTACAATTACAGCAATTCAACAAAAAGCGTCCTGATATAAAGATTGCGCTTGAACTGATGAACAACTGGTACAATGATCTTAAAAGCCGCAACCTTGAAAAAATAAAATCACAGCTAAATATCGACGAAGAAGAATTGCGTATTGTATTGCAGTTGCTCGCTTCATTAAAGATGAAACCAATTGCAGAAACGGTAGATCAGTGGTCCAATCAATATATAATTCCTGATTTTGTGGTAACGCTGAATGGCGACGAACCCGAAGTGCATTTGTATCGCCAGCGTTCTGACGGATTGTTCATTAACATGGCGTGGAAAGAAAGCCTGATGCAATCTACCAAAGACAAGGAGGCAGTGCAATACTGCAAAAATAAACTGCAATCAGCCCAATGGTTCATTACTGCAGTAAAGGAACGTGAAGGAAACATGCTCAATGTGATGAAAGCCATATTAAAATTGCAGAAGGACTACTTCCGTGAGGGTGATATTAAGTTGCTGAAACCCATGATATTGAAAAATGTGGCCGATATTGTGGGCCTGGATATCTCAACTGTATCCCGCATTGCTTCCAATAAATACGCAGAAACTCATTTTGGCACTATTTTGTTAAAAGACATATTTACTGAAGGCATTATTAACGAAGAAGGTAAGGCCATCAGTAACCGGGTAATACAGGAAGCGATAGGAGAAGTGATTGAAAGTGAAGATAAAAAAACACCTTATACCGATCAGCAACTGGTAGTGGTACTTGCCCGTAAGGGATTTTCTGTGGCGCGCAGAACAATTGCCAAATACCGTGAGCAGATGCATATACCAGTGGCGCAGTTAAGAGGAGTGTGGGGGTAATTCTTATCAATTAGCCGTAAATTAGAACTGAAATCATTAACATGCAGCAAATACTCATTATCGATGACGACAGGGACATCTGTTTGTTGTTGAACCGATTTTTAACCCGTCATGGATTTAAAGTAACAGAAGCTTATAACAGTAAAAAAGCAACGGAAGCGTTGGAGAGTTCGGTGCCTGATCTTGTATTGTGTGATTTCAGGCTGGATGATACTGACGGAAGCGAAATGCTGGTAAAGATCAAAGAGAAGTATCCCCATGTACCGGTTATTATCATGACCGGCTACAGTGATATTAAAACTGCAGTGGAAGTAATGAAACTGGGGGCTTATGATTATGTGACGAAGCCATTGTTTCCCGATGAAATTTTGCTCACCATCAAAAAAGCATTGATAAGCGATGCTCGTCCTACTCATTATACAAATGGTACTTCAACTGCTATAGCGGAAAAACCGGTTGTAAAGACCCAGGACAAGAAATCAGATGCCAATTTATCAGAGGGGTATGTTTCCGGCGATAGTGAAGTATTTCGCAACATCCTGCGCCAGATTGAACTGGTAGCCCCTACCAATTTCAGCATCATTATTTATGGTGAAAGCGGTAGCGGTAAAGAAGTGATTGCAAACGAAATTCACCGACGCAGTAAAAGAAAAGACAAACCCTTTGTGGCAATAGATTGCGGTGCTTTATCAAAGGAGCTGGCAGGTAGTGAATTGTTTGGTCATGAAAAAGGGTCATTCACCGGTGCCGTTAATCAAAAGACCGGCAGTTTTGAATTGGCCAATGGTGGAACTATTTTTCTTGATGAGATAGCTAACCTTTCTTACGATATACAGGTTTCATTGTTGCGTATGGTACAGGAAAGAAAATGCAGACGTGTTGGAGGTACCAAGGACATTGAGCTGGATGTACGCATTATAGTTGCCAGTAACGAAAAGTTATGGGAGGCAGCACGTAAAGGAAAATTCAGGGAAGACCTGTATCACCGTTTCAACGAATTTAGTTTTGAGGTACCACCTTTACGCGAACGTAAAGAAGATATCTTATTATTTGCCGGTCATTTTTTAAAGATCACTAACCACGAACTGGAAAAACAGGTAAAAGGGTTTACGCCGGAAGTAGAAGCGATCTTTAAAAACTATGTGTGGTTTGGTAACCTGCGCGAATTGAGAAATGTAGTGAAGCGTTCTGTGCTGTTGAGCGATGGCGATTATGTAGATGTGAAAACACTTCCCTTTGAAATATCCAATTACAGTAAGCTGCAATTTGATGTATCACCTGCAGAGCCGCAAATGCACATTACCAGCACATTTGTGCGTCACGATGAAAGAATGGCTGATAATGTAGTAAGAGGCAATGGCGAAATAAACCTGAAAAGTGCCAGTATAGATGCGGAGTATGAAACCATTGTGCAGGCGTTGAAACAGGTGAATTTCAATAAAAGCAAGGCAGCCAGGTTACTCAATATTGATCGCAAAACTCTTTACAACAAGATGAAGCAGTATAAAGAGTTTAATAACTTACAGTAGATGGATGAACAAACCAGGCAGGAGCACTTGGCCCGCCTCAAAGCACTTTTTGGCGGAAATGGCGAAATGATGGATGAAAAGATTGCCGATTTTTTTCCAGCCATTGTTTACGTATACGATACGTCTGCAAAAAAGTTGCGCTATATCAACAGGCAGGTAACCGATGTGCTTGGTTATACCTACGAGGATATTGATAGCTGGGACGACAATTTTATGCGCCTGGTGTTTGAGGATGATAAGGAACTGGTGAAACTGCAGTTTGAGAAATTCCATGAGCTTGAAGGTGATATAAGTGATAGTTACAATTGCCGCCTGGTAAAAAAACAGGGCGATTGGCGTTATTTCCGAACTATCGGATCTGTACTCAAAAGAAATGAAAATGGTAAGCCTGCATCTGTACTATTTATAGCACAGGATATTACCGACCAGTTGCAGACAGAACAGGAAGCAAAAGCAGTAAAGGAATTGTTTGCTGATACCGAAGAAATGTTGCGCTTTGGTACCTGGACATGGCTGATACCGGAAAATATATTGCAGTGGAGCGAAGGCATGTATAAGCTGCTGGGATATGAAAAGAAAGAATTGGTGGGTAAGCTTACGAATGAATTTTACCTGCAGCATGTTAAAGAGTCACAGCGTCGTTCTTTACAGGAAGCTATGGAAACCGCGTTGGCAAATAAGAGTGATTTTTATTTCCAGCATTCTATTTATAGAAAGAACGACGGAGAAATCATCGTATCCTCACGTGGCAAAGTGGTTTGTGACGATGCCGGAAAACAAATAAAAATGGTAGGTGTAACACATGATATTAGTGATCAGGTACATTCACATGAAGAGTTGATAGATTACCGCCACAGGAATATTGAACGTGAAATTTTCCTGGGGTCAGGTTCGTGGGAAGAAGACCTGCTTACCGGAAAAATAGCATGGTCTGAAGGAATGTATCGGCTATATGGTTACAGCCCGGAACAGCAGATTGGCAAACTGCATATTACCAGCAGGTTTATTGAAGAGCATCAGAAACCGGAAGATGTTGAACGTGGCAAACTATTGCTGCAGCAGGTAAATCAGAGTGGCGAAAATTCGTATTTGTGGGATTATGATGTAACTATTACTGATGGCACAATACGCAGGCTTGAGTCCTATGCCAAACTGATCAGGAATGCAGAAGGCAAACCGGTAAAGATTATTGGTAATACGCGTGATATTACACAGCTCAGGATGGCCCAGAGAAACCTGGAGGCCAAGGTGTCGGAACTGAACCGTTCAAATAAAGAGTTGGAAGAGTTTGCTTATGTAGCGTCACATGACCTGCAGGAACCTTTGCGTAAACTATCAACGCTTACAGAAAGGTTGGGTTCCCGTTTCACCAAAGAGCTGGGAGATGACGGGCGTGCATATACCAGCCGTATTATCGCTGCTGCAGATAATATGCGTTTGCTCATCGACAACCTGCTGGAGTTTTCGCGCGTAACCCGGTCTACTGTATTTGAACCGGTGGATCTGAACACGGTACTGGCCAGGGCCAAGCAGGACCTTGACCTGATGATCGAAGAAACAAAGGCCACTATTGTACATGAAATATTACCTGTGGTGGAAGGGGTGCCTTCACAATACCTGCAGGTATTTGATAATTTACTTGGTAATTCGCTTAAGTTCAGAAAAACAGATCTTCCTCCTGTAATTACTATCAGTAGTGTGGAATTGGATCAGCATGCACTAATGGAATATGGCTTGCCTGTCAATCAGAAGTGGTATAAGATCCAGGTGGAAGATAATGGCATTGGCTTCGAACCGGAATATGTCGAACGTATCTTCCAGATCTTTCAGCGGCTGCATGGAAAGGTAGAGTACCCGGGGTCGGGAATGGGGCTGGCGATCTGTAAAAAAGTGATTGAGAATTATGGTGGAATTATCTTTGCTACAAGCGAGGTAAATAAAGGAACTATATTCACATTGATATTACCTGAAAAGATCAGTTAATTTATAAATGCCTTATTTGGATTCTGAAATAAAAGTACTGGTGGTAGATGATGATGAAGATGATTTCTTCATCACATCCGATCTGCTACGCCAGATAAACGACCTGAAAATAACAGTAGACTGGTGTTATAATTACAACAAGGCTATTGAACATCTTCAGCAGCGGACACATCACATTTATTTTGTTGATTACAGGCTTGGCGCAAAGACCGGCATCGATTTCCTGAAAGATGCCATTGCATTGCATTGTGAAGAACCTATTGTATTACTTACCGGTAAGGGAAGCAGGTTAATTGATATTGAAGCAATGCGTATTGGCGCTACCGATTATCTTACAAAAGGAGAGATTACGCCGGATAAGTTGGAGCGTTGTATCCGCTATGCGTTGGCACGTTCCGGTTCAACCAAAGAGCTGAGGGCCAACGAACGCAAGTATCGCAGCATTTTTGAACGTTCGCAGGACGCAGTATTTGTGGCAGATGCCGGGTTGAATTTCAGGGATATCAACTATGCTGCAACCACTATGCTGGGTTACGAGGAGGAAGAGCTGAAAGGAATGTGCCTGTATGACCTTGTATGTGCCCCGTTCACCAAAAAGCAGCTGGAGATGAAGCTGGAAGAAAAAGGCAGCTTCGATGATATAGAAACGGAATTATTTACCAAAACAGGCGAGAAGATAGTAGTGGTGCTTTCTGCTTCCAAAGAGCAGGGCACACACAATGCGGAGTATGTACAGGGCATCATCCGCGATATTACCAACCTGAAAAAAGCAGAGAAAGCAAACCTGCAGTCAGAGAAACTGGCAGCTATGGGCAGGCTGGTACGTACGCTCGCACACGAGGTGCGTAACCCACTCAATAATATCAACATGTCCGTGGAGGAGATGCAGCAGATCTCAGGCAATGAGGAGCTGGCGCTTTATCTCGATATTATTCACAGGAACAGTACACGTATTGGCGGGCTCATTACTGAATTGCTCGATTCCTCACGCCCTTCAGAGCTTAATTTTGAAAAATGGTCGCTGCAGGGCATTATGGACGATACGATCAGCGATGCAATTGATCGTATTACGCTCAAGCGTATCAATATGAAGATCAGCTATGCAGATAAAGCTGCGTTCATTATGGCTGATAAGGATAAACTAAAGATCGCCTTTCTCAACCTGCTCATCAATGCCGTAGAAGCCATTCAGCACAATGCAGGCAAGCTATCTGTAGCCATTACTTCCAACGGCGATCAGCATTCGGTAGTAGTAAGCGACAATGGGATGGGTATTCCCGAAGATTATCTTCCGTTACTGTTTGAACCTTACTTTACTTCCAAGCGCAATGGCATGGGCCTGGGGCTGGCCACTACCTTAAATATTCTTCAATCGCACAAAGCTGCAATTGATGTTCGATCGGTAGTGCAGGAAGGAACTACTTTCTTTATTACTTTCCCCGCAGCAGCTAATTGACCGGTTAACCCGCTTTATACTTTGCAAACAGTAATACTGCAATAACAACTACAGAAAGCAGTGTACCTGCAGGAAGATACCATAAGGTGGCAATGGAGAGTATTATTCCATACAGAAAGGGTGGAGATTGCTTTGTAAGAAGTGAAACTGCAAACACCAGCCATAAAATTCCAAATGAAATAAATAATGGCCCCAGCCGGAATGGGTCTATACCCATTCTTGTAAAAATGCCGGCCCAGGGACCTGGCTGCGGAGGGCCAAAATATTTCCCCTTTGCGAGTACGTGTATCCCATCAAATAACATATAGCAGCCCATTAGAACAGAACATAGAAGCAGCGTAATTTTCATCAGGATTAGTTTAGGTGATTAGTAAAACTACAGAAAAGAACCGGCGATCGAATAGGAAGATCCATTTGCCCTGCTGGCTTATTTTATCTATATTCCATTCCAGGCTTTCCGGCGGATGTTTCACTCCGTTGTAGCCGTTATTAAAGAATATAGACCCTGTAACATCACCCAGCCATGAAAAATATCTTTCTTTTCGCGTTTCTATCATTGCTCACTCCATCGCTGCTTTCAGCACAGACAATACTGAAGGAAGGCGTTTTAAAATACACAGAAACAAAAACAAGGGTCAATGCTGCCGGCAAAACCATACAGCGTACCGTAGCTCATAGCTTTATGTTTTCGCAGCAATGGCTACGCAGCGATATGGAGATGAATGTGCGTACCAATATGGCCACCATTCTCAATTGCAGTAAGGGCACAGCCACCAGCTATATTACCAACGGGCAGAAGTTTTATGAAATGGACGACGACTATACCCCCGATTTCCCCGAACTGGGTTTGTATGAAAATACTGCTGCAACAATAGAATACCTGGATGATACAAAAATGATAAAAGGCTATAACTGCAAAAAGGCAGTCATGAACTGTATCATTGACGGCACTAAAGAAAAAATGATCGTTTGGTATTTGCCCGGTGTAAAACCGGAAACGGGCTGTTTCAATTTCTTCTTCAAAAACTTAGATGGATTACCGGTGAGTTTTTCATTTACAGAACATGCAAAGGTGGTAATAGGTAATACAAAAGGTAGCGACTGCGAATATGTGCTGGATACTTTTTACACTACTTCCGGCGCCGTGATCAGCGAAATTGAGAACAAAGGCAAATATGAGTGGATTGCAGAGAATGAAAAGATGAACAGGATAATGGAAATGCTAAGGCCCGGAAATAATATCAATGTAGTAACAAACAAAGGAGCTGCAGAAACTGAAGAACTCAAAGGCGCCAATGGGGCTTCGGTAACGGTTACAAGATTCAACCCGTTTAAGGTAGGGCAGACGCTTGAAAACTTTGAAGCAAAAGATGTGAATGGGCAAAAGCGTACACTCGATGACTATAACGGGAAATTACTGGTGCTCAATTTCTGGTTTACTAAATGTGGCCCCTGCATTAAAGAGATGCCAATGCTTAATAAGATTGCAAAAGCGAATAAAGACAGGAATGTTTCTTTTGTAAGTATCACTTATAATTCAGTAGAAGAGGTGGTGAGTTTTTTCAAAGAAACCTCTTTTGATTTTGAGCACCTTGTAGATGCGAGGTCTGTTATCAACCAATATGGGGTCTCTACTTATCCTGCTACAGTGCTGATCGATACAAACAGGGTGGTAAGGTTTATCAGGGTAGGCATGTTAAAAAAAGAAAGCGATCTGCAGAAACAGATTGATAAGCTCCTTTAGGGATATGTGAAAGTTGTAAGCCCGTAACTATAACTGATTGATGGTATAAAAACGAACAGGAGCCGCATTGCGGCTCCTGTGCAACCCTCACTTAAATTCCTTACTCCACGTCGTTCTTAATACGTTTTCCCTATAGCTGGTTTCTGCAATTACGTCCCTCCCCCAACAGCAACGTATCAAAATAGTTTTTACAGGTAACTGGTAATGACCTTTTATGCCTGTGGCAACAGGTTGTAGTGTCTCTGACCCGGTGTTGCATTAAAGAACCAGCGGCAGGCACTTTTCCATAGTTGGTCCAGCCTGGTTTCTCTCCGTAGTGCACTTTCAAAATAATCTGCTTTCAGTACCTGTACTTTGATCAGCATAATTTCATTTGAAACTACATGCTTCATCAGCCCTCCAAGATGATCGAGTCCGTCAATAATTTCAGGATCATCAATGATCCATGCTTTACCTGTGATCTGCAGGTAAAAAGGTTTTCCTTTTTTATAAAAGTCGAGTTGGGCGGGAAACTCTTTTTCAAGAACCTGCCTGTTTCTATAGGAATTTTGGATAAAGAACCATACTTGCCCTGCGTCGTCTACATGCACTGTATTCACAATTGTGGTAGGAAGTTTAAGCACGTAACTGCTAAGGCTGGAGAATAATGCGCTCCTGATGTCGCTGATCTTCTCTTTTAAAAACCCGATTGTTTTTTCCGGTAGCATAGTCTTCCAGTTTAGAATAATGATTAAATTTTGATACCAACCTCAATGTGGCGTTCCCCTGTTATAATATATATACGAAAGAAGTCTCTGTAGATTTTTTTCCCCAGTAAAAAAGATTAAACCCTCAACGACACACAATGTTTACACAAGATGAATTTTTATGGAGAGCGTAGGTGTATAACTACAATTCAGTGGCTGGTGCCGGCTGCCTTTTTATAGAAGTGGTTTTGAAAACCAGCATTTTTTAGAAAATATTTCAGTAAAGCTTTATAGGGTCGCTGCTGGTAATTGCTGGCCCGTCTTTTTATTCCTTTCATGCAAAAAGATGTATGAAACGCCTGCGCTCAGAAAATAAAAAGGGGTTCAACGTACTGTTCAGCCGTATCGCAGCCGCGGTTACCAGGGCAGTAGGAAGTGTCTATGCATCCGTTGTGGCCATAAGCATAGTGATTATATGGGCGGTTACCGGGCCTTTGTTTAACTTTTCTGATACCTGGCAATTGGTTATCAATACCGGAACAACTATTGTTACTTTCATCATGGTGTTTATCATTCAGCAGTCGCAGAACAAAGACACTATTGCCCTGCAGTTAAAGCTCAACGAGCTTATTGCCTGTAATGAAAAGGCCAGCAACCGGTTGATCGATATAGAAGATCTGACCGATAAGGAGCTGGATGTTCTCAAGAAGTTTTACATCCGTCTTTCTGACCTGGCGGAGAAGGAGCAGGACCTGCATAAGTCGCATTCCATTGATGAAGCGGAAGAGATCAATGAGGAGAAAAAGCGGACGTATAGCCGCAAAAAGGCCCCGGGTGACGTACCTGCTTCAGGGAAAAAATCATAAAATTTTTCTGATAATGAACACGATATGATCAATTACCCCGGGAACATCTTAAATTTAGATATAATTTCTACTGAGGTGACAGAGAGTGTACGAAGGAATAACAGGAGGATAAGCGTTTTAGGTAATTTGATTGAATATTGACCGGTAATTGTATAAGCGCCAATGAGTAAACGCAAAACTATACGAAAGGTTATAGTAGGCATCCTGTTGGGCATTGTGGCGCTGTTGGTGTTGGTAGTAATATTATTGCAAACGCAGTGGGCAAAGAATCTTATACGTGCGAAGGCAGAAGCGTTCCTGCAGAAGAAATTACAGACAGGCGTGCGCATAGGTAAGCTTGACTACAGTTTGCCCACCTGGATAGAGATCGGTGATATAGCCGTAGAAGACCGTGCAAAGGATACGTTGCTTAGTGCAGCACGGCTGCGTGTGGATATTGATATGCTGGATCTTATCTTCAACAACATCAATATCCGGCATATTACACTGGAACATACACTGGCTAACCTTAGCCGTAAACCCGGTGACTCCACTTTTAACTTTCAATTCATTATTGATGCTTTTGCCAGCGACGACACTACTACGGTGGCGCCGAAAGATACTACTGCACTTAAAATGACCTTGCGTAGGTTAACGCTTAAAGATATCAGGTTCAATTACCGTGATAGTTTTGCCAGCATGCAGTTTGGCGCATGGATCAATAACCTGCAGACAAAGATTGATATTTTTCAACCTGATAAGATGCGGTATGCTATCAACACATTTGATGCAGATACCGTAAACTTCAATATGGTGAGTTGGGGTAAGCCCTCTGCAGGTACAGCAACGGCTGTTGATACTACAGGATATACCCCCTTGCTTGTAAGCGCCGGTGATTTCTCTCTAAAACATATTACAGTAAGTTATGCCGATAGCGCTTCAAAAATGTATTATGCCAATAATGTGGGAGCACTCGGTTTATCCAAAGTTGATTTTGATCTGTCTGGCATGAAAGCAGCAGCAAAAGAAGCTGTTTTAAATAATTCATCCATTGTATTCAGCAGTTACACACCAGCTACACCTGTGCCTGCTAAAGGCAAAACTGTGCAATCGCCACCACCTGCTCCGGCTTCACCATCATGGAAGGTGAGCGTGAAGCAGCTGACCATGGCGAACAACAGTTTTAAGATGGACAATACTGCTGCTAAACCTCAGCCGTCTGGTGTGGATATGAACCATATGCTGCTGACCGGGTTGAAGGTGAACGTGCAGAATATCTATTATGCCGGCACTGACAGCATCACGGCACTGGTAAACCAACTGGCAGTACGTGATAAAAGCGGCTTGCAGGTAGATACTACCCACCTGAACCTGGTACTTTCAAAAAAGAAATTATCAGCTACTGCACTTTACCTGCAAACACCACGCAGTGTGTTCCGTGAAAAGGCAGTGCTTCAGTTCGATTCACTGGCAGGCATCACCATTCGCCCGGAAAGGTCTTTGGTAACAGCAAACTTGCCCAATGTAAAACTGGCTGTGAGTGATCTGTTGTTATTTGCTCCCCAGTTAAAGCAACAGTTTACCCCTGCACAACAGAATGGAGTAGTACTGATCAATTCACAGATGAACGGTTCTCTGGCGAAACTCAATATTCCTTTACTCCAGGTAAGTTTGCCCGGTGGTTCCCGTGTTAGTGGCCGTGCCGTAGTGTACAATGTTACTGATCCCGATAAACTGGGTTATGAATTTTATGCAAGCCCTCTTATTGTGAATATGCAGGATGTTGCCGGCTTTTTACCGGACTCGCTGAAGAAACAAATGGCTTCCCTTCCCAAACAGATCTATCTCAACGGGCTTATCAGCGGAGACATGCAGAACCTGCAGGCTGATGCTACCATCAAAGCAGATTCGCAATTGCTGTCTGTAAAAGGAAGCATTCAGAATATGACTGATCCCAAGAAGCTGAAATACGACCTGTTTTTCAGGAAGAGTTATATTACCCGTTCATTCATTTACACCTTTGTGCCGCCGGATTCATTACCCATTGCCCTGCCGGAATGGGTAAGCCTGCATGGGAAATTGAAAGGTGACATGAATAATGTATATCCTGATCTACAGATCACTTCGGCCTATGGCAATGCCAATATAAAAGGATATATCACCAACATACAAAAACCCGCACAGGCAACTTACGATCTTACTGCCAGCACACAATCCCTTCGTTTGGGTACCATTTTAAAACAGGATAGTGTATTGGGAAATGTTACTGGTCATGTTGCTATTAGTGGTAAAGGGTTAGATACTGCTACTCTCAATGCTAAGATAAAGGCAAGCATTGATACCATTGGTTTAATGGGGTACGATTACCGCCGGATTGACCTGGACGCTACTGTAGATCGCAAAAGCGCTCAATATGTTTTCAGAACAGACGATCCTAACCTGCGACTGAATGCCAGCGGCAATGTGGATCTCAACAGTACTTATCCCGTGGTGCAGACGATCATTCAGTTGGATACAGCGCGGTTAATGGCATTGGGCCTGTACAGTGATACCCTGGATCTGTCCACAAAAGCATCTATTGATTTTAAAAGTCTTGATCCCAAAAGACCAGATGGGGAATTGCTGATCACTAACCTGCTGATGACCAAAGACAGGACAAAGTTTTACCTCGATACTATACAGGGATTTGCAGGATATACCGATAGCAATATCAATTTTTCTCTGCATGCTGCTATTGCTGATCTGCAGGCCTCTGGCCAGTTCGATTATACAAAGATTGGCCCGGCTTTGCAGGGGATGATAAAAAACTATTATCAGAGTAGTGCTACTGATACCTTGCTTACGAGCGATACAACCGGTACTGCTGATCCCCAGCGTCTGAACCTTACACTAAAAATATATGATCATCCATTATGGCAGGGACTGTTGCCGGGGCTTACACGGTTCCAGACCATTACGGCCAGTGCTGCACTCGATACTTACCGGGATAGCGGACTGAATGTGAAACTGGATATTCCCTTGCTCAATTATAATGGCATCGTATTGACCAAATCCACATTCAATGCAAATGGAAACCGCCAGCAGTTGAAATATGATTTCAATGCCCAGCGTGTGCATGTAGATAATACTATTATATATGCACCTGCAATAACCGGAACGCTTGCAAACAATACAGCAGATATTTCAGTAAGTCTGAAAGACCGGAGATTGAAGGAACGTCACCGCTTCAGGGCAATAGCTTATTTATCAGATACTGCTTATTCGTTGAGCATGCCCGGTGAGCTGATGCTGGATTATAAAACCTGGACAGTGCATACACCCAACCTGTTGCGCTATGCCAACAATACCATTACAGCCCGCAATTTCCGTTTTGCTTACAAAAAGCAATTGGTGTCTGCCGAAACTGATTTTTCAAAACCCAATCAGCCATTGCAATTGTCTATTGATAGTTTCCAGCTTTCCACTATCACCTCCTTTTTCGGAAAGGACACTGCTTTTATGGAAGGCAACCTGAATACGGATATAGAGATTGCCGACTTTTCGCAAGGGCTGCCTTCATTCAATGGTAAGGCATCTATTACCAACATTGCCTACAATAAAAAGCCTATTGGCGACCTGAATGCTGAATTCAAAAAGGCAGATGAGAATACAGTAACGGTAAACATGGCAATGACTAAACAGGGTAATGATGCAACCATAAAAGGAAGCTATTATCTCAACAATACAGAAAAGCAACTGGATGTTGATATCCAGTTAAACCATCTTAACGCTGCCGCTATAGAACCTTTTAGCGGTGGAGCACTTAGTGAAGTAAGTGGTGGTCTCAGCGGTAAATTGAGCATTACCGGCACCGTACAACAACCTGAATGGCAGGGCAATCTCAATTTTGATACAATGCTATTTAAAGCATCTGCACTGGGCACCCGCTACAGGATCTACAACCAGAAAATAGGATTCCAGTATCCGAATATTACTTTCAACAAATTTGCAGTGCTGGATTCTCAAAAACATGAACTGGTGATAGATGGCACTGTAAAGTCAAATACACTTTCTTCATACGGTCTTGACCTGGCTGTTAAGGCCGACAGATTTACTGCGGTGCAGGCACAAAGAGCAGCCAACAGTATGGTATATGGTTATGCAGAAGTATCAACCAATCTGAATGTAAAAGGAACTACTGATCGTCCTTCGATAGATGGAAGTGTAACGGTAAATGATAAAACAGACCTGTACTACGTAATGCCCCAGTCAAATGCCAATGCAGATGATGCAAGACGTATTGTACGGTTTGTAGATATGGATACGGTAGACAGGGCAAAGATCTCTAACGTATTTGCCGATGAAGGCGATTCTTTAAATGCCAGCAGTATCGATTACAATGTGGATATGCGTATCACTAAAGCTGCTGCTATTACTGTGATCGTTGATCCATCTTCGGGCGACGCATTGAAAGTACAGGGTACGGCTTCCCTCAATGCGGGTGTGGATGCGGCAGGCAATATGGCACTTACCGGGGTGTATGAGCTGGAAAGCGGCTATTATGAACTGAACAAGATTGTAAAGAAAAAATTTGCGCTCAGGTCGGGCAGCACTATTACGTTTGCCGGTGATCCTACGCAGGGGGTAGCAGATATTACGGCTGTGTACACTACTATGGCCTCTCCTTCAAACCTGATCGGTTCTGAGCTATCAAGCACAACCGGCGTTTCCACCGGCTATAATGAAAGAATACCTTTCAATGTATTGCTGATGCTGAAAGGCCCCCTTATGCACCCTGAAATATCATTTGATGTGGAAATGCAGGCCAATGTGGCTGGTGTAAACTCCCAGTTGTCTACAGCAATTGACAGCAAACTGCAGCAAATGAAAAGCGATCCTACGCTGATGAATAAGCAGGTGTTCTCACTGCTGGTATTGAACCGGTTTGTGCCTGAGCAAAGCAATGACTTCTTCGGTGGAAGCGGAGGGCTTAATGCAGGAACAGCTGCTCAGCAGAGCGTAAGCCAGTTTTTGAGCGAAGCGCTTAACCAGGCTACACAGAACCTGATACAGGGGTTTGATATCAATATGAACGTTGAGTCTTACGAAACTTCCAATTCATCCAACAGAACAGACCTGAACGTAAATATTTCCAAAGGATTCCTGAATGATCGTCTTACTATTTCTGTAGGCAAGAATTTTGTATTGGAAGGTTCAGACCCTGCAACGCAGGGCAACAGTAACATGCAGTATATACCGGATATTACCGGAACTTATAAACTGACAAGAGATGGTAAATACCTGTTGCGTGGCTACAGGAAAAACCAGTACGAGGCAATACTGGATGGGTATTTTGTAGAAACGGGTCTTGCATTCACTATTACGATGAACTATAACAGGTTCAAAGAACTGTTTGAAAGACCGAAAAGAAGGCGTGGCCGTAATCGCAAAACAAACGAAACACCACCGCCTGTAAACACCACCAGTACTACCAATAATAACACCCAAAATTGACTGTTATTAAAAACAGAAATACATACCGGAACTGGACAGTGACATTACTGGCAATAGTAATTGCTTCCTGCGGCGTTAATAAATACCTACCGCCGGGAGAGAAGCTGTATGATGGTGTAGATGTGAAAGTAGAACGCGACTCACTTGTAAAAGAATCTGCAAAGTCGTTCAGAAGCCAGTTGGAAGACCTTAGTTATCCCAAAAGAAATAAAAGATTATTTGGTGCGCCCTATAAAGTATGGTGGTGGTATGCTATCGGCCCTTCAAAGAAAGAAAAAGGATTGCGCAACTGGTTCAGGGATAAGTTGGGGGAGCCTCCTGTGCTCAGTAGCCAGGTAAGTGTGAGCGACAATGCTGCCAATATGCAAAGCTTCCTGGATAACAATGGTTATTTCAGGTCTATAGTAACCGGTGATACTACCAGCACTGCGCATCGGTTCAGGGCAGTGTACGAAGCACAGGTAAACAATCCATATTACCTGAAGGAGGTAACCATGGTAAACGATAGTACACCTGTTTCTGTTTCTATATCCAAACTCAGGGGCAGGCCGCGCCTGAAGGTAGGTGATCGCTACCAATTGGATAATATCAAAGCCGAACGTGATCGCATTGACCAGGCATTAAAACGCAGGGGGTATTACTTCTTCAATTCAGATTACATGGTGGGAGTGGTAGACACTACAGTAGGTAATTACCAGACCGACCTGTTTTTACAGGTAAAACGTAATATTCCTTCTGAAGCAAGACATCCGCAAACCATTCACCAGGTAGCCATTTTTCCGCAATATTCCCTGTTGTCCACACGTAATGATACATCACTGCGTAAGGCAATTCTTTATGATACCTTACTGATCCGTGATTCAGCACAGAATTTTAAACCACAGCTCTTCAAACGGTTGGTTACTTTTCGCCCGGGAAGATTGTATGATATACGTCAGCACAACAATACACAGAACAGGTTTATCAGTGCAGGTGTGTTCAGGTTTGTAAAGAACCAGTACAGGAGCACACCGGTAAATGATAGTACGCCACCACACCAGCTGGATGTGTATTATTACCTGACACCCATGCAGAAGAAGAATATCAATTTTGAGGTAGGGGCATTTACCAAATCAAACTCATTTACAGGAGGCCAGCTGAATGTAAACTGGCGCAACAGGAATGCATTGAAAGGTGCAGAGCAGTTGATGATAAAAACTTATGGCGCTTTCGAGTTTTCTATCAGCGATAGTTTGAAAAACAACAATAACTGGCGTTTGGGTACAGAGGTTTCTTTTACTTTCCCAAGATTTATTACACCGATCCATATTCACGAGAATAACCTGTTCCCTCCGAGAACCCGCTTCCTGGTAGGGTATGAATGGTTGCGCAGGCAGGGATTGTATACCAAGAGTTCCTTCAAACTGCAGTATGACCTTAACTGGAAGGCATCTGCAACTATGGAGCATACATTTTCGCCTATCAGCATTACTTATACACGTGCTTACAATTTTAGCGATACATACCAGAAACAGATTGATACCAATCCTGCCATTGCTTACAGTACATTAACAGAGATCATACCAGCCAGCTATTATAATTTTACTTATTCAACAGTACGCCCCAATGCACCTAATCTTTTTTACTTCAGCGGCAATGCTGAGGTGGCGGGTAATATAGCCGGATTGGTGAATAAGCCCGATGGCTATTTCTCAAAGAAAATACTCAACGCTTATTTTGCGCAATATGCAAAGGTAGATGTTGACTTCAGGTACACCCGCAGGCTTTCGGCTACTTCAGCGCTTGCCAGCAGGATCTTTATAGGTGTAGGCGCTCCTTATGGCAACTCGCCTTATCTCCCTTTTTCACGACAATACATTATTGGTGGCACCAACAGTTTGCGTGGTTTTCGCCCGAGAGCTTTAGGCCCCGGTACTGTAGCTCCTAATGCTTACTACCAGATCTATTACCCGCAGGTGGGCGGTGATTACAAGCTGGAGTTTAATGCGGAATACCGTTTCCCGATTGCGGGCTCTCTGAAAGGTGCGTTGTTTTTTGATGGCGGCAACATCTGGACAAAAGATACTTTGCTCTATGGCCCGCAGGGAAAATTTTCAAAAGACTTCCTGCATCAACTGGCATTCGATGCGGGTTTAGGTGTCAGGTATGATCTTTCCTTTATCATCATCCGTCTTGATTTTGGTTTCCCGCTTCGTATCCCTTCCAATCCTGATGGAACGCAATGGGTAGCAGATAAGATCAACCCGTTCAAGAGGAGTTGGCGTAGTGATTATATGGTTGTGAACTTTGGTATTGGCTATCCTTTCTAGCGATTTATCAATGGATAATAAAAGTTGCTGTCTCTCCGCTTATAGGAAAGTAAACCTGTCAGGTCTGAGCCGATAAGCAAATCTGCTTTATAAAAGGTAATTAACCTGTTCAGGCCCGACCTGACAGGTTGAGCCTCTTGATCGCAGCTTGCCTGTATCCGGATAGTCAGTTAAAAGTAATATGCTCCGATAAGCATAGTACAGTGCTTTTGCGCTGATTTTCAATCAATGATCCTCATGGTACAAATATTGAAAGGATATCCCTAAAAACAACCTGCTACCTAAACTTTTCCCATGCGTAAAAAAACAATATGGATCATAGTTATTGCAGTACTGGCCGCAGGGATCGGCGTATGGCAGTACTACAAAAGAAAGATCGTAAGAGATCTTGTACAGGAAAAGATCCGCTCTAAAACAGACAGCCTGTACACCATCCGCTATGATAGTTCTGATATTGATGAAGTAAATGGCAATGTAGCTTTTTACAAAGTACGTTTTGGTGTTGACTCCTCCACATTACAGAAACTTCGGGCGCAGGGTAATGCTCCAAAAATATATGCAAGGGTAACTGTTGAAAGTGTAGAAGCCAGCGGTGTAGATGTGGTGGGGCTGGTGAAGAACAGGCGTTTTAAAGCAGGACATTTAAAAATTGCAAAGCCGGTAATACAGATCTTCCAGACAGATACTTTAACTGACAAAGAACTTACACTAAATGATACGGTGCAGCTTTACAGGAAGATACTGGGGCAGTTTGATGAAATAAGAGCTGATAGTATTGAAATAGCTGATGGTACTGCGCTATTACAAAATCTTGCAGATACTACCTATATCCTCGGAGAAGGGATTGATCTGCGGATAACACAGTTTGTGGTAGATAGTACACGGAACTACGATCGGATCTCATCTTACTTCGTAGCAAATACCCAGCTGCTTTTCCGGCAGACTACTATTCATAGTACACAGCAGGAAACTATTTTAAAGAATGTAGTGTACAATGCTCCGGGTCAGTATGCTACTGCAGAATCTGTTTATCATAGCAGCAAAAAAAACACTCCCTGGACTATTGACAGAGTGTCGATACGAAACCTGAATACCAATGAATTTGTTTATGGGCATACCCTGTCGGCAGATTCTGTGAATATTGGTCGTTGTAGTGTATCGCTGAAAATAGAAAAGCAGCAAAAAACGGTTGCTAAGAAAGCTCCCCTGGTTTTACGATTGCCTACAGATATAGATAAGCTGGTTGTAAAATATTTCTCCATCGGTCCTTCCGATATAAAACTGGATTTCCCCGGAAAGGGTGCATCACTTATTCCTTTGCAACAACTGGTTGTACAGGACATCAATCTCAGTAACAACCTTACAGATGTGGTGTCATGGCTCTGGCAACAACAATGGCGCATTCGTACCGGGCCTATCACTTTACCGTCCAATAACAAATGGTATCGTTTTGAACTGGGTAATTTAAGTTACGATCACCGTAGCAGGAAGGTGGATATAGATCAGTTCAGGATAGTACCAAAGTACAGTGAAGCGGAGTTTATGGCAAAGATCCCTTCACAGAGAGATATGTTCAATATTACATTCAGCAATATTGGTATTAAGAACGTGCAACCTGAAAAATGGATTGATGAAGAGAAATTGCTCGCAGATACTGTTTCGCTGAATGCAAATATTAAGATCTCGCGTGATAAAAGGATACATGGTGATTCAACCAGCAAAGTGGGCAATTACCCGCACCAGTTGCTGCAAAGACTTCCTTTTGGAATACAGATCAAAAAGATGATGCTCAATAACTGGTACGTAGGATATAAAGAGATCTCTGTAAAATCAGAAATGCCGGGGATAGTGAGTTTTTATAATATGCGTGGTACTGCCAGTAATATCACCAATATACCGGAGGTTTTAAAAATAAACCCTGCTATTACTATTGATATTAAAGCAGATTTCCTGAATAAGGTGCCTCTGCAATCCACATGGGTACTGCCGGTAACTGCACGTGATGGAAAGTTCAGTGTGTCAGGAAAAGTAGGGAGGATCAATGCAACGGAATTAAATCAACTGATAGAGCCAATTGCTATGGCAAGTTTTAAAGACGGGGTTGTCAATTCACTTGAATTTGCCATGCAGGGATGGGACTCTTCGGCTACTATGCAGATGACCTTGTTGTACGATAATATTAAGATGGATATGTTGAAGAAAGGGGAGGGGAATGACCTGGATAAACAGGGTTTCAAATCTTTACTTACCAATGTACTGATGCGTAAAAGTAACCCCGGCACAGACGGCAAAATAAGATCAGTAGAAATAAAACATCCGCGTGATACGAATAAGTCTTTTTTCAGCCTCGTATGGAAAACGATCTTCGATGGACTTAAAGAAACATCTATGAAACTCTAGCTTCAGAGGAAAAATTTCTACAAATATGAACGGTTCAATAATCCTCGTTTGAAAACTACATGGTATAGTTTTTTATAGAATAGCTGTATAATAACGTGCTGGCGATGATAAAGAATTACATAGTAAAACTGGCACTTATTTCGCAGTGTATGTTAGTGATATGTTGCTCATGTAAACAGCAACACAATGAGAAAAGGCTGGCATCTGCCTATAGCCCGGAAATATCAGAAGAGAACACACAGCAAGGAATAGAGTTGGCAGCAGGGATGGCAACAGGCTGTTATACCAATAAGCAATTGGCGATAATAGCAAAAGAAAAATCAACAGGACAGGAAGTGAAAGCGCTGGCAGCAGTATTGGAAATACAACAGGATAGCTTGTTGCAGCAATTGAAAAAATACATGGCCGAACGTGGTTACAGCCTGCCGCTTACAGAGGAGAGAAAGGATAAAAGGACAGCAGAAGAGCTGATTGGAGAAGATCCGAAGGAGTTTGACAGAACATGGTGCAGTAAAATGCGCAACAGGTACCAGGAAACAGTGAAGATGTATGAACGTGCAGCGGTAGAAAAAACAACTGATACCGGGTTAATCAACTGGATCAACAGATCACTTCCCTCAATAAGAAGTTCTCTTAACCGGCTGTTGGCCATGGAAAAGAGTCTTCAATAATTATTTTTTAGCACTTGTGAAATAAATACCATCAGAGCCGGCTGTTTCTACAGCCGGCTATTTTTGCTGAATCTTTTCCACAATCTGCCAGCCTTGCCTGCTATAGTTAAAACATAAAATAGCTATGGCAATATTTTTTTAAAACATATTCTAAACGAGGAGAACATGAAATCAGAGGTTGTCGGAAATAATGCGCTTTATTTAAAAAGCCTGGCCGCATGTTTACACAAGATCACAGTAGATGGATATACAGATAGCTTTATACCCACACAAAATGGTTTTCAATCGTACAAAACCAATAAAACCTATCTCCCTGAAGAAATACAGGTCATCAATTCCTACTGGTTCGAAAGCAGTGTAGAGAATAACAGGAATAGGAATATAGCAGCATTGCATGTAATTGAAACCAGGGATGGCAATAAAGGGACGCTTGTAGATGCAGGCAATGCTCCAACAGGTTTAATGGATAAGATCAAAAAATAGCACAGGATTTATAATTAATTACATACTGTTATAAAACAGGAAACCTGGCGCCAATGGCACCAGGTTCCTGATTCATTTTGTTAATCCCAGTTTGTAAGCCCTGATTTGCGACCGACTGCCGCTACCGATATTTTTTATAGATCAGCTCCTCTTCTTATAACGCCCAGTAAAAGAGAGATTATTGCCAATACCAATAATACGTGGATCAACCCTTTGGCGCTGTAAACAAATACGCCCAACAGCCAGCCAATAATCAGCACAACGGCTACGAGATATAATATGCTTCTCATAAATTTTCTGTTTTTATCAGCTAATCAATGTTACTTCTGTTCAATTCCTGAAAAACTCCGGGCCAGCCCCGTTAACATTCTTTTACTGCGCTCTTTTATCATAGTGTGGAAATTTTGCCCCGCATTTCGAAAGGTAATTACCCTTAAAGTGGTTATGGCATATCAATTACATGTATGTAAAGTAGAAATGTAGGGCTCCGGACCTGCTGAGCAAATGACGAAAAGAACAGTATTATGAAAAAAGTAAAATCCTTTTTCAGCATTTTAAAAGAAGCTGTTGTCGCTTTCCTGGATGATAGAGGGCTAAAGCTCAGTGCCTCATTATCCTATTATACGGTATTCGCAATTGGTCCGTTGATGCTCATCATTATATCTCTTGCCGGCATCTTCCTGGGACAGGATGCCGTGGAGGGTAAACTTTACTGGCAGTTGCGGGGTTTACTGGGCAATGACGCAGCAGTGCAGATCCAGAACATTATAAAGAACACCAATCAGCAGCACAATAGCTTTGCAGGAACCATCGTTGGCGTGGTTATGCTTTTTATCGGGGCCAGTGGTGTATTCACTGAAATGCAGGATTCGCTCAATTTTATCTGGTCTGTTAAGTCAAAACCCCAGAAAGGATGGATAAAGTTCCTGATGAACAGGCTGCTCTCTTTCTCCCTGGTACTTGGGTTGGGGTTTATTCTGCTGGTGTCGCTGATGGTCAATACTTTAATGGATATCTTAAGCGACAGGCTTGTTGCACTATTTCATAATACAACTACCGTGTACTTCTTTTATGCATTAAACCTGTTACTGGTGTTTGTGGTGATATCAGGTTTGTTCTCGGTGATCTTCAGGGTATTGCCGGATGTAGTGATCAGGTGGAAGGATGCCGCCGCAGGGGCTGCCTTCACTGCTGTCTTTTTTATGTTGGGTAAATTCCTGATAGGCTACTACATCGGTAATTCACGGGTAGGGGTTACATACGGTACGGCAGCCTCAGTGATCATTATCTTCATCTGGGTATATTATTCTTCTATCATCCTGTACTTTGGGGCAGAGTTTACCAAGATTTACGCTATACGTGCAGGGGCGGGTATAAAGCCTTCTGAAACAGCAGTATTTATCGTTAAAAAAGAAGCAAAAGAAATAGCAGAATCAAGGATCTCCTGATGGCACCGGATTTTAAGCCAGTGGTTTAAAAGAAGGTTATGCTCAGGATCGGGTGGTTACAGATATTGAATATTCTTTTTTACATAGCAATGATCATTGTGAATGGTCTTGCCAATTCATTGCCGTTGAATGGAAAAACCACCGGCCAGTTATCAATGCAATATCCTAACCTGTTTGCGCCCGCGCCGGTTACCTTTTTTATCTGGGCCGTCATTTATATGTTCCTGTTACTGTTTTGTATTTACCAGGCAGGTTCATTGATGGATGATGTAAAGTCCGGGATCAGCAAAAAGGAATTGATGGTTGATAAGATCGGCGTTCTCTTTATTCTTTCCTGTATACTCAACATAGCATGGCTGTTTGCCTGGCATTATGAATTACTGACTTTATCAGTAGTGATCATGATTGCATTACTGGTGGTACTGGCTGTTATTAATTACAGGTTGCATGCAGGGCGGCAATATATGAGAGGAAAAGAGAAGTGGTTTGTGCATGTACCTTTTGGTATTTACCTGGGCTGGATCTCTGTAGCAACGCTTGCTAATATTACGGCCCTGATGGTAAGTGTAGGCTGGAGTAAATGGGGTGTCAGTGCGTCTGCATGGGCTATTGCCATGATCCTGTTAACAGCTATTGTTACTATATGGATCCTGGTGAAGCGCCATAATGTACCGTATGCATGGGTAGTGGTATGGGCGCTGGCTGGTATCGTAATAAAGCAATATGAAACAGTATATGCCTTTAATGCGGTTGCAGTAGCTGCTACTGCTGCTGCAGTGCTGTTGATGCTGCTGATCTTTATACATATGGCCCGCTATAGAAATTATAATACATAGATCAATGTTGTTGAATTAAGGAGTGATATTCCGGCGGGTGGGAACGCCCCGCCCGGGTGCTCCGTGGCATACTTTTTTCCTTAATATAAACGGGAGGTTACAACCTGTATAAAGCCCCAACAACCGTATGTCAAATCTTACCATCTTCCAGTTTTTTCACTGGTACTATCCATCTGAAGACCCCTTGTGGAAAAGAGTAGCAGCAGAATCGCGCAAACTTTCATCTTTAGGCATTACACATTTCTGGTTGCCACCGGCATCAAAAGGTGCAGATGGCATCTATTCCCGTGGATATGACCCCTATGATCTCTATGACCTGGGAGAGTTTGAACAAAAGAATACTACCCGTACAAAATATGGTACAAAGAATGAATACCTGGCTGCCATCAGGAAGGCGCATCGGTATAAGATCGGTATCCTGGCAGATACTGTATTGAATCACAAGGCAGGGGCTGATGAGCTGGAAAAATTTAACGTGGTGAAAGTAGATGAGAACAACAGGAATCACAAGATCAGCGAACCTTTCGAAATAGAAGGGTGGACGAAATTTACTTTTCCCGGGCGGAATAAAAAGTACTCTGATTATATCTGGGATTTTCATTCCTTCAGTGGCATTGACTGGGCAGAGGACAAAAAAGAACAGGGCGTGTTCTCTATCATCAATGAATACGGCGACGATTGGGAAGAGATGCTGGAAGATGAAAAAGGAAATTATGATTACCTGATGCATGCTGATGTTGAGTTCAGGAACCCGGCCGTACGTGATGAGATAAAACATTGGGGCGAGTGGTTTCAGCAAATAACAGATGTGGATGGCTACCGGATGGATGCGTTAAAGCATATTACACCGGGGTTTATAAAGGAGTGGGTAGAACATATGAAGGGTGTTACTCAGAAACCATTGCTTTTTATAGGCGAGTACTGGAATATTCATAACGTGGTTGCCGTAAAGCAATACACAGAGGCTACAGGCGGCAACGTGCAGCTTTTTGATGCACCATTGGTCAATAACTTTCATATGGCATCGAGGTCAGGACGTGATTTTGACCTCAGGAATATCTTTAATCACACCTTATTGCAAACAGATCCCTGGGTGTCCATACCATTAGTACACAGTCATGATCTGCAGCCATTACAGGCATTGGATACACCAATTGAGAATTGGTTTAAAGTACTTGCCTATGCATTGATCCTGCTACGGGAGCAAGGCATTCCCTGTGTTTTTTATCCTGATGTATATGGAGCTAATTATAAGGATAAAGGACATGACGGTAACGATTATGATATTACCATTACTTCTGTGGATGGAATAGAAATGATGCTGAAGCTGCGTAAGCTCATGGCATACGGGCCGCAACGTGATTATTTTGATCATAACAATTGTATTGGCTGGATAAGAGAAGGAGTACGGGAGTTCATGTATTCAGGTTGTGTAGTACTGATGAGTAATGGTGATGAAGGATATAAGAAGATGGAGATAGGAAAACGTCATGCAGGAAAAATGTTTGTAGATGCGTTGGGAAAAAGACAGGAAAAGATAACGATCGGGAAAGATGGTTGGGGAGAATTTTACTGTAATGGAGGAAGTGTGTCGGTGTGGGTACGCGAAGAAGCAATGAGGCGATTAGTGATTGATGTGCAATCGTAATTGATCGTTGTTAAAGCTATTTGATCCAGGTTCAGGAAGTAAATAATAATTAATAAATCCGGCTCCGTTTATAGGGAAGTGAACCTGTCAGGTCTGGCCTGAGAAGGTTAATTACTTTTTATAAGGAATCTTTCCATTGCAGCTTAGACCTGACAGGTTAAGCCTCACAATTGCAGCCTGCTTTTATCCTGGTAGTCAGTTAATAAAAAAGTTTTTCCTCATTATTAGCAAGCTCTGTAGAAGCAATTCCTCATACAAAGCATTGTATAACAGATTACTGAACGGGTGGTATAGTTTTTTAAATCATAGGGTTAATGAAACCATAATCATTCAGTAAAATCTAGTAGTTATGAAACGTATTTTGTTAGTAGCGGTATTGTGTGCGGGAGCATTTACAATTCGTTCAGTAGCGCAGGAGCAGGCCACTTCAGGTGAAAGAACACTTACACCAAAAATAGGTATCAAAGCAGGTGTTAACCTATCCAATCTATATGTAGATGATGTGAAAGATGAGAACATGAAAGTAGGGTACAACTTTGGGTTGTATGCAAAATTGCCGGTTGCAAAGGGGTTCTCTATTCAGCCGGAATTATTGTACACAAGCAAAGGTTCCAAGCTTGCCTATGATAATGCATTCGGAACAGGTGAATATCGTTTTAACCTGAACTATATCGAGGTGCCTGTATTGGCAGTGCTTAACCTGACACCTAATTTCAACCTTCAGCTTGGTGGTTATGCATCTTATCTTACTTCTGCCAACATCAAGAACCTGGATAAGGATAAAGACGAGATTTCAGACGTAGCCAGTCTCAAAACAGAGAACTTCAATCGTTTTGATTATGGTTTGGTAGGTGGGCTTGGCGTAGACATCCAGAATTTTACCATCGGTGCACGTTACAACTATGGATTGCGTGAGGTAGGCAAATCCGGCAGCATTGCAGGACAGGCGACCAACAACTCCAAGAACAGTGTGATCTCTGTTTTCCTTGGACTCGGATTTTGATTTTAGTCGGACGGTTCATCATACATCAGAGCAGCTACCCCCGGCAAAACGGGTGGTAGCTTTTTTTCACCCCAAAAATCTCTTATATGAAAAAAGTAAATTACCAATTGTTAGCACTCCTGTTTGCTTCACTTACATTATTCAGCAGTTGCGAAATAGTAGGAGGAATATTCAAAGCAGGTTTCTGGTCAGGCGCTATCCTGATCCTGGTAGTGGTTATTCTGCTGATAGTGGGAATTGCAAAGCTGGGCGGGGGTAAAAAGTAAAAGCGGTGGTACAATGCTTTTGCGCTTTTTTCGAAGGATAGGTTTTTAACTTTAAACCTTATACCTTAAACCACCTTCGCGTCTCAGCGTCTTTGCGAGCGTTATTTCACCAACTCCTTAATGCTGCCATCCGGGTAGCCTGCCAGTACACGGGTAGCCATATTGATGAACAAACCGGTTTCCACTACGCCGGGAATATTTTTAATATGCTGATCGGTAGCCTGCACATCAGTAATAGCTCCAAAATGGCAATCGAGGATATAATGCTGGTGATCAGTAATAAACAACTGCCCATCTTTCATACGCGGTTGCACGTCTATCTTATAAAATAAGCTGAGTTGCTTTTGAACCTGTTTGTATCCATAGGGGATTACTTCCACAGGTAAAGGAAATGCACCCAGTTGGGGAACCAGCTTGGCATAATCCACAATGATGATCTCTTCTTTAGATGCGGCGGCTACCATTTTCTCCTGGAGCAGTGCGCCCCCTCCACCTTTTATCAGTTGCAGTTGCGGGTCTATTTCATCAGCGCCATCCACAGTAATATCAATGCTCTCCACTTCATTCAGCGTAGTCAGCGGAATATTGTGATCTGCGGCCAGTTGCCTGCTGCGTTCAGAGGTTGGTACTGCAATACAGTGAAGTCCCTGCTTAATGCGCTGAGCAAGGGCCAGGATAAACCAGTAGGCTGTAGAGCCGGTACCAACACCGATCGTCATGCCGTCCTTAATAAAAGTGGCAGCTTTTTCACCGGTAAGTTTTTTTATTTCCTCTGAAGATAAACTCATAAAGGTGGTTGATAAGGAATCTGGAATTGGTCGCAAATGCAGGTCCGGAAGAAATGTGCAAATTTGTAAATGTGCAGATGTGCAAAATGAAAATACATGAAGTTGAAGGTAAAAGAATGGTTTGATGGCTGTATTGCCTGATTGTTAGAACTGATAGCCATAGAGCCATCTGACAATTTAACCATCGCAGCTTTCACGTTTGACTTTTCACATTTGACGTTTACACTCACAGTTCCCGCTTTGTCGAATCTCTCACAAACAATTCTGTTTCCAGCATACGGGTTTCAAAATCAGTAACAGGTCTTTTGCTTTCGATCATCTGGATCAGCAATTCGGTAGCAACCTGCCCCATTTCAAAAGCCGGTTGACGGATAGCTGATAAAGAAGGGAAAAACAGGTCGGCAAGGTTGGTATTGGTAAAACCAATGATGGCAATATCACCGGGCACCTTCAGGCCTGCTTCGCGCAGCACGGAGAGGCAACTGGTGGTAACACGGTCACTGGCGGTCAGGATCGCATCGGGCTTTTGTTTCGATTTCAGCAGTTTCGAGGTGGCCTCTTCCACTTCCGAAAAGATCATTCCGCCATGATTACAATACTGAACCAGGGTTTCATCAAAAGGCAGGTTGTGTTGGAGCAAAGCCTCCTTATAGCCTTTCAATCTTTCCCGTGTAATAGATAGATAAGGAGAATTAGTAATGTGAGCAATTCTTTTAAAACCCTGCCCGATCAGATGCGCTGTAGCATCAAAAGCACCCTTATAGTTATTGGCAGTAACCTTATGCGTCACGATTTCATCGGTGATCCTGTCAAAAAAAACGATGGGTAGCCCTTTTTCGTGCAATTGTTTAAAATGCGAGAGGTCGGTTGTTTCGCTGGCCAGCGATACCAGCAACCCATCAACCGAACGGGAGGCAAGGTGCTGCAGCGTCACCATTTCGCGTTCCATCGAATCGTGGCTCTGGGATATAATAACATGGTAACCACGGTTGTACGCAATTGATTCTATGCCATTAATAGCCTGCGAAAAAAAGTTATTGGCGATCTCGCACACAATAACGCCTACTGAAAGGCTTCTCTTTTCTTTCAGGCTCAATGCAATAGGATTGGGACGGTAGTTTATTTTCTCAGCATACTCCAGCACCAGCTTCTTTGTTTCAGGGCTGATCTCGTAACTACCGCGCAGCGCCCGGGACACCGTAGAGGTGGAAAGACCAAGCGCTTTTGCAATATCCTTTATGGTAACGGTTTCAAATTTCACAGTTTAAATACCTTTCTGTTATTACCAAAAGTAAGTTTTTTTTAAAAGATTGTTTTTCAAAGCAATTTGGCGTGTATTAGAAATCGTTGCCGGGAACGATTGCGTAAAAAAAGGCGATAGGCAATAAGGGTTATTCACAAATATCTCACTAGAATTGGTGATTATTTGTCAGGAATACACTTCCAGATAAAATTTGCGATTGCTATATAACCAAAACTTGTTTTGCACGCTATATATAAAGACTTCTAAAAAAAGCCGTATGAAGAAATGCTCGCTTCTGTTGATGCTGTTTCTATGCATTCAACTTTCTTTATCAGCCCAAACAACACAGGTAAAAGGACGTGTACTGGACGACAGTACAAGTGCCCCTTTGTCTGATGTGAATGTGCTGGTATCCGGTACGACCACCGGAACTCAGACTGACAAAGACGGAAAATTCTCTGTCAAAATTCCTGCAGATGGTAAAAAACATCACCTCTCTTTCAGTATTACCGGCTATGTGGCACAGATAGTAGAAGCTGATCTCTTTGCTGCTTCAGGCGATGTAGCGGTTCGTTTAAAAAAGGAAGTAAAAGACCTTGAAGATGTAGTAGTGATCGGTTACGCTGCTGTAAAAAGGAGAGATGTAACCGGTTCGGTATCATCTGTTGCCGCAAAAGACCTGAAGGATGTACCTGTAAACTCAATAGCAGAGGCCCTTGCGGGTCGCCTGGCGGGTGTGCAGGTTACCACTACTGAGGGTAAGCCCGGTGCAGATATCATGGTACGTGTTCGCGGAGGCGGATCTGTTACACAGGACAACTCACCGCTGTACATTGTGGACGGGATACAGGTAGACAATGCCATGTCTTTGCTGACCCCGCAGGAAATTCAATCTATCGACGTATTAAAAGATGCTGCGTCTACCGCTATTTATGGTGCGCGTGGCGCCAACGGTGTTGTACTGATCACTACCAAAGGTGGTAAGGAAATGAAAACACGTGTTTCTTACGACGGTTATGCCGGTGTAAGAAGCGTCCTCAACAAACTGGATGTGTTGAAACCTTATGATTTTGTACAGTACCAGTACCAGCGCTATAATGGAAGTGCTGATGACCGTACATCTTTCCAGAATAAATACGGCCGTTGGGAAGACCTGGACATTTATAAGAACATGCCTTTTACTGATTGGCAGGATGAGTTGTTTGGCCGTGATGCCTGGAACAAAACACATACCGTATCACTGGTAGGTGGTTCCAAAACAACTACGTTCAGCCTGAACCTCAGCAATACAAATGAAGATGGTGTGATGCTGGAGTCTGGTTTCAAACGTACACTGGCCTCTTTCAAATTTGATCACAGGGCTTCTGATCGTCTGCGTGTAGGTTTCAGTGCGCGTTACAGCCGTCAGCGTGTAGATGGTGTTGGTACTTCCAACACGGGTTCACAGGGTAACAACAGGTTAAGAAATGCTGTTCGTTACAAACCATTCATTGCTGAAAGCGAAGTGAATGATGTGGATGTGTTTGATCCGGACTATGCCAACCTCACTAACCTTACCAATCCTGTATTGCTGGCTCACAACGAGTTGAAGTATGATTACAGGAATGATATCAACGTGAATGGCTATTTCAGCTATGAGCTGATCAAGAACCTGACTTTCAGAAGTGTATTGGGTATTACCAACACAAATGCCAAAACAAATCAATACAATGGTTCTATTACCAGCGTAGCAAGGTCAAATGCTAATATGCCGATCGTTAACATGGCAACCGGTGAAAACCTTACACTGACCAACTCCAATACGCTGAACTATAAAACAACGATTAACCGGTCTCATAATATAGATCTGTTGGTAGGCCAGGAGATCAATGAAAAGACGAATAAGACTTTTAATGCTACTGTAAAATGGATGCCGGTGGATCTTACGCCTGAGCAGGCATTTGCAGGTATTCAGAAAGCAACGCCGCCTACCGGTCAGATCCAGGACCCTCCCACTACTTCAGAAGCACAGGAAAAGCTGCTGTCATTTTTTGGCAGGGCCATGTATAACTACAATGGTAGATACCTTTTAACAGTTACCATGCGTTACGACGGTTCTTCCAAATTTGCTAAAGGAAGACGTTTTGCCAGCTTCCCTTCAGCGGCACTGGCATGGCGCATTTCAGAAGAGAACTTCATGAGAAATGTTGATTTCTTCTCCGATCTGAAACTGCGCGTAAGCTTTGGTACTTCCGGTAACAACCGTATTGACAACGACATGTTCCGCACTGTTTTTGGTACCAATACTTCCAGCTATGCATTTGAAGAGGCAGTTACACCGGGTATTGCTCCTCCCAGCACATTGTCAAACCCCTACCTGAAATGGGAGACTACTATTGCCCGCAATATTGGTCTGGATTTCAGCATATTTAATAACAAAGTAACCGGTTCACTTGATTTCTATAGAAATACTACCAGGGACCTGTTGTTGAATGCAGTTATTCCTCTTACCAGTGGTTCTACTTCTCAATACCAGAATACAGGTAAAACAGAGAACACCGGTATTGAGCTGCAGTTGGGTACTACTATCATCAACAACAAGAACTTCACATGGTCTGCAAACTTTAATATTTCCGGTAACAGGAATAAGATCGTGAGCCTGGGTCTGGATGCAACCGGCCATGCGATGCAATCTTATTATACTTCTTCAGGCTGGGTAAATGCACTGAACGACTTTAAAGTAGAAGTAGGTAAACCTGTAGGTCAATATTATGGTTTTATAACTGATGGGTTCTATACGGTAGATGATTTCAATTACAACTCTGCTAACCAGACTTACACGTTGAAATCTGATGTTCCTAACTCCAGCGCTGCTGCTTTGGGCAACAGGGCTCCTCAGCCTGGTGATCTGAAACTGAAAAAGCTGTCTTCCAAAGCCAGCATGACCATTGATGATGAGGACAAAACTGTACTGGGTAATTCTCAGCCTAAATTTATGGGAGGTTTAAACCAGCAGTTTGTTTATAAAGGATTTGACCTGAGTGTATTTGTAAACTGGTCAGTTGGTAATAAAACTTACAATGCCAACAGGATGGAGTTTACTACTACTTACCAGTACAAAGACAACAATATGCTGGCCGAAGTGGCGAACAGGTATAAACTGTTTGACGCGAATGGCAACAAGGTTACCGATCCTGCTGCATTAAGCGCTATGAATACGAATGCTACTATGTGGACCCCTTCACTGGGTAACTACTTCCTGCATTCTTATGCTATTGAAGATGCTTCTTTCTTAAGGATCAGCAATCTTACCATTGGTTATTCTCTTCCTGCTTCTTTATTGAAAAAGACAAAGGTATTTTCCCGTTTCAGGTTCTACTTAACGGTGAATAATCTGTACACATTTACCAAATACTCTGGTTACGATCCGGAGGCCAATACCCGCCGTAGCACGCCGCTTACGCCCGGGGTTGACTATGCTGCTTATCCACGCAGCAGATTTATTCTTGGTGGTGTAAACGTATCTTTTTAATTCTTTAAAGATTTTGGGCAATGAAACATACAATTAAACAAGTAATAATAACATCAATAACCCTTACAGGGCTGTTGACTGCTTCTTCCTGCAAAAAGTATCTTGATGCAGATTCTAATTCATCGCTTACGCAGGAAGCGGTTTTTTCAAGCGTTTCCAACTCGAACTCTGCTGTGGTTGGTGTGTACGCAATGCTGATCGGTGACAATGGTTACGGCAGCCGTATTGCTACACTGTTCCCGCAATCGGCCGATGATATGAAAACATCCGGCGACTATAGCGCCTCAGACAGAAGGGGTATCAGTACTTATGGCGCCAGTATTGATAATACTGACCTGCCCAATCCTTTTATTCAGTTGTTTAAAGGAATTGAGCGTGCTAATATCTGTATCAAATACATCCCTGCTTCTGCCTTGTACAAAAGTGGAACTACAGACCAGCAGACTACCATGAAAAAGTTGTACGGTGAGGCATTGACACTGCGTGCACAGTTTTACCTGGAAGCATTACGCAACTGGGGCGATCTGCCTGCTCAACTGGTACCGGCTTCAGACCTGACTGACCTGTATTTACCAAAAACAGACCGCGATTCTATTTATGATGTACTGATCAATGATCTGAAAATAGCGGAAGAGCTGGTGCCCTGGCGCTCACAGTCACCCGACCAGAACCTTCGTCTTACCAAAGGTTTTGTAAAAGGTCTTCGCGCAAGAATTGCTTTGACAAGAGGTGGTTATGAACTGAGAAGCAATCATAAGAACGAACGCAAATCGGACTATAAGACTTTCTACCAGATCGCATTGGATGAGTGTAAGGATATCATGAGCCATCCCGAAGAGCATAGCCTTAACCCGGTGTATGAAGATCTCTTCAAAACACTGCATGGTGCTACCCGCTACGACAATGCACATGAACTGATGTTTGAGATAGGTGCATACGGTGGTAATGCAAGTACCGATAGTAAACTGGGTTATTACAATGGTCTGAGACACAACACCAGCTCCAGGTTTGGAGGCGGTGGTGGTGGTATCAATATCCTGCCCACCTATTTCTATGAGTTCGATTCAATTGGCGATTGCCGCAGGGATGTTACCATCAATGCTTTTGAAATTGATGCCAACAGCCAGAAGATCCTGAACGTTGGCAGTACCATGACTGACGGTAAATTCAGACGTTCATGGACAAACATTACCGGTACTTCGCAGAACCTGGCGATCAACTGGCCTATCATGCGTTTTGCAGATATCCTGCTGATGTATGCTGAAGCTGATAATGAGATCAATCACGGCCCTTCTGCTACTGCTATAGATGCGTATGAAAAAGTAAGGAAAAGAGGTTTTGTGGGATATGAATCAAGAATGGGTACTACGCCTACCGATTATGATGGCTTTTTTAAAGCTATTGTACAGGAGCGTTTACTGGAGTTTGGTGGTGAAGGCATCCGTAAATATGACCTCATCCGCTGGAACCTGCTCGGCTCAAAGATCGATGAGACAAGAAATAAGCTGCGCGACTTTATGAATGGTGTTGGTCGTTATACCAATATTCCTAAATATGTGTACGCAAAAGCTGCTACTTATAATCTTGTAACATCTGTACAGGAAACAGCTACCCTGGATGTGTACGGAGGTGTGTTCAGCAAAGTATTGTTTGAACCAGGATTGGGAAGTACTACCGCACCTACCGGGTATACTGTTAAAAACTGGCGTGCGTCTGTTAATGAAGATTATCTTACCAGCGACCTGAAAGGGTATGCGCGTTATTTTGAAGCCGAGAAAAAAGAATTATTCCCCATTCCTTCATCTGTATTAAACAGTAATTACAGAATGACCCAGAATTACGGTTATTGATCTTATTAAAACTGCTTCAATATGAAAAGAACAAATTATAATATCATCAAAATATTCATCCCGGTATTGTGTTGTGCAATAGCGGGCGTTATCTCCTGTAAAAAGAACAATGAGTCACTGGAAGCTATGCGCAGGTTTATGCCTTCCGGAGATATTAAATCAACGTCGGGAGAAACAAACGTGTTCCTGTACTGGAATGCCTCCTTATACACCAGCTCTACTGATACTACTGTTAAGTACAGGATCCAGGTATCTAAAGATTCACTGTTTAATACAGTAGAACGTACTTACCAGAGAGATACTACAGGTATTACCATTACCGATGACGACCTGGTAGTAAGACAGAAGTATTATGCCAGGGTAAAAACACTGGGCGCCGATACTACGCTGGATTCAAAATGGCTGCGTAGCAGCAGCTTTACTATTACCGGTGAGCAGATCTTCCTGACCATAGCAGATGGTGACCTGCTGGATAATGCAGCATTACTGAAATGGAAAGCAACCGCAGGGCTTACAAAGATCACGATCACCCCGGCAGGTGGTTCTGCTACGGATATTGCTTTAACATCAACTGATATTACTGCAAGCCAGAAGCTGATACAAAGCCTCCAGGGTGGTACTACTTATACTGCTGAGATCTTCCTGGGTACAAAAAGCAAAGGCATTATAACCTTTACAACAAAATCTCCGATTACCGGAGATATTATTGATCTGCGTGGTATTACAGGTCGCCCTTCAGTACTGGCAGATACATTGCCCCAGATTGCAGCAGGTAGCGTGGTATTGCTGAAACGCGGACAAACTTATGAGATCGCTACTTCAATGAACCTGAGCAAAACAGTAACCATCATGAGTGGTTATGACTTCAGCAATGAACTGGCAAGGATTAACATGACGGGTAACTTCAATGTTACCGCAAGCAGCGTTATTGATTCTATTGTATTTAGCAGCGTTAAACTGGTAGGTGCAGCTTATGCTTCCAGTTATGTATTCAACATCAGCAATGCTTGTACAGTTAAGAAAATGGTATTTGATGGTTGCCAGACAGAGATTTTCCGTGGTGTGGTGCGCCTGCAGACAGCAGTGATCAATATGACCGATTTCAAAATGAACAACTGTATTGCAGATAGTATCTCTAACTACGGTATTATCAACGTTGATAACGTAAACTGTAAAATTGATAATATCTCTATCACCAATAGTACTATCTATAAAACAGAAAAGATAGTAACCAGCAAACAGAACAGTGTAGCTGTAACTATCCAGAACTGTACCATCAATGAAGCGCCCTGGGGTGGTGGTTCTAACTACCTGATCGATTACGGCAGCACCGCTACTACCAATAACGTAACCAGTGGTGTGATCGTTTCCAATTGTATCATGGGTATAGGAAAAAATAATGCCGGTAATACTGCAGTACGTGGTATCAGGGTAAATGCTACCACTGCTGTTACTTCTACCGGTAATTACAATACTTCTGATTATGTGCCATTTGCAACCGGTGCCGGTGTGCCCAGCATGACAGCATACAGCGGAACATCTTTTGCTCTCTGGCAGGACCCTTCTAATGGGAACTTTGCCTTTAAAGATGCCAGCTTTGCAGGTAAAAGCACTTCCGGAGATCCGAGATGGAGACAATAGTGTTTTTTAAAACCTACTTTTTGAAAACTAATGAAAGGGATTAATAAGCAGATTGGTATTGCCTTATGTACTTTGGCTATTCAATGGGGTTGTGCAAACGCTCAACCCATTGCTTTTCCGGGTGCTGAAGGATTTGGAAAATATACAACAGGTGGCAGAGGTGGCAAGGTTGCCATTGTAAGCACGCTTGAAGATGATGGTCCGGGTAGTTTGCGTGCAGCATTGCAAACAAAGGGCCCACGTACCGTGGTGTTTGCAATATCCGGTACTATCCATCTTGCTTCAAAGCTGGTAATACCAGCCAATACCACCATCGCCGGGCAATCAGCGCCCGGTGATGGTATCTGTCTTGCTGATTATCCTGTAGGGTTTGGCGGCAATAATATTATTGTCCGTTATATCCGTATCCGCATGGGCGATCGTTTTCAGAACAAGGGCATGGTTGATGGCGGAGGCGCCGACGATGCTTTTGGCGGAACACGTCGCAATAATATCATTATCGATCATTGCAGCCTTAGCTGGAGTACGGACGAAGTGTTCTCCATTTATGCCGGCGACAGTACTACGCTGCAATGGAATATGATCAGTGAACCCCTTAATTATTCTTATCATTTTGAGAAAGGTGATAAGGATTTTGAACATCATGGCTATGGAGCGATCTGGGGTGGCAGACATTTATCTGCACACCATAACCTGTTTGCTCACTGTAACAGCCGTACCCCCCGTTTTGATGGTATCCGCAACTGCCCCGAAGAAAATGTTGATTATCGTAACAATGTTATTTATAACTGGGGCGGTAACAATGTGTATGCAGGTGAAGGTGGTACTTACAACATAGTGAATAACTATTACAGGTATGGCCCGTCAACCGGCAGTAAAATGCGGTTCCAGATGCTGAACCCTTATGACAAAGCGCCTGAAATTCCATTTGGTAAATTTTATGTGGAAGGAAATTATATTGATGGTTCCAATGATGTGAGCAAGGATAACTGGAAAGGTGTAAGAATAGGTACTAAAGAAACTGAAGTGCCTGCCTCACAGGTAAAACTGGATAAACCTTTCTCATCAACAGAGATAGCCCTGCAATCTGCACAGGATGCGTATGAGGCTGTTTTGAAGAATGTAGGGGCTGTATTGCCTAAACGCGATACCCTCGACGAACGTATTATTAAAAATGTGAAGGACAGGACCGGTGGTTTTATTGATGTGCAGGGCGGTTATCCGCATGGCACAGCGTACGAACAGACTGTAAATGCATGGCCTGCATTGCGGTCATTACCTGCATTGGCAGATACTGACAAAGACGGGATGCCTGATGACTGGGAAAAGAAGAATGGTCTTGATCCCAATAACGCATCCGACGCCACTACTTATTCTCTGGACAAACAGTACACGAATATTGAAGTGTATTTGAATGGATTGGTGGGGAAGTGAATAGTGAATGGTCAATAGTGAATACTGCTGATTTTGAGATGTAGGGATTTGGGGATTCGAAGCAGATTCCGGATTTCTGACCGCAACCCTGGTTTTCCTTGTGCCTTGTCTCTTGAATCTTGTGCCTTGTATTCAGCAACATAGTACATACAACATATAACGACATGAAACAGATCATCCGAATTTTTAGCCTGGCTTTGTTACTGTCTTTTTGCATTCCGCCTAAAAAGAAGATCACAGTATGGCTGATCGGTGATTCTACCATGTCTAAAAAAGAAATTAAGTACTATCCCGAAACAGGATGGGGAATGCCCTTTGTGTATTTTTTTGATTCTACTGTTACCGTTGATAACCGTGCCCAGAATGGCAGAAGCACCAGTTCATTTATGAAAGAGAACCGCTGGCAACCTGTAGTGGATGCCATGCAGGAAGGTGATTATGTACTGGTGCAGTTTGGACACAACGATGAGGTGCCTACTAAAAAGACTTATACTACAGAAGCAGAGTTTACTGCTAACCTGGTAAAATATGTTACGGATACAAGAAGTAAGAATGCTAACCCGATATTGATCACACCGGTAGCACGCAGAAAATTTGATTCTGCTTCCGGGAAGATACAAGGTACGCATGATGTATATGCTGCCCTGGTGCGATCAGTAGCTGCTAAATATAATGTACCCCTGATTGACCTTGATAAGAAGAGCCAGGATTTATTACAGGAGCTTGGACCAGACAAATCGAAATTATTATTCAATTACCTGCAACCAGGTGAACACCCCAATTATCCCCAGGGAAAAACCGACGATACACACTTCAGTGAGTTGGGAGCCCGCCGCATGGCCGAACTGGTACTGGCTGAAATATCAGCACAGCACCTTGAACTGGCTGAGCGCGTGGTGAAGCGATAAGATTGTTCAATAGTTTGATGGATGAATGGCTGTTGCAGAACACCATGAGCAGGTAGTATGCCTGTTCGTGAATGTAATGCAGTTGACTATTGCCATAAATGCCATCCCGCCATAATATAAAACAATTGCTTATGCCTGCTATTTCTACACGTTCTTTTTCTATTGTCCGTAAATGCTTATTGCGCTGTACAGCCGTAGTAACAGCCTGCCTGTTACTGCAGACAGCGGGAGCGCAACAACTGGCCTTCCCCACAGCTGAAGGTGCCGGGCGGTTTACTTCCGGCGGCAGGGGAACAGCGGCTTCCCCTACTACTGTATTTGAAGTAACCAGTCTGAGCGATGACAATGTGCCCGGTACATTGCGTTATGCAGTAAGTGCATCTGCTACTACATATCCTTATCGCACTGTTGTTTTCCGTATATCGGGAACTATACATCTTACTTCCAAACTTAATATCAGGTCCAATACAACTATTGCAGGTCAAACTGCTCCCGGCGGAGGTATTTGCCTGGCCGATAACCCTGTGGTGATCAGCGGCGATAACGTGATACTGCGTTATATACGTGTGCGCATGGGCGATAAGAACCAGAACAAAGGAATGGTAGATGGCAGTGGCGGAGATGACGCATTGGGTAACCTCGGTGGTAAAAATATCATTATTGATCACTGCTCGGTAAGCTGGAGTTCTGACGAGGCGTTGACGGTATATCGCGGAGACAGTGTAACCATGCAATGGAATATTGTTTCTGAACCGCTCAACTATTCCTATCACTTTGAAACAGGCGATACGGATTTTGAACGTCATGGTTATGGAGGGATCTGGGGCGGTAAAACAGCTTCATTTCATCATAACCTGATAGCGCATTTCAAAGGTCGCGGACCCCGCTTTGCAGGTGTAAGTACCTATTCGCCTGCGGTGATAGGTGCGGAGAATGCCGACTTCCGTAACAACGTGATCTATAACTGGGGCTCATACAGTACCAATGGTGGTGACGGCGGTAACTATAATGTAGTGAACAACTATTATAAGTACGGACCGGCCACTTCTACCGGCAGCAGTGACGGAATACCTATCAAGACCATGATCATGAATCCGTCGAAGTCTACGGATTACCCATATCCTAAAGTGTACCTTACAGGAAACTATGTGGATGGTTACCCTGCAGTAACAGCTAACAACTGGAGTGGCGTAGCTATGGCCGGTGGCGCTCCTGCAGATACAATACAATCGAAGGTGACTACACCTTTTAATATTTCAACATTTTCAAGCTATACGGCACAGGAAGCATACGAACAGGTATTGCTGAATGCAGGTGCTTTGTTGCCTTCAAGAGATACGCTTGATCAGCGTATAATAGCAGATGTACGCAATCGTACCGGTAATTTAATTGATGTACAGGGCGGCTTTCCGCACGGTACTGCTTACGAGTTAACGGTGAATGCATGGCCAACACTGGCTTCAACCACACCGCCCACAGACACGGACCATGACGGTATGCCTGATACATGGGAGACAGCCAATGGCCTTAATCCCAACGATGCATCAGACCGTGGTACTTTTGCTGCCAATGGTTATACCAACCTGGAGAACTATCTCAATTCACTGGTAACAGATAATCCTGTAATAGGTGTTACTGCTTCACTGGTATCATTTGCACAAACGCTGGGTACCCCTTCTCCTGTTCAGACATATACTATTTCCGGTACAGGTCTTGCCGGTAATATTGTGATAACGCCCCCGGCAGGATACGAAATATCAGCCAATGGCGGCACAACATGGTACACCAGCAGTTCACCGCTTACGCTTACACAAAGTGGCGGTACTGTTACTTCCACTACTATTACTGTACGTTTAAATGCAACTACCGGCGGAACATACGGTGGAAACATTACACATACCAGTACCAATGCATTGACTTATGCATTGCCTGTAAACGGAGCTGCAACAACACCCACCACCGGTGCTACTGTGTTGTTGCAGAAATGGCCGTTGATCACTGATGCAGGTGATGATGCCGCATCACGCTCAGCGGGTGTTACAGCCAGCACGCCAACGATGAATAAGTTCTATGTTTCCAATGGTACTACTGTTGCAGGTGTTACAGCTTATTCTTCCGCACTGGGACAGGCTTTTTCTGCCGGTCCTTTGGGTGATGGATTATGGACTTCTGCCACTCCCGGCCCCGGTGGCACCCTGAACAGAACATTCTATGAACAATTCACTGTAACTGCTGCTGCCGGTTATTCAGTAAGGGTAGACTCTATCTCAGTGATGGCTGCCTTTTATGCTTCTGCCAGCAATACCAAACTGGCGGTAGTATATTCTAAAACAGGATTTACCACTGCAGACTCAGTGGATGTTACAGCTGCTTCTTTTGCATCGCCCGTTGTGCTGGCCCAGCAAAACACCGGCCCCACAACTACTTATACCCTGGCGCTGGATGGTACCAATGGCGTTACCCTGGCAGCAGGCCAAACGCTTACGCTCCGCCTGTATTTCAGTTGCGGCAGTACCAGTTCCGGCCGCTACGCATTACTGAAAAATGTGTGGGTAAATGGTGTGGCAACAGGTGCTCCTGCTGCAACTCCTGCTATTACTACCACAGGAACATTAAGTTCATTTACACAAACAACAGGAAGCCCATCTGCTATTCAAACCTATACAGTAGCGGGCAGTAATTTAACAGGTAATGTTACTGTAACACCACCTGCTAATTACGAAGTATCGGCCAACGGCGGTACCAACTGGTATACCAATGCATCGCCTTTAACGCTGACACCGGCCAGTGGGGCACTTGCGAATACTACCATCTCTGTAAGGCTGAATGCTACAGCAGCAGGAACCTACAGCGGCAACATTGCACATGCTTCGCCAGGTGCTACTGCTGTAAATGTGGCCGTAAGTGGTACTGCAACAGCGCCAAACCCGGTAACACAGCCACCGGCAGGTACTGCGGTAACTGTGGCTAAAGATGGCAGCGGTAACTACACTACTATACAGGCTGCTATTGATGCTGCACCAACCGGTCGCACTACACCTTATATTATCTTCATCAAAAATGGTAAATACAAAGAGAAGATCGTGATCCCTGCTACCAAGCCGTTTATACAACTGGTGGGTGAAAGTGTTGCCAATACCATTATTACTTATAATGATGGCGCCAGCACACCTACCTCTTCCGGTGGTACAGTAGGTACATTCAACTCTTATACATTATATGTATTGGCTAATGATTTCTCTGCACTGAATATCACTTTTGAAAATTCATTTGGTGATGGTTCACAGGCAGTGGCGGTGCATGTAAGCGGCGATAGGTCTGCTTTCCGCAATTGTCGTTTCCTCGGCAACCAGGATACTTTACTTACAAACGGTAATACCGGTTTGAAACAATATTTCAAGAACTGCTATATCGACGGTAACGTTGACTTTATTTTCGGTAGCGCCCGTGCCATTTTTGACTCCTGCGTTATTTATGCAAAAACAAGAAGCGCCGCGGGTAGTTCTTATATCACAGCGCCCAATACACAGGCTGGTCAAACGTATGGCTATGTTTTCCGGAACTGTGTGTTCCCGGCAAATATTGGCAGTACCACTTACTACTTATCACGCCCCTGGCAAAACTCAACCGGCAGTTCTCCATTTGCCAATAACAAAGTGGTATTGCTGAATGCTGTATATGGTGCCGGTCTTATCCGCTCCGAAGGTTGGTCTACATGGGATGCCGGTACATTAACGAATCTTATTTACAATGCAGAATACAAGAGCCGTGGCTTTAATGGCAGCCTTGTTGATGTAAGCCAGCGTGTATCCTGGTCTTACCAGTTAACAGATGCGGAAGCGGCTACTTATACCGATGGAAACCTGTTTGAAACATGGACGCCCTGTTCAGTATCTGCTGATTTCTGTACTCCGTTCACGCCATCTATTGCTGTATCAAACTTCCGTGGTACCAAAGGAACAACCACTTCTACTTTTAACTGGAATATCAGCTGGCCTATGGCGCAGGTTACCTACGAGGTATTCCGCAGCAGCGATAAGATCAGTTTCACTAAAGTAAGTGAGCAGGTATCGCCCAACGATACGGCTGTTAACTACAATTATTCAGAAGCAATTCCTCCTCCGGGCTCTACTTATTACTATTATGTAAGAGCATCCAAAGCAGGACTGGCTGCTCATATTACTGATACGGTAGCTATTTCAAGTACGCCTACCATTACTACCACCGGTACATTGAACAGCTTTATACAAGGTGTGGGATTGCCATCTGCCACACAGATCTATGTAGTAGCCGGTGAGAACCTGCCTGCTGCAGTAACCATTACTCCACCTGCGGGGTATGAGATATCAGCCAATGGCGGTACCAACTGGTACAGCAGTACTACTCCTTTAACACTTACTCCTTCCGGTGGCATACTGGCAAGTACTACTATTACTGTTCGATTAAATGCAACCAGTGCAGGCACCTTTGCCGGTAATATTGTGCACGCCTCTACCGGTGCTGCCACCGTAAATGTGGCTGTAACAGGTACGGTGCAATCAACACCATTACCGGTTTCAAATGTTTTATTATACTGGCCATTACAGGCAAATAATACAGACGATGCTGCTTCACGCGCTACAGGTGTAAACAGCAGCACGCCTTCTTTCAAGAACCTGTACCTGTCAAACGGTACTACAGTAACAACGGTTCCTGCTTATTCTACCACCTTTGGACAGGCATTTGGTGCAACTGCCAATGGTGATGGTACATGGGCTACTACTTCCGGTGGTCCCGGTGGCAACCTGAGCAGGATCTACTATGAAGAATTTACCCTGACAGCGCAGGCTGGTTATAACGTGCGTGTAGATTCATTGCTGCTGACCTCTTCTTTCTACAACACATCCAGCAATACCAAGCTGGCGGTAGTGTATTCACTCAGCGGGTTTACTACTGCGGACTCTCTTGATATTACCGGTGGTACAGGCCCCGGCGGTCCGTTGGTAAGTACAGCCAATGGTGCGTTTGCTACTCCTATCCTCATCAATAACCAAACGGCAAATACCACAGATGGTTACAGGCTGGCACTGGCTGCATCCAATGGTGTAACGGTACCGGGAGGTAAAACATTAACTATCCGCCTGTATTATAGCTGTGGCAGTGGTAGCGCAGGAAGATATGCGAAACTGAAAGATGTGTCGCTGAAAGGATTGGCATCAGTGGTACAACCGCCTGCTATTACTGTAGCAGGAACACTGTCTGCCTTCAGCCAGACAATAGGAACTCCTTCTGCGGTTCAGACCTATACCGTATCAGGAAGCAATCTTACCAACAACATTGTTATTACACCGCCTGCGGGATATGAAATATCCAATAATGGTGGTACCAACTGGTACACCAATGCTGCACCATTAACACTGACGCAAACAAATGGTGTTGTAAATAGTACAACGATCAGTATAAGGCTGAATGCTACAGCAGCTGCTTCTTATAGTGGAAACATTGCGAATGTGAGCACTGGTGCCACTACTGTAAATGTGGCTGTTACAGGAACTACGGTGCTGGCCCCGGTTGTTACTGTTACCGGCACGCTCAGTGCATTTGCACAAACTGTAGGTTCTCCGTCGGCAGTACAAACCTATACTGTATCCGGTGCCAACCTGTTGGCCAACCTGGTGATAACAGCACCGGCTAATTTCGAAATTTCATCCAATGGCGGCACTTCATGGAACAACAGTGCTACCCCGATTACATTAACTGCTACCAATGGTGCTGTAAGTAATACAACGATCAGCGTAAGATTGAATGCTACCACTGCAGCAACGCAGGGAGGCAATATTACCAATACAAGTGGCAGCATTACTGTAAATGTTGCAGTAACCGGTACCAGCGTACTGGCTCCCTTCCTTACTGCTACAGCAGCACTGAAGGATTTTTCGCAAACTGTTGGTATCCCTTCTGCATCACAATCATTTACATTGAACGGTGGTAATATATTGAGCAATGTTACAGTGGCTGCACCTGCCAAATTCCAGTTGTCTGCAGATAATGGTACTACATGGTCTGATACTGTGAGATTGGTTCCGGCAACGGGTGGTGTGGTTACACGTACAGTACTGGTGCGTATGAATGCAGCAAGTGCCGGTAATTATAGTGGCGCTATTACTGCATCAGGTAGTGGTTTGGCCAACATATCTATACCGGTGAAAGGTGTTGCTTACAGTGTGTTCACTGTTAATCCTAACCCGGCACATGATCGTGTGATCCTGTATCATCCGCAATTGTACACTGTAGGAACGATCATTGTGTATAATGCAAATGGTATCAAACTGGCAACCTGGTATACCAAGCCTGCATCCAACAGTACCAGCATCAGTGTGATAGGACTGCCAAAAGGCATGTACTATCTTGAATTCAGGAGATTGGGTGAAAAACAGATAGTGCCGTTCATTAAAATGTGATAATAGCTGAATGGTTTGATTGTTTGATGGTTATCTTGCTGTTGATACGCATCTTGGCCATCAAACAATCCGGCCACCAGGTCGTGAAATATTTCTTTGAGAATTACAAATATGAAGAAGCTTACAACTCTGTTCGTTTTACTGGCTGCCTGTTTTGCAGCATTTGCACAGCAGCCTACTTATCCGTCTTACCTTGTAGTGGCACAGGATGGTAGTGGCAATTACAAAACTATCCAGGAAGCTGTCAATGCAGTGCGTGATCTGTCGCAGGTACAGGTTACTATTTTTATCAAGAAAGGTGTGTATCATGAGAAGCTGGTGGTGCCTTCCTGGAAAACAATGATCTCCCTGGTAGGGGAAAGTAAAGACAGCACAGTGATCACCAATAATGATTATTCAGGTAAAGCCTATCCCGGTGGCGCTGATGCTTATGGCAAAGACAAATACAGTACTTATACATCTTACACGGTACTGATACAGGGCAATGATTGCCGTGTAGAGAATCTTACTATTGAAAATACTGCCGGAAGGGTGGGGCAGGCTGTTGCTTTGCATGTGGAAGGTGATCGCAGCGTTATTAAGAACTGCAGACTGCTGGGCAACCAGGATACCTTGTATGCTGCAACAGAAACGAGCCGCCAGTTGTTCCAGGATTGTTATATTGAAGGAACCACAGACTTCATTTTCGGTGAGGCGACCGTTTTATTCCAGCATTGCGTTATAAAAAGTCTTACCAACTCTTTTGTTACCGCAGCGGCTACTACTCCCAGGCAGGAGTTTGGTTTTGTATTTACTGACTGCGAGCTGATTGCAGATACTGCTGCCAAAAAGGTTTATCTCGGAAGACCCTGGCGTCCATATTCAAAAACAGTTTTTATCAGAACTGTTATGGGTAGCCATATTTTACCTGTTGGCTGGAATAACTGGAACAATGTGGAGAATGAAAAAACGGTGCTGTATGCTGAATACAATAGCACAGGGGCAGGTGCCAATACTACTGCAAGAGTGAAATGGTCAAAACAACTGAGTGAGAAACAACTTAAAAGATATACGCCTGAGAACATCTTTGCAGGTGCTGTGAAGTGGAACCCTTTCAGTAAATCTGAATCTCCGGTTCCGGGAAAGTAAACCTGTCAGGTCTAAGCCGGGAAGCAGAATTTCCTTACAAAAGTGATTAACCCGCTCATGCCAGACCTGACAGGTTAAGCTTTATAATCAGAAGGCAAATAATTGTCAGCGGTACACTAATAGATACAATGCTTTTGTATCTTCAGTTCTTAAAGGATCAGGTTAAAGACATTTTTATTTAATAGAACAATTGTTGATTTACTCCATGAAAAAGTATTCGCCGGTAGTGGTTGCTATGTTGATGTGTAGCGGAGCAATAGCACAGAAAAGCACAGTCGCTAAACCTGAAACACCCTATGTATCGCAGGTATGGGTTGCAGACCAGGGAAATGGCACTTTCAGGAATCCTGTTCTGCATGCCGATTATTCAGATCCCGACGCCATTCGTGTTGGCGATGATTACTACCTCGTCTCTTCCAGCTTTGAAGATATTCCGGGTTTACCAGTGTTACACTCAAAAGACCTGGTGAACTGGCGCATTATTGGTCATGCGGTAAAACGTTTGCCACCGGTAGAGCATTTTTCAGTACCTCAGCATGGCGGTGGTGTATGGGCGCCTGCAATACGTTATCACAACGGTGAGTTCTATATCTATTATCCCGATCCTGACTTTGGCATTTTTGTAGTGAAAGCAAAAAATGCTGCTGGTCCCTGGAGTGAGCCTGTACTGGTGGAAGGCGGAAAAGGTTTGATAGATCCCTGCCCCTTATGGGATGATGATGGAAAGGTGTACCTGGTGCATGGCTATGCCGGTAGCAGGGCTACTATTAAAAGTATCATTGTTGTAAAACAATTGAACGATGAAGGAACCAAAGTGGTAGAAGATGGTGTATTGGTATTTGATGGTCACGACCAGGACCCTACCGTAGAAGGTCCTAAGTTTTATAAACGTAATGGCTACTATTACATTTTTGCACCGGCAGGTGGTGTATCTACCGGCTGGCAATTGGTATTGCGTTCCAAAAGCGTGTATGGCCCTTACGAAAGAAAAGTAGTAATGGACCAGGGCTCATCACCCATCAATGGTCCGCACCAGGGTGCATGGGTAACCACGCAAACCGGTGAAGATTGGTTCTTGCATTTCCAGGACAAAGATGCCTATGGACGTGTGGTATTACTGCAACCCATGAAATGGAATAATGACTGGCCGGTAATTGGTGTAGATAAAGATGGAGATGGAAAAGGTGAGCCGGTAGTAACGTATAAAAAACCGAATGTTGGTAAAACATGGCCTATCCAAACGCCTGTAGAGAGTGATGAGTTTGACGGCAATCGCCTGGGATTGCAATGGCAATGGATGGCGAATGCAAAAGCTACATGGGCATTTACCAACCCCTCAAAAGGAATGTTGCGTTTGTTCAGTCATAAAATGCCGGATAGCGCAAGAAATCTCTGGGAAGCCCCCAACGTGTTATTGCAGAAGTTTCCGGCAGAAGAATTTACCGTAACCACCAAACTGACCTTTAAGCCCAATACAAAACTGGAGAATGAGAAGACAGGTTTGGCCGTAATGGGATTGAGCTATGCAAACATTGCATTGAAGAACAGGAAAGACGGTATCTGGCTGGTGTACAGCCTGTGTAAAGATGCTGACAAAGGAAAACCTGAGATAGAAAAGGAAATTCAGAAGATAACAGACCCTACTATTTACTTCCGTGTAAAGGTGAGTAAAGGTGCCAAGTGCAGGTTCAGTTATAGCCTCGATGGAAAGAACTTTACTGAAGCCGGTGATGAATTCCAGGCAGAGGTTGGCCGCTGGATCGGCGCCAAAGTAGGCTTGTTCTGTACACGTGTTACCAATACCAATGATGCAGGATTTGCAGATGTGGATTGGTTTAGGGTGGAGAAATAGAAATGTGTAAATGTGCGGATTTGCTAATGTGCAAATGGAGAGAACCGAAGTATGAGGTCTGGTGTCTGAAAGATTCAACTGCAAATTGCCAGCTTGTATTCCTCACAGCTCGCAGCTCGTAGCTCAAAGCTCACCGCTTGTATTGCGTCTTTGCGTGAAACCGGTACCCGGTAACTGGCAACCTGTTTCATGATTGACGACTCACGATTCCGTATTTTCGTACCATGAAGCCTATCAATACAGCACTATGTTCCTTTGGAATGTCGGGAGTGGTGTTTCATGCACCCTTTATCAATGTATCGCCACAGTTTAACCTGTATGCGGTATGGGAGAGAAGTAAGAATCTTGCGGAGCAGCAATATCCCGGTGTACGTACTTACCGCACGCTGGAAGAAATACTGGCAGATGAAGCTGTAGAATTAGTAGTAGTGAATACGCCTAATGCCTCTCACTTTGAGTATGCTAAAAAAGCTCTGCTGGCCGGTAAGCATGTAGTGGTAGAGAAACCTTTTACTGTTACTGTACAGGAGGCTACCGAACTGGCAATGCTGGCAGAACAGCAGCAACGAAAACTTTCTATTTTCCAGAACAGGCGCTGGGATAGCGATTTCCTCACTGTGCGGCAGATTGCCACCAGCAATGTATTAGGAAACATCGTAGAGGCTGAACTGCATTATGATCGTTATAAACCTGAGTTAAGTGCCAAAGTACATAAAGAAACACCGGGTCCCGGAACAGGACTGGTATATGACCTCGGCTCTCACCTCATAGACCAGGCATTGCAATTGTTTGGTATGCCGCAGGCCGTATTTGCCGACATGAGCATGTTGCGCCCGGGCTCAAAGGTGGATGATTACATGGAGATCTTATTGTATTATCCTTCATTAAGGGTTCGGATCAAATCCGGTTACCTGGTTCGTGAACCTTTCCCCGCTTTTGCATTGCACGGCACATTGGGTAGTTTTTTAAAGCCACGGGCCGATATCCAGGAAGAAAGTCTGAACCAGCATAAAATACCCGGTACACCAGGCTGGGGCATAGAGCCGGAAACCGCCAGGGGATTATTGCATACGGAAAAAGATGGTAAGGTTGTCCGTGAGTATGTAAACACCCTGCCCGGTAATTACGGACGCTACTATGAATTATTGTATGAGGCTATCCGTAATGATCAACCTTTGCCCGTAACACCAACAGAAGGCGTTCAGGTGATCAGCATTATTGATAAGGCGTATCAGAGTGCGAAGGAGCGGAGAGTGGTGGAGGTGTGAGGCGGCAATATCGTGAGACGTCAGTCAGCAATATCGTCAAACGTGAAAAGTGAAAAATGAAAAAGGATGGCTGAATTGCCAGATAGCTTCATGGTTATCATCCATATCAATCAAACTATATAGCCATCAAACCATTCTTCTGTAACTGCAAATTGCCAACTGCTAACTGGCTTTTCTTCCGGACTGTGTTAGCGTTAGGCATTCCGCGTTCAATATTTGGCTTTTCCGGGAACGATTGCGTAAAAAAACAATGTTAATGATTTCGGTATTAACGGGAATCTGCATAGACTTGTTTAACGATTGATCATTGCTTGTCATGGAGAACCTCATTTTAGTACCATTTTTCTGATAGCAGGTTGTCTTAATGCCTGCGCATTTCCCGCAAAAATTCTCCCTCACAGGTTATTGATCCAATTGTATTTTGTTTCCATTCTTATGCATGACCAACAAAACTGCTGTATGAAAGTCATTTCACCACGCTGTTCCGATAGATTCTGTCCCTGTGTTTCTTACAAGTAGTCATTGTTGTGTAACATTAAATGTATGCAGCTATGGACAACCATTTGCGGTTTTTACAGGAAGGGATCGGCAGGGGTGAAGAACGCCCGCTGGCTGAATTATATAAACTGCTGAGCAGGCGGTTACTGCATTTTGCTAAAACCATAACACGATCGGACGCTGCTGCTGAAGAGATAGTAGAAGATGTGTTCGTGAAATTATGGACTAACCGTTACCGGATAACCGAAATAGATAATCTAACGGTTTACCTGTATGTGGCAGTCAAGAACAGGTCGCTCAACCTGCTGTCACAAAAAGCTAAAAGCCTTACAGAAGCTCCCTACGAAGACCTTGATATTGTTGCCGGTAACATGGCATCAGACCCTTATAACAGGCTGGTGACCACTGAAATGATGCAGAAGATGCAACAGGCCGTTGATAACCTGCCCCCACGATGCAAAATGATCTTCAAGCTGGTGCGTGAAGATGGTTTACGACACAAAGAAGTAGCAGAGATCCTCAATATTTCAGTGAACACAGTAGATGTTCAGATGGCTATTGCCATTAAAAAGATCTGTACTGCCCTGCAGATCAGCAAGCCCGCTGCTATCATGAAATTTTCCCAGAATAACCCTAAACAATAACCATGGTCCGCGAAAGCGTCGTAGGTTTCTATGGCGCTTTGGACCTTTTTTCGTTACAGGGTTTCAAGTAAAGACGCAATACAGACCGTGAGGAATACAAGTTGGCAGTTGGCAATTTGCAGTTGAATCTTTCAGACATCGGACTTCCGACATCAGACCTCATACTTCGGTTTTCTCCATTTGTACATTTCCACATTCGTTCTTTCCTTCGATATTCGAAATTGGAAATTCGACATTCAATATTTTGTCTTCTGTACTTTGTTTGCCTTAATGACGTGGGTCGTATTGTAAACCTTCTGTCTTTTTCAGATTTCCTACATCCGGCTTCATACTTCCGGCTTTCAGCCCGCTTACACTCTTCCGGAGTTCGCAATACGATCAGTTTTTTATGTTGTTGAATAACCGGGTAATGAATCTCTTTGCGGTATCCCCAATTGTACAACTGCTGCTGCAATGCTGCGGGTATGGCGGTTTCATTGGCCCCTTCATGCAATAGCCGGGTAGCCAGTGCCGTCAGTTTTTTATAGAGATCATAGAGTTTCCAGGCTGGAGGTAATTCCCTGTACACCGAGGCTGCCAGTTTGGACGCTATGCCCATCTTTGCGGCAGACTGCCTGCTTTTTTCAAAACGTTTGCTGGTTTTAAAACGCCTGCCGGTGAGCGAACTTCTTCTACGGATGTACCATTTGTTGTGCAACCGGTAGAAGGTTAGCCCGCACATGGAACGCTCAAATTTGTGTACTCCCTGTCGCATATGGTAATGGCTTTGGGTGGAATGATGAAAACCATCAGCAGATCAATGCTGACTAAAGGCGGGGTGCTAAAGAAAAGTGAAAAACGCCCAACGCCTAATGCTTAACGCCTAACGCGGGGAAACCGCAAAAGCTATTGGTTTGATCTAAACAGGGGATAAAACGGGGACTTTGCTATAGCTTGGCTGTATCATTGCTGTATCTATCCTGTATCAGCGCTCCATGTATCGGCCGGGGTAAGTCCGTGGTTGCTAAAACAGGTTGTAAGTTTTAAGTTGTAGGTTATAAGTTAAGGCACAAGGTTGAAGAGACAAGGCACAAGAAAAACAGGGTGCAGTCAGAAATCCTGAAACCTGAAATATTGAGATCCGGGATCCTGTAACTGGTATCCGGTAACCTAAAAAAAATCTTTCATTTCCTTTAATGGCTGCTTTAAAAACGCCTGTCCTATTGGTGTAAAGTACCATCGGCATGGATACTCCGGAAAGGATATGGTTTCTGATATCGCGCAATCTCAGTGGCGATGCAACCCCTGAAGAAGGGCGGGAGTTGATGCAGGCATTGCAACAACAGCCCGGCCTGTCGCAGCAGTATGAGTTGCTGCACCGGCTGTGGAAACCTGTGCAACCGGCTGAGGATGAAGCGGAAGAATCAGAAAAGATCAATCATATATTACAGCTGTCGGCCAATGAGGCCTATATGGAAGAAACGGGCACTTCCCGTACCAGCATAGTGCAATGGAAAAAGGTCTATCGCTGGGCGGCCGTGCTGGCAGGTATTTCAATCAGCATATGGGCATTTAGTTACTGGCGCAATACGGCTGCCAATAGCTCATCAGATGAAATAGTAGCGCAACGTGGCAGTAAAACAAGAACAATCCTTCCTGACGGGTCAACGGTATGGCTGAATGCCGGTTCTCATATTTATTACGACCGTGGCTTTGCCGGTCGTTACCGCGAGGTGACACTACAGGGTGAAGCATATTTTGATGTTATCAAGCAGCCTGAGAAGCCATTTATTGTTCATGCGGGTGATCTTAATATTACTGTACTGGGCACAGCCTTTAATGTAAAATCTTACCCTGAAGATAAAAACACCGAAACTACTTTGCTGAGAGGTTTGGTGCAGATAACAAGAAAGAACGGCAATGGTCTGCAACCGATCTATTTGCACCCCAATCAAAAGATCGTGCTGCCTAAAACCCTGCCTCCTGCTGAATTAGCGCCTTCGGCTGTTAAAAAAACACAACCGCTGGCACTGGCAAGTGCACACATAGAAATACTGGATAGCAGTTTACATGAAAATGAGCGGTTTGAGACCGCATGGATCTATAACCGGTTAGAATTTCGCGGAGATGATTTTGAAGAACTGGCGATAAAGCTGGAGCGCTGGTATAATATCAGTATCCGGTTTCGTGATGAAGGAGCTAAAAAACTGGTGTTCAATGGTTCACTGGAAAATGAAACGGTAGAGCAGGCATTTACTGCATTACAGGCAGCGGTACCATTCAATTTCGAAATTCAAGGCAATGAAATATATATTAAATCACCTGGATAACCTGTTGCCGGACTAGCAAAAGAAACGGAGAATGTTGGCGCATTCCCCGTTATGCTACAGGTTAAAAATTTGCGTGTCATTATCCCGCTTGCGGGATAGATTGTTAACCCATAAGAATACTAAAGTATGAAAATTTTTCAAACGGGCTACAAAAGCCCGTTGCTGTCTAACGTATTGCTTATTATGAAGCTGACAACGTTTTTGTTGCTTGTGTTTTCACTCCATGTTTCCGCTACAGGGTTTGGCCAGGAAAGGTTGAATTTCAGGATCAAAAGATCAGAAATATCAACGATCCTCAGCCAGATCGAGAAGGAAACCCACTACCGCTTTCTTTACAATAACCAACTGCGCGGTATTCGTCAGCAAACAGTCCTTAGTGTAGAAAATGCCAGCATCCGGCAAACACTGGATGCATTGCTTGCAAAAACTTATCTCACTTACATGGTTATGGAAAATAACCTGATAGTGATCAAGGAGAACGAAGAGAAACTGGCATTACTGAAACCAATTACCGGTAAAGTAACGGATGAGAACGGGGCGCCTTTGACGGGCGTAACGATCAATGTAAAAGGTTCTTCACGGGGCACTACCACCAATGATAAAGGTGTGTTTTCCATCCAGGCCGAAGAAAACGATGTACTGGTATTTTCCTATGTTGGTTTTGACCAGCAGGAAGTAAAGGTGGGCGATAAAACTGAGGTGAGCGTTGCGTTGGTAGGCTCGTCCAAAAACCTGGAGAACATTGTGGTGATTGGTTACGGACAGGTAAAGAAAAGAGACCTTACCGGTGCTGTGGTATCACTGAAAGGTGATGAAGTAAAAAAAGTAGCCGCTGCCAATATGATGGAAAGCGTGCAGGGTAAAGTACCCGGCGTGGACATTGTACGTACCAGTGGTGCTGCGGGCGCCAACGTAGCCGTAACGATCCGTGGTAACCGTTCTATTATTGCAGGTAATGGCCCTTTATATATTGTAGATGGGATCCAGTACACCAATTACCAGGATATTAACCCTAACGATATCCAGTCAATGGAAGTACTGAAGGACGCCTCTTCTACTGCTATTTATGGTTCAAGGGGTGCAAACGGTGTTGTGATCATCACCACTAAAAAAGGAGTAAGCGGAAAGGTAAAAATATCGGCTTCTGCTTATTATGGTGTATCTGATATTGCAGGTTATCCCAAGCCAATGACAGGGCCTGAGTATGCCAACCTTAAAAGACAGGCTTACCGTACAGCAGGTAAATGGAACTCTGTGGCAGATGATGCCAACGTATTTACCAGCCAGGCTGAAAGAGATGCTGTGAACAATGGCGTTTCTACTTACTGGCCCGGCCTGTTACTGAACAAAGGATCTCAACAGGATTATAATATTGGTGTTTCATCCGGTACAGATAAAACGAAAGTGTATTTTTCCTTTGACTACTTCAAGGAAAAAGGCTTGCTGAACAATGATTTTTCAGGTCGCTATACATTGCGCCTGAATATTGACCAGGCAATTACCAATAACTTCAGAGTTGGTTTATCCAGCCAGTTAACTTACTACAATCAAAACCTGCGACAGGATAATATCCTGACCGTTGCCAATAAGGTAATTCCTTACTATACGCCATACAATGCTGATACATTGGTAAAGTACCCTGGTAATGCTAACCAGGTGAACCCATTGCTGGAAGAACTGCCCGGTGCTTATGTAAACAAGTTCAACATCACCCGCATTCTTTCAACAGCGTATGCCGAGTGGAAACCATTTAAAGAGCTGACCATCCGTTCGAACCTGGGTATTGTAAATGGTAGCCTCAGGAATTTCTACTTCCTGGGAGCCAATACTATTGACAGGGCTTTGTCTTCCGGTTCATTATCCAAAGTGCTGAACAGTACACAGACAGACCTTACCTGGGAGAACGTGATCTCCTGGCAGAAAAAGATCGGCGAACATAACATCGATCTGACAGCGGTAACCAGCTATCTTTCTTACAGAACAGACAGCTCTTACGCACAGGGTACAGGACAGTTATTGGCTGCACAGGAAGCATACTCTTTGGGAAGCAACCCTGCCAACCTTGCTATCTGGAGTAATTATATTGGCAGCAACCTGATGTCTGGTGCGTTACGCCTGAACTATTCTTATAAAGGAAAGTACCTGTTGACACTGACAGGACGTGCAGACGGATCTTCAGTACTGGCAAAAGACAACCGCTGGGCATTCTTCCCGTCTGCGGCTGCAGCATGGCGCATCAGCGATGAAGCGTTTATGATGAACCAGGATGTAGTGAGTGATCTGAAACTGCGCCTTAGCTATGGTGTGGCAGGTAACTCTGCTGTAAAACCATACCAGACGCAGAGTGCAGTAATGCTGATCCCCGACTCATGGAACGATCAGAGCGTACTGGCCTATGGCCTTAACCCGCAGATAGGTAACCCCGATCTGAAATGGGAGCTTACCAATACTGCCAACGCAGGTGTTGACCTGGGCTTTTTGCGTAACAGGATCACTGCGAGTGTGGATTATTATGATTCACGTACGCACGACCTGTTGTTCTTCCGCCAGTTGCCGGCAACTTCAGGTGCTTCGCTTATTCTGCAGAACATCGGAAAGACCCATAACTATGGTATAGAGGTTGCATTGCGCACCATTAATATTGAGAAGAAGAACTTTACATGGTCTTCGTCCTTTACCTACATGCATAACACGGAAAAGATAGTAGAAGTGGTAGGTAAGCAGAACGATATTGTAAATAACCTGTTCATTGGCTATCCTGTAAGGTCTTTCTATGATTATGAGAAAATAGGCATCTGGCAAACTGCTGATTCATCACTGGCAAAGACCTATGGCTATAAACCCGGTGATATTCGTGTGAAGGACCAGGATAATGATAAAGTGATCAACGCCAACAACGACCGTAAGGTTATTGGCTCTGCGGTACCCCGCTACAGCATTGGCTTTGGTAACGATATTACTTTCCACAACTTCGATTTCAACATCTACCTGTTTGCAAGGGTAGGGCAAACATTTGTTTCGGACTACGCTAATAAGTTTGAACCAAATGCCATCGAAAATGGCGCCAGCGTAAATTACTGGACTCCCGAAAACCCTACCAACGATTATCCACGCCCCAATTCCAATATATCAAGGGCTGCGATGCCTTTTGCTACCACACTTGGCTACAAGGATGGTTCATTCCTGAAAATAAGGAACATCACATTAGGCTATACGGTACCTGAAAGAATTACAAAACGTTTCCGTATCTCATCATTGCGTTGGTATGTAAGTGCTAAGAACTTCTTCACCTTCTCTAAAGTGAAAGACTACGATCCCGAAGGTGCTGGCTCGTTTGAAAGGCCATTAACCAAATTAATTGTTACAGGCTTAAATCTTGATTTCTAACAGCAGTATTCATCAATTAATTATTCGGACATGAAAAAGTATTTCTTTATAATATTGGTATTTGCCTCAGCAGGCGCGGTGCTGGTAACAGGCTGCAGCAAAAAGCTGGACGAATACAATCCAAGCGGCTTAACAGCCAGTACAGTTTACACAAATGCAGCAGGGTTTGAAACACTGGTAAATGCTGCCTATACTTATAATCGTTTCTGGTACGGAAAGGAAGAGGCCTACAGCGTAGCAGAAATGGGCACCGATATCTGGACAAACGGAACCGGTGATGTGTATCCCCAGTTATCTACCTACAATAACCTGCAGGGCAATAATACATCTGCGCTCACTTCACTTTGGAACAACCTGTATGCAGCGGTAAACCTTTGCAACGTAGGTATTTCAAAAGTGAATGCAGTAACCGATTATACGGCTACACAAAAGGCAACCCGTGAAGGTGAGCTGCGCTTTTTAAGGGCCTTTTATTACTGGCATATTGTAGAAACCTGGGGTGGTGTGCATTTTACCACAGAGCCTACAGACGGAGTGGTAACCACCGCCAATAAAACACCGGTTGATACTTTTTACAACCAGATCTTTACTGACCTGCAGTTTGCGGTAAATAACCTGCCTAAAACGGTAACAGATTATGGCCGTGTAACACAGGGTGCAGCCAAAGCATTCCTGGCAAGGATGTACCTTACCCGCGGTAAGAACAATGAAGCAATTGGCCTGGCCAATGATGTGATCAAGAATTATGGTTACGTGCTGCAACCCAAATTTGTGGACCTGTGGAATATGGGCAACCTGAAAAATAAGGAGGTGGTATGGGCGGTAGACTATTCAACCAACCTTACTTATAACGACCTGGCAACAGCCGCCTATCCCAACGGGCACTCGCGCGGGTCCAACAACGGGCACCTGCTGTTCCTGATGGTGTACGACCAGGTAAATACCAGCATCCTGATCCGCGATCTGAACAATGGCCGTCCATTTAACCGTTATATGCCTACACTTTCTTTGCTGAACCTGTTTGATGAAACAAATGATTCACGCTATGCCGGTTCTTTCCAGACTGTGTGGTATGTAAATAAAGCGGCCACCAATTTCCCGATAGGTGATACTGCCTGCTACTGCTCTAAAAAGACATTGACAGCAGCAGAAATGAACAGCAAAAAATACACTACTTACGATGTGTCCAAGACCTATGGCACCGGCGGCATACCATCACAGCGTAAGTTCTATGTGTCTCTCAGCAAGTTCAAGGATTCTACCCGCGCCAGCCTGGCTGAAGCCCAGAGCGCACGCGATGTATTTGTAATACGCCTGGCCGAACTGTACCTGATCGCTGCAGAAGCAGAGTTGAAGATCGGTAAAACCGACTCGGCAGCTTACTACCTGAATGTGATCCGCACAAGGGCTGCCATACCCGGCCGCGAAGCCGCTATGCAGGTAACGGCTGCACAGGTTACGCTTGATTTTATACTGGACGAAAGAGCCCGGGAGCTTTGTGGTGAACAATTGCGTTGGTTTGACCTGAAACGTACCGGCAAGCTGGTAGATCGCATCAAAGCGATGAACCCGGATGCTGCCCCTTATGTACAGGCTTATCATAACGTGCGTCCTATTCCCCAGACCCAGTTGGACGCGGTTAGCAATAAAGACATTTTTAAACAGAATGATGGTTATCAATAGTAGCAAACCTGCCCATTGTACCGGCAACGGTGCAGTGGGCTTTCTTTTGGTTAACTATTTGCTTATAACAGCCTCTTTTCCCATCAATTTTTAAGATATCATTTTAAGACCGCTGGCGAACACCTGGTGGTACTTAACTGTTTTTGTTTAAGTGCAGGCTTACAGGGCTGCAAAAGATAGGCGGGAGTGACTGGAGGGCTTTTTTCCGCTTCAGAACTGCATAAATGTCATGAACACATTTATTAATATGTAATGTTGCTGAAGTAGTGCAGTTTGATATCGTTGTCGGCAACGATTGCGTAAAAAAAAGGGTGAAATATGTTTGCCGGAAGTAAATATCTTTTTAGACTTGTTCCTTCACTACGTCTTGCCTTACGGCAAAAAGTACCATATTGGTATAGAAAAAGGCTAGTTTCAACCAGTAATTGTCATATGAAAAAGATCCTCCCCTTTCTGATGGTAGCTGCTGCGGCAGCAGGACAGGCTTATGCGCAAACAGGTAGTACGGCATGGAAATTACCCGTTATACAACAACCGGTTTTCAAAAAAGATACTATTAAGATCACTGCCTTTGGCGCCAAAGCCGATGGTGTTACCCTCAATACAAAGAGTATTAATGATGCTATTGTTGCCAGTAGTAAAAAGGGTGGTGGCGTAGTAGTGGTTCCTGCGGGCTTATGGCTTACAGGCCCTATTGTGTTAAAAAGCAATGTAAATCTTCACCTGCAGAAAAATGCAGTACTCCAGTTCTCCGAAGATTTTAATCAATATCCCCTTGTAAAGGGTAACTGGGAAGGTTTGCCCCAGATGCGTAACCAATCGCCTCTGTCGGCCGAAAACCAGGAGAATATTGCCATTACCGGTTTCGGTATCATTGATGGTGCCGGTGATGCATGGCGCCAGGTTAAAAAAGACAAACTCACCGAATCACAATGGAAACGCCTCGTGGCTTCCGGCGGTATTGTGAGTGCTGATAACCGCACCTGGTATCCTTCAGAAAAGAACTTTAAAGGCTCTCAGCTTAAAAACCCGGGCGCTATCAGTGCAGACAAAGCACCAGAGTTCTACGATTCTATCAAGGACTTTCTGCGTCCCAATATGGTGGTATTAGCCAACTGTAAAAAGATATTGCTGGAAGGTGTTACTTTCCAGAACTCTCCTGCATGGTGTATTCATCCCTTGCTGTGCGAAAACCTGACGGTAAGAAATGCCTACGTTAAAAATCCCTGGTATGCACAGAATGGGGATGGTATTGATGTGGAGAGCTGCAAAAAAGTACTGATCGAGAACAGCACCTTTGATGTAGGTGACGACGGTATTTGTATTAAAAGTGGCCGTGATGAAGAAGGCCGTAAAAGAAATGTGCCTACTGAAGATGTAATTGTTCGCAACTGCGTAGTGTACCATGCGCATGGTGGTTTTGTAATTGGTAGCGAAATGAGCGGTGGTGTAAAAAATATGTATGTAAGTGATTGCTCTTTTATAGGAACTGATATCGGTTTGCGTTTTAAAACAACACGTGGCCGCGGTGGTGTGGTAGAGAAAGTGTATATCAATAATATCAACATGAAGGATATTGTGGGCGAAGCTATCCTGTTCGATATGTACTATATGGCGAAAGATCCTGTGCCTTTGACCGGCGAAAAAAGAGAGCTGCCTAAAGTGGAATTGTTGCCCGTAACAGAAGAAACACCCCAGTTCCGCGACTTTGTAGTAACCAATGTAGTTTGTACCGGTGCTGAAAGAGGTGTTTTTGTACGTGGCCTGCCCGAAATGCATGTGAAGAATATCCGTCTTGAAAATATGGTGTTGCAGGCGAAGAAGGGCATTCGTTGCGAAGAAGCCAGTGGCATCCAGTTCAAAAATATTCAACTGGTGACCAAAGAACTGAACCCTGTTGTATCTGTATTGAACGGCGATGGAATTGTATTCGATAAATTGATCTACAATAACAATGCTGAATTGTTGCTGCAGGTACAGGGCGATCGTTCAAAAGACATTAAGGTATTAAATACTGATGTGAAGAAAGCGAAGCAATCTGTAGTTACTGAGTATGGTGCTACGGATGCTGCGGTGTCGGTGAAGTAGGCTGAATGCTAAACGCGGAACGCTTAACGCCTAACGCAAATACAGGCTGCGAGCTATGAGTTACGAGCCGTGAGCAAAACAGTAGTGAGCATACTCACGATTGACGATTCACGACTCACGATTTCAAGAAAAAACCACAACAATCAATAAATGAAGAAGATTTTAGTAATCATTGGCCTGGTAGTAGCAATGCAGGTGAATGCGCAGCAACAACCGCTGAGCGAGAGCATTGCCAATACGGTATTGACGATCTGGAAAGACAGCCTGAACGGAAAGTGGAGCTATGATCAGGGAGTTATTCTGAAAGGCATTGAAAACCTGTGGTACAATACCGGCGACGGTAAGTATTTCAAGTACATGCAGAAAAGCATGGACTTCTTTCTTGACAAAGAAGGCAATATCAAAGGCTATAAACTTGATGACTACAATATCGACAACGTATTGTGTGGCCGCGTTTTGCTGACACTCTTTAAAGTTACCAACGACCAGAAATATTATAAAGCTGCGGCCCAGTTGCGCAGCCAGTTAAAAACACAGCCCCGTACCAACGAAGGCGGTTTCTGGCATAAGAAAAGATATCCTTACCAGATGTGGCTGGATGGTCTGTACATGGGCGAGCCTTTTTATGCAGAATGGGCACAACTGTTTCACGAGGACACTGCTTTTAATGATATCACCAACCAGTTTGTGTGGATGGAAAAACATGCGCGTGATGCAAAAACAGGTTTACTGTATCATGGCTGGGACGAAAGCAAAGAACAGAAATGGGCTGATAAGGCTACCGGTCTTTCTCCTCACTTCTGGGCCCGTGCAATGGGCTGGTACGGAATGGCACTGGTAGATGCCTTACCGCATTTCCCCGAGAACCATCCCGGCAGAAAATCATTGATAGAGATCCTGAATCGTTTTGCGGCTGCAGTGAAAAAAGTGCAGGACCCTCAAACCGGTTTGTGGTGGGATATCCTGAACTATCCTAACCGTAAAGGCAATTATTTTGAAGCCTCAGCGAGCAGCATGTTTGTATATGCTATTGCTAAAGGTGTAAGACTGGGTTACCTGCCCTCTACTTACCTGCCTGTGGCAATGAAAGGATATGATGGCATCCGCAAGAAATTTATTGTTACCGACGAAGCAGGATTAACTGCATTGGATGGAACAGTAAGTGTAAGTGGCCTGGGTGGCAATCCTTACCGCGATGGCAGTTATGAATACTATATCAGTGAAAAAGTGATCCGCAACGATGCCAAAGGTGTTGGCGCCGTATTGCTGGCTGCTACTGAAATGGAACTGGTTCCTGACCTTAACAAAGGAAAAGGTAAAACCGTAGTGCTGGATAATTTCTTCAACCACGAGTTTACAAAAGATGTAACGGGTGCTACTGTACCGTTCCACTATATCTGGAATGAAATGGACAATAATGGTTACCAGTTACTGGGCCATGTATTTAACCGTTACGGTGTACAAACAAAAACATTGGGTGCAGCACCTACTGCACAAACCCTGAAAGGTGCAGATGTGTACCTGATCGTTGACCCGGATACACAGAAAGAAACCAAAGAGCCTAATTACATTGAGAAAGAACATATAGATGCTATTGAAAATTGGGTAAAAGCAGGTGGTGTATTGCTGTTGTTTGGCAACGATACCGGCAATGTTGAGTTCCCTCATTTCAATGAACTGGCAAAACGTTTTGGTTTCCAGTTTAAATATGAAAGCCTGAACAGGGTGCAGGGTAACAAATATGAGCAGGGAACATTTGAGGTACCTGCCGGTCATCCCATCTTCAAAACAGCCAAGAAGATCTATATCAAGGAATATGCTTCACAAACAGTAAGTGGTCCTGCAAAGGCAATATTTACGCAGGGTGAAACCGTGGTAATGTCTGTTGCCAAAGTGGGTAAAGGAACTGTGTTTGCAGTAGGCGATCCCTGGTTCTATAACGAATACCTCGATGGCCGCAAGTTGCCTATCGAGCTGGAAAACTATAAAGCAGCCTGTGACCTGGTACAATGGGTGATACAGCAGTTGCCAAAGAATTTTAAGTAATGAGTCTGAGGAATTAGAAATGAAGAAAGGGATACGGAACACCGAATGATAAATGTCGAATCAATGTCGTTTAATTAGTGGCTGGTGAAGACACCAGCCACGGGACAGTTCCCCGGCGGGTGTCCCCACCAGCCGGAATGAAAGATCTTAACTAAACGACATTGAATGTTGAATAGCGAAGTGAAACGGGAAACCTGTATCTGGTAACCGGCAACAGGTTCACGTTTCACGATTGCCGGCGTTAATCCGAAACCCTAAACCCGGAACCCGGAATTGTTGATGTATAAACGGCTAACCATATTCTGTACGCTATTGATGGCGGTGTTTGTGACGAATGCGCAGACGAAAAAGATCATTGTGGATGCTACCGGCAAAAGCGGCGCTTTCAGAACGATACAGGGCGCTATTAACAGTTTGCCGGATTCTGCTGCTGAGCCAAGGGTGATCTTCATCCGCAAGGGGGTGTACAGGGAAAAGCTGTATTTACAGAAGCACAACATTGTGCTGGAAGGAGAAGATAAGAATGCTGTTATAATAACACAGGCTATTGCAAGAGACGAATGGCGTTGTCTGCACAATGATGACTGGGGCGTAGCCACCATTAATATCGAAGCAAACGATATAACGCTTAAGGATCTTACCATTACTAACAGCTATGGATTCGATTGGACCCAACCGGTAACCATTGCGTGTCTGAAAGACTCTGTGAACCCACAGAAACAGCTTCGCAAAGATGGTCACCAGATGGCACTGCGCACCTTCCAGTGCACGCGTATGAAAGTGATCAACTGTATACTGAGGGCATTTGGCGGGGATACGGTAAGCCCGTGGAATGTGCAGGAGGGGCTGTGGTATTTTAAAGACTGTGTAATGGAAGGCGGTGTTGATTTTTATTGTCCGCGGGGGTGGGCTTATGCTGAGAATTGTGAGTTCATTGCACATACCGGGCCGGCCAGTATATGGCATGATGGTTCGGTAAACCGCGACTCTAAAACTGTACTGAAGAACTGCTCTTTTAAAGGATACGATGGCTTTAAGCTGGGCCGCTATCACCGCGACGCACAATTTTATCTTATTAACTGTTCGTTTGCAGAGAATATGGCCGATACAGATATATATTTGGTGCCTACTACCAATACCATTCAATGGGGGCGTAGAATATATTATTTCAATTGCCACAGACCGGGCAGGGATTTTACGTGGTATGCCGATAACCTGGCAACCGCACCCGGTGCACCTGCTGCTTCAGCTATTAATGCCGTATGGACCTTTGCCGGTAAATGGAAGCCTTAAAAGGCCGCCAATACTGGTGAGTGCAGGACAGACATGCGCACGCTTGTTATGATATTCGCAGATGGTTCAAGCAACCTTAAACTATACTATTTTATAAAAAGTGAGTTATGATTCTTTCGAGGTTTAACTTAAAGAATATACAATCAAAAGAAATTACAATACCGGCAGAATCGGTATTTGAATTGCCTGAAAAGGTATTGCAATTTGGCACCGGCGTATTGCTGCGCGGATTGCCCGACTACTTCATTGATAAGGCCAACAGGGCAGGCATTTTCAATGGCAGGATAGTGGTGGTAAAATCTACCAACAGCGGCGACTCTTCCGCTTTCGATAAACAGGATGGTCTATATACCTTATGTATACGCGGACTTGAAAATGGTAAAACGATAGAAGAGAATATCGTTAATACATCTATCAGCCGCGTGCTCTCTGCCAATAACGAGTGGAGTGAAGTACTGAAATGTGCGCACGACCTCAATATGCAGGTGATCATTTCCAATACTACCGAGGTGGGCATCCAACTGGTAAATGACGATGTACGTCGTCATCCGCCTGTTTCCTATCCCGGTAAGTTGCTGGCGTTTTTGCTGGAGCGCTATAAAGCGTTTGCAGGAAGCCACCAGAGCGGGATGGTGATCGTTCCAACAGAACTGATCCCCGACAATGGTAAAAAGCTGGAATCAATTGTACTGGAGCTGGCTCACCTGAATGGCCTGGAAGATAATTTCATCCAGTGGCTTGAAAACAGCAATTATTTCTGCAACTCACTTGTTGACAGAATAGTGCCCGGCAAACCTGATGCCGCTACCAAGCAACAACTGGAAAGCAGTTTCGGCTATGCAGACGATTTACTCTGTATGTCTGAAGTGTACCGTTTGTGGGCTATTGAAGGTGATGAGCGCGTGAAAGCAGTACTGTCATTTGCGGAAGCTGATGAGGGTGTTGTAATTGCACCGGACATTAACCTGTTTCGCGAACTGAAACTGCGTATGCTGAATGGTACGCATACTTTGTCTTGCGGACTGGCTTATCTCGCAGGTTTTTCTACTGTAAAACTGGCGATGGATGATGCAGCTATGAGCGGCTTTATTTCCAGGCTGATGTTGCAGGAAATTGCATTGGGCATTCCTTACTCTGTAAGCAGTGAGAATACTTCGGAGTTTGGCGCCAAAGTGCTTGACAGGTTCCGTAACCCCAATATTGAACACCACTGGATCAATATCACCATGCAGTACACCTCTAAAATGAAGATGCGTGCGCTGCCGGTGATCCTGAAATATGTTGAAAGACTGAATGCCGTACCTGACCATATCAGCCTGGGTTTTGCGGCCTACCTGCTGTTTACCCGCCCTGTTTCCAAAAAGCAGGATAAGTTCTACGGCGAGTGGAAAGGACAGGAATACCCCATCCAGGATGATTTTGCAGGCTATTTCTTTAATAAATGGCAGCAGTTCCCTGCTACCGAATTGGTGCATGAAGTGCTGGCAGACACCTCTTTATGGGGCGAAGATCTTTCCTTATTGCCTGGTTTTGAACAGGCTGTGAAGGAAAAACTAGCTATTTTACTGGAGCAGGGTGCGGTAGCTGCCCTGCAGGATGGTAAAATAGCGAAAGCAATGGCATAATCTGTATAGCTGAAAACGATAACTAAATCCGAAATTTGAAGCCCGGTTTTTTGCCGGGAAGGAGCAATAAAAATGAAACAACAGGTTTTAAAAGTACACCCCGATGATAATGTACTGGTAGCGCTTACTGATCTTAAAAGAGGACAGAAAGTGCAATACAATGGCAGTGAATACGAATTGCAGGACGATGTTGCAGCCAAACACAAGTTTGTAACAGAAGACCTTGCAGCAGGCGACGCCATCCACATGTACGGTGTACTGGTAGGTAAAGCACAATCACCTATCCCTAAAGGCGGTCTCATCGCCACTTCGAATGTAAAACACGCAGCAAACGATTTCAGTATCGGCGAACGCAATACCGGTTGGGTAAAACCCGATGTGGCTGCATTTGCCAACAGAACATTCAATGGCTTCCACCGCCCGGACGGAAGCGTAGGTACCGGCAACTACTGGCTGGTAATTCCGCTGGTGTTTTGCGAGAACCGCAACCTTGAAGTAATGAAAGAAGCCCTGCTGGAAGAGCTGGGTTATACACGCATTAAAAAGTACAACGACTTCGCCAAACAACTGGCAGCGTCATACAAAAAAAGTGGTTCCATACAGGAGGAAGTATTTGTACCAGTAGCTGATAAAGGTGCTGCCGGTCGCCTGTTTCCCAATGTAGACGGAATTAAATTCCTTACGCACGATGGTGGCTGCGGCGGTATTCGCCAGGATTCAGACGCCTTGTGCGGCCTGCTGGCTGGTTACATTACACATCCCAACGTGGCTGGCGCTACTGTACTGAGCCTGGGTTGCCAGAATGCACAGGTGCCCATTTTGCAGGAAGAGATCAGAAAACGTGATGCAAACTTCAGCAAGCCCCTGTATATCCTGGAGCAGCAGAAGATCGGTATGGAAACCGATGTAGTATCACAGGCCATCAAACAAACATTTGAAGGAATGATACTCGCCAACCAGAACACGAGAAAACCGGCACCTTTGAGCAAGCTGGTTATCGGTTTGGAATGTGGCGGTTCTGATGGCTTCTCCGGTATCTCAGCCAATCCTGCTATTGGTTATACTTCAGACCTGCTGGTGGCATTGGGCGGTTCAGTGATCTTATCTGAATTTCCTGAGCTGTGCGGTGTGGAGCAGGGATTGAGCGACCGTTGCGTACAGGTAGATGATGCCAAACGTTTCGGCACATTGATGCGCACTTATAACGAAAGAGCAAAAGCGGCGGGTAGTGGTTTCGATATGAACCCTTCTCCCGGAAATATAAAAGATGGTTTGATCACGGATGCGATCAAGTCTGCAGGTGCTGCTAAAAAAGGTGGTACTTCACCGGTTGCAGCAGTGTTGGATTATCCCGAGAAAGTAACAAAACCCGGTTTGAACCTTTTGTGTACACCCGGTAACGATGTGGAGTCTACTACCGCAGAAGTAGGTAGCGGAGCCACGGTAGTATTGTTTACCACAGGACTGGGAACGCCTACAGGTAACCCCATTACCCCGGTAGTTAAATTGTCAAGCAATACCACGCTGTACAAAAAAATGAATGATATCATTGATATCAATACCGGTACTATCATTGAGGGCGATGAAACAATTGAGCAGGCCGGAGCCCGTATTTTTGACTATGTAATTAAAGTAGCCAGCGGCGAAATTGAAATAAGTGCTGTACGCAATAACCAGGATGATTTTATTCCATGGAAAAGAGGCGTAAGTTTGTAAGGGTTATCGGTTAGGCTCAACGCAGAACGCTAAATGCTGAACGCGAATACCAATTGAGTAAAATGGGTTAGATTCACGTTTGACTTTTCACGGTTCGCGTTTTTACTACTGACAACTCACCTTTCACAACCAGAATCACTATCGACGAAATATGAAAAAATTCCTGGACGAGAACTTCTTACTAAGCAATACAACAGCAGAAAAGCTATATCATGATTTTGCGAAATCTATGCCCATCATAGATTACCATTGTCACTTACCACCGGACCAGATTGCTGCTGACCTGAATTTTCAGAACCTGACACAAGCCTGGTTATACGGCGATCATTATAAGTGGAGAGCGATGCGCACCAACGGTGTAGACGAAAGCTATTGCACCGGCAACAAGGGCGATTATGAGAAGTTTGAAAAATGGGCCGCAACCGTTCCCTACACTTTGCGCAACCCGCTTTATCACTGGACGCACCTGGAACTGCAACGCTATTTTGGTGTGTACGATGTGCTGAATGCAGATTCGGCCCGCAAGATCTACGATGAGTGTACTGCCAAACTGCAAACCAAAGAATATTCTATCCGCGGACTGCTGGGTAAAATGAATGTGAAAGTGGTTTGTACTACTGATGACCCTGTTGATTCACTGGAGTTTCATCAGCAGATCAAAAATGATGGCTTCGGTATAAAAATATTGCCTGCGTACCGCCCGGATAAAGCAATGAATGTGGACGATGCAGTTGCTTTCAATGCATATGTTGCAAAAGTGGAAGCTGCAGCCAATGTTTCTGTAGGCAGTTACCAGGATTACCTGGATGCATTAAAGAAACGTCACGACTTCTTTGCTACCATGGGTTGCTCTGTATCTGACCACGGCCTGGAGCAGATCTATGCAGAAGATTATACCGAGCAGCAGGTGAGTGCCATCTTTGACAAGATCAGGAGTGGCAAACAATTAACTACTGAAGAAAATCTCGCCTTTAAATCTGCCATGCTGGTACAGTTTGCCGTATGGGATTGGGAAAAAGGCTGGGTACAACAATATCACCTTGGCGCATTGCGCAACAACAACAGCCGCATGATGCGCCAGTTGGGTCCCGATACTGGTTGGGATTCTATCGGAGATTTTCCGCAGGCAAGATCACTGGCTAAATTCCTTGCACGCCTGGATAACAATAACCAGCTTGCAAAAACAATTCTGTACAACCTCAATCCGGCCGATAACGAACTGTTTGCAACCATGATCGGTAACTTCAATGATGGTAGTGCCGTAGGTAAAGTACAGTTTGGTTCGGGCTGGTGGTTCCTTGATCAGAAAGATGGAATGACCAAACAGATCAATGCTTTATCTAATATGGGTTTGCTGAGCCGTTTTGTAGGGATGCTCACTGACTCAAGAAGTTTTTTATCCTATCCCCGACATGAGTATTTTCGCAGGATCCTGTGCAATATCTTTGGACAGGAAATAGAGAATGGAGAATTACCCAACGACATTGCATGGGTGGGTAAAGTGGTGCAGGATATTTGTTATACAAACGCAAAGAACTATTTTGGCTGGTAATCTGCCATTCGCATAACGGGAACAGCGGCAGCCTTGATAGTTGAAAAAAAATACTGATGGGTAAAGTGTTATGTTTTGGTGAGTTGTTACTAAGGTTATCGCCTGATACAGAAAGCAATTGGTTACAGCAAAATGCCATGCCTGTTTTTGTAGGCGGCGCCGAACTGAATGTGGCGCAGGCACTATCGTTGTGGGATGTGCCTGTAGGCTATTGCACAGCTTTACCTGATAATTATCTTTCCAAACAGGTATTGCAGTTTGTTCAGCAGAAAAATATTGATACCTCCTCTGTTCACATGAGTGGCAGCCGCATTGGACTGTACTACCTGGCACAGGGGCTGGATATGAAAAATGCCGGTGTTATCTACGACCGCGCTCATTCATCTTATGCTTCTTTGCAAAGAGGTATGATTGACTGGGATGCTGTGTTGGAAGGTATCACCTGGTTCCATTTCAGTGCTATTTGTCCTGCATTGAGCCAGAGCGCTGCCGATGTTTGTGAAGAAGCATTACAGGCCTGCCGGGCAAAAGGGATCACTACCTCCCTTGACCTGAACTACCGCGCCAAATTATGGCAATACGGTAAACAGCCGGGTGAAGTGATGCCGCAACTGGCGCAGTATTGTGATGTGATAATGGGTAATGTGTGGGCTGCTAATAAAATGCTGAATATTCCTCTTGATGAAGCATTGGTGCAAACAGATATTAAAAAAGATTATCTGCAACAGGCGCTCAATACTTCAGAGGCAATTATCCGTGAGTTTCCACAGTGTAAAGTAGTAGCCAATACTTATCGTTTTGACCACAACGGTATTTTATACTACACTACTTATTACGATAAGAACGGTCTGTTTGTTTCTCCGGAATACACTACCGAAACAGTTATTGATAAAGTAGGCAGCGGCGATTGCTATATGGCCGGGCTTATTTACGGTTTGTATAACCAACAGGAGTCACAGCAGGTAGTGGATTTTGCTACTACAGCAGCATTCCGCAAGCTGTTTATCAAAGGAGATGCAACCAACCTCACTGCTGGTGAGATTAAAAACTTTTTGAAACAACATGAACAATCCGCAGGCTATTATTGATCTGATAGTAGAGCAGAAAATGCTGCCCTTGTATTATCACCCTGATAGAGAAACCAGCATTGGCGTATTAAAGGCATTATATGCTGCAGGAGTTAAAACTGTAGAATATACCAACCGTGGCGAAGCTGCTATAGAGAACTTTATGGCAATGCGTAAACTGGTAGATGCTGAAATGCCCGGTATGAAACTGGGTATTGGTACAATAAAAACAGTGAGCGACGCTGAGAATTATATTGCAGCAGGTGCTGACTACATTATTGCCCCGGTGGTGAACCCAGACGTAGCTGCCGTAGTGCAGAAAGCTGGTTTGTTGTGGATACCGGGATGTTTAACTCCAACCGAGATATTTACCGCTGAAACACACGGAGCGAAGCTCGTCAAGATCTTCCCCGGAAGTGTGGTGGGGCCGTCTTATATTTCCGCGATCAAAGAACTGTTCCCGAAATTATTGTTCATGCCAACCGGTGGTGTAGACACAACTGCCGATAACATCATGGCATGGTTTGATAGTGGTGTGGTTGCGGTAGGTATGGGTAGCAAGTTGCTAACGAAAACTTTGCTGGAGAATAAGAATTACGCAACAGTAACATCTAAAACGAAAGAAGTGATGGCCCTTATTGAGGCTGTAAAAAAATAAAACAACTAACGACCAACGCTCATCTTCTAAACAAACCCACATGCAGCAAGCCATAGGAAAGTACAGGTGGACAATATGTGCCTTATTGTTTTTTGCCACTACGGTTAATTATCTCGACAGGCAGGTATTGAGCCTTCTGCAACCTACATTGGAGAAATTATATAACTGGTCCAGTAGCGATTATGCAAACATTACTGCGGTATTCCAGTTTACGTATGCCATTTTCATGTTATTTGCAGGCCGCATTATAGATAAGCTGGGTACTAAAAAAGGTTATGCGTGGGCTATTGCTGTATGGTCTTTTGGTGCTGTAATTCATGCCCTGGCTATTCCTCTCGGAGAAACTATTGCAACTGTGTTAGGATGGATCGGTATTGTTTCTGTACCGGTGTTTGTAGTAGGCTTTATGTTGTGCCGCGCAGTGCTGGCATTAGGCGAAGCTGGTAACTTTCCGGCAGCTATCAAAGCTACTGCAGAGTATTTCCCTAAAAAAGAACGCTCACTTGCAACCGGTATCTTCAACTCTGGTGCCAATGTGGGTGCTATCCTTGCTCCTCTTACAGTTCCCTATATTGCTGATCACTGGAATTGGACGACAGCCTTCGTGATCATTGGTGCAGTTGGTTTTATATGGTTGGGTTTCTGGTTATTTCTGTATGAGAAACCACACGAGCAAAAAAGATTATCTAAAGAAGAGCTTGCTTATATTACCAGTGACGAAGAGGCTGCGCCTGTCGTTACTGATGGAAAAGTTGAAAAGGTTTCCTGGGTTAAATTATTGGGATACAAACAAACCTGGGCATTTACCATTGGTAAGTTTATGACCGATGGTATCTGGTGGTTCTTCCTGTTCTGGCTGCCTGCTTACCTGAAAGCTCAATACGGCATGACCGGGATGGATATTACACTTCCGCTGGCTGTACTGTATACCATGGCAATGTTTGGTAGTATCAGTGGCGGCTGGTTCCCTATGTACTTCATTAAAAAAGGGTATGCTGCGTACGATGGTCGTATGCGTGCTATGTTACTGATTGCGGTGTTCCCACTGGCAGTATTGGCAGCTCAGCCACTGGGTGGCATCAGCTACTGGGCGCCGGTGTTCTTTATCGGTATCGGAACTGCTGCACACCAGGCATGGAGTGCCAATATCTTCACTACCGTATCAGACATGTTCCCTAAAAAAGCTGTAGGCTCTGTGGTGGGTATCGGTGGTATGGCGGGAGGTTTTGGTGGTGTATTGCTTACCAAGATCGGTGGATGGATCTTCGATAGCCATAAATATACAGGTATTGCAAAATCATGGGTTGAAGCAAAAACAGCAGGTCTTGGTGATTTTGCTGCAAAGATCCAGGCAATGGATATTGTTACAAAGCATGGAGATAAGATCAACCTGAATAAAACAGAGTTGGGCAACCTTACAAAAGATCTTAGCGAGCAGGTGCGTAATGTGGATCCTGCGATGTTCGATCAGTTGCTGAAACTGCAGAAAGGCCTGGTACAGGCAGAAATGACAACCGCTTATACCATTATGTTTGCCATTTGTGCGGTTGGCTATTTGGTTGCATGGATTATTATGAAATCTTTGGTGCCTAAATACAAACCAATTACTGATCTCTAATTAATAAAAGTCTTTTGGGATTTCCTACGTTTTGTTCTGTAACCGGCAATTATACAATTGCCGGTTTTTTTGTGCCCGCATCCATGCTGGCAGGAGAGGTTTAAATGCGTAAAAGAATGCTCAACGTCGTTGAATTAAGTGGCTGGTGAAGACATCAGCTACGGAGCGTTCACCGGTGGGTGCCTCACCAGCCAGAATTAAACTTCTTAATTCAATGACATTGAAAGAATGATTACCTTTTCACCTGAATACAATCGTTACAGATGAAAGTTATTCCTGCATTGCTTCTCGTATTGTGTGTTATCAGTGTATTTAGTGCAAAAGCAGCCCCCGGGCCTGCTGACGAAACACCGATATTCTATTCCGCAGACAATCCTTACCTGCAGTATACAGGACGTATGGATCTTACTGATCCTAAGAAACCGCGTACCTGGGCGCCAGGAGCCTATATGGTTGCCAAATTCAAAGGAACCTCCTGCAGTGTGATCATTAATGATGAAGTGCTGTACGGTACCTCGCACAACTATCTTGAAATTATTGTAGACAACTGGCAGCCTGTCCGTTTGCAGATGACGGGTAAAACTGATACCATCCAGGTCGCAAAGGCATTGCCGGATCGTGAACACATAGTAGTGATTTGTAAGAACACAGAAGCAGGGATCGGGTACATTGAATTTGCCGGTATCATCTGCAAACAATTAATGCCCCTGCCACCCAAACCTTCCCGTAAAATTGAATTTATCGGTAACTCTATTACCTGTGGCTTTGGTGCAGATATGTCTGCCATACCATGTGGCAAAGGTCAGTGGTACGATCAGCACAATGCCTGGTTAGCTTATGGTCCGCTCACTGCCCGTACATTCGGTGCACAATGGCACCTGAGTTCAGTATCCGGCATAGGCCTGATCCATAGTTGCTGCAATATGACCATTACCATGCCGCAGGTGTATGATAAAGTAAATATGCGTACTGATTCCCTTGCATGGAATACAAACGATTATCACCCTGACCTGATTACTGTATGCCTGGGGCAAAATGATGGCGTGCAGGATTCTACTACTTTCTGCAGCGCCTATGTACAGTTTCTTGAAAGGCTGAGAGGCTACCACCCCAAAGCGACGATCATTTGCCTGACCAGCCCGATGGGGAATGAAACCCTGAACCCGGTATTGCAGCGTTATCTTACAGGCATAGTACAGCACATGAATAGCAAAGGCGATAAAAAGATCTCTTCCTATTTCTTTTCAAAACGCTATATCAGCGGTTGTGGCGAACATCCTGATCTGAAAGACCAGGAGCAGATCGCAAAAGAGCTTATTGTATATGTGCGGAAGTTGATGAAGTGGTGATGCTATTGGCGGCAAGTTTTTCCCTGTCGCTTATGCTTTCCTTTTTTCCATAACAGCGGTCATAGCTTTGTACAGGTTTTCCCGGGCCTGCATTATGGCTTCCTGCAAGGGAGTGCCTGCCGGTGTAATAACGACTATCTGTTCCAGCCCCATTTGCTTTGATAACAGTACAGGATCATTGCACACACCGCAGAAGGCAATTACAGGGATATTGTGTTGTAGGCCCGCACGGGCTATTACACCAACCGGCTTACCATCCGGTGTTTGTGCATCTATGCTCCCTTCTCCTGTAATGATCAGGGATACTTTTTCCAGGTTGTTATAAAATGCAGCCGCTTCCAGTACCAGGTCTGTTCCCTTGCTGATAGAAGCAGTGAAAAAACTCATCAGCCCTGCAGCAATACCTCCTGCGGCTCCTGTGCCTTCAATAAAAGTTATATCCTTGCCGGTAGCTTTGTTGTAGAGGATAGCAATATGTTGCAGGCCTATATCCAGCAATTCAACTGTATCTGCATTGGCTCCTTTCTGTGGAGCAAATACAAAGGCAGCCCCACGTGGTCCATACAATGTGTTGGTAACATCACAGGCAAGTGTAAAATCAACATCGGGCAATACTTCGGGAACAACAATGCGTTGCACCTGTTGCAGGTTGCCACCGCATGGACGCAGGGTTTCTCCTGCAGCGTTGATAAACTGAAAACCCAAAGCGGTGAGTATGCCTGTGCCTGCATCGGTAGTAGCGCTGCCGCCCAGCCCCAGTACAATATGCCGTGCACCTTTTTCTATAGCATGTTGTATCATGAGGCCGGTACCATAAGTACTGGCATACTTTGCTGTTTCATTATCGGGCTTTATAAGTACCAGCCCGGAGGCTGCTGCCGTTTCAATATAAGCTGTGGCGGTGTCTGCCTGCCATTGATATACTGCCCTGCATACATTACCCACCGGGTCTGTGGTATCACAATCCACATTGACAGTATGATAGTAATGCCTGATCACTTCAGAAAAGCCATCACCGCCATCTGCAAGCGGAAGAGCCTGCACCACTGCATCTGGACATACGGCCTGTATAGCCGCTGTTGCCGTATCACAGAATTCAAAGGAGGTAAGACTGCCTTTGAACTTATCCGGTGCTATTACAATGGTCATATCGGTAGTTCTTAAAACAGGTAAGGCAGTAAGATACTGAAAGAGATCATGCAGATAAAAAAGATCAGCAGGATGATTGTTTGCGGGGTAACCAGTTGAAACCTGTTTGTAACAGATTCTTTTGATAATTCCTGTTTGTTAGTTGTACCAGCAAGCAGGGTTATGGTACTTGCCACCAGCAAAGTAGTGAGACAGCCGATCACATTCCACCAGAACCAGAAAACGTTTTTAAAGAAGATCCAGAGCAACAGGTTTACCAGTACGCCTGTTATAAGGCCGGCATTGGCAGCTTTGGCTTTTACATTGCGGGTTAGCATAGCCAGCAGGAACATAGCCAGGATAGGCCCGTAGAACATGGAGCCTATTTTATTAATGGCTTCAATAATAGTTCTGGCAATACCACTTACATAGAACGACAGGATCATGGTCAGTACACCCCAGAACAGGGCAGTCAGCTTGCTGGCGGTGACATATCTTTCTTTGCTCATGGTAATGCGGGGGGCAATAAAGTCTTCCATAGTTACTGCGCTCAGGCTATTGAGTGTACTGCTGTAAGCAGACATTCCTGCTGCAATAATGGAAATAACAATAATACCCGTAACTCCATGCGGCAGGTAATCTGTGATAAATACTGGGATCATGAGGTCGGGCTTCTCTGCCGGGATCCTGGCGGCAAAAGCAGGATTGCGGGCTACAAATACGCCCAGTACCAGGCCTCCGAAACAATAGGCTAATGTAATAGGGAATCTTAGCAGGCCGTTGAACAACAGCATCTTTCCGGCAGTACGTTCGTCTTTTGCAGACAGGATGCGCTGGGCCTGGGTTTGATCAGTACCATAATAACTGCAGTATAAAAAAATACCTCCCAGCAGCATAGGCCAGAAACCATATTCACGGCCATCGAAACCAAAATTGCCTATATCTACTACACGCAGCCGGTTATGGTCAACATGCTGTACAAATACATCCCAGCCACCGAGGTAATACAACCCGCAGATAATAATGGTGATAATGCCCAGCAGCTTGATGATCATCTGCGCTACTTCGCTATACACAATAGCTTTCATGCCTCCTTCCAGCGAATAAATGATGGTAATGCCTCCCAGGATCAGCATCGTTTGCCACAATGGAATGCCTATGATGGAGGAAAGTATAAGCCCTACTGCATAAATAATAACGGCAGTAGCAAAGCATCGGCTGATGAGGAACACGGCACTGAGCAGGAGTTTGCTGCTTCTGTTAAAACGTTTCTCCAGGTAGCCGTACACACTTACTACGCCTGATCTGTATAGCAATGGTGAAATGACAGTAATGATAATGATCATCGCAATGGGTACGCCAAATTCAAACGTAAGCCACTGCATACCGCCACCTTTGCGCAGCCCTACAAATGCAGGGGCAGACACAAAACTAACTGCACTCAGTTGTGTGGCCATAGCACTCATGCACAGGGAAAACCAGCCAAATTGTTTACTGCCCAGGAAGTAATCTGTAGCGGCCTTGCTTTTTTTAAAGCGCATGCCCAGCCAGATCATGGTGGCGAAGTAAAGTAGTACAATACTGTAATCAATGTAATTCATGCAGAGCAGTCGTTTAGTATATCAGTAAAAGGGTAACGGAAGTATGGTGAGGCCAATGAACTAGAAAGGGTGGTCGTTCAACAGCATGTCAAGATACAAAGCGGCGCTCCAGGAAAAAAGATCACCGCCCAATCCCTGCGCCATGCCTCCCTCTTCCACGGGCCGGGGATCAAAATACTCCCAGGGGCCGTATTGTTCCACCAGTTGCATGGAATCTTTTTTTACTTTCTCTGCCTCGGGTATACAGCCGTACCGCAGCAGCCCGTGGTACAACATCCAGTTAATATTGATCCATACGGGGCCGCGCCAGTATTTCAGTGCATTGAACAACGGTTCATCTGCAGCAGTGGAAGGTAGTAGTTTCCACCGGCTGTTCCGGGCAAAGCTTTGGGACAGGTGACTGCATAGCCGGGCCGCCTGTTGCCCATTAGATACACCGGCAAATAATGGCATAAAACCAGAAGATGTTTTAATGGGAATGGTACGGCCGTTCTTAAGATCATAGGCGTAATAAAAACCCGTACTGTCATTCCACAGTTTACGATTGATCGCCTTCACTGTCTTATCATTCCAGCTGACGATCTCCTGTACATCAAGTCCGTATTTTTTCCCCAGCATAATGAGGCCTTCATTAGACCGGGCCAGTAAAGCATTGAACAATACATCCTGCACCAGGAAAGGGCATTCCTGCACAATGGCACTATCCTTATAACCATGTTTTTTAAACAGGTTCAGCAGGTAGATATAGCGTTTGTAATTTTCATTGGTAGGGCGTTGAGCTGCATCTACGTTTGCAGTATCGCGGCGCTGTGCTACAATATTATCCATACCGGATACATCTATATTATCAAGAATGCTATCCCAGGCGGGAGAGTTGTCTGTACCGGCTTCCCAGTTATGATGTATATATACCAACCCTTCTTTATAAGGATCGCGGTGATGATACAGGTAGCGGTGAAAAGCGGTGATCTGCGGAAACAGTTCTTTAATAAATGCTTCCCACCCGGCAACGTTTTGTGTAAAGTACTGATCCATGCGTTGCAGCACAAAACCGAATACAGGGGGTTGCACAATACCTGATGTTTGTATACCGGCGGGTTTTTCAGCAATGCTGTCTGTACCCCATACGGCAGGCCCTGGAAAATAGTTGCTGTCAGGGTGATGGAAGTTGATATGTGGCAACAGGCCGTTGCTCCACTGTCCCTTGAACATACTCCTTACTTCCTCCATCGCTTTCTGCGGATCAATGTACATCAGTCCCAGGGCAATAAAGCCGCTATCCCAGTTCCATTGAAAAGGGTACAGTCTTGCACTGGGAATAGTATAGCCTCCTTTGTTATTATTGATCAGTATTTCCTTCGCCTGCTCAGCCGTTGCAGCGGCCGTTGGTGTTCTTGCTTGCATAATGTATTGGTTGAAAAACGGTAAAAGCAAATGCCGGTCAGCCACAGACGCAATGCGGTCTGTATGGGTGTAGTCTGTGGCGACCATTGGCATCTGGCTACTATCAGAAGGTCAATGCCATGCGGGCATATATGGCGCGTGGCAGACTGATACGGCCTACAAAGAAGTCGCCTGTATTGGTCTGTGTATTGCCCGCACGCGGGTTGCCTTCTGTTACTGCTTTCTCATTAAAAAGATTGAATACGCCTACGCCTACGCGGAAGCTTTGGTCGGCGGCAATTTTAAAAGTGTATGCAACATCTGCTCTTGCCAATGTGTAGGGGTCCAGTTGTACCAGGTTGGCCGCATTGGCATAGCGTTTACCTACATAGTCAGCAGAAAATGCAGCATAGAGTTTACGGTTGTCGAAATACAATGCCGGGCTTAGCATCAGCCGTGGCTGTCTTTCCAGCCATTTGTCTTTATTGTCAATAGACGGAGTTACACTGGCATCAATATAGTCTGTATAAATAGCTTTCTGGTAAGTGCCTGTACCTGCTAAGTGAAAGGCACCTGCAAAATTGTAATCCCAGGTAGCTTCCACGCCATAGGAACGGGAACTTTGAATGCTCTGTGTTTCTGTAACCACACCGTTAATGCTTAGCAGGTTGGTGGCATAGCGGTCTTTAAGACTTACATAGTAGAGTGCTACAGTCGCCGTCAGCCTGCTGCTGTTATATTTAGCACCTGCTTCGCCCTGGATAATGTGTTCGGGTTTTTCCACGGGATAGGTGGGGGCGCCTGTCTGCGAGTTATACTTTACAGTGTAACCCCTGTATTCCGGGAAGAAATAACCTCTTGAAAAGTTGCCATATACATTCAGGGTGGGTTGTACGGCGTAGCTGATGCCGATGGCTGCTGCCCAATCAGAAGCATTTAATTTAAACCGGTCGAACGCACCGGTTCCCCAGGCTACGTTTCTGCCATCTGCATTGGCAGCAGTAGCGGATTTCTCTGCTATAATATTGCCGGTATGATTTTCTACCCGTATGCCGGCGTCTATATTCAGTTTGCCGATGCTGATCTCATCTGTTAAAAAGCCGGCCAGCCGGTTACTGGTAAGGTCCCTGTTGGTATACCCCGGGGCTGATACTATGCCGTTGGTGGTATAGTTGGTAGATACGTTTGCTGCATTGGTGTACCTGAGGTTTACAATGCGGGGTATATTTTTATACTCACTTAAATAGCGCAACTGGAAATTGAAATCAATCGCATTGGTATGCGACATGAAGGTTCCGATGTTCACAGTATGTTTACTGCTTTTACCCTGGAATACCTTGGTGAGGTTGGCCTGTCCGGCAATTTCATTCAGCGGCCGGTTGCGGTCAATGATGGTATTTTCCAGTACCAGCGCATTACCCGGCAGGGCAGTATTATCATTGGCATAAGTATATACAGGTGCAGTACCTGTTGGCACTACAGTGGTGAGGAAGGTAGCCTGTGAAAGCGGGTTGCGTCCGTTACCATCTGTATTAAAGAAATTGAACTCGTGTTTATAATTAGCTGAACGTGCTTTTACATTCAGCCGCAGGGTTTCGCTAAAGTTATGTACAAAGTCGGCCATGATGTAACCGCCTTTGGTCGATGCTGCAGAACCTCCGTGACTCTGATAAAAGCCATTGGGTGTCTTTACTGCCAGGTCTGCCACATCGCCGGTTTCCATAGTCCAGATCTTTTTGCCATCCCATCCGGTAGGCAACTCTTTATCGGCAGTTAAATGATAAGGGCTGTAAAACTGTACCTGGTCATTTATATATTGGGCATATAATGTAAACGAACCTTTCTCGGTTACTTTCCTGATATTACCTCTCAGTTGGTAACCTGTGGTGGGAATACCGGTGCGGATAGGGCCATAATCGTACCGGTAGGTACCGGTGATATTGTAATACAGTTTTTCTGCCAGCGGGCCACCGGTATTAAAGTCCAGTTTGACCTTACCGGGCGATGAATATTCTGTTTCTATTTGCGTGCGTTGTACATCGGTGCCGGTTTTGCTGGTATAGTTAATAATACCTGCTACAGAGCCTGCACCATACAGGGTGGCAGAACCGCCCCTTACAAAATCCAATCGGGAAGTGCTGAGATCATTCCTGAAAAATACATCCGGGGCAGAAGAGGTAAGTCCCATAGTGCTTACCACCGGCATACCATCTATCTGCAGGGGAGTAAACTGGTATTGTCCGCCGGAGGGTAAGCCTCTCACAAAAATGTTGGAAGCCACCTCACCACCGCCGCCTTCTGCTGCAATACCCGGCACACCGCGCAACATATCAGCAGTACTGTTGAATTTAACACGCGCCAGTTTGGTTTCATTATAGGTAGTAATAGAAAGCGGCATGGCCTGTTGTGTACGGCGGGGCGAGTTGGTAGCAGTAACCACCACTGCGCTGAGCCCGGTAATATCTTCGGCCAGTACAAAATCTATAGTGATACTGGTACCGCTTACTGCCATTGTTTTAATGCCGGGTTTATAGCCGGCAGCAGTAACAGTAATAGTAACCTGGGTAGCGGAAACGGTGATCTTATAATTGCCGGCTGCATCTGCTACTGTACCTCCATTGCCTTTTATATATACACTGCTGCCTTCCAGCGGATTGCCTTTATCGTCGGTAATTTTACCTGTTATTGTTGTTTGTGATCTTGCTATCATACATAGGCACAATAGCATACATGAGAAAAAGAGGGGTTTGAACGTATTCATAGCAAGTGCTCGTTTTTGATCAGTTAGTAAATGGCTGTTGCAAGGCGCCTTTTGGTGACTCTAAAGTAGGATGCGTTGAGTGAGTTTTTATCTGCCCTATAGCATAGAAAGGCCCGTAAACCCCGGGAAAAGGTTTACGTAAACGTTTACGTAAATGTTTACGGTGGATAAATAAATCCAGGCGGATGGGGTCTGTGAGGCGGATAGAATGCGGAATACGTGCTTTGACAAAGCAACTTCTGCAACAGATCAATGCCTTTTGGAAGAATCCCTGATTACCAGCCGGGGTTCCAGTATGATCTGTTTTGACATCACATCTTCACCGGCCTTGCCCATGATCATATCGGCGAGGATCTCTGCCGACCGGCTGCCAATATCATTGCCATATTGTTCTACTGATGTGAGTGAAGGCTGCATGTACATGCCTGTTTTGGAATTACAATAACCTACCACACCAACTTCATCGGGTATACTGATCTTATGTTTACGTAAAGCGGTAATAACACCGATGGCCGTTTCGTCATTTACAGTAAAGAAGGCATCGGGCCGTTGTTTCATGCGTAGCAGGTCGTTGGTGAACTTGTATCCTTCTTCTTCCGAAGCATGTTTGCATTGCTTTACATATGCAGCGTTGAACACATGCCGGTGTTTGGCCAGTGCATCGGTATAGCCCATAAAACGTGGCAGGGCATTACGTGAACCCTGTTGTCCTTTTATATGCGCGATGCGGGTGTATTTCTGTTTGATCAGGTGTTCTGTAGCCATAAAGGCGCCTTTGTAATCATTGGTGAGCACCTTGGGCCCGCTGATGCTTTCCGGTACTTTATCAAAGAATACAAAAGGAATATTCTCTTCGTGCAGGTGTGCCAGGTGCTCTTCATCCAGCGTATTGTTGCTCACAGCCAGCAGAATACCATCTACACCCACATTCACCAGGGTAGCGAGGCTTTTACGTTCTTCTTCCAGGTCATTTCCTGGTTTCGCATACAATGGTCTGGAATCCTTTTTCACGGGCCACTTTAATAATACCGCTGATAAGGGTAGAGGAATACCAGTGTGTCAGTTTGGGGATCACTACGCCGATAATACCTGATTGCTTTTTACGCAGGTTAGAGGCATAAAAATTAGGGTGATAATGCAATTCATTGGCTATAAAAAGGATCTGGTCTTTCAGTTTCTGGCTGATATCGGGATAGTCATTCAGCGCCCTGTAGACAGTGGTGGTAGAAACTTTGAGGGATTCAGCAATATCCTTCAGGGTGGCACGCTTTCGTGGAGCGATACTAATATGGCAGTTTTAAATGGTATGGTAAGTTAACGAAAATGGAGGATTGTAGGTTTGAATAAATCAATGTGCAAATAAGTCAGAAAGAAAGAATCAAGGTTTAAGAAACAAGGCACAAGGAAATGCAGTTGATAAGTTGAAAGGTTGATAAGTTTACAAGGAAGGAAAATCAATTGGGTATTAAGAGATTGTTGTGAAATAGTAGTTGAATACCGAATTTTGGAAATAACTTCAAAGTTTCAGAACCAGAAATAAGAAATCTTTGAAACCCGTAACCTGTATTTCCATTCACTATTGATCATTGACTATTCACTTGCTTTAGCCACTCACGACTGACGATTCACGTCTCACGATTGCCGTCTGCCGACTCACGATCTGGTATCCGGCAACTCACCACTGACAACTCACGGATAGAATTCCCTAACTTTACATCATGGGAGTGTTAAGACAATTAGCTGAATATCTCTACATAAAAAAGCGCGATCCTGATGCGCCCCGCTCAAAGTGGATGGGTTATATGCATGGCATTAACAGGCTGTCGCTGATCATGTTCCTGATCGCTGTGATCATTATCATCCTTAAGCTCACCGTGTTTAAAAAGCATTAACCACGTACAAAATCAACAATACTCTTTGCTGCTTTTGCAGAAGCACGGCCACCCTGGCTAAGTAATTGTTTCAATGCTGCATAATCAGTACGCAGTTGCTGTTGCTTAGCAGGATCTGTGAGGAGTGCGGTTAATTCCTGGCGCAGGTTATCTGTTGTAAGGTCCTGCTGTATCAGTTCTTTCACTACCAGTTTATCCATAATCAGGTTTACCAACGAAATGTATTTAACCTTGATCAGTCGTTTGGCGATCTGGTAGGAGATGTTACTGCCTTTATAGCACACTACTTCCGGTACACCAAACAAGGCGGTTTCCAGCGTAGCAGTACCAGAGGTAACAAGGGCTGCCTTAGCTTGTGTAAGTAATGGATAGGTTTGATTGCGCACAGAAGATACATTGGGATAGGCGTTCAATAGTTCGGTATAAAAACTATCCTCCTGTCCCGGTGCTTTGGCAACAACAAACTGGTAATCGGGAAAGTATTTGCTTACTTCCAGCATGATGGGGAGCTTTTTCAGGATCTCCTGTTTGCGGCTGCCGGGCAGTAATGCAATGATGGGCCTGTCAGTTATAGGAGCGCTGGTAGTGGCCAGTTGTTTCTCTACTACTTCTACCAGCGGGTGGCCAACATACTCCACATCCCAGTTCCACTTATTGTGATAGTAATCTTTTTCAAAAGGCAGGATCACCAGCATTTTATCGATGCACTGTTTCATTTTCTTCACCCGGTTCTCTTTCCATGCCCATACCTGTGGCGAAATGTAAAATACTACTTTCATGCCCTGCTCGTGCGCCCATTCGGCAATGCGGAGATTAAATCCGGGGTAATCGATCAATACCAGGGTATCCGGTTTGAACTGCTGTATATCTTCCTTGCAGAATTTCAGGTTGCGTAAAATGGTACCCAGGTTACTTACTACCTCAATAAACCCCATGAAGGCGAGGTCGCGGTAATGCTTTACCAGCGTAGCACCGGCCTGCTCCATCAGGTCGCCGCCCCAGCAACGGATCTCTGCTTCAGTATCCAGTTGTTTCAGCTCTTTGATCAGGTTGCTGCCATGTAAATCGCCTGATGCTTCTCCGGCAATGATGTAGTAGCGCATTAGGGTAAATTGTTTTACAGCGCAAAGAAAGTCAGAAATAAGGAATTAGGGAGCAAAAAAACTAAAGGCACAAGAATTAAGGAACAAGGGGCAAGGGAGTACGAAATACGAAGTTAGAAGTCTGAGGCAGGTTGACAAGTTGAAGCGTTGAAAAGTTAACAAGGGGGCAGGTATGAGGTCGGATGTCAGAAGGAATTAATTGCTGAATGCGGAATGCTTAACGCAGAACGCAAGGCAGAAGGTGATAAGTTGAAAGGTTAATAAGGAGGAAAGCAGGTCCAGCTTTAGCTGGTAGGTAATGGAATGTTGAATGCTGAATGTCGAACATCGAATTTCGAAGGAAAGCCAGAGTCAGGTGCCTGAAACCTGTATCCTGCTTTCAATCTCAAAATCCCTACATTCCGAAATCAGCAATTCACCGGGGCACTCACTACTGACCACTCACCGCTCACGTTCCTACAGCAAAAACTTCACTACCAGCGCAAAAATGGCGTAGATGAGGGTGGTGGCAAAAATACCTTTGGCGGTTTTATCGCGGTGGGTATTGATGTAATAGGTGAATAATGCGATATTCAGGATAAGACAGGGTACTGAAATGGCAGTAACCTGGTTTTTGTTGGCTGCAATAAAACTCAGGAAATCACCTACACTGTATAGTTTGGAAAACTTAACAAAGTAATAGATCACAACACTTAAAATGGGAGCTATAAAGCCAAGCAAAAGGCCGAAGCGGAGGTTGTCTTTTTTGAACATTACAGTTTCCAGGTTTTTTCAAGTTTCTCTTTAAGAACGTAATTCGTTAAGTCAAATTGTACGGGCACTACACTTACATAGTTATTTTGCAAAGCCCATACATCCGTATCTCTTCCTTTATCAAAGTTCACGAACTGACCGGTAAGCCAGTAATATTTTTTGCCGGTAGGATCATTGCGCTCAATAAAATCCTCTTCGTATTTCGCATAAGCCTGTCTGCAGACACGTAACCCTTTTACCAGCTCCAGCGAAACCGGGGGAATGTTTACGTTCAGCAACATGTGTTTGCTCAACGGCTTTTTCAATAGCTTTTCTACCAGTATGCGTGCGTAATGGCGTGCGGCTTCAAAGTTGGCCTCAATACTGTAGTCGAGCAGGGAAAATCCAATGGAGGGAATGCTTTCAATAGACGCTTCCATAGCTGCTGACATAGTACCGGAATAGATCACATTAATGGAGTGATTGGCGCCGTGGTTAATACCGCTAAGACAGATATCCGGCTTACGGTGCAGGATCTTATCTACGGCCAGTTTTACGCAATCAACCGGTGTACCGGAGCATTGCCAGGCCTCAATACCTTCAAAAATAGAAACGGGGTGTAAGCGCAAGGGCTGACCAATGGTAATAGCATGTCCCATCCCTGACTGGGGTTTGTCTGGTGCAACCACTACTATTTTACCAAGATCTTTAACAGCTTCTACTAAATTTCGTATGCCGGGGGCTGTAATGCCATCGTCGTTGGTGATCAGTATTACCGGCAGCTCTTTTTTCTTAGTTGTTTTTGCCATAGGCCATTATCACAAAACCAGGATAGGTTTGCAATAGTAAAAGTATTCATTCTCAATCAAACAACAAGTGATAACTGGTTGTGATAAGATCATGAGGCGGGAAAGTAAAAAGGTGAACGACCTGCCGGTGATTGTTTTTAATCAATTATCGTGTATCAATACCGTATTCTTTTTTCAATAACCATTGCATATTGTCTACCAGCTCCTGCGGAATGGGGCCTGATGGCCTGGGAGGTAAGGAGGGTTCCGGGGCTGGGCGACTGGTTTGCAGGTAGAAGTTTTCCAGTCCGGCCGGTTCAATAAAAACAAGTGCGCTGGCCGAAGGGGTTACTATCTCAATACTATGGCGTACATATTTCGGCAGGTACACAAAGTCTCCCTTACGGGCTATAAACTGGTTATTGCCTACGGTAAACTCAATTTCACCATCCAGTATGTAGCAGGATTCACTTTCGCGGCTATGTGTGTGCGGAGGTGGTTCATAACCACGGGGAATGGTCAACTCAAGCATGGCATATTTCCCGGCAGTTTGCTCAGCGGTGGCCAGAAAGGTCACCAACTGGGATTCCAGGTGCCAGTACGATTGGTTGGTGCTGATCAGTCGTTTGAAAGGTCGAGCGGCTACTAATTCCATAGTTAAAAATGATGGGCTGGTTACGAACAAGACAAATACGCTATATAATCATACGAGAGTTTTGCTAGCTTGGATTTTCCGGGCAAAGCCGGAATTTTCCACACCTTTTCGGAATTTTGGCCGCTTTCTGCTACCTTTGCAGCCGGTTAGCCGGTATGGTTTTAAATGGCATTGTAGGTAATTGATTGTGAGTGAGTTGTGGAGGGTAAAAGAGAAGAAGATCAGTTGTGGCGTGCAAGGCAGGAAATCAGACCTTTTTTACAATGTGATATTACCGGCGATTTTAGCAATAATCAACTTATCAACCATCAATAATATATGGCAGGTCAATTAAAAGAGGTTCGTAACAGAATTAAGTCGGTACAGAACACACAGCAGATTACCAAAGCAATGAAAATGGTAAGTGCTGCCAAATTGCGTAAAGCGCAGGATGGAATTGTTCAGATGCGTCCTTATGCCCGCAAGCTGCAGGAAGTACTGAGCAATATTGTAAGCAATACCGAAGGTGAAGTAGGCATGAGCCTGGCTACCGAAAGACCTGTTGAAAAAGTATTATTGATCGTTATTACCAGCGACCGCGGACTGTGCGGTGCTTACAATGCCAACATCATTAAACTGGCAAAAAATGTTATTCGTGAAAAATATGCTGCACAGCAGGCCAAAGGCCAGGTTACGATCTGGAGCATCGGCAAAAAAGGCTATGAGCATTTTGCGAAGAACAAATACAATGTAGATCCTGCTTTCAAAGATATTTTCCTGCACCTGGGCTTCGATTCAGTACAGGCTTGTGCACAGGCTGCTGTAAAGGCATTTGAGGCTAAAGAATTTGATGCGGTAGAGATCGTGTACAGCGAATTTAAAAATGCAGCTACCCAGCGTTTTGTTGCTGAGCAGTTCCTGCCTATCCCTAAAATTGCTGCAAAAGAAGGTGCTAAGAAAAATGACTTCATTTTTGAGCCAGACAGAGATCAACTGATCGCTGAGCTGATGCCCAAGATCCTCAATACTCAATTGTTCAAAGCGGTACTGGATGCGCATGCTTCTGAGCATGGTGCCCGTATGACAGCGATGGACAAAGCCACAGAGAATGCTAACGAAATGCTGCGGACACTGAAGATCTCTTACAACCGTGCCCGTCAGGCTGCCATCACTACCGAGCTTACCGAGATCGTGAGTGGAGCAGCGGCATTGCAGGGATAGAAATGTGCAAATTTTCTTATGTGTAAATGTGCGGATTGTATTAAGTTCACCAGCTAGTTCGCACATTCGCTAATCTGCAAATCAAGACATGGAAATTTCGAATCTCATACCGCATATTGAAGCGCTGATCTTCGCCAGCGATAAGCCATTGACCGCAATGGAGATCACTGAACTCATTAACAATGCGTTCGGTTTTATGGAAGATAAGATCACGCTTGATCAGATAGAATCAGCATTACAGGGTACTATAGAAAAGTACCGTTCTGAATTCTATCCGTTTGAGGTAAGAGAAAGTGGTGGAGGCTGGCAGTTCCTCACTAAAAAAGAATTTCACAAAACAGTGGGCCAGTTAAATGGTGATAAATTCCTGAAACGTTTGTCTACGGCAGCGTTGGAAGCACTGTCTATTATAGCCTATAAACAACCGGTAACCAAAGCAGAGATCGAAGCTATCCGCGGCGTAAGCAGCGATTATGCTATTCAGAAACTGCTGGAAAAAGAACTGATTGTTATTACAGGTCGTAACGAAAAATTACCCGGTCACCCGTTGGTATATGCCACTTCTAAAACCTTTATGGACTATTTCGGATTGAATTCTCCGGAAGACCTGCCAAAGCTGAAAGAAGTGTTTGATGAATCTGCTCTTACGCCTACTATTATTACAGAAGGCACTACGGTACAGCCAACTGAAGAAGGTGAAGTAGCTGAAGAAGCTGTAGGATTGGCTGTCAGTGAAAACGGTTCTCTGGTAGAAGGCCTGACCGTTGATCCTGAAACCGGTGAAGTGATTGCTGAAGCAGAAGAGAGCATTGAAGAAACGACTACTGAAGAAGTAGTAAACGAAGAAGAGGAAGAACAGTCACCGGCAGATGAAACTGCAGAAATAAGAGAAGACTTCAAAGAGGAAACTCCTGAAGAATACGAAGAAGAAGGTGCTGGTGATGAATTGACCGAAGATGAGGAAGAAGAAGCTGCAGAAGATAACGATAGCGAAGAAGACAATAATAAACAGGACGAAGAGGATAAATAGGCAGATAAGTGCTGAAGACGCAAGAAACAAGGCACAAGTTGTTGAAAGGTTAATAAGTTAACAAGGACGACTCAGGAAAGTACGAAATAAGAAGTTAGAAGTACGGAAAATACGTGTAGTCTGAAAGAGGCTGCGGGCAAAAACAGCAACAACCACTCACGACTGACGATTCACGTCTCACGATTACTACCCTCCACCACTCACGATATGTCACAGCAACTTTCAAAGGAATACCTGGTACAACTGGCGAATGAATTCGGAACTCCCCTGTATGTATATAATACAGAAAAGATAAAGGCACAGTTCAACAGGTTACAAAACGGTTTTGCAGCTCTGCAGCCGCGTTTTTTCTATGCCTGTAAAGCACTTACCAATATCAATGTACTCCGCTATGTAAATAGCATTGGTTGCAATGTGGATTGTAGTTCCATCAACGAAGCATTACTGGCAGTAAGAGCTGGTTTTGCCCCTGCGAATATCCTTTATACTTCCAGCAATATTGCTTTTGAAGAAATTGAAGCTGCGGTAGGCTTAGGCGTTCATATCAATATTGACAGCCTCAGCAACCTGGAGAAGTTTGCCAAAAAATATGGTCATAGTTACCCGGTAGGCATTCGCCTGCGTCCCAATATCATGGCGGGTGGTAATCTTAAAATATCAACCGGCCACGAAAGCAGCAAGTTTGGTATTCCCCTGGAGCAAATGGATCGTGTACTGCAACTGGTGCAGGAATACAAACTGCATATCCGCTGTTTGCAGATCCATACCGGTAGCGAGATCAGTGATCCCGATGTATTTGTAAAAGGCATTGAAGTACTGTTTGGCCTGGTAAATAAGTTTCCTGAACTGGAAATACTTGACCTGGGCGGCGGCTTTCATGTTGCTTACAAAGAAGGAGACGTTGACGCTGACGTTGAATTACTGGGACAGAAGTTGCAGGAAGCGGTAGTGGCTTATGAAAAGAACGGTGGTAAAAAACTACAGTTGTGGTTTGAGCCAGGTAAATTCCTGGCAAGTGCTGCCGGTTATTTCATCACTAAGGTTAATGTAATTAAAGATACTCCTACTATAACTTTTGCAGGTGTGGATACAGGGCTCAATCACCTGATCCGCCCCATGTTCTACGGCTCTTACCATCGTATTGAAAATATCTCTAATCCCAATGGAGATTTACACGAATACAATGTAGTAGGCAATATTTGCGAAACCGACACCTTCGCTACAGCAAGAAAGCTGAATGAGATACGCGAAGGTGATTACCTGGTGTTTTACAATGCGGGTGCTTACGGTTTTGAAATGGCTTCTAACTACAACTCACGCTTTAAACCGGCGGAAGTGCTGGTAAAAGACGGACAAGCTCATCTTATTCGCAGACGTGATACGCTGGATGACCTGTTGCATAATCAGTTAGAAGTTCTTTAAAATCTCCTTTAACTGTTCATCTGACATTTAATTGCAGTATTTTGGTAAGGCAATCAACCACCAAACCATAATATGAAGATTATTTGCCATTTAGTTCTCCTGTTATTTTGCTATACTGCTATCAATGCACAGTCTCCTTCGGCCAGTATTACCTGCAGGTATAAAGGAGTAAATGCAGGAACTATCAATGTCCTTCTGCCTGTAAACAATAACATTTTCTGGGGCTCAGAAAAAGATTACCCTGTTTCAAAAGAGGGAAGCTGTACTATTCCGTTATCCAAAACACAGACCGGGTATGTTATTATTCGTGCCTTTAATAATACCGTAGTGCTTTTTGTGCAGCCCGGTGATAAGCTAATTGCCGATATCGATTCTGCAAAGAAAGATGCCGTAAAGATCACGGGAAATAATGCTGAAGGTCAGAATCTTCTGAACGATGGAACTACAATGCCTGCCAGCTATTATAGCCTCGTCTCTAAGTATTCGAGAGATTCCACGGTGGCATTAATAGCAACTCATGCACAGCAGGATAAAGAAAAAAGGTTGTCTGCCTTTGTGCCTTTATTACAGCAGAACAAGATCAATAAAGCCTTCTTTGGTTTCGTGAAACTGACGTTGGATTATGCTTATGCAGCCGCTGAGGGTGAAGCATTGGCAACAAAATTTTATCCTACAACCCTCCAACCTACACACCCTTCTTATAAAGCTGTTTTCCCTGAAGATTATGCAAAGGCCTGGGATCAGTTGTACCAGAAATATCCTGTCAACAATCCTGAGTTACCACGTATCCCATCATTCGATATATTTTCAGAGCGTTACCTGAATGCCTATTTCTGGTATAAACAAGTACAAAGAGGCGACTCTATAAAAGTGAAGGACGAAAACGATGCGGTGAGGATGAGAATGAGGTGGGTGGATGCTGCATTTCCTGCAAACTTAAAAGAATATGTGAAGGCTTCCATACTCTACAATATTTACCTGCAACAGGAATTTGAATCGGTACTGCCTGAAGTGTTTAAAGAATACCAGCAGCAATATCCTAAAAGTCCCTATACACCATCCCTGGTATCCATGAACGATAAAGTGATTGCATATCATAAGGCTGCCAATGGCGGTTTTGCCGGTGATGAACAGGTTATAGAAGATTATGGTAACATCAATTCCTTTGCCGGATTAACAGAGAAGTTTAAAGGAAAGATGTTTTACATTGATATGTGGGCTACCTGGTGTGGTCCCTGTAAAGCAGAGTTTGAATTCAAAGATGCTTTACACGATTACCTGAAACAGAAAAATATTCCTATGCTGTATATTTCTATGGATGTAGACAAGAAAGATGAGCAATGGAAGGCAATGATCAAGTACTATGGATTGAGTGGATACCATGTACGTACCAGTGATGCATTGCGTAAAGACCTGATGAACATTTTCTGGGATGGCAAAGGGTATTCCATTCCGCGTTATGTACTGGTAAACGCAAAGGGAGAGATCGTTGTGAAAAACGCAAAGCGTCCTTCAGACGAACAAGCGTTGTACAACCAGATCGAATCTCATATTCAATAAAACGAACAGAAAGAAAAGCCCGCTGAACATATAATTACTCAGCGGGCTTTTATATTCATGTCCCCAATTCGCACATTTTCAAATTATCTAATTAGCAAATCAGAACAGGTATTCAATCCTTATGCCCCTCAGGCTTCTTTGTCCATTTTCGTCTTTAATCGTATTACCTACTTCAACAAAATAGATGTATTGGTCCTGGATAAGACCATTAGCATCAAAATGATCCACCACTTTCTCTGCAAAATCATCAGGCGCTACAGTAGCAGGTGGCAGCGTATCCAGCGATACCTCTACTTCACCACTGTAACAATGATGATTGATATGTTTTTTCAGTACAGCGATTGACATCGCTTCGTACGACACATTTTTATAGTAAAAAGTAATACTGCTCAATGTTGCGCCAACCGGTAAAGGCAATGCTGCTACTAATGACCCGCCGGCAAGATTGGCAATGCGCCCGCTTTGAGAAATTTCCTGGTAGCCTACGCTGCTTTCGTAAGGAAAGAAAAAGGTAGAATCAACATAGAGTACATTCTTTTTTTTCAGCTCAATAATGCGGGATGCAATGGCTTTAACTGGTTTTTTAAGAGTTGCTTTTTTAGCTTGTTTTTTAACGACAGGTTTCTTTGAAGCAGCCTTTTTGGCTGTTTTCTTTTTGGTAGCCATAGTATAGAATTAAGGTTTAATAAAGCAGCAAGGTAAGCTGTTTGGCAAATGCAGAAAATACCACAAAGTGGTGAAATTACCGGCACAGGGATAGATGACGTTAGGATTTTAATCACAAAATCACTGAAGCATAAATCGTAAATTGAGTTACCTTTCCTTACCGTTCTGCTTATCACCAACCTTAAAATTGCACGTAAACATGAGAAAGCTATTATTATGCTGTCTGCTGGCAGTTGTTACTGGTCTTTTACAAGCACAGGATATGAAGAAATTCAGCTTGTACAAACCTGCAGAAGATGCTAAAAAAGAACTGGCTAAAGTGATACAGGAAGCAAAAGCAGCCAATAAACACGTGTTTGTACAGATAGGTGGCAACTGGTGTGTATGGTGTGCACGTTTTCATGAATTCATTAATGCTGACCCGCAGATCGATTCTGTGATAAAGGCAAATTATATTGTTTATCACCTGAACTATAGTCCTGAGAATAAGAACCAGGACCTGCTGGCACAGTTTGGCTACCCGCAGCGCTTTGGTTTCCCTGTGTTCATTATCCTTGATAAAAATGGTAACAGGATCCATACGCAGAACTCCGGCTTGCTGGAAGAAGGCAAAGGATATAGCAAAGAGAAAGTGATGGATTTCTTTACAGGCTGGACACCCAAATCATTGGATCCGGAGCAATACAAGAAATATTAAAATGGCTTCACCTGATAAATTCATACGATTGCTGAGGCATCCTGTCAAATTCAGGATGTTTTTGTTGTTTAAAATACCCAGTGCTTTTTTCTCGGGAGTACGTGTTCGTGAAATAACGGAAGAGAAATGCGCGGTAACGGTTCCTTACAAATGGTTCTCACAAAATCCTTTCAGATCTACCTATTTTGCCTGTTTATCTATGGCAGGAGAAATGAGCACCGGCTCGCTGGCCATGTTGCATGTGTACCAGCGGCAACCTGCTATATCAATGCTGGTAACGAAAACAGAAGGAACGTTTTTTAAGAAGGCAACAGGCGTCACCACATTTTTATGTGAGGAAGGAAAGCCGATAAAAGATACTATAGAAAAAGCGGTAGCCACTGGTGAGCCACAAACATTCGTTGCACGAACCAGGGGCACAAATGCGCAAGGTGAGCTGGTCGCTGAATTTTTGATAACCTGGTCGTTTAAAGCAAAGAGTTAATTTGAAAATTTGTGAATTTGAAAATGCGCAAATGAAGTCCGAAAGTCAGGAAGAGGGGAAGTCGGAAAGGAAGTACGAAATGCGAAGTTAGAAGTACGGAAGCATGAAATTTGAACGCCGAACGCTTGCCTAAGCGAGATGGATCGATGGTTGTATAGTTTGATCGCTATAGTAGTTAGCCATAAAACAATCAAACAATTTTAGCCATCAGAATTTCACGATTCACGTCTCACGGGTTCTTTCACGTTTCATGCTCCCTGCATTTTGTATCCTAAACCTGTAATCGGTATTCCTAATCTCGAAATCAGAAATACAAGACATATGAAGATTGCTTTTCATGGTGCTGCCCGCACTGTAACCGGTAGCAAACATTTGCTGACACTAAAGAATGGAAAAAAGTATTTATTCGATTGCGGTATGTTCCAGGGTATGGGTGCTGATACCGATACATTGAACAAAACCTGGGGATTTGAACCGTCAGAAGTAAGTCACCTGCTTTTATCACATGCGCATATTGATCACACAGGGCTGATCCCCAAACTGGTGAAAGATGGCTTCCGGGGCACAATTTTCTGTACCCCTGCTACTAAAGAACTTTCTGCCTTGCTGCTGGAAGATTCTGCGCGCATACAGGAAGATGATGCAAAGTATGCCAATAAAAAGAATGCGATAGAAGGTCGCCCCTATGTAAGACCGTTGTACACAAGTGAAGATGCTGATGCAGCTATGGCCTTGTTTAAAACGGTAGAATATGGCGAATGGCATACAGTGGATGAAAATATAGAGGTAATGTTTAGTGATACCGGTCACATCATTGGCAGTGCTGCTGTGCATGCCCGTGTAAAGGAAGGAGGCAAAACAACGCAGATCTCTTTTAGCGGAGATGTGGGCCGCTACAGGGATGCCATCTTAAAATCGCCGCAGGTGTTTCCCCAGGCAGATATTATACTGATAGAGTCAACCTATGGTAACAGCCTGCACGATCTGAATGTTACAACACCTGATCAATTACTGGAATGGATCAATAAAGCCTGTATACAAAAAGGTGGTAAGTTGATCATGCCGGCCTTCAGCGTTGGTCGTACACAAGAGATCCTGTATTCATTAAATCAATTGGAAATAGAAGGCCGTTTGCCTGCGCTGGATTATTTTGTAGACAGCCCGTTGAGCATCGATGCAACTGAACTGCTGAAACGCTATCCGCAGTATTTTAATAAGACCATACAACGCACGCTCGAAACCGACGATGATCCTTTCAGCTTTAAAGGATTGAAATATATTAAAACAGTAGATGAGTCGAAGATGCTCAACTTCCGTGGTGGGCCCTTTGTGATCATTTCTGCAAGCGGTATGGCCGATGCAGGAAGGGTAAAACACCATATCAGTAACTCTGTTGAGAACAGTAAGAATACCATCCTGTTTACGGGTTATTGTGAGCCCCATTCGCTGGGTGGCCGCCTGCTGGCTGGCAAAAAAGAAGTAAGCATCTATGGCGTACCTCACGAGGTACATGCTGAGATTGGTTCTATACGCAGTATGAGTGCCCATGGTGACTATGAAGACCTGAGCCAGTTTCTTGCCTGCCAGGATCCGAAAGCTGTCAGGAAACTCTTCCTGGTGCATGGAGAATATGAAGTACAGCATGCTTTCCGCGAAAGATTGTTAAAAAAAGGATTTCTCGATATAGAAATTCCAAAGCAACACGAAGAGATAGGGCTGGGATAAATGCATTAAAAAAGCTGCTTCACGGAGCAGCTTTTTTGTAATACTTTAATTAGGGTAATCAAAGTTTTAGTCAATAGGAATCAGAAAATCTCTCCGGTTTTTCATCGTTATACTGGATGTACTTAGCTTTCAAAGGATAGAAATTAGTTTTTCTTCAAGGAGATTACTTCTGGGTTCATCGGATAGATATTGGGTTTACGGGTTGATTTTTCCGGAAACATTAAATGCCGTGACGTTTAGCGGATTTCATTGCGATCTTTCAGTGAATAATTGGATGTTTAAACAAAGATGTAAAATCTTTACAGGAGGGGCAATCATTTTCGATTAACGTACACAATTCCTCGTTTTTCGGGCAAGGATCAGGGGTATATAAAAAAATAACCGAACCTGTCCAGGGGTTCGGCTATAAAATTTCTTGAAATCCTATGAGGGCAAGTGCGCTTAAAAATCCTCTCATTTTTTTGGGTACGGATTTCAGAGGGTTTTTGGGTTTTCCGTGTTAGACCGTCGCATTCAATATTTTATAGTAAAGTACTTTTGATCATTTGTTGTTCTCCTCTCGTTCATTTTCCCGACAGTGCAAAGATGGAAAACGGGATCCGGGAAGTAAAGTTTTTTAGTTTTTTGGGGGCGAAATGACGGTGAATAAGAGGAAACCTTCGACGAGTTTATCAGATTATATTCAGGCGTTTTAATATGTCTGACCTGTGGGCCTTGCTGATGGGGATCTCTGTACCCTTGATAAACAGGTCATTTTCACGGATATCGTCAATTTTGGTGATGTTGATGATGTAAGAGCGGTGCACTTTTACAAAATGCTGCTTATTTACCTTCTCTTCCAGGTTTTTGATGGTGTTGTGCGTAATGTACTTTTTATCAGCCGTAACAAACTTCACATAGTCGCCCATGCTTTCTATATACAGTATATCGTCATTATTGAGGCGAACGAGCCTGCCATCGCTTTTAATGAAGATATGATCAGCAGTATTGCCGGCTGTGGCTTCAGCAGGGGCGGCCAGTATTTTTTGCAAGGCTTCCTGGAAACGCTGGTAAGTGAAAGGCTTTTTTAAGAAGTCGGTTACATTGTATTCAAATGCATCGTATGCATACTCCGGCTTGGAGGTAGTGAGTATTACTTTGGGAAAGAAGGGGAGTTGATCCAATAATTCAAAACCTGTAGCGCCGGGCATTTCCACATCCAAAAACAACAGGTCCACTGCGTTTTTATTCAGGTATTCCAGTGCTTCCGGTACATTGGTATAATGACCCTTTACTTCAATTACACCACTCTTTTCGCAACATTTAGTAAGGTAGTCGGCAGCCACCTGCAGGTCCTCAACTATTAAGCAAGTCACACTCATATTGGATTCGCATTAAAATCTTTCAGTCTACGGTACTCTTTTTCAATCAGCTCTTTACCTTCTGCTAATGTAATTACAATTTGTTTATAATCTTGCTTAAGTTCTTCAACATCATCTGTACGCTGACATTTGAGTTCAAAATCCCTGCACTCATCCTGTATGGTTAGCAGGCCTACAAAACCAAAAGTGGGTTTCAGTTTATGAAGGGCGTTTTTCAGATCCGACATGTTGCCGGTAGCGTAGGCCATGGCAGCTTTTTCCACATCTTCATCAAAATACTCCAGGGTGGTTGCAAAGATCTCTTCTATATAGCTGTATTCACCGGCATACAAGCTAAAAAGGTAATCATTATCAAATCTTTTGTTGAAAATGAAGGTGTTAGAAAATGTATTGCTGGTCATAGGAAAATAGATTTACTGTTTTTGCGTTCTCTGATGTGGCAGCCCTCAGGCACCCTATTAATCCAATAAACTCTATGAAGGAGAAATTATTATATCTGGGCTGGTCTATTTACAGGGATATTGTGTATTCCGGGCTCAATGAGAACCTGACAAAAGACCATCGAAAGAAAATAATCCGCTTTAACCAGTTCATTCTGCTTGCCTTACTGGTCAATTTCTTTTCGGTTATATCTTACTTCTATCACAAGCTGTACATCAGCGCTTTAATCAATATCACTTCAGCTTATTTCCTGCTTTTTGCATTCTTCCTGGGTTCTAAAAGAAAACTTGAGGCCGGGAGAATTCTGGCAGTCATTAACGTAAACCTATACCTGATCGTCATCAGTTATATTGAAGGGCTGCGGGCGGGGGAGTACCTGCTGTTTTTTCCCTACTTCCTGGTACTCACATTCGTGGTGAGTATCCGCCGCAACTTTCGTGAGTTACTGGCTGTATATGTAATTACAGTAATTGCATCACTGGTGTGTTTAAAACTCTGTCCTTATACCAATAATGTACAGACTATTAATGATACATTATACTCACAGTTGTACAGCAGCAATCTCATCATTTCGCTGTGTATGACCATTATTTTCTCCTATTCTATTTTGCGTATCAATAAGGATAATGAAGAAGCCATTCTGCAGGAGAAGAAATTTGGTGATACCATCTTTAATACATCACTTGATGGAGTATTCATCATTTTCAGTAAAACCAATATTGTAGCCAGTTGTAACCAGCGTGCATTGGAATTGTTTGAAGTAAAAGAACACCGCGAAATTGAGGGAACACATATTGAAAACTGGTTTGATGAAGACCATATCAAACAATTCTCTTCCATCGAAGAAAAGGTGTCTGCCAATGTAGGTAACTGGCAGGGCGAACTTGCCTTTACTACCAAAACAGGAAGAACCTTTCATGGCTATGTGAGCGTAGTGCCATTTGCATATAAAGACACCCGTTACACCAAGATCAGTATCCTTGATGTATCGAATGTAAAAATGGCGGAGTTTGAACTGATGGTGGCGAAGGAAAAAGCTGAAGTAGCAGCCAAAGCCAAATCACGTTTCTTATCAAACATGAGCCATGAACTTCGTACGCCACTCAATGGCATTATCGGTGCTTCAAATCTACTATTGCAGGAAGAATACCTGGCTGCGCAAAAGCCGCATCTTGATATCCTGAAGTTTTCTTCGGAGCATATGATGATGTTGATAAACGACATCCTGGATTATAACAAAATAGAAGCCGGCAAGCTGGAGCTTGCAGAGACCTCTGTGAACATGAAGGTATTTATCCAACAGATCGCTTCGCAGTTTGCTACTGAGGCAAGAGCCAAGGGGCTTGATTTTACCATCGACTTCGACGACAGGCTGGATATGGAACTGATTACCGATGAAACCAGGCTGAACCAGGTGCTGAGCAACCTGTTGTCAAACGCAGTGAAATTCACTCCTTCCGGGAAAATTACACTGGCTGTCCGCAAGCTGTTCTCATCCAGCTCAAAAGCTACTATCCAGTTTATAGTGGTTGATACCGGGATCGGTATCCCTAAAAATAAACACAAGGAGGTCTTTGAGAGCTTTACCCAGGCCGATATTAATACCACCCGCAAATATGGTGGTACAGGGTTGGGGTTGGCTATTACCAAGAAGATCATTAATATGTTCAATAGCGACCTGTTGCTGGAAAGCGAAGAAGGTAAAGGCACTGCTTTCCACTTTACGGTAGAGTTGAAGATCAATGAGAACAAGCGCCAATACATCCATGAAGAGAACGGGCAGGAGGTGATAGACCTGCAGGGAGTGAAGGTGCTGATTGCTGAAGATAACCCGGTGAACCTGTCGGTGGCACGCCGTTTCCTTACCAAATGGGGGGTTACCGTCTATGAAGCCACCAATGGAAAAGAGGCGGTGGAACGTTTTTCAAAAGATAGCTATGATCTGTTGCTGATTGACCTTGAAATGCCTGAAATGGACGGTGCTACTGCATTGCGTGAGATCAGGAAAGTAGATAAACATATTCCTGTACTGGCATTTACCGCAGCTGTGTACGATGACATGCGGGCCGATCTGCTGCAGAAAGGCTTTACTGATTTTGTGCACAAACCATTCCGTCCGGGAGAGCTGCATTCAAAAATAGCCTGCCTGGTGGCGGCTTTGCGGGCTTAAAATTTGATTAATACACTCGTTTTATAGAGTAATCTTAGTATTATTGTATGGCTGAAAAAGGCAAAATAATAGCTGAATAATTTCTTGCCATCATATTCCGGGAGCAGAGCATAAGCAAGCAGCGCCCCGGGTGTTCAACGAAAGCTGCTGCAAATTTTCTCATGTGACAAGCAACCCCGATTCTTCGGGGTGCTTTTTTATAGGGAAGTATGTGAACTGCGGATTTAAGGTCATTAAAGTTCAGGCGGCATCTTCAGATCTGAAGCTTTGAGGGGGATACCCCGGGTCTTAGCCACAGCGGTCTCTGTGTTGCGGCAGATACATCCCAGATATATCCCAGATACATCCCAGGTATATCCCACGTTTATCCCACCTTTTGCCTATTAAAGGCCCGTTAAATACCCTTTAGCGGTGGTTTATAACGAAATGCTACTTGTTGCAGGTTGCAGGATACCGGTTTTGAGATTTGAAATTTGAGCAATTGAAAATCAATGTCGTTGAATTAAGTGGCTGGTGAAGACAACTGCCGGAATATAATTCCTTAATTCAACGACATTGAATTGAAAATAGCAATTGTTTCCCTCCTGCAGCTCAAAGCCTGCAACCTTTTTCAGACTTCCGGACTCATACTCCCTGTATTTTCCCTTCGGTATTCGGCATTCAAAATTCAGCATTCAATATTCCATTACCTACCAGCTTTTCTCCTTGTTAACCTTTCAACTTCTCAACGTATCACCTCCCGCTTTGAGTTCAGCCAGGCCTTCCCTTATTCCAAATTCCTCATTTCAGATTCCCCAATCACCTATACCCCTTATTTCTCCCGGATGAATGCTTTACCGGGTATTACGTGGCCTAAACGTGGGTAAAAGGTGGGTATGACCCGGGTATGATCTGAGTACATCCTGGCTAAATGGTGACTGGTATCAGGGTATATAGTGGCTAAAACGCGGGTATAAGGCCATTGCATGTTTATAAGCATACAATTCGCCTTTCACCTCGCTGGCCAATCGCTAACACCGAATCTAATCCCGCTTTACCTGCTAACTTTTCAACGAGTCAACCAATCTCAGACCTGCGTATTTCTGACTTCGTATTTCGTACTTTCTCATTTCTTATTTTACATTTTTATTTCCCATTCTTCACTTCCTTTTGTAACAGATTTAATGATCAGATAATCAATTCAATCGGTTGTTGGTTACTGTTGTATTCAGGTAGTTGTTTTACAGGCCAGATCATGTGCTAAAATGTGCAACGTGTATTTTTTACAAAAATGTTTTTTAAGTTTGTTATGAAAGCCAAAACGATTGCACCAAACTGCTGACGATATCCTGATAACCCATTGGGATGATTTTTTAAAGGGGAACGCGCCTGCATTTTCAAAAATTATGCAAGGCTGTTATCCTGATCTATTCCGGTATGGAAGCCGGTTTACTACAGATGATGAACTTGTTAAAGACTGCATCCAGAATATCTTTCTCACATTATGGAAAAACAGGTCAACCGTAAGTCACACGGGCTTTGTACGTTTTTACCTGTTAAAAGCACTTCGCCGGGAAATTCATAAACAATTGCGTCATGAAAAAAGGATCGGCGATGTGGAAGAGCTTTCCAACTCTTTGTTTGATATTGGTTTAAATCCTGAATTGCGGATAGTAGATCATGAAATTTCCGGTGAGCTTTCACAAAAGATCAGGCGGATACTGGAAGGATTGCCGCGTCGCCAGCAGGAAATTATCTATCTCCGTTTTTATGCGAATGCTGATGCAGACGAGATTGCGCGTATTATGAACATTAGCCGCCAGTCTGTGTACAACCTGTTGCACGAAGCCTTGAAAAAACTGAAAACCTACGCAGAGAATTTTCTCATCTCAGTACTGCTCTGTTTGTCCCTCTCCATATTTTTTTAAAAAAAGTTGTTTCCGGAACAGTAGATTCTTTCATAACCCGCCTTTTTATCTTGTATACAATGATAAACTTTCCGGATGGGCTATAGTCAATTTAATAATATAGAAGACTTTATTGCAGATCCGTCATTCAGGAACTGGGTATTGAACCACGATACAGGGGCAAAACAGTTCTGGAAAGAATGGGCGCAGGCCAACCCGGATAAATTGTATGCAATGAACTATGCGGTGGCATTGCTTAAGATATTGCAGGATGGGGGAAGAGCGCTTCCTGAGGAAGTGGTGAATTACGAAGTAAATGCAATACTCAGCACCATTAAGGCTGAAGAGCCTGTTGCTGAGGAAGCGGAAATAGAAACCTACATACCGGAAGTTAAAATAAGCTGGATACGCAGGTATTGGATGGGGGCTGCTGCGGCTGTGATAGTAACTGCGGCGGGTGCGTGGTATTGGTATTACCAGCAATGCTGTGTGGAAACAGCAAGTATCTATGCCTCTTACGATACTTTTAAGGAAGAAGTAAAGAACAATTCCTTTGAATACATCAATAATGCAGATACTGCGCAACTGATGAAGCTGGCAGATGGCAGCGAGGTGTTGCTGTCAGGCAAAAGTAAACTCACCTATTCAAAAGGATCTGCTGCCAAAAGAGAAGTGTACCTGGATGGAGAAGCTTTTTTTAAAGTGACAAAGAATCCTGCACAGCCATTCATCGTGTACACAAAGGATATTGTAACCAAAGTGCTGGGTACCAGCTTTTGGGTAAAAGCCTATCCTACTGATAAAAAGGCAACGGTAATTGTAAAAACAGGGAAAGTCTCTGTATTTAAAAGAGAAAACTTTACTGAAGTAAATATGAAAGCGTTTGAGTTGGGAGGTTTAGTGGTAACACCCAATCAACAGGTGTTTTTTACTTACCTGGATAAAAACCTGCACCGGCTATTGATTGAAAAGCCTGTGGTGCTGGATACGGTAATGCGTTTTCATTTTGATTTTGATGCAACACCTGTGAAGGAAGTATTTAGTGTAATGCAGAAAGCATACGGCATCAATATTGTTTTTGACGAAGAACTGCTTGGCTCTTGTTCCCTCTCTGCAAATATGGGAACCGAATCTTTCTACGAAAAATTGGATCTGATCTGCAAAACCCTCAATGCACGATACGAAATAATAGATGGTAATGTTGTAATTACATCTAGTGGATGTCGTTAGTTAGTTTATAAAAAAAGTATAGCAATCTTCTGGTAAAATAAAAAGCCGGCAATGTTAGCGTCATTACCAGCTTTTCAATAATACCCGTAAAGCTCTGTGTGTGGACTTTATCGGGCGGTTTGCCTATTTGTTAACAGTTCAAACTATTGCAATTTATGAAAAAATTGACTCAATCAATCGCTTTAGCTATTATGAAAATCTCGCTTGTTCAACTTGCCATATTGCTGGGCGCATTTTGTTCATTTGCAAAGCCCATAGAAGGGCAAAATGCTTTGGACCAACAGGTTACACTACATCTGAAGAATAGCCGTATCAAAAATGTGCTCGCAGAAATTGAGAAAATGTCAGAGGTTAAGTTCATCTACAGCCCTGAATTGATACGTTCGTCGCGTAAGGTAGATGTGGTAGCCACTCGCAAAAAACTGGAGCAGGTGTTGGAGGAATTACTGACGCCGCTGGAAGTGAAGTTTGAATTACAAAAGCTTAAGTACAGTTATATTGTTCTTACCAGGGTGGATCTACCGGAAAAGGGGGCAGAGCAGAATACTTACAGTGCGAGTTATTATGCTGATACATTTCGGCTGTCGGGTTCCGTTAAAGACAAGGGTAATGTTCCACTGGAAGGGGTTACTGTTACGGTGAAGGGAACTTCGCTGGCTACCATGACAAACCAGCAGGGAGCATTTACTGTAAAAAGTCCTGAAAAAAGCGTGGTATTGGTATTCAGTTATGCAGGGATGGAAGCGCAGGAGGTATCTGTAAGCAGCGGCACACCGGTTAGCATTACACTGGTGCCTCGTGTAAATGCTTACGATGAAATTATTGTGGTGGGATATGGTCAGCAAAAGAAAAGCCTGGTAACAGGTGCTATTTCTTCCGTAAAGGCCGATCAGCTGGCAACAGTTTCATCTACACGCATAGAACAGGCCCTGCAGGGTAGAACTGCCGGTGTAACTGTGTTGCCCGCATCGGGATCTCCCGGTAGTGGTATGCGCGTTCGCATAAGAGGTACGGGTTCAAACGGAAGTTCAGAGCCATTATACATTGTGGACGGTGTACGTGCTGGTGGCATTGAGTTTCTTGATCCTTCGGAGATTGCATCAGTGGAAGTATTGAAAGATGCAGCTTCTGCCGCCATCTATGGTGCTGAGGGTGCTAATGGTGTGGTACTGATCACTACTAAAACAGGAAAGAAGGGTGTAGGTTCTGAAATCAGTTATTCGATGCAGTATGGCAGGCAGTCTGTGGGCAGAATAATGCCAATGATGAATCCTCAGCAGTACGTTGATTACCTGAAAACATCTAATACACCGGTGCCTACTGCTTTACCGGATAATACACAGCTGGCAAGCATTAAAGGAACCAACTGGTTTGATGAGATCTTTCAGAATGCGCCATTGCAAAGACACACACTGAACATTAGTGGCGGTACTGAAAAAAGCTCTTACCTGCTTTCCGGAACTATTTTCAAACAACAAGGTATTGTAGGAGGTGATAAAGCTAAGTTTGATCGTTATACATTCCGTGTAAATACAGAAAGCAAGGTGAAATCATGGCTTACTGTTGGTGAGCGGTTATCATATTCTCATTTCTCCAGGAAAGGTATTACAGAAGATTCTGAGTTTGGTTCTGTTATCAACAATGCGTTGATGATGGACCCGCTTACACCTGTAATTTATACCGGTGCACTGCCTGCACATGCACAGGCTGCATTGAATGCCGGTAATCCTTTGGTGAAAAATGCAGATGGTTATTATTACGGGATCTCTCCATACATTTTTGGTGAAGTTGGTAATCCGCTGGCACAGATCAGCATTGCACATACTGAGACTGTACAGAATAAGATCGTAGGTAATGTGTACGCAGATATAGAACCATTGAAAGGTTTAAAATTCACTACCCGTTTTGGTATTGATGCTGCATTTCAACGCAACCATGGATGGAATCCTACCTTCTGGTGGTCTTCTGAACGTTTGAACACCACTGCCAACACTTTTGATCGTAACGACAACTGGTTTAACTGGCAATGGGAAAACTTCCTCACTTATCAGAAAACAATTAAAGAGCACAGCTTTACTATACTGGCAGGTACTTCTGCCTTGAAACGCGACTGGAATTATCTTAATGGCACCGCATCAGGTATGTTTAAAGAAGAAGACAGGCTGGCTTATGCAGATTTTGAACCCGATGCACAGGATAGGGTAGGTAGTAATGCTACTGCCAATACGCTGGTATCTTACTATGGTCGTTTGTCATATGATTATGGTGGCAAATACCTTTTGAATGCTACTATCCGCCGTGACGGATCTTCATTACTGGCACCTGGTCACCAATGGGGAACATTCCCTTCAGTGTCTGCCGGCTGGGTAATTTCCAATGAGTCTTTTTATGAGTCTAACATAGCAAACTATATTAAACTGCGTGCAAGCTGGGGTAGAAATGGTAGCCTGTCCAACATTGGTTTGGGGCAATATCTTTCTGCTATCACTACACAGGGCATTCTTTATCCTGATGCCAGTGGCAACATGTTAGTAGGCGCAGCGCCTGCCAATCTCGCTAATCCTGATCTGAAATGGGAAACAAGTGAGCAGGTAGATATCGGAGCAGATGTAAGCTTTTTGAAAGGAGCGCTGAACGTAACGGTCGATTATTATAAAAAGACAACCAAAGACCTGTTGACACCTGGTACGCCACCATTGTTTGTGGGTAATACATTGCCTTTTGTAAACGGCGGTGATGTACAGAACAGGGGATGGGAATTTGAAGTATCGTATGCCAGCAAAAAGAACAGTGACTTTAAATATGAAGTAGCTGCCAATCTTACTACTATTCACAACGAAGTAACGTACCTGAATCCTAACGTAAACCAGATCTTGGGCACAAAAGTAGGTACCGGTTGGAGTGCTACTGTATTCCAGCAGGGATACCCTATCTGGTATTTCAGTGGTTACAAAACTGCAGGTATTTTCCAGACACAGACGGAGATCAATAGTTACCTGGCTAAAACAGGTATCACCGGTTATGCTCCCAAGCCCGGTGATCCTATTGTACTGGACGTGAATAATGATAAAGTGATCTCTTCATCTGACTATACCAATATCGGAAGTCCTCACCCAAAATTTGTATATGGTGGACGCATCAATGTTGAGTATAAAGGATTTGACCTGTTGTTCTTTATCCAGGGACAGGCGGGTAACAAAGTGCTGATGGGCTTTAACCGCGGTGACCGCGCTACTGCCAATAAACCTGCTTTCTTCTACGACAGACGCTGGACTGGTGCCAACAGTACTAATTCATGGTTTGCTCCCAATACTTCCAGTGATTTTGTGTACAACAGTGATCTGATGATCTTCAGTGGCTCTTATGCACGTATCCGCCAGTTGCAGGTTGGTTATACATTGCCTGTAAGACTGACTGATCGTATTAAGATCAAAAATGCACGCCTGTATGTTTCACTGGACGATTTCTTTACGATCACCAATTATCCCGGTCTTGATCCTGAAGCAGGCAGTAACAATAACAACAGTCTTGGGATAGACAGGGGCGTATATCCCGTTCCACGTAAAATATTGGCAGGCTTATCATTTAGTTTTTAATCTTAAAGATTGCAGCAATGAAAAAAATAATCATACAATATTCGGCTATCATCATAACAGTAACTACCATTATTGCCGCCTGCTCCAAAAGCTTTCTTGAGCAGGATGTGCCCGGAAGATATCCCGTTTCTGATTTCTATAAAACAGATGGTGATGCCTTGCAGGCCATGACCGCCGTGTACGATGTATTACAATCTGATTACAACACGGCATGGACCAGCATGTATTTACTGAAGACATTACCTTCTGATGAAAGTAATGCAGCAGGTAGCGGCCCCGGTGACCAACCCGGTTACCAGGCATTGGATAAATTTACTTTTGATGCAGACAACCCATCAGTAGCCGGTGGCTGGCGTCTTTGCTACTATGCCATTTACAGGGCCAACCAGGTGGTGAACAATGTTGATCCCGGTTCTGATCTGCGCAAAAGAATTATAGCTGAGGCTAAAACAGTCCGTGCATATTGTTATCTCGACCTGGTAACATTGTGGGGGGATGTGCCATTGGTACTGAAGGATATTCCTGCAAGTGATTATACCAAAACGGCGCGTGCTAAAAAGGAAGATGTATATGCACAGATCGTAAAGGATCTGCAGGAAGCCATTCCGGCATTGCCTTTAAAAAGTGCTTATACTGCTGCTGATAAATTCCGTATGTCAAAAGGCGCGGCACAGTCTATTCTTGGTAAGGCATATCTCTATCAGCAAAAATGGACAGAAGCTGCTACCCAGTTTGATGGAGTGATCACATCCAATCAATATGATCTGGCAGCATCAGTAGGGGATGTGTTTTCCAAAGCAGGTGAGTTTGGCATCGAATCTATTTTCGAGATCCAGTTCACAGAAAAACAAGGGTACGACTGGGGCAACTTCCCGTGGGGTGGTCAGCCGGAAAGCGATATTCACATTCAGTTGATGGGGCCACGTAGTGATTACTATACCAAAGCCCCTGCTGATTCATTGATTGGCGGATGGGGCTTTAATTCTCCGAAGGCCAAATTATACCAGGCATATACTGCGGCAGGCGATGTGAACAGGAGAAAACAAACTGTGATGTCTGAAACAGAGTTAAAAGCAGCAGGTGGTAACTGGACAGCGCCCAATGCCTGGGATTATGAGGGGTATTTTCAACGTAAATACGGCACTTTCAGCTCACAGACTACTTCTGCCAATGGTTCAATTCCTGAGCTGAACTATGGTACCAACATCCGCCTGATCCGTTATGCAGATGTATTACTGATGGCTGCTGAAGCATACAATAAAGCTAATAACGACACCCGCTCACGTGCAGAACTGAAAAAAGTAAGACTGCGTGCCGGATTACCTGAAGTAACTGCATCCGGAACAGCCCTTTTTGATGCCATTGTAACCGAGCGTCAGTTGGAGCTGGCTTTTGAAGGCTTCCGTTACATTGACCTGATCCGTTGGGGTAAAGCTGCACAGGAACTGGGGGCTCTTGGGTTTAAGCCTAATAAACACGAATTATTACCTATTCCTGCACAGGATGTAAAAACTGCCGGTATTAAGCAAAATCCCGGTTACTGAGCTATACACAAGCAAGCGTTCATTCGTTCTTCAGAGGCCGCCCCGGTGTTGGGGCGGCTTTTTTATAGCTGTCGGTTAAAAATCCAATTTTTTATACTCCGCAATTTGTACTTATTTGCGCGGGGCTTTTTGCAAAGGGCCTTAATGCCGAATGATAGTAGATTATTATTTAAAAGTAGCAGCTAAAAAAATGCTGTACCGGGTGCACAAGTGGTCGGATATTGTTTTCCGCGTGGGTGGCGATAGGTATGATTTTCAGACAATTGATCTGCTAAAGGCCAAATTGAAGAAAGATTCGAACTGTATTGATATTGGTGCTAATGCAGGCCATATTTTACAGGAGATCCTCAAATATGCACCACAGGGTAAGCATTATGCTTTTGAACCCCTGCCTCATCTCAATAAGTTTTTAAAGAAGAAGTTTGGAAAAAAAGTGCAGGTATTCGACTATGCACTCTCCGATAACAGCGGTTCCAGCGTAGAATTTTCTTACTACGAAAACCGCCCTGCGGTAAGTGGTTTTAAAGAACGCGCCAGCTTGCCCGGTTATACGGTTAAAAAACTGACCGTACAAACCATGAAACTGGATGATGTAATTCCGGCTGATGTAAAGATCGATCTTATAAAAATTGATGTGGAAGGTGCTGAATACCTCGTATTCCAGGGTGCCAAAGCCACGCTTACACGCAATAAGCCCATTGTGCTGTTTGAATGCGGCCCCGGTGGGGCGGATGAGTACAACAGTACTCCCGAACAGATCTTTGATCTGCTGACTGCTTGTGGCTTGCAGATCTCTGTAATCGAATATTATCTCAAAGGCAATCCCGCTTTTTCACGCGAAGAGTTTGTGGGCCAGTTTTATAAAGGTTATAACTACTTTTTTGTGGCTTACGCCGCCTGATCTGATTTCATTTTTCCATACTCTGCAGGGCTTACTGTATTACCAGGAGGTTATTTGCCGATGAGCAATACCCCTGGAGTGTATAATACACGGCAAAGCAATAAACCGATGTACTTTTTACGCTAAATACTTTTTGTTTTAGGGTAACTATTCATCTTCACAGCTACTTTGTATTTCTTTGTAATACAATTGGTGTTTCAGTACTTTAATGATAACTTTTACATCATTAGGGTGTTAATATAATACGAAAGGCTTCATTCCTTCCGGGTAGCTGAGATACAGTTTAAAGGAATATAGGTAACTTAAAGAATGGATTATATAAGAGCATACAGGAGTTTTATTACCAGTCATTACCTGAGCGAAGGTGTGCGTATGACAATAGGTATCCTGATGCCTGCATTTATTTTCTCTCTCTTTGATAATCTTCCATTAGGTATAGTAGTGTCAATAGGCGCGTTGAGTGTTTGTCCTGTAGACAACGCGGGTCCTATTCTTCACCGCCGCAATGGCATGATGATCTCTAACCTTGCCATTTTTATAGTAGCCCTTACTGTTGGTATTGCTGCGCACAACGCATTCTGGCTGGGTGTGGTAATTGTTGGGTTCTGTTTTTTATTTTCCATGCTGGGAGTGTATGGTGCAAGAGCCAGCTCAATAGGTATTGCTGCCATGCTGGTAATGGTGCTTAATCTTGAGCACCGGCAGGAGGGCTGGAACATCCTGTGGAATGCATTGTATATTACTGCCGGAGGTGTGTGGTATATGCTGTTCAGTATTGCCTTGTACAGTTTCCGGCCTTACAAGCTGATCCAGCAGGCATTGGGTGATTGTATACAGGGTACTGCTGAATATCTGCGTACAAGAGCTGCCTTTTACAGTAATGACCTGGATTATGATGCTACTTACCGGGAACTGTTGCAACAACAGGTGGCTGTACAGGAAAAGCAAAATCTTGTAAGTGAGCTGCTATTCAAAACAAGAAGTGTAGTAAAAGAATCAACCAATACCAGTCGCGTACTGGTAATGATCTATCTTGATATTGCCGATCTGTTTGAAAGGGTAATGACCTCTTACCAGGATTATACCGTATTGCATGCTTATTTTAAGGATACGGGCATATTGGAGCGTTACAGAACGTTGATCTTTGACCTGGCAAATGAACTGGATGAGATAGGTATTGCTGTAAAGATCGGGAAGGCTTCACATGAGCATGTGGAGTTTTCGACTCACCTGAAATCCCTGCAGGAGGATTTTGTTGCATTTCGTTCGGCGCATATCAATGCCGGGAATATTGATGGTTTCATTACACTGCGTCATATTCTTACCAATATTGAAGACCTGGCAGATAGTATCCGCACGCTGCATCATTATACTACTTATGATCGTAAGCTGAAGAAAAAGAAAATACAGGAGTTGGATTATGAGAAGCTGATCACACACCAGGATATTACCCCGGTTGTATTCTGGGATAACCTTAGTTTACAATCCAATATTTTCAGGCATTCATTACGGGTTTGTATTGCGGTGGCATTTGGTTACCTGATGTCGCTCTTCTTTCATTTTGGACATGGTTACTGGATCCTGCTCACCATTATTGTAATCCTTAAACCGGCATATAGTCTTACCCGGAAAAGGAACCGCGACAGGCTGATCGGTACATTGAGCGGCATTGCTATTGGTATTATCATTCTGTATTTTGTACGTAATGAAACAGCTTTGCTGGTAATGATGGTGTTGCTGATGGCAGGGGCTTACAGCTTTATGCGCATACAATATTTTGTAAGCGTACTGTTAATGACACCTTATCTCCTGTTGTTTTTTCATTTGCTTTACCCGCATACGTTCGAATCTATCCTTGTTGACAGGCTAATTGATACTGCTATCGGGTCAGTAATTGCCTTTATTGCCAGCATGTTCCTCGTGCCTACCTGGGAGCATGAAAAGATAAAGACCATGATGACAGATGCACTGCGCGAGAACAGGGATTATTTTACGCTGGTGGCCGGTAATTTTGCGGTGCAGCCGATGGATTCAGGCAATCATATCAGCATTGCGCGTAAAACTGCTTTAGTAGGATTGGCCAATCTTTCTGATGCATTTAACCGCATGTTGTCTGAGCCCCGCAGCAAGCAGAAAGATATTCAGATGCTGCACAAATTTGTGGTACTGAATCATATGCTGGTTTCACATATTGCTACCCTGGCAACCTATATTGAAACCAAGTCGGCATCACACCACACACAGAATATAGATGCAATTATTAAAGAAGTGTATGCCAGCTTTACCAACAGCATCACTATGCTGGAGCAGGAAGGTACTCCACAGATCACACTGCAAAAAGATTCACTTCGTCTTTTAAATGCCAAAGCCTCGGAGTTGCTGGAAAAGCGCCAGCAGGAATTGAAGGATGGTATTCAACAATCAGATACCCGCAAGCTGCTCGTAGAAATAAAGCCCGTAATAGACCAGTTCAACTTTATTTACAATATTGCTGTGGATATTAATAAGATCTGTAGTGTAATCGAAGTTGAATAAACCTTCCTTTATACAACCGTTATTTATGTTTGGGCGTTCCTTTCTTCTTCCATGAGTTTTGTTAAATAAACCTGTTAATATTTATGGTGCCAAATCCAAACAATGATTTTTGCACGTAAATAGAGACAAGTACTGCATGTAACACCACTGAGCTTTTTACAACAAAAACTTAGTATGAAACGGTTGAAGTTATGTGCATTGTTACTGTTCTTCCTGTCAGGGATAAATACATTATGTGCGCAGGAAAAGACAATAACAGTAGGAGGTGCTGAAATGTATCCTTCCAGGAATATTGTACAAAATATCTCAAATTCCGAAGATCATACTGTATTGATAGAAGCTGTTAAAGCAGCAGGATTGACCGAAACATTACAATCTGCAGGTCCTTTTACTGTATTTGCCCCTACCAATAAGGCCTTTAATATGCTGCCTGGCGGAACGGTAAATAATTTACTGAAACCAGAGAACAAGGACGTGTTAACTGGTATCCTGGCCTACCATGTAGTAGCTGGTAATCTTGACTCAAAAGAACTGGAATGCCTGGTAAAAGAAGGGAAGGGTACTGCGGAGCTTACTACTGTACAGGGCGGAAAATTAGTGGTGACAATGAAGAAAAATAAAATGTTGCTGAAGGATGAAAAAGGTGGGGTGGCTGCTATTATAATTAAAGATGTGTACCAGAGCAACGGGGTTATCCATGTAATTGATCATGTAGTACTGCATCAGTAAAAATATTAAGAGACAGGCAACGGGGGCGATTTCTGTGCGTGTCTTCTGAAAAGTGATGAACGATTAGTAGCGGAAGTGCAGAATAAAAAAGCACAGAATATCAAAAGTCCCGGCACATTGCCGGGACTTTGTTTTTGTAGATAGTTTATTCTTACTTGTTGCTTCGATGTAGGAAGATCCTTACCATGTTAAGTAAAAGGTTTTATACCTGCAAATGCGAATTGATAGTCCACATTTGATATTTCACGACTTCCCCTCTCACGATTCACGCCTATCATTTCGCATATACCTTCATTTCCCATAAGCCTGCTGTTCCCTGTGTAATCGTTAAACGAAGGAAACGGGCCTTCCCGATTTTACCAGCTATATGTGGCGAACGAACGGCAACTTCCTGTTGTACCGCACAAGGCTCCCAGTTAATACCATCGGTTGATCTCTCCATTTTCCATGCATGACCCATTGCCGGGAAAACAAAATACATTTCGCAACTGCTGATGTTCTTTGTTTTGCCGAGATCAAGAGTAAACCAGGGTTGGGTATCTTCTTTTTGGGCAAACCAACGTGTGCCGTTTGATCCGTCAATGGCATTCTGTGCTGTGTAAGTAAACTCCCTGGTTACTGTTTGTACGGTAGGGCCTTTAAACGTACTGCCTATATTGGTAAGTGCATTGGGATTGGTTTCAATAGACTGTGAAACGGTTTTGGGATCGCGTGCACTGGAGGCTGTAGCGATGGCACCTGTTGCAAGGTTGGTCGCTTTTTTTACAGGCTTTGCCAGGTAGCCAACTCCCCTGTTGTCAACAGTTACCGGAACGATGGTACCATCTGCATTAAACTGCATACGGTTGGCAAACACCTGTCTTGTGGTGCCACCTTCTCCAAACTCCAGGTATACAAAAATAAAGTCATCAGTACCCGGTACCTGGAATACGTTGCCGTGCCCCGGTCCCCATACTTTGTTTTCGATGGAAGATTGGATAAAGATGTTTTTCCCTTCAGGTACTTCAAATGGTCCCAGCGGGCTTTTCCTGCTCATCATATAACCATTTACATAATTACCGTGTCCTGATAAAGTATATATATAGTAATAGATATCTTTCCTTTTAAATAGCAGGGGGCCTTCTGAATAACCACCATGTTTGGTTGGTATTTCAACAGGCTTGCCATCCAGCGACAACCAATCAGCAGTAAGTTTGGCTGCCATGCGCCTGCGCCAGAAAAGATATACACTACCATCGCTATCAATAAAAGGCTCACCGTCAATATCCGGGGCTACCGGGACCGATTCTGTTTTTCCGGCTGGTATATCATTAAAGAATATTCCATCGCCGGTAGCAAACCAGAAAGGTCCATTAGGACTGGTAGCGGTCATTACATAAGTAGCAGCTTTACCATCGGGCTTTACAATGGTAGGAAAAAGATAATATTTTCCGTCTCTCTGCAAAGGTTTGCCGGGAGCCCAGTAACGGTAGTTGCCGGTTTTCTTTACGCCTTTATCATCTGTGTAGTCGTATGGTTTGTTCCAGTCAATGCCAGAGATCAGTGCACCGGAAAAACTCCAGTTTACAAAGTCTTTTGATTTCCATACTACCGGTGGGCCGGCTATTGATAAACCCTGGTCTATATCGGTAGTAGCGTATAAATAAAATGTATCGTTAAATTTTACTACGGAAGGATCGGCAATATTATCAGGTACTACCGGGTTAAAATTCACTACTGGTGTCTTTTGTGCCTGAACCGTTACATTAAAAGACAGCAGGCTGGCCAGCATGGTTAGTATCAATACTTTTCGTTGCATTTTCACGTTTTTCGATAGGTACAAGATAGGGGTTTATGAAATAAAAGTGTCCTGTACTGTCAATAAATGGAAACGGTGGGTGAATATTGGTAAATTGTATTGTTATAAATTAAAGCCTTATGCTGCGGCTGAAAAAGCTTTTTTATGCGATAGTATTAATATTGGCTATGCCCTTTTGTAGTACAGCGCAAAATGTTGGTTTTGCAGCAGGGACTATTCCTCTCGATTCACTGGAAAATATTGCAGCTACAAGTTCATTGGTTCGTTGCAGGCCTTTGCTGTTAAATAAGAAAGTAATTGGTATAGGAGAGGCTACTCATGGCAGCAGGGAATTTGTGTGGATAAAAAGCAAATTCTTTCTTTTCCTTAACAGGGATTTGGGCGCGAATGAGCTATTAATGGAGATCCCCTTCTCGGTAGCGCCTTATATAACGGATTATATCAATGGAGAAAGCTCTTTCTCATTCATTGACTCATTACTGAAGCCGGCTAAAACTATTCATTCAAAAGAGTTTTTTGCTTTTCTTGATACACTCAGAGAGATAAATGCAGCAAAGGCGGCTACGGCTAAAATAAGGATATGGGGTATAGATGTTGATCAGTTTTACGATTATGCTGTTGCGCGCCTCAAAAAGATCGCAGGTAATGCCGGAAAAAGTTATCAGCAACAACTGGATGAAATTACTGTTGTTATTCCTCAGAATTATAAAAAGGTCAGCAGGTTTTCAAAAGAATACAGGACACCTGCAATACAGGAGGCAATTAATAAAATTGATTCATTCTTCAGTTCAATACAAAGTAAACTGGGTGTAGACGATATTTTTATAGCTACGAATTGTATTAAACAGCTACGTGATTCCTATGAGTATTGGGGCGCCGGTAATAATAGCTTTGCTAACAGGGACAAATTGATGGCTGATAATATCCAGTTAATACAGAAGTATTGTAGCAGTGAAACAGTAATGGTGTGGGCGCATAATCTGCATATAAAAAAGAATGCAGCAGGCGTTAAAATGATGGGAGAGCTGCTTGCAGAACGTTATGGGCAGGAGTATTTTGCTATCGGGAGTGTTTTTAAGGAAGGAAGTTTTCGCGTGTGGTATAAAGGTGTTCTTTCTCAGAATAAAGTGGATGCTTCCGGAAGTGGTGAGTTTGCGTTGTTTCTGGATAAAGCAGCGCCGGGTAACTATTTTTTTGCAACTACCCAATTGCAGTCCTTTTTTAATAAAAATAGTGTGATGGTTTATGATGTTGGCATTATGCAGGCTGTTGCTGCATCAAAAGTGACGCTTCATCCTTTCAAAGATTTCGATGCATATTTTTATCTGGATAGTATCAGTGCTTTTGATCTGTAGTTGTTTTATTCTTTTTCCAATATCTTTTGCCTGCAATAAAAGCTCCGATGGCTGCTATTGCGAACAGTAAGTATTCAAGCCAGGCATAGGCATTGCCTGTAACTACCGCATCTGTTTTACCTGTAAGCACAGTGGCAGCCCAGTAGTAAGGAAGAGTTGCTTCCCGCGAAGGGTTTTGTAAGAACTCCAGTTTAGCTTTTTGTAATGCTATATCAGTTGGCAGACCTTTGGAGAGATATTTGTAAAACAATTCTGTGATCTTATACGTAGGGACATTATCTACAGCCCATAAATTGATGACAGCAGCCGGGATGCCAATAGCGGCAAACGAACGGTTAAAGCTGAATACACCTTCACCACGATAAAAATTACCATTGCCGGTTTCGCAGGCAGATAGAACAATAAGGCGTGTATCCGGTTGTTTATCCGGCACCAGTTCGGAAAGGTACAATACAGAGTCAGCAAAATAAATAACAGGTTCCTGGTGTGAACTGCTATCGGCAGCATGTGTGTACAGTTGAATGATACCGTATTTTGAAAAGTTCTGTAAAAAGTTTTTGCGTGTAGCATTATTACGGATAAAGAAATGGGGTTGTTTAGAATATTCCTTCATCCTGAGTAAAGATTGATCGCTACCGGGAAGATCAGCAAGGTCTGGTTGCCCTGCATATTGCACCGGCGCCATGCCCATAAAGGTGCTGGCAAGTGTTGGCGTGTTGGTCTCATTCAGTAGGTAGCGGGCGGAATACGTATAGCTTACCGCGTGGTCATAAATAAAATAGTGCTGCTGATCCTTGTCATTGGCAACCAGTGATTCAAGAGGAAAATAGCTGCCATCCGGTGAAACGATGACACGCTGTTGCGAAATGTTACGCAGGCCGAATAATAATTGGTACAATTGGGTAGCAGCCTGTATATACCCCTGGTGATCTTTATTTAATAAGGTGGCGTCTGCCAGGTAGGCGTTGTAACGATTTACTGTGGTTTCGTAATTGGCTTTATTAAGCTTTTTCAGGTCTGCACTGTTGCCGGTAGCCAGTAATACGTACACGGCACTGTCGCTGTTAAATAGTTCTATCAATATTTTATCAGTGCCGAGTAGTTGTTTTTGTACCTGTTGCAGAGTAATGAAGGTTGTATCAATAAAACGCTGGTAATAGACAAGATTATTTGCTTTGATCTTTTGTTGCAATTGATCCAGTTTGCGGATATTGTTGAACAAAGCCGCAGAAACGTTTTCAGGTGATGAACCTTTTTCCTGCATTTCTTTTTTTTGCTGGATGATGTTGCGTTGCAATTGTGCCTGCTCCAGGATGCCCTGCTGGTTGGTAAAATGATGTTGCATCAACTGATCTTCCAGTATAACAGCCCTGTTTTTTTCAAAAAAATAAAAGGCGCTGGCAATATCATGGGTTAAATAGGCTGCTTCAATAGCCTGCTCGTACAAGCGGCGCGAATCATAACGCCAGAAAAGACGTGAAGCCAGTTCTGATTGCTCCAGTCTTATCCTTGCCAGTATTTTATCGGAAGCCTGGAATACCCGCATAGCAGAGGCTATAGCGTCTGGTGCACGGGTGGCTTTGTATAGTTTAAGCCAGGCTATGCCTTTGTCGATCATCAGTGCGGTAATGTACCAAACCCTGTCATATTGGGTAATAACATCCAGGGGGAGCGCAACAAACTTTTGTTCATTCATCCCTGGCTCCACCTGGTCAAAAGCCTTTTGATAATAATGAAATGCAGAGTCATAGATGCCTGCATCTGCGTAGGCGTTGGCAATATTTGCAAGCAGATTCAATGCCTCCTGTGCATCCTGTGTGGTTTGTGTTGCCGGTGCTTTTGCATATTTCAGGGCTTTGAAATAATAGTTCAATGCCTTGGGAATATTTTTGTTGTGTTTGTAATACAGGTAATAACCTGTATTTTCCAACACCTGCAGGCACCTGATGCTATCGAGCTTATCTACACTTGCCAGGGCTGCTGAATAATTCAGTAATGCAACCGGATAATTTTCTTTACCCAATGCCACACGCCCCTGTTGCTCGTAAATGTTTGAGAGGAGTTCATTCCTGGTACGTTTATACAATGTGGCTTTTCCTACCAGTAATTTTTCTACAGCAGTATAATTATTTAGTTCAAGTTGTGAATTGATCTCAAAATTCAGGAAGATACCATGATAGTGAAGCGAATCGTTGGATATTTTATTCGCATCACGTTCCCCGATCCTCGCATATTCAGCACAACGCACATAATCGCCAATATCAAAAAAGTATTTTACCCGCATCCACAGAATGTATAGGTAAGTATAATTGTTAACACGGAGCTTTGCTGCAACGTCAATGCCTGTTTCGAGCGCCTTTATTCTTTCTGCGGGCTGATTCAGCGCTTCATAATAATTACTCAGGTAATAATAGTTGCTCAATAAGTTTGCCGGACTAAGAGCAGGGGCGTCTTTGTGGTTATTAAATACGGTGATAGCTTCTTCGGTAAGACGGATAGCTTCTAAATAATTTTCTTTTTCTGCATTCAGAGAGGCCATTTTTTTCAGCATCTGCAGATAAACGGAATCGTTGCGCTGGTTGTAGTTGCGGATCCGGAGATAGCTGTTGTGCAATGCATTTAATTGCTTGTCTGCGGGAAGATCGTCTGTGTTGGTTACGAGTGAGTTTACGTGTAGCCAGAAAGTATCCTGCCCGGGTTGAGCCCGGGCAGGTAAGGCGGTTTGTATGCACCAGAAAATTAAGACTAGAAATTTATTCACCGGCCTTTTATTGCAATTTTAGCAAGGAGTATAACAAACAAGGTTAAGAGAGTGCTATCGTTATTACATTTATGGTTGCGGTTTGGGGGGAGTAGGGCCGGATGGAGGTGCGCCAATAATATTATATGTTAATACGGTAGTGTCATCACCACTTTCTTCTCCATCGCCAACAGCAGTAGCAGCGGCATTCATGGTTTGCAATGCCATCGTCATTTTCCTGGTGGTTTTTTGTGTATTGAGGAATATCTCTACCGTATTGCCATTGGAACCCTCTTTGTCTTTCAGGATGGACCACTTTAAGAATTTACTGCCACGGGGTATGTTCCTGTTTTTACCATAATACTGTTCGATCAGTTTGTCAATGATCTTGATCTGGTAACCCAGGGCTTTTTGCAAGGCTGTGTAATCCCTTTTATCTTGCAGCAACAGTGCTTTTTCATCTTTTACCTGCTTGCTTACGCCGTTTGAAGCAGGGAGAGTCCCGTTTTTTGTACTCATAACAAGTTTTTTGTGTTATAGATTAATGATTGGAGAAATACATAAAACAGATGAGCCCGGCAGAATAACTAATTCTCAAACTTTTTCAGCCACTTTTCTGCAAATTCCTTTCCTTCAAGGTTGTCATCAACTACTTGTTGCAGTAATATGCGGGCATTTTGTTTGTCATTGGGTCCGTTGCGTTTCAAAAGGGCTACAGCGTGCAAAAATTTACCCCGGTTGGTATAGTCGCTGGTATTGCTTTCTGCCTGCGTAAAATAAACAATAGCTGAGTCGTATTGCTGCAGGCGAAGGGAAACAATACCGGCATATATTTTTAGGTAGGTAGCACTGGTATCGGATCGTATCAGTTTTTTAAACTGTTCCAGTGACTCATTCAGTTTTCCATCATTGAACAGGTTACGGCCAATATCGATACTGTCTTTGCGGGAGGCCATTTTTACGTACATCGTTGATAATTCCGAATCAATGTAGTTATCGGTCATTTGTTGCAGGGAGGGGCTGCTGGTAAGAACGTTGATACCTATAAATAAGGCTGCTATTACTGCAGCTGCGGCCAGGTAAGGTATTAATTTCTTTACAACAGCAGGCTGGCGCTGGCTTTTCTGTTGTTCATATATAGAATGGAAACGTTCTTTGCGCTCATCGTTCAGTTGATTCCGCATCACCTGCAGTGCGCTAACGTAAAAAGCTACTTCTTCAGCAAAGGCAGGGTCATTTTCAATGCGTAGTTCAAACGCATGTCGTTCTTCAGGTGGTAGCGTTCCGTGAAAATAATCATCTATGTAGGCCGTGTTTTGTTCTTCCATGCTTATTCAGATTTATACAGTCGTCGCAATCTGTCCAGGCAGCGTAACCGGCTTGTTTTTACCACTTCCGCTGTTTTATATTCCATCATGGTTGCTATTTGCCTGTCTGAATTGCCATCGGCAGATAGCAGCAACAACTGGCGGCAGGCATCTCCCAGGTTATCCAGTTTCTGGCGAAGTATCGCAAAGTCCGTTTGGTCAACCAGCTTTTGAATAATGGACTGCGCGTTATCTGTCAGGTGAAATAAACCTGAAATAGAAATGGTCTGGTGTACGCTGTTCTTGTTAGTCGTTTTTTTCCTGAAAAGGTCAACACATTTGTTATGAAAAATCTGGTAAAGCCATGTTTTTAGTGAGGAAAGCCCTTCAAATGAACCACTTGTAATTTTTTCGATGGCTGCTAGAACGGCATCTGAATAGGCGTCGAACGACTCCTGTTCAGATAAGGAATGTTTACGCATACCCTGTTGTATGAAGTACTGATAGGTCGAAAACAACTCTTCTTCTCCCTTCCGTTTCTGCAAGCCGTTTTTCTGGAGGTTTTCAATTATTTGCCGGTCGCCGGAAGAAGATGACCTGGTATCATTCATAAGCCGTTTTTCGTGCTTGTAAGATACTAAAAAACGTACCAAAAAAAGTTTCTCCTACCTGTTTCCCTGCCCGGTCCTTATTACGACCAATACTTCAGGCGCAATGTTATGATATGTTGTAACAGATCGGAAAAACGGGCTTTAAGTCAATACGTCTGAGGAAGTTAGCGCAACGTTTTCCTTGTAAGGACGATTGAAGTAACGAATTTCTGGCAACATGTCAAACAGAACGCCGGGTACGGGATGTATAGCTCAAAATGTAGTTTTATTCATTAATCAATCAACTCTCTACAGCTATGAAATTTCAGAACCTTCCCCTGGACATTCTTCCGGCCGCAGACTCTTTGGAAGTACAGCGGCAATATTGTCTTGACAGGATATTCCTGCTGGAAGAAGAAATGGAGCGTCTCAACCTGATGGAGCATCCACAGGCCATTGAATGTTTGTGCAACCAGATCATAGAACTGAAGAAGATACTGAAGCGTAATTTCCGTTAGTTATTACAGAAAGGACTTTAATCCCCTAAGCTCTTATAAAATAGCAAAAAAAGCAGGAAAGGGTGGGTGTGACCTTCTTCCTGCTTTGCTATTGTATTGATGGATACTATCTAAACAGTGAAGTAACCTGTATAAGTCAGGGATCCTGAAACCCCCATAACCGGCACCTGCCGTCAATTTTCATCAGGTTCATTCAACTCTATTGCTGTGTTATCCGGCCGGCTTTCTTCCACATCGTCTTCCAGTAAAGCGATTTCGGCAATAAATTTCGGCGCAATGCTTTTGTTGGTCTTTGCTTCCAGTTTTTTGATGGTCTCAAATTTCCCGATGATAGTATCGCCTTTTCGGGCTCCTTCTTTCAGCCTGTCCATTGCTTCTTTATAAGATTTCTGTGCGTTCTGCAGGCTGCCACCGATCCTGTCCATTTCTTCGATGAACAGCACGAACTTATCATATAGTAAGCCACATTGCTTAAAGATCTCTTGCACATTACGTACCTGGTTTTCCTTCTGCCAGATGATCTTTACCACCTTCAGTGTTGCAACAAGCGTAGTAGGGGTGATCAGTACGATCTTTTTGTTGAGTGCCCGGTTAAAAATATCTGGGTTTTCATTTAATGCCAATGTCACGGCACTTTCGATGGGCATGAACATGAACACATAATCCGGTGAATTGATACCTGCCAGCAGGTGATAATTTTTATCTGCCAGCATATCAATATGATCGGTGATGCTTTTTAGATGTAGTTTAAGGTACTGCCGTTTTTCTTCAGGCGTACCGGCGTTACAGTAATTAACGTAAGCCGTTAAAGAAACCTTGCTGTCAATGATGATATGTTTGCCATTGGGCAGGTTCAATACAAAATCCGGTTTACGTTGCCGTTCCTGCTCTTCATCAAAATATGCTTCCTGGTCTTTGTAGTCAATATATTTTTGCAATCCTTCGCTTTCGAGTATCAGTTTCAGCCGGTCTTCGCCCCAGGCGCCCTGCACACGTGTATCCGATTTTAATGCATTAGCGAGATTTCTTGCATCATCGCTTAACTGTACGTTCAGCTTGTGCAATGAATCGAGCTCGGTTTTTAGTGAGGTAAGGTCCCTGATATCTTCTTTCCTGGTTTCCTCTACTGTCTTTTTAAAACTGTCAAGGTCTGCTTTCAGGGGAGAGATGATATTGCCCAGTTCCGTTTTATTGGTTTCAACGAACAGCTTTTTCTTCTCTTCCAATATGTCTGTAGCGAGGTTTTTAAATTGCTGTTCTGATAATTTATGGAGGGCTTCTATTTCAGATTTAAATGTGCTTAGTTTTTCATTAAGGTTAGCTTCTTCTTTTTTTAATTCAGCCAATGTTGTATTCAATTGCAGGATGGTGGTATCTTTTTCGCGGATATTGCCTTCTGCTATAGAAAGTTTGTTGTGAACAATATCAAAGGTTTCTCTCGGAACGTAATATTTATCTACTACTTCTTTCTCCAGCTTTTTTTCAGAAGCGGCTGTAAGTTGTAATAATTCTGATTGCTGCCGGCTCACCTGCTGTTGCAGTAATTGTATTGCCTGCTTTTGTTCTTCCTGCAAACGAATGGCTATGTTATATAATTCCTTATTTACATAATCTTTTGCCAGGTCTTCACGGGATATTTTTGCAGAAGCTTCTACTTTGAGTGCCATGTACTGTTCCTGTAACTGGTCATATTGAATTTTCGGTACGTAACTTTTCAGCAGTAAAACTTTGCAGGACAGGTAGCCTGCAATAGCGCCGATAAGTATGCCTGCGGCCAGGTATAGTATTGTCATAGTATTATGAATGTTGTATTTATTGAATGTTTATTGAACGCGATGTCCCTTTTTTCATTTTATCAGGTTTCCCAATAAAATGATAATTGATGAAATAACGTAATGAAACTGCTGTAATGAAAGGCTTGCAACAGCAGGATACTGTGGCCATGCATTATCAATGTAATTGGGGAGTATTGATACGAACAGGTAGTGATCTGGCCCGGGTGCAAAGGTAAATAATTGCTGTTTACAATTACATAATATAGCGGTAGGGTTGCTGCCTTTAATTTTGCCCCCGCTTAACCTGTTTAGTGGCTTGTAAAATGCAAGAGATGGAAGAGGCGCAATCCGGCAACCAACTGTACCTGCAAAATGAGACGGCTATCGATCTGGAAATGTTCGATGGCTTATATCGCCGCTATCACCAGGCAGTGTATGCCAACATCTGCAAAATGGTACACGAGCCACAGGCTGCAGAAGATATTTTGCAGGAAGTATTTTTAGCCCTTTGGGAAAACAGGCAAAAGCTGGATGCCGGCCAGGTTGCGGGTTGGTTATTTGTAGTAAGTTATAATAAAGCTGCCACCTTCCTGAAGAAGAAATTGAAGGAGCCGGCAGTACTCCTGCACACGGAAGAACTACCTGAACCATTTGTCAGCTCAGAATCTACCGACGAAGACTTATACCATCTTAAACTATCTATTGTAGAAGAGGCCGTCAGTCATTTACCCGCACGAAAAAAAGAAGTTTTCAGGCTTTGTCGTTTTGAAGGTAAGTCTTACGACGAAGTAGCGACTCTGCTTGGTATTTCTGTTGTATCCGTTCGGGATTATCTCAAACAATCCACCCAGTTCATTAAAAAATACGTAAGTCTTCATTACCCCCATTTTGAAGCCACAGCGTTGACCTTGCTGGTGGTGTATCTGGGAACGTAAAACCTGATGGTTAAAATTGTTCGATGGTTATATGGTTAGTAGTCATAACAATCAAAAGATCCAACCATCCAATCATCTCGATTTAACTAATTCCCAATTCCCCTTCCTTGTTAACTTTTCACCCCCCTGCCTGAACGACTCAATCGGGCGGGTTTCAACCAATCAACTTGCTTTTGGGCTCTCTTGTGCCTTTAATCTTTAGCCTTGAACCTTTACTTAATAATTCCGTAACATAAAATCGCATCCCCTTTTTTATCTGCCTGAGTATTTATAGTGAACACGCAATCAATGAACAGGTATCATCAGCAAATAACACGCGTTTGGAAAGACAAACTGACCAGTCAGGAGAAAAAAGCCTTTCTCGAAGATTTCCTGTTAAATGAGCGGGAGTGGAAAGCTGTGCTTGAGGATGAATACCGTCAATCATTGGAAGAAGATCTCCGGCCTTTACCTTCAGCCCGTTCGGAAATAGTATTACAGCGTTTGCATGCGATCATTGGCGAGCAGGATGTACCAGGTACAATTCAGGCACCTGTGCCTGTAAACAAGGTAATGCGTATGCCACTGGTATTAAAATGGGTTGCTGCAGCAGCAGTGTTGATCGCAGTAGTGACCTTGTTTTACCAGCACAACCAACGTAAGCAGCCAACGGTAGTAGCAGGCACCGAAACCGGGCCGCAGGCAAAGCTTATACTACAAACCAATTATACTGCGTCAAACAGGCAATTGCAATTAGAGGATGGTTCTGTAATAACCCTGGCACCGGGAAGCGCTATCCGTTATTATCAGCCTTTTACAAATAACAAACGAGATATCAGCTTACAGGGGCAGGCATGGTTTAAGGTGGCTAAAGATACGGCAAGACCATTTACTGTATATGCCAATAATATTACCACTACAGCGCTGGGGACCGAATTTATGGTGAATACAAAACTATCTGATAAAGTGGAGATCAGGTTGTTTGAAGGAAAGATTGTTATCAGGTCGGTAGATAGTGCATTTGCAATGAAAGATGTATTCCTGTCACCCGGACAGATGTTCAATCTCGATAAGCAGCTTGGCCAATATACGGTACAGCTATTTGAAAAGAACTACAATGTAGCAAATGCTATAACAGATAAACCGGCAACCAGTTCCAATATTCAACCTATCACAACATTAGAATTTGAACAACAGCCAATACAGGAAGTGTTAACGGAAATAGGAAAACGTTATCACGTGAAGTTTGTATATGATACGGCTGCAGTAACAGATATACAGGTAACAGGAAAATTTCTTCCTTCCGATTCTTTGCAAACAGTTCTGTCGATGCTGGGTACTGTCAACGGTTTGACGTTTACAGTCCGCAAGAACATCATTGCTGTCAGCAAAATAAAATAGGGTAAGCGCAATCCGGGGGATTGTAAAAAAACGCGCTCAAAAGGCGTACTGGTATTGTATTGTCAAAAATCAGCGTATATGATAGCACTCCGTAATTCAATTATTAAATGGTGTATGCTGAGCCTCCTGGCTTTGTTATACACAGTGCCGGTGCTGGCACAGGAAAAAGCACAGCTTAGCGGTATTGTTACCACAGAAAGCGGCGAAGCATTAAGTGGCGTTTCTGTAACAGTAACATCTGCTGATCAGAAAGAAAAACAGAGCCTTTCAACCAACGAGAAAGGTGTTTTTACAGTAACAGGTCTTATTGCTAAAACAAAGTACAGTCTTTCTTTTTCACATGTAGGTTACGAACCTTACCAGGTAAAGTCATTTGAGGTAAAAGCCGGGGTGAACAATTCTCTCATTGTTCGCATGAAGGAAGCTGCAGCCGGTTTAAACGAGATCGTGGTAATTGGTTATGGTGCTGTAAAGAAAAGGGATGTAACAGGCGCTATCAGTTCATTAAAGTCTGATAAAATTGCTGAAGTGGCGGCCTCTGATGCTACAGGCGTTTTGCAGGGGCGTGTTTCCGGTGTACTGGTACAGGCTCAAACATGGAAGCCCGGAAATCCTATGCAGGTGCGTATCCGTGGTAACAGGTCCATTAATGGTGATAACGAGCCCTTATATGTAGTAGACGGAATCCCTTTTGTAGATGCCATTAACCAGATCAGCCCTAATGATATTGAGTCGATCGAAGTACTGAAAGATGCATCTGCTACTGCTATTTACGGTAACCGTGGAGCAAATGGTGTGATCCTGATCTCTACCAAAAAAGGTAAAAAAGGAAAAACGGTAGTAGAGTACAATGGCTATTATGGCCCGCAGGTTAACAGGGCTTTGCCTGAACTGATGAATGCGGCTGAGTTTGTAGAATATTCACGTGAAGCACAACGCAATTCATTGGGTGGTACGTATGATGCCAAGCCTGATAAGGCCCGCGATTTTGCCAACGAGCAATTAGTGGCTACCAGTTATATGAATGAGAACATGCAACGTGCCTGGGAAAGCGGTACCTATGATCCTTCAAAACTACGTAGCACAGACTGGATCAGTTATGGTTTGCGTACAGGTTTGATGCAGGATCATCAGGCAAGTGTAAGAGGCGGCAGTGAACCAACCAAATTTTTATTGTCTGCTGATTATTTCAATAATAAAGGTGTTGTGCGCGACCAGGATTATACCCGTTATTCTGTACGTATTAATGCTGAACATAAGGTAGCTTCTTTTATTACACTTGGTACTCAGACGGTGTACTCCCGTTCCATGCAGAATGCAGGATGGGATGATGTATTTGATGGTTATGGATTGAAAAGCTTTAACCCGCTTGCTTCTCCTTACGAAGCAGATGGTACTACATTGGCATTATATCCTACCAACAATACACGTACACCTAACCCCATTACCAATTTTGGTAAAACCAAAAGGGTAAGAAACCTGGACAGGTTCCTGGGAAATTATTATGCTGAGGTTTCTTTTCTGAGAGATTTCAACTTTCGTTCTAACCTGGGTCTTGATTATCGTGCAAGGCAGAACCAGGATTTCAATGCCAAAAATACTGCCAGTGCCGGAGGTGAGGCACCCTCTTCTGCAGTAACAGGTACAGCGCGTAATTTCATGTACACGCTGGAAAATATCCTGAGTTACAATAAAACCATTGGTGATCATTCTATTTACGCAACAGCGGTACAATCTATACAGGCAGAAAAATTGGAAGAAACCAATATCTCTGTCAAAGATCTGCCTTACGATGATCAGCAGTATTATAATGTAGGTAGTGCATTAACCATTAATGGGGTAAGCAGTAAATTATCCAAATGGTCCCTGGCTTCTTTTATGGGGCGTTTGAACTATGGCTATAAGGGAAAATATCTTGCAACAGTTTCTGCCCGCTATGACGGTTCTTCCCGACTGGCGGATGGCAGAAAATGGGTATTGTTTCCTTCAGTAGCATTGGCATGGAGATTAAAGAATGAAGATTTCCTGAAGAACTCTAATGTAGTGAATGATCTGAAACTTCGGTTGGGCTGGGGTAAAACAGGTAACTCCGGTGTAGATCCTTATAAAACATGGGGTAGTCTGTCTACTGTCCGTTATGTATTCGGCAACACCTCTACATTGGGATATACGCCTGTAGAAATGATCAACCCTTCTCTTACATGGGAAACGACAGCACAATACAACGCAGGTGTTGATTTTAGTCTTTTCAATAATCGTGTTTCAGGTAGTGTGGAAGTATACCATCAGAATACATACGATCTGTTGATGAATCGTCAGTTGCCAACAGCTTCCGGCTTCTCTTACATATTATCTAACGTAGGTAAAACCCGCAACCAGGGTATTGAGCTTACCCTGAATACGCTGAACATGCGCACAAAGAATTTTGAATGGCGCTCAGACTGGATCTTTTCTATGAACAAAGAAGAGATCGTGGAACTGTATAATGGTAAACAGGATGACGTAGGTGCGTTATGGTTTATCGGCAAGCCTATTAAGGTGTCTTATGATCTGGGGTTCAATGGCATCTGGCAAAATACGGATGTGGATAAAGCTGAAATGGCTAAATACAATGCAAACGGTTCTACTTTCAAAGCAGGTGATATCAGGCCGCTTGATCGTAACAAAGACTATAAGATCGATGCCAACGATCGTTACATCATTGGTCAGCAGAATCCAAAATGGACAGCAAGCTGGGGAAGCAATTTCCGTTATAAGAACTTTGATGCATCGGTTTTCCTTGTAGGAATGTTTGGTCAGACGATTGCGCATGATCTCGATATGCGTTTCGATGGTCGTTACAACCAACCCAAATTAGATTACTGGACCCCTGTAAATCCCAGCAATAAATATCCAAGACCATTATTGGGTACAGCCAGCGTAAACTACCTCAGCACGCTCAACTATTACAGCGGTTCATTTGTACGGGTAAGAAACATTTCACTCGGTTATAGCCTGCCGCAGAGTTTCCTGCGTAAAGCATCCGTAAATAAGTTCAGGTTATATGCAAGTGTGCAGAATCCTTTCCTGTTCACCAATTTCCCTGGCACAGATCCTGAAGGTGCTACCGGCTTCAACGAACCCAGTGTAGTGACTTACATGTTTGGTGTAAATCTTTCTTTTTAACGGTCTATCAATTATAACAAAATGAAAAAGCTTATTATATACAGCGTGGCAGCCTTGCTGCTTTCCTTAACAGCCTGTAAAAAATACCTGGAAGAACATGCGGTATCGCAGGTTTCATACCAGTTGTACGAAACACAGGCGGGCCTGGAAGGTGCATTAGTATCTGCCTATAATACTATGAGGATGGGGGTGTCGTCTGAGCGTATGCTTACTTTCAGTGATGCCGGTACCGATCTGTTTACCGTAGGTTCAGATGGTAACACCGCTTTCAACCAGTATCTTTCTACCTTAAGCTCGCTCGACGGTAAGATCACTGATTTCTGGGACTATCACTACAATGGCATTTCTGAGTGTAACGTAACACTTAAATATTTGCCTAAAGTAGCTATGACTGCTACACGTAAGCTGGAAATGGAAGGCGAAGCAAGATTTCTGCGTGCTTACTACTTCTTTAACCTGGTTCAGCATTATGGAAAGGTGCCGTTGGTACTGGAAGCTTATGAAACAGCAAAAACAGATTTCAAGCGTGAGGCGGTAAAAACAATTTACGATACCATTATCAGCGATCTGCACATTGCTTACAACCAGTTGCCTAAGGCTGCTGCTGCACAGGGCAGGGCTTATAAAGCTGCTGCAGCTCACCTTATGGCAAAAGTGTACCTGGCAAGAGCAAGTGCAACTTCTACCACACAGCAACAGATCCGCGGTACCCAGGCTACTGACCTTGATAGTGCTATTACTTATGCAGGCAGGGTTGTAAACCAGGAACTGGGAACTTTTTCACTGGTGCCCGATTTTGCAAACCTTTTTAGTATCAACAACCAGGTAAACAGTGAGGTAATTTTTGCCGTACAGTTTACTACTACCCAGCTGGACAATGGCAGTGGTAACCAGATGCACCTGTACCATGTACCACAGTATGATGCGATCAATACCAAGATCCTGGCCCGCTCACTGGACTATGGCAGACCTTATCGCCGTGTGCGTCCTACGCCATATGTGTACAATGGACTTTTTGGAGGTACGCGTAAATATGATTCCCGCTTTGTAAAATCATTTATCTGGGGATACCTCGCTAATGTTGCCGCAACCGGTATTACCACCACTGCGGGTAATAAGGTTGATGTGAAGGTGGGCGATACGGCAGTATATTTTTCACCGATCTACTACAATACGCAGACAGAGCTGGATGCTGCTACACAGGAAAACAAACGCTTTGCTGTATTCATGCCGCTGAATTCCTTCCTCGCATTTTCACGTAACAACCTTTTCCCAGGGTTACGTAAATGGGTAGATCCGTTGCGCCCTACTACCAACGAAACCAATGGTGGCAGAGACTGGATGGTGATGCGCTATGGTGAAACATTGTTGTTACTGGCAGAAGCTTATGGCCGTAAAGGCGATTTTACAAATGCTGCCAAATACATCAATATGGTAAGAGAGCGTGCTGCTTACAAAGCAGGTGAAAATAAAACCATCCAGTACTGGACATTTGAAGGAGGCGATTACAATGATCGTACGGCTTCTACTGTAACACAGATGCAGGTAACTGCAGCACAACTTAGCACTGGCTTTGTTGATTTTATTCTTGAAGAGCGTGGCCGTGAATTGCTGGGCGAGTTAGATCGCTGGGAAGACCTGAACCGTTGTGAAAAGCTGGTAGAGCGTGTACTGAAATACAATCCTGATGCCGGTAATATCCGCAGTTATCACATCCTGCGTCCTATTCCGCAAACACATATTGACAGGCTTGATCCCAAAGGCCCGATCTCTGAAGAACAGAACGAGGGATATTATTAACATTGAGATAATACGATCTGTGTTATCAGCAATTGTAAAACCTGTAATTTTTTCCCATGAACAAGTATAAATATTTTTTATTGCTGGCATGTTGCCAGGTACTCATGATCACTGCTTCTTTTGCACAAAAAACAGATGCAAACTTTGAAAAGATCTCCAAAGCATTTTTAAATCCCAATTCCGGTACCATCCTGGTAGCTGCCCACCGCGGCGCTCATCTTGATTTTCCGGAGAACTCTATGGCTGCATTCCGCAAAGCTATTGAGCTGGGTATTGATATTATTGAACTGGATGTACGTTGTTCCAAAGACGGGGTATTGGTATTGATGCACGACAAAACTGTTGACCGTACCACCAATGGTAAAGGTGAAGTGGCCAATCTTACTTTTGAGGAACTTCGTAAACTGAAGCTAAAACACAACGGTGCAGTTACTGAGGAGCAGATCCCTACACTGGAAGAGGCGCTGACGCTGGCAAAAGGGAAAATATTAGTTGATCTGGATATCAAAGTAGAATCCTGCATCAACTCAATTATGGAAACAGTGGCAAAAACAAAAACAGAGCGTAATTGCTTTTTCTTTTTAGAAGAGCTGAAATACGGGCAGATGCTGAAAGCAAAGAACCCGTCATTCATGACCCTGATCAGAACACATAGCGAAGGACAGGTAGATACTGTACTGGCTGGTGTTAAAACAGAAGCAGTACATATTGACCCTTCTCATTACACTACGGTAGTTACCGGTAAGATCCACGCCAAAAATGCACATGCCTGGATCAATGCGCTGGGTGATGTTGACAAAGAAGCAGTAGGCGGTAATACAAAAGCCTATGGCGAGTTAATTAAAAATGGCGCCAGCATTATTCAGACAGACCAACCTGCTTTATTAAAAGCTTACCTGGTAAGTATAAAGAAACATTTCTGATAGCCAACCCCTGAACCTTTTCTTATTAAAATTCCCCGGCCTCCCGGGGTTTTTTATTTTCCCCATATTTATTTCTGATTTCTCTTTCCTTCTCATCCCGTTTCCCTACTTATAACCTACGACCTACAACCTGTATCACCATTCGGCGTTAAGCCTTCCGCGTTCAGCATTCCCATGTCTCACAACATAATTTGAGCCTTTCCAGTATGACAGTAATGCTCCGGAAATAGCTAGCTTTATGTATGCGCTTTGATTTTAATTTGTACAGTTCCCTGCTGCTGCCTGCTTTCATCCAGGGCATGCTATTTACAGTATTGCTGTTCATCCGCAGTCGCCAGAATGGCCTGAGCGACAGACTGCTTGCATGGCTATTATTGCTGAATACGATCAAGGTTGCATTCTGGATGCTGGGGTTTGCCGGCTGGTACGATTCGCACAACGGGTACACCTCCTTCATGTTCTACTTCCCGTTCAACAATCTTCCCTGGATAGGTCCGTTGCTTTACTTTTATTTCCTGAGTCTTACCAATCGCGATTTCCGGCTGGGAAAAAGGCACTGGAAGCATTTTATATTACCTGTGGCATGGAGTTTATTGATCCTCATAAAGTTTTTACTGGATTTTGGGTTCTACCGTCCTTTTGGGGTAACACCCGATACACAGTACGGCTGTAAGGGGCCTTTGGCTGAGTTGGACAAAAGCAGCCTGGCCGTAGCCGTAGGATTTTTATCCTTTTTTTATTATCTCTTTCTTACGCTCAGGGTATTCTCCTCTTACAGGCAATACATGACCAATAATTTCTCAGCCACAGAAGATATTCAGTTTAACTGGCTGCGCAACCTGCTATACATGGTAAGCATTGGGATCATTATCTTTTTCTTTTTTTCACTGGCAGACTTAATAACACACGTTACCTACAGGATGGATTGGTATGCCTATATGGCACAGGGCATTATTGTGTACTATTTGTCCATCGAAGGATATTATACCCTGCCACGCCAATTGCGAAAACTTCAGTTTCAACCTGAAGTGCCTGTACCGGTAATAACAGTACAGGATAAAGAACCTGATACTGTACTGGATGACTGGAAAGCAAGACTGGTAGACCTGGTGGAGACAAAACAGCCTTACCTGGAACCGGAATTGACCTTAACAGATCTGGCTCGCAGGTTAAATACCAATACTTCTGTATTATCGCGGGTCATCAATGACGGTACTGGGCGTAATTTCAACGACTTTATCAATTACTATAGGGTACAGGAAGTTATCAGTAAATTTCAGTCAGGGGAGCATCATACCCAAACCCTGCTTGCCATTGCTTACGATTGTGGTTTCAACTCCAAAGCAACCTTTAACCGTTCCTTCAAAAAGATCACTGGCAAAACTCCCCGCGAATTTGCTGACGGACTTGCAGGCAACATATCCCCGGCAACAGAACAGGCATAATGGTTTCCCGATAATATGATACCAGTAAAAGAGGTTTCAAAATATGATCTGCTACCTGCTATCAGTTACCTGTAGATAGTTTTGACCATTATTCATCATGGTAAAATTATTTATATGAAGCAGTTAATCGCAGTGATACTAGTAAGCAGTATTGTCAGCAAAGCCCAGGTACATATTGAAGGAAAGGCAAGGGTACAGCCCTCGGATATGAAAAAGCTGGAAGGCTCCTGGCTGGGATTCCTTTTCTATAAAGATTATCAGTCAGGCGAAATGCAGCGTATTCATTCTTCGGTCAATGCAAAACAGCTGTCAGCCAATACATGGATATTGGAATATGATTATCCTCGCGAACCCGGACATAAGAGTACAAGTTCCTATGTGTTAAGCCCGGCAGGTGATTCTCTGAATGGAATGCTTGTTATCGAACGAAAAGCGTTACCCGGTGGTGGTATTACTTTTACAACAGAATCAAAAGGAAAAGATGGTAACCAGGGATTTGAAGCCTTGTTTCATCATGTCTGGACAGTACAGGGTGATAGTTTATTGATCACCAAACTGGTAAAATATGAAAATGAGGATACTTTCTTCATACGCAATACATATCGCTTGGGGGCGGTCAGGTAAGAGATTTAGGTTAAATTGAGGTGTAAACAACACCGCCATGAGAAGAACGATCTTACTCCCGCTACTAATGATCAGCCTGGCTGCGGTAGCGCAAAATAACCCGGTACAGTTGGTTAATCCACCGGCACTCGCTACGCCCAGGGGCTATTCACATGCTGCTGTTATTGATCTTGGCAACTGCAAAATGATCATCATATCCGGGCAGGTAGCACTGGATAAGCAGGGCAACCTTGTTGGAAAAGATGATGTAGCAAAGCAGACTGAACAGGTTTTTCAAAATATCAAAAGCATTGTAGATGCCTACGGTGGCTCCATGAATAATATTGTAAAGCTTGGTTACTTTATTACAGATGTGTCCAAAGTGCAGGCAGTGAGAAATGTGCGTGATACTTTTATCAACACGCAAAACCCTCCTGCCAGCACGCTGGTACAGGTCAGTAAACTTTTCCGCGATGATATATTAATTGAGATCGAGGCCACTGCTGTGATCCCGGTTGGAAAATAAAGTAGTTAATGAGAAAATGAAGTACGAAAGAAAGTACGAAATACGAAGTTAGAAGTACGGAAGCATGAACGCTGAACGCCAATGCAGTCCGGAAGTCGGAAAGTCCGAAAGAAAAATATTGAATGTCGAATTTCCAATTTCGAATATCGAAGGTTAAAACCAGAAATCTTGTAACCTGAAACCAGTAACCTGTATCCGGCAACTGGTATCCGGCATCCGGTAACGGCCTTTCACGTTTCACGATGTAGAATACTCCAGTAATCTCTCCCCAGTTCATAAAACCAATTCCCCCGTTTGAGCATCACTTACTTCAATTCAGACAGTACAATAAAACAAGATCTGAAAGGGCTGCTATTTTCGTGCGGCCGTTGCAGTAGTATGCAATAGCATAACCACCCGATAACCTCACTGTCCTTTATGAGAAGCGGTGAACCCTGCTATGGTTCACATATTAAAACCGTTGTTTTATTCAACTTAATGATGTTATGAAAAGAAATTTTACATTCTTTTTCCTGTTGCTATGTGGTTACCTTGGTTTTGCTGCTGCACCTACGGTGCCTTCCAGCAGTCTTACTTTTAATAGCCTGGATGGTGCCCAGTTTTCAGCGCTTTTTACTATTGGAAATGGTACATCACGTATTGTGGTAATGCGCGAGGGAGCGCCTGTTGCCGGCAAACCTGTTGATGGAATTGATTATACCGCCAATAATACATTTGGCACTGCGGGGACTGAGTTTACAGCTGCCGGTGAATATGTAATAGCTAAAGGAAGTTTATATGCTTTTACTGTTACAAAGTTGCAGCCGGGTAAAACCTATTACATTGCTGTTTTTGAATACAATGGAACCGGGGCTGCAATCCAGTATTTGATGCTGCCGCTTACCGGTAGCCAGTCAACAGTAGTGGCACCGGTTACACAAACCAGTGGGCTCACGGGTGCTGGTATTGCTGGCAATACATTTACACTTAACTGGACAAAGGGTAGTGGTACAGGCAGGATCATTCTTGCAAGAAAAGGTGCACCGGTAAATGCTGTGCCTGCAGATCTTACCGGCTATTCCGGCGACCAGTATTTTGGAAATGGTACAAAACTGGGAACAGACAATTACGTTGTGTACAAAGGGAGTGCGGCAACAACTGCGATAAAGAACCTGGAGCCAAACACTACTTATTATTTTGCAGCTTTTGAATACAATGGAAGTAATTCGCCGGTTTATCTTTCTCCGGGCGCTACTTATTCTCTTACTACCAATGTCGGGCCTACCACAGGACCCACCTCAGCTACCTTTACCAATGTTGAAGGGAACAGGATGACCATTAGCCTTACGCCCGGTAACGGGAACCGGAGGTTGTTTATTATCAAAAAGGCATCGGCTGTAACTGCTGTCCCTGTCAATGGTATTAGTTATACAGCCAATGCGGCTTATGGAACAGCTGGTACTGAAATAGCTACCGGTGAATTTGTGGTAGCTGCAACAACAGGAAACCTTGTCACTGTAACAAACCTCGAACCTAATACTGTTTACCATTTCAGGGTATATGATTATGATGTGGACAATGTTGGCAATACTTATTATCTGACCAGCAGCTATGCTGTAAAAAATGGCAGTACTGCCATTACTCCTGCTACTGTGGCAACAAATCTTAATATGGTAACGCTTACCGGGAGCAGCGCTACCATTAGTTTCACCAATGGAAGTGGCAGCTACAGGATGGTAACAATGAAAGCGGGAAGTATGGTAGATGCAGTACCGGTTAACCTCACTAAGTATACTGCCAACAATAGTTTTGGAAGTGGAATGGAAGTAGCGCCTGCAAACTATTGCATAGCCTGGGGCATTAATGGCAGCCAGTTTACAGTGAATAACCTTCAGCCGGGCGTTACTTATTATGTTGCCGTTCATGAGTTCAATGGCAATGAATATCCTGTATATTCTGCCACTGCTGCTACTTACAGCTTTACGGTACCACTGGAGCCTACGGTAATCTCTAAAACGCCGTTACTGTCTTCTGTAGATGGAAAGTCATTTCGGCTTACATGGACCAATGGTAATGGTGCGCGACGGATTGTAATAGCGAAAAAGGGAAGTGCTGTAACAGCTAAACCTGCTGACAATATTGCTTATGCTGCCAACGAAAACTTCGGGCAGGGTGATGTGTTGAATTCAGATGAATATGTGGTGTACAATGGAATAGCCAATGTGTTTGACCTTAAAAATCTTGAAGCGTCCACAGCGTATTATTTTGCGGTATTTGAATACAATGTATCTGCAGACGGAAAGCCCGATTACCTTATTTCTTCATGGCTCACAACAAACGGAAGTACTGCCGCCTGGCCTACAGCACCGGCGGCTATCAATAGCGTAAGTGCTTTAACTGCCAGCCAGGTCACTATCAATTTTACCAAAGGAAATGGTGCCAGCAGGATTTTTATAATGAAGCAGGGCGCCCCGGTAAGTGCGTTACCGCAGGATTTTACAAAATACAGTTACAGCGGAAACTTTGGTAATGCCGGTTCATTGATCAGTGATGGTAACTATGTGGTGTACAATACCAGCTCAACGGGTAGCTTTAATGTAAATAGCCTGCAACCGGGCACAACCTATTATGTATCTGTATTTGAGTACAATGGTGCTAATGAACCTGTTTACCTGCGTACTACACCCGGCATATATAACTTTACTACCACTGATGTACCAGGGGCCACTGTGCCAACAACTCCTGCTTCCAACGCCGTTACTGAAAATATCGATGGCAACAAATTCACTTTAAGGTGGACCAGTGGAAACGGCGAGAAAAGAATTGTAGTAATGAAGCAGGGAGGCGCTGTTACTTTCCTTCCATTGGCTTCAACAGCTTATACTGCCAATGCTGCAATGGGCAATGGTACCGATCTTGGAGATGGGCAGTATGTGGTGTACAATGGTAATAACAGTACGGTGGACATTACCAATCTTCAGCCGGAAGCAACTTATTATTTCACGGTATTTGAGTACAATGGATCAGGAACCCTGATCCGTTACCTCACCGCTCCGGTGTTGACTGGCAGTGTGTCTACAGTAAAAGCTCCATTAACACCGGCCAGTGCGGTTACCACTACTATTGGTGAAAAAGATCTTACGCTAAGCTGGACAAATGGAAGCGGGGCAGCTCGTATTGTAATTATAAAAGAGGCAAGTGCTGTCACCGGCAAACCGGTCAATCTTAGTGTATATCCTGCAAATACGGTCTTCAAAAGCGGGGCGCAGGTAACTGCAGGGGAGTATGTTGTGTACGCGGGTACAGCAAGTACCGTAAAAGTAACTGGTTTAACTGCCAATACTACTTATTACTATAACATAGTTGAATACAATGGTACTGCTGCTCCGGTATATAATACTACGTCAGTGGCTTCCGGAAGTGCTGCTACTTCTTCTACATTGCCGGTAAAGTTGCTTTACTTCAAAGTAAAAGCAACAGGTGAAGGGGTTACTCTCAACTGGGCTACGGCGCAGGAAGTCAACAGCGCATCATTTACCATAGAGCGCAGTTATGATGGAAAGCGGTTCGATGCAATTGCTTCCATTGCTGCTGCAGGCAATGCCAACCAGCTTACTGAATACAGTTACAAAGACCTGGCTGCAAAAGGTGAAAAGATATATTACCGGCTGCAGCAAACTGATATGGATGGAACGACTGTTACTTCAGCTATCCAGTCCGTACAATTAAACAACAACAGTCTGCAGGTTAATGTATTCCCCAATCCGGTACAAAACCAATTCAGGATTACATTGCCAGATGGGGTAACGGAAGGGATGGTTTCACTGTTTGATGCAAAAGGAACCCTGGTAAAACAACAGCGTATCATTGCCGGACAACCTATCAATTGTTCAGGACTAAATAAGGGATTATACTATCTCAATATCAAAGCGGGGGATAAGCTATATCACAGTACTATAGTAAAACAATAGTTAGCTGGCTTTAGTACACAAGTGCCTGTCGGAGAGGTTATGCATATTCCTTTTCGATGGGCATTTTTTTGTGAGGATGTGAAATGTGAAAAGTCAAACGTGAAAGGCCGTTACCGGATGCCGGATACCAGTTGCCGGATCATGGGACTGTTTCGGGTTTAGAGTTTAGTGTTTCGGGTTCTGCATTTCGGGCTTTGTTCTCTACACAGCTGCTAACACCTAATTCCTGATTCCCTATTCCCTGTCAACTTATCAACCTTTCAACCTTCTTCCGGACTTGTATTAGTGTGACTTCATACTTCGGTTTTCTCCATTTGCACATTAGCCAATCTGCACATTTGCACATTCTTTCTTCCCTTCGATATTCGAAATTGGAAATTCGACATTCAATATTTCTCTTTCGGACTGTATTAGAGTTCAGCCTTCATTTGCACATTTTCAAATCCGCACATTTTCAAATTAGTCCTTAACGCATCTTATCGAAAACCCATAATTATAATACTGTGGGTCTCGACCTGTCTCGGCAAAATAATTATAGAACCGGTTGCTCCAGCAAAACAATTCATAGCTTCCGGTAGTATGCCACCAGTAGCCATTACTGCTTAGGGTATGAAAACTGCCATCCTTGCCATATCGGTATCCACCGGGTAAAGCGGAAAAGCCGCTCGCATTATTAGCTCCGGTGTTGGGAAAAAGCCAGTGGTCGGTTACTTTCATCAATCCACCAGCAACAGTATCGCCTTTCAATGTATTGATCAGGATGGTTATTTCATCTATGGTAGGGATGTGCCAGCCTTTTGGAGCGATCTTTCTCTTGTCATTCACAGCATACCAGTTATATAGGCCGCCATAGATTTGGGTATTGATAGTGTCGTTTCCGTAACTGCAAAAAGCGGCTTCAAGGGTATTACTCCAGCCACTATCAGTAGTAATGTGTGGGATCTTATCTCCGTTCCGGAATCTTGTTACACGAAGATTTTCTGCCATCCATACCTGGTTGCCTATTTTCACAACAGGATATACATTACCATCAATATCAGTTACAGAACGGGAAGTGTCATCGGTAATACAGCCTATGAAACAAAGAAATATTGAAACGGGAAATGCTAAGAATATGATTTTTGTGGACATTGTTAGTTATAGGGTTTTAAAAACAGCGATCTGTGTTCCATCCCAGTAAAAGATACATTGCCTGTTTTCCAGGTACATCAGGTTTACGGCGTTATTGGTAAGTATCAGTGAACTGATAGCGGGTTTCACAACATCAACCTGCCCCGGTGGTTCAGGTAGCAGGCAAAACAATACATCATTACCTGCTTCATTGAGATGCTGGTTAAGGTCATCAGTAATCCAGTGTTTAAAAGAGGCCCCATCACTGAGTAATATTACCGGCTTAGCTATATTCTCCTTCTTAATGATCACGGCATAATCGGCAACTCTGTCATCATTAAGATCTACCGCTGCAAAAAAGGGAGTAGTATTACTATCATAAAACGACCAGAAACTGGTAGCGTAATCCTCTTTGCTGACTATGTTCCAGCCCGGTAAGTTATTATTGATATAAGCAGTTACTGTTGCAGGAATGCTGATCGCTGTATTGGCAACAGGCAACAGCGGTTGTATTGTTTTGTCTGGATGTGTGTGATCGGAGCAAGCCTCTATGACCAACAGAAAACAAATAAGTATAAAGCGCATGTAAAAATCATTAGGTTGAATTGCAAATAAAGGTCATGTGCCCCGGAGGGCACATGCCTTTGTTGCCAACTATTTAGCCGGATTGTCTTTGGGTTTTGAAAATAATGTCGATTTGCTTACCATGAACCATTGGCGGCAGTGTACGTTTGCCCGTTTACCTTGGTTGTACAGCCGGACGTACGTACGTGTTGCACGTTAGGGTTACCGCCGGAAACAGTGCCGGCATTCACTTTTGTATTAGAAGCGTCTTCCAGGAAAATACCATGACTGGTACTGTTCGCAATATCTACCGTGTTCACGGTAGTGCCGTTGCTGCCGGATACGCTGAAGAAGCCGCGGCCGCTGTTGCGTGAATACACTTTTGTACAGGTTACATTAGGCCCATTATTGTTTGCTACACGGAAAGTGGCATAGCCACCGCCATTACAGTTATAATTTCCGGTAACGGTACCTACCGTACCATTCTTTGACTGATTCAGCAATACGCCACAACCATAGTTGTTGCTGGAAGTAACGTTGCCTATTGTAAATCCATCAAGACCATAGGTTTCGATAGACATGTCGCCACCGGTAATATTAATAGTGCCGCTGATGGTAAGATTGCTGGTAGCAGCAGTACTATGATCAACCCTGATACCCAGTCCATACTGACCGGAACCGTTGGTGAGATTCATGGTAATATTACTGATAAGCATATTGGTACAGCCTTTAAACCAGATACCATAACGTGGATTACCGGCAACCTTCAGGTTCTTCACTTCTATCTGGGTTTTACGATCTGCGAGTACAGGTACTATCAGCAGGTCGTTACTGTTACAGGTAAAAGTAGTGTTAGAGAAATCAAGACCGGTATAGCTTTGCATAGTTACAGATTTAACAGCGCCGCCGGAATTGCCGGAGCTTCCGGAGTTTTTAATGGTCACCCATTCCTTGGTAGTACGTCCGGGTGTAAGTCCTGCAATAGCAGCATTGATAGCAGCGATATAATCAGGTCCCAGGTATTTCTGAACGCCGCTTACCATGGCGCGGTAGTCTGAGCCGATCTTTACTACCTCTCCACTGAGGGGGGTAGCGGTAGTTTCCATGGGTAGTTCCTCTGTTGTTGAAGTGGGGGCTACTTCATTTTTAGAGCAGCCCATAAAAAGTAAAACTGCCATTGCAATGCAGGCAGTTCTGGTAGTGATTTTTTTCATGATTTTAAATGGATAAAGCAATCGTTAAAATAATTGGCGTTTTAAAGATTGCTAATTGCTGTAGAAGCTGCATCCTGCTCTGTTCTGTAGAAATGATGCTTAATCCATTTATTGATGTGGGTATGCGAAAAATAGTATTACTAACGGTTAATAAATGGAAAGAGGTTTTATTACGTTCTGTTTTCTCACTGCCCTCTTGCAATATTTAAAGATTTTTGCTGGTTACCGGATACCGGTTGCCGGATCGTGAATCGGCAGACGGCAATCGTGAGTGATTGAAGCAAGTGAATAGTCAATGGTCAATAGTGAATGGAAATACAGGTTACAGGTAACTGCAAATTGCCAACTGCCAACTAGCTTTTCTTCCGGACTTTCCGACTTCCGGACTGTATTAGCGTTTTGCGTTCAGCCTTCAGTTTTCTCCATTTGCACATTGCCTTTTCAAATCAGCGCATTTCTTACTATTTTGTACCCGGACCGCTATTATCGTATAAACATTTTTTTAGCCATGAAACAAACACCGCTGCTCATTGCTTTTTTATTTACTTTTTTGCATGATTATGCCCAGACATTGATTCCCCCTGCCGTTGACAAACGGATCGAAATGATGAGCATGGTGGCAAGACTTTCTGAATACGAGGAATACAGCTCAAAAGACGCTGCTGAATACGTAAATGCCATCCATTCCTGGTTCGACAAATACAAAACAGATACACTGATTGGTTTTGCTCAGCGGGTAAGAGAAGAGTCCAGCATTGGTTTTGATGCTGTGATGTCAATGGCAATTAACCTGAAATTTGTCAAAGACAAATTCACGTTACAACCCAATTGGAAAACAGACCTCGACAAACGGTGGAAGCCCGAACAGGCAGCGCATTTGCTGACACTGTTAAACCAGTTTTACACAAGAACCAATGCTGCCGGGTTCTTTGCACAGGAAGAACCTTATTACCAAAAGGTGATTGCCGCCTTTGGGCAGGTGCTCACTAATTTCAACCAGTCCTGGTATTTTGATTATTATGGTGTTAAGCCAAAAGATAAATTCACCATTGTGATTGGTTGTGGTAACGGTGGTGGTAACTATGGTCCCGGCATTTCGCTTGATAAAAATACCAGGGAGGTTTACGCCATTATGGGAAGCTGGAGCTTTGATGACAAAGGCAATCCTGTTTTCAAAGAGGCCAATTACCTGCCAACTGTAGTGCACGAGTTTAACCACTCCTTCATCAATCCCTTGCTGAACAGGTACGATACGAGCGTAGTATTAAAAACAAGTATGCAAAAGATCCTGGATACCATGCGCAGCGAAATGCAGCGCCAGGCATACGGTGATTGGAAAACTGTTATAAACGAATCATTGGTAAGGGCATCTGTAGTGCGTTACCTCTCGTTCAATAATCCCACCAATCCCAAAATAGCAGAGGATGAGTTGTCAATTCAGATCAATCGCGGTTTTTTATGGACAAAAGACCTGGTAGCACTCCTGGGAACTTATGAGGCCAACAGGAAAAAATATCCTACTATCAACGAGTTTTATCCTGTCATCATCAGTTTCTTCAAATCAGTTGCTGATAGCATTTCTTATAGCAAAGCCATATATGAAAGCAATCTGCCCCGGGTAGCGTCATTGGAACCATTCAGTAACAATGCACAGGACGTTGATCCCTCTATCACTGAACTCACCATCAATTTCGACCAGGTATTGACAGGCAAGGGTTATTCCATAAACCTGGGAAAACTGGGAAATGATGGATTCCCCATTAAATCTGTAATTGGCTATGCCAACAATAACCAGTCTTTAAAAGTGAAGGTAGAGCTGAAACCTGATACTGAATACGAGTTCGTTTTAACAGGGCGTTCATTCAAAAATACAGGTGGATATCCCCTGAAAGATTATACCATTAAATTCCGGACAAAAAAGTGATCAGAGCTTTATAGATAGTGATGTTTCACTATCTTCAGCCTCTTGCAGGGCAGATCGTCTTATTAATCTGATTAATAATACAATCAACAAAAAACATGAAAAGCAAAGCATCCTTACTGCTTTGGCTGCTGGTGATCGTTGCGGGCAGTGCGTACAGTCAGCAATTGAAATTATGGTACACAAAACCGGCAGCTAACTGGAATGAAGCCCTTCCCATTGGTAATGGACGATTAGCCGCTATGATCTTTGGTTCACCGGAGAACGAACGGCTGCAACTGAACGAGGAAACTATCTGGGCAGGTGAACCCGGCAACAACATTCCCAAAAACACTTTTGACAGTATTCAGGCTATTCGCCAATTGCTCTTTACGGGCAAATACAAGGATGCACAGGACCTCTCCAATCGTACTTTTCCAAGATCAGCACCTGCTGACAACAACTATGGAATGCAGTATCAGCCCGCAGGCGATCTGCGCATACTGTTTCCGTTAAAAGAACAGGTAACAGCATACCACAGGGACCTTGATATAGAAAATGCATTGGCGTCTGTGTCATTCACAGCCGGAGACATTACCTACAAACGTGAAATGCTGGCTTCCCTGGCCGATGGTGTTATCGTTGTTCGCCTTACCGCCAGCAAACCCGGAAGTATTAGCTGCACGCTTACATCAGGCAGTCTGCATAAGATCAGCAACGTCAAAACTGCGGGCAATACCCTTGTGCTCACGGGAACTACCAGCAGTGTGGACAACAAAAAAGGTCGTATTAATTTCGAAGCGCAGTATAGTCCGGTACTGGAAGGAGGTAAGCTCACTGCAACAGATACAAGCCTGGTGATTATCAATGCCGATGCTGCTACCATCTTTATAAGCATTGCTACCAATTACAGATCATACAAGGACATAAGTGGCAACCCTTCGGTAAAAGCAGCTACTTACCTGAAAGCGGCAATGGCTAAACAGTATGACCAGGTAAAGGCTGGTCATATAAAAATATACAAACAGTATTTTAACAGGGTACAACTGGATCTTGGTACTTCCCCGCAGGCTGCTAAAACAACAGATGTACGCATCAATGAATTCAACAGCAATCCGGATCCGCAGTTAGTAGCACTGTATTTTCAGTTCGGTAGGTACCTGTTGATCTCCGGCTCACAACCCGGGGCGCAGCCCACCAACTTGCAGGGTAAATGGAATGATAAGCTCAGCCCCCCCTGGGATAGTAAATACACTATCAATATCAACACAGAAATGAACTACTGGCCCGCTGAGCCTACCAATCTTTCAGAGCTCCACATGCCATTGATAGATATGATCAGGGATCTTGCGGTAACAGGGCAGGAGAGTGCAAAAGGCATGTATCATGCACGTGGTTGGAATGTACACCATAATACCGATCTCTGGCGTATTACCGGGCCGGTAGATGGTGGTTTCTATGGTATGTGGCCAATGGGTGGTGCGTGGCTTTCACAACACCTCTGGTATCATTACCTGTACACAGGCGATAAGGCATTTCTGCAACAGGCTTACCCAATGCTAAAAGGAGCAGCTATGTTTTACGTAGATGTGCTGCAGGAAGAGCCTTCCCACAAATGGCTGGTAGTAGCGCCTTCCATGTCTCCGGAAAATACTTACCAGAGCGGGGTAGGTATTTCAGCAGGTACTACTATGGACAATCAGCTGGTATTCGATGTGTTTTCAAATGCCATCAAAGCGGCTTCATTATTACAACAGGATAGATCCTTTGCAGATACATTAAAACAAATGATAACAAGACTGCCTCCTATGCAGATAGGGCAGTATGGGCAATTGCAGGAATGGTTGCAGGACTGGGACAAACCGAATGACAGGCATCGCCATGTTTCTCACCTGTATGGATTATATCCCGGCAACCAGATCTCGCCTTATCAGTCACCGGCATTATTCAATGCCGCAAAAAAGACATTGATCTCACGGGGTGATAAATCTACTGGTTGGTCAATGGGATGGAAAGTGAATTGGTGGGCAAGATTACAGGATGGCAATAAAGCCTACAAGCTCATTGCCGATCAGTTAAATCCAGCTCCACAGGAAGAAAAAGGGCAGAATGGCGGTACCTATCCAAACCTTTTTGATGCGCATCCGCCTTTCCAGATCGACGGAAACTTTGGTTGCACGGCTGGTATTACAGAGATGTTATTACAGTCACAGGATGGTGCTATTCATGTATTGCCTGCGTTGCCAGATGCATGGCCTGATGGAACAGTAAAAGGATTGGTAACACGCGGTGCCTTTGTGGTAGACATTACCTGGAAAGACAAAAAAATACAAAAGCTCACTATTACATCAAAGCTGGGAGGTAATTGCCGCATTCGTGTGTATGACCCATTGAAGGCTACCGGCAGTACAATACTTGTAAATGCAAAAGGAGCAAATCCCAATCCATTCTTTGATATAGCTGCAGTACAGCAACCGCTCATCTCCGGCAAAACAGAACCTGATAACACACCTGTAAAAAAGACCTTCCAATACGACATTGCCACAAAACCCGGCGGCGTATATGTCTTTGAAACAGCTCGTTAATAATACTATTGTTGCATAATATCGTCCCCGGCGGGTATCTCCACCCTCCGGGGATATTTGTTTGGATCTTAATAACAATCCGGTTTCACCTCCCTTGCGCCTTGTCTCTTAAACCTTGTACCTTTTCCTGATTCCAATTCCCGGTTCCAGCCCCTTGTCAACTTATTAACTTTCCAACTTATCACCCCATGTATTAACTTACAACCAACGACCGGTTTTCGGCGTTAAGCATTCAGCGTTAAGCGTTCTGCATTTACAACTTATAACTCAAAAGCAATGAAAGCCAGAAGCGTTGACTCCCTTTACAAAGAAATGGCTGAGCATACACAAAGTGATGTAAGTGCTTTATTGCCCGAAGGCATCTCAAAAGAAGTAGGCCATTTTAACGTATTCAATACCGCGGACCTCTATAACAAATTCAAGGTCGAGAACAAGGTCACCATGCCTTACGAAAGACGCCTGTATTACAAGATAAGTCTCATCAGCGGGCACAACAGGGCTGAATATGCTGATAAGGTCATTGAGATCAAAAAGAATGCATTGTTATTTGCAACGCCAAAGATACCCTATCACTATGTACCGCAGGATCTTGAACAGGCTGGTTATTTCTGCATCTTTACCGCAGACTTTTTTACACAATCCAAAACAGGCATTACACTGGATGAATTGCCTATTTTCAAGGCGGGCGGCTACCCTGTCTTTCAGCTTACAGATGAAGAGGCGGTTGAGATAGCAGCTACTTTCAAAAAGATGTACCAGGAGCTTTCATCAGATTACCTGTACAAATACGATCTGCTGCGTAACTATGTACTGGAATTAATTCACTTCGGGCAGAAGCTGCAACCGGCAACAGCATTACACACAAAACACAATGCAGCGGGTCGGGTCTCCTCTTTATTTGCAGAACTGCTCGAAAGACAATTCCCGATCGAATCTCCCCGGCAAACCATCAACCTGCGTACGGCGAAAGACTTTGCAGAACAGCTATCGGTCCATGTAAATTACCTCAACCGTGTGTTGAAAGAGAACACCGGTAAAACAACTACCGATATTATCAACAACAGGATAACGCAGGAAGCAAAGATCCTGCTCAAACAAACAGACTGGAATATTTCAGAGATTGCCTATTGCCTTGGCTTTGAAGAAGTCGCCAATTTCTCCAATTTCTTCAGAAAGCACACTTCATTCTCCCCCACAAGCTTTCGTGTTTAACCGGAGGTTTGAATTTTACAAATATCGGTTTGACGATTGCAAATACAACCCCGCTTTTGTTGTCAACTTTGTGTCATAAATAAACTGAGATATGACACAGAGTAAAAAAATAGCATTGATAACAGGCGGTAGCCGTGGACTTGGAAAAGATATGGCCGTTAATATCGCGCGCAAAGGGCTGGATGTGATCATTACCTACAACAGCAAAAAAGAAGAAGCACTGGCTGTGGTGGAAGACATTAAAAAAATAGGGCAGCAGGCTGCCGCTTTACAATTGAATGTAGGCGACATTAAAAGTTTTGATACTTTCATTAGTGAACTAAAAAAAGTAGTCAAAGATAATTTCAGGGCAAGTGGTATCGATTACCTGGTAAACAATGCAGGTTTCAACTTCCTGATACCCTCATTTGCGGAAACCACCGAAGAGCAATTTGATGAGTTGATGAATGTACACTTTAAAGGCGTATTCTTTCTTACACAAAAACTGTTGACATTCTTAAATGACAACGGTGGTATTATAAATCTTTCTTCAGGATTAACCCGTGTTACTCATGCCGGCTCTGGTGCTTATGGAAGCATGAAAGGGGCAGTGGAAGTACTGACAAAATATCTTGCAAAAGAATTAGGTGCCCGCAACATCAATGTAAATGTAGTAGCACCGGGAGCAATTGCTACAGACTTCAGTGGTGGCAGGTTAAGGGACACACCGCAGTTACAGGAATATTTAAAATCAGTAACAGCCATTCCGCGCATTGGACAGGCAGAAGATATTGGTGGGGTAGTAGCCTTCCTGTGCACACCCGAAGCCAAATGGATCAATGCACAACGCATCGAAGTTTCGGGCGGCATGTCCTTATAGTTATTAAAATAGTTTCTTATATACAGCGGTCGCAAAAACAGATTATAAATACAAAGATGGAAATCCGAAGCTCACAACTTCGGATTTCTATTTTCATGGTTTTCCCTGAGCCTTCTCATTTGCGCCTTAACCTACAACCTGTATTCGCGTTCGGCATTAAGCAGCCTCTTATAAACTTATCAACTTTTCAACTTGTCAACTCCGGTTACCATTCAAAAAAGTATATTTGAAAACTGCCCGATGCGATGGGGCCTGATTAGGAATGCCGGAACTAACCAATAAAGATGCAATCGATGAGAGGGATCTGCTGATACGTGTCAGTATGGATGATGAAACCGCATTCCGTCAACTCTTCGATCTATATCGCGATAATATCTACACAACAATACTGCGTATTACAGGCCAGGACTGGCTGGCAGAAGAAGTAGTGCTCGATAGCTTTCTGAAAGTATGGCTCAAAAGAACAGAGTTACCACAGATCGCCAACTTTGGTGGCTGGTTATATACCATTGCAAGCCGGTTAGCTATCAATGCCTTGAAAGATATTACACAGCACAAGGAAAGACAAACAGAAATGCCGGTAGCTGAATTATCAGGCAATCTGCCATCAGGTGAATCTTTATTATTAGTAAAAGAGTACCAGCATATTTTACGGGAGGCGGTGCAATCACTTTCCGGCAGGCAGTTACAGGCATGGGAATTAATAAAAGAACAGGGGATGAAGCGTGATGAAGCGGCCCGGATCATGCAGGTTTCTCCCGAAACGGTAAAGTACCATTTTGAATTAGCCTTAAAAAAAGTCCGCAGCTTCTGTCTCACCCGTCTCGAAGGCACAGCCTGGGTATTGGCATTCCTGTACTTCACAATCCCCTCTTAATTTCAGCCCCTTCAGAATTTCTAATTCCTTACGTCTTTTCCGGCTTCATTTTCTGCTTTCAATTTGCACATCTGCATATTCGCACATTAATACATCCTCATTCCCAATTTCTCATTTCTAATTCCTTGTATTTTCATCTGCACATCCGCACATTAAAAAATAATTTTCCCTCCCCCTCCCCAACCTCCTTTCCCTACTGTCTTACTAATTGATGAACGCCCGCATAACAGAACTCTGCGATAAATGCCTGAACCAGACTGCTACCGATGCCGAAAGGCAGGAACTGCTGCAGTTATTGACTACGCCCGGCTTTGAAGAAGAAGCAATGTTGCTGCTTCAGCAGGCCTTTCAGCGTAATAAAGACATTCAGCCACTTTCTCAAACCACTGTTGACGATATTCTTTCCTCCGTGCTGCAGGGAGCTACTGCCGCACGAACGCCACAGGCTGAGGCTAACACCAAAGTAAGATCCAGTTACATTCAATTCCGGAGGTGGAGTTGGGCTGCAGCGGCTGCTATTATAGTGGCCGTTGCAGGTATTTATTGGTACCAGCAAAACAACAAAACTCTTGATGCACATAAAACTGTAGCTGATGTACAGCCGGGCAAAGAAGGCGCTGTACTGACCCTGGCAAACGGTACCGAAGTGGTATTGGATAGCCTGGGTAATGGGCTGGTAACTACACAGAATGGTTCAAAGGTAATGTTGCAGGATGGCAAGCTGGCTTATGATGCAGATAGTGCGGCAGCAGAAGAGATTGTTTACAACACCATGAGAACGCCACGCGGCAGGCAATTCAACATCACACTTTCTGATGGTACCAGGGTATGGCTCAATGCTGCCAGCTCATTAAAGTATCCCGCAGTATTTGGTACAGACAAGCGCCAGGTAGAGGTTACAGGCGAAGCCTATTTTGAAGTTGCCAAAGATAAGACCAGGCCCTTCCTGGTAAATATCAATAACAAGGTTACTGCCAGGGTATTGGGTACGGTGTTCAATGTAAATGCTTATGATGAAGAAAGCAGCGTCAATACAACGCTGCTCGAAGGATCATTAAAAGTTACAGCAGCAGATGAAGTTATACTAATACCCGGTCAGCAGGCAAAGGTCGAACATACTGCCGGGGCAAATACAAACGGAAAGATCGCTGTTGCCAAAGCAGACCTGGACAAAGTGATGGCCTGGAGAAACGGGCGCTTCTATTTTGAAGGAGTTACGCTGCAGGAAGCCATGTTACAATTATCACGCTGGTATGATATAGATGTTGAATACGATAAAGCCATATATGAAAAGGATTTACAAAACACCTTATTGGCCGGAGAGATCAGGCGCGACCTTACCCTCGCTAACGTGCTGGATCTGTTGAAAGTATTAGGACTGCATTTTCGGATAGAAGAAAAAAAGCTCATCGTATTACCATAAGAAAAGATACCTGTCCCATAGATTAACCGCAACCTTCATCCTTAGATAAAGACTGATCCATAAAAAAAACCGGAAGTGTCGTTACCACTCCCGGTCTATACGTATGGTTGGTCCAAAAACTTGTGTCTGAGTACTTATTTTTTTACAACCAAACTGCATCTAAATTATGCAAAAAACTGCTATTTGGTCAGGAAGATCAGCAGGCATCTGGCTTTTACTGTATGCCTACCTTTCCAGGTTTGTTAAGTGGCTGAGTTTCCTGAACCGAACCAAAACCCTTCAAGTGATGAAGCTGACTGCTCTTCTGCTTACGGTCGCCGTGCTGAATGTTTATTCAGCAGGCATCGCACAAACGGTTACATTCTCGGGAAAAAAGGTTCCTTTAAAAGACGTATTTACGGCTATTAAAGAACAGACAGGTTACACTGTTTTTTCTCTCTATTCTTCCATGAAGCAGGCAAGGCCCGTAACGGTGGCTGCCAGCAACATGCCGCTCGAAGACTTTCTTCGTACAGCTTTGAAGAACCAGCCTTTTGATTTTAAGATCATGCACAACACCATTGTGATCTCCGCAAAAGATCCGCTGGTTACGCTGGATGTAAGAGATGAACCGCTTTCGGATGTTATTCAATCATTGCGTAAACAAACTGATTTCGAATTTTCGCTGGACGAACGCATCAATGCTTCGGATATCAGGGTAACGGTGAAAGTAAAAGATGTAACACTCGAAGAGGCATTGACAAAATGCCTTGAAGGAACCCGTCTTTCTTTCAGAATAGTACGCAATGTGGTTATCATTAATGTAAAAGCAGCAAAAGATGATAACAAAGCCGATACAAGCGGCAGGATCAATTTCTCCGGAAGGGTACTAAGCGAAAAAGGACTTCCGCTTTCAGGCGCCACGGTTACGGTAAAAGCAACCGGTCAGTCAGTAACTGCTGATGAGCGGGGCGAATTCCAGTTAAGCCGTGTGGCAGACAGTTCAGTATTAATGGTATCCTTTGTTGGTTACAAACCACAGGAAGTTTCCATTGGCAATCGTAAAACCATCGACATCATATTGGCAGATGGAGGCAGTGCGCTCGGTGAAGTAGTAGTGGTAGCCTACGGCCAGCAGAAAAAAGAAAGCATGGTGAGTTCCATCACCACCATCAGCCCCAAAGAATTAAAAGGCCCTACGTCAAATCTTACAACAATGCTTGCCGGTCGCCTGGCGGGTATCGTTTCTTATCAGCGAAGTGGTGAGCCCGGTGCAGACAATGCCTCTTTCTTTATCCGTGGTATCACCTCTTTTGGTTCCGGTAAAATAGATCCTTACATCCTTATTGATGGTATGGAATCTACACCTACTTCACTTGCCCGTTTACAGCCCGATGATATCGAAGCCTTCTCTGTATTAAAAGATGCAGCGGCTTCCTCCTTATACGGTGCAAGAGGTGCAAACGGTGTTATCCTGGTAACCACAAAAACGGGTGTTGCCGGTAGAACCAAGTTCAATCTTCGTTTTGAAAATTCTATCTCAGGCAATACAGAGAATTTCAAAATGGCCGATAACATCACTTACATGAAGCTGGCCAACGAATCTGTATTGACAAGAACACCCAAGGCGGCTTTGCCTTATAGCCAGAATAAAATTGACGCTACCATCAAAGGCGAAAATCCTTCACTCTATCCCAACAACGACTGGATGGGATTACTGATCAAGGATCACACCATGAATCAGCGTTTCAATTTCAACCTCACCGGTGGTGGTAAAGTAGCGCAGTATTACATTGCAGGTACTTACAACCAGGACAATGGTGTGCTCAAAAGAAATTCCATCAACAGTTTTGACAACAACATCAAACTGAGATCTTACGAAATACGTTCCAACGTTACAGTAAACCTTACACCTACCACTACAGGTATCGTTCGTACCTCCGGTACTTTCGATGACTACAATGGTCCTATAGGTGGAGGCGCTGCTATCTTCAACAACGTGCTCAAATCAAACCCGGTATTGTTCCCTGCGGTATTTGATCCTTCCGATGCACCGTATGACAATCACCCGCTTTTCGGGAATGCGATCATTTCCCAGTCATCCAATGTGTTCTACAACAATCCCTATGCAGCAATGGTATCAGGGTATCAGCAGTACAACACATCCACACTAAATGTGCAGCTCGAAATACAACAGGACTTTAAATTCATCACCAAAGGTTTAAAAGCAAGAGTAATGGCCTATACAAAGCGCTACTCTTACTTCGACCTGTCAAGAAGTTACAGTCCTTTCTATTATGCGGCCAATCCTACCAATAGCGATCCAAAAGGGTACACGCTCAGTTTGTTGAACCCAACAACGGCTACCGAATACCTCAACTATGCACCAGGTGATAAGCTGGTGAATACTACTACTTACATAGAAGGTGCACTGAACTACAAACGCACTTTTGGTACTTACCATACAGTAAGTGGTATGGTTATCGGCATCCTCAGGAACTACCTGAACGGAAATGCCAGCACATTGCAGACCTCGCTGCCTGCAAGGAACCAGGGTGTTTCAGGAAGATTTACTTATGACTATGATACCCGTTACCTGCTGGAGGCAAACTTTGGTTACAATGGATCTGAACGTTTTGCTACCAACAACAGGTATGGATTCTTCCCGTCTATTGGTTTGGGCTGGATAGTAAGCAATGAAGATTTCTTCTTCCCGCTCAAAGGAGTGATCAATAACTTCAAACTGCGCGGTACGCATGGTTTGGTAGGTAATGATCAGATCGGTGATGTTGATGATCGTTTCTTCTATCTCTCCGATGTATCACTGAATGCTGCTGAGCGTGGCGCTACTTTCGGTGAAAACTTTAGATATACAAGGAATGGTGTTGTCATCAACCGCTATGCTAACAATATGATCACCTGGGAAAAGTCAGAAGAGACCAACCTGGGTATGGATATTGGTCTTTTCAATTCACTCACCCTTTCTGTTGACTTCTTTAAAAAATACCGTTCCAACATCCTCATGGATCGTGCATTTATTCCCAGCACCATGGGGTTAACGGCCACTACCAGTGCCAACGTAGCAGCCGCGTCTTCAAAAGGTGTTGACATCTCGCTGGACTATAACAAAACCTTCGGCAATTTCTGGTTAAGTGCAAGAGGTACTTTCACCTATGCAGCCAGCAAGCTCGAAAAGAACGAAGAGCCTGAATATGCTCCCAATGAATATTACCTGTCCCGTTTAGGACATTCACTCACTATGAACGTTGGTTTAATTGCTGAACGTTTGTTTGTTGATGATGAAGATGTACGCAACTCTCCGCCACAGGCTTTTGGTGAAGTGCGGGGTGGCGATATCAAGTACAGGGACCTTAATGGCGATGGACAGATCACCAACCTCGACAGGATCAACGGCCTGGGAATGCCTACAAGCCCTGAGATCGTGTATGGCTTTGGTTTCTCTATGGGGTATAAGAATTTTGACTTCAGCGCATTCTTCCAGGGCACAGGCAGAACATCTATCTACATCAGCCCATCATCCATTTCGCCTTTTGTGCTTTCCGGTGGCAACCAGAATGGCCTGCTCGATGTAATTGCCAAAGATCACTGGTCCGAAGATTACAGGAATATCTATGCATTCTGGCCGCGTCTCAGTAACACAACCAATGTAAACAATACACAGCCTTCCAGTTGGTGGTTACGCAATGGTGCCTTCCTGCGTTTAAAACAGGTAGAGGTTGCTTATAATATCCGCGAAAAAGGACTCAGAAGGTTACACCTGTCTGGCTTAAGGATCTACTTCAATGCCAACAACCTTTTCAAGATCTCCAGTTTCAAATTGTGGGATCCCGAGCAGGGTAGCAATGGATTGGGTTACCCGGTACAGAAGGTATTCAACATGGGTGTAAGATTAGAAATATAACCAACCAAAAAAGTAAACGATGCGCACACACAACTATAAATGTTTTTTAATTGCGTCACTGTTTCTTCTTACACTGGTAGCATCGTGCAAGAAAAACTTCCTGGACATTGTGCCGGACAACGTAGTGACGATCGATAACGCATTCACCAGTGCGGTGGAAGCAGAGAAATTCCTATTCACCTGCTATTCATTTTTACCAAAAGAAGGCGACCCCGACAGCAACCCCGGTTTCAATGCCGGTGATGAATTATGGTTGTATTGGGAACCCATCTACGACTTCTTCTTCAAAGATCCCTATCGTATAGCAAGAGGGCAGCAGAACAAGTCTACAGTATATATGAATTACTGGGAAAGCTATGATAGCCGCAATATGTGGCAGGGTATTCGTGATTGCAACATCTTCCTCGAAAATATTGATAAGGTAAGAGACCTCGAATCTATCCGCAAAAGCAGGTGGATAAATGAAGTAAAGTTCCTGAAAGCATACTACCATTGGTACCTCTTCCGCATGTACGGTCCTATTCCCATTTCAGATAAGAACCTGCCTGTAGATGCTACACCCGAACAGGTAAAAGTAAAACGTATGCCTGTGGATAGCGTGGTAAACTACATCGTTCGTTTGTTGGATGAATCAGCTTCCGGCGAATCATACGAAGGTCTTCCGGCGAGAATACTCAACCAGGCAGATGAATTAGGTCGTGTAACACGCGTAGCTGCATTATCCATCAAAGCAAGAGTACTGGTAACAGCCGCCAGCCCCTTATTCAATGGCAATACAGATTACAAGAACCTAAAGAACAAAGATGGCCAGGCCCTCTTTAGTGCTGCGTACGATAAAGAAAAATGGACAAAGGCAGCAGAGGCCTGTAAAGTTGCTATTGATGCCGCAGAAGCTGCCGGTGTACAATTATACTATCAGCCCGCTGGCAGTGTGGTAGGACAGGATGATCAGTTGACAACAGAATTAAATATCCGCAATGCGGTGTGCGAAAAATGGAACAGCGAACTGATCTGGGGTAGCACCATTGCCAACTCAAACTATGCAGGACGGCCTACTTACTGGATCCAGTTATTTGCATGTCCCCAGTTAGACCCTGCTGCGTTAAACAACGATCTTAAAGGCCAGTTGGCGCCCACGTTCAAAATGGCGGAGTTGTTCTACACCAATCATGGAGTACCGATTGATGAAGATGCAACCTGGGATTATGCCAACAGGTACAAACTTAAAACAGCTACAGCGCAGGACACCTACCTGCAAACTGATTACCAGACTGCAGCATTACACTTCAACCGCGAGCCACGTTTCTATGCAGATATTGCTTTTGATGGTGCCAAATGGTTTATGAAAAGCAATTCCAGCGCACAGGCTCCCTTCCAGATAAAAGCAAAAGCACTGGAAACATCCGGCAAAAGAAACACACGCTTATATTCCGTAACAGGATACTACACAAAAAAACTGGTAAACTGGAAAATGGGTATTACCAGCACCAGTCTTACAGTAGAAAGCTATCCCTGGCCTGTAATGCGCCTGGCCGATCTGTACCTGTTGTATGCAGAAGCACTAAACGAAACAGGCAATTCAGTTGGTGCATTACCTTATCTCAATAAGATCCGTGCAAGAGCAGGTTTAAATACAGTAGAGGCTTCCTGGTCTGCCTACTCAAATAAGCCAAGCAAATACACTACAGTAGATGGCTTGCGCGAGATCATTCAGCAGGAGCGTGGTATTGAATTGGCATTTGAGGCAAGTCGTTTCTGGGATCTTAGAAGATGGAAAAAGGCGTACGAAAAATTAAATGCGCCCATCTATGCATGGAATATTTCACGCGAAAATACGGCAGATTACTACCAGCGTATCCTGGAGTTTAACCAGTCGTTCATAGCGCCACGCGATTACCTGTGGCCAATCAGTGAAAAAGAATTGCAGATCAATACCAATCTTGTACAAAACACCGGATGGTAGTAAAAGGTGCAGTGGGAGTGGAAGCTAAAATTATCAGGCACCACTCACAATTCACCATTCACTATTGACTCTTCACCAAAAAACTGACACCAATGAAACGAATTATAATAATCGCCTGTAGTATCTGGCTGCTCATAGCAACAGCAGGTTCCTGTACACGCAGTGAAATAGGGCCGGTAGATAATGATGGTACGGCCCCCGGTCCTGTAACCAATCCCATTGTTCAGAATCTCAACGGTTCTGTTGCTATCACTTTCACGGCCCCTTCCGATCCCGACCTGGCTTATGTAAAAGCAAAATACACTACCAAAGATGGTATTGTGCGTGAGAACAGGGTAAGCCGTTACTCCAACAAAATAACCCTCGATGGTTTTGCAGATGAAAGTGAATATGTGGTTACGCTCAATGCTGTAGACAAAGGCGAAAATGTATCTACACCGGTAGATATAAAATGCAAACCTCTCAAACCCGTATATAGGATTGCTTTCGATAGCCTGAAATTAGCCGCTGATTTCGGCGGGTTAAATGTGGCCTTCCAGAATCCCACAGAAGCAAACCTTGCAATTGTGGTACTTACCAACGATTCACTGGGGCACTTCATGCCGGCATACACCAATTACACCGACCTCAAGGCCGGTAACTTTTCAGTAAGAGGATATGCAGCAGTAGAGCGCAGGTTCGGCGTATTCGTTCGCGACAGGTGGGGTAACATTTCTGATACTACCATGATCACCATTACGCCCTTTTTTGAAGAACAGTTACAGAGCTCCTTAATGAAAGGTGTGCAGTTACCTACAGATGCAGTAATAGGTTATTATGGTTCATTTGCCGGTCTGTTCGATAACAGTCTGGCATTGACCTCCTATTATCACAGCGATGGCAAAACTGGTATGCCGCAGTGGTTCACATTCGATATGGGGGTAACTGCCAAACTCAGTCGCCTGGTATACTTTATGAAATCAACAGCAATGTTCAACGAACATGCTCCCAAAGTAGTAGAGATCTGGGGTTCCGAATCTCCAAACCTCAATGGAAGTTTTGATGATAGCTGGAAGCTCCTCACCACCTACACAATGGAAAAACCTTCAGGTCTGCCATTGGGCGAGCTGACACAGGCTGATATCAATTTCGCCAATGATGGGCCTACTATCACCTTCCCGATAGATGCTCCCAAAGTGAGATATATCAGGTTTAAAACATTAAAGAGCTGGGGCAACACTTCCTATGTGCAGGTGTTCGAGATCAAAATGTATGGTGATTCACATTAATTACAACCAACGCAACGTTTATGAAAATTAAAAAATATATTCTTCTTGCTGTTCCTGCTATCGCAGCAATACTCTATGTTTCCTCCTGCTCAAAAATGGATGATTACAAAAAGGAGTTTCTGTCTGGCGGAGAGATTGTATATGCAGGAGCATTGGATACTGTAATAGCACAATCAGGCTACAAGCGTATTAATCTCAAAATGGTGCTGGGCAGCGATCCGCAGGTAACAAAGATCAAAGTATACTGGAACGACAAACAGGATTCCGTTGAAATAGCAGTACAACGTCCTGTAACCTCCAATACCATCAACTATATGATCAGCGACCTGGCTGGAGGTAATTATAATTTCATTGCTTACACATACGATAGCCAGAATCACTCCTCGGTAGTAAGGAATGCAAGCGGGGTAGCTTATGATGATACTTATTTAAACTCACTGGCAAACAGAACTATCAAATCATCAGCACCCAGTACCAATGTTGATTCCATGATCATCAAATGGAATGATGCCAACTCAGGCCAGATCGATACAGAGATCAAATACCTGCTGGCAGACGGAACAGAAAAAGTAAAGAAACTTTTACCGGCTGATACATTGCTGGGCATTCCTGATGGGTACAAAGGAGGTAGTCTGTTACAATATCGTTCACGCTATTTGCCCAATGCAACGGCGTATGATACATTCACGGTACCTGAGTATTCTACCTTAACGCTGGATGCATTACCATTATATGAGCGCCAGATGGATAAGTCCTTATTCAAAATGTACACGCTGCCAACAGATGTGGGCGCCAGTACTTACACTACCTGGGTAATGTCAGCGTTATGGAACAATACCTACAATGCACCGGGCTATGCAACGGCGGTATCGACCCCTCCGGTATGGTTCACTTTCGATATGGGAGAGTCAGCAAAGATCAACCGTTTCATTTACTGGATGCCGCAGGATCGTATTTTCAATCTTGAAGCTGTAAAATCGTTCGAGATCTGGGGCAGCAATGCACCGGCATCAGACGGTTCATGGGCAAGCTGGACCTACCTCAGCACCTTCACCAGTGTAAAACCTTCCGGTTCAGCATTGGGCACCAATACTGCAGCAGATATTGCAGCGGCAGCCGCCGGGCAGGAGTTGGTAATGCCTGATAATATTCCAAAAACAAGGTATATCCGTATCAAGGTGCTGTCCAACTGGGGAACCAAAACCTTCCAGGCAATGGGCGAGCTCACCTTCTACACAAGAGATCGCAAATAAAACCAAACACTACTTCTCGTCCTATGGAAAAGAAGGGGTGTTCAGCAATGAACCCCCTTTTTTATTGGCCTTCTCCCTTCCATTGGAAGGGGCAGGGAGCTCCGAAGTGTTTTTAACACATTGCTGCTATACAGGAGTTATTATGTAGCTATGGATAACTGTATTAATACTTCGATATTCGAAATTGAAAATTCAACATTCGATATGCTGTATTCCTTTAATAAGGCAATCAAAAAAACAAAGTCGTCCTGAGGAACGAAGGACCTGGCATTGCTGAACTATAAGAGAAATTGAATGCAAACAACGGTTCCGGGATCCAACCTGTCTTTAAACTTTCGAAAGCCGATATTTCTTGCCGCCGTATCCGCGTTAAGCGTCCGGCAGTTTTCACCAATTCCTTATTTCTAATTCAATGTCGTTGAATTAAGAGGTTTAATTCCGGCGGGTGGGGACACCCGCCGGGGAATGTTCCGTGGCTGGTGTCTTCACCAGCCACTTAATTCAGCGACATTGATTTCTAATTCCCGCTTTCCCTGTTAACCTATAAATTTTTCAACCTGTCAACCAACTGAGCCGCCTGCGTTAAGCCTTCAGCATCGTAATACAAATTGAGTATTTTTTCCTCCCTCCTGCTTCCCGACTTTTACCCTGCAATCATCACAGAAAACATAAGAAGTATGAAAGCTCAGGTCTTCTCATTGACTGTAATAGCAGGTATCCTGCTTTCCGGGTGCGGACAAAATGCAGCCGTTCCGCAGGACAATAAGGAAGCATTCCAGGTGCCGGCCAATATGTACCTGGTAGAACCATCAAAGACGCAAAAAAAGAAAACTATGCATAACACAAACAATCCTCCGCAGCAACAACCTCATATCGAAGAGTTACGGATAGGACAGGGCAATTTTTTCACCTACGCACTGCCTCCGGGGTGGAGGGTAGCTGAAGAAGGACAGTTTGCAGTAGCATTAGTAGCGCCCGACAACAAAGCCATGACGGTAATGGTAGGCAATGCGGGCCTGATGCCCGGGTATCCTGCAGACAGGTTTATCTATGAAAAACTGATGGCATTACAGCCCAACAATCTTTCTTTAGGACAACCATACAAAACCGCACCGGTAAAAGGCTTCCAGGAAGCATACGCGTTTCCGGTTGCTTACAGCCTGCGGGGCGACAATTACACAGGGGAGGCGGTTTGCCATATCAACAATTACTATGGCGGATGCGTAATGGCAATGACGGCGGCTTTGGGAGCAAAAGCACAATGGTTTTCCTATTCAAGCTGGCTACCACAGGTATCGCGACAGATAGCCGCTACCAATGGAGCGGCATTTGGAATGAGAGGTGTTATGCAACAGAATCTGCAGAACTCAATTGCTTTTGGAGAAGCGATGAAAGCGTACAGGTCATGGTCACAACAAAAATGGCAGGAAGTAACGGATGATCGCAACAGGTCAGTAGATCGGCAGAATTACCAGTTCAGGGAAAATCTGGGTGCTATCAGCACTTACCACAATCCATACAATACAGGTTCACCCGTTGAATTGAGTACGCAGTACCAATATTACTGGATGGATCAGCAGGGAAGGGTATTGGGAACCAATGATCCTTCAGTCAACCCCAATCATGGTAGCACATTCGAGTGGAAACAACTGCAACGAAAAGAAAATCCTTAAGTTCCCTGGCGGGAGTCTTCACCCGGCGGAACCAGGTTGTAATTTTTTCAGGTAGCAGTCAAACTAAATAACCATCAAACCATTAAACCCATCCCCTCGCTGGAATTTAATAACAGAATGTCAGATTATGTTTTCTCATGTAAAAGGGTGCCCATTCCTGGGTGCCTTTTGTTTTATAAGTGGATGGTTAAATTGTTTAATGGCTTTATGGTTGTCATCCATAACAATCAAACCATATAACCATCAAGCCATCCCGCCAATTCCCGCCTCCTGTATTCCCTTGTACCTTAACTTATAACCTACAACTTAAAACTTACAACCTGTTTTATGTTTTAGAAACCACGGACTTACCCCGGCCGATACATGGAGCGCTGATACAGGAATGATACAGCACTGATACAGCCTAGCCCATAGAAAAACACGGGTTTAGCCTTATTTAGAGCTTTTAAATTCCCCTGCGTTAAGCATTAGGCGTTGAGCGTTCAGCGTTTTTCACTTTTCTTTAGCACCCCTCCTTTAGTCATCATTTACCGGCTCATGGTTTTAAAAAATCCACCCAATGTTATTACCTTATGCGACAGGGAGTACACAAATTTGAACGTTCCATGTGCGGACTTACATTCTACCGTTTGCACAACAAGTGGTACATCCGTCGCAGGAGTTCACTCACCGGCAGAAGGGTAAAGACCAGTAAACGTTTTGAAAAAAGCAGGCAATCTGCGGCAAAGATGGGAGAGGCCTCAAGGCTGGCCGCTACTGTGTACAGGGAATTACCACCAGCCTGGAAACTCTATGACCTGTACAAAAAACTGACCGCGTTGGCTATCCGGCTATTACATGAAGCTGCAGATGATGCTACAGTACTTGCTGCATTGCGACAGCAGTTATATGAGTGGGGTTACCGGAAAGAAATAAAATATCCCGTAATACAGCAACACAAAAAGCATCCATTGCACTACGTACACCGGCAGAATGTAAAGCACTTGAAAAACAATCAATAACAGAACCGCAGAAAGAAAAGGTAAACACAACAAACAGGATTAGGACAACCAAACGCATTCGCAGTATTACAATACTTCCATCAATAACACGCCAGTATCGTCATAAGCCGGTTGCTTATCGGAAACTGTCCTGTATTTTACCTGCAAAACCGAAGGCTCCGGTATAATAAAGATTCAAATGCTAATTTCTAAAAGCCAAATGCACTCACCGCGATTTGTCACCTCGGATGAGCCTCTGTGATTATCGATTAAAAGCAATAATAGTGCGAAATGAGAGGTCTGGATATAGTGGGTTTATGAATGCAGCTATTTGTGTTGTGGGTTTCTTCTCGGAGAGAGAGTGAATGTAGAACGAAGTAAGTTGTACTGATATAGCTGTGTATTTTTATCAATACCATAAAAGCAAAATCCCAAACCTTTCGGTCTGGGATTTCTTGTTTTTCGTACCGCGTACGGGATTCGAACCCGTATTACCTCCGTGAAAGGGAGGCGTCCTAGCCCTTAGACGAACGCGGCGTTTTTGAATTGGGAGTGCAAAGATAGGGGTAGCTGCATTTCTACCAAAAAAAAACTGCCTTTTTTGAGAAAAAACTTTGAGCAGCATACTGTTGCGTTTCCGCAAATGCAGGTGGAGAGGGTTTTACAACGCCTTTTAAACCCTTGCAAAACAGCACAAAATTCTTTCTTTCCGAACATTTGGACATCACATTTTGTAGCAATTATGTAACGAAGAATTATTTTCAAAATAATGTAACTTCGGGCCCGCTATTAATAACCATATTTAAAATTACTGACAATGAGCACAGTTAAAGTTGCGATCAACGGTTTTGGACGTATCGGACGCCTGGTATATCGCCAGATCTATAAAATGGATGGAATTGATGTAGTGGCCATCAATGACTTAACAAGTCCTAAAGTATTGGCTCACCTGTTAAAATACGACAGCGCCCAGGGGCGTTTCGATGCCGAAGTGAAAGCTACCGAAAACTCAATTGTGGTAAATGGTGATGAGGTTAAGATCTACGCACAGAAAAATCCTGCTGAAATTCCCTGGAAAGATCATGGCATCGACGTAGTACTGGAATGCACAGGCTTCTTTACTGACAAAGCCAAAGCTGAGGCCCACATCACTGCCGGCGCTAAAAGAGTAGTGATCTCTGCTCCTGCAACCGGTGATCTGAAAACAATCGTATTCAACGTAAACCATAATACACTCGATGGCAGCGAAACAATCATTAGCTGCGCATCTTGTACTACCAACTGCCTGGCGCCTATGGCACAGGTACTGGAAGAGAAATTCGGTATCGTAAATGGTTTAATGACCACTATCCACGCTTATACCAACGACCAGAATACACAGGACGCTCCGCACCCCAAAGGTGACCTGCGCCGTGCACGTGCCGCTGCTCAGAACATCGTGCCTAACAGCACTGGTGCTGCAAAAGCTATCGGTCTGGTACTGCCTAGCCTGAAAGGTAAACTGGATGGTTCTGCACAACGCGTTCCTACACTCACTGGTTCTTTAACAGAAGTTACTGCTGTACTCGGCAAAAAAACAACTGTAGAAGAGCTGAATGCTGCAATGAAAGCGGCTTCTAACGAAAGCTTTGGTTATACCGAAGACGAGATCGTTAGCAGCGACATCATCGGCATCCACTACGGTTCTCTGTTCGATGCTACGCAGACAAGAGTACAGACTGTAGGTGATACCCAACTGGTAAGAACTGTTAGCTGGTACGATAACGAAATGAGCTATGTGAGCCAGCTGGTTCGCACAGTGAAATATTTCGCTGGCTTAATCAGCAAATAACACCTTATAACAGAACTGGCCGGACCTCGTCCGGCTTTTTCTTTTTATAGCCCACCAATTTATTACTTATTAACTGGAGAACTGTATGAGCAAATTCAGTCAATACAACTTTGCCGGTCAGAAAGCATTGATCCGCGTTGACTTCAACGTTCCGTTGGATAAAAAAACACTGGAGATCACTGACGACACCCGTATCAGGGCGGCGGTTCCTACTATAAAAAAGATCCTGGGTGATGGCGGTAGCGTGATCCTTATGAGTCACCTCGGCCGTCCGAAAGAAGGTCCCGAAGATAAATACTCACTCAAACATATTCTCAGCCACCTGTCGCAGTTGCTGGGTACAGACGTACAGTTTGCTGATGACTGCATTGGCGAACAGGCTGTACAAAAAGCAGGCGCTTTACAACCCGGACAGGTATTACTGCTGGAAAACCTGCGTTTTTACAAAGAAGAAGAAAAAGGCGACGATGCATTTGCAGAAAAGCTCAGCAAGCTGGGCACTGTTTATGTAAACGACGCCTTTGGTACTGCACACCGTGCACATGCTTCCACTGCGGTGATCGCAAAATTCTTCGCTGCCGATAAAAAAATGTTCGGTCTGCTGATGGAAAGTGAAGTAGCCAGCGCAGAAAAAGTGCTGCACCAGTCACAGAGACCGTTTGTAGCGATCATTGGCGGCGCCAAAGTATCAGATAAGATCCTGATCATTGAGAACCTGCTCGAAAAAGCTACCGACATCATCGTTGGTGGTGGTATGGCTTACACGTTCATGAAAGCCCAGGGCGGCGCAATCGGTAATTCACTGTGCGAAGATGACCGTCTTGATACCGCGACAGAATTACTGAAAAAAGCAGAAGCAAAAGGCGTTCGTATTCACCTGCCTTCCGATTCTGTAATTGCAGATAAGTTTGATGCCAATGCACAAACTTCTACTGCACCCAGCAATAACATTCCTGCCGGCTGGATGGGACTGGACATTGGCGAAAACGCTATTGAGCAGTTCAGCAATGTGATCAGGAATTCAAAAACTATTTTGTGGAACGGCCCGATGGGTGTGTTTGAAATGGAGAAATTTCAGCACGGAACCAAAGCTGTTGCAACGGCAGTGGTAGCTGCAACCCAGTCCGGTGCATTTTCACTGGTAGGCGGTGGTGACTCTGTAGCTGCTGTAAACCAGTTTGGCTTTGCAGACAAAGTTAGCTACGTATCTACCGGTGGTGGTGCTATGCTCGAATACTTCGAAGGAAAAGTATTACCAGGTATTGCTGCGATCCGGTAATAGTAAATAATTCCCGGCAGGTGTCTCCACCCACCGGAATAAAATATGCTTATGGCGACAGCCATACTAAAAAGAGTCACTGATAAAGTGACTCTTTTTTAATGTAGAACAAAGCCAGGAAGTATTGAGATCCCAAAGTTCGCTGACTGCTATTCGTTTATCAATGCTCCTTTTTATGTAACTTGGCGCCCCTGAGCATCTCAATCAAACCCTAACACTACCATCGGCATGAAAAGATTTTTCCCCCTCCTTTCCGTACTGTTTATCACGTTATCCATTATTTCCTGTTCAAAAGAAATTAGCATTGAAACAACCGGCAATGGTTCGGGCAGTGGTTCCGGTAATGGCACAGGTTCCGGTACGGGCACTAATAGTACAGATATCATAGGCGATTGGATCTTTGTGAAAATGTATGCCAAAACAAAAAGCACTGTAGAATACAGTGATGGTGGAGATAGTTATAAAACCATTACCAACAGCGAATACACTACCACCGATAACACTGGTACGGTAAAGATCACCGATAGCAAATTGACCAGTACAGGTGTTGGATACAGTATGTCCACTACTGCCAGTGCCGACATGTACCTGAATAATACCTTCCTTACATCTGCAAGTCTTCCTGTCTCTTATATAGCGCCTCCGGGAAATTCAGACGCGCCATACAAAAAGATCAATGCAGACTCTATTTATTTTACATCCGGTGGTTTTATAGATATGGGATCAGGTGCTGTTGCATCAAACCCTGTAGGTGCAAGAGTTAAACTTGATCAGGATGTACTTACACTCACGATGCCGATTTCACAAACCATAACACAAACTGTTTCCGGCATTACACAAAAAATAAAAGCTGAAGGAACTGTTGTTACTACGTTAAAAAGACAATAGTTAATATTTCAGGTTAGGGATGCCTGATAATAGATCCGGGATACTGGATTTCTCTTCGGATTTCGAATTTTTAAATTCGGACTTTCCCGGGCTTCATTTTCAAATTCTCATTTTTTAGAATCTTAATATCCCTCCTGATATTTGAATAAGTGTTTTATTGTATCTTCATCCCTGTTGAATTGATCCCCTCTTATGAAGAACACCGTACTCCGTCTGCTTACCCTTATAGTGGCAATAACAGCATTGGCATCTTGTCACAAATTTTCTAAAAACAGCAAGAATAATATTATCGGCAACTGGCTGTTCAGCGGTATGCACCTGCTTACAGAAAATACAGTTACTTTCAGCGATGGTATCGACGTATTAAAAACGATCACTATCAGTAATGCAGAAACTATTGATAACGGGGGCGAACTGCAGATCACAGAAGATACACTGGCCGGCAAAGCTTTTACCTACTCATTGAAAACAACCGCCAATGCATACATTTATGAAAATAACCGGTTAACAGATTCTGTTCAGTCTCCTTTCCAGTTTGCGTTGCCGCCGGTAAATACAACAGTTGAATACAAGCGTACCACCACAGATTCAATTTATTTTAATCCCTGCCTTATGACCGGGTTCAACACTGCAGAAAGTGCTGACTGCTTCACCGGCGCTCATATCAATGTTGAGGGAAACAGGCTGGTGATCACATCTTCTGTAGAAGAAGCCTCCACAAAGAAAGAAAAAGGAGTTACACACAGCGTTCTGAACAAAGTAACTGCACAAATGAGTTTCAAACGTCGCTAGTTTTCCTGTTGTGTAACAAATTGCTATCCTGCACGACTAAAAGTAATACGTAAAGCAATTGATGCGATCATGCTTCTTTCATTGAATTAGATATCAATGAATTACTATCCATCAAAATGTGTATTTTTATAATAATCAAATAATGTTAAGCTATGAAATCGCGTAACCTCGTCTTAATTGTAATTATTGCAGCTATACTGTTATTGGGTGGATGTGGCTGTAGCGGTTATAATAAAATGGTAAATCTTGATGAAAATGTTAAAGCCAAATGGGCCAACGTTCAGAGTGATTACCAGCGACGCGCAGACCTCGTTCCCAACCTGGTAAGCACAGTAAAAGGTGCAGCAAATTTTGAACAGGAAACACTCACTAAAGTAATTGAAGCAAGATCAAAAGCAACTTCTGTAAACATCAATGCCGACAACCTGAGTCCTGAAAAGATCCAGGAGTTCCAGAAAGCACAGGGCGAACTGGGTGGAGCACTTAGCCGTTTACTGGTAGTGGCAGAACAATATCCACAGTTACAGGCTACGCAGAGCTTCCGTGATCTGCAGTCACAACTGGAAGGCACAGAAAATCGTATAAAAGTTTCACGTAACGATTTCAACAGTGCAGTACAGGAATACAATTCCGGTATCAGGAGATTTCCTAATAACATCTTTGCCGGTATGTTCGGCTTCAAGGTAAAAGAAGGATTCCAGGCAGATGCGGGTTCTCAGAATGCACCCAAGGTCGATTTCTCTAAATAACCAATACATACATGCCGATATTCTCTTTTACAAGAAAGAAAGATCTTTTTGCCTACGATGATCAGCAGATATTGCTGGAGGCCATTCGTGAGGCGGAAAAGCAAACCAGTGGCGAAATACGTCTGTACGTAGAAAACCGCTGCAGGTATGTAGACCCGCTTTTACGGGCCGCTGAAATATTCTGGGCCTTAAAAATGGATCAAACCAATGAACGCAACGGGGTACTGGTGTACATTGCCCTGCGCGATCACCAGTTTGCCATTTTTGCCGACCAGGGCATTCATGAAAAAGCAGGTGAAACATTCTGGCAAAATGAAGTGGCTGTAATGAAACAGCACCTTGTTAAGAATGAGACCATCGATGCACTGAAGCGTGTAATAACGGATATTGGTGCTGCATTAAAGCATCACTTTCCTTACAATGCAGCTACAGACAAAAATGAATTGCCGGATGACATCGTATTCGGACATTGATCATATAGACTGAACATAATACATGAAGTGGAAGCATATATTAGTAGCGTTGGCATTACTGGTTTCTGTAGCGGGCTTTGCCCAGCAGATCCCCGCCAGGCCTAACCCTCCCAGGTTAGTGAACGATTATGCCAATGTACTGTCTCCCGAACAGAAGGCGCAGTTAGAGCGTACGCTGGTAGCGTACGACGATAGCACCTCAAACCAGGTAGCAGTAGTACTTGTAAATACACTGGATGGCTATCCTATTGAAGAATATGCACTCAAGATCCTGCGCGAGTGGGGTGTTGGTAATAAAAAGACCAACAATGGCGTAGTGATCGTTGCCGCAATTGCAGATCGGAAAGTGCGTATTGAAGTAGGATATGGATTAGAAGGAGCCATTCCTGATATCACGGCCAACCAGATCATCCAGAATGATATTCGTCCTGCATTCAGATCAGGCGATTATTATGAAGGATTAAACAATGCAGCTGCATCGATCATCAAAGCGGCTGCGGGTGAATACAAAGCACCGGCAGGCTATCGCAAAAAAGATGGCGGTGGTAGTGGCATTGTAGGCTTTATTGTTCTTATCGTTATCATTATTGTGATCTCCATTATCAGCGGCGGACGTGGCGGTGGCGGTGGTGGCGGCTTCATGAGTCGCCGTGGTTACCGTGGCGGAGGCTGGCTGGGTCCATTCATCCTCGGTAATATGTTAGGTCGTGGCAGCGGTGGCGGCGGCTGGGGTGGAGGAAGCGGAGGCGGTTGGTCCGGCGGTGGCGGCGGATTTGGCGGCTTCGGCGGTGGTAGCGGCGGAGGCGGTGGCGCCAGCGGCAGTTGGTAATGATCAATCATTGAACATTGAGCACTGATAATTGAATGTTGCTCACAAAGCATCCAAATAAAAAGCGGTCGCACCCTGCGACCGCTTTTTTCATTATAACCGGGATAATAAACGTTTGATTCAACGATATAACCCCAATTCCATATTAACGTTATTGAGATAAGAAAAGCCACGGAGTGGCCTCCTGTTTATAGAAATGATGTAATAAGCGTGTCGCGGCTCCGGTAGGAGCCTCCGGTGCTTAACTCAATGACATTAATTTTCAATTCTTGCCGCCCAAATTCCTGGTTCCCGATTCCCTTGTCACCTTATCAACCCCTCAACTTTTCAACCTCTTGTATTAACCTATAACTTAAAACTTATAACCTACAACCTTCAACCCTCCTCACGCCATCTGCTCCAATATCCCCTTCAACTCCTGTTCATCCGGCAGGTACACATTACCAAAATCAGTCACCAGCGGGTTAGCAAAGCTCATAGGGTTCACAGTTGCTTTCCTTACAGAACCGTGAAACTCTTTTGCACCGGATTCATCCATCAGTTGTTTGATATTAGAAGAGCGGATGCCTGCACCGGGCATAATGACAATGCGATCGCCGGCCTGTTGCACCAGTTCACCCAGTAATTTACCGGCTTCCGGTGCGCCACTTTTTCTGGCCGGAGGTAAGAATGCGTTCGCAGCCGGCGGCAATAATATCTTCCAGAGCCTTAAATGGATCGGGGGTAGCATCAAAAGCACGGTTACAGGTAACGCCCATAGGGTAGGCCAGTTCCACAAAACGTTTCAGTCTCTCAATATCAATTTCACCATCAATCTTCTGCACACCGATAGAAATGCCATCGCATCCCAGGTCTTTACAAACGGCAATATCCTGCTCTATGATAGCCAGTTCATCCTCATCATAGTAATAGTTCCCGCATCGCGGACGAAGAATAGGGTATAATTTAATATTGATCCTTTCACGGGTTCTTTTAATAGTTCCATAACTGGGGGTAGTACCACCTTCTACGGGATTATCACATAGTTCAACGCGGTAAGCGCCTGCTTTTTCCGCAATAATGCACGATTGAATATTAAAGGCACATACTTCCAGGATTGCTTTAGCCATTGTATTATATTATGATGAGCAAATTAATATAGTTTCTACCAACCGCAGAGAACAAGAGTACCGGGAGATAAGCGCAGAGATATGCTGCAAAGAACTCTTTTGCCTTACTCTGGGATTGATAATTATTTCCATATTTATTCCTTAACCTACCTTGTTTCATAGTGCCTTCGCTGTTAAACCTTCCTCCTTATCTCTCTTGTCTTTTAGCTTATCCTCTGCGAAAACCTCTGCGCTCTTCCGTTCTCTGCGGTTGACCTTTCTTAATAGATGCTTTTCGCATTGTACAGTGTCTCTTCCTTACCATTACGCACTGCATAAGTAAATCCCTTTTGCAATGCATAGGCGCCGAACTCGCCTGTTTTAGACAATGCAAGAAAACCCACCTGGATCTCTTTAGCTTTCGCCGGGTTGCGACTGATAATTCTTTCTACAGCTTCTTTACAGGCAGCTTCCGGTTTCTTTCCCTGTCGCATCAGTTCTACGATCAGGTGAGCGCCTACAATGCGGATCACCTCTTCACCAACACCTGTTGCAGTAGCAGCACCAACAGTCGTATCAACATAAAGCCCTGCACCTATCACCGGGGAGTCACCCACACGTCCCTGCATTTTATAGGCAAGACCACTGGTAGTACACGCACCACTCATATTACCTGTATGATCAATAGCCAGCATACCGATGGTATCGTGATTCTTTGTACCGCCGGGCATGGGATCTGTTTCTTTATCATACAATTGATTCTCGATATTCTTCACAGGTGAGTAGTTAGAAGATTTCATCCACTCTTTCCAGTCGTGTTCACTTTCCGGTGTAAGCAGATTCTCTTTCTGAAAACCATTAGCCAGTGCAAAACGCAGAGCACCTTCACCGGCGAGAATAATATGCGGTGTTTTTTCCATCACCATCCTGGCTACAGAAACGGGGTGCTTGATATATTCCAGGCACATTACCGAACCACAGTTATAATGCTCATCCATAATACAGGAGTCCAGTGTTACACGGCCATCTCTGTCGGGCAGACCACCATAACCAACACTGCGCACAGCGGGATCGGCTTCAGGAATACGTACACCGGCTTCCACGGCATCCAATGCACGACCTTTATTTGATAATATCTTCCATGCTTCAGCATTAGCAGCTTTACCAAAATCCCAGGTAGAGATCACGATAGGATCGGTAGTAGCGGGCGTATCGGAAGAAGAGCAGCCGGTAAGCAAAGAAGCACCGGCCATGATCCCGGCCGAACTGGTAATTGATTGTTGCAAAAATTTTCTGCGGGTTGACATATAAGTTAGTTTTCGTTTTTAAATAATTCGGTTCCTCATTGAATATTGAGCATTGAAAATTGCTCATTGAGCATTTAAGCAGAGGGTATGCTCTGTATCTCCCTAATCCCCAATTCCCTGTCCCTTGCACCTTGAATCTTGCACCTTGAATCTTGAACCTTGTGCCTTTCCCTTCTTAATTCCTTATTTCTCATTCCTTAGTGCGGCGCCACAAACACCGTTTCCATTTCCTCCAGCGTTTTCCCTTTCGTTTCCTTCACCACCTTCCAGCTAAAGAAAAAGTTAACAAGACTGAACAGCGCGAAGATCCAGAACATAAATGCGGGTCCTGTATTTTCCAATAGCCAGGGCACAAACTGGCCTACCATCCATACTGCAATCCACAGCATCAGTGTACAGATGGAAACAGCTTTCACACGCACGTCAGTAGGGAAGATCTCATTAATGATGATCCATGTAATAGGTCCCAATGAAAAGGCAAAACAGGCGATATACAGCAGCATCAGCACTAATAAAAGCGGCCCGCCGGTTTGTTTTGTATAAAACAGGAAACCGCAGATAATGAGTGAGATCACAATACCGGTAAGACCAGCAAACAGTAATTTCTTCCTGCCGTATTTATCAACCCATTTAATAGCGATAATGGTAGCCAGCAGGTTCACGGTACCAATGATCACCTGGAATAACAGGGCGTTATTACTGTTAAGACCTGCTGCTTCAAAAATGCTGGGACCATAATAAATAATAGCATTAATGCCGGAGAATTGCTGGAACACTGCCAGTAGTATTCCAATGATCAATGGCAAACGCAAAGCGGGAGTAAGCAAGGAACGGCTTTTGCCGGTTGCTCTTTGAGCGGCATTTTGAATATCCCTTAACTCCTGCTCAGCTTCTGAGGCAGAGCGTACTGTTTGCAGGATAGCTGCAGCCTTTGCTGTTTGCTGAATGCTTACCAGCCAGCGGGGGCTTTCAGGCACTTTAATAAGCATCAGTAAAAAAGCAATACTGGGGATCGACATCACCAGGAACATAGGACGCCATATTTCAGTAGCAATATTCCATTGTGTTTGATAATGCACCAGCAGTGCATTTGAAAAATAGGCCATCAGGATGCCAACTGTAATAGCCAGTTGATAATAAGCCACCATGCGGCCACGCTTATCAGCAGGTGAAAACTCAGAGATCAGCATGGGAGAGATAACAGATGCCATACCTACACCAATGCCACCGATAATGCGGCTGGCAATTAATAAATTAACCGAAGAGGCTGCTGCGCAACCTACGGCTGATAAAAGGAACATCAATGCGGCCAGCAGTACGGTCTTTTTACGACCAACGCGATCACTTAACAGGCCACTTACCAATACGCCGGCGATACAACCGGCAAGACCACTGCTCACCAGCCAGCCTTCCATTACAGTATCCAGTGAAAACTGTAGTTTAATAGGTTGCAGAGCGCCCGAAATAACAGCGGTATCAAATCCGAATAAAAGACCGCCGATGGCAACTGTGATACAGATATATTGTTGCCTTGCAGATGTGTTATTCATATAGCAGTATAAATGGGTGAATGAACAGTTGATTGCCAACCTCAGGGAGCAAGGATCACAGGAAAATTTCGCATCGTTACCCTACGAAATCTCCGCTTCCCTCACTCCCTTCGGTTAAACATATTTTCAGTAAATACTTCCCTTATCGTACAAAACCTCCTCTCATCCATCAATCACCTAATGGCTTTAGCCATTCAGACAATGTCTTCTTAATAGCAAAAGGGTTTTCATTCCTTGCCCAACCTTTTAAGGTCGGGCACCAGCCGTGCTCCTTGTCTCCTTTCCTCTGTATTTATCTCTTAGCCCCTCTCTGCGAAACCCTCCGCGCTCTCTGGTTCTCTGCGGTTGGCCTTTTCTCTTTATCTCTTTTCCCTCTTAGCCTTTAGTCCTTACATACGCCTTGATCGTCGCACATTGCTTCCCTTCGCTTTCTCCATACGGGCGAATAGTGTACACCTTCACCTGTTCCGGTATCACAAACGTTTCTGCATAATGCACTACAAAAGGTTCAAACGCACCTGTCGGGCTTTCCACTATAGCCTCTTTGCCTTCTACAAGGTTCAGCACGTTTACACTATGCCCTGTTTCATGCACTACGGTTTTGCTAAACCAGTGACGACGGGTTTCAATAAACTCCCGTTCATGCAAACCGGTACGTTCCTCTGTCCACCCGTCACCGGAAGCAACGGTGGTCACTGTATTGATCAGTTCACGTTTCGTAAACGCTGTTTGCCGGCTCCAGTCAAGCACCTTACTGCCATGCTCTATATTAATGGGGCGTGGTTTACCATCCAGTCCCATACGGCCCCAGTCCCATAATTTAAAAGTGAAGATGTACGGAGTGGCGCTGATCTCCAGTACCATTGCATTTTTACCGGAGCAGTGAATGGTCCCTGCGGGTATCAACACATGATCATGCTTCTTAACAGGCCATTTCCCAACAAAAGCATCTGCATCGAAATCAGTACCATTTGCATTCGCATCACGCAATTGCTGCAGCATAGCATTGCTGTCAACATCATCTTTAAAACCGAGATATACAACAGCATCGTCTCCGGCATCCAGCATATAATAACTTTCATCCTGTGTATAGTCCATGCCAAATTGTTCGCGGATATAATCAGTAGTAGGGTGTACCTGCAAGCTCAGGTTACCACCTTCAATAGTATCCAGGAAGTCAAACCGTATAGGAAATTCATCACCAAACCTTGCCTGCACGGCTTCACCCAGTAATTGCCTGGAAGTAGTGTACACAAGGTTCATGGCAGGTGTTTCAATAACCACATCATTAAAGCGGTACAACAAACTATTCTCCTCAGGCACACAATCAAAAGCCCAGGCATAGTTCTTCTCGCTGCGGTCAAGATCACAATACTCTTTGATCCATTGACCGCCCCAGGGGCCGGGATCAAAAAAAGGAACAAGCCTGAAAGGCTGCCTGGCTGTTTGCTGGTAAGCGCGGTGCAATGCTGCAGCCTGTACTATTTTAGGTTCACCACGCAAAGTAGTGTCAACAACAAAATGCCATTGCTGCATCAGCTTTTTCTTATGCTTATCGCAGATGCGCCAGTCCACAAAAAATGCCTGCTTGTATTGCAGGGATGCTTTTAGTGTGTAATTACTGCAGCCGAGGTTCGCAATTTCATTTTTACGAAAGCGAAGCTGTATTTCCCAGCGGGGCATATCAAAATATACCAGCAGGTCAATAGTATCAGTCAGCAATGCGGCTCCCGGGCCGTAGAGATATATAGTGCCGGATGCAGTATCCTGCAGATGTTTTTTAAAAGCCTTTACTTTAGCCGCATCAAACAGGTCATGTAGCTGCAGGCGGGTGATATAACCAAACACTTCATCATTGGTCACGTCCGGAAAAATGAGCGATTGGATCGCTGCTTCCTCCAGCATAAAGTCTTTCGAATAATAATAAGTGCCGGGTAATTGCTGTGTCAGTTGTGGTATGATCTCCTGGTCCAGTACGCCCTGGTAGCATTCCAGTACAATGATCTTTTTAGAAGAAGAAATGTTTTTAACAGCATTACTGATAACATTACAGGTGGCATCCCATCCCTGGTGCGCTGTATCTTTTTCAGCGGGTACAGTAATAACAGGATGCTTGTCATAATTAGAAACAATACGCTTCATATACTTATTCTTTCAGTCGGTTGTTTTATATATTTCCTTCTGGTCTTTAACCTGTCAGGTTTGAGCCGCTATGCAAAGTGTGCGGTAAAAAAGTATTTCACCTTCCCAGCTAACACTTAACAGGTTTACTTCCCGATAAGGTAGTAGCTCTCTTCAAGGCAATGCACAATGCCCAGTATAGCTGCATCTTCTGCCAGTTCAGATGGTTCAATCGAAATTATTCCCCACGGGCACCAGGCCTGTTGCTGCACCTGTTTGCGGATATAAGGCAATATCACATCTGCACTGTGCAACACGCCTCCGCCAAGCAGCACCAGCTCCGGGTCGTAAGCATGAATAAGATGAATGATCCCTGCGGCCCAGGCATCCATACATTGTTTCCTGATCAGTACGGCGAGTGAGTCGCCTGCTGCTGCAGCATCGAACACTGCACGGAAATCAAGCAGCGGAGCCTGGTACAATGCACTGCCTGCATACAATGGATGTTCTTTAATAAGAGTGGGCAGGTTCCAGCTACCGCCATACACTTCCACGCAGCCGGTATTGCCGCAGATACAACGGGTACCCTGGTATTGAATAGACACATGCCCGCCAAGACAGCCAGCCTGGAAATGTTTACCACGCAATAACTTTCCTTCAATAACAGCAGAGGTACCAATACCGGTGCCCATTGTCATCATTACAAGATCATCGTATCCTTTTCCTGCGCCATATTTCCATTCACCGGCAGTAGCCATACGTGCATCATTGTCCATAAAAAAGGGAACCTTCCATGTTGCCTGCACCCAGTTATTAAGATCCAGTGCAGTGGCATCATCATATTTCTTATTCGTCTGCAGTATTTGCTTCCTGGTAGTATCTACCACACCGGGAAAGGCTAGTCCTATACCATGCAGTGCAGCATTAGCTGGTGCATGTGCTGCAATAAGTGAGTCGATCTCCTGTTGCAGTACAGGCAGGTAGCTGGCCAGGCCGTTGGCCGAATAGGCCGGAACGATGCTGCGGGCAATAACAGCCCCATTGGCAACCATGCCGATCTTAACCCTGGTACCTCCCAGGTCAATACCAATAAAAAATTTGTTCATGATAACTGATGCGGTTTGTATGCACCTGTGTATACTAATCAGGTTGCTGCGTTATAATGCTTGCATATTCACTGGGTGTTTTGCCAAATTGTTTTTTAAACTCCTGGCTGAAATATTTTCGATCATTATAGCCTACGGTATAAGCTATTTCTGATACTGTTAATTGTTTCTCACTTAAAAGCTGTGCTGCTTTTTTCAGGCGGAGCGATTTCACAAAATCATTCACAGACATCTTGCTCACGGCCTTGATCTTTTTATATAGTGCCGGTGTGCTCATAGCCACCTTGCGCGACAACATCTCCACGCCAAATGCAGGATTATCCATGTGCTCTTCCACTACCTGTATTACCCGCTGCAAAAACTCCTGCTCTGTAGAATTGATGGTAGGCGGTTTTTCACCATTGCTGAATGAAATAGCAGGGTAGGCGCTTACCTGCTGCAATATTTGCTGCTGTATCCTTTCCCTTGCCACCAGCAGGTTACGTACATTCAGTTCAAGCACCCTGGTGCTGAAAGGCTTGGTAATGTACATGTCAGCACCGTTCTCCAATCCGCTTACCTGGTCGCTTTGTGTGCTTTTCGCTGTCAATAGAATTACTGGTATATGACTGGTTCTTTCATCTGTCTTCAGCTTGTGACAGAGTTCAACGCCATCCATCAATGGCATCATTACATCACTCACAATAATATCCGGCATCAGGCTGGTTGCCATTTCCAGGCCCTGCATACCATCACCGGCTTCTGCTACAGTATAATGATGCTGGAACGTTTCTTTAACCAGCGTTCTCAGTTCAGGATTATCTTCAACGATCAGGATCACGGGCTTTTTTACACCGGCAACATCTGCCTCTTCGGGAAGCAGTGCAGTTTCAGTTTGCTTATGCAGGAATTCCTGTTTCGTATCACCTGCTTTTACCTGGCCGCTGTCAAAATGTTTATTCCCTTTCAAAAGGGTAACAGTGAAAACGGTCTTATTCATCCCGTCAATAGCTGATGGGGTACTTTGTACTTCAATGTTCCCTTTATGCAGCAATACAATATTCTTGGAGAGTGCCAACCCGATGCCATAGCCGGTGTTCTGAAAACCATGATCGGCTACCTGGAAGAAATTCGTAAACACCTTATCAATATATTCCGGTGCAATACCCCTGCCGTTATCAGTAACAGTAATGGTAACCTCCTTATCATTTTCAGTAACCTGCAACCATATATGACCATTCTCCGGTGTAAACTTGATAGCATTGGTCAGCAGGTTAAAAAATACTTTCTCCAGTTGCTCTTTATCAAAATATAGAGGCAGAGAATCACCATCATAGATAAAAGAAGTAGCAATGCTTTTCTTGATGGAGATATCGCGGAAGCTGGTATAAATATCTTCCAGGAAAGGAATAAGGTCATGCTCCTGTACTACCAGTTTCAGGTTGGCTGTTTCCGCTTTCCTGAAATCCATCAATTCATTTACCAGTTTCAGAAGCCTGTTGGCATTGTGCTTTACAGAGCCGAGTTGTTGCTTCAGGAAACTACTCGGTTCATCAGAATCAAGCATCCTGTCCACCGGTGTCATGATCAATGTAAGGTGTGTCCTGATCTCATGCGAGATATTGGTAAAAAAGTTCAGTTTAACCTGGTGCAGTTCTTCTTCCTTCTTCAGCAAAGCACCCAGGATGAAATAACGAAGTGTAAGAAAGATAATACCTGCTGCAAAAAGAATATACAGGCAGTAAGCCCACCATGTAAGCCAGAAGGGAGGAAGCACGGTAACCTTTAACGAAATAGGATCACTCCACACACCGTCATTGTTCGCTCCTTTTACCAGGAAGTGATAAGTTCCTGTTGGCAGATTTACATAACTGGCCGAAGGTATACTAGTATAGATCCAGTCCTTATCATAACCTTCCAGTTGATAAGCATAACTGTTCTTATTGCTCTTGATAAAATTCAGTAAGGCAAATTCAATGGTAATGGCATCCTGGTTATGTTTCAGTGTAAGAGCAGTAGTACCCGAAATATTATTTTTCAGCAATGTGGTAGAATCGCCGGGCTCTACTGCATCATTGAATAGCTTCAAACCTGTAAATACGATCTTGCCCGACTTTTGATTAGCATGGATCTTTTCAGGATAAAAATGAGTAATGCCATTAAAACCGCCAAAGAAGAACTCACCTTTAGTATCCCTGAAAAATGAATTATAATTAAACGCATTCCCCGCAAGTCCGTCACTTACCGTAAACTGTTGCAACTGCTCTAGTTTAGGATTAAACTTCAGTAAACCGTTATCACTGCTCAGCCATAAATTTTGCTGATCATCTTCCAGTATGCCTAAAATATTCCTGTTACCTATTTTGCCGGGCTGGTTATAATATTCCAGTTGCTGCGTGTTCTCATCATACCGCGCCAGCCCTCCCTGGTGAATACCGATCCACAACTGCGAACGCTTATTCTGTTGTATGCAGTTCGCAATGTCTGAAGATACTTTTCGGAACTGTTCATTCTCCAATACATACAAACCTTCAGAAGTACAGAACCAAAGGCGGTTCTTATCATCCTCCAGTATATAATAAGCTACTGCTGATAAAGGGCTTTTTCCATTAAAGCTGCCGGTAAACGGTTCAAGACCACGGGGTATCTTGTTAAACACTTTCACCCCCAGTGTAGTACCCACCCATAGCCTGCCTTTGCCATCTTCATAAATACTTACAACTTCTTCATTCAGCCAGATAGGATCATTTTCACGGAACAGGAATCTTTTAAAGTCCTTCTTCACGGGATCAAAAAGATTCAATCCTCCGCCATGTGTACCACACCATATTTGTCCCTGCCAGTCGCGGTACACTATTTTTATAAGATTAGACCCGATGCTGGTAGTATCAGTAGCAACATGCTTATAAATATGGAACAGCCCGGTAACACGATCATAGTAATTCAATCCACCACCTTCTGTGCCGATCCACAGGTTATTCTTCTCATCCTCAGTAATGCTGCTGATCACATTATTATTCAGGAAATCAGCCTGGTCTTTTTTACGCAGTACAGAAAACTGTGTGTTCAGAGAATAGGTATAGTTAACACCACCAAAATAAGTACCGGCCCATATATTGCCTGATGCATCCTGGTAAAGGCTATGTACACTGTTCTGGCTGAGACTTTCAGGATTATTATCATTTTGCTGAAAAGCATCCAGGCTATTGCCGGCATCATCCAGCACACTGATGCCCTCCTGGGTTCCCACCCATATATGCCCCTCTTTATCTACCAGTAATTTGCGGATGTTATTATTGATGATCGACTTTGCAGATGACTGGTGCATGAATTGTTTAAACTGCCCGGTACGGCTATCATATTGATTCAGCCCGTTGATATGTGTACCGATCCAGATCCTGCCCTGCAGGTCCTCTTCAATAGTGGTGATAAAATCACCGCTTATAGAAGAGGCGTTCTGTGGATCATGCTGATAAAAAGTTCGTTCAATAGTATTACCTGATTGGCGGATGCAGAACAAACCTTCAGTAGTACCGATCCATAAAAGCCCATTTCTATCTTCCAGGATGGCGCGGATGCTCCATGCGCCCGAAGGATGTTTCGTCAGCAGGCTGTCTGCAGATTCCAGTTGATCTGTTGCCGGGTCAATTCTGTACAAACCAGTATTGGTACCGGCCCAGATCCGTCCTTTCCTGTCCTCATACAGGCTGTGAAAGGATAAGGTGCCCCTGGGAGACCTGATCCTTTTAAAACGGTCTGTTTCCGGTTGATATTTGCTAAGTCCATTATAAGTGCCGATCCACATATTCTTGTGTGAATCGTTCAGAATGGAGATCACATTACTGCCCATAATAGTGGTGCTGTCACTCGCTCTCGATTGATACACTTTTACGCGATAACCATCATAGCGGTTCAGGCCATTGGAAGTGCCGAGCCAGATAAAGCCCTGGTTGTCCTGGCTAATGGTGATCACAGCATTTTGCGACAACCCGTTTTCAACAGTCAGGTGATGAAAAGCTGGTTGCTGTTGCGCATATAACCTTGTACAGAAAGCAAGGAAAAACAGGGCGGCAGGGATGATATGGCGAAATTTCAAAAGCATCATCGTTATGGTGCTGCGGGGAGCGTTTTATAAATGTAGGTATGAATATCAATACCCTGCACGCTTTTTAAGATATTCCCCCCAGTTTGTTAAGATACTCCCCCACGACTTCCGAAATAGACAATCATATTTGTATAGACAACAAAAATCTGTGTGGGGCTTCAGCAACAGCATACACAGTTTTTATTGTTCTGATTAGAATAACTGGCTATCCGGATCTAAGCAGGCAGCTTTTAAGTCCGCTGCAAATTAGCCTGACAAGTCAAAGCTGAGATGCTGAAATGTTCTTGTAAATGGAAGCCAGGAAGCATTGTGGTTTAGTTAGTGGCAGGTGAAGACAGCAGCCACGGCCCCCCCGGCGGGTGTCCTCACCCGCCGGAATGAAAGCCCTTAACTAAGCGACATTCATCAGATAGTAAATCTGCCGCAAACTGACCTGTCAGGTCTGAAGCTGTTTGATAGAGTTGCTTTCCTGTAAACGGAGGTCAGATAGTAATATGCGGATAGTTTCTTATGTGTTGCCGTATTGAAAAAATCTGCCGCGCACGGAAGTATTAGGTATGAACGGAAGCGGTTGTTTCTGAAACTAAGCCTAAATTCGGTAACCGGTCAAAATATGTTGACAATGAAAATCCGACTGAGTAAAACAGTAATTGCGGGTGCCGTGTTGTTTGTAGCCGCAGTGGGATTTGGAACGATTGCTACCAGTAACAGTTTACTTATTCCCGACGATGTTAAGGCTGCCATGTCCGATCTTCCGGACAAGCTGGACTATAATATTCATGTAAAGAAAATTCTCTCCGATAAATGTTTCAGTTGTCATGGTCCCGATGCAAAAAAGCAGAAAGGCGATCTGAGACTGGATGTTGCAGAAGCTGCCTACAGCAAAGAAGCCGAAAGCGGGTTAAAGGCCATCAAACCCGGCAGCATTTCAAAAAGCGAAATAGCCCACAGGATCCTCAGCACAGATAAAGATTATTGCATGCCCACGCCGGCATCGCATTTGTCATTAAGCGTGGAAGAAAAAGCTATCCTGCTGAAATGGGTTGATGAGGGAGCCAAATACAAACCGCACTGGGCATTCGTTGCTCCCGTAAAACCGGAACTGCCCGATGTAAAAAATGAAAGCTGGGTAAAGAACGACATCGACCGTTTTGTACTAAGCCGTCTTGAAAAAGAAGGCTTAACCCCTTCGCCCGAAGCAGATAAAGAAACATTAATACGCCGCGTAAGTTTTGATGTTACAGGCTTGCCACCCACCATTGCAGAGATAGATGCTTTTGTAAAAGACAATTCACCGCAGGCTTATGAAAAGATGGTCGATCGCTACCTGCAATCTCCGCGCTATGGTGAGCGCATGGCTGCTTACTGGCTGGATGTTGCAAGGTTTGCCGATAGCCACGGTTACCTCGATGATAAACACAGGGACGCATCGCCCTGGCGCGACTGGGTGATCAGTGCTTACAACCGCAACCTGCCTTTCGACAAATTCATTACCTGGCAACTCGCCGGCGACCTGTTGCCCAATGCCACGCAGGAGCAGATCCTTGCAACAGGATTCAACAGGAACCAGAAACAGAATTCAGAAGCAGGCATTATTCCCGAAGAGTTCAGGGTAGAATATAATATAGATCGCACCAATACATTAGGCAGCGCAGTACTGGGCTTAACGGTAGGTTGTGCAAAATGTCACGACCACAAGTACGATCCCATCAGCCAGAAAGACTATTTCTCCATGTATGCCTTCTTCAACAGTACGTTCGAACTGGGCAGTTCCAATTATGGCGCTGATAATAATATAGTTCCCGGCCCTACATTATTGCTGACAACAAAAGAAGAAGAAAAAAAGATTGCAGACCTGCGCTCCTATATCAAAACATTAGAGAACGGCAATAAAGCAACTGCTGCTGCAACACCGGAGCAATCATTACAGCAAAAAGTAATTGCAGCGCTTTCATTCGACAAAGAAGAAAAGATAAGCACCTATACCAGCAAGGCTATCGAAACTGTACCGGCCATTCGCAATGCAGTGCAACCCCTGCTATCTGCGAGAGCTTCGGCTGAAAAATTTGCCACCGGGGTAGCCGGTAACAGTTTGGTGCTGGAAGAAGAAACAGCTGTTTGTCTGCCACCTTATAAGATCGGGCATTTCGAACGTTACGAACCCTTTGCTTTCAGCATCTGGGTAAAAGTGCCGAAGAAATACGATGAAGTAGCCATTCTGCACCAGAGCGATCCGAGACGTTACGGTTTCCAGGGTTATGACCTTGTGCTCAAAGACAACAAGCTCAACTTCCGTTTAATGCATGCCTTCCCGCACGATGCCATTAGTGTAATGACAAGTGCAACACTTGATTCCAACAAATGGTATCATATAGCTGTGAGTTACGATGGCAGCAGTAGCGCAGGAGGTGTAACAATGTATGTCGATGGCAAACAGGCAAACACTGTTACTGAGTACGACAACCTCAAAAAGAACATTGCGCCTTTTCCCAACGTACACAAAGTAGTTGCTTTCAGGGGTGTTTGTTTCGGTGCAAGAGAACTGGAGCGTACCATGAAAGGCGGACAACTGGATGAGTTCTACCTGTTCAATAATACATTGACCGCTGCAGAAGCTGCCTACCTGCACCAGCAACCTGCTGTGCATTTTGCAGTAAAGAAAATGCCGGCCTCTTCACTGTCAGGCGATAGCCTGTTGCTGGCCCGCAAACAACTGGCCGATCTGTATGATTCAACCAAAGAAGTAATGGTAATGGGTGATCTTAAAACACCCCGTACCACGCATGTACTGCTTCGCGGTGTATACGACAACTATGGCGATGTAGTACAGCCTTCCACTCCCAAAGCAATTTTATCTTATCCCAAAGACCTGCCCCAAAACAGGTTGGGTCTTGCTGAATGGTTGTTCTTACCCGAACATCCTTTAACAGCAAGAATTGGAGTGAACCGTATCTGGGAAATGTACTTTGGCCGTGGCCTTGTAAAAACCTCTGATGATTTTGGCAACCAGGGCGAAATGCCTTCGCATCCTGAACTGCTCGATTATCTCGCGATCCGTTATCGTGAAAATGGATGGAATACAAAAGACATGCAGAAGTTCATCCTGATGAGTGCTACCTATCGTCAGCAATCAGTCATCTCCCCGGAACTGGAACAAAAAGACCCTGCCAATATTTTACTGGCCCGCAGTTCAAGATACAAGATGCCTGCAGAAATGATAAGGGACAATGCACTTGCCATCAGCGGATTGCTTTCTGCAAAAATTGGTGGCCCCAGTGTATATCCCTACCAGCCTGCTGGTTTATGGGAAGCGTTGAGCGATAAGTCATGGAGATACGTGTACAAACAATCTACCGGCGAAGACCTCTTCCGCAGAAGCATTTACACCATTGTAAAGCGTTCGAGCCCGCCGCCATACATGCTCATCTTTGATGCCCCGGACAGGAACTTCTGCACCGTAAAACGTGCAGTATCCAGTTCGCCGTTGCAGGCTCTTGCATTGATGAACGACCCTACATTTATTGAAGCATCAAAATTTGTGGCAGGCAGAATGATGCAGGAAGGTGGAACAACTGTAAATGATCAACTGATCTATGGCTTCCGTTTGGTAACCGGTCGCACGCCGGACAAGAACGAAGCCGCATTGCTCAACCGCATGTACCAGGAAGAATACAATTTATACAAACAACATCCGGATAAAGCCCGTAAGATCCTGGCAGTAGGTGCTGCTGCTGCCACACTAAAAGGTGGAATGACAGAGTCAGCAGCTTATGTTGATGTGGTAATGGCTTTATTAAATACGGATGAATTCATCACCAGAAAATAGATGGCAGCCATGAATGAAATAGAACAATCTCTTTACGAAAAAAGCCGTCGCGATTTCCTGCGTGGCTCTGCACTGGGACTTGGCAGCATTGCATTGGGCACCTTACTGGGATGCAACAACAGTAATGATAAAAAAGCAAAAGATATAGCAGCGGGTACTGATGATGAAAATCATCCGCTGATCAACCCACACTTTGTGCCGAAGGCAAAACGTGTCATCTACCTGTTCCAGAGTGGTGGCCCTTCGCAGATGGAGTTATTCGATTACAAAGAGCAGTTGTACAAAATGCACGGACAGGAAATTCCTGCCAGTGTATTAGGCAACAATCGTGTGTCGGGCATGGTGTCAAACCAGAATGGCTTCCCCCTGGCAGCACCTGCTGCTGAGTTCAAACAATATGGCGCCAGTGGAGGCTACTTCAGCAACCTTGTACCATATACTGCAGGTATTGCAGATGATATTTGCGTAGTGCGCAGCATGTTCACCGAACAGATCAACCACGAACCTGCTGTTATCTTCACGCAAACAGGCAACCAGTTAAGCGGTCGCCCCAGTATAGGTTCATGGATCAGTTATGGATTAGGAAGCCTCAACCACAATCTTCCTTCCTTTATAGTAATGGTATCAAAAGGTGGTGGTGACCAGCCTATCAGCAACCTCGCATGGAGCAATGGTTTTTTGCCATCACATCACCAGGGTGTACAGTTCATGTCAGGCAAAGATCCTGTGTTATATCTCTCATCGCCTGATGGTGTTGACAGGGTAGACAGGAGAAGAGCACTCGATTACATCAGGGAGTTCAACCTGTTACAAAAAGATAAATGGAAAGATCCTGAAATAGACAGCAGGCTCAACCAATATGAAATGGCTTACCGTATGCAGATGGCGGTACCTGAAATTGCTGACCTCAGCAATGAGCCCGAACACATTCTTGAAATGTATGGCCCTGATGTAAAAACACCGGGCAGCTATGCATACAATTGCCTCATGGCAAGAAGGCTTGCTGAGAAAGATGTACGCTTCATACAATTATACCACCTCGGTTGGGATCACCACGGTAACCTGGCTTCCGGTATTAAAAGAGCTACCCACCAGACAGACCAGGCGTCTGCTGCATTGGTAAAAGACCTCAAACAACGTGGCCTGCTGGATGATACATTAGTAGTATGGGGTGGTGAATTTGGAAGAACCAGTTTCTGCCAGGGCAAACTAACACCCGATGCATTTGGTCGCGATCATCATCCCGGCGCATACAGCATCTGGATGGCAGGTGGTGGTGTTCGCAGCGGGTTAGTATATGGTGAAACAGACGATTTTGCTTACAACATTGTAAAAGATAAGGTGCATGTACACGATTTCCAGGCAACCCTTTTACACCTGATGGGTATTGACCATGAAAAATTTACTTACAAAAGCCAGGGACGTCGCTATCGCTTAACGGATGTTTCCGGAGAAATTGTAAAAGGTATCCTTGCTTAATATGAAAAGAAGAAGTTTTCTGAAGAACTCGCTTGCCGTAGGAGCTGCTGCTATAGTACCATTTAATATTATCAGGGCCCAGTCCTCCAAAGGAGAGATCATTGGTCATGGTGATTACAAATACCGCGTCAACAAAGAATGGGGTATCCTTGGTGCGGCCTACCCGGTAAAAGATTGTCATGAAATGGTGATGGACAGTAAGAAACGACTGATCATGATCACCAACGAAACAAAGAACAACATTCTCATTTACGATAAATCAGGCAAGCTGCTCGATACCTGGGGACACCAGTTTCCCGGTGGTCACGGGCTTACACTCCATGATGAAAATGGAACAGAATTTCTCTACATTACCGACTATGACCTCGGCGAAGTGTACAAGGCTACATTGGATGGCAGGATCTTACTGACCATCAAACACCCGAAATTTATAGGAGAGTATAAGGACTGTGATAAATTTCTGCCTACCGAAACCTGCATTGGCCCCAACGGGGATATCTACATTGCCGACGGTTACGGTTCGCAATATATTTTACAATACAGCGCCAAAGGCGAATTTATCAGGAAGTTTGGAGGTGATAGCTTTATAAAAGACGATAAGTTCAAACAGGCGCATGGGGTGGCATTAGATAAAAGAGATCCCAACAATCCTGTACTGATGTGTACCGACAGGGTAAAGAATTGTTTCAAGCGATTTACACTCGACGGAAAATACATTGATTCCATCTACCTGCCCGGTGCATACATGAGCCGTCCTGTTTTTGATGGCGACAATCTATATTCCGGTGTTTGTTATTCTGCATTAAAACATCATATGCTCACGCTTAACTCTGGTTTCGTAACCATCCTGGATAAAAACAACAAAGTTGTTTCCAATCCCGGTGGCACACGACCCACCTACAAAAACGGTGAGCTGGAGTTGATGGTACAGGACAAACCGGTTTTCAAACATTGTCATGATGTGTGTGTAGATGACGATAAAAATTTATACATCTGCCAGTGGATGGCAGACGGAACCTATCCGGTGAAATTAGAGAGAGTATAAAATGCCGACATGGCTAAACCTGTCAGCTCTGTGCAGAGAATGTATCTTTTTGCTTTCAGATGCAATTGGCTCCACAGCTTAGACCCGACAGGTTAAAGCCATTGAAGAAAGCATTCCGGCAGGTGCCTTCACCAGCCAGAGATTTTGATTAATTGCTTTAAACCCGACCTGATGTTGCTAACTGCTGCCGGTAATTGGGCCACCTGGCTTGGCCACTTCCACCCTTTGATTGTTCACTTACCAATCGGAATTCTCATCATTGCTTTTATATTGGAGATCATTGCATGGAAACGTGCTGCTGCCACCTCATTGAACGAGGCCATTCTTATCTGCCTGGCAGTAGGTTGCATCAGCGCCATTCTTTCCTGCTTGCTCGGCTGGTGGCTCAGCAGTGAAGGCGGCTATCCGCAAACAACATTGCAACTGCACCAGTGGATGGGTATAGGGGTAGCATTATTGGCAGGCGTATGCTGGTTTGTAAAAAAACAACAGGGCTCCTTAATAAAAGCAGGCAAAACATACAAAGCATTAATGGTCCTGCTCATGCTCATGCTCACCCTTACCGGTCATTTTGGTGGCAACATGACGCATGGTGAAGACTACCTCACGGCAGGTATACCACAACCCTTTGCTGGTTGGTTCGGTATTACCGGGAAAAAAGACACAGTTGCTGCCCGCAAACCGGTGGCAGATGTAAATGAAGCAGTGCTATATGCTGACCTGGTGGTACCGGTGTTACAGGAAAAATGTTTCAGTTGTCATAGCGCCAAAAAAGTAAAAGGCTCTTTACGGATGGACACCGAAGAGCTATTATTCAAAGGAGGCAAACATGGCAGCATTATAAAAGCAGGCAATGCCGCCGAAAGCGAATTGATCAAAAGACTGCTGCTGCCCGCAACAGATGACAAACGCATGCCGCCGAAAGATCAGCCACAACTATCAAAAGAAGAAGTGGCATTGTTACAATGGTGGGTACAATCCGGTGCAGACACAAAGAAAAAAGTAAAAGAACTGGCGCCCGATGCCGGCACAAAAACAATGCTGGCCTCTTTCGCAACTGTGGGTGCCGCACAATCGCAGGTTGCTGAAGGAAATGCGGCGCCGGTATCAGCAGTGTTCAGTAAAAATCCCCCTGCTCCTGCAAAAGCTGATCTCGATGCGCTCACCAGCCTGGGTGTATTGGTATCGCCTGTGGCAAAAGATAAAAACCTGCTGGATGTAAGTTGTATAAACTACACAGCCTTCGACAACAGTAAAGTTGTCTTGCTCACCAAACTGGCAGATAATATTGTATGGCTCAAACTGGATAACACAGCCATTACTGATGAGGCGCTTACCCAAATAGCACAGTTAAAAGATCTTGTACATATAAGTCTTGCAGGAACCAATATAACAGCAGCAGGAATTGCAAAGCTGCAGCAACTCTCCAATCTTGAATATATTAATATTGTTAATACCAGGGTGGGCGACGATGCATTAACTGCATTGAGTAAAATTCCCTCGCTCAAACATATCTATTGCTGGAATTCTCTCATCACAGATAACGCCATCAAAACATTCAGGCAGAATAAACCCACCATACAGGTAGAATCAGGTAGTAAAAATTGATCGATCACGGTCGGTTTTTCTAACAGCAGGATTGTAAATCAATAAAATGTAACTCAGTTAAGATATTCCCCCAAGTATTATAAGATAGTCCCCCTACTGCTTCATTACTACAGATCATATTTGTAGAGATAAGAACAGAGATCACCATATGCTCTGCAAAACAACTCTCTAAACGGCTCTTATTATTTTAAAAAAACTGCTTATGATGCGATTGCAAATTGCCAGCCAGCGCCTCAAGAGATGGGCGCTCCTCCTGGTTTGTATCAGCTCGTCTGCGATTCTTGTAGCACAAACACAGCTAAGAACAGGAAAAGTAACAGATGAAAATGGTAAACCGGTTTCTAACGTTTCTGTAACCATTAAAAATGCTCCCGGCGGAACCGCTACCAATGACGATGGTGTGTTCACCTTAAATGTTGCTACCGGGGCAACACTCGTACTCTCCAATGTAAATTTTGAACCAACTGAATTTAAAGTAGGTGCCGAAGCAACGTTCACCATCACCATGCGTAGCAAAACCGCTGCACTCAGTGATGTAGTGGTAGTTGGATACGGATCTCAGAAAAAAACAAACCTTACCGGCGCAGTAGCCACTATTGATAACAAAAAAATTGAGAACCGTCCTGTTACCAACACAATGGCTGCATTACAGGGTGTGGCACCCGGCGTTACTGTTACCCGTACCACTGGTGAGCCCGGTAATGAAGGCTATGGTCTTCAGATCAGGGGCGTATCTTCTGTAAACGGAAGCTCCGCACTGGTACTGATCGATGGTGCACCCGGCAACCTCGTAAACGTGAGCCCTGCAGATATCGAAAGCATCAGCGTATTAAAAGACGCTGCCGCCGCTTCTATTTATGGTGCGCGTGCTGCCGGTGGCGTAGTACTTGTAACTACCAAAAAAGGTAAATCAGGCAAACTGTCTGTTACTTATAATGGTACCTACGGTTTGCAGAAACCCATTGCTATTCCCGGCAAATTACATTCATGGGAAGAAGCCCAGATGCTCAACGAAGCAAGGATCAATGCCGGCCAGTCTGCCGGTTATACCGATGAGCAGATCCGCTGGATGAAAGATCCCGATACCAACTACGTGGTAAACCCCAGCAATACCAGCGACTACCTTTATTATTATGATCTCAACCAACGCAGCGTTGTAATGCGTGATGTTTCGCCTATGTGGAACCACAATATTTCAATGAAAGGCGGCGGACAGAAAGACAATTTCTACTTCTCTCTGGGTTATTACAAACAACAGGGTGTGTTCAAACTCGGGCCCGATAAATCAGACCGTATCAACGCACGTTTCAATTATTCAGTGCAGTTGTCAGATAAATTCAGCCTGGATGCCCGTGTTGCTTATCGCCAGTTAAATAACCTTAGCCCGAGCGTAGGCAATGCCAAGGTCTTCTCTTATCTCTATACTACCAGGTCCCTGTACCCAACATTCTTCCCTGGTACTACAGATAAGTATATCAACGATAACTCAGGCAACTTTGCGTATGCATTCCTGAAAGATGGTGGTGCCAGCGATTACAAATCCGATGAGTTCAATGCACAGGCTTCATTAAAAGCAAAAGATCTTGTAAAAGGTCTTACGTTAACTGCCACTTACAGCCCGCGCTTACTTTTCGACAGGCAAACAGTAGTAGCACGTACTATTCCACGCTACAATATTGTGGGTATCGGCAGTTATATGAACAACCCGAACTCATACTCCAAGTACGATTACAAACAGATCTCCAACAACCTGCAGTTGCTGGCAGACTACAACCTCAACGTATCAGGAGATCATGACTTCCATGTACTGGCTGGTTATGCTTACGAAGATCAGCGCAATGACAATACCACTGCCATTGCAAAAAATCTTACTTCAAACGATTTCTTTTCTCTCAATACAGGCGACCCCACACAGGCTTCTAACTCAGAAAGTATTCAGACATGGGCACTGGAATCTTACTTCGGCAGGTTAAACTATGCCTTTAAGAACCGTTACCTGTTTGAAGCCAACCTGCGTTACGATGGTAGCTCAAGACTGTCTCCCAACAACCGTTGGCACGCTTTCCCTTCAGTGTCACTGGGCTGGAGACTGAGCCAGGAAGACTGGTTTGATTCTTTTGCTCCTTTCTTCAACGAGTTGAAATTGCGTGCATCATGGGGACGTTTGGGTAACTCAGATGGTGTAATTGGTAACTACGATTATATTTCACTGCTCACTGCCGGTGCTGCATATCCTTTCAACAACCAGCGCAGCAGATCTTACTACCAGGCTTCTCTTGCATCACCCCAGAAAACATGGGAAACAATTGAAACCTCCAACATTGGTATCGACTTCGGTGTGTTAAGGAACAGGTTAAATGTAAGCGCTGATTATTTTGTTAAGCGCAACAACGACATGCTGGCGCCCATGCAGTTGTCTTCTATCATTGGTATTTCCACCTCTACTTACAATATTGCTGAGTTGAAAACCTGGGGATGGGAAGTAAATGTAGGCTGGAGAGACAATGTTGGTAAGAACTTCTCTTACTGGGTAAATGCCAACATTGGTGATAATAAGAACAAGGTATTAAAGTATAACGGACAAACATCTGTAGTCCCCGGTGAAAATGGTATCATAGAAGGTTATTCTATCAACACAGTATGGGGATACCAGGCTGCCGGTTATTACAAAGATGCCGCCGATGTTGCCGGTTCTGCAGTATACAGTTCCGCTGTAGGCCCTGGTGATATTAAGTATTTAGATCTCAACAAAGACAATAAGATCACAGCCGGACAAGGCCGTGTATCTGATCATGGTGACCTGGTGTTGCTGGGTAACACCGCACCACGTTACACTTATGGTTTTGACTTCGGTTTCAACTGGAAAGGATTCGATTTCTCTGCAATGTTCCAGGGAGTAGGCAAACGCAAACTGTTCCTTGATCCCACTGCATTGTATCCTTACACTTCAAGCTGGATCATGCCAATGGATTTCAACAAAGATTACTGGACGCCTACCAATACCGATGCAAGATTCCCACGCATGTACATTGGTGGTGCACAAAACACTGTACGTTCATCACACTGGTTAATGAATGGTTCTTACCTGCGCTTAAAGAATCTGCAACTGGGATATAACCTCCCTGTAAGCCTGATCAAAAAAGCAAAACTCAATGCAGCTAAGATCTACCTGTCCGGACAAGACCTCTGGGAGATCAACAGCATGTGGCTGAAAAAAGCATTCGATGCTGAATCGCCCAGCAATGGAACCTGGCAGTATCCTTACTTCCGTACGTTCTCTCTCGGTTTAAATCTGACCTTCTAACCAGTAAAAAAAGACACAATGAACAACAAACTCTATAAAGCACTATTCGTTTCTGCTGTAGTGGCAGTGGGAATGAATAGCTGTGCCAAAAAGCTGGATCTGACGCCTGAGTCGCAGATCTCTGATGCCAGCTTCTGGAAAACTACCAACGATCTGATCCTTGCCTGCAATGAACTATACCAGTACATCCCTGTAATGTCCAACAACGTAAATGCTGTTTGGTCTGATGACGGATATGGCAACAGCCCCAATGGTATCAGCGACGGATCACGCACAGCAGCTGTAACAGATGTGGCATTCAGCAACCCTTATGTACTCATCAGGAAGAGTAACACTATCCTAGAAAAATCAAGAGGTGTTACCGGCGATGCAAGTCTTATAAGAAGATACAAAGGTGAAGCATACTTTTTCCGTGCTTTTGCCTATAGCGAACTCGTAAAACGCTATGGTGATGTGCCTTTGATCCTGCGCACATTCGATGTGAATGATACGCTGGCCGTAGCACACCGTACACCAAGAGAAAGAGTGCTCGACTCTCTTTACCGCGATCTGGATTCTGCCATCGCAGGATTACCCAAAGCAAGTGCCCTGGCTGCTGCCGAATATGGCCGCATTACTGCCAGCGCTGCATTGGGCCTTAAATCACGCGTAGGGTTGTTTGAAGGCACACGTAATAAATACCACGGTCTCGGCGATGCAAATAAACACCTGCAACTGGCCCTGGCTGCTACAGAAACCCTCATGTCTACAGGTGGTCACTCCCTGTTCAAACTGGCAGCAAAACCAGACAGCAGTTACTTCTACCTGTTCCAGTATGCCGGTAATGGGGCTGCCAACAAAGAAAACATCCTTGTTCGCCTATATGGTGCAAATGCTACCAACAGTATCTCCGAGCACAACTATACCCGTCAGTATCTTGATAATGGTATAGTAACGGCTACCCGCGCTATGATGGATGCTTACCTGTATAAAGATGGTTTGCCAATCGGAAAATCTCCTTTGCAGAAACCACAGGATAGCACACTCTCCGAGTTTATTGACAGGGACCCCCGTATTGGTATGACCGTTTTCAACAAGCGCCTTACCGGTTTCTCTCTTACGCCGTACAAACCAACTTTCGCTTCTGCACCTACAGGATATAAAGTGGCCAAATTTGCTACGGTAGAAGACTGGACCTCACAGCAAAGCTTCAATCACAACCTGGTGATGCGCTATGGAGAGATCTTATTGAACTATGCAGAATTGAAATATGAACTGAACGGCGGAACAATTGCTGACGCTGATCTTGACAAATCAATCAACCTCATCAGGGCAAGGGTAAATATGCCCAATCTTACCAACGCATTTGTAACTACCAATGGTTTAAACATGCTGGATGAGATCAGGAGAGAAAGAAGGATAGAGCTGGCGTTTGAAGGCGAGTTCCGTTACTGGGACCTGATCCGTTGGAAAACAGCAGAAACAGAATTGCCCAAATCTGTAAAAGGATCAAAGATCTTCCCTGCAGAACAGGCTAATATTATCACTGCAACTACAGATGCCAATGGATTTGTGATTGTACAGGATGCTTCTAAAAGAAAATTCGATACAACCAGGGATTACTGGTGGCCAATACCAACCAATGATGTTGGTCTCAACCCCAATATGACGCAAAATAAAAACTGGTAGGTTTTTATTAATAAGTGCCTGTGCTTTACCGGTACAGGCACTTGTTTTAACACAATGTCATTATCTTAATACCGTAGAAACGGTTTGTTAGCGATCGCTGCGTAAACTCCGCTTCTCTTTTCTCTGCGGTTGATTTATGATCTCTGAAATATGACATTGTTATTTTAATTATTTGATTATGCGTTTGATCCTCCTGTGTTTAGTGTTGTTACCGATTGGTTTATATGCCGGTACTGGTGTTGAAAGAAATATGCTGGCTGGTACCTGGAATAAGGATTTCCTGGCACAGCACCTTGCTATTGAAAAAGTAAAAGAAATGTTCCCCGCTTATGAAAACAGGGAACAGTGGCAGGCTATAGACCCGGTGTACAAAAAGAAGATGATAGAAGAAGGAGAAGCCCAACTGGAATTCAAATGGCAGGTAGTGCCTGCAATGTCTTACCTCGAATTTGTGAAATCAGGAAACAGGCGGGTAATGGAAGACGTGTACAATATGAACCTTACTGCTATTAAAAAACTCGCTTTTGCCGAGCTGGTAGAAGGCAAGGGTAGGTTTATGCCGCAGATCATCAACGGCGTATGGACAGTGTGTGAAATTACAAGCTGGTCTATCTCAGCAAGCCTCAACCTGCAAAAAAAAGGTGCAGGACTGCCCGATGTGAAAGAACCTGTAATAGAACTGGGGGCAGGTATTACCTCAAACGTATTGGTATGGACATACCACATCTTTCATAAAGCATTTGATAAGTATAGCCCTTTAATTGCACAACGCCTGAAGGCTGAAATTGACAGGCGCATTTTACAGCCCTATTATCAGCGCAACGATTTCTGGTGGATGGCCCTTAACGGCAAACCCGGTTTGGTAAACAACTGGAACGTGTGGTTAAACTACGAAGTGTTGCTTTCTATACTGTTGGTAGAAGATGACAGTGCCAAAAGAATAGAAGGCGTTTACAAAACCATGCGCTCGGTCGATAAATTCATCAATTACTACAAAGAAGACGGAGGCTGTGAAGAAGGCCCCGCCTATTGGTCGCATGCAGGTGGTATGCTGTACAACTATCTTTCATTACTACAACAAGCTACCTCCGGAACCATCAACATATTTGATCGTCCCCTTATTAAAAATATTGGTACCTACATCTGCAAGGCGTATATCGATAGTAATTATTTTCTCAACTATGCTGATGCCTCAGCAAAGCTCACAGCCGATGCAGGCCTCATTTATCACTTTGGTAAGTCTGTCAATGACTCCACCATGATGGCCTTTGGTTCATACCTCGCCCACGAACAGCAATGGGAAGCCATTGTTCCCCTCGAAACCATGACCGGCGGTTTGCGCAACCTGTTCAGTGCTGCAGAAATGTTGGCCGTAAAAGGCAGCCGGCCCTTCCTGAAGTCTGTGTGGCTCGAAGGAACAGGTATTGCAGTTGCAAGAGACCAGGCTGGTAGTGCAAAAGGATTCTACTTTTCAGCACTGGCCGGTCACAACGATGAAAGTCATAATCACAACGACGTAGGCACCTGCGTAGTATTTTATGATGGTCAGCCCCTGCTCATTGATATCGGCAGCGAAACATACACCCGACAGACTTTTGGCCCTGAACGCTATACCATCTGGACCATGCGTTCAGCCTATCACAATGTACCCCTCATCAACGGGGTAGAACAAAAGGAAGGCGCTAAATACACATCACGCAATGTATCATTCACTGATACAAAGAGCACTGCCACCTTCAGCCTCGATATAGCAAAAGCCTATCCCGAAAACGCCGCAGTACAGCAATGGCAGCGTTCCTATCAGTTAAACAGGGGTAAGTCATTTGTGATCACAGATAAGTACAAATTATCGGCAGTTACCGGAAGCACAGAGCTCCATTTCATGACAAGTGCCGCAGTACAGCAGACAAAAGAAGGTGTATTGCAACTGGCAGCGGGCAATGTAAACATCGACCTGGAATACAATGCAAAACTGTTTGAACCGGTAATAGAGCCCATCACTATTACAGACAGCAGGCTGCTGCAAAGCTGGCCCCCTGTTGTAAGCCGTATCATTTTAAAATTACGCAGCCCTGTAACTGAAGGCAGTTACAATATCATATTATATCCCCGGCAGGCGTCTTCGTCCGCCGGAATAAAACACTAAAGAATAACTGATGAGTAAATGGTTTCTGGGAACACTGTTAGCGGCATCCGGTACACTCGCCGCATTTACGCTCCGCAATACTGAAAGTGAGTTTGTGCACGAAAATCTTGATTTTGCCAGCAACCAGGTAGAACTGATGTTGAGATCGGTAAAAGGAGACAGCGTGTTTCCCCGTACAACAGATGCAGCAGGTAAACTGGTAACTACAGATATGTACGACTGGACACCGGGCTTCTTTCCCGGTAGCCTCTGGTATGCTTATGAATACACTAAAAGCCCGGAGCTGAAAACTGCTGCTGTACAATGGACAGAAAAACTGGAACCATTAAGGACCTTTACCCAGCACCACGATCTCGGGTTTATGATGTACTGCAGTTACGGCAATGCGTACAGGCTCACTGGCAAACAGGAGTACAAAGACAATCTTATACAGGCAGCCCACTCATTAAGCACCCGTTTTAATGCTACTGCGGGTTGTATCAAATCATGGAACTCCTTCAGCTCCTGGCACGGAGATAAAAAATATTATTACCCGGTGATCATCGACAATATGATGAACCTGGAGTTACTGTTCTTCGCAACAAAGGTTTCCGGTGATAGCAGTTTTTATAAAACAGCCATCACACATGCCAACAATACATTAAAGAACCAGTTCAGAAAAGATTACAGCTCCTACCACGTAGTTTGCTACGATACCGTAACAGGCAAAGTAGAAGCAAGAGAAACAGCACAGGGATATGCTGACAATTCTACCTGGGCACGCGGACAGGCATGGGCTATCTATGGTTTCACCATGACCTATCGCGAAACAAAAGATCCGCGTTACCTCACCGCAGCTATTGGTATGGCCAACTGGTACCTGAATAATAAGAACCTGCCCGCTGATATGGTGCCTTACTGGGATTTCAATATCCTGCAGCAGGGCTATACACCCGGTGTAAATTCCTTTGCCACAAAAACAAACCTCAATTACCGCGACGCTTCCGCCGCTGCTATCACCGCATCCGCTTTATTTGAGTTGAGTACTTACACTACAAAAGAAAACAAGCGATACAAAGAAGCCGCAATAAAAATGCTGCATTCCCTGGCCGGCAATGAATACAAAGCCGCTTCGGGTACCAATGGCAATTTTGTGCTCAGGCATAGTGTAGGCAGCATTCCCCATCAAACAGAAATTGACGTGCCATTGGTCTATGCCGATTATTATTTTATTGAGGCATTAATGCGTTACAACAAATTACTGAAAGGCGAATCACTGTTCGCTGCACAAAAGAAATAATGCATGCTGCGTTACCTGTCCATATTACTGAGTCTGCTGGTTGTAAGCCGGGTTACGGTTGCACAGGCAAACACCACCCTCCGGGTAAAGGGGTTAACAGGACAGGTAGAAGTATTGCGCGATAAATGGGGTGTCAACCATATTTATGCTGCCAACCAGCACGATCTTTTCTTTGCGCAGGGATACTGTGCTGCAAAAGACAGGTTGTTCCAGTTTGAAATATGGCGCAGACAGGCCACAGGCACCCTTGCCGAAATACTGGGCCCGCGTGAAATACAGCGCGATATTGGCGCCCGCCTGTTCAGCTATCGTGGTGATATGGACAAGGAATTAAACCATTACCATCCGCAGGGTAAAGCCATTATCACCGCTTTTACAGAAGGTGTCAATGCTTATATAGATGAAATTAATCGCCACCCTGAGCAACTACCGGCTGAATTTCAATTACTGCATATCAAACCCGGTAAATGGACGCCTGCAGTAGTGGTTTCACGCCACCAGGGCATTCTGAACAATGTGGCAGAAGAATTAAATATAGGTCGTGCAGTGGCAACTGTTGGCGCTGACAAAGTAAAAGACCTGCTTTGGTTACATCCCGGCAATCCTTCCCTTACAATCGATAGTGCCATCAATGGCAGTTTGTTATATGATGATATCCTGGCCGTTTACAATGCCTGGAGAAAAGATGTAGCATTTGCTACGGAAGATATCCAGGAAACAGGAGCAATAGCTGGTATCAGTATCAATGAACAAGGATCTTACAAGCCTCTGCCTGCTGAAATGGAAGGTAGCAATAACTGGGTGATAGGAGGTGCAAGAACTGTGGGCGGGCATGCACTGCTGGCAAGTGATCCGCATCGGAAAATAACTATCCCCTCATTACGATACATTGTACATCTTTCTGCTCCCGGTTGGAATGTAACCGGCGGGGGAGAGCCCGAAATTCCCGGCGTTGCTATTGGTCATAACGATAATGGTGCATGGGGTATTACCATTCACCAGACGGATGCGGAAGACCTGTATGTATATGATCTCAACCCGCAGCATTTAAACCAGTATTGGCACAAAGGCCAGTGGCTTACTATGCGGTCCTTGCAGGAGACCATAACAGTAAAAGATCATAAAGCGGTTACTACTATAGTAAGATACACGGTGCACGGCCCTGTAACCTTTATTGATTCTGTACACCATAAAGCCTATGCAATACGCGCCGGATGGTTACAGCAGGGCGCTGCTCCTTATCTCGCATCGCTTCGTATGGACCAGGCACAAAGCTGGACTGCATTCAGAGAAGCGTGTTCCTTTAGCCGGTTGCCGGCATTAAATATGATCTGGGCCGATAAACAGGGTAACATCGGCTGGCAGGTAACTGGTCTTATTCCCGTACGCAACAACTTCAGCGGACTGGTACCTGTTCCCGGAGACGGGAGATATGAATGGAATGGCTGCTTACCCATTAAAGAACGTCCGCATGTAGCAAACCCGGTCAAAGGTTACTGGGCTACAGCTAACGAAGACCTGGTACCGGCCGATTTCAAATACCCGCAGGCAATGGGCTTTACCTGGCCCGACGCTTATCGCGGAAAAAGAATAGAACAGGTACTGAGTGCCACCACACAGATGGACATGGCCAAAATGAAAGCCCTGCAAACTGATTATGTATCATTACCTGCACAACAGATTATACCCTTATTAAAACAACTACCATTCGATGATCCGCTGGTACAACAGGCAAAAGACCAGCTTCTCAGTTGGGATTTTATAATGTACAGATCATCCATAGGGGCGGCGATCTACAATAAATGGGAACGTGAATTAATGGAGCAGGCCAATAAAAAGTTTATTCCTGGGTCAATCCGAACATTGCTGTCATTACAAACCACCAAACTGGTAATGTGGCTTCAGGAGCCGGATGCAAGATTCGGTAATACACCAATAGATGGGCGCAATGAATTTTTAAAAGAAACATTTATTGCTGCGGTTGGCAAACTCAAAACACAGCTGGGAAACAATATTACCACCTGGCAATATGGGCAACAGGCATATAAACACATTGAATTTATTCATCCCCTTAGCCCGCTCTTAAACAGGCAGTGGCAACAAAAACTCAATACAGGTTCTTTACCAAGAAGTGGATATGGGCATACAGTAGGTGCTACCGGCAATATGGATAATCAGGGCAATGGTGCCAGCTTCAGGTATATCACCGACACGGGCGATTGGGACAATACCTTAATGATCAATACACCGGGACAATCAGGCGATCCTGCCAGTCCCTGGTATTCCAACCTGTTCGGCACCTGGGCAATGGATGAATACTTTCCGGCATATTTCTCAAAAACCAAAATACAACAGGTAACAGCGGAAAGATTACTGATGCAACCTGCAAAATAGATTGATATTAATTAAACATCCCTCATCGGGAAATAAACCCGGCAGGTTAAAACCGGAGAAGCGCAGTTCGTTTATAGTCCGATAACCAGGTCATCTAACCCCGGCAGTTGTTTTTTACATAGATCACCTTGATGTTCAGTGGAGAAAGGCAAGCGGTCGCTTCTGAGGAGCGACCGCTTTTTTATTCCCCGGCGGGTGTCTCCACCCGGCGGAATTAAGAAGTTGCACCAACCGATAAAGCCTCTTCAATAACATCAGTGACTTACATTCAAAGCACCTTAAACTTTGAACTTTATACTTTACACCTTACACCAGCCAATAAAACCTCCCCCATAATACCAGGTCTGCTAAACCTACAGCACCTTATACTTTAAACCTTATACTTTCCCCCTACAAAAAAAGAGGCTGCATCTATTCGATACAACCTCTTCCTTATAATATCAGGTCTGCTAAACCAGCAGCACCTTAAACCTTATACTTTAAACTTTAAAAACCTGATTTCTTATCACCACTACCGATCTTCGATTTAATAAAATCGATCTGATCCTGCAGGGCGGTTTTATCAGCAGCGGTAGCTTTAGCAGCTTCCTTTTTAGTAGCGATACTCTTCAGCATATTATCAATTACTGGTCCATAGCCATAAGGAGCGATGGACTCACGCAGTTTCACCATCGCATTCACACCGGTTTTTACTTTATCAGTGCTTTTCACCATAGCCAGGTAATTGCAATAAGGCTGCATCATATTGATCTTAGCCATAGAAAGAGGCATATCCACAAAATTCTTGGTAATTGTTTCAAAAGCTCCTTCATCACCGGATTTCATAATGATACCGGTAATAGATTCAGACAATTTTCCTTTAGAAGGAGTCTTGCTGAGGCGTGCAGCTTCTTTAGCAGCAGCACTGCTGTCCAGTTTATAAAGAGATTCCAGGGCTGTACCGGCAACAGTATATGAAGAGTCATTCAGGCTTTTAATGATCAGCGTTTTGTATTCAGCTTTATCATAGGTGCCCAGCAAACCGATAGCTGTAGCGCGAACAGTAGCTTTACTATCAGATTTTGCAATAGTAGCGATCAATGGTTCAAATTCAGCTTTAATCGCATCCTTCTTCATATCCAGGCGACCGAGTGCCTGGGCACGGATACCGAAGTACTTATCTTTCAGTGCAGCTTTCAGGATCTCCACTGCTTTGCTGTTATCCTGGTTACGTGCGGCAAACTCCACAGCTTCACGACGGTCCATATACAAACCGGCATATTTAAACTGGTGAGCATAATTGTCCAGAGTTTTATTGTCTTTCTTCTCAGCCAGCAGAATTTTATCACCATCCACATTCACCAGGTCAGGACGTGTAGTATAGCTGAACGTAAAAGTATCTGTCTTATCGTTCATCCATACATTGTGACGAACCTTCGTAGCACCATTGTAAATATCAATGGCAAAAGGCAGGCTGAACACTTTATCATTCTGTGTTTGCTTAACGATCACCTGTACAGTTTTCGCGTTATCGTCATATACATAATCGATGGTCAGTTTAGGATGACCAGAACCATAATACCACTGATTCCAGTACCAGTTCATGTCTTTACCGGTAATTTCCTCAAAGGCCAGGCGTAGCTGGTGAGCTTCAGCGGCTTTAAATTTATTGGTGGTCAGGTAAAGGTTCAGTGCTTTAAAGAAAGCGCTGTCACCAACATAGTTGCGCAGCATGTGCAAAATGCGTCCGCCTTTATTATAGCTTACTGCATCAAACATGTCTTCTTTATCGCGGTAGTGAAAGCGAACCAGGTCTTTCTGGCTGCTCTGGCTTTGAATATAGCCCTGCATGTCAGTATAGTTCTGTGCATCACCGGCGTCCTTACCATATTTATATTCGTCCCACAGCGTTTCACTGTAGTTCGCAAATGATTCGTTCAGCGTCAGGTTGCTCCAGCTTTCAGCGGTAACCAGGTCGCCAAACCATTGGTGAAACAGTTCGTGTGCAATGGTGCTTTCCCAGCCATTACCGTCAACCAGTTCGCGGGCATCCTGCTGCGCACCGTCCTGGTGCAGGGTAGCGGTAGTATTCTCCATCGCACCACTTACATAATCACGGCCAACGATCTGTGCATATTTAGCCCAGGGAAATTCAACACCCAATGCTTTAGAGAAGAAACCGATCATTTCAGGTGTATTACCAAAGATCTTCCTGGCAACAGATGCATACTCATGCTCCACATAGTAGCTTACTTCTTTGCCTTTATAGCTGTCTTTCGTAACACTGAAATCACCTACACCCATAAAGAACAGGTAAGGAGCATGTGGCAGATCCATTTTCCAGGTATCTGTACGTGTGCCGTCAGTGTTTTTCTTTTGAGATACCAGCAAACCGTTTGACAGTGTCACATATTTAGCCGGTACCGTCATCGTGATCTCTTCAGTAGTCTTCTGGTTAGGCTTATCAATGGTAGGGCACCATACAGAAGTAGCTTCTGTTTCGCCCTGTGTCCAGATCTGTGTGGGTTTATCTTTCTCTTCACCGGTAGGGTTGATAAAATACAAACCCTTTGCGTCAGTAATAGCGGCGCTTCCTTCTACTTTCAGCTCATTCGGTTTCGAAGTATAATCAATATAAATTGTATAGTTCTCGCCGCCTTTATAGCTTTTATCCAGTTTAATATTCAGTACCCAGCCATCATAATCATATTTCAGCGGGGTTTGAGAGCTGCCTTTTACAATGGCCACTTTATTAATGTCCATGCCCTTCGCATCCAGTGCCAGTGAATCAGTAGCATAGAAATGAGGTTTCAATGTGATCCAGGCTTTTCCATACATGTACGACTTTGCGTAGTCAAACTTTACATCCAGCTTGGTGTGTACGAGATCATTGATCCGGGGAGCGCTCGCGCGATACACCTTCTTCCAGGATGTATCCTGCGCTGCTTCCTCCTGCGCAACCGCCACATTCAGTGCTGCACATAAACAAATCAGTAACGAAACTTTCTTCATGGTAAACTATAGTTAAGGGGATAAAGATAATCGGACATCAATTAATATATAAAAAAATGTACAAGTGGTTGTTCGCTAATTGCAATTGCATAGATTTGCTGTAATCAGCAATCCTTAGCATGAAGCGAATTGCGTCGGCAGTTATTTTCCTGATCTTCTCCTGCTTGTCTGGCCTGGCTCAGCAACAGGCATATTTCCTGTTCATCCAGGCTGATGATAGCCAGCCTTTTTACGTACAAACAAGAGGGAATGTATATAGCTCCTCTGCAATCGGGCATCTTATCATTGCCGGTTGCAAAGATACTGTGTATAATCTCGTGGTTGGTTTCCCTGCAAATCGCTTTCCTCAGCAATACTTCACCGTTAGCATACAGAAAAAAGATCATGGGTATCTGTTAAAAAACACAAACGGTCAGGGATGGTCGTTGGAAAACCTGCAGACACAAAATGTCATCCAGGCCGAACCGGTTCCCGTACAGCCCAGTGACACTATTTATGGTGAAAAAAAGGGTAATGATGCCTTTGCTGCGCTCATGGCCTCCGTGGTAAATGACACAGCTGTATTATATTCCTCCGTTAAACCTTCAGAAACCATCAATGCAGCCGTTGCCGTGGTTGATACACCGGCAAAACAGCCAGAGGTCGTAAAAAATGATCCGCCCCCCGCTGTCACCAACACCAGTAATAATGTTAGCATTCCGGGATTGATAAACAGGCCTGTTGTATCCGGCACAGCAACAAAAGACACGTCTGCATTGGTAACAACTGACAATACTACCGCGCCCACAGATACGCAATTGGTAAAAAATGAATCCAAACCGGTCGAAAATATCCCTGTTCCGGCCAGGGCAACTATTACCCGTCTTACAGAAACAGATGATAAAGATGGAAAACGTATGGTGTTTACCGATGCTACCGGAGCTGCAGCTGATACCATTGTTATCATCATTCCTTTTGAAAAAGAAGCAGAGATCCTGGTAAAAAAAGATACACCAGTCCAAAAGAAAACTGTTCCTGCTCCTGATAGTGCTATAGCCGTTAAAGCAGAAGAGAAAAAGGATACCCAATTGGTGGTAAAAAAAGATCCGCCTAAAGGAGATACGGTAAGGGTAGTGATAGAACCGGCATCAGCGCCTGCGGATGCGGTCAATAAGAATTGCCGCAATTTTGCTACTGACCAGGATGTAGACAAATTGCGTGTCAAAATGCTGGAGGCTGTTACTGCCTATGAGCGTGCGGAAGTATCGCGAAAAATATTAAAGCTCAAATGTTACTCCTCCCAACAGATAAAAGCGCTATCGGAACTCTTCGCCAATGACGAGGGACTTTACCGTTTCCTTGAAATTGCCTATCCCTGTGTCTCCGATCCCGGCCGCTTCCGCGATCTCATTTCCCTTCTCCGCTCCGAAGAATATGTTACCAGGTTTAAGAAGATGGTAAGGTAATATGCAGATGAAGACTGATGTCAGAAAAAGGCACAAGAACAAAGAAACAAGGTACAAGCAAATACCCCGTTCCGGCTTTAGCCGGTAGGCAGATGTTGTTTTTTGAGGTGTGTATTTAAAATCATTGCCCCGTCCTTCAGGGCGGGGAGTAGAGGTAGAAAGTCCGGAAGGAAACCTCTAATACTGAATGTCGAATATCTGAGGGAAGCCCAATACTAAACACCGGTATCCGGAAACTGGTAACCAGCAACCCACTCTGACACTGGCGCGGGTCTTACGAAGTAGACCCGTGTCTCAGCATATTCGCCCGGTCTCTGACCGGAATTATTAAGCCTGATATCTTAATCAGCCATTCATACAACCTCGCAACCTGTATCCCGCATCCAGTATCCTAAATCTTCCCGTTTCAGGAATACCACCTACCAACACTACACCAGATCCATACCAAACAAACACCAGTTTTTCGAAAACTCCCGTTTAAACCCTTAGTCGGTACGCTTTAATATACAAGCTGGATATAATCTGGTCATAAGCTGTCCCCTGTCAGACCACTGCAAAGTTGCTATTATTCAGCAGCCTGGTCAGGCGTCCCGGGGAGGGAATTATGAGGCCTGGGATCTGTATCCGGTATCCGGAAACCAGCATCCCCAATCCCTTTACTCAAAACCAGCCATCGTTGTTGATGCACGATTGCCGTCTGCCGATTCTTTATCTTGCGCTCCAAATTCTCATTAATGAACAGATATTTCCTGGAAGTAACTTACAAAGGCAATCGCTATGCGGGCTTCCAGGTGCAGGACAATGCCATTACCATCCAGGGTGAACTGCAAAAGGTACTCGAAACCTATTTCCGCCAGCCATTATTGCTGACAGGTTCCTCCCGCACAGATGCCGGCGTACATGCCCGGCAGAACTTCTTTCATGTAGACACCGAACTGGTATTACCAGAAAAAGCTGTTTATAATTTAAATGCCATGTTGCCGCCCGACATCATGCTCAGGCGGTTTATACCTGTACGGCCTGATGCCCATAGCCGTTTCGATGCTACAGCCCGGGAATACGAATACTATATATACCAGGAAAAAGATCCCTTCATGGACGACAGGGCCTATTACCTGCCCTATAAGCTGGAGGAGGACAAGCTGGCTGAAGCGGCTGCGGTAATTATGCAGTACACCGATTTCACCAGTTTCTCCAAACGCAATTCACAGGTCCATACGTTCAACTGTAGCATACAGCACAGTGAGTGGGAGCGGAGGGGTAGTTGTTTAGTGTATAAGGTACGGTCCAACCGTTTTTTGCGGGGGATGGTCCGTGGGCTGGTAGGAACCATGCTAAAGGTGGGCAGGGAAAAGATCACAATAGAAGGTCTCCGCAATATTATAGAAGCAAAAGACTGCTCCAAAGCCGACTTCGCCGTGCCCGGCCACGGCCTCTTCCTCATGCGGGTTATATATCCTGATGGTTATTTTGAACACAGGTTATAAGTTATAGGTTGTAAGTTATAAGTAAAGGCTGAACGCTTAGTGTCAATACAGTCGGAAAGACCAAAGCCCGGGAGAAGGTTTAAAGGTTGATAAGGTGACAAGGGAGTAGGGAATCAGGAATTTGGTGTTAGCAGCTGTGTAGAGAACAAAGTCCGAACTGCAGAACCCGAAACACTAAACTCTAAACCCGAAACGGTCTCATGATCCGGCATCTTGTAACCGGTAACCTGCATTTGGTATTTGTGTTTTTAATTTTTTTATTGCTGTAAGTCTTACTGGGCTTGTGTTTTAAAAAAAGTTGGTATAAAGTTG